>NZ_QVLS01000020.1 GCF_003417535.1 Hydrogenophaga borbori
GCCCAGGGTGGCCACGCCAGCGCCACCGCAGGGGCTGCCGGTGCTGGGGGCACCGGCGCAGCAGCTGATGCTGGGGTCGCAGGCGGCTTGGGCCGTCGGCAGCTGGCCGAGCAGCAGCACAAGAGCGAGCACGCCCAGCCGGCGCCTGGCGCGGCGGCGCGCGGCCTCGGGCACTGCGCCCTGGTGATGTCTGTCCATGCCCCCGCCTCCCTGATGCGACCCGAAACACCCGTGCCACGGCACGAGCGCGCGATCACATCAGCCGGCGGCCCAGGGCGTCGGGGCTGCCGGCGGGGGCTTCAACAAAAGTTCACAAATCACCCGGCCGCGTGTCCACCAGCGCCACCGCTGGGGCCGCGCGTGGCGGGCGGGGTCAGGGCGGCGGTTCTGTGGCGCCGGGCCTCGCCGGTGTGGGCGTATCCAGGTCGCGGCCTTCCAGTTCATCGGGCGGGGCCACGGTCACGGCCACGTCCAGCGTGTGCTGGGCACCGCCCTGGATGACGCCGCGCATGGGCGAGACATCGCTGAAATCGCGGCCGATGGCCAGGGTCACGTAGTCCTCGCCCGGGCTGCCCCAGCCGCAGCGGTTGTTGGTGGGGTCGAAGTCGAACCACTCGCCGTCGCCGCCGCCCTCGCGCGGTACGTAGACGGCGGCCCAGGCGTGCGAGGCGTCGGCGCCAATGAGGCGCGGCTGGCCGGGCGGCGGCTGGGTGAGCAGGTAGCCGCTGACGTAGCGCGCGGGCAGGCCCAGGCTGCGCAGGCAGCCGATCATGATGTGGGCGAAGTCCTGGCACACGCCCCGGCCTTGCGCAAGCGCCTGCAGCGGCGGCGTGCTGACCTCGGTGCTGGCGCTGTCGTAGCGCAGCTCGCTATGGATGCGCTCCATGAGCGCGCGCGCGGCCTGCAGCACCGGCGCGCCGGCCGCGAAGGCCGGGCGCGCCCACTGGACGAAGGCCTCGTCGCGTTCCACCAGAGGCGAGGCGAACAGGAATTCGGCCGCGGCCTCGTAGGGCGCGTTGACGCGGTAGCGGAAGTGTTCGCGCACGCGCTCCCAGGTCATGCCATGCCAGGGCGCGTCTTCGGGCAGGGGGCGCGGCGCGGCGGTCATCACCGTGCTGTCGGCCAGCACGCTCAGGGTGTCGTGCGGCGCCTGCTGGGCGAAGAAGCGGCGCTGGTTGCCGAAGGCGTCGGTGCTCTGGTGCATCGTGGCCGGTTCGGGCTCGATCGCGATGCGGTGCGACAGCACGCGCTGCAGCGCACTGGCGCGCGGGCTCAGGTGCAGCATGTGCTGCGCCATGTCCACCGCGCTCTGGTAGCGGTAGGTGGTGCGGTGCAGGACGCGCAGTTTCATGGCCGTTCAGATGGACAGCGTCTGGCTGCGCCGGTCGGCGTGGCTGAAGTGCAGGCGCGTGATCTCGTCGGAGAGCTCGACCGCCGCGGCCTCGCAGTCTTCCAACAGGCGCAGCAGCGCGCCCCAGACGCGGCGACCGTCGGCGTCGCGCTGCCAGTTGCTCAGCTCGGCGAGCTGCCAGCCGGCCGGGTCGGGCAGGCCGCGCGCGAGTTCGGCGTCCTGCGGCGCCACGCTCTGGCCCAGGCGGGCCAGGCGCGCGCGCAGGGTCTGCACCACCCAGGCCAGCGAGCGCGGGTTGTCGCGGTCGAGCACCAGCAGGTCGATCAGCGCCACCATGTCGCGGCGCTGCTGGTACTGGGCGTGGAAGGTGATGGTGCTGTCGAACAGCGCCACCATGGCCTCGAAGCCGGCGGGTTCATGCACGCTGCCGCTTTGCAGGCCCAGCGCCAGCGCGCGCGACAGCGTGGCCAGCCGCTCGATGTGGCGGCCGATGGACAGCAGGCGCCAGCCGTCGTCGCGCACCATGCGGTCGGTCTGCGAGCCGGTGATGGCGGCCAGCTGCTGGCTCGCCTCCTGCAGCAGCAGCTGCGTGCCGCCGGTGCTGAGTTCGCCGTTGTCGAGCAGCCGCGCGGCGCCGGCCGCGAAGCCGGTCTGCAGGCGCTCGATCAGGTTCCAGTGCTCGCGCGACAGCCGCTCGCGCACCTGCGCGGCGGCGTTGGCCAGGGCGCCGAGGTTGAAGCCCACGCTGAAGGAACTGGCGGCAGCCGGGTCCTGCGGGTGGGGGGCCAGGTTGGCCATCAGGGAGCGCGCGAACACACGCGAGGAGAGCAGGGCGTCGGGCACGTCGGCCAGCACCAGCGCGTTCTCGCGCGAGACCTCGGTCAGCCAGGCCAGCAGGGCCTGCGTGCCGGGTTCCTCGCCGTCGAGCTGGTCGAGCACGGTTTCGGCCAGGCGCACGGTGTTCTCGGCGCGCTCGGTGTAGCGGCCCAGCCAGAACAGGTTCTCGGCCGCGCGGCTGGTGACGGGCTGTTTCTGTTGCGCGATGGCGAAGGAGCCGGGCTGGCTGCGCAGCAGGCTGGTGTGGTCCACCGCGCCGTCGGTGAGCACCCAGCAGTCGGCGCTGCTGCCGCCGCGCTGCATGGCGGCCACCAGCTGGCCGCGCGGCGCCAGGCGCACCAGGCCGCCGGGCAGCACGCGCCAGGAACCGGCGCCGTCGGCCAGCGCGAACACGCGCAGCATGGCCGAGCGCGGCATGAGCCGGTCGCCCGTCCAGGTGGGGGTCTGCGACAGCGGCAGCCAGGACTGCACGGTGTGCTGCTCGGGCTGGCGCACCAGGCGGCCGGTCCATTCGTCGATCTCGCGCGGCGTCAGGCCCTGGCCGATCACGGTGTCGGGCCCGCCGCCGGGGTAGGTGGCCTTGATCACGCCGTCCTTGAGCAGCGGCAGCACGCCGCGCAGTGCGGCGTCTTCGCCGCACCACCAGGTGGCCAGCGAGGGCAGGGCCAGCGGCTCGCCCAGCAGGTGCTCGCTGATGGCGGGCAGGAACCCGAGCAGCGCGCTCGACTCCAGCGGCGCCGAGCCCGGCGCGTTGGCCAGCACCAGGTGGCCGGCGCGCAGCACCTGCAGCAGGCCAGGCACGCCCAGGGTGGAGTCGGGGCGCAGCTCCAGCGGGTCCAGCCACTGGTCGTCCACGCGCTTGATGAGGGCGTGCACCGGTTCCAGGCCGGCCAGGGTCTTGAGGAACAGGCGCTCGTCGCGCACGGTGAGGTCGTTGCCTTCCACCAGCGTGAGGCCCAGGTAGCGCGCCAGGTAGGCGTGCTCGAAATAGGTTTCGTTGTACGGACCGGGCGTGAGCAGGGCGATGCGCGCGTTCTCGCCTTCGGGCGCCAGGGACTTGATGCCGTCCATGAGCGCGCGGTAGCTGGCGGCCAGGCGCTGCACCCGCAGGCCGGCGAAGGCCTTGGGGAACTGGCGGCCGATGGCGATGCGGTTCTCGAGCAGGTAGCCCAGGCCGGAGGGCGCCTGGGTGCGCTGGCCCACCACCCACCAGCGCCCGTCGGGACCGTGGGCCAGGTCGAAGCCGACGATGTGCAGCCAGGTGCCGCCGCGCGGGCGCACGCCTTGCATGGCGCGCAGGTAGCCCGGGTGGCCCTGCACCAGGGCGGCGGGCAGCAGGCCGCGCTGCAGCAGCTCGCGCGGGCCGTAGAGGTCGGCCATCACGGCGTTGAGCAGGCGCGCGCGCTGCAGCACGCCGGCTTCGATCTGTGCCCAGTCGCTGGGGCCCAGGATCATGGGGAAGAGGTCCAGCGCCCAGGGCCGCTGCAGGCCGCTGTCGTCGGCGTAGACGTTGTAGGTGACGCCGTTGTCGCGGATCTGGCGCTGCAGGTTCTCGGCGCGGCGGTTCAGGTCGGCCAGGCCTTCGGTGCCGGTGTGGTCGAAGAAGGCGGACCAGCTGGGGGCCAGGCCGTGCGCGCCATCGCCCCGCAGCTCGTCGAGGTGCCCCGGGTCGGCCGGCACGGCCAGGGACAGGGCCCATTCGCCCGGCCGCTCGGGGGCCAATGGGCCGAAAAGGGAATCGTCAGGATCGGCGTTCACGGCGCGCAGTATGCCTGCGCGCCCCTGGTGGTCGGCCGGGCGAGGCTCACGTTCTCAGGTCCAGCGTGCAGGGGAATTCACGGTTCACGGCGGCGGGCGCCACGCGCAGTTGACCGGGCGTGTGGCCCATGGGGAAGAAGCGCGACAGGCGGCGGCTTTCGGCCTCGTAGGCGTTGACCGGGAAGCTGTCGTAGCTGCGCCCGCCGGGATGGCTCACGTGGTACTGGCCGCCGCCCAGGGAGCGCTGCATCCAGGTGTCGACGATGTCGAAGGTGAGTGGCGCGTGCACGCCAATGCCGGGGTGCAGGGCCGAGGGCGGCGCCCAGGCCTTGTAGCGAACGCCGGCCACATAGTCGCCGGCCGTGCCGGTGTTGTGCAGCGGCAGCGCGCGGCCGTTGCAGGTGACGGCGTAGCGCCGGTCGGTCCATCCGCGCACGCGCACCTCCAGGCGTTCGAGCGAGGAGTCGACGTAGCGCACGGTGCCGCCGATGGCGCCTTCTTCGCCCATCACGTGCCAGGGCTCCAGCGCGCCGCGCAGCGTGAGTTCGATGCCGCGCACCGCGAGTTCGCCGATGAGCGGGAAGCGGAACTCGAAGTGCGGCTCGAACCAGGCCATGTCGAAGGCGTAGCCGGCCTCGCGCAGCTCGGCCAGAACGTCCTCGAAGTCCAGGCGCAGGTAGGTGGGCAGCAGCCAGCGGTCGTGCAGCTCGGTGCCCCAGCGCGCCAGTGGCGCGCGGTAGGGCTGTTGCCAGAAGCGCGCGACCAGCGCGCGCAGCAGCAGTTGCTGGGCCACGCTCATGCGCGCGTGCGGCGGCATCTCGAAGGCGCGCAGCTCCAGCAGGCCCAGGCGGCCCGTGGGGCCGTCGGGCGAGTAGAGCTTGTCGATGCAGAACTCGCTGCGGTGGGTGTTGCCGGTGACGTCGACGAGGATGTTGCGCAGGGTGCGGTCCACCAGCCAGGGGGGCATGTAGCGGCCCCCATGCTCTGCCGCTGCGCCCCCCGAGGGGGCGCTCGTGGGTTCGCCGTAGACCTGGCGCGCCCGCTCGATCTGCGCCAGCGCGATCTCCAGTTCGTGCAACTGGTCGTTGCGCGCCTCGTCCACGCGCGGGGCCTGGCTGGTGGGGCCGATGAACAGGCCGCTGAACAGGTAACTCAGCGCGGGGTGGTTGTGCCAGTAGGCCACCAGGCTGCCCAGCAGCTCGGGCCGGCGCAGGAAGGGCGAGTCGGCCGGCGTGGCGCCGCCGAGCACGATGTGGTTGCCGCCGCCGGTGCCGGTGTGGCGGCCATCGGTCATGAACTTCTCGGCGCACAGGCGCGTCTGGTGCGCGGCCTCGTAGAGGAACTCGGTGTGCTCCACCAGTTCGCTCCAGTTGTGCGCCGGGTGGATGTTGACCTCGATCACGCCGGGGTCGGGCGTCACCTGCAGCGTTTTCAGGCGCGGGTCGCGCGGCGGCGGGTAGCCCTCGAGCACCACCTTCACGCCCAGCCGATCGGCCGTGGCCTCGACGGCGGCGAGCAGATCGAGGTAGTCCTCCAGCCGCGCCAGCGGCGGCATGAAGACATAGAGGTGCTGTCCTTGGCCGCCATTCTCTTGCTCGGCCTTGGGGCCGTTGGCGCGCTGCGGGTCGCGCGCCTCCACGCACAGCGCGGTGCGCGTGAGCCAGCCGGCCGATTCGCCGCGCCGCGGGTGGTGCGAGGACAGGCCCTGGGCCAGGGCCGAGGGCTTGCTGCCGGGCCAGCCGCGCGCCGCCGCCACGTCCTGCGGTGCGCCGGGCGCCGCGTGCGCCTGCCATTGCGCGCGCGCGGGCGCGCCGCGCGGCAGCGGCGCGCGCGGCGCGAACGGGTCTTGTTCGATGGTCTGGGGCCGGTCGCCGGCCGCCGCCCAGGGCAGCGAGTCCAGCGGCAGCCGGTAGCCCATGGGCGAGTCGCCCGGCACCAGGTACAGGCGCTCGTCGCGCAAGAACCAGGGGCCGGTGGACCACACCGTGCCGCCCAGCGCCGGGTTGCCGGCGTTGGCCTGCAGCGGCAGCACATAGCCCACCACGCTGGACAGGCCCTGCTCGAACACGCGGCGCAGGCGCAGGCGCTCCAGCTCGTCGTCGAGCCGGCTGTCGAAGGGGTCCACGTTCACGGGCAGGCGGCGCTCGCGCCACAGGTAGTACCAGGTGTCTTCGTGGCCCGCGGTGATGTATTGCGTGCTCAGGCCCAGCCGGCGCGCCAGCGCCTGCGCGAAGCGGCGCGCGTCGTCGCTGGTGCAGTGGGCTGGGTCGCGCTCGTCGGCCAGCAGCGCGGGGTTGTTCCAGCACGGCTCGCCGTCGGCGCGCCAGAACACCGAGAGCGCCCAGCGCGGCAGCTGCTCGCCGGGGTACCACTTGCCCTGGCCCATGTGCACGAAGCCACCCTGGCCGTAGCGCTCGCGCAGGCGGCCCAGCAGCTCGGTGGCGTAGCCGCGCTTGGTGGGGCCCAGGGCCTCGGTGTTCCACTCGGCGGCGTCGCGGTCGCCGGTGGCCACGTAGGTGGGCTCGCCGCCCTGGGTGAGGCGCACGTCGTGCCGCGTCAGGTCGGCGTCGACCTGGTCGCCCAGCGCGAGCACGGCGGCCCATTGTTCGTCGGTGTAGGGCCGGGTCACGCGCGGCGATTCGTGCACGCGACGCACGGCCATGTGGTGTTCGAAGGCGACTTCGCTCTCGTCCACCGCGCCCTCCACCGGCGCGGCGCTGCCGGGCTGCGGTGTGCAGGCCAGGGGGATGTGCCCTTCGCCCGCGAGCAGGCCGGAGGTCGGGTCCAGGCCGATCCAGCCCGCGCCGGGCAGGAAGACCTCGCACCAGGCGTGCAGGTCGGTGAAGTCGCGCTCGGGGCCGCTGGGGCCGTCGATGGATTTCACGTCGGGCGCGAGCTGGATCAGGTAGCCCGAGACGAAACGCGCCGCCAGCCCCAGGTGGCGCAGCAGTTGCACCAGCAGCCAGGCGCTGTCGCGGCAGGAGCCGCGCTGGCGCTGCAGCGTTTCCTCCGGCGTCTGCACGCCGGGCTCCATGCGGATGGTGTAGTCGATGTCGCGCCGCAGGCGCTGGTTGATCTCGACCAGGCAATCGATGGTGCGGCGCCTGTCGCGGGCGATGCCGGCGAGGTAGGCCGCCAGCCGCGGCGTGAGGGGCTCGGCCGCCAGATACGGTGCCAGTTCGCGCCGCTGCGCCTCGGCATACTCGAACGGGAACTGCTCGGCCTGCGGCTCCAGGAAGAAGTCGAACGGGTTGTGCACCGCCATCTCGACCACGAGATCGATGGTGATCTTGAACTCGGTGGTGGGTTCGGGAAACACCAGGCGGGCCTGGTGGTTGGCGAACGGGTCCTGCTGCCAGTTGACGAAGTGGGTGGCGGGCTCGACGCGCTGCGAATACGAGAGCACCTTGGTCCGGCTGTGCGGGGCCGGCCGCAGGCGCACCACCTGAGGCCCCAGGCGCACCAGGCGGTCGTACCGGTAGTGGGTGATGTGGCTCAGGGCGACGTGGATGGCCATGAAAAGGCTTTCAGGGAAAGGGATGACGCGGGATCGCGCGAGCGCCTCCACGCGGTTGAAAAATCATGCTAGCAAGTCTTGCGCCATTGCGCGATGACGTTTCCGCGCCGGCGCCACCGCGCGCCTGGCGCCTGGGCTGGGCCCTGGCCGGCGGGGTGCTGGGCACGGCCGTGCAGCTGCAGCAGCCGGACCTGTGGGGGTGGGGGGGCTATGTCGGCATCGCCGTGGCGGGCGTGCTGGCGCTGGCCCTGCGGGGGCGCCCGGCCTGGCTGTTGGCGGGCGCGGCGCTGGCCTTCGGCTGCGCCGGGCAGCGCGCGCTGTCCCTGGCGGAGCAGGACCTGGCGGGCGCGCTCGAGGGACGCGACATCGCGGTGGTCGGGCGCGTGGCGTCCCTGCCGGTGAAAGACCCGCAGGGGGAGCGCGTCGAATTCATCGTCGAGCGCGCGAGCCTGGACGGCCGGCCCGTGCCGCTGCCGCCGCGCCTGCTGCTGGGCTGGAGCGGTGGCCCATCCGATGGGGGCGATCGTCCTGGCCGCCCGGGGGCGTGGGCGGTGGCGCACCCCAACCCGGGCCTGGTGGCCGGCGAGCGCTGGGCTTTCGAGGTGCGGCTCAAGCGCGCGCACGGCAGCCTCAACCCGCACGGCTTCGACCGCGAGCGCTGGCTGTGGGAGCGCGGCATCCTGGCCACCGGCTACGTGCGCGCCGGCCCGCGCGACCCGGTGCCCGAGCGCCTGGGTCAGACCTGGCTGCACCCGGTGGACCTGGCGCGCCAGCGCGTGGCCGACGCCATGGGCGAGCGACTGGGCCACTCGCGCGCGGCGGGCGTGCTGGCGGCGCTCGCGGTGGGCGACCAGTCGGCCATCGAGCGCGAGGACTGGGCGCTGTTCCGCGACACCGGCGTGGCCCACCTCATGGCCATCAGCGGTTTGCACGTGACCTTGTTCGCCTGGCTCGCGACCGCGCTCATCGGCTGGGCCTGGCGGCGCGCCGCGCCGCGCTGGCCCGCCGTGGCCCGGCGCTGGCCCTTGCCCTGGGTGGCGGGCTGGGGCGGCGTGGCCTGCGCCGCCGGCTACGCCGTGTTCTCCGGCTGGGGCGTGCCCTCGCAGCGCACGGTGCTGATGCTGGCGTTGGTGGCGGGCCTGCGCTTGTCGGGCCGGCGCTGGCCCTGGCCCGCGGTGTGGCTGCTGGCGATGGCCGCCGTGCTGGCGCTGGACCCTTGGGCCTTGTTGTCGGCGGGCTTCTGGCTCAGCTTCGTGGCGGTGGGCCTGCTGTTCGCGAGCGACCCGGCGCGCGAGGCGCCGGCCAGCGGCCTGGCCTGGCGCGGCGCCCAGGCGCTCAAGCGGCTGCTGCGCGAACAGGCGCTGATGACGGTCGCGCTCGGGCCGCTGACGCTGCTGCTGTTCGGCCAGGTGTCGCTGGTGGGCCTGGCCGCCAACCTGATCGCCATTCCCTGGGTCACGCTGGTGGTGACGCCGCTGGCCCTGCTGGGCCTGCTGGCCTCGCCGCTGTGGACGATGGCGGCGGGGGCGGTGGACGCCCTGGTGCCGCTGCTGCAGTGGTTGGCGGCCTGGCCCGCTGCGGTATGGCATCGGCCGGTGCCGCCGCTGCCGCTGGCCTTGGCCGCCGTGGCCGGCGGTGCGCTGTTGGCCATGCGCTTGCCGGCGGTCGTGCGCGCGGCCGGGGCCTTGCTGGTGTTGCCCGTGCTGCTGTGGGCCCCGCCGCGCCCGCCCGAGGGAGCGTTCGAACTGCTGGCGCTGGACGTGGGGCAGGGCGGTGCCGTGCTGGTGCGCACCGCGCGCCACGCCTTGCTGTACGACACCGGCCCGGGCTGGAGCCCCGAGGCCGACGCGGGCGAGCGCATCGTGCTGCCCTTGCTGCGGGCGCTGGGCGAGCGGCCCGACACCGTGGTGGTGAGCCACCGCGACAGCGACCACTCGGGTGGCGCCAAGGCCGTGCGCGCGGCGTTTCCGCAGGCGCGCTGGCTGTCGTCCTACGACGAAGCGCCGGCGAACCACTGCCTGGCCGGCCAGCGCTGGACCTGGGACGGCGTCGACTTCGAGATCCTGCATCCCGGCCCCGAAGCCTGGGCCAGCCGTGGCCTGTCCACCAACGCCATGTCCTGCGTATTGCGCGTGGCGACCCACCGGGGCGCCAGCGCCTGGCTCACGGGTGACCTGCCCGCCGCGCAGGAGGTGCGCCTGGCGCTGGAGCGGCCGGGCGAGCGGGCCACGCTGCTGATGGCGCCGCACCACGGCAGCGCCAGCTCCTCCAGCCCGGTGCTGCTCAACACCTTGCAACCGCGCTGGGTGGTGGTGCAGTCGGGCTACCGCAACCGCTTCGGCCACCCGGCGCGGGTGGTGGTGGAGCGCTACGAGGCCCGGGGCATCCCTTGGGTGGAATCGCCGCGCTGCGGCGCGGCGACCTGGCGCAGCGACCGGCCTGATGAACTGCGGTGCGAGCGGGTGGAGGGGCGGCGGTATTGGCACCGGTCCGTCCCACTCGCGTCGGCGCCGCCTGCGGCCGATTGAGTCGGGGCGAGCGCCCCATCCCATTGGCCTAGGTCATTTCAGTTCCCACCGGGCGAACTTCGGCGCGCGCGCGGACACACAAGTTCGCCCGGCAGTCGTTGCGGGCCTCACCCGCATTCCGTGTCGAGCACCATGTCAAAGACCGCCCCTCTCTCCCACTTCGCCGCGCGCTTGCAGACCCAGCTCGACGGTTTCCAGCTCAAGCGGCAGGCCATGAACCCCAAGGCCCATCCAGGGGCCGACGCCAGGTTGCGCCGGTACTACGACAAGCAAGGCAAGATTGTCGACGCGCTGTATGTGCGGGGCGGCGGCCTGTACGTCTCGCGCAACCCGCCGCGTTGGGGCGACGCGGGCAAGGCCTCCAGCGGCTACCGGGCACTGGTGGCCGCGGTCGCCCGCCAGTTCCGCCGCCGCGGCCACGAGACGGTGGCCCAGCGCGCGGAGCAACTGGGCGAGGCGGTGCGGCGCAAGCCCACCGACCTGGCCGCTGCGTTCGCGTACGGTCGCGAATGCCGGCAACTGAACCTCGATCTGTTCCGCGCCAGCCTCGACGAGTGAGTCGGCCGCGCCAGCGCGTCGGCCGCTGCACCAGGGGTTTCCCCTGGCCCGCTCCTTGCTATGCTCCTTCGGCAGGAGAACAGCACCATGAGCCGACCCATGTTCGACGAGATGCACGCCTCGGCCGGGGATGTGCGGGAGCACTACCGGCACTACGCCCGCTGGCTGGCCGAACAAGCCGACGAGTCCATGGCGGCGCGGCGCGAGGAGGCGGAGATGATCTTCCGCCGCGTCGGCATCACCTTCGCGGTCTACGGCGCCAAGGACGAAGAGGGCGCCGGCACCGAGCGGCTCATTCCCTTCGATCTGATCCCGCGCATCATCCCCGCGCATGAGTGGCGCACCATGGAAGAAGGCCTGGTGCAGCGCGTGACCGCGCTCAACCGCTTCATCCACGACGTCTACCACGGGCAGGAAATCATCAAGGCCGGGGTCATTCCCGCCGAGCAGATCTTCCAGAACGCGCAGTTCCGCCCCGAGATGATGGGCGTGGACGTGCCGCACCAGATCTACTCGCACATCGCCGGCATCGACATCGTGCGCGCCCCCAATGCCGAGGGCGAGGGCGAGTACTACGTGCTGGAGGACAACCTGCGCGTGCCCAGCGGCGTGAGCTACATGCTCGAAGACCGCAAGATGATGATGCGGCTGTTCCCCGAGCTGTTCGGGGAGAACCGCGTGGCGCCGGTGGCGCACTACCCCGACCTGCTGCTGGAGACCCTGCGCGCGGTCAGTCCGGCCACCACGGCCGAGCCCACGGTGGTGGTGCTCACGCCCGGCATGTACAACAGCGCCTACTTCGAACACGCCTTCCTGGCGCAGCAGATGGGCGTGGAACTGGTCGAGGGCCAGGACCTGTTCGTCAAGGACAACTTCGTCTACATGCGCACCACGCGTGGCCCCAGGCGGGTGGACGTGATCTACCGCCGCGTCGACGACGATTTCCTCGACCCGCTGGTGTTCCGGCCCACGTCCACGCTGGGCTGCGCGGGCCTGCTGGACGTCTACCGCAGCGGCAACGTGAGCATCTGCAACGGTGTGGGCACCGGCGTGGCCGACGACAAGTCCATCTACCCCTACGTGCCCAAGATGATCGAGTTCTACCTCGGACAGAAGCCCATCCTGAGCAACGTGCCCACCTTCATGGGGCGCAACCCGGAAGACCTCAAGTACATGCTCGCCCACATGCAGGACCTGGTGGTGAAGGAGGTGCATGGCGCGGGCGGCTACGGCATGTTGGTGGGGCCCGCGTCCACCAAGGCCGAGATCGAGGCGTTCCGCCAGGCGGTGGCCGCCCATCCCGAGGGCTACATCGCGCAGCCCACGCTGTCCCTGTCGACCTGTCCCACCTACGTCAAGAGCGGCGTCGCGCCGCGCCACATCGACCTGCGGCCCTTCGTGCTCTCGGGCAAGGAGGTGCAGATGGTGCCGGGCGGCCTCACGCGCGTGGCGCTCAAGGAGGGCTCCCTGGTGGTGAATTCGTCGCAGGGCGGCGGCACCAAGGACACCTGGGTGCTGGAAGACTGACGCCGCCGAAACAGGAGACCGCCATGCTCTCGCGCACCGCCGACCACCTCTTCTGGATGTCGCGCTACACCGAGCGCGCGGAAAACACCGCGCGCATGCTCGACGTGAACTACCAGACCTCGCTGCTGCCGCAGTCGGCCGCGGTGGCCCAGGTGGGTTGGGAGGGCCTGCTCACCATCAGCGAGCTGCTGCCCGCCTACCGCGCCCAGTACGGCCAGGCCATCACGCCGCGCAACGTGCTCGACTTCATGGTGCGCGACGAGAACAACCCGTCGAGCATCGTGTCCTGCCTGCGCGCGGCGCGCGAGAACGCACGCGCGGTGCGCGGCGCGCTCACCACCGAGCTGTGGGAGATGCAGAACCAGACCTGGCTGGAGCTCAACCGCGCGCTGCAGGGCAAGGCCTTCGAGCGCGACCCGGGGCAGTTCTTCGAGTGGGTGAAGTTCCGCTCGCACCTCTCGCGCGGCGTGGCCATCGGCACCATGCTGCAGGACGAGGCTTTCCACTTCTACCGCATGGGCACCTTCCTGGAGCGCGCCGACAACACCGCGCGCCTGCTCGACGTGAAGTTCCATGCGGTGCACAGCGACTTCTTCGGCGCCGCCAGCGAGCTCGACCAGGAGTACGACTTCTACCACTGGAGCGCGATCCTGCGCAGCGTCAGCGGCTTCGAGGTTTACCGCAAGGTCTACCGCGACGTGATCACGCCCGAGCGCGTGGCCGAGCTGCTGATCCTGCGCGCCGACATGCCGCGCAGCCTGGCCGCCAGCCTGAACGAGGTGGTCAACAACCTGGCCGTGGTCGCCAACGACCACAGCGGCGAGACCCTGCGCCGCGCCGGCAAGCTCAAGGCCGAGCTGCAGTACGGTCGCATCGACGAAATCCTGGCCACCGGCCTGCACGCCTACCTCACGCAATTCCTGGACCGCGTGAACGAGCTGGGCTGGCGCATCAGCCAGGACTTTCTGCTGCCGGCGGGCTGACTCGCTGGCGGGACGCGGCCCCGACGGCTCAGTTCGGGGGGATCTGGAACACCCCGTTCACGGCGTGGCGGACGTCCGGGTCCTGTTGGCTGGCGTCGTACTCCGGTGCGGCCGGCGCCTCAACCCCAGTGCGGGTGGCCTGGGCCCGGTTCGCCGAGTCGGCCAATTGCATCAGGGTTTGGCTGATGCCGAGCAACTGCTCGGCCGTCGCAAAGCGCGGATCGGTTTCGTCGCCGCCCGAGGCATTCCACAGGTCCTGGCCCATGCCTCGAAGGGTCTCGACGAGCCGCTGTGTGGCGGGGCTGGCAAGCGCCTGTGCGTGCGTTTGCAAGGGCTCTGTGGCCATGTTCGCGAACAAGGGCTCATAGACCCCGTACTCGAAGTCGCGGACATCGTCGGCGCCCGTCTGATTCAAGCCCTTGAGCAGCTCCTGCTGGATTTTCACCTTGGTCAGGACCTTCTGTGCCGCCGCCAGGGCATTCAAGCTTGCGCGCAGGTCGCCCGTGTGCAATTGGTCCAGGGCGGGTTGCAAGGCCTCATGGCATTCGCGGACGCCCCAGGCCTGTCGCTCGTCGATGGCCTGGGCAACGGTGGACACATCTTGGGTGTTTCCGAAGGTGGTCAGGGCCTTGGACAGCGCGGGCAGCTCGGCCGCGCTCAAATCGTCGAGGGCCGCCCGATGCAGCACCAGCCGAGGGAGTTGATGAACGATCGCCTCGAATGCCTGCGTGACCTGTGGGTCGGTGCTCAGGCCATGCGCGCCGTGGTGCTTCTGCAGCGCCTTCCAGAGTCCGGCAGCGTCGACGATGCGGCGCAGACCCGGTGCGTCCACCTGACCGGGGTGTGAGAGCGACAGCAGCGCACCATGGGCGGCGGCCAGGAAGCCCTCCTGCGTGTGTCGCTGGCCTTGCATCGCGACATCCGCGATGAGGGTGTCGAGCAGGTCGGTGCTTCTGGCGACCCAATGTGCGCTGTCGGCCGCTTGCAGCGCGGCCTGGTCATCGCTGGGCAGGGCGTGCAGCAAGGTCTTGATGTCGCTGGCGCAGACCTCTCCCTTGCCGAGGAAGCCGTTGAGGGCCGCGCCAGCACGCTCAGCGCCAGTCGGGTTTCGTCCTTGTATTTCGCGGCATGGTTCATGCCGTATGTGCCCATGATGTTCTTGACCACACCCGACAGACTGTTGTACGTGTCGGGGGCACGGGGCGACTGCTGCTGGGCCTCGGCGATGGCTTCTTGGAGCCTGGGCAGCAGTTGGGTTCTGCAGTCGGCGAAGACGCGACGCTCGACTTCCGCGCTGAGCGCCTGGCTCAAGCGCTTCAGATGCGGCTCCACCGCGGCATCGGTTCCGTTCGCGACCAGGACCTGCAGTTGCGTGCGCAAGGTCTTGAGTTCGGCGGGCGTGAGCTGAGCCAGGTGAACCTCGAAGCGCTTGGTCAGCAACTGATCAAACGGCACGCCGCGCTGCGTCACGGGTGCGGCGGCATTTTCGATGGAGCCGAATGCCTTCTTCAGTGCAGTCGGACTGAGCTTGCCCTGAGGATGGATCAGGTTGCCCAGCAGATCACCAACGGCCCGGCTGGTGTCTTTCAGCGCATGGCGGTACTTGGCGTCGACCCGCACGCCGCCAGGGGTCATGGCGTTGAGGAACCGGTTCCATCCGCGCGCTATGCCGTGGGCCACCTTGTCCCATCCGGTGCGTTTCGCTTGGGAGGGAAGCACTGTTGCTGCCCGCGACTTCCGATGGAACTTCCCGACAGGGCTGTCGTGGAACACATGGTTGGTCGGCAGCGGCAGGTGAGCGGTGGTGGCGTTTCTGACGGGCATGGTCGTCTCTCGCTGAACGTGAATGCTCGGAAGGCTGGGTCGACGCCGGGCGGCAGGCGCCGCGCGGCCGGCTTCAGACGTGAAGAAAGGAGGGGGCGGCTGGAGGCCGCGGATCGGTGCTGGCCGCGGTGGACTGGGGGGCGGCGAAGCGTTCCTGCCATGTCTCCGCCGCGTCGATGAAACGCTGCAGGCGCGACATGATGAGTTCGTTGGTCCAGCCGTGGTTGCCGACGTCCGTGCACAGCACGACCTCGTTGAACTCGGCGTCGATGGCCAGCGTGGCGCCGCCGGTGTCGGCGCCGAACAGGTTGGCCATGAGCAGCTGTTCGAAGGTGCGCTCGCGGTCAGCGCTGGGCACCGGGCCCAGCGTGCAGTAGACGTGCAGCAGGTGGCTGCTGCCGCTGGCCTCGAAGTTGACGTCGAGGCGGTCGTCGACCCGCAGGCGCGCGCAGCCGTGTTCGTCCAGCCGCAGTTCGGGCACACCCATGGCCGTGGCGATGGCCTGGATGACGTCATCGGTGTTCATGGGTTTCTCCATGGGGCAATGGGCGGCAGAGCGGCGTTCTTCGTGGCCCGCCGGCTGCGGCCGCCGGTGTTGGGTGGGTGGGCGAAGCCGGCGTGTTCCGTGTCCTGACGGCCGTCGGTCAATAGGATGGGGGGTACCAGGCGCGGGTCATCTGGGCGGGGGCTGTTCCATGGACCGCTGGACGAGCCCCCCGGTGAAGTGGTGCGCGATCGCGAAGGTCGCGAGGTCCAGCAGATCGGCGGCCTGCCGGGCTTGCTCATCGGACAGGCTCCGCACTTCGCGGGTCTTGTGCAGTGGCTGGGCCAGGGCGTCCTTCAGCAGCAGCAGGTTGGTGCCGATCCGGCTGAGCGCGGCCGTGGCGCCGTCGCCCTGCGCCCGCAGGCCCATGTCCATCAGCACCTGGGCCAGCAGCCGTGTCTGCTCGTCGTTGATGGTGTCGAAGGCCTTCACGCGAGTTTGCGGCGAGGCCTGCTCCAGGACTTGCTGGAAGAGCTTGTGGGCGAGTTCGGTTCTGCCCTCGACGTCCAGGCGACGACCCGTCAATGCTTCATGGGTCGGCACCAGCGATTCGAAGTGCTGGTCCACGTCCCGCAGAGAGGTCAAGGCACTGGCCAGGTCGCCGGCGGCCAGGTGCCTGAACGCCCCGTGCAGGTCCAGCGTGAACGAGGCCTGGTTCCTTTCTTGGCGGGCCGCGATCTCGCGGGCGAAGGCCTGGCTGTCGTGCGGGATGCCCAGTGTTTGCAGGGCTTGGCTCAGGGGGTGCAGTTGCTCGTCGGCCAGCGCGTCCAGACGCAGGTTCGGCAGATCCAGGGACTCGCTGGCCTGTCGCGTGGTCATGGCCAGGCGGTCTTGGAATCCAGCGGCAGCGTGCGGGCGGTTCAAAGTGTCGCAATGCTTCTTCAAGCCTGCCCAGGCATCGGCCAGTTCGACCAGTGTCGCGATCGAGGGTTGCTTGTCTGCCGCCTTGCAGGCGGCGCGCAGCGCAGCGACGCGCCTTGCCTCGGTGTGCTGGACGGCGGTTTTCAGCAGTCGGTCGACGTCCTGGCCATCCACGGACGTGGGTTTCGGCGCCGCCGCCAGCCAACTGGCCTGCAGGGTGAGGGGCATCGCCTGGAAGAAGCGGCCGAGTTGTGGGCCGTTGGCGGCTTGTCCCTCCAGCCACCGGGCGCAGACGGACTTGAGCAGCGCCTCTCCCTGCGCGAAGGGGTCGTCAGCGGGGCCCACCAGCCGGTAGTTCTGCAGCAGCTTGGCGGCCTTTCCCTTGGCCTGCGACAGCTGGTCGTCCACGCTGGCTGGGTCGTTGCTCTCGCTGGCCAGAAGGGCCATGTCAAACGCCGTCAGGATGCCCTGCATGTCCTGCCGGACGGCATCGAGCTCGCGGCCCAGCAGGCGCAACACGGTGCCCGTCGGGCCGCCCGGCGCCTGCAGGGCGCGCTCGCGCAGGCGATTCAGGTCCTCGGTCGGCAGCGCGAGCAGCTGCATGCGCAGGCATTGCCGGAACACCTCGGTGGTCTGGCGGGCATCGGTCTTCGTCAAGGGGCGGCAGGCCTGGGCGATGTGGTCCACGTGCCTGTCGATGGCCTCTGGCGCCAGAGCGCCGGCGACCAGATCGGCCAGGAACAGCTCCATGGCCCGGTGGGTTTTCTGGCTGGCCTTCTCTTGTGTGCGCTGGGTGCGCGCGGCAGCGGGGGCCACCAGGCGGGCGCATCGGTCGAACAGTCTCCGCGGCCAGGACACCACGGGCTTCAAGCGGGGCGGCTGAGGGGGAAGCAGCCGAAGGCCGGGCTGGGTGGGCTTGCCGCCCGGCGGGCGCTTGGGAGCGGGGCGGGCGACTGCGCGAGGGGGGCGCGGGACGGCGGTGCTGCGACGCATAGGGGGCCTTGAAGACGGTCTTGCCCGATCCGTGCCCCGCTGCGTCTTCAGGGTTCCGTGGTCCGCGCCCGCCTCGGCCGCATGGCGGTGGTGGCCCCGACCAGCGGGGTCCGGCGCGGTCGAATGGCCGATCGCCGCGCCGGCCGCTCAGCGCTCGGGCAGCGCCGCCTTCACCGCCTCGCCCAGCTCGATCACCGCCAGCGCGTAGTAGCTGCTCCAGTTGTAGCGCGTCACCACGTAGAAGTTCTGGGTGCCGGCCACGTAGCTGGAGGGCGCGCCCGCGTTCTGCAGTTCGACCAGCGCGAGCGGGCCGGGGTGCTGCAGCGCCGCGCCCTCGAGCACGGCGCCCTTGGCCTGGAAGGCCTCGACCGTGAAGCTGGGCAGGATGTCGGGCGCCAGCAGGGTTTCCAGGTCCAGCGCGGCCGGGTCGAAGCGCACCGGGTAGTGCGTGGGCATGCCGGGCGTCCAGCCGAAGGCCTTGAAATAGTTCGCCACCGAGCCGATCACGTCGGCCGGGCTGTCGAACAGGTCGACCTTGCCGTTGCCGTCGAAGTCGATGGCGTAGCGCGCCCAGCTGCTGGGCATGAACTGCGGCAGGCCCATGGCGCCGGCGAAGCTGCCCAGCAGGCCCTGCGGGTCGGTGCCGTTGCGCTGGCACAGGCTCAGCAATTGCTCCAGCTCGTCGCGGAAGAAGGCGCTGCGCGCGGCGGCGCGCGGGTGGCTGGCGGGGAAGTCGAAGGCGAGCGTGGTGATCGCGTCGATGACCTTGTGTGTGCCGGTGTGGCGGCCGTAGAGCGTCTCCACGCCGATGACGCCGACGATGAGCGAGGCCGGCACGCCGAACTCGGCCTCGGCGCGCGCCAGGGCCTCGCGGTTGTCCTGCCAGAAGGCTTGTCCGGCGGCGATGCGCGTGGGCTCGATGAAGCGCGCGCGGTAGGCGGCCCAGTTCTTGGGCACGCCGCGCGGCGGCGGCGTGACGCCGCGGATGGCGGCCTCCAGCCGCTGCGCCTGGCCGATCTGCGCCAGCACCCAGGCCGCATCGAGCTGGCGGCGCGCGGCCAGGTCTTCGGCGAAGGCCATGGCGGCCGGGTGGTCGCGGTAGAAGAAGGGCGCTCGCGCGGGCGGGCGGTTCGTGGGGCGCTGCTTGGCGGGGGAATTGGCCTGGGCGGCCGGCAGCGGCAGGGTGGACAGCGAGAGGGTGGCCAGGGCGGCCAGGGCGATCGATCGGCGTTGCATTGCCCGCGATTGGATCACGCGCGGCGGCGGACCGGCCAGGCCAGCCGGCGGAATTCCTGCCTCAGCTGGGCGAGGGTGCTGCCGCTGTCGCGCGCGTAGCGTTGGGCTTCGAGGCGCAGCAGCCAATCGGCCAGGCCTTGCACGGCCGGCCCGTCGCCCAGTTGCGCCTTCAGGCGTTGGGCCAGTTCGCGCGGCGGCGTGCGCTCGTCCGAGGCCACCCCCAGGCGCGCCAGCCGCTGGCGCGCGCGCCGCAGCAGGCGCAGCCAGGGGTCGTGCTGCTGGCGTTCCCACAGGGCCCAGAGCGCACCCAGCAGGCTCGCGCCGATCACCACGCCCAGCAGCACGGTGGCCAGGTCCTGCCAGCTCGGCGAGGCGAAACCCAGCGCGCGCAGCAGCTCGAGCTGGCTGCCCTGCGTGTAGTCCAGCACCCACTGGTTCCACGCGTTGTTGACGGCCTCCCAGGTGGCGCGCAGCCGCGCGACAAGCGTCGGGTTGAGGTTGCCGAGCGCGCCGGCGAAGGCCCCCGCGAAGCCGGCGGCGGGCGCCTGCAGGCGTTGCACCGACCCGATGCGGCCGGGGAAGACCGCGCCCGTGGGGTCCACTCGCACCCAGCCCTGGCCCTGCAGCCAGACCTCCGTCCAGGCGTGGGCGTCGCGCTGGCGCACCGTCCAGTAGCCGTCGACCGTGTTGGTGTCGCCGCCCTGGTAGCCCGTGACCACGCGCGCCGGGATGTCCATGGCGCGCATGAGCACGGCGAAGCCGCTGGCGATGTGCTCGCAGAAGCCCGCCTTGCGGTCGAACCAGAACTCGTCGGCGGTGTGCCGGCCGTAGACGCCGGGCTCCAGCGTGTAGCGGTAGCCGCCCGTGCGCAGGCGCTCGAGCGCGGCGTTCACCAGCGCCGGCGCGGCGGCGGGGCCGGGGCCGTGCTGGCGGCGCATCTCCTGCGCCAGCTGCAGGGTGCGCGGGTTGAAGCCGGGCGGCAGTTGCAGGTAGTCCTGCAGGCCGATCTGTGCCTGCACCGGGCCATGGCCGAAGTCCAGGTGGCTTTGCGCCCGGTAGCGCACCAGGCTGTTGATGGGGCGCTGGGCGGTCCATTGCAGCGCTTCGCTCATGCGCACGCGGTTGCCGCCGGGCAGTTCGGGCGCGGCGGTGGCGGCTTCCAGCACGAAGACCCAGGGACGCCGGTTGGGCTCCATCGTGACCTCGTAGCCCACGGGCTCGCCGCGCGGGCGCAGCTGGGCCGTGAGGCGCCGCTCGCGCGGGAAGCCCGATTCGAGCGGGCGCCACTGCCGGCCGTCGAAGCTGCCCAACACCGGACCGCGGAAGTACAGCAGGCCGGCCGGCGGTGGGCGCGGGTCGTCGAAGCGCACGCGCAGCGCGATGCTGTCGTCCAGCGCGAGCTCGGCGATCTCGCCCACGCGCATCTCGTCCGACAGGCCGCTGCGCCCGCTCGGGTCGGTATTGGGCGTGCCCCACAAGGGCGCCATGCGCGGGAACAGCAGGAACAGCACCAGCATGATGGGCGCGCCCATCAGCGCCATGCCGGCGGCGATGCGCGCGGCCTGCGCCAGCGGCGGCCGCCCCACCGGCATGTGCGCGTTCACCAGCGCCGTGAGCAGGCCCAGCAGCGCGACCAGGATGCCGGCCGCCGTGAGCAGCGACTGCGAGTAGAAGAAATGCGTGAGCAGGGTGAAGAAGGCGAGGAAGAACACCACGAAGGCGTCGCGCCGCGCGCGCAGCTCCAGCGTCTTGAGCGCCAGCAGCACCACCACCAGCGTGACGCCGGCCTCCTGGCCGAGCAGCGTGCCGTGGCTGGCGAAGGTGGCGCCCAGCGTGAGCAGCAGCAGGCCCAGGCGCCAGGGCCAGCCGGGCAGCGGGGCGGCGCGCAGCGCCAGCCGGGCGCGCCAGGCGAGCACGACGGCCGTGAGCGCCGTGGTCCACCAGGGAATGTGCGCGGCCTGCAGCGCCACCACCCAGGCGATGACGCCGAGCACGAACAGGGTGTCGCGCGTGTCGCGCGGCAGCGCGCTGGCGGCGGCCCGGGTGCGTGGCAGGCGAAGGGCGTTCAGCACAGTGCGAGCGCCTCCAGGCAGCGGCTGCGGTGCGCCGGGCCCTGGTCGGGCGCCACCTCCCGGCCCGGCAGGCGCAGGCCGTAGTCGAGTTCGAGCCGGTCGGCCATCAGCACCCAGGCGGTCAGGCGCGACACGCGCCCCTCCAGTCCGGTGCCGCCGCACTGGTTGAGGTCCAGCCAGAGCTGTTGGCGCTGGCTGGACAGGGCGTCGCGGCTGACCAGTTCGTCGCGCCCGCTGGCGAAGGCCTGGGCGGCCTTCTTCCAGACCACGGCCTTCATCGGGTCGCCGCGCCGGTAGGCGCGCACGCCGTCGTACTCGCCCGTGGCCTGCACGCGCGCGCTGCCCGCGCCGCCCGACAGGGGCTCGCCGGGCGGCAGCGGCGGCGGGTGGTCTTCCGGCGTGGGGTAGACCAGGGCGGCGGCGGCGGGGCGCCACACCGTCCACACGCGGAAGGTGCCGAGCGGGAACAGGGTGATGGCGCTGAGCGCCGGCAGCGCGTGCAGGCCGCGCGCGGGCGGCCGCCAGGCCACCCGCAGCTCGGCGCTGCCTTGCGCGGGCACGTCGGCCCAGGCCAGGGCCGGCGCGCCGCCGTCCTCGGGGAGCACGCCGAGGCCGATGCCGTGGCGCGCGCGCCGCCGCTCGCTGGACAGACGCACCTCCAGCACCACCGCCTGGTGCGCGTGCACCGGCTCGGGCGGGTGCAGGTGCAGCGTGAGACCCCGCAGGTTGTTGTGGCACACGTGCATGCCCACCAGGGCGCTGCCGGCCAGCAGGAAGGTCAGCAGGTAGCCCAGGTTGAGCTGGTAGTTGATGCTGGCCACCAGCAGCAGGAGCAGGGTGAGGGCCAGCATCCAGCCAGCGCGCGTGGGCAGGATGTAGACGTTGCGCTGGGTGAGCGTGAGCGTGTCGCTGCGCTTGAGCCGGTTGTGGAACCAGGCGCGCGCGCGCGCCTTGAAGTTGAACCGCGAGGGTGAAGCATCCAGAGCGCCGCGGAACCGGCTTTGCCGGGCCGCAGGCGCTGCCCCCTGGGGGGAGGCGCCGAAGGCGCTTCGGGGGGGGCTCATTACGGCAGGGGGACAGCGTCCAGCATCGCGCGCACCTGCTCCAGCGGACCGCGCCCGGCGTCGCGCACGGGGATCAGCCGGTGCGCCGTGGTCTGCGGCAGGATGGCGGCGATGTCGTCGGGCGCCACGTAGTCGCGGCCCTGCAGGAAGGCCTGGGCCTTGGCCGCGCGCACCACGGCCAGCGCGGCGCGCGGCGACAGGCCCTGCAGGAACCAGCGGCCGCTGCGCGTGGCGTTGACCAGGTCCTGCAGGTAGTCGAGCACCGGTTCGGCGGTGTGCACCTCGGCCACGGCGCGCTGCAGGCGGGCGAGCTCGTCGCCGTCCAGGGCCGGTGGCATCGATTCGATCAGCTCGCGCCGGTCCTGGCCGCGCAGCAGCTCGCGCTCGGCGGCGCGGTCGGGGTAGCCCAGCGACAGGCGCATGTGGAATCGGTCCAGCTGCGACTCGGGCAGGGCGTAGGTGCCCAGCTGGTCGTGCGGGTTCTGCGTGGCGATGACGAAGAAGGGCTGGGGCAGGGCGCGCGTCTCGCCCTCCACCGTGACCTGCTTCTCTTCCATGGCCTCCAGCAGCGCGCTCTGGGTCTTGGGGCTGGCGCGGTTGATCTCGTCGGCCAGCAGCACCTGGGCGAACACCGGGCCCGGGTGGAAGACAAAGGCCTCGCGCCCGCGCTCGTAGATGGAGACGCCGATCAGGTCGGTGGGCATGAGGTCGGCGGTGAATTGCACGCGCGCGAACTGCAGGCCAAAGCCACGCGCCAGGGCATGGGCCAGCGTGGTCTTGCCCACGCCGGGCACGTCCTCGATCAGCAGGTGGCCGCCCGCGAGCAGGCAGGCCACGCAGTCGCTGACCTGCTGCGGTTTGCCCACGATCACCGTGTTAAGCTGGCTCAGCAGGCGCTGGATCTTGGAGTCTTGTTGCATCTGGGCTTGCATATTGGCCGCGATTCTCACCGCAGTTCAGAGATGGCCCACGCCACTGGTTATTTCACGCACAGGGCATGCTGGCAGCACGACATGGGCGCCGGCCACCCCGAATGCCCCCAACGGCTCGATGCGATCGAGGACCGGTTGCTGTTGACCGGCCTGGACGCCGCGCTCGAGCGCCGCGAGGCCACGCCGGCCGCCCTGGCCGACCTGGAGCTCGCGCACGACCGCCTGCACCTGGCCGCGCTGCGTGGCCTGGCCGACACCCTCAAGGAAGACATCGCCGCCGGCGGGCCGCAGCGCGCGCAGGTCGACCCCGATACCTCGATGAACGTGCACAGCTGGGAGGCCATCCTCATGGCCGCGGGCGCGGCCATCGACGCCACCGACGCCGTGCTGGCCGGCGAGCTGCGCAACGCCTTCTGCGCGGTGCGGCCACCGGGCCACCACGCCACGCGCCGCCAGGCCATGGGCTTTTGCTTCGTCAACAACGTGGCGGTGGCCGCCAAGTACGCGCTGGAGCGCCATGGCCTCAAGCGCGTGGCCATCATCGACTTCGACGTGCACCACGGCAACGGCACCGAGGACATCATCGAGGGCGATGAGCGCATCCTCATGTGCAGCTTCTACCAGCACCCGTTCTACCCGGCGTGGACGCACTCCACGGCGAAGAACATGGTCAACCTGCCGGTGCCGGCCTATACGCGCGGCATGGACATCCGCGAGCTGGTCGAGACCTGCTGGATCCCGCGCCTGGACGAACACCGGCCGCAGATGCTGTTCGTGAGCGCGGGTTTCGACGCGCACCGCGAGGACGACATGGGCCAGCTGGGCCTGGTCGAGCAGGACTACGCCTGGCTGACCGACCGTATCCAGGCGGTGGCCGATCGCCACGCCCAGGGCCGCGTCGTGAGTTGCCTGGAGGGCGGCTATGCGCTGGACGCGTTGGCGCGCAGCGTGGAAGCGCACCTGCGCGTGCTCGCGGGCGTCTGAGCTGATGCCGTCTTTTTCCTGTCACCTGTTCCGACGATGAACCCTTCCTCCGCTTCGCTGCGGCCGGTGGACGACCTGTCCGCCTGGCTCAGCAGCTTCCTGCAGCCGGCGGCGCTGGCCGAACTGGCCGCCCTGGCGGCCGTGGCCCTGCTGGCGTGTTCGCTGGTGGCCGGCCTGCGCCGCGCCCTGTCCATGCAGAACGCGCCCCAGTCGGTGCTGTTCGGGCGGCGCATCGTCGATGGCGCGCTGTTCCCCATCGTGCTGCTGGTGCTGGGCTTCGTGGCGCGCGGGCTGCTGATGAACTTCGTGCCGCTGGCGGTCTTTCACGTCGCCATCCCCGTGCTGGTGTCGCTGGCGGTGATCCGTCTGGGGGTGAAGGTGCTGCAGGCGGCCTTCGACGACAGCCCCTGGGTGAAGGTGCTGGAGCGCACGATCTCCTGGGCCGCCTGGCTGGGCATGGTGCTGTGGGTCAGCGGGCTGCTGCCGGTGATGCTGGCCGAGGCCGAGGACATCCGCTGGAAGGTGGGCGCCACCACGCTGAGCCTGCGCACCCTCATCGAGGGCATCGTCACCGCGTCGGCGGTGCTGATCATCACGCTGTGGATCTCGTCGGCCATCGAGGCCCGGCTGCTGCGCAACGTGGTGGGCCGGGACCGCTCGCTGCGCCAGGCGGTGAGCAACGCCACGCGGGCCCTGCTCCTGTTCGTGGGCCTCATCGTCGCGCTCTCGGCGGTGGGCATCGACCTGACCGCCCTCTCGGTGCTGGGCGGCGCCGTGGGCGTGGGCATCGGCCTGGGCCTGCAAAAGCTCGCGTCCAACTACGTCAGCGGCTTCGTCATCCTGGCCGAGCGCAGCATGCGCATCGGCGACAACGTGCGCGTGGACAACTTCGAGGGCCGCATCACCGACATCAACGCGCGCTACACGCTGATCCGCAACCTCAGCGGGCGCGAGTCCATCGTGCCCAACGAGATGCTCATCACCAACCGCGTGGAGAACCTGTCGCTGGCCGATCCCAATGTCTGGCAGTCGACCGTGGTGTCGGTGGGTTACGACAGCGACGTCGACCTGGTGTCGCGCCTGCTGCTGGACGCGGCCACCGCGCAGCCCCGCGTGCTCAAGAGCCCCGGACCCTCGGTGGCCCTGTCCAACTTCGGCGCCGACGGCCTGGAGTTCACGCTCGGCTACTGGATCGGCGATCCCGAGAACGGGCAGCTCGCGCTGCGCTCGGCCATCAACATGGCCATCCTCTCGTCGCTGCGCGCCAACGGCATCGAGATTCCCTTCCCGCAGCGCGTGGTGCACGTGCTGCGCGAGGGCGATGGCGCGGTGGCCGCTAGCGGTTCATGAAACCGGGCAGCCACAGGGAAATCATCGGGAAGCCGATGAGAATGCCCAGCCGAACCACGTCGGCCGTCACGAACGGCCACACGCCGCGGTAGATGGTGGTCAGCTTGACCTTCGGCAGCAGCGAGTTGATGACGAACAGGTTCAGGCCCACGGGCGGCGAGATCATGCCGATCTCCACGATGGTCACGATGAGGATGCCAAACCAGATGGGGTCGAAGCCCAGGCCGGTGACCACGGGGAAAAACACCGGAATCGTGAGCAGCACGATCGCCAGTTCCTCCATCACCATGCCCAATGCCAGGTAGATCACCATCATCACCACCACCACCATGATCGGCTCGGGGCTGAACTGCAGCACGAAGTCGCGCAGATCGGCCGGCATGGACGTGAAGTTGATGAAGTTGGTGAAGATCATCGCGGCGATCAGGATGGTGAACAGCATGGCCGTGGTGCGGGAGCTTTCGATCAGCACCTCCAGCAGCAGCCGCGGCGTGAGCGTGCGGCGCGCCAGCGCGAAGAAGAATGCGCCCGCCGCGCCCATGCCCGCGCCTTCGGTGGCGGTGAACACGCCGCCGTAGATGCCGCCGATCACCAGCGCGAACAGCAGCGCCACCCCCCAGATGCCGCGGATGGCGGCCAGGCGCTGGCGCCAGGTGAAGCGCTCGGCGGGGGGGCCGGCCTGGGGGTCGCGCCAGGTGACGAACACCACGGCCAGGCACAGGCAGGCGATGGCGACGATGCCGGGCAGGATGCCGGCGATGAACAGCTTGCCGATGTCGGTCTCGGTGATGATCCCGTAGATCACCAGGATGGTGGACGGCGGGATCAGGATGCCCAGCGTGCCACCCGAGGCGATGGCGCCGGTGGCCAGCGTCTCCTTGTAGCCGTGCGCCTTCATCTCCGGAAAGGCCACGCGGGTCATGGTGGCCGCGGTGGCGATCGACGAGCCGCAGATGGAGCCGAAGCCGCCCGAGGCAATGATGCTGGCCATGGCCAGGCCGCCCGGGCGGTGGCCCACGAAGGCATTGGCCGCGTTGAACAGCTCGCGCGCCATGCCGGCGCGCGCGACGAAATTGCCCATCAGGACGAACAGCGGGATGACCGACAGCACATAGGCGAAGCCGGTTTCGAAGATGACCTGGCTGGTGCTGGCCAGGGCCGGCTGCCAGCCCCGCAGCACACCCATGCCCACGAAGCCCGCGGTGGCCATGGACACGGCCAGCGGCACGCGCAGGAAAGCCATGGCGAAGACGCCCAGAAAGCCCAGCAGCGCGGCGGTCATGCGGCGTCTCCCGGCTGGGCCGCGCCGTGGAAAGCGGGCTCGGGGGGGCGGAAGAAGACGAAGACCAGGTGCACCAGCGCGGTGACGAACAGGAAGAGCGCCATCATCCAGGCCACCGGCGCCAGGGGCAGCTGCAGGTGGACCGTGATGTCGCCATAGTCGAGAAAGCGGTCGGCGCGCAGCAGCATCAGGCGCGCCATCCAGGCGAAAGCGATGGCGCAGAACAGGTGCACCACGCGCTGCTGGATGCGCCGCAGGCCACTGGGAATGAAGGCGTCCAGCGAGTCGAAGACCACGTGCTCGCCACGCCAGGAGACCAAGGGCAGCGCGCCGAAGATCACGATCACCATCAGGATCTCGGTGACCTCGAGCCCGCCAGGCACCGAGTGGCTGAAGAACTTGCGGCCCGTCACGTCGACGAGCGTGAGCAGCATGATGGAAAACAAGGCCATCGCGGCCATCAGGCCGGTCGACCAGCGCAGCGCGCGATCCAGGACGGTGAGCATGTCGGGGGAGCGTTCAAAAGCAACGGCGGGCAGCCGGGGTGGCGACTGCCCGCCGTGCGGGGGTGGGTGGCGGCTCGATGCCTTACTTGACCTTCTTGATCTCGGCGCGGAACTCGGCCAGCACGGCCTTGGGGTCCTTCAGGCCCTTGGCCGCGGCGGCGGCGGCCCATTTGTCCTCCAGCTCGGCCTGCTTGGCGGCGACGGCCTTGATGAAGGAGTCGTCGGCCTGGATGCGCGCCACGCCCTGGGTCTTCTGCAGCTCGCGGCTGGCGGCGTCGACCTTGTCCCAGCCTTCGCCGAAGATGCGCGTGGCGACCTCGCCCGAGATCTTGTCGACCACGGCCTTGTCCTGCGCGGACAGGGCGTTGTATTTGGCCGGGTTCATCATGAACACGAAGCTGGTGTTGTAGAGGCCACCAGGGAAGGTGGTGGCGTGCTTGATCATGTTCAGCTTGAACGAGGCGATCGATTCATCGGGGAAGAAGGTGCCGTCCATCACGCCGGTGGACAGCAGCTCGAAGGAGTCGGGCGCGGGCTTGAGCGTGGTGTTGAAGCCCATGAGCTTGGACAGCTCGTTGATGTTGCCACCGCCGATGCGGAACTTGAGCTTGGTGGCGTCGTCCAGCGTCTTCACCGGCTGCTTGCTGTTGAAGATGATGCCGGGGCCGTGCGTGAACACGGCCAGCACCTTCACCCCGCGGTGCTCGCCCAGCGGCGCGAAGTGCTTGGCGTAGAGGTGCTGGTAGGCCACCGAGGTGGCCAGCGCGCTGTCGCCCAGGAAGGGGAACTCGGCCAGCTGCGTGAAAACGAAGCGGCCCGGCGTGTAGCCGTCCACCGTGTAGGAGATGTCGGCCAGGCCGTCGCGCACGGCGTCGAAGGTGCCCGGCGCCGCGGCCACGGACTTGGGCAGGATGTTGCACTTCATGCGACCCGCGCTTTCCTTCTCCAGCAGGTCGCACCACGATTTCTGCGCCATGCTCAGCGTGTGCGTCGGCCCCACCCAAGAAGAGGCGGTGAACACGGTCTGCGCCGAGGCCGCGCCGGCGCTCAGCAGGGTGGCGGTGGCCAGGAGGGGAATCAGCTTCATGCGGGGTGCTCCAACGACGGGGTGAAGTGGTGCGCCATCGTTACTCAACATAAGCAAAGGGCGCGAATTCACTATAGGTGAACGCATTGCGCAACGCCCTCCAGACTTACCCGAGTTCGCCGACCAAGCGGTCGGCGAAATGACGCCCCAACGACATCCCACCGCGCGTCGCGGGCATCGCGGCACCCGCGTGGCGATCGATATAATTCGAAAAAAGCACGGTCGTTCGATTTTCTGGCCATCGCTTTGGTCGCTCCCAGCGCCCACCTACAATGCCCAATTGACGTGCACGTCAATTGCACCCCGAACCCCAAACCACAGGAGCAGCTCAGCATGAAGGTTCTCGTCCCCGTCAAGCGCGTGGTCGACTACAACGTCAAGGTCCGCGTGAAAAGCGATGGCAGCGGCGTCGACATTGCGAACGTGAAGATGTCGATGAACCCGTTCGACGAG
>NZ_QVLS01000021.1 GCF_003417535.1 Hydrogenophaga borbori
CGCGTGGCCCTGGCTGCCGTAGCCGATGATCGCGACCGTCTTGCCCTTGATGAGGGACAGATCGCAGTCCTTGTCGTAGAAAACTTTCATGGTTGCTCCGTTGGAATGGAAGGGGTAATCAGACGCGCAGGATTCTCTCGCCGCGGCCGATGCCGCTGGCACCGGTGCGCACCGTCTCCAGGATGGCGCCGCGGTCGATGGCTTCCAGGAAGGCGTCGTTCTTGCCCTGGTCGCCGGTGAGTTCGATGGTGTAGCTCTTGTCGGTCACGTCGATGATGCGGCCGCGGAAGATGTCGGCCATGCGCTTCATCTCCTCGCGTTCCTTGCCCACCGCGCGCACCTTCACCATCATGAGCTCGCGCTCGGTGTAGGCGCCTTCGGTGAGATCAACGACCTTGACCACCTCGATGAGGCGGTTCAGGTGCTTGGTGATCTGCTCGATGACGTCGTCCGACCCGGTGGTCTGGATCGTCATGCGCGAGAGGCTCGGGTCCTCGGTCGGCGCCACGGTGAGCGACTCGATGTTGTAGCCACGGGCCGAGAACAGGCCCACCACGCGGGAGAGTGCGCCGGGCTCGTTCTCGAGCAGCACGGCAATGATGTGCTTCATATGCAGCTTCCTCTTTTCGCCGCCCTCCCCCGCGCACGGTAATGCACGGGCTCGACGGTCAATAGATTCGACTTGGGGATGGACCGGCCTCGCAGCCGGTCCGCGGGGGATGGATCAGAGGTCTTCCGAACCCAGCAGCATCTCGGTGATGCCCTTGCCGGCCTGGACCATGGGGAACACGTTCTCGGTCGGGTCGGTGCGGAAGTCCATGAAGACCGTGCGGTCCTTGAGCTTGCGCGCCTCGCGCAGCGCCGGCTCCACGTCCTGCGGACGCTCGATCAGCATACCCACGTGGCCATAGGCCTCGGCCAGCTTCACGAAGTTGGGCAGCGCGTCCATGTAGCTGTGGCTGTAGCGGCCCGAGTACTCGATCTCCTGCCACTGGCGCACCATGCCCAGGTAACGGTTGTTGAGCGAGACCACCTTGATCGGCGTGTTGTACTGCAGGCAGGTGGACAGCTCCTGAATGCACATCTGCACCGAGCCTTCGCCGGTGATGCAGAACACCTCGGACTCGGGCTTGGCGAGCTTGATGCCCATGGCGTAGGGAATGCCCACGCCCATGGTGCCCAGGCCACCCGAGTTGATCCAGCGGCGCGGCTCGTCGAAGCGATAGAACTGCGCCGCCCACATCTGGTGCTGGCCAACGTCGGAGGTGATGTAGGTCTCCGTGTCCTTGGTCATGTTCCAGAGGGTCTCGATGACCATCTGCGGCTTGATGACGTCCGTGTTGTGGCGGTCGTACTTGAGGCAGTCGCGCGAGCGCCAGCCCTCGATCGTCTTCCACCAGTCCGCCAGCGCCTTGTCGTCCGCGCGCTGCGGCGTCTCGCGCACCATGTGGATCAGCTCGGTGAGCACGTCCTTCACGTCGCCGACGATGGGCACGTCAACCTTGACGCGCTTGGAGATGCTCGACGGGTCGATGTCGATGTGGATGATCTTGCGTTCGTTCTGCGCGAAATGCTTGGGGTTGCCGATCACGCGATCGTCGAAGCGCGCGCCCACGGCCAGCAGCACATCGCAGTTCTGCATGGCATTGTTGGCTTCGATGGTGCCGTGCATGCCCAGCATGCCGAGAAACTTGCGGTCCGACGCGGGGTAGGCGCCCAGGCCCATGAGCGTGTTCGTCACGGGGTAGCCGAGCATGTCGACCAGGGTGCGCAATTCCTGCGTGGCATTGCCCAGCAGCACGCCGCCGCCGGTGTAGATGTACGGGCGCTTGGCGCTCAACAACAGCTGCAAGGCCTTGCGGATCTGGCCACCATGGCCCTTGCGCACCGGGTTGTAGGAGCGCATGGCCACCGACTCGGGATAACCCGTCCAGGTGGCCTTGTTGAAGGACACGTCCTTCGGGATGTCCACGACCACGGGGCCGGGTCGGCCCGATCGCGCGATGTGGAACGCCTTCTTCATCACCTCGGCCATGTGCCGCACGTCCTTCACCAGGAAGTTGTGCTTGACGATGGGGCGCGTGATGCCGACCGTGTCGCATTCCTGGAAGGCGTCCAGGCCGATGGCTGCAGACGGCACCTGTCCGGTGAGGATCACCATCGGAATGCTGTCCATGTAGGCCGTGGCGATGCCGGTGACGGCGTTGGTCACGCCGGGGCCGGAGGTGACCAGGGCCACACCCACGTCGCCCGTGGCGCGCGCATAGCCATCGGCGGCGTGCACGGCGGCCTGCTCGTGGCGCACCAGCACATGCTGGATGCTGTCCTGCTTGTAGAAGGCGTCGTAGATGTGCAGCACGGCGCCGCCGGGGTAGCCCCAGACGTACTTGACGCCTTCGGCCTGCAGCGCCTTGACGAGGATTTCCGCGCCGCGGAGTTCGAGGGGGGGCTGGCCGGATGCGGAAGCGGAAGCGGCGGCCGCCGAGGCCAGTTCGGCCTTGGTGATGTCCATGATCAACCTTTCGAGAATTTCTCTGACGAAAAACCTTGGGTGCCCCTTGGCCCACCCTTGTGGGGCGGCTTCGGGACTTGAGACCAGTGGCCATGGGCGGAACGATCTGCCGCCGGACCCTGATCCGTTTGCCTTGTGAAGACGGAAGCTTGGGATTATGGCACCGCAGCAAATGCCGGCCAGGGCTTTTTCGTCGGCCCGGGCCGGAATGCGACAATTCCGCCCTTCCCCCAGAGCCCTCATGACCCCCGACGCCCCCGCTTCCGGCGCCGCCGACCGCCCCGACCTCACCGCCCCTTCGCTTCGCCGCCGCATGGCCTGCTGGCTGTACGAAGGCATGCTGATGTTCGGCGTGGTCTTCATCGCCGGCTACCTGTTCTCCGCCCTCACCCAGCAGCGCCACGCGCTGGAAGGCCGCCACGCCCTGCAGGGCTTCCTGTTCGTGGTCTTCGGCATCTACTTCACCTGGTTCTGGCACAAGGGGCAGACCCTGGCGCAGAAAACGTGGCACATCCGCGTGGTGGATACCGCCGGCCGGCCGATAGGCCAGGCACGGGCCCTGGTGCGCTACGTGTTCTCGTGGCTGTGGCTGCTGCCGCCGCTGGCGCTGAGCTGGGTGCTCGGTGCCCAGGGTGGCGAGGCCGCCGTGCTGCTGATCGGCTGGGTGCTGGTCTACGCGCTGCTCTCGCGCCTGCACGCGCAGCGCCAGTTCCTGCACGACGCGCTGGCCGGCACCCGGCTTGTGCACCATGCGCCGCCACCCCAACCCAAAAAGCCGAAGAAAGCGCGCCACCCGTGAATGCCCCCGAAGTGAACCCGCAGAAACGCCGGCGCGGCGTCAGCCGCGTGTGGCACGCGCTGTTTTACTCCCTGGCCGGGCTGCGCGCCGGCTGGGGCGAGCCCGCCTTTCGCCAGGAGGCCCTCGCCGCCTTCCTGCTGGTGCCGCTGGCCTTCTGGGTGGGAGAAGGATGGGTCGAGGTGGCGCTGCTGATCGGTACTGTGGTACTAGTGATGGTGGTCGAGCTGCTCAACACCGGCATCGAGACGGCCATCGACCGCATCGGGCCCGAATGGCACGCCCTGTCCAAGCGTGCCAAGGACATGGGCAGCGCCGCCGTGCTGCTGAGCCTGCTGCTGTGCGGCGGCACCTGGCTGGCGGCGTTGTGGGTGCATGCGAAGGAGCTGTTGTGAGCGCCCCGAGTTTTTCCCTCTGCGTGTACTGCGGCTCGAGGCCGGGGGGGAGCCCCGCCTTCCTGGAGGCCGCCCGCCAGGTGGGCGAATGGATCGGCCGCCACGGTGGCCAGCTCGTCTATGGCGGTGGCCGCAACGGCCTGATGGGCGTGGTCGCCGACAGCACGCTCAAAGCCGGCGGCCGCGTGGTGGGCATCATTCCCAAGGCCTTGGTGGAAAAGGAGTGGGCCCACAACGGCTGCACCGAGCTGCACGTGGTGGACACCATGCACGAGCGCAAACGCCTCATGGCCGAGCACGCGCACGCCTTCCTGGCCCTGCCCGGCGGCATCGGCACCTTCGAGGAGTTCTTCGAGGTCTGGACCTGGCGCCAGCTGGGCTACCACGACAAGCCCGTGGGCCTGCTCAACGTCGGCGGCTACTACGAGGGCCTGATGGCCTTCCTGCGCACCGCCGTGCAGGCGCAGTTCATGAACGACTGGCAGATGGACCTGATCCGCGTGGGCGCGGACATCGAGCGCCTGCTGCCGGCGCTCATCGAGGCCGCGGGCACGGCGCCACAGCCTCGTCTGGACGAACTCTGAACGCCTGAACCTGTGCGGGAGAGCGCGCGGCGCTCAGACCGCGGTTTCGTCTTCTTCGCCGGTGCGGATGCGCACCACGCGTTCGACAGAGGTGACGAAGATCTTGCCGTCGCCGATCTTGCCGGTGCGCGCGGCCCGCACGATGGCATCGACGCAGCGGTCCACGTCTTCGTCCTTCACGACGACCTCGACCTTCACCTTCGGCAGAAAGTCCACCACGTATTCGGCGCCGCGGTACAGCTCGGTGTGCCCCTTCTGCCGCCCGAAACCCTTGACCTCCGTCACCGTCAAGCCGGTCACGCCTTGTTCGGCCAGCGCTTCGCGCACCTCCTCGAGCTTGAACGGCTTGATGACGGCGGTGATCTGTTTCATGAGCGGGGCCCTTATGGATGACGGAACGTGCCGAAAAATGTATCACGCTCACGTCATCGGCCGGCCCCGACCCGACCCGGGGCCCTGTCACTGGCAAGTGAAGCCGATTCCCCATGAGCCCGGCGTCGCCATGGCGGTGACGGCCTCGGTGCCCACCAGGCGAACCTCGATGGCATCGCCTGCGGCGAGGTTCATGGCGGCGCCGACGTCGCAGGCGCGCGTGCCGCTGTCGATCTGGCACACCAGCGCGGTGGCGGTGCTGCTGGCCTCCAGCAAGGCGGGCCCTGGCGTGTGCCACACCGTGAAGGTGAAGGTGTCGCCTGGCGAAGGCACGCCGAAGGTGGCCACGCGCAAGCGGGCCTGGGTGCAGGCTCGGGGCAGCAGCACCGGATTGCGGGCCGCCGCATTGGGTCCCTGGGGCCACAGGTAATACGCACCGTTGCCGAAGGTGCTGTTGGATGCGATGCCCCACTGAATATCCACGGTGGCAGGCCCGGCCGGTCCCTGCGGCCCCGCTGCGCCGTTCTGGCCATTCTGGCCGTCCTGCCCGTTCGCCCCGGCAGGGCCCGCCGGGCCGGCGAGCGACAAGCCCGTCGGCGGCCAGGCGCCCGCCACCTTCGGCCCCAGAAGCGTTGCCGTGGCGTCGTCCAGATAGAAGTCGCCATCCTGGCCCAGGGCATTGGAGGGGGCGCCCGTTCCGCGGTAGATGCGCGAGCCATCCCGCCCGTCCTGACCGTCGGCCCCGGGAGCGCCGCCGATGGCCGTCAGCAACGGCCACTGACCGTTCGCTCGTGGCCCATAGAGCTTCAGCGCCTGCGCATCGAGGTAGAACTGGCCGTCCTGACCCAGGGCCGCATCGGGTGGCCCCATGCCACTCAAGACCACCGCTTGCACCGGGGCTTGCTCGACGCGCTCAACCACCTGGGTGTGATCGCCTCCACCGCAGGCCGCCAGCATCGCTGATGACACCAGCAGGATCGCCAGCGCGCGAACGGAAAACCCTTGAATCCAGCGCATCAAGGCCTCGGCGGAAATACCCCTTCGAGGGCGATGATGTAGTTGAGGCCCAGCGCTGGGTTGCGAATGTCCAGGGGCAGCCCCGAGCCCGTGGGCAACACGCTCACCTGCCCCTGCACCGGCAAGGGCGCCAGGCCGGCACTGGCCTCGGACGCCGGAGCGAACGCCGGCAGTGCCGCACCACCCTCCCCGACGGGGTTGGCGGGAATGGCGCCGGTGGGGTCGGTGATCGACCCCCCGCCGCCATAGGCCACGGGACGCGCGCCCGGGCTGGTGAAGCTGGCGGCGTGCGTGTGGGCCGGCAACTGGCTCTGCAGCAGATAGACCTGCTCGGTGCCCAGGTACTCACCCAGCGCGACCTCGCGCAGATCGGGCCCCTGGCCCACGCCGATGGCCGAGCGGCCCCGCAGGTCCGGCAAGGCAAAGGTGGAGACACCGTCGCCCCCATATTGGGTGCCCAGCAAGGCGAAGAGGGCTTCGTTCTGGCTGATGGGCAACAGACGCCCATCGCACAGCGCCCACCCGGCCGGGGCATAGGAAAAGGCGACAAGGCTGATTTCGCCGATGAAAGGGTCAATGGCGGACAAATGCGTTCTCCGTGGGGTCTCAGGTGATGCCCGCGGTCTGTGGAGCTCCGCGAGCGCGGCCGCAGTCTAGGAATGCCCTGGCCACGGCCCAGGCGAGCCGACGGCGGCCATCAGAAAAGGATCAGTCGCGGCCCCCGGCTCTCTCGCGTGCCATACTGACTCCCCACTCCCGCCCCACGCCATGCCCCCTCACTGGCCCCGCCACGTCCCCATCGCCGTGAGCTGCCGCGGTGGTCACCCGGAGAACGTGCACCACGGCTCGTTCGCGGTGGTCGATCGCGCGGGTCGGGTGCTGGCGAAAGCGGGCGACGTGGACACACCGGTGTTCACGCGCTCTTCGCTCAAGCCGTTCCAGGCCATGCCGCTGATCGCGCGTTCGGCCGAGCGGCTGTCGCTGGACGAGGCCGACATGGCCCTGCTGTGCGCCAGTCACAACGGCGAGCCGGAACACGTGGCGCGCGTGGCCGCGCTGCTCGCGCGCGTCGGTGCCGACGAATCGGCCCTGGCCTGCGGCGCGTACGAGCCGTATGTGTTCCGCTTCAATGGCCTGACGCCGCCGACCGGCGAGCGCTACGGCCCACTGCACCACAACTGCTCGGGCAAGCACGCGGGCATGCTGCTGCTGGCCGAGACCTTGGGTGCCCCTCTGGCGGGCTACCTGGCGCCCGACCACCCCGCGCAACGCGAGATCGCGCGCTGCGTGAGCCACTGGTCGGGCCTGCCCGAGGCCGCGCTGGTGCGCGGCCTCGACGGCTGCAGCGCGCCGAACTTCGCGCTGCCGCTGCGCTCGCTGGCACAGGCCTTCGCGCGGCTCGCGTCGCCCGAGCCCGACCCCGAGTACGGCCAGGCGCCGCAGCGCATCGCGCGAGCCATGAGCCGGCACCCCCACCTGGTGAGCGGCCGGGGCCGCAACGACCTGTTCCTCATGCGCGCGGGTCGGGGCGACTGGGTGAGCAAGGTGGGCGCCGACGGTGTACAGGCACTGGCCAGCTTCAGCCGCGGCATTGCCATCGCGGCCAAGTGCGGCGACGGCCAACTCACCCCGCTGATGGTGGCGCTGGTGGCTGCCCTGGAGCAGTTGGGCTGGATCGACGACGGCGTCGACCGCGAGGAGCTGGCCCGGCTGCTGCCGCCGCCGATGAAAAACGCGGCCGGCGCGGAAGTGGGCGAGCTGCGGGCCGTGCTGCACCTGTCGGCCGCCTGAAGGGCCCCAGGCGGGTGGCTCACGCCCGGTACTTGCTCGTGATCGGGTAGCGCCAGTCCTTGCCGAAGCTGCGGTGCGTCACGCGGATGCCCACGGGCGCCTGGCGGCGCTTGTACTCGTTGATGCGGATCAGCCGCACCACCTTCTCGACGTCGGCGCGCTCGAAACCGTCGGCCACCAGGGTCTGCGGACTCTGGTCGTTCTCCATGTAGCGCTCGATGATGGCGTCGAGCACGGCGTACTCGGGCAGGCTGTCCTGGTCCGTCTGGTCGGGGCGCAGTTCGGCACTGGGCGGGCGCGTGATGATGCGCTCGGGGATGGGGTTGCCGCCGGTGCCGTAAGGGTCGTGCGCGTTGCGCCAGCGCGCGAGCTTGAAGACCGTGGTCTTGGCCACGTCCTTGATGACCGCAAAGCCCCCGGCCATGTCGCCGTACAGCGTGCAGTAGCCCGTGGCCATCTCACTCTTGTTGCCGGTGGTCAGCACGATGCTGCCGAACTTGTTGGACAGCGCCATGAGCAGCGTGCCGCGGATGCGCGCCTGAAGGTTTTCTTCGGTGGTGTCCTCGGCGCGGCCTTCGAACAGCGGCGCAAGCGAGGCCTTGAAAGCCTCGAACTCGGGCGCGATGGCGATCTCGTCGTAGCGCACGCCCAGGCGCGCGGCCATGTCGCGCGCGTCGATCCAGGAAATGTCGGCGGTGTAGGGCGAGGGCATCATCACCGTGCGCACCTTGTCCTTGCCCAGCGCGTCGACGGCGATGGCCAGCACCAGGGCCGAATCGATGCCGCCCGACAGGCCCAGGATGGCGCCGGGAAAACCGTTCTTGCCGACGTAGTCGCGCACGCCGAGCACCAGGGCGTGCCACAGGTCGGCCTCGGCGCTGTGTTCGCGGTCGATGGCGGCGTGGATGCGCCAGGCGCCCGGCCCCGCGCGCTCGAAGCGGGCGTCGAACTCGGCTTCCTCGAAGCTGCGCGCGCGCCCGGCGAGTTCGCCCGCCGCGTCGAGCACGAAGCTGCGGCCCTCGAACACGATCTCGTCCTGCCCCCCCACCAGGTGGGCATAGACCAGCGGCAGGCCGGTGGCGCGCACGCGTTCGCGCATCGTGGCCTCGCGTTCACCGCCCTTGCCGGCGTGAAAGGGCGAGGCGTTGATCACTGCCAGCAGCTCGGCGCCCGCGGCGCGCGCCTCGGCGGCCGGCGCCTCGAACCAGGCGTCTTCGCAAATGAGCAGGCCCACGCGCACCGGCTGGCCGTCGGTGCCGGGCACGTCGAACACGCAGGGGGCGTGGCCGGGCACGAAGTAGCGGCGCTCGTCGAAGACCTGGTAATTGGGCAGCTCGCGCTTGGCGTAGGTCGCCACCACACGGCCTTCGCACAGCACCGTGGCGGCGTTGTGCAGCGAGGCCACGGCCACGCTGCGCCCGCGCGCCCCGCCGACCGCGCGGGCCGGATGGCCCACCACGATGCAAAGGCCTTTGAGCTGCGCCGTGGAAGCCGCCACCGACTTGAGGGCATCATCGCAGGCGTCGACGAAGGCGGGCCGCAGGTACAGGTCTTCGGCGGCGTAGCCGCAGAGGGCGAGTTCGGGCGTGAGCAGCAGCCTCACCCCGCGCGCGTGGGCGGCCGTGGCGGCCTCGACGATGCGGCGGGCATTGCCCGCCATGTCGCCCACCACGAAGTTGAGCTGGGCAACCGATACGGAAAACGACATGGAATCTGGTGCGAAGGCAGGGGCCGGGCGTGGCTGAAATCGATTATGTCACCCGCGTCCTGGCCGATTGGGGCGCGGTGGACGCCGCGCAATGGGCGCAGTTGCTGGCCTTGGAGGACGACCCCAGCCCCTTCGCACGGCACGAGTACCTGCGGGCCCTGAGCGACACGGGCTGCGCCACGCCCGACACCGGCTGGACGCCGCGCATCCTCACCCTGTGGCGGGGTGACACACTGGAAGCCGCCTGCGCGGTCTATCTCAAGTCGCATTCCTACGGCGAATACGTCTTCGACTGGGCCTGGGCCAACGCCTATGCGCAGCACGGCCTGGCCTACTACCCCAAGGCGCTGGTGGCCGTGCCCTTCACCCCCGTACCGGGCGCGCGGCTGCTGGCGCGCGACGGCGCCGCGCGCGCCGCGCTGGTGCGCTCGCTCGTGCGCTGGTGCGAGGAGCAGCGCCTGTCTTCCCTGCACCTCCTGTTCGCGCAGCCGCGCGACGCGGCCGCCTGCGCCGCGGCCGGCCTCATGCTGCGGCACACGGTGCAGTTCCATTGGCAAAACACCGGATGGCCCGACTGGGACGCCTTCCTCGCCAGCCTGCAGCAGGACAAGCGCAAGAAGATCCGCCAGGAGCGCCGCAAGGTGGCCGGGGCCGGGGTGGTGTTCCGCCACGCCGAGGGCCGCGCCATCGCCCCGACCGACTGGGACTTCTTCTACCGCTGCTACGAGCGCACCTACTGGGAGCACGGCAACCCGCCCTACCTCGGCCGCGGCTTCTTCGAGCGCATGGCCCGCGACATGCCGGAGCACTGGCTGCTGTTCATCGCCGAGCGCGAGGGCCAACCCATCGCCAGCAGCCTGATCGCCATCGACCCGGCGCGCCGCGTGGCCTATGGCCGCTACTGGGGCGCCCTGCAGCGCGTGGACTGCCTGCACTTCGAGGCCTGCTACTACCAGCCGCTGCAGTGGTGCATCGCCCAGGGCTACCAGCGTTTCGAGGGCGGCGCCCAGGGCGAGCACAAGATGGCGCGCGCCCTGCTGCCCGTCAAGACCACCAGCGCCCACTGGCTGGCCCACCCGGCCTTCGCCGAGGCGGTGGACCGCTTCCTCGAACGCGAGGGCGAAGGCGTGGAGCAGTACCTGGGGCATCTCGCCGCGCGCAACCCGCTCAAGGCCGAGCCCTCTTGAGCAAACCCATTCGCTACACTCGGCCGCCATGGACGAGCAGGACGCGTTCTTCACCCACGGCATCGTGGGCGCCCCATTTTCGGTGCTGCTCGGGCGGCGCCTGAACACGGGCGACCGCAAAGCGCAGGGCCTGCGGCTCGACCCCAACAGCGGCGACAGCCGCCTGAGCTCGGCCTGGCGGTCCTGGGCCATCGAGCGCCTGGCCACGCTGCCCGCGGGGCAGCCGCGGCGCCGCCCCAGGCCTTTGCGCCGCTGGCTGGAGCGCCACGCCCTGGCCATCGCCGCGCTGGGTCTGGTGGCGCTGGCCGCGGGCCTGGTGCTCACCGCACGGTCCCAGGGCTGGCTGGCCCCCTTGCTGCAGAGGCTGCCATGGTGAGCAAGAACGCGCAGGACACCCTCACCATCGACCCGGTGGCGATGGAGATCACCAACCGCGTGGCCGCGGGCTGCGATCTCAGCGGCGACCTCAACTTCGAGGGCGGCCTGCTGGTCCAGGGGCACCTGGAAGGCCACATCCGCGTCGACGGCCGCCTCATCATCTGGACCGGCGCCAGCGTGCGCGGGCGCATCCGCGTGATGGGCGACCTCTACCTCTTCGGTCAGCTCGGCTCGCCCAGCGGCGGCCCGCACGACACCAGCCTGGAATGCGAGGGCATGGTCTACGTGAGCAAGTCCGGCGTCAGCACCGGCACCCTGTTCGCGCGGCGGCTGCAGATGTACGAAGGGGCCCAGTTGAAAGGCCCCTTCCATACCCTGCAGGTCGAAGACCGCCTGCCGGTGCTGCGCGACGTGCTGGTGCAGCCGCCCGCCGCGTCCTGAACACCCTGGCCGATCAGGCCTTCTTCTGGGCCTTCTCGTAGTTGGCCATCCCGTCCAGGATTTCCTTGTGGGCGGCGGCCTTGTCGGCCCAGCCCAGCACCTTGACCCACTTGCCCTGCTCCAGGTCCTTGTAGTGCTCGAAGAAGTGCTGGATGGTCTTCAGGCGCATGGGGTTCAGATCCTCGGGCTTCTGCCACTGGGTGTAGATCGACAGGATCTTGTCCACCGGCACGGCCAGCAGCTTGGCGTCCTCGCCAGCCTCGTCCTCCATGCGCAGCATGCCCAGGGCGCGGCAGGTCACCACCACGCCGGGGTGCAGGGGCACGGGGGTGATCACCAGCACGTCCACCGGGTCGCCGTCGCCCGAGATGGTCTTGGGGATGTAACCGTAGTTGGTGGGGTAGTGCATGGACGTGCTCATGAAGCGGTCCACGAAGATGGCGCCGGTTTCCTTGTCGACCTCGTACTTGATCGGGTCGGCGTTCATCGGGATTTCGATGATCACGTTGAACGCTTCGGGAACCTTGCTGCCAGGGGTGACGTTGTCGAGGGACATGAAAGACTCGAGGGGAGGTTGAAGGGGATCCGGTAACGGAGCCGTCACGGGCGCGACGGGTGGGCGCGGGGCCCGCTCCGTATTTACCCTGATTTTACCGACGTCAGCCTGACGCCCCCGATGGCAAACGGGGGGAATCTGGCTACATTGCATCGGTTGGCCAATCGCCGGTGCCCTGCTGCAAGTTCCGCAGCGCGGGCGACAGCGAGGAAGCAACGCAGCGGGGGCATACCCCGGAGGCGTTGCCCCCTCCAAGTCGAACTCACTGGCAGGAGAACTTCATGGTTGGTCAAAGTGCGCTGATCTTCGCGCTCGTCTGTGGCCTGATCGCCGTGGTCTACGGCTTCTGGTCGCGCAGCTGGATCCTTTCGCAGGACGCCGGCAATCCCCGCATGCAGGAAATCGCCGGCGCCATCCAGACCGGCGCGGCCGCCTACCTGGCGCGGCAGTACAAGACCATCGGCCTCGTCGGCATCGTGCTCGCGGTGCTCATCGGCATCTTCCTCGACGGCCCCACCGCCATCGGCTTCGTGGTCGGCGCGGTGCTCTCGGGCGCCTGCGGCTTCATCGGCATGAACATCTCGGTGCGCGCCAACGTGCGCACCGCGCAGGCCGCCACCAAAGGCATGGGCCCGGCACTGGACGTGGCCTTCCGCGGCGGCGCCATCACCGGCATGCTGGTGGTGGGCCTGGGCCTGCTGGGCGTCACCGGCTTCTTCTGGTTCCTGGTGGGCAACGGCAACCTCAACGCCGCCTCCAACCTGTCCAAGATGCTCAACCCGCTGATTGGCCTGGCCTTCGGCTCCTCGCTCATTTCCATCTTCGCGCGCCTGGGCGGCGGCATCTTCACCAAGGGCGCCGACGTGGGCGCCGACCTGGTGGGCAAGGTAGAGGCCGGCATCCCCGAGGACGACCCGCGCAACCCCGCGGTGATCGCCGACAACGTGGGCGACAACGTGGGCGACTGCGCCGGCATGGCGGCCGACCTGTTCGAAACCTATGCCGTCACGCTCATCGCCACCATGGTGCTGGGCGCGCTGATGGTGGCGACCGCGCCGCTGCAGGCCGTGATCTACCCGCTGGTGCTGGGTGGCGTGTCCATCATCGCGTCCATCATCGGCTGCTTCTTCGTCAAGGCCAGTCCCGGCATGAAGAACGTGATGCCCGCCCTGTACAAAGGCCTGGTCATCGCCGGCGTGCTCTCGCTGATCGCCTTCTGGTTCGTCACGGCCTGGGTCATGCCCGACAACGCCATTGCCCAGAGCGGCAGCCAGCTGCGCCTGTTCGGCGCCTGCGCCGTGGGCCTGGTGCTCACTGGCGTGCTGGTGTGGATCACCGAGTTCTACACGGGCACGCAGTACAGCCCGGTCAAGCACATCGCACAGGCCTCCACCACCGGCCACGGCACCAACATCATCGCGGGCCTGGGTGTCTCGATGCGCTCCACCGCCTGGCCCGTGCTGTTCGTCTGCGCGGCCATCGTGGCCGCCTACATGCTCGCGGGCCTGTACGGCATCGCCGTGGCCGCCACGTCCATGCTGAGCATGGCCGGCATCGTGGTCGCGCTCGACGCCTACGGCCCCATCACCGACAACGCCGGCGGCATCGCCGAGATGGCCGAGCTGCCCAGCAGCGTGCGCGACATCACCGACCCGCTGGACGCGGTGGGCAACACCACCAAGGCCGTCACCAAAGGCTACGCCATCGGCTCGGCCGGCCTGGCCTCGCTGGTGCTGTTCGCCGACTACACCCACAAGCTGGAAACCTACGGTGCCAAGGTCAGCTTCGACCTGAGCGACCCGATGGTGATCATCGGCCTGTTCATCGGCGGCATGATTCCCTACCTGTTCGGCGCCATGGCCATGGAGGCCGTGGGCCGTGCGGCCGGCTCGGTGGTGGTGGAGGTGCGCCGCCAGTTCAAGGAGATCGCCGGCATCATGGAAGGCACGGCCAAGCCCGAGTACGGCAAGGCGGTGGACATGCTGACCACGGCGGCCATCAAGGAAATGATCGTCCCCAGTCTGCTGCCGGTGATCGTGCCCATCCTGGTGGGCGTGTTCCTGGGCCCCAAGGCGCTGGGCGGCCTGCTCATGGGCACCATCGTCACCGGCCTGTTCGTCGCCATCTCCATGTGCACCGGCGGTGGCGCCTGGGACAACGCCAAGAAGTACATCGAGGACGGCCACCATGGCGGCAAGGGCTCTGAGGCGCACAAGGCCGCCGTCACCGGCGACACCGTGGGCGACCCCTACAAGGACACGGCCGGCCCGGCGGTGAACCCCCTGATCAAGATCATCAACATCGTGGCGCTGCTGATCGTGCCGCTGCTGCCGCTGACCTGACCCTCGGCAAGCCCATCAGAAAGCCCGCCCCGCGCGGGCTTTTCTGTTTTCAGGCCTGCGCGAGCCGGCGCACGATGTCGCTGGCCGCTGGTGTGAGCGAGGTGAGCTGCGCCTGCTCGCCGCGTTCGATCGCGTCGAGCACCAGTTCGGTGATCGCGCCTACGGCCGCCATGGCCATGGCCTCGCTCAGCGCGTGTTCGGCGTCGCGATCGCGGTTGACCGTGTCGCGCATGAAGTCGGCCAGAGATCGCATGACCTCTCGGCGCACGTTGGCGCCCGCCTCGCCCAGGTGGTGGATCTCCACAAAGAGCGTGCGCAGCAGTTGCGGCCCGGCCGCAAGGTGAGCGAAGTAGGCCTGCAGCGCCGTTTCCAGCTGCGCCTGCCAGGGCCGCTCGGGCTGCACCGACTCGCGCAGCGTGCGCAGCGCCGAGGCGCTGGCCTGGCGGTACAGCGTGAGAAAGCAGGCGTCCTTGTCGCTGAAGTGTTCGTAAAAGGTGCGCTTGGAGACGCCCGCCACGCGCACCACGTCGGACACGGTGGTGGCCGCCAGTCCCTTCTCGCCGGCGACGGCGGCGAGGGCTTGCAGCAGGCGGGTGTCGTGCGGATCTCGGTGCATGGGCGGGTGGTGTTTGAAACGCGCAAGAAATTATGACCAACACCAAACGCGGCATCTGCCGCTGGGCCTGCACTCATAGACTGCCGCGCCTTGTGACCACCCGCATCCGCACCGGTAGGCCGCGTTGCTTGTGGACATCCAACACCTACCCTTTGATGGCACTCAAGTACCTGTTCACCGACATTCGCGGGTTTCTCATGCAAGTCGCCCGCAATGGACGAGTCTCCGGCGTGCTCTCCCGCGTTCCCATCTCCGGCGCCCTCGTCCCGGGTTGGCAATCCGAAGCCGAATCGGATTTGCAACTGTTGCCCGACGAAGCCAGCTCGCTCACCGATCCTTTCGGCGGTGACCGACTCGTCTTTGCGCAACCGGTTCAGCCCGGCGAGCCGCGTGGGTCCTACCCCATGGACGCTCGGGGCGTGGCGCAGCGCGCCGAAGCCATGCTGCGCACCCTACGCATCGCGGAAAGGGCGCAGGTCGGCGTCGAACTCGAATTCAATCTGTTCAAGGGCGTTCGCTTCGCCACCACCGCCGAACGCAATTTGGTGGAAATCGCAGAAGAGGATGGCTGGGCCGGTAACGCGGGCGAACTCGGTAGCGGTTACCGCATCGGACACCGGACCTTGCACTTCCTGGCGGGGCCAGCCGATCAACACGCACCCATCCGATCCGAGATTTGCGAACGCCTCACCGCGGCTGGTATCCAACCGCTTCATCAGGCGCATGAGGCCGGGCCCAGCCAACATGAAATCGCCGTCGAACACGCGCCCTTGTGCCGGGCGGCCGATCAAGTGCAACTGCTCAAACATGTGGTTCGAACCGTGGCTGTTGGCCACGATCGAACGGCTACGTTCATGCCGCGACCGATTCCCTATGCCGAATCGAACGGCATGCACGTCAATGTGTCGCTGTGGCGGGATGGTCGCAACATCTTTCACTCGCCTGAAGCGCCCAGCGGCCAACTCAGTGCAGAGGGGCTGGCCTTTGTCGCCGGCATCCTGGTGCACCTTCAGTCCTTGAACGCCATCACCAACCCGACCGTCAACAGCTACAAGCGCTTGAATCACTTCTACTCCCTGATGCGCGGCCCGGGTTGGGGCTATCGCAACAGGACCACCGCCATTCGAATCCCACACTTCACCGGCGAGCAGGATTGCCGCATCGAAATCCGCTTTCCGGATCCCTCCGCCAACCCCTATCTCGCGTTCGCCGCCTTGGTCTGCGCGGGCGTGGATGGCATTCAGCGCGGACTGCAACCGCCCCCGGAAGAGCGCGGCGCACCCAAGTGGTACGAGCAACCGTTTCACGCCGCCCACGGCGTGGAAGCTATGGCGCCTGAGCTTCTTACCGCCTTGAAGGCACTTCACCAAGATCGGCCCTTCCTGACAGCTAACAGCGTGTTCTCCGATGAACTGATTGAAGCCATCCTGCGCGACGGCAGCTTTTTCTGGCACTGGTCCGCGACGACGCCGGCACCGCTCGAATACCAGGTTTTCTACGGACATTGATTGCCGATCCCGCCTGGCAACCCACTTTGCGCATGGTGCGCGAAGACGTGCGACGCACGTTCATACCAAAAAGGAATCCCTATGGATCTCATTGAAGCTGAATTCGGCGACGTCTTGTACCAAGAGCTTTCTCAACGCGGAACGCATGGCGGTGGCGGCGGAGGTGATGACGGAGGTGTCGCAGGAGGTTGCGGCGGCTGCGGCGGTAGTGGCAGTGGCAGCGGTGGCTGCGGTGGAAGCGGTAGCGGCGGCACGGGTGGCAATAGCCCCACCGCCTGACGATTCGTCAGCGTCAGTCTAGATGGCGACAAGGTCATTCCGCGTCGCCATTGACCACACCTGTGGTCCCCTCGAAAACCTGAACCAGCCGGAGGTAGAGAATTCCCTCAGACGGAGTCTCTACATGAAGAAATCCAGATTCAGTGAAGCGCAGATAG
>NZ_QVLS01000022.1 GCF_003417535.1 Hydrogenophaga borbori
AAGTCAATGAAATCAACGGTCTACCCAGACCACCCCCGCGCCAGTGCTAGCTTTGCGTACCGTCACTTATTGCACTGAAAACGAGGAGACCCCTTTTCCCAGTGCTTCAGGCCTCGCAGGGCCTTGCCCAGGAACCGCTTCGCTGCCTTGGCGCTGCGGGTCGGCGACAGGTAGAAATCGATCGTGTCGCCCCGCTTGTCGACTGCCCGGTACAGGTAGGTCCACTTGCCCCGCACCTTGACGTAGGTTTCATCCAGGCGCCAGCTCGGATCAAAGCCACGCCGCCAGAACCAGCGCAGCCGCTTCTCCATCTCCGGGGCGTAGCACTGGACCCAGCGATAGATCGTCGTATGGTCGACCGAAATGCCGCGTTCCGCCAGCATTTCCTCAAGGTCGCGATAGCTGATCGGATAGCGACAATACCAGCGCACCGCCCACAGGATCACATCACCCTGGAAATGGCGCCACTTGAAATCCGTCATCGTTCCGTCCGTCCAATCTCCGCCAAGCATGCTCAAGCTTCACGATTTTTGCAACAGAGCCCGGTGCTGGCCGTGGACGGCCAGGAAATCCTGAACTTCGGAAGACAGTCCATTCCTTCCTTCCTGCCTGGCCACCGTATTAATTCCGGCACCTTCGGCACCATGGGCGTTGGATTGCCGTATGCGATTGGAGCCAAGGTGGCCCGCCCCGACAAACAAGTCGTCTGCCTGCATGGAGACGGATCGATCGGCTTCAATTTCATGGAACTGGACACGGCGGTGCGCCATCGCATTCCTGTCATCACGGTAGTCAGCCTCAACGGCGGATGGACCTCCGATCCCCAGAAGCTCAAGCCAGGCCGCGACCTGGGCCTGACCAGATTCCACGACATGGCAACCGCCTTGGGATGCCATGCTTCGCTGGTCGAACACCCCGATCAGATCCGCCCCGCGCTCGAGGCCGCGAAGAAGGCGACTCTCGACGGCCTGCCCGCGCTCGTCAACGTCGTGACGGATCCCGACGCTCAAGCCACCACCGCCAAGTTCACGACGTTCTACGAGGCGGCTTGAACGTGACGGAAAACACCCCCACCCCGCGCACTCATCTGGCGATCGACGCGGACTTGTGCGGCCGGCCTGTGGCCATCGCGCCTGGACGCAGCACGGTCGAATTGTTGCTTACCGAATGCATGAAGGCCGACGCACACGGCCTGGTGCATGGCGGATTCATCTTCGGCGCGGCGGATTTCGCGGCCATGCTGGCGGTCAACGAACCCATGGTCGTCCTGGGGAGCGCCCAGGTCGGTTTCCTAAAACCTTCGCGCGTCGGCGAGCGCTTGTGTTTCGTCGCCAAGGTCGCCGGCTCGAAAGGGCGCCGCCACGAGGTCGAAGTCCATGGGACAAATGCCGCCGGTGAAACGGTCTTTTCCGGCACATTCAAGTGCGTGGTGCCCGACAGCCATGTTCTGGAGGGAAGCTGAGGCGTCATTGCACATCCCGGAGCGTGACATCATCAACCCGGCCTGCGATCCCATGCACAACGGCAAACTCATCCACACCACCCGCCGTACGCTCCCCGGGTAGCTCAGCGAGGAAACTCTCCGGAAAAGAAAACTTCCGCCGACCAGGATTTCCCATCCTGACGCGAGATCCTGGTGCTCTATCTTTAATGGTCTCTGGCGTGGACTTGATTAGCGCCGGCCGGGTTTTTTTCACCATCGTCCGCGGCGGGTGCCGTCGGCTGGCCCGCGCCCGCTTTGCGGACGATCTCGTACAGCGTGAACGCGTGCCTGGACAACACCCTGTGCTTGTGGCGGATCAACAATATGGTCTGCGTGGGCGGTTTTTCCTGGATATCGACGATCGCCACCTTGTCCGCGACGTCCAGCGCCTCCAGACAGGGCGGGCACAGCGACAACAGGTCGGAGCGCTTCACATGCGCGATCGCGTCGACAAACGAGTCGCAATGCATGGCGACCCTGGGGCCGCCCAGCCCGTATCTCCGGAACATTTGCGCAAGGCTGGAGCCGCCGCGGTCCAGCGGACCGTTGACGATCCATTCGGCGTCGGCAAGCTCGCTCAGGCGGGTCGCATGCCTGAGCGGGTTCGAAGCCCTGGCCACAATGACGGACTGATGGCTGGAAAGCACATCGACCGCCAGGGAATCGTCCAGGATCGCATCGAAAACCGGACAGATGATGAATTCGACGGTCCCCGCCATCAAGGCGGCCAGCAATTCGGAATACGGGCCATTGCGGCACCGGACCATGACGTCCCCGTGCCGCCCCCGGAATTCTTCGAGCGCGGGCGGCGCCACCACCAGCGCGGCCAGCGGCGAGGCGCCGATCGAGACGACGGGCCGCCCCTGCATTTTCATGGACGCCTCGGTTTCGACCCGGGCCACCTCGGAAAGAATCAGCCGCGCCCGCGGAAGCAGGTGCTCGCCGCTGGGTGTCAGGGTAATGCCGCGCGAGTTCCTGACCAGCAGCTCAGTGCCCAGGGAAATTTCCAGCCGCTTGATGGACTTGGTCAGCGAAACCTGGCTTTGCTGGCCATGCAAGGCGGCACGCCGCAGGCTGCCGTGCTCGACGGCCAGAACGAAATCCCGCAGCTGCTGAAGCGTCAATTCGATTCTTCCCGAAAATACGCGACCGCACTGGCCAGGCCGCCCCTTCCGGCTATTGGGCCTGAAGGTTCATGGCTCTCAGGGTCTGCTTCCAGCGCTCGGCCTCGCCGCGCAGCAGGGTGTCGGTTTGCGCGGCTGTATTGGACTGCGTCACGTACACACCAAGGTCCCGCAAGCGCTGCTTGACACCCGGGTCGGCGATCGCCTGGTTCAAGGCTTTGTTGGCCACGGCGACCGCTTCGTCCGGCGTGCCGGCCGGCGCCACCATCGCGTACCACGACAATACCTGGGCCTCGGGGAATCCGGCTTCCTTCAGGGTGGGGACATCCGGAATCTCGCTGACCCGCTCGGGGGCGACTACCGCGAGCGCAGTCAGTTTACCGTCTTTCAGGTAAGGCAGCGCAGTGCTCAGGGGCAGCATGGCGAAAGACAGCTCGCCTTTGAGCAGCTCGGGCATGCCCAGCGGCGTGCCTTTATAAGGGATGGCGAACAGGTCGATGCCGGCCGACTTCTTCAGCATTTCGGTATTCAAATGCATGGAAGTGCCGACCCCGGGCATGAGATAGTTCAATTTCCCCGGCGCCTGCTTGGCTTTGGCCACGAAATCGCGCAATGTGGTCACGCCCAGCGACGCGGGCACGACCGCGACCACGGGCGCCGTGGCAAGCTGCGCGATCCCGCGAAAGCTCTTGACGGGATCCCAGCTGACGCCCTTGACCAGCACCGGGCTCGTCACGAAGCTCAGCGTCGCCAGCAGCCAGGTGTGCCCGTCGGGGCGCGCGTTGGCGACGGTGGTGGTGCCGGTAATGCTTTGCCCGCCGGGCTTGGCTTCCACCACCATGGGCACCCCCATGATGGATGAGGCCTTATCGGCGATCACCCTGGCCACCAGGTCCGGCGTGCCGCCGGCCGGGAACGGCGCGACGATCGTGATCGGCCCCGTCGGATACGATTGCGCGTGCGCGAAAGCCGCCGGCCAGATCGCGGCGAATGAAACCATCAAACAGGATAAGGTCCGCATGAACATATTGTCTCCTCAGGAATGATCGAAGCGGCGGCGGGAAATCCCCGGCCGCCGCCCTCCGAAAAACCGCTATTAAAACCGCTATTTATTCGTTGGCCAGTTCTTCACGGATCCGCGCCAGCTCCACATTCCGGGGCCGGGTGATTGCGTACGCCCTGCCGCGATACGCCTGGGGCCGGGAAGCCAGGGCTGGCGCATTGCCCTTGACCAGCTCGTCGGCGGCCTGCAACAGCGACCGGCGGCATTGCACGATGGGAAGATCGGTCTTGACCAGCCGCTCGCGGCTGCGGTCGTGAATGCGCCCCTGGCTTTCCTGGATCGCCAGGTCCTGCAACTGCGCGCTGGGAATGCCCGTGAACGACCGGGTGCGCTGCTCGGCCCTGTCCTGCAGATAATCGTTCTCCCGGGTCCCCTTGGGCAGATAAGTCCCCGGAACCAGCTCGGCATAATCGAATGCGCCGTGCTTGTAGCCTTCGATCTCCTGCTCCGTCAGCGCGCGTTCCGCATGCCAGCGGATGCGATACCACCAGCAGTTTTCGTCGTCGATGGGAACGAAAATATTGGCCCGGCACACATTGCCCGGCGCGGTCGGCACCACCACGATGACAGGCATGAACCAGCGGGCAATGCGCCAATAGTAGGCGTCGGCGCCGGCTTCGCGGCGCGCGGCAATCTGCAGGCCATGCTCGACCCGGTCACAGAAAATCGTGGGGCGTCCGTCGTCTTCGGAATACTTGATCATCTCGCCCAGCCCGAAGGTGTCCGCCTTGCCCGTGCCCCCTTCGAGATCCTTGTGCAGGAACGAGATATGGGAATAATCGATGCTGCCCTCGAGCGCCTGCAGGTAGTTGCACTTCATGAGGCATTTCGAGACATAGCGCTGCTCGGGCGCGACCCGGCAGAAGTCGAGCTCGGGCACGTCGGCGGGCGGCTGCGCCGGGCCCATGTAGGCCCAGACGATGCCGCCGTGCTCCCGGGTTTCGTACGCGGTGGTGCCCATCCGCTTCAAGACCTCCGGCCCACAGGCATCGGTCGGGATATCGACGCACTGGCCGCGGACATCGAACTTCCAGCCGTGATACGCACAGCGTAGGCCCGACCCTTCGTTGCGTCCCAGATAGAGCTCGGCGCGGCGATGGGGGCAATAGGCGCTCAGCAATCCGACCTTGCCGTCGGTATCCCGGAAGGCCACCAGCTCTTCGCCCAACAGCGTCACCCGCAGCGGCGGGCCGTCGTTCTCCGGCAGTTCCTCCGACAACAGGGCGGGCAGCCAGAATTGGCGCAGCAAGTCGCCCATGGGCGTGCCCTGGTCGATGTGAGTCAGTGTGATGTTTTCTTCGAAACGCATGCTCGATTCCTTGTTCCGATGCCACCCTGGCCATGCGTCATGCGGCGAAATAGCCTGTGACCCGTTGCCCGTGTCACGTGGCACCTGCCGGGTGATGCTGCGTAACTCAGTGGCGCGGTGACGCAGTGGCGCAGTGATGCGGTGATGCGGTGATGCGGTGGCCGGTATCGTACTATGCCCGGATCCGGCTCAATAGAGCCATCTTCGGATCGGTGATAACCTAAAGATATCGACCCAGCCCGGAGACACGGGATCGCAGCCCCACTCATCCCGCCCTTAAAAGGAGAAGGAAATGTTGCTTACCGACCGGCCCCGGCGCTTGACTTTGATGGCGGCGGCTCTTGCTTCGTCGGCACTGCTCTCCGCGTGCGACACGCTCGACGAATGGAGCGCCGAGGAATACCAGCACAAGTGCGAAAGCCTTGGAATCCATCCCGGTAGCCCGTCGTACGAGCCGTGCATACTGCAGCAACAGAAACTGGACGAGGAAGGGATACAGCACTCCATGGACCGCGCGGCCCAACAAAAGCACCATAAATAGGCGCCGGCGTGGAAGTGGCCATTGCCCACCCGGATCAGCTGATTCATGTCCGGACCGTCCTGGGCGTCGTGATGGGTTTGAGCGTGGCCCGCCTGTTGACGGGCCTCGCGCGGCTGATACAGCACCCCGGCCGCGTCCGCCTGTACCCGACCCACCTGATCTGGGCCGCCTTCCTGTTTCTGGGGGTCGTCTACTTCTGGTGGTTCGAGTTCGGATTGGGGTCTCCTCGTTTTCAGTGCAATAAGTGACGGTACGAAAAGCTAGCACTGGCGCGGAGGTGGTGTTGGTAGATCGTTGATTTCATTGACTT
>NZ_QVLS01000023.1 GCF_003417535.1 Hydrogenophaga borbori
AAGTCAATGAAATCAACGATCTACCAACACCACCTCCGCGCCAGTGCTAGCTTTTCGTACCGTCACTTATTGCACTGAAAACGAGGAGACCCCGGGCTTGACCCCGGCGCTGGCTGGCGGTTCAACCCCTTTCTGAATGCCCTCGCAGACCACGGTTGGCTGCGGCTGGACCCGACCGGCATCGGCCTGCATGTGGGATCCCACTGCGAAGCGCTGGATGCGGCCGGGAACCCGCAACCCACGTTGAGGGCCATCGGTCCGCCTACCGCCGGAGTGTTCGGCGACCCGCTCGGGGTGCCGTTCATCTCCGGTCAAATCCGGCGGATCCTGCCGGACGTGCTGCGCACCCTGGATTGCTGAGTTTCGGGCCGCTTAGCCTCGGCAGCCCCGTATGTGTGACCGGTGAATGCCCCACCGGCGGTGGGGACGGGGCGGCGGCATTGACAGCCGGTGGATGCGATCGAATAATAGCGAACCGCAAGTAATTTTCGTCCGAGGTCAAACATGCTGAATTCTGCAAACAATGAGATCCTCACCCGCGTCGGCCCCGGCACGGCCATGGGTGGCCTGTTCCGGCAGTTCTGGCAGCCCGCGCTTCTGTGCGAGGAGCTGCCGGCGCCGGATTGCCCTCCGGTGCGGGTTCGGCTGATGGGCGAGAACTTCGTCGCCTTCCGGGACTCCAGCGGGAAGGTCGGCCTGCTGGACGCGCATTGCCCGCACCGCCTGGCCGAGCTGTTCTTCGGGCGCAACGAGGAAGGCGGGCTGCGCTGCGTGTACCACGGCTGGAAGTTCAGCGTCACCGGCGAGCTGCTGGACATGCCGAGTGAACCTGCCGGCAGCCCGATGCGGTGCAATCCGAACATTCGCGCCAAGGCATACTCGGTCCACGAAGCCGGAGGCATCGTCTGGGCCTACCTGGGCCCGCAGGAGTGCGTCCCGCCTTTGCCGCAGATGGAATTCATGAGCCTGCCGGCACAGAACTTCTACACCTCGAAGTGCCTGATGAAATGCAATTACCAGCAGGCGCTGGAAGGCAGCATCGACACAGCGCACCTTACCTTTCTGCACCGGTCCATCGCGCCCATGGAGAAGGACGTGTTCAACGTAGGCCACCTGCAGGAGTACGGCGATGCCGACGGGGCGCCACGCTTTTTCTGCGAGGACACCGACTACGGTATGCGCATCTCTGCGCGCCGGGACGGAGGCGAGGACACCTTCTACTGGCGCATCACGCAGTGGCTGATGCCCACCGCCGTCCTGGTGCCGACAGCCGAAGGCCTGGTCTGCAGGGCCAACCTGTTCATCCCCATCGACGATGAGAACTGCTGGTGGTACCGCATCCGCTACCACGCTGGACGTCCTCTGAGCAACGATGAACTCGCCGAGTACAAGGGCGGCGGGCTCGACTACGCGAAGCTCGTTTCGGGAACCTACATCCCCGAGGGCAACCGCGCCAATGATTACCTAATGGACCGCACCCTCCAGAAGAGCGGCTCGTTCACCGGCGTCCTGAGCGCCCAGCTGCAGGATCTCGTAGTGCAGGAGAGCCAGGGCGCGATCGCCGACCGGACCAAGGAACACCTGGGCTCTTCGGATACCGCAATCGTCAAGTGCCGCCGGCGCCTGATCGAATCCGCGAAGAAGTTCGCCACGGAAGGCACGATCCCGGCGGCCGTCTCGCGCGCCGATCTGTACAAGCGGCGCGCCGTCGCCATGCTCTTGCCCAAGGAGATGACCGCAGAGCAGGCGGGAACCCATCCTGCCACCGTGCCGAGCGCCTGAGCGCGCCGCTGCAGGAGGTCGGCGCGCGCCGCCAAAGCGAAGCGAGCCCGTGCCTCACCACCAATCCAAAGGAGACTCCAGTGAATGTTCTCGTGAAGTTCCGCCGACCCCTCGCGCTGACTGCCGCTGTAGTGGCCACCGCCTTTGCGTTCGCCGCGCAGGCGCAGCCCAGGGATGCTGCATGGCCCTCCAAGCCGATCCGCTTCGTGATCCCGTTTGCCGCAGGCGGCTCAATCGACGTAGTGGCCCGTCTGATGGGCCGGCACCTGGAAGGACGGCTCGGTCAAAACGTCGTGGTGGAGAACCGCCCCGGCGCAGGCGGAATCGTCGGTGCGGACTCGGTAGCGCGGGCCGCGGCCGACGGGCACACCTTCCTGTTTACGGCGCAGGGGCCACTGGTGCTCAATCCGTTCCTGATGAAGCGCTTGCCTTACAACGCCGAAACTGCGTTCGCGCCGGTCACCCTCGTGGCCGAGGCACCGAACCTTTTGGTGACCAACCAAGCGTTTCCGGTGGCTAATTTTTCCGACTTGCTTGCTTTTGCCAAGTCAAACCCGGACAAGATGACCTTTGGCACGCAAGGAGTGGGCACCACCGGGCATGTCACCGGCGAACTGATCAACCAGCTGACTGGGCTTGGTCTCACTCACGTTGCCTATCAGGGGTTTCCTCCCGCCCTGACGGACGTTCTGGCCGGGCGGGTCGGCATGATGATCGGGGACACGATCAACCTCGTGCCGCGCATCCGATCCGGCCAGCTGCGGCCCATCGCCATCGCGTCTGCCCGACGCAGCACCGTGCTGCCGCAGGTGCCGACCTTCGCCGAGGCGGGTCACCCTGAAATCGTCTCGGGCCCATGGTTCGCGGTGCTGGCACCCGCAGGTACCGGCATCGAGATCCGCCGCAAGCTCTCCGATGAGATGCGCCAGATCCTGAATCAGGGTGAGGTCCAGGAGAAGTTGAAGGAACTCGGCGTGGAAAGCCGAGGGATGACTCCGGAGGAGTTCGATACCTACCTGAAGGCCGAGTACAAGCGCTGGGGCGGCGTGATTCGCAAGGCGGGGATCACTCTCGACAAGTGACCCGGCTACGGATCGCAGCCGCCAAGCCTGCCGGCTCGGCTTTCCAGCAGGGACATGGTGGCGAAGAAAGTACTCAGATGATCGGCGGGAATCCCGGCGAGCAGGTCGGCTTCCACCAGGTTGATCATGTCCTCCACCTGCCGGTGGACTTTCCTGCCGGTGGCCGTGAGGCTCAGTCGCAAGCGCCGGCGATCGTCGGGGTCCACGCCCTTCTTGAGGTATCCCTGTTCGACCAGCTTGTCGATCGCCCGGCCGACGAAGAAGGCATCGGTGCTGGTGCGCTCGGCGACCTGCATCGCCGACAGCGGCTCGTAGCGTCCGATGACGGCCATGACACGCCAGCTGGTCACCGTCAGGCCGAACTCGCTCTTCCACCGCGGGGCGAGATGGCGTGTGATGCGCGATGCCACCGACAGGCAGCGGTAAGAGATTCTGTTTTCAAGGGGCACACGGGGAGAGTTGCGCATGCGCAGATTCTACGGATCGGGACAGCCGCGTCGGCTGCCGGTTCGCAGCGCGGCGCGAGCATTTCTTCGTCTGCCAGTCGGGAGAAGTCGAGACCATGAATGCGCAAATGCTGCAAGTGCGCGTGGCGCGCAAGATTCCCCTTGCGCTGGACATTGCCTTGTTCGAACTGGTGAGCACCGACGGCAGGGCACTGCCTCCGTTCTCTGCGGGCTCGCACGTGGACGTTCTGTTGCCCTCTGGTGTCACGCGCCAGTACTCGCTGTGCAACGATCCTGAGGAGTCGCACCGCTACCAGATTGCCGTGCTCAAGGACCCGCGGGGCAGGGGAGGATCGCGCGCGATGCACGAGCTCGTGCGCGAAGGTGATGTGATCACCATCAGCGCACCGCGGAACCATTTCCCACTCACTCCGGGTGCCGAGGAGACCTTGCTGATCGCCGGCGGCATCGGCATCACGCCCTTGCTGTGCATGGCCGAGCGGCTGTACGTGCTCAAGCAGCCTTTCACCCTGCATTACTGTTCGCGTTCGGTGGAACGCACAGCGTTCCGGGAGCGCATCCAGCAGGCGGGCTATGCAGCGCACGTGCAGTTGCACCTTGACGACGGCCCGCAGCAGCAGAAGCTCGGCTTGCCCGCGCTGCTGCGCACGCCACGGCGCGGAGTCCACATCTACACCTGCGGTCCCAAGGGTTTTATGGACGCTGTGCTGTCCAATGCGCGCAGCAGCGGCTGGCCGCAGGACCAGCTTCACTACGAATTCTTCAGCGCCGCGCCGCAGAAGCTGGCCACCGACGGAAGCTTCGAGGTTAAGCTAGCCAGCTCCGGTCGAACCATCCGCGTTGCGGCCGATGCCTCGGTGACCTCGGCGCTTGCGGCCGCAGGTATCCTGGTGCCGACCTCTTGCGAGCAAGGCGTGTGTGGGACCTGCCTCACACGCGTGCTCGAAGGAGAGCCCGACCATCGGGACATGTACCTGACGCCGCAGGAGCAGGCCGCGAACGACCAGTTCCTGCCTTGCTGTTCCCGCTCCAGGTCAGCTTGCCTTGTTCTGGATCTTTAATCGGTAAGTCTCAGCAAGCATGTGTATGGCAGAGCTCTATTCGAAGTCGCAACCCACCACAAGCCAGATCTTGAGTGACAGCTCGGTGCGTTCCGTGGAACGCGCCATCGAAGTGCTCTTCAGTTTCACACAGCAGGAGCCGGTTCTCGATATTCCGGCGCTGCAGCAGCGCACCGGGCTGTCCCGACCCACTCTCTACCGACTGTTGCGAACACTGGAAACCAGGGGACTGATCTACTCGTTCGGGAACCCGCTACGTTTCCAGCTGGGCGCCCGCACCGGCTTGCTCGCGAGCACGTGGACGCCTGCGCCTCCACTGGTCACTCTGGCTGCCGGCCCGCTAGAACAGCTTTGGCGTAGCACCCAGCAAACCGTCGCGCTCATGATGCCCGTCTCCGCTACCCATCGCATGTGCGTCTTCGAGCGGAAGAGCCCTCAGGCCCTCTCGTTCAGCCGCGGAGTGGGTTATACCGAGCCGCTGCACAACGGTGCCGGCGGAAAGGTCATACTGGCGCACTTGACGCCGGACCAGCGGCGGCAGTCGCTTAGTCAGCTCAGTAGACATGCACGCGACCTGATCGCCCGTGACCTCCAGACCGTGCTCCAGGACGGTGTGCTCGTGACGCACGCCGAAGTGATGGCGGGGACGGTGGCCGTCGCCTCGCCGGTGCTGACAAAAAGCGGCCAGCCGGTGGCGGCAGTCTGCGTGTTCGGGGCGGAGATGCGGCTGCGCGGCGCCGCACTGCACTCCTCTCGCAGCCAGACCGCCAATGCGGCGTGCGACATCTCAACGCCGCCGGCCGTTTAGGCTTGACTCCGGGCACGATGGCGCTAGGTTTGGGCGTTTCGCGCAGTGCATTGTCCTTTCATCTCAAGGAACTTTCGGACGGCCGGCAGAGCTGGGTACCGAGCGACGACTGGCGGTCGCGTCCCGTCTCGACCCCTGCCACCTTTCCTGCTGCTCTACGGATCCTTGCGTGAGCGTTCGTACAGCCGGCTTCTGATCCTCGAAGCGGCACGTCTTCTTCAGGCCATGGGAGGCGAAGTCAAGATCTTCGATCCTGCTGGACTCCCGCTGGCCGACAGCGAGCCCGAAACGCACCCCAAGGTCCAGGATCTGCGCAAGCTTGCAGCGTGGGCCGAAGGGATGATCTGGTGTTCGCCAGAACGACACGGAGCCATGACGGGCATCATGAAAACGCAGATTGATTGGATTCCCCTGTCGATCGGGGCCGTCCGTCCGACCCGGGGTCTCCTCGTTTTCAGTGCAATAAGTGACGGTACGCAAAGCTAGCACTGGCGCGGGGGTGGTCTGGGTAGACCGTTGATTTCATTGACTT
>NZ_QVLS01000024.1 GCF_003417535.1 Hydrogenophaga borbori
GCGCCGAGTCCGCGCTCTGGCGCACCGTGCCCGTCAGCTGCTCCATGCTCGCCGCCGTCTCCTGCAGGTTGCTCGCCGTCTGCTCCGTGCGCGCGCTCAGGTCCTGGTTGCCCCGCGCGATCTCGCTGCTCGCCACGCCCAGGCCACCCACGCCCTGGCGGATCTCGCCCACGATGCGCGCCAGACCCTCCTGCATGCGCGCAATGCCCGCGAGCACGCGCGCCGTCTCGTCGCGGCCCAGGGCCTGCACCCGAGCGGTGAGATCGCCCGCCGCCACGCGCTCGATGGCGCGCGCCGCTTCGTCCAGCGGCCGCGTGATGCGCCCGCTGATCACGTAGCCCAGTCCCAGGGCCAGCCCCAGCACCACCAGCGCGGCCAGCACGGTCGCGCGCACGGCCTGGCGCTGCAGGCGGGCCAGGGCGTCCACCATGCCGTCCACCCGGCCGCTCACCGCCGCGCTGATCTCATTGAAGGCCTCGTCGGCCGCGCGCACGTCGTTCTTCGCCGGCTCCAGGGCCCGGTTGGCGCGCCAGGGGTCGTTGATCTCGCCGCGGTTGATGCCGGTGTGGATGGCGTTCACCGCGTCGCGGTACTGCCCCAAGCCCGCGGCCATGCGGTCCAGCGCCGCCTGCTCCGCCGGCAGCAGCATGGGCCGCAGCTGCGCCAGGCGCGCCAGCCCCGAGGCCACCTGGGCCGTCCAGGCCTGGTGGTAGCGCTCCAGCGCCGCCTCGTCGGCCAGGTTGAGGAACAGGTCCTTCTCGAAGCGGCGCATGTTGCCCACATCGGCGCGCACCTCGCCCAGGGCGCGCAGGGCGCTCACCTCGGTCTGCACCAGCCGCTGGCTGGCCGCGACGGCGCGGTCCAGGCTGACGAAGGCCGACGCGGCCACGGCGAAGATGCCCAGCGCGCACAGCGCGAGCAGCAGCGCCAGCTTGGCGCGAACGGAAATGTGGGACAGCCAGTTCATGGGGGAACACCGATCAGGGACAACCCGGCACGCGCGGGTGCCGACCCCCGCTTCTTCGGAGGCGCCTCCCGCATCTTGAGGACCGCCCGTCGCGGCGACGCCTGCCTGGCATCCGTCATTGGCCTGACACATGTGCCGTGGCTGCTTTCATTTCCATAGCGGTCGGCTCGCCCAGGTGTCGTCCGCACGACAGGCCATTGGCCCCGCCGCCGCCGGGGCCGGGGGCCGCGACTGTATAAACGCTCGCTTATGAACCGCAACCTCTGGCTCCTGGCCGCCGCCCAAGGCCTGTTCCTCACCAACAACGTGGTGTTCATCACCATCAACGGGCTGGTGGGCCTGGCGCTGGCGCCGCTGGGCTGGATGGCCACGCTGCCGGTGATGGGCTATGTGGTGGGGGGGGCTCTGAGCACGCCGCTGGTGGCGCGCGCGCAGCGCCGCTTCGGGCGCCAAGCCTCGTTCCAGCTCGGCCTGCTGGTGGCTCTGCTGTCGGCGCTGCTGTGCGCCTGGGCCATCTCCCGCGGCTCGTTCGGGCTGCTCATCCTGGGCACGGTGGTGGCGGGCTACTACAGCGCCAACGGCCAGCTCTACCGCTTCGCGGCCGCCGAACTGGCGGCGCCGGCCTTTCGCGAGAAGGCGGTCTCGCTGGTGCTGGCGGGCGGGCTGATCGGCGCCGTGCTCGGTCCCAACCTGGCGGCGCGCACGCGCGGCCTGACCGAGGCGCCCTTCGCCGGCGCCTACCTGGCGCTGACCGTGGTGGCCCTGCTGTCCATGGCGGTGATGGCCTTCGTGCGCTTTCCCCCCGTGCCCGCGCGCGCGGCCGACGCGCCGCAGGGCCGGCCGCTGGGCGAGATCGTGCGCCAGCCGGTGTTCATCGTCGCCGCGCTGGGCGCCGCCCTGGGCTACGGCGTGATGAACCTGCTGATGGCGGCCACGCCGCTGGCCATGCAGGTCTGCGGCCTGCCCTTCGAGGACGTGGCCCTGGTGCTGGAGTGGCACGTGATCGGCATGTTCGCGCCCGGCTTCTTCACCGGCCACCTGATCCGCCGCTTCGGCGTGCTGCCCATCATGGGCGTGGGCGTGGCGCTCAACCTGGCCTGCGTCGCGGTCGCGCTCTCGGGCGTGGACCTGCACCAGTTCCTCATCGCCCTGTTCCTGCTCGGCGTGGGCTGGAACTTCCTCTTCACCGGCAGCACCACGCTGGCGCTGCAGGCCTGGCGCCCGGAGGAAAAGGACCGCGCCCAGGCCGCCATCAACTTCGGCGTGTTCGCCACCATGGCGCTGACCTCCTTCGCGTCGGGCGCGCTGGTCACCACGCAGGGCTGGACCTGGCTCAACCTGGGCTCGCTGCTGCCGGTGGCGCTGCTGGGCCTCTCGCTGCTCTGGCTTGCCCGCCGGCGGGGGGCCGCCCACAATGCCGCCTGACGCGCGGAGCGGTTCCGCGCCCTGGAGCAATACATGGGACTTCTGGATGCAATGCTGGGCGGATCAGGCAACGGCTCGAACGCGGCCGGTGGCTTCGACGCGCAGCAGGTGATGGCGCTGGTGGCGCAGCTGCTGCAGCAATCGGGCGGCATCGAGGGCCTGCTGGCCAAGCTGCAGGCCGGCGGCCTGGGCGAGGCCGCGCAGTCCTGGGTGGGCACGGGCGCCAACCAGCCGGTGTCGGGCGAGCAGCTCGGCGGCGCCCTGGGCCCCGACCTCATGGGCGCGCTGGGCGGCCTGCTCGGCGGCAACGGCCAGCAGGCCTCGTCGGTGCTGGCGCAGGTGCTGCCCGGGCTGATCGATCAGCTCACGCCGCAGGGCCGCGTGCCGGCGGCGGGTGACGCCAGCAACAACCCCCTGGACGCGCTCGGCGGTCTGCTGGGCGGCGGCGCCGGAGGGGGCGGTGGCCTGGGCGATCTGGGTGGCCTGCTGGGCGGCCTGATGCGGCGCTGAGGCGGCGCCGCCCGGGGCCGGCCGGAACCGACCCCAGCGGGGCGCTCAGCCCCGCGCGGGCGCCAGGCGGTCCAGCCACTGCCGCAGGGTGTCGAACACCGCGGCGTTGTCGCGCTCGTTGAAGATCTCGTGGTACAGGCCGTCGAAGCGGCGCGCCACCACCATGGGGGCCGGCGCGGCGTTCGCGAAGGCCACGCTGCCGGCCGGGTTCACCAGGTGGTCATCGCCGGCGAACATCAGCAGCGTGGGCACCGGCCAGCGCGGCGCCGCGGCGCGCACCCGGGGACCGTTGTCGTCGATGAACCGCGCCAGCCGCGCGCTGATGCGGTCGTGCACGCGCCGGTCGCGCTGGTAGGCCTTCACCACGGCCGGGTCGTGCGAGATCTTCTCCGCGTCCAGCCCGTTGCCCAGGGTGGTGTCGGGCGACAGCCGCATCATCAGCCCGATCAGCCAGCGCTTGAAGCCCGAGAGTCCGGCGTCCAGCGCGGGCGAGGACAGCACCAGCGCGTCCACCCGGGCCATGCCACGCTGCACGAAGGTGGCGCTGACCAGGCCGCCCATGCTGTGGCCGAGCAGGATCAGCGGGCAGGACCAGGGCTCGGCGATGTGGCGTCGTGTGTCGTCCACCATTTCTTGCAGGTCGTCGAGCAGGGCGTCGTCGTCGGGCAATACGCCGGGGGCGCCGCCGGAGTCGCCGTGGCCGCGCTGGTCGTAGGCGCGCACGAAGAAGCCCCATTCGTTGAGGCGGTGCGCCAGGTCGTTGTAGCGCCAGGCGTGCTCGCCCAGACCGTGCACGATGAGCACCACGCCGCGCGGGCGCACGCGCGAGGGCAGGGGCCAGTCGTAGAGCGCGAGGTTGAGGCCGTCGCGGGCGGTGAACGGGGCTTGCGTGGTGTCGCTCATCTCTTCATCGTCCGTCGGCGTTCGCCAAACGCGCCGCGCACGACGTGCGCAACCGGGCAAGGCCACGGCCGCGGCTTGGCCGGGCCACAGGCATTGCCCCCTTGAGGGGGTCGCGCGAAGCGCGGCGGTGGTGTTCCATGCTAGGGCATGCGGGCGATGACCTGGGCCACGCTGGCGGTGAGCCGGCGCGCGTAGTCCATGTGCAGGAACTCGTTGGGCCCGTGCGCGTTGCTCTTGGGGCCCAGCACGCCGCAGACCATCATCTGCGCCGTGGGAAAGCCCTGGCTGAGCAGGTTCATGAGCGGGATGGTGCCGCCCTGGCCGATGGTGCCGCAGGCGGCACCGAAGTGCGCCTGCGAGGCGTCCTGCAGGGCGCGCTCAAACCAGTCGGTGGTGGGCGGCGCGTTCCAGCCGCTGGCCGCGCCCTCGCCGGCGAAGGTGACCTTGGCCTGGTAAGGCGCGTTGTCCTCCAGCAGGGCCTTGAGCTCCTGCACGGCGGCGGCGGCATCCACCAGCGGCGGCAGGCGCAGGCTCAGCTTGAAGGCCGTGTAGGGACGCAGCACGTTGCCCGCGTCCTTGAGCGCGGGAAAGCCCTCGGCGCCGGTGACGCTCAGCGTGGGGCGCCAGGTGCGGTTGATCAGGGCCTCCACCGGGTCGGTGGTGGTGGGCAGGGCGAACAGGGTGCTGCCACCGCAGTCGTGGTGGGCCCAGGGGAAGCGCTTGTAGATTTCGTCGCCCAGGATGGCGGCGGTGGCGCGCGCCTGCTCCAGCCGCTCGGCCGGCACCTCGCAATGGAAGCTGGCGGGCAGCAGGCGGCCGGTGGCGCTGTCCTCCAGCCGGTCGAGCACCTGGCGCAGGATGCGAAAGCTCGAGGGCACCAGGCCCGAGGCGTCGCCCGAGTGGATGCCCTCGGTGAGGACCTCGACCTTGAGCACGCCGGCGGCCATGCCGCGCAGGCTGGTGGTGAGCCAGAGCTGGTCGTAGTTGCCGGCGCCGCTGTCCAGGCAGATCACCAGGCCCACGTCGCCCAGGCGCGGCCGCAGGGCGTCGACGTAGGGCAGCAGGTCGCCGGAGCCGCTTTCTTCGCAGGTCTCGATGATCCCCACGATGCGCGGGTGCGCCACGCCCTGCGCCTGAATGGCCTGGATCGCCGCGACGCTGGCGTAGACCGCGTAGCCGTCGTCGGCGCCACCGCGGCCATAGAGCTTGCCGTCGTCGATCTTGGGCGTCCAGGGGCCCAGGTCGCTGCGCCAGCCGGTGAACTCGGGCTGCTTGTCCAGGTGGCCGTACATCAGCACGGTCTGGCCCGAGGCCGGGGCGGGCGTGCCGTCCTGGCCCGCGCTGGCCGGCAGCTCGAAGAACAGCACCGGCGTGCGCGGGCGGCCGTGCGCGTCGTTCAGGCGCACGATCTCCAGCCTGAGCCCGGGCACGCGCTGCGCGCCCACCCAGTCGGCGGCCGATTGCAGCACACGCTCGAGCAGGCCGTGGGCGGCCCAGTCGGCGTCGAAAGCGGGGGATTTGGCCGGGACGGCCACGTAGTCGAGCAGCGCGGGCACGATGCGATCGCGCCAGCTGGCATCGACATGGGATTGCAGGGCCGCCGCGTCGAGCGGCAGCGGCTGGGGCAGGCGGGCGTTCATGGCGATCTCCATCGGGATCGCCCCGGTGTGGGCACGCTGCCCCTCCCAGGTGAACCCTGGGGGGAGTATAGGCAGGAGCGGCGCCGCGCGACGGCGCCGCGCGGCCGCTTCCTCAAGCTGTGGTACGGAAGCGGCCCACCACCTGGGCCAGCTGCTCGGCCTGCTCCTTCAGGCTCTGGGCGGCGGCCGCGCTCTGCTCCACCAGCGCCGCGTTCTGCTGCGTCATCTGGTCCAGCTGGTTCACCGCCACGTTCACCTGCCC
>NZ_QVLS01000025.1 GCF_003417535.1 Hydrogenophaga borbori
ACGACGAGCTGGGGCGAGATGCTGCGGCTGGTGAGGGGTCTGGCGTGCGGACTGCACGAGGCGGGTTTGCGCCGTGGCGAGCACCTGGTGGTGATAGGGGCGAACCGCCCGAGGCTGTACGCGACGATGCTGGCGGCGCAGTCGCTGGGGGCGATCGCGGTGCCGCTGTACCAGGACGCGGTGGCGGGCGAGTGTGTCTTTCCGATCAACAACGCCGAGGTTCGGCTGTGCGTGGTGGAAGACCAGGAGCAGGTGGACAAGATGCTGGAGATCCGGGGGCAGTGCCCGCAGCTCACGCGCATCTGGTACGACGACCCGCGCGGACTGAGGAACTACGAGCAGGCGGGGCTGCAGAGTCTGGACGCGCTGGTGCGCGCGGGCGAGGCGTTCGATCGGGCGCACCCTGGCTTCTTCGACGAGCAGGTCGATGAGGGCCGCCCCGATGACGTGGCGGCGATGTTTTTCACCAGCGGCACGACGGGCAACCCCAAGGGGGTGGTGCACCTGCACCGCAGCCTGCTCGACCGCGCGGGGGCTGGCGCGCGCTTTGACAAGCTGGGGCCCGGCGACGAGGTGCTGGCCTACCTGCCGCCGGCGTGGATCGGGCAGAACATCTTCTCCTACGCGCAGTGGCTGGTCAGCGGCTACGTGGTCAACTGCCCGGAGAGCAGCGGCACGGTGAGCATCGACATGAAGGAGGTGGGGCCGACCTACTACTTCGCGCCGCCGCGGGTGTTCGAGGGGCTGCTGACCAGCGTGATGATCCGCATGGAAGACGCGGGCGCGCTCAAGCGCTGGCTCTTTCACAGCGCCATGGGGCTGGCGCGCCGCGTGGGCCCCGACCTCATGGACGGCAAGCCCGTGGGCGCGTGGGAGCGGCTGAAGTACCGCCTGGGCGACTGGCTGGTCTACGGCCCGCTGCGCAACAACCTGGGCTTGAGCCGCGTGCGCGTGGCCTACACCGCGGGCGAGGCCATCGGGCCGGACCTCTTCAGCTTCTACCGCAGCATCGGGGTGAACCTGAAGCAGCTCTATGGCTCCACGGAGACGGCCGTCTTCGTGTGCCTGCAGCCCGACCACGAGGCCCGGGCCGACACGGTGGGGGTTCCCTGCGAGGGCGTGCAGATCAAGCTCAGCGAGACGGGCGAGATCCTGGTGCGCTCGCCCGGGCTGCTCAAGGAGTACCACAAGAACCCGCAGGCCACGGCCGAGGTGCTGGACGCCGAGGGCTGGTACCACACCAGCGACGCGGGCTTCATCGACGCGGCGGGGCACCTGAAGATCATCGACCGGGTCAAGGACGTGGGTCGCCTGAGCGGGGGCGCGCACGACGGCGCCATGTTCGCGCCCAAGTACGTGGAGAACAAGCTCAAGTTCTTCTCGCACATCAAGGAGGCGGTGGCCTTTGGCGACGGGCGAGATCGCGTGTGCGTGATGGTCAACATCGACTTCGAGGCCGTGGGCAACTGGGCCGAGCGGCGCAACCTGCCGTACGCGGGCTACACCGACCTGGCGGCCAAGCCCGAGGTCTACGAGCTCATCGCGCAGTGCGTGGAGCAGGTCAACGCCGACTTGAGCCAAGACGAGCGGCTGGCGGGCAGCCAGATCAGCCGCTTTCTGGTGCTGCACAAGGAGCTCGACGCCGACGACGGCGAGCTCACGCGCACGAACAAGGTGCGTCGCGGCTTCATTGGCGAGAAGTACCAGGCGCTGGTGGAGGCGCTGTACGCGGGCAAGCGCGAGCAGTTCATCCAGACGCAGGTCAAGTTCGAGGACGGTCGCACGGGCTCGGTCAGCGCCACGCTGCAGATCCGAGACGCCAAGACCTTCGCACCGGTGAAGGATGCGGCATGAGGCAGATCGACATGGACCAAACGGGTGAGTCGGGCAGCGCCGGGGGCGCGGCCGCCAGCGCGGGCGCCAAGAAGATCGGCGAGGTGATCCTGGATGTGAAGAACATCAGCCTGCGCTTTGGCGGGGTCAAGGCACTGACCGACATCAGCTTCGACGTGCGAGAGCACGAGGTGCGCGCCATCATCGGGCCCAACGGCGCGGGCAAGAGCTCCATGCTCAACTGCATCAACGGGGTGTACCAGCCGCAGGAGGGCTCGATCAGCTTTCGGGGCCAGACCTTCCGGCACATGAACAGCCGCCAGGTGGCCGAGATGGGGATCGCGCGCACCTTCCAGAACCTGGCGCTGTTCAAGGGCATGAGCGTGATCGACAACCTCATGAGCGGGCGCAACCTGCGCGTGAGAAGCGGCTTGCTCGCGCAGGCGTTTCGCCACCCGTTCGCGGGCCTGAAGTGGCTGGGCTCGGCGCAGCAGGAGGAGGAGCAGCACCGCGCCTTCGTCGAGAACATCATCGACTTCCTGGAGATCCAGGCCTATCGCAAGACGCCGGTGGGCACGCTGCCCTACGGGCTGCAAAAGCGCGTGGACCTGGGCCGCGCGCTGGCCATGGAGCCGCAGGTGCTGCTGCTCGACGAGCCCATGGCGGGCATGAACCTGGAGGAGAAGCAGGACATGAGCCGCTTCATCCTGGACGTCAACGACGAGTTCGGCACCACCATCGTGCTGATCGAGCACGACATGGGGGTGGTGATGGACATCTCCGATCGCGTGGTGGTGCTCGACTACGGCAAGAAGATCGGCGACGGCACCCCCGAAGAGGTGCGCACCAACGAGGAGGTCATCCGCGCCTACCTCGGCACGAGCCACTGATGGAGCAGATGTAGCCATGGCCTTCTTCCTCGAATCGCTCTTCGGCGGCCTCATGGCCGGCATGCTGTACTCCCTGGTGGCGCTGGGCTTCGTGCTGATCTTCAAGGCCTCGGGGGTGTTCAACTTCGCGCAGGGCGCGATGGTGCTGTTCGCCGCGCTGGCAATGGCGCGCTTCTCGACCTGGGTGCCGCAGTGGATCGGCATCGAAAGCCTCGTGCTGGCCAACGCCATCGCCTTCGTGCTGGCCGCCGCGCTGATGTGGGTGGTGGCCTGGCTGATCGAGCGCCTCGTGCTGCGCCACCTGGTCAACCAGGAAGGCGTGACGCTGCTCATGGCCACCCTGGGCATCACCTACTTCCTCGACGGCCTGGGCCAGACCCTGTTCGGCTCGAACATCTACGCCATCAACGTGGGCATGCCCAAGGACCCGGTCTTCCTCATGGAGAGCACCTTCCCCGGCGGCGTGCTCATCAACCTGGAGGACGTCTACGCCGCCTGCATCGCCGCGCTGCTGGTGGGCGCGCTCAGCCTGTTCTTCCAGAAGACCAGCACCGGGCGCGCGCTGCGCGCGGTGGCCGACGACCACCAGGCCGCCCAGTCCATCGGCATCGCGCTCAACCGCATCTGGGTCATCGTGTGGTTCGTCGCCGGTGTCACCGCGCTGGTCGCCGGCATCATCTGGGGCTCCAAGCTGGGCGTGCAGTTCTCGCTCACCACCCTGGCGCTGCGCGCGCTGCCCGTGGTCATCCTCGGCGGGCTGACCTCCGTGCCCGGCGCCATCATCGGCGGACTCATCATCGGCGTGGGCGAGAAGCTCTCCGAGGTCTACCTCGGCCCCTTCGTCGGCGGCGGCATCGAGATCTGGTTCGCCTACGTGCTCGCCCTCGTCTTCCTTCTCTTCCGGCCCCAAGGGTTGTTCGGCGAGAAGATCATCGATCGCGTCTGAGGAGCTGACCATGTTCTATCGCGAAAACGGTCAGTTCAAGACCTCCTACCGCGCCGACCAGCAGATCTTCCCCATCGACCAGGACCGATGGCTC
>NZ_QVLS01000026.1 GCF_003417535.1 Hydrogenophaga borbori
GCCGCGCCATCGGGATCGAAGTACGCGTCGGGGCGCCCGCCCGCGTAGGCGTAGAGGTCCAGCAGCAGGCCCGCGGGCAGATCGTTGATGGCGTCGGCGATGCCGGCTGGGTCGGGGCTGATGAAGCGGCCTTGTGTCGGCTCGAAGAAGCGCGCGCCGTGGTAGCTCAGGCCGCTGTCGTCGTCGTGGACCTGGCCGACGTAGCGCAGGGGCTGGTGGATGCGGGGCGACTGGCCGTCGTCGCGCCCTTCGTCTGGTCCTTCGGACTGCCCTGCGCCTCGCTCCGCGCCTCGTTCACGGTCGCGCCAGACGGTCCGCCCCCGCTCGCTCACGCTGAGCACGCGCCCGGCGCGCGCGGTGTGCAGGTGGCGGGCTTCTGGGCCGAGCAGCCAGGCGGTGAAGCGCTGCCAGGCGCTGGCGGGCTGCAGCGCGATCTGCGCCACGGGGCGGTGGCCCAGGTGCGCGTAGGCATACGTCAGGCGGCCCTGGGCGTCGGCTTCGGCCACGAGGCGGTTGTCTTCGTACAGGCTCAGGCTGGCGCGGACTTGACCGTTGGCCCCGGTCACGAGCTGGATGACGCGGCGCCCGCGCGCGTCGTAGAGGTAGTCGCTGTGGCCGCCGTCTTCTCTCTCGGTTCGTTCCAGCTGCCCGGCCGCGTTCCAGTGCAGGCGCTGAATGCCGTGGTTGGTGCTCACGCGGCTGGGTAGGCCCGCGCTGTCGTGTTCTTGCCCCGGCGGGGCGAGCCAGGACGCCGTGTCGCCCCCGGCGAGGCCGCTTCGGCTGGTCTCTGGCTGTGCCGGTGGCGGGACGGGTTCGAAGCGATCGACGCTGCCGTCCCCGTGGGTGATGGCGGTGGCGTAGCGCAGTGCCCCCAGGTCCTGCCAGCGGATGTCGCGCACGATCTCGCGCCCGCCGCCGAGCCAGGCCGGCAGCGCGCCTTCGGTGCGGATGCGGGCGATCCGACCTGCAACGTTCTCCTGATCGATGCTCAGGCTGCGCCCATCGGCACCGGTGAGCGTGCGGGTGACGCTGCCGTCCGCCTCGCGGCGGTAGGCCAGGCCCAACTGGATGGGCTCAGGCAAGGCGGCCCGCAGCGCCCCGGCGGGCTCGATGCGCAGGGTCTCGCTGGCCAGGGCGCCGCGTTCGTCGTAGCTGAGGCGGGTGATGCGTTGGCCCTGGCGGTCGCTCAGGCGCTCTTCGATGAGCCGCTCGTGCTCGTAGCGGCGGTCGATGACTTGTTCGGCTGAGGATTGCGTGGTGTCGGGGTCGGCACCGGGGGCGAAGCGCTCCAGCCGGGTCAGCCGCCCCGCCAGGTCCCAGCGGGCGCGCTGGCGTGCGCCTCTGGGGTCGATGGTCTCGAGGAGGCGCCCGGCCTCGTCGTGGCGCGCGAACCGCCAGCCTTGGCCGGGGTGGCGGATGGCCACGACCCGAGCGAAGTCGTCGAGCCGGCGCTGGGCCTGGGCGTGGGGGGTGGCGAAGCCCAGCACGCTGGACTCGGCCACGCTGCCCGCTGGGCCCCAGGTGGCGCTGAGCAGCGCTTCACTGTCGTCGCCTGACGCTGTCCCTGAGGCCGCCCCTGCCACCGTTCGCCAGGCCACGGGCCGGGCCCAGGGGTCGTGCTCGATGAGCAGGTCCGCCTTGCCACTTGGGCCTGCGTTGCCGTTTAGGTCCGCGTTGTCGCTTAAGCCCGCGTTGCCTCGTGTGGCCTGAGGCAGCGGCACGGTCACACCATCCGGCCCCGTGACCCCGACGATGCGCCCGCTCTCGGGCTCGCGGTGCACGTGCAGGGTTCGTGGGCCGGGGCGCACGATGCGCTGCAGATGGTCGGCGCGCGCGTCCCACCCGTAGCGGGTGATGTCCGAGTCCTCGGGGTTGGCGTTCGGACCATTCGGCAAGGGGCCGTCGACGCTGGCCAGCACGCTGCGCCCGTTGATCTGGGTGTAGCCGTAGGTGGTGCTGCGCCGGATCGCCACCCCTTGTGGATTGAACTGACCCTGTTCGTCCACGGGGCTGAAGCCCTCTTCGGTGACCTCGACGGGCTGCATCGCGGCGTTGTAGGCGATGCGGGTGATGCGTTCGCGGCCTGCAATGACGCTGGGCACGGCGATGAGCACCGGTCGCAGGCTGGGCAGCGCCTGCGGATCGCTCGCATCGACGGGCGCGTATTCGTAGCGCACGCGCAGCTGGGGCGCTTGGGCCTGGCCGTTGCGGTAGGTGATGGTGCTGACCTCGACCGGGCGGCCGTAGGCGTCGCGTGCGGTGCGGGTGCTGCGCAGGGGACGGCCCTGGTCGTCGAGGGTGGTCTCTTCGATGAGCCGGCCCACGCGGTCGTAGCCGTAGCGCCGGTTGCCCGGAGTACAGCTCGCGCAGCCCGGGCCGATGGCCTGCAGCAGGCGCGGCTCGCCGGCGATGGTGGTGCTGCTGTAGACGGTGGTCTGCCCCAGGCTGTTGGTGAGCACGGTGGTGCGCTGCCCGCCCCGTGCAGGCCCGTGCTGCAGGCGGACCTGCTCCTGGCCCACGCCGCCCGAAGCACCCGAAGCACCCGAGGGGCGTTCGCCCTTGAAGCTGAGCACGGCGCGGCGCTCCTCGTCGTAGGCCCAGGTGTTCAGGCGTTCGCTGCGGGCCTGGCCATGGCGGCTCAGCCGCTGCGCGCTGATGCCGGTGAGCAGCGTCGCAAAGCGCGGGTCTTCGTAGTGGTACCGGCGAGCGAGCGTCGATGGCGGGGTGGCGCCCTCGCTGGGCCCTGGCCCGGGGAAGATGACCCGCGTGAGGTTGGCGATGGGCTCGCTGGGCCTGGCGCTGGAGCCCTCGGGCCGCCGCGCGCCGTGTTCATAGACAAACCGCCCCACGGGCGTGTCGATGCTTTGCACGCCGCGGTAGCGATCCCCGCGGCGCACGCCGGCCTTGTCCAGCACATGCAGGCGCAGGCGCCGCCCGGCGGGGTCGATCACTTCGCTGAGCCAGCCGCGCCCGTCGTAGCGCAGGCTGAGGAATTCGCCGCTGGGCACACGGACCTGCTCCAGCTGGCCTGTGGTGTTGAAGCGCAGCTGGCGCCCGTCGGCCCAGCGCCAGAGGTACTCGCTGCCGCGCGGCGTGTGCAGGCGGTGCACCAGGCCGTGCAGCGGGCTCAGGCCCCGGTAGAGATCGCCCTGGCCCTGGCCCTGGCCTGGTCCTTGGCGTTCGTCTGGCGGCAGGGCGAAGGCGATGCGCGTGCCGTCGGCCTGCACGACTTCCAGCGTGCCCGCCAGCGCACCGGTGCCCACGCGCAGCGTGGTCTCGTAGCTCAGGCGCCAGCCGCGACCGAGCAGGTGGCGTTCGCTGTCGGCGCTGTTGTAGTAGCGCACCAGCTCAAGACCCAACACGCCGGGCAGCGCGGGCATGTCCACCTCGCGCTGGAACTTGTTGCCGCCCAGCACGTTGAGGGGGTTGCCCGCGCCGCTGTCCACGCCGGAGGTGTTGCCCAGGGTGGCCACGCCAGCGCCACCGCAGGGGCTGCCGGTGCTGGGGGCACCGGCGCAGCAGCTGATGCTGGGGTCGCAGGCGGCTTGGGC
>NZ_QVLS01000027.1 GCF_003417535.1 Hydrogenophaga borbori
GCGCCGAGTCCGCGCTCTGGCGCACCGTGCCCGTCAGCTGCTCCATGCTCGCCGCCGTCTCCTGCAGGTTGCTCGCCGTCTGCTCCGTGCGCGAGCTCAGGTCCTGGTTGCCCCGCGCGATCTCGCTGCTCGCCACCTCGATGCCCTGGCTGGACTGGTGCACCTGGCCCACCAGCGCGCGCATGGCGTTCTGCATGGTCGCCAAGGCACCCACCAGGCTGTGCGGGTAGGCGCTCTCGGGCATGGTGCCGGTGAGGTCGCCGTCGGCGATGCGGTGCACGGCCTGGCGCGCGGCGGCCGGGTCACCGCCCAACTCCTGGCGCAGCGTGCGCACCACCATGAAACCCAGGCCCACCGCCACCGCCACCGCCAGCAGGGCCAGCGACAGCGCGACCACGCGCGCGCGGTCGGCGCTGGCGTTCACGGCCGTGTGCGTCTGCGCCGACAGCTCGCGCGAGGCCTTCACCTGCTCCAGCAGCGCGCCGCGCAGCTTGCGCCAGGCCGGCGTCTCTTCGGCATTGAGCGCCGCCACCGCTTCGGCGGCGCTGGTCTTGACCAGCGTCAGCACCTTGTCCTGCGCCTTCGCCTGCTCGGCGCGCAGTCCGGCCAGCGGCGCCAGCGCGGCCTGGGCCGGCGTGTCGCGCGCGGCCTCCAGCGTGCCCTTGTGCGCGGCGTCGAACGCCTCGCGCGCGGCCTCCAGGTTCTTGAAGGCCTGCGGGTTGCTCGGGTCTAGCACGATGTTGCGCAGGGCCTGGCCCATTTGCAGGCCCTGGGCGTACATCTCCTGCACACCGCTGGCCACGGCCTGTTCGGTGTTGATGTACCGGTCGAACTGCGACTGCGTCTGCGTGAGCGACCAGATGCTGCCGCCCAGGCCAGCCACGAACAACACGGCCGGCGCCACAAAGGCCAGCACGAGGCGTTGGTTGAAGTTCATGGCGGGCGCCTCACGCCGCGACGCGGAACACCTGCACCGCGGCGGCCAGGCGGCCGGCCTGCTCGCGCAGGCTTTCGGCGGCGGCCGCGCTCTGCTCCACCAGGGCCGCGTTCTGCTGCGTCATCTGGTCAAGCTGGCCGACGGCGGTGTTCACCTGGCCGATGCCGTCGCTCTGCTCCTGCGCGGCAGTGGTGATGTCGGTGACGAAGGCCGAGATCTTCTGCGCGTTGTCCACGATCTCGCCAATGGTGCTGCCGGCCTGCGCCACGAGTTGCGTGCCGGTCTGCACCTTGTCCACGCTGTCGCCGATCAGGGACTTGATCTCCTTCGCCGCCTCGGCGCTGCGCTGCGCCAGGCTGCGCACCTCGGCCGCCACCACGGCGAAGCCGCGGCCCTGCTCGCCGGCGCGCGCGGCTTCCACGGCGGCGTTGAGCGCCAGGATGTTGGTCTGGAAGGCGATGCCGTCGATGACGCCGATGATGTCGCCGATCTTCTGGCTGCTGGACTGGATTTCCTGCATGGTGGTGACCACCTGACCCACCACTTCGCCGCCGCGCGCGGCCACCTCGGCGTTGGCCGCCGCCATGGCACTGGCCTGGCGCGCGGCGTCGGCGCTCTGGCGCACGGTGCCGCTGAGTTGCTCCATGCTGGCCGCCGTCTGCTGCAGGTTGCTGGCGGTCTGTTCGGTGCGCGAGCTCAGGTCCTGGTTGCCGGTGGCGATTTCCTGCGAGGCGGTGCCGATGCTGTCGCTGCTGTGGCGCACGTCGCCGACGATGCGCGACAGCGAGGTCTGCATGCGGCCCAACGAGCGCAGCAGTTCGGCGAGTTCGTCGCGGCCCGTGGCCTGCACCGGGCGCGTGAGGTCGCCCTCGGCGATGGCGTCGGCCAGGTGGCGCGCCTGGTCCACGGGCGCGCAGATGCTGTGCATGTTGGCCAGGGTGGTGGGCACCACCACCAGCGCGGCCAACGCCAGCGCGACGCCGAAGATCCACAGGGTCTGCTGGCTCGCCGCCTTGCCCCGCGCGCTCAGCGCGGCCACGTCCTCGCCCATCACCTGCTCCACCTGGGCGAGCAGGTCCGTCAGGGCCTTGTGCTGCTCGTGCGCCCGCCCGAGCATGCGGTTGGCGATGGTGGCCGTTTCATAGCCGCCACTCTCCAGTTGGTGCGACACCGGTTCGATCGCGGCCATGTAGGCCTTCAGCCGCTCCTGCGCCTGGGTCACCAGCGCGTCGCGCGAGGCATCGCGGCCGGAGAGCAGGCTGTCCATGGTCACGGCCGTCTTGTCGGCCTCGGTCTTCCAGCGCGCCTTGGCCGCGACCACCAGGTCGGGCTTCTCGTAGGCAATGATCATGTCCTTCTCATGGCGCGTCATGGCGCCCATGGAGGCCTTGAGTTGCGAGAGGGCGAGCGTTTCCTGGTACGCGCGCTCGGTGAATTCGGTGGCCACATGCGAGAGGCGCCACATGCCCCAGAGGCCGGCGCCGCCGACGGCGCCCAGAAGGGCCAGCACCACGGCGATCGCGCCGATCATGCGCTGGCGCACGGTGAATTGCCGCATGAATGCTTGCATGTCTGTCTCTCCTTGTCTTCTGACTGTCTGGTCCGCCGCGTCAGTGCGCGAGGCGGAACACCTGCACCACTTCCGTCAGCCGGCCGGCCTGGTCGCGCAGGCTCTGGGCGGCGGCCGCGCTCTGCTCCACCAGCGCCGCGTTCTGCTGCGTCATCTGGTCCAGCTGGTTCACCGCCACGTTCACCTGCCC
>NZ_QVLS01000028.1 GCF_003417535.1 Hydrogenophaga borbori
GAGCTGACCATGTTCTATCGCGAAAACGGTCAGTTCAAGACCTCCTACCGCGCCGACCAGCAGATCTTCCCCATCGACCAGGACCGATGGCTCGTGCTCGCGCTCATCGCATTGTCCTTCGTGGCGGTGCCGCTGCTGGCCAGCGACTACATGATGCGCGCGATCCTGATCCCCTTCCTGATCATGTCGCTGGCCGCGCTGGGCGTGAACATCCTGGTGGGTTACTGCGGCCAGATCTCGCTGGGGTCGGGCGCCTTCATGGCGGTGGGCGCCTACATGGCCTACAACTTCTTCGTGCGCATCCCGGGCATGCCGCTGGTGCCCGCGCTGCTGCTGGGCGGCCTGTGCGCCACTGCGTTCGGCGTGCTGTTCGGCCTGCCCAGCCTGCGCGTCAAGGGCCTGTACCTCGCCGTCGCCACGCTGGCCGCGCAGTTCTTCGCCGACTGGATGTTCCTGCGCGTGAAGTGGTTCGTGAACGACTCGCCCTCGGGTTCGGTGTCGGTCAACCACCTGCAGATCTTCGGCCTGCCGATCGAAAGCGCGGTGAGCAAGTACCTGTTCTGCCTGGCGGTGCTGGTGGTGCTGGCGCTGCTGGCCAAGAACCTGGTGCGCAGCGCCATCGGCCGCGAGTGGATGGCCATCCGCGACATGGACGTGGCCGCGGCGGTCATCGGCATCCGCCCGATGTACGCCAAGCTCACCGCCTTTGCGGTCTCCAGCTTCATCATCGGCGTGGCCGGTGGCCTGTGGGCCTTCGTCTACCTGGGCGCCTGGGAGCCCGCTGCCTTCGGGGTGGACCTGTCTTTCCGCCTGCTGTTCATGGTGATCATCGGCGGCCTGGGCTCCATCATGGGCGCCTTCTTCGGCGCGGCCTTCATCGTGGTGTTGCCCATCGTGCTCAACCAGGCGCTGCCGGCCTTCGGCGAGCTGTTCGGCGTGAGCCTGTCCACCGCCGCCGTCTCGCACGTCGAACTCATGGTCTTCGGCGGCCTGATCGTCTGGTTCCTGATCGTCGAGCCGCATGGACTGGCCAAGCTGTGGTCCATCGGCAAGCAGAAGCTGCGGCTGTGGCCCTTCCCCCACTGAGCCCACCCCGAGCCTTCTTTCCAATTTTTCGCCCGCGTCAACTTCATCCACAGGAGACAAACCATGAAGCTTCGCCATCTGGTCCTTGCCGTCGCCGCGCTGGCGTGCGGCGCAACTTCGCTGGTGGCCACCAGCGCCTTCGCCCAGGCCAAGGAGCAGTTCTTCCCGCTCCTGTCGTACCGCACCGGGCCCTATGCGCCCAACGGCACCCCCTGGGCCAACGGCAAGCAGGACTACCTCAAGCTCATCAACGCGCGCGATGGCGGCATCAACGGCGTCAAGCTCACATTCGAGGAATGCGAGACCGGCTATGCCACCGACCGCGGCGTCGAATGTTATGAGCGCCTCAAGAGCCGCCCGGGCGTGACCCTGTTCGACCCGCAGGCCACCGGCATCACCTTCGCGCTGACCGAGAAGGTCCCCACCGACAAGATTCCGCTGATCACGCTGGGCTACGGTCTGTCGGTCTCCCAGGACGGCAACGCCTTCAAGTGGAACTTCCCGCTCATGGGCAGCTACTGGACGGGCGCCGACATCCTGATCCAGCACATCGGCCAGAAGGAAGGCGGCCTGGACAAGCTCAAGGGCAAGAAGATCGCCCTGGTCTACCACGACTCGCCTTTCGGCAAGGAGCCCATCCCCCTGCTGCAGGAACGCCAGCGCATGCACGGCTTCGACCTGCAGCTGATCCCCGTGACCGCGCCCGGCGTGGAGCAGAAAGCCGCCTGGCTGCAGGTGCGCCAGAGCCGCCCCGACTACGTGCTGCTGTGGGGCTGGGGCGTGATGAACTCCACCGCCCTCAAGGAAGCCCAGGCCACGGGCTACCCGCGCGAGAAGATGTACGGCGTGTGGTGGGCCGGCGCCGAACCCGACGTGAAGGACGTGGGCCAGGGCGCCAAGGGCTACAACGCGCTCGCACTCAACACCTCGGGCCAGCAGCCCAAGGTGATCCAGGACATCCTCAAGCTGGTGCACGACAAGGGCCAGGGTACGGGACCGAAGGACGAGGTGGGCTCGGTGCTGTACACGCGTGGCGTGATCATCCAGATGCTGGGCGTGGAAGCCGTGCGCCGCGCGCAGGAGCGCTTCGGCAAGGGCAAGGTCATGACGGGCGAGCAGGTGCGCTGGGGCCTGGAGAACCTGGCGCTGGACCAGAAGAAGCTCGACGCGCTGGGCTTCGCCGGCGTCATGCGCCCGCTGTCCACCTCGTGCAACGACCACATGGGCTCGACCTGGGCGCGCGTGCACACCTGGGATGGCGCCAAGTGGAACTTCAGCTCCGACTTCATGCAGGCCGATGAGCAGATCATCAAGCCCATGGTGAAGGCGGGCGCCGACAAGTACCTGGCCGACAAGAAGATGTCGCGCCGGGCCGCCTCGGACTGCGGTTCCTGATCCCTCCCGCGCCGCGCCTCGCGCGCGGCGCCATCTGCAAGGGCGGCGCGCTGCCCTTGCACATGGACACGAAGGAATCCCCATGAGCACCGACCCATCCATCGTCCTCAACGTCAACGGCATCGAGGTCATCTACAACCACGTGATCCTGGTGCTCAAAGGCGTCTCGCTGAGCGTGCGCGAGGGCCAGATC
>NZ_QVLS01000029.1 GCF_003417535.1 Hydrogenophaga borbori
GAGCTGACCATGTTCTATCGCGAAAACGGTCAGTTCAAGACCTCCTACCGCGCCGACCAGCAGATCTTCCCCATCGACCAGGACCGATGGCTCATTCTGGCCCTGCTGGCGATCGTTTGCCTGGTGGTGCCGGCGCTCGCGAGCGATTACCTGTTGCGGGCGATTCTCGTGCCCTTCCTGATCCTTGCGCTCGCGGCCATCGGGGTGAACATCCTGGTGGGCTACTGCGGCCAGATCAGCATGGGCTCGGGGGCCTTCATGGCGATGGGCGCCTACATGGCCTACAACAGCCTCGTGCGTTTCGATGGCATGCCCCTGGTCGTGGCCCTGCTCATTGGCGGTCTGTGTGCCACGGTGTTCGGTGTGCTGTTCGGCCTGCCCAGCCTGCGTGTCAAGGGCTTGTACCTCGCCGTCGCCACGCTGGCCGCGCAGTTCTTCGCCGACTGGATGTTCCTGCGCGTGAAGTGGTTCACCAACGACTCGCCTTCCGGTTCGGTGTCCGTGTCGAACCTGCAGCTGATGGGTTGGTCGATCGATACGCCGGTGGAGAAGTACCTGTTCTGCCTGGGCTTCGTGGTGGTGTTTGCCTGGCTCGCGAAGAACCTGGTGCGCAGCGCCATCGGCCGCGAGTGGATGGCCATCCGCGACATGGACGTGGCCGCGGCGGTCATCGGCATCCGCCCGATGTACGCCAAGCTCACCGCCTTTGCGGTCTCCAGCTTCATCATCGGTGTGGCCGGTGGCCTGTGGGCCTTCGTGCACCTGGGCGCCTGGGAGCCCGCCGCCTTCGGCGTGGAGCGTTCGTTCCAGCTGCTGTTCATGATCATCATCGGCGGCCTGGGCTCCATCGTCGGCGCCTTCTTCGGCGCGGCCTTCATCGTGCTGCTGCCGATTTTTCTCAACCAGTTCCTTCCGGTGCTGGGCGCGCTTGTGGGCGTGTCCATCAGCACCACGGGCGTCGCCCACGCCGAAGCCATGGTCTTCGGCGCCCTGATCGTCTGGTTCCTCATTGTGGAACCGCACGGACTGGGCCGCCTGTGGGCACTGGGCAAACAAAAGATGAGGACCTGGCCGTTCCCTCACTGACAGGCAGCGGGAGAGTGCACGACAACGGCCGATTCGCCCCGAACCGATAACCCACAGGAGACAGAGATGATGAAAACAACGCGCGCCCTGATCGTCGCTTCCGCGGCCCTCGTGCTCGCCACCACCACCACGGCCGGCTTCGCGCAGGCGAAGGAGCAGTTCTTCCCGCTGCTGACCTTTCGCACAGGGCCCTACGCGCCCAGCGGTGCGCCCTGGGCCAACGGCTTCGTGGACTACTTCAAGCTGGTCAATGCCAAGGGCGGCATCAACGGCGTGCGCGTGGCCTGGGAAGAATGCGAGACCGGCTACGCCACCGACCGCGGCGTGGAGTGCTACGAGCGGCTGAAAGGCAAGAACGGCGGCGCCACGGTGTTCCAGACCATGTCCACGGGCATCACCTTCGCGCTCACCGAGCGTGGCGCGGCCGATGGCATCCCGATCCTCACGCCGGCCTATGGCCTGAGCGAGAGCGCCGACGGCGAGGTGTTCAAGTGGAGCTTCCCGATCGCGGGTTCGCACTGGGCGTCGGCGGACACGCAGATCCAGTTCGTGGGCCACAAGCTCGGCGGCATGGACAAGCTCAAGGGCAAGAAGATCACGCTGCTGTACCACGACAGCCCGTATGGCAAGGAAGCGATCCCGGTGCTGACGGCGCGCGCCAAGCAGCACGGCTTCGAGCTCACCAACATTCCGGTGCCGCACCCCGGCGTGGACCAGAAGGCGCCCTGGCTTCAGATCCGCCAGGGTCGCCCCGACTATGTGCTGCTGTGGGGCTGGGGCGTGATGAACTCCACCGCGCTGAAGGAAGCGCACGCCACCGGTTTCCCGCGCAACCGCATCGTGGGCGTCTGGCCTTCGGGTTCGGACTCCGACGTGAAAGGCGTGGCCGGTGCCGAAGGCTACAGCGCGGTGCTGATCCTGCCGGGTCCGGGCTTCGACTCGAAGATCGCCAAGGAAGTGCTGGCCACGCTGCACGCCAAGAACGAAGGCGCGGGTCCGAAGGACGAGGTGGGTTCGGCGCTGTACATGCGCGGCCTGATGAACGCGATGTTTGCCGTTGAGGGCGTGCGCCGCGCGCAGGAGAAGTTCGGCAAGGGCCAGGTGATGACGGCGGCGCAGGCGCGCTGGGGCTACGAGAACCTCGACATCGACCAGAAGCGCCTGCGCGAGCTCGGCCTGGACGATGTGATGCGGCCGGTGGCGACGAGCTGCAAGGACCACATGGGCCCGTCTTCCGCTCGCGCTTATACCTGGAACGGCAAAACCTGGGACGTGAGTTCGGACTGGCTGCAGGCCGATCCCGCCATCATGAACCCGCTGCTCAAGGCCGCCGCCGACAAGTACGTGGCCGACAAGAAGCTGACGCGCCGCGCCGCGGCCGACTGCGCGTCATGAGCGCGCCCGCCGCCCAGGTCGCGCCGATCGTCCTCAACGTCAACGGCATCGAGGTCATCTACAACCACGTGATCCTGGTGCTCAAAGGCGTCTCGCTGAGCGTGCGCGAGGGCCAGATC
>NZ_QVLS01000003.1 GCF_003417535.1 Hydrogenophaga borbori
CGCCATCAACGATCTGCCCGCGGGCCTGCTGCTGGACCTCTACGCCTACGCGGGCGGGCGCCCCGACGCGTACTTCGATCCCGATGGCGCGGCCAGACTCACCTACTACCTCATCGACACCGAGCCGGGCGTGTACAAGGCCAGCGGCGTGACGGCCCGCTGGGCCTTCTGGCTGCGCGACATGGGCGGCGCCAACGCCCTCACGCAGGTGCTCTACGACCCGCGCGGCGGCTTCCTCGGCTCCTCCGCCAACCCGCTGGGCGCCTCCTCCAAAGCCTATGCGCAGTGGACTTCGTCCCAGCCCAACACACAGGGCACCGTCCAGGCCTTCGTGTCCTACTACGTCAAGGACATGCTCTCGCCCGACAGCTTCACGCAGGAGATCGACGATGCCGCCGCCCTGCAGCTGCTGGAGGACCTGCAGACCTTCGGTGACGTCACGCGCAAGTACATCGCGGCGGCGTGCTCGGGCGGCAACGCGGCAGGAGGGGCCGATTACCAGCTCGTGCTGCCGAGCGTGAAGCTGCGCGGGGTCACGCTCTCACCGGGGGGCATCGCAGGGCTCAACGACGAGCCGGGTGGGCAACGCATCGATCAAGGCGCCGATAGCCTGACGTGCCAGCAGGCGATGACGCCCGAGCGCGCCTTCCAACGGCTCAAGCGCGCGGTGCAGATCAAGGAGTCCGGCGGGATGGACTGCAGCAAGACGGGCTGCGCCGCGTTGGCGCAGAACCCCGCAGGCACACCGGCCAGCTACGGCTCCACCCAGTTCGTGGTCTCCACCTTCGTGGACCGAATGCTGACGTTCTCGGATGTGCGCAAACCCAGCACGAACCCGAACCTGGTCTATCAAACCTTGTTCAACAGCCAGGCGAATCTGAGCGAGGAGGAGAAGAAGGCCTTGGGGTTCCTTGATGCGCAGGGGCAGGACACGGGATTGAGGCAGCGCTTGGACCAGGCGCTGCAGCATGCCGTCTACGTCCTGGGTGGAACCTACAAGGGACAACGTATTGTGGGTTGGAGAACCCGTTTGACGGCGAACACGCCGATCGACCCCGCCAGCGACAGCCAAGTGCAGCAGTTCGCCAAGGAAACAGGCTTCAGCCACACGCCCGGCAGCACGAGCAGTGAGGCGTACGGTATGTACGTCAGGATGGTGAGGTGGGCGAAGATGTTTGATTTGATGAATGAGCTTCGCAAGACCGCCAGAGGAAGCCCCGATGAAGCCTATGCATTGCTGAGAAAAGAAAGCCTTAAGGAGCAGGCGCAAGGCGTTGCCACGACAAAGGAACAGCAATTCGATGCACTGCTGGCCAATTTGGGGATCACGCGCGACGGGTTTCGTCTCTATCTGAAGCAGCCTGCGAACTGGAACGAAGGTTGGCAGGGCTTTGCTTCAGCTGCCGTCTTCACGGACAAAACGCTCAAGGCGATGCTATTAGATGCGCCAAGTGCCTTGTTCAAGAGCCGACAGAAATTCGATCTGATCTCCGACCGCGAGATTCGATGGAAGTACGCGGCGTACAGAGTCAAGTACCCCAATGAGACGGAAGAAGACATCGTGGCGCGCATCGGCTACTTCCATAACGCGGGTTCGGACGCCACGACCTTGTCGATGGCGCGGAATTTTGGGTATGCGAAGGGATTGGTGGGCATCTGGAGCAATACCGCCAAAATGCCCTGCGACGTCATGAACGCGCCACGACTGGCACTCGACCCCATCAAATCGACGCAATAGGAGAAGCGTAATGACACCAACTGCTTGGATATCGATCGCCACGACGTTGTTGATCGTTGCCTCGGGACCCGTGCAGGGGCAGGAGCCGTCAAACCCTTCGAACACCGAAGCCACGGGGTTGACGATCGATCTGCCCGCGTGCAGACGGGACATGAAAGCTTGGAAGTTGTTTTCTCCGGGAAAACTCGATGTTGACCCGAGACTATGGAACGACCCCTATTTCAAGCAACGGATCAAAGAGTCCGATGCGCGATGGCGCAAGGAGGATGTCATCGACGTAACTTGGGTCGACATCGACGGTGATGGCTGGTGCGATGCGATCGTCTCGAGCGACAAGGAGCCGTACGGAAACGTGAAGGGCAAGCCCATCTTGCTGTTCCAACCGCGAGAAATCCATTTGCGAACAGCGCAGGGCTTCAAGCCCTTTGGGGGAGGAAAACACTCGATTGACTACGAAGGCAGCTCTTTCACGGTTTACTGGGACACCGAATCCCACTCCGCCGCCATCTACTCGCGCATATGGCAAGGCAATCTCATTGCGGGGCTGGGGCCCGGCGACGACGCCTTTCATTTCCGCCAGATGATGCGCGCCTCGTTCGCCGCTCACAAAGCCGGCAACGTCGATGAAGAGAGTCAATACGCCACCGAGGTCGAGCCCTTCCTCTATACCTCCAGGTACCTGCCCCGTGCGGTGGTCAAGCGCATCTGGGCCGAAGAGGCCCAACGCGCAGGGGTGGATTTGGCGTTTCCCTACGCCGATTGAGCGTCGAGGTGTTGGGCCCAGCGAAAGAGGCCGCGGCGTGTCCCTCGCACGCAGACCACCAATCACGCCCTTGGGGCGCCACTAGAATGGCCCGCTCTTTTTCGCCATTCCCATCCCTTAGGAGCGACCGATGAGCGCACTCGCCAAGCTCAAGCAACTGGGCATCACCCTGCCCCCCGTGGCCACCCCGGCCGCCGCCTACGTGCCCTTCGTGCAGACCGGCCAGTTGGTGTTCATCAGCGGCAACATCGCCCGCAAGGACGGCAAGGCCTGGGTCGGCCAGCTGGGCCTGACCATGGAAACCGACGAGGGCAAGGAGGCCGCGCGCAGCATCGCCATCGCCCTCATGGGCACGCTGCAGGCCGCCTGCCAGGCTTCGGGCAAGACGCTGGACGACGTCAAGCGCATCGTCAAGGTGCTGAGCCTGGTCAACAGCACGCCCACCTACACCGAGCAGCACCTGGTCACCAACGGCTGCAGCGAGCTGCTGGGCGAGGTGTTCGGCGACGCCGGCCAGCATGCGCGCAGCGCTTTCGGTGTGGCGCAGCTCCCCATGGGGGCCTGCGTGGAGATCGAGCTGATCGCGGAGCTGAACTGAGGCTCAGCGCTTGAGGTTCAGCGTTGGCGGCGCGCGTTCGCGCGCCGCACCTGCCGGCTCTGGCCGGCGGCTTGCTTCGCCTTCTCCCGGTCCGCGCGCCGCTGGGTGAAGTACCTCGTGGCGTAGCGGGACACAGCGAACGCCAGCACCCCGAACGCGACCGCGATCACCACGCCGGTGAGCTCGCCAGATGGCATCGTTTCACTCCTGGGGCCCGCCCACGGCGCGCCCATAACCCGACAGAAACGCCTCGAAGCGCGCCAGTTCCTCGTCGAGCGCGCGCTTGAAGGCGGCATCGCGCGGCGCCCGGCCCGACACGAAACCCAGCTCGCGCACCAGGCGCCCGCGTTCCAGGCGCAGATTGGCCCAGCCCAGCACCTGTTCCCCCCACAGCAGCGGCAGCGCGTAGTGGCCCATGGTGCGCCGGGGCGCCGGCAGGTAGGCCTCGAAGCGGTAGGCCCAGCCCCACAGCATCTCGAAGCGGCGGCGGTCCCACACCACCGGATCGAAGGGAGCGAGCAGCCGCAGGCCTGTCCCGTCCGGCTGGTGGCGGCGCGAGGCGGGGTTTTCGTCGGCCGGCCAGAACCAGGTGGTGCCATCGACCACCGCGTGGCCGTAGCGCGTGCGCGCGGCCTGGGCGACGGCGCGGGCCTCGGCCGCGAGCTGCGGCGCGCCGTAGCGCAGCAGCGTGACCAGGTAGCCGAGGCTGGATGCGGGCAGCGGCGCGTAGAGGTTCACGATGGCGTCGACCAGCGCCTCGGCGCGCGCCCGGCGCGCGGCGGGACTGTCGTCCTGCGCGGCGTGCTCCATGGCCTCGTACAGCCGCGTGCCGCCTTCGCGCCGGCGCACGCGCAGCCAGCCGTGGTAGTGCATGTGGTCCAGCAGGCGCGTGCTGGCGTTCAGGTCGCCACCCCAGTAACCGGCCACGCGGCCGTGGTGGGCGAAGGCCTGGCCCACCTCGCGCGGGTGGGCCAGGCCGCGCTCGCGCACGAAATCGAGCACGGCCCGCGCGCGCTGGGTGGTGTCGGCATCCCAGGCCTGGCGCGGCGTGCGCGGGTGCAGCAGGGCCAGCATGCCGCGCGGCACGAAGCCGTAGTTGACGAAGGCGTCTTCCTCCAGGCCCAGGCGCTCGTAGCGGCGCTCCAGGTCGCCCGCGCGGTAGTCGCGCACGCGCTGGAACAGGATGAGGTCCTGCGCGCGCGCCGGCGCGCGCATGGGGTCGGCCTGCACGAAGCCCAGCCGGCGCACCGCGGCCGGCAGCGCCAGCGGCCTGAACAGGCTGCGCGCGATCGCGTGGCGGCGCAGCGCGTCGAGGGTCAGGGGCGTGGCCATCGGCAACGAAGGAAGGCGCCGGGGCCGCGCGGCTTACTCGACCCGCGTGACCCGTGAAGGCTTGAAGCCCAGGTCCGCCGCCTTGCCCTTGCGGCCGCGCGCGGCACGGGCGTTGTTCAGGCTGCGGATCTCCAAGGTTTCGTCGCGCTCCTTGCCGCCTCGGCCGATGCCTTCGATCTTCACGCTGCGGATGTAGGCGGCGGCGCCGGCCAAGGTGTCCTTGGGCTCCAGGTCGAGCAGCATCAGGCCGCGTCCGCCCTTGTCCATCTGCTTGAGTTCGGTGATCTCGAAGGTGAGGATGCGACCGCCCGTGGAGGCGCAGCACACGTGCGTGGCCGGCGCCAGCGGCTGGCCGCCCGAGGAGAAGGCCGCGTGCGAGGGCGCGCAGGGCGTCTCGCCCTCGCCCAGGCTGATGAAGGTCTTGCCGCCGCGCTGGCGCGACACCATGGACTCCACGGTGGCGATGAAGCCGTAGCCGCCACTGCTGGACAGCAGCAGCGCCGCGTTCGCGGGTCCCGCGAAGTAGTGCAGCGGCTGGGTGCCGCTTTCCAGGTCGATCAGCGTGGTGACGGGCTGGCCGTCGCCGCGCGCGCCGGGCAGGCTGGCCACGGGCACCGAATACACGCGGCCGTTGCTGCCGATCACGATGAGCACGTCCACCGTGCGGCATTCGAAGGTGCCGTAGAGACCGTCGCCGGCCTTGAAGGCGAACGCGGAGGCCTCGTGGCCGTGACCGGTGCGCGCGCGCACCCAGCCCTTGCTCGACACCACCACCGTCACGGGTTCGTCGACCACCTTGATCTCGGCCACGGCCTTCTTCTCGGCCTGGATCAGCGTGCGGCGCTCGTCCGCGAAGGCCTTGGTGTCGGCCTCGATCTCCTTGACCATCAGACGCTTGAGGCTGGCGGGGTTGGCGAGGATGTCCTCCAGCTTCGCCTGTTCCTCGCGCAGGTTCTTGAGCTCCTGCTCGATCTTGATCGCCTCCAGCCGCGCGAGCTGGCGCAGGCGGATCTCGAGGATGTCCTCGGCCTGGCGCTCGCTGAGCCGGAAGGCCTCGATCAGCGCGGCCTTGGGCTCGTCGCTGTGGCGGATGATGCGGATCACCTCGTCGATGTTCAGCAGCACGAGCTGCCGGCCTTCGAGGATGTGGATGCGGTCCAGCACCTTGTCGAGGCGGTGCTGGGAGCGGCGCGTGATGGTGGTCTGGCGGAATTCGATCCACTCCACCAGCATCTGCCGCAGCGATTTCTGCACCGGCCGGCCGTCGAGACCGATCACCGTGAGGTTGATCGAGGCCGAGGTTTCGAGGCTGGTGTGCGCGAGCAGCTGCGTGATGAGCTCCTGCTGCTCGATGCGGCTGCTCTTGGGCTCGAAGACCAGTCGCACCGGCGCGTCCTTGCTCGACTCGTCGCGCACGCCGTCGAGCACCGCGAGGATGCTGGCCTTGAGCTGGTTCTGCTCCTGCGTGAGCGCTTTCTTGCCGGTCTTGAGCTTGGGGTTGGTGAGCTCTTCGATCTCTTCCAGCACCTTCTGCGTGCTGGTGCCCGGCGGCAGCTCGGTCACCACCATCTGCCACTGGCCGCGCGCCAGGTCCTCGATCTTCCAGCGCGCCCGCACCTTGAGGCTGCCGCGGCCGCTGCGGTAGGCGTCGGCGATGTCGCCGGCCGGGCTGATGATCTGGCCGCCGCCCGGGTAGTCGGGGCCGGGGACCAGGGCGAACAGTTCTTCGTCGCTGAGCCTGGGGCTCTTGATCAGCGCCACGCAGGCCTCGGCGACCTCGCGCAGGTTGTGGCTGGGCACCTCGGTGGCCAGGCCCACGGCGATGCCGCTGGCGCCGTTGAGCAGGTTGAAGGGCAGGCGCGCGGGCAACTGCCGGGGCTCGGTGGTGGAGCCGTCGTAGTTGGGCACGAAGTCCACCGTGCCCTCGTCGATCTCGTCGAGCAGCAGGCCGCTGATCTTGGCCAGGCGGGCCTCGGTGTAGCGCATGGCCGCGGCGCCGTCGCCGTCGCGCGAGCCGAAGTTGCCCTGGCCGTCGATCAGCGGGTAGCGCTGCGCGAAGTCCTGCGCCATGCGCACCAGGGCGTCGTAGGCGGCCTGGTCGCCGTGCGGGTGGAAGCGGCCGAGCACGTCGCCGACCACGCGCGCACTTTTGACCGGGCGCGCGGCGGCGTTGCCGCTGTAGCCCAGGCCCATGCGCTCCATGCTGTAGAGGATGCGCCGCTGCACCGGCTTCTGGCCGTCGCACACGTCGGGCAGCGCGCGGCCCTTGACGACGGACAGCGCGTACTCGAGGTAGGCGCGCTGGGCGTAGGCCGCCAGGCTGTCGTCGGGTTCGGCCGCGGGCGCCAGCGGCAGTTCGGGGGTGTTCACATCAGACATCAGATATCCACCTCCACGGCGTCACCGTGAAGTTCCATGAGTTCGCGCCGCGCGGCGGCTTCGCCCTTGCCCATCAGCTGGGTGATGCGTGCCTCGGTGGTGGCGAAGTCGTGCGCGCCCAGGGTGACGGGCAGCAGGCGGCGGGTGTCGGGGTTGAGCGTGGTGTCCCAGAGTTGCTCGGCGCTCATCTCGCCCAGGCCCTTGAAGCGGCTGACCTGGCATTTTTCGGCCGGCACGCCTTCCTTGGCGGCCTTGTCGAGCGCGGCGTGCAACTCGCCCTCGTCCAGCGCGTACACCTTGGCCGCGGGCTTCTTGCCGCGCGCGGGAATGTCCACGCGGAACAGTGGCGGGCGCGCCACGTAGACGTTGCCCGATTCGATCAGTTTGGGGAAATGGCGGAAGAACAGCGTCAGCAGCAGCACCTGGATGTGCGAGCCGTCGACGTCGGCGTCGGACAGGATGCAGACCTTGCCGTAGCGCAGGCCGCTCAGGTCGGGCGAGTCGTTGGGGCCGTGCGGGTCGACGCCGATGGCGACCGCGATGTCGTGGATCTCGTTGTTGGCGAACAGGCGGTCGCGCTCCACCTCCCAGGTGTTGAGCACCTTGCCGCGCAGCGGCAGGATGGCCTGGCATTCCTTGTCGCGGCCCATCTTGGCGCTGCCGCCGGCCGAGTCGCCCTCGACCAGAAAGATCTCGTTGTGGCTGAGGTCGCGGCTTTCGCAGTCGGTGAGCTTGCCGGGCAGCACGGCCACGCCGCTGCCCTTGCGCTTCTCCACCTTCTGGCCCGCGCGCTGGCGCGTCTGCGCCGCCTTGATGGCCAGTTCGGCCAGCTTCTTGCCGTGTTCCACGTGCTGGTTGAGCCAGAGCTCCAGCGCCGGGCGCACGAAGCTGGAGACCAGGCGCACCGCGTCGCGCGAGTTCAGGCGCTCCTTGATCTGGCCCTGGAACTGCGGGTCGAGCACCTTGGCCGAGAGCACGTAGCTGGCGCGCGCGAACACGTCCTCGGGCAGCAGCTTCACACCCTTGGGCAGCAGGGCGTGCAGCTCGATGAAGCTTTTGACCGCCTGGAACAGGCCGTCGCGCAGGCCGCTGTCGTGCGTGCCGCCGGCGCTGGTGGGGATGAGGTTGACGTAGCTCTCGCGCACCGGCGCGCCGTCCTCGGTGAAGGCCACGCACCAGGCAGCGCCCTCGCCTTCGGCGAAGCTGTCGTGGCCGGCCTCGGCAAAGCCCTCGCCCTCGAACATGGGGATCACCGGATCGGCGGTGAGCGTCTGCTGCAGGTAGTCGCGCAGGCCGCCCTTGTACTGCCAGGTCTGGGTCTCCTTCGTCTTCTCGACCACCAGCTGCATGGTCACGCCGGGCATGAGCACGGCCTTGCTGCGCAGCAGGTGCACGAGCTCGTTCATGGGCAGCGCAGCCGATTCGAAGTACTTCGCATCGGGCCAGGCGCGCACCGAGGTGCCCTGCTTGCGGTCGCCCTCGCCGCGCGGTGCCACGGCCAGCGGCTCGATCACGTCACCGCCGGAGAAGGCCAGGCGCGCCACCTGGCCGTCTCGAAAGCTGGTGACCTCCAGCCGTTTGGACAGCGCGTTGGTCACGCTCACGCCCACGCCGTGCAGGCCGCCCGAAAAGCTGTAGGCGCCGCCCTTGCCCTTGTCGAACTTGCCGCCCGCGTGCAGGCGGGTGAACACCAGCTCGACCACCGGGGCCCGTTCCTCGGGGTGCAGGCCGAAGGGGATGCCCCGGCCCTCGTCTTCCACGCCGACCGAACCGTCGGCGTGCAGCGTGACCTTGATCTTCTTGCCGAACCCCGCCAGCGCCTCGTCGGCCGCGTTGTCCAGCACTTCCTGAATGATGTGCAGCGGGTTGTCGGTGCGGGTGTACATGCCCGGCCGCTGCTTGACCGGCTCCAGCCCCTTGAGGACGCGGATGGAGCCTTCCGAATAGGTGGAGGGGGTGCTTGCCATGGGCGCGGATTGTAGGGGCGGACGGCGAAAACCACTGGATGGATTCCCAGCCCTTCTGTCGGCGCGGGCCGGCGATGCCCTGCGCGCAACAAAAACGCGCAGAAATTTCAATCGCCCCTGCCTCCCCCGCGACGCCCGGGGCGAATGGCCCTTGGGCACAATCCGCCGATGACCTCCGCCACCCCGGGCGCTCCGCGCCTCTCCGCTACCCAGGTCCTGCTCTGCGGGGCCCTGATCGTCACCTTGTCCATGGGCATCCGCCACGGCTTCGGCCTGTGGCTGCAGCCCATCACCCAGGCCCAGGGCTGGACGCGCGAAACCTTCGCCTTCGCGCTGGCGGTGCAGAACCTGGCCTGGGGGGTGTTCGGCATCTTCGCCGGCATGGCGGCCGACCGCTTCGGCGCCTTCCGCGTGCTGCTGGTGTGCGCCGGCCTGTATGCCCTGGGCCTGGCGGGCATGGCGCTGTCCACGTCCACCCTGTCGTTCGCGCTCACCACGGGCGTGCTGATCGGCGCGGCCCAGGCCGGCACCACCTACGCCGTCATCTACGGCGTGATCGGCCGCCAGATCGCGGCCGAGCGCCGCTCCTGGGCCATGGGCGTGGCCGCGGCGGCCGGCTCCTTCGGCCAGTTCCTCATGGTGCCGGTGGAAGGCTGGCTGATCGCGGGGCTGGGCTGGCAGAACGCGCTGCTGGTGCTGGCGGTGGCGGTGCTGCTGATCGCGCCGCTGGCCGTGGGCCTGCGCGAGCCCGGTTTCGCGGGCAGCGCGCCGGCCAGGCGCGAGCAGACCATCGCCCAGGCCCTGCGCGAGGCCTTCCGGTACCGCAGCTTCCAGCTGCTGATGGCGGGCTATTTCGTCTGCGGCTTCCAGGTGGTGTTCATCGGCGTGCACATGCCCAGCTACCTCAAGGACAACGGGCTGTCGCCCCAGGTGGCCAGCTACGCGCTCGCGCTCATCGGCCTGTTCAACGTCATCGGCACCTACGCCGCCGGCGCGCTGGGCCAGCGCATCGCCAAGCGCCACATCCTGGCCTTCATCTACCTGGCGCGCGCGGTCGCCATCGCCTGCTTCCTGTGGGCGCCGCTCACGCCCCTGAGCGTCTACGTGTTCTCCTCGGTGATGGGCCTGCTGTGGCTGTCCACCATCCCGCCCACCAACGCCACCGTGGCGCAGATCTTCGGCGTGGCCCACTTGTCCATGCTGGGCGGCTTCGTCTTCTTCAGCCACCAGATCGGCAGTTTCCTGGGCGTGTGGCTGGGCGGCTACCTGTACGACCGGACCGGCAGCTACGACATCGTCTGGTACATCGCCATCGCCCTGGGCGTGTTCGCGGCCCTCGTGAACCTGCCGGTGCGCGAGGCGCCGATCCTGCGCGGGCCGCGGCGCGTGGGAGCCACCGCATGAGCCTGCTGCAGCGCGGCCTGGTCTGGAGCGCGGCGCTTGCGGGCCTGCTGGCCACGTTCGCGCTGTACCAGCGGCCCGACTTCCTCGTGGACCTCGCCGACCGGCTCTGGAGCTGCTTCTGATGCACGGCACGCTGGCGCCATCGGCCTGGGTGCGGCGCTGGTCCCACCTGGTGCCCGGGGGCGGCGCGGTGTTGGACGTGGCCTGCGGCCACGGCCGCCACCTGCGCTGGTTCGCGCAGCGCGGCCACCCGGTGACGGGCGTGGACCGGGACCCCGAGGCCATCGCCGCCATCCAGGGACTGGGCCGCGCCGTGCAGGCCGATATCGAGAACGGCCCCTGGCCCTTCGAGGGCCAGCGATTCGCCGGCGTGGTGGTCACCAACTACCTGTGGCGCTCGCTGATGCCCCACCTGCTGGACAGCGTGGCCGAGGGCGGCGTGCTGATCTACGAGACCTTCGCCATCGACCACGCCAGCGTCGGCAAGCCCTCGCGACCCGACTTCCTGCTGCGCCCCGGGGAACTGCTCACGGCGGCCAGCGGTCTTCGCATCGTGGCCTATGAAGACGGTTTCTGCGCGGCCCCCGACCGCTTCGTGCAGCGCCTGGCGGCGGTGCGCGAGACCCGTTCCCGCGAGGCAGCACCCGCCCGGTACCCCCTGGATGCCGCTGGGTAGAATGCTCCGCTTATCCGCCCCTCGAGGGCGTCCAGCGCGCGCCCGGCCGCGCTGACACACCGATCCGCCATGCAAATGATCACCGGCAGCATCGTGGCCCTGGCCACCCCGTTCAACCCCGACGGCAGCGTCGATTACCCCGGCCTTCGCAAGCTGGTCGACTGGCACATCGCCGAGGGCACCGACTGCATCGGCGTGGTCGGCACCACGGGCGAATCGCCCACGGTCACGGTGGAAGAGCACTGCGAAATCATCCGCGTATCGGTGGAGCAGGCCAACAAGCGCGTGCCCATCATGGCCGGCTGCGGCGCCAACTCCACGGCCGAGGCCATCAACCTCGCCAAGTTCGCGCGCGGCGTGGGGGCCGACTGCCAGCTGCAGGTGGTGCCCTACTACAACAAGCCCACGCAGGAAGGCCAGTTCCAGCATTTCAAGGCCATCGCCGAGGCCACGGGCGACCTGCCCATCGTGCTCTACAACGTGCCCGGCCGCACCGTGGCCGACATGCAGCTCGACACCGTGCTGCGCCTGAGCCAGGTCAAGGGCATCGTCGGCATCAAGGAAGCCACCGGCAACATCGAGCGCGCGCAGTGGCTCATCCGCGAGGCGCCGGCGGATTTCGCCATCTACTCGGGCGACGATCCCACCGCCGTCGCCCTCATGCTCTGTGGCGGCCACGGCAACGTGAGCGTCACCGCCAACATCGCGCCGCGCGCCATGCACGAGCTCTGCGTGGCCGCCGTCGCGGGCGACGCGAAGCAGGCCATGGCCATCCAGAAGCGCCTGCTGCCCCTGCACAAGCAGCTCTTCTGCGAATCCAACCCCATTCCGCTCAAGTGGGCCATGGCCCGCCTGGGCCTGTGCGGCGAGACCATGCGCCTGCCGCTCACGCCCATGTCGCGCCAGTACGTGCCGCAGGTCGAAGCCGCACTGCGCGAGTCCGGCCTGCTGACATGAAACACCCCCGCCGCGCTTCGCGCGTCCCCCTCAAGGGGGCGGCACCTGCGGCCTGGCAAAGCCAGTTCCGCGGTGCCACTCCACAAGGCACGCGCGCGGGACACTGAAGCCACCTTCCCGTTCTTCTGCCCTTACCCCTCATGCCGATGCGCTCATTCGCCCACTCCGCACGTCCGCTCTTTCGCCTCGGCCTGATCGCGTGCGCTGCGCTGCTCGCCACGGGTTGTTCCATCCTCAAAGAGGACAAGATCGACTACAAGACCGCGCAGGAAGGCAAACGGCTGGATGTGCCGCCCGACCTGACGCAGCTCAGCCGCGAGTCGCGCTACGTGGTGCCGGGCTCGGCCGTCACCGCCAGCGGCTTCCAGGCCGGCCAGGCCAATGCCGCCGCCGCACAGGGCAGCGGCACCGCCACCGTGGAGGTGGGCGACGTGCGCATCGAACGCGCCGGCTCGCAGCGCTGGCTGGTGGTCAACCGCCCGGCCGGCCAGCTGTGGGGCCCCATCCGCGACTTCTGGCAGGAGAACGGCTTCCTGCTCGAGACCGACCAGGAAACCCTGGGCATCATGGAAACCGACTGGGCCGAGAACCGCGCCAAGCTGCCGCAGGACATCATCCGGCGCACCATCGGCCGCCTGTTCGACAGCCTCTATTCCACCGGCGAGTACGACAAGTTCCGCACCCGGCTGGAGCGCAACGCCAGCGGCGGCACCGAGATCTACATCACCCACCGCGGCATGGTCGAGGTCTATGCCAACCAGCGCGAGAACCAGACCGCGTGGCAGCCCCGCCCGGCCGACCCGGAGCTCGAAGCCGAATTCCTGCGCCGCCTGATGGTCAAGCTCGGCGTGAGCGAGACCCAGGCCCAAGCGGTGGCCGCCACCGCGCCCACGAAGTCGCAGGCCGCGCGCGTGACCACGGTGAACAACCGGCCGGCGCTGCAGTTCGAGGACAACTTCGACCGCGCCTGGCGCCGCGTGGGCCTGTCGCTGGACCGCAGCGGCTTCACGGTGGAAGACCGCAACCGCAGCGAAGGCACCTACTTCGTGCGCTACGTGGAGCCGGCCAAGCCGGGTGAGAAGCCCGGCTTCTTCGCCCGCATGTTCGGCGCCGACGACAAGCAGCCCACGCCGCAGCGCTACCGCATCGTCGTCAAGAGCGAGGCCGAGCTGACCACGGTGTCGGTGCTCGACGCGCAGGGCCAGCCCGACGGCTCGGCGAATGCGCAGCGCATCGTGCAGCTGCTGGCCGCGGATCTGTAATCCCCCCGCCGCGCTTGGCGCGCGGCCTTACAGGCCCAAGGTGGTTGGCGCGAAGGCCGGCCGCCCCTTCATCCACCACTCGTCCAGGCGCTCGTGCAGCGCCACGCGGCGCTCGGGCGCGCGGCTGGCCACGAGGCTGCAGCGCACCGGGTCCAGACGCTCCAGCGTCCAGTCCGCGGTCCAGATCACGCCGGGCAGCTCGTGCGGCGAGGTCTGTGGCACGGCGTGGGCCTCGATCAGGTGGGCCCAGGTGGTGCGCCAGGCCGTGAAGCGCGGGTGCAGGGTGCGCAAGGCGCTGAAGTCGCGCGCCAGCAGGCGCATGCGGCGCCCCCGCTGGGCCCAGGCGTTCAGCGCCGCGATAACCGAGCGCTCCCCGAGCGGCCAGTCGGCGAAGTCATCGTCCACCAGCCAGAGCATCGGCCAGGCCTGCGAGGCCGCCGCGCCGATGCCCTGGCGCACCGCATCGGCAAAGGCCACGCGCCCGACCAGCCGGCCTTCGGGCAATTCCACCGGGTCGGGCGCGGGGCTGTCGCGGGCTTCGGCGTCGGACATGGGCTTTCCTCGCTCACTCGGTGTCGTGGTGCAGCCAGCCGGCCTCGAACCAGTCGGCCAGCACGGCCTGGGCCTCGGCGCTGGCCCGTCGGGTGTCGTCCGCGCTCAAGCGTCGCTGGTCGGCCAGGCGGCGCATGAGGCGCGCGTCGGCGCCGCCGGCGCGCAGGCCCTCGCCATTGATGAACACGTGGCGGTCGTCGTACATCATGCGCGTGCGCCGATCCAGCCGCAAGGCGCCGGGCGCCCAGGCGCTGGCGGGCTCGTCGAACCAGGTGTGGGGCTTGGGCTCGGTCATCACCTCGCCCAGGGCCAGCGCCAGCGCCTCGCGCTCGCCCAGCAGGCGCTGCAGCGCGTCGGCCGCGAAGGCCTGCAGGCCCTCGGGCAGCCGGGCGGGCTGCGCGGTGGCGGCCTGCGCCGGGTCGCGGTAGAGGGTGTCGTCCTCCAGCGCGTCGGCCATGCGCTGCAGCAGTTCGCCGGCCAGGCCACCGCGCTGCGGCGCGCGAAAGCCGATCGAGCAGGTCATGCAATCGCCGCCCACGGCCTCGCCGTCGTGCGCCCAGCGCGGTGGCAGGTAGAGCATGTCGCCGGGCTCCAGCACGAACTCCTCTTCCGGCTCGAAGTGCTGGAGGATCTTGAGCGGCACGCCGGGCCGCAGGCTCAGGTCCTTCTGGCGGCCGATGCGCCAGCGCCGCCGGCCCGTGGCCTGCAACAGGAAGACGTCGTAGCTGTCGAAGTGCGGACCCACGCCGCCGCCCTCGCTGGCCCAGGACACCATGAGGTCGTCCAGCCGCGCGTCGGGCACGAAGCGGAAGCGCTGCAGCAGCGCGTGCGCGGCGTCGCTGTGCAGGTCCACGCCCTGCACCAGCAGCGTCCAGCGCGGCCGGTTCTGCGGCGGCAGCGCGCGCCGAGCGAACGGGCCGTGGCGCAGACGCCAGCCGGCGCGGGCGTGCTCGACGAGCCGCGACTCGACACCCTCCCGCCCGGCCAGCTCGAACAGGGCGGCGCGCGCCAGCGGCGGTTGGAAGCCCGGGATGGCCTGGCGGATCAGCAAGGGCTTCTTCTGCCAGTGGCGGCGCATGAAGCGCTCGGGGCTGAGGCCGCCGAGCAGGGCCAGCGGTTCGTCGGACAGGGGGGCGGTGCTCGGGCCGGTGTTGGGGCTCATGGGAGAATTGTCCGATGAAATCCGACGCCGCTTCCCCGATGGCCGTGACGCCCCAGTGCGTCGTGGCGCTCTCCTGGACCCTGAAGGACACGCTGGGCGAGGAACTCGACGTGCTGGAGGAGCCGGTCGAGTTCCTCGTCGGCGGCAACGACCTGCTCGGCAAGATCGAAGAGGCCCTGCAGGGCCACGTGGCCGGCGACACGCTGGACTTGCACCTGGAGCCGCTCGACGCCTTCGGCGACTACGACGACCAGCTGCTGTTCCTGGAGCCGCGCGACCGCTTCCCCGAGCAGCTGGAAGAGGGCATGGGCTTCGAGGGCCTGCCCCCCGGCTGCAACCCCGCCGCGCCGCGCGACCGCCTCTTCTTCGTGAGCGACATCTACCCCGACCACGTGGTGCTCGACGGCAACCACCCGCTCGCGGGCATCGCCATCCGCATCCACCTCAAGCTGCACGCGGTGCGCGAGGCCACGGAGGAAGAGATCGGTCAGGGCACGCTGGGGGCGGGCTTCTTTCGCACCCAGCTCGACGTGACGGACCCGGCGCAGTCGCCGCCGGTCCCGCCGACCCTGCACTGACAAGAAACACCCCCGCCGCGCTTCGCGCCCCCCTCAAGGGGGCGGCGCCTGCGGCCCGGCAAAGCCGGTTCCGCGGCGCCTCTTGGTTGCGTGGCTGGTGCGGCGGAAGTTTTTCAGCCTCGTCCCGTCGAGCCGTAGCCGCCCGCGCCGCGGGCGCTCTCGGCCGCGAAGTCGTCGACCACGTTGAAGCGCGCCTGCACCACGGGCACGATGACCATCTGCGCCAGGCGCTCCATGGGCTCGATGGTGAAGGCCACGTCGCTGCGGTTCCAGGCGCTCACCATGAGCTGGCCCTGGTAGTCGCTGTCGATCAGGCCAACGAGGTTGCCCAGCACGATGCCGTGTTTGTGGCCCAGGCCCGAGCGCGGCAGGATCAGCGCCGCGTAGCCCGGGTCGGCCAGGTGGATGGCCAGGCCGGTGGGCACCAGTTGCCAGGCGTTGGGCGCCAGGTGCAGCGGGGCGTCCAGGCAGGCGCGCAGGTCCAGCCCGGCGCTGCCCGGCGTGGCGTAGGCGGGCAACTGGCCCGCCATGCGCGGGTCGAGGATCTTGACGTCGATCTGCATGCGCTCGGTCTCAGTTGCCTTTGGGTTTCAGCGCGTCTTCCAGCGCCTTGTTCGGGTCGACCTCCGCCGGCGCCGCTTCTTCTGGCTCGGGCTTGAGCCCGTCGGCGGACGGCTCTGCCGACGGCGTCTCTTCCTCCGTGCCGTAGCCGCTGTCCTCGGACGGCGGCGCCATCTCGCGCAGCATCTCCTGCACGGTCGCGTTGTCCACCTTGACGGGTTTGCCCAGGCTGCCGACCACGATGCCCGGGTTGAGCATGACCACGGCGACCATGATCAGTTGAAGGACGATGAAGGCGATCGAGCCCTTGTAGATCTGCGCCGTGGTGACCGCCGGGATCAGCTGACCGGTGACCTTGTCCGTGTAGTCCTGGCGCGCGGCGACGCTGCGCAGGTAGAACAGCGCGAAGCCGAAGGGCGGCGTGAGGAAGGAGGTCTGCATGTTCATCGCGAGGATCACGCCGAACCAGATCAGGTTGATGTCCAGGCTCTGGGCCACGGGCACCAGCAACGGCACCACGATGAAGGCGATCTCGAAGAAGTCGATGAACATGCCCAGCACGAATACCAGGAAGTTCACGACGATCAGGAAGCCTATCTGTCCGCCGGGCAGCTTGTCGAACAGGTGCTCGACCCAGATGTGGCCATCGGCGGCGTTGAAGGTGAAGCTGAAGACCGTGGAGCCGATCAGGATGAACAGCACGAAGATGGACAGCTTGGTGGTGCTCTCCAGCGCTTCGCGCAGCAGCTGGAGGCTCAGCGTGCGCCGGCCCGCGGCCATGATGAGGGCGCCCAGCGCGCCCATGGCGCCGCCTTCGGTGGGCGTGGCCACGCCCAGGAAGATGGTGCCCAGCACGAGGAAGATCAGCACCAGCGGCGGGATGAGCACGAAGGTGACCTGCTCGGCCAGGCGCGAGAGCAGGCCCAGGCGAAACAGGCGGTTGAGCAGCGCCAGCACCAGCGCGAGCACCGATGCGACGCTGATGGACATGATCACCACCTCGTCGCCACCGGGCGCCATCTGGCGACCGATCAGGGGGTTGATGATGGCCTCGTGGTTGCGGGCCCAGATCCAGCCGGCCACCGCGCAGATCACCAGCAGCACCAGCAGCGAGCGGTGGCCCGAGGCGCCGCTGGGCTCCGAGTAGATGCGCGCTTCCTTGGGCAGCGCCGGCACCCACTTGGGCAGCACGATGGCCACCACGGCAATGAACAACAGGTACAGGCCCACGAGCATCAGACCCGGGACCAGCGCGCCGGCGTACATGTCGCCCACCGAACGGCCCATCTGGTCGGCCAGCACGATCAGCACCAGCGAGGGGGGGATGGCCTGCGCCAAGGTGCCCGAGGCCGTGATGGTGCCCATGGCGATGGTGCGGTTGTACCCGTAGCGCAGCATGATGGGCAGCGAGATCAGGCCCATGGAGATCACGGCGGCGGCGACCACGCCGGTGGTGGCCGCGAGCAGCGCGCCCACGAGAATCACCGCCACGGCCAGGCCACCGCGCACCGGGCCGAACACCTGGGCCACGGTCGACAGCAGCGCCTCGGCCATGCGGCTGCGCTCCAGGATGATGCCCATGAGTGTGAAGAACGGGATGGCCAGCAGCGTCTCGTTCTGCATGATCCCGAACACGCGCAGCGGCAGGGCCTGGAATAGGCCGGACGGAAAGAGCCCGATCTCCATGCCGACGTAGCCGAAGAACAGGCCTGTGGCCGCGAGGGCGAAGGCGACCGGGAAGCCCGACAGCAGGAAGGCCAGCAGGCCACCGAACAGCAAGGGCACAAAATTGTGGGTGAGGAATTCGACCATGGTGCGCTCGCTCAAGCCTTCTTATGGGAGGCGGTGTCGGCCTCGGACATTTCTCGCACCAGGAAATCGGCCTCTTCGGGCTCCTTGTGGGCCAGCACGTCGGGGCCTCGGCCGCTCAGAAACGCCGCGCGCTTGACGATCTCGGAGCAACCCTGCAACAGCAGGATGGCAAAACCCAGCGGAATCAGCAGGTACACCGGCCAGCGGATGAGGCCACCGGCGTTGGACGACATCTCGCCCGACGCCCAGGCGCGCGCGAACACTGGCCACCCTTCATACATCATGAGCAGGCACAGCGGCGCGAGGAAGATGACGATGCCGAGGATGTCCACCCAGTTGCGTTGGCGCGCGCTGAACTTGGAGGACAGGAAGTCGATGCGCACGTGCGCGTTGCGCAGGAAGGCGTAGCCGCCGCCCAGCAGGAACACCGCGGCGAACAGGTACCACTGCACCTCCAGCCAGGCGTTGGAGCTGGTGCCGAACACCTTGCGGACGATGGCGTTGACCGCGCTGATGAGCGTGGCCGCGAGAACGAACCACATCATCAGCCGGCCGATGCGGTCGTTGATGGCGTCGATGAATCGAGAGATCGAAAGTAAGGCTTGCATGTGAACCCCATGGGTATGGGCGTGGGCCGCGCGGCGGTGGCCGCTTGGCCGGGGGCCCCGCGGGCGTGTCACCCGCGGGACAGGGGCCACGAAGGCCCGAGAAAAAAACCCCGCCGTGGCGGGGTGCCGGCCCGGGGGCCGGCGAGGCTCAGAGCTTAGCCGATTGCATGTAGCGGTCGAACTGGGCCTCGGTGAAGCGGAACCACAGGTTCTGGTCCCGGCGGAAGTTCGAATAGTCGGCGTAGATCTTCTTCCAGTGGGGGTTGGAGGCGTTGAGCTCCTCGTACAGGCCCATGGACTCCTTGAAGGCCAGGTCCATGATCGGCTTGGGGAAGGCCAGCACCTTCGCGCCGCCGGCCACCAGGCGCTTGAGGGCCGCGGGGTTGCGCGCGTCGTAGCGGGCCTGCATCACCGTGTGGGCGTGCGAGGCGGCGTTCTCGACCATGGCCTTGTGCTCGGCCGACAGGCCGTTGTAGGCGGCCTTGTTGACGTAGAACTCGAGCTGCGCGCCACCCTCCCACCAGCCCGGGTAGTAGTAGTTCTTGGCGACCTTCTGAAAGCCCAGCTTCTCGTCGTCGTACGGGCCCACCCATTCGGTGGCGTCGATGGTGCCCTTCTCCAGCGCCTGGTAGATCTCGCCGCCGGGGATGTTCTGCGGCACACCGCCCATGCGCGTGAGCACCTGGCCGGCGAAGCCGCCGATGCGCATCTTCAGGCCCTTGATGTCGGCCGCGGTCTTGATTTCCTTGCGGTACCAGCCGCCCATCTGCGCGCCGGTGTTGCCGCCGGGGAAATCGACGATGTTGTATTGGTCGTAGAACTCACGGAACAGCTTGAGGCCGTTGCCGTCGTACATCCAGGCCGTGAGCTGTCGGCTGTTCAGGCCGAAAGGAATGGCGGTGGCCATGGCGAAGGTCGGGTCCTTGCCGAAGAAGTAGTAGGGCGCCGTGTGGCCCATCTCCACCGTGCCGGCCTGCACCGCGTCGACGACGCCGAGCGCCGGCACCAGTTCGCCCGGCGCGTGCACGCTGACCTCGAACTTGCCGCCCGACATCGCCTTGATGCTGGTGGCGAAGACGTCGGCGGCGCCGTGGATGGTGTCCAGCGCCTTGGGGAAGCTGGATGTCAGGCGCCAGCGGATGGTGGCCTGGGCGTGCACCGCAGGCGCGATGCCGGCGGCGAGCACGCCGGCGACTCCGGCATGCCGGATGAGAGAACGACGGTCCATGTGTTTCAACTCCGTGGTGGTTATGTCGGCCCGCCACTGCGTGCGGGCGCCCCAGAGGGCCACGGAATTCTAGAAATCGACCCCGCGCTCACCTCGGGGGTTTTCCCTCGAAGCGAGGGCTTGCCCGGGGGAAGCGTTCAGCCTGGCGTCAGGCTGAGCGCGGCCGGGAATCAGGCTACGACCTTCAGGCCCGACGCACCGTCCAGGAGCGCGCCGAAGCGCTCGCGCACGCTGCGCTCGATGCCGGCGGCGTCCAGGCCCTGCAGGGACAGCAGCTTGGCCGGGTCGCCGTGCTCGATGAAGCTGTCGGGCAGGCCCAGCGCCAGCACCGGCAGCGCCAGGCCCTCGGCCTGCAGCGCCTCCATCACGGCGCTGCCGGCGCCGCCCATGACGCAGCCCTCTTCCACCGTGACGATGGCCTCGTGCGTGCGCGCGATCTCGCGCAGCAGGTCGGTGTCGAGTGGCTTGGCCCAGCGCATGTTCGCCACCGTGGCACCCAGCCGCTCGGCCGCGCCAAGCGCCGGGTAGAGCAGCGTGCCGAAGGCCAGGATGGCCACGCGGCGGCCCTTGCGGCGCAGCTCGCCCTTGCCGAAGGGCAGGCCGTCCAGGCCCTCGGGCTGGGCCGCCCCCACGCCCGCGCCGCGCGGGTAGCGCACGGCCACTGGATGGTCCTGCGCGAAAGCGGTGGACAGCAGCTGGCGGCACTCGGCCTCGTCGGCCGGGCAGGCCACCGACACCTGGGGAATGCAGCGCAGGTAGGCGATGTCGTAGGCGCCCGCGTGCGTGGCGCCGTCGGCGCCCACCAGGCCCGCGCGGTCCAGCGCGAAGACGACCGGCAGGTTCTGCAGCGCCACGTCGTGGATGAGCTGGTCGTAGGCGCGCTGCAGGAAGGTGGAGTAGATGGCCACCACCGGCTTGAGGCCCTCGCAGGCCAGGCCGGCCGCGAAGGTCACGGCGTGCTGCTCGGCGATGCCGACGTCGAAGTAGCGGTCGGGGAAGCGGCGCTGGAACTCGACCATGCCCGAGCCCTCGCGCATGGCCGGCGTGATGCCGACCAGGCGCGAATCGGCCGCGGCCATGTCGCACAGCCACTGGCCGAAGACCTGCGTGAAGGTGGCCTTGGGCGGCGTGGCGGGCTTGGTCAGGCCCACGGCCGGATCGAACTTGCCGGGGCCGTGGTAAGCCACCGGGTCGGCCTCGGCGAGCTTGTAGCCCTGGCCCTTCTTGGTGACCACGTGCAGGAATTGCGGGCCCTCGTGGGCGTCCATGAGCTGGCGGATGTTCTCCAGCGTGGGGATCAGCGAGTCGAGGTCGTGGCCGTCGATGGGGCCGATGTAGTTGAAGCCGAACTTCTCGAACAGCGTGGCCGGCACCACCATGCCCTTGGCCTGCTGCTCGAAGCGCTTGGCCAGCTCGAACAGCGGCGGCGCGCCCTTGAGCACCTGCTTGCCCACGTGCTTGGCGGCGGCGTAGAACTGCCCGCTCATGAGCTGCGCGAGGTAGCGGTTGAGCGCGCCCACGGGTGGCGAGATCGACATGTCGTTGTCGTTGAGCACGACCAGCAGCTTGCCGTCGGCCACGCCGGCGTTGTTCAGGGCCTCGAAGGCCATGCCGGCGGTCATGGCGCCGTCGCCGATGATGGCCACGGCGCGGCGGTCCTCGCCCTTGGCCTTGGCCGCGAGGGCCATGCCCAGCGCGGCCGAGATGCTGGTGGACGAGTGGGCGGTGCCGAAGGTGTCGTACTCGCTCTCGTCGCGGCGCGGGAAGCCGCTGATGCCGCCGAGCTGGCGCAGCGTGTCCATGCGGTCGCGCCGGCCGGTGAGGATCTTGTGCGGGTAGGTCTGGTGGCCGACGTCCCACACCAGCCGGTCCTCGGGTGTGTTGAAGACGTAGTGCAGCGCGATGGTGAGTTCGACCGTGCCGAGGTTGGAGCTCAGGTGCCCGCCGGTGCGCGCCACGCTGTTCAGCAGGAACTGCCGCAGCTCGTCCGCCAGCGGCTTGAGCTGCAGGCGCGTGAGCTGGCGCAGCTGCGCCGGCGATGAGATGGTGTCGAGCAAGGCGGTGATCGGTGCGTTCATGGAGCGTCGTCGTTCACGGACGGTTCTCGGGCCTCAGCTGGCGCGGTGGGCCACCCAGTCGGCCAGGGCATGCAGCGTGCCAGGCCGCTCGAGGCCGCTGCGGTCCAGCGCGGCGTGGGCGCGCGCCAGCACATTGTCGGCATAGGTCTGGGCCGGTCCCAGCCCCATGAGCGACACGAAGGTGGGCTTGTCGGCCGCGGCGTCCTTGCCCGCGGTCTTGCCCAGTGTGGCCGAATCGGCGGTGACGTCGAGGATGTCGTCGACCACCTGGAAGGCCAGGCCGACGCAGGCGCCGTAGTCGGCGAGCGCGGCCAGGGTGTCTCGCGCCACGGCGCCGGTGGCCGCGCCCATGGTGACGCTGGCCTGCAGCAAGGCGCCGGTCTTGCGCCGGTGCATGGCCTCCAGCTGGCGCTGGTCCAGCGCGATGCCCACGCTGGCCAGGTCCACCGCCTGGCCGCCGGCCATGCCGTCGGCCCCGGCGGCCAGGGCCAGCAGGCGGCACAGGCGCGCGCTCATGGCGTCGCCCAGGCTGCCATCGCCGGGCACCAGCAGCTCGAAGGCCAGGGCCTGCAGGGCGTCGCCCGCGAGCAGGGCCTGGGCCTCGCCGAACTGGACGTGCACCGTGGGCTTGCCCCGGCGCAGCACGTCGTTGTCCATGCAGGGCATGTCGTCGTGCACCAGGGAGTAGGCGTGAATGAGTTCCACCGCGCAGGCGGCGCGCATCGCGGCGTCGGCCTGGCCGCCCACGGCCTCGCAGGTGGCCAGCACCAACAGCGGGCGCAGGCGCTTGCCGCCGTCGAGCACGGCATAGCGCATGGCCTCGCCCAGGCCAGCGGGGGCGTCCAGGGGCACCCAGCCCGACAGCGCCTGCTCCACCGCGGCCTGCTGCGCACCGCGCCACTGCACGAAGGTCTGGTCCAGCACCGCGCTCGTCATTCGGCCTCCCAGGGCTTGCTCTGCCCGGCCTCGAACACCTGGATCTGCTGCTCCACCGCCTGCAGGCGGTCGCGACAGAAGGCCAGCAGCTCGGCGCCGCGCTGGTAGCGCGAGAGCAGTTGGTCAAGGGGCAGCTGGCCGGCGTCGAGCTGGGCAACGAGCTGTTCCAGCTCCTGCAGCGCGGCCTCATAGCTGGGCGCCACGGGCGGTGTCTCGGCGGGGGCCTTGCGGGCGGGCGGTGGCGTCATGGGCCTCGTGGGAAAGAAACCCCTGGGGGGCATTCGAGACAAAGCGGTCATTTTAGCGAGGGGGCATTTCCGCCGCCCCACGCCCGATGTACCCCAGGGGTACAATCGCGCTCTTTTTTTCCGAAACGACGGGCCCTGCGGGCCCGGAGGGACGCACCCACACCCATCCCGCGCGAATTCGTCTGACGAGCACAGCGCTTCCCTGCCCCTTCATAGGGGGAGTCTTTAGGTCAGGACAAGCATGTCTGATTTGAGTCTTCAACTGCAGCAGGCCAAAAGCCAATTCCCGGTGTCGAGCTACTTCGACCAGGCGCTGTTCCAGCGCGAGCTGGAGACGATCTTTCAGCGCGGGCCCCGCTACGTGGGGCACGCTCTTTCCGTTCCGAACATCGGCGACTACCACGCCCTGCCGCAAGAAGGCGGGGGCCGCGCGCTGGTGCGCACGCCCTCGGGCGTCGAACTGATCTCCAACGTCTGCCGCCACCGCCAGGCCATCATGCTCAAGGGCCGCGGGAACCTGCAGGGGCACCAGCCCGGCCACGCGGGCGGCAACATCGTCTGCCCCCTGCACCGCTGGACCTACAGCGGCACCCACACGCCCGCCGGCGCCGGCCCCGCCGGCCAGCTGCTGGGCGCGCCCCACTTCGCGCACGACCCCTGCCTGAACCTCAACAACTACCGGCTGCGCGAGTGGAACGGCCTGCTGTTCGAGGACAACGGCCGCGACATCGAGGCCGACCTGGCCGGCATGGGCCCGCGCGAGACGCTGAGCTTCGAAGGCATGGTGCTCGACCACGTCGAACTGCACGAATGCAACTACAACTGGAAGACCTTCATCGAGGTCTACCTCGAGGACTACCACGTGGGGCCCTTCCACCCGGGCCTGGGCAACTTCGTCACCTGCGAAGACCTGCGCTGGGAGTTCCGGCCCGAGTACTCGGTGCAGACGGTGGGCGCGCAGAACCTGCTGGGCCAGGCCGGCAGCCCCACCTACCAGCGCTGGCACGACGTGCTGATGAACTACCGCCAGGGCCAGCTGCCCGAGCACGGCGCGATCTGGCTCACCTACTACCCGCACATCATGGTGGAGTGGTACCCGCATGTGCTGACCGTCTCCACGCTGCACCCGATCAGCGTGGACAAGACGCTCAACATGGTGGAGTTCTACTACCCCGAGGAAATCGCCGCCTTCGAGCGCGAGTTCGTCGAGGCGCAGCGCGCGGCCTACATGGAGACCTGCATCGAGGACGACGAGATCGCCGAGCGCATGGACGCGGGCCGCAAGGCCCTGCTGGCGCGCGGCGACAACGAGGTCGGCCCCTACCAGAGCCCCATGGAAGACGGCATGCAGCACTTCCACGAGTGGTACCGCGAGAAGATGGGAGCGGCCTTCCAGGGCTGATGGCGCACCACACATGACAGCCAATGCGAGTGGGTTTCGCCGTCGGGTCGCCCCCAGGCGAAACGCGCCTCCCCGGGGGTTAGCGACCCGCGCAGCGACGGAGCGTGGGGGTTAGGTCATGCAGGCACTCTGGATGCTGCTCGCGTCCCTCTTCTTCGCGAGCATGGGCGTGTGCATCAAGTTCGCCGCCGCGCACTTCAACAGCTTCGAGACCGTGTTCTACCGCGGCCTCGTGGGCATGGCCTTCCTGTGGGGCCTGTCGCGCTGGCAGGGTGTGTCGCTGGCCACCCGGGTACCCATGATGCACGCCTGGCGCAGCCTGGTCGGCACGATCTCGCTCACCGCCTGGTTCTACGCCATCGCCCTGCTGCCGCTGGCCACGGCCATGACGCTCAACTACATGAGCAGCGTGTGGATCGCCACCTTCCTGCTGGGCGGCGCGGTGCTCACGCAGGCGCGCGGCTCGCCGGTTCGCGAGCAGGCGCCGCTGTTCTTCACGGTGATCGCGGGCTTCGTGGGCGTGGGCCTCATGCTGCGGCCCAGCTTCCACCAAGACCAGGCCTTCGCCGGCCTGGTGGGCCTGCTGTCGGGCGTGTTCGCTGCCCTGGCCTACCTGCAGGTGGCCGCGCTGTCCAAGGTGGGCGAGCCGGAGAGCCGCACGGTCTTCTACTTCTCGCTCGGCTCGGCGCTGGCGGGGCTCCTCGGCATGCTGTTCGTCGGCGCCAGCCCCTGGCGCTGGCCCGGTGCGCTGTGGCTGCTGCCCATCGGCCTGCTCGCGGTGTTCGGCCAGCTGTGCCTGACGCGCGCCTACGCGCAAGGCGCCACCATGGTGGTCGCCAACCTGCAGTACTCGGGCATCGTGTTCGCGGCGCTGTTCGGCATCACCGTGTTCGGCGACCGCCTGCCGCTGATCGGCTGGGTCGGCATGGCGCTGATCGTCGTCAGCGGCATCGCGGCCACCGTGCTGCGCTCGCGCACCGTACCGCCCGTGCCTGCGGAAGAACCCTAGCCCCGGGCCACGGGAAACGCATGCGATCTGCATCACAATGTGCGCATGCTTAACTTGTTGATTCAGGTCCGCGAGCTGCGGGCCCTGCTCGACGCGGGCGCCCCCGTGCTGGTGATGGACTGCAGCTTCGACCTGATGAACCCGGCCGCGGGCCGCGCGCAGTTCGAAGCCGAGCACCTGCCCGGCGCGATCTACGTGGACCTGGACCACGACCTCAGCGACAAGGGCCGCCCCGCCAGCGAAGGCCGCCACCCCCTGCCCAGCCGCGAGCGCTTCGCGGCCCGGCTGGCCGAGCTGGGCCTGAACCCCGGCGTGCAAGTGGTGGCCATGGACCGCCAGGGCCTCAACTACTGCGGCCGGCTGTGGTGGATGCTGCGCTGGTGCGGCCACGAGGCCGTGGCCGTGCTCGACGGCGGCCTGGCCGCCTGGAAAGCCGCCGGCGGCGCGCTGGACAGCGGCCCGGCGCAGGCCCGCCCGGCGGGCGGCTTCCGCCTGGGGCCTTCGCTGGCGCCCACGGTGGACACGGCGGGCCTGCAAGCCCGCCTGGGCCGGGCCGACACCACCGTCATCGACGCGCGCGCGGGTGCGCGCTTTCGCGGCGAGGTCGAGCCGCTGGACCCGGTGGCGGGCCACGTCCCGGGTGCGCTCAACCGCCCCTTCGGCGAAAACCTGCAGGCCGACGGCCGCCTCAAGCCCGCCGACCAGCTGCGCCGCGAATTCGACGCACTGCTGGGCGGCCGCGACCCCGCCGGCGTGGTGCACCAATGCGGCAGCGGCGTGAGCGCCGTGCCCAACCTGCTGGCCATGGCCGTCGCCGGCCTGGGCACCACCACCCTGTACCCGGGCAGCTGGAGCGCCTGGTGCAACACCGAGGGAACGCCACGTGCGAGAGGCTGATGCAAGGGCCTGACTCGGTCGGCGTATCGGCGCGGGCCGAGACGCCTGACGCGGCGGACCTGCGCAAGACCCTGCTGTGGGTCTGTATGGTGGTCGGCATCGCGGCCCTGGGCATCGCCGCCGTGGACCTGCTGCTGTCGCCACCCGAGCAGAGCGAGGCCACCATCGCCGGCGCCCTGTCGGCCATCGCCTGGGCCTGCTGGCTGGCGCTGCGCACGCGCCGGCTCTCGCCGGAACCGGTGGCCGCGCTGGTCATCCTGGGCGTACTGGCCACCGCCACCTTCTCGGTGATCGCCTATGGCTCGGTGCGCACGGCGGTCAACTTCCTGTTCGTGGCCGCGGTGGTCGGGGCGGGCATCTTTCTCGGACGGCGCGCGCTGCTGGCCTCGGTGGTGGTCACCGCCGCGCTGCTGGGCCTGCTGGGTTGGATCGAAGCCCAGGGCGGCTTCGCGCACACACCCAACTTCTCGATGAACCTGCGCGTGTGGCTCACGCAGGCCACCACCCTGGTTGTCGTGGGACTGGTCGTCATGCACGGCCGCGCCGTCAGCCTCCGTGCACTGCAGCGCCTGCGACACGAGCTCGAGCGGCGCCACCAGACCGAGCAGGAGCGCGACCGCAGCCTGGAACGCTTCACGCGCATCTTCCGCTCCAGCCCGAGCCCCATGATCGCGCAGTCCGCGCGCACGGGCGCCATCCTCGACGTCAACCCCGCCTTCGAGCGCTGCTACGGCCACCGGCGCGGCCAGGTGCTGGGCCGACAGGACACCTTCCTCTGGGCCGACCCCATGGAGCGCGAGCGCTACATGGAGCGCCTGATCGCCGAGCGCCACATCGCCCAGCACCGCGCCCGCGGCCGCCGCGCCGACGGCAGCGAGTTCGACGCCATGGTCTCCAGCGAGATGGGCAACGACGAAGAGGACCGGCTCATCATCACCACGGTGAGCGACATGACCGGCCGCGAAGAACTCATCCGCCGCCTGCAGCGCTCCGAGGCGCTGTTCTCCAAGGCCTTCCACTTCGCGCCGCTCAATCTCACCATCACGCGCCTGTCCGACGGCCGCTTCCTGGAAGTGAACCGCGCCAAGGACAAGGCGCAGGGCCTCGAACCCGAGGAGCTGCTGGGACGCACCTCGGTGGAGGTCGGCGCCTGGCTCACGCCAGAGGACCGCGAGCGCTTCATCGAGCGCCTGCGCCGCGACGGCCACGTGGACGGCTACGACACGCAGATGCGGCACAAGGACGGCACGCTGGTCGACTCGCGTGTCTGGGCCGAGATCGTCGACATCGACGGCGAGCCCTGCATCCTGTCCTCCAGCGTCAACGTCAGCGAGGAAAAGCGCCGCGAGGCCCTGCTGCTCGAGGTGGCCAAGGGCGTGGCAGCCGAAACCGGCGAGGCCTTCTTCGCCGCGCTGGCGGAGACCCTGAGCAACGCCATCGGCGCCAACCTCGTGGCCCTGGCCGAAACCACCGACGACGGTGAACTGCAGACCCTGGGCGTGTGGCGCGACGGCCGCGCCGCGCGCAACTTCCGCTTCAACGTGGTCGGCACGCCCTGCGCCGACACCCTGCGCCAGACCGGCCTGATGACCTGCACCGCCCAGCTGGCCGAGAACTACCCCAACGCGCCGCAGCTGCGCGCCCAGGGCTTCCAGGCCTACCTGGGCCAGGCGCTGCGCGACGCCGACGGCCAGGCCACGGGCATGCTCATCGCCATGTGGCGCGCGCCGGTGACGGTGAAGGCCGACGTCCAGGCCCTCATCTCCATCTTCGCCAGCCGCGCCAACGCCGAGCTGCTGCGCCTGCGCCGCGAGCGCGAGATCGTGAGCCTGAACGAAACGCTGGAGCAGCGCGTGCGCGAGCGCACGGCCGAGCTGCAGAAGCTCAACGCCGAACTCGACGCCTTCGCCTACTCCGTCTCGCACGACCTCAAGTCGCCGCTGCGCGCCATCGACGGCTTCACGCGCCTCATGCAGGAGCAACTCGATGGCAAACTCGACGAGGACACGCAGCAGCTGTTCGACCGCGTGCTGCAGTCCTCTCAGCGCATGGGCGCCATCATCAACGACCTGCTGGCGCTGGCGCGCGTGAGCCAGGGTGTGCTGCAGCGCAGCCCCATCGACCTCAGCGAACTCGCGCGCAGCGTGCTCGACCACGAACTGGCACGCGCGCCGCAGCGCCGCGTGCGCGCCGAGCTGGCGCAAGGCCTGGAGGCCGACTGCGACCCGCGCCTGGCCCGCATCGTGCTGGAAAACCTCATCGGCAACGCGCTGAAATACACGCGCGACCGCGAGGAGGCCCACATCGAGTTCGGCCTGGACGGTATTGCCGAGGACGGCACGCCCAGCTTCTTCGTGCGCGACAACGGCGTGGGCTTCGACATGAAGTACGTCGACCAGCTCTTCAAACCCTTCCAGCGCCTGCACCGGCCCAGCGAGTTCGAGGGCACCGGCATCGGCCTGGCCACGGTGCGCCGCATCATCGAGCGGCACGACGGCCGGCTCTCGGCCGAAGGCGCCGTCGGCCAGGGCGCCACCTTCCGCTTCGGTTTTGGCAACCCGCCGCGCTGGAGCGAGAGCGAGTCGCAGAAGCTGTGATCGGGCGCCCGGCCCGGCGCGATCAGTGCCCGCCGTGCGCCAGGCCGCTCACCAGCGTGACCATGCCGATGCCCACCGCCAGCCAGGCGATCTGCGCCGCCGTCTCGCGCAGGCTCAGCCGCTTCTGCAGCTGCGGGATCAGGTCGGCCAGGGCCACGTAGACGAAGCTGCTGGAGGCCGCCACCAGGAAGTACGGCAGCCAGTCGTCCAGCGAGGCCAGCAGCGCGTAGCCCACCAGACCGCCCAGGGCCGTGACCGTGCCCGCCATCGACACCTTGAGCAGGGCCGCGCGCGGCGAGCGCGAGGTCTGGCGCAACACCACCAGATCGCCCATGTGGTGCGGCACCTCATGCGCGAGCACCGCCAGTGCCGCCACCACGCCCAGCCGCAGGTCGGCCACGAAGGCCGAGGCGATCAGGATGCCGTCGCCGAAGGCGTGCACGCTGTCGCCCAGCAGCACGGCCCAGCCGCCGGTGCGCCGCTCCTCGTGGTGGTGGTGCCCGTGGTGGTGCTGATGGTGGTGGGCGTGCCCGTCCCCGGCCTCCTGGCCGTGTTCATGGCCATGCTCGTGGCCGTGGTGCCAGAGCTCGGCCTTGTCGAGCAGGAAGAAGAACACCAGGCCACCCAGCAGCAGCGCGAACAGCTCGTGCGCGCCGGCCGCGCTCTCGAAGGCCTCGGGCAGCAGGTGCATGAAGGCCGTGGCCAGCAGGGCGCCGGCCGCCAGGCTGAGCATGTGCTGCGTGAAGCGCGCCAGCATGGCGTAGCCCAACAGCGCCGCGATCCACACGCTGCCGACACCGGCCGCGACGGTGCCGACAAGAATGGCCAACAAGGTCATATCAGTATTCAGTTACTCGGTAGAACAAGACCTGCGGAGCACGGGCGGTCGAACCGAGTGACACCGCGGAACCGGCTGTGCCGGGCCGCCGGTGTCGCCCCCTTGAGGGGGTCGCGCAAAGCGCGGCGGGGGGTCTCGTTTCAGGCCACGCCGTGCTGCTTGAACCAGGCCAGGGCACGCTTCCAGCCGTCCTCGGCCGGCTCCTTGCGGAAGCTCGGCCGGTAGTCGGCGTGGAAGGCGTGCGGTGCGTCCGGGTACACCACGAAGCTCGACGCCTTGGCCGCCGCGCTGCCGCCCGCCAAGGCCGATTTCATCTTATCAACCGTGTCAAGCGGGATGCCGGTGTCGGCCGCGCCGTAGAGCCCCAGCACCGGGCCGTGCAGCTGGCCGGCCACGTCCACCGGGTTCTTCGGGGTGAGCGCATTCTGCTGCCCCACCAGGCGCCCGTACCAGGCCACGCCCGCCTTCACCGCCGGGTTGTGCGCGCTGTACAGCCAGACCTGGCGCCCACCCCAGCAAAAGCCGGTGATGCCCAGCTTGCTGGCGTCGCCGCCGTTGGCGGCCGCCCACTTCACGGTGGCGTCCAGGTCGCCCATCACCTGGGCGTCGGGCACCTGGCTGATGACCTCCGCGATGAGCTTGGCCATCTCGCCGTAGCCCTGGGCATCGCCCTGGCGCACGAACAGCTCGGGCGCGATGGCCAGGTAGCCCGCCCTGGCGAAGCGGCGCGCGGTGTCGGCGATGTACTCGTGCACGCCAAAGATCTCGGACAACACCAGCACCACGGGCAAGCCGGTCTTGCCGGCCGGCGCGGCGCGGTAGGCCGGCATCTTGAAGCCGGCCACGTCGATCATCACCTCGCCCACGGTCAGGCCGTCGGACGGGGTGCGAATCGCCGTCTGGGCCATCAGCGGCGCGGCGGCGGCGGCATAGCCCGCGCCCAGAGCGGCCTTGAGGGCGGTGCGGCGGGTGGCCCCGGCTTGATCGGCACTGCCGCCCAACAGGGCTTCGGCGTCGCGGGTCATGTCTTGTTCGAGCATGGGTTGTCTCCTGACGGGTGGTGGAAAGTCAAGCTGACTCGGCCCAGGGACCGAAGTTCAGGCGCGCCGGCGCTCAATGGGCCTTGTCCCAGTTGGGCCCGACGCCGATCTCGGCCAGCAGCGGCACCCTGAGTTCGGCCACGCCGGCCATCAGGCGCGGCACTTCGCTGCGCACCCAATCGACCTCGTCCGCGGGCACCTCGAACACCAGTTCGTCGTGCACCTGCATGATCATCTTGGTGCGGCGCTCCTGGTCGTCCAGCGCGGCCTGCACGGCCACCATGCTCATCTTGATGAGGTCGGCCGCCGTGCCCTGCATGGGCGCGTTGATGGCCTGCCGCTCGGCCGCCTTCTTGCGCGGGCCGTTGCCACCGTTGATTTCCGGCAGGTACAGGCGGCGTCCGAAGGCGGTTTCCACGTAGCCCTTCTTCTGCGCGGAGGCCACCGTCTGCTCCATGTAGCGCTTCACGCCCTCGAAGCGCTCGAAGTAGCGCTGGATGTAGTTCTTCGCCGCCGTGTTGTCGATGCCCAGGGCCTTGGCCAGGCCGAAGGCGCTCATGCCGTAGATGAGGCCGAAGTTGATCACCTTGGCGTAGCGGCGCTGCTCGCTGCTCACCTGCTGCAGTTCCACGCCGAACACCTCGGCCGCGGTGGCGCGGTGCACGTCCTGGCCTTCCTGGAAGGCGCGCAGCAGGGCCGCGTCCTCGCTGATGTGGGCCATGATGCGCAGCTCGATCTGCGAGTAGTCGGCGCTGGCGATCACGCTGCCCGGCGGGGCCACGAAGGCCTCGCGCACGCGCCGGCCCTCGGGCGTGCGGATGGGGATGTTCTGCAGGTTCGGGTCGTTGCTGGACAGGCGCCCCGTCACGGCCACGGCCTGCGCGTAGTGCGTGTGCACGCGGCCGGTGCGCGGGTTGGCCATCTGCGCCAGCTTGTCGGTGTAGGTCCCCTTGAGCTTGGACAGGCCGCGGTGCTCCAGGATCTTGGCCGGCAGCGGGTAGTCCTCGGCGAGCTTTTCCAGCACCTCCTCGTCGGTGCTGCGCGCGCCGGTGGCGGTCTTCTTGATGACGGGCAGGCCCAGCTTGTCGAAGAAGATCTCGCCGAGCTGCTTGGGGCTGCCCAGGTTGAAGGGCTGGCCGGCGATGGCATAGGCCTCCTGCTCCAGCGCCACGATGCGCTGGCCCAGTTCGTGGCTCTGCGCGGCCAGCGTGGGCGCGTCGATCAGCACGCCGTTGCGCTCCACCCGGTACAGCGTTTCGCTGCTGGCCATCTCCAGTTCGTAGATGAACCTCAGCTTCTCATCGGCCTGCAGGCGCGGCCACAGCACGCGGTGCACGTCCAGGGTCTGGTCGCTGTCCTCGCAGGAGTACTCGGCGGCCTTGGCCACGTCCACCTGGGCGAAGGGGATCTGGTGCGCGCCCTTGCCGCAGATGGCCTCGTAGCTGATGCCCTTGCGGCCGGTATGGCGCTCGGCCAGGCTTTCCAGCCCGTGCGGCTTGTGCACCTCCAGCACGTAGCTCTGCAGCATGGTGTCGTGCTCGTAGCCACGCACCTCGATGCCGTGGTTGGCGAAGACGTGGCGGTCGTACTTGACGTGCTGGCCCAGCTTGGGCCGCATGGGGTCTTCCAGCCAGGGCTTGAGCCGGGCAAGCACCTCGTCGAAGGGCAATTGCTCCGGCGCGTCCGGGCCCACGTGGCGCAGCGGGATGTAGGCCGCCTCGCCGGGCGTCACGCTGAAGGAGATGCCGACGATCTCGGCCACCATTTCGTCCAGCGAGGTGGTTTCGGTGTCCAGCGCGGTCAGCTCGGCCGCCTGCAGGCGCGCCAGCCAGGTGTCGAACAGGTCCCAGCTCAGGATGGTGTCGTACTTCAGCGCGGGACGCGCTTGGCCGGACGCGGGCGCGGGCGGGTCGTCGAACAGGCCTTCGGTGGCGCCGGGCGCCACGGCGGTCGAACCCGGCGCCACCGGTGCCTCCTGGCCCGCCGCGGCCTTGGCGGCGAGCGACTTGAAGCCGTACCTGTCGTAGAAGGCCTGCAGCGCCTGGTGGTCGGGCTCGCCCAGGCGCACCGCGTCCAGCGCGGGCAGGCCGGGCACGAAGCCGTTCAGGTCGCAGTCGGTCTTGATGGTCAGCAACTGGCGCCCCGTGGGCAGCCAGTCCAGCGCCTTGCGCAGGTTCTCGCCGGCCACGCCCTTGATCTCGCCGGCGCGCGCCACCAGCGCGTCCAGCGAGCCGTATTCCATCAGCCACTTGGCGGCGGTCTTGGGGCCCACCTTGTCCACGCCCGGCACGTTGTCCACCGCGTCGCCCACCAGGGTCTGGTAGTCGACCATCAGGTGCGCCGGCACGCCGAACTCGGCCTGCACGCCCGCGAGGTCGCGGCGCTTGCCGCTCATGGTGTCGATGATGGCGATGCGTTCGTTGACGAGCTGGGCCAGGTCCTTGTCCCCGCTGCTGACGACGACGTCGAACCCCTGCGCCGCCGCCGCGTGGGCGAGGGTGCCGATCACGTCGTCGGCCTCCACGCCGGGCACGTCCAGCACGGGAAAGCCCAGCAGGCGCACCACCTCGTGGATGGGCGGGATCTGCGCGCGCAGGTCCTCGGGCATGGGGCTGCGGTGGGCCTTGTACTCGGCGTAGATCGCGTCGCGGAAGGTCGGCCCCGAGGCGTCGAAGACGCAGGCGGCGAACAGCGCGGGCACCTCCTTGCGAAGGCTCTGCACCATGTTGATCATGCCCCGGATGGCCCCGGTGGCGGGGCTCGTCGGGTCGCCCGGCACGGCCCGCAGGTCGGGCATGGCGTGGTAGGCGCGGTAGAGGTAGCTCGATCCGTCGATCAGCAGCAGGGTTCGGGTGGCGTCCTGGGTCATCCCGACATTGTGGGGGAAGGCCGTGCCGGCGGCGGGCCCATGCCACGCGGGGCCACCCCGGTGCCTACAATGCGCGGATGGCCTCCACCCCTTCCCTTCTGCGCGCGGTCCTGCTCGCCGCGCTGGCCGCACCGGCCCTGGCGCAGCAGCCCGCGCCGGCCGAGTCCGTGCCGCTGCAGCGCGCCCCGGGCGATCGCATCGAGCGCATCACGCACGAGGACGCGCTCACCCGCATCGACGAACTGCGCGTGGACGGCCAGACCCAATCCATCCAGGTGCAGCCCAAGAACGGCGCGCCAGCCTATGAAATCCAGCCGCGCGGCGCCGCCAACACCCCCGGCGAAACCGCGGGCCGCCCCTCGGGCAACAGCGGCCGCAGCAGCTGGCGCCTCCTCAACTTCTGACATGGCCGTCTACACCGAGGTCCCGTTCGCCGAAGCCGCCGCCCTCATCGAACGACTGAACCTGGGCACCCTCACCGAGCTGCGCGGCATCCAGGGCGGCATCGAGAACACCAACTACTTCGTCACCAGCGAACGCGACGGCCAGACCGTCGAGCACGTGCTCACGGTGTTCGAGCGCCTGAGCGCCGAGCAGCTGCCGTTCTACCTGCACCTGATGAAGCACCTGGCCACGCACGGCATCCCGGTGCCCGAGCCCGCGGCCGACGCCCAGGGCGAGATCCTGCACCGCGTGCAAGGCAAGCCCGCCGCCGTGGTCGACAAGCTGCGCGGCGCCAGCGAGCTGACACCCACGGCCGCGCACTGCGCCGCGGTGGGCGCGCTGCTGGCCCGCCTGCACCTGGTCGGCCGCGACTTCGAGCGCCGCCAGCCCAACCTGCGCGGCCTGCCCTGGTGGAACGAGACCGTGCCCGTGGTGCTGCCCTTCATCGACGACGCCCAGGCCGCCCTGCTGCGGTCCGAGCTGGCCTACCAGAACCACGTGGCGCAGAGCAGCGCCTACCTGGCCCTGCCACGCGGCCCCATCCACGCCGACCTGTTCCGCGACAACGCGATGTTCGAAGACGGCGCGGTCAGCGGCGTCTTCGACTTCTACTTCGCCGGCGTGGACACCTGGCTGTTCGACATCGCCGTGTGCCTGAACGACTGGTGCGTGCGCCACGGCGGCGACACCGACGGCCAGCCCGAGCCCGCGCTGGAGCAGGCCTTCCTCTCGGCCTACGAAGGCGTGCGTCCGCTGACGCCGGCCGAGCGCCGCCTGCTGCCCGCCATGCAGCGCGCGGGCGCGCTGCGCTTCTGGCTGTCGCGTCTGTGGGACCTGCACCTGCCGCGCGAGGCCGCCATGCTGCAGGCGCACGACCCGGGCCACTTCCAGCGCGTGCTGCGCGCCCGCCTGCCGAACGCGCCCGCGCCGAGCGCGGCGCCGGAGGCCATGGCCGCATGAAGCTCCAGGTCAACAAGGCCAGCCTGGGCTGGATGTGGGTCAAGCTCGGCATGCGCACCTTCCTGCGCCAGCCGCTCGCGATGTCGGGCCTGTTCTTCATGTTCATGGCCCTGGTCTCGGTGCTGTCCATCGTGCCCATCCTGGGCACGGCGGTCGCGGCGGCGCTGGTGCCCGCGGCCACGCTGGGTCTGATGGCCGCCACGCGCGAGGCCGAGCAAGGCCGCTTTCCCATGCCCTCGCTGCTGCTCACGGCCTTCCGGGGCGGGGCCGAGCGCCGGCGCGGCATGCTGCTGCTGGGCGCCATGTACGCCGTGGCGCTGTTCCTGGTCATGGGCGTCGGCGCACTGTTCGCCGACGGCTCGCCCACCCCCTTGCCCGAGGGCACCGCCGAGGTCACGCCCGACATGGTGGGCGCCGCCATCGGCCGCCCCGGCCTGTGGGCGGCCCTGCTGGCTTACCTGCCCGTGCTGATGGCCTTCTGGCACGCGCCGGCGCTGGTGTTCTGGCACGGCGTGCCGCCCGCCAAGAGCCTGTTCTTCAGCCTGGTGGCCTGCTGGAGCAACAAGGGCGCGATGCTGCTCTTCGTCGCCGGCTGGACGGTGGTCTTCATGCTGACCGGCCTGCTCCTGGGCATGCTGGGCTCCATCGTCGGCGGCCCCGAGGTGATGCAGGTGGTGGTCTACCCCATCGTGCTGTTCATGGCCTCGATGTTCCACACCTCGCTGTGGTTCACCGTGCGCGACAGCTTCGCTTTCGACGCGCCCGAACCGAACACCCCCCCCTCGGCCTGAGCCCCGCGGGCGCCCAAAAGAAAAGCCCGCACCGGCCAAGGGTGCGGGCTTTGTTCTGGCGCGAGCGCCGGGTCAGGTACCGATCACGCCGCCATCGTCCTTGGTGATGACGACGGTGGCCGAGCGCGGCAGCGCCGCCCCACCCTCGGGCCAGTGGCTGTTGCCGCCCTCGCCCGGGTGCTGGATGTTGATGAACAGCGTCTTGCTGTCCGGCGTGAAGGTCAGGCCCGTGACCTCGCACTCCACGGGGCCGACGAAGAAGCGGCGGATCTCCTTGGTGCGGGGATCGGCGCACAGCATCTGGTTGTTGCCCTGGTTGGCGTAGTTGCCGGTGTTGCTGTAGTTGCCGTCGGTCTGGATCCACAGGCGGCCATCGCGGTCGAAGCCCAGACCGTCGGGGCTGTTGAAGGTGTTGTCGCTGGTCACGTTGGCCGAGCCCTTGTTCAAGGGGTTGGCCTGGGCGATGGTGGGGTTGCCGGCCAGCACGAACAGGTCCCACTCGAACGTCAGGGCGGTCGGGTCGCCGCCGGTCTCGCGCCAGCGGATGATCTGACCGTAGACGTTGGCCGCGCGCGGGTTGGCGTCGTCGGTCGTCGAACGGCCGGAGTTGTTCGTCAGCGTGACGTAGACCTCCTGGGTCTGCGGATGCACCGCCACCCACTCGGGGCGGTCCATGGGCGTGGCCCCCATGGCGTCGGCCGCCAGGCGCGTATTGACCAGGATCTCGGCCTGCGTGGCGTAGGCGGCGAGGGCCGGGTTGGCCGTGGTCATGGGCATCCACTCGCCGGTGCCCATCATGTCGTTCGCCACGGCGCCGGCGTTGAACTTGGCCACATACAGCGTGCCGGTGTCGAGCAGGTCGCGGTTGTTGGCGGTGTCGCCTTCGATGTAGTGGCCGGCGGTCACGAACTTGTAGATGTAGTCGTTGGCCTGGTCATCGCCCATGTAGACCACCACGCGGCCGTCGGCGGCAATGGCGTAGGCGGCGTTCTCGTGCTTGATGCGGCCCAGCGAGGTGCGCTTCTTGGGCATGGAGGCCGGGTCGAAGGGATCGATCTCGACGATCCAGCCGAAGCGGTTGGCTTCGTTGGGTTCCTTCTGCCAGTCGAAGCGGTCGTGGTACTGCTCGTACTTGCGCGAGGTGCCGGCGCTGGAGAGGCCGTAGCGCAGCTGGTTCGCGTTGCGCGTCATGCCGGGAACGGCGGTGTTGGTGGTGCCGAAGTACTGGTTGAAGTTCTCTTCGCAGGTCAGGTAGGTGCCCCAGGGGGTGAAGCCGTTGCCGCAGTTGTTCAGCGTGCCGAGCGCGACGGTGCCGGTGGCGTCGGCCGTGGTCTGCAGCAGCGCGTGGCCGGCGGCGGCACCGGTCAGCTGCATCGGCGTATCGCCCGTGATGCGGCGGTTGTAGGTGGAGTCCAGCACGATGTTCCACACGCCGGCGGTGCGGCGGATGTGCACCACGCTCACGCCGTGCGCGTTGAGGTCCTTGTTCGCGTCGTCCAGGCTGTTGACCACGCCGTCGGTGAACAGGTACTGCGGGTTGGTGTACTCGTGGTTCATCACCAGCAGGCCTTCATCGCTGCGGCCGGCCAGGGCGAAGTAGTGGATGCCGTCGTGGTTGTCACCCATCTGGCGCGCCTGCGCGGCGGCGTCTTCGCTGGCGTCGCCGGCCCAGGTCGAGCCCGCGCCGGTGGAGAACAGCGGCGTGCCCCAGGGTGCCAGCACCGAGGCGGTGTAGCCCGGGGCGACGTGCACGCTGTCGTCGGTGCCGATGGCGATGCCGGTGAAGCCCAGCAGGTCGGGATCGGCCGCGGGCGGCACGGGCGTCGGGTCGGCGTCGCCGCCGCCACCGCCGCAGCCCGCGAGGCCGGCGGAGAGGAAGGCCACGGCAGCGGCACCCACACCGGTCTTGAACAGGAAGCCGCGGCGGTTGACCGCGCGGTTCACCACGTTCTGGAAGTGCTCGTTCCGGCTGGTGTTGGTGGGCAGGTCTTCGCTATCGAAGTCGAGGGTCATGGAATGTCCTGTGGGGTTGGGAAATACGACAGGCGAGAAGGCTACGCAGGCCTCGTGAAAACCTCGTGAATCCGGTGGCATGGCGCTCGAGCGCACCGCGGGTGGCGGCTCACAACGCCAGCGACGGGCTCCAGCTGTCGGGCAGCGCGTGCGGCCAGCCCACGGTCTGCAGGAAGATCCCTTCCACCTGGCCAGCGATGTGCCGCCAGTCCAGCGCCGCCACCTGCGCGCGCGCCTGCGATGCGGCCGCGCGCACCAGCGCCGGGTCGCGCGCCAGCAGCGCGGCCTGGCGCGCGAAGGCGGCTTCGTCGTCCACCGGCAGCAGCCAGCCGTTGTGCCCGCCGCGCACCCAGTCGCCCGCCGCGGCGGTGTCGAAGGCCAGCACCGGCAGGCCGCTGGCCAGGGCTTCGATGGTGACGTTGCCGAAGGTTTCGGTCAGGCTCGCGAAGGCGAACAGGTCGGCGCTGGCGTAGTGCGCGGCCAGGTCCTCGTCGCGCCGCATGCCGGCGAACACGGCCTCGGGGCAGCGCTGGCGCAGGGCCGCGCGCTGCGGGCCGTCGCCCACGAAGACCAGCTTCACGTCGGGGTTCTGCGCGCGCATGGCCTCATAGGCCTGCAGCACCACGCCCAGGTTCTTCTCGGCCGCCAGGCGGCCGACGGCCACCATCACCAGGCTGCCGTCGCCCGCCCCCCAGCTGGCGCGCAGCTCGGCGCTGCGCCGCGCGGGGTTGAACCGCTGCGTGTCGACGCCGCGCGCCACCACGCTGACGTTGCGAAAGCCGATGGCCTGCAGCTCCGCGCGCAGGCTCTGCGTGGGCACCATGGTGCAGCGCGTGAGGTTGTGGAACTTGCGCAGGTAGGCCACGATGGGCGTCTTGAGCCAGCCCACGCCGTAGTGCTGGCTGTAGGCGTGGAAGTTGGTGCGGAAGTCGGACGTCACCGGCAGGCGCAAGCGGCGCGCTGCCTGCAGGGCCGACCAGCCCAGCGGGCCTTCCGTGGCGATGTGCACCAGATCGGGCCGCCTCAGGGTCCAGGCGCGCACCAGCGCGCCCTTGCCGGGCAGGCCGAGCTTGAGTTCGGGGTAGCGCGGGATGGGCATGCCGCGCATGAGCACCTCGTGAAACCCCGGGTCGCTGCGCGCGGCGTCCTCGCGCGTCTGGCGCGGGCGGACGAGCTGCACCTCGTGGTTGCGCGCGCGCAGGCCCTGCACCAGACGCGACAGCGTGAGCGAAACACCGTTGATCTCGGGCGGCCAGGTCTCCGTCACCACGGCGAGCCGCAGGGACGGGCGGGCGGCCGGGAAGGCCTCCACCAGGATCGTTTCGGCGCTCGTGTCGGGCATGGGGGCATGGTGCGGCGGCTTCGCGGCAGATTGATGACACCGCGACAGCGGCGTGACGCGCGTGTGCCCGCGCGGTGACGCACCGGCGATGTCACCGCGCTGTCACGCGTGGCAACCACCATGCGGCCGCTTTTCCCCTTCTTTCACCTTCTTCCTCATTGCCGACGGAGACCGCCTTGAACGACTTCTTCAAGACCCTGGAGATCCAGCGCTGGGACGACCACCGCTACTACCACCACAGCCGCATCAACCAGTCGCTGCACCTGGTCAGCGCGATCAGCTTCGTGGTCGCGTACGTGATGCTGTGGTTCGATCCCGTGATTTCCGCGCTGATCGCCTGGCTGGTCTCGATGACCTCGCGCCAGGCCGGCCATTTCTTCTTCGAGCCCAAGGGCTACGACCACGTGAACCAGGCCACGCACGAGTACAAGGAAGAGATCAAGGTGGGCTACAACCTGCAGCGCAAGGTGGTGCTCATGAGCCTGTGGGCGCTGGTGCCGGTGCTGGTCTGGATCGACCCGACGGTGATGGGCCTGTTCGAGGCGCACCACGACCACTGGGGCTATACGCGCCACGTGGGCACGCTGTGGCTGGGGCTGGGCATCGGTGGGCTGCTGTTCCGCACCATCCACCTGTTCTTCCTGCAGGACATCCAGACGGGCCTGGTGTGGGCGACCAAGATCCTCACCGACCCGTTCCACGACATCAAGCTGTACCACAAGGCCCCCCTGTACCTCATGAAGGGCCAGCTCATCGACCCGGGCGTCGGGCACCGCTGACGTCCTGGGATGGTGGGTGTTGGGTGCCTGGCGCCCGAACACCCCGCTCGGGCTCGGGGCCGCTGCAGGGCTCAGCCCTTCTGGCGGAACATCGCCGACAGGGTTTCCCTGCGCAACTGCTTGCCGATCGCCTTGGCGTCCACGCCCTCGGGCAGCGTCCACCAGCCGTCGGCCTGCATGGCCCGGCCGGCCGCCACGCAACGCCGCACCACTTCATCGAACGCCGCGTCGTCGAAGTTCAGCGCGAAGATGAACCGACCCGTGCCCACCCAGCTCAAGGCCAGGCCATGCCAGCGCAGGTAGTACTGGAACATCCAGTGGTAGCGGCCCGGCTGCGTGTAGTCCAGCGTCCACACGCTGTGCAGGTTCGCCGCGCGCACCGGCAGGCCGGCGTCGGCCATGGCGGCGTTGAAGCGCTCGCGGCGCGCGTTCCAGCGTTGATCGCCGCCGGCGTACACCGCTCGCAACTCAGGCGTTTCCAGGCGACGAAGGAAGGCGTGCATGCCGCCCATCACGTGCGGGTGCGCATTGAACGTGCCGCGCGCGAAGCACAGGTCGGCGGGGCGCTCGGCGCGGAAACGCTTCATCAGATCGGCGCGTCCGCAGACCACGCCCACCGGGTAGCCGCCCGCGACCGACTTGCCGTAGGTCACCAGGTCGGCCTTCACGCCGAAGTACGCCTGCGCGCCGCCGGGCGCCAGGCGAAAGCCCAAGAAAACCTCGTCGAAGATCAGCACGATGCCGCGTTCGGTGCAGACCTCGCGCAGCCGCTGGAGCCAGCGCGTGTAGGCCTCGCGGTCATAGCCCGCCTGGCGCAGGCCAGTCATCAGCGTGGAGTCGCCCGGCGCGTTGCGGTTCGGGTGCAGGGCCTGCAAGGGGTTGATGAGCACGCAGGCAATGTCGCGGCGCGTGCGCAGCACCCGAAGGCTCTGGTCGTCCATGTCCTTGAGGGTGTAGGTCTCGCGCGGCGGCATCGGGTTGCCGGGGCCGGGCTGCACGTCCTCCCACCAGCCGTGGTACGCGCCGCAGAAACGCACCAGGTGCTTCTTGCGCGTGTGGTAGCGCGCCAGGCGGACGGCTTGCATCACGGCCTCGGTGCCGCTCATGTGGAAGGACACCTGGTCCTGACCCGAGACCGCCTTCAGGCGCGCGATGTTGTCGGCCACCACCGGGTGGTAGGCGCCCAGCACGGGGCCCAGTTCGAGGCCGATGGCCGCGCCCTCTTCCATGCAGGCCTTGTAGAAGTCCACGCCGAAGACGTTGACGCCGTAGGAGCCCGTGAGGTCGAGGAAGCGATTGCCGTCGAGGTCCTCCACCTCCAGGCCACCGGCCGAGCGAACGAAGGCGCCGACCTTCAGGCGTTCGCGCAGGTAGGGGCTGAAGGGAAAGGGCGCGCGGTAGGCACCGGTGAGCTGCAGATCGGCCAGCCCCTCGCGCGCGTCGGCGGTCAGGGCGAGCGAGCGTTCGTAGCGCTGGGCGTAGCCCGCGCACAGGGCGTCGAAGGCCGCGCGGCGCCGCGCGGCCAGCGCGTCGTCGGCGCCGTCGGCCCGGAAGAAGCGGCGCTCGTCGAAGGCGTAGCCCGGCAACCAGCCCGCCAGGCGCTTGGCCCAGCGCGAGTGGCCCGCCAGCGAGCGGTGCTTGGCGCGCGAAAGCTCGAGGCGCTGTTTCAGGTACGGCAAGGCCAGCAGGAGCGAACCGGCTGGCAAGGCATAAGGCAGAAGGGACATGGCGTTCGGGGCGTCGTGGTGTTCCCGCTCTTGTATGGCCCCCGGATGACCCAACGATGAAAGCCTTGCGACAGAATCCCCACGGCCTTGTGCGGCGCCAGCTGCGCCGCCTCGCGCTCAGCGAAGACCTGAACTTCCTGCTCACCAACCGCGTGCCGCGCCTGGCGCTCACGCGCTTCATGGGCTGGTTCAGTCGGATCCGCCAGCCCCTGGTGCGCGACGCGTCCATGGCGGTGTGGAGGGCCTTCACCGACCTCGACCTGAGCGACGCAAAGAAGCCGCGCTTCGACAGCCTGCACGACTGCTTCACGCGCGAGCTGCGCGAGGGTGCGAGGCCCGTCGACACCACGCCGTCGGTGCTGGTCAGCCCCTGCGACGCCATCGTCGGCGCCAGCGGGCGCATCGGCGAAGACCCCTGCGCCCAGGTGTTCCAGGCCAAGGGCTTTCCGTACGCGCTCACCGACCTGCTCGGCGACTCGCCGCGCGCGCGGGCCGCCATCGCCGCCCTGCGCGGCGGCCAGTTCGTGACGCTGCGCCTGACCTCGGCCATGTACCACCGCTTCCACGCGCCCGAGGCGCTCACGCTGGAGCACGTGACGCACTTCAGCGGCGACACCTGGAACGTGAACCCCATCGCCCTCAAGCGCGTGGAGCGCCTGTTCTGCCGCAACGAGCGCGCGGCGCTGTTCGCGCGCCTGGCCGACGGCACGCCGCTGGTGCTGGTGCCCGTGGCCGCCATCCTGGTGGCCAGCCTGCGCCTGCGCGCCCTGCCGCTGCCGCTCAACACGCGCTACCGCGGCCCCGACGAGCTGCCCTGCGAGGCGGCCTACGCGCGCGGCCAGGAGATGGGCCACTTCGAACACGGCTCCACCATCGTCGTGCTGGTGCCGCCGGGCTTCACGCCCGCGCCCGGGGTCGCACCGGGCGCGTCCATTCGCATGGGCCGGCCGCTGCTGGCGCGGCCAGCCTGAGCGCGCGCCCACCCTGTCATGCGCCCGTCACGCCAGCCACGGACGATGGCGCGCAACCCAGCCGACCAGCCAGCACGACGCGGTTGGCACGACGAAGAACGATGGCGGGGTGATCGGCGCCTGAAGCCGCTCGCCATCGCACCCTGCGGGCCCTCCGGTCATTTGGCCGGAGGGCTTTTTTTATCCGCCCCGGACTCAGCGCAGCAGCGCCTCGGCCATCGCCCGGTAGGTGTCCAGCGGCGGTACCTCGCGCGCCGGTCGCTTGGCCGCGTCGTCCCAGCGGCGCAGGCGCAGCGCGTCCTGCGCGTGGGCCAGGCGGTCGAAGGCCTCGCAGCCCGCCGCGTCCAGCGGACCGCCCTGCAGCGCCAGGCTGCGGCGCGAATCGTCCGACAGGGCCCGCAGGTAGCGCGGATCGGCGCACAGGCGCCGCTTGGCCATCACGTGCAGGCCGACCGGTCCGCTCACGGCGGGGCCGAACAGGCGCTGCAGCGCGTCGGCGGCGATCGCTTCGTGGCGGTCGTCGACGCCGGCGGCGCTGGGCGTGCCCGCCACGCCATGGATCAGGTGGCCGACGTCGTGCAACAGCGCGGCGAGCACCAGGGCCTCGCCCGCGCCGCCGCGGCGCGCCAGGTCAGCGGTCTGCAGAGCGTGCTCCAGGTGGGTCACCGGCTCGCCGGTGTAACGCTCGTGGCCGCGCGCGGCCAGCAGAGCCCAGAGTGAGTCGAAGGAAGGGATCATGCGCGTGGAACTGTCAACGGGCTTTCATTGTGTGCAATCAACATGACGGCCCGACGTCCATTCGAAGTACCCCCTTCGCCTTTCCCGTGAACGACAAGCGTTTCGACCTGATCGTGGTGGGCAGCGGCATCGCCGGCCTCGCCCATGCCTGGATGGGGCTGCGCCGTGGCCTGCGCGTGGCGCTGATCGAACGCGACCACCGCTGCGTGGGCGCCTCCATCCGCAATTTCGGCTTCGTCACCGTGACCGGCCAGCGCGCCGGCGACACCTGGCGGCGCGCCCGGCGCTCGCGCGACCTCTGGGCCGAGCTGGCGCCGCAGGCAGGCATCCCCATCGTGCACCAGGGCCTGTGGGTGGTGGCCCAGCGCGCGCGGGCGCTGGACGTGCTGGCCGAGTTCGTCGGCACCGAGATGGGCGAGCGCTGCGAACTGCACCGCGGCCAGGCCTGGGGCGCACGCATGCCGTCGCTCAAGTCCGACGGCGTGGCGGGCGCGCTGTACAGCCCGCACGAGCTGCGCGTCGAGTCGCGCGAAGCCATTCCCGCCCTCGCGCGCTGGCTGCAGGCGCAGGGCGTGCGCTTCATCTGGGGGCAGGAGGTGCTGGGCATCGAGGGGTCCACGGTGCACGGCGCGCAAGGCCAGTGGACGGCCGAGCGCATCGTGGTCTGCCCCGGCACCGAGCTCAATGGCGTGGCGCGGCGCCTGCTGCCCGACCACGCGCTGCGGCTGACGCGCCTGCAGATGCTGCGCGTGCGCCCGTCGGCCGGCTTGCGGCTGGGCGCGGCGGTGATGAGCGACCTCAGCCTGGTGCGCTACCACGGCTACGCCGACCTCGCCAGTTCGGCGCCGCTGCTGGAGCAACTGCGCGCCGAGTGCGGCCCCAGCCTGGACGACGGCATCCACCTGATCGCCGTGCAGAGCGCCGACGGCACGCTGGTGGTAGGCGACTCGCACCACCCGCACGCCACGCCCGAGCCCTTCGCCAGCGAGGCGGTGGACGAGCGCATCCTGGGCCACCTGCACGAGGTGGTCGGTCTGGACCGCTGCGAGGTGGTGGAGCGCTGGACCGGTGTCTATCCGACCGGCCACGGCGCCGACGCGCTCATCCACGCGCCGGCCGACCACCTGCGCCTGGCGCTGGTGACCAGCGGCACCGGCGCCAGCACCGCGTTCGGCATCGCCGAGGACGTGTTCGCGGGCTGGTGACGGGGCCGGGTCGGCGCCGGGCCAGCCATCGGCCTGCCCAGGGCCAGCGCCCGCCTCGACGGTGCGGGCGCTGGACTACTCGATGGGCGTGAGCTTGGCCACGCTCAGCGCCAGCCACTTGGTGCCGTGGCGCGGGAAGTTCACCTGCGCACGCGCGTCGTCGCCCGCGCCTTCCACCGCGAGCACCTTGCCCTCGCCGAACTTGTTGTGGAACACCGCCATGCCGCTCTTGATCGGCGTGCCGCGGTCGGGTTCGGGCGCGGGCGCGCTGGCGGCCTTCCAGGCCGGCGACCACGCCGGCTGCGGCACCGGCGTGCCCAGCGCGCGGTGGCCGCCCCAGCCCGCGCTGCCCGTGCCGCCCCAGCCCGAAGGCTGCGGCGGCGTCAGCCACTTCAGGCAGTGCTCGGGCAATTCATCGAAGAAACGGCTCTTGAGGTTGTAGCGCGTCTGGCCGTGCAGCAGCCGCGTCTGCGAATGGCTCAGGTACAGGCGCTGGCGCGCGCGCGTGATCGCCACGTACATCAGCCGGCGCTCCTCTTCCAGTCCGTCGCGGTCGCTCATGGCGTTCTCGTGCGGGAACAGGCCTTCCTCCAGGCCGACGATGAAGACGCAGTCGAACTCCAGGCCCTTGGCCGCGTGCACGGTCATGAGCTGCACCGCGTCCTGCCCGGCCTGGGCCTGGTTGTCGCCCGATTCGAGCGCGGCGTGCGACAGAAAGGCAGCGAGCGGGCTCAGGGTCTCGCCGGTGTCGGCGTCGGGGGCCAGGGGCTCGTCGAGCACGGGGACGTTCAGGTCCAGGCCCTGGCTGGCGGGGCTTTGCGTCAGCGCCACGGCCTCGCGGCCGAAGCCTTCCTGCATCACGAAGCTCTCGGCCGCGTTGACCAGTTCTTCCAGGTTCTCCACGCGCTCCTGGCCTTCGCGCTCCTGGCGGTAGTGCTCCACCAGGCCGCTGTGCTCCAGCACCAGTTCGACGATGCCCTTGAGGTGGCTGCCCTCGCTGCGTTCGCGCATCACGTCGATCTTGGCGACGAAGCCCGCGATGGCCGTGCCCGCGCGCCCGGTGACCGCGCTCACCGCGTCGTGCAGCGAACAGCCGGCCGCGCGCGCCACGTCCTGCAGCTGCTCCACGCTGCGCGCGCCGATGCCGCGCGGCGGGAAGTTGAGCACGCGCAGGAAGCTGGTGTCGTCGCGCGGGTTCTCGATCAGGCGCAGGTAGGCCAGGGCGTGCTTGATCTCGGCGCGCTCGAAGAAGCGCAGGCCGCCGTACACGCGGTAGGGCAGGCCGGCGTTGAACAGCGCGGTCTCGATCACACGGCTCTGCGCGTTGCTGCGGTAGAGGATGGCGATCTCGCTGCGCGGCGTTTCCTCGCGCACCAGGGACTTGATCTCGTCGACCACCCACTGCGCCTCGATGAAATCGCTGGGCGACTCGTTGATGCGCACCGGCTCGCCCGCGCCCGCGTCGGTGCGCAGGTTTTTGCCGAGGCGGCGCTGGTTGTGGCCGATGAGGTGGTTCGCGGCGTCCAGGATGTTGCTGACGCTGCGGTAGTTCTGCTCCAGCTTGATCTGGTGCTGCACGCGGTACTCGCGCACGAAGTCGGCCATGTTGCCCACGCGCGCGCCGCGAAAGGCGTAGATGCTCTGGTCGTCGTCGCCCACCGCGAACACCGCGTTGCCCGCGGCCACGTCCAGGCCCTCCATGGGGGGCGGCGAGAACAGCTTGATCCAGGCGTACTGCAGCCTGTTGGTGTCCTGGAACTCGTCGATCAGGATGTGGCGGAAGCGCCGCTGGTAGTGCGCGCGGATGGCGTCCTGGTCGCGCAGCAGCTCGTAGCTTCGCAGCATCAGCTCGCCGAAATCGACCACGCCTTCGCGCTGGCATTGCTCCTCGTACAGCGCGTAGAGCTCGACTTTCTTGCGCGTCTCTTCATCGCGCGCGGGCACGTCGCGCGGGCGCTGGCCGTCTTCCTTGCAACCGGCGATGAAGTACTGCAGCTGCTTGGGCGGGAAGCGCTCGTCGTCGACATTGAACTGCTTGCACAGGCGCTTGATGGCCGAGAGCTGATCCTGGGTATCCAGGATCTGGAAGGTGGCCGGCAGGCCCGCGAGCTGGTGGTGCGCGCGCAGCAGGCGGTTGCACAGGCCGTGGAAGGTGCCGATCCACATGCCGCGCACGTTCACCGGCAGCAGGGCCGACAGGCGGGTGACCATTTCCTTCGCCGCCTTGTTGGTGAAGGTCACGGCCAGCACGCCGCCCGGTCCCACCTGGCCCGTTTGCAGCAGCCAGGCGATGCGCGTGGTGAGCACGCGCGTCTTGCCCGAGCCTGCGCCCGCGAGGATGAGCGCGTGTTCGGCGGGCAGGGTGACGGCGGCGGCCTGCTCGGCATTGAGGCCGGCGACCAGCGGCGAGGGATTCGGGGCGGTGTCCAGGGGCATCGACGGATTGTAGAAAGCGCCCGCGCGCAGGCCGCTCCATACGTGGGGGCATATGAACCCCATACCGGGCGAGGGACGGGCCATCGGTCTAGAATCGCGCACCGGGCCCAAGATTCTTGCGCCCGGTTTCTTTTTGCCCGCCGCGGCAGGAGAACCGGCCAGGCCAAGCGCTCATCTGTTCGACAACAGCTTTCTGGAGCTTGGTTTCAATGGAAATTTTCGACTACGACAACATCCTGCTGCTGCCGCGCAAGTGCCGCGTGGAAAGCCGCTCGGAATGCGATGCCGGCGTGGAGCTCGGCGGGCGGCGCTTCCGCCTGCCCGTGGTGCCCGCCAACATGAAGACGGTGGTCAACGAGTCCATCTGCACCTGGCTGGCGCAGAACGGCTACTTCTACGTCATGCACCGCTTCGACCTGGACAACGTGGCCTTCGTGCGCGAGATGCAGGCCAAGGGCAGCTTCGCTTCCATCTCGCTGGGCGTGAAGGCGCCCGACTACGCCACCGTGGACACGCTGGTGGCCCAGGGCCTGTGCCCCGAGTACATCACCATCGACATCGCGCACGGCCACGCCGACAGCGTCAAGAAGATGATCGGCTACCTGAAGGAAAAGCTGCCCAAGGCCTTCGTGATCGCGGGCAACGTGGGCACGCCGGAGGCGGTGATCGACCTGGAGAACTGGGGCGCCGACGCGACCAAGGTGGGCATCGGCCCCGGCAAGGTCTGCATCACCAAGCTCAAGACCGGCTTCGGCACCGGCGGCTGGCAGCTCAGCGCGCTCAAGTGGTGCGCGCGCGTGGCCACCAAGCCCATCATCGCGGACGGCGGCATCCGCTGCCACGGCGACATTGCCAAGAGCGTGCGCTTTGGCGCCAGCATGGTGATGATCGGCTCGCTGTTCGCCGGACACGAGGAATCACCCGGCCAGACGGTGGAAGTCGACGGTGCGCTCTACAAGGAGTACTACGGCTCGGCCAGCGACTTCAACAAGGGCGAATACAAGCACGTGGAAGGCAAGCGCATCCTGGAGCCGATCAAGGGCCCGCTCGCGCACACGCTGATCGAGATGGAGCAGGACGTGCAAAGCTCCATCAGCTACGCCGGCGGCACCAAGCTGCTGGACATCCGCAAGGTGAACTACGTCATCCTGGGCGGGGACAACGCAGGCGAGCACCTCTTGATGTGAGGCGCCGCCCGGCGCTTCACACGCCCAGCAGGCCGCGCGCGAGCTGGTGCAGGCGGTGACCCGGCTCCACCAGCGCGTCCAGCGCGCTGAAGTGGTCCCGCCCCGGCAGTTCTTCGCAGACCCGAACCACGTCGCGGCCCCAGGCCTCGCGGATGAGGTGGTTCTGGCGGTGGTACTCGCCGCTTTCCTGGCCACCGACCACGGCCACCAGTTCGCCGCGCCCCTGCCGCAGCCCGGGCGAGGGCAGGCGCGCCGGGCTGGCCTTGCGCACCTGGTCCGGCGTGAGCTTCAGCGAGGACTGCAGGGACGGCGCCAGGCGCAGCGGCTCCAGGTCGAACAGGCCGGACACCGACAGCGCGTTGCGGACCAGCGCGGCGGGCAGGTCGGCGCCCACCTGGGGCCAGCGGCAGGCCAGCATCATGGCCGCCAGCTGGCCGCCCGCCGAATGCCCCGCCACCGTGATGCGGCTCGGGTCGCCCCCGTGCACCGCGATGTGGCGGTGCGTCCAGGCCAGGGCCTGCGCCATCTGCAGCGTGATGCCCGGGACGGTGGTGGCCGGGCACAGCGCGTAGTTCGGCATCACCACGCACACGCCCAGGCGCTGGAACAGCGGTGCCAGGAAGGAGTGGTCGGACTTGTCCAGGGCGCGCCAGTAGCCGCCGTGGATGAAGAACAGCACCGGCGCGGCACCGCCGGCGCCCCCCTGGGCCGGGAAGACGTCCAGCTGTTCGGCGGGCCCGTGCCCATAGCGCAGATCGATCAGCGCCCCACCCCGCTCGCGCACCTGTTTCGAGTCCCGGGCCCAGCGCTCGAAGTACGCCGGGTGCTCGGGCACCCGGGCGCGGTTGTTGTATTCACGGTCCAGCCAGGCCGGGTCTCGGGGGAAGGGCGATTGCATGGCGGGCGATTGTGTCATGGGGGCTTGGGGTATTCCCTCTGAGGACGCCGGCGCCGGCACCGCCTGGGGTATGCTGCGCGAATTCCGTATACAGAATTCGCACCACCCGCCTCGGCCCCATGACCGCGCAGTTGTTCAGGATCGAATCGACGCCCGATCTGGCCGACCAGGTCTACCGGGCCTTGCTCGACGCGATCAGCTCGGGCGCGCTGCGGCCGGGCCAGCGCATCCGCCAGGAAGAGCTGGCCGAGCGCTTCGCGGTGTCGCGCCAGCCGGTGATGCAGGCCCTGCGCCTGCTGCGCAAGGACGGCTTCGTGCAGGACGCGCCCCAGACCAGCGGCGACCCCGGCCGCGTGCGCGGCCTGCAGGTGACGCCGCTGGACGGGCGCTGGATCGCCCAGGTCTACCAGGTGCGCGTGGCGCTGGACCGCCTGGCCGTGCGGCTGGCCGCCCAGCAGCGCACCGTCATCGACCCCGCCGTGCTCGAGGCCGGCCGCGCCGCCGAGCGCCGCGACGACGTGAAGGCCCTGATCGACACCGACCTGGCCTTCCACACCGCAATCTACCGCGCCGCCGGCAATCCGCTGATCGAGCAGAGCGCGCTGCTGCACTGGCAGCACATCCGCCGCGCCATGGGCCTGGCGCTGCAGCTGGAACACCTGCGCGAGCCCGTGTGGGACGAGCACGAGGCCATTGCCCGCGCCATCGCCCAGGGCGACGCGGACGGGGCCGAATCGCTCATCGCCGAACACGCCGACAATGCCTGCGGCACCCTGGCCGAGCAGATCGCCCACGCCTCGGCCGAATCCGCCGAGGACGACACCGTTCAACTCCGTGGTCCCCAGCTATCTCGATAGCCGGTCCACTTGCGCGGTCCTCGGCGCGAGCCGGGGACCGCGATTTTTTTTGCCCGAATGCCGCCTCCGCGCCCTGCCCTGAAGGGACACGCACCGTGACCGACTCCCCTGCCGCCTCGGCAACCACTCCCGCCCACGCCGTCGCCGTGCTCGGCATCGGCCTGATGGGCTTCCCCATGGGCCGGCGCCTGTGCGAAGCCGGCTGCGCCGTGGGCGCCTGGAACCGCTCGCGCACCAAGGCCGAACGGCTCGCGCCCTTTGGGGCGCGCGTGGCCGGCACGGCCGCCGACGCCGTGCAAGGCGCCGACATCGTCATCACCATGCTCGAAAACGGCGAGGTGGTGGAGGACGTGCTGTTCCGCCAGGGCGTGGCCGAGGCCCTGCCCCGTGGCAGCCTGGTGATCGACATGTCCTCGATCCAGCCGCGCCAGGCGCGCGACCACGCGGCCCGCCTGGCCGCGCGGGGCGTGCACCACCTGGACGCGCCGGTCTCGGGCGGCACCGTGGGCGCCGAGGCCGGCACCCTGGCCATCATGGCCGGCGGCAAACCGGCCGACGTGGAGCGCGCGCGCGCCGTGCTGGAGGTGCTGGGCCGCGTCACGCACGTGGGCCCGCACGGCTCGGGCCAGCTCGCCAAGCTGGCCAACCAGATGATCGTGGGCATCACCATCGGTGCCGTGGCCGAGGCGCTGCTGCTGTGCGAAAAGGGCGGCGCCGACATGGCCAAGGTGCGCCAGGCCATCACCGGCGGCTTCGCCGACAGCCGCATCCTGCAGGTGCATGGCCAGCGCATGGTGGAGCGCGACTTCGGCAAGCGCGCCGCGATGGCGGTGCAGCTGAAGGACATGCGCAACGCGCTCGGCACGGCGAAGGAGATCGGCTTCGAGGCACCCATCACCGCGCTGTTCGAGCGCCTGTTCGCCGAGGCGGCGGAACATGGCCTGTCCGACCTCGACCACTCCGCGCTGTTCGTGGAACTCGCCAGCCGCAACGGAATGGCCTGACAAAAGATTCGCTAGAATGCGCGCTTCGTGGGGACGTAGCTCAGCTGGGAGAGCGTCGCGTTCGCAATGCGAAGGTCGGGAGTTCGATCCTCCTCGTCTCCACCACCGAACTGAAAAAGGCCTTGCTCCGCAAGGCCTTTTTTCTTGTCAGCACGGCAGCCCGCGCTGCGCGGTGTTCTCCGCCTCGATCGCGCGCTGGAAATGGGCCAGGCCCAGTTCGTTGAGCACCTTCTTGAAACGCCCGGCCACCTCGGGCGCCAGTTGCGCGAGGCGCGCGCACACCTGCCGCGCCGAGGCGTCGAGCGCGTCGTCGGCCACCACCTGCCACACCATGCCCCAGGCCTGGGCCTGCGCGGCGCCGATCGGCTCGCCGAGCAGCACCAACCCCTTGGCGCGCGCCAGGCCCACGGCAGCGGGCAGCGTGGCCGTGAGGCCGCCGGTGACGAACACGCCCAGCGAGGCCTCGGGCAGCTTGAACCGCGCGCCCTCGGCAGCGATCACCACGTCGGCGTCGAGCGCCCACTCCAGGCCTGCGCCAACGGCCCAGCCCTGCACGGCGGCCACCACCGGCTTGGGCAGGGACACCAGGGCCTGCGCCACGGCCTGCACCAGCCGCAGGTCGTCCTGCGTCGGCGGCGCCCCCAGGTCGCGCCCCGCGCAGAACACCGGGCCGGCGCCCCGCAGCAACAGCACGCGCACCGCGTCGTCGCGCTCGGCCAGCGCGATCGCCGCCAGCAGCGCGCGCGCGAGGTCGTTGTCGATGGCGTTGCGTTTCTCAGGCCGGTTGAGCGTGAGCGCCATGACGCCGTCGCGGACCTCGACCAGAAGCTTGGCTGGGTTCATGCGGGCTCGACTCCAAAGTGGTGAAGCACATTGCGCAGCAAGGCACCGAACGCCTCGTCGGCCCCGAGCACCCAGCTGGCCCCCACGGCCCCGGCGTTGAATACGCGGCCGCCCTGGGGACGCTCCCAGTAGACCATCTCGGCGGACAGCCCGTCGAGGGACTGCGTGGCGCCTTCGAAGAAGTCAAGGTAGGCGTCCAGCCGGCCCGGCACGCGGCGCACGCCCTCGGCGAGCACCTGCAGGCCGGGATGATCGCGCGGCAGCTCGGCGCCGCGCGGAATGTGGTGGGTCATGCGGCGCAGCGTGGCGATGCTCAGGTCCCACTCGTGGCCGATGGCGCGTGGCAGGGCGCCGCCGGGCCCGTGGCCGAAGCTGTCGCCGGCGCGCAGGCCGGTCTCGTGCGGCCGGTGAAACAGGAAATGGCCGGCGTCGCGCACGCGGTAGACACCGAAATCCGAGGCATCGGCGAAGGCCCAGCCCGCAGTTTCCAGGCCGATCAGCTCGCTGCACGAGCGGTCGTTGAAGCGCCAGAGGCCACCGCGCTCGCCGTCCTGGCTGTGGTACTGCTCGCCGTGCACGCCGCCGGGCGCCGCGTGCTTGTCCAGCGCCGCCTCGTGCTCGTCGGCGGGTGTCAGCGTTTTGCGCTGCTCCATCACCGTGGCGTCTTCATCGAAGCTCACGCGCCAGTACAGGGAGTTGCCCGACAGCACCACCGCGCTGCCGCCCCCGCGCAGGTAGGCGTCCAGGCCCTCGAAGGCCGGTGCCGACCAGTACTCGCTGTGGCCGTTGATGACCACGCTGCGGTAGCGGCGCAGCAGACCGGGGTCGCGGTGAAGGTCGAGGTCGCTCACCACGTCGTACGCGTAGCCCTGCGCGTCGAGCCAGCGGTGCAGGCAGCGCTCCAGGCGCGGACCCTGGCTGAAGCCGCTGCCCTCGGGCGCGTAGAAGGCGTCGGGCGCGGCGTTGGGCCACGGCAGGCGCAGGCCGGCGTAGTAGGTGGGCTGGCCCTTCCGGTGGGGCGTGTAGTGGTTGTACTCGGGGGCGTCGGGGTGGCTGTTGGGCAGCGGCGCGGCGCGGCGCGGCCAGTGCGCCGGGCCCGACACGTTGCGCGCGAACGGCGACGCGGCGTAGGCGCGCCAGCTGTTGGTCGCGCACAGCACCAGCAGCGGCGCGGGCGCGGCGTCGGCGGCCGGCCGCACGACGACGCTCACGTCGTAGCGCACGGGCCGGCCGTCCACTTCGCATTCGAAGCGGCCCACGTGGATGCCGGGCTTCGCCCCGCGCGGCACCGTCACGCGGTGCGATTCGGCCCAGCGGCAATCCACGAGGTCGTCGCTTGCCAGGCGAAGGCCGTGGCCGCGCAGGCGGTCGCTGGCGGCGGCGTACTCGCCTTCGCGGCGCGAAAAGCGCGGCACCCGCGCGGGGTCGAAGGCCGGACCGACGACCATCCAGGTGCCGTGGTTGATGAGGCGGCCGTCGCGGGCCTGCCCGCTGGCGTCGGCGATGCGTTCGCCGCGCTGCTCGCTCAAGGGCCAGCAGGCCAGCACGCCGGGGCCCTGCGCGGCCTGCAGGCCGCGCTGCGCGCCACGCTGGGCGATCTCGGCGGCGCCGAGCGCGCGGCCGTAAAGCGCCGGCATCACGAGGTCCGCGTCCAGAAAGTGCGTGGCCACGCCCCCCGCCGACGCGGCGCCCAGGCGCAGCGCGGCGCGGCCCGCCCGACCAGGGCCCGCCGCGCCCTGCGCCACCCGGCGGCCGTCGATCCACAGCGACAGGTGGCCCTGGTGCAGCACGGCCACCAGGTGCGCCCATTGGCGCGGCGCCAGGGCCGGCCCGGTGAGCCGCGAACGCCCCAGCCGCAGCATGAGCGTGCCGTCGGCCTCGATGAACAGGCCGACGCCTTCGTCGGCCACCTCGTCGTCGCATTGCGCGATCACGGCCTGGCGCTCGCCGAAGCCCCAGGGCATGAGCCAGCACTCCAGGGTGAGCGCCTCGAGCGCGTCCTCGGGCAGGCCGCGCTCGATGTGCACGTAGGAGCCGGGGTGGATGGCCTGCACCCGCGCCGGGTGCTCACCGCCGGCGTGCAGCACCGGGTCGCGCGAGGCGTCGTCGGCGTCGGGCCCCAGCGCGCAGAAGGAAAAGCGGTAAGGCACCGAACTGCTCACGTGAAAGCCGATGGCCTCGCCGGCCGCCACGCTGACGGCGCTCGCATAGGCGTGCAGGCCGGGCAATGCGATGGCCCGGTGCGGCGGGATGACCGCGCTCAAGCGAGGCCCCGACCGCGCACCTCGTCGTGCAGGTCGGCCAGCGCGCGCTCCAGCAACTCCACCAGCAGGTCGAGTTCGGCGTCGCTGGCGGTCAGCGGCGGGGTGACCATCTGGAAGTCGCCGAACTCGCCGCGGTTGGCTCGCCGGTTGTAGAGCGCGATGCCGTGGCGCAGGCCATGCTCCGTGAGGCGCGCGGGGGCGTTGAAGTCCACCGGCAGCGCCCGTCGGCTGGCCTTGTCCGCCACCAGCTCGATCGCGCCCAGCAACCCCAGGCCGCGCACGTCGCCCACCAGGGGGGAGCGCGCCGCGAGCGCATGCAGCCGGTCCTTCAGGTAGGCGCCCGCGGCCTGCGCGCGTGCCACCAGGTCTTGGCGCACCACCTCGTCGAGCACCGCATTGGCCACGGCGCAGGACAGCGGGTTGGTGAAATAGGTGTGGCCGTGCACGAAGCCGCCGCTCGCGGCGACCGCGTCGACGATGCGCTCGGGCGCCAGCACCGCGCCCAGCGGCGTGTAGCCCGCGGCCAAGCCTTTGGCCAGCGTGACCAGGTCGGGCCGCGCCTCGGGCCAGTGGTGCGCGGCCAGGAAGCGGCCGGTGCGGCCGGCGCCCGACATGATCTCGTCGAACACCAGCAGCACCCCGTGGCGGTCGCAGATCTCGCGCACGGCACGGAAGTAGGCCGGCGACGAGACAACCGCGCCGGTGGACAGTCCGCCGATGGGCTCGAGGATGAAGGCGAGCACGCTGTCGGCGCCTTCGCGCACGATGGTGTCTTCCAGCGCCTGCGCGCAGGCCGCCTCGAAGGACTCGACGCTGTGGCCGTCCGGCACGCGGTAGGACAGCGGCGCCGCCACCTTGGGCTGGGCGCGCAGCATCGGGCCGTAGAGCGCGTGCGCGCTGGCGTCGCCGGTGACGGTGAGCGCGCCCAATGTGGCGCCGTGGTAGCTGGGGTTGCGCGAGATCACTTTCCAGCGCCCAGGCTGGCCGCTGACCACCGCGTACTGGCGCGCGAGCTTGAGCGCCGACTCGTTGGCCTCCGAGCCCCCCGAGACGAAAAAGGCGCGGTCCAGGCCCGGGCCCGCGAGCGCACACACGCGGTCGGCCAGCGCGATGCTGTCTTCGCTCTCAAAGAAGCGCGGGTAGGCGAAGGTGACCTTGCGCGCCTGCGCCTGCATGGCCTGCAGCACCGCGGGGTTGCCATGGCCGATGTTGGTGACCACGGCGCCCGAGGTGGCGTCGAGGTAGCGGCGGCCATCCTCGTCCCACAGGAACACCCCTTCGGCGCGCGCCACGCGCGGTGGGCGCGGCGTGCCCTTGGGCGCGTAGAAACCGAGAACCGATCCGCCCGCCGGCGTATCGCCCACCGTGCGGCGGGCCGTCGCTGTCTGCATGTCCACCTCGTCGTCAGTCCGCGGTGAAACCGGAGGCCTTGACCACCGGCGCCCATTGCGCGAGGTCGCTGGCCAGCAGCTGGCCGAGTTCGGCGGGGCTGCTGGGGTTGGCTTCCATGCCCAGCTTGAGCAGGCGTTCCTGGATGTCGGGCGTGGCGAGCACCTTGCGCGTCGCGGCGTTGAGCCGCTCCACCAGCGCCGCCGGCGTGCCGGCCGGCGCCAGCAGCGCGGTCCACTCCAGCGTGTCGAAGCCGGCGATGCCGAGTTCCTTCAGCGTGGGCACGGTGGGCAGCAGCTGCGCGCGCTTGGCGCCGTTCACCGCCAGCACACGCAGCTTGCCGGCCTGGTGGTGCGGCGCGACGTCGAGGATGGGCAGGATGCCGGCCTGGATCTGGCCACCCAGCAGGTCCTGCACCAGCGGCGCGGCGCCCTTGTAGGGAATGGCCTGCAGATCGACCTTGTTGTCCTGGCCCAGCCGGTAGCCGAGGAAGTGCGACACGCTGCCGGCCGCGGGCACGCCGAAGTTGCCGGCCTGCGGGTTCTTGCGCGCCAGGTCCAGCCACTGGGCGATCGAGGTCGCGGGCACGCCGCTGGGCACCGACAGCGCCTCGAAGAAGCTGGTGAGCCGCACCACGGGCGCGAAGTCCTCGGCGGGCTTGTACTTCGCCCCCTTGGTGGTGAGCGGCAGCATCACCATCATGTGGCTGTTGGCGACCAGGATGGTGTTGCCATCGGGCGCCGACGCGCGCACGTACTCGGCCGCGATCTGCCCGCCCGCGCCGGGGCGGTTGTCCACGATGATGGCCGTGCCGAGCTCGTCCTTGAGCTTCTCCGCGACCATGCGCGCGAGCGCATCGGACGAGCCACCGGCCGTGTAGCCGACGACCAGGCGCAGGGGCGCCTTGGCGGTCTGCGCGTGGCCGATCGCGGGCAGCGCGGCCAGCGCCGTCAGGGCGGAGCAAAGAAGGAACCGGGACAGTTTCATGGGCGGACCTGTGGGATGGAAAAGGGTCCGCGCAGTATTTGGCAAAGGCCCGCGGCCGAGTAGTATGCCGACCCCGATAAGCTTGATACGCCACACGTATGACGGCCAAACTCGATCGCCTGCAGCTCATCACCACCTTCCTGGCCGTGGCCGAGCGGCGCAGCCTGTCGGCCGCCGCGCGCGCGCTGGGCACCACGCAGCCCACCGTGAGCCGGCGCCTGCGCGACCTGGAGCAGTTGCTCAACGCGCGCCTGGCCACGCGCTCCACGCACCGTTTCGACCTCACGGCCGAGGGCGAGGAGCTGCAGCGCCGCGCCGTGGCCTGGGCCGACGCCTGGAACGAGTGGGAAGACGCGCTGAAGGTCAGCGCCGGTCTGCCCAAGGGCAAGCTGTCGCTGATCGGACCACACGCCTACGGGCACGCCTTCCTGATGGACGCCGTCCGCCTGTTCCGCGAACGCTACCCGCAGGTGGAGGTGGAGCTGCGGCTCACCGACCGGCCGGTGGACATCGTGGGCCAGGCCTGCGACTGCTGGATCCGCGTCGGCAGCAGCGCCGACCAGTCGCTGCACGTGCGGCCCATCGGCCGCATGCGGCGCGTGCTCGTGGCCTCGACGGCATTCGCGGCGCGGCACCGCGTCCGCGCGCCGGAAGACCTGTCGTCCCTGCCCTTCGTTGGACTGATCCCCTACGTGATGGACCGCCTGCCCATGCACACGCAGGACCAGACCGAGCGCCGCACCGTGCCGATCCGCACCCCCTTCACCACCGACGGCCTGCTGGCCAGCTACCGCGCCATGCTCGAAGGGCTGGGCATCGCGGCGAGCGCGCGCTGGCTGTGCGGCCCGGACATCGCCAGCGGCCGGGTCAAGCGCATCCTGCCCAAGTGGGAGCTCGAGCCCATCGCCATCGAGGCCGTGTCCGTCGCCGGCCGCTTCCGGCCGGCCCGCATCAACGCCTTCATTGACGTGCTGTGCGAGGTGATGGCGGGCGTGGAAGGCTTCGATCCGGCCTGAGCCCGGGCCGGGCGCCGGCCACTCAGCTGCCCATGTCGAGCAGCGCGTCCACGTTCAGCAGGGTGATGCCACCGTAGCCGGTGCGGATCCAGCCCTGCGCGCGCATCCGGCTCAGCGCCTGGTTGCAGCGCGGCCGCGACAGCGAGGCCATGCTGGCCAACTCTTCCTGCGACAGGCGCAGCTGCGGCGATTCGCTGGGGTTGTGCAGCGGGTGCAGCAGGCCGCACAGGGCGCGCGCCACCTGGGCGTCGGCGTCGAGCAGGCTGTGGTCGGCGTGCTTGCCCATGAACCAGTGCAGGCGTTCGTTGATCTGGCGCAGCAGGAACTCGTTGAACGCGGGCTGCGTGTCGCGCAGCGCCAGGAAGGTGTCCAGCGGCATCAGCGCGACGCGGCTGTCGCGCAGGGCCACCACGTCCGCGTTGCGGGGCTTCTGTCGGATCAGCGTGCCTTCGCCGAACCAGCTGCCGCCGAGCTGCCCGCCCAGCGAGACGCTGCGGCCATCGGCGCTCGACACCGACCATTTGAACAGCCCGTCGATCACGCCATACCAGTGGCCGGGCAGGTCGCCGCGGCGACCGAGCGACTCGCCCAGGGGCACCACCACCTCGATCAGGTCCCCACGCACCCTGGCCTGCACGGCCTGCGGCAGCGCGCGAAACCACGGCGACTGGGCCAGCAGGCCGTCGAGCGTGGGTGGGGGGGCTTTGGGTCGGCGCAAGTTCAAGGGAAAACCCTTGGCTGAACTGTCATCGGGTGAACTGTGAGGATACCCGCGGCTGCCCGGAATGGCCCCATGCAAGCAGACCCCCACCCCGACGGCTACGGCCAACTCCTGTGGACCCCTTCGGCCGAGCAGGTCGCCTCCAGCCGGCTGGCGCACTACCAGGCCTGGCTGGCCGAGCACGAGGGCGTGCGCACCACCGATTACCACGGGCTCTGGCGCTGGTCGGTCGATCACATCGAGGACTTCTGGGCCTCCATCTGGCGCTACTTCGACGTGGTGGGCGAAGGCCCGCTCGCGCCGGTGCTCGGCCAGCGCGAGATGCCCGGCGCGACCTGGTTCCCGAACACCCGCCTGAACTACGCCGAGAACATCTTCCGCCAGGCCAGCGCCGAGCGCCCCGCCCTGCTCGCGCGCAGCGAGGACGCGCCCTGGAGCGAGGTGTCCTGGGCCGAACTGGAGCGCGACACCGCGGCGCTGGCCGCGCGCCTGCGCGAACTGGGCATCGGCCCCGGCGACCGCGTGGCCAGCTACATGCCCAACCGCGCCGAGACCGTGGTGGCTTTCCTGGCCTGCGCGAGCATCGGCGCCATCTGGTCCAGCTGCGCCCCGGACATGGGCCCCACCGTGGTGCTGGACCGCCTGCGCCAGATCGAACCGACACTGCTCTTCGCCACCGACAGCTACAGCTACAACGGCAAACGGCACGACCGCGCGCCGCAGGTGGACGAACTGCTCGCCGCCCTGCCCAGCGTGCGCCACGTCGTGCAAGTGTCCGGCCCGCTGCAGGCGCAGCGCGGCGCGCCGGCCTGGCGCGACCGCCTGGCCTGGGCCGACTGCATCGCCACGCCGGCGCCGCCGCGCTACGAGCGCCTGCCCTTCGACCACCCGCTGTGGATCGTCTACTCCTCGGGCACCACGGGCCTGCCCAAGGCCATGGTGCACAGCCACGGTGGCATCGTGCTCACGCACCTGAAGACCTGCGCGCTGCAGCACGACCTGCGGCCCGGCGACCGCCTGCTGTTCCTGGGCAGCACCGGCTGGATCGTCTGGAACCTCCAGCTCGGCGCCCTGTTCACCGGCGCGAGCATCGTGCTCTACGACGGCAACCCCAATTGGCCGGACCCGGGCGCGCTGTGGCGCTTCATCGACGAGCGCCAGGTGTCCCTGCTCGGCTGCGGCGCGGCCTACCTGATCGCCGCCAAGAAGGACGGCCTGCGCCCGCGCGACATCGGCCCGCTCAAGCAACTGCGCGCCATCAACGTCACCGGTTCGCCGCTGCCGGTGGACGCGTACCACTGGGCCTACGAGGCGATCAAGCCCGACCTGTGGCTGGCCTCGATCAGCGGCGGCACCGACATCGCCTCGGGCTTCGTGGCCTGCGCGCCCACGCTGCCGGTGCACGCGGGCGAGATCCAGTGCGCCGAACTGGGCGTGGCGGCCTACGCCTTCAACGAGGCCGGCCAGCCCGTGGTGGACGAGGTGGGCGAGCTGGTGATCACCCAGCCCATGCCCTCGATGCCGGTGCGCTTCTGGAACGACGAGGGCGACCGCCGCTACCGCGAAAGCTACTTCGAGACCTTCCCCGGCGTCTGGCGGCACGGCGACTGGATTCGCTTCACGCCGCGCCACACCTCGGTCATCTACGGGCGCTCGGACAGCACCATCAACCGCTTCGGCATCCGCATGGGCACGGCCGAGATCTACCGCGTGGTGGAGGAACTGCCCGAGGTGCGCGACAGCCTGGTGGTCGACCTGGAGTACCTGGGCCGCCCGTCCTTCATGCCCCTGTTCGTGGTGCTGCAGCCCGGCCTCACGCTGGACGAAGCGCTGCGCCAGCGCATCACCGACCAGATCCGCCGCAAGGCCTCGTCGCGCCACGTGCCGAACGAGGTGGTCCAGGTGGCCGACATTCCGCGCACCCTGAGCGGCAAGAAGATGGAGGTGCCGGTGCGCAAGCTGCTGCTGGGCGCCGCGGCCGACAAGGTGGCCAGCCCCGACGCGATGCAGAACCCGGCCAGCCTCGACTTCTTCGTGGCCTACGCCGACCGACTGGAGCACGCCCGATGAACCTGGACACCGAACTGCACCGGCTGCGCGAGGCCTACGCGGCGCGCCACCCCGAGAGCCTGGCCCGCCACCAGGCCGCCACCGAGGTCATGCCCGGCGGCAATACCCGTTCGGTGCTGTTCTACGACCCCTTCCCCCTGGCCATCGCGCGCGGCGAGGGGGCGCGCCTGTGGGACGCCGACGGCCACGAATACACCGACTTCCTCGGCGAGTTCACCGCCGGCCTGTACGGCCACAGCCATCCCGTGATCCGCGCCGCCATCGACGCCGCGCTGGACGGCGGCATCAACCTCACCGGCCACAACCTGCTCGAAGCCGAACTCGCGCGCCTGGTCACGCAGCGCTTCCCTTCGCTGGAGCGCCTGCGTTTCACCAACTCGGGCACCGAGGCCAACCTGCTGGCCATCACCGCCGCCCGGCACTTCACCGGCCGGCGCCAGGTGATGGTGTTCAAGGGCGCTTACCACGGCGGCGTGCTCACCTTCGCGGGTGGGCCTTCGCCGGTGAACGTGCCCTTCCCCTTCGTGATCGGCACCTACAACGACAGCGCCGGCGCCGCCGCCCTGGTGAAGGAGCACGCGGCCGATCTCGCCGCCATCGTGGTCGAGCCCCTGCAGGGTGCGGGCGGCTGCATCGTCGGCGAGCCCGGCTTCCTGCGCGAACTGCGCCGCCTGGCCAGCGAAGCCGGCGCATTGCTCGTCTTCGACGAGGTCATGACCTCGCGCCTGGCGCCCGGGGGCCGCCAGGCCCAGCTGGGCATCCGGCCCGACCTGACCACCCTGGGCAAGTACATCGGCGGCGGCATGTCCTTCGGTGCCTTCGGCGGCCGCGCGGACGTGATGGCGATGTTCGACCCGCGCGCGCCGGGCCACCTGGGCCACGCGGGCACCTTCAACAACAACGTGCTGAGCATGTCGGCCGGCATCGCGGGCCTGAGCCGCGTCTACACGCCCGAGGCGGCCCTGACCCTCAACGCGCGCGGCGACGCGCTGCGCGAGCGCCTCAACGCCAGCTGCCGGGCGCACGGCCTGGCGCTGCAGTTCACGGGCCTGGGCTCGCTCATGAACCTGCACGGCACGGGCGCCGCGATCCGCAGCGTGGACGACGTCCCCGCCAGCGAGCGCTTCGTCAAGGACCTGTTCTTCTTCCACATGCTCGAACAGGGCTTCTACCTGGCGCGGCGCGGCTTCACCGTGCTGTCGCTGCCGCTCACCGACGCGGACCTGGAGCGCTTTCACGCGGCGGTCGAGGCCTTCCTTCAGCGCTACGGGCCGGTGCTGCCGCGCTGAACGCGCGCCGCGACGGGGCCCGGACCCCGTCGCGCGTGATGCATAGCTTTCTTCAATACCTGGCTGGAGAAATTTGAATGGCGTGGATGGCCCCCTGAGGCCCTGCGCGTCACGGAACGGTCACGCGGGCTCGAAAAACTCGCGCCATGACCCATCCCGTCCTTCGGGCGCAAGACCTGCGCCGCACCTACGGCACCCGCGTGGCCCTGCGCGGCGTGTCCTTCGACGTCCGACGCGGTGAGCGCGTGGCCCTGCTCGGCGCCTCGGGCTCCGGCAAGTCCACGCTGATCCGCTGCCTGAGCGGCCTGGAGACCACCGACCCCGGCGCCGGCCGCATCGAGGTCTTCGGCCAGGCGCTGCAGGAGGGCGGCCGCCACAGCCCGCGCATCCGCGCCCTGCGCCGGCGCATCGGCGTCATCTTCCAGCAGTTCAACCTGGTGGGCCGCCTGGGCGTGATGAGCAACGTGCTGACCGGCCTGGCCGCCGACACGCCGCTGTGGCGCGGCCTGCTCGGCCGCTACACGCTGGCGCAGCGGGCACTCGCGCTCGACGCGCTGGACACCATCGGCCTGGCGCCCCAGGCCTTTCAGCGCGCGTCCACGCTGTCCGGCGGCCAGCAGCAGCGCGCCGCCATCGCCCGCGTGCTGGTGCAGGGCGCCGAACTGGTGCTGGCCGACGAACCGGTGGCCTCGCTGGACCCGCAATCCACCCGGCGTGTGATGGACCAGCTCGCCGCCCTCAACCGCGACGCCGGGCTCACGCTGATCGTCAGCCTGCACCAGGTCAGCCTGGCCCGCCGCTACTGCCACCGCGTGCTGGCGCTGCGCGACGGCGAACTGGTCTACGACGGTCCCAGCGCCGCGCTCACCCCCAGCTTCCTGCAGCAGCTGTACGGCACCGCGGCCGAGGAGCTGCTGCACGACGACCACGACTTCGCGGCCCCTGCCGCCGAAGCGCCGCCGCTCGCGTTGGCCGCCTGAACCGGTTCTCGCGCGGCCCTTCCGTTTCCCTTCGCCAAAGCCACCACCATGTTCAAACACAAAGCCCTCTTCGCCCTCGCCGCCACCCTGATCGCCAGCAGCGCCACGCTGCACGCGCAGGAGATCAACTTCGGCATCATCGCCACCGACACCGCCTCCACCCAGCGCGAGCGCTGGGAGCCCTTCTTCCGCGACATGGAGAAGAAGACCGGCCTGACGGTCAAATCCTTCTACGCGCCCGACTACGCCGGCGTCATCGAGGCCATGCGCTTCAACAAGGTGCAGGTGGCCTGGTTCGGCAACAAGTCGGCCATGGAAGCGGTGGACCGCGCCAACGGCGAGGTGTTCGCGCAGGTCATGTTCGCTGACGGCAGCTTCGGCTACAAGGCGCTGCTCATCACGCACAAGGACAGCCCCTACCAGTCGCTCGACGACGTCTTCAAGCACTCGAAGTCCATCAACTTCGGCATCGGCGACCCGAACTCCACCTCGGGCTTCCTGGTGCCCACCTTCTATGTGTTCGCCCAGAACAAGGTGGACTACCGCACCCGCTTCAAGACCATCCGCAACGCCAGCCACGGCGCCAACATCCAGGCCGTGCTGGCCAAACAGGTGGACGTGGCCACCAACAACACCGAAGAGATCGAGAAGCTGCGCGCCAACAAGCCCGAGCTGCTCGCGCAGCTGCGCGTGATCTGGGAAAGCCCGCTGATCGCCAGCGACCCGTTCGTCTGGCGCAAGGACCTCGACCCGGCCGTCAAGGCCAAGCTGGCGAACTTCGTCGTCAACTACGCCAAGTCCGACGCGCAGGAGAAGGCGATCCTCAAGAACATCTACAACTACGGCGGCTTCCGCGCCTCGACCAACGCGCAGCTGATCCCCACCCGCCAGCTGGAGCTGTACAAGGACCGCAACAAGGTCGCGAACGACGCCGCGCTGGACGCCGGCGCCAAGGCCAAGGCCCTGGCCGAGATCGACGCCAAGCTCGCGCAGCTGCAGCCGTGAGCGTGGCGCACCCCATCAAGGCCAGCGCCGCTTCGCTGGCGCAGCTGCGCGAGCGGGCCGCCGCCGAGCGGCCCGGCCCGGGCACCTGGGCCACCTGGGCGGCGGTGGCGGTGCTGCTCGGCTGGTCGTGGCGGGGCGCCGAGATACAGCCCTTCGCCCTGGTCGACAACGCCGGCAACATCGCCACCTACGCGCGCGAGTTCTTCCCGCCGGACTTCCACGACTGGCGCATCTACGCCCGCGAGATGCTGGTCACGCTGCACATCGCCGTCTGGGGCACCGTGCTGGCGGTGCTGGCCGCGGTGCCGGCCGGTCTGCTCTGCGCCTCGAACATCGCGCCGGCCTGGGTGCACCAGCCCATGCGCCGCCTGATGGACGCCTGCCGCGCGATCAACGAGATGGTGTTCGCCATGCTGTTCATCGTCGCCGTGGGCCTGGGTCCCTTCGCCGGCGTGCTGGCGCTGGCGGTGCACACCACGGGCACGCTGGCCAAGCTGTTCTCGGAGGCGGTGGAGGCCATCGACCCGCGCCCGGTGGAAGGCATCCGCGCCACCGGCGCGCACAAGCTGGTGGAGGTCGTGCACGGCGTGGTCCCCCAGGTGCTGCCGCTGTGGATGAGCTTCACGCTCTACCGCTTCGAATCGAACGTGCGCTCGGCCTCGGTGGTCGGCATGGTCGGCGCCGGCGGCATCGGCGTGGTGCTGTACGAGGTGATCCGCAGCTTCCAGTACGCGCAGACCGGCGCGGTGCTGCTGATCCTGGTGGTGACGGTATCCCTCATCGACCTGGCCTCGGCGCGCCTGCGCCAGCGCTTCATCTAGCTAGAGGAAACGGGCGATCTGCTGCACGTCTTCCTCGAACAGCTGCCCGACCTCCGACATCACCACCCGCCCGTCCCGGCCGCGCACGCAGGTGACGGGTATGGCCTTGCCCGGGCGGGGCATCACGCGCTCGATGGCGGGTGTGTGGTGCGCGGTGGGGAAGGTATAGCCCCGCCGCGCCATGTACTGGCGCGCGTCCTCGATGCGCTTGTCGACCGCCAGGCCCAGCATCAAGAGGCCGCGCGGGCGCTGCGCGTCCCACAGCTTCTGGATGAAGGGATTGGTGGCGCCACAGAAGGGGCACCAGCTGGCCCACCAGTAGACGAGCACCACCTGCCCTTGCGCCGCCGAGGCCTTGAAGGTGCTGCCATCGAAGAGCGGGGCGTCGGGCAGCGTCAGCGCAGTGCCGACCTGGGGCGGCGGTACCTCGTCGGCCGCCCGCGCCAAGGGCGCGCTGGCCAGCGAGGCGGCGCCCAGCGCCTGGAGAAGGGTTCGTCTGTCCATGGTCACTCCTTGCCGCGTGGCGCGCGCTGTGGCCTGGCGGGCGCCTGCGCGCGCAGCGCCTCCCGCAGGCGTTCGATGGAGGCCGCCTTGGCCGTGTCCGGTGGTCCGTGGCGGGTCACGAAGTAGGTGCTCCAGCCCGCGCTGGTCCTGAGCAGCGGGGCCACGCAGAAGTCCCGCTCGGGCAGATGGCGCGTGGCGTACAGCGGCAGCACGGCCACGCCGAGCCGGGCGCGCACCAGCTCCAGGGCGGTGGAGAGCAGTTGCACCTCGTGGCCGATGGCCAGGCCTTCGTGCGCGGCGAGCTGGTCCTGCAGCAGCAGGTTCCATTGGCCACCGGTGCGGCCCACCAGCACCAGGTCGGTGTGGTGCAGGTCGCTCCAGCCCAGCCCGCCGGCCCGTTCGGCCTGCTCGTCCAGCGCGCCGCCGCGCGCGCACACCACGGCGATGCGGTCCTCGAACAGCAGCGTGGAGCGCAGCTCGCCCGACAGACGCAGCGGCGAATCGATGGAGCCGACGGCGACGTCGGCCTCGCCCTGCAGGAGCATGTCGCCCAGCATGCCCACGGGGCGGTCGAAGAGCGCGATCTTCAGCTGCGGGTCGCTGGCCTGCAGGCGGGCGATGGCCGGCGGCAGCAGCGCCGCCGAGGAGAGCGAGCCGGCCGCCACGCGCAGCACGACGCGCTGCGCCGCGCCGCCCTGGCGCAGGTCTTTCAGCGCGCGATCGATCTCCAGGTCCGCGCGCTGGCCGGCGCGCTGCAGCTGCTCGCCGGCCTCGGTCAGGCTGATGACCCGCCCGCGCTGCACCAGGGGCATGCCGACCTCTTCCTCCAGTTCGCGGATGAGCGAACTCACGGCCGACTGCGTGATGAAGAGCTTCTCGGCCGCGCGCGTGAAGCTGCCGGTCTGGCCGATGAGGGCCAGGGCCTTGAGCTGGCGAAGGGTGGGCATGGCCGATTATGGTGGCCGCGCCCGCCCGCGGCGGGCGCGCCGCCTCAGGCCAAGGCGCGCTCTTCCACGCGGCAGGTCGCCAGCTCGATCAGGCAGGGGCCGTCGAGCACCTTCGCGGTATCCGGGTCCGACGCAGGCCAGGCCCGCTCCTCGCCGCTCGCCAGGTCCAGCCAGCGCCGCACCCGAAGGTCCTGCGTGTCCAGCCAGTCGGGCAGCTGCATGAGCGCGGCGCCACCCAGGGGCAGCACCAGCAGCAGCTGCGACCGGTCCATCCGCGCGGCGCCGACCAGGAACTGCGGGTCGCGCACCCAGCGCGGCGCGTCCATCGCGGGCAGCTCGCTCAGCGCGCCATGCAGGTTGCGCAGCGCCTGGCCTTCGCGCTTGGGGTTGAAGCGGCGGTCCACCAGGCCGGCGCGCGGGAAGTAGCCGCGGTCGACGTCGCTGAGCGTGTCGAGGAACACGTCTGCCTGCGGACAGCCGCGGCTGGTGAAGGCCGCGCCGAGCGCGCGCACGCCATTGGCCTGCGCATCGGTCCGCGCCTGGGCCGGGCTGTCGGAGGCCAGCCGAACGTGCACCTGCGCGCGCAGGCCGTGGCGCGCCGCGAAGGCGGCGGCACCGGTGATGCCTTCGTCGACGTCGGTGTCGGCCGCGACGCGGAACACCAGGCCGTCGAAGCCCTGGCCCCGCGTGTGCTCGAGCAGCTCCTTCGCGGCCGGGTCGGCCGGGCCGGCGAAGCCGTGGTCCACCAGCAGCTTGATCTGCTTGCCGTCGCGCGACTGGCCCGAGGCGCTCCAGAAGCGCGACAGGTGCAGCGGCACACCGACCCGCGCGCGCAGCGCGCCGAGCCGCCCACCGAGGTCCGGCGCCAGCGGCCATTTCACGATGAGCTCCAGCGCCCGCAGCAGGCCCTGGTGTTGGCGCAGCAGCTCGATCTGCCCGTCCGTGGGCCAGCCGAACAGGAAGACCGTGAAGCGGCTGCCCAGAGCGGCCAGGGCCCGCATGCGCGCGCGCGAGGCCGGGTCGCTCAGGTCGTCCAGAGGCACGCGCAGCGCGCGAATGCCCATCTCCCAGAGCGCGAGGATGGGGTAGTCGTTGCGCGCCTGTTTGCGGCGGAACTCGTCGAGCATGCTGCTGTAGGGGATCTGGTGCAGCTCGCCCCAGTGGTAGCGCAGGTCCAGGCCCAGGCCGGGTTCGCGCGCGCCAGCGGCGGGCGGCAGTTGCGGCCAGTCGCGCTGCACCTGGGGCGCGGCGCCCTCGGGCCGGTCCTGGGTGCGGATGAACTGCGGCACCAGCCGGTCCGGGTACACGTCGACCACCAGCACACCGAGCTTGGACACGTCGTTGCGGCCGTTCTCGTGCTCGCTGGGCTGTCCCACGGCAAACAGCTCCGAGTAGTCGCCGCGCACGAAGGCCGTGGACGGCAGGGAGAAGATCGGCGTGCCCGCGTGCTCGTTGAAGAAGAAGTTGTGCACGTGGCCGGTGAACACGGCCGCGAGCCGGTGCCGCGCCACCAGCGACAGCAGCCAGGAGCGGCCGGGCTCGTCGATGTTGTCGTAGTGGCCGTGCTCGTCGGCACTGGCGATGAAGGGCGGGTAGTGCACGAAGAGCAGCGTGCGCCGGCTGGCGTTGGCCTGCAGGTCCTGCTCCAGCCAGCGGGCCTGCCGCGCCTCGGCGGCCAGGCCCGAGTTGATGAGCGAGGTGTTGATCACCACGAAGTGGCAGTCGTCCCGGTCGAAGGCGTAGTGGTGTTCGCCGAAGTGGCGCTGGTACAGATCGACGTAGGGCTCGCAGATCTCGCCGGCGGGCACGTAGTCCGCGCGCTTGTCGCCCACGTCGTGGTTGCCGGGCACCAGGTGCAGGGGCGCCTTGAGGCGGCCCACCGCCGCCTTGAAGCGCGCCACCGCGTCGGGGTAGGACACGGCCTCGGGCACGGGGTGGATCATGTCACCCACGTGCACCGTGAAGTCCGGCGCCAGGGCATTGAGCACCTCGACGGTGTGCGCGAGGCGTGCGTTGGTGAGCCGGTGGGACTCGTAGGGCGAGATCAGGTCTTCGTCGGAGGGGTTGACGTGGCTGTCGGCGATGACCGCGAAACGGAAGAGGCGTTCGGACATGCGGACCTTCTCAACTGGCGGCCGCGCCCGAGTACTTGACGGCGGCCTGCCACAGCTTCTGTTCGCTGGCCATGGTGGCGGCGTAGTCGCGCGCGTCGCGGTAGGCCACGTCCACGCCCACCGCGCCGAGCTGCCCGGCCACGGCGGGCGTGGCCAGCACGCGCTTCATCGCGGCGCTCCATTGCGACAGCACCGCCGCCGGCGTGCCGCTGGGCATCATGAAGCCCAGGTTGGTGCCGCTGGGGATGCCGCGCACGCCGAGCTCGTCCAGCGTCGGCACATCGGGCAGGGAGGCGGAACGCTTCGAGCCGGTCTGCGCCAGCGGCACGATCTTGCCCGCCTTGATGTGGCTCAGCGTGGGGCCGATGGCATCGATGCCGATGTCCAGCTCGCCGCTGAGCACCGACGTGATGGCCGCCGGGCTGCCCCGGAAAGGCACGTGAACGATGAAGAGCTTGCGCTGGGCCTTGAGGCTCTCGAAGGCCAGGTGCGCGGTGGTGCCGCTGCCGGGCGAGGCGTAGTTCAAGCGGCCCGGCGTGGCCGCGATGCGGCGCATCAGCGCGTTCAGGTCGCGTGTGCCCAGGGCGGGCGAGCCGTAGATGACGCTTTGCGCCACGCCGAACTGCGCCACCGGCACCAGTTCCTTGTCGGCGTCGTAAGGCAGCCGGGCGTACAGGTAGGGCGCGATGCCGAGGTTGGCCGAGGTGGACAGCAGCACCGTGTAGCCGTCGGCGGACGCGCGCGCCACCTGGCCGGTGGCGATGGTGGCGGAGGCGCCGGGCTTGTTGATGATGGCCAGTGGCTTGAGGCCCTCGTCGGCCAGGGCGTTGGTGACGACGCGCGTGGCGACGTCCATGGCGCCCCCGCCGGGAAAGCCCACCAGCACCTGGATGGCGCGCGCGGGATAGGCCTCCTGGGCCCAGGAGGGCCGCCCGCCCATGAGGGCAGCGGCGCCGATGGCGTGGATCAGTTGTCGTCTTTGCATGGGGCGGTCTCGTTGATGTCCGGCCCATTGTGGGCAACGAGGCCGCGCGACTGAAGCGCAAATTTCTAATGCGCGGATAAGCAGAACTTCTGCCGCCCGCCGCTCAGGCCCGACGGCGCAGCACCGCCGCCAGGTCGGGCGTGCGCGGGTCGAGCTGCAGGTTGCGCTCCACGCTGGTGATGTGCTGCTCCATCAGGCGCGAGGCCGCGCGCCCGTCGCGCCGGGCGAGGGCCTCGACGATGTCCACGTGCTCGGCCTGCGAGTGCTCCGCCGAATGGCCCGACTGGTACATCAGCGCGATCAGCTGCGAACGCGACAGCAGGTCCGCGATCATCTCCGCCAGCACCTCGTTGCCCAGCAGGCGCGCCAGCACCACGTGAAAGTCCGCCAGCAGGCGTGTGCGCCCCGGCACGTCCGATCGCACCACGGCCTGGCGCTCTTCTTTCAGGTGCATGCGCAACTCGGCGATCTGCGCGTCGCTGACCTGGGCGGCCAGCTGGCGGACCATGCCGCCTTCGACCAGGCGGCGCACCTGGAACACCTGGCGGGCCTCGTCGATGCTCGGCATGGCCACGAAGGCCCCGCGCGCCGGCTCCAGCGTCACCAGCCGGTCGCGGCTGAGCTGGTTGAGCGCCTGCCGCACGATGGTTCGCGACACCGAGAACACATCGGCGATCTGCTGCTCGACCAGGCGCGTGCCGGGCATCAGCCGGCGTTCGACGATGGCGCCGGTGATGGACTCCGTGATCTGGTCGGTGGCGCTGGCCTCGGTGCGCGGGGCGCGTTTCGCCTCGGTGGGCCTGGGGTTCGCGGCGGGCTTCTTGGCCATGGGTTCGGTCCCTTGAAATGGGCGGTGGGGCGGACGGGCGAAGGATCGGGCGGGCCTCAGGGCGCGCGCTGCCACCAGCCGTCCTGGAGCTGAGACTGAAGCCAGGCGATGAAGGACTTGACCTTCTGCGGCACGAGCTTGGGCGAAGGAAACACGGCGTGCATCTCCTGCGACGGCAGGGCGTGGCCCTCCAGCAGCGGCACCACACGGCCCGCCGCCACCGAATCGCGCGCCACGTACCACGGCAGGACCGCGAGCCCAAAGCCCGCCTCGCACGCGGCCAGCACCGCGCTCAGGTTGTTCGAGCGCAGCGGCCCCTTGACGGGCACGGACTCATCCTCTCCCGAGGCGCCGTGGAACAGCCAGCGCGCATCGCCCTGCACGCTGCTGTAGATGAGGCAGTCGTGCGCGGCAACCTCGACCGGCGAGCGCGGCCGGCCGCGCCGCGACAGGTAGGCCGGGGCGGCGCCCAGCATCCACGGATTGGTGCCCAGGTAGCTCGCCCCGAGCGTGGAATCCGCGAGGCGGCCCATGCGGACCGCCAGGTCCACCCCCTGCTCCACGAGGTTGACGTAGCGGTCGTCGAAGCTGAGGTCGATCTGCAGCATCGGCTGCTCGCGCATGTAGCGCAGCACCAGCGGCGCCATCACGCGCCGCCCGAAGGCCACCGAGGCGCTGATGCGCAGCGTGCCCGTCGCCGCCTTCTGAAGCAACGCGGCGATGTTCTCTGCCTCTTCCACGTCGCGCGTGATCAGCTTGCAGCGCTCGTAGTAGAGGCTGCCCGCCTCGGTGGGGGTGACGCCGCGCGTGCTTCGGTGCAGCAGCCGAACGCCCAGGCGCCCCTCGGCCTCGGCCACGGCCTTGGTGGCGGTGGGCTGCGTGGTGCCCAGCGCCGCCGCCGCCTTGCTGAAGCTGCCGGTCTCGACGACGCGCACGAAGATCTGCATGCCTGCGACTTTGTCCATACCGGAATGTATACACGCCAAGGGGCACATTCCAACCCGGAATAAGACATATCCCCGGGCTGGAATTCCCAGCCGGCCCGCGCCGAACCACCATCGAGTCCGTCCCAACCAAGGAGCCGGATATGGCGAAGATGAAGGCCGCGATGGCCGCGGTGCTGGTGCTGGAGAAGGAAGGCGTGACCCAGGCCTTCGGCGTGCCGGGGGCCGCCATCAACCCGCTGTACGCGCAGCTGCACGAGCGACAGACCATCGCCCACGTGCTGGCGCGCCACGTCGAGGGCGCCTCGCACATGGCCGAGGGCTACACCCGCGCCAAGGCCGGCAACATCGGCGTGTGCATCGGCACTTCGGGGCCGGCCGGCACCGACATGCTCACCGGCTTGTACTCGGCCCAGGCCGACTCGATCCCCATCCTCTGCATCACCGGGCAAGCGCCGCGCGCCCGGCTGCACAAGGAGGACTTCCAGGCGGTGGACATCGCCGCCATCGCCAGGCCACTCACCAAATGGGCCACCACCGTGATGGAGCCCGCCCAGGTGCCGCGCGCCTTCCAGCAGGCCTTCCACCTGATGCGCTCGGGCCGCCCCGGCCCGGTGTTGATCGACCTGCCCCTGGACGTGCAGATGGCCGAGATCGAGTTCGACATCGACACCTACGAGCCCCTGCCCGTGTACAAGCCCGCCGCCACGCGCCGGCAGATCGAGAAGGCGCTCGACATGCTGGACGCAGCCGAGCGGCCGCTGATCGTGGCCGGCGGCGGCGTCATCAACGCCGAGGCCTCGGACCTGCTGGTGCGCTTCGCCGAGCTCACCGGCATTCCGGTGATCCCCACGCTGATGGCCTGGGGCGCGATCCCCGACGACCACCCGTTGATGGCCGGCATGTGCGGCCTGCAGACCAGCCACCGCTACGGCAACGCCAACCTGCTGGCCAGTGACTTCGTCATCGGCATTGGCAACCGCTGGGCCAACCGCCACACCGGCAGCCCGGAGGTGTACTGCAAGGGCCGCCGGTTCATTCACATCGACATCGAGCCCACGCAGATCGGGCGCGTGTTCACGCCCGACTACGGCATCGTCTCCGACGCCCGCGCCGCGTTGGAACTGCTGGTCCAGGTGGCCCAGGAGCGGCGCGCCAGCGGCCGGCTGCGCGAGCGCGGCGCCTGGGCGGCGCAATGCCACGGCCGCAAGGCCGATCCCCGGTACCTGCGCAAGACCCACTTCGACGACGTGCCCATGAAGCCGCAGCGCGTCTACCAATGCATGAACCGGGCGTTTGGCGAGGACGTCACCTACGTCTCCACCATCGGCCTGTCGCAGATCGCCGCCGCGCAGTTCCTGCACGTCTACGGTCCGCGCCGCTGGATCAACTGCGGCCAGGCCGGACCGCTGGGCTGGACCGTGCCGGCCGCGCTCGGCGTGCGCGCGGCCGACCCGCAGCGCAAGCTCGTCGCGCTCTCGGGCGACTACGACTTCCAGTTCATGATCGAAGAGCTGGCCGTGGGCGCGCAGTTCAAGCTGCCCTACCTGCACATCGTCGTCAACAACAGCTACCTCGGCCTGATCCGCCAGGCGCAGCGCGGCTTCGACATGGACTACTGCGTGCAGCTGGCCTTCGACAACGTGAACATGCCCGCCGACGAGGTGGCCCGCGGCTACGGCGTCGACCACGTGAAGGTGGTGGAAGGCCTGGGCTGCAAGGCGATCCGCGTGCACCGGCCCGAAGAGATCGCGCCCGCCATCGCCCAGGCCGAGGCCTGGATGGTGGAGTTCGAGGTGCCCGTGGTCGTCGAGCTGATCCTCGAGCGCGTGACCAACATCGCGATGGGCACCGAGATCGACAACGTGACCGAGTTCGAAGCGCTCGCGCAAGACCGCTGCGACTCGCCGACGGCGATCGCCACCACCTGGCCCGACTGAGCCGCCTTCCCCACCACCCCAAGGAAAGACCCGACATGCCCCAGTTCGCGGCCAACCTGACCATGCTCTTCAACGAGGCGCCCTTCCTCGACCGCTTTGCGCTCGCGCGCGACGCGGGCTTCGAGGCCGTGGAGTTCCTCTTTCCCTACGACCATGCGCCGCAGGAGATCCGTCGCCGCCTGGACGACAACGGGCTGCGGCTCGTGCTGCACAACCTGCCCGCCGGTCACTGGGCGGCCGGCGAACGCGGCATCGCCTGCCTGCCCGGTCGCAGCGACGAGTTCCGCGCCGGCGTGGACCTGGCGATCGACTATGCCCAGGCCCTGGGCGCGCAGCAGCTGAACTGCCTGGTCGGCCAGGTTCCGCCGGGCGCGGACCCGGCGAGGCTGCGCGGCAACCTGCTCGAGAACCTGGGCTTCGCCGCCGAGCGGCTGCGCCGGGCGGGCCTCAAGCTGCTGCTCGAACCGATCAACAGCCACGACATACCGGGCTTCTACCTGACCCGCAGCGACCAGACGCTGGACCTGCTCGACGAGCTGGGCGCCGACAACGCCTTTCTCCAATACGACATCTACCACATGCAGCGCATGGAAGGCGAACTCGCGGCCACGCTGCACAAGCGGCTGCCGCGCATCGCCCACATCCAGCTCGCCGACAACCCGGGTCGCCACGAACCGGGCACCGGCGAGATCAACTACCCCTTCCTGTTCGCACACCTCGACCGCCTCGGCTACGCCGGATGGATCGGCTGCGAGTACAAGCCCGCCGGCCGCACCGAAGCGGGCCTGGGCTGGCTCGATCGCCTGACCGCATCCGCACCCACCCACTGAAAGACCACGAATGCGCACCCCCACCTTGAAGATCGGCTTCATCGGCCTCGGCGTCATGGGCCGCCCCATGGCCGGCCACCTGCTGAGCGCCGGCCACGCCCTCTACGTGTTCGCGCGCGGCAAGGTGCCGGACGAGATCGCCAACAGCCGGGCCACGCAATGCACCCACGCGCGCGGCGTGGCCGAGCGGGCCGACATCGTCATCACCATGCTGCCCGACACGCCGGACGTGGCCTCGGTGCTGTTCGGCCCGGACGGCGTGGCCGAAGGCCTGACGCCGGGCAAGGTGGTGGTCGACATGTCCTCCATCTCGCCCGTGGACACCCAGGCCTTCGCCCGGCGCATCGAGGCGCTGGGCTGCGACTACCTGGACGCTCCGGTGTCCGGCGGCGAGCTGGGCGCCCGCCACGCCACCCTGTCCATCATGTGCGGCGGCAAACCCGAGGTCTTCGACCGCCTGAAGCCCGTGCTCCAGGCCATGGGCCAGAACATCACGCGCGTGGGCGGCAGCGGCGACGGGCAGACCTGCAAGGTGGCCAACCAGATCGTCGTGGCGCTCACCATCCAGGCCGTGGCCGAGGGCCTGCTGTTCGCGGCGCGCGCCGGCGCGGACCCGGCGAAGGTGCGGGAGGCGCTGCTGGGCGGCCTGGCCACCTCGCGCATCCTGGAGGTGCTGGGCGATCGCATGGTCAAGCGCAACGTCGAGCCCGGTTTTCGCATCGCCCTGCACCAGAAGGACCTGAACCTGGCGCTGGGCGCCGCCCGCTCGCTCGGCCTGGCGCTGCCGGGCACGGCCACCGCCCAACAGCTCTTCAGCGCCTGCGTGGCGCAGGGCGGCGCGGCCTGGGACCATTCCGGCCTGGTCCGCGCACTCGAGCGGCTGTCGGGCGTGGAAATCGGTCGGACGGCCGGCGACCCCGTCCCGTCGAACTGACGCGGGTTTATCCGAAGGCGAATGGCACACAGAACTGTATACACTTTTTGCCATTCGGTCGCCGCGGGTTCCCTTGACGGGGATCGCGACCCTTGCTCCTCACAGAGCCCGCTGTGGTGGGGGGAAGAACCGGTCAGCCCTGGCCGCCTTCCCCCTTGGATCCGTTCCGCCAGGACGCTCGCCACCGCTGAGGCTTGAGGAGACGACCCCATGTCCACCCCCGCTGTCCACCCCGTGGACGAAAAACTCCCCCTCGGCCAGACGGCCGCGCTTGGCCTGCAGCACGTGCTGGTGATGTACGCCGGCGCGGTGGCGGTCCCCCTGATCGTGGGCCGGGCGCTCAAGCTCTCGCCCGAGCAGGTCGCCATGCTGATTTCCGCCGACCTTTTCGTCTGCGGCCTTGTCACGCTGATCCAGAGCCTGGGCGTGACGCGCTGGTTCGGCATCCGGCTGCCCGTGATGATGGGCGTGACCTTCGCGGCGGTCGGCCCCATGGTGGCCTTCGCCAACGCCATGCCCGGCGTGGACGGTGCCCGCGCGATCTTCGGCGCCATCATCGGCGCCGGCGTCGTCTCCATGCTCATCGCGCCGATGGTGAGCAAGCTGCTGCGCTTCTTTCCGCCCGTCGTGACCGGCACCATCATCGCCATCATCGGCATCAGCCTGATGCGCGTGGGCGTGGGCTGGGCCATGGGCGGCCCGGCGCCCCTGGCGCAAAGCGTGGACGTGCCCCGGCTGGTGGCCATGGTCGATGGCGCCAAGGCGGCCCAGGCCGCGGCGGTGGCCAGCGGCGCGAGCGCGCCCGCCCTCGTTCTGCAGGGACCGATCCCGATGGTGAACAACCCGAACTACGGCTCGCTGAGCCACATGGCCGTCGCCGCGGCCGTGCTGCTGGTGATCCTCCTGCTGGTGAAGTACACCCGGGGCTTCATCGCCAACATCTCGGTGCTGCTGGGCATCGTCGCGGGCTGCGCGATCGCGGTGTCCATGGGCGCGATGAACTTCGACAAGGTGGCCAAGGCCGACTGGTTCGCGGTGGTCACGCCCTTCGCCTTCGGCATGCCGACCTTCGACATCGTGATGATCCTGACCATGGCCCTGGTCATGATCGTCGTGATGATCGAATCGACGGGCATGTTCCTGGCCCTGTCGGACATGACGGGCAAGAAGATCGAGCAGAAGGACCTGGCGGCCGGCCTGCGCACCGACGGCCTGGGCACGCTGATCGGCGGTCTCTTCAACACCTTCCCCTACACCAGCTTCAGCCAGAACGTCGGCCTGGTGGGCGTGACCGGCATCCGCAGCCGCTGGGTCTGCGTGGCCGGCGGCGCCATCATGGTGGTGCTGGGCCTGCTGCCCAAGATGGCGGCCTTCGTCGAGTCCATCCCGACCTTCGTGCTGGGCGGCGCGGGCCTGGTGATGTTCGGCATGGTGGCGGCCTCGGGCATCCGCATCCTGTCGACGGTGGACTACCAGGGCAACCGCAACAACCTCTACATCGTCGCGCTGTCCATCGGCTTCGGCCTGATCCCCCTGGTGGCGCCGCGCTGGTCGCAGCAGATGGCCCATGGCCTGCACCCCCTGCTCGAGTCCGGCATCCTGCTGACGGCGGTGGCCGCGGTGGTGCTCAACCTGTTCTTCAACGGCACGAACGGCGACGTCCGTGCCGCCATCAACGCCGCGAAAACGGCGGAGGCGCACTGAGCCCGATTCACCAGCGCGCCCGCGCCAGGTGCGCGGCGCGCGCGCCGAATTCGTAGAAGGCCTCGCGCGCCGCGCGCAGCGGCGCGGCGCGCGGCGGCGTCACGGGCAGGGCCATGTCGGCCTCGCCCTGCTGGCCCAGCACCAGGCGCGCGAACTCGCGGCCGAACACCGTGCCCGGCGCGATGCCCCGGCCGTTGTAGCCACTGAAGGACCAGACGCCGCGCGCGAGGCGGTGCAGGCGCGGCAGCGCGTCGCCCGTCATGCCGATCTGGCCGTACCACTGGTGCTCGAACGCCACGCCGCGCAGGGCGGGAAAGAGGCGCGCGAGCGCGCGCCGGCCCCAGCCGGTGTGGATGGCGCGCCCCGCGCCGCGCAGGGCACCCACGCTGCCGAACACCAAACGTCCCGCGGCGTCCAGCCGGAACGAGGACAGCACCGTGGCCGTGTCCCAGGCGCCCTGGCGCTGCGGCAGGATGGCCGCGCGTTCGCGCTCATCCAGCGGGCGCGTCGCGAGGTTGAAGTACGGGAAGCGCACCAGCTCCTCGTGCAGCGCGGGCCAGGGGCCGTCGGGCGCGCTGTAGGCGTTGCTGGCCACCAGCACCCAGCGCGCGTGCACCGTGGCGCCCTGCGCGGTGCTCAAGCGCCAGTGCGTGCCCTCGTCCCGCAAGGCGGCCAGCGGCGAGCGCGCGTGCAGCGAGGCGCCGGCCGCGAGCGCGGCGCGCGCCAGGCCGCGCGCATAGGCCAGGGGCTGCAGGGTGCCGGCGCGCTGGTCGAGCAAGGCGCCGCGGTAGGCAGGGGTGCCGATCAGCCGCGCGGCGGCGGGCGCGTCCAGCAGCTCCACCGGAGCCCCGAGCGCGCGCCACTGGCGCGCGCGCTCGCCCAGTTCGCGCCAGCCCGACTCGCCCACCGCGCAGTGCAGCGTGCCCTGGCGCACCGCCTCGCAAGCGATGCCGTGGCGCGCGATCAGATCGAACACCACCGAAGGGCCCTCGCCCAGGCGTTGCAGCAGGCGCGGGCCGTGCACGGGGCCCAGGCGCTCGGGCAGCGCCTCGGGCATGAGCCACAGGCCCGCGTTGACCAGGCCCACGTTGCGGCCCGATCCGCCGTGGCCGATGTCCATGGCCTCCAGCACCAGCGCCGAGGCGCCGCCCTCGGCCAGGTGCAGCGCGGCCGACAGGCCGGTGTAGCCAGCGCCGACGATGGCCACGTCCACCGAGTGGTGCCCCTGCAGGGGCGGTGCCTCGGGCGCGGGCGGTGCCGAGGCCGCCCACAGGCCATGCGCACGCGGGTCGCGCTCAGCCACAGGAGCCCACGTAGCCGCAGGCCGTGCAGTGGTCGCAGCCGTCCTTGCGGATCATGGCGTGGGCGCCGCACTCGGGGCACTTGCGGCCGGCCATCTGGCCCGGCACCGACAGCGCCACCGCCGAGGGCGCGGCGGCGGGCGTGGCGACGGATGCCGCGCCCACCACGCCCCGGCGGCGCTCCAGGATGTTCTGCACCGCGAAGGCCAGCGCCGCCACCTCGGAGTCGTGCCACATGGGGATCACCGCGCCGTCCTCGCGTGTGCGTGTGCCCAGGCGCACAGGGCCGCGGTCCCAGGCCACCTTGCGCATGTCGCGCAGCGCGCGCTCCAGGAAGCCGCCGCGCGCGGCCAGCGACAACAGCCGCATGCTGGCGGTGATCCACTGCTGCGACTCGGCGCGCTGGCCCACCGGCATGAAGAACTCGATGGCGCGCGACTGCGTGCCAGGCCCCTCGGCCGCCGGCACGGGCAGGAAGGACACCACGATGTAGGTGGTGTGGTGGCCCTCCTGCGTCCAGTACTCGATCTTCTCGGCCACGGCGTCGAGCGCGCCCAGCGGGCGCTGCTCGATGACGCTGCGCATGGGGTCGCCGGGCGGCGGCGCAACGGACGCCTCGGCCTCGGCCGCGCCCTGCACCGACAGCACGGCGCCCAGGATGTCGTTGGGCCGGTAGGTGGCCAGGCCCTTCAAGCCGCCGCTCCAGGCCTTGAGGTACAGGTCCTTGAAGTCATCGAAGGGGTAGGCCGCGGGGACGTTGACGGTCTTCGATATCGAGGTGTCGATAAAAGGCTGCACCGCGGCCATCATGCCCAGGTGGCCGTCCACGCCCATCTCCAGCGCCGACACGAAGTACGGCGGCAAGGCCTGCGCCTCGCCGCCCAGCGCGCGCCACAGGCGCCAGGCGTGGTCGCTCACCTCATGCTCGCGCGTGCCGCCGTCGGCCTCGCGCTTCTTGCGCGTGTAGGTCCAGGAGAAGGCGGGTTCGATGCCATTGGAGGCGTTGTCGGCGAAGGCCAGGCTCACCGTGCCGGTGGGCGCGATGGACAGCAGGTGGCTGTTGCGGATGCCGTGCGCGCGGATGCCTTGCTGGATGTCGGCTGGCAGGCGGCTGGCGAAGGTGCCGCTGGCCAGGTAGCTGTTCACGTCCAGCTTGGGAAAGGCGCCCTTCTCCTTCGCCAGTTCCACCGAGGCGCGGTAGGCCGCGTCGCGCATGCGCTCGGCGATGCGCGCGGCCATGGCCACGCCGGCCTCGCTGTCGTAGCGCAGCTTGAGCAGGATGAGCGCGTCGCCCAGCCCGGTGAAGCCCACGCCGATGCGCCGCTTGGCCTGCGCCTCGGCGCGTTGTTCGGGCAGTGGCCAATAGGTGAGGTCGAGCACGTTGTCCAGCGCGCGCACCTGCAGGGCCACGGTGCGCTCGAAGGCATCGAAGTCGAAGGCCGGTTCGCCCCCCACGCCGAAGGGGTGGCGCACGAAGCCGGTGAGGATGACGGGGCCGAGGTCGCAGCAGCCGTAGGGCGGCAGGGGTTGCTCGCCACAGGGGTTGGTCGCCTCGATGCTCTCGATCGCGCGCAGGTTGTTGTCGCGCCCGATGGCGTCGATGAACAGGATGCCGGGCTCGGCGAAGTCGTAGGCGGAGCGCATGATCATGTCCCACAGCTCGCGGGCGCGCACGGTCTCGTAGACCCACAGGCCATCGTCGCGCTGGCGCGCACCGCGGGCGAGCTGGTCGGGGCCGGGCTGCGCGCGGTGTACCAGGTCCCAGGGTGCGTCGGCCAGCACCGCGTCCATGAAGGCGTCGGGCACGGCCACCGAGACGTTGAAGTTGTTCCAGCGCCCGGGCGTCCGCTTGGCGGTGATGAATTCGCGCACGTCGGGGTGGTCGATGCGCAGCACACCCATCTGCGCGCCGCGCCGCGCGCCCGCGCTTTCCACCGTGGCGCAGGACTGGTCGAAGACGTTGATGTAGCTGCACGGCCCGGAGGCGACCGAGGCCGTGACCTTCACGCGCGCGCCGCGCGGACGGATGCGCGAGAAGTCGTAGCCCACGCCGCCACCGCGGCGCATGGTCTCGGCGGACTCGCGCAGCGCCTCGTAGATGCCCGGGTAGCCGGACTCGTCGCGGCCCTGAATGGAATCGCCCACCGGCTGCACGAAGCAGTTGATGAGGGTGGCCTGCAGCTCGGTGCCGGCCGCGCTCATGATGCGCCCGGCACCGATGCCGCCCTGCCGCAGGTGCGCCAGGAAGCGCGCCTCGAACCCGGCGCGCAGCTCGGGCGCTTCCACGCTGGCCAGGGCGCGCGCCACGCGGGCGAACAGCTGCTCGCGCGTGGTTTCGCCGTCCTTGAGGTACTTCTCGCGCAGCACCTCTTCGCTGATGGGCTGGGGGTCCAACTGGGGCAACAGCTCGCGCGCGGCGGGTTCTCTGTTCATGGTGTGGGTGTCCTCGGGCGTGGGCACACGCCCCATGGCTGCGTGAAGCCACAGGGTACCCGCTTCCACGGCGCGGCGCACATCGGGCCGATCGGCAGCCGTCCGGGCCCACGCGCCGTGCCGCCGGGCGCGCCGGCACCGGCGCTCATTGCACCAGCGGCGAGCCCGCGCCGTCGAGCGCGATGCCGCACAGCGTCGCCTCGCCCACCAGGATCTGCATGTATTGGCGCCAGGCCACGGCGCGCGCCTGCAGCGCCAACTCGTCGGCGATGCGCTCGGCGATGGCCTCGAAGGGCGGCAGCGTGCCGTTGCGCCGGCCCAGCACCTCGACGATGTGCAGGCCGTGGCGCGAGTGCACCAGGCGCGGGTGCACGCCCATGCCCCAGGCGCTGTCGCGCAGGTGGAAGAGCTCGTTGGCCAGCTCGGGCGCGCAGTCCTCGGGGGCGATCCAGCCCAGGTCGCCGCCCTGCGCGCCGCTCGGGCAGTTGGACAGCTCGCGCGCGAGCGCCTCGAACCGGCCGGGCTCGGCGTCCTTGCGCGTGAGCTCCAGCAGCGCGGCCTCGGCGCGCTGGGCCAGGCGGTGCACGTCCACCCCCGGCGTGACCGCGAACAGGATGTGGCGCACATGGCGGGCCTGGCCCACCAGGTAGCGCTGGCGGTGCGCCTCGTAGTGGCGCCGGCAGGACTCGGCGTCCGGCACGGGCACCGTCACCTCATCGTCGAGCATGGCTTCGATGGCGGCGCGCTGGTCCGCGTTGAGCGGCGGCGCGGTCTGCACGTCCTGCGCGGGCAGGCGGCCTCGCCGCACCGCGGCCTGGCGCAGCAGCTCGGTGTGGGCGCGCTCGCGCAGCTCGTCGGTTCCCAGGCGTTCGCCCGGACCGACCAGCCGAACGCCGTTGACGCTGGGGGTTTCGGCGCCGGCCGCCGCCGGGGCGCTGGCGCTCGCGGCGCAGCCGCAGTGTCCGCTGCCGCAGCCGCTGGGTTCGTGTCCGGTCATGGTTCAGCGCTCCTGTCGGGTGGGCAGCCCGACACGCCGGCTGCGCACCACCTGGTAGGGGCGCAGCAGGTAGGCCACGGTGGCGAAGCCGCTCCACACATGCACCAGGCGCGAGAACGGGAACAGCAGGAAGATGGTCATGCCGAGCACCAGGTGCACCTTGTAGGGCCAGGCCAGGTTCAGCAGGCCGCTCGCGTCGGGGCGCAAGGTGACGATGCGCTGCGCCCAGTCGGACAGCACCAGCATCACGCTGCCGTCGCTGTGGCCGAGGGAGAACGGCAGCGTGATCAAGCCCAGCACCAGCTGAACCCACAGGATGACCAGGATGAACAGGTCGGTGCGGTGGCTGGTGAGCCGGATGCGCGGATCGAAGATGCGCCGGTGCAGCAGCAGCGTGAGGCCCACGAAGCAGACCGCGCCGGCCACGCCGCCGGCCACCACCGCCAGCATCTGCTTGTGGGCCGGTGAGATGAAGGGCTCGTAGACCCAGTGCGGCGTGAGCAGGCCCACGGCGTGGCCGAAGAACAGGAACAGGATGCCGGCGTGGAAGAGGTTGCTGCCCCAGCGCAGCTGTCCGGCGCGCAGCAGTTGCGAGGAATCGCTCTTCCAGGTGTACTGGTCGCGGTCGAAGCGCGCCAGGCTGCCCATGAGGAAAACCGACAGGCAGATGTAGGGATAGACGCTGAACAGGATGTTGTGCAAGGTGTTCACGGCTGCACTCCTTGGCTGGCGGATCGCACGAAACGAACGGCTTGCTCGGCGCCAGGGCGGGCCTGGCCGGCGGTGGAGCAGCCGTCGAAGACCGGCGGCTCTTCCCAGGTCTGGTCGAGCGGCTCGTCCTCGGGCACGGCCACCGGCTCGGCGCGCTCGCCCGCGAGTTCGAGCGCGGCGGCCAGCACGCTGGCGTAGGGGCTGCCTTTCTTGAGCAGGGCGCTGAAGAGCGCCCGCAGGATATGGGCCGTCTCGGCCAGCAGCTCGCGCGCCTGCGCCGGCGGCTGCGTGGACGCGTACTCGAGCAATACGCTCAGGTGGTCGGGCAGTTCGTCCTCGCGCAACAGCAGGCCGGCCTGCTCGTAGGTGCGGATGAGATCGATCATGGCCGGTCCGCGGTCGCGCGAATCGCCGTGCACGTGTTCGAACAGGTGCAGCGAGGTGCTTCGGCCACGGTCGAACAGCTCCACGAATTCGGCCTCCACCGCCAGCGCGGGCCGGCGCGCCAGGCGCGCCAGCAGGAGCTCGAGCTCGCCGCGGCGGGCCGCGGCGAGCGCGCCCTCGCCGGCCAGCGCCTGGGCCATGTCGGCGGCGTGGCCGCGCAAGGCCTCGTCGGGGTAACTCAGCAGGCGGGCCAGCACGCGCAAGGTGCGCGGGGCCGCGGGTGCGGGCGCAAAAGGGTTCTTCATGTCAGATCTCCGCCTGGATGGGAATCGTGCGGCGCTTCTCGCTGCCGAACAGGCTGGTCTCGGTCACGCCCTCGCTGCAGCCATTGCCAAAGCTGAAGCCGCAGCCGCCCTTGACGTTGAACGCGTTCTCCGCGTACTCGCGGTGGGTGCCGGGAATGACGAAACGGTCCTCGTAGTTGGCGATGGCCATCACGCGGTACATGGCCTCCACCTGCGCCACCGTGAGTCCCACCTGGTCAAGCACGCTCTGGTTGAGCACGCCATCGACGTGCTTGCTGCGCTGGTAGGCGCGCAGGGCCAGCAGCCGCTCGAGCGCGCGCGCCACGGGCTGCGTGTCGCCAGCCGTGAGCAGGTTGGCCAGGTACTTGAGCGGGATGCGCAGCTGCGAGACGTCGGGGATCTCCCCGTTGATGCCCAGCTGGCCGGCGTTGGCGGCGGCCGTGATGGGCGACAGCGGCGGCACGTACCAGACCATGGGCAGGGTGCGGTACTCGGGGTGCAGCGGCAGGGCCACCTGCCACCGCACCGCCATCTGGTACACCGGGCTGTGGCGCGCCGCCTCCAGCCAGGCCTCGGGAATGCCGTCGGCGCGGGCCTGCTCGATCACGGCCGGGTCGTTCGGGTCGAGAAAGATGTCGAGCTGCGAGCGGTAGAGGTCGATCTCCTGCTCGGCGCTGGCCGCTTCGGCGATGCGGTCGGCGTCGTAGAGCAGAACGCCGAGGTAGCGGATGCGGCCCACGCAGGTTTCGCTGCACACCGTGGGCTGGCCGGCCTCGATGCGCGGATAGCAGAAGGTGCACTTCTCGGCCTTGCCGCTTTTCCAGTTGTAGTAGATCTTCTTGTACGGGCAGCCGCTCACGCACATGCGCCAGCCGCGGCACTTGTCCTGGTCGATCAGCACGATGCCGTCTTCCTCGCGCTTGTAGATCGAGCCCGAGGGGCAGGAGGCCACGCAGGCGGGGTTCAGGCAGTGCTCGCACAGGCGCGGCAGGTACATCATGAAGGTGTTCTCGAACTCGCCCACCATGGCCTTCTGCGCGTCGAGGAAGCCGTCGAGGTTGGGGTCCTTGCTGCGTTTGGCGAACTCGCCACCCAGGATCTCCTCCCAGTTGGGGCCCCACTCGATCTTCTCCATGCGCTGGCCGGTGATGAGCGAGCGCGGCCGTGCCGTCGGCGCGTGCCGCATCTCGGGCGCGGATTGCAGGTGGTCGTAGTCGAAGGTGTAGGGCTCGTAGTAGTCGTCGATCTGCGGCAGGTTCGGGTTGGCGAAGATCTTCATCAGCAGCGACCACCGGCCGCCCTGGCGCGGCTCGATGCCGCCGTCGGCGCGGCGCACCCAGCCGCCCTTCCAGCGGTCCTGGTTCTCCCATTCCTTGGGGTAGCCGATGCCGGGCTTGCTCTCCACGTTGTTGAACCAGGCGTACTCGACGCCGGGCCGCGTGGTCCATACGTTCTTGCAAGTGACGGAGCAGGTGTGGCAACCGATGCACTTGTCCAGGTTCAGCACCATGCCGATCTGTGCGCGCACTTTCATGCTTGTTCTCCTGGGGCGGGGGGTTCGTGGGTGTCGACGCCGAACAGCGTCACCAGGGCCGAGCAGGCCTCGAAGGCGCGCACGGCATGCTCTTCATCGGGAGGTAGGTGGCACAGGTCGCCCGCGCCCAGCACGAGCCGGCGGCCCATGGCCTCGAACTCGAAGCGGCCTTCCAGGCACTGGATGACCATGCGGTCGCGCACGCGATGCGGCGCGAGCACCTGACCGGCCGTGAGCACCAGCCGGAAGATCTGCAGGCCACGGTCGCGCACCAGGGTGCGCGACGAGGAAGCGGCCAGCGCCGGGCCCAGAGGGCCGGCGGCAATCACCTCGGCGGCGGCGGCGTGGGGCAAAGCCATGGGGTGCTCCCGCCGCGTTCAGGGGTTTTCGCCCTGGGCCTGATAGGCGCGGGCCAGGTGATCGTCGCGCGGCGTGTCGAGCCAGTCCACCCGGCGCATCTTGCGCACCACCACGAACTCGTCGCGGTTGGTGCCGATGGTGCCGTAGTAGTTGAAGCCGTAGCTGAGCTGCGCGTAGCCACCGATCATGTGGGTGGGCTTGAGCACGATGCGCGTGACCGAGTTGTGGATGCCGCCGCGCACGCCGGTGATCTCCGAGCCGGGCGTGTTGATGATCTTCTCCTGCGAGTGGTACATCATCACCATGCCGGGGTTGACGCGCTGGCTGACCACCGCGCGCGCGGCCACCGCGCCATTCACGTTGAACAGCTCGACCCAGTCGTTGTCCACGATGCCGGCGCGTTGCGCGTCGGTCTCGCTGAGCCAGATCACCGTGCCCCCGCGGTTGAGCGTGAGCATGATCAGGTTGTCGCTGTAGGTGCTGTGGATGCCCCACTTCTGGTGCGGCGTGATGAAGTTCAGCACGATTTCGGTGTGGCCATTGGGCTGGCGGCCCTGCACCGCGTCGGTGGTCTTGAGGTCCACCGGCGGGCGGTAGCTGCTGAAGCCCTCGCCAAAGGCGATCATCCAGGGGTGGTCCTGGTAGAACTGCTGGCGCCCGGTGAGCGTGCGCCAGGGGATCAGCTCGTGCACGTTGGTGTAGCCCGCGTTGTAGGACACGGTTTCGCTCTCGATGCCGCTCCAGGTCGGTGAGCTGATGATCTTGCGCGGCTGCGCCTGGATGTCGCGGAAGCGGATCTTCTCGTCCTCGCGGTACAGCGCCAGGTGCCGGTGGTCCCGCCCGGTGGCCTTGCCCAGCGCCTCCCAGGCCTTCACGGCCACGTGGCCGTTGGTCTCGGGCGCGAGCTGCAGGATCACCTCGCAGGCGTCGATGTCGCTGACGATGCGCGGCAGGCCGTGCGTGGCCCCCGGCTCTTCGGTGGCGCCATTGAGCTGGCCGAGCTGCGTGACCTCCTGTTCGGTTTTCCAGCCGATCCCCTTGCCGCCATTGCCCAGCTGGTTCATGAGTGGCCCCAGCGCGGTGAAGCGCTTGAACACGTTGGGGTAGTCGCGCTCGACCACGGCGATCTGCGGCGCGGTCTTGCCCGCGATGAGATCGCACTCGCCCTTCTTCCACTCCTTCACCTCGAAGGGCTGGGCCAGCTCGGCCGGGCTGTCGTGCATCAGCGGCGTGAGCACCACGTCCTTCTCCACACCGAGGTGGCCCACGCAGACCTCGCTGAAGGCCTTGGCGAAACCCTTGTAGATATCCCAGTCGCTGCGGCTTTGCCACACCGGGTCCACGGCGGCCGACAGGGGGTGGATGAAGGGGTGCATGTCGCTGGTGTTGAGGTCGTTCTTCTCGTACCAGCTCGCGGTCGGCAGCACCACGTCGCTGTACAGGCAGGTGGTGCTCATGCGGAAGTCGAGTGTGACCAGCAGGTCGAGCTTGCCCTCGGGGGCTGTGTCGTGCCAGCGCACCTCGGCGGGTTTCGCGGCGTCCGGGCCCAGGTCGGCGCCCTGCACGCCGTGCTGCGTGCCCAGCAGGTGGCGGCAGAAGTACTCGTGGCCCTTGCCGCTGGAGCCCAGCAGGTTGGAGCGCCACACAAAGAGATTGCGTGGCCAGTTCTGCGGGGCGTCCGGGTCCTCGCAGCTCATCTCCAGCGTGCCGTCCTGGAGCGCCTTGACGACGTAGTCCTTGGGGTCCATGCCCGCGGCCGTGGCGTCTGCCACCACCTGCAGCGGGTTGGTCTTGAGCTGCGGCGCGCTGGGCAGCCAGCCCATGCGCTCGGCGCGCACGTTGTAGTCGATCATGCTGCCGCCCCAGGCGGCCTTGTCGGCCAGGGGGCTCACGATCTCCCCGAGGTCGAGTTTTTCGTAACGCCACTGGTCGGTGTGGGCGTAGAAGAAGCTGGTGCTGTTCTGCTGGCGCGGCGGTCGGATCCAGTCGAGCGCGAAGGCCAGCGCGGTCCAGCCGGTCTGCGGGCGCAGCTTCTCCTGGCCCACGTAGTGCGCCCAGCCGCCCCCGCTCTGGCCGATGCAGCCGCACATCATGAGCAGGTTGATCACGCCGCGGTAGTTCATGTCGGCGTGGTACCAGTGATTCATGGCCGCGCCGATGATGACCATGGACTTGCCCTGGGTCTTGTCGGCGTTGTCGGCAAACTGCGTGGCCACGGTGATCACCTGCTCGCGCGGCACGCCGGTGATGCGCTCCTGCCAGGCCGGCGTGTAGGGTGCGTCCTCGTCGAACGACGCCGCGCCGCTGCCCAGGCCGCGGTCGATGCCGTACTGCGCGACCTGCAGATCGAACACGGTGGCCACGAGCGCGTGGCGCTCTTCACCGGCCTTGCCCAGGCGCAGGCGCACCGCGGGCACGCGCGCCAGGTTCACCGCCCCGGCCGAGTCATTGCCCGCGAAATGCGGCGAGGCCTGGCCGCCGAAGTAGGGAAAGCCCACGTCGACCACCTCGTGCGCCTGCTCGCCGTCCTCCAGAACCGAGAGCTTCAGGCGAACCTCGGCGCCATGGCGCGCCTCCTTGTTCTCCAGGTTCCAGCGGCCGGCGTCGTCCCGGCCCTCGGGGCCCCAGCGAAAGCCGATGCTGCCCTGCGGCAGCACGGCGCGGCCATCGGCATCGAAGGCCACGGTCTTCCATTCCGGGTGGTTCTTCTGGCCCAGGCGGCCGTTGAAGTCGCTGGCGCGCAGGTAGCGGTCGGGCACCTGCACCACGCGGCCGTCGGGCAGGGTCTTGTCCTTGAGCACCACCAGCATGGGCAGGTCGGTGTAGCGGCGCGCGTAGTGGTCGAAGTAGCTCGAGCGGGGGCCGTTCTCGGGGAAGTAGAAGCGCTTGAGCACCACATGGCCCATGGCCATGGCCAGCGCCGCGTCCGTGCCCTGCTTGGGGTGCAGCCACAGGTCGGCGAGCTTGGCGACCTCGGAGTAGTCGGGCGTGACGGCCACCGTCTTGGCGCCCTTGTAGCGCACCTCGGTGAAGAAGTGCGCGTCGGGCGTGCGCGTCTGCGGCACGTTGGAGCCCCAGGCGATGATGTACGAACTGTTGTACCAGTCGGCCGATTCGGGCACGTCGGTCTGTTCGCCCCAGACCTGCGGGCTCGCCGGCGGCAGGTCGCAGTACCAGTCGTAGAAGCTCATGCACACGCCACCGATGAGGGAGAGGTAGCGTGAGCCCGCGGCGTAGCTGACCATGCTCATGGCCGGGATGGGCGAGAAGCCGATGATGCGGTCGGGCCCGTGCCGCTGGATGGTGTAAACGTTGGCCGCGGCCACGAGCTGGTTGACCTCGTCCCAACTGCTGCGCACGAAGCCGCCCATGCCGCGCACCTGCTGGTAGTCGCGCCGCGCCTCGGGGTTCTCGACGATGGAGGCCCAGGCGGCCACCGGGTCCTTCGCCACCGCCAGCGCGGCGCGCCAGCGCTGCAGCAGCCGCCCGCGCACCATGGGGTACTTCACGCGGTTGGCGCTGTAGAGGTACCAGGAGTAGGAGGCCCCGCGCGCGCAGCCGCGCGGCTCGTGATTGGGCATGTCCCAGCGCGTGCGCGGGTAGTCGGTCTGCTGCGTCTCCCAGGTGACGATGCCGCCCTTGACGTAGATCTTCCAGGAGCAGCTGCCGGTGCAGTTCACGCCGTGCGTGCTGCGCACGATCTTGTCGTGCGCCCAGCGGTTGCGGTAGGCGTCCTCCCAGGTGCGGTCTTCGTTGGTGACCTGCCCATGCCCGTCGGCGAAGGACTCGCGCGGCAGCTTGAAATGCATCAGGCGGTCGAGGAAATGGCTCATGTCGGACTCCTTGGTTCCCGGGGCATCAGCAGGGCATGGGCGCGTTGCGGCGGCTGTACTGCCACCAGGTGATCGCGATGCACAGCAGATAGAACACGATGAAGAGGTAGAGCGCGGCCTCGGGTCCGCCGGTAAGGGTGATCGAGGTGCCGTAGCTCTTGGGGATGAAGAAGCCGCCGTAGGCGGCCATGGCGGCGGTGAAGCCCAGCGCGGCCGCGCCCTCGGTGTTGCCTTCGCGCGTGGCGCGCGCCACGGCCTCGGCATCGCGCGGGTCGACGCCCTTGAGCGCCTGGTTCAGGAAGATCACCGGGATCATGCGGAAGGTGGACCCGTTGCCGATGCCGGTGGTGAGGAAGAGCACCAGGAACATCAGGAAGAAACCCGTGAAGTGGCCGCCGGCGCCCTGCCTGGGCAGGAACAGCAGCACCCCGCCCACGGCCAGGGCCATCACCACGAAGTTCCAAAAGCTCACGCGCGCGCCACCCAGCTTGTCGGCCAGCCAGCCGCCGAACGGCCGCACCAGGGCGCCCACCAGCGGGCCGAGCCAGGCGTAGGCCAGCGGGTTGACGCCCGGGAACTGGCTCTTGATCAGCAGCGGAAAGCCGGCGGCATAGCCGATGAATGAGCCGAAGGTGCCCAGGTAGAGCACGCACATCAGCCAGTTGTGCTTGCGCCGGAAGATCGCGGCCTGCGCGGCGAAGGAAGCCTTGGCGTCGGCGATGTCGTTCATGCCGAACCAGGCCGCCAGCGAGGCCAGCGCGATCCAGGGCACCCAGATGAAGGCGGCGTTCTGCGTCCAGACCTGCACCGTGGCGCTGTTCTTCACGATGGTCTGGGCCTCGCCGCCGAAGATGCCGAAGATGCCCGCCGTCACCACCAGCGGGCTGAGGAACTGCACCACCGACACGCCCAGGTTGCCCAGGCCGGCGTTCACGCCCAGCGCCGAGCCCTTGCGCTCCTTGGGAAAGAAGAAGCTGATGTTGGCCATGCTGGAACTGAAGTTGCCGCCGCCGAAGCCACACAGCAGGGCCAGCACCAGCATGGTGGCGTAGGGTGTGGTGTTGTCCTGCACCGCGACGCCGATGCCGATCGCGGGGATCAGCAGCAGGGCGGTGGAGATGGCCGTCCAGCGGCGCCCGCCGAAGATGGGCACCATGAAGGAATAGAAGATGCGCAGCGTGGCGCCCGACAGGGCCGGCGCCGCCGCCAGCCAGAACAGCTGGTCGGTCGAGTAGTTGAAGCCCAGCGCCGGCAGGCTGACGGCGACCACGCTCCAGACCTGCCAGATGGCGAAGGCCAGGAACAGCGCGGGCACGCTGATCCACAGGTTGATCTTGGCGATGGCTTCGCCTTCGCGTTCCCAGAAGGCCTTGTCTTCGGGTGTCCAGATGGTGAGGACGCGGCCGGTGGGGGCCGTCGCCCGGGTGCTGGTGCTCATGGGCTTCTCCTGGAGGGGCGCTCAGTGCGCGGGCGAAGGCTCGGCGGACCCCGCGCCGCGCAGGACGTCGGTGCGGCGCACCTCGGTCCAGTACATCCAGATCAGCGACACCCACACCACCCCATAGAGCAGCATGAAGGCGCTGGAGCGGATGCCGGTGAGGTCGAGCAGCAGGCCGAACAGGATGGGCAGCACGAAGCCGCCCAGGCCGCCGGCCAGGCCGACGATGCCGCTGATGGCGCCGATGTTGGTGGGGTAGTCGTCGGCGATGTACTTGAAGACGCTGGCCTTGCCGAAGGCGAAGGCGACGCCCAGAACGGCCATCAGCGCGGTGAAGGCATAGACGTTGAGGCCGATGGTGAAGGTGCGCGGGCCGTCGACGGCGCTGACGGTGAACTGCGTTTTCGGGTAGCTCAGCAGGAACAGGCAGACCCAGCTCACCCACAGCACCCACCAGGTGACCTTGTGGGCGCCGTACCGGTCGCTGAGCACGCCGCCGACCGCACGCAGCACACCGCCAGGCAGCGAGAAGCAGGCCGCCAGCAGCGCGGCCAGGCGGATGTCCAGGCCGTACTCGCCGATGTAGTACTGCACCATCCACAGCGCCAGCGCCACGTAGCCGCCGAAGACGATGCTGTAGTACTGGCAGTACTTGAGGACCCGGCGGTCCTTGAGCGCCTTGAGCTGCTGCGCAAAGCCCGCCTGGCTGGGCACGAGGTGCGCCGGGTCGCTGTGGCTGAACAGCCAGAACAGCAGCACGGTGCCGGCCATGATGGCCGCGTACACCTGCGGCACCATCTGCCAGCCGAAGGCCACCAGGATGACCGGCGCCACGAACTTGTTGACCGCCGAGCCGCTGTTGCCGGCGCCGTACACCCCCATGGCCATGCCCTGCCGGTGCTTGGGAAACCAGCGCGCCACGTAGGGCGTGCCCACCGAGAAGGAGCCGCCGGCCAGGCCGACGAACAAGCCGATGGCCAGGAAGTGCCAGAACTGCGTGGCGTAGGCCATGAGCCAGATGGCGGGCACGGTGGCCGCCATCAGCAGCGTCATCACGGTGCGGCCGCCGTAGCGGTCGGTCCAGATGCCCAGCGGCACGCGCACCAGCGAGCCCGTCAGCACGGGCGTGGCCGTGAGCAGGCCGAACTGCGTGGCGTTGAGATTCAGCATCTGCCGGATCGGGATGCCGATCACGCCGAACATCATCCACACCATGAAGCACACGGTGAAAGCCCATGTGCTCACGATCAGCACGGACCAGGCTTGGCGGGTTCTTGCGGTGTCGCCGTTCATGAGATCGCTCCCTTGACCATGCCGGACACTGTGCCGTCGCGGCGGCGCCCGCAACATCCTGCGCACGAGCGATGGGAGCCTCCCGGTGGAAGGACTCCGGCATCCTCCCAAAGAGCTATGTTCTGTCCACAGCGGCCCCGCGGGCCTAGGATGCGCCATGGTCATGCGCATCGCCCTGCCCGGTCAGGCCCGGGACACCGCCACCACCGAAGTGCCGCTGGAAATGCTCTCGGCCTGCCATGGCCGCGTGCAGGCGCAGTGCGAAACGCTGCGGCGCCTGTGCGGGCACCTGCCGCGCCACGGTGCGGACCGCAGCGCCGCGCAAGCGGCCGAGGCCGTTCTGCGCTACTTCCGCCAGGCCGCGCCGCACCACCACGCGGACGAGGAGGCCGACCTGTTTCCGGCGCTGCGCGACGCGGCGCACGGATCCGAGCGCGAGGCCGTGCTCCGGCTCACGCAGGCGCTGGCGCTGGAGCACCGCGCGCTCGAGGACCTGTGGCGGCGCCTGGAGGCCGGGCTGGAGGGCGTGCGCGGCGGCGACGGCGCGGCGCTGTCGCCGGCCGTGGCCGACGCGTTCATCGCCGCGTACGAGCGGCACATCGAGCGCGAGGAGGCCGAGCTGCTGCCGCTGGCCGAGCGGCTGCTCGATGGCGCCGCGCTCGCGCACATCGGCGCCGCCATGCGCGCGCGGCGCGGCATCGCCGCGCCCTGAAGCGGTTCAGGCCAGCAGTCCGCGCTCGGTGGCGTACACCGCCGCGTGCACGCGGTTGCTCAGTTCGAGCTTGCGCAGGATGTGCTGCACATGGATCTTCACCGTGGTCTCGGCGATGTCGAGGGCGCGCGCGATGTGCTTGTTGCTGTCGCCGCGCGCGATCAGGCGCAGGATCTCGCGCTCGCGCGGTGAAAGGGAGTGGATGGGGTCGGACGGCGGCGGCTCTGGCGGCGCGGGCGCTGGCGCGCCCGCCTCGTCCGCCGCCGGCCCGCGCCGCAGCAGGCCCACCAGCTTGCCCATCATCTCGGGACTGATGACCGAGTCGCCCTCGAACACCCGCCGGATGGAGGCCGCGAGGTCGGCCGTGTCGATGGTCTTGAGCAGGTAGCCGTCGGCGCCCGCGCGCAGGCCGCGCGCAAGGTCGCTTTCGTTCTCGCTCACGGTGAGCATGAGCACGCGCGCCTGCGGCGCGGCGGCCTTGAGCGCGGCGACCGCGTCGATGCCGGTGACGCCGGGCATGTGGTTGTCGAGCAGCACCAGGTCGGGCCGCAACCGGGCCGCCAGGCCCATCGCCGCGGTGGCGTCGCCGGCCTCGCCGACCACCGAAAAACCGGGTTCCTGCGCCAGCAGGGCCATGAGGCCGCGGCGGAACAGCTGGTGGTCATCGACCACGAGAAGGCGAATGACCGGCTCGTTCATGGCGTGGCGGGCAGATCGGCGGCGGGAGCGGGCACGTCGAGCGACACCTCGGTTCCGCTGCCGGGGCGGGATTGGACCTCGACCCGCGCGCCGATGCGCTGGGCGCGCTCGCGCATGATGTGCAGGCCCACGTGGGTGTCGGCGTCGCGCGCGCCATCGGTCGCGAAGCCCTGTCCGTTGTCGCGCACGGTGAAGCGCCAGCGCGGCCCGCGCTGCACGCCCACCGACACCTCGCTCGCGCCAGCGTGCTTGCGCACGTTGGACAGCGCTTCCTGCACCACATGCAGCACCTGGAGCTGGGTGTCCGGCGGCAGGGCCACGCCATGGCCCTGCAGGTCCAGGCGCGCGTTCAGGCCGCTTTGCAGCTCGAACTTGCGCAGCGTGGTGCGCAGCGCGTCCTCGATGTCGCCGTCGGGCGTGCGGGTCCTGAAGTGCACCAGCAGTTCGCGCACGTCGTTGGTGCTCTCGCGCACACCGGCCTCGATCTCCTCGATGATGGCCGGCACCGCGGCCGCGTCGCCCCGTTGCACGGCCGCCTTGAGCAGCGCGACCTGGATCTTCAGGAAGGACAGCGCCTGCGCGATGGAGTCGTGCAGTTCGCGCGCGAGCAGGCCGCGCTCCTCGCTCACCGCCGATTCGCGCAGCAGGGCCTGCACGCGCAGGTTCTCGGCCGCATTGGCCAGGTGGCCCGCCAGCGCGTCGTACAGGCCGCGGTCGTCCTCGCCCAGCAGGGCTTCATGGCGGTAGAACAGGTTCACCTCGCCCAGCAGGTATTCCTGGTGGCGGATGGGCACGCCGATCAGGCAGACGTAGCCCTCCTGCGCGCAACCGCCCAGGCGCCGGTCCGCGGCGGTGGCGATGGGGATGACGCGCGTGCGCGCCGTGGCGGCGGGCTGGCCGCAGGCGCACTCGCCGGCCTCCAGGCAGCGCTCGTCTTCCACCAGCTGCTGGGGCAGGCAGTCGCTGGCGAGCATGAAGTAGCGCCGCGAGCCCTCGTCGCTCCAGCGGATGGCCACCGCGTCGGCGCCGCTCACGGCGCGCAGCTTGCGCGCGAAGCCACGCGCCAGTTCATCGAGCGTGCGCGCGTTGACGATGAGCGAACTCACTTCGTACAGCGCCGCCAGGCGCGCGCGCTTGGCCTCCAGGTCGCGCGTCTTGGCCTGCACCTGCCGCTCCAGGCCGTGGTACAGCCCCTGCAGGGTCTGCGCCATGTGGTTGAAGCCGGCCGCCAGCTCGGCGAACTCCTGGTGCGACTCCACCTCCACGCGCGCGGTGAAGTCGCCCGCCTCGATCTGGCGCAGGCCGGCCCGCAGCCGCTTGAGGGGGTGGATCACGAACAGCTGGCCCACATAGAGCGAGACCACGGCCGCGGCCACCGCCATGGCCATCATGACGAACTGGAACAGGTTGAGCACGGCCGTGTAGCGCGCCATGGTGGACTCCATGGCGCGCACCAGGGCGTCGATGCGTTCGACCAGGCCGTCGATGCGCGCCGTGAGCGCCGCGGCCTCGCGCCCGGCGTCGCCGGGGGTCATCCACAGCGGCCGCATGGCCTCCCATCGTCCCTGGATATCGGCGAAGTGCCCGCGGCTGGCTTCGCTCCAGGGCACGGCCAGGGGGCGCTGCGGGTCGCCCCGGTCGAGCAGGGCCAGCGTGCGGTCGACCTCGGCCACGAGCAAGGGCACCTGGGCGGGGTCGCGTCCGCCCTGCCAGGCGCTGGCCAGGCGCCAGGCCTGCATGCGCAGGCGACCGGCCTCGTTGACCGCGGCCGCGCCGCCTTCGATCTGGCGCGTGACCCACATCGTCAGGCCGATGGACAACAGCGCCAGCAGCAGCAGCGCCAGGCCGATGAGCACGAACTTGGTGGAGAGCTGGCGCGGCCAGGCTCGGGCGACGGAAGGCATGGTGACAGCAAAGGGTGCGTCGGCATTGTCGGCCCGGCCCCGCGCGCTGTCCACGCGCCGCCGCAGGGGGCGTGAATGGGCCATCGTTCTTCCGGAGGATGGCGGGCGCCGGGCACCTTCCACGGGAGGATGGTGGGACGCACCCGTCGGCGGCACAGTGTCCTGGTCGGCCGGCCCGCGCGGCCGGCCCTTTCCCTGTCTTGACCGCGCCCCGCCATGGCACACGCTCCCCGCCCCATCCCCCTGGCCGCCGCCCGGCCGGCACCGCTCGAACCGGCCGCCCTGCGCTGGCGCCCCGCCCACCTGATGCGGGCGCCGCACCGGCTGGCCTTCGCCGGCGCCACCACGGTGCTGGTGCTGGGCTCGCTGTGGTGGCTGTGGGTGCAGTGCGCCCGGCTCGGCTGGCTGCCGGCGGGGCCGCTGGCGGTGTCGCCCAGCCTGGGGCATGGCGTGCTCATGGTGCACGGCTTCATGCCGCTGTTCTTCACCGGCTTCCTGTTCACGGCTGGCCCCAAGTGGCTGGGCGTGGACGGACCCGAAGCGCGCGCCGTGCTGCCTGCGGTGGCGTTGCAGGCCCTGGCCTGGCCATTGTGGCTGTCCGGCGTCCACCTGTCGGCCCGGCTGGCGGTGCTGGCCTTGCTGCTGGCCGCCGCCGGGCAGGCGCTGGCTGGCGCGCGTTTCCTCGGGCTGCTGCGCGCCAGCGACGCCGACGACACCGTGCACGCCCGGCTGGTCGGACTGGGCTGGGCCGTGGGGGCGCTCTCTCTGCTGGGCCTGGCCTGGGGTGTGGGGCGCGACGATCCCGAGTCCGCGCGGCGTTGGCTGCACACCGGGCTGTGGGGCTTCGTGGCGCTGGTTTACGTGACGGTCGTGCACCGCATGGTGCCCTTCTTCACCTCCAGCGCCCTGCCGCTGGTGCGGCTGTGGCGGCCGATGTGGGTGCTGTATGTCCTGGTGGCCACCGTGGCGCTCAAGACCCTGGGGCCCTGGCTCACCTGGGCGGGCCTGGACGCCAGCGGCTGGGGCGCCTTCGAGGGCTTCGCGCTGCTGGTGGCCGGCTTCGTGCTGCTGTGGCTGGCCTTCGTGTGGGGCCTGGCGCAAAGCCTGGCGATCCGGCTGCTGGCGATGCTCCACCTGGGCTTCGTCTGGCTGGGCCTGGGACTGTCGATCGACGGCCTCGGACAAATCTGGGCGTGGATCGGCGGCGCGCCCGTGACGCCGCTGGCGGCGCTGCACGCCACCACCATGGGGTTCCTGGGCTCGCTCATGCTGGCCATGGTCACGCGGGTGGCCTGTGGCCACGGCGGCCGCGCGCTGGTGGCCGATCGCCTGTCGTGGTCGGCTTTCCTGCTGCTGCAGCTGGCGACACTGCTGCGCATCGCCGCGGCGCTGGCGCCTCCGGCCTGGGTGGGCGGCCTGACCGCCGCCACCGCCGGGCTGTGGCTGCTGGCGATCGGGCCCTGGGGACTGCGGCTGCTGCGCTGGTACGGGCAGCCCCGACCGGACGGGCGCCCGGGCTGAGCCCGCCCGCACGGGGCCCCCGCCGTGGCAACATTGACGGACGGCATGGCCCGATCGCTCAAGAACGCCGGCCAGCCGCCGAAAACCCGACAGGGCACGCGCCTGGCGCAGGCCCGGACCTTTCCGATCGCCCCTGGAGCGCGCCATGACGCCATCCTCGCTGAACCCGGTGCCCCGGCGCCACAAGATCCTCATCGTCGACGACGACCCGGGCATGGTGCACCTGCTGGCGCGCACCCTGCTCGACATCGCGCAGCTGCATTTCGCGGTGCGCGGCGACGACGCCCTGACCAAGCTGGCCCAGCACCAGCCCGACCTGCTGGTCATCGACGCCGAACTGCCCGACCTCAATGGCTACGAGGTGATAGCCCGCATGCGCGAGAAGCCGGCGCTGGCCCACACCAAGGTGGTGATGGTGACCTCGCACAACACCTCCTCGTACCGCCAGCGCGCGTTCGAGGCCGGGGTGCTCGACTTCTTCACCAAGCCCATCGACCGCGACCTGATCCGCCTGCGGCTGGAGCAGATCCTCAACGGCGAGGCCATGGAGTACATCGAGCTCGACGAGCGCCCGCTGCCGATGCGCAAGGCCGCCGCGAGCGCCCCGGCACCCGCGGCCGCGCCGGCCCGGGCCCCGGCGCCCGCACCCGCTCCCGCCCCCGCCCCCACGGCCACTCCTGTGGCCGCCGCGGCCGCGGTCGACGTGAACGCCATCACCTCCGAGCTGTTCGAGCGCATCTCGGCCATCCTGCTGCAGGCCGAGACGCTGCGCGAGCGCGTGCCCGCCGGCGCGAGCGCGGCCGAGCTCTACCCCGTGCAACGCATCCAGGAAGAGTGCGCCGAGGTGATCCAGCTGCTGGTCACCATCAGCGGCGAGGACTGAGCCCCGCGCTCAGGCCTTCAGCGAAAACCCCGCGATCCGCTTGTAGTTTTCGGAGATCTCGCGCAACGCGTCCTGGCTGATCAGGTCGTCGATGCGTGTGAAGGGCTGGCCGCCGCTGAGCTCGTCGGCCTTCATGATGATGAAGTCCGGCGGCAGCGTGCGGTTGGTCTCCACCACCTGGGCCGTCGCCGGCCGGCGCGCCGCCTCGTAGCGGCGCAGCGCGGCCTCGGGGTCCGCCGGTGTGGCGGCGAGCTCGTCGGCCAGGGTGCGCGCGTCGATCAGCGCCTGGGCCGAGCCGTTGGAGCCGCGCGGGTACATGGGGTGGGCGGCGTCGCCCATCAGCGTCACGCGGCCCTCGCCCCAATGCGGCAGGGCGTCCTTGTCGACCATGGGGTACTCGAACACCTGTTGCGCGCCCTGGATGAGCGCGGGCACGTCGAGCCAGTCGTAGCGCCAGGCCTCGAAGATCGGCAGGAAGTCCTGCATCCGACCGGGCTTGTTCCAGTCGTTCATGGGCGCGCGCGGGTCGCGGATCTCGGCCACCCAGTTGATGAGCTGGTTTCCCTGGCCGTCCACGTTGTCGACGATAGGGTAGATCACCATCTTGCCGGTGTCGATGCTGCCGATGCGCAGGTAGCTCTTGCCATCCAGGATGGGCTTGTGCACCGTGACGCCGCGCCAGGTGTTGATGCCGGCGTAGCAGACCTGGTCCTGAGGATGGAAGTGGCGGCGGACCACCGAGTTCACGCCGTCGCAGGCGACCACCACGTCGGCACGCTCGACCGCGCCGTTCTCGAAGCGCAGCGTGGCGCCCCCCGCGTCGGGCTCGATCGCCACGCAGCGGTGGCCGGTGTGCAGGCGCTGCGCGCCCAGCCGCTGAACCGCGGCGCGCCAGAGCGCGCCATGCAGCTTGCCCCGGTGAATGCCCAGTTCGGGCAGCGGGTAGCCCGCGTGGCGGCCGCGCGGTTCGCTGTACACATACTGGCCCCAGCGGTTGAAGAACACGCTCTCGCGGTTCTCGATCGCCATGGCTTGCAGCTCGGCGGTCAGGCCCAGGGCGTCGAGTTCGCGCATGGCGTGCGGCAGCAGCGTGATGCCCACGCCCAACTCCTTCACCTCGGCCACGCCCTCGTACACCTCGCAGGCCAGCCCGCGCTGCTTCAGGCCCAGCGCGAACGCCAGGCCGGCGATGCCGCCGCCCACCACCGCGATCTTCATCGTGTCGCCTGCATTCATTGAACAAGCCTCCGCGCGGCGCACCGCGTCGCTGCGCGCCTGGGGAACGGCCTCGTGGCGCTCATTCGGCCTTGATGCCCTGCGCCTTGATCAGCGCGGCCCAGCGGTCCGCGTCCCGGGCCACCAGCTTCGCGAAGCCGTCGGGCGTGTCGCTCGCCGGGTCCATGCCCTGCCCTTCGAAGGCCTTCTTCACGTCCTCGGCGCGCAGGATGTCGTTGATCTCGCGGTTGAGCGCGGCCACCTGCGCGGCGGGCATGCCCTTGGGCGCAAAGATGCCGTACCACATGTCCACGTTCACCTCGCCGGCCCTGGCCTCGCTCAGCGTGGGCAGGTCGGGCAGCAGCGGGTGGCGCTTGTCGCTGCCGATGCCCAGGGCCACCAGGCGGCCGCTGCGCACCTGCGGCAGCGCCACGTGGATGGGCAGGAACATGGCGTCCACCTGTCCGCCGATCATGTCGGTGACCGCCGGGCCCGTGCCGCGGTAGGGGATGTGCGTGAGGAAGACCTTGGCGGTGTTCTTGAACAGCTCCATCGACAGGTGGTGCGGCGTGCCCACGCCCGGCGAGGCGTAGTTCAGCTTGCCCGGCGCCTTCTTCGCGGCGGCGATCAGATCGGCCGCCGTCTTGAAGCCCGAGCGCGGGTGCGTCACCAGGATGAGCTGGCCCCAGCTCGTCAGGCTCACCGGCTGCAGGTCGCGCACGGGGTCGAAAGGCATCTGCGGGTACAGGCTGCGGTTCATCACGAGCGTGTTCACGCTGACCAGCAGGGTGCTGCCGTCGGGCGCGGCGCGCACCACGGCCTCGGTGCCGATGTTGCCGGAGGCGCCCGCGCGGTTCTCCACCACCACCGGCCGCTTGAGGCGCTCGGACAGCTTCGGACCCACGGTGCGGGCGATGAGGTCGATGCCGGTGCCAGGGGTGAAGGGCACGATCAGGCGCAGCGGGCCTTCCTGCGCGGCGCTCAGGCCCACCGTGGCCAGCAGCGCGGCGGCGACGAGGCCGCGGCGCAGGAACGAGACATCGACAACCATGGCAGGCCTCCTATCGTTAGCATGCTATTGATGTTGGCGGAAGTTCGTCCCCCGCACATCCGTAGAATCCCGCTCGCCCGACGAACATCATGACCCTGACCGATCTCTACCAGCGCCCAGGTTTCCTGCTGCGCCGCACCCACCAGATATCGGCGGCGGTGTTCGAGAACGCCTGTGCCAGCGTGGGGCTGACGCCGGCGCAGTACGGCGTGCTCACCGTGGTGGCGGCCGAACCCGGGCTGGACCAGACGCGGCTGTCGCGCGCCTTGGCCTTCGACAAGGTGACCGTCATGCGCGTGCTCAAGGGCCTCGAGGAGCGCGGTCTGGTGAGGCGCGAGCGCTCGTCCGTGAGCCGGCGCCAGATGACGGTGAGCCTGACCGCCGACGGCGAGGCGCTGCTGGCCGCCGCGCGCGAGCCGGCCGAGCGCGCCTACCAGCGCCTGCTGTCACCGCTCACGCCGGCGCAGCGCCGCCAGTTGATCGAACTGCTGCAAACCCTGACCGAAGGCCTGGCGGACGAGGCGCGCGCACCCTTCGTGCCGCTGGAGGCCAGCGCCCCCGCGGCCGGCGAACCCCGGGCGCGCACACGCAACACCCCCACCTGAGGGGTCCGCGGCCCAGGGGCCTGGGACCCGGGAAGCTCAGCGGTCGCGGCGGCCGCGCGGGCCACCCGCGCGCTCGCCGAAACCACCACCGCGCGGGCCGCCGAAGCCGCCCTCGCGCCCACCGCCACCGGCGTTGGGGCGCTGGCCCCAGCCGCGCGCCTGGGCCGGGCGGTCATCGCGCGAGAAGCGCACGTCGCCACGCGGGGCGCGCGTGTCGTTGTTGTAGGGCGCGCGCGGCTCCTGCTGGTACGGTGCGCGCGAATCGGCGCGCGCGGGGCGGGCATCGCCCTGGAAAGGACGGCCCTCGCCACGGAAGGGGCGCGCCTCAGCGTAGGGCGCACGGCCTTCGCCGCGCGACGGGCCCCAGCCCTCGCCCCGGCCAGCGGGACGGCCGCCCGGGCGGCCGCCACCGCCGCGGCGCTCGGACGACCAGCCGTCGCGGCGCGGCGCGGGCGGGCGCTCGCGCGGCTCCAGGCCCGGCACCACCTCGGCCTTGAAGCGCTGCTGGGTGTAGGCCTCGATGTCGGCAATGCGGCGGCGGTCGCGGAACTCGGCGAAGGTCACGGCCAGGCCGTCGCGGCCAGCGCGGCCGGTGCGGCCAATGCGGTGCGTGTAGTCCTCGGCCTTCATGGGCAGGCCGAAGTTGAAGACGTGCGTGATGGTGGGCACGTCGATGCCGCGCGCGGCCACATCGGTGGCCACCAGGATCTGCACCTGGCCGTTGCGCAGCGCCATCAGGCGGCGGTTGCGCAGCCCCTGGCTGAGCGCGCCGTGCAAGGCCACGGCCGCGAAGCCGGCCTGCTGCAGTTCGCCGGCCAGGCCGTCGCACTCGATCTGCGTGCTGGCGAAAACGATGGCCTGGTCGATGGAGGCGTCGCGCAGCCAGTGGTCGAGCAGCTTGCGCTTGTGATCGGCGTGGTCGGCCCAGAACAGCACCTGCTTGATGTTGGCGTGCTGCTCCTGCGGGCTGTCGATCTGCACCTTCTGCACGTGCTTGCCGTTGTCGTGCATCACGCGCATGGCCAGCTGCTGGATGCGCGGCGCGAAGGTGGCGCTGAACATCATGGTCTGGCGGCGCTGGGCGGTCAGGGCATTGATCTCGGCCAGGTCGTCTGAGAAGCCCAGGTCGAGCATGCGGTCGGCCTCGTCGACGACGAGGAACTGCACCTGGTCGAGCTTGAGCTGCATGGAGCGCTGCAGGTCGAGCAGGCGGCCCGGCGTGGCGACCACGAGGTCGGCGTTCTGCAGCTTGGCGATCTGCAGCTGGTAGGGCATGCCGCCCACCACGCTGGCGATGCGCAGGCCGCGGCAGTGGCGCACCAGGTCGATGGCGTCGTGCGCCACCTGCTGCGCCAGCTCGCGCGTGGGGCACAGCACCAGCGCGCCCGGCGTGGCGGCCTTGAAGTGGCGCGGCAGCAGCGGGTTCTTGCGCTTGGGCGCCTTGGGCGGCACCTCGCCGCGCAAGGCGGCCTCGACCGCCAGTCGCTCGCGCTCGGCGCGCTCGGCCGTTTCACGCGCGGCCTGCTGCTGGATCAGGGTGTGCAGCACAGGCAGCAGAAAGGCCGCCGTCTTGCCGCTGCCGGTCTGGCTGGAGACCATCAGGTCGGCGTAGCGCTCGGCGCCCTCGGCCTTGATGGCCAGGGGCATCACACGCGCCTGCACCGCCGTGGGCTGGGTGAAGCCCAGGTCGGCCACGGCGGCCACCAGTTCGGGGGCCAGGCCCAGCGCGGCGAAGGCGCTGGCGTCCACGGGGGCCGTGGTTTCCACCGGGGCCGTGGGTTGTTGTTCGGTAGAGATCGCGGGCGAGGTCTCGCCGCGCGCTTCGAAAGCGTCGCTCATGTCAGTTCCTGCGCCCCGCAAAAGGAATGGGGCGCCAATGACCGAATGCCGCGCGAAGGGGAGTTTCAAGCCCCGGGGCGTCGGATCCGTTCGTGGTTACACAACATCAACCACAAACGGTCCGCCCGGAAGCGGTGGCCCCTGCTCGCTCGCGTCGGATGGCGGGCGGTGTTCGGGGGCCGGGTGTGTGAGGCCAATGCACAAAGGGCTTCGCCGTTGCCAGCGAAGCCCGTGATTCTCTCACAGATTCGGGAAAACCCGAAGCCCTTCACCCATCAAGACATGATCGCGGCCACCAGGTGGAACAGCAGGGCGGCCAGAACCGCCGTGGCGGGCACGGTCACGATCCAGGCCGCCACGATGCGCATGACCACCGATCGCTTGACGATTTCCTTCTTGTAGGCCTTCTTGAAGGCCTTGCGCTCGCCCTTGGCGAACACCGCGCCGTCCAGGCCGCGCACCTTGGCGCGCTGCTTCATCTCGGCCAGCATCTGCTTCTTTTCCTGCACCTCGGCGGCTTCGAAGCGCTGCATGTAGGCCTCGACCTCCTCACGGTCGGCGCCCTGGTGGCCGGCGCGCACCACGGCCTCCATCTTGGCGTAGTTCACCTTGAGCAGCTCGCGCAGGAAGCCCACGCCGAACACCGCGCCAATGGAAATGTGCGTGGTCGACACCGGCATGCCCAGCTGCGAGGCGACGATCACCGTGAGCGTGGCGGCCATCGCGATGGCGTAGGCGCGCATCTGGTCGAGTTCGGTGATTTCCTTGCCGACGGTGCGGATGAGCTTGGCCCCATACAGCGCCAGGCCCACCGCCAGGCCCAGCGCGCCCAGCACCATGATCCACAGCGGCGTGCCGGCCTTGGTGGCGATGGCTCCGGCCTTCACCGCCTCGAAGATCGCGGCCAGGGGACCGATGGCGTTGGCCACGTCGTTGGCGCCGTGCGCGAAGCTCAGCAGCGCGGCCGAGCAAATCAGCGGCCAGGTGAAGAGGTGATTGACGCCATCCTTGGAGTTCTCCTGGCGCAGCGCGATGCGTTCCAGGGGCTTGCGGATCAGCGTCCAGACCACCGCGGCGGTGGCCGCGCCGGCCAGCAGCGCCACCACGAATCCCACCTTGACCACCTGGTTCACCCCTTTGAGCAGCATGTAGGTGGTGTAGGTCCAGACCATCAGCGCGATGAGGATAGGCACCACGCGCGCGGCCGCTTCGGTCTTTTCGGTGCGGTAGGTCACGCTGCGTTTGATGACGTACAGGAACACGGCCGCGATCAGCGCGCCCGACAGCGGCGAGATCACCCAGCTCGCGACGATGGCGCCGATGGTGGACCAATTCACCAGCCCCCAGCCGCCCGCCGCGATGCCCGCGCCCATGACGGCGCCGATGATGGAGTGGGTGGTGGACACCGGCGCGCCCAGCGCCGTGGCCAGGTTGAGCCAGAGCGCGCCGGCCAGCAGCGCCGCGAACATCACCCAGGCGAACAGGGTGGGGTCGGCAATGTCGGCCGGATCGATGATGCCGCCCTTGATGGTGCCCACCACGTCGCCGCCCGCGACGATGGCGCCCAGCGCCTCGAACACCGCCGCGACGACGATCGCCCAGCCCATGGTCATGGCGCCCGAGCCCACCGCCGGGCCCATGTTGTTGGCCACGTCGTTGGCGCCGATGTTCATGGCCATGTAGGCGCCGACGGCCGCCGAGACGATCAGCAGCCAGACCGCCGTGCGGCTCAAGCCGGCGTCGGACGCGCCGGTGAGCGAGGCATACAGCCCCACAAGCAAGAGAAAGGCCACCGCGGTGGCCAGTTGCAGCGCCTCGAAGTGGCGCTCAATGAAGGGGCGGGATTTCTTTTTCATGTGAAATCGGCGTGAAAGTCACCCTATTGTCACGCAAGGCCCCGGTGACAGGCCCGCGAGGGGAGCGGCGGTGGCGTCGGACCACCCCGCCGCCGGCAAGGGCCGGCAAGCCGCGGACCCGGCCGGATCAGCGCAGAAACCGCGCGCGGTAGTGCTCCAGCTCGTCGATGGATTCGTGCACGTCGGCCAAGGCGGTGTGCAGCTGGCGCTTCTTGAAGGCGTCGACCACTTCGGGGCGCCAGCGCTTGGCCAGTTCCTTCAAAGTGCTCACATCGACGTTGCGGTAGTGCAGGTAGGCCTCGAGCCGGGGCATGTACTTCACCAGGAAGCGGCGGTCCTGGCCAATGGTGTTGCCGCACAGGGGCGAGGCCTGCTTGGGCACGTAGCGCGAGATGAAGTTGATGAGCTGCTGCTCGGCCTCCGCCTCGCTCACCGTGCTGGCGCGCACCTTGTCGATGAGACCGCTGCGGCCGTGCGTGCCCTTGTTCCAGGCGTCCATGGCGTTGAGCAGCTCATCGCTTTGGTGGACCACGATGACGGGGCCTTCGATGCGCGGCGTGAGCTGCGGGCCGGTCACGACCACCGCGATCTCCAGCAGGCGCTCCTTCTCGGGATCAAGACCGCTCATTTCGCAGTCGATCCAGACCAGGTTCAGGTCGTTCTTGGCGAGCGTGGGCACTTCGGGGGCGGCGATGTCGGCGGGATTCGAGGTCATCCCGCGATTTTCCGTCATCCGCCCGCCCCGGCGGGCCGGCGGGGGCACCGGTAGACTGGCGCCTTCATGGACACCGCTTCCCTCGCCTTCACCGCCCTCTTCTGCGCCCTGCTGGGGCTGGGCCTGCTGACCCGCTTTGCCCTTGCCAGCCGCCAGATCCGCCACGTGGCCCGCCACCGCGACCAGGTGCCCGCGCCCTTCGACGCCACCATTGCGCTCGACGCCCACCGCAAAGCCGCCGACTACACCATCGCCAAGACGCGCTTCGGCCTGCTCAGCACCGCCTTCGAGACCGCGCTGCTGATCGGCTGGACCCTGCTCGGCGGCCTGAACGCGCTCAACCTCGGCCTGCTCGACTGGCTGGGTCCTGGCTTGTGGCAGCAGCTCGCCCTGCTCACCGCCTTCGCGCTCATCGGCGGCCTGCTGGGCCTGCCCTTCTCCTGGTACGCCACCTTCCGGCTGGAAGAGCGCTTCGGCTTCAACAAGATGGGCCTGGGCCTGTGGATCGCCGACGGGCTCAAGGGCGCGTTGATCGGTGCGGCCGTCGGCCTGCCGCTGGCCGCGCTGGTGCTCTGGCTCATGGGCGCCGCCGGCAGCACCTGGTGGCTCTGGGCCTGGGGCGTGTGGATGGTCTTCAACCTGCTGGCCCTGGTGCTCTACCCCACGCTCATCGCGCCGCTGTTCAACCGCTTCGAGCCGCTGGCCGACGAAGCCGTCAAGGCCCGCGTCAACGACCTCATGGCGCGCTGCGGCTTTTCGGCACAGGGCCTGTTCGTCATGGACGGCAGCAAGCGCAGCGCGCACGCCAACGCCTACTTCACCGGCTTCGGCGCGGCCAAGCGCGTGGTCTTCTTCGACACCCTGCTCAAGCAGCTCAGCGCCGACGAGATCGACGCCGTGCTCGCGCACGAGCTGGGCCACTACCGCCTGCGCCACATCACCCAGCGCGTGCTGCTGCTGTTCGCGCTCAGCTTCGTCGGCTTCGCGGCCCTGGGCTGGGCGGCCTCGCAGGCCTGGTTCTTCACCGGCCTGGGCGTGGAACCCGACCTGCGCGCGCCCAACGATGCGCTCGCGCTCATCCTCTTCCTGCTGGTGGTGCCGCTGTTCACCTACTTCCTGTCGCCGCTGGCCGCGCAGCTGTCGCGCCGGCACGAGTTCGAGGCCGATGCCTTCGCCAAGGACAAGACGCGCGGCGCCGACCTCGCCAGCGCCCTGCTCAAGCTGTACCAGGACAACGCCAGCACGCTCACGCCCGACCCGCTGTACGCGCGCTTCTACTATTCCCACCCCCCCGCCAGCGAACGCCTGGCCCGCCTGACCGCCGCCTGAGAGCGCCCGACCATGCACCCCATCCACCAGAACCGCCGCGCGCTCAACGCCACCGAGATCGTCACCCAGCTCAGCCAGCTCAACGGCAGCGAGGCCGACGGCTGGAAGCTGATCGACGGCGCCATCGAGCGCACCTTCCGCTTCGCCAACTACCACGAGACCATGGCCTTCGTGAACGCCATGGCCTGGATCGCCCACCGCGAGGACCACCACCCCGACGCGGCCTTCGGCTACAACCGCTGCACCCTGCGCTTCAACACGCACGACGTGAACGGCATCTCGGTCAGCGACTTCCACTGCGCGGCGGCGGTCAACGCCTTGCTCGCGTCCTGATGGGCGGCACGCGCCTGGCCCGTGTGGTGGCGGCCCATGGCCGCCATTGCCTGGTCGAGGACGAGAGCGGCCAGCGCACCCTGTGCCACCCGCGCGGCAAGAAAAGCGCCGTGGTCGTGGGCGACATCGTGGCCTGGCAACCCAGTGGCGACGAGGGCAGCATCGAACGCATCGAGACCCGGCGCAACCTCTTCTACCGCCAGGACGAGATGCGCACCAAAGCCTTCGCAGCCAACCTCGACCAGGTGCTGATCCTGCTCGCCGCGGAGCCCGTGTTCTCCGAGGCCCAGCTCACGCGCGCCCTGCTCGCGGCCGAGGCCGAGGGCATCAGCGCCTGCATCGTGCTCAACAAACAAGACCTGGGCGGGCCCTTCGATCAGGCCTGGGCGCGGCTCGAACCCTACCGGCGCATGGGCACGCCCGTGCTGCCGCTGGGCCTTCACGACGGCCACGGGCTGGACGCCCTGCGCCAGCGCCTGACCGGCCGCCACACACTGGTGCTGGGCCCTTCCGGCGTGGGCAAGAGCACGCTGGTCAACCGGCTGGTGCCCGAGGCCGGCGCGCAGACCGGCGAGATCTCGCGCGCCCTCAACACCGGGCGCCACACCACGACCGCCACCACCTGGTACTGGCTGGAGCCGGCGCGCGAAAGCGCGCTCATCGACTCGCCCGGCTTCCAGGAGTTTGGCCTGCACCACCTCGAGGCCGAACGGCTCGCGCAGCTCATGCCCGACCTGCGCGCCGCGCTGGGCGATTGCCGCTTCTACAACTGCACGCACCGGCACGAGCCGGGCTGTGGCGTGCGCGCCCACGTGGGCGCCGATCCATCGGTGGACCCGCTGGCCATCGACCAGAACCGCTACCGGCTCTACGACGAACTGTTCGATGAACTGAGCAACAAGCGGACGTATTGACCGGTCCGCCCCTGCCGCGCGGCCTACACCCGCGCCAGCGTGAGCAGCGCCAGCAGCAGCATCCACAGCACCACCGCGCGCCACACCAGGCCCACCACGCTGCCCAGGTGGGCGAGCTGGGGCTCGGGACGCGCGCCGGGGTCGGTCTCGTCCGGGGGCGGGGCCGCCGGGTCCTGCGGCGTCAGGCGCACGTTGATGGCGCCCGAGGTGGCCGCCAGCACCACGCCGTCGCTGCCCGGCGCGAAGCGCTCGGCATCGGCGCGCCAGCTGGCCACGGCCTCCTCGAAATTGCCCACCACCGCGAAGCCCAGGGCTGTGACGCGCGCCGGCACGTGGTCGATCCAGCGCCAGGCCGTGGCCGCGGCGCGGCGCAGCGACTCGCTGGGCGTGCCGTCGGGGCGCTCGCGCCAGTTGCGCGACAGGTACTCGGCCAGCCGGTAGAACACCGCCCCCGCCGGCCCCAGGCCGATCACCCAGAACACCAGAAAGCACACGAACACGCCGAACACGTGGCGGTGCGCGGCCAGCACGGAGTGCTCGATCACCTGGCGCAGCAGCTCGGTGCGCGGCAGGGCGCTGGCGTCCACGCGCAGCCAGCGCGCCAGCTGCTCGCGCGCGCCGCGCTCATCGCCGTCCTCCAGGCTGCGGCGGATTTCGCTGAAGTGGTGGCTGAACTGGCGAAAGCCCAGGGTCACGTAGAGCACTGCCACCGTCCAGACCAGGGCCAGCACGCCGCTCAGTTCCCACAGGGCGTGGTAGATCAGCGCCGCCAGCGCCGCCGGCACGCCCACGGCCAGCAGCCAGGCCAGCCACCCATGCGACGACTGGCCCGCATCGAGGTTGCGGCGCACGCCACGGCCCCAGGCGCGCAGACCGGCGTGCACGGGGTTGTCGAACGACAGGGGACGGGCCTGCTCGATGAGCAGCGCCAGCAGAATGGCCAGAAAACCCATGGGGCCGATGATAGTGGGCGCACGCGCCCCTTCGCTCAACGGACGCGACCGGGCCGCGCGCCAGGCCCCGGTCAGGCCGTGAGCAGGCGGTAGAGGTTGCGCAGCATGCCCGCCGTGGCGCCCCAGATGAAGCGCTCGCGCTGGCCATCGTGCCAGGGCATGGAGTACCACTCGCGCGCGTTGCCGTCGAAGTTCATGAGGTGGCGGCGGTGGTGGCGCGGGTCCATCAGGAAGCGCAGCGGCACCTCGAAGACGTCGTCCACCTCGTGCGGGTTGGGCCTGAGCGTGAAGTCGGGCCGCACCAGCGCCACCACCGGCGTCACGTGGAAGGCGGTGCCGGTGATGTAGACCGGCAACGTGCCCAGCACCTCCACGTTCTGCGGCGGCAGGCCGACCTCCTCGTCGGCCTCTCGCAGGGCGGCAGCGATGGCGTCGGCGTCCTGCGGATCGACCTTGCCACCCGGGAAAGCGATCTGGCCCGAGTGCGTGGACAGGGTGGCGGTGCGCTGCGTGAGCAGCAGGCTGAGTTCGTCGCGCACCACCAGGGGCAGCAGCACGGCCGCGTCGGCCGGCTCGCGCTCGGCGAAGCGGCGCTCGCGCCGCAGCTCGGGCGTCCAGACCGGCGGCGCCTGGAACAGCGCGCGCAGGCCGTCGGGCGTCAGGCGGTACGGGGACGGCGGCGGCAGACCTTCGCTCGCCCCCGTGGCCACCACGGGCACGGTGCGGGGATCGAAGGGCGGGATGCGGACGACGGGTTCGGTCATGGACACAAAAAAGCCGCTCCAGGGAGCGGCTTTTGCGCGGGGCCGGATCAGGCGCCCAGCTTTTCCTTGATGCGGGCCGACTTGCCGCTGCGCTCGCGCAGGTAGTACAGCTTGGCGCGGCGCACGTCGCCGCGGCGCTTGACCTCGATCTTGGCGATCAGCGGGCTGTACAGCGGGAAGGTCCGCTCCACGCCTTCGCCGCTGGAGATCTTGCGCACGATGAAGCTGGAGTTGAGGCCCCGGTTGCGGCGGGCGATCACGACGCCTTCGTAGGCCTGCACGCGCTTGCGGGTACCTTCGATGACGTTGACGCTGACGATCACGGTGTCGCCGGGGGCGAAGGGCGGGATGGTCTTGCCGAGGCGGGCAATCTCTTCCTGCTCGAGGGTCTGGATGAGGTTCATGTTTCCTGTTCCACGATCGTGGCCGCGCTGCACTGAAGGCCGCGAATCCGTGGGTCAGGATTGACTGAGGAAACGGTCGCGACGGCCGGCCAGAGGATCGAAAAGCCCACCATTATAGCCAGACCCGCCGGAGCGGGGGATCCGGCCCACCGGCTCAGCCCAGGCCGCGCAGAAAGCGCTCGTCGTCCGGCCCCAGTCGGCCCTCGGCCCGGGCCCGGGCGATCAGGTCCGGCCGCTGGCGCGCGGTCAGCGCCAGCCGCTGCTCGCGGCGGTAGCGCTCGATCTGCCCGTGGTGCCCGCCCAGCAGCACCGGGGGCACGCCCAGGGGTCCGTGCGGGCCCTGCCAGACCTCGGGACGGGTGTGGTGCGGGCTGTCGAGCAGGCCGTCCAGCGCGGGATTGAAGCTGTCCTGCTGGTGGCTGCCCTCGTCGCCCAGCACGCCGGGCTGCAGGCGCGCCACGGCGTCCAGCAGCGCCATGGCGGGGATTTCGCCGCCCGAGAGCACGAAGTCACCCAGGCTGAGCTGCCGGTCGACACAGGCGTCGATGAAGCGCTGGTCGATGCCTTCGTAGCGGCCGCAGACCAGCACCGCGCCCCCCGGTCCGGCGGCCCAGGCCTCGACGCCCGCGTGGTCCAGCCGCTCGCCCACCGGCGAGAACAGCACCACGGGCGCGCGCTGGCCCTCGGCTTCGGCGCGCTCGGCGCGGATGGCCTGCAGGCAGCGCCACAGCGGCTCGGCCATCATGACCATGCCAGGACCGCCACCGAAGGGGCGATCGTCCACCCGCCGGTAGTTGCCCTCGGCGAAATCGCGCGGGTTCCACAGGTGCACATCCACCTGCCCACTCTCGAAAGCCCGGCGGTTGATGCCGTGCGCGAGAAAAGGCCCGAACAGCTCGGGGAACAGGGTGATGACGTCGAAGCGCATGGGCGCCTGCCCCGCTCAGTAGTCTTTTTGCCAGTCGGCGGTGATGCGCCGGGTGGCGCGGTCCACGTCGTCGATGTACGCGGCCACGAAGGGGATCATCCGCTCGGCGGCGCGCTCCTCGCCGTCCACCGTCTCGAGGTACTCGAGCACCAGCACCGAGGTCGGTCCCGTGCTCATGAGGTCACGTACCACGCCCAGGTCCTCGCCCTCGCGGTTGACCACCCGGAGGCCGATCAGGTCGACCCAGTAGTACTCGCCCTCTTCAGGCTCGGGAAAGGCGCTGCGCGGCAGACTGATGCGGCAGCCCTTGAGCGACTCCGCCAGAGTGCGGTCGTCGACGCCCTCGAAGCGGGCCACCAGGCCGTCGGCGTGGACCTTGAGTTCGGTCACCCGCACGGCCACGCAGCCCTTGAAAGCAGAAAAGCCGCGCGCGAAGCGGGCTTCGGGCGGCTGGAGGTACCAGTCCTGGCTGGCGAACAGCGCGTCGGTGTCGGCGCTGTGGGGCTGGATGCGGACCCAGCCCTTGATGCCCCAGGCATCCTGGACGCGGCCCAGTTCAACGGCATCGGCCGGCAGGACCGACGCGACCAGGGCCGCGGACATGGCGCGGTCAGGCGGCCGGCGCAGCGGCCTTGGCTTCCTTGACCAGGCGCGCGACGGTGTCGGACGGGGTGGCGCCGACGCCGAGCCAGTAATTCAGGCGGTCCGTGGCGATGCGCAGCTTTTCTTCGCCGCCCTTGGCGTTGGGGTTGTAGAAACCCAGGCGCTCGATGAAGTTGCCGTCGCGGCGCGCGCGCTTGTCGGCGGCGACGATGGTGTAGAACGGACGGGCCTTGGCACCGCCGCGGGAGAGTCGAATGACGACCATGATTTATCCTTCGGGTGGTTGGGCACCGACCGGGCCTTCCGGGGTGCCGCCGGATCTTTCGATCCGCTGCTTCACAGCAATTTCCGCGGTGCCTGAGACACACGACTGACCACCCGGCCAGCGAAACACCGCAAAGCCGGCGATTATAGCCCGCCGCCGATCCCGCCACGCCCCTCTTCTTCCGGCCACCCGCCATGCCCCTGATCCGCCCCAGCACCGACGACGACCTCGCCGCCATCACCCGCATCTACGAACACCACGTGCTGCATGGCACGGGCACCTTCGAAACCACGCCTCCCACCGTGGCCGAGATGGCCCAGCGCCGCGCCGACGTGCTGGGCAAGGGCCTGCCCTGGCTGGTGATCGAAGAGCAGGGCCAGGTGCTGGGCTACGCCTATGGCAACTGGTTCAAGCCGCGCCCGGCCTACCGCTTCTCGGTCGAGGACTCGATCTACCTCGCCCCCGAGGCCGCCGGCCGGGGCCTGGGCCGCCTGCTGCTGGCCGAACTGCTGGCCGTGCTGCAGCGCGCCGGCATCCGCAAGGTGATGGCCGTGATCGGCGATTCGGGCAACGCCGGCTCCGTCGGCGTTCACCGCACGCTCGGCTTCACGCCCGTGGGCACGGTGCAGGCCTGCGGCTGGAAGTTCGGCCGCTGGCTGGACATCGTGATCATGGAAAAGCCGCTGGGCGAGGCGCACCACACCCCGCCGCTGGAGGGCTGAACGTGACGGCACGCAAGAACAAGACACTGGCCGTCTGGCTGGCGCTCATCGGCGGCGCCTTGGGCCTGCACCGGTTCTACCTGCGCGGCCTGGGCGACTGGGTGGGCTGGCTGCACCCCCTGCCCACGGCCCTGGGCTGGTACGGCGTGCAGCGCGTGCTGGCCTTCGGTCAGGACGACAAGCTCTCCTGGGTGCTGATCCCCCTGCTGGGCCTGAGCATCGCCGCCGCCTGCCTCACGGGCATCGTCTACGCCCTGGCCGACGCCGAGAAGTGGGACCGCTGGTTCAACCCCGCCGCGCCCGGCGGCACGGCCAGCCAGACCAACTGGCTCACCGTCATCGCCCTGGTGCTCGCGCTGCTCATGGGCACCATCGCCTTCATGGGCAGCCTGGCCTTCGGCATCCAGCGCTACTTCGAATACCAGGTGGAAGAAGCGCGCAAGATCAGCCAGTGAGGCCGGTGGCTCAGCCCGCGAGCGGATTGAGCCAGGCCATCGCCGTCATCACCACGCTCAGGGTGAACAGCGCGAGCACGGTGGACAGGCCCATGCTCGCGGTGGTGAGCGCCTGTGCGGTGTCGTAGCGCTGCGCGAACAGAAAGACGTTGGCGCCCACCGGCAGGGCGGCGGCCACCACCATCACCGTCAGCGGCAGGCCGGTGATGCCCAGCCCCCAGGCCGACAAACCGACCAGCAGCGGCAGCAACAGGTTCTTCACCAGCGACACGCCCAGCGCGGGCCGCCAGTGCCCGGCCAGCGGCGTGCGCGCCAGGCTCACGCCCACCAGCACCAGCGCGATCGGGCCGAAGGCGCTGCCCAGCAACTGCAGCGGCTTGTCCACCACCACGGGCAGGGCCCAGCCGGTCTGCGCGTACAGCAGGCCGCACAGGATGGGCAGCGGGATCGGGTGGATCACCGTGCCCTTGATGACCGAGCCCAGCGTGGCCCACAGCGGCGGCGTGGTCTCGCCGCGCTCGCGCGCCTCGCGCGCGACCACCAGCTCCAGCACCACCGAGCCCACGCTGAGCAGGATGAAGGCGTGCACCGACACCAGGGTCAGCATGGTCACCAGCGCCGGCTTGCCGTAGGCCAGCTCGGCCAGGGTGATGCCGATCATCACCATGTTGGAGAACACCCCCGCCATGGCCACCACGACGCTTTCGCGGCTGAAGCCGCGCCAGGCGACGACGGTGAAGAAGACCAGCAGCACCACCGGGAAGTAGGCCAGCACGGGCCGCAGGTCCAGCTCCTCCAGGTGCACCGAGGCCATGGTGCGAAACAGCAGCGCGGGAATGAGGATCAGGAACACGAGGTTGGACAGGTCCTTGACCGCCGTGTCGCGGATCCAGCCGCGCCGACCCGCCAGGTAACCCAGCGCGATGAGCAGGAAGACGGGCGTGAGAGAGACGAAGAGAGGGTGCTGGGCCAGGTTCACCCGGCGATGGTATCGCCCGCCCCCGCCGACACCGGGTGCGGGCGGACCGGGCGCGGTGCGTCAATGCGCGTGGCGCAGGCCGCAGTACTTGCCCAGGGCCAAGCCCTTGCAGGCCTCGGCAAGCGCCGCCTGGCAGGCCTTCTCGCCCTTGCCCGCCTCCAGGCATTTGGCCGCGCCTTCGTGCGCGGCCGCCATGGCGCGGTGGCGCTGGATGTCCTCCTGGATTTCCTTTTGCGAGTGCTGCGCGAGGGCCGCGCCGGCGGACAGCAAGGCAGCGAATGCGGCGGGGATGGCAAGGGCTTTCATGGTTCGGCTCCGGGTTGGGAAAGGGTGTCGGGGTTGGCGCAGCGCGCGCACAGGCCCAGCAGGGCCAGCTCCGCGCGCTCGACCACCTCGCCCTGGCGCGCCAGCGCGCGCTGCAAGCCGCGCAGCCAGGCCTGGGCGGCGGGTGTGTCGTTCAGCGTGCGGTCCTGGCCGCAGCGCCGGCATTCGAAGCGCGGCCGCAGCGCCGGCGCGCCGCGCGGGGTGACTGGCGCGGCCGGGTCCTGCAGGCGGTAGCGCCAGGTGCCCCGGTCGTCGCTGTGGCGCGCCAGCACGGCGCAGGCGGCCAGGCGGTCGAGCAGGCGGTAGAGCGTCACGCGGTTGGGCTCATGGCCGCGCTGGCGCAGGGCCTGCAGCACCTGCGCGTGCGTGAGCCCCTGGCCGGGGCGCACCAGGAACACGCCCAGGGCCGCGCGCGTGGCCAGGGTGCGGCGCAGGCCGGCGGCGTCCAGGCGCGCCTGCAAGGCGGCAGGCACGGCATCGGTGTCGGCGGGGAAGCGGGCCATGGCGTCGAAATTATCGCAACAAAGTTGCAAATAATAACCCCATGCACGACCCCGGCCGGTCCGCCGCGCGGCGCCTGACTACACTGCCCGCTCCCTCCCCCACCCGCACCGACCTTGCCCACCCCGCACCTGCTGCTTGCCCTGGCCGTCGTGGCGGTCTGGGGCACGAACTTCGTCGTCATCCGCTGGGGGCTGGACGGGCTGCCACCCTTCCTGTTCGCCACCCTGCGCTTCACCTTCTCTGCCCTGCCCTGGTTGTTGTTCGTGCCGCGTCCCAAGGCCTCCTGGCGCTCCATGGCCGCCGTCGGCGTGCTGCTGGGTCCGGGGCAGTTCGGGCTGCTGTTTTTCGCCATCAAGGGCCACATCTCGCCCGGCCTGGCTTCCCTGGTGGTGCAGGTGCAGGTGTTCTTCACCATTGGCCTGTCGCTGTGGCTCATGCGCGAGCGCGTGCGGGGCTACCAGGTCGCGGGCCTGCTGCTGGCGATCGCCGGCCTGGGCGTGATCGCCGCTCACCTGGACGCCAGCGTCACCCTGCTCGGGCTGGGCATCATCCTCGCCGCCGCGTTCTTCTGGGCGGCGTCCAACCTGGTGGTCAAGTCGCTGGGTGGGGTGAACATGCTGCACTTCATGGTCTGGAGCAGTGTGTTCGCGGTGCCGCCACTGCTCGCGATATCGCTGGTGGTGGAAGGACCGGCGCTGATCGCGCAGTCGCTGCGCTCGGCCGGCGCGGTGGTGTGGGCCAGCGTGCTGTGGCAGGCGCTGGGCAACACCCTGTTCGGCTACGGCGTCTGGAACTGGCTGCTGGGGCGCCACCCGGCCGCCACCGTCACGCCGCTGGCGCTGCTGGTGCCGGTGTTCGGCATGAGCGCCTCGGCCCTGTCGCTGGGGGAGTCGCTGCCCGGTTGGAAGCTCGGCGCGGCCGCCCTGGTGCTGCTGGGCCTGGCGGTGATCGTCTGCTGGCCGGTGCTGCAGCGCCGGCTGGCCGCCTGACCCCGGGGCCCGCGTCATGCGCCCGGCCGACGACGCCCCGTTCAAGGACTGGATCGCCACCTCGGCCGTGCGCGCCAAGCCGCCGCTGACCGACTTCGCGCTCGGCCGGGGCGATGACCTGGCCAGCGTTCGCTGGTTCGTCTTCGGCGCCCAGGACGAACTGCTGTCCCACCCGGCCCTGCGCCCGCTCGGCCTGGCCGAGCGCAACCGCCTCGCCGCCGCGCGGCTGGTGCAGTTCCTGGACGACATGACGCTCACCGAGCACCGCATCGTCAACACCGCCGCGCAGGCCATCGCGCAGAACCGCCTGAAGGACTTCCTGCCCGAGCCCATGGCGCTGGACGCGCTCAAGCTCTACACCGACGAGGGCTACCACGCCTTCTTCACCGCGCACGCGAGCCGCGCGGTGCGCCAGTGCTTCTCGCTGGCGGCGCGCGACGAACCAAGCCTGAAGATCGCGGCGCTGGAAGCCTGGGTGGCCGAGGCCCCGCCGGCGCAGCGCGACCTGGCCTGGTTCATGGTCGGCTTCATCGGCGAGACCATGATCACCAAGGCCATCGTCGACGCCATGCGCGGCACCGCGCACTCGGGCCTGCAGCGCCTGCTGCTGGCCCACCTGGAAGACGAGTGGGTGCACGCGCGCTATTTCGCGCAGGCCTTCGCGCTGGTGTGGAAGGGCCTGGACGCCTCGGCGCGCGCGCACTGGGGCGGCCAGCTGCCGCGGGTCATGGCGGCCTTCCACGCGCGCGATCCCCGCCTTCACGGGGAATGGCTGGAACAGGCCGGGCTGGACGCCGCCGCGCGCGAACGCGTGCTCGACCGGCTGTGCGGCGGCGAAGGCCTGACCACCCGCACGCGCCGCCTGTGCGCCAACACCCTGCAGATCCTCGAACGCTGCGGCGCGTTCAAGCACAAGGCCGTGCGCGAGCGCTTCGTCGAGGCCGGCCTGATCGACCCCGACCACCGCCGCTGAGGCGCGGCGCGCCTACTTCGCCAGCCGCGCGAAGGTCTTGCGGAACTTGGCCACCTTGGGCGCGGCCACCGCCATGCAATAGCCCTGGTGCGGGTTGCGCTCGAAGAAGTCCTGGTGGTAGTCCTCGGCCGGCCAGTAGTTCTCCAGCGCTTGCACCTCGGTCACGATGGGACGGCCAAAGGCCCCCTCCCGGGTGAGCTCGTCGATGATGGCGCGCGCCTCGGCCTGCTGCTCGGGCGTGGTGAAGTAGATGCCGCTGCGGTACTGCGTACCCACGTCGTTGCCCTGGCGGTTGGGCGTGGTCGGGTCGTGCACCACGAAGAAGATCTCCAGCAGCTCGCGCGTGCTCACCTCGTCGGGGTCGTACTCCAGGCGCACCACCTCGTTGTGGCCGGTGCCGCCGGTGCACACCTGCTCGTAGCTGGGCTGCTTCAGGTGCCCATTGCTGTAGCCCGACTCCACGTCGCTGACGCCGCGCACTTCCTTGTAGACCGATTCGGTGCACCAGAAGCAGCCGCCCCCCAGCACCAGCACCTGTTTGTCGCTCATCGTGAATCTCCAGTGGTCCTTGCCAGGCCTCGAGTAGACCACCCGAGGCTTTCACGACACCGAAGCGGGGCCTTGGGCCGCCACCAGGGCGCCTACCTAGCCGGTGAGCACGGGCCGGAGCGCTTCGAGCGCCTCGACGGAGGGCGGCTGGGCCGTGGCGCGCCACGCAGTCCCGCTGCGCAGACCACCCGCAAGGCATCGCCCAGCTTGCGGGCGATCAGACCCAGGACGCGGCCCCTCACGCCCCGTGTCCTGGCGCAACAGGACACTAACCCCGAACGACGTCGAGAAAGGCCGCCAGCGCGGCGCTTTCACCGCCGTCCCGCCAGAGGCAGTGCGTCTCGTACGTCGGCGAATCGCCCTGCAGCGGCACGAAGGCGGCCCCCGGCAGCCCGGCCTGCTGCAGGGCGGCCGGCACCAGCGAGACGCCCAGGCCCTGCGCCACCACCGACACCACGCTGAGCCAGTGGCGCAGCTCGAAGCGCACGTCGGGCTCGAAGCCGTGGTCGGCGCACAGGGCGAGCAGGCGGTCGTGGTAGTCGGGCGAGACGGCGCGCGAGATCGCCACGAAGGGCTCGCCGGCCAGCGCGGCAGGCGCCAGCCGCCGCTTGCGCGCCAGCGCGTGGCCCGCCGGCACGCAGGCCACGAAGGCCTGGCGCGAGACCAGCACCTGCGAACAGCCCGGCGGCACGCGGGTGGTGTGCACGAAGCCGGCCTCCAGCCGCTGGTGCTGCAGGTCGATGAGCTGGTCGCTGGAGCTCATCTCGCGCAGCACCAGCTTCAGGCGCGGGTGGCGTTGGGCGAAGCCGCGCAGGATCTGCGGCAGGCCCCGGTACAGCACGGTGCCCGCGAAGCCCACGCGCAACTGGCCGCTCACGCCCTGGGCCACCTCGCGCGCCTCGCGCGCGGCCGCGCCAGCCGCCTCCAACAGGGCCCGCGCGCGCGGCACGAAGGCCTGGCCGGCGGGCGTGAGGGCCACGCCCCGGCTGTTGCGCACGAACAGCGGGGCGCCCACCGAGGCCTCCAGTTGCTGGATGTTCAGCGACAGCGGCGGCTGCGTCATGGCCAGGCGGGCGGCGGCGCGGCCGAAGTGCAGCTCCTCGGCCAGGGCGAGGAAACAGCGCAGGTGGCGGAACTCCATGGCCTTCTCCATCGATTTGCCGTTTGTATTCTTGGATACAGGATCGATATTAGACAGCTATGGCGCCACGGCGGACAATCCTTCGATTGCCCCATCGAATACGGAGACACGCCATGCTCTCGCCAAAGAAAGCCAAAGCCAGCTTCAGCTGGGAAGACCCCTTCCAGCTCGACGGCCAGCTCACCGAGGACGAGCGCGCGGTGCGCGACGCCGCCCACACCTACTGCCAGGAACGCCTGCTGCCGCGCGTGACCGAGGCCTTCCGCAAGGAAGTCACCGACCCGGCCATCTTCCGCGAGATGGGCGACCTGGGCCTGCTGGGCGTGACCATCCCCGAGGCCTACGGCGGCGCCGGGCTCAACTACGTCTGCTACGGCCTGGTGGCGCGCGAGGTCGAGCGCATCGACTCGGGCTACCGCTCCATGATGAGCGTGCAAAGCTCGCTGGTGATGGTGCCGATCAACGAGTTCGGCACCGAGGCGCAGAAACAGAAGTACCTGCCCAAGCTGGCCACGGGCGAATGGATCGGCTGCTTCGGCCTGACCGAGCCCAACCATGGCTCCGACCCCGGCAGCATGGTCACGCGCGCCAAGAAGGTGGACGGCGGCTACAGCCTGTCGGGCGCCAAGATGTGGATCACCAACAGCCCGATCGCCGATGTCTTCGTGGTCTGGGCCAAGGACGACGAAGGCGCGATCCGCGGCTTCATCCTGGAAAAGGGCTGGAAGGGCCTGTCCGCGCCCGCCATCCACAGCAAGGTGGGCCTGCGCGCCTCCATCACCGGCGAGATCGTGCTGGACAACGTGTTCTGCCCCGAGGAAAACGCCTTCCCCGAGGTGCGCGGCTTGAAGGGCCCCTTCACCTGCCTGAACAGCGCGCGCTACGGCATCGCCTGGGGGGCGCTGGGCGCCGCGGAGGACTGCTATTTCCGCGCCCGCCAGTACGTGCTGGACCGCCAGCAGTTCGGCCGCCCGCTCGCCGCCAACCAGCTGATCCAGAAAAAGCTGGCCGACATGCTGACCGAGATCAGCCTGGGCCTGCAGGGCTGCCTGCGCCTGGGCCGCCTCAAGGACGAGGGGGTGGCGCCCGTGGAGCTCACCTCCATCCTCAAGCGCAACAGCTGCGGCAAGGCCCTGGACATCGCCCGCCTGGCGCGCGACATGATGGGCGGCAACGGCATCAGCGACGAGTTCGGCGTGGCGCGCCACCTGGTCAACCTCGAGGTGGTCAACACCTACGAAGGCACGCACGACATCCACGCCCTGATCCTGGGTCGCGCGATCACGGGCATCGCGGCCTTCAACTGACCGCACCGGCGGCCTGGGCCGCCCGGCCTCGGTGCAACCCGCTGCGCCGCGTGCACGCTTTCTGCTAGCGTGCGGGCGTGCACCACCTGCTCGACGCCCTCTCACTGCCGCTGTTCGCCGCCGCCGCGCTGGTCTTCGTCAGCGTGCTGGCCGGCGTGGTGTCCACGCGCGCCGGCTTCTCGTTGCTGCTGGTCTTCCTGGTCGCCGGCATGCTGGCCGGCAAGGACGGGCCCGGCGGCTTCAGCTTCAACGACTTCCGGCTGGCCTTCTGGGTCGGCAACGTCGCGCTCGCGGTGATCCTGCTGGACGGCGGGCTGCGCACCGAACTGGCCACTTTCCGCACCGGCCTGAGGCCCTCCATGCTGCTCGCCACGGTGGGCGTGCTGGTGTCCGCGGCCATCACCGGCGCGGCGGCGCACTGGCTGCTGACCCTGTCCTGGCCCATGGCCCTGCTGGTGGGCGCCATCGTGGGCTCCACCGACGCGGCGGCCGTGTTCGCGCTGCTGAAGTCGTCCGGCGTTCGGCTCAACGAGCGCGTGGCCGCCACGCTGGAGATCGAGTCCGGCATGAACGACCCGATGGCGGTCTACCTCACCCTGGCCTTCATCGGCGTGGCGCTGGCCCTGGGCAACGCGGTGGCGGACGAGGTCACGCTGGGCGGCATCGCCTGGTCGCTGCTGCTGCAGTTCGGCTGGGGCGCGGCCATGGGCCTGGGCAGCGGCTGGGGCCTGGCCGAACTGCTCAAGCGCCTGGGGCGCGGCGCCGACGGCGGCGGCGGCATCCGCGCCCTGCTCATCGTCTCGGGTGGGCTGGCGGTGTTCGCGCTCACCACCTGGCTGGGCGGCTCGGGCTTCCTGGCGGTCTACGCCATGGGCGTGGTGGCGGGCAACCGCGCGCGCCGGCTGGTGCGCTCCTCGCTCTCGGCCATGGACGGCTACGCCTGGCTCGCGCAGGCCGGCATGTTCCTGCTGCTGGGCCTGCTGGTGTCGCCCAGCGAGATGATGGACACCCTGCTGCCGGCCCTGGGCGTGTCGCTGGTGCTGATGCTGGTGGCGCGGCCGGTGGCGGTGTGGCTGTGCCTCAGGCCTTTCCACTTCTCGCCGCACGAAATCGGCTTCATCGCCTGGGTGGGCCTGCGCGGCGCGGTGCCCATCGTGCTGGCGGTGTTCCCCATGATGGCCGGCGTACCCGGCGCGCACGGGTTCCTCGACGTCGCCTTCGTGGTGGTGCTCACGTCCTTGCTGCTGCAGGGCTCCACCATCGGGCTGGCGGCGCGCCGCGCCCATGTGGCCCTGCCGGACCTGGACGACACCGAGGAAGCCCGCCTGGTGTTCGGCGACTTCGTGCTCGACGCCAACACGCCGCTGGAAGGGCTGTGCGGCTTCTACGGCCTGCCGGTGCCCGGCGAATCGGACCAGACGGTGGGCCAGTGGCTGCGCAACGAACTGCACCGCCCACCGGTGGTGGGGGACGTGGCGGAACTGGGCAAGGCCGAAATCAGCGTGCGCGAGATGGACGCGAGCCGGATCACACGGGTAGGGATCAAGCTGGGTTGAGCCGGCGCCGGCGGGCATGCGCTGGCACCGGGCCCGACTTGCCCCTGGCGGCACGCCGCCTGGGGCGGCTGGGGTATATTAATAACCCATCGGTCAGTAACTAGCGCCCATGCCTGCCACCCCCCCGCCACCGCCCGCCGAGGCCCCGCGCCGCGCCCGCCGCAAGGAGGCGCGCCCGGGTGAGTTGATCGAGGCGGCCCTGGCCCTGTTCGTCGAAAAGGGCTTCGCCGCGACGCGCGTCGAGGAGGTGGCCGCGCGCGCCGGGGTGTCCAAGGGCACGCTGTTCCTGTATTTCCCCAGCAAGGAAGATCTGTTCAAGGCCGTGGTGCGCGAAACCGTCGCCGGCCGCTTTCCGGAATGGTCGAACGAGTTGGCCGAGTTCCAGGGCGACAGCGTGGAGCTGGTGCGCTACGCCATGCACACCTGGTGGGAGCGCGTGGGCATGACGCCCGCCTCCGGCATCACCAAGCTCGTCATGGCCGAGGCGGGCACCTTCCCCGAGATCGCCAGCTTCTACCAGAACGAGGTGGTCGCCCCGGGCCACGAGCTGATCAAGCGCATCCTGCAGCGCGGCATCGACCGCGGCGAGTTCCGCGAGATGCCGCTCGACTACGCGGTCTACAGCCTGATCGCGCCCATGATCTTCCTGCTCATGTGGAAACACGCCATGACGCCCTGCGCCCCGCCCTCGCAGCAGATCGATCCCCTGACCTTCATCGACACCCAGGTCGACCTGATCCTGAGCGGCATGCTCAAACGCCCGCGATGAGCCCCGCACGACCGCCCCAAAGGGCCCGCACCACAGCGCGCCGCGCGAAGGTTTCCCCATGACCACCTCCCGTCTGCGAAAGACCCTCTACTGGGCCCTGGCCGGGCTGGCCGTGGCCGCGCTGGCCCTGGGCGTGGTGCGCGCGCTGCACAAGCGCAGCGCCCAGGCCGCGCAGGCGAGCGCCGCTGCCCAGGCCCTGCAGACCGCGCCGGTCTATGAGGTCGCCGCGCGCGACGTGTTCACGGTGCGCCGCCTCGCACTGCAGCAGACGGCCGAGGTCTCGGGCTCGCTGGTGGCGGTGCAGACCGTGGCCATCAAGGCGCGGGTGGCCGGCGAACTGCAAGGCCTGACCAAGCGCGAGGGCGACAGCGTGGCCGCCAACGAGGTGGTCGCGCGCATCGACCCGACCGAGCCGCAGGCGCGCGTGCGACAGGCCGAGCAGCAGGCCGAGTCGGCGCTGGCGCAGGTGCGCATCGCGCAGCGCAACCAGAACAACAACCAGGCCCTGGTGCAGCAGGGCTTCATCTCGGCCACCGCGCTGGACACCTCGCAGGCCAACCTGGCCGCGGCCGAGGCCAACCACCGCGCGGCCATGGCCGCGTTGGACATCGCGCGCAAATCGCTCGCCGACACGGTGCTGCGCTCGCCCATCGCCGGCCAGATCGCCGCCCGGCCGGTGCGCAACGGCGAGCGCGTGGGCGTGGACACACGCGTGCTCGAGGTGGTCGACCTCTCGGCCTTTGAGGTGGAGGCCGCGCTGAGCCCGGCCGACGCGGCACGCATCGCGCCGGGCCAGGGCGCGCGCCTGGTGGTGGAAGGCCTGCCCGAACCGGTGAACGCCACGGTGGCGCGCATCAACCCCAGCGTGCAGGCCGGCAGCCGCAGTGTGCTGGTCTACCTGCGGCTGACCGCCCAGCCGGGCATGCGCCAGGGCCTGTTCGCGCGCGGCGGGATCGTGGCCGGCACCGTCGAGGCCCCGGCCGTGCCGGTGTCGGCCATCCGCAACGACCGGCCCGAGCCCTACGTGCAGGTGCTGCGCGACGGCGTGGTCAAGCACGTGGGCCTGGCGCCCGCGCCCACGGGCAGCGTGGACGGCGTGCCCCACCAGGCGGTACCCGCCCTGGCCGAGGGCGACACCGTGCTGGCGGCCACGGCCGGCGCCATCCGCGACGGCACGCGCGTGAAGCTGGCCGCCGCGGCCAAGCCCTGAGCCCCGGGAGCGCGACACGCCATGTGGTTCACCCAGGTCTCGCTGCGCAACCCGGTCTTCGCCACCATGGTCATGCTGGCCTTCGTGGTGCTGGGCGCGTTCTCCCTGCAGCGCCTGCAGGTGGACCAGTTCCCCAACATCGACTTTCCGGTCGTGGTGGTCACCACCACCTACCCCGGCGCCTCGCCCGAGATCGTCGAGTCCGAGGTGACCAAGAAGGTCGAGGAAGCCGTCAACGCCATCGCGGGCGTCAACAGCCTCACCTCGCGCAGCTACGAAGGCAACTCGGTGGTGATCATCGAGTTCCAGCTCACCGTGGACGGCCGCAAGGCCGCCGACGACGTGCGCGAGAAAATCGGCATCCTGCGCCCGCTGCTGCGCGACGAGGTGGACGAGCCGCGCGTGCTGCGCTTCGACCCCGCCAGCCGCTCCATCTGGTCGGTGGCCGTGGTGCCCGAGGCGGTGGACGGCCGCGCGATGTCGGCCGTGGAGCTGTCCACCTGGGCCGACCAGGTGTTCAAGAAGCGGCTGGAGAACGTGCGCGGCGTGGGCTCGGTCACGCTGGTGGGCGCCACGCGGCGCGCCATCAACATCGAACTCGACCCCGCCGCCATGCGGGCGATGGGCGTGACCACCGAGCAGATCAACGCCGCCGTCCTCAGCGAAAACCAGGACCTGCCCGTGGGCACGCTCAAGACCGGCGAGTCCGAGCGCGTGGTGCAGGTGCTCTCGCGCCTGGCCAACCCGCGCGACTTCGACGACATCATCGTCGCCCGCCGCGGCGGCCTGCCCATCAAGCTGGGCCAGGTGGCGCGCGTGAGCGACGGCACCCAGGAAGTCGAGAGCCTGTCGCTCTACAACGGCCAGCGCACCTTGTTGCTGCAGGTGCAGAAGGCGCAGGACGAGAACACCATCGCGGTGGTCGACGGCCTGAACGCGGCGCTGGCCGCGGTCAAGCCCGAGCTGCCGCCCGGCGTTCGGCTGGAGCCCATCGCCGATGGCTCGCGGCCGATCCGTGTGTCGGTGCAGAACGTGCGCCAGACGCTGATCGAGGGCGCCATCCTCACCGTGCTCATCGTCTTCCTGTTCCTCAACTCCTGGCGCTCCACCGTCATCACCGGGCTCACGCTGCCCATCGCCATCATCGGCACCTTCTTCGTGATGAACGCGCTGGGCTTCACCATCAACATGATCACGCTGATGGCGCTCACGCTCTCCGTGGGCCTGCTGATCGACGACGCCATCGTGGTGCGCGAGAACATCGTGCGCCACGTGCAGATGGGCAAGGCGCCCTACCAGGCCGCCATGGAAGGCACGCAGGAAATCGGCCTGGCGGTGCTGGCCACCACGCTGTCCATCGTGGCGGTGTTCCTGCCCATCGGCTTCATGGGCGGCATCATCGGCAAGTTCTTCCACGAGTTCGGCATCACCATGGTCGCGGCGGTGCTGATCTCCATGTTCGTGAGCTTCACACTGGACCCGATGCTGTCCTCGGTGTGGCACGACCCGGCCATCGACACGCACGGCCAGCCGCCGGGCCGCTCGCTGTACGACCGCACCCTGGGCCGCGTGACGCACTGGTTCGACCGCTTCCAGGACGACCTCGCCGACGGCTACCAGGCCGCGCTGCGCTGGTCGCTGCGGCACAAGCTGGCCACGCTGGCCCTGGCCTTGGCCACCTTCGTCGCCAGCCTGGCCCTGCTGCCGCTGCTGGGCACCGAGTTCGTGCCCAAGGCGGACTTCTCCGAGACCTCGGTCAGCTACCACACGCCGGTGGGCAGTTCACTTCCCGCCACCGAGGCCAAGGCGCGCGAGGTCGAGGCCGTCCTGCGCACCTTCCCCGAGGTGCGGTACACGCTCACCACCATCAACACCGGCAACGCGCAGGGCTCGATGTACGCCAGCACCTACGTGCGCCTGGTGGACCGCAAGGACCGCACGCTCAGCGCCGACGCCATGTCGGCCCTGCTGCGCGACCGGCTGCGCGCGGTGCCCGGCATCACCGTCACGCACGCCGGCCTGCTCGACGCCGTGGGCGGCGGCAAGCAGATCGAGTTTTCGCTGCAGGGCGACGACCTCGACGAGCTGGAACGCCTGAGCGCGCTGATCACCGAGCGGCTGCGCCCCATCGTCGGCCTGGTGGACCTGGACTCCAGCCTCAAGCCCGACAAGCCGACGGTGGACGTGGTGCTCAGGCGCGACCTCGCCTCCGACCTCGGCCTGTCCACCAAGGCCATCGGCAACAGCCTGCGCACCCTGGTGGCCGGCACCACCGTCGGCAACTGGCGCGCCCAGAACGGCGAGACCTACGACGTGATGGTGCGCCTGCCCCCGCCGCAGCGCCAGCGCACGCAGGACCTGCTGCAGCTGCCGCTCAGCGTGGGCAACGCGGTCGACGGCAGCGTGCGCACCGTGCCGCTGGCGCAGGTGGCCGACGTCGTGGAAGGCACCGGCCCGAACCAGATCAACCGCCGCAACCTCAACCGCGAGGTGTCCTTCAGCGCCAACGTCTACGGCCGCTCGGCCGGCGAGGTGTCGGCCGAGATCCAGCGCGTGGTCGACGGCATCGCCCTGCCGCCGGGCTACCGCACCGAGTTCAGCGGCTCCACCAAGAACATGAAGGAGTCCTTCGGCTACGCCCTGTCGGCGCTGGCGCTGGCCATCATCTTCATCTACATGATCCTGGCCAGCCAGTTCCAGAGCTTCCTGCAGCCGCTCTCGCTCATGACCTCGCTGCCGCTCACGCTGATCGGCGTGGTGCTGGCGCTGCTCATGTTCGGCTCCACCATGAGCATGTTCTCCATCATCGGCATCGTGCTGCTCATGGGCCTGGTGACCAAGAACGCCATCCTGCTGGTGGACTTCGCCATCCGCGCGCGCGAGGGCCGCGCCGGCGGCCCGCCGCTGCCGCGCGACGAGGCCCTGCTGCTGGCGGCCAAGGTGCGGCTGCGCCCCATCCTCATGACCACCCTGGCCATGGTCTTCGGCATGGTGCCGCTGGCCTTCGCGCTCACCGAAGGCTCGGAGCAGCGCGCGCCCATGGGCCAGGCCGTGATCGGCGGCGTCATCACCTCCTCGCTGCTCACGCTGGTGGTGGTGCCGGTGGTCTACGGCTACCTCGACGACCTGGCCGCCTGGCTGCGCCGCAAGGCCGGGCTGCCGCCCGCCGCCACGCCCCCGCAGGACAGTGCGCCATAGGGCGCCTCCTAAAATCCACCGGTTGTGCCGACCCCATTGGAGATATGAGATGACCACCGCGAACAGCCTCGAACAGGCCCGCTTCAACATGATCGAGCAGCAGATCCGCCCCTGGGAGGTGCTCGACGGCCGCGTGCTCGAGTTGCTGGGCCGGGTGCGCCGCGAGGACTTCGCGCCCGCCGCCCACCGGGCCCTGGCATTCACCGACATGGAACTGCCCCTGACCCAGCCCGCGGTCGATGGCCAGTGCATGCTGGCGCCGCGCGTGCAGGCCCGCCTGGTGCAGGACCTGGCCCTCAAGCCCACCGACAAGGTGCTGGAGATCGGCACCGGCAGCGGCTACACCGCCGCCCTCATGGCCAGCCTGGCTCAGCGCGTGCTGTCGCTGGAGATCGAGCCCGCGCTGGCCTCGCAGGCCCGCACCCGCCTGATGCAGGCCGGCGTCACCAACGTCGAGGTGCGCCAGGCCGATGCCGCGGCGAACGGCTTCGCCGCCTGCCGCGCCGACGGGCCGTACGACGCCATCCTGCTCGGCGGCTCGCTGGCCGAGGTGCCACCCGCCCTGCTGGGTCTGCTGGCGCCGGGCGGGCGCCTCGCCGCCATCGTGGGCGACGAACCCGTGATGCGCGCCACCTTCATCACCCGCGCGGGCGAAGCCGACTACCGCAGCGCCCAGCCCTGGGACACCCTCGCGCCGCGCCTTCGCCACTTCCCCGAGCCTTCGCGCTTCCGCTTCTGAACCGGCGCCACCGCATGCAAGCCATCACCCCCGCCCAGCTCGACGACTGGCTGCGCCAGGAAACCGCGGACGGCGCCACCGTGCCCGTGCTGCTCGACGTGCGCGAGCCCTGGGAACTGCAGACCGCGAGCGTGCCGCCCGGCCCGGGCTACGACCTGCTGGCCGTGCCCATGCGCAGCGTGCCCGCCCGCCTGGCCGAACTGGACCGCGACCGCCCCATCGCCTGCCTGTGCCACCACGGCGGGCGCAGTGCCCAGGTGGCCCGCTTCCTGCAAGACCAGGGCTACACGCGCGTGGTCAACGTACACGGCGGCATCGACCTGTGGTCGCGCGAACGCGACCCGTCGATCCCGCGCTACTGATATGAAGCACCCCCTGCGCCGCTTCGCGGCTTCTCCCTCTCTCGCCCACGACGGGCGGGGGACGGCACCCCAGGCCCGGCAGAGCCGGTTCCTCGGTGCCCCCGGCCGTCGTCTCTGAGGAGCTATCCATGATCTTTGCCGTTGCCTTTCGTCCGATGGCGGTCGCCGCGCTCCTGGCCCTGGGCGCGGCGTCCGGCGCACAGGCCCAGAGCCTGGTCCAGCTGTTCGAGGCCGCGCGCGGCTTTGACGCCACCTACCTGGCCGCGCGTTCGTTGTACGAGGCCAACCTGGCCCAGGCCGACCAGGCGCGCGCCGGCCTGCTGCCCCAGGTCGGCCTGGGCGCGGGCGCCAGCTGGGCGAACCGCGACAGCAGCAACAAGCTGCTCGACGGCACCAGCAACAGCCAGAACGTGACGCTGTCGGCCAGCCAACCGCTGTACCGGCCCGCCAACAAGCTCGCCAACGACCAGGCCATCCTGTCCAAGGACATCGCGCAGGCCCAGCTCGTGCAGGCCGAGCAGGACCTGATCGTGCGCGCCGCGCAGGCCTATTTCGACGTGCTCGCCGCCCAGGACACGCTCACCTTCGTGCGCGCGCAAAAGACCGCGGTGGAACAGCAGCTCGCCGCCGCGCGACGCAATTTCGAGGTCGGCACCGCCACCGTGACCGACGCGCGCGAGGCCCAGGCCCGCTTCGACCTGGTGATTGCCCAGGAGATCGCGGCCGAGAACGACCTGCGGGTGAAGAAACTCGCGCTCGACCAGCTGGTGGGCCGCAGCGGCGTGACGCCCCTGCCCCTGGCCACGCCGGTGGACCTGCCGCCGCTGGAGCCCGCGACGCCGCAGGGCTGGCTGGACCGCGCAGGCGACCAGCACCCGGCGATCCTGAGCGCGCAGCGCAACCTCGACATCGCCAGGCTCGAAACGCAGCGCGCCGAGGCCGGCCACAAGCCCACGGTGGACCTGGTGGGCCAGTACCAGGTGGCGCGCGCGCCGTCCGGCGTGCAGGGCATACCGGGCAACGTGCGCAACAACAACGCCAGCGTGGGCGTGCAGTTCAACATGCCGCTGTTCGCGGGCTATTCCATCCAGAACCGCGTGAAGCAGACCCTGGCGCTGGAGGAAAAGGCCCGCGCCGACCTCGACGCCGCCCGCCGCACGGTGGACCTGCGCACGCGCAGCGCCTTCCTCGGCCTGGTCTCGGGCCAGGGACAGGTGAAGGCGCTGGAAGCGGCCGAGACCTCCAGCCAGAGCGCGCTGGAAGCCAACCAGCTGGGCTATCAGGTGGGCGTGCGCATCAACATCGACGTGCTCAACGCCCAGAGCCAGCTCTACCAGACCAAGCGCGACCTGGCCCAGGCCCGCTACAACGTGCTGCTGGGCAGCCTGCGCCTGCGCCAGGCCAGCGGCGAGCTGACACCGGCCGACCTGCAGGCCGTCGACGCCTTGCTGGCGCGCTGAGCGCCGGTCCCACCGGGGGGGGGCGGCGTTCGAGCCGCCCACCCGGAGCCGATACACTCCCCCGATTGCCCACCCGCCCGGCCCCGACCCGGGCGGGCCCGTTTTTCACCCTGCAGGAGATGACGTGCAAGCCGTCAACGTGCTGTGCATCAAATGGGGCCGCAAGTACGGCCCCGAATACGTCAACAAGCTCCACAGCATGGTGTCGCGCCACCTGAGCCGGCCCTTCCGCTTCGTCTGTCTCACCGACGACGCCACCGGCATCCACTCGGGCATCGAGGTCAAGCCGATTCCTGCCGTGGGCTTCGACGAATTCGACCAGCGCAAGCCCTGGACCTTCGGCCACGGCTGGCTCAAGCTCACCAGCTTCGCCGACCCGCTGTACGACCTCACCGGCCGCACCCTGTTCCTGGACCTGGACATCGTCATCGTCGACAGCCTCGACCCCTTCTTCGACCAGCCCGGCGAATTCGTCGTGATCAAGGAATGGGACAAGACCGACGGCACGGGCAACACCTCGTGCTACCTCTACACCATCGGCGCCCACACCGACGCGCTGGAGCACCTGAAGACGGGCTACCCCCAGTCCATCGCCGACGTGCGCAACGAGCAGGAGTACATCACCGGCTACCTGGGCCGCCAGGGCAAGGTGAGCTTCTGGCCCGACGGCTGGTGCGTGAGCTTCAAGCGCCACTGCATGCAGCGCGGCCTCATGGGCTGGTTCAAGCCGCCCGAGATCCCGCCGGGCGCCCGCATCATCGCCTTCCACGGCAAACCCAACCCGCCCGACGCCATCGCCGGCGTGAGCGGCAAGTGGTACCGACGCGTGCTGCCCACGCCATGGGTGGCCGAACACTGGCGGTGAACCCGCCGCGCGCCACCGCCACGCTGAGGGCCTACCGGGGCCTGAGCCGCGCGCTCACGCCCTGGTTGCTGGGCTGGTTGTGGTGGCGCGGCCGGCGCGAACCCGGCTACCGCGACCGCCTGGGTGAACGCCTGGGCCGCTTCGCCATCGAGCCCGGGCGCCTCGGCGGCCTGTGGCTGCACGCGGCCTCGGTCGGCGAGGTGCAGGCCGCGCGGCCCCTGATCGAGGCCCTGCTGCACGACTGGCCCGCGCACGCCCTCACCGTCACCACGCAGACGCCCACGGGCGCGGCCGCGCTGCGCGCCGCCTGGGGCGATCGCATCGCGCACCGCTTCGCGCCGCTGGACACGCCGGGCGCGGTGCGCCGCTTTCTCGACCGGCTGCAGCCGCAGGCCCTGGTGCTGGTGGAGCGCGAGCTGTGGCCGCAGTGGTTGTTCGAATGCGCGCAGCGGGCGCTGCCGGTGCTGCTGGCCAACGCGCGCCTGTCCGAGGCGTCCGCGCGCACCTACAGCCGCTGGCCGGGGCTGATGCGGCACGCCTGGCCCCGGCTCGACGTGGCCGCCGCCGACGGGGCCTCGGCCGAGCGCCTGCGCGCGCTGGGCGTGCCGCCGCAGCGGGTGACGCTCACGGGCAACCTCAAGTTCGACGCCGCCCCGCCCGCGCAGGCGCAGGCCCTGCCGCCCGAGCTGCGGTCGCGCCGCCTGGTGGTCGCCGGCAGCACCCACGACGGCGACGAGGCCGCCTGGCTCGACGCCTGGCGCGGCCTGCGCGAGCGCCACCCCGACGCCCTGCTCGTGCTCGTGCCGCGCCACCCCCAGCGCTTCGACGCCGTGGCGGCCGAGCTGCGGCGCCGTGGCCTGGCCTTCGCGCGCCGCAGCATCGGCGACGCCGTGGAACCGCAGACCACCGTGCTGCTGGCCGACACCATGGGCGAGCTGATGCACTGGTACCGCCACGCCAGCCTGTGCTTCGTCGGCGGCACGCTGGCGCCCGTGGGTGGCCACAACCCGCTGGAGCCCATGGCCCTGGGCCAGGCCTTCCTGTTCGGCCCGCACACCACCAACGCGCCCACCCTGTTCGACGAAGCCCAGGCCGCTGGCGCCGGGCTGGCGGTGCACGACGCGGCCACGCTGGAGCGCGCGGTGGACGAGGCCCTGCGCGACCCCGCCGCCTGGGCCGTGCGCGGCGCGGCGGCACGCACCCTCATCGACGCCCACCGCGGCGCGGCGCAGCGCACGCAGGCCCACCTGCGCGCGCTGCTGGGCGATGTCGACGGCTCGGCACTCGGACCGGTGCAGGTCGCCACGCGGGACGGCGACACGCTCTGGCACGACCCGCGCCGCGTCGACGCAAGCGACGCGCCCCGCCTGTTCGAGGCCCAGGCGCCCACCGAACACCTGGCCACCGGCAGCGGCCGTGGCCAGGCGCGGCTCGTGCAGCACCAGGGCCAGGGCCTGGTGCTGCGCCACTACCGGCGCGGCGGTCTCATGGCGCGCCTGAGCGAGGACCGCTTCCTGCGCGAGGCCGCGCACCGCAGCCGCGCCATGCGCGAATTCGCGCTGCTGCGCCTGCTGCGGTCCTGGCGGCTGCCCGTGCCCGAGGCCGCGCTCGCGCGCCACCGCGCCCACGGGCTGGTCTACAGCGCGGACATCGCGGTCGGCCTGATCCCGGGCAGCCGCAACCTCGTGCAGCGACTGCAGTCCGCGCGCCCCACGCCGGCGGACTGGGCGGCCCTGGGCCGCGCCATCCGCGCCCTGCACGACCGACAGGTCTTCCACGCCGACCTCAACGCCCACAACCTGCTGCTCGACGCGCAGGGCCGTGCCTGGGTGGTCGACTTCGACAAATGCGCCGTGCGCCCGGGCGATGCCTGGAAAGCGGACAACCTCGCGCGGCTGCAACGCTCGTTGCGCAAGGAAGCGACCCGCGTGCACCCGTACCACTGGGACGAAGCCGACTGGACCCACCTCACCACGGCCTACGAGCGGCCCGACGCCACCCCCCCATGAGCTTCACCCACGCCTGTTCCACTGGCGCCCGCGCCGCCCTGGTGCTGTGCTTCCTGGCCTTCCCCATGTCCGTGGCCCTGGCCAACGTGGCCCTGCTGCTGACCTTGCTGCTGTGGTTGCTCTCGCTCGCCGGTGCGCCAGCGCGCGCCGAACTGCGCGAGGCCTTGCGCAACCCGCTGGCCGCGCCCGCGCTCGCGCTGTTCGCCTGGATCGTGATCGCCGTGGCCTGGTCGCCGGCCGACCCCCAGGGGATCCTGGGCGCCTTGCAGAAGTACCTGAAATTCCTGATGGTGCCGATGTTCATCGCGCTGCTGCAGGACCCGGCCACGCGCCGGCGCTGCTGGCATGCCTTCATGCTGGCCCTGCTGTTCACGCTGGCCGTCACCTGGCTCAGCGTGTGGATCGAGATTCCCTGGACCAAGGCCAGCCGCGCGGGCATGGCGACGGACCACACCGTTTTCAAGGACCACATCTCGCAGGGCCTCATGATGACCCTGTTCGCGGCCATCGTCGCCTGGCTGGCTGTCACCGCGCGGCGCCCCCCCCGGCGATGGGCCTGCGCCGCGCTGTGGCTGCTGGCCACCGGCGCCATCCTGGCGCTCTCGCAGGGCCGCACCGGCTATCTGGCCTGGATCGCCTCCAGCGGCGCGTTTGCGCTCACCCTCGCCGTCGCGCATTCGCGGCGCGCCGTGCTCGGTGCCGTGGTGGGCCTGGTGGCGGTGGTGGCGCTGGCCTTCACGGCGTCGCCGGTGCTGCAGCAGCGCGTGAGCGCGGCCTGGACGGAAGCCCTCACCGCCAAGCTGGACAACACCCCCGGCGCCGTGGTCACCTCCACCGGCGCGCGCGTCGAGATGGCCCGATTCGCCCTTGACGCTTCGCTCCAGGCCCCGGTGTTCGGCCACGGCACCGCGTCCTATCCCGTACTGGCCAAGCAGCACTTCACCAGCACCGAATGGTGCTCGGTGGTGTGCCCGCACCCGCACAACCAGTTCCTCTTCTTCCTGGTCGAACAGGGCGCCATCGGCCTGCTGCTGTTCCTGTGGTTCATCGCCGCCATCGCGCGCGAGGGCTGGCGGCACGACCCGCCGCGGCGCGCCTTCTCCCTGGCCTTCGTGGCCACGCTGGCGGCGGCCTGCCTCTCGCACAGCTCGTTCTGGTTGTCGACCGAGAACCATTGCCTCATCCTCATGAGCGCGCTCACCATGGCCAGCCTGCGCGCGCGGCGCGCGCCGGTGTCCACATGACCCGCCTCACCATCGCCTTCCACTCCAACCAGATCTCGCTGCGTGGCACCGAGGTGGCGCTGTACGACTACGCGGTCGGCGCCGAGGCGGTGCTGGGCCACCGCGCCGTGATCCTGCACGACGCCACCCACCCGGGCAACGACGGGCAGGCAATCGCCAAGTTCCGCGCGCGCTTCGACGTCGCCGCGTACCGCGAGCGCGGCGCACTCGACGGCCTGCTGCAGCGCCACGGCGCGCAGCTGATGTACGCGATCAAATCGGGCAAGAACGATGGCCTGGTGTCGCGCACGGTGCCCACCATGGTGCACGCGGTCTTCCCCACGCACCCGCGCCAGATGCATGGCGCGTCCTACGCCTTCATCTCGGAGTGGCTGAGCCGGCGCTGCAGCGCCGGCCGCATCCCGGCCGTGCCACACATCGTGAGCCTGCCCGCCGAGGACAGCGACCTGCGCGCCGAACTGGGCATTCCCAGGAAAGCCAAGGTGCTGGGCTGCCACGGCGGCGCGCACAGCTTCGACGTGCCGGCGGCCATCGAGGCGGTGCGGCGCGTGCTGGCCACGCGCGACGACACCTGGTTCCTGTTCCTCAACATCGAGCCCTTCGTCGACCACCCGCGCGCCCGCTTCCTGCCCGGCACCAGCGATCTGGTGTTCAAGACGCGCTTCATCAACAGCTGCGACGCCATGCTGCACGCGCGCCTGCAGGGCGAGTCCTTCGGCCTGGCCTGCGGCGAGTTCTCCGTCCGCAACAAGCCGGTGCTGACCTACGCGCGCAGCAAGCACCGCCACCACCTGGACGTGCTGGGCGACGCCGGCTGGCCCTACCGCGACGCCGACGACCTGGTGCGCCGCATCGAATCGCTGGACCCCGCCGCCGTCCGCGCGGGTTCCTGGGACCGCTACACGCCGCTCTACAACCCCGAGCGCGTGATGGGCCTGTTCGACCAGCACCTGATCCAGCCCGCGCTGCGCAACCCCTCACGCGAGCGGCCCCAGCTGCACGTGCCCTGGGTCGACACCCTGGCCTATTGGCGGCTGAAGCTGGACATGCGCCTGCGGCGCGGCGCTCGCCTGTGACACCGATGAAACGGCCCTTCCCATGAGCCTGCCGCTCTTTGACCCCCGGGATCCTGGCGCCGCGCCCAGGGTCTACGACTGCTTCACCTACGACGGCGAAGACTGCCTGGATCTGAGGCTGCGCGCGCATTGGGACCGCGTCGATGTCTTCGTCATCGTCGAGGCCGCGCTGACCTTCGCTGGGCACGCCAAGGCCCTGAGTTTCGACCCGGCGCGCTTCGGCTGGGCCATGTCCAAGATCCGCTACCTCCCCCTGAGCGAGAACAGCTTCGCGGGCTGCAAGACGGCCTGGGACCGCGAGCGCCGCCAGCGCGATGCCCTGCGCCAGGGCTATGCCGATGCGGCCGACGGCGACGTGGTGGTCATCGCCGATGTCGACGAGATCCTGCGGCCGGAGAAGATCGGCCCCGTGCCCGCGGGCGAGGTTCAGGTCTTTGAGCAGCTCATGCTCTATTTCTACTGCGACTACCTCATGATCTCGGAGCCCTTCTGGCGCAAGGCCATCGCCGTCAGTGGCGCCGATGCCCTGCGCCACACGCCCGAGGACCTGCGCAACGACAAGGCGCTGAGGCAATCGATGCGCGAGGTGGTGATCCCCGACGCCGGCTGGCACTTCAGCTACCTGGGCGGCATGGAGATGATCGAAAAGAAGCTGGAGCGCTTCTCGCACCAGAACCTCAACAAGCCGAAGTACCGCGATCGCCAGAAGAACCTGGCGCGCCTGTACGCCGGCAAGGACATCTACCACCGCCCCAAGCAATGGGGTCGCGTGCAGCTCACCGCCGGGCAATGGGCCCCCGAGGTCGTGGAACGCTGGTTTCGGGAGCGTCCCGAACTGCGCGCGCCCGAGGACATCCGCAGCGCCGGCAGCCTGGCCGCCGTGCTGCGGCGTCAGCGCGAGCGGCCGCGCTGGCGGCGCGCCTGGGACAAGCTGCGCCTGCGGATCTGGAACGCCTTCTGAGGCCCCACGCCGGCCGCTAAGGCCGCCAGCGCGCCAACCCCATCCAGCGGCCCGCCATGCGCGCCAGCAGGCGCGGCGACCAGGCGATGGCGCGCAACGGCAGCGCCACCGTGGTGCCCAGCAGCACGCTCCAGCGCTGCCGCCGCGCCTGCGCGGGCGAGCGGTGCTTGGCCGTGTAGATCAGCTTGGACTGCGCGTGGTGGTAGCCGCGCAGGTACTCGCTTTTCCACGGTGCCTTGCCTTTGACGGAGCCGCGCGCGCGGTGCACCGCCGCCACGGCGGGCCACACCACCAGCGGGCGCTGGTGCTGGAACAGGCGCAGGCAGAGGTCGTCGTCCTCATAGTAGAGAAAGAAACGCTCGTCGAAAAAGCCCACGCCCTCGAAACGCTCGAGGCGCAGCAGCATGGCCGCACCGACCACGAAGCCGACGCAGGCCGGCCCTTCGGCGCCGGGCCCGCGCGAGGGCCACAGGGTGCTGGGCCAGCGGTAGTTCACGTCGGGCCGGCCCGGCGCGCCTTCCAGCTGCGGCGCGACGACGGCGGCCTCGGGCATCGCCTGCGCGGCGCGCACGAGCTCGCGCAGGCCGTCCGGCGTGACCTCGCAATCGGGGTTGAGCAGGAAGGCGAAGGGCGTCTTCACCCGCGCGATGGCGCGGTTGTTGGCCGTGCCGAAGCCCAGGTTGCGGCCATGCTCCAGCACCGTGGCGCGCGGCCAGCGCGCGCGCGCCTGCCCGGGCGTGCCGTCGCCACTGCCGTTGTCGGAGATCACCACGTGGGGGCAGTGGGCGAGCAGGCCGTCGAGCGCGGGCAGGCAATGGGCGCTGTGGAACGTGACCAGCACCACGGTCACGTCATTGAGCAGATCCTCAGCCATGCGTGCCCTCATCGGGAAATGCCGCGGAACCGGCTTTGCCGGGCCGCTGGCATTGCCCCCTTGAGGGGGTGGCGCGAAGCGCCGCGGGGGTGTTCATATTTGTCAATGCGCGCTCGCGCCCACGACGGCGTCGGGCTTGGCCTGCTTCAGCAGGTCCAGCATCGTCGCCTCGATGCGGTGCAGCGCCTCGATCGTTTGGCCTTCGAAGCGCAGCACCAGCACCGGCGTGGTGTTGGAGGCGCGGATCAGCCCGAAGCCGTCGGGCCAGTCCACACGCACCCCGTCGATGGTGGAGACCCGCGCCGGCGCCTCGAAGCGCGCCAGGTCCACCAGCGCCTTGACCACCGCGTGCGGCTCGCCCTCGGCGCAGGCCACGTTGAGCTCGGGCGTGCTGTGGCTGGTGGGCAGGCCGTTGAGCACGGCGTTGGCGTCGGGGTGACGGCTCAGGATCTCCAGCAGGCGCGCGCCCGCGTAGCTGCCGTCGTCGAAGCCGAACCAGCGCTCCTTGAAGAAGATGTGGCCGCTCATCTCGCCACCGAGCGGGCTGTCCAGCTCCTTCATGCGCGCCTTGATCAGCGAATGGCCGGTCTTGTAGATGTGCGGCACGCCGCCGGCGGCCTCGATGGCCGGGCCCAGGCGCTGCGAGCACTTGACGTCGTAGACGATGGCGCCGCCCGGCACGCGCGACAGCACGTCCCGCGCGAACAGCACCATCTGGCGGTCGGGGAAGATGTTGTGGCCGTCCTTGGTGACGATGCCCAGGCGGTCGCCGTCGCCGTCGAAGGCCAGGCCCAGCTCGGCGTCGGTCTCGGCCAGGGCGCGGATCACGTCGCGCAGGTTCTCGGGCTTGCTCGGGTCGGGGTGGTGGTGGGGGAAGTTGCCATCGACCTCGCTGAAGAGCTCGATCACCTCGCAGCCCAGGGCGCGGAACAGCGCGGGCGCCGAGGCGCCGGCCACGCCGTTGCCGCAGTCCACCACGATCTTCATCGGCCGCGCGAGCTTCACGTCGCCCACGATGCGGTCGCGGTAGGGGCCGGCCACGTTGACGTGGCGCACCCGACCGCCCTCGGCGCGCTCGCCGCCGTCGCGCTCGATGAGCTGGCGCAGGGCCTGGATGTCCTCGCCGTAGATGGCCCGGCCGCCCAGCACCATCTTGAAGCCGTTGTAGTCCTTGGGGTTGTGGCTGCCGGTGACCTGGATGCCGCTGTGGCACAGCGTGGCGGCGGCGAAGTACAGCATGGGCGTGGTGACCATGCCGACGTCGATGACGTCGATACCGGCCGCCACCAGGCCGCGGATCAGCGCGGCCGACAGCGCCGGTCCGCTCAACCGCCCGTCGCGGCCCACGGCCACGGTGCGCTCACCCTGGCGGCGCGCCACGGTGCCGAACGCCAGGCCCAGCGCTTCGGCCACGCGCTCGTCCAGCGTGCTTGGCACCACGCCTCGGACGTCGTAGGCCTTGAAGATGGAGGCGGACACTTGCATGCAGGGGCTCCCGTGAGGTGATGGCAAAGCGGGCATTGTAGGAAGCGGGGTGCCGGCCCCCTGTTACAGGATCATGTCCGGAAACGGCGGGTCGGCCGGCGCACGCGGGCCTACCATGGCCGCCATGGACACCCGAACCGCCACCGACGACGACGCCCGCTACCTCGCGCTGTGCGCGCGCGACGCCCGCTTCGACGGCCGCTTCTTCACCGGCGTCACCTCCACCGGCATCTACTGCCGCCCGGTCTGCGCGGTGCGCACGCCGCGGCGCGCCAACTGCCGCTTCTTCGACCACGCGGCCCAGGCCGAGCGCGCGGGCTTTCGCCCCTGCCTGCGCTGCCGCCCCGAGCTGGCCCCGCTGTCGCGTGCCTGGTCGACGCAGGACGCCAGCGAGCTGCTGGTGCAGCACGCCAGCCGGCTGCTGGACGACCCCGCCCAGTGGACCGGCGACGACGGCCCCGCCATGCAGCGCCTGGCCGCCCGGCTGGGCGTGAGCGACCGCCACCTGCGCCGCGTGTTCGAGGCCCGGCTGGGCGTGTCGCCCCTGCAGGTGCTGCACACGCGCCGCCTGCTCGCGGCCAAGCAGCTGCTCACCGACACGCGCCTGAGCGTGTCCGCCGTGGCCGCCGCCAGCGGCTTCGCCAGCCTTCGCCGATTCAACGCCGCACTGCTGGAGCGCTACGGCCTGAGCCCCACGGCCATGCGCCGGCGCGGCAGCAGCGGCGAAGCGGGCAGCCAGGCCATCGCTTTGGGGTGGCGTCCGCCGCTGGACGTGGCGCCGCTGCTGGCGTTCCTCGACGCCCGCCGCCTGCCCGGGGTGGACGCGACCGACCTCGCCGCCGGGCGCTACTGGCGCACGCTGCGCCTGCACACGCCCTCGGGCGCGCACACCGGCTGGTTCGGCCTGCGCTTCGAGCCCGAGCGCCACCGCGTCTGGCTGCACGCCAGCGACGGCCTGCTGCCCGCCCTGCCCACGCTGATCTGGCGCGTGCGCGCGCTGTGCGACCTGGACGCCGACCCGCACGCCATCGAGGCCGTGCTGGGCACGCACTTCCCCGGTGGCGCCGGCCTGCGCGTGCTCGGCGCCATCGACGGCTTCGAGCTCGCGGTGCGCGCCGTGCTGGGCCAGCAGGTCACAGTGGCCGCCGCGCGCACCCTGGCAGGGCGGCTGGTGGCGCGCTTCGGCGAGCCGCTGGACACCCCCGACCCGGCGCTCAACCGCCTCTTCCCCACGCCCCAGGCGCTGGCCGAGGCCAGCGGCGAGGGCCTCGGCACGCTGGGCATCGTGCGCCAGCGCCAGGTCGCCATCCAGGCGCTGGCGCGCGCCGTGGCCGACGGCGCACTGGACCTGGGCCCGCACGCCGATCTGGCCGCCACCACGCGCGCGCTCACCGCCCTGCCAGGCATCGGCGCCTGGACGGCCCAATACATCGCCATGCGCGCGCTGCGCTGGCCCGACGCCTGGCCCGCGGCCGACATCGCCCTGCACAACACCCTGGGCCTGAGCGGGACGCCGCGCGAGCGCGAACGCGCCTGCGAGGCCCTGGCCCGGGCCTGGCAGCCCTGGCGCAGCTACGCCGTGCTGCGCGCCTGGGCCGGCCTCTACCGCGCGGCCCCTCCCCCCACCCCCGCCACGGATTCGCCATGAAACTGCCCCACACCCTCATCCAGACCACCATCGCCACCCCCCTGGGCCCCCTGCGACTGGCCGCCACCGAACACGCCCTGGCCGGCGCCTGGTTCCACGACCAGCGCTACGCGCCCGAGCCGGCCCTGGTCGCGTCGTGGCGGCCCGACCCCCACCACCCTGTGCTGCGCGAGGCGGCCCACCAGCTCGCCGACCACTTCGCCGCGCGGCGACTGGCCTTCGACCTGCCGCTCGACCTGTCCTTCGGCACGCCCTTCCAGACCGCCGTCTGGCGGGCGCTGTGCGCCATCCCGGCCGGCCACACGCTGAGCTATGGCGAACTCGCCCGCCGGCTGGACGCACCGAACGCCGTGCGCGCCGTCGGCGCGGCCGTGGGCCGCAACCCGCTCAGCGTCGTGGTGCCCTGCCACCGGGTGCTGGGCGCGCGCGGCGGGCTCACCGGCTATGCTGGCGGACTGCCGCGCAAACAGGCCCTGCTGCGGCTCGAAGCCACCGGGCGGCCTGCCCCCCTACCCATCCCCATGCCCGCATGACCCCCCTGCTGCTGCTCGAATTCGTCGCGCTCGCCGCCCTCTGGGGCGCGTCCTTCCTGTTCATGCGCCTGGGCGCTGCCGAGTTCGGGCCCGTGCCCACGGCGGGCCTTCGCGTGGGCATCGCGGCCTTGTGCCTGCTGCCCATGTTCCTGAAGGCCGCCGTCTGGGCCGACTTCCGCGCGCGCTGGCGGCCCATCCTGCTGGTGGGCCTTCTCAATTCCGGCCTGCCCTTCCTGCTGTTTTCGTTCGCGGTGCTGCACATCCCCACGGGCGTCTCGGCCATCCTGAATGCCACGGTGCCGCTCACCGGCGCGCTGGTGGCCTGGCTCTGGCTGAAGGACCGACCGGGTGGCTCGCGTATCCTGGGGCTGGTGATCGGTTTCGTCGGCGTCACGCTGCTGGTGCTGGGCAAGTCGGGCGTGGACGCGCGCGGCGCGACCAGCGCGCAAGGCTCGGTCATGTCGCTGGTGGCCATGGGCGCCTGCCTGCTGGCCACGCTCTGCTACGGTATTGCCGCCAGCTTCACCAAGCGTTACCTGTCGGGCGTGGACCCGCTGGCCTCGGCCAGCGGCAGCCAGATCGGCGCGGCGCTGGCGCTGGCCCTGCCCATGGCCTGGCTCTGGCCCTCGCAGCCGGTGAGCGCAGGCGCCTGGACGGCCGTGGTGGCGCTGGCCGTGCTGTGCACCTCCATTGCTTACATCCTTTACTTCCACCTCATCGAACGCGCCGGGCCAGCCAAGGCCCTCACCGTGACGTTCCTGATCCCGGTGTTCGCCCTGGTCTACGGCGCGGTGTTCCTGGGCGAAATGGTGAGCGCCTGGATGGTGGGTTGCGGCCTGGTCATCGTGTGCGGCACGGCGCTGTCGACGGGCTTGGTGAAGGTGCGAGCGCTCGAACGCCAGGCACCCTGAGGGCGGCTAGAGGCAATGCGGCCCTATGATTTTTTCCGCCACCCTGGTGAGCACCCCGATGCCGAAGGCACCGGCCAGGCTCCCGGCCACCCGCCCGGCAATCGCGCCCGGATCCAGTTCACCGTTCAGGATCAGAGGCACCCCCAGGAAAACGAACGCCGCCGTACCTGCCACGGCCCCCGCGGCCACGCCTGCGCCCCCCCTCAGCCGCTCGCACCACCCGCCCGGCCCTTCGGCGCCCACGTCCAGCGGCGCCTCGGGCAGCGCAGGGCGATTCAACTTGGTCTGAACCTGCACCACCAGCTCTGGCACCGGCTCGCCCGTGTCTTGCGGCTCAGTCCCCGGCGGCTCCGTCTCCAAGCGGGTTTGGCGCTGATCGTCCAAGCCGTCCCCTGGCACGGAACCGCCCGGCCATGAAGCGCTCAGGTCCGACGGCACCTTGCGCCGGCCGGCAGCCTTGCTGGCTGATTGCATGAAATGACTCCCAAAAAAATGAAGCTGCTGGTGTGCACGCCTTGCGGAGGGTCCTTCAGCAGAAGCTGTGAGGGGCCTGGGGCGTCCACTCGTTGAACTGGTACTCGTACATCGCTCTGGCCGCGCCAACGGCGGCCGCACCCAGCGGGATGCCCGTGCACAGGGACGCCGGCAGGTGCTGGACCAGAAAGAGATCGTGGTCGTCGTAGAAACCCAGGTAAGCGATCAGTGCGGCCATGCCCGGGCCGACAAGGCCGCCGAACAGCATCGCCTTGGCGATGTTTGTCCAGGATCGATGGCCCGCCGCCGCTTCAGAGTCGGTGCTGGAATCGGAACTGGCCTCGGCGTCGGACCCCAGGGCCCGCGGTGACCGCGCGACGCTCTGCACCGCGGCGGCGATGGCCTCCGGTTGCACGTCGGTTCGCGCGGCAGCGGGGCAGAGCGCCGAGGGCTCTGGGGGGTCGACATCCATTGACGCCGCGTCCTCCAGGGCCGGGCCTGCGGAGACCGCGACCGGCGAGCGGGACCGGCCCGTGTTGGTCGGAATGGACTGTGTTTTGGCTTGCATGGGGGCTGATGAAGAAACGACGCCATGGGCACCACCCTGGCGAGAAGGGCCGGCACAAGCCGGCGAAACGCGTTGCACGGGCGCGAAGCACGCCCCCCCCAACTAGCTCAAGCGCCGCGACCGCGCCATCGCCTCGGACTGCAAATGGTGGTATCGCTCGTCGCAGCGGCCCAGCGCCACGGCGTGCTCATAGGCCTGTTGGGCCGACTCGGTCTCGCCCAGCGCGGCGCAGCACTCGCCCATGCGGAAGGCCGACGGCGCGTGGGTGGCGTCCTGGCCGAGGGCCAGCAGGTACATCACCGCCGCTTCGCGGTAGCGCTGGCGCTTCTGCAGGCACAGGCCCGCGAGGTAGCTGTACTTGACCGAGTGCGCCTCGTGCGCGACCAGGGCCAGGCTCACGGGCAGGGCGCGCTCGTGGTCGCCGGCCTCGTAGAGCTGCATCGCCACCGCGTACAGGGCCTCGTAGTCTTCATGGTTCATGCCACGCAGGTCACCCGGGCTGTGGCCGGACTGCAGCGCGTCCGCGCAGTGTTCGAGCAGGGTTCCCATGCCGGCCAGGGATTGGCAGGAAGCGGCGATCGCGCCTTCGATGACGGGATCGGGGTGGGCGGGAAGCGAATGGATCATGGTTGTTGCCCCACCGAGCCGTCGGTCGTGGACGCCGTGTAGGCCATGTCCAGGCTCAGCCCGTCCCGCCCGAAGCGCACGGCGCCCAACCCGGACTGGGTCCGCAGCACGGCGTCCACCGCCTGCACTCCACCCGCCTGGGGTTCGGTGCCCGGAGCATGGCGGGGTGGTGGGTGGCTGTCGGCGCCAGCCACGGCCCGCGCCGTGGTCGGTGTATCGGTGAAGACCGGGCCATGCCCGAAGGCCCCCTTGACCGCGTGGGTGAATGCCTGCATGAAACCCTCCTGAAGGTGTGACAGCCATCGCCGAAGCACGGTGCCACGGCGCGCTCGCCGGCAGCCGGGCGAACGGCGTCTGAGTGGCGCCGCGCCGACCGAGGTTCGGGGCACGGCACCCCCATCAGGCAAACATAAAAAAGGCCTCCACGGTGTGGAGGCCTTGCGTGCGGCACCGCTCGGGCGCGCGATCTGGTCAGAACCCTCGGTTTCAGGCCGGCACGACCGCTTCCTGCCGCGTGCGCATCTGCAGGTGGGCCAGCGCCGCCTCCACCTGGTCCACCAGCACCAGGCACAGGTCGCCGGGCTGCAGTCGCTCCAGCGCGGCATCGATGGCGTTGAACTCGCCCCGGATTTCCAGCACCTCGCGCACGCGCGGGGCGCCCGCCAGGCCTTCGCGCAGCAGGCCGATCACCTCGCCGTCGGCGCGGCCGCGCTGGCAGGCGTCCTGGTACAGCACGACCTCGTCGAAGGCCTTGCCCAGGATCTGCGTCTGCTCGCGGATGTCCTGGTCGCGCCGGTCGCCGGCACCGCTGATGACCACCGAGCGGCGCTGCGCCGGCAGCGCCTCCACCGCCTGCACCAGCGCGCGCATGGCGTCCGGGTTGTGGCCATAGTCGGCGATCACGGTGGCGCCGCGGTACTCCATCACGTTGAAACGGCCGGGCGCGTTGTGCGCGTCGTTGTGGAAGCTGGCCAGGCCGCGGCGCACCGTGTCCCAGGCCAGGCCCGCGCCCCAGGCGGCCGCGATGGCGGCCATGGCGTTCTCGACCTGAAAGCCGATCTGGCCGTTGCGCGTGATGGGAATGCCCGAGAGCTCGAAGCGCTCGCTGAACCCGCCCTGCTCGACCACCACCGCGCCGCTGTCCACGTAGACCACGCGGCGGCCCTGGGCGCGGTGCGTGGCCATGACGGGCTGCTGGCGGTCCTGCGCGAAGTAGATCACCTCGCCGGGGCAGTTGTGGATCATGTCGGCCACGATGGGGTCGGCCGCGTTGAGCACGGCGTAGCCGGTCTCGGCCACGTTCTGCACGATGACGCGCTTGAGCACCGCCAGGTCCTCGACCGTGGTGATGTAGTTCAGGCCCAGGTGGTCGCCCGCGCCCACGTTGGTGACCACGGCCACCTGGCAGCGGTCGAAGCCCAGGCCTTCGCGCAGCACGCCGCCCCGCGCGGTCTCGAACACGGCGGCGTCGACGTCGGGGTGGGCCAGCACGTTGCGCGCGCTGCGCGGGCCGGCGCAGTCGCCGCTGTCGGTCTGGTGGCCGTTGACGTAGACGCCGTCGGTGTTGGTCATGCCCACGCGCAGGCCGCTGGACGCGAACAGGTGGGCGATCAGGCGCACGGTGGTGGTCTTGCCGTTGGTGCCGGTGACGGCCACGACGGGGATGCGGCCGTCGCCGCCATCGGGGTACATGTCCTCGATCACCGCCTTGCCGACGTCGCGCGCATGGCCGTAGGAGGGCGAGAGGTGCATGCGCAGGCCGGGCGCCGCGTTCACCTCGACGATGCCGCCGGCCTGGTCTTCCAGCGGCTTGAGCATGGTCTCGCAGACCACGTCCACGCCGCAGATGTCCAGGCCGATCATCTGCGCCGCCGCCACGGCGCGCGCGGCGATCTCGGGGTGCACGTCGTCGGTGACGTCGGTGGCGGTGCCGCCGGTGCTCAGGTTGGCGTTGTTGCGCAGCACCACGCGGCGGCCCTTGGCCGGCACGCTGTCGGCCTGCAGGCCCTGCACGGCCAGGCAGCCCAGGGCGATGTCGTCGAAGCGGATCTTGGTGAGCGCGGTGGCGTGGCCCTCGCCGCGGCGCGGGTCGGCGTTGACGATGTTCACCAGTTCGCGCACCGTGTGCACGCCGTCGCCGGCCACCTGCGGCGGATCGCGGCGCGCGGCCGCCACCAGGCGATCACCCACCACCAGCAGGCGGTAGTCGCTGCCCGGCAGGTAGCGCTCGACCAGCACTTCGCCATAGTCGGCCGCCGTCTGGAACGCGGCGTCGAGCTGCTCGCGCGCCGTCACGTTCACGGTGACACCCTTGCCCTGGTTGCCGTCGCGCGGCTTGAGCACCACCGGCAGACCGATCTCGAGCGCGGCGGCCCAGGCGTCGTTGGCGTCGCTCACGGGCCGGCCCTGCGGCACGGGCACGCCAGCGGCTTGCAGCAGCCGCTTGGTGAGCTCCTTGTCCTGGGCGATGGATTCGGACACGGCGCTGGTGCGGTCCACCTCGGCCGCCTGGATGCGCCGCGCGCGGCTGCCCCAGCCGAACTGCACCAGGCTGCCGGTGGTCAGGCGCCGGTAGGGAATGCCGCGCGCCACCGCCGCATGGACGATGGAGCCCGTGCTCGGCCCCAGGCGCTCGTCCTCGTCGAGTTCACGCAGTTCGGCCACGGCGGCGGTCAGATCGAAGGATTCGCCGCGCAGCACCGCCTCGATCAACCCATGCGCCAGCGCCAGCGCGCGTCGGCCCACGGCCTCCTCGCTGTACTGCACCACCACCTGGTAGACGCCCGATTCGAGGGTGGCCGAGGTGCGGCTGAAGGTGACCGGGCAGCCCGCCTGCGCCTGCAGCGACAGCGTGGCCACTTCCAGCACGTGGGCCAGCGAGAGCGAGCCGCCGGCGCTGTGCAGCGCGCCCGGGTGCGGAAACTGCTCGCGCAGGCGCGCCTCGAAGCCCGGCAGGCTGGCCAGGGCGCGTTCGTTGTCGCCGCAGTGCACCACGGTTTCGATCGCGGTGTGGCGGGTCCAGAGGTTGGGGCCGCGCAGGGCCCGGATGCGGGTGAGTTCCATCAGAGGCTCTTCTCGGCAAGGGATTCGGGGGACGGCTGCGCCGCGGGTTCGCGCCGAACGGGGGCGTGGGCGATCGGGGCTTCGCGGGCGAAGGTGCGCAGGCCGGCGGCCATGAGCGCGGGCGAAATGTCCAGGGCCCAGGCCGCCGCCAGCGAGGCGAGCAGCACCGCCGTCTTGTCTTCGGGGGCCACGCCCTCGCCCAGCGACACCTGGGCCAGCGACGCCACCACATGCTCCTGCTGGCCGTCGCTGAGCACGATGTCGCCCTGGCGCAGGAAGACCGCGCGGCGGTACTGCGCCAGGTGCTCCACCAGCACCGGCAGCTCGGGGTCCTCGGCGTAGAAGATGACATCGCCGTCGCACAGCGGCGCCATCTCGGCCACCACCGGGTCGGCGGCGTTGAGCACGGCCGCGCCATCGGGCAGCACCACGTCCACCTGGGTGCGCATGACCTTGAAGAGCTGCTCGACCTCACGGATGTGGCAGGCCGCCAGCGCGGGGCTGCCCGAGGCGTCGGTCACCACGCCCACCTGGCAGCGGTCGTAGGCCAGGCCTTCGTTGACGATGGTCAGCGGGTCGTTCTCGAACACCGCCGTCTGCACGCCGCGGTTCATCAGCAGGCGGCGCGCCGCACCGGCCTTGGAAAAATCGCCGTGCTGCAGCGCCCGGCGGCCCAGGAACAGGCCCGCCTTGCACGCCAGGCCCACCTGCGGACCGCTCAGCGAGGCCAGCCAGGCCACCAGGCGCGCGATGCCAGTGGTGCCGCGGCTGCCCGCCACGCCCACCACCGGCACGCGGCCCGAATCGCCGGGCACGAAGAGGTGGTCGACGATGGCGCGCCCCACCGGCCGCGGCTGGCCCACGGCGGGCTTGAGGTGCATCAGCAGGCCGGGGCCGGCGTTGACCTCGACGATGGCGCCGCCCTGATCGGCCAGCGGGCGCGAGATGTCCTGCGCGACCAGGTCGACGCCGGCGATGTCCAGCCCGATGACACGCGCGGCCAGCGCCACCACGCGGGCAACGTCCGGATGGACCTCGTCGGTGCAGTCCACCGAGAGGTTGCCATTGCGCATGATCAGCACGCGCTGGCCGGCGGCCGGCACGCTGTCGATGGTGTGGCCCTGGCGCTGCAGCTCGACGGCCATGGCGGGGTACTCGTCGAGGTGGATGGCGTTGAGCGGGAATTCCTCGTTCAGGCCGCGGCGCGGGTCGCTGTTGATCTGGCTGTCGATGAGCTGCCGCACGCTGCTGCGGCCGTCGCCCGTCACCCAGGCCTCGTCGCCGCGCGTGGCGGCCACCACGCGCCCACCCACCACCAGCAGGCGGTGCTCCAGGCCGCGCACGAAGCGCTCGACCATGACGCCGCTGCCTTCGGCGTCGGCCACGGCGAACGCCGCCTCCACGTCTTCCTGGCGCATCAGCTCCAGCGACACCCCCCGGCCGTGGTTCGCGTCGGTGGGCTTGACCACCACCGGAAGACCGATGTCGCGCGCGGCCTCCCAGGCAGCCTGCGGGCTCTCGACCACCTGGCCCTCGGGCACCGGCACGCCGCAGGCGGCGAGCATGCGCTTGGACAGGTCTTTGTCGCTGGCGATGCTCTCGGCGATGGCGCTGGTGCGGTCGGTCTCGGCCGTCCAGATGCGGCGCTGGCGCGCGCCGTAGCCGAGCTGCACCAGGTTGCCGTCGTTCAGGCGGATGTGCGGGATGCGGCGGCCGGTCGCGGCGTCGACGATGCTCGCCGTGCTGGGACCCAGGCAGTGGTCGTCGACCAGCTCGCGCAGCTCGTGCACCGCGGCGGCCACGTCGAAGGGGCTGTCGTTGATGGCGGCCATCAGCAGTTCGTGCCCCAGCGTGAGCGCGCGCCGCGCCACCCGCTCGTCGCGGGCGCGAAACACCATCTTGTAGACGGCGCGCACCGGCGTGCTGCGTGTCTGGCCGAAGCCGGTCTGCAGGCCCGCCAGGTTCTGCAGCTCGATCACCACGTGTTCGAGGATGTGGCCGGCCCAGGTGCCTTCCTGCAGGCGCTGCAGGAAGCCCCCGCGCTCGCCCACGCCGCACTGGTGCTCGACCAGGCCAGGCAGCCAGGCCGTCAGGCGCTCGTACAGGCCGGGCAGCAGGTGCGAGGGGTAGTCCTCCAGCTCACCGATGTCGATCCAGCTCTCGAGGACCGGGCGGTAGGTCCAGATGTTCGGTCCGCCGAGGTAGCTGACGCGCAGAAAACGAATGGGTTGTTTCATGGTTGTCGATTCAACGGCATAACGCGATGGCGGCTCCGTGGACTTACTCGGCGTTTCATCTAGGACAATATCGGATACGCCCGCGGGCGCCGGTCATTTTCCGGATGGGTCCACTTCTAATGAATTCACCTTTACCCGAACTTACGTCGCCGTTCAGTGCCTTGCCGCCACCGTTTCAAGACGGTCTGCAGGCGCGCTTGCTGGACAACGAGCAGGTTTCAAGTTGGCTGCAGCTTGACCTCGATTCGCAATTGAATTTTTCTGCCGGCTTGCTGGTGCTGACCACCCAACGGCTGTTGAGCTGGGAGCCCGGCGGGGCCGATGCCGGCTGGCGTGAGTGGTCCCTGGGTGGCGTATTGTGCTTGAAGCACAACGACCATGCAGGCCTCGCGCAGCTCAGTGTGCACGGCGCCCAACAGCGGCTGGCTATTTGGCGTTTTACTGCGACGCACAACACACGCGCGCTGCGGTTCATTGCAGAATTCGACCGCCTGCAAGCCCTTCGCAACCGCGCTGGATTAAATGATGCGGTGCAAAAACCCGCCCCATCATCGACCAACGCAATACCGCTGTCGCCAAATCACGAAAGCGAGTTGTCGCCGATTGGCGACGAATTAATCGACACCCCGGAATTGCACCGGCCGCCGTCCACCTGGGTGCTATTGCGGCTCGGACGATTCGCCAAACCGTACCGCGCGCAATTGGCCCTGGGTTTTGGCCTGACGCTGGCCGCCACGGCCGCCACGCTGGTGCCGCCCTACCTGACCATGCCGCTCATGGACGAGGTGCTGATCCCCTTTCAGAACGGCCAGCGCATCGATCCCTGGCAGGTGGCCATGCTGCTCGGCGGCCTGCTGCTGGCGGCGCTGACGGCCTGGGGCCTCGGCTGGGCGCGCACCTATGTGCTCTCGCTGGTGTCCGAGCGCATCGGCGCCGACCTGCGCACCACCACCTTCGAACACCTGCTGGCGCTCTCGCTCGAGTACTTCGGCGGCAAACGCACCGGAGACCTCATGGCCCGCATCGGCTCGGAAACCGACCGCATCTGCGTGTTCCTCTCCTTGCACGCCCTGGACTTCGCCACCGACGTGCTGATGATCCTGATGACCGCGGTCATCCTCTTCAGCATCAACCCCTGGCTGGCGCTGGTGACGCTGCTGCCCCTGCCTTTCATTGCCTGGATGATCCACCTCGTGCGCGACCGCCTGCGCACCGGCTTCGAGAAGATCGACCGCGTCTGGTCGGACGTGACCAACGTCTTGGCCGACACCATCCCCGGCATCCGCGTGGTGAAGGCCTTCGCGCAGGAAAAGCGCGAAGCCGTCCGCTTTCGCGAGGCCAACCGCCACAACCTGGAGGTCAACGACAAGCTGAACAAGACCTGGTCGCTGTTCACGCCCACGGTCACGCTGCTCACCGAACTCGGCCTGCTGGTGGTCTGGGCCTTCGGCATCTGGCAGGTCTCGCGCGGCGACATCACGGTGGGCGTGCTCACCGCCTTCCTGGCCTACATCGGCCGCTTCTACAGCCGGCTCGACTCCATGAGCCGCATCGTCTCGGTCACGCAGAAGGCCGCCGCCGGCGCCAAGCGCATCTTCGACATCCTCGACCACGTCTCCAACGTGCCGGAGCCCGCGCAGCCCGTGAGCCGCCCGCGCATCGAGGGCGGCATCTCACTGAACGACGTGCACTTCCGCTACGGCAACCGCTCGGTCATCCGCGGCATGAACCTGGACATCCGGCCCGGCGAGATGATCGGCCTGGTGGGCCACAGCGGCTCGGGCAAGAGCACGCTGGTCAACCTCATCTGCCGCTTCTACGACGTCAGCGGCGGCAGCATCCGCGTCGACGGCACCGACGTGCGCCAGTTCGCCGTGGCCGACTACCGACGCCACATCGGCCTGGTGCTCCAGGAACCCTTTCTGTTCTTCGGCACCATCGCCGAGAACATCGCCTACGGCAAACCGGACGCCACACGCGCCGAGATCGTGGCCGCCGCGCGCGCCGCGCACGCGCACGAGTTCATCCTGCGCCTGCCGCACGGCTACGACTCGCTGGTGGGCGAGCGCGGCCAGGGCCTGTCGGGCGGCGAGCGCCAGCGCATCTCCATCGCGCGCGCGCTGCTGATCGACCCGCGCATCCTCATCCTCGACGAGGCCACCTCCAGCGTGGACACCGAGACCGAGAAGGAGATCCAGAAAGCGCTCGACAACCTCGTGGCGGGGCGCACCACCATCGCCATCGCCCACCGCCTGTCCACATTGCGCCGCGCCGACCGGCTGGTGGTGATGGACCGCGGTGAGGTGGTGGAGGTGGGCCCTCACGACGAGCTGATGGCGCGCGAGGGCGCCTACTGGCGGCTCTACATGGCGCAGTTGCGCAACGTGGACGCGGAAGACGGGCCGAGCCTCGCGCCACCCAACGCCAACCCCACGGCGCATGGCGCCACGGCAGGCACCGACTGAACGCGGAGATCAGCATGACGACGATCGACTGGACACTGCGCCGAGACCCGCAAGGCCCGCTGCAGCTCACCACCGCCGATGGGCAGGTGCACACCGGCGTAATGCCCGTGCGCGCCTTCCCCCTGGCCGCGCCCGACGAGGGCCTGTCGCTGGTGGGCAGCGACGGGCACGAACGGGTGTGGATTCAGCGCCTGTCGGCACTCGACGCCGCGACGCGCGCGCTGATCGAGGAAGAACTGGCGCCGCGCGAGTTCATGCCCCGCATCCAGCGCATCCTGGGCGTCTCGGGCTACGCCACGCCCAGCACCTGGACGGTGGAAACCGAGCGCGGCCCCGCGCAACTGGTGCTCAAGGCCGAGGACGACATCCGCCGGCTCGACGGGAAGCGTCTGTTGATCCAGGACGGCAATGGCCTGCAGTTCCTCGTCGCCGACCGCTTCGCGCTGGACCGATTGTCCCGACGCATCCTCAATCGCTTTTTATGACAACCAACCCGCTCCGCCAGGGAGCGGGGATGGGGAATTGGGCGGCCGCCCCACGACCGGCAACGCCGAGACGGGTCAATGACGATCGGTGCGGCCAATGCGCCCCGCCACAGGCCCAGATGAAAAGACGTCGAATGAATGGCCTCGGGTAGGCATCGCCGTCTTCCTGCATCAGAAAAGGCGACATCGGCTCATCGGCCGCGTGGGAACTGATGAGCCGAACTGGGTCAAGGATTGAGACGGGACCAAGGGGCGGCCGAACATCCAGCCACCCCTTGGCGCGCATGCCTTCATTTAGGGAAGAAACACCACTTGAGATAGCCACCTGCTGGATCCCCAAAAGTCGAGTTGTTGCACTTTTGCGTATTGTTGAGAGTCTGGTACGTGTCGCCAATCATAATACCTCCGTCCGACCAGCCCATATAAAACACGGTATTGCATGCAAGATAGCCAGCCGTGCTGCAGCCAGAATTGCTATTCACAACCGTGTCTTTAAGCAGAGTCGAACTGTTCTCCACGGCCACAACCTTCAATGGCGCCCCCACACTCCCGTGCCCAAAACCAGAGAGCCATGTCAACTTCTCACAGTTTTTTGCGCGATTGGGGTAAGGATCACCCCCAAACGCCGTGTTATTGCAACCCGACGATCCCGACGTGGTGAATGCCTTGAAGGTCCACTTGCCGCCGCAGGAAGTGTCTCCACAATCCGGTATATCGGTTACCCCATAACGAATAAAATCCCCTGGGGAATAGCTGAACGACCCGCCTTCGATCGCAACCGAAGCCCAGCTTCCGCTGTATGCCATGGCAGAACCAGCCCCCCACAACGCAGAGAGCGTCAGAAAGCAACTGAAAATGAGCTTAAGCAACCTTGATTGACAGATATCCATGTGAGCACCTTTAAACAGAGAATAAAAGAGTGCATCTGGCCATCCACCGGCAAGACCGATTGAAATGGTCGACACGTTCCCAGTAACCCCTCCCTCCTGCGGCAGATTGCCGACCTATTACGGAAGGCATCCCCATGTACCAGCCTGGGAGAGACGTTAATACAACCGTCCAGACAATTCATTCGGCCAGTTGGCTGATTCCGCCTGAACGGTCGAATTTCGCCCCCTCATAGGTGGACCAATGGTGGCAAGGCGGTGAAGACTGCGACGCTGGTCGCCATCGCCAACCACCGCATCCACGTCGATGCAACTGACCCTATCCCCGGATTTCGAATCGTTCTGTTACAGAGAAGCCCGGCATGATGAACGCCCCGTAGGGGCCAGCGCAAGGCACCTAATACGCCGACCCCACGTATGAGCCATAGTCGCCGGCCTCTCGCGGCTCTCTGCATAGTTTGGGAGACGCTCATGGGCCCCGTCGACACGTTCGCAGCGGCCCTCCCTGCCACAGCAGGTTTCCGCTTATCGAGCTGCGCTTCCTTGGGAACCGCCATGAGAAATAGCCTGCCAGCCAGGGAGACGTGCAATTCGATCCGCTGAGAATCTGGGCAGGTGAGCTATTCCTGCCCTTATTTTCTATTCCAGAGAGGAAGAAGAGGACGTCCCCGCAATTCAGCGGCGGACAATGACAGACCTTTCCGATAGGTCGGCAGGCGCATTTTTTGCGCAAACATGGAGTCGGCCGGTCGATAGCCCTGAGGCACGACCGGCCCAAATTTTCAGCCTCCCCCAACCGAATTCATGAGACTTCGTTTAGCCCATTTCTCTATTTCGGGAAGAAGCAATTTTTCGCGGTACCCCACACTGGGTCACCCCCAAAAGATGCAATTGAACAGGTCATCGAACCATTAAGAGTTGCAGTCTTCGAAAATGCACTCGAATTGCTCGTCCATCCTATGAAGTATGCAGTATCACATGGCACGCCGGCCATGGCCAACGCCGCACAGCCCGAGTTACTGTTGGACACCGTGGAAGAAAGGTTGGTATTACCTTCCGGAGCAACATATTTCAGCTGATAACTAACCCCCGTCTGTCCCGAGACGCCAAACAGGGACAGTCTTTCACAGTTCTTTGCCCTATTGGGATAGGGATCCCCCCCCACCAAGTATTGTTGCAGTACACCGTCGTCGCACTGGTGAATCCCTTGAAGGACCAATTACCCGTACACGCTTGAGTTGAACAATCCGGGATATCAGTCACGCCATAACGGATGAAATCACCCGGCTGAGCGACAAAGGACCCACCCTCGATCGCGGCCGACGTCCAGATACCGGTGTACGCCATTGCCGAACTCGCACCGAACAACGCGAAGAGCGTCAAAACACCACTTAGCAGCAGCTTAAAAAAGCTTGATTGACGGATATTCATAACAGCACCTTTAGAAAAGAAAGAGTGCATCTGGCCATCCAATGGCAACACCCATTGAAAATGGTCGACACGTTCCCAGCTACTCCCTGATACCGTGGGATCCCCGCCAACCAACTGAGCGGACTGCCCAAAGAGTTCGTCTGGAAGAAACAGTAATCCAGACACGTAAAACACTCAATTCGGCCAGTGGGATGATTCCGCTTGAACGGTCGAATCTGACCCCTCACAGGTGGATCAATGGTGACAACGCGGTGAAGACTGCGACGCAGGCTGCGCACCCGAGAATCCGGTTCCCGGATGTCACGAGCGGCGTGCAGGCCCAGCATTCACCATCTTGCCCAGCCCCGTGGGGGCTAGGCTGCGCCGAGAGTGGCCGCGAGGCCGTGCCCGCCGTTCTGATGCGTGAGTGCGCCGGGGCGAGCCGATCGATCGACCGGCGCCAGGCGCGCTGATGGGCCATGAAAATGAAAACGGGCTACGCGATTTCTCACGTAACCCGTTGATGTGTCTGGCGGAGTGGACGGGGCTCGAACCCGCGACCCCCGGCGTGACAGGCCGGTATTCTAACCAACTGAACTACCACTCCTGGCAGGCGGCTTTCGTTCTTTCGAACCAAGTGCCACGACTTGTGCCTACTTGCCTTGCGGCTTGTTTGGCGACCCTACGGGGATTCGAACCCCGGTACTCACCGTGAAAGGGTGATGTCCTAGGCCTCTAGACGATAGGGTCATAACCTGGACGGAAGCCTCGCATTGTATCAGCGGCAGTGTCTGCTTTTCCTGCCGTCGCTACCATGCGCGACTTCGAAACTGTGGTGGAGGTAAGCGGGATCGAACCGCTGACCTCTTGCATGCCATGCAAGCGCTCTCCCAGCTGAGCTATACCCCCACAGGGTTCGCTGTTCCGTTTCGCTGATCACTCAGCGTTGCGTCCTAGCGAGCCTCGCATTATATGCCAGAAATTCAGGCTTTCTGAAGTCGCTCGATCACAAGTTCTCGCGACTGCAGTTCGAGCACCGCATCGAGCGACGGCGTCTGGGCCGTGCCCATCACCAGCACACGCACCGGCATGGCCAGTTGCGGCATCTTCAAGCCGTGTGCAGCGAGCACCTGCTTGAGCGCGCCCGAGATCGCGGGCTTGTCCCACGCGGGCAGTGCGGCCAGGGCCGAAGCCAGCGCGGCCACGGCAGGCTTCACGGCCTCGGTGACGTGCTGCGCGGTTTCTTGTGCGCTCGGGTTCACGTCGGCATAGAAGGCCGCGGCCCAGTCGGCCAGCGCCACGGTGGTGTCGCAGCGGTCCTTGAACAGCGCGCAGATGCGCGGCAGGCGCTCGTCGGCCACCAGGCCGCGTTTCTTCAACTGCTCGGCCACCAGCGGTGCGAGCGCTTCGTCGGCCATGGCCTTGAGGTGCTGGGCGTTGACCCAGCGCAGCTTGGCCTCGTCGAACTGCGCGGCGCTGCGGCCGAGGTGGTCGAGGTCGAACCACTCGAGGAACTGCGCGCGGCTGAAGATTTCGTCGTCGCCGTGGCTCCAGCCCAGGCGCGCCAGGTAGTTCACCATCGCGTCGGGCAGGTATCCCTCGTCGCGGTACTGGGTGACGGGCTTGGCGCCGTTGCGCTTGCTCATCTTCTCGCCCTGCTCGTTGAGCACGGTGGGCAGGTGCGCATACACCGGGGGTTCCTGGCCGAGGGCGCGGAAGATGTTGATCTGGCGCGGCGTGTTGTTCACGTGGTCGTCGCCGCGGATCACGTGGGTGATGGCCATGTCGATGTCGTCCACCACGACGCAGAAGTTGTAGGTGGGCGTGCCATCGGGGCGTGCGATCACGAGGTCGTCGAGTTCGTCGTTGCGGATCTCGATGCGGCCCTTGACCTTGTCGTCCCAGGCCACCACGCCGCCCTGCGGGTTCTTGAAGCGCAGCACGGGCTTCACGCCCTCGGGCACCGGCGGCAGGGTCTTGCCAGGCTCGGGGCGCCAGGTGCCGTCGTAGCGCGGCTTTTCCTTGGCGGCCATCTGGCGCTCGCGCAGGGCGTCGAGCTCCGCCACGCTCATGTAGCAGGGGTAGACCAGCCCCTGGGCCTGCATCTGCGCCAGCACCTGCTTGTAGCGGTCCATGCGCTGCATTTGGTAGAAGGGCCCCTCGTCGGGGTCGAGGCCCAGCCAGGCCATGCCTTCCAGGATCACGTCGACCGCGGCCTGCGAGGAGCGCTCCAGGTCGGTGTCCTCGATTCGCAGGATGAAGTCGCCCTGCTGCGAGCGCGCGAAAGCCCAGGGGTACAGGGCCGAGCGGATGTTGCCGAGGTGGATGAAGCCGGTCGGCGACGGCGCGAAACGGGTGCGGACTTTCACGGGAGGGTGTCGAGGCCGCGCGAGAGGTCGGCCTGCATGTCGTTGATGTGTTCGAGGCCTACGGCCACGCGGATCAGGCCCTGGCCGATGCCGGCCGCCTGGCGCTGCGCTTCGGTGAGGCGGCCGTGCGAGGTGCTCGCGGGGTGCGCGCACAGGGTCTTGGTGTCGCCCAGGTTGGTGGACAGCGAGAGCACGCGCAGCGAATCGAGCACGTGGAAGGCGCGCTGGCGGGCCTGCTCGGGGTTGGAGGCCTTCACGTCGAAGGACAGCACCGCGCCACCGATGCCGCTCTGCTGCTTCATGGCCAGCGCGTGCTGCGGGTGGCTGGGCAGGCCGGGGTTGTGCACGCGCGCCACCGCGGGGTGCGCCTCCAGCCAGCGGCCCAGCGCGAGCGCGTTGGCGCTTTGCGCGCGCAGGCGAATGTCCAGCGTCTCCAGGCCCTTGAGCATGACCCAGGCATTGAAGGGCGCGAGCGTCATGCCCGCGCTCTTCATGATGGGCAGGAACTTCTCGGTGACCAGGGCCTGGCTGGCGCACAGCGCGCCGGCCATGACGCGGCCCTGCCCGTCGAGGTACTTGGTGCCCGAGTGCATGACGATGTCGGCGCCGAAATCCATGGGGCGCTGCAGCGCGGGCGTGGCGAAGCAGTTGTCCACGCACAGCAACGCGCCGGCGTTGTGCGCCAGATCGGCCAGGGCCTGGATGTCGCAGACCTCGGTGAGCGGGTTGGTGGGCGTCTCGGCGAACAGCAGCCTGGTGGTCGGGCGCAGCGCGGCCTTCCAGGCGCCCACGTCGGTCTGCGGGACGAAGCTCGACTCGACGCCGAACTTCGCCAGGTCGCTGCCGATGAGCTTGATGGTCGAGCCGAACATGGACTGCGAACACACCACGTGGTCGCCCGCCTTGAGCAGGCCCAGGCACATGAGCAGGATGGCCGACATGCCCGAGGCCGTGCCCATGGCGGCCTCGCTGCCTTCCAGCGCGGCGAGGCGGCGCTCGAAGCTGGTGACCGTGGGGTTGCCGTAGCGGCCGTAGGTGAAGCCCTCCTCATCGCCCGCGAAACGGCGAGCCGAAGATTCGGCAGAGGACTGCACGTAGCCGCTCGTGAGGTACAGCGCCTCGGAGTTCTCGCCATAGGGGCTTCGATCGACGGCCTCGCGCACCGCCAGGGTGTCGCGGTGCAGGGTTTTTCTCAGCGCGTCGTCCAACTCAGGCCTCCTGGGCGTTCGGCAGTGCCAGGCGGGAGGTGTCTTCTTCGCCCTCCTCGCTTTGCGGGCGGCCCTGGTTGAGCCGTTCGATGTCTTGCGGCGTGATGTCGCCGGTGACGTAGACGCCGTCGAAGCAGGAGGCGTCGAAGCCGTCGAGCTGGGCGTTGAGCGAGCCCACGGCCTGTTTCATGCCGTCCACGTCCTGGTAGATCAGCGCGTCGCAGCCGATGATCTCGCGCACCTCCTCCACCGACCGGCCGTGCGCCACGAGTTCGCCGGGCGTGGGCATGTCGATGCCATAGACGTTGGGGAAGCGCACCGGCGGCGCGGCGCTGGCCAGGTAGACCTTGCGCGCGCCGGCGTCGCGCGCCATCTGCACGATCTCGCGGCTGGTGGTGCCGCGCACGATGGAGTCGTCCACCAGCAGCACGTTGCGGCCCTTGAACTCGCTGCCGATGACATTGAGTTTCTGGCGCACCGACTTCTTGCGCACGGCCTGGCCCGGCATGATGAAGGTGCGGCCCACGTAGCGGTTCTTCACGAAGCCTTCGCGGTAAGGCAGGCCCAGCAGGCGCGCCAGCTCCATCGCGCTCGGGCGCGAGGACTCGGGGATGGGGATCACCACGTCGATCTCGTTCGGCGGCACGGTGGAGATGACGCGCTTGGCCAGCGTGGTCCCCAGGTTCAGGCGCGCCTGGTAGACCGAGATGCCGTTCATGACGGAGTCGGGCCGCGCCAGGTAGACGTACTCGAAGATGCAGGGTTTGAGCACGGCGTCGGGCGCGCAGCGCTCGGCGTGCATCTCACCGTCGAGGCTGACGTAGACCGCCTCGCCCGGCAGCACGTCGCGCTCGAAGTGGAAGCCCGTGCCTTCGAGGGTCACCGATTCGCTGGCCACCATCACGCTGCCGTCCTGGCGACCGATGCACAGCGGGCGGATGCCGTAGGGGTCGCGGAAGGCCAGCAGGCCGTGACCCGCGATCAGGGCCACCACCGCGTAGGAGCCTTTCACGCGCGCGTGCACGCCGCGCACGGCGGCGAACACGTCGGCCGGCTTGAGCGGTTCACCGCGCGTGCACTTCTCCAGCTCGTGCGCCAGCACGTTGAGCAGCACCTCGGAGTCGCTCTCGGTGTTGATGTGGCGGTGGTCGGTCTGGAACAGCTCCTGCTTGAGCGCCTGGGCGTTCGTTAGGTTGCCGTTGTGCACCAGCACCAGGCCAAAGGGCGCGTTCACGTAGAAGGGCTGGGCCTCTTCCTCGCTGTAGGCGTTGCCGGCCGTGGGGTAGCGCGCCTGACCCAGGCCGCAATTGCCCGGCAGGGCACGCATGTTGCGGGTGCGGAAGATGTCGCGCACCATGCCCTTGGCCTTGTGCATGAAGAACTTGCGGCCCTGCTGGGTGACGATGCCCGCGGCGTCCTGACCGCGGTGCTGCAGGAGCAGCAGCGCGTCGTAGATGAGCTGGTTCACCGGGGTCTGGCTGACGACGCCGACGATTCCACACATGATGGTGTCCTTGGGTTCAGAAGTTCAGGGGATGTAGCGCGCGAGCGGGTCGGGCAGCAGGGGTTTGGCCTGGCGCAGCGCGCCGCTCAGTGCGTTGGCGGTGGGCGAGTCCTGCCACCAGGCGGCCGATTGCATCTGCGTCATGGCAATGACCAACGCGACGGCGAGCAGGATGACCAGGCCCCGCAGCAGGCCGAAGGCGCCGCCCAGGACGCGGTCGACCGGGCGCAGGCCCACGGTGTTGACGAATTTCTGCACCAGCCAGGCCAGCACGCCGCCGAGAAAAGCGACGGCGATGAAGACCAGCGCGAAGCCGATGGCCAGTTGCAGCGGCGGCGCGACCTTGTCGATCGGCAGCCAGGGCACGACGTCGTCAGCGAAGGCCTGGGCGAACAGGAAGGCGGCCACCCAGCCCAGCACCGACAGCACCTCGAACATGAGCCCGCGCCACAGGCCCAGCAGCACCGACAGCAGCAGCAAGGTGAGCAGCACCCAGTCGGTCAGCAGCATGGCGGCCCTCCTTTCAGAGGGTCAGGATGGCGGCCGGCAGGCCCAGGGACTTGACGCGCGCGGCGGCCTTCTCGGCCTCGGCGCGGCTGTCGAAGGGGCCCACCCGCACGCGCACGCGCTTGCCCTCCGCCGTCTGGGCCACGTTCACGTAGGTCTTGAGGCCGGCGCGCTCGAGCTTCTGGCGCGTCTCGCGGGCGCGGGCCTCGTCGGCGAAGGCGCCCACCTGCACCACCACGCGCTCGTTCGCGGTGGAGGCGGCGGCGGGCGGCGCCTGGCCGCGCAAGATGGCCTGGGCGCGCGCGGCCTCGGCGGGGTCGCGCTTGGGCGGCTCGGGCGCGGGTGCGGGTGCTGGAGCGGGCGCTGGCGCCGGTGCCGGGCTCGGCGCGGGGGCCGGACTGGGGGCCGGCGTGGGCACCGGTGCTGGCGAGGGAGCAGGCGCGGGCGAGGGGGCCGGGGCCGGCGAAGGGCTGGGCGCCGGGGCGGGCCGGGCCGTGCTGGCCAGGGGCGGCGCGGCGTCGCGGCCCGGAATGTCGATCGGGATATCCACCGCGATCGGGCGCGGCTGGCTGTCGAACAGCAGCGGAAAACCGATGACGCCAGCGGCCACCAGGATGCTGGCGCCGATGAGCCGGTGGCGCGCCCGGCGACGCACCGCTTCGATGGTGGGAGGCGATGCGTTGGCGCCGCCCTGGGAGCCGGAGCGTGAGCTGATCATGGGGTCGCGAGGGCCTTGGTCGGCACGGTTCAGGCGGCGAGATGCGGTGCCGCGAGCTTCGGCAATCCGTCCTGCAGCACACCACCGACGGTGTAGAACGAGCCAAAGACGAGGATTCTATCAGCGGGGTCCGCCGCGCTCAGGGCTGCGGTCAAAGCCTCGCGCGGGTCGCGGTGCAGGCTGGCGTCGCGCCCCCCGGGTCCCTTCAGTCCCTCCACCAGGGGCTTGAGGTCGGCGGCCCGGCTGGCGCGCGGCAGCGGCAGGTCGGTCAGGTACCAGCGGTCGATCAGCGGCGCGATGCGCGCCAGCATGGTGCCGAGGTCCTTGTCGGCCATGGCGCCGAACACGGCGTGCGTGCGCGGGTAGAAGCCCATGGCGTCGAGGTTGGCGGCCAGCGCGGCCACCGAATGCGGGTTGTGCGCCACGTCCAGCACCAGCGCGGGCCGGCCGGGCACGATCTGGAAGCGCCCCGGCAGCTCGACCAGCACGAAGCCGGTGCGCACGGCCTGGGCCGTGACCGGCAGGCGCCCGCGAAGGGCCTCGATGGCGGCCAGCGCGCCGGCCGCGTTGAGCAGTTGGTTGGCGCCGCGCAGCGCCGGGTAGGCCAGGCCGCTGTAGCGGCGCCCGCCGTGTGAGGGGTGCATGGCCCAGCCCCACTGCTGCTGGTCGCCCGCGACGTGGAAGTCGACGCCCACGCGCCAGAGCTCGGCGTCGATCTCACGCGCGTGGTCGATCAGGCTCTGCGGCGGCGCCGGGTCGCTCACCACCACGGGGCGGCCGGTGCGCATGATGCCGGCCTTCTCGCGGCCGATGCTCTCGCGGTCGGGGCCCAGCAGGGCCATGTGGTCCAGGTCGATGCTGGTGATGACCGCGCAGTCGGCGTCGAGGATGTTGACCGCGTCGAGCCGGCCGCCCAGGCCGACCTCCAGGATGGCCACGTCCACCGCCTCGCGCGCGATGGTGCGCAGGATGGCCAGGGTGGTGAACTCGAAATAGGTCAGGCTCACCTCGGGCTCGCCGCCCTGCCCGCGCCGCGCCACGTCCACCTCGGCCATGGCGGGCACCAGCGTGTCGGCCGACACCACCTCGCCCGCGATGCGGCAGCGCTCCTCGAAATGCACCAGATGCGGCGAGCTGTAGACGCCCGTGCGGTAGCCCGACTGGGTGTAGATGGACTCCAGCATGGCGCAGGTGCTGCCCTTGCCGTTGGTGCCGGCCACGGTGATCACCGGGCAGCTCAGTTGCAGGCCCATGCGCCGCGCCACGGTCATCACGCGCTCCAGGCCCATGTCTATGGCCTGCGGGTGCAGGCGCTCGGCGTGGGCCAGCCAGTCGGCCAGCGTCACGGGGTGATCGGGAACGGGGATCTCAAGCATCCCGCGATTGTCCCACCCGCCCCCTGGCCCGACGCGGCTGGCGGACAATCCCGCCCATGATCACGCTGCATGGCATCCCGAACTGCGACACGGTGAAAAAGGCGCGCGCCTGGCTGGACGCCAACGGCCGCGAACACCATTTCCACGATTTCAAGAAGCTCGGCGTGCCCGAGGCCGGGCTGGACGCCTGGCTGGCCAGCGCGGGCTGGCAGACCCTGGTGAACCGCAAGGGCACCACCTGGCGCCAGCTCGACGAGGCCAGCCGCGCCGCCGTGGTGGACAGCGCCAGCGCGCGCCGCCTGCTGCTCGAGCGGCCCAGCCTGATCAAGCGGCCCGTGGTGCGGTGGAGCGATGGCGCCATCACCGTGGGCTTCGATGCGGCCGACTGGGCCGCCCGGCGCTGAGCCGCTGCCCGCCCCCCCCGACCGCCCTCCCAGGGCCGCGACCTAAAATCGCGGCTTTGCCTTCTCCACGCCCTCCAGCACCATGACCACCACCCAGATCAGCGGCGTCACCGTCGCCACCCAGGCCAACGTCTACTTCGACGGCAAATGCGTGAGCCACAGCCTCACCCTGGCCGACGGCACGAAACAATCGGTGGGCGTGATCCTGCCCGCCACGCTGACCTTCAACACCGGCGCGCCCGAGGTCATGGAATGCGTGGCCGGTGGCTGCGAATACCTGCTGGCCGGCAGCAGCACCTGGGTGAAAAACGGCCCGGGCGACCAGTTCAGCGTGCCCGGCAACAGCAGCTTCCAGATCCGCGTGAGCGAGGCCTACCACTACATCTGCCGTTTCGGCTGAGCCACCACAGGACACCGACATGGCCACCATCCTGCAACACCTGCCCACGCAACAGAAAGTCGGCATCGCCTTCTCCGGCGGCCTGGACACCAGCGCCGCCCTGCTGTGGATGAAGAAGAAGGGCGCCCTGCCCTACGCCTACACGGCCAACCTGGGCCAGCCCGACGAAGACGACTACGAGGCCATCCCGCGCAAGGCCATGGCCTATGGCGCCGAGAAGGCCCGCCTGATCGACTGCCGCCTGCAGCTGGCGCACGAGGGCATCGCCGCGCTGCAGTGCGGCGCCTTCCACATCAGCACCGCCGGCATCACCTACTTCAATACCACGCCGCTGGGCCGCGCCGTCACCGGCACCATGCTGGTGGCCGCCATGAAGGAAGACGACGTCCACATCTGGGGCGACGGCTCCACCTTCAAGGGCAACGACATCGAGCGCTTCTACCGCTACGGCCTGCTCACCAACCCCAGCCTCAAGATCTACAAGCCCTGGCTGGACCAGCGCTTCATCGACGAGCTCGGCGGCCGCAAGGAGATGAGCGAGTTCCTCATCGCCAACGGTTTCGACTACAAGATGAGCGTGGAGAAGGCCTACAGCACCGACAGCAACATGCTCGGTGCCACGCACGAGGCCAAGGACCTGGAGCACCTGAACTCGGGCATCCGCATCGTCAACCCCATCATGGGCGTGCCCTTCTGGCGCGAAGACACCGTGGTCAAGCCCGAAGAGGTGACGGTGCGTTTCGAGGACGGCCAACCGGTCGCCCTCAACGGCCAGAGCTTCGCCAGCCCGGTCGATCTCATCATGAAGGCCAATGAGATCGGCGGACGCCACGGCCTGGGCATGAGCGACCAGATCGAGAACCGCATCATCGAGGCCAAGAGCCGCGGCATCTACGAGGCCCCCGGCCTGGCGCTGCTGTTCATCGCCTACGAGCGCCTGGTCACCGGCATCCACAACGAAGACACCATCGAGCAGTACCGCATCAACGGCCTCAAGCTGGGCCGCCTGCTCTACCAGGGCCGCTGGTTCGATCCGCAGGCCATCATGCTGCGCGAATCGGCCCAGCGCTGGGTGGCGCGCGCGGTCACGGGCGAGGTGACGGTCGAGCTGCGCCGCGGCAACGACTACTCCATCCTCAACACCGAGAGCCCCAACCTCACCTACGCGCCCGAGCGGCTGTCGATGGAGAAGGTGGAGGACGCGCCCTTCACGCCGCTGGACCGCATTGGCCAGCTGACCATGCGCAACCTCGACATCACCGACACGCGCGGCAAACTGGGCGTCTACAGCCGCACCGGCCTGCTGACGAGCGGCGACGGCACCGACATGCTCAAGCTCGGCAAGGACTGAAGCAGGTCCACCGCTTGCGCTCGAAGGGCTCGCCATCTGGCGGGCCCTTTTTTTTGATCACCGTCGGCCTTCGCCGCGATCAGACCCGCAGCAGCCCCCGAAAGCCGCGCGACGCGTAGTAGGACTGCACGCCGTTGTGGTACGAGAACACCTGGCCATAGCGGCGGTCGCAGAACAGGGCCCCGCCGAGCGCGCGCACGGCTTTCGGGGTGGCGATCCAGCTGGAGGTCTTCAGGTCGAACTCGCCCAACTCCTGCAGCCGGCGGTACATCGCCTCGTCGAGCATCTCGACGCCCATCTCGGCGGCCATCTCCATGGCGCTGCCTTGCGGCTTGTTCTCCTTGCGCGCGTCCAGCGCCTCGCGGTCGAAGCACAGGCTGCGCCGGCCCGTGGGCGTCTCGGCCGCGCAATCGCAGAAAAGGATCACGCCCGAGGCCTTGTCGCGCCCGATCACGTCGGGCTCGCCGCCCGAGGCCTCCATCCGGTGCAGGGACGACAGGGCGCCGGGGTTCGACCCCAGCCGCGCCAGCACCTCGTCCCAGGCCATGCCCTTGTGGCGCTTGGGGTGCTTCTCGAACCGGGTCTTCAGTGTTTGCAGCAGCTGTTCACGTTCGGTGGGTTTCATGGCTTCCGTGGGACCTCCGGGTTGGGAAATGGCCAAGTGTTCGGGGCCCGGGCCCGCTCACTGCCTCAGGATCTTGTCCATCGCCTTGCCTTTGGCCAGTTCGTCGACCAATTTGTCCAGCTGGCGGATCTTGCGCATCAGCGGGTCGTCCACCTCTTCGACGCGCACACCGCACACCAGGCCCGTGATCCGTGCGCTGTTCGGGTGAAACGCGGGCGCCTGGGCAAAGAAGGTCTCGACGTCGCTGCCCTGCTCGATCTGGCGGCGCAGTCCCGCCGCGTCGTAGCCCGTCAGCCAGCCGATGACCTGGTCCACCTCCTCGCGGGTGCGCTGCTTGCGCTCGGCCTTCTGCACGTACAGCGGGTACAGCTGGGCGAACTTCATCGAGAAAACGGGGTGGCCAGCCATGGCATGCCTCCTGGGTTCAGATCACCACCGGCTCCGGCTCCAGCCGGATGCCGAAGCGCTCATAGACGCTGGTCTGGATCGCCTTCGCCAGCGTGACCACCTCGCCCCCGGTGGCCCCGCCCCGGTTCACCAGCACCAGGGCCTGCTTGTCGTACACGCCCGCGTTGCCCACGCCGCGCCCCTTCCAGCCGCAGGCGTCGATCAGCCAGCCCGCGGCCAGCTTCACCGTGCCATCGGGCATGGGGTAGTGCACCACCTTGGGCTCGCGCGCGATGATGTCGGCGCACTGGTCCAGCGTGACCGTGGGGTTCTTGAAGAAGCTGCCCGCGTTGCCGATCACCGCCGGGTCCGGCAGCTTGGCGCGCCGGATGGCGCAGATCCAGTCGAAGATCGTCCGCGCGTCAGGCGTGGTGTTGCCGGTTTCGGCGATCTTGCGCTCCAGGTCGGCATAGCCCAGCACCGGCTTCCAGGCCTTGGGCAGCCAGAAACGCACCCGAGCGATGAGCGCGCGGCCCGCCAGGCCGAAGTCGCGCGCATCCGTGGGTGGGTGCTTGAACACCGAGTCGCGGTAGCCGAAGCCGCACTGCGCGGCGTCCAGCGTGAACCCCTCACCCGAACGCAGGTCGATGGCGTCCAGCGAATGGAAGCGGTCTTGCAGTTCCACGCCATAGGCGCCGATGTTCTGCACCGGCGAGGCGCCCACGGTGCCGGGGATGAGCGCCAGGTTCTCCAGCCCGGGCCAGCCCCGCTCCAGCGTCCACTGCACGAAGGCGTGCCAGTTCTCGCCCGCGCCGGCCTCCACCAGCCAGCCCTTGGGCGTTTCTTCCACCAGGCGCCGGCCCGCGATCTCCACCTTGAGCACCAAAGGCCTCACATCGCCCGTGATCACCAGGTTGCTGCCCCCGCCCAGCACGAAAGGCGGGGCCTCGCGGGTGAGTTCCGGCCAGTCGTCCGAGGCCCGCAGCGCGGCCAGGTCGGCCTCGGCGCGGATGCGCGCGAGGCGGTGCGCCTTGGCCACGATGCCAAAGCTGTTGTAGGCCTGTAGAGGCACCTGCTTCTCGACTATCATGGCCGCGATTTTCTCACCCACCGCCGCCTCGCCATGCCCTCGTTCGACACCGTCCTAGAAGCCGATCTCGTTGAAGTCAAGAATGCCGTCGATCAGGTCGCGCGCGAGATCGGCACGCGCTTCGACTTCAAGGGCACGAGCGCCGCCATCGAGCTGAAGGACAAGGAGATCACCCTCACCGGTGACGCCGACTTCCAGCTCCAGCAGATCGAGGACGTGCTGCGCAACAAGCTCGCCAAGCGCAACGTGGACGTGCGCTTCCTCGACATGGGCAAGGTCGAAAAAATGGGCGGCGACAAGGTCAAGCAGGTGGCCAAGGTGCGCAACGGCATCGCCACCGAAGACGGCAAGAAGATCCAGCAGGCCATCAAGGCCAGCAAGCTCAAGGTGCAGGCCGCCATCCAGGGCGACGCCGTGCGCGTGACCGGCGCCAAGCGCGACGACCTGCAGGCCACCATGGCCATCATCAAGAACGAGATGAAGGACCTGCCGCTCTCGTTCAACAACTTCAGAGACTAGTGGACCACCCCCGCCGCGCTTCGCGCGCCCCCCTCAAGGAGGCGGCGCCTGCGGCCCGGCACAGCCGGTTCCGCGGCGCCTCTGGGTGGCGGTGGTCACGAGCGCTGCTGGTTGGCCTCTGGGCGGGCTCCACCGGCTTTTCTTATGCCCAGTCGGTGTCGCTGTCGGGCATCTCCGGCAGCAAGGCCCTGGTCGTCATCGACGGCGCCGCGCCGCGTTTTCTGGCGGCTGGCCAGGCGCACCAGGGCGTTCGCCTGGTGTCGGTGCAAGGCGAATCGGCCGTCGTCGAGATCGGCGGCCAGCGCCAGACCCTGCGACTGGGCGAAGCCCCGGTGAGCCTGGGCGGCGGCGGGGCCGAGGCGGGCGGCGCCCAGCGCGTGGTGCTCACGGCCGACGGCAGCGGCCACTTCATGCCCCAAGGCCAGATCAACGGCCGCGCGGTGCAGTTCATGGTGGACACCGGCGCCACACAAATCATCATGGGCGAGTCCGAGGCCAAGCGCATCAACCTGGACTACCAGCGCGGCCAGCGCGTGACGGTGCAGACGGCCAACGGCACCGCGCCGGGCTACCGCGTCACGCTCGACTCGGTGCGCGTGGGCGACGCCCAGGTGCATGCCGTGGCCGCCATCGTGCTGCCACAGCCCATGCCCTTCGTGCTGCTGGGCAACAGCTTCCTCACGCGCTTCCAGATGCAGCGCAACAACGACCAGCTGACGCTGGAGCGGCGCTACTGACTCAGGCCTGCGCGGCCGTCACCACGATCTCGATGCGGTACGCCGGGTTGGCCAGCGCGGCCTGCACGGTGGCGCGCGGCGGCGCGGCGCCGGGCACCACCCAGGCGTCCCAGACCTCGTTCATGGCCGCGATGTCGCGGATGTCGGTGAGGAAGATCTCGGTGCGCAGGATGCGCGACTTGTCGCTGCCGCATTCCTTCAGGCGCTGCTCCACCTGTTGCAGCACGTCCGCGGTCTGGCCGCGGATGTCGGTGTCGCCGCGCTCGGGCACCATGCCCGCCAGGAACACGATGCCGTTGAACACGGCGGCTTCGCTGTAGCGCGCGGCCATGCCCACGCGCTGGATGCCTTGCTGGTTCATTTTTTCTTGGCTCCGAGCTGGCTTTCCTTGCCGGCCAGCAAGCGGTTGATGTTCTCGGCGTGGCGCCACACAAGCAGCACCGCCATCACCGCCAGGCTCAGCACCATCACGCCCGGCGCCTCCCAGGCCACGCCGCCGCCCAGCAGGTAGTAGGCCGGCGCGAACACCGCCGTGACGATGGACGCCAGCGAGGAATAGCGGAAGAAGATGGCGATGATCAGCCAGGTGAGCAGCGAGGCCAGGCCCAGCCAGGGGTTGAAGCCCAGGATGACGCCGGCCGCCGTGGCCACGCCCTTGCCCCCCTGGAACTTGAAGAACACGGGGAACAGGTGGCCCAGGAAGGCCGCCAGGCCCACCAGCGCCACCGTGCCCGCGCCCAGGCCGAAAGGCTCGCCCCAGTGCGCCACCACGAACACCGGCAGCCAGCCCTTCACCGCGTCGAGCAGCAGGGTGACGATGGCCGCCGCCTTGCTGCCCGAACGCAGCACGTTGGTGGCGCCGGGGTTCTTGCTGCCGTAGGTGCGCGGGTCGGACAGACCCATCAGGCGGCTGACGATCACCGCGAAGGACAGGGACCCGATCAGGTAGGCGGCCAGGGTGGCCAGCGCGGGATAGAGCGCTTGCAAGGGCATCTCCTCGGTCAAGGGTTCTTATGGTCGGAATGGAGCGCGCGTCATTCTGCCAGCGCGCACCGCACCGCCTGCGCGCCCAGCGGACCGCTCAGCACGGCCGGCTCGATGCCGACCAGGAAGCCGCGCCGCCCGCCATTGATCCAGAGGCGCGGCAGTTCCAGCACGGTAGCTTCCACGAACACCGGCATGGCGCGCTTGAGCCCGAAGGGCGAGGTACCGCCCACCAGGTAGCCGCTGTGGCGGTTCGCCACTTCGGGCTTGCAGGGCTCCACCGACTTCGCGCCGATCTGGCGCGCCAGGTTCTTGGTGGACACCGTGCGGTTGCCATGCATGAGCACGGCCAGCGGCTTGGCGGCCTCGTCCTGCATGATCAGCGTCTTCACCACCGCGAACGGGTCCAGGCCCAGCACCTGGGCGCTGTGCTGCGCCCCGCCGTGCTCCAGGTATTCGTAGGGATGCTCGGTGTACGCCACGCCGTTCGCCTTGAGCCAGGCCGTGGCGGGTGTCTCGGAAACATGTCGGGGCTTGGGCATACCAGGGCTTTGTCCAGAGATGCCGCGGAACCGGCTCTGCCGGGCCGCAGGCATCGCCCCCATGAGGGGGTCGCGCGAAGCGCGGCAGGGGTGTTGCTTTTTACTGCGCGGGGTCGCGGCTGTCCCAGCGGATCTTGTCCACCGCCGCCTGCAGCTCGGGCGTGAACGGCGTGCCCCAGGCGTCCAGGCACTCATCCAGCTGGGCCACGGTGGTCACGCCGATGATGGTGGAAGCCACGCGCCAGTTGTTGTAGCAAAAGGCCAGCGCCAGCTGCGCGGGCGTGAGGCCGTGCTCGCGGGCCAGCGCGTTGTAGCGCTGGGCCGTGGCCAGGGCCTCGGGCCGGCCCCAGCGCTGCTTGCGCATGCTCTCGAAGATGGCCAGGCGGCCGTGCCCGCCCACCAGGCCGGTGCCGTCGTACTTGCCGGTGAGCAGGCCAAAGCCCAGCGGCGAGTAGGCCAGCAGCGACACGCCCAGGCGGTGGCTGGTCTCGTCCAGGCCGTTCTCATAACTGCGGTTGATCAGGCAGTAGGGGTTCTGCACCGTGGCCACGCGCGGCAGGCCGTGCTGCTCGGCCAGGCGCACGAACTCGTGCACGCCATAGGGCGTTTCGTTGGACAGGCCGATGGCGCGCACCTTGCCCGCTTTCACCAGCTCGGCCATGGCCTCGAGCTGTTCGAGCATCGAGGCGCAGGGTTTGTCCTTGGCGGGGTCGAAGCTGAGCGCGCCGAAGGCCGGCAGGTTGCGCGCCGGCCAGTGAATTTGATAGAGGTCAATCACCTCGGTCTGGAGGCGGCGCAGACTGCCTTCGCAGGCTTTCACGATTTCGGCCTTGCTCAGGCCTGCGTTGTCGCCGCGGATCCAGGGCATGCCGCGCGACGGCCCGGCCACCTTGGTAGCGAGCACCAGCTTCTGGCGCTGGCCGGGGTGGCGGGCGAACCAGTTGCCGATGATGGTCTCGGTGGCGCTGAAGGTTTCGGCGCGCGCGGGCACGGAGTACATCTCGGCCGTGTCGATGAAGTCCACGCCGCGCTCGACGGCGCGGTCCAGGATGCGGTGCGCGGTCGGCTCATCGACCTGCTCGCCGAAGGTCATGGTGCCGAGGCAGATCGGGGTGACTTGAAGGGGGCTCTGGCCAAGTGCGACGGGGTTCATGCAAGGATTTGTAACGTCAGAGAATTCCTACGGGGTCAATATCCCCGTAGGGGTATAAGTTTAGGCGCTGAGTTGTCCACCGCCGGCTGCGCCAGGCGGGGTCTGTTTTCCCCATCAACAACGAGGAGTTCCACCATGTCCCACACCGTTTCCCACACCACGCGTGGCCTGACCGTTCTCACCGTGGCGGCGGCTCTGGCCATCAGCGGCTGCGCGAACATGAGCGAGACGCAGAGCGACAGCGCCAAGGGCGCTGGCATCGGCGCGGCGGCGGGCCTTGTGTTGGGCGGCCTCACCGGTGGCTCCAAGGGCGCCGCCCAGGGCGCCGTGCTGGGCGCCGGCGCGGGCGCGCTGGGGGGCTACATCTGGTCCACGCGCATGCAAGAGCAGAAGAAACAGATGGAAGCGGCCACCGCGGGCACCGGCATCGGCGTGAGCCAGACGGCCGACAACCGGCTGAAGCTGGACGTGCCGGCCGATGCGGGCTTCGCGTCGGGCCGCTCCACGCTGAGCCCGACGCTGGTGCGCGTGCTGGGCCAGTTCGCCACCACGCTGCAGCAGAACCAGGCCACGCATGTGACCATCATCGGCCACACCGACAGCTCGGGCAGCGACGCCATCAACAACCCGCTGTCCTTCGACCGCGCCAATGCCACGCGCGACTACCTGGTGGGCCGGGGCGTCGCGGCGACGCGCATCAGCACCGACGGCCGCGGCTCGCGCGAGCCCATCGCCGACAACGGCACGGCCCAGGGCCGCGCCATGAACCGCCGCGTGGAAATCTATGTGGCCGAGCCGGCCAGTACCGCGCAGCGCTGACCCATCACTGCTGTCACCGCTCTCTCAAGCCCGGCAACCGCCGGGCTTTTTTTGCGCCCGGCGCGTCAGGCGAGGCGCGCGCGCTCCTCTTCCTGCACGCGCAGCACGCGGCGCTGCACCTTCCCCGTGGTGGTCATGGGCAGCGCGTCAATGAACTCGATCTCCTTCGGGTACTCATAGGGCGCCAGCCGCCCTTTCACGTGCGACTGCAGCTCGGCGACCAGCGAGGCATTGCCGACATGTCCCGGCGACAGCACCACGTAGGCCTTCACCACCGCCCCCCGCTCCCGGTCCGGCTTGGGCACCACCGCCGCGTTCGCCACCGCCGGGTGCTTGACCAGGCAGTTTTCGATCTCGCTCGGCCCGATGCGGTAACCCGCGGCTTTGAACACGTCGTCGGCGCGGCCCTGGTACCAGAGGTAGCCGTCTGTGTCGCGCACGGCCAGGTCGCCCGTGCGGCACCAGCTGCTGGCGGGATCGCCGGTGAACTTGCCGCGCGTGGCCGCCTCGTTTTTCCAGTAGCCCAAAAAGAAGATCGGGTCGGGCTCGCCGTGCACGTCCAGCCGGTGCACGGCCACGTCGCCGGGCACACCCACGGGACATTCCTTGCCGTCGTCGTCGATCACCGCCACCCGGTGGCCTGGGTAGCCCTTGCCCATGCTGCCGGGCCGCGCCGGCCACAGGCGCGCGCAGTTGCCCACGATGTAGTTGATCTCGGTCTGGCCGAACATTTCATTCACCGTGATGCCCAGCTCGTCCCGGCACCAGCTGAACACGGCGTCGCCCACGGCCTCGCCGGCGCTCATCAGCCCCTGCAGCACGAAGCGAAACTGCCGCTTGGGGCGCGGGTACGCCTTCATCATGGCTTTGAGCGCGGTGGGAAACAGGAAGCTGTGCGTCACGCCGTGGCGCTCGATGAGTTCAAAGGCGGTCTGCGGGCTGAAGCGGCCGTTGTGCGCCACGATGGGCCGGCCGAAGTAGAGCGTGGGCAGCAGCGCATCCATCAGGCCGCCGGTCCAGGCCCAGTCGGCGGGGGACCAGAACACCGCCTCGCTGGGGCGGCTGGTGTCGAAGGGGTCGAAGCCGAACCAGTTCTGGCTGCACACGAAGCCCGTGAGGTTGCCGATGAGCGCGCGGTGCGGAATGAGCGCGCCCTTGGGGTTGCCGGTGGTGCCGCTGGTGTAGATCAGCACCGCGGCTTCGTCGGCGCGCGTGTGCGCGGGTTCGAAGGCTTCCTCTTCCTGCGCCAGCAGTTGCGCCCAGTCGAGCGCGCCGCCACGCGCGGGCCCTTCGGGCGCGTCGACGGCGATCAGTTCGTTCAACAGCGGGCAGGCGGCGCCCACGCCCTGCACAGCGGCCAGGGTGCTGGCGTCGCAGATGGCGAGCACGGCCTCGCTGTCGCGCAGGCGAAACTCCAGCGCCTCTGGACCGAAGAGCTGCGACAGCGGCATGGCCACCGCGCCCATCTGCAGCACGGCCATGTAGGCCACGGCGGTTTCGAAGCGCTGCGGCAGCACGATGGCGACGCGGTCGCCGCGCTGAACGCCCAGGGCGTCGAGCGCGTTGGACAGGCGATTGGCCTGGGCGAAGAGCTCGGCGTAGCTGTGCTCGCGGTCGGCCTGGCCGGGAGCGGTGGCGATCACCGCCGTGCGGCGGCCGCTGGCCGCGCCCGTGGCCCAGCGGCGCATGCAGACCTCGGCCATGTTGAACTCGGCCGGCACCTGCCAGCGGAAGTCCGCGTGCAGCGCGGGATAGTGGTCGATCGCGGTGTCACGGCCTGGGCGGCGGGCGGCGTGGGGCATGCCTTTGTCTCCAAGCCCCGCGACCGGGGGCTCTCTATGATCGGGCGAATGTACCAAGCACGACGCCCCTCACGCAGCGAGTTTCTCCCCATCCGCGGCTGGCGCTACCACCTGCGCCACTGGGGCACGCCCGAGGCCGGCCGCCCGCCGCTGGTGCTGGTGCACGGCTGGATGGACGTGGCCGCGTCGTGGCAGTTCGTGGTGGACGCGATGCGCGAGGACCGCCACATCGTCGCCCCCGACTGGCGCGGCTACGGCGACACCACATGGAACGGCGCCGCCCCCGACAGCTATTGGTTCCCCGACTACCTGGGCGACCTCGACGCCCTGCTCGACGCCCTGGCCGGTGAACAGCCCGTGGACCTGGTGGGCCACAGCATGGGCGGCCACGTCGCCACGCTGTACGCGGGCGCGCGGCCACAGCGCATCCGCCGTCTGGTCAACCTGGAAGGCTTCGGCATGCCGGCCTCCCCGCCCGAGCAGGCGCCCAAGCGCTACGCCCAATGGCTGGACGAGATCCGCGCCCTGCGCCGGGGCGACATGGACCTGAGCGACTACGCCGACGCCGAGGGCGTGGCGCGCCGCCTGATGAAAACCAATCCGCGCCTGCCGCCGGACAAGGCCGACTGGCTGGCGCGACAGTGGGCGCGGCCGAATGCCGAGGGCCGTTGGGCCATCCTGGGCGACCCGGCGCACAAGGTCACCAACGCCGTGCTGTTCCGGCCCGAGGAAGCCATCGAGGTCTACCGCCGCATCGCCGCGCCCACGCTGTGCGTGGTGGCCAGCGACGACAGCCTGGGCCTGTGGTGGAAGGGCCGCTACACGCTGGACGAATTCCGCGAGCGCATCGCGCACGTGCCGAACCTGCGCCACGCCCTGATCGAAGACGCGGGACACATGATGCACCACGACCGGCCCGAGGCCCTGGCGGCACTGATCGAGGACTTCCTGCGCGGCGGCTGAGTCACGTTTTCTTGCATACCCCGACCTTCCCGAAACAGGCAGGAAGGCATACTTGGCCGATGCGACCGCTCCATTCTTTCGCCGCCACGGCCGCCCTGCTCTGCGCCCCCGCCTTCGCCTTCAACGCCTGCCCCGGCTGGGACAACCCCTTGCCCGAAGGCCAGTCGCGCTACGAGCTCTTCGCCTCGCCCTACACCCACCACTGGTCCAACGACCCGGAACACCGCCCGGTGTTCGCCCTGGCGCTGAACCGCCAACTGCCCGACGACCGCTTCTGCGGCCTGTCCTTGTTCCGCAACTCCTTCGGCCAGCCCTCGGCCTACCTCTACGCGGGCAAGCGCTGGAACGACCTCATCGACGGCTGGCCCCAGGTCTACGCGCAGGTGAGCGCCGGCGTCCTCTACGGCTACGTGGGCCAGTACAAGAACAAGGTGCCCGGCAACGTCGGCGGCTTCTCGCCCGCCATCGTCCCGGCCATCGGCTACCGCCTCAACGACAAGGCCGGCCTGGAAGTGCAGATTCTGGGCACCGCGGCCCTGATGTTCGGCTTCACCTGGCGCTATTGACGCACCAGCGGGGCCATGGGCGGCACGGCCATCGCCAGAGCCGCCCCTGCATGAGAAAATCAAGGTTTTTGCCGAACACACGCAGGAACCGCCATGGACGCCGAACAGATCAACGCCATCCGCACGCAACTCGATGACCTGACCACCCGTGTGGTCGAGTTGCGGAGGTATCTTTGACTACGATGCCAAGGCATCGAAGCTGAAAGAAGTCGAATCCGCGCTGGAAGACCCCACCGTCTGGGACAACCCCAAGCGCGCCCAGGACCTGGGCAAGGAAAAGAAGGCCCTGGAAGACGTGGTGCTGGTGCTCGACCGGCTCAGCGTCGAGCTCGCCGACAACACCGAGCTGCATGAGATGTCGGCCGCCGATGACGACCACGCCGGCCTGCAGACCATCGCCAACGAGGCCGCCAAGATCCAGGCCGAGGTGGAGAAGCTCGAATTCCGCCGCATGTTCAACAAGCCGGCGGACCCGCTGAACTGCTTCCTCGACATCCAGGCCGGCGCCGGCGGCACCGAGGCCTGCGACTGGGCCAGCATGCTGCTGCGCCAGTACCTGCGCTACGCCGAGCGCAAGGGCTTCAGCACCACGGTGGAAGACGAGACCCCGGGCGACACCGCCGGCATCAAGAGCGCCACCATCAAGATCGAGGGCGAATACGCCTTCGGCCTGCTGCGCACCGAAACCGGCGTGCACCGGCTGGTGCGCAAGAGCCCCTTCGACAGCTCGGGCGGGCGCCACACCTCGTTCGCCTCGGTGTTCGTCTACCCCGAGATCGATGACTCGATCCAGATCGACATCAACCCCGCCGACGTGCGCGTGGACACCTACCGCGCCAGCGGCGCGGGCGGCCAGCACATCAACAAGACCGATTCGGCCGTGCGCCTGACGCACATGCCCACGGGCATCGTGGTGCAGTGCCAGGACAGCCGCAGCCAGCACAGCAACCGCGACCTGGCCTGGCAGCGGCTGCGCTCGCGCCTGTACGACCACGAGATGCGCAAGCGCATGGAAGAGCAGCAGAAGCTGGAGGACACCAAGACCGACGTCGGCTGGGGCCACCAGATCCGCAGCTACGTGCTGGACAACAGCCGCATCAAGGACCTGCGCACCAACGTCGAGATCTCCGCCACCCAGAAGGTGCTGGACGGCGACCTCGATCCTTTCATCGAAGCCTCGCTCAAACAAGGGGTGTGATCCATGAGTTCCCTGCGTGAAGGCCCCACCACGGTGGTGCGCCGCGAAGACTACGCCCCGCCCGCCTACTGGATCGACACGGTCGAACTCACCTTCGACCTCGACCCGGCCAAGACCCGCGTGCTCAACCGCATGGCGCTGCGCCGCAATCCGGCCGTGCCCGCGCAGCCGCTGCGCCTGGACGGCGAGGAGCTCAACCTCGCGCGCGTGCTGGTCAACGGCGCCGGCTGCTCCTTCAAGATGGACGGTGGCCAGCTGGTGCTGGACAACCTGCCAAGCCTGGAGGAACACGGCGACGCGCCCTTCACGCTGGAGATCTTCACCACCTGCGCGCCCGAGAAGAACAGCCAGCTCATGGGCCTGTACGTGAGCCAGGGCACCTTCTTCACGCAGTGCGAGGCCGAGGGGTTCCGCCGCATCACCTACTTCCTCGACCGGCCCGACGTGATGGCCAGCTACACCGTCACGCTGCGCGCCGACAAGCAGCGCTACCCGGTGCTGCTGTCCAACGGCAACCTGGTCGAGTCGGGTGAACTGGCCGATGGCCGCCACTTCGCCAAGTGGGTCGACCCCCACCGCAAGCCCTGCTACCTGTTCGCCCTGGTGGCGGGCCAGCTCGTGGCGCGCGAGCAGCGCATCGTCTCGCGCGGCGGCCAGGAGCACCTGCTGCAGGTCTACGTGCGCCCCGGCGACATGGACAAGACCGAGCACGCCATGAACTCGCTCATGGCCAGCGTGGCCTGGGACGAGGCCCGCTTCGGCCTGCCGCTGGACCTCGAGCGCTTCATGATCGTGGCCACCAGTGACTTCAACATGGGGGCGATGGAGAACAAGGGCCTCAACATCTTCAACACCAAGTACGTGCTGGCCAACAGCGCCACCGCCACCGACACCGACTTCGCCAACATCGAATCGGTGGTGGGCCACGAGTACTTCCACAACTGGACCGGCAACCGCGTCACCTGCCGCGACTGGTTCCAGCTCTCGCTCAAGGAAGGCCTCACGGTCTTTCGCGACCAGGAGTTCAGCATGGACCTGTGCGCCGAAGCCTCGGCGCGCGCGGTCAAGCGCATCGAGGACGTGCGCGTGCTGCGCACCGCCCAGTTCCCCGAGGACGCGGGCCCCATGGCCCACCCAGTGCGCCCCGACAGCTACGTCGAGATCAACAACTTCTACACCGTCACGGTGTACGAAAAGGGCGCCGAGGTCGTGCGCATGATGCAGACCCTGGTCGGCCGCGAGGGATTTGCGCGTGGCATGAAGCTCTATTTCGAGCGCCACGACGGCCAGGCCGTCACCTGCGACCACTTCGCCCAGGCCCTCGCCGACGCCAACCCCGACAGCGCGCTGGCGCGCCTGCTGGAACCCTTCAAGCGCTGGTACAGCCAAGCCGGCACGCCGCGCGTGCGCGCCGAGGGCCACTACGACGCCGCCGCCCGCCGCTACACGCTGTCGCTCACGCAGCGCTGCGCGCCCACGCCGGGCCAGGCGCTCAAGCAGCCCTTCGTGATCCCGGTGGCGCTGGGTCTGCTGGACGCCGAGGGCCGTGAACTGCCGCTGGCGCCCGAGCAGCGCCTCTTCGTGCTCACCGAGGTCAGCCAGTCGCTGGTATTCGACGGCGTGGACAGCGAGCCCGTGCCCTCGCTGCTGCGCGGCTTCTCGGCGCCCGTGGTGCTGGAATGCGACTACAGCGACGAGCAGTTGCTGATCCTGCTCGCCAACGACAGCGACCCCTTCAACCGCTGGGAAGCCGGCCAGCGCCTGGCGCTGCGCCGCGCGCTCGCGGCCATTGCCGCCCCCGGCGCGGTGGACGCCCCGCTGGACGCCGCCTTCATCGAGGCCATGCGCGCCGTGCTTCGCCACGAACGCCTGGACGCGGCCTTCAAGGAACTGGCCCTCACCCTGCCCAGCGAGACCTACATCGCCGAGCAGCTCGAGGTGGTGGACCCGCAGCGCGTGCACGCGGTGCGCGAGGCCATGCGCGAACAGCTCGCCACGGCCCTGCAGGCCGACTGGGTCTGGGCCTACGAAGCGCACAAGGACAACGGCGCCTACCGGCCCGACCCGCTGAGCGCGGGCCGCCGCGCCCTGGCCGGCCTGGCGCTCGCCATGCTGTGCCTGCAGGCGCGCCGCTCGGGCGACGCCGTCTGGCCCGGCAAGGCCTACCAGCGCTTCAAGGACGCCGGCAACATGACCGACCGCTTCAACGCGCTGTCGGCCCTGGTGGTGGCCGACCACCCGCTGGCGCGCGAAGCGCTCACCCGCTTCCACGCCATGTTCCGCGACGAGGCCCTGGTGCTGGACAAGTGGTTCGCCCTGCAGGCCGGCGCGCCCGACCGCGGCGGCAACGTGCTGCCGGCGGTGAAGCAGCTCATGGCGCACCGCGACTTCAACCCGCGCAACCCCAACCGCGCGCGCAGCGTGATCTTCAGCTACTGCAACGCCAACCCGGGCGCCTTCCACCGCGCCGACGCGGCCGGCTACGTGTTCTGGAGCGAGCGCGTCATCGAGATCGATCGCTTCAACCCGCAGGTGGCCGCGCGCCTGGCGCGCGCGCTGGACCGCTGGAGGAAACTCGCCGAACCCTACCGCGGCGCCGCGCGCGAGGCCATCGCCCGCGTGGCCGCGCAGACCGAGCTGAGCAACGACGTGCGCGAGGTCGTGACCCGCGCCCTGTCTGACGACTGAGAAACCCCCGACCATGAGCCAACGCATCTCCCTCACCCGCTACCTCGTCGAAAAGCAGCGCGTCGACGGCCACATCCCCTCGCAGCTGCGCCTGCTCATCGAGATCGTCGCGCGCGCCTGCAAAAGCATCAGCCATGCGGTGAACAAGGGCGCGCTGGGCGGCGTGCTGGGCACCGCCGGCAGCGAGAACGTGCAGGGCGAGGTCCAGAAGAAGCTGGACATCATCGCCAACGAGGTCCTGATCGAGGCCAACGAATGGGGCGGCCACCTCGCGGCCATGGCCAGCGAGGAAATGGACAGCATCTACGTGGTGCCCAACCGCTACCCGCAGGGCGAGTACCTGCTGCTGTTCGACCCGCTCGACGGCTCGTCGAACATCGACGTCAACGTCAGCATCGGCACCATCTTCAGCGTGCTGAAGATGCCCGAGGACGACCGCGGCGTCGACGAGGGGGACTTCCTGCAGCCCGGCCACCGGCAGGTGGCGGCGGGCTACTGCGTCTACGGCCCGCAGACCACGCTGGTGCTGACCGTGGGCGACGGCGTGGCCATGTTCACGCTGGACCGCGAGCAGGGCTCCTTCGTGCTCACGCAGGAAGACGTGCGCATCCCGGCCGACACCAAGGAGTTCGCCATCAACATGAGCAACATGCGCCACTGGGACGCCCCGGTGAAGCGCTACGTGGACGAATGCCTGCAAGGCAAGGAAGGCCCACGCGGCAAGGACTTCAACATGCGCTGGATCGCCAGCATGGTGGCCGACGTGCACCGCATCCTCACGCGCGGCGGCATCTTCATGTACCCCTGGGACAAGCGCGAGCCCGACAAGCCCGGCAAGCTGCGCCTGATGTACGAGGCCAACCCCATGAGCTGGCTGGTGGAACAGGCCGGCGGCGCCGCCACCAACGGGCGCGAGCGCATCCTGGACATCCAGCCCTCCAAGCTGCACGAGCGCGTCAGCGTGATCCTGGGCAGCAAGAACGAGGTCGAGCGCGTCACCCAATACCACCGCGAGGCCTGAGCCGCCGGCCACGGCCCAGGCCCCGCCCGCTTGGCTATAATGCCGGGCTTCGCCGGTGTAGCTCAGTTGGTAGAGCAGCTCATTCGTAATGAGAAGGTCGGGGGTTCGACTCCTCTCTCCGGCACCACCTTCCCAACCCCCGCGGTCCGTCCGGCCCGCGGGGGTTTTTCATTGGGGCGCGCTGGGCGCCGCAGGCTCAATGGCTGGCGCGCGCCTCGCCACGGGGCTCGCCCTCGCGCGCCAGGCCGGACCTGAGGGTGCCGGCCAGCGCCGCCAGTTCGTCGGCCAGCACGCCCAGCACGTCGTCCATCGACAGCACCCCCACCACCGCCTGGCCGTCGTCGCCGATCACCAGCAAGCGCCGCACGCCGTGCCGGCGCATCGCTTCCACGGCTTCGTGCACCGAGGCCTGGGCCGACACGCCATGCAGGTCGGACGAGCACACGCCGGCCACCACCTGACCGTCGACGGGCCGCTCGCCCGCCAGCACCTGCAGCACCAGGTCGCGGTCGGTGACGACGCCGACGATGCGCCCGGGCTCGAACGGGTCGGTCAGGCCGAGCGCGCCCACGCGCTCGGCCTGCATGGCGCGGGCCGCCTCGCGCACCGAGGCATTGGCGGGAATGGTGACCGGCGCGCGCCGGCAGATATGGGCGATCTTCATGGTGGCTCCAAGGGGTCGGGGACCCATGTCGACCAATGTGGCCCAGGCGGGGGGCACGCATGTTGACGGCCATCAAGCTGGCCACGCGGTGCCCCGCGCGACGTTCCAGCCCGCGGACATGACCTGCGTCAAGCACAGGCGCCGCGCCCCGCGTCATGGTGCGTCCATCCCTGCACCCCATGGAACGAAGACCATGTCCACCGTCCAGCTCAATCTCGACACCGATGATGCCGTCCTGCCGCCCCCGCGCACGGAAGGTGGCGCCACGCTGGCCAGCGCACTGCGGCTGCGCCGCAGCACGCGCGAGTTCCTGCCCGACGCCCTGAGCCTGCAGGAGGTGTCCGACCTGTTGTGGGCCGCGTTCGGCGTGAACCGCCCGCCACGGCAGGGGCGCACCGCGCCCTCGGCCCACGATTGGCAGGAAATCGCGGTGTTCGCCGTGCTGCCGGAAGGGGCCTTCCGCTACGACCCGCAGGCGCACCGGCTGAGCCTGGTCAAGGCCGAGGACCTGCGCGGCTTCACCGGCCTTCAGGCCTTCGCCGCCTCGGCCCCGCTGGACCTGGTCTACGTGGCCGACTTCGCGGCCATGCACGACGTGCGCGCGGACGAACGCCCTTTCCTTGCCGGCGCCGACGCGGGCTGCATCGCGCAGAACGTGTACCTGCACTGCGCGGCCCATGGCCTGGGCACGGTGGTGCGGGCCCTGATCGACCGACGCCGGCTGGCCCAGGCGCTGGGCCTCCAGCCCACCGAGCGCATCGCGCTGGCGCAATCGGTGGGCCGCTGCGCGACGCCCGCGGACACTTGAGCGCGGGCGTCGCGCAGCGCGCGGCTCAGCGCGCGGGACAGGCGGCGCGCGGGGGCGTGCGCAAGGGCGTGCCGCGATCGGCCGCGCGGCGTTCCATGAGGCGGTGGTGTTCCTCCATCAGCTGGCGGCACTCCTCGGGCGTTTTGGCTGCCCGCATTTGCGACCGGTGCTGCGCCCGCTCTTCCTTGCTCATCATCGACCAGCCCGGCGTGTAGCGCGGCCCCACGCGGGCGCCGCTGGGCGGAACACCCGGCCTGGCCGCATTGGGTGCGCCGGGCGGGTAGTTGTCCTCGCCGGGCCGGCTTGTGCTTTGAGCAAAGGCCGCCACAGCGGCGCAGGCCAGCACGGCCGACAGCGTGATCGATCGAAGGGTGGATGTCCGCATGGCAATGGTCCTTGAAGTGAAGAGATGCCCAGCGTAGGAGCGCGCCGCCCGCCGTGGCTTGATGGCCATCAAGTTGCGCGCGACGCGCTCAGGCGCCCCGCACGCATTTGTCGAACAGGTGCGGCGCCCGGCCTTGCGGGTCGTAGCGCGCCTTCAGGCGCTCGTAGCTGTCCATGCCGTACGCGCGGTCGAACACCTCGCGCGTGAAGAAGGTGTCGGAGTACAGGGACTTGATGCCCCCCAGGCGCAGCACCGCGTCTTCGACGCGGCGATTGACGTGGTCGGGCGATTGCCCCGCGCGCACCGGTACCACGTCCCAGAAACCAAAGTTGACGCACAGCCCGTCCGGCAAGGGGTACAGCGGAAAGCGCGGGGGAGCGCTGCCGCGCACCGGGCAGACCCACACCGGCCAGATGCCGACCTCGCTGCGCAGGAACTCCGCGAAGGCCACCGCCCCGGCCAGGGGAATGTCCACGTCCTGCACCACGCTCTCGTGCCGCTGGCCGAGCAGGCGGTCCAGGCGCTGCGCGGCGCGCCAGCGCGCGTTCCAGCGCATCCAGCGCGTGTAGGTGCGCGAATTCAGGTACCGCCGCCCCAGCAGATGGCGCAGCCAGCGGTGCTGCAGGCCGAAGCGGCGCGAGCACCAGAACCAGTCGGTGTCCCAGCGCCACAGGTAGCCGGCGGTGGTCAGCGTGTCTTCCTCGCGCCGGCGCAGCGACTCGTGGTAGATGTCGAGCCAGGTGTAGTCGCTGGCGCGCGCGGCCTCGGGCACGAAGCGCGCCAGGCTGAGCACCTGCTCGCGCGGACCGAACAGCACGCCATCGACGAAGTCGGAGCCCACACCCGCCGGCATGGGCGCGCAGGCCGCGGCCAGGGCGTCGAAGAAGGCCCGCGGGTCGTCGAAGCGCTGGTGGCGCACATGCACGAAGGGCTGCGTGGGCTGGGTGCGCAGCCGGGCGCTCAGCGCATAGCCCAGGGTGCCATAGGCGTTCGGAAAGCCGTGGAAGAGATCGGCGTGCTCGTTGTCGGCCGTGCAGCGCACCACCTCGCCACCGGGCAGCAGCACCTCCAGCGCGCTCATGGTCTCGTGCACGAGGCCGTGGCGGAACGAGGTGGCCTCGATGCCCACGCCCGCGAGCGCCCCACCCACGGTGATGGTCTTGAGCTGCGGCACCACCGCGGGCATGGCCCCGCGCGGCAGGGTCCAGGCCACCAGGTCCTCATAGGTGAGCATGCCCTCGACGTCCACCCAGCCCGCCTGCGTGTCGGCACCCAGCACCTGGTTCAGGCCACTCAGGTCCAGCCGCTGGCGCGCCGCGCGCTGGCGATGGCGGAACAGGTTGGAGGTGCGCTTGTCCAGGGCCAGGGGCTTGCGCGACGGGTCCTGGCGCAGCCGCTCGGCGACCGCGCGGACGCGGGCCGCGTGCGCGCGCTGCGCTTCACGCGCCGCGCGCGCCTGGGGCATCGACGGCGTAGACATGGTCCCGCGTCATGGGGTAGGCGCCGCGGCCCGCATTGCCTTTGCTGAACAGCACCTGGAACAGGTGGGTACACCCGACGGGGGAGCGGAACAGTTCCGCGCAGCCCACGAGGTAGACCGTCCAGATGCGGCGGAAGCGTTCGTCGAAGCGCGTGGGGTCCAGCGCCTGGATCTCGGGCCAGCGCTGCGCGAAGCGCCGCGCCCACTCATCGAGCGTGAGCGCGTAGTGGCGGCGCAGGTTCTCCACATCGAGCACCTCGAGCCCACAGCGCTCCATCTCCTGCATCACCTCGCTGAGCGCGGGAATCCAGCCACCGGGGAAAACGTGCTTGCGGATGAAGGGCTCGGTTTCGCGCGGTCCCACGTGGCCGATGAAGTGCAGCAGGCCGATGCCTCCCGGTCGCAGGCAGTCGGCGTGGGCCTGGATCACCTCGGCCAGCTGGTCGCGGCCGGCGTGTTCCAGCACGCCGATGGACACCAGCTTGTCGAAGCACTCGCCCACGTCGCGGAAATCGGCCTCGCGCACCGACAACGGGGTCGCCAGGCCCTGGCGCTCCAGCGCCTCGCGCAGCCACCGCACCTGGCCGGTGGCGGTGTTGACGCCGGTGCCGATCGCGCCCGTGGTCTCCCAGGCGCGCAGCAAAAAGCCGCCAAAGCCGCAGCCCAGGTCCACGTAGCGCTCGCCACGCGCCAGGCGCAGCTTGCGGCAGACGTGGTCGATCTTGTCGCGCTGCGCCTGCTCCAGCGTCGTGCAGCCCTCGCGCCAGTAGGCGCAGGTGTACATCTTGAGCGGCTCGTCGAGCCAGAGCCGATAGAAGGCCTCGCCCAGGTCGTAGTGCGCGCAGGCGTTGCGCTTGGCCTGGGCGCGGTCGCGGTTGCTCTGCCCGCGCTCGAGCAGGTGGTTCTCCACGCTGTTCACCACCGAGGCCTGCAGGTCGAAGCCGGCGCTCAGGCCCGCGGCCAGGGCCAGGTTCAGGGGCCCGGCCAGATCGACCTGGCCATCGAAGTAGGCCTCGAGCAGGCCCATGTGCCCACGCAGCAGCGTGGCCGCAAGCGCGCCCTCACTTCGAAAGTGCAGGCCGAAGGCGGCCGCGCCCTCCCCCGCCTTCAGGCGCCCGCCGCCGGGCAGCACCACCTCGAAGGCGACACCGGCGCGCCGCGCGAGCTCTTCCAGGAAGGCGGCGACGGGGGCCATGCGCACGCCTCAGGCGGACGCCAGCTCATCGCGCACGCGCTGGTCCAGTTCGAGCGCGCTCACGTGGCTCAGGTCCACGGGCAGGCTGGCCTTGAGCAGGCGGCGCGCGCCATCGCCCAGCGCATCGCGAAGCTCGCCGAGAAAGGGCTTGCCGGAGAACACCACCAGCGCGCCGTAGGCCTGCGACCGCGCGCCGGCCTCCAGGTGCTCGGCGAGTTCGCGCGCGAAGCGCTGATGCTCCTTGCGGTGCGGGTCCAGGCGGGGCTCCAGCGCCACGCCGCCTTGGCCGCGGCGGTCGGCGCGCTCATGGCCCGCGCGGTCGTCACCGAGCTCGCTGGCCTTGAGCCGGCCTTCGGGATGCGAGAAGGTGGCGATCGGCACCAGGGGCAGACCGGGTTCGCGCTGCAGCAGGCGCGCGTGCGTGGCACTGGCCACCAGAATCCATTCGATGCGGGGCATGGCACGGTCCTTTCGGGGAAAAGTGGTCTTGCCAATCACCATAGACCCGCCGCCCGCGGGCGTTGTTGATCCATCGCAAAGCGGTTCCGCGCGCGCCCATGCACAGTGGGGCCATTGTTCAACGTTCCCTGCGGAGACCTGCCATGAACCCGTTCAAGCGAATCCTTGTGCCCGTGGATGGCAGCGAGACCTCCAACAGGGCGCTCGAGGCCGCCATCCAGCTGGCGCGCGCCATGGACGGGCAGATCCGCGTGATGCACGCCATCGATCAGATGATGTACGTGAGCGGCTACGAGGCCACGGTGGATCTGCTCGGCACCGCGCGCACCTGGGCCCGCGAGGCCTTGGACGAGGCGATGGCGACCGTCAAGGCCGCCGGGGTGGCCTGCGATTCGCTGCTCATCGACGAGCTCGGCCCGCGGCTGGGCGAATCGGTGGCGCAGGCGGCGCGCGACTGGCGGGCCGACCTCATCGTGCTGGGCACGCATGGCCGGCGCGGCGTCAACCGCCTGCTGCTGGGCAGCGGCGCCGAGCAGATCATCCGGCTCGCGCCGTCGCCGGTGATGGTCATCCGGCCCACCGACCTGGCCTGAGGTCGCGCCCGGGGCGCCGCCTCAGTGCGACATCAGCACCGGCAGCGTCATGGACCCCAGCACGGTGCGGCTGACCCCGCCCAGCACCCATTCGCGCACGCGCGCGTGGCCGTAGCAACCCATCACCAGCAGGTCGGCCGACAGGTCGCAGACGCGCGACAACAGCACCTCGCCCAGGTCCGCGGGCTCCTGGTCTTCCCGGTGCCATTGCACCGAGACGCCGTGCAGCCTCAGCCAGCCGCGCAGGTCCAGCCGGGGGCCTTGCACCAGCGGCCCCGGTTCGGCGCCCCAGCCCAGCACGTGCACCCGCTCGGCGCGCTGCAGCAGCGGCAGCGCGGCGATCACCGCGCGCATCGCCTCCCGGCCGGGCTTCCAGGCAATGGCAATGCACCGCGGCAAGGCCTCGAACTGGCCGGTGTAGGGCACCACCAGCGCGGGTCGCCCGCTGGCGGCCAGCACCCCTTCGACGAAGTCGGGCGGCACGTCGGGCGCGTGCTGCCTGCCCGGGTCGTGCTGGCCCAGCACCAGCAGGTCGGCGAACAGCGCCTGCTCGGCGAAGCCCTCGATCAGCGGGAACACCGTCAGCTCGCTCCAGGTGGCGGAGCCATCGGGGCGGCGCATGTCGCGCTCGAAGGCCGCGCGCGCCTGCGCGCAGCGCTGCAGTTCGCGCTGCAGCAGGCTGGCCGCGTTCTCGCCGAGTTCGGGGTACGGCATCGCCAGGGGCACCAGGCTCGCGGCGTAGAGCGCGTCCAGCACGGCACCGTGCGCGTGGGCCAGCTGGCGGGCGATGCGCAGGCGCTCCAGGCTGCGTTCGTCCGCGTCCATGTGGACGAGGATCTGTTTGAGGGGCATGGCGACTCCTTGAAGCCGCCCGCAGCTTGCGGCGCGCCCGCGCGCGCCGGCTTGATGCCCGTCAAGAAGCGCGGCGGTGCCGCGTCACAGGCGGCTTTCGAGCTCCTTCAGCCGCTGGCGGATTTCGCCGCGGCGGCCTTCGTCGGCGGCCGCGCGGCCCGCGCGGTCGGGCGCCGCGAGGGCTTTCTCCAGCGCGGCCTTGGCCTGCGGGTAGCGCTTCTTGCGCAGCAGGAAGTCGCCGTAGAAGAAGTTGGGGTCGATGCCGTCGGGGTTGATCGCGAGCGCCTGCTTGAGCAGGACCTCGGCCTTGGCGTCGTCGCCAAAGCCCAGCGGCCAGCCCGGCACCTGGTAGTACAGGCTGCCCAGGCTGGTGTAGGCCGAACCGTCAAGCGCCTTGGGATCGAGCTTGAGCGCCTCTTCCAGCTCGGCCTTGGCCTTCTTCACCAGGTCGAGCGCGCCCAGGCCGCCCTTGGCGCCCGCGTAGGTGCTGAGCACGATGCCGTGCCAGATGCGCAGCTCGGCCGCTGCGGGCTCGGCGGCCACGGCCTGCGCGGCCTGCTGCGCGAGATCGGCGAAGGCGGCTTCGCGCTGCTTGTCGGGCAGCTTGTAGTTCACCTCGGCCCAGCGGGCCTGGATGCCGTCGAGCTGCTGGCGGGCGGCGTCGCCCAGGGCCAGGGCCGGCAGGCTCAGGCCGGCGCCCAAGGCGGCGGCGAGGGTGAGGGCGAGGAGGTGGTGTCGGGTTTTCATGGCGAGGCGGTTCCTTCGGAGGGTTGGCGCGCGAAGCGCTGGATGACGGGCAGCTGCTTGCGCAGTGCGCGGTCCACCAGGCGCGGCAGCAGGCCGTTGAGGCGGACGAAAAACTTCTCGGGGCTGCCCAGGTAGATTTCCTTGCGCCCGTCGCGCAGCGCATCGGCGATGCGGCGCGCCACGGCCTCGGGCGGGTCCATGGCCACCTGCAGCTGCCGGTTCATCTGCACCATGGCGTCGGCGTTCATCGCCGTGCGGGTGGAGCGCGGGGCGGCGTACAGCACGCGCACCGGGCCGTCGGCCAGTTCGCGGCGCAGCGCCTCGGCAAAGCCGCGCAGCGCGAACTTGGTGGCGCTGTAGACCGCCTGGCCCGGGTAGCCGATGGAGCCGAAGATGGACCCGAGGAACACCACCATGGCGTGCGGGCGCTCGCGCAGCAGCGGCAGCATCGCGTGCGTGAGCTGCAGGGTGGCCGTGAGGTTGAGCGCGACCATCTGCTCGATGGCCGCGTCGTCCATGCCGTCGAAGAGGCCGAAGTGGTTGACGCCGGCGGCGTTGACGAGGCCGTCGACGTGGCCGATGTCGCGCGCGGCGTCCACCACGGCCTGGCGCCCGGCGGGCGTGCGCAGGTCGGCCACCACCACGCGCACGCGCTGCGGGTGCCTCTCGGCCAGGGCGTAGAGGGTGTCGGCCTGCCGGCCCGCGACGAGCACCCGCGCGCCGCGCCGGCACAGCTCCTCGACCAGCGCCTGCCCGATGCCGCCACTGGCGCCGGTGATGACCCAGCGGCTCGATGCCAGATTCATGGTGTGGCCTCGCTTTCAGGCGGTGAGCGCGGCCGGCTGCTCAAGCGGGCGCAGCGAGCGGAACAGGTCGCCATAGAGGCGGTAGACAACGCGGGCCGTGTGCAGCACGGCCTGCCGATCGCCCTCGTCGTCAAGGCGGTTGACCAGGCTGGCGAACAGCTGGATGTGGTCGAGGTCCAGCGCACCGTGCGAGCTGAGGTAGCTGAAGGCCTTGCCCGGCAGGCCCAGCGTTTCCTGGATGCGCCCGGCCGCGCGCGAGGCGAGCTGGATGCTGGTGCCTTCGAGCACGTTGACCATGCCGAAGAAGCTCACCGGGTTGTGGCGGGCGATGCGGTCGTACACGTAGCCGACCATGAGCTCCGTGGGCAGCGCGGGCTCGCCGCGGCGCACCGCGTCGGGGTCGCCGCCGCAGGCCGCGATGTCGTTGAGGATCCACTCCTGGTGGCCGTACTCCTCTTCGATGTACTCGGCCACGGCCTGGCGCAGCCATTCCAGCCGGTCGGGCAGGCGCGCGCCGCAGGCCATGAGCAGCGGCACGGTGTGCTTGACGTGGTGGTAGGCCTGGGTCAGGAAGGCGATGTAGTCGGCCGTCGACACACGGCCTTCCATGGCCTGGCCGATGATGGGCGCGCCCAGCAGGTAGGCCCGTTCGCTGGCGGTCTGCGCCTGCAATTGGTCGAAGAAGTTCATGCGATGTCCTTGGGTCGGGAGGTGGGATCGAGCGCGGCCAGCGCCGCGTGGTAGTACGCGCGCAGCGCGTCGCGCCGCAGGCGGCCGTTGCTGGTGGCCAGGCCGTTGTCCGCGCTGAAGGGCTGCGCCGCGCGCCGCCAGTGGTGCGCGCGCGCGTAGTCGGGCAGGGTCTGGTTGACGGCGGCCACGGCGGCGGCCAGCTCGCCGTCGCTCACGCCAGCGTGGCGCGGCACCAGCACGGCCAGGTTCTCGGGCAGGGCCTCGCCGTACAGCCAGGCCTGCGCGATCGGCGCCTGCTGGACCAGCTCAGATTCCACCCATTCGGGGTTGACGTTGCGGCCGTAGGCGGTGATGAACTGGTGCTTCTTGCGCCCGCTCAGCAGCAGATGGCCTTGCTCGTCGAAGCGACCGAGGTCGCCGGTGGCCAGCCATTCGCCGGCCTCGGGCGCTTCGCCCAGGTAGCCCAGGGCGCGCGCGCCCTGCACGAGCACTTCGCCGTCGTCGGCCAGCCGCACGCGCGCGTGCGGCAGCGGCCGGCCCACGGTGCCGATGCGGTTGTCGTTCGGCGTGTTCAAGCACACCACCGAGGCGCACTCCGACAGGCCGTAGCCTTCGAACACCGGCAGGCGCGCGGCCACCGCGCGGCGCAGCAGCGAAGGCGCCACGTGCGCGCCGCCCACGGCGATGAACCGCAGGCTGGGCGGTGGCGTCCAGCCGTGCTCGACCGCGCCCACCAGGGCCTGCAGCAGTTGCGGCAGCAGGATCAGGCTGTGCGGCTGGCTCTCGCCCAGGCGCCCGAGCAGGCGCGGCAGGTCAAGCCCGCTCGCGCCCAGCAGACCGATCTCGGCCATGGGCCGCAGCTCGGTGCTGGCGCCGCCCAGCAGCGGCGCGTACACGCCGGCCACGTTCTCCAGCAGCGTGGCCAGGGGCAGCACGGCCAGGTGCTGGCGCGCGCCGCTGGCCCCCACCACGTCCCAGAGGCTGGCCGCCACGGCGAGCATGGCCGCCGCGTCGAGGCACACGCCCTTGGGCAGGCCGGTGGTGCCCGAGGTGTAGGTGATCTTCACCGTGCCGGGGAACAGCGGCGGCGCGTCGGCCACCGGGCGCTGGCCCAGGCCCGGCGCCACGGGGCGAAAGCCCGCCTCCTGCGACCAGGGGGCCAGCGGACCGATGAGCGTGTCCACCCCCGAGCTGTCGACCACGTGGCGCTGCTGCGCGGGCGAAAAGAAAGCCGGCACGGGCACGCAGACCAGGCCCTCGCTCAGCAGGGCGAGGTCCCAGAGCACCCAGTCGATGCCGTTGTCCAGGCACAGGGCCACGCGGCGCGCGCCGAAGCCGGCCAGCTGGGCGCGGCGCCGCTGCACCTGCCGGACCAGCTCGGCGTAGTCCAGGCGCTGCGCGCCATCGCTGAGCGCCGGTCGATCGCCGTGCGCGAGCAGCGTCTGCCAGAAATGTTCGATGGAAGGGCTGGGCGACATGGCTCACTCCCCGTCCAGCCACCAGCCCGGCGTGGCTGGGTGGCGCGACAGCTGGCGCTGCGCGGGTGGGATTTCGCCGAACACCACCTGCGGCTGCTGGGTGTAATAGCGGCCCCACTGCGGCAAGGCATCGCCCATGCGCGCGGGGTCGGCGGGGGCCAGCACGCGCGGCGCCAGGCCCAGGCGGCGAAAACTGTTCAGCAGGCCACGCGTGCCGGTGAAGGCCACCCACCGGTAGCCCTGTGCGGCCAGCCAATCGGTCAACGCGACGATGAGCAGGCGGGCGCTGCCCGGGCCCTCGGCCGCGAGGTTGCCCACCTCCACCACCTCGTGTCGCGCCACGGGCTCGCCCGTCTCGGCCGCGATCGCGGCCTCGATCGGCACGTCGATGTAGCGCTCCAGGAACAGCGCGCCACCGGCGGCGGGCCGGCAGCCCGCCGCGCCCACGATCGCGTTGTCGGCGTCCATGAGGCCCAGCAGCCCGGGCATGAAGTGCGTGAGCCGCGCCTGGTGTTCCCGCTCGAAGCGGCGCCGGATCAGGTCCAGGCCGTTGTCGCGGGCCGCGCCCACCAGGGGCCGCAGCGACAAGGGCCCGCGTGGCGCGGCGTCCGGTGCGCGGGGCGCGCGACCCGCGCCGAGGCGCGGGTGGGAGGGGGGGGTTCGGGAGTTCATGCGCCGCATGCTCGGGCGCCCCTCTTAGCCCAACATTAATCCGTGAGAACCCTCAGACGCCCGTGCGCACAACTTCATGCCAACGGCGAGAAAGCCCTTCCAACACCTAAGGATGCTCGTTGTAAATAGGGCAAACCATTACAAATGTAATCAGACGGTTATCTTCACCACGTGGAATAGGCCCGTCGTCCCGCACGGTGCGGGAGGCACGGGTCCCTTCAGGGCCCGAGACCCCACAACGGAGAAACCATTCCATGAAAAAGAGCCTGATTGCTCTGGCCGCCCTGGCCACCATCAGCGGCGCCGCCATGGCGCAGTCCAGCGTCAGCGTCTACGGCCGCCTTGACGCCTCCCTCGGCTCCGAGAAGGCCGGCGCGTCGGGCGCCGCCCAAAGCCAGTCGCAGATGTCCAGCGGCCTGCTGAGCACCAGCCGCCTGGGCTTCCGCGGCACCGAAGACCTCGGCGGCGGCCTCAAGGCCATCTTCCAGCTCGAGACCACGCTGGGCGTGGACACCGGCGCCGCCTTCGGCGCCGGCTTCGATCGCCAGTCCATCGTCGGCCTGACGGGTGGCTTCGGCGCGGTCAAGCTCGGCCGCACCGAGACCGCGTTCGACGACATCCGCGACATCAGCGTCGGCAGCGCGCTGTGGGATTCGGAGTTCTCGCCGACCAAGATCGCCTACGCCAACAGCGTGGGTGGCGTCGCCGTGGGCCACGTGGCCGACTACTCGTCGCGCAGCAGCAACCAGATCCGCTATGAGTCGCCGAACTTCGGCGGCTTCACCGGCGGCATCAGCTACGGCCTGGACGAGCAAGCCTCGCCGGTCAAGCGCGACGTGACCGCCTTCAACCTGCGCTACCGCAGCGGCCCGCTGGACGTGGGCCTGGGCTACCAGGAACAGAACCACGAGGTGTCGGCCACCAAGCGCGAGTACACCACCCTGGCCGGCGCCTACGACTTCGGCGCCGTGCGCGTCTCCGCCGGCTACAACATGGCCGAGCAGGGCACGCTGGAGTCCAACGGCTTCGTGGTCGGCGCCAACATGCCGATGGGCCCCTGGGACTTCTCGGTGGGCTACGCCTACAACAAGTCCGAGAACGCCGGCGTCGACACCGCCAAGTCCAAGGGCCTGGCCTTCGGCGTGACCTACTCGCTGTCCAAGCGCACCCGCGTGTACGCCGCCTACCTCAATGGCGACGCCGAGAACGGCGCCGGCACCGAGGTCGCCGAGCGCCGCCTGTACGCCGCGGGCATCCGTCACGACTTCTGATCGTGACAGCGGGGCCTCGCGGCCCCGCTCCGGGGCCCTCGGGCCCCTTCCTTTCCAAGGTTTGGTTTTGACAGCCATCGCCCTCGCGGGCGGTGGCTTTTTTCATGGGCGCGGCCTCACGCCGCCATGCCCGGGTTGCCCTTCATGCCCACCAGCGTCGGGGTGTTGATCTTCACGCCCTTGACGACCTTGCGCGCGCGCAGGTGGCCGGCCACGACGTCCCACACCGGCTCGCCCTTGACGCCTTCCTGCACCGAGGCCCAGCCGGCCACCTTGTAGGTCTTGTCGGCCTCCACGGGCTTGCCCTTGAGCCGCATGTTCTGGATGCGCTGCCCCATGCGCTCGTTCGGCGCGATGGCGTACTGCATGCCGCCCACGCGCACCATGTCGCCGCCCTGCTGGTAGTAGGGGTCGGGGTTGAAGATGTTGTCGGCCACGTCTTCCAGGATGTCCTTGATCTGCGCGCCGGTGAACTCGTTGAGCGTGGTCGAGGGGTAGGTGATGGCCGTCTGGTCCATCAGCGCTTCCATGGTGATGGTGTCGCCCGGCAGCAGCGAGGTGCCCCAGCGCACGCCCGGCGAGAAACACAGGTCCGCGCCCTTCACGTCGATCAGCGCGTCGCAGATGACCTGGTCCCAGGAGCCGTTGAAGTTGCCGCGGCGGTAGAGCAGGTCCTCGGTGACGGCCAGCTTCTCTTCCAGCCGGGCCTTGTACGGCGCGCGCACGCCGTCGATGAAGGCCTGCATGTCGGCGTCGGCCGGCAGCAGGTTGGCGAAGATGGGCATGAGCTTGTACTGGTAGCCCTGGACCTTGCCGCCGCGCACGTCGAAGTCGAGCACGCCGAGAAACTTGGTGTTGGAGCCGGCGTTGGTGACCAGGGTCTGGCCGCCGGGGTTCTTCACCACGGTGGGCGCGGGCATGCCGTCGTGCGTGTGGCCGCCCAGGATGGCGTCGATGCCGCTGACGCGCGAGGCCAGCTTCAGGTCCACGTCCATGCCGTTGTGCGAGAGCAGCACCACCACCTGCGCGCCCTTGCCGCGCACCTCGTCCACCATCTTCTGCAGGTGGTCCTCCTGGATGCCGAAGGTCCAGTCGGGCACCATGTAGCGCGGGTTGGCGATGGGCGTGTACGGAAAGGCCTGGCCGATGACGGCGACCGGCACGCCGTTCATTTCGCGGATGGTGTAGGGCTTGAACACCAGGTCCTCGAAGTCGGTGGTCTTGATGTTGTGGGCCAGGAATTCCATGTGGCCCTTCAGGTCCTTCTCGACGATTTCCTGCACGCGCTTGGCGCCGAAGGTGTGCTCCCAGTGCGAGGTCATGATGTCGACGCCGAGCTTCTTGCAGGCGTCGACCATGTCCTGCGCGTTGGTCCACAGCGAGGTGGCCGAGCCCTGCCAGGTGTCGCCGCCGTCCAGCAGCCAGGCGTGCGGGCGGCCCGAGCGCAGCCGCTTGACCAGGGTGGCCAGGTGCGCGAAGCCCCCGACCTTGCCGTAGGTCTTGGCGGCCTGGGCGAAGTCGAGGTAGCTGAAGGCGTGCGCCTGGGCGGTGCCGGGACGGATCTTGAAGTGCTTGAGCAGGGCCTCGCCCACCAGGTGCGGGGCCTTGCCTGCGGCGCCGCCCACGCCCAGGTTCATGCTGGGCTCGCGGAAGTACACCGGCGTGAGCTGTGCGTGGCAGTCGGTGAAGTGCAGGAAGCTGACGTTGCCGAAGCCGGGCACGTCGTACAGGCGCTCGCCGGCGCCGGCGCTGGCGGCGAGGGCGTCGCGGTGGTCGAGCGCCATGCCGGCGGCGCTCGCGGCGGCCAGCAGTTGCATGAATTCACGACGGCTCAGGCTCATGGGGCACTCTCTCTAGAAGCAAATACTGATATTCAAACGCAAAAAAAGCCCGGCGGCCACAGAGGCCGCCGGGCTGCGGGAATCACTTGTTGACGGGCGAGTTCGGGTCGAGCAGCAGCGCCATCACGTGCTTGAGCTGCGTCTCGTTGAGGATGCCCTTGTGGCCCACTCGCGGCATCTGCGAGCAGGCGTTGTAGGCGCGCGCGTTGTAGAGCTTGCCCCAGGTGTACTCGACGATGGCCTTGGAACCCGCGGCGTTCGGGTCGCTCACGCCGCGCAGCTTGCCGTAGTGGTAGAGGCTGGGGCCCAGGGTGCCGAAGGAAATCTCTTCCTTGCTGATCTGGTGGCAGTTGTAGCAGTTGCCCCCGTTGGCCTGCTTCGCGTCGTCGGTCCAGGTCAGGCCACGGCCGCTCTGGGCGATCTTCTCGCCCTCTTTCCAGTCGCCCAGGAACTTGCCATCGGAAGGCCATTTGATGGTCTTCATGCTGGCTTCCTCGACCGCCTTGGCGAGCTTCTCGTCCAGGGGCTTGCCCGAGAGATCGGCTTGCAGGCAGGTGGCGTTGGCCTGGTCCTGCTCCAGGCGATCCAGGGTGGCGATGCCCTTGGCCTGGAAGGAGTTCTTCATCATGTCGGCCGTGGCCTTCTCGACGTCGGCCTGCGAGGGCGGCATCGAGCAGGCGGCGAGCAGCGCGGCCAGCGGCAGGATGGCGAGGATGGTCTTCTTGTTCATCGTGGGTCTCCTCTTCAGCGCTTGATCGCGGGCACGGCCGACTCGGCGCCCTTGGCGTTGACGCCCATGTAGACGCTCAGCGCCAGCGTGGCGTCGCTGCCGAACTTGGGCTCGGGCCAGCGCATCTGGCGGAAGCAGTCGTTCAGGCGCAGCTGCATGCCCCACATCTGCGCGTTGGACACGCGGTAGGCCGGCCAGGCGGCGAAGCCGATGCCGTCGCCCGGGTTCTTGGTGAGGTTGGGCAGGTCCTGCAGGCGGATGCGCTTGTCGTCCGCGCCGTGGCAGGAGGCGCAGGAGAAGTCGTGCGTGCCGCCGCGCGTGAAGAACAGGCGCTTGCCCGTCTCGTACATCATCCTTTCCTGCGGATGCGACTGCGGCAGGTCCATCTTCATGCCCTTGGACGCGGTGGCCACATAGGTGGCGATCGCCGTCACGTTGGCCATTTCCCCACGGCGAAACGGCGTCTTGCGAACCTCGTCGCCCTTGAAGCCCTGCAGGGTTTCCATGCAGGTGATGATGCGACCCTCCAGGTCTTCCACCCGGTTGGTGTCCTTGAAGTAGCGCGGCAGCTCCACGAAGGCGCCCTTGATCACGCCCGGGCCCTTGCCCAGGTCGCACTGCTCCAGCGAGGCGTTCTTCGGCCCACGCTTTTGCTTCCAGAGCTCTTCGCCCTTCATTTCGAACAGTTCGGCGGGGTTGCCGTCCTGCAGCATCTCGCGGTACTTGGCGATGCCGTCGGCCGTGGACGACTGCGCGTGCGCGGCAGCGGCGCCAAGCACCAACGCCGCAAAGGCGATGGCGCGGGAAACAGGTCGCTTCATGGGGAGATCTCCTCTTCTCAGGCGTTGTCGGAAAACCGGCGACCACCCGCCCCGCCCTGGACGGATGGCCGCGTGGGGGGTGCTCAGGCGATCGTCGCCTCGTCGGTGCGCGAATCGCCCTTGTTGTCGCTCCACTTCACGACGATCTTGTCGCCCTTGGCGCCGCCCTTGAACTTGAAGGACAGGAAGGGGTTCTGGGCCACGGCGCCGGTGAACTGCGCCTGCAGCACGGCCTTGCCGTTGTGGGTGCAGTCGACGCTCGTGATGAAGTGGCCGGGGATGAGGTTGCCGGACGCGTCGCGGCGCGTGCCGGGCTCCATGATGTGCGACATGAGCACACGGACGGTGGTTTCGCCGTCGGCAACGGCGGCGCGGATGCGCATCGGATCAGCCATGGGGGACTCCTGTGTACGTTGAATCTCGGAAGGGGTGCGCGGCGATCAGCCGCCGCAGCCGCCCAGCGTGACCTTGGTTTCTTTGGTGGCCGAGTAGAGCTTGCCGTCGGCCTTGACCACGGCGATCACGTTGGAGCTCTGGCCCATCTTCAGGCGCGTGGAGATTTCAGGCAGCGTGCCGGCCGGGATGGTGAAGGCCGCGGCCAGGGGCATCGGGTTCTTCTCGACGATCAGGAAAATCTCGGTGGTGTTGGGCAGCTTGCTCGCGGCACCGATGGGCACCACGGCGCCGTTCTCGGCGATGTCCGGGGCCACCACGCTCACCTGGTCGCTGTTGGCCGGCGTGCCGCCGACGGCCTTGAGGGCGTCGGCCAGGGTCTTGCCCTCGAAGCTGGCGCGCTCCAGCGCGGCCTGCGCCTGGCTCTGGGTGACGATGCCCAGAGAGACCAGGGTGGCGAGGGCACCGGTGGTCTTGAGAGCGTCTCGACGGGTCTGGTTCATGGTTGAACTCCTGTACAAATTCGGGGCGTGAGGGGGTGGGAGTTTACTTATCGGGGGCACCGGCCAGCACCCAGGCGGCCAATAGCCTCAATTCGTCGTCCTTGAGACCGGGCTGGGGCGGCATGGGCACCGGGCCATACAGGCCCGAACCGCCCGACTTGATGCGCGCGGCCACCTTCTCGGGCGCGTCGGCCTGGCCCTTGTGCTTGGCGGCCACATCCTTGAACGCCGGGCCGACCAGCTTGCGGTCGACCGCGTGACAGGCCATGCAGGCGCTCTTGGTCGCCAGGGCCTTGGCGGCCGCCGCGTCCATCGCGTGCGCCGGCAGCGCCGACACGGCCGCGACCGCGGTCGCGGCGGCAATCAACATCTTCATGCTCATAGACTAATGTTTCCTCGTGGGAACGGACAGGGGGAAAACGCGTAGGGGCGGGCCCGGTTCAGCGCGGACCGGCAGCGATCCAGCGCGCGATCGCCTGGGCCTCGGCGTCCTTGAGCTGGGGCTGGGGCGGCATGGGGACGGCGCCGAACACGCCGCTGCCGCCGGCCTTGATCTTGGCGGCCAGGTAGGCTTCCAGATCGGCCTTGCCCTTGTGCTTGGCCAGGATGTCGGTGAAGCCAGGGCCGACGATCTTGTTGCTCACGCCGTGGCAGGCCGTGCAGCCGTTGCCGCTCAGCAGCGCCTTGACGTCCACGCCGCCGGACGCGGCGGGCGCGGCGGCCACCACCACCGGCGCGGGCGCCGGGGCACTGCCCGCCGGCGCGGTCGGCGGCGGCTTGGTGGTGTCGGCGCCGCGCACCGGACCCACCACGCGGTTCTGCTCCTGGATGTTGCCGTGCGCGTCGCGCGCGAAGTCGGGCAGCGCCGAGCGCACCTTGGCCTCGGTCGGGCAGTCCTTCATGCAGGCCACGTTCTTCACGTCGCCCTTGCCGGAGACCTTCCACAGGGGCTCGTAGAACACCAGGCCGTTGCGGTTGGGCAGGCGCTTCTGCACGTCCGCGATGTTCTCGTCCGACAGCGTGTAGTCGGCCGGCACCACGTCGGCCAGGCTCAGCATGTAGGCCAGCACGCCGTAGACCTCGTCGGTCTTGAGCGACTTGGGCGCGTTCCAGGGCATGGCGCGGTTGATGTAGTCCCACAGCGTGGACACCGTGGACGCCTTCATCATCGTGGTGCGCTGCGGGAAGACGCTGCCCAGCTCGAGGTTCTTCACCCGGCCGCGCTCGATGTCGGCCTTGGTGGTGCCGCCGACGAGGGGCGTGAACACCTCATTCGACTCGCCGAAGACGCCGTGGCAGGACGCGCACTTCGCCTCCCACACCTGCTCGCCCAGCGAGACGCTGCCCGCGCCCTTGGGCAGGCCCTTGAAATCGGGCCGCACATCGATGTCCCAGGCCTTGATCTCGGCCGGGGTGGCCTCGCGGCCGAGATCGTGCCAGGGCTGCGCCTGGGCCCAGGCGAGCTGGCTCACCACCAGCGTGAGGGCGCCAACGAAGAACCGGGAAACACCGCGGAGCCGGCTTTGCCGGGCCGCAGCTGTTGCCCCCTTGAGGGGATCGCGCGTCGCGAGGCGGGGGAGTTTCATATCAATACACCTGTACGTTCGACACTTCGCCGTTCTCCGCCACCCGCCACGACTGGATCGCGTTCTGGTGGTAGATCGAGCGCGAGCCACGCACCGCCCTCAGCTGGTTGATCTTGGGTTGCACATAGCCGGTGCTGTCGATGGCCCGGCTTTGCAGCACGGCGGGCTTGCCGTCCCAGACCCAGTCGATGTTGAAGCGCGTGAGCGCCTTGTCCAGCACCGGGCCTTCCAGGCGCGCGGTGCGCCAGTTGCGCCCGCCGTCCACGCTCACGTCCACGCGCTTGATCGAGCCACGGCCCGACCAGGCCAGGCCGCTGACGTTGTAGTAGCCCTTGTCGAGCAGCATCTGCCCGCCCGAGGGCGTGGTGATCACGCTCTTGCACTCCTGGATGCCGGTGTACTGGCGGTGCGTGCCGTCCGGCATGAGGTCGATGTAGTGGATGGTCTCGTCCTTGGTGGCCCACTTCTGGTCGCCCACTTCCAGGCGGCGCAGGTACTTCACCCAGCTCACGCCCTGGATGCCGGGCACCACCAGGCGCAGCGGATAGCCGTTCTCGGGGCGCAGCATCTCGCCGTTCATGGCCCAGGCGACGATGCAGTCTTCCATGGCGCGCTCCATGTCGATGGTGCGCGTCATCGACGAGCCATCGGCGCCCTCGGCCAGCACGTACTTGCCGAGCTTCTTGTCCACGCCGCACATCTCCAGCAGGGTGGACAGGCGCACGCCGGTGAACTCGGAGCAGCTCACCATGCCGTGCGTGTACTGCACGGACGGCAGGGCGACGTTGCCCCACTCGGGCGCCGAGTTCGCGCCGCATTCGATGAAGTGGATGCGCGAGACGCTGGGCAGGCGCATCAGGTCGTCCATGGTGAAGACGCGCGAGCGCTTGACCAGGCCATGCACCATGAGGCGGTGCTGGCTGGGGTCGATGTCCCACCAGCCCTGGTGGTGGCGCTCGAAATGCAGGCCGCTGGGCGTGATGATCCCGAACAGCCCCTGCAGCGGCGTGAAGCTCACCGAGGCCTGCGGCACGCGCGTGAGACCCGGGCTCTGGCGGCGCTGCAGGTTGGCTTCCCACTTGCTCGGCTGGCCATAGGGGTTGTCCGCCACCGGCCGGCCCAGGCCGCGGGTGTGCTCGGGCGTCTTCAGGATGGCGGGGTCGCCTTCGCTCGCGCGCGCGCGAGGGGCGTGGCCCACGGCCACGGCGCCCGCGCCCATGGCCAGCGCCTTGCCCATGAAGCTGCGGCGCGCCTTGCGCGCGGCGTCGAGCTGGTTGGCGTCGAGGTGGTTTTCAGGGGCGGGCAGCACCCGTCCGATGGTGTGTTGCAGTGCGTCCGACACGATGCGTCCGTTCAGGGAGAGATCTCAGGGCCGCGACTATATCGTTAATTGCTGATATTTGGATGCGCGTAAACCCTTGATGCAATTCCCGACCCGCTGGTCTTCAATGCCCCTGTGCGACCCGCGCATACCGGTATCTGTTTTTCGAGGGAGGCCCGCTGCTACAGTTTTGGGTGCGCTTCCATCCCAACCCGCAATCGGAGACGACGATGCAAAGGACAACAAAATGGCTGGCGGCGGCGACCCTGCTCGCTGCCGCCGCCGGGGCCCAGGCCCAGGTCAACCAGATCAAGGTCTGGGCGGCGGCCTGCGCCAACTGCCATGGCACCGACGGCCGGGCCGAGCCCGGCATGATCGCCCTGGCCGGCCGGGACAAGAACGAGCTGCTGCAGCAGCTGCTGGCCTTCAAGAACGGCCAGCGGCCCGCGACCATCATGCACCAGCTGTCCAAGGGCTACAGCGACGAGCAGCTGGCCCAGATCGCCGCGTACTTCGCGGCCCAGAAGAAGTGAGGAGCCCCGCCATGAAACGTCGTCAATTCGTACAGACATTGGGCGCCGGCTCGGCGGTGGCCGGCCTGGGCCTGCTGGCGGGATGCGCCACCGGCGGCGGTGCCGGCCCCAAGGTGGTGGTGGTGGGCGGCGGCTACGGCGGCGCCACGGCCGCCAAGTACCTGCGCCTGTTCTCCGAAGGCCGCGTCGAGGTGACGCTGGTGGAGCCCAACGCCAACTTCGTGTCCTGCCCGCTGAGCAACCTGGTGGTGGGCGGCCACAAGACCCTGGCCGACATCACGGTGTCTTACGACCAGCTGCAGCGCAAGCACGGCGTGAAGCTGGTGCGCGACATGGTCGAGAGCATCGACCCCGACAAGCGCACCGTGAAGCTGGCCAGCGGCGCCACCCTGCCCTACGACCGGCTGATCCTCTCGCCCGGCGTGGACTTCATGCCCACCATCCCCGGCCTGGCCAAGCCCGGGGCGGCCGACAAGATCCTGCACGCCTGGAAGGCCGGCCCGCAAACGGCCGCGCTGCACGACCAGCTCAAGGCCCTGCCGGACGGCGGCACGTACGCGCTGTCGATCCCGCTGGCGCCCTACCGCTGCCCGCCCGGCCCCTACGAGCGCGCCTGCATGGTGGCGAGCTACTTCAAGGTGGCCAAGCCCAAGAGCAAGGTCATCGTCTTCGACGCCAACGACGACATCACCTCCAAGAAGGGCCTGTTCCTCAAGGCCTGGGACGAGCACTACAAGGGCCTCATCGAATACCGCCCCAAGCACAAGGTGGTCGACGTGGACGCCGCCACCAACACCCTGAAGTTCGAGTTCAACGACGACTTCAAGGCCGGCGTGGCCAACGTGCTGCCCGACATGCGCGCCGGCGCCATCGCCGTCAAGAGCGGCCTGGCCACGGCCAACGCGCGCTGGTGCGAGGTGGACTTCCTCACCTTCGAATCGAAGGTGGCCAAGAACATCCACGTGCTGGGCGACGCGATCCAGATCGCGCCGGCCATGCCCAAATCGGGCCACATGGCCAACCAGCACGGCAAGACCTGCGCGGCCGCGGTGGTCTCGCTGCTGATGGGCCAGCAACCGCCGCAAAACCCGCTGTACGCCAACACCTGCTACAGCTTCGTCACCGCCAAGGACGTGGTGCACGTGGCCAGCGTGCACCGCTACGACGCCGCGCAGAAGACCATGCTGACGGTGCCGGGCTCGGGCGGCCTGTCCAGCGCGGCGAGCGAGATCGAAGGCGCCTACGCCCTCGGCTGGGCACGCAACATCTGGGCCGACATGCTGGCCTGATCCGCCAGCCCTCCCAGGAAACAACCCCGCTTCGGCGGGGTTTGTCCTTTCTGGCGGCGCGGGCTTGACCCTGTACCCGCTACAGGGATTTCAATCGGTGGACCGGAGAGCAACCACGATGTCCACCACCCGCCACGAACACGCGAACGACCCCCACGGCCACGATCACGGCCACGGTGGGCACGACCACAAGGAAAGCCACGACCACGACCACGGCCAGGCGCAGGCCTGCTGCGACGGCGCCGCCTGCGCCGCGCCGGTGTCGCTCACCCGCCCCCCGCGCGCCGCCGCGCCCGGTGAGCTGCTGCTGCGCATTCCCGCCATGGACTGCCCGACCGAGGAAGGCGAGATCCGCCGCGCGCTGGAGCGCTTCAGCGAGGTCCGCCGCCTGCACTTCGACCTGCCCGGCCGCACCCTGGGCATCGAGGCGCCCGAAGCGTCCTGGGAACCGCTGGACGCGGCCATCCGCTCGGCCGGCTTCCAGACCGAACGGGTCGCCGCGCCGCCCTCGGCGCAGGCCACCGCGCAATCGCAGCAGCGCGAGCTGTGGCGGCTGGTCGCCGCCCTGGTGGTGGCCCTGCTGTCCGAACTCATCGAATTCTTCGCCCCCGACACCCTGCCCTGGGAACTGCTGGGCATGGGCGTCGCGGCGGGCGCCATCGCGCTGGCCGGCACCTCGGTCTACCGCAAGGGCTGGTCGTCGCTGCGGCGCGGCCAGCTCAACATCAACGCGCTGATGGCGGTGGCCGTCACCGGCGCCTTCCTGATCGGCCAATGGCCCGAGGCGGCCATGGTGATGGCGCTGTACTCGCTGGCCGAGCTGATCGAGGCGCGCTCGGTGGAGCGCGCGCGCAACGCCATCGCCGGCCTGCTGGCCCTGTCGCCGCCCCAGGCGGAGGTGCGCCAGGCCGACGGCCGGTGGGCCCTGGTGGACGCGAAAACGGTGGCCGTGGGCGCCACCGTGCGCATCAAGCCCGGCGAACGCTTCGCGCTCGACGGCCGGGTCACCGCCGGCCACAGCGCGGCCGATCAGTCACCCATCACCGGCGAGAGCATCCCCGTGGACAAGGGCCCGGGCGACGAGGTTTTCGCCGGCACCATCAACCAGCACGGCGCGCTGGAGTTCGAGGTGGGCAAGCCCGCGGGCGACACCGTGCTGGCGCGCATCATCGACGCCGTCGAGCAGGCCCAGTCCAAGCGCGCGCCGACGCAGCGTTTCGTCGACCGCTTCGCGTCCGTCTACACGCCGGCGGTGTTCGCCATCGCGCTCGCCGTGGCGCTGAGCGGCCCGCTGCTGTTCGGCTGGCCCTGGCTGAGCGCCGTCTACAAGGCGCTGGTGCTGCTGGTCATCGCCTGCCCCTGCGCGCTGGTGATCTCCACCCCGGTGACCGTGGTGAGCGGCCTGGCGGCGGCGGCGCGCCGCGGCATCCTCATCAAGGGCGGCGTGTACCTGGAGGAGGCGCGCCGCCTGCGCGTGCTGGCCGTCGACAAGACGGGCACCCTCACCGAGGGCAAGCCGCGCCTGGTGGCGCAGGCCCTGCTGCCGGGCGCGCTGGCGCCCGAGCGGGTGATGGCCATCGCGCGCGGCCTGGCGGCGCGCTCGGACCACCCGGTGTCCAAGGCCATCGCCGTCGGCCTCGAAGGCCCCGCCGCGCCCGTCGAGGCCTTCGCCGCCGAGCCTGGCCGCGGCGTGCGCGGCCAGGTCGAGGGCCAGGCCTACGCGCTGGGCAACCACCGCTGGATGGAAGAGCGCCGGCAGTGCTCGCCCGAGCTGGAGGCGCTGATGCGCGAGCACGAGGCCCAGGGCCGCACCGTCACCCTGCTCGCGGGCGCCCAGGGCGTGCTCGCGCTGTTCGCGGTGGCCGACACCACCAAGGCCAGCAGCCGCGAGGCCATCCAGGCGCTGAACGCGCTGGGCATCGGCACGGTCATGCTCACCGGCGACAACCCGGCCACGGCCCAGGCCATCGCGGCCCAGGTGGGCATCGGCGAGGTGCGCGCCAATCTGCTGCCCCAGGACAAGCTCGAGGCCATCGAGGCCCTGCGCGCCCGGGGCGCCGTGGGCATGGTGGGCGACGGCATCAACGACGGCCCGGCGCTGAGCGCCGCCACCATCGGCTTCGGCATGGGCGGCGCGGGCAGCGACACCGCCATGGAAGCCGCCGACGTCATCGTCATGAACGACGACCTGCGCAAGCTGCCGGAGACGGTGCGCCTGTCCCGGCGCACGCACGCGGTGCTGTGGCAGAACATCGCGCTGGCGCTGGGCATCAAGTTCGTCTTCCTGCTGCTCGCGCTGTTCGACAACGCCACCATGTGGATGGCGGTGTTTGCCGACATGGGCGCCAGCCTGCTGGTGGTGTTCAACGGGCTGCGGCTGCTGCGGGCCAGGGCTCAGTAGCCGAAGAAGACCGCGCTGGAGGTGTCGACGTGGTGACCGCTCAGCAGGAGCTCCTTGCCGTCCCGCGTCATCGCGGTGGCCAGACCGAGCCACTGGTTGCCCAGGGGCGTGGGCGCCTTCAGCCGCGCCTTGAGCACCAGGGGCTGGCTGGCGTCGGGGTTCGCCACGAAGCAGTAGGCCGCACCGGCGTCGGCCGGCGATTCGAGCGGCTGCGCGTCTTCCAGCGCGACCTCCGCCGCCCGCTGCAGGCCCTTGTGCCGGGCGCCGTCCTCGCTGGCCCCGACAAGCAGCTGCGGACCGTTGGCGCTCACCAGCGACACGCTGATGCCGAAGCGGTCGTTCGCGTGCGGCGTGTGCGCCAGCAGGACCGAGTGCTCGCTCCAGGCCGTGCCCTGGCGCCGGTACACGATCACCTGGCCCGCGGCGGAACGGATCGGGCCGCCGTCCTGCGGGTCGTAGCCCTTCTCGGCGTAGCCCACCGCCAGCCAGTCGCCGCCCGCGCCCATCGACACGGCGCCACCAAAGCCCCGGTAGGCGGGGGATGAGGGCGCGGGGTTGGGCGTGACCGGCGAGGACCGGTTGGCCTGCGGCGCAAAACCCGCCGCCAGCGGGTCCGGCTTGGCCGCGCCGGACCAGAGCCAGGCCAAGTCATAGATCAGCACGCCACCGGCCAGCTGCCCGTTGAAGGAGGCGCGCGGCGCGCCCACGGCGACCCGCTGGGCCGACTGGTCCGCCGTGAGGGCCGCACCGAAGAACACACCGGTCGACCCCGGCTGCACCGGCGGCTTGACATAGGCCTTGAAGCTGTACAGATCGCCGCTGGCCGCGTACGCGTACACCGCGCCGCGGTCTTCGGCGCTGCGGTCGTTCAGGGCGTCCGCCTCGGCCGTGCCGTAGCGGTAGGCGCCACCCTCCGCGCCGCCGTCCTCGTTGGGCGCGCCAACGATCAGCTGCCCCTCGTTGCCGATGGCGACCGCGGTGCCGAAGGCGTCCTTCGCCCCGGCATTGGGGGCCTTGATGCGCGCCACCAGGTTCCAGCCGCCGCCGCTGGCGTGGCGGTACACCTGCACCGCGCCCGAATCATTCACCGGCGCCGTGCCCGCGGGCGGGTTGGGGTTGACGCCGTCCAGGGCGGTCGGCGCGTCGTCGCCCGGTACGCCCACCGCGAGCCATTGCCCGTTGGCCGACAGGGCCACACTGGCGCCGAAATGGTCGAGCGCCGCGCCGTTCACCCGCGCCAGCGTGAGCGGCAGCGGCGACCAGGCGGCGCTGTCCACCGCGCGCTCGTACAGCAGCACCATGCCGCGCTCGCCATTGGCGCCCGGCAAGCCCACCGCCAGCACCTGCGCGGTGCCGCGCTGGCCGCTGGCCATGGCGCGCGCCACCTGGGTGCCATCGTCGACGTCGGCGGTGGCGGAGACGATGGCGCTGGCGAGGTCGCCGCTCACCACGGCGGTGCCCCTGCCCAGGGTGCAGCCGCTGGCGCCGCAGGCGGTGACGCGGTACTGGTGGGTGACCGCCTCCGCCAGGCTCAGGTTGGTGAAGGTGATCGAAGGGCCCTGGGACTGCGCCACCTCGGTGAAGCGGTCGGTGCCGTCGAGCGCATCGGCGTCGCGCTCGATGCGGTAGCTGGAGGCGCCCGCGACGGCGGGCCAATCGAGCTTCAGGCCGCGCTGCGGCACGGCCGTGATGCTCAGCGTGAAGCCCGCGGGGCCTCCGGTGCCGGGATCGGGAATCGGCCCCGTGCCCGAGCCGGGCGGCGGTGCCGCCGGTGGCGAACCCGAGGGGGCCGGCGAGGCGGGCGGCGGGGGCGGCGGCGTCGGGGTGCCCGGAGCGGGGCTCGGACTCGGACTCGGACTCGGACTCGGACTCGGACTCTGGCTTGGACTGGGACTGGGCGTGGCGGACGAACCGCCGCCCGATCCCTCGCGGTGCTGGGGGTCGTCCACCCCACCACCACAAGCACTCAGGTACGCCACCGCCATCGCGGCCGCGAACCACTGCATCGAACGACGCCCCATCTGCATTCCTTTTTCCTTGGTTGAGTGGTCGAGAAGGCTCAGTAGCCAAAAAAGATCAGGTTCGGAAAGCGCGCGCGCGGGTCGCCGTCGTAGGCACCGCTCAACAGGGATTCGTTGCCGTCCTGTGTCAGCGCCGTGGCCTGGCCGAGCCACTGCTGGTTTTGCGGATCGGGCGACTTCAGGCGCGCCTTCAGCACCAGCGGCTGACCGGGGTCGCTGGCATTGCCCACGAAGCAGTAGGCCGCGCCGGCTTCCGCCGGCGATGCGATGTCCACGGGCACGATGTCCGCCGCGCGCATCAGGCCCTGGTGCGGGGCACCGTCTTCGGGCGTGCCGACCAGCAGCTGGGGCCCGTTGGCGCCATTGACCAGGGCCAGGCTGGAGCCGAAGCGGTCGTTGGCGCGCGGGGCCGGCGCCACCGGCGAGGAATGCCAGGTCCAGGCGTTGTTCTGGAACCGGTACACGGCCACCTGGCCCGCGTTCGCGGGCAGGGTCTGCCCGGTCTGCGGCACCAGGCCACCCTTCTCGGCGTAGCCGGCGGCCAGCCAGTTGCCGTCGGCGCTCATGGACAGGGCGCCGCCCAGGCCGCGGTAGGCGGGGGACAAAGGGCTGGTGCTGGCATCCACGCGGCGATCGCCCCCGGGGCCGACGGTTTGCAGCAGGTTCCACCGCGTCCAGGGAGGATCGGATGGCGGGGCCCACGACACGCTGTAGAACGCCACCCCCCCGGCGAGCGCGCCGTCGTAGGACGCGCGGGGCGCGCCCACGGCCACCCGCTGCCCGGTCGCGTCCATGGCGAGCGCGGCACCGAAGTACATCGACGACTGGGACGCATCGGTGACCAGGGGTTTCACATAGGCGTCAAAGGCATAGCCCTGCGCGGTGTTCGCGTAGGCGTACACCGCGCCCCGGTCCTGGATATTGGTGGGGCCATCGCCCAGTTCGGGTGAGTCGGCGGAGGATGGCTGGTACACGCCCGGGTCCGCCGCGCTGTCCTCGTTGGGCGCGCCCACGAGCAGGTGGCCCTGGTCGCTGATGGCCACGGCGGTGCCGAAGGCGTCGCCCGCCCCCGCGTTGAGGGCCTTGAAGCGGGCATGCGGTGTCCAGCCCTGGCCCGCCACGTACTGGTAGACCTGCACCGCGCCCGAATCCTGCACCTCGCGCGCCAGCGCCGAGGGCTGGGGGTTGACGCCCGTGCCCGCAGTGGCATGGTCGTCGCCCGGCACGCCCACCGCGAGCCAGAGCCCATGGGGCGACAGGGCCACGCTGGCGCCGAAGAAGTCACCCAAGGCCGCCTGCGGCAGCGACAGGGTCTGGACCTCGGTCCAGGCCCCGCCCTGCGGCAGGCGTTCGTAAACCTTGACCAGGCCCATGCCTTGGTTCGCCCCTGGCAGGCCCACGGCCAGCACATGCCGCACGACGTCCTGGTCGCGCAGGGCCGTGGCCATCACGCGCGCCCGGTTGCCGCCGGAGTCGTCCACCGGGTTGGACACGCTGTCGATCGAGGCGGCCAGGTCGCCACTCACCGTGGCGAAGGCCGTGGCCAGGGTGGTGCCGTTGTCCGCCAACGCGCGGATGCGGTACCGGTGGTTCATGGCCTCGACGAGGCGCAGGTCGGTGAAGGTGTGCGACTGCGTCGGCGCCGCGGCGCCGGCCACGGCCGTCGAACCGAAGTTGTCGACACCGTCGGTGGCGTCGACGTCCCGGTCGATCCGGTAGTTGAAAGCGCCTGTGACCGCGGTCCAATCGAGCTTCAGGCCGCGCTGGGGCGCGGCCGTGATCGTCAAGGTGAAGGGGGTGGCGCCCGCACCAGAGCCGGGGTCGGGAATGGGCGCGCTGCCCGAACCCGGCGGCGGCGCGGCCGGCGGTGTGCCGGCGGGCGGTGGTGCGGGGACGGGGGCCGGGGATGGCGCCGGTGCAGGCGATGGGGATGGCGATGGCGCGGGGCTGCCGCCCGGGGCCGGGCTGGGGCTTGTACTGGGGCTCGCGGAGTTGCCCGATCCGCCACTGGGGCCGGCATCGCCCCCACCGCCCCCGCACGCGGTCACGGACACCAGCGCCATCGCCGCCGCGAACCACCCCATCGATCGACGCACCGTCTGCATGCCGCGCTCCCCAGGAAGCCGGGCCCGGGCACGCCCCCGCGGAAACGGCCGGGACGCGACCGGGCGGGCCCGCCACCCGGTCAGTCCACAAGGTAGCCAGCCGGGGCGCCCACGGGTATCCGCAGCCCGCCCGAGACCGCCCCGGCTGGACGGCCGACGGCACTATGGTCAGAGGCCCTGCTGGTCGGGTTCTTCGGCCCGCACAGGCGTGGCCTGCGCCAGGGCCAGCCACACGCCCAGCGGCAGCTGCGGCACCGCGCGGCGCGGCGCCTCGCGGCGCAGCTCCCAGCCACCGGCGGTGCCGGCGTCCACCAGCACGCCGCAGTCCTCGGGCACGTCGCGCTCGTCGCCCACGGGTCGGCCCTTGGCGTCGCGGCCCAGCACGTACCAGACCGCGCCCGCCATGCCCAGGTAGGCCGCGCGCTTGTCGGCCTTGCGCAGGTCGGACAGCAGGTCGGCGCGGCTCACCTTGATCTCGTGTACCACGGGCTCCAGCCAGTCGGCGCGCGAGCTGCGGCGGATCGAGTACACGTCCGGGCAGGCCACCACCCAGTCGCTGGCCAGCGGTGCGCCCTCGCGCGGCAGCGGCGCGCGCAGCGCCAGCCCGCACCAGGCCAGCCGGCCCGCGCGCGCCTGCTCCAGCGCCACGCGCTGCACCAGCGCCTCGTGCGCCGACAGCGCCGCGCGGTTGCGCGCGTAAATGCGCGCCAGCAAGGCGATGCCCTCGTCGCTCACGCGCAGGTGCTCGCGGCCCACGCCGTCGAAACAGCGCTGCAGGCAACCGGCCGCGATCAGCTCGACCTCGATGGCATCGTGGCAGGGCCAGCCGGCCGAGCGGTGCATCTCGCGCAGGCGCTGGTGGTGGCGCCGGGTCAGGGGCAGCGGCAGTGGCAACGGGGAAGGCTCGCTCACCGCGCCATTGTCCTTCCTGTCCTTCCGTATCATCCCCGCTCCGTGTCCGCCGAACCCGTCCCCGAGCCCCTGCGCGTCGCCGTGCGGCGCCTGTGCGACTTCGCGGCGCGCGCGGGCGACCTCGACCACCGCTTCACGCCTGCACCCAGCGCCTTCGAGGGCATCGCGGGCCACGCCAGCGTGGCCGCGCGCCGCCCCGCGCACTACCAGCGCGAGCGCACGCTCTCGGGCCTGTGCGAGGGCCTGCTGCTGCAGGGCCGAGCCGACGGCTACGACCCCCAGGCCCGCCGCCTCGACGAAACCAAGACCCACCGCGGCGACCCGGCCCTCATCGCGCCCAACCGCCAGGCCCTGCACTGGGCGCAGGCCCAGGTCTACGGCTGGCTGCTGTGCGAAGCCGAGGGCCTGGCATCGATCGAACTCGCGCTGGTCTACTACGACATCGACAGCGGCCATGAAACGGTGCACACGCGCCAGGCCACGCGCGAGGCCCTGCAGGCCTTCACGCAAGGCCTGTGCGCGCGCTACCGCGACTGGGCGCGGCAGGAAGCCGCGCACCGCCGCGCGCGCGACGCTGCGCTGGCCGCCACGCCCTTTCCCTTCCGCGACTACCGCGCCGGCCAGCGCGAACTCACCGAGGCGGTGTTTCGCGCCCAGCGCGCGGGCCGCCACCTGCTGGCGCAGGCGCCCACCGGCATCGGCAAGACCGTGGCCACGCTCTTCGGTGCGCTGCGCGCCATGCCGCTGGTGCGCAGCGACCAGCTGCTGGTGCTCACGCCCAAGACCACCGGCCGCGCCATCGCCCTCGACGGCCTGCGCCGGCTGAAGGCCCAGCCGCTGCGCGTGCTGGAGCGCCTGGCGCGCGAAAAGGCCTGCGAGCACCCCGACAAGGCCTGCCACGGCGAGTCCTGCCCGCTCGCGCAGGGCTTCTACGACCGCCTGGACGGTGCGCGCCAGGCCGCCGTGCGGCGCGCCTGGCTGGACCGCGAGGCCCTGCGCGACATCGCGCTGGCGCACCGCATCTGCCCCTACTACCTCGCCCAGGAAATGCAGCGCTGGGCCGACGTGGTGGTGGGCGACGTGAACCACTGGTTCGACCTCAGCGCCCAGGCCTGGTCGCTCGCCCAGGCCGAGGGCTGGCGCGTGCAGCTGCTGCTCGACGAAGCCCACAACCTCGCCGAGCGCGCGCGCGCCATGTACAGCGCCGAGCTGGACCCGCTGCGCTTCGGCGCCTGGCGCGCGCAGGCACCGCAGGCGCTGAAATCCAGCCTGGACGCGGTGCACCGCGCCTGGGGCGCGCTGGCCCTGGACGGGCCCGGCACCACCACGCTCGACGACGCCCTGCCCGCCGCCTTCATGGCCACCCTGGGCCGCCACGCCGCCACCCTCAGCGACTTCATGGCGCGCCACCCGCAGGCCGCCGCCACGCTGCAGCCTTGGCTGTTCGAGGCCCTGCACTTCCTGCGCGTGGCCGAGCGCTTCGGCGCGCATTCGGTGGTGGAGCGATCGCCCGGCCCGCCCGCGCGGCGCGGCAAGCCGCGCCCGCGCCTGGCGCTGCGCTGCCTGCTGCCGGCCGAGCTGCTCGCACCGCGCTGGGCCGGCGCGCACGCGGCCACGCTGTTCTCGGCCACGCTGGCGCCCATGGCGCATACCCAGCGCCTGCTCGGCCTGCCCGACCCCGTGGCGCGGCTCGACGTGGCCTCGCCCTTCGATCCGGCGCAGTGGTCGGTGCGCGTGGCGCACGGCCTGTCCACACGCTGGGCCGACCGCGCGCGCACCCTGCCGCGCCTGGTGGACGAACTTGGCGCGCACTACCGCGCGCACCCGGGCAACCACCTGGCCTTCTTCAGCAGCTTCGACTACCTCACGCAGGCGCTGGAGGCGTTTCGCGCCGTCCTGCCTGACGTGCCCGTGTGGTCCCAGTCGCGCAGCATGGACGAGGCCGCGCGAGAGGCCTTCATCGCGCGCTTCGTCGAAGGGGGTCGGGGCATGGGCTTCGCGGTGCTGGGCGGCGTGTTCGGCGAGGGCATCGACCTGCCCGGCTCGCGCCTGGTGGGCGTGAGCATCGCCACCCTGGGCCTGCCGCCGCCCGACCCCTTGAGCGAGGCCCTGCGCGAGCGCCTGCAGCGGGCCGGCGCCCAGGGCTGGGCCGACGCCTACCTTTACCCCGGCCTGCACAAGGTGGTGCAGGCCGCCGGCCGCCTGATCCGCACGCCCGAGGACCGCGGCACGCTGCTGCTGCTCGACGAGCGCTTCGCCAGCCCCGAGGTGCGCGCGCTGCTGCCGCCTTGGTGGGGCGTGGCCTGAAGCGGTCGCGGATCAGCCGTCCAGGCGCGCGTCGGGCGCTTCGGCATCGTCCGGCGGCAGCGGGGTCACCCGCACGCGCGCGATGCGCCGGCCGTCCAGTTCCACCACCTCGAAGCGCCAGCCCGCGCCGTCCACGTGCTGCCCCTGGTGCAGCAGCTCGCCGGCCATGGAGTGCATCAGCCCCGCCACGGTGGCGTAGCGGCCCCGGTCCTCGTCGGGCAGCGCGTCGATCTCCAGCCTCGACTTCAGCTCGGCCACCGGCATCGCGCCGTCCACCTGCCAGCTGCCGTCCTCGCAAGGGTGCGCCCAGGCGTCCACCGGCTGCTCGGGCGAGAGCTCGCCCGTGATCGCCTCCAGCATGTCCAGCGGCGTCAGCAGGCCCTGCACCACGCCGTACTCGTCCACCACGAAGGCCATGCGCGTGGCCCGCGCGCGGAACTGCTCCAGCAGTTCCATGCCGGTGAGCGTCTCGGGCACGAACACCGCCGGCTGCGCGAGCGGGCCCACCGGCCCCCGCTCGCCCCCGGCCTGCAGGGCCAGCAGGCGCGGCACGTGGATCACGCCCACCACGTCCTCCAGCCCGCCGCGGCACACCGGGTACCAGGAGTGCCCCGAGGCCGCGGCCTGGCGCACCGCGTCGTCCACGCCGATCGCCGCATCCAGCCATTCGATGTCCGAGGCCCGCACCATGATGGAGGTGAGCAGGCGCTCGTCCAGGCCGAACACGTTGCGCACCATGCGGTGCTCCTGCGCTTCGATGATGCCGGCGTCCACGCCCTCGGCCAGGCTGGCCTGGATCTCTTCTTCCGTGACCACCTGCGCGGCGCTGTTGTCCACGCGCAGGGCCTTCAGCACCCCCTGGGTGGTGTGCGTCAGCAACCACACGAAGGGCTTGGCGCCGCGCGCCACGGCCGCCATGGGCCGCGAGACCCAGCGCGCCACGGCCTCGGGGTAGAGCTGGCCGATGCGCTTGGGCACCAGTTCACCGAACACGATGGTGATGAAGGTGATGACCGTGACCACCAGCGCCGTGGCCAGCACGCCGGCCACGCTGCCCTTGAGGCCCAGCGACTGGAACCACAGGCCCAGGTCGTCGCTGAACGCCGCCTCGCCCACGATGCCGTTGAGCATGCCGATGGAAGTGATGCCCACCTGCACCGAGGACAGGAATTGCGTGGGGTTGTCGAGCAGGTCGAGCGCGGTGCGCGCGCCCTTGTCGCCGGCCTCGGCCATGGCCGCCAGGCGGGCCTTGCGGCTGGACGCCAGCGCGAGCTCGGACATCGCAAAAGCGCCGTTGAGCAGCGTCAGGAAAACGATGAGGACGGTATCCATGGCAGGGGGGGTACCCATAATCGGGCGATGGCAATTTATCTCATCGGCGATGTGCAGGGCTGTGACGAGCCCCTGGGCCGCCTGCTCGAGCTCGTGGACTTCTCGCCCAGCCGGGACCGCCTCGTGGTGCTGGGCGACCTCATCAACCGCGGCCCCGCCTCGCTCGCCGCGCTGCGCCGGCTGATCGCGCTCGGCGGCAGCGGCCAGTGCCTGCTGGGCAACCACGACCTGCACCTGCTCGCGGTCTCGCAGGGCGTGCGCCGGCCGCACCGCGTGGACACCATCGGCGACATCCTGGCCGCGACCGACCGCGAAGCCCTGCTCGACTGGCTGCGCCAGCGCCCCCTGGCCCTGATGGAGCGGGGCTGGCTGCTGGTGCACGCCGGCGTGCTGCCGCAGTGGGACGCGGCCGAGGCGCTGCAGCTCGCGCACGAGGTGGAAACCGTGCTGCAGTCCCCCGACTGGGGCGGCTTCCTGCACCAGATGTACGGCAACCAGCCCGCGCGCTGGCACGAGGCCCTGCAGGGCAGCGACCGCCTGCGCGTGATCGTCAACGCCTTCACGCGGCTGCGCTTCTGCACGCCCGAGGGCGAGATGGAGTTCGAGACCAAGGACGGCGCGGGCGCCGCGCCCGAGGGCCATCTGCCCTGGTTCGAGGTGCCCGGCCGCCGCACCGCGGACACTCCCGTGGCCTTCGGCCATTGGTCCACCCTGCGCGGCGTGCACCGGCCGCACCTGCTGGCGCTGGACACGGGCTGCGTATGGGGCGGCTGCCTCACGGCCGCACGGTTGGGTGCGTCGCCGGATGAGCTGGAGCGCTTCGAGGTGAAGTGTCCCCAGGCGCAGCGCCCGGGGCGGTGAGGGCCCGGTCCGGTCAGGACGCGGCCGGCGGCGGCGGCGCGCTGGACTTGAACAGCGCCGGCACCTTGCGCCGCTGCTTGATGTTGGGCGACAGGCCCTTGGGCGCGTTCGCGCGCTGCGCGGTTTCCCACTGCGGCGGCGTGTCGCCGGCCGGCTTGGCCTCGTAAGGCTGGTCGAAGAAGGGGTCGGCCGGCGCGCGCGCCACACGCGGGGCCGGCGCACGGGCGCCGCGCGATTCACGCGGTTCACGGGCCTCGCGGTTGTCGCGGCCTTCGCGCCCCGACTCCTCGCGCTGCCAGGCGCGCTGGCCGTCGTTGAAGCGGCCCGCGGGGCGGCGGTCCTGCTCCAGCTCCAGCGCCTCGATCTCCAGCTTCTTGCCCAGCAGCTTTTCCAGTTCGCCCACCAGGCGCGCGTCGCGGCCCGAGACGAAGGACACCGCCAGGCCGGAGGCGCCCGCGCGGCCGGTGCGGCCGATGCGGTGCACGTAGTCCTCGGCGTTGAACGGGATATCGAAGTTGAACACCGCCGGCACGTCCTTGATGTCGAGTCCGCGCGCGGCCACGTCGGTACAGACGAGCAGGTCGACGTTGCCCTGCTTGAAGGCGTCGAGTGCCTTCAGGCGCTCGTCCTGGCTCTTGTCGCCGTGCAGCGCGGCGGTGTTCAGGCCGTCGCGCTCGAGCGAGCGCGCCAGGCGCGCGCAGCCGAGCTTGCTGTTGACGAAAACGAAGGCCTGCTTGAGCCCGCGCTCGCGCAGGATCTGGCGCAGCGTGCCGCGCTTGTCGTCGTCGTCGACGCGGTAGAAGTGCTGCTCGACCGTGGAGGCCGTGGCGTTGGAACGCGCCACCTCCACCGTGATGGGGTCCTGCAGGTAGCTGCTGGCCAGGCGCTTGATCTCGGGCGAGAAGGTGGCCGAGAACAGCAGCGTGGTGCGTTGCTTGGGCAGGTAGCTCAGGATGCGCTGCAGGTCGGGCAGGAAGCCGATGTCGAGCATGCGGTCGGCCTCGTCGAGCACCACGTACTCGACCTGATTGAGCACGCAGTTCTTGGCCTCGATATGGTCCAGCAGGCGCCCCGGCGTGGCCACCAGCACCTCCACGCCCTTCTTCAGCTCCAGGGTCTGGGGCTTCATGTCCATGCCGCCGAACACCACGGTGCTGCGCAGCTGCGTGTACTTGGCGTAGAGCTTGACCTGCTCGGCCACCTGGTCGGCCAGCTCGCGCGTGGGCAGCAGCACCAGGGCGCGCACGGGGTGGCGCGCGGGCGAGGTGGAGGCGTTCTCGTGCTTGAGCAGGCGCTGCAGCAGCGGCAGGGAGAAGGCGGCGGTTTTGCCGGTGCCGGTCTGGGCCGCGCCCATCACGTCGCGACCGGTGAGCACCTGAGGGATGGCCTGCGCCTGGATGGGCGTCATGGTCTCGTAGCCCATTTCGGCCACGGCCTTCGCGAGCGCGGGCGCGAGGTTGAGTTCGGAGAAGCTTTGGGTCATGTCGGGAGCGCCGGGGTGGCGGTAAGCCCTCTATTGTCGCACCCGCGCTACAACCCCGCCCGGTACCCATCCAGAGGTGCCACGGAACCGGCTTTGCCGGGCCGTCGGCGCCGCCCCCTTGAGGGGGTCGCGCGAAGCGCGGCGGGGGTGCTCAAAGTGATGCCGCCTTGAAGGTGTCGCAGGCACGCACATCGCCCGTCTGCAGGCCCTTCTGGAACCAGCGCTGGCGCTGGTCGCTGGTGCCATGGGTGAAGCTGTCGGGCACCACGTGGCCCTGGCTCTTCTTCTGCAGCGCGTCGTCGCCGATGGCCGCCGCCGCATTGAGCGCCTCCTCGACGTCGCCGGGCTCGAGGATCTGGCCCTGCTGGTGGTTGTGGTTCGCCCAGATGCCCGCGAAGCAATCGGCCTGCAGCTCCAGGCGCACCGACAGCGCGTTGTACTCGCGCTCGCTCATGCGCGCGCGGGCCTTCTCCATCTGGTCGGTGATGCCCATGAGGTTCTGCACGTGGTGGCCCACCTCGTGGGCGATCACGTAGGCCTGGGCGAAGTCGCCGGGTGCGCCGAGCTGGCGGCGCAGGGTGTCGTAGAAGCTGAGGTCGATGTAGACCTTCTGGTCCGCCGGGCAGTAGAACGGCCCCATGGCCGACTGCCCGGTGCCGCAGGCCGTGGGCGTGGCGCCGCGGAACAGCACCAGGCGCGGCTTCTGGTACTGGGCGTTGGCGGCCTGGAAGATCGCGCCCCAGGCGTCCTCGGTGCCGCCGAGCACGGCGGCCACGAAGCGGCCCGACTCGTCGCTCGGCGCGCCGGCCTGGCCCTGCGGCGCCTCCATGGGCGCGGGGGCCTGCAGGCCCCCGCCGTCCAGGGCACCCAGGATGGTGAGCGGGTTGATCCCGAACACCCAGCCGGCCACCAGCGCGATGGCGATCGTGCCGAGGCCGATGCCCCGGCCGCCGCCGATGCGCGGCAGGCGCCCCCCTCCGCCCGGGCTGTCGCGCCGGTCCTCGATCTGGTCCGACTGCCGGTTGTTTTCCCATTTCATCGCCAAGCTCCTTCACCCGCCGCGCGGGCCTGCTCGCGATGGTACGGCCAGCGGCCGCGAATCAGGCCTTGGGCAGGGTCACGCCCACCTGGCCCTGGTACTTGCCGCCCCGGTCCTTGTAGGACACGTCGCAGACCTCGTCGCTTTCGAAGAACAGCACCTGGGCGCAGCCCTCGCCCGCGTAGATCTTGGCCGGCAGCGGCGTGGTGTTGCTGAATTCCAGCGTCACGTAGCCCTCCCACTCGGGCTCGAAGGGCGTGACGTTGACGATGATCCCGCAGCGCGCGTAGGTGCTTTTGCCCAGGCAGATGGTGAGCACGTTGCGCGGGATGCGGAAGTACTCCAGCGTGCGCGCCAGGGCGAAGCTGTTGGGCGGGATGACGCAGACGTCCTTGTTGACGTCGACGAAGCTGTTCTCGTCGAAGTTCTTCGGGTCCACCACCGTGCTGTGGATGTTGGTGAACACCTTGAATTCGGGCGCGCAGCGGATGTCGTAGCCGTAGCTGCTGGTGCCGTAGCTGATGACGCGCTTGCCGTCGACCTGGCGGACCTGCCCGGGCTCGAAGGGTTCGATCAGGCCGTGCTGCTCGGCCATGCGGCGGATCCACTTGTCGCTCTTGATGCTCATGGGCGGCGATTGTAGGCAGCGCCCCCACCGCTTTCCTCAGCCATTTTTCTCCACTCATTTGCGAATAGTTCGCATTTGTGTTTATCATGCCGGCATGCCATCCGTGAAGCCCGCCACCCCCCTCCCGCCATCGACGCCTGCGCCCGTGCCCTCGCCCGTGCCCTCGCCCGTGCCCTCGCCCGTGCCCTCGCCGGTGCCCGCGGCGCAGGTGCAGTTCGGCCAGCTGAGCGGTGGCCGGCGCGACGTGTTCATCGAACACGACGGCCAGCACTACAAGCTGAGCCTGACCGCACTGAACAAGCTGATCCTCACCAAATAGGTTCCACCGGTGCGCCGCGGCGCGCGCCTTCCGCTACCAGCCAGCCAGTTGCCGCTTCGCGGCGCGCGAGCCAGCCCGTGTCTTCCACCACAAACACCGGGTGCCCTCGTGCCACGCCTTCGCCTTTTCCCCTCTTCCGCCCTCCACCCCGTCGCGCTGGCCTGCGCGCTGCTCGCCACCGCGCCGGTCCATGCGCAAACCGTGCCCGGCTCCGCCACGCAGGTCGCCGCCGGCTCGCTCAAGCCCGTGGTGGTGTCTGGCTCGCGCAGCGAGCGTGAACTGGAGGACGTGCCCGCGCGCATCGACGTGATCGAAGGCGAGGCCTTGGACCCCACCCGGGCCCAAGACATCCGCGAGCTGGTTCGCGAGCTGCCCAACGTGGAGGTCAAGCGCGCGCCGCAGCGCTTCGGCGCGGTCAGCGGCTCCACCGGCCGCGACGGCAACGCGGGCTTCAACATCCGCGGCCTGGACGGCAACCGCGTGCTGCTCACGGTGGACGGCATCCGCATGCCGCGCGAACTCAACAACCAGGTGTTCGGCGCCGCCGCGTTCGGCCGCGACTACTACGACCTCGGCCTGATCTCGCGCGTGGAGATCCTGCGCGGCGCGGCCTCGGCACTCCATGGCTCCGATGGCCTGGCCGGCATGGTGGCCATGACCACCACCGCGCCCAAGGACCTGTTGAAGGAGGGCCAGACCTTCGGCGGCCGCGCGGGCGTGCGCGCCGACACCGAGGACAAGAGCGCCGGCACGGGGCTCACGCTGGCCGGCATCGCCAACGACCGCCTGCAGTGGCTGGGCAGCGTGCAGGTGGGCCGCGCCCAGGAACTGGACAACAAGGGCGACAACCGCTCGCTCAACAGCAACCGCACCGCCCCCAACCCGCAGAAAGACCGCAGCGTCTCGGCGCTGGGCAAGATCGTGCTCACGCCCGGCGCGGGCCAGACCCACACCTTCACCCTCGAACACGTCGACAAGGACACCGAGGTCGAGGGCTACACGGGCCGCTCGCCCACGGCCACCGGCGTGCAGGACCTCGATGGCACCAGCGAGATGCAGCGCACGCGCGCCAGCTGGGACGGCCGCTTCTTCCTGCAATCTGCCTGGGCCGACACGCTGCGCGCCACCCTGGGCTACCAGCAGTCGCGCTCGCGCGAGTGGTCGCGCGAGGTCCGCACCGCCCTGCCCACCGTGCGCGAACGCGACGTGCGCTACGAGGAAGACCTCTGGCAGGCCGTGCTGCAGGCCGAGCGCACGCGCCCGCTCGGCAACGGATGGGCCCATACCCTGGTCTACGGCGCCGACGTGTCGGTGGCCGAACTCGACAACCTGGTCACTGGCGTGGCCGGCCCGGCCTACGAAACCTACCCGCTGCAGCGCTTTCCCAAGACGCGCGAGACCAACAGCGCGTTCTTCCTGCAGAGCGAGTTCGTGAGCGAGCGCTGGAGCGTCATTCCCGCGCTGCGCTACGACCGCTTCTCGCTCAAGCCGCAGAGCAGCCCGCTGTACCCGCTCGCCCCGGCGGCGCTGTCCGACAGCGCGCTCTCGCCCAAGCTGGGCCTGATCCTGCGCCCCCAGCCGCACTGGCAGGTATTCGCCAACGCGGCGGCCGGCTTCAAGGCGCCAAGCCCGCTGCAGCTCAACAACTTCTTCCAGAACGCGCTCGCCAACTACCGCACCCTGCCCAACCCGGACCTCAAGCCCGAGACCAGCCAGACCCTGGAGCTCGGCGCGCGCGGCGAGCACGGCCGGCTGAACTGGCTGGTCACCGCCTTCACCGGCCGCTACAAGGACTTCATCGAGGACAACGTGCGGGTCGGCGGCACGGGCGCGCCGGGCAATCCCCTCCTGTTCCAGGCCGTCAACCGCGGCCGCGTCAAGCTCAGCGGCGTCGAACTCGAAGGCCGCTGGACCGTGACGCCGGCCACCACGCTCAAGCTGGCCTATGGCCGGACCAAGGGCCGCGACACCTTGCTGAACCAACCGCTGAACTCGGTGAACCCGGCCAAGCTGGTGCTGGGCGTGGACCACCGCATCGCCGACTGGACCCTGGGCGCCGTGCTCACGCACGCGCTGGCCAAGGACAGCGAGGACATCAACCGCAGCAGCACGCCGCAGCAGTTCGCCACGCCCGCCTGGACCACGCTGGACCTGCGCGCCACCTGGCGCATCACCCCCCGCACGCGACTGAGCGCGGCGGTCCACAACCTGACGGACCGCAAGTACTGGCTGTGGAGCAGCGTGCAGGGCGTGGCCGGCAACCTGGCCACGCTGGACGCCTACACCTCGCCCGGCCGCAGCCTGTCGCTGGCGCTGGTCACCGACTTCTGAGCCCCACAAGGAGAACCCGCATGGACAAGCACGACATCCGCACCGCCTACCAGGCCGCGCGCGCCCAGGGCCGGCGCGCGCGCGACGCCGCCGAATCCATCGGCGTGAGCGAGGGCGCCGCGCTGGCCGCGCACATCGGCGCCGACGAAGGTCCCACGCGCGCCGTCGCGCTCAGGGCCGACTGGCTCGCGCTGCTGCGGTCGCTCAAGCCCTGTGGGCCGCTGCTCGCGCTCACGCGCAACGAGGGCGCGGTACACGAGAAGACCGGCGTCTACGACAAGCTGTCCGGCGAAGGCGCCATCGGCCTGGCGCTGGGCGAGGACATCGACCTGCGCCTCTTCTTCCACCAATGGCACGCGGGCCTGGCGGTGACCGAGTGGGCGCAGAACCCAGGCAACGAAGCCCTGCCCAGCCTGCAGTTCTTCGACCGCCACGGCACCGCCGTGCACAAGATCTTCGTGCGCGAGACCAGCGACCGCGCGGCCTGGCGCCGCGTGGTCGAGCAGTGGCAGGACCATGCCGCCAGGCCCGCCTTCGAGCGCCCGACCTCGCCCGCCACCAAGGCCCCCGCGCGGGTCGACGCCAAGGCCTTCTCCGAGGCCTGGGGCGCCATGACCGACACGCACCAGTTCTTCCCGCTGCTGCGCCAGTTCGGCGTGGAGCGGCGCCAGGGTTTTCGCCTGGTCGAAGGCCGCTACACGCGCCGCGTGGACCGCGGCGCCGTGCGCGAGACGCTCACCGACGCCGCCTTCAACGGCACGCCCATCATGGTCTTCGTGGGCAGCCCTGGCTGCATCCAGATCCACACCGGGCCAGTGAAGCGTGTGGAACCGCTGGAGATGAAGGGCCAGACCTGGCTCAACGTGCTCGATCCCGGCTTCAACCTGCACCTGCGCGAGGACCTGATCGACGAGGCCTGGGTGGTGGAAAAGCCCACCAGCGACGGCGTCGTCACCTCGCTGGAGGCCTTCGACGCGCGCGGCGAGCTCATGGCCATGTTCTTCGGCGCGCGCAAGCCGGGACAGCCCGAGCGCGGCGCCTGGCGCGACATGCTGGCCCAGCGGCCCACGCTGGACGCGCCCACCCCGGCCTGAGGCGCGCCATGGCACCCACCCGCGTCAACCCGCACCGCCGCGCGCTGTTGCGCGCCACTGCCACCCTGGCCGCCGGCACCGCCCTGCCCGCCTTCGCGGCAGCACCCCCGCGCGCGCCACGCCTGGTCACCGTGGGCGGTGGCATCACCGAGGTGGTCTACGCGCTCGGCGCGCAGGACCTGCTGGTGGGCACCGACACCACCAGCCTCTACCCCGCCGCCGCCCTGGACACGCCCAAGGTCGGCTATCTGCGCCAGCTCTCGGCCGAAGGCCTGCTCGCGCTGCGGCCCGACACCGTCATCGCGCCAGGCGATGCGGGGCCACCCGTGGTGCTCGACCAGCTGCGCTCGGCCGGCGTGACCGTCGATCTCATCGAGAGCAGCCACGACTGGGGCGAGGTGCGCCGCAAGGTGCAGGCCGTGGGCCGCGCCGCGTCGACGGCGCGCGCTGCACAGAACCTACTGGTCGCGCTGGACGCGCAATGGGACCAGGCTTTGCGGCGCGTGCGCGCGCACGCCGGTCCCCCGCCCCGCGTGCTGTTCGTGCTCGCGCACGGCGGCAGCCCCATGGTGGCCGGCGAGGCCACGGCGGCCCACGCCTTGATCGGCTTCGCTGGCGCGCGCAACGCCGTCTCGGGCTTCAGGGGCTACCGCCCGATGACGGCCGAAGCCATGGCCGCCGCCGCACCGGACGCGATCCTCACCACCACGCAGGGCCTGGACGCCATCGGTGGCGAGGCCGCCTTCTGGCGCCGCCCCGAGCTGCCGCTCACGCCCGCCTGGCGGCGCCGCGACAGTGGCCGCGCCCTCGTACACCTGGACGCGCTCGAACTGCTGGGCTTCGGCCCGCGCCTGCCCCGGGTGGTGGGCGAATTGCACCAGCGCCTGGTGGCCGCGTGAGCGCCGTCCGCAAGGGGATCCTGTGAGCACGCTCGCGCGCGTGAGCGCATCGCCCTGGCCACCGGCGCAGCGGCGCGGCCCCTGGACCCTGGCCCTGCTGGGCCTGCTGCTCGCGCTCTGCGCGCTGTGGGCCGCCGGTCGGGGCGCCTACGGCCTGCCGCTGCACGAATTGCCCGCGCTGCTGTGGGGCGCGCTCGCCCGTGGCGCCGAGGCCGCGCGCAGCGGGCCTGAACTGGTCTTCTTCAACATCCGCCTGCCACGCCTGCTGCTCGGCGTGGCCGCGGGCGCCGGGCTGGGCATGGCGGGCGCGCTCATGCAGGGCCTGTTCCGCAACCCACTGGCCGATCCCGGTCTCATCGGCGTGAGCAGCGGCGCAGCGCTGGCGGCGGGAGCCACCATCGTGCTGGGCGCCACCTGGTTCCCCGAGATGCCACGCGCCCTGGGGAGCTGGCCGCTGGTGCTGATGGCCTTCGCGGGCGGGCTGGCGGTCACGGGCCTGATCTACCTGCTCTCGCGCAGCGAGGGCGGCACCCGCGTCGGCCTGATGCTGCTCGCCGGCATCGCGGTCAATGCGCTGGCGGGCGCTGGCCTGGGCCTGCTGAATTTCCTGGCCACGGACGAGCAGCTGCGCAACCTGCAGTTCTGGTTGCTCGGCAGCCTCGGCGGCGCGCGCTGGAGCGCGGTGCTGCTGGTCGCCGGCATCACCACCGCCGCGCTGGCCATCGGCCTGCGCCTGGCGGGCGCGCTCAACACGCTGGCGCTGGGCGAGGCGCAGGCCGTGATGCTGGGCGTGCGCGTGGAACGCCTCAAGCGCTTGTGCGTCGTGGTCACGGCACTCGCGGTGGGCGCGGTCACGGCCACCACCGGCACCATCGGTTTCATTGGCCTGGTGGCGCCCCACATCGTGCGCCTGCTCGCCGGCGCCGACCACCGCTGGGTGCTGCCGGGCTCGGCGCTGCTCGGCGCCTGCCTGGTGCTGGTGGCCGACGCCTGGGCGCGCACGGCACTGGCGCCGGCCGAGCTGCCGCTGGGCGTGATCACCGCCGGGGTGGGTGTGCCCTTTTTCCTGGCCCTGCTGCGCAGTGCGCAAGCGAGGACGCTGTGAGCGGCGGCGACCCGAAGCGGCTGCGCGCCGAGGGCCTGTGCGTGCGCCATGGCGCGCGCGAGGTGCTCAAGAACATCGACCTGCAGCTGCGCGCCGGCGAGGTGGGCGTGATCCTGGGTCCCAACGGCGCGGGCAAGTCCACGCTGCTGGGCGCGCTGGGCGGCCTGCAGCGCACCGACGCCGGCCGCGTGTGGCTCAACGGCCGGCCGCTCGACACCGTCAACGCGGCCGGCTTCGCGCGCCATCGCGCCTACCTGCCGCAGGACCTGGTGCCCGCCTTCGACTTCACCGCGCAAGAAGTGGTGGAACTGGGCCGCTACCCGCACCGCCTGCACCCCGAATCCGATGAAGCCGCCATCGTGCGCGCCGCCATGCGCCGCGTCTCGGTCGAGGCGCTGGCCCGGCGCGGCATCCGCCAGCTCAGCGGCGGCGAGCGCGCGCGCGTGCAGTTGGCGCGCGCCATGGCCCAGGTCTGGCGGCCCTGCGCCGACGGCCTGCCGCGCTGGCTGCTGCTGGACGAACCCACCGCCGCGCTGGACCTGCAGCACCAGCACCAGGGCCTGGGCGCCCTGCGCGACTGGTCGCGCGAGCAGGGCATCGGTGTGCTGATGGTGCTGCACGACCTCAACCTGGCGCTGCGCTACGCCGACCGCGCGTGGGTGCTGGCCCATGGCCAGCTGGTGTCCCACGGCGCCACGGCCGACGCCCTCACCGCCGACCTGGTGCGCGCGGTCTGGCGCGTCAAGGCCCACCCGGTGCTCGACCCGGTGGGCGTGCCGCAGTTCGTCATGACCCCCTGAGGGCCGGCGGCCCCATGGCCGTCCAGACCGCAGTTCTTCAGCGAAGGCCCTTGGTTCAATTCTGGAATTTCAGTAATTTCTGAAAGTTCAGGCCAAACCGGCTACAGTGCCGGCCATGCCGCTGCAAGACCACCTCCCGCCCCTCAACCGCGAGTTCGTCGCCCACTTCGGGGAGATGGGCAGCCGCTGGGGCATCAACCGCACCGTGGGGCAGATCTACGCCCTGCTCTACCTCTCGGACCAGGCGCTGTGCGCCGATGAGATCGCCGAGACCCTGGAATTCTCGCGCTCCAACGTCAGCATGGGCCTGAAGGAGCTACAGGCCTGGCGCCTGGTGCGGCTGCGCCACCAGCCCGGCGACCGACGCGAGTACTTCGAGGCGCCCGCGGACGTGTGGGAGATCTTCCGCGTGCTGGCCGAAGAGCGCCGCCGGCGCGAGATCGAGCCCACCCTGTCCATGCTGCGCACCGCGCTGCTCGAAACACCCAAGACCGAGGCCGAGCGCCACGCGCAGCAGCGCATGCGCGAAATGCACGACCTCATCGACCGCCTCATGACCTGGTTCGACGACGTGCAGAAGCTCGCGCCCGAGACGGCCTTGCAACTCATGGGCATGGGCGCTACGGTCACGCGTGTGCTCGAGATCAAGGACCGCCTGACCGGCAAGGCCCCCGCGCGCGGCGACAAGGCCGGCAAAGCGGCCTGACCCAGAACCCGAAGGAGCGCCCGCCATGGAATTCGACACCCTGCTGCTCTCGCGCCTGCAGTTCGCCGCGAACATCAGTTTCCACATCCTCTTTCCCACCATCACCATCGCCCTGGGCTGGTTCCTGCTGTTCTTCCGCCTGCGCTTCGTGCGCACGCGCGAACAGGCCTGGGAGGAGGCCTATTACTTCTGGACCAAGGTGTTCGCGCTGAGCTTCGCGCTGGGCGTGGTCTCGGGTGTCACCATGAGCTTCCAGTTCGGCACCAACTGGCCGGGCTTCATGGAAAAGGCCGGCAACATCGCCGGCCCGCTGCTGGGCTACGAGGTGCTCACCGCCTTCTTCCTGGAGGCCAGCTTCCTCGGCATCATGCTGTTCGGCCGGGGCCGCGTGAGCGAGCGCGTGCACCTCATCGCCACCTTCCTCGTCGCGCTGGGCACCACGTTCTCGGCCTTCTGGATCCTCAGCCTCAACTCCTGGATGCAGACGCCGGCGGGCGCCGAGATCATCAAGGGCGAGTTCATTCCGGTGGACTGGTTCGCCATCGTCTTCAATCCCTCCTTCCCCTACCGCCTGGCGCACAAGCTGCTGGCCTCGGGGCTCACCGCGTCCTTCCTCATCGCGGGGTTGTGCGCCTGGCAACTGCTCAAAGGCAGCGCCACCGGCGGCACGCACAAGGCGCTGCGCACCGCCGTGTTCGCGGCCGCGCTCATCGCCCCGGTGCAGATCTTCGTGGGCGACCTGCACGGCCTCAACACGCTGAAGCACCAGCCGGCCAAGGTCGCCGCGATCGAAGCCGTCTGGGAAACCGAGAAAGGCGCCGCCCTCACGCTGTTCGGCATCCCCGACGAAAAGGCCGGCACCACGCACTACGCCGTCAAGGTGCCCAAGCTGGGCAGCCTCATCCTCACGCACGAATGGGACGGCGAGCTGCGGGGCATCGCCGACTTCCCGAACGCGCACCCGCCCGTGGCCCCGGTGTTCTACGCCTTTCGCGTCATGGTGGGCGTAGGCTCGCTGATGCTGCTCGTCGCGCTGTGGGGCGTGTACAAGCTGTGGCCGCAGCGTGGCGCCGCGCTCACCCGCCTGCCGCGCCCGCTGCTGTGGACCCTGGCGGCCATGACGTTCTCCGGCTGGCTGGCCACGCTGGCGGGCTGGTACGTCACCGAGATCGGCCGCCAGCCCTTCATCGTCTATGGCCTGCTGCGCACGGCCGATGTGGCCACCACCATCGCATCGGGCCACGTGGCGCTCACGCTCGCGGCCTACCTCACCGTCTACGGCCTGCTGCTGATCACCTACGTGGGCGTGCTCAAGTACATGGCCGAGCATCCCGTGAAGCACGCGCCCGAAGCGCCGCATGGCGAACTGGGCAAAGCCGGCGCCTGAACCTCGACGGAGATCCACATGACCTGGGCCGAATTCCTCCCCTTGATCTTCATGGCCGTGATGGGCCTGGCGCTGCTGGCCTACGTGGTGCTCGACGGCTACGACCTCGGCGTGGGCCTGCTGCTGCCGCTGGGCGAGCGCGACCAGAAGGACACCATGATCGCGAGCATCGGCCCCTTCTGGGACGCCAACGAGACCTGGCTGGTGCTGGGCGTGGGCGTGCTGCTGGTGGCGTTTCCCAAGGCGCACGGCATCGTGCTGCAGGCGCTGTACCTGCCGGTGGCCGTCATGCTGGTGGGCCTGATCCTGCGCGGCGTGGCCTTCGACTTTCGCGTCAAGGCGCCCACCCGGTACCTGCCGTTCTGGAACCGCGCCTTCTTCGCCGGATCGCTGGCCGCCAGCATGGCCCAGGGCTGGATGCTGGGCAGCTACATCACGGGTTTCGACACCGGCCCGATCGGCCTGCTGTTCAGCCTGGGCATCGCCGTCACGCTGCCCGCGGCCTACCTGCTGCTGGGCGCGGGCTGGCTCATCATGAAAACCGAGGGTGAGTTGCGGCACCGGGCCGTGGGCTGGGCGCGCCGCGCGCTGTGGCCCATGGGCGTGGCGCTGCTCGCCATTTCGGCGGCCACGCCGCTGGTGAACCAGGCGGTGGTCGAGAAGTGGTTCGGCCTGCCGCAGATCTTCGCCCTGCTGCCGGTGCCGCTGATCTGCGCGGCGGCCTTCTTCGCCGTGCACTGGGTGGTCACGCGGCCGAACCTCATCGACGCCGGCTATGGCTGGCTGGTGTTCGTGAACACCGTGCTGATCTTCGTGCTGGCCTTCTTCGGCCTGGCCTACAGCATCTTTCCCGACATCGTGATCGGCCGGCTCACGCTGTGGGACGCGGCGGCGGCCACGAGCTCGCTGACCGTCATCTTCGTCGGCGTGGCAATCACGCTGCCGGTGATCGTCGTGTACACGATTTATTTGTACCGCGTCTTCTGGGGCAAGGCCCACCCGCTCACCTACAACTGAGCCCGGCGGCCCACCCACCGATGGGCCCGCACCCCGGCGGGTGCGCCGCGCCGGTCCCGAACGGCCGCGCATTCACGTGAATGCCATGGGGCTTCCCGATCATTGGTGCGCCAACAGGTTTTCGTTGGCAACACCACAACGCGGAAGACCTCCATGCTCGCCCACAACAATGCCCGACCCCGTGCCAGCGCGCTCGCGCTGGCTGCCTGCCTCACGCTCGCCGCCTGCGGAGGCGGCGGTGGCGGCGCCGCCGACAGCGGCACCCCGCCCAGCCCGCCACCCACCACCCAGCCGACACCGACCACGCTCAAGATCGGCGTGATGCCCGACACCCAGGGCAGCAACTCCGGCGTGGCCCTGCACCCCATGAAGGCGGTGCTCGACTTCCATGTGCAGCAAGGCGTGAAGATCGTGCTCGCCGTCGGCGACCTGGTCGAGAACGGCACGCCGCAGGAATACGCGATGTGGCGCGGACTGGCCGACCAGTACAAGGACAAGCTGACCATCCTGCCCGTGATGGGCAACCACGAGCCCAAGGGAACGGACCAGGACTGGCACGACACCGTCGAGTCCCTCATCCCGGCCGACGCCGAGCACATGCCCGGCTCCCGCAACAAGAACTACGCGCTGGTGCGCGACAACGTGCTGCTGATCAACATCTCCTACGGTTGGTTCGAGCGCGCCTACGGCTTCGTCGAGGCCATGGTCAACAAGCACGCGGCCAAGGTCGACCACATCATCCTGCAGACGCACAACTCCTTCGCCGGCAGCCGCTATGGCCTGGTGCGCGAGAACATCGTCGACGGCAGCATCTCCATCGTGAACGACGTGCTGTTCCGCGACGCCTACGACAAGTACCGCCAGTTGCTCGCGGCGCACGACGTGATCTACGTGAGCGGCCATGAGCACCACTACTCGCGCAGCCTGATCCGCGACGACACCGACCGGCCCTTCCTGCAGATCATCTCCGGCAACGCCGCCTACAAAGGCTACGAAACCCGCTTCAGCGAGCACGAGCGCATCCAGGACTACCTGATGATGAAGGTGCAGAGCGACAGCACCGGCTTCGTCGACGTCAACGCCTCGGTGTTCGAGGTGACGGGGCCGAAGATCGACTACCGCTCGTACTTCGTCACCCATTCGGTGCTCAGCAACGCCGCCGCGCTGCAGCAGCTGGACAACCCGAGCTGGACACTGATGGACCGCTTCGTTCGCACCCGCGACCGCTGCGCCAAGACCGTCTACCCTTCCAGCGTGCCCAGCGACATCCAGCGCAATGGCGCGTACGACCCCTCGTACCGCACCAGCCCCTGCACATCGGCCGGCGGCAGCCGCGCGCGGCTGCTCGACGGCGTGAACAACACCTTCAATCGCCACGACACGCGCACCCGCACCATGAACGCCACGCCAGGCTATTCGTTCGCGAACAGCAACCTGGAAATGGAGTCCATGATGTACCGCTACCTCTTCCAGCGCCACCAGAGCTACAGCCCCAACCTCAACAACAGCCAGCGCGCGCGCGTGATCAACGTCGGCGCGCCCGACGAGGAGGTGGAGGTGCGCGGCACCACCATCGACCTGAAGAAGCAGGTGCTGCTGAACTGGCAGGCGAAGGGCGCGGCCACCCTGAGCGACGAGCTGATCGTCAGCGGCATCAGCGGACAGGGTGGCACCTACATCGACCCGTATGGCGTCGCCAAGGACATCGCCACCGACACCGGCCTGGCCGGCAGCTACGGCAATGGCACCGAGCTGGGCAAGGCGCCGGTGGTGCTGCCCGCGCACGCCACCAAGGCCTGGGCCCTGAACGAGTCCACCGTGGGCGACAGCTACGTGCTCGAGTTCGCCGCGCCCGCCGGCCGCACCGCGGCCAACAGCGCGATCGCGCGCTACGACACCGCGGCACGCGCCTGGGTGCCGCTGGCCGACGCCAGCTGCGTGAGCGCGCAGGCCTACCAGACCGGTTACCTCACGGCCCTGCCCGCCGACGTGAACGCCAGCTGCGGCAACACCACCGTGGTGGGTTTCGACGCCGGCCGGGGCGCCTTCTGGGCCCGATTGAACCGCGACGACCGCCTGGCCATCGTGGCGCGTTGACGGCGGTCGGGCGCCCGCCCGCACCCGCGTGGACGGGCCCTAGCGGCCGTTGACCACGGTGCGCGCGACCACGCGGTCGTCGCCCAGCACGATCAGGGCGAACAGGAACTCGTCCAGGCTGTCGGCCTGGGCGGTCTTGCGCGCCAGCAGCGGCGTGGCCTTGGGGTCCAGCACCACGAAGTCGGCCTCGTGGCCCGGCTGCAGGTTGCCCACCACGCCTTGCAGCCCCAGCGCGCGCGCCGCGCCCGCCGTGTGCTGCCACCAGAGCTGGCCGGGCGCGAGGCTCAATCCCGGCTTGGTCTGGCCTTCGCGGCCCACCGTGTAGGCCGCCAGCATGGTGCGAAACGGCGAGAAGCTGGTGCCACCGCCCACGTCGCTGGCCAGGCCATAGCCCATGCCGGCCGCGTCGGCGGCCCGGTAGTCGAAGAAGCCGCTGCCCAGGAACAGGTTGCTCGTGGGGCTCACGGCGGCCACGGCCCCGGTGGCCGCCATGCGCTCACGGTCGGCCTGGCTCAGGTGGATGCAATGCGCGTAGACGGCGCGCTCGCGCAGCAGGCCGAAGTCCTCGTACACGCCGAGGTAGCTGCGGCTCTTGGGAAAAAGCTCCATGGCCCAGCGCACTTCGTCGAGGTTCTCGGCCACGTGCGACTGGATCCAGACCTCGCGGTGGGCCGCCGCCAGTTCCCCCGCGCCGCGCAGCTGCGCGGGCGTGCTGGTGGGCGCAAAGCGCGGCGTGATCGCGTAGCCCAGCCGGTCCACGCCGTGCCAGCGGCGGATCAAGGCCTCGGTGTCGAGCAGGCTTTGTTCGGTGTCGTCGCGCACGCCCTCGGGGCTGTGCCGGTCCTGCAGCACCTTGCCGGTAATGAAGCGCAGGCCGCGCGCGCGGGCCTCCTCGAACGCCGCGTCCACCGAGACCGGGTGCGAGGTGGCGAAGGTGAGCGCGGTGGTGACGCCGTTGCGCGCCAGTTCGTCGAAGAAGAAGCGCGCCACCTCGCGCGCGTGAACGGGGTCGTGGAAGCGCGATTCGTGGGGGAAGGTGTAGCGCTCCAGCCAGGGCAGCAGACCGGCGGCCGGCGCGCCGATGACGTCGGTCTGCGGGTAGTGCACGTGCATGTCGATGAAGCCCGGCGCGATCAGACGGCCGCGCAGGTCGTGCACGGCCACGCCGGGGAAACGGTCGATCAGCGCGCCATGCGCGCCGGCCGCGCGCACCACGGCCCGGCCCTGGGCATCGGGCCCGACCACCAGCAGGCCGTCGTCGTCGAACTGGGGGGCGCCGCTGTCCTCGTCGAAGCGCAGCAGGCTGGCACGGTAGGCTTTCATGGTCGGGAGCCTACACGGCCCGGCGCCCATCGTCATACGGCCGCGCCGATGCGGCCTATGCCGGCCGGAGGGTGTTTCAGTTCAAGCTGCCCTGCACGCCCTCGACGAACCAGTTCATCGTCAGGATCTGTTCGTCGCTCAGGCGCTGGCCGGCCTCGATGACGGCCTGGCCGTTCTGGCCGCGCACCGGGGCCGAGGCGGGCGCCGCGAACACCACCAGACGGCCAGCGGCCATGTCGGCCTGGCGCGCGTTCACCTCTTTCTGCACGGCCTCGGGCACCTTCTTGCCGAAGCCCTCGACGCGGATGAACCCCTGCGCCACCCCACCCCAGACCTGCTCGCTGCGCCAGCTGCCATCGAGCACGGCCTTCACGCGGCGCGTGTAGTAGTCGCCCCAGCGGTGCGTCACGGCCACCACCTGCGCGTCGGGCGCCACCGCGCGCATGTCGGAGTGGTAGGCCACGGCCAGCTTGCCGCGCTCCTGCGCGGCCACCATCACGGCGGTGCTGCCGGTGTGGAAAGCCAGCACCTCGGCACCCTGGTTCATCAGCGTCATGGCCGCGTCGCGCTCGCGCGGCGGGTTGAACCACTCGCCCAGCCACACCACCTTCACCGTGGCGCGCGGGTTCACCGAGCGCATGCCCAGGGTGAAGGCGTTGATGCCCTGGATCACCTCGGGAATGGGAAAGCCCGCCAGGTAACCGGCCTGCGTGGCCAGCCGGCCCGCCGCCACGCCCGCCAGGTAGCGGCCCTCGTAGTAGCGCGCGTTCGCCGTGGCCACGTTGGGCGCGGCCTTGTAGCCGGTGATGGACTCGAACTTCACGTTCGGGAAATCGCGCGCCACCTTCAGCGTGGGCTCCATGTAGCCGAAGCTGGGCGTGAAGATGATGTGGTTGCCCTGCTGCGCGAGGTCACGGATCACGCGCTCGGCGTCGGCGCCTTCGGCCACGTTTTCCACGTAGCTCGTCTGGACGCGCTCGCCCAGCGCGGCCTGCACGGCCTGGCGGCCGAGCTCGTGCTGGCGCACCCAGCCGGCCTCGGTGAGCGGCGTCACATAGACGAAGGCGGCTTTCACCGGCGGCTTGACCGGCTGGGCGTGAGCGACAAGGGGGGATACCAACACGGCGGCCAACGCCGGCGCGAAGGCGCGCCAGGCCGCGAGGTTTTTGTACATGGTGTTCCTCTACATGGCTTCCGGTGATGAAAAAACGCGAACCGGGGAAGCACCGGATCGCGTCGGGGCCGTATTGTAGGCCGGGCCTCGACGGCGGAGCCTTCGCCTCACTGGCGCAGAAAGTCCAGGCCGGCCTGATCCGCGCCCTGCAGTTGCACGTCGCGCTGGCTCGGCGTGTACGAACACCCCAGACACAGCGGGTCGGACGGCGTCACGGTGTAGGCCCCGTCCGGCAGCACGAAACCGTAGGCCCCGAGAGCGTCGACGGCGCGCACCAGGGCGGCCGCGCCGGCGCCCACCGTGATCCATTCGGCCGTGCTCGGCAACCCGCTGACGGCCCAGCTCACGCGGCCCGCGAGGCGGTGGGCGGGCGCCTGGAAGTCCACGCCCCCCACGTCGGCCGAGACGATGTCCACGGTGCGCGAGGCCGGCTGAAAGGCGAAGCCGAACGGCCCAGACAGCGGCGTCACCGCATAGCGCCCCGGCGGCAGGCAGCTCAGGGCATAGTCGCCCCGCGCCGCGCCGCTCAGGGGCAAGGCCGTGGCGCTGGTGGGGCCGGCCAGCGCCACGCTCACCCCGCTCTCGGCGTAGCCCAGGCCCCACAGGCCGCTGTCGCTCAGCACACGCCCGGACAGCGCGAACGACGGCCCGGTCTTGCGAATGTCCAGGCGCGCCGTGCCGGTGAGCCCGGCCGTGTCGGTGGCGGTGACGGCGATGCGGTTGGTGCCCGGCACCAGCGGCACGGTGGCGCTCCAGGTGTGCCCGTACAGGCCCACGAAGGGACTCGTCTTCACCGACTGGCTGGCGGTGCCCGCGGCGCCCGAGGTCTCATTGCGCCAGGTCACGGTGACCGCCGTCATCTCGACCGCCGAACCGCCGCAGCAATGCCAATCGGTCGGGCTGATGAAGGCCTGGCCGCTCAGGCCAAGCTCGTTGCACACCGTGTCGGTCGACGCGGGGGCGTCGATCACGACCCAGCCCGAAGGCGGCGGGGGCGGCACCGAGCCCCCGCTGCCGCCACAGGACAGCTGGGCCAGCGACAGTCCCACGGACCACAGAGCACGCCAAGCGCGCATGGCTCACCCCTTGCGATGCGATGGGCCACTCTAGGCCAGCCCGACCGGCCGCAAGATGACGCGCGTCAAGGCGGCGCGCTGGCCGCCTCCAGCCGCGCCAGGTAGCGCTGGCGCGTCTCCTCGTCGATGAAGCTCGCCTCGAAGCTGTTGCGCGCCAGGGCGATGACCTCCTCGCGCGACAGGCCCAGGGCCTCGACGGTCTGCACGAAGTTGGCGTTGAGGTACCCGCCGAAGTAGGCTGGGTCGTCGCTGTTGACGGTGGCGCACAGGCCCGCGTCCAGCAGGCGCTTCATCGGATGCTCGCGCAGGTCTTTCACGACGCAGAGCTTGAGGTTGGACAGCGGACAGACCGTGAGCGGCGTGCGTCGGCGCGCCAGCTCGGCGACCAGCGCGGGGTCGTCCAGGCAGCGCACGCCGTGGTCGATGCGCTCGGCCTTCAGGTCGTCCAGCGCGCCCCAGATGTAGGCCGGCGGCCCCTCCTCGCCCGCGTGCGCCACGACGTGCAGGCCCAGCTCGCGGCAGCGCGCGAACACGCGCGAGAACTTGCTCGGCGGGTGGCCCAGCTCGCTCGAGTCCAGGCCGACGCCGACGAAGTGCTGGCGGTACGGCAAGGCCGCTTCCAGCGTGGCGAAGGCCTCTTCTTCGCTGAGGTGGCGCAGGAAGCACAGGATGAGCCGGCTGGAGATGCCCAGCTCGGCCTGCGCCCATTCGCAGGCGCGCTGCAACCCACCGATGACCACGCCGATGTCCACGCCGCGCGCGGTATGCGTCTGCGGGTCGAAGAACAGCTCGGCGTGGATCACGCGGTCGGCGTAGGCGCGCTGGAAGTAGGCCCAGGCCATGTCGAAGAAGTCGACCTCGTGCAGCAGCACGCTGGCGCCCGCGTAGTAGATGTCGAGGAAGCTCTGCAGATTGGTGAAAGCGTAGGCCTCGCGCAGGGCCTCCACGCCGTGGTACGGCAGCTTCACGCCGTTGCGCTGCGCCAACGCGAAGATCAGCTCGGGTTCGAGCGAGCCTTCGATGTGGATGTGCAGCTCGGCCTTGGGCAGGTGGGCGGCGAGTTCGGCAGGCGACATGGTCAGCAGGTTCCCAGGGCAATGCCCAGTCGTTGGAGGTAGCGGCGGTAGGCACTGCTCACGCGGTCGGCGGGGCCGTGCACTTCGGCCACGCGGGCGGTGCGGCCGATCGGCAGCGCCTTGGGCGTCTGGGACTCCACCACCGGCCGGTCCTGCGCGAACACCGTGTCCTGGAAATCGACCAGCGCCTCGTCGCTGGAGCGGTCGTTCTGCGTGGCCATCACGAACCAGGCGGTGCAGGCTTCGTCGCCATCGGGCCGGATGAACAGGGCAATGGCGTTGCGCACCGGGTCGCCGTCGCTGGCGTCCTTGCGCAGCAGGGCGGCGTAGGGGTGCGACACCTCGTAGGCGTAGTCCACCCAGGCGCCGCCGCCGGCCTCGGCGTAGCCGCGCGGCTGCCAGGCGCGCGCCTTGAGCACCTGAAGGCCTTGCGGGCTTTCGCTGACCACGCCGCCGAGCACCTGCGCGTGGCCGCGTTCGCCCAGCCAGCCCTCGTGCACGAAGCCGAAGTGGCTCAGGTCCAGGAAGTTTTCCACCAGGCGCGGCGCGCTGGTGGCCACCGCGTACGGCCCGCAGACCACACGGCGCCAGCCGGGGTCCCCGGCCTCGGCGAAGGCGGGTGGCGCGTCGGGCAGGCCGGCCGCCGGCGCGTCCAGCCGCACCCACACCAGGCCGTGCGCTTCGCGCGCCTCGAAGGCCGTGGTCGCGTGGCCCACGGGCGGCTGGAAATCGGGCGAGGCCGGCACGTGGCGGCAGCGTCCCCCGGCCTCGAACTGCCAGCCGTGGTACGGGCATTCCAGGCGCGGCCCCTGCACGGTGGTGAGCACGCGCCCGAGCGACAGGCGCGCGCCGCGGTGCGGGCAGCGGTCGGCCCAGGCGTGCACCGCGCCGTGGTCGCGCCACAGCACCAGGGACTCGCCGAGCAGGCCCAGGCCCAGCGGCGCCTCGCGCAGCGTGTGCGAGGCCAGCACGGGATGCCAGAGTTGACGTTCGATCATGGTCCTCAAAAACAAAAGCTGCCCGAAGGCAGCTTGCTGGCACGCCAAGCACCGGAGGCGTTGCGAGCGGGTGCCAGGCCAGGCGGACGGAGCACAGGAACCGGAACGTACTCTCCGTACGTGAGGATCCCGAGCACCGCCCAGCGGCGCATGGCGCCCGCGCAGTCGCCGATCTCAGTTCGGCAGCTTGCCTTCCACGCCTTTGACATAGAACTTGATGCCCCCCAGGAAAGCGTCGTCCGCCTTCTGGTCCTTGGCCAGCACTTCCTTGCCGGCCTGGTCCTGGATGGGACCGGTCCAGGGGTGGAAGCTGCCGTCCTTCAGGCCGGCCTTGATGGTGTCGATCTTGGCCTTGGTCTCGGCCGGCACGTCGTCGGCGATGGAGACCATGTCGATCGCGCCTTCCTTGTGGCCCCACCACACGCCGCCGGTGCTCCAGGTGCCTTCCAGCACGTCCTTGGTGGCCTTGATGTAGTACGGGCCCCAGTTGATGACGGCCGAACCCAGGTGGGCCTTGGGACCGTAGGCGGTCATGTCCGAGTCCCAGCCGAAGGCGCGCTTGCCGGCCTTCTCGGCGGTCTGCAGCACGGCCGACGAGTCGGTGTTCTGGAACAGGATGTCGGCGCCGCCGTTGAGCAGCGAGGTCGCGGCCTCGGTCTCCTTGGGCGGATCGAACCAGCCGTTCACCCAGACCACCTTGGTCTTGATCTTCGGGTTCACCGACTGCGCGCCCAGCGTGAAGCTGTTGATGTTGCGGATCACCTCGGGGATGGGGATGGAAGCCACCACGCCCAGGGTGTTGGTCTTGGTCATGGAGCCCGCGATCACGCCGGCCATGTAGGCGCCCTCGTAGGTGCGGCTGTCGTAGGTGCGCATGTTCTCGGCCGTCTTGTAGCCGGTGGCGTGCTCGAACTTCACGTCCTTGAAGTCGGCGGCGACCTTGAGCATGGGCTCCATGTAGCCGAAGGTGGTGCCGAAGATGAGCTTGTTGCCGTTGGACGCCATGTCGCGGATCACGCGTTCGGCGTCGGCGCTCTCGGGCACGCTCTCCACGAAGGTGGTCTTGATCTTGTCGCCGAACTCGGCTTCCAGCGCCTTGCGGCCGTTGTCGTGCGCGAAGGTCCAGCCGCCGTCGCCCACCGGGCCGACGTAGGCGAAAGCGATCTTCAGCGGCTCGGGCGCGGGCGCGGCGGCGGTGGGCGCGGCCGGCGCCGGGGCGGGCGCGGGCGCGGCGGCCTCTTCCTTCTTGCCGCAGCCGATCAGCACGGCGGCGGCCAGCGCGCTCATCGCGGCGACCTTGAACAGGGAACGCTTGTGGAGGTCTGTCATGGGTTTCCTCGGGTGTCGACGGTTGGGTGAATCGGTCCGGTGCGGGCGCCGCGGCTCCACCCCGGTGGGGCATTCAAGGTGACACGCAAATTATGACCCCGGGTAGAACGGTTTCCCGATCGACGAGGGCATGTTCACTCGGATCCAGGTCGGGTTGCGCGAAATCAGCACCAGCACCACCACGGTGGCCAGGTAAGGCAGCATGGTCAGGAACTGGCTGGGGATCTGCAGGCCGATGGCCTGCAGGTGGAACTGCAGCATGGTGACGCCGCCGAACAGGTAGGCGCCGAGCAGCACGCGCGCGGGCCGCCAGGTGGCGAAGGTGGTCAGCGCCAGGGCGATCCAGCCTTTGCCGGCAATCATGCCCTCCACCCACAGCGGCGTGTACACGGTGGACACGTAGGCGCCCGCCAGGCCGCACAGGGCGCCGCCGGCCATCACCGCCAGCAGGCGAATGCGCCGCACCGGGTAGCCCAGGGCGTGCGCCGACTCGGGGCTTTCGCCGACGCTGCGCAGCACCAGGCCGGCGCGCGTGCGGTACAGGAACCAGATCAGCCCCAGCGCCATGGCCACGCAGGCGTAGACCATGGGGTGGTGGCGAAACAGCGCCGCGCCCAGCCAGGGGATGTCCGCCAGGCCGGGGATGGCCCAGCGCACCTGCTCGGGCAGGGTGGCCTGCACGTAGCCCGTGCCCGCGAAGGCCGAGAAACCCGCGCCGAACAGGCTGAGCGCCAGGCCCGTGGCGTACTGGTTGGTGTTGAGCCAGATCACCAGCACGCCGAAGAGGGCCGCGAGCAGCGCGCCCGCGCCCATGCCCGCCAGGAAGCCCAGCCAGCTGCTGCCCGTGTGCACCACGGTGGCGAAGCCCGCCAGCGCGGCGCAGAGCATCATGCCCTCGGCGCCCAGGTTGACGATGCCGGCCTTCTCGTTGATCAGCAGGCCCAGCGAGGCGATGGCCAGCACGGTGCCCGCGTTCAGCGTGGCGGCGATGAGCAGTGCGTAGGATTCCATGCTCAGCCTTTCTTCCAGCGCACGCGGTACGCGATGAGCGTGTCGCAGGCCAGCAGCGAGAACAGCAGCAGGCCCTGGAACACGCCGGTGATGGACTTGGGCAGGCCCAGGCGCGACTGCGCCAGTTCGCCGCCGATGTAGAACATGCTCATGAGCACGGCCGAGAACACGATGCCCACCGGGTGCAGCCGCCCCACGAAGGCCACGATGATGGCCGCGAAGCCGTAGCCCGCCGGCACGTAGGGCGTGAGCTGGCCGATGGGGCCGGCGACCTCGAAGGCCCCGGCCATGCCCGCCGCGCCACCCGAGGTGAGCAGCGCCACCCACAGCGCCTTGCGCGAGGAAAAGCCCGCGTAGCGCGAGGCCATGGGCGCCAGCCCGCCCACGGTCTGGGCATAGCCCGAGACCGTGCGGAACAGGAACAGCCACACGCCGGCCACGCCCAGCAGCGCGAACAGCAGGCCGATGTTCACGCGCGAGCCGTCCATCAGGCGCGGCATCTGCGCCACCCGCTCGAAGGTCTTGGTCTGCGGAAAGTTGTAGCCCGCCGGGTCTTTCCAGGGGCCGTAGACCAGGTAGTTGAGCACCTGCACCGCCACGTAGACCAGCATCAGGCTCACCAGGATTTCGTTGGCGTTGAAGCGGTCGCGCAGCAGCGCGGTGATGCCGGCCCACAACATGCCGCCCAGCATGCCCGCCAGGATCACGGCCGGCACGATCCACAACCCCGTGCCCTTGTCCGCGGTGAGCGCCACGCCCCCGGCGAACACCGCGCCGATGATGTACTGCCCCTCGGCGCCGATGTTCCAGACGTTGGAGCGGAAGCACACCGCCAGGCCCAGGGCGATGATCAGCAGCGGCGTGGCCTTCACCAGCAGCTCGGAGAGGGCATAGGTGCTCTTGATGGGCTCCCAGAAGAACACCTGCAGGCCGCGCACCGGGTCCTTGCCCAGCACCTCGAACAGGGCGATGCCGATCAGCACCGTGATGGCCAGCGCCAGCAGCGGCGAGGCGTAGCCCCACAGCTTCGACGGCTGGGGACGGGCTTCAAGCCGCAGCATGCGCGGTCTCCTTCTGGTTGTTGTCCCGCTCGCGCCCGGTCCACAGGCCCGACATCCATTCGCCGATGCGCTCCACCGTGGCGTCCGCGCGGTCCAGGCTGGGCGACAGGCGCCCCTTGGCGATGACGTGCAGGCGGTCGCTGATCTCGAACAGCTCCTCCAGCTCTTCGCTCACCACCAGCACCGCGCAGCCGGCGTCGCGCAGCGCCAGGATCTCGCCGCGGATCTGCGCCGCCGCCCCCACGTCCACGCCCCAGGTGGGCTGGCTGACGATCAGCAGCTTCGGCTTGGCCTCGATCTCGCGCCCGACGATGAATTTCTGCAGGTTGCCACCCGACAGCGACTTGGCCGCCGCGTCCGGCCCGTTGGCCTTGACCCGGTAGCGCTCGATGATGTCGGCGGCCTGGCGCCGCAGCGCGCCCACGCGGATCCAGCCGCCGCGGCCCACCGCGTCGCGCCGCGACAGCAGCAGGTTCTGCGCCAGCGACAGCGTGGGCACCGCGCCGCGGCCCAGCCGCTCCTCGGGCACGAAGTGCAGGCCCAGGGCGCGCCGCCGCGCGGGACCCAGCGCGGCCACGTCCCGCTCGCCCAGTCGCACGCTGCCGGCCGGGGCGCGCACGTCTTCGCCCGAGAGCGCGCGCAGCAGCTCGCCCTGGCCATTGCCCGACACGCCAGCGATGCCCACCACCTCGCCCGCGCGCACGCTCAGCGCCACGTCCTGCAGCGCGGTGCCGAACGGGTCGTCGCTGGCCAGGGTGAGCGCGTCGACCCGCAGCACCGGCTCGCCCGCGTGCAACGGCCGGTGCGTGAGCTCGGGCGGCTCGGCGCCGATCATCAGGCGCGAGAGCGAGGCGTTGCTTTCCTCGCGCGGATCGCACACGCCAGTGACCTTGCCGCCGCGCAGCACCGTGCAGGCGGTGCACAGCTCGCGGATCTCGTGCAGCTTGTGGCTGATGTAGAGGATGCTGCAGCCCTCGGCCGCCAGCTGGCGCAGCACCACGAAGAGCTTGTCCACCGCCTGCGGCGTGAGCACCGAGGTGGGCTCGTCCAGGATCAGCAGCTGCGGGTTGGTGAGCAGCGCGCGAATGATCTCCACGCGCTGCATCTCGCCCACGGACAGGGTGTGCACCGGGCGCTCGGCGTCCACGTCCAGCCCGTACTCGCCCGCCTTGGCGCGGATGGCCGCGCGCACCTGCGCGAGCGAGAAGGACCTGTCCAGCCCCAGCCAGACGTTCTCGGCCACGGTGATGGTGTCGAACAGGCTGAAGTGCTGGAACACCATGCTGATGCCCAGGGCGCGCGCCTCGCGCGGGTCGCGCACGTGCACGGCCTGGCCGTTGAAGCGCACCGCGCCCTCGTCGGGCTTGGCCGCGCCGTAGATGATCTTCATCAGCGTGGACTTGCCGGCGCCGTTTTCGCCCAGCACGGCGTGGATTTCGCCGGGGCGCACGCGCAGCGAGACGCCGTCGTTGGCCACCACGCCGGGGTAGCGCTTGGTGATGCCGCTGAGTTCGAGTCGTGGGTTCTCGGCTGTGGTCATGGTGAAACCTTCGCGCGGCGCGCTGCGGTGCGAGTGCCTTCGGGCGGCCGGGCGGCGCTCATGCGGCCTCGGCGCGGGTGGATTCGCTCGCGCGCAGCGAGGCGGCGACGGACTTGACCTGGTCACGCAGCCAGCGCCCCGCGTTGGACGCGTGGGTGCGCTCGTGCCAGAGCTGGTAATACATCATGCGGGGGAAGCTCACGGGCGGGGTCAGGATGGTCACGGGCAGCTGCTCCGTGAAACGCTCGCAGTATTGTCGACCGGTGGTGAGCACCAGCAGGCTGCCCGCCACCATGGCCGGGATCAGCCCGAAATGCGGGCAGCGCGCCGTGATGTGGCGCGTCAGGCCCAGGCCGGCCAGGTGCTCGTCGATGACGCCGCGCGCGCCCGGGTGCGTGGGCGTGGGCGCCACGTGCTCGGCGCTGAGCCAGGCCTCGACGTCCCAGCCGCGGCGCACCGCCGGGTGGTGCTTGGCCACCAGGCTCACCACCTCGTCGCCGAACAGGCGGCCCAGGTGCAGGTCGTCGGGCGGGCGCATCCAGTTGCCGATGACCACGTCCACCGTGCCCTGGGCCAGGTGGCTGCGGTAGTCGGCGTCGCTGGACAGGGGGTGGATGTCGATGCTGGCGTTGGGCGCCTGCGCCTTGATCTGGGTGACCAGCTGAGGCAGGAACAGCGGGTCCAGGTAGTCGCTGGCGGCCAGGCTGAAGACGTGGGAGGCGGTGGCCGGGTCGAAGGCACGGGCGTCGGAGAACAGCACCTCGGCGCTGCGCAGGATGTCGGCGGCCGGCTCGATCATGCGCAGTCCGGCCACCGTGGGCACCATGCCGGCGCCCGAACGCACCAGCAGGGGGTCGCCGGCCAGCTCGCGCAGCCGCTTGAGCGCGGCACTCACCGCCGGCTGGTACATGCCCAGCTTGATGGCCGCGCGCGACACGCTGCGCTCCGTGAGCACGGTGTGCAGCACACGGATCAGGTGCAGGTCGATGCGTTCGAACATGGGGCCGTATTTCATGGCGCAGTCGGCTTCAGTGGCATCGGATGGAAGGCATTGGCGGCATACGCCCAAGCATATGACGTGCCGTGCCGGTATGGGTATGCTGGTCCGCATGCTCGTCCAGAATTCGCCCGCCCAGCCCCTGACCTTCCTGCGCCGCGGCCAGCCCGTCACCCTGCCCGCCGTGCCGCCCGACCGCACCCTGCTGCAGGTCCTGCGCGAGGACCTGCACTGCACCGGCACCAAGGAGGGCTGCGGCGAGGGCGACTGCGGCGCCTGCACCGTGGTGCTGGGCGAGGCGGTGGACGGACGGCTCCAGCTGCAGGCCGTCAATGCCTGCATCAAGCTGGCGCACTCGGTCCAGGGTCAGGCGGTGTTCACCGTGGAAGACCTGGCCGTCGACGGCCAGGCCCACCCGGTGCAGGAAGCCATGGTGCAGTGCCACGCCAGCCAGTGCGGCTTCTGCACCCCGGGCTTCGTCATGAGCCTGTTCGCCCTGTACGAACACACCGGTGGTGGACAGGGCGTGGACCACGCCGCCGCCCAGGCCGCGCTGTCGGGCAACCTGTGCCGCTGCACGGGCTACCGGCCCATCCTGGACGCCGCCGCGCGCATGGGGCAGTTGCCCTGCCCGGCCGGCGCCCGCGTCGACGAGGCCGCCGTGCTGCGCGGCCTGCGCACCCTGGGCCAGCCCGCCCCCGAGGCGCCCTACCAGCGCCCCGCCACCCTGCAGGCCCTGCTGCAGGCCCGCGCCGCCCACCCCGAGGCGCAGGTGGTGGCCGGCACCACCGACGTCGGCCTGTGGATCACCAAACAACACCAGCGCTACGCCCGCCTGCTCGACGTGACCGGCGCCGCCGAGCTGCGCCGCGTGGAGACCTACCCGCACCACATCGCCATCGGCGCCGCCGTGAACCTGACGCAGGCCTACGCCGCCCTGGTGGCCGAACGGCCCTCGCTCGCCGCCTTCGCCCACCGCTTCGCCGGCCTGCCGGTGCGCAACGCCGGCACCCTGGGCGGCAACGTGGCCAACGGGTCGCCCATCGGCGACAGCATGCCGCTGCTCATCGCCCTGGGCGCCAGCGTGGTGCTGATGCGCTGGGACACGAAGCGGCGCGCCGTCGCCCACCGTGAGCTGCGCCTGGAAGACCTGTACACCGGCTACCGCCAAAACGTGATGCGGGCGGACGAACTGCTCTGCTGGATCAAGGTGCCGCGCCCCTCGCCGGATGAGTGCCTGCAGGTCGATAAAGTGAGCAAACGCTTCGAAGACGACATTTCGGCCGTCTGCCTGGCCGTGAAGCTGCGGATCGACGGCGGCGTGGTGCGCGAAGCCCGCATCGGCGCCGGCGGCGTGGCCGCCACGCCGGTGCGCGCGCCCCTGACCGAGGCGGCGCTCACCGGCCAGCCCTGGAACGAAGACACCGTCATGGCCGCCAGCGCCGTGCTGCGCGACGAGTTCCGCCCCATCAGCGACATGCGCGCCAGCGCCGACTACCGCCGCGCGGTGCTGGGCAACCTGCTGCGCCGCCACTGGCTGGCGCAGCAAGGCCAGCGCGGCCTGCGACTGGAATCCCTGGACCTGGAGGCCCTGGCATGAACGCCCCCGACACCGCCCTGCTGCAGCGCCAGGCCACCAGCGCCGCTGGCGCCTCGCGCTTCCACGAAAGCGCGCGCGCCCAGGTGGCCGGCGCCGCCACCTACATCGACGACATCCCCGAGGCGCGCGGCACCCTGCACGCCGCGCCTGTCTGTTCGCCCGTGGCGCATGGCCGCCTGAGCGGCTTCGACACCGCCGCGGCCCTCGCCCTGCCCGGCGTGCGCGCCTTCGTCGGCGCGGCCGACGTACCCGGCGACCCCATCCTCGCCGCCTTCGGCCACGACGAGCCCGTGTTCGCGCGGGACTCGGTGCAGTTCCTGGGCCAGGTGATGGGCCTGATCGTGGCCGACGACGCCATGACCGCGCGCCGTGCCGCCCGCCTGGTCAAGCCCCGCATCGAGCCCCTGCACCCCGTGCTGAGCGTGCACGAGGCGCACGAGCTCAAAAGCTATGTGCTGCCGCCCGTGCACGTGGCGCGCGGCGACGCCGCCGCCGCACTGGCGCGCGCGCCGCACACCCTCGACGGCGAATTCGAGGTCGGCGGCCAGGAGCACTTCTACCTGGAAGGCCAGATCGCCTACGCGCTGCCGCTGGAGCAGAACCAGTGGTGGATCCACAGCAGCACCCAGCACCCCGGCGAGGTGCAGCACTGGGTGGCGCACGCCCTGGGCATCCCCATCCACGCGGTGACGGTGGAGTGCCGGCGCATGGGCGGCGGCTTCGGTGGCAAGGAAACCCAGGCCGGCCACCTGGCCGTGTGGGCCGCGCTGGCCGCGCGCAAGACCGGGCACCCGGTCAAGCTGCGGCTGGACCGCGACGACGACTTCATGGTCACCGGCAAGCGCCACCCCTTCGCCTACCGCTACCGCGTGGGCTTCGACGACAGCGGCCGCCTGAGCGGCCTGCGCATCGTGATGCTGGCCAACTGCGGCTTCAGCGCCGACCTCTCGGGCCCGGTCGCGGACCGCGCCATCTTCCACTGCGACAACGCCTACTTCCTGGAAGACGTCGCGATCGACTCCTTCCGCTGCAAGACGAACACCCAGAGCCACACCGCCTTCCGCGGCTTCGGCGGACCACAGGGCGTGATCGCCATCGAACGCATCCTCGGTGACGTCGCGCGCCACCTCGGCCTCGACCCACTCCAGGTGCGTCTGCGCAACCTCTACGGCATGGGCGAACGCGACCAGACGCACTACGACATGAAGGTGGAGGACAACATCCTCGAACCGCTCATGACGGCGCTCGCGCGCAGCGCGGACTACGGACGCCGCCGCGCCGCCATCGAGGCCTTCAACGCCCGCAGCCCGGTCATCAAGAAAGGCATCGCGCTCACGCCGGTGAAGTTCGGCATCAGCTTCACCGCCACCCTGTTCAACCAGGCGGGCGCGCTGGTGCATGTCTACACCGACGGCAGCGTGATGGTGAACCACGGCGGCACCGAGATGGGCCAGGGCCTGAACACCAAGGTCGCGCAGATCGTGGCCGACGAGCTGGGCGTGCCCTTCGAGCGGATCATCGCCACCGCGGCCGACACCAGCAAGGTGCCCAACGCCAGCGCCACCGCCGCCAGCAGCGGCACCGACCTGAACGGGCGCGCCGCGCAGTTCGCCGCGCGCCACGTGCGCGACAACCTGGCGGCCTTCGTCGCCGGCCTGGACGGCTGCGGCGCGGGCGCGGTGCGCTTCCTGGGCGGCGATGTCATCACCCCCAAGAGCACGCGCCGCTTCGAGGAGGTGGTGAACGCGGCCTACGCCAACCGCATCCAGCTCTGGAGCGACGGCTTCTACCGCACGCCCAAGATCCACTACGACAAGCTGACCATGAAGGGGCGGCCCTTCTACTACTTCGCCTACGGCGCGGCCTGCAGCGAGGTGGCCATCGACACCCTCACCGGCGAGAGCCGCGTGCTGGCCGTGGACATCCTGCACGACGTGGGCCACAGCATCAACCCGGCCATCGACATCGGCCAGATCGAGGGCGGCTTCATCCAGGGCATGGGCTGGCTGACCACGGAGCAGCTGGTGTGGAACCACAAGGGCTACCTGCAGACCCACGCCCCCAGCACCTACAAGATCCCCACCGCGGGCGACCTGCCGCCGCGCTGGAACATCGACCTCTGGCCCGAAGCCAACCGCGAGGACAACGTGCACGGCAGCAAGGCCGTGGGCGAACCGCCGTTCATGCTGGCAATCAGCGTCTACGAGGCGCTGCGGGACGCGGTGGCGCAGGCCGGCGGCGACCCCGAGGCGATGAACGCGCCGGCGACGGCGGAAGAGGTCCTGAAGGCCCTGGGCGGCTGACGCTGCGGCGCCCTCAGGGGCCGAACAGGCAGCGCGTCGTCGCCATCAGGCGCATCTGGCGGGTGGCATTGATCGACGGCGTGTGCAAGAGGCGCATGTCCATCAGGTAGACGTCGCCCGCGCGCCCGGACATCTCGACGACGTCGACCCCGAGCGCCTGCAGCCGCGCCGCCCGATCCGCCGTTGAACGCAGCGCCTCGCGCAGCGACACGCCGTCGGCGCCGCGCTGCGCCGTCGCCCGATGCGAACCCGCCAGCGCCAGCGTCGCGCCGCCCTGGGGCGCCACATCGTCGATCAGGAAAAAGGCCTGGATGCCCGGCACACGCCCGGGTGGATCGGCCACCACGTCCACGTGCCAGTTCAGGCCCTCCAGACGCCAGGCCCCTTGCTGCGGCGGCGACAACAAGAGCTGAAGCGGCTGCGGCACAGGCGCCGCGCGCCCGGCCAGCTGGCCGATGCACGCCACCAGGGCAGGCGTCACCAGCGCCCCGTGCGCCCCTGGCACCTTCACCAGGGACGACAGCTTGCCGATCTGCTGAAACACCGGCAGCCCCTGCACCGCGCGCGGCAGACCCTTGCCGCCGGTGAGGCGCCGAAGTTCGTCGAGCACGCGCTGCCGCACGGGCGCCACGCCGCGGGCGTGAAAGCCGTCCAGTCGCACGATGCCCTTGTCATTGAAACGGTGGACCTGATCGGGCGTCATCGATCGCGGACACTAACGGATGACACGCCCCTCCCGCAAGCGACCCGACCGACATGAAACCCTTCCTCCCCGACTGGGCCCACCCCTGGATCGAAGCCATCACCATCGCCCTGCAGATCGTCGTGATCGTCCTCGTCGCGGTGCTGCTGCGCTCCCTGCTGCACCGCTTCATCACCCGGCTGGCCGCCGAGAAGAACCTGCCGCTGGACTTCACCGTGGGCAGCAAGCGTCTGATCACGCTGCTGCTGAGCGGTGCCGCCCTGCTGTGGATCCTCGATCGCCTGGGCGTATCGGCCGGCGTTATCTGGGCCGGCTTCACGGGCTTCGTCACCGTCGGCGCCATCGCCTTCTTCGCGGCCTGGAGCGTGCTCTCCAACATCTTCTGTTCGGTGCTGATCTTCACCACGCGGCCCTTCGGCCTGCACGACCACATCGAGTTGCTGGAAGGCGGCGACAAGCCCGGCCTGGCTGGAGAGGTGCTGGACATCAACCTCGTCTACACCACGCTGAAGGAAGACCCCGTGGACGGCAAGGAGCCTACGCACCTGCGCATTCCCAACAGCCTGTTCTTCCAGCGCACCACGCGCCTGCGCAGGAGCCAGCAGCCGGTGCTCGGATCGTTGCTGGACTGAGCCACCAGCCGGCCGCTTCGTAAAGCCCGTTACCGATCTGTTTCCATTCCGGCGCGCCAGAAACCGGCGGTTACAGGCGCACCTGGCCACCACCGCAGACTCGCGGCCAAAGGAGTGAGCCACATGGACACATCAATGATCAAGGGCATCGCCATCGGCGGACTCACCATGGTGGTGCTGGGCGCCGGCGCCGTCGGCGGCTACCAGACCCTCGCCAGGCCCAAAGTGGCCGAGGTCGTGTCGGTCAAGGAAGTGATGACCACCGTCAGCACACCGCGCGAGGTGTGCGAGAACGTGGCCGTGCAGCGCCAGGCGCCGGTGAAGGACGAGCACCGCATCGCCGGTACCGTGGTGGGCGGTCTGGCCGGTGGCCTGCTGGGCAGCACCATCGGCAAGGGCTCCGGCAAGACGGTGGCCACCGTGGCCGGCGCCGCCGCCGGGGGCTACGCGGGCAATCAGGTGCAAAAGCGCATGCAGCAGAACGACACGGTGACGACCACCGAGCGCCGCTGCCGCACGGTGAGCGACAAGTCGCAGAAGCTCTCCGGGTACGACGTCACCTACCGCCTCGACGGCCAGGACGCCACGGTGCGCACTTCGTTCAAGCCCGGCGCCACGCTGCCGGTGAAGGACGGCAAGGTGGACACCACGCCACCGGCCGCCGCGCGCTCCTGATCGGCCCCCACCCGCGCGAGCGCGCGGGTGTTCAGCGCATCGAGTGCAAGCCGATCAGGTTGCCCTCGGTGTCGTTCACCAGGGCGATGAAGCCGTACTCGCCAATGGACATCTTGTCCTTGAAGACCGAGCCGCCGTGGGCCTTGGCGCGTGCCGCCTCCACGGCGCAGTCGTCGCAGACGAAATACACCAGCGTGCTGTTGCCACCGGAAGGCATGCCCGCCATCTTCACCAGCGCGCCCGGCGTGCCGTAGCCGTCCCTCGCGGACGGAAAAGACCACATCTCCAGGGGCTCCCCGGGGGTCGGATTGCCCAGCGGTTCCAGCGCGCCCTGGAACACCGCCTCGTAGAAGGCCTTGGCGCGCGGCATGTCCTGCACATAGATCTCGAACCAGCCCACGGGGTTGTTCTTCATGCGGGTCTCCTTGCAATCGATCGGTGGAAGGGCTTTCACTATGCCCACACCGGGCCCCGGCGTACACTCCCCCCTGCTCCGGGGTGCCCCGGCCTGTGAAGGCCCGGCGCTGAGATGGCTGAAAGGCCGAACCCGTGAACTTGATCCGGCTAGTACCGGCGAAAGAAGAGCGCATGCCGAGATGAGCGGCCTGCCGGCCCACCGCCCCATGGCGGCACGGGTGCCAGGCATGACATCCATCCAGGCGGTCCTCCGGAGCACACAGCCCCCGTTGCTTGCCACCAGGAGACCGCCCATGAACGCCCCCGACAAGTTCGCCCCCCTGCTCACGCTCACGCGCGAGCCCTTCCCCGCCTCCACCAAGGTCTTCGTGCCCGGCACGCAGGCCGGCGTGCAGGTGCCCATGCGCGAAATCGCGCTCACCAATGGCGAGCGCGTGACGGTCTACGACACCTCGGGCCCCTACACCGACCCGACGGTGAGCATCGACGTGCGCAAGGGCCTGGCCCCCGTGCGCGCGGCCTGGATCGAGGCCCGCGGCGACACCGAGGCCTACAGCGGGCGCGAGCGCCAGGCGCTGGACGACGGCGTGAAGCACGAGGTACCGGATGCGCACGCGGCCGAGCGCATTGCCGCCCTGCGCGGCGAGGCCGCCGCGTTGCAGCGCACGCCGCGCCGCGCGAAAGGTGGCATTGGTGCCGGCGCCAACGTCACCCAGATGCACTACGCGCGCCAGGGCATCGTCACGCCCGAGATGGAGTACATCGCCATCCGCGAGAACGGCAAGCGCGACTGGATGCGCGAGTACCTGGGCGACCCCGAGCGCGAGGCGCGACTGCGCGGCAATCCCATGGGCGCGCGCATCCCCGAGATCATCACGCCCGAGTTCGTGCGCGAAGAAGTGGCGCGCGGGCGCGCCATCATCCCGGCCAACATCAACCACCCCGAACTCGAGCCGATGATCATCGGCCGCAACTTCGGCGTGAAGATCAACGCCAACATCGGCAACTCGGCCGTCACCTCCAGCATCGAGGAAGAGGTGGAGAAGCTGGTGTGGTCCATCCGCTGGGGCGGCGACACGGTGATGGACCTCTCGACCGGCAAGAACATCCACACCACGCGCGATTGGATCGTGCGCAACTCGCCCGTGCCCATCGGCACCGTGCCCATCTACCAGGCGCTGGAAAAGGTGGGCGGCGTGGCCGAGGACCTCAGCTGGGAGATCTTCCGCGACACCCTGATCGAGCAGGCCGAGCAGGGCATCGACTACTTCACCATCCACGCGGGCGTGCGCCTGCCCTTCATCCATCTCACGACCAAGCGGCGCACCGGCATCGTCTCGCGCGGCGGCTCCATCCTGGCCAAGTGGTGCATCACCCACCACAAGGAGAACTTCCTCTACACGCACTTCGAGGAAATCTGCGAAATCATGAAGGCCTACGACGTGAGCTTCTCGCTCGGCGACGGCCTGCGCCCCGGCAGCGGCGCCGACGCCAACGACGAGGCCCAGTTCGCCGAGCTGCGCACCCTGGGCGAGCTCACGCAGATCGCCTGGAAGCACGACGTGCAGACCATGATCGAAGGCCCCGGCCACGTGCCCATGCACCTGATCCAGGCCAACATGGACGAGCAGCTCAAGCACTGCCACGAGGCACCCTTCTACACCCTGGGCCCGCTGACCATCGACATCGCACCAGGCTACGACCACATCGCCTCGGCCATCGGCGCGGCCATGATCGGCTGGATGGGCACGGCCATGCTGTGCTACGTCACGCCCAAGGAACACCTGGGCCTGCCGGACCGCGACGACGTGAAGCAAGGGATCATTGCCTACAAGATCGCCGCGCACGCGGCCGACATCGCCAAGGGTCACCCCGGCGCGCGTGCGCGCGACGACGCCATGAGCAAGGCGCGCTTCGAGTTTCGCTGGCGCGACCAGTTCGCGCTCGGCCTGGACCCGGACACCGCCGAGGCCTACCACGACGAAACCCTGCCCAAGGACTCGTCGAAAGAGGCGCACTTCTGCTCCATGTGCGGCCCCAAGTTCTGCTCGATGAAGATCACGCAGGACGTGCGCGACTACGCCGAGCAGAAAGGCCTGGCCGAGACCGAGGCGCTGCAGCAGGGCATGGCCGAAAAGTCGGCCCAATTCAAGGCCGCGGGCGGCGAGTTCTACGTACCGCTCGACACGCTGAAGAAGGGCTGAGGATGGCGCGCATCGCGATCGCGGGCGCCGGGGTGCTGGGCCGCCTGCTGGCCTGGCGGCTGGCGCGCGAAGGCCATTCGGTGAGCGTGTTCGACCCGGCCGACGGCCCGCAGCCGCCAGTGCCGGGCCGTGTCGCGGCCGTGAACGAGCGGCCGCACGCGGCCGGCTTCACCGCCGCCGGCATGCTGAGCCCCTTGGCCGAACTCGACGGCGCCGAGCCCGCGGTGGCGCGCCTGGGCTGGCGTTCGCTGCCCCTGTGGCAGGCCATCGGCCGGCAGCTGGCCAATGGCGGCGCGCCCGGGCTGGTGCGCACCGAGGGCAGCCTGCTGCTCGCGCATGGCAGCGACCGGGGCAACGCGCAGCGCACGCTCGCGCGCCTGAACGGCGTGCCCGAGGCGCCCGCGCCCCAGCCCCTGGACGCCGCCGCGCTGCGCGCGCTGGAGCCCGCGCTGGCCAGCGGGCTGCTGGCCTGGCTGCTGCCCGGCGAAGGCCAGCTGCTGCCGCGCGAGACCTTGCTGGCCCTGGCCGAGCAGTCCGCTGGCGTGCGCTGGCACTGGAACACCCTGGTCGACACCGTGGACGCGGGCCGCCTGCGCCTGATCGGTGGCGACACCGCCGCGGCCGATCTCGCCATCGACACGCGCGGCCTGGGCGCGCGGCCCGAGGTGCCGCTGCGTGGTGTGCGCGGCGAGGTGCTGTGGCTGCACGCCCCCGGCGTGCGCCTGCTGCGCCCCGTGCGCCTGCTGCACCCGCGCCACCGCGTCTACCTGGTGCCGCGCCCGGGCGACCGGGTCGTGGTGGGCGCCAGCGAGATCGAAAGCGAGGACCGCTCGCCCGTGAGCCTGCGCAGCGCCGTCGAGCTCATGTCGGCCGCGCACAGCGTGCTGCCCGAGCTCGCCGAGGCCCGCATCGACCACCTGGAAACCAACCTGCGCCCCGCGCGCGCCGACCACCTGCCCAGCATCGAGCACAGGCCCGGGCTGCTGCGCATCAATGGCCTGTTCCGCCACGGCTGGATGGTCGCGCCCGCCGTGGTGCAAGACGCCCTTGCCGCCGCGGGCTTGGCGAGCGAGGGACAATCCCCGCCATGACAGCCTCCCTTCCCACCGTGCGCCTGAACGGTCGCGAACTGCCCTGCCCGCCCGGCACCACACTGCACAGCCTCCTGGAGCGCGAGGGCCTGCGGCCCGAACGCGTGGCCACCGCGCTCAACGCGCGCTTCGTGCCGCGCGCCGCGCGCGCCGACACCCCCCTGCAAGCCGGCGACGAGGTGAGCACCTTCGAAGCCATCGTCGGAGGCTGAGCGTGGACCTTCAGACGACGCCTCCCATGGACCCCGCGCCCTGGACCGCGTATGGCGAAACCCTCGCCACGCGGCTGATGCTGGGCACCGCCGGCTACCCCTCGCCCACCGTGCTGCAGCAGGCCCTGCAGGCCAGCGGCGCCTCGGTCGTCACGCTGGGCCTGCGCCGCATGGCCGCCGCCGGTGGTGCCGACGGCAACGCCTTCCTGGCCGAACTGCTGCCGCCGCTGCGCGCGCGCGGCGTGCGCCTGCTGCCCAACACCGCCGGCTGCCGCAGCGCGCGCGAGGCCGTGGCCCTGGCGCACATGGCGCGCGAGCTGCTCGACACGCACTGGATCAAGCTGGAGGTGGTGGGCGACGAGCACACCCTGCAGCCCGATCCCTGGGGCACCGTCGAGGCCGCCGCCGAACTCGTGAAGGCCGGCTTCGCGGTTTTTCCGTACTGCACCGATGACCTCGTCACCTGCCAGCGCCTGCTGGACGCCGGCTGCGAGGTGCTGATGCCCTGGGGCGCGCCGATCGGCTCGGGCCAGGGCCTGGTCAACCCCTGGGCACTGCGCACGCTGCGCGCGCGCCTGCCGGGCGTGCCGCTGGTGGTGGACGCCGGCATCGGCGCGCCCTCGCACGCGGCGCAGGCGCTGGAGCTGGGCTTCGACGCGGTGCTGCTGAACTCCGCCGTGGCGCATGCGCGCGAGCCCGTGGCCATGGCGCGCGCCTTCGGCGACGCGGTGCGCGCGGGGCGCCTGGCCTTCGAGGCCGGCGTCATGGCGCCGCAGGACATGGCCGTGGCCAGCACGCCCGTGAGCGGGCGGCCCATGCTGATCGGCTGAGCACCGCCCACGATCGGCGACACTCCCGCGACCATGCAATCCCCCGCTCCCACCGAATCGCCCAGCGACGCGACCACCGACGCCGTGCTGCGGCTCACCGCCCACGAGGCGGCCGCGCGCCTGGGCCTGCCCGCCGGCCGCCTGTCCGTTCCCGAACTCGCCCGCACGCTGCGCGACCAGGGCGCCAGCGACGTGGTGATCACCGGCGACCCGCACGACTGGCTGGACACCCTGCACGCGCAGGGCTGGCTGACGCGCCCGCGCTCGGGCCCCACGGACCACGCCCTGCGCTTTGGCGCCGCGCTGGCGCAAGGCTGGGTCGCCGCCGACGCGGCCGTGCTCGCGCGCCTGCCCGACCGCGCCAGCTCGCTCGATCTGCCGGTGCTCTCCGTCGACGAGACCCCGGCGCGCTGGACGGCGCCGCTCTCGCACGTGCCCGCGCTGGGCGTTTACGCCATCGTCGACAGCGCCGAGCGCGTGCGCGCCTGCGCCGAGGCCGGCGCCGGCCTGATCCAGTTGCGGATCAAGGCGCGTCGCGACGACCCCGCGCTGGTGCCCGAGCTGCGCGCCGCGCTGGACGCCGCGCGCAGCGCCGGCCGCGCCGCTCTGGTGGTGAACGACCACTGGCGCCTGGCGCTGTCGCTGAACGCGCCGGCCCTGCACCTGGGGCAGGAAGACTGGCTGGCGCTGCGGCACACCGAGCGCACCACCATCGCCACCGCGCAGGCGCGCGGCCTGCAGCTGGGCATGAGTTCGCACAGCCTGTGGGAGCTGTGCCGCGCGCGCGGCGCCGGGGCCGACCTGATCGCCTGCGGCCCGGTCTGGCCCACGCTCACCAAGGACATGCCCTGGCACGCGCAGGGACTGGACAACCTGGCCTGGTGGGTGCGCATGGCCGGCCGCCCGGTCATCGCCATCGGCGGCATCCTGGACCCCGACCAGCTCGAGCAATGCGCCGCCACCGGCGCGGCCACGGTGTGCGTGGTGCGCGGCCTGGGCGAAGACCCGCGCGCCACGCTGCCGCGCTGGCAGCGCGCCTGGGACGCGGGACACGCCTCGCCGCGCCGCCCCGTCCCGGCGTGGCCACATCCCACGCTCTCGCCCGAGTGCGCGTGAACGACGGCGACCTGCCCCCGCTGATCCCCACACCGCCCGGCCTGTACCGCCACTACAAGGGCGGCTGGTACGAGGTGATCGACACCGTGCGCTGCAGCGAAACGCTGCAGCCGCTGGTGCTGTACCGCGCGCTCTACGGCGCGGGGCTGGATGGCGGGGGCCTGTGGGTGCGGCCCTCGGCCATGTTCAACGAGACCGCTGTCTTCGAGGGCCGGGAGCAGAAGCGCTTCCGCCGCGTCCGCGCGGCCGAGCTCATGCCCGCCGACCGGGCCAGCGCGCAGGCGCTGATCGCGCACCTGCGCGGCCGCGCGCAGCGCCAGGGCCTCGACCTGGACACCACCCTGCGCGCCCCGCCGCCCGAGCCCAGCACCTGCTGCGGCCGCGGCTGCAACGGCTGCGTGTGGGAGGGCTACTACCACGCCGTGCGCTACTGGGCCGACGACGCGCTGGAGCGGCTGGGCTGAGGCCGTCGGCCGCGTCAGAACAACTCCCGCTGCGCCGACAGCGCCGCCGGCTGGAAGCGCGACAGGTCCATGGCCTCGCGCTCGGTGGCGTAGCCCAGCCGCGCGCAGGCCTTGTGGAAGCGCTGGCGCAGCAGCTCGGCCCAGGGGCCGCTGCCCTTCATGCGGGTGGCGAAGTCGCTGTCGTAGTCGCGCCCGCCGCGCATGTCCTGGATGCGCGCCATCACCCGGCCCGCGCGCTGCGGGCAGTGCTGCAGCAGCCACTGGCGGAAGATGGGCGCCAGCTCCCAGGGCAGGCGGATCACCTGGTAGAAGGCGCGCCGCGCGCCGGCCTCGCGCGCGGCCTCCAGCACCTGCTCCATGTCCTCGTTCAGGAAGGGAATCTGCGGCGAGACGCTCACGCCCACGGGGATGCCGGCCTCGGCCAGGGTGCGGATGGTGCGCAGGCGCCGGTGCGGCGCGGCGGCGCGCGGCTCCAGCGCGCGCGCCAGCTTCGGGTCCAGCGTGGTGAGGGTGACGTAGACCGCCGCCAGGCCCATGCCGGCCAGCGGTGCAAGCAGATCGATGTCGCGCTCCACCCCGCTGCCCTTGGTGACGATGCCCACCGGGTGGCGGGCGCGAAAGAGCACGTCCAGCGCGGCGCGCGTCAAGCGCAGTTCGCGCTCGATGGGCTGGTAGGCGTCCGTCACCGTGCCCAGGGCCACCATGCTGGGCTCGTACGACGGGCGCTGCAGCTCACGCGCCAGCACCTCGGCGAAGCCGCGCTTGGCGATGAGCTTCGTCTCGAAATCCAGCCCCGGCGAGAGGTTGAGGTAGCTGTGGCTGGGCCTCGCGTAGCAGTACACGCAGCCGTGCTCGCAGCCCCGGTAGGGGTTGAGGCCGTGCACGAAGCCGATGTCGGGCGAGGCGTTGGTGGTGATGGCGCTTCTGGCGTCCTCCCAGCTCACGCTGGTGGCGGGCGCGGCGTGTTCTTCGGCCTGCTCGGCGTCGAGCGTGCTCCAGCCGTCGTCGAAGGCGGCGCGCGCGGCGGACTCGAAACGGTGGGGCTGCCGGAAGGACACGCCACGCCCCTTGAGGGCCGCGACGGGGATGTGGACCTCGCTCATGAGGGCCTCCAAAATACTGTACAAAACCACAGTATATGAAGCCCCCACCCTGGGCGCACAGCCGCCCGTCGTCGGCGACCGAGCGCCGAACCGGCCCCGGTTCCCCGCGCGCCCCCCACTTGTGTGACTTATGCCCAGCGCCCAGCCTTGGGGCATGCATAGGCCCCTCCTTATACTGACCGGGGTAAGCCAAAAGACGTCCAGCCCTCGCGCTGAGATCGCCCGTTCTTCCAGATTTCAAGAGGGACCCCGGTTGAGCCAATCGAACATCGGCGGCTTTCGCCTGGCCGGCGTGAGCACCTGCCTGCCGCCGACGGTGGTGGACAACCTCGACCCGGCCCTGGGCTTCGCGCCCGAGGACGTGCGCAAGGTGGTGGCCATGGCCGGCGTGCGCGAGCGCCGCGTGGTCACACCCGGCCTCACCTCGGCCGACCTGTGTTTTCGCGCCGCCACGCGGCTGATGGAGCGCCTGGACTGGGCGCCCGACAGCGTGAGCGCGCTGATCTTCGTCACCCAGACGCCCGACCACTTCCTGCCCTCCACCAGCTGCCTGTTGCAGCAGCGGCTGGGCCTGCCCGACAGCTGCGCCGCCTTCGACGTCGGTCTGGGCTGCTCGGGCTACCCCTATGGCCTGTACCTGGCGGCCGCCATGCTGCGCGGCGGCGGCCACCGGCGCGTGCTCATGCTGCACGGCGAAACGCCCAGCCGCTTCGTCAGCCCCGAGGACCAGGCCACCGTGCTGCTGTTCAGCGACGCCGGCTCGGCCACCGCGCTGGAACTCGACGACGACCCCGCCGCGGGCGGCCAATTCGTGCTGCACACCGACGGCAGCGGCGCCGAAGGCCTGATCCTGCGCGGCGGTGCCTTCCGCGACCGCGAGCCGGCCAACCCGCGCCACCGCTTCCTGGAAATGGACGGCGCGGCCATCTTCAACTTCACCATCAAGCGCGTGCCCGCGCTGATCGCCGACACCCTGGCCTTCGCCGGCAAGGCGGTGGCCGACGTCGACGCCTTCGTCTTCCACCAGTCCAATCGCTTCATCATGAAACACCTGATGAAGAAGAGCGGCCTGCCGGACGAGCGCGTGCCGATGTCCATCGAAGACAGCGGCAACTGCGGCGGCCCTTCGGTGGCGGTGGCGCTCACGCGCCGGATCGCGCCGCCGCCGCCCGGGCAGCACCGGCTGTGGATGCTGCTGGGCTACGGCGTGGGCCTGTCCTGGGGCGCCGCCCTGGTGCGGGCCGACGACCGTACCCTGCTGCTGCACGACGACGGCGAAGGCCTGTGATCCATCCCAACCGCTCCGCATGACGCCCAGCACCCGCCCCACCATCACCCAGACCGAGGCCCTGGCCATGCTGGCCGAGTGCTTCAACGTGCCGCCCGAGAGCCTGCACCCGGACGTGGAACGCGAGTCCATCGAAGACTGGGACTCCATGGGCGCGCTGATGCTGATCGCCGAACTCGACGAGCGCTTCGGCATCGAGCTCACGGCCGATGTCTCGCGCGAGATGACGCGCATCGGCCACGTGCTGGACTTCCTGCGCGAGCAGGGGGCGCTGCGTGCGGGCGACTGAACACGGCCGCCCCGTGGCGCCGGCGCCGCGCGTGCCGGCGCACGACAAGCTCGGCCGCTTGGTGGCGCGCAGCCTGGGGCTGGACGAGGCCGCGCTGCGCGAGGGCCTGCGCGCGGCCACGCTGGACGACCTGCCCGAGCTCATCGCCCTGCGCCGCGAGCACCTGCTGCCCGGCCACGAGTGGGACGACGACGCCTACCTGCGCTGGCGCTACCGCCTCGGGCGCGAGGGCGCGGGCTTCGGCGAGCTGTGGTGCCTGCGCGCCCACGGCCGGGTGCTGGCCACCATCGGCGTGGAAGACCTGCCCATCGAACTGGACGGCCAGGCGCTCGCCGGCGCGCAGGTGATGGACCTGCTGGTGCGGCCGGAGGCGCAGGAGTCGGGCCTGGGCATCTGGCTCAACCAGGCCATGCTCGCGCGCCACGGCTTCACGCTCGCGGTGGGCGCCAACCAGAACTCGGCCGGCATCGTGCGCCGCCTCTTCGAGCCGCTGCCACCGCGCCTGACCTTCACCCACCCCTTGGACCTGCAGCCCTTCGTTCGGCGCCGCTGGCCCGCGCTGGCCGCCACGCCGCTGGCCATGCGCCTGGCCAACGCCGGCCTGGCCCTGCGGCGCCTGGCGCTGCGCCGCCACCGCCCGCGCGGCTTCACGCTGGAGAACACCCCGCGGCTCGACCCCGCGCTGAGCGCGCCGCTGGCGCGCGGGGCCGCCGGCGTGCACCTGCGCCACGGTGGCGCCTACCTGCAGCGCCGCCTGCTCGACAACCCGCGCCGGCCCTTGAGCCTGCGCGTGGCGCGGCGCGGCGACGCCGTCGCCGGCCTCATCGCCTGGTCGGTGGAAACCGACGACCGCGGCCGGCCCGAGTTGCACCTGGTCGATTGGCACCACGACGGCGACGACACCCTGCTGGTGCTGCTGCACGAGGCCATCCGCGAGGCCGCCGCGCTGCGCTGCACCTGCGTGCGCCTGCTGCTGCAGGACGAGGCCTCGCGGCGCGTGGCCGTGCGCGCCGGTTTCCTGCCGTCGCAGGACGACGGGGGTCGCCCCTGCGGCGTGCAGTCGCGCGACCCCGAACTGGCCGCCCGGCTGGCCCGCGCGCCCTGGCGCCTGACCGACCTGCGCGACGACGCCGATGGCTTCTAGGAAGCCCGAGCGCCCCTTGCCGAGCGAGGCCTGAGCATGTGCGGCATCGCCGGTCTCTTCAGCCCCCGCCAGCCGCCCCGGCGCGAGGAACTCGCCGCCATGGCGCGCGCCCTGCATCACCGTGGCCCGGACGGCCAGGGCGTGTGGCACGACGGGCCGATCGGCCTGGCGCACGCGCGCCTGGCCATCATCGACCTCGATGGCGGCGCCCAGCCCATGGCCAGCGCGGACGGCCGCGTGCAGCTGGTCTTCAACGGCGAAATCTTCAACTACATCGAACTGCGCGCCGAGCTGCGCGCCTTGGGCCGGCACTTCCGCACCGACTCCGACACCGAGGTGCTGCTGCAGGCCTACCAGGCCTGGGGCGATGGCTTCCTGTCGCGCCTGAATGGCCAGTTCGCCATCGGCCTGTGGGACGCCGAGCGGCAGCGCCTGCTGCTGGCTCGCGACGGCGTGGGCATCCGTCCGCTGTTCTGGACGCGGATGGGCGAACGGCTGGCCTTCGCCTCCGAGGCCAAGGCCCTGTTCGCCCTGCCCGCCGTGCCGCGCGCGCTCGACCCGGCCGGCCTGGCCGCCAGCCTGGGCTGGTGGGCGCCGCTGGCGCCGCGCACGGCATTCGATGGCATCCACTGCCTGCCGCCGGGCCACCGCCTGGTGGTGGACGCCGCCGGTGAACACCTCAGCCGCTGGTGGGACTGGGACTTCCCCGACAGCGACCCCTTCGCGCCCGTGGACGAGGACGCGCTGGCCGACCAGCTGCACGCCCTGCTGGTGGACGCCGTGCGCCTGCAGCTGCGCGCCGACGTGCCCGTGGGCGCCTACCTCAGCGGCGGGCTGGACTCGTCCATCCTCACCACCATCATCCGCCGCCACACCGACACGCCGCTGCGTTGCTTCTCGCTCACCTTCGACGAGGCCGAATACGACGAGAGCGCGCACCAGCGCCTGATGGTGCGCCATCTGGACACGCGGCACAGCGCCATCGGCTGCGGCCGGGCGGACATCGCCGCCGCCTTCGCGCGCAGCGTGTGGCACGCCGAAACCCCGCTGGTGCGCACCGCCCCCGCCCCCATGCTGCGCCTGGCCGACAGCGTGCGCGCCGCCGGCTACAAGGTGGTGCTCACCGGCGAAGGCGCGGACGAGGTCTTCGGCGGCTACGACCTGTTCAAGGAAGCCAAGATCCGCCGCTTCGTCGCGCGGCTGCCCGGCTCGGCGCGGCGCGCGCGCGCGGTGGAGCGGCTCTACCCGTGGATGGCGCGCTCGCCCGGCGGCGCCCACAACGTGCTCGCGCAGCGCTTCTTCACCGACAGCCGCGTGCCCGATGGCGACCCCGGCTTCGCCCACCAGACGCGCCTGGCCAGCACGCGCCGCGCCTGGGCCTTCTTCACGCCCGAGTGGCAGCACAGGCTCGCCGCGCACGAGCCCGCCGCGCAATGGCGCGCGCGCGTGCCCGAGGCCTTCGCCCACTGGCAGCCGCTGGCGCGCGACCAGTACACCGAGGCCCACACGCTCATGAGCGGCTACCTGCTGGCCGCGCAGGGCGACCGCATGGCCATGGCGGCGTCCATCGAAGGCCGCTACCCCTTCCTCGACCCGCGGGTCATCGCCTTCGCCGCCGCCCTGCCGCCGCGCCTGAAGATGCGCGGCCTGCGCGAGAAGTTGCTGCTGCGCCAGGCCTTCGCGCGCGAGCTGCCGCCCGCCATCGGCCAGCGCACCAAGCAGCCCTACCGCTCGCCCGACAGCGCCAGCTTTTTCGAGGACGGCCAACCCCTGCCCTGGGTGCGCGAGCTGCTGAGCGAGGGCAGCCTGCGCGAGGCCGGGCTGTTCGACGCACCTGCCGTCGCGCGGCTCAGCGCCAAGTGCGCGGCCGGTCGCGCCATCGGCTTCGCCGACAACATGGCCTTCGTGGGCGTGCTCTCCACCCAGCTGCTGCACCGGCAGTTCGTGCGCGCCGAGGCACCGGCGATGGAGCCGTCATGAGCATGGGCCCTTTCGTGCACAGCGCCTTCGAGGCGCGCTGCCGCGACCAACCCGGCAAGGTGGCCGTGGTGGTGGGCGAGCGGCGCCTGAGCTACGGCGAACTCGCGGCGATGGTCCAGGGCATCGCCGAGACCTTGCAGGTCGAGGGCGTGCGGCCCGGCGATCGCGTGGTGCTGTTGCTGGACAGCGGCGCCGAGTACGTGGCCGCCCTGCACGCGGTGTGGCGCCTGGGCGCGGTGGCGGTGCCGCTGGGTCCGCAGACCAAGGCGGCCAAGCTCGCCCATGTGCTCGCCGACACCGGCGCGCGCGCCCTGCTCACGCAAGCCACGCTGGCAACCGTGTGGACCGCCGCGCTCGCGCAGGCGCCCGAGACGCCGCACGTGTGGGCCCACGGTCCGGTGCCCGCGGCCACGACCGCCCGGCCCTGGCCCCAGCCCGCGCCCATCCCCGCGCCCCTCGCCGGCCCCACCAGCCCCGGCGACCTGGCCACCCTGATCTACACCTCCGGCACCACCGGGCAGCCCAAGGGCGTGATGCTCAGCCACGCCAACATGCTCGCGGCCTGGCGCGCGGTGCAAACCTACCTGCAGCTGCGGCCCGACGACGTCATCGGCCTGGCGCTGCCGCCCAGCTTCAGCTACGGCCTGTACCACGTGGTGATGGGGCTGGGACTGGGTGCCACGCTGGTGCTGGAAAACAGCGCGGCCTTCCCGGCCAGGCTGCTGCAGCGCCTCGCGGCCGAGCGCGTGAGCGTTTTCCCTGGCGTGCCCATGCTCTGGGCCAGCCTGCTGGCGCTGGACCTGGGCGCGCACGACCTGTCCGCCCTGCGCCTCATCACCAACGCCGCCGCCGCCCTGCCGGCCGCGCACACCGCGCAGTTGCGCCAGCGCCTGCCCCGGGCGCGCCTGCTGCTCATGTACGGGCTGACCGAGTGCATGCGCGCGAGCTACCTGCCGCACGACGAGGTGGACATCCGCCCCGACAGCGTGGGCCGCGGCCTGCCCTTCCAAGCCCACTGGCTGATCGACGAGCACGGCCAGCGCCTGCCCAACGGCGGCCTCGGCGCCACCGGCGAGCTGGTGGTGAGCGGTCCGCACGTGAGCCCCGGCTACTGGAACGCGCCGCCCGGCCAGACCGGCCGCATCACCCCAGGCCCGCGCCCCGGCGAACACACCCTGCGCACCGGCGACGTCTTCCGCTGCGACGCGCACGGCTGGCTCTACTGCGTGGGCCGCACCGACGACATGTTCAAGTCGCGCGGCGAGAAGGTCTACCCGCTGGAAGTGGAGCACGCCATCTGCGAACTGCCCGGCGTGCTGGAGGCGGCCGTCGCCCCCATGCCCGACGAACGCCTGGGCCTGGCCGTGAAGGCCCACGTGCGACTGCAGCCCGGCGCCACGCTGAGCGAGCGCGAGGTCATCCGCCACTGCCAGGCCCGCCTGGAAAGCTGGATGGCGCCCAAGGCCGTGGCCTTCGTCGACCAATTGCCCCAAACCGAGTCCGGCAAGCTGCGCCGGCGCGACCTGGCCTGAGCCCTTTTCCCTTGACCCCCCCCAACGAGCACACCACCATGAGCACCATCAAAGCCGAGGTCCGGCGCTACATCGAAGAGAACCTGCTGCTGGGCGCGGGCGCCGTCTCGCCGGGCGACGACGAGTCCTTCCTCGAGCACCAGGTGCTCGACTCCACCGGCTTCCTCGAACTTGTGGCGCACCTGGAGCAGACCTACGGCATCACGATCGGTGACGAGGAAATGGTGCCGGAAAACCTGGATTCGCTGAACGCGATCGAGGCCTTCGTGCTCGGCAAGAAGGCAGCGTCGGTATGAGCGCGGCACCGCTGGGCCCGCAAAGCCTGCACCTCGACTGCGCGGCCGAACTCGCTCGCATCAGCGAATGGATCCCGCGCGTGCTGACGCAGAAGCTGCGCCGCCGCGGCCTGGTGGTGGCCATCAGCGGCGGCATCGACAGCTCGGTCTGCGCCGCGTTGAGCGTGCGTGCCGTGGGCGCGGACAAGGTCTTTGGCCTGTTGCTGCCCGAGCGCGACTCCAGCGGCTTCAGCAGCGAGCGCGGCCGCCTGCTGGCCGAGCACCTGGGCATTCGGTACCAGGTGCACGACATCGCGCCCGCGCTGGAGGCCCTGGGCTGCTACCAGCAGCGCGACGAGGCCATCCGCCGCGTGGTACCGGCCTACGGCGAGGGCTGGAAGAACAAGATCGTGCTCGCGGGCGGGCTGGAGGGCGGCATCAACTTCTTCAGGCTGGTGGTGCAGTCGCCCGAGGGCGAGCAGCAAAGCGTGCGTCTGCCTCCGCGCGAGTACCTGCAGATCGTGGCGGCCACCAACTTCAAGCAGCGCGTGCGCAAGACCATGGAGTACTTCCACGCCGACCGCCTGAACTACGCCGTGGTGGGCACGCCCAACCGGCTGGAGTACGACCAGGGCTTCTTCGTGAAGAACGGCGACGGCTCGGCCGACCTCAAGCCCATCGCCCACCTCTACAAGACCCAGGTCTACGCCATGGCGCGTCACCTGGGCCTGCCCGAGGCGATCTGCAGCGCCGTGCCCACCACCGACACCTACACCCTGCCGCAGGGCCAGGACGAGTTCTACTTCGCCCTGCCCTACGCGCAGATGGACCTGGCGCTGTGGGCGCTGGAGCATGGGCACACGGCCGATGAGCTGGCCGCCGCCCTGAACACCACGCCCGCGCAGGCGCAGCGCGTCTACGACGACATCCGCGCCAAGCGGCGGGCGACGGAGTACCTGGCCGCCGCGGCGGAACGGCTGCCGGCCTGAGTCCGGGCGCCTGGCGAAGCCTTCGCCGGGCGTTTTCGCGGCGGGTTGGCCGGGTTACATTGGCGCCCTCAATCCGGCGCATCAGGAGCCCACCATGCCCAAAGGCGAACAGCGCAGCAACAAGATGGTCAAGAAGCCGAAGAAGGACACCAGCCCGCCGCAGGAAGCCTCGGCCGGGGCCTCGCTGTCCCCCCGCCCCACGCCGCCCGTCACGGCGGTGATGCCCAAGGGCAAGATGAAGAACAAGTAGCCTCGGCACCGGCCACGGCCCGGCCGGCCGCGCGTGCATGGACATCAAGCTCATCGAGGATCTGGCCGCGCTGGAACGCTGCGCGAGCTTCGTCAAGGCGGCCGAGGCCCGCCATGTCACCCATCCCGCCTTCGGGCGGCGCATCCGCGCACTGGAAGACTGGGCGGGCGTGCCCCTGGTGGCCAGCACGCGGGCCCCCGTTCGCCTGACCCCCGAGGGACAGGCCCTGCTCACGCAAAGCGCGCCGCTGCTCGCCGGCCTGCGGCAGTTGCGCACGCAATGGGGCGCGCGCGACCGCGCCGACGGGCAAGGGACCGGTCTGCTGCGCGTGGGCACCGGCCGCACCTTGGCGCGCACCCTGGTGGCCGACTGGCTGGGGCGGCTGCGGGGCACCATCCGTGGCGCCCGGGTGCAGCTGCGCACACAGGCCATGGAAGAGATCTGCGCCACCTTCGAGCGCGGCGAGGTCGATCTGCTGATCTGCTACGAACACCCGGCGCTGTCCTACGGCCTCACGGGGCAGCGCTTTCGCCACATCACCCTGGCCACGGACCGCCTGCTGCCGGTGGCGCGCGTCGACGCCTCGGGCCGCGCGCGCCACGACCTGTTCGATGCCACCTGGATCGGCTACGCACCCAGCCTCACCCTGGGCCGCCTGCTGGAGGACCACCTGGAGGCCACCCGCAGCGGGCAGCAATCGCCGCCCACCATCGTGTGCGACTCCGCCGACGCGGTGCTGGAGCTGGCCATCAAGGGCCTGGGCATGGCCTGGCTGCCCCATTCGCTGACCGCGTCCGCGGTGCGCGCCGGGCTGCTGAAGGTGCTGGGCGGCCGCGGGGACCAGATCCACTTCGAGGTCCGTCTGTACCGGCACCGCGCCCGGCAATCGGACCTGATCGAAGCCGCCTGGGAGCACAGCAATCGCTAGTCGGCACGCATCGGTGCCGATCCGGCACCTTGGTCTCAGACGAGCCACCTAGAGTCCGCTTCACCGCTGCGCCATCGCAGCCAACCAGGAGCGCCGATGAAGTCCCCACTGATCCGCCGCCGTGAGGTTCTGCTTCTCACGGGCGCCGCCGCCACCCTCGGGTGCGCGCCGGCGCTGGCCCAGAGCACCAACTACCCGAATCGCCCGATCACCCTGGTGGTGGGCTACCCCCCAGGCGGCAGCACCGACCTCACGGCGCGCGTGCTGGCAGAGCAGCTGGCCCGCTCGCTGGGCCAGCCGGTCGTGGTCGAAAACGTGGGCGGGGCCGGTGGCGCGCTGGGCGCCCAGCGGGTGGCGCAGGCCACGGCGGACGGCCACACCCTGCTGCTGGGCAGCAACAACGAGATGGCCATCGCCGGCTTGATCAATCCCGCGCTGCGCTATGACCCCGTCAAGCAGTTCACCCCAGTGGGCATGGTCGCCTCGCAGCCCATGGTGCTGGTGGCCAGCCCCAGCGCCGGCATGCCCAACATCGCCGGTTTCATCGAACGCGTGAAGCAGAACCCGGGCAAGTTCAGCTATGGCTCCGCCGGCGTCGGCACCGCCCTCAACCTGGCGGGCGAAATGGTCAAGCAGGCCGCCGGGCTGTTCATCGTTCACATCCCTTACCGCGGCGTGGGCCCGCTGACGACCGATCTGATCGGCGGCCAGGTGGAGCTGGGCGTGTACGTGCTGTCCAGCGGCCTGCCCCAGATCAAGGCGGGCAAGGTGGTGCCACTGGGCGTGACCGAGCGCGAGCGTTCGCCCGTGGCGCCCGACATCCCCGCGCTGGCCGAGACGCCCAGCCTGCGCCATGTGGACATCGGCACCTGGTTCGGCCTGTGGGGGCCCGCGGGCCTGCCGGCGCCCGTCGCGCAGCGCTTGCGCGGCGCCCTGGCCGAGTCGCTCAAGGTGCCCTCCCTGGTGGAAAAGCTGACGGCCTCGGGGGCGACCATTGCCCCGGCCAGCGCGGTATTGGCCGACTTCCAGGCGGCCGAAATCGCCAAGTACCGCCGCATCGTCGACCACGCCGGCATCCGCGTGTGATGCCGCCGCCGTTCGAAATTTCCCCGCCCGACATGGGCCCCTGGCTGGCCGGCAACACCGGCACGCCCGGCGTGTGGCGTTGGACAGCCAGCGAGCCCGGTCGCCGGGTGATGGTGAGTGCGCTCGTCCACGGCAACGAGCTGTGCGGCGCCTGGGCGGTGCGCGACCTGCTGGCCAGCGGCTTGAGGCCGCGCCGCGGAACGCTCACCGTGGCGCTGGCCAACCTCGACGCCTTCGCGCGCTTCAACCCGCAAAGGCCCCATGTGTCGCGCTGCGTGCACACCGACATGAACCGCCTGTGGGGGGACATGCCCTGGCGCCACGACGGCACCGAGCTGGCGTCCGAGCACCGGCGGGTGCTGGAACTGCAACCCCATGTGGAGGCCAGCGATTGGCTGCTGGATCTGCACTCCATGCACGAGCCGGGCCCGCCGCTGGCGCTCACCGGGCCGCTCGCGCACCACGCCAGCCGGGCGGCCGCCCTGGGACTGGGTGCCCTGCGGGTGGCCGACCCCGGTCACAAGGCGGGCGTTCGTCTGCGCGACCATGGCCGCTTCGGCCGGGCCGATGCGCCGGACGCCTTCGCCTTGCTGGTGGAATGCGGCTACCACGGCGCACGGGCATCGGTGACCGTCGCCCGCGACGCGCTCGCGCGCTTTCTCGATCTCAGCGGCGTGGTGGATGCGCAGGACATGCCGGCCGGCTGGCGCCAGCCCCATGCCCATGGCAGCGGCCCCTTGCTGGAGGTCACCGACGCCGTGACCGTGGCGCCCCACTCGGTGCCGGCGTTCACGAAGCCCTGGAAAAGCGGCGACCGGATCGCCAAGGCGGGCACCCTGATCGGGTGGAACGCGGCGCTGCCGGTCATCACGCCCTACGACGATTGCGTGCTGGTGATGCCCACGCTGCTGCACGCGCGGCCCGGCGCCACGCTGGTCCGCTTCGCCCGCACCACGCCCTAGGCGGGTTGGCCCGCCGGCAGCACCAGCAGCGCGCGGAAGTCGTTCACGTTGGTGTGCGTGGGCCCGGTGATCACCAGGTCGCCCAGCGGCTCGAAAAAGCCGTAGGCGTCGTTGCGCTCCAGGTGCTGGCCCACCTTCAGGCCTTTCGCCGCCGCGCGCGCCAGGGTGTCGGGCGTGACCAGCGCACCCGCGTTGTCCTCGATGCCGTCGATGCCGTCGGTGTCGGCCGCAATGGCCCACACGTTCGCCTGCCCGCCCAGGGCCTGGGCCAGGCCCAGGCAGAACTCGCCCGCGCGCCCGCCGCGCCCTCTGGGCTGGCCCTCGGCGCGCGGGCGCACCGTGACCGTGGTCTCGCCACCGCTGAGCAGCACGCAGGGCGCCTGGAACGCGCTGCGGCCCAGGGCCACCGAGCGCGCCAGCGCCGCATGCACCTTGCCCACCTCGCGCGATTCGCCTTCGATCTCGTCGCTGAGGATGTGCGCGGCCAGCCCGAGCGCGCGCGCGGCCTCGGCCGCGGCCTCCAGGCTTTGCTGCGGCGTGGCGATCAGGCGCGTGTCGTGGCCGGCCAGGCGCGGATCGCCCGGCTTGGGCGTTTCCAGCGCGCCCGATTCGAGGGCGGCGCGCACCGGCGCCGGCACGGCGATGCGGTAGCGGTCCAGGATGGCGAGCGCGTCGGCGCAGGTGCTGGCGTCGGCCACGGTGGGGCCGCTGGCGATCACGCTCACGTCGTCGCCGGGCACGTCGCTGATGGTGAGCGTGACCACCTGCGCGGGCGCGCAGGCCGCCGCCAGCCGCCCGCCCTTGATGCGCGAGAGGTGCTTGCGCACGGTGTTCATCTCGCCGATGTGCGCGCCGCTGTCCAGCAGCTCGCGGTTGATGCGCTGCTTGTCCTGCAGCGTGAGGCCTTCGCAGGGCAGCGTGAGCAGGGCCGAGCCGCCGCCCGAGATGAGGCACAGCACCAGGTCATCGGCCGTGAGGCCTTGAACGAGTTGCAGGATGCGCTGCGCGGCCGCCAGGCCGGCCGCGTCGGGCACGGGGTGCGAGGCCTCCACCACCTCGATGCGCTCGAGCAGCCCCTCGGGTCGCGGCGGCGTGTGGTGGTAGCGCGTGACCACCAGGCCCGACAGCGGCGCCTCGGCCGGCCACAGCGCCTCCACCGCCTGGGCCATGGCGCCACCGGCCTTGCCCGCGCCGATGACCACCGTGCGCCCCTTGGGCGGCGGCGGCAGGAAGGCCGCGGTGTTGTGCAGGGGCAGCGCGCGGCGCACGGCGGCGTCGTACAGGTGGCGCAGCAGGGCGCGGGGGTCTTGGGTGGCGAAGGTCATGTCGGGCAGGGCTGGGTGGGAGGTATCGCGGCCAGCCGGCATTGTCCACAAGGCCGCGAGGGCCGCGGGGAACGGCGTGCGTCGGCACCTGGCCCCGACACCCCCGCCCGAAGGACCTGGAAAGGAACGCGCCTCAGGCCGCGCCGGGCCAGCGCAGCGGGCGCTCCTCGAACTCCGTGCTCAGCACCACCGTGCTGGTGGTGCGCGCCACGCCCGGAATGGCCTTGATGGCGTAGAGCACGTCTTCCAGCGCGCGCGCGTGCGTGGTGCGCAGCTTGGCCATGAAGTCGTACTCGCCGGCCACGCTGTGCAGCTCCAGCACCTCGGGCAGCTCGCGCAGGCGCGGCGCGATCTCGCGGCAGTGCACGCCGCCGTCGTTGCGGATGGCGACGAAGGCGGTGAAGTGCAGGCCCACGCGCTCTGGGTCCACGCGCAGCGAAAAGCGCTCGATCACGCCGCGCTCGACCATCTTCTTCACCCGCTCGTGCACGGCCGCCGTGGACAGGCCCACCTCGGCCGCCACGTCGGCATAGGAGCGGCGGCTGTCGGCGCTCAGCGCCGTAAGAATTCCGGCGTCGATGCCATCGAGCTGAATATTTGCTTGCATGCGAGCCCAACTCTGATAAAAATACGAACCCTCGGCCAATCGCCGGAAATCTTACGACACAGGTGGCCGCATGCCGTCCATTTTCAACCGATTCGGGGCGGACAACGCCTCCTGGCGCCTCGCCCTGGCGCTGCTGATCGTCTACCTCGTCTGGGGTACCACCTACTTCGCGCTGGCCGTGGCCATGCAGACCCTGCCGCCAGTGCTCATGAACGGGGCCCGTTTCATCGCGGCCGGCCTGGCCATGCTGGCCATCGCCCGCTGGCGGGGCCTGGCCTGGCCCACGGCGGCGCAGTGGCGCGCCAGCGCGCTCATCGGCGGGCTGATGGCCTTCGCCGCCATGGCCCTGGTGGTGCTGGCCCAGCAGGCCGGCATCGGCTCCGGGCTGATGGCCACGGTGGTGACCACCATGCCCATGTGGCTGGCGCTGTGGACGCGCTGGGGCGGCGAGCGCGTGCCGCTGACCAGCTGGCTGGGCCTGGTGCTGGGCGCGGCGGGCGCCGCGTTGCTGGCACTGGAGGGCGACTTCTCCACCACCCTGCTGGGCACGCTGTGCGCCTTCGGCGCGCCACTGGCCTGGAGCCTGGGCTCCTATGCCTCGCGCAAGCTCGCGCTGCCGCCACCGGCCATGGCCTCGGCCGCGCAGTGGCTGCTGGGCGGCCTGCTGTGCACGCTGGCCGCGCTGCTGTTCGAGCCGGGCGCGCGCGGCTTCCAATGGGCGCAGGTGTCGGTGGCCTCGGCCCTGGCCTGGCTCTACCTGGTGGTGATGGGCACCATGGTCACGCTCAACGCCTACCTGTGGCTGCTGAAGAACACCAGCGCCGCGCTGGCGGGCAGCTACTCCTTCGTGAACCCGGTGGTGGCCCTGGCGGTGGGCGTGGGCTTCGGCGGCGAGCGGCTCACGGGCTGGGTGTTCGTCGCCCTGCCCCTGATCGGCGCGGCGCTGGCGCTGATCCTCTACGGCCGGCCGGTGGTGGACGCCGCCGGCGCGCTGTGGCGGCGGCTCGCGCCTTCTCAGGCCAGGACCTGAAGCAACCAGCGGTTGAGGTCGCCCACTTCCTCGGGGCACACGCTGTGGCCCATGGGGTAGCTGTGCCATTGCACCGGGTGGCCCAGCGCCAGCAGGGCGTCGCGCGAGGCCTCGCCGCGCGCGGGCACCACGATGTCGTCCGCATCGCCGTGCGCCATGAAGATGGGCAGGCCGGCGTTGGCCCCGCTGCGCTCGGCCGCCGTGCGATCGGGCAGCGGCAGGTAGCCCGAGAGCGCCACCAGCCCGGCCAGGCGCTGTGGCGCGCGCAGGCCGGTGAGCAGCGTCATGGCGCAGCCCTGCGAAAAACCCATCAGCACGATGCGCGAGGCCGGCACGCCCATGCCGATCTCGCGGTCGATGAGCGCCTGCACCTGCGCCTGGGAGGCGCGCAGGCCGGCCTCGTCCTCGCGGCGCGGCTGGCCGGGGTCGGCCAGCGGCGGGTAGATGTCGTACCAGGCGCGCATGGCGTAGCCGCCGTTCAGCGTGACGGGCCGCACCGGCGCGCTGGGAAAGACGAAGCGCACCGGGCCGACGGCCGACAGGTCCAGCATCTGCGCCACCGGCACGAAGTCGTTGCCATCGGCACCCAGGCCGTGCAGCACGATGAGGCTGGCCGCGGTGGGCGCGTCGGGCGCGCCCGAGCGGCCTTCGAGCCGCTCGAGTTCGAGGGGGGTGTCGTTCATGGGATGGCAGCATAGCCGCGCGCCCCCGACAATGCGCCGCATGACCCCCGAGACCCTGCTGCACCACGTCGACACCGGCCGGCCCTGGGCCGCGCGCCTGAGCACCCGCCCCGGCTACGGCCTGGACACCGCCTACGCCGACGCCCTGGCCGTGCGCGCGCTGCGCGTGGCGCGTGGCGAGCGGCCCCTGGGCTACAAGGTGGGCTTCACCAACCGCGGCATCTGGCCGGTCTACAACGTCTACGCACCCATCTGGGGCAGCGTATACGACAGCACCGTGGTGTTCTGCGACGGTGAGGGCCGGCTCGACCTGTCCCACACCTGCGAGCCGCGCATCGAGCCCGAGGCGGTGTTCGGCTTGCGCTCGGCGCCCGCCGCCGAGGCCTCCATCGGCGATCTTTTCGACGCCCTGGAATGGGTCGCGCCGGGCTTCGAGATCGTGCAGTCGCACCTGGCGGGCTGGAAGTTCGAGGCCCCCGACACCGTGGCGGACGGCGGCCTGCACGCGCGCCTGCTGGTGGGCCGGCGGATGCCGGTGCGCGAGATCGCAGCCGACGCCGCCGGCCTGGACGCCGCCCTGGCCGGCGCGGGTGTGGTGCTGGCGCGCGACGGCCAGGCGCTGGACCGGGGCAAGGGCGCGGCCGTGCTCGACGGCCCCGTGCAGGCCCTGTGGCACTTCGTGCAGGCGCAGCGCGCCTGCCCCGGCGCGCCGGCGCTGCGAGCGGGCGACATCGTCACCACCGGCACCTGGACCGACGCCTGGCCTGTCGCCCCGGGCCAGGTCTGGCACGGCGCCTTCGATGCGCCGCTGTCGCCGCTGTCGCCGCTGAGCCTGCGGCTGGAGTGAGCTCCCCAATCCAGGGGGGACACGGGGAAAACCCACTGAGGAAATCGCGCACCGCTCGCTAGGCTGGCCGGGTTTCAGACACCAAGGAGACCCGTCCATGAGCGAGAAGATCGCGCCCGCGCTGCTGGCCCTGCAACGCCTGTACGACTGGGAGACCAAGGCGCCCGCGCGCGTGGCCCTCACGCAGCCCATGGGCGGCGGCGTGGTGCACGACTTCACCTGGGCCCAGGTGGCCGACCAGGTGCGCCGCATGGCCGCGCACCTGCAGGCCCAGGGCTGGGAACCCGGCAGCAAGGTCGCCATCCTGTCCAAGAACTGCGCCTGGTGGATGATGAGCGACCTGGCGATCTGGATGGCCGGGCACGTGTCGGTGCCGCTGTACCCCACGCTCGCGCCCGAGACCATCCGCCAGATCCTCACGCACAGCGAGTCCAAGGCCCTGTTCGTGGGCAAGCTCGACGGCTGGGACGGCATGAAGCCGGGCGTGCCCGCCGGCATGCCCTGCATCAGCTACCCGCTGTCGCCGGTGGATGCGATCCAGGACTACGACGGCTGGGACGCCATCTGCGCGCGCACCGAGCCGCTCCAGGGCCAGCCCGTGCGTGCCGAGGACGATCTCGCCACGCTGATCTACACCTCGGGCACCACCGGCCTGCCCAAGGGCGTGATGCACAGCTTCGGCAACTTCGCCTGGGCCATCGACCGCGGCCTGCAGCGCATCCCGCTCACGGCCAAGGACCGCATGCTGAGCTACCTGCCGCTGGCCCATGTGGTGGAGCGCATGCTGGTCGAGCACGGCTGGCTGCGCACGGGCATGCACGTGTTCTTCGCCGAATCGCTGGACACCTTCGCGGCCGACCTGCAGCGCGCGCGGCCCACGGTGTTCTTCTCGGTCCCGCGTCTGTGGGTCAAGTTCCAGCAGGGCATCCACGCCAAGATGCCGCCGGCCAAGCTGGAGCGGCTGCTGCGCATTCCCCTGCTGGGCGGCATCGTGCGCCGCAAGATCCAGAAGGCCCTGGGTCTGGACCAGTGCCAGTTCGCCGCCGGCGGCGCCGCGCCCATGCCGCCCGCGCTGCTGCAGTGGTACGCCCAGTTGGGCATCCCCATCAACGAGGGCTACGGCATGACCGAAAACCTCGCGCTCTCGCACATCACCGAACCGGGCAAGAACCAGCGTGGCACGGTGGGCCCCCCCTACCCCGGCGTGGAGCAGCGCCTGGACCCGCAGACCGGCGAAATCCAGATGCGCAGCCAGGCGCTGATGCAGGGCTACTACAAGGAACCCGAGAAGAGCCGCGAGGCCTTCACCGAGGACGGCTGGCTGCGGACCGGCGACAAGGGCAGCATCGACGCCGCCGGCCTGCTGAGCATCACCGGCCGCGTGAAGGACCTGTTCAAGACCGGCAAGGGCAAGTACGTGGCGCCCGCGCCCATCGAGGACAAGCTGGTCATGCACGAGGCGGTGGAGGCCTGCGTGGTGACGGGCGCCAACCTGGGCCAGCCGCTGGGCATCTGCATGCTCAGCCCCGAGGCGTCCGCGAAGGCGAAGAACGCCGACGAACGCGCCGCGCTGGAGCGCTCGCTGGCCGAGCACCGGGCGGCCATCAACGCCACCCTCGACCCGCACGAGCAGATGCAATGCCTGGTCGTGGTGTCCACGCCCTGGACGGTGGACAACGACATGATCACGCCGACCTTCAAGGTCAAGCGCAACCGCATCGAGGACGTGTACGCCCGCCACTACGAGAAGTGGGAGGTCACCGGCAAGCCGGTGATCTGGGCCGACTGATCCGCCAGCGGCCTGCACTACGATCGCGGCATGCACATCCTGCTCACCGGCGCCGCCGGCTTCATCGGCATGCACACCGCGCTGCGGCTGCTCGCGCGCGGCGACACCGTCACCGGCATCGACAACCTCAACGACTACTACGACCCGGCGCTCAAGCAGGCCCGGCTGGAGCGGCTGCGGCCGCACGCCCAGTTCCGCTTCGAGCGCCTGGACCTGGCCGACCGCGCCGGCATGGAGGCGCTGTTCGCGCGCCAGCGCTTCGACGCCGTGGTGCACCTCGCCGCGCAGGCCGGCGTGCGCTACTCCATCACGAATCCGCACGCCTACCTGGAGAGCAACCTCACCGGCTTCGGCCACGTGCTCGAAGGTTGCCGCGCCCAGGGCCTGGGGCACCTGGTCTACGCCTCCAGTTCCAGCGTCTACGGCGGCAACACCAAGATGCCGTTCGAGGAGAGCGACCCGGTCGACCACCCCGTGAGCCTGTACGCCGCCACCAAGAAGGCCAACGAGCTGATGGCGCACACCTACAGCCACCTCTACCGGCTGCCCGCCACCGGCCTGCGCTTCTTCACGGTGTACGGGCCCTGGGGCCGGCCCGACATGGCCTACTTCTCCTTCACCAAGGCCGTGCTCGAAGGCCGCACCATCGACGTCTTCAACCACGGCGACATGAAGCGCGACTTCACCTGGATCGACGACATCGTCGAGGGCCTGCTGCGCGTGCTCGACAAGCCCGCCACGCCCGAGAGCGAGGGTGGCGCGCCGCACCGCGTGTTCAACATCGGCAACCACGACCCGGTGCAGCTGATGGAGTTCATCGCCTGCATCGAGCGCGCCACCGGCCGCGAGGCCAGCAAGCGGCTGCTGCCCATGCAGCCCGGCGACGTGCCCGCCACCTACGCGAGCACCAAGGCCCTGAACGACTGGGTGGGCTTCGCCCCGGCCACGCCGCTGGCCGAGGGCATTGAGCGCTTCGTGCGCTGGTACCGCGACTACTACAAGGTCTGAGGCGCGGCCTCGGGCGCCAGACCCACCAGGCGCTCGATCACGCGCGGCGCGGCGCGCTCGCACATGGCCATCACGTTCTCGAAGCCTTGCAGGGGGCCGTAGTAGGGGTCGGGAACCTCGTCGAACCCCAGACCCGCGTAATCCAGGAACAGGTGCAGCTTGTGCGCCTGCGGTGGCGGGCAGCGGCGCCGCAGCTGCGCAAGATTGCCTTCGTCCATGGCGAGGATGGCGTCGAAGCGCTCGAAATCCTCGGGCCGCACGGCGCGCGCCCGCTCGGCGTCGATGGCCACGTAGCCGCGTGCGCGCGCCAGCTTGACCGCGCGGCTGTCGGCGCGCTCACCCGTGTGGCCGCCGTACACGCCCGCCGAATCCACCGCGACGCGCCCTTGCAGGCCGCGGCGTTCCACCTCGGCCTGCAACACCGCGCTGGCCATGGGCGAGCGGCAGATATTGCCCATGCAGACCACCAGTACCCGTTGAACCTGTTGCATGGGTCCGAGCATAACGAGGCGCGGACCGCCCCTGCCCTTGGCCCCATGGTCAGCGCGGCCCGGCGTCCGGCGCGCGGCATTCGGGCGCGCCGTTGGCCTGGCGCAGGTAGGCGATGAGGTCGGCGCGCTCGCGCGCGTCGGCCACGCCGTCGTAAGTCATGCTGCTGCCCGGCACCACCTGCAGCGGCCGCGCCAGGAAGCGGTCCAGCGTCTTCTCGTCCCAAGTGAGGCGCGAGTCCTTCATGGCCTGCGAGTAGGCGAAGCCGGGCACGCTGCCCGCGCGCCGGCCCAGCAGGCCGCAGTGGCGCGGCCCCACGCGGTCCTGCGCCAGCGCGTGGCAGGCCAGGCAGCGGTTGTAGACCTGCGCGCCGCGTTGCGCGGACGGCGCATCGGCGCGCGCGGCGCCGAGCGCGGCCAGGGCGGCCAGGGCCAGCGGCCCGGCCAGCCCACCCCGCGCGCCGCTCATGACACGAAGGCCGAGGGCACCGCCACCTCGCCCAGCGCCTGGCGCAGCACGGCCCAGTGCATGGCCTCGTCGCCCAGGATGCTGGCGGCGGCCTTGGACAGGTCGCGGTTGCCGAACAGCGGCACGGCGCCCAGGTAGGCGCTCACGGCGCCCTGCTCCAGCCGCGCCGCGAAGCGCAGCACGTCGGCCTGCGACTTCAGCTGGTCCACCGGAAAGTTGTAGCTGGCCTTGGCCGCCACGGGCTTGCCACCCAGCTTCTCCACCGTCTTGGCCAGCACGTCGGCGTGTTCCTTGTGGTGGCCCTGGAAGCTCAGCGCCAGGTCGAGCACGGGCTTTTGCAGCAGCTTGCTCTCGGCGCCCAGCTGGTAGGCCGCGATGGCCTCGAGCTCGGCGCCCAGCGCGGTGTTGAGGATCTGCACGTCCTGCGCCGCGCTGCCGCCCGCTTGCGCGGCGAGCGCGTCGCGGCCGGCGAGCAGCGCGACGGCGGTGCCCGAGAGGATGAGGCCGGACTGGCCAAGGAAGCGGCGGCGCGCCGCGGCGGGGTGGGGCATCTGCAGGAAGGACATGGCTTTCTCCATCGGGGGCTGGGGTCACGATCGACCCTCTGCCCATTGGATGGAGCGGTTTTCCGCCCCGTTCCCGCGCGGCGCGGGACACAGCGCGCGGCCTTCAGCCCAAGCGCCTGAGCACGGTGGCCACGATGCGGTCGCAGCGCTCGCCGTCGAACGAGAAGGCGTCGGCGATGGCCATGTCCACGTCGCGCGAGAGCCCTTCGCGCAAGAGGCTGCGCGCGCGAAAGAAGCGCGTGCGCACCGTGGCCTCGGGAATGGCCAGCGCCTGCGCCACCTCCTCCACGCTCAGCTCTTCCACGCCGCGCAGCATGAACACGCTGCGAAAAGCCTCAGGCAACTGGTCGATGCGCGCCTCCATCATCCGGCGGATCTGCTCGCGCATGGCGATGCGGTCCGGCTGGCGGTCCACGTCGTCGCTCAGCCAGCGCTGCATGTCCGGCTCGATGGACGCCATCGCGGCGTCGAGCGGGATCACCGGCACCTCGCGCCGGCGCAGCCGCCCCAGCGCCTCGTTGATGACGATGCGCGCCAGCCAGGTCGACAGCCGGGCGTCGGCGCGAAAGCTACCTAGCGCGCGCCAGGCGCGCAGGTAGGCCTCCTGGAGCACGTCCTGCGCATCTTCATCGTTCTTCAGGATGCTGCGGGCCGTGCGAAAGAGCAGTCGGTTGTGGCGTCGCATGATGGTCTCGAACGCGGCTTCGTCGCCGCTGGCGGCGCGCGCCGCCAGCGCGTTGTCCGCAGCGTCCGCCAGGGGGTCATCGGCCGGCACGGTCGTGCCGCGGTGGGTGCTGTGCATGGGAACCTCCGCCCATTGGATGGCCGCGGCGCCGGCGCCGTTCCCGCCGCCCGGTCACACCACCTCGACCACCAGCGCCGGATCGAAGGCGGCGTTCTCGTTCACGCCGTCGCGGGCGTAGCCGCGCGGGTTGCACAGCACGCGCGTGCCATGCAGCGGGTAATCGAAGCTGTCGTGCGTGTGACCGTGGATCCACAGGCGCACGCGCCGGCCGTCCACCAGGCGCTCGGCGTCGGACACGAAGCAGGCGTTCAGGGCCGAACCCGCGAAGCGCGGGTGGATGCTGCGCGGCGAGGGCGCGTGGTGCGTGATGACCACGGTCGGCCCCGCGTGCGGCACCGACAGCGCCGCGTCCAGCCAGCGGGCCTGATCCGCGAAGAGATCGGCCGTGTCCCGCGGCGCCAGCGCCGCGTGCGCGGGCGGCGCGTCGCGGCGGATGCGGCTGAAGTCGCGCATGAAGCGCTGCGCCTCGGCCATGGCCTCGGCCTGGCCCGTCCCATCGCCCAGCAGCCGGAAGTCGGTCCACAGCGTGGTGCCCAGGAAGCGCACGCCCTGCAGGACCACTGCCGCGCCGTCCAGCAGGTGCACCGGCGTGCCCTCGCACAGCCGGCGCAGTTCGTCCTTCGCTTCGGGCAGGCTGGAGCCGTAGAACTCGTGGTTGCCCGGCACATAGAGCACCGGCTTGCCCAGGCCCAGGGCCCAGGCCACCGCCTCCCGAGGGCGAGCGATGTCGCCGGCCAGCACCACCGCGTCGGCCTCGGTGGGTGGCGCCGCCATGCCCTGGACGCCCAGGTGCAGATCCGACAGCACATGCAGCTTCATGCGATGGCCCTTTCGTCGCTGGCAGGCCGGCCGGCCCGGGCCGCAGTCTGGCGGAAAGAAAAAGCCCGCCGGAGGGCGGGCTTTCTGGTGGGCGCGGGGTGGGCGCGGTGGCGCGCTCAGATCTTGTACGCGTCCAGATCCTTGCCAGCGGCGAGCGCATCGCGCACCCACTGCGGCTTGCGGCCCGGGCCGCCGGCCCAGAGTTCGCCGTTGGGGCCACGGTACTTGGGCGCCGCGCCCGACTTGGACTTGGCCGCCTTGCGGCCGCCCGCGCTGGCGCCGCCCAGATCGGCCACGCTGATGCCGTACTGCTTCATCTTGGCCTTGATGTCGGCGATCACGTTGGACAGTTCGTCCTTGCGGGCCTGCTCGGCCTGCGCCATCAGCGATTGCGCCTGGGCCATCAGTTCGGAATACGTTGCCATACCGGTAATCCTTGTCGCTTTGTGAAATGAATCGGGGCATCGATGCGATGCGCCGTGAATTCTATTCGCTTTTCACAGGGAATCGACGAAGCCTTGCAGTTCGTTTGGCAATTCCGTTTGCAATTGCAAAGGAGATTGGCTTTGCGGATGGGTCAGGCGCAGGCGCCAGGCGTGCAGGAACATGCGTTTGAGGCCATGCCGCGCCAATTCCCGGTTGCGTTCGAAATCGCCGTATTTGTCGTCGCCGGCGATCGGGTGGCCGGCGCTGGCCAGGTGCACGCGGATCTGGTGCGTGCGTCCGGTCTTGATGGTGACCTCCAGCAGGCTCAGCGGCCCGCCCCCGCCGGGCGAGGATGCCCAGCGGCGCGCCACTTTGACGAGAGTGATCGCCCGCATGCCATCGGGATCGTCGGCCGAGGTCACGCGCACACGCCGCTCGCCGTCGGCCAGCAGGTACTTGTGCAGTGGCACGTCGATCACCTTGCGCGCCGCCGGCCAATCGCCCAGCACCAGCGCCAGATAGGTCTTGCCGGTTTCCCGTTCGCGAAACTGGTCCTGCAAGGCCTTCAGCACGCTCTTCTTTTTCGCAATGAGCAACAGCCCGCTGGTTTCGCGGTCCAGCCGATGCACCAATTCGAGCAGACGGGCGGTTGGCCGCGATTGCCGCAATTGCTCGATGACGCCAAAACTGACACCACTGCCACCGTGCACGGCAACCCCTGCCGGCTTGTGAATCGCGAGCAATCCCTCGTCTTCGTGCACCACCGGGAATTCGCGCGCGGGGGCCGGCCGTTCGGCCTTTTCCTCGACGCGCGCGGACAGTCGAATGGGCGGAATGCGCAACACGTCACCGGCGGCCACGCGCTCGTCGGCGCTGGCGCGCGCTTTGTTGCGGCGCACCTCGCCGGAACGGATGACCCGGTAGATGTGGGTCTTGGGCACGCCCTTGAGGTGGCGCATGAGGAAGTTGTCCAGCCGCTGGCCGTCGGACTCCTCGTCGACGGTGATATGGCGGACGGCAGGCGGGGTGTCTATCGGGGCTTTCATGTATCCACCACGGACGCGGGGGACGTGTCTATAATGCGCGACGCCCGTTGTGTGCTGTAAGTGTTTGATTTGCCTTGAGTTTAAGGCAGCGGACACCGCAGTGGCCGACCCGGATGCCGGGAGCCCGGCGGGCGAAGGTGGCCAGCCGCGGCACCCGGCCCTCGCGCCAGACCCCGATGCCGCTTCGTGCATCCCGGTCGGCCCCCGTGCCGGAGGACGCCGCGGTGGAATCCGCAGACCCACAGCGAACCGACAACGGAATACCCCAATCGCCCAGGCCCCGACAGCAACGGCCTGGACGAGGAGACGACCCAGCAGCCACCGAGGCCCGACGCTGTCACCGACAGCCGTCGACCCCTAGCGGCCCTGCCCTCGGCTCCACGCGCCCATGCCCGACCCGGCACCCTGTCGCAGCGCCCGAGCGCGCGCACCGTGCCCGGTCACGGCTCTCCGGCAATTCCTCCTACGTTCGTTGCGTGTGCGGCTTCCCGGCCTTGCGGGCGGCCCGGGCAGATCGGCCCGAGCGCCGCCGTGTGCCAACGAAGGGAAACGCACCATGAAACGCATGCTGATCAACGCCACGCAGGCCGAAGAGCGCCGGCTGGCGATCGTGGACGGGCAGAAACTGCTCGACTACGAAATCGAGATCGAGGGGCGCGAACAGCGCAAGGGCAACATCTACAAGGCCGTCGTCACGCGCGTCGAGCCCTCGCTGGAGGCCTGCTTCGTCGACTACGGCGAAGACCGCCACGGCTTCCTGCCGTTCAAGGAAATCGCCCGCCAGTTCTTCCAGGGCAACGTCTCGCCCTCGCAGGCGCGCATCCAGGACGTGATCAAGGAAGGCCAGGAGCTCATCGTCCAGGTCGAGAAAGAGGAGCGTGGCAACAAGGGCGCGGCCCTCACCACCTTCATCAGCCTGGCCGGCCGCTACGTGGTGCTGATGCCCAACAACCCGCGCGGCGGTGGCGTCTCGCGCCGCATCGAGGGCGATGAGCGCGCCGAACTCAAGGCCGCGCTCGACCAGCTCGAGTACCCCAATGGCATGAGCATCATCGCGCGCACGGCCGGCATCGGCCGCGACGCCGCCGAGCTGCAGTGGGACCTGAACTACCTGCTCAAGCTCTGGACCGCCATCGACGGCGCCGCCGGCGCCGGCAAGGGCGCCTTCCTGATCTACCAGGAATCGAGCCTGGTGATCCGCGCCATCCGCGACTACTTCAACAGCGACATCGGCGAGATCCTCATCGACACCGATGACATCTACGAGCAGGCGCACCAGTTCATGAGCCACGTGATGCCCGAGCACGGGCACCGCGTGAAGCGCTACCGCGACGACGCGCCGCTGTTCAGCCGCTTCCAGATCGAGCACCAGATCGAGACCGCCTACAGCCGCATCGTGCAGTTGCCCAGCGGCGGCGCCATCGTGATCGACCAGACCGAGGCCCTGGTGGCCGTGGACGTGAACTCGGCGCGCGCCATCAAGGGCGGTGACATCGAGGAAACCGCCACGCGCACCAACCTCGAAGCCGCCGATGAAGTGGCGCGCCAGGCCCGCCTGCGCGACCTCGGCGGCCTCATCGTCATCGACTTCATCGACATGGAGGAGAGCAAGAACCGGCGCGAGGTGGAAAACCGCCTGCGCGACGCGCTGCGCCAGGACCGCGCGCGCGTGCAGTTCGGCTCCATCAGCAAGTTCGGCCTGCTCGAAATGAGCCGCCAGCGCTTGAAGCCCATGCTCAGCGAAGGCGCTTCCATCCCCTGCCCGCGCTGCGGCGGCTCCGGCCACATCCGCGACACCGAGTCCTCGGCGCTGCAGATCCTGCGCGTCATCCAGGAAGAATCGCTCAAAGACAGCACGGCCGCCGTGCTTGTGCAAGTGCCGGTGGAGGTGGCGAGCTTCCTGCTCAACGAAAAGCGCACCGAGATCACCAAGATCGAACTCAAGCAGCGCATCAGCGTGCTGCTGGTGCCCAACAAGTCGCTCGACACGCCCAACTACAAGCTCGAGCGCCTCAAGCACGACGACCCGCGCCTGGACAACCTCGACTCCAGCTACAAGCTGGCCGAGGAAGTGGACGACGTGGCCAGCTTCACGCGCCGCAGCCAGGAACGCACCAACAAGCAGGAGCCGGTGATCAAGGGCGTGCTGCCCGACGCGCCGGCGCCCGTGGCCGTGCCCAAGCCGGCACCCGCCCCGGCGGCCCCGGTGGCCGTGGCCGCCCCCGTACCCGCTGCCGCGCCGGCCGAAAAGGGCTTCTTCGGCTGGCTCAAGGGCCTCTTCGGCGGCGCCCCCACCGCCACCCCCGCGCCCGCGCCGGCCGCCACCCCCGCCGCCAAGGACACCGGCAGGGGCGATGGCCGCCGCGACGCTGGCCGTGACGGCGGCCGGGGCCGTGGCAACCGCGGTGGCCGCGGTGGCGAAGGCCGTGAGGGCCGCGACAACCGCGAAGGCCGTGGCCAGCGCGACGGCCAGCCGCGCGAGGCGCAGGCGGCCGACGGCCAGCGCCCGAACGGTGGCCGCAACGGCGAGAACCGCCGGGGTGAGGGCCGCCAGGACAACCGCGGCGAAGGCCGCGCCGACAACCGCGAGGGCCGTGGCGAAGGCGCCCGCGGCCAGAACGAGCGCCGCGAGCGCCGGGGCGAGCGCCGCGACGCGCCTACCGCCGAGACCGCCGAACTGAACGCCACCGCCGTGCCGTCCACCGACACGGCCGACAACGCCGACGCGCAGAACCGCCGCGAGCCGCGCCGTGGCCGCGGGCGTGACGGCCGCGAGGGCCGCGAGGGCGAGCAGCAGCGCCGCCGCCCCGAGGGCCAGGACGTGCCGCGCGGTGGCGAGGAAGCCGCCGCCTCCGCAGAAGCCGTTGCCGCCAGCCCCGAGCAGGGCGACGACAACGCCCAGCGCGCGCCGCGCGAGCGCCGCACCCGCGACCGCTACGGCCGCGACCGCCGCGAACGCGGCCCGCGCGACGAAGCCGCCGCCGATGCGCCCGCCGAAGCCGGCGACACCGTGCCCATGGCCATGGAGGGCGAAGCCGCCGAGGACACGCCGCCGGTGCGCAGCTACTTCACCGTGCCCGCCGCCGCGCCCGTGGCCGCCCCGGTGAGCGCCCCCACCCCCGCGCCGGTGGCGCAGAGCGCCCCAAGCGCTGCCGCGCCGGTGGCTGCCGCGCCGGTCGCCGCCGCCCCCGCGCCGGTCCCGGCCGAGGCGCCGCGCGGCATGCCCAAGGTGCAGGCCTACCAACTCGGTGTGGACGAACTGCGCGCCGTGGCCGCCTCCAGCGGCCTGGAATGGGTCAACTCCGACGCCGAGAAGGTCGCCCAGGTGCAGGCCGCCATCGCCGCCGAGCCCGCGCCCATCCATGCGCCGCGCGAGCCCAAGCCGCCCGTGGTCGTGGACGAAGGCCCGCTGGTGCTGGTCGAGACCCGCAAGGACCTGCGCGACATGACGCTGCCCTTCGAGCAGCGCTGACCGGCCGGCGCGGCGCCACCGGCGCCGCGTGGAAGGCCCAAAACACAAAGGCCAGCGGGAACGCTGGCCTTTGTGTTTTGGGGGACGCCCCCGGGCCCGCCCCACGGCGGCGGCTTCAGTCGATCTGCGCGGCCTGCCGCCAGGCCTCTTGCGCGGCCTCGGTGTCGCCACGCTCCTCGGCCAGCCGCGCCAGCGAGCGCCAGGTGCGCCGGCGCAGCGTGGCGTCGCGCAGCCCACTGCGCGCCAGTCCCAGCAGTTGCGCGGCCTTGCCCCACAGCTGGCGGTGCAGGCAGGCCTGGCCCGCCAGGTACTGCAGGTGCGGGTTCTGCGGCCACTGGCGCTGCAGCAGCTCCAGGCGCGCCAGGCCGGCGGCGTCGAGTTGCGCCAGGTCCGGCTCCAGCGCGAGCGCGAGGCGGGCCTGGTGGCGTTCGTCGAGTGCGCCGAAATCCTCCCACAGGGGCGCCAGCCAGCCCCGCACGCGCGTGGCGACGTCCTCGCCGCGCATGTCCTCGCGGCTCTCGTCGGCGCCCTCGTTCTCCTCCCGCCGCGACAGCGCGTGCGCGCGGTCGGCCGCGGCCAGCGCCAGCTCGGGCATGGCGCGCTCGGCGGCATCCAGGCCATCCCACACCCGCTGCAGCTGGGTCAGGTCGTGCGCGCCGCGCAGCGCGTCCAGCGCCAGGCCCAGCAGCAGGCTGCGCGCGGCCTCGGGCGAGAAGGCGCGGTGCTTGGCCAGCAGGCGGGCGGTTTCCAGCGCCTCGCCAGTGGCATCGCCCAGGCGCGCCACGCGCAGCTTCAGGCGCAGGGCCTGCACGCGGCGCTGCGCACCCTGCGGCAGCTCGGCCAGGCGCGCGCGCGCGGCGCTGGCGTCGCGGTCTTCCACCGCCCAGCGGGTGGCGCGCAGCAAGGCGCCCTCCAGCACCTCGGGGGAGTGGCGCGCCATGGCGGGGTTCAGCGCGGACTGCAGGTGCTCGTCGCGCTGCGCGCGGTTCTGCAGCGAATGCGCGCTCTCGGCCGCCAGCAGGTGGGCCAGGGCGCGCAGCTGCTCCCGGCGCGGCCAGTCGGCGCTGGTGCTGCCGCCGAGGTGGTCGAGCGCGTTCTGCGCCGCCGACTGCGCGCGCACGAAGCGCCCCGCCAGCTGGTTGGACAGCGCGTCCAGCACCCAGCCCACCACCGCGCGTTCCATCTGTTGGCTGCGCCAGCGCCGCGCCTGCAGCGGCAGCTCGCGCAGCAGGGCCAGCGCGCGCAGCGCGGCGTACAGCAGTACGAAGCCCCCCACGAGCACGAACAGCACGAGGTTGAAGGACACGTCGAAGCGCCAGGGCGGCCAGAACAGCGTGACGGTGCCGCGGTTGTCGCCCATCAGCATGGCCAGGGCCACGGCCAGGGCCGCCAGGCCGAGCAGCCAGAACACACTGCGCATGGCGCCCCGCTGCCGCGCCCGCATCAGCGGCCTCCGGCGGCCGCGGCCAGCGCCGCGAGCGTGTCGTCGGGGCGCGGCAGGTCCTGCGCCACCAGGTCGCGGCGCAGGCGGCCCAGGCCGCCGAGCGCGCTGGCCACGGCCGGCGCGCTGGTGTCGAAGTAGTGCTGCAGCAGGCCTTCGACGGCCACCACGTCGGCGCGCGCGGCGCTCATCTGGCGCGCCAGCAGGGCCAGGCGCGCATTGAGCAGCTTGAGCTTGATGTTCTCGCGCAGGAAGAAGGCCTGCTCGGGTGCGAGCAGCGCGGCCTCGGGGTGGTCGATGCGGCTCACGTGCACGAGGTCGCGCGAGCCTTGCACGACCTGCCCGAAGGCCTCGCGCCACCAGCGGTTCCAGCGCTCGGCGAAGCGCTGCCAGGGCGAGGCGTCGGCGGCTGGGTCCGCGTCGGCGGCGGGGGCGTCGGGTGCCGCGGCGGGCGCGCCCGCCTCCGGCGCGGGCCGGCGCGGCTTGCGCGGCGCGGCGCGCTCCACGCCCACGGCGTTGAGCGTCGGCCAGCCGTCGACCTGGCGCACCAGTTCATCGATCTGCAAGGCCAGGTTGGGAATGTCGGCGAGCGCGGCGGCGCGGATGCGGTCGACGTCGCGCGCGATGGCGCGCTGCACCGGGTTCAGGCGCGGCTGAGCGGCGCGCTGGATGCGCTGGTCGGCCGCCTGCAGGGCGGACACCATCGGCTGCGCGCTGCCGGTGAGCTGGGCCTGCTGCAGCGCCAGGCGCAGCGAGGCTTCGAGGTCCTGGATGAGGTTGTCGTCGCGCGAGCGCGACAGCGAAAGCATCAGCTCCTCAAGCTGGCTGCGCTGCAGGCTGACCTCCGACAGGCGCACCTCGGCCACGCCCAGGCGCGCCTGCAGCTCCTGCACCTGTGCCTCGGCCTGCGAAGCGACGGTGCGGGCCTCCACCACCTGCAGCTCGGCGTCGTGCGCGCGCCGCGCGAGCTCGGCCTGTGTGAGGTTGAGGCGCTGCCACATCATGCCGGCCATGACCAGCGCGGCGGCGGCCACCAGCAGCGCCAGCAGGGTCAGGCCCACGCCCGCACGCCGCGGCGCGTCGGGCGCAGGACTGGTGGGGGAAGGGGCGCTGGGCGCGGGGGCCGCCACGGGCGCGGGATCGTTGTCGGGTGCGTTCATGGCGAGGCAGATGCCCAGGATTCTAGGCCGCGCCCCACGTCGGCCAATGTAGGACGGCACCGGATCACCCGGGTGAAACCCAGGGCCAGCGCCGCCTCGGCGATGCGCGGGTGCGTGGCCAGGGCGACCGCGCGCGCGCCGGCGGGCCAGTGGCCCTGCAGGGCCTGCACCGCCTCGCTGCTGCTGAACAGCCACACGGTGGCGGGGCCGCTGGCGGCGCGCAGGCGCTCGCGATCGGCCTCGCCGGGCGGCCGGCGCTCGCGCCGGTAGGCCACGCAGGCCTCGACCTCGGCACCGGCCGCGCGGCACTGTTCGATGAGCCAGTCGCGGCCCTGGCCCGACGGGTCGCCCTCGGCGGCGCCGCTGGTGCCGCGCACCACCAGCACGCGCCGGCCCGGCGCGAGTTGGGTGCGCACCACCGGCCACAGGTGCTCGGAGTCAAACTGCTCGGCCGCCGGCGGGGGCGTGTCGATGCGGTCCTCGCCCACGCCGAGCGGCCACAGCGCCTGCGCCAGCGCGCGCGCGGTGCCGGGGCCAGGCGCCCAGAAGCGCGTGTGTGCGTTCGGCGGCGCCACGGGCTCGGCGAAGAAGCGCTGCGCGGCGGCGCTGCTGACGAACATCAGCGCGTCCTGCTTCGGCCAGGCCGCGCGCCAGGTGCGCAAGCGCTCCAGCGCCGGGCCTTCGGGCGGCTCGGCAATTCGCAGCAGCGGCCAGGCCTCGGCGGGCCAGCCGCGCTCGCGCAGCGAAGCCACCCAGCGCCCGGCCTCGGGCTCGGGACGCGTGACGATCACCCGTTCGATGGCGTGCGCGGCAGCGGCGGCCAAGGCCTCAGGCCTCCCCGTGCGGGGCGTGCGCGCCGGCAGCGCGCAAGGCGGCGGCGACGCGCGCGCCCAGGGCCTCGGCCTCGTCCAGGCTGGCCACCGAGGCGGTGTCCTCGGCGCGCACCAGCGTGGCGGCGCCCTCGGGTTCGCCCCAGGCGGTGCGCAGCCACAGGCGCTCGCCCACCCATTCGGCGTGCGCGGCCAGCGGCATGGAGCAGCTGCCGCCCATGGCGCGCGAGACGGCGCGCTCGGCCGCCACGCGCAGCCAGGTGGCCTGGTGCGCCAACGGTCGCAGCGCTTCGATCAGGTCGGCGCGGTCGGCGCGCACCTCGATGCCGAGAGCGCCCTGCCCCGCCGCCGGCAGCGATTGCGTGGGTTCGAAGACGGCGCGGATGCGATCGCCCAGGCCCAGGCGCTTGAGCCCGGCGGCGGCGAGCACGATGCCTTGGTACTGGCCCTCATCGAGCTTGCGCAGGCGCGTGTCGAGGTTGCCGCGCAGGGGCTCGATGCGCACGTCGGCGCGGCCCAGCGTGGCCAGCGCCTCGCGCAGCAGAACGACGCGGCGCAGGCTGGAGGTGCCCACCACCGCGCCCTGGGGCAGATCGGCCAGGCCCGCCGCGTGCGGCGACACCCAGGCGTCGCGCGGGTCCTCGCGCTCCATCACGCAGGCCAGCGCGAAGCCCTCGGGCAGCTCCATGGGCACGTCCTTGAGCGAGTGCACGGCGATGTCGGCGCGGCCGTCGGCGAGCGCGTGCTCCAGCTCTTTCACGAACAGGCCCTTGCCGCCCACCTTGGACAGCGTGCGGTCGAGGATCTGATCGCCCAGGGTGGTCATGCCCAGCAGCGTGACCGCGTGGCCGCGCGCTTCGAGCAGGGACTGCACGTGCCGGGCCTGCCACAGGGCGAGGCGGCTTTCGCGCGTGGCGATGGTGATGGCCGGGGGCGAAGACATGGGCAAACTCGAAGGACTGACACCCGGCTGACGGAGCGCGGAACACGGGGGAATTCGGTACCCGTTTCGGAACCGGAACAGGGCGCGGGCGATGCTAGCATGCCCCCTCCCCCACCTTTGGTAAGCCTTCCGTCAAGGCCCCTCCCGCCATGAGCCGATCCACCGCGGGCGCCGCCCGACGCGACAAGGACCAACCCCTGATCCTCGACATCCGCCTGCTCGGCCGCATCCTGGGCGACGTGATCCGCGAGCAGGAGGGCAAGGACGCCTTCGAACTCATCGAGCGCATCCGCCAGCTCTCGGTGGCTTTCCGCCGCGACGACGACCGCTCGGCCGACAAGGCGCTGAAGAAGCTGCTCAAGTCGCTCAGCGCCGACCAGACGGTGAGCGTGATCCGCGCCTTCACCTACTTCAGCCACCTCGCCAACCTGGCCGAGGACCGCCACCACATCCGCCGCCGCACCGTGCACGAACGCGCGGGCGAACGCTCGCAGACCGGCAGCCTGGCGTTCGCGCTGGGGCGCCTGCGCGAGGCCGGCGTCGCGCCCGCCCAGGTGGCGCGCACGCTGGCCGGCGCCCACCTCTCACCGGTGCTCACCGCCCACCCCACCGAGGTGCAGCGCAAGAGCATCCTGGACGCCGAGCGCGCCATCGCGCGGCTGCTGGCGGCGCGCGACGAGGCCACGCCGCGCGAGCAGGCGGTCATCGACGCGCAACTGCGCGCGCGCGTCACCCAGCTCTGGCAGACGCGGCTGCTGCGCTTCACCAAGCTCAGCGTGGCCGACGAAATCGAGAACGCGCTCAGCTACTACGAGAGCACCTTCCTGCCCGAGATCCCGCGCCTGTATGCCGAACTGGAGGCCGGCCTGGGCCGACCCGTGGCGCCCTTCCTGCGCATGGGCCAGTGGATCGGCGGCGACCGCGACGGCAACCCCAACGTCACCGCCGACACGCTGGAGCTGGCGCTGCGGCGCCAGGCGGAGGTGGCCCTGCGCCACCACCTCACCCAGGTGCACCTGCTGGGCGGCGAGCTGTCCATGTCCGGCATGCTGGTGGGCGCCAGCGAGGCCATGCAGGCCCTGGCCGCGCGCTCGCCCGACACCAACGCGCACCGCCAGGACGAGCCCTACCGCCGCGCGCTCACCGGCATCTACGCGCGGCTGGCGGCCACGCTCACCGCGCTCACCGGCGGCGAGGCCGCGCGCCACGCCGTGGCGCCGCAGGACCCGTACGCCAGCGCGGCCGGCTTCCTGGCCGACCTGCGCACCATCGAGGCCTCGCTGCGCGCCCACCACGGCGAAGCCCTGGTGGACATGCGCCTGAGCGGCCTGATCCGCGCGGTGGAGGTGTTCGGCTTTCACCTCGCCACCATCGACCTGCGGCAAAGCTCCGACCAGCACGAGCTCGCCGTGGCCGAGCTGCTGGCCGCCGCGCGCCTGGCGCCCGGCTACGGCGCGCTCGACGAAGCCGCCAAGCGCGCCGTGCTGCTGCGCGCGCTCGACGACGTGCGCCCGCTGCGCGTGCCCGGCACCGCCTACAGCGAGCACACGCGCAGCGAACTCGCCATCTTCGAGGCGGCGCGGCGCGGCCGCGAGCGCTTCGGCCCGCAGGCCATCCGCCACGCCATCATCAGCCACACCGAAACCGTGAGCGACCTGCTCGAAGTGCTGGTGCTGCAGAAAGAGGCCGGGCTGCTGCACGGCACGCTGAACGACGGCGCGCTGGCGGACCTGATCGTGGTGCCGCTGTTCGAAACGATCGAAGACCTGCGCAACGCCGCGCCCATCCTGCGCGACTACTACGCCCTGCCCGGCGTGCGGGCCATGGTGCAGCGTGGCGCGGCCGACGGCTACGGCGAGCAGGACGTGATGCTGGGCTACTCGGACAGCAACAAGGACGGCGGCATCTTCACCAGCAACTGGTCGCTCTACCAGGCCGAGACGGCCCTGGTGGCGCTGTTCGACGAGCTCAATGCGGGAAAGAAGAAGCCCATCAACCTGCGGATGTTCCATGGCCGCGGCGGCACCGTGGGACGCGGCGGCGGGCCGAGCTACCAGGCCATCCTGGCGCAGCCACCGGGCACCGTGCGCGGCCAGATCCGCCTGACCGAACAGGGCGAGGTGATCGGCGCCAAGTACGCCAACCCCGAGATCGGCCGGCGCAACCTGGAAACCCTGGTGGCTGCCACGCTGGAGGCCACGCTGCTGCAACCCACGCGCGACGCCTCGCCCGCGTTCCTGAAAGCGGCCGAGGCGCTGTCGCAAGCCAGCATGTCGGCCTACCGCGCGCTGGTCTACGAGACGCCGCGCTTCGCCGACTACTTCTTCAGCGCCACGCCGATCCGCGAGATCGCCGAGCTCAACATCGGCTCGCGCCCCGCCAGCCGCAAGGCCACGGGCCGCATCGAGGACCTGCGCGCCATTCCCTGGGGCTTCAGCTGGGGCCAGTGCCGGCTCACGCTGCCGGGCTGGTACGGCTTCGGCTCGGCGGTGCAGGCCTTCGTCGCCGCGGACCCGAAGAACGCCGCGCTGCTCAAGCGCATGCACCGCGACTGGCCTTTCTTCAACACCCTGCTGTCCAACATGGACATGGTGCTGGCCAAGAGCGACCTGGCGCTCGCCTCGCTGTATGCCGAGCTGGTGGAGGACAAGGCCCTGCGGCGGCGCGTGTTCATGGCCATCGAGGCCGAGTGGCAGCGCACGGCACAGGCGCTGGCGCTCATCACCGGCGAGCGCGAGCGCCTCGCGGGCAACGTCGCGCTGCGCCGCTCCATCGAGCACCGCTTCCCCTACATCGACCCGCTGCACCACTTGCAGGTCGAGCTGATCCGCCGGCACCGGGCCGGCACGCTGAATGCCGACGACGAGGGCCGGGCCAAGCGCGGCATCCACATCGCCATCAACGGCATCGCGGCGGGACTGCGCAACACCGGCTGAGCCGACCCCGGTGACAGCGCGGCCAATACCCCCACTTTTACAATGTCAAGCGTGAACCCCCTGCTCAACGCCGACCTGCACTGCCATTCCACCGTCTCGGATGGCACGCTGGCGCCCGAGGCCCTGGCCGCACGCGCCAAGGCCAATGGGGTCGAGCTCTGGGCCCTCACCGACCACGACGAACTCGGCGGCCAGCAGCGCGCCCTGGCCGCCGCCCGCGCCCAGGGCCTGCCCTACCTCACCGGCGTGGAAATCTCCGTCACCTTCGCCGGCATCACCGTGCACATCGTCGGCCTGGGCATGGACCCGGACGACCAGGCCCTGCTCGACGGCCTGCGCGCCACGCGCGGCGGGCGCGAGCAGCGGGCCCGCGAAATGGCCGATGGGCTGGCCCAGGTCGGCATCCCGGACGCCTTCGATGGCGCGCTGCGCTACGTCGGCAACCCGGACCTGATCTCGCGCTCGCACTTCGCGCGCCACCTGGTGGACACCGGCGTCTGCAAGGACATCCCCGAGGTCTTCCGCCGCTACCTCAGCGAGGGCAAGCCCGGCTTCGTGCCGCACCGCTGGGCCGCGCTGGGCGACGCCGTGGGCTGGATCACCGGCGCCGGCGGCATCGCCATCGTCGCCCACCCGGGCCGCTACAAGTTCACCCCCACCGAGGAATACGCCCTGTTCACCGAGTTCAAGCAGCACGGGGGCCGGGCGGTGGAGGTGGTCACCGGCGCCCACAGCCAGGCCGAGTACGCCAAGTACGCCGGCTTCTGCGCCGAGTTCGGCCTGGCCGCCTCGCGCGGCAGCGACTTCCACAGTCCCGACGAGAGCCACACCGACCTCGGGCAGCTGCCGGACCTACCCGGCAGCGTGACCCCCGTGTGGACCCTGCTGGAAGAGCGGGTGCGTTGATGGGCGCTGCCGCGCCCCGGCCCGGTCAGGCCCTGGCCGGCATCGGCTTCCTGGTGGCCGCGACGGCCTGCTTCGCGGTGCTCGACACCACCGTCAAGGTGGTGGGCGCGGTGGTCTCGGTGCTGCTGGCGCTGTGGTTCCGCTACACCTTCCACGCGGTGGCGGTCACGGCCGTCATGCTGCCGCTGCGCGGGCGCGCGCTGCTGCGCACCGAGCACCCCCGCTACCAGGCGCTGCGCGGCGCGCTGCTGCTGTCGGTGAGCCTGGTGTCCTTCGTCGCCGTGCAGTACATGCCAGTGGGCGAGTTCACCGCCATCGTCATGGTCACGCCGCTGGCGGTGACGCTGCTGGCCGCGCTGTTCCTGGGCGAGCGCGTGGCCCCGCTGCGCTGGCTGCTGGTGGCGGGCGGCTTCGCGGGGGCGCTGATGGTGGTGCGCCCGGGCGGCGGAGTGCTGGGCTGGGCCGCGCTGATCCCGCTGGGGATGGTCTTCCTCTATGCCTGGTTCCAGATCCTCACCGCCAAGATGGCGCGCACCGAGGACCCGATGACCATGCACTTCTACACCGGCTGGGTCGGCGCCCTGATCGCCAGCCTGGCGCTGCCCCTGGTGTGGCAGGCCGTGCCGGACGCGCGCGCGCTCGCGCTGCTCTGCCTCATCGGGCTCATGGGCACGGTCGGGCACTTCCTGCTCATCCTGGCCTTCCAACGCGCGCCGGCCTCCACCATCTCGCCCTTCCTCTACACCCAGATCGGCTTCGCGATGTTCTGCGGCTGGCTGGTGTACGGCCACGTGCCCGGCGCGCTCGAACTCGCCGGCATCGGCCTGATCGTGCTGTGCGGCGCGAGCGCGAGCTGGCTCACCGCGCGCGAGCAGCGCCTGCCGGTGGAGCCGCCGGAGGCCTGAGCGCGCCCGCACCATGACAGCCCTTACCGCGTCCGCCCCCGCCGCCCGCGCCCTCGCGGGCATCGCCCTGCTGATCGCGGCCACGGCCTGTTTCGCGGTGCTCGACACCACCGTCAAACTGGTGGGCGCCGTGGTCTCGGTGCTGCTGGTCATCTGGTTCCGCTACCTGTTCCACGCGGTGGCCATGACGGCCTGGCTGCTGCCGCGCCGGGGCCGCAGCGCGCTGCGCACCGCCCACCCGCGCTTCCAGCTGTTGCGCGGCGCGCTGCTGCTTTCGCTCAGCCTCATGGGCTTCGTGGCGCTGCAGCGCATGCCGGTGGGCGAGTTCACGGCCATCCTCATGTTCACGCCACTGGCCGTGACGCTGATGGGCGCCACCGTGCTGCGCGAGCGCGTCTCGGCCGGGCAGTGGCTGCTGGTGGCCGGCGGCTTCGCGGGCGTGCTGCTGGTGGTGCGCCCCGGTGGCGGCGACATCGGCTGGGCCAGCGCCCTGCCGCTGGCCATGGTGCTGCTCAGCGCCTGGTTCCAGATCCTCACCGCCCGAATGGCGCGCACCGAGGATCCCATGACCATGCACTTCTACACCGGCTGGGTCGGCGCCCTGGTCACCAGCGCCCTGCTGCCCCTGGTGTGGCAGGCCATCCCCGACGGGCGCACCCTGGGCCTGCTCGTGCTGGTGGGCATCGCAGGCACCGTCGGCCACCTGCTGCTCATCATGGCCTACCAGCGCGCCCCGGCCTCCACGCTCTCGCCCTACCTGTACTCGCAGATCGCCTTCGCCATGGCCTTCGGCTGGCTGGTGTTCGGCCACGTGCCCGGGGCGGTCGAACTCGCCGGCACGGCGCTCATCGTGCTGTGCGGCGCGCTCAGCGGCTGGCGCACCGCGCGCGGCCACCTGCCGATCCGCCCGCCGGAGGACTGACCCATGTCCCAGCTCTTCAGCGTCCACCCCGACAACCCGCAGCCGCGCCTGCTCAAGCAGGCCGCCGCCGTGCTGCAGCGCGGCGGCGTGATCGCCGTGCCCACCGACTCCAGCTACGCCCTGGCCTGCCACCTGGACGACAAGGCCGCGGCCGACCGGCTGCGCCGCATCCGCCAGGTGGACGACAAGCACCACCTCACCCTGTTGTGCCGCGACCTGAGCGAGCTCGCCAGCTACGCCAAGGTGGACAACCGCCAGTACCGCCTGCTCAAGCTCGCCACGCCCGGGCCCTACACCTTCATCCTCGAAGCCAGCAAGGAGGTGCCGCGCCGCGTCAGCCACCCCTCGCGCAAGACCATCGGCCTGCGCGTGCCCGAGCACCGCGCGCTGCGCGAGCTGCTGGAGCAGCACGGCGCGGCCCTGCTGGCCACCACGCTCATCCTGCCCGGTGAGTCGCACCCGCTGAACGACCCCGAGACCATCCGCGACCGCCTGCAACACGAGGTGGACGCGGTGATCGACGCCGGCGCCTGCGCACTGGAGCCCACCACCGTGCTCGACCTGGTGCCCATGGGCACCGGCGGCGAACCCGAGGTGGTGCGCCAGGGCCAGGGCTCGCTGGCCCCGCTGGGGCTCTGACGCCCCGGCGCCCGCGTCTGGGACAATCCGCCCATGGATATCGCCCTCATCGTCCAGACGGTCACGCTCTACGCCATCCCGGTGCTGTTCGCCATCACCCTGCACGAGGCGGCGCACGGCTACGTGGCGCACCACTACGGCGACCCCACGGCCTGGCAGCTCGGCCGCGTCACGCTCAATCCGATGAAGCACATCGATCCCTTGGGCACCATCCTCATGCCGCTGCTGCTGTACTTCGCCACGGCCGGCAACTTCCTGTTCGGCTACGCCAAGCCGGTGCCGGTCAACTTCGGGCGGTTGCGCAACCCCAAGCGCGACATGGTCTGGGTGGCCCTCGCCGGCCCGGCCTCCAACCTGCTGCAGGCCGCGCTGTGGCTGCTGCTGCTCTACGTGCTGCAGTCCATCGGTGTCAGCGAGCGCTTCTGGCTCGCCATGTGCCGCGCCGGCTTCGTCGTCAACCTGGTGATGTTCGCCTTCAACCTCTTCCCGCTGCCGCCGCTGGACGGCGGGCGCATCCTCACCGGCCTGCTGCCCTGGAAGCAGGCCGCCGCCTTCTCGCGCATCGAGCCCTACGGCTTCTTCATCGTGCTGGCGCTGGTGGTCACGGGCATCGTGGGCAACCTCTGGCTGCGCCCGCTCATGAACATCACCGGCAGCGCCATCGAATGGCTGCTCACCCCGATCCGTCTGCTCCTGCTCTGATATGAATCCCGTTCGCGTCCTCACCGGCATCACCACGTCCGGCACGCCCCACCTGGGCAACTACGTCGGCGCCATCCGGCCCACCGTGCGCGCCAGCCGCCTGCCCGGCGTCGAGAGCTTCTACTTCCTGGCCGACTACCACGCACTCATCAAGACCAGCGGCGACCCGGCCCGCGTGCAGCGCTCCACGCTGGAGATCGCCGCCACCTGGCTGGCCTGCGGGCTCGACCCCGAGAAGGTGACCTTCTACCGCCAGTCCGACATCCCCGAGATCCCCGAACTCACCTGGATGCTCACCTGCGTGACCGGCAAGGGCCTGCTCAACCGGGCCCACGCCTACAAGGCCGCGCTGGACAAGAACGCCGCGGCCGGCGCCGAGCCCGACGACGGCGTGACCGCCGGCCTGTTCATGTACCCGGTGCTGATGGCGGCCGACATCCTGATGTTCAACGCCCACCAGGTGCCCGTGGGGCGCGACCAGGTCCAGCACCTGGAGATGGCGCGCGACATCGCCTCCAGCTTCAACCACCTCTATGGCGAGCACTTCACGCTGCCCGAAGTGGTCATCGAGGAACAGGTGGCCACCCTGCCCGGCCTGGACGGGCGCAAGATGAGCAAGAGCTACGACAACACCATTCCGCTGTTCGTGCCGCGCGAACAGCTGAAGAAGCTCATCATGGGCATCGTCACCGACTCGCGCGCGCCGGGCGAGCCCAAGTCCACCGAGGGCTCGGCCCTGTACCAGCTCTACCAGGCCTTCGCCAGCGCCGAGGAGACCGCCGCCCTCGCCAAGGCCTATGCCGAGGGCATCGCCTGGGGCGAGGCCAAGCAGCTGCTGTTCGAGCGCCTGGACCGCGAGATCGCGCCCCTGCGCGAGGTCTACGACGACCTGATCCAGGACCCCTCGCGCATCGAGAAAACCCTGAAGATGGGCGCGGCCAAGGCGCGCGCCACCGCCACCCCCTTCACGCAACGCCTGCGCCACGCCGTCGGCCTGCGTCCGCTGGACGCCCAGGCCGACAGGGCCGGGGCTTCGGCCAAGGCCGCCAAGGCGGCCCTGCCGGTCTTCAAGCAGTACCGCGAGAAGGACGGCCTCTTCTATTTCAAGCTCGCCGACGCCAAAGGCGAGCTGCTGCTGCAAAGCCAGGGCTTCGCCGCCCCGCGCGAGGCCGCCCAGGCCATGGCCCGGCTGCAGGCCGAGGGAAAGGCCGCGCTCGATGCCTTGGCGCCCCATTTGATTACGCCCAATGATGTGGAGCGCGTCACGTCCGCGCTGCTGCAGTTGCGCGAATCGGCCACCTGAATTGGTTCACAATCGGCCCCCAGGCGGATAGCGCAACCCTCCTCCGCCTTCAGCGTGCCCCTGGGGAAGGGCGCCCGGCTATCGCCAAATCGGTTATATGCCGATATGCTGTGCCGTTAAACCAAATCATGAATTGCGCATCCTGACATGAGTATTTTTGTCATTGACGATCACCCGCTGATGCGCGAGGCCGTGGTCATGTTGCTGCGCCGCCTGCGCGCATCGACCCAGGTGGTTGAGCTCGAGCGCCTGGCCTCGGTGAGCAAGGCCATTGCCGAACACGGTGAACCCGAGCTGGTCTGCCTCGACCTGAAACTGCCCGACACCAACGGCGTCTCCGGTGTGCGCGAGATCCGTCAGATGCTGCCCGACACCTCGCTGATCGTGTTGTCGGCCTCCCCCTCATCCGATTACGAAGACCTGGCCCGCGAGGCCGGCGCCGACGCCTACGTGGAAAAGTCCGCTGGCGCGGCCCAGATCGCCAAGGTGCTGCGCGAATTCCTGGCCGATGAGGTCGAGGACGAGAACGCCCCCACCATTCCCGACAAGCTGTCCAAGCGCCAGAAGCAGTTGCTCGTCATGCTGGACCGCGGCCTGTCCAACCGCGACATCGCCGAGCAGTTGCAGATCAGCGAGCACACCGTCAAGGTGCACCTGTGGCGGCTGTTCCGCCGCCTGAACGTGAAGAGCCGCTCCCAGGCCAGCCACCTGGCCCGCACCGCCGGCCTGCTGGACCTCTGAAGCCCGCGCCCCTCCCCGCCACAACCGCCGTTCACACGGCGGTTTTGTTTTTTCAGCCCGGTGCCACCACCGTGGGCTGCGGGTCGGCGGCGCCGTCCTGCTGGGTATAGGCCGGCAGCATCACGCGAAACACGCTGCCCCGGCTGGCCTCGGACTGCAGCGCCAATTGGTAGCCCATGAGCGTGGCCAGCTTGGAGACGATGGTCAGGCCCAGGCCCAGGCTGTCCTCGGTGCCCTGGTGCTGGGACACGCGAAAGAACTCCTGGAAGATGGCCTGCTGGTGCTCGCGCGCGATGCCCACGCCGGTGTCCCAGACCTCGAACACCACCATGTCCTGGCGGCGGCGCAGCGCCAGCAGCACGCCGCCGCGCGTGGTGTGGCGCAGCGCGTTGGACACCAGATTGCCCAGGATGCGGCGCAGCACCACCGGGTCGGACCACAGCGTGATCGGCTGGGCCCGGGTGCGCAGCCGCAGCTGCTTGCCCGCGGCCACGGGCTCGAACTGCAGCGCGATGTCGGCGAACAGCTTGTGCACCTCCACGTGCTGCAAGCGCACCTTGTAGTTGCCGGCGTCGATGCGGGTGAGGTCGAACAGCGAGTCGAACAGCTCGTTGATGGCGCGCGTGGACTGCAGGATGCGCGGCGCGATGTCGCGCGCCATCTCGGGCTCGCTGGCCAGCCAGTCGGCGTACAGGCTGAGCGCGTGCACCGGCTGGCGCAAGTCGTGCGCGGCCGAAGCCAGGAATCGGTTCTTGGTGGACACGGCGCGCAGCGAAGCGCGCGTCTGCAGCGTGAGCGAGTCGATCAACTCCTGGTTGGAGAACTGCAGCTCGAAGCTGGACCGGTAGACCTGGTGCAGGCGCACGCCGGCCATCTGCAGCAGGGCCCAGAAGACCACCAGCACGGCGAACAGGGCCGTGGTCTGCAGCGGGTCGGTGCGATCGAAATAGAGCACGGTGGCCAGCACCAGGCCGATCAGGGCGGACAGCGACAGCGCGTTGGTATAGGAGCGGTAGATGGGGCGGTAGGCGCTGTAGGCGGCCAGCGTCACCAGGCCCTGCCCCACCACCAGCAAGGCGCAGACGAACTGGGTGATGAAACTGGCCTGCAGGTAGCTGAGCGCCACCGGACCGCCCCAGAGCAGGCCGATAGCGGGCCAGGACCAGCCGTAGCGCTCGATGAACGCCTGGCGCTGCGGGCCGTCCACGCTGTCGTAGCGCAGGCGGTAGATGCCGATGAGTCGAAACCGCAGCACCAGGCTGATCAGCATGGCCGCCGTCCAGAGCACCAGGGCCGGGGTGGAAACCTCGCCGGCCATGAGATAGACCAGGATCGGCAGCGACAGCCCGCCCAGCAGCAGGGTCGACCCGAGGTTGTCCATCATCACCCCCACGAGCTGGGAATTGACCCAGGCGTCGCGCACCTCTGGCGCGGCCGGAACGTGCTGATGGGTGGCGGGCTGGGTGTCGACGAGCATGGCGGCGGCGGAAGGGTCGCGCGATTGTGCACGGCGAAACAGCGGCTGCGGCAGAACCGGGAGGGGTTTCGCCGCCTGCTAGAATCGCGGGCTTCGACACGGAGAGATGGCAGAGTGGTCGAATGCACCGGATTCGAAATCCGGCGTACAGGTTCTCCTGTACCGAGGGTTCGAATCCCTCTCTCTCCGCCAGCGAGTCTCAGGCCCCTGCAGTGCAGGGGCTTTTTTGTTGGCTGAACGCGAGGCATGGCGCTGAATGGCGCAGGCCCCGGGCGTTTCTCCCGGCGCCCCTGGCACCCGTCGCAACGCGCTCGGGCCGGCACGGGCCGACTGTCTGTCGACCGGGGGTTCGGTCGATCCCGGTGGGGAGGCCAGCGGTGCCGACGTCGCATGGGGTGCCGCGGACCCGATGCCTCGACTTGCGGGGCGTTGGATAGGGCCTCAACGCCGGCACAGCTTCACCGGCCCCCGCCCCTGACAGCCCCGACGCTGCGTTTCCACGCTGCACTTCAGGTCGTAGGCCGAACCCTTCCACGCCCACACCGGCTCGCAGAAGCCCGCGGTACCGATGCGCAGGTCCGGCCAGCCCTGGGTTCGTGTGGGCAGCGGCGTGACGCTCGCGCCGGGAAAACCCAGTTGCTGCGCATAGCGGCCCTGCGCGTCTTTCACGAACAGAAACACCGACGAGCCGGTATGACCCGAGGTGCAGGCATTGCCCGCGATCACCAGCACCTCGGGCACACCGTCGCTGTTGAGGTCGAGCACCTCGGTCTCGTGCGCGATCTCGCCGCAATCGGGCGCGATCAAGGCCTTGCCACCCGGGGCGAGCCGGTAGTCGAGCAGGCGGAAGATGGCCTGCTGCTCGGCCACGGGCAAGCGGCCGGCCATGTCGCCGAACAACAGGCGCGGCCCCGCAGGCTGGGCCCAGGTCGCCGCTGCGGTCGTGAAGCACAGCGCGGCCAGCCAGCACGAACGCGGTGCCATGGGGTGCTCAGAGCTTGGGCGCCGCGCCGCGCGACAACCGCGCCTTCACGGCCCCTTGCCGTTGCTGCTCCACCCAGTCCTTGGCCTTCTGGTGCGTGCCGGCCCAGGCGCCGTAGTCCACCAACCGAACCGTGAGGTTGCGCACCGGCTCGCCAGCCATGCTGGCGGCTGCGGCCAGCCCGCAGGTCGACGGGTCTCGCGGCACATGGCCCTTGTCCTGGCCGCGCTTGAGACTGCTCAGGATGTCGGATGCCTCGCCCACCCCGATCACCGTGGTGTTGGGCGTGCTGCGCCAGCACATGGGTTTGCCGGGTTCCCCCCAAACGAGGTTGGTGGTGGCGTTGCTCTTGCCGCTGGTGGTGGGCGCGCCGTAACGCTGCGTCAGCTGGGCGCCGAGCTGGGCCTGCGTGGGTGGTGCCTTCAGGCTCAGTTGCCGCGTCACGCCGAGCACGCGCGAGGCGCTGGGCGGCGGCGCGAAGTAGAGCCGGAAATCCTCGCGGCCTTGCGCGTCGTCGAAGCTCACCCACAGCTCGTACAGAAAGGACGGCGTATTGAGCTGCTGCACGCCGTCGCTGTAGCTGTAGGCCATGTGGCGCTTCTGCACGCGCATGCCGGGCCGGTGTGCGCTGAGCGCTGCCATCGCTTCGGCTTCGCTCATGCCGGGGCGCAAGCCCACGATGTCGAACGAGGCTTGGGCCACGGCGGGCTGGCACAACGCGGCGGCCATGGCGAGCAGCCCGGCCGAGGCGCGCCGGGAAACGGCGTAACGCATATCGACTGTCCTCGGATGTGATGGGCGCATGCTAAGTCGCGCGGGCACGCGACACACCCCCCAAATGAGAGGTACACCAATGAACGGTGCGAGACCCGCGGCGCTGGCGGGCGGGGTCACGACCTCAGTGCGTCTGCAGCGGGCGGGCCGACTGCGTGACCCGCACCAGCAGCGCGATCAGTTCGCTCTGTCGCGTGGTCCCGGTCTTCTGGAACAGGATCTTCAGGTACCAGCGCGCGGTGGCATAGCTCATGCGCGCGCGCGACGCGGCTTCGCGCAGTCCGCCCCCGTCCATCAGCGACAGCGCCAGCCGCGCTTCGGCCCTGGTGAAGCCGAACAGCGCGGACAGCGTCTCGCGCGCCTGCGCGAGCGGCAGCGCCAGCGGCTCCGACAGGCTCACGAGGACGGCCGCCTGCGGCGACACGAACACGCTGCGCGTGCTGCGCAGGGGTGTCATCTGCAGCACCAGCCCCTGGACCACGAGCGCGGCCGGCTGGAGCGGTTCGGCCCGGGTGCTGCCGGCCGTGCAGGCGTTCAGCAGGGCATCGACACGCGCCTGGTCTTGCGGCTCGCGAGCGGCGAGCCGGCCGCTGCGCAAGCAGAAGCCCTTGCCCCGCGCGAGCAGCCGCAGCGCCGCCTGGTTGGCCTGCAGCAAGGCCCCTCGCGCGTCGAGCACGGCCATGCCCTGCTCCACCCGATCGAGGGCCATCGTGCTGTCGCTGCAACGCTGCGTGAGCGTGTCGAGCTTCACCACCATGCGCATGGCGCGTTCCATGTGCCTCGCGAGCCGATCCAGGCGGCGTTGCTCGGCACCACCGAAGGCGCCGCGACCGGGCTCGCGCAGCAGGCTGAAGTTGAGCACCAAGCCCTCCTCTGCCCACGGGGTGATGCCCATGGTGTGCGCGAGGTCCTGCGGCCGCAGCCACTCGTTGAAATAGGTCGAGCGCCGCAGGGCCTGCGGGTCTCCCAGGTGAGCGAGCATGCGTTCGTCGGTGCGGACCACGCCGGGCCGGTGCAACTCGGGCGTTTTCAGACAGGGGTTGTCGGGCAGGTAGAAACTGGCCGAGAAGCGTTTGATCTGTGCCCGCTCGACGCCTTCGACGCGAACGGGCCGCAGGGCGCGCGCGCGCAGGTCCAGGCAGTACAAGGCTTCCACCCGCGAATGGAACAGGGCGCGCAGCGCCCGCATGGCATCGTCCCAGGCGGCTGGGTCGATCACAGCGTCGTACAGGGCCTCGGTGGCCCGGTGCATGAGGACATCGGGTCGGGACATGGCGGCGTTTTAACCGATATCGGCCCATCGCAAGCGGGTGCCTTCCCCGTGCGGCGACCGGCGTGGCCAAGGGAACGCGATCTCGCGCGCGCGCACCATCGGCCGCCGTGGAACCGCTCAGTCGGCCTGGCCGGATGCCGCCAGTTGCTCGCGCAACTGCGCTTTGAGGATCTTGCCGGCGGCATTCTTGGGCAGCTCCGCGGCCTGCAGGTAGCGCTTGGGCCGCTTGAAGCGCGCGATGTGCTCGATGCAGAGCTGGTCCAGCTCCTGCGCCGTGGCGGCCTCGCCGTCGCGGCAGCTGTAGACGGCCACCACCGATTCGCCCCAATCGGCGTCCGGCATGCCGAGCACACACACCTCGCGGACCGCGGGGTGGCGCAGCAGCACCTCCTCGACCTCGCGCGGGTAGATGTTGGTGCCGCCGCTGATGATCACGTCCTTGCTGCGGTCCTTCAGCGTCAGCAGGCCGTCCGCGTCGAAGGCGCCGACGTCGCCCGTGTAGAGCCAGCCATCCCGGAGGGTTTTGCGGGTCGCGTCCGGCAGGTTCCAGTAGCCCAGCATGACCGTGGGCGCGCGCACCACGATCTCGCCCGTCTCGCCGACCGGCAGGGCCTCGCCGCGATCGTCCAGGATGCGGATCTGCACGCCGGTCTGCGCGTAGCCGCAGGAGGCCAGGCGTGCCTGCAGCCGGGGGTGGCCGCGCTCGTGCTGCGAGCGTGTCAGCGAGCTGATGGTCATGGGCGTTTCGCCCTGGCCGTAGATCTGCGCCAGGCGTTCGCCGAAGCGATCCATGGCCTGCACGCAGTCGGCCACGTACATCGGCCCGCCGCCATAGACGAGCGTCTGCAGGCCGGGCAGGTCGGTGACCGCCGACAGCGTGAGCCGGGTGACCATGGTCGGCGCGGCGAACATCGACACGCCCCGGTGCACGGCCATCAGCCGATCGATCTCGTCGACCTCGAAGCCGCGCGACTCGGGGCAGATGTGCAGCGAGCCGTGCAGCACGTGCGGCAGGATGTACAGGCCCGAGCCATGCGACATGGGCGCCGCGTGCAGGATGGCGCGGCCCATGCCTTCGGGCTCGACGTCGTTGGCGTAGGCGCAGGCCATCGCCAGCAGGTTGGCGTGGCTGAGCATGGCGCCCTTGGGCCGTCCGGTGGTGCCGCTGGTGTAGAACAGCCAGGCCAGGGCGTCCGGGGCCACCGGTTCGGGCGCCATCGGGGGCGCGCCCAGCAGGCGCTGGTAGTCGGCGCCGCCGACCGCGATCCCGGGCGTGCGCGGCACCAGGCCGAGCGCGTCCAGCGCGTCCTGGTGGCCCGGGTCGTGGAACAGCGCGCGCGCCTGGCAGTCGTCCAGGATGAAGGCCAGTTCGCGCGCGTGCAGCTTCACGTTGACCGGCACGACCACCAGGCCACGCGCCCAGCAGCCGAACATCAGGGCCAACCACTCGGGCTGGTTCTTCATGAAGATCACCACCCGGTCGCCGGGCCGGCAGCCCAGGCGGGCCAGCCCCGCCGACACGTCCAGGGCGCGCTCGAGCAGATCGCCGTAGCGCGCCACGACCCGTTCGCCCAGGGCCACGGCCGGGGCCTGGGGCCGCTGCGTGGCGGTGCGCCACAACAGGCCGAAAACACCGTGATTGAAATGCATGGGGACCCTTTCAGCGCCGCGGCATCGGCTGGTAAGTCTGCCAGCCGGAGCCCGCCAGCCAGCCGCAGTCCACCACCAGGGTGGTGCCCGTGACCGCGGCGGCCTGGTCGGACAGCAGGAAGCGCACGCTGGCGGCGATCTCCTGGGGAGTCGCGAAGCGGCCCATGGGCACCTGCGACAGGATGGCATCCGCGTCGCGCAGGCCGGCATCGATCTTGTCCTGCAACGCCTGCGTCAGCGTGAAGCCGGGCGCCACGGCATTGATGCGCACACCGTGCGGCGCGTAGGCCACGGACAGGGAGGCCGTCAGGTTCTCCAGCGCCGCCTTGGCGGGACCGTAGGCCAGCAGCGGCGTGGCGCGCTGCGCGGTGACCGAGGACACGGTGACGATGGCGCCGCGCCCGACCACCCGCATGCGCTCGCCCCACAGGCGGCAGCAGTGGTAGCTGCCGTGGTAGTTGATGCGCCAGACCCGGTCGTGCACGGCCAGGTCCAGCGTGTCGATGCCATGCATGGGCTGCAGCACGCCAGCGGCCAGCACCATGTGCTCGACCCGCACGCCACGCGCGTCGAGATCGGCGGCGATGCCCTCCAGCGCAGCCGCATCGGACACATCGACCTCGCGCGTCTCGACCGCCACGCCCAGCGAGGACAGGCGCGAGCGCGCCGCCGCCAGGCCGGCCGCGTCCACGTCCAGCAGCACCAGGGCACTGCCTTCTTGCGCCAGCGCCTGCGCGCAGGCCAGGCCGATGCCGCTGGCACCGCCGGTGATGAGAGACCAGCGCCCCTCGAATGCGTGTGTCTCAGCCAATCCAGGCCCCTCCGTTGACGTCGATGACCTGGCCTTGCACGTAGCTGGCCGCCGGGCTCATCAGAAACGCGATGATCCGCGCCACCTCCACTGGCTCCGCGGCCCGCCCCAGCGGGATGCGCGAGGCGTTGTACGAGCGGCCCTCGATCATGGGGGTCAGCGTGACCCCGGGCGCGACGGCGTTGACGCTCACGCCGCGCGGCGCGGCGCGCTGCGCCAGCCAGCGCGCCGCGGTGTGCAGGGCGCCCTTGCTCGCCGCGTACTGGCCACCGGCCAGCAAGCCGCCATTGCGCGCCGCCATGGACCCCACCAGCACGATGCGCCCCTGGCCGCGCGCGGCCATGGCCTCGAGCATGCGCAGGCTCAGCCGCAGCGGCGCCGCCACGTTGATGCGGAACACGGCCTCGAAGCTCTCGTCCCAAGCGGCGGACGCGGGGTCGAGCCCGGACTCGTCCGGGCACACCGCGCTGGTGATGGCCAGCGCATCGACGTCGCCGCACTGCGCCAGCAGGCGGTCCTGCGCCGAGGCCTCGGACAGGTCCATCGCCAGCCACCGGTGCGAGGCCGCCGCGCACAGGGTGTTTCGCAGGTCCTCGGCGGGCAGCTGCCGGTCGACCAGGGTCAGGCGCGCGCCGAGGGCCGCGCAGATGCGCGCGAGGGCCCAGCCGATGCCGCCCACGCCCAGGATCAGGGCGTGCCGCCCTCTCAGGTCGACGCCCAGCGCGTCGATGCCTTCTTTCGGGTTCATCGTGCCGCCCCCTATCGAAACACCGCGTCGCGCAGCGTGAGCGAGATCTCCGGCACCGCCGAGATCAGCACCAGGCAGAGGATGACCACGCCCACGAACGGCAGCAGCGGCTTGACCAGCTGGTCCAGGGGGATGCGCGCCACCGCGCAGGCGGCGAACAGGTTCACCCCCACCGGCGGTGTGATCATGCCCAGGGCCAGGTTCACGATGACGATCAGCCCGAAGTGCACCGGGTCGATGCCAAAGAAAACCGCCACCGGGGCCAGGATCGGCGCCAGCACGATGATGGCCGCCCCGGTCTCGACGAACATGCCGATCAGGAACAGCGCGAGGTTGACGCCCAGCAGGAAGTTCATCGGCGTCTTGAGCGTTTCCTGCAGGTAGTGGCCCAGGGTCTCCGGGATGCCGGCGTAGTTCACCAGGTAGGAGAACAGGCCCGCGTTCATGATGATGAACATGATCACCGAGGTGGTGACCGCCGACTGGCGCAGCACGCGTGGCAGCGCGCGCCAGCTCAGCCCCTTGTAGACGAACAGGCCCACGAACACCGCGTAGACCACGGCCACCGCCGAGGCCTCGGTGGGCGTGAAGATGCCGCCGTAGATGCCGCCCAGGATGATCACCGGCATCATCAGCGCCCAGAAGGCGTTGCGCCCCGCCACCCAGAGGGCCAGCCGGCCCTCGCCATCGCGCTTGCCCATGCCCGTCACGCGCGCCCAGATGAGCACGTAGAGCATCAGCGCCCCCGCGATGAGCACGCCCGGGCCGATGCCGGCGACGAACATCTCGCCGATCGAGACCTCGGCCGCGACGCCGTACAGGATCATGGGCACCGACGGCGGCACGATCACCCCCAGCTCCGCCGAGGTGGCCTGCAGCGACGCCGCCCAGTTCGTGGGATAGCCCATGCGCACCAGGGCCGGGATGAGGATGGAGCCGACGGCGAAGGTGGTGGCCACGGACGAGCCCGACACCGCCGCGAAGATCAGGCAGGTGAGCACGCAGCTCAGCGCCAGGCCACCCTGCATGCCGCCCACCAGCGAACGGGCGAACTCCACCAGGCGCTGCGAGATGCCGCCCTCTTCCATCAGCTTGCCGGCAAGGACGAAGAAGGGCACCGCCAGCAGCGGAAACTTGTCGAGGCTGGAGAACATCTCCTTGGGCACCACCACCAGCGGCAGGCTGCCCGACATCAGCACGCCGCCCAGGCTGGCCAGGCCGATCGACACGGCCACGCTGACGCTGAGCGCGAAGCACAGCAGCATCGTGCCGAACATCATTCCTGGCATGCCAAGCCTCCAAACTCCCGCTGGCCTGGCGCGTCTTGCGACGGGGCGATGAACTGGGCCACCAGGGCGATGGCGGCGAAGGCCGCGCCCACCGGAATGGCCGCGTAGGCCCAGGTCATGGACAGCTCCACGCTGGCGAAGCTCTGGAAGCGCACCCGCCAGGCCATGTCGGCGCCGATCCAGGCCACCGTCACCAGGAACACCAGCGAGAGCAGGAACACGCTCGCGCGCACGAAGGCCCGCAGCCAGGCCGCCCGCACGCGGTTGATGACGTCGACGCAGATGTGCGAGCCGTAGCGAAAGCCGATGGACAGCCCGATGGCCACCAGCCAGATCATGGCCCGCCGCAGGAACTCTTCCGACCAGGGCGAAGGCTCATGCAGCACGAAGCGCGTGGCCACCTGGAAGAAGCCCAGCAGGGCCATCGCACCCATCAACGCGGTGAGCGCGAGCGCGCACAGGCGCTCGCACCCATTGGCAAACCCCAGGTATGCGCGGCGCACGTTCAGGCTCACTGCACGCGCTGGATGGCCGCGATGTCGGGGCCGAACTGGGCCTCGAACTTCTTGAAGGTCGGCGCCAGCGCCTTGCGGAAATCGGCCGTGTCCGGGCGCGTGATGCTCATGCCCTCTTTCTCCAGCAAGGCCACGGCGGTCTGTGCCTCGCGCGTCACGCGCTCACGCTGCGCCGCCGCGCCGGCCTTGGCGGCGTTGAGAAACAGCTGGCGGTCGGCGGCGTTGAGCTTGGCCCACAGCGCCGGACTGGCGATGAGCAGCGTCGGCGAATACACGTGCGAGGTGAGCGCCAGGTGCTTTTGCACCTGCCACAGCTTGGCCGTCACCAGGATCGACAGGGGGTTCTCCTGCCCGTCGATGGTGCCCTGCTGGAGCGCGGTGTAGACCTCCGGCCAAGCCATCGGCGTGGGCAGCGCGCCCAGGGCGCGGAAGCTCTCCACGTGCACGCGGTTTTCCATGGTGCGCAGCTTGATGTTGGCCAGGTCGCCCGGCGCGCGGATCTCGCGCCGCGAGGTCGTCAGGTGGCGAAAGCCGTTCTCGCCCCAGGCCATGGCGATCAGGCCCTTGGACGGGAAGGCGGCGAGCAGCTTCTGGCCCACCGCGCCATCGAGAACGGCGCGGGCGTGTTCGGTGTCGCGGAACAGGAAGGGCACGTCCAGCACACGGATGTCGGGCACGAAGTTGCCCACCGTGCCGCTCGACACAAAGGCGACGTCGAGCGACCCGATCTGCGCGGACTCGACCATCTCGCGCTCGTTGCCCAGGGTCGCGTTGGGGGCCTGGCTGCACTTGAAGCGGTTCGCGGACCCCTTCTCCAGCGTGTCGCAGAACGCGTCGGCGCCAGCGCCATAGTGGCTGTCGCGGGACACCGCGTAGCCGATCTTGACGATCTGCTGGGCGTGGGCGGCGGCGCCGGCCAGCGTGGCGCCGGCCACGGCGATCGCCGCCGCGAGGGTGCGGAAGGTGCTCATGTCTTGTCTCCTGGTTGTCGGTTGAAGTCGGGATCAGTTCTTGTAGGACGGGTCGAGGCGGTCCAGCTTGCGCAGCAGGGCCGGCCATTCGCGGTTGGCATCGCTGCTGAAGTCCTCCTGCCATTGCTGGTCGGTCAGCGCGCACACCTGCGGCTCGGGCACCAGCAGGCGCTGGCCGGTCGACTGGGCCGTGATCTGGGCCTGCGCCGCCTTCTCGAGGTAGTACATCTCGACGAAGGCACCCCCCACCGTCTTGCCGACGGTCAGGGTGCCGTGGTTGCGCAGCACCAGCGCGCGGTGCTGCCCCAGCGCCGCGACGATGCGCTCGCGCTCACCCGTCGACAGGGCGATGCCTTCGTAGTCGTGGTAGCCGATGCGCCCATAGAAGCGCAGCGCGTGCTGGCTCAGCGGCTGCAGGCCCTCGGGCAGCATGGACAGGGCCATGCCGTGGATGGTGTGCAGGTGCATGACGCTGCCCATGTCTTCGCGGGCCTGGTGGACACCCCCATGGATGACGAAGCCGGCGGCGTTGGGGCGATAGGGCGTGTCGCCGATGACGTTGCCGTCGTAGTCGATCTTCACCAGCGAGGAGGCCGTGATCTCGTCGAAGGCCAGCCCCAGCGGGTTGACGAGGAAGTGCCCCGACGTGCCCGGCACACGCGCCGAGATGTGGGTGTAGATGAGGTCGTCCCAGCCGTGCATCGCGCACAGGCGGTAGGCTGCGGCGAGGTCCACGCGCACCGCCCACTCTTCGGCGGTGATGCCCACGGGATCGGGCCGCCGGTTCGCGTCGAGTTCGAAGCTGCGGAAGCTGGTCTGACCGGCCTGCGCGACCTGTTCGGCGGATTGCTGCATGATGGGGAACGTCTCCTTTTTATAAACTGAACGTTCAGTATATTAACATCGCGACACCATGTCTACTCGAACGCCTGCCGACAATTCAGTGGCCGAAAGCAAGAGACCGCGCGGGCGCACGCGCAGCAAGGAGGCCGAAGAGGCGGTGCTGGATGCCGCCTATGCCCTGCTGTCGGAGCACGGCCTGCAGGCCACGACGGTCGACGCGATCGCGGCCCGATCGAAGGTGAGCAAGGCCACCATCTACAAGTGGTGGCCCAACCGCGCCGCGATCATCATGTCGGCCTTCCGGCGCGAGTCGCTGGTGTCGATCCCCTACCCCGATCGGCTGTCGCTGGACGTGGTGATCGACCGTCTGCTCAACATGAGCGAGCAGTTCCGAGGCCCCCTGGGGCGCATGATGGCGGCGCTGATCGCGGAGGGGCAGTCCGACCCGGCGCTGGCCGAGGCGTTTCGCGAAGGCTACATCCGGGCCCGGCGCGAGGAAGGCGTTCGCATCGTCAAGTCCAGCATCGCCGATGGCACCGTGCGCAACGCCGACCCGGAGGTCATTCTGGACGTGCTCTATGCGCCGCTGTACTACCGCCTGCTCGTGGGCCACCAGACGCTGACGCCGAAGTTCGTGCGCGAGTACCTCGACCTCGCCATGCACGGCGTGTTGAGCGAGAACGTCAAGCTCGACGCGGTCCGGGCCAAGAAACCGGCGAAACCACCGAAGAAGGGCCAGGACACGAAGGCGCCCGCCGCACGCGCGGGCACCCGCTCCTCCTAGGCGGCAGCCCGGCTGCCTTGCGCCTCCCTCACCAGGCCCACGAACTTGCGCGCCAGCACGCGCGGTGAATCGCGGCCGTCCGGGTCGAACCACAGGGCCGCCCAGTTGAGCGCGCCCATGAGCATCAGGCGCAGGGCGCGCCTGTCGGTCCCGGCCGGCAAGGGCAGCTGCGCCACGACCTGGCGAAAGAACTGCTCGTAGCTGTCCCGCAGCTCCCGCAAGCGGTCCGCGGCCTGCGGGATGTCATCGGGCAACACACGGATCAGGACCTGGGCGTAGTCGCTGTCGCGCAAGACGGTCTCCAGGTGCGCCTTGCACATCGCCTCCAGGCGGTCCCAGGGATCGGTCTCCTTGGCCACGGCTTCGGTGGCCGCCTTTTCCAGTTCGATCACGCCGGCCTGGTACACCGCAAGCAGCAAATCTTCCTTCGAAGGGAAGTGGTAGTAGAGCGAGCCCGGCAGCATCTTGATTTCGACGGCGATGTCCCGCATGGACGTCGCGGCGTACCCGTGGCGGGCAAAGAGGCGCGCCGCGGCATCCAGCAGCTCCGGCAGTCGGTTGTCGGATCGGGGCGATCGGGCCGGTTTGGTGCTGGACATAGAGGCAATCGTCGGTGGGATGGGTTGGGGAGAGGCACGCCTTGAGACCGGTCCGCCGGTGGGCCCTCAGTCGAGGGTCTGCCGGTAGCGCGCGAGCGCGACCACGGCCGCCACCAGCAGGAAAGCCAGCATGGGCCACAGCTCGGGCAACACGTCCGCCAGCGTGCTGCCCTTGAGCAGGATACCGCGCACGATGCGCAGGAAGTGCGTCAGCGGAAGGACTTCGCCGATGGCCTGCGCCCAGGCCGGCATGCCCCGGAACGGGAACATGAAGCCCGACAGCAGCATCGAGGGCAGGAAGAAGAAGAAGGTCATCTGCACCGCCTGCAGCTGGTTGCGGGCGATGGTCGAGAAGGTGAAGCCCACGCCGAGGTTGGCCACGATGAACACCCCGATCATGGCCAGCAGCAGCCAGACGCTGCCCACCATGGGCACCTCGAACAGCACGAAGGCCGCGCCCAGGATCACGCCGAGCTGCAGGTAGCCGATCACCACGTAGGGCAGGATCTTGCCCAGCATCACCTCCGCCGGCCGCACCGGCGTGGCCAGCAGGCTCTCCATGGTGCCGCGCTCGCGCTCGCGGGTCATGGCCAGGGAGGTGAGCATCACCATGGTCATGGTCAGGATGGTGCCGATCAGCCCCGGCACGATGTTGTAGCGCGACAGCCCCTCCGGGTTGTAGCGGCGGTGCACGCGCAGATCGAACGGCGGCGCGGCCGCCTGCAGGCCGCGCAAGGGGCCCACGAGGTCGTGCTCCAGCGCCCGCGGCACCAGCTGCGACAGCGCGGCGATGGCGTTGGCCGCCGCCGACGGGTCGGTGGCGTCCACCGAGACCAGCAGCGCGGGCGTCTCGCCGCGCAGGAGCCGGCGCGAGAAGTCGGCCGGGATCGCCACCACGAATTGCACCTCGCCCAGGGCGATCAGGCGCTCGGCCTCGGCCTCGCCGGCCGGCTGGTGGGTGATGCGGAAATAGCCCGTGTTCTCGATCGCGCTCACGATGGGTTGGGCCAGCGCGCCCCGGTCGGCGTTCACCAGGGCGGTGGGCAAGCCCTTGGGGTCGGTGTTGATGGCGTAGCCGAACAGCACCAGCTGCAGCACCGGAACGCCGACCGCCATGGCGAAGGTCAGGCGGTCGCGCAGCATCTGCTGGAACTCCTTGACGAACACGGCCAGCGTGCGCGCCCAGGAAAGGCCGTTCATGCGCGCCCCATCAGGTTGATGAACACGTCCTCCAGGCTGGCCTCGATGCGCTGCACCCCGAAGCCCTGCTGCTCGAGCGCCCGCAGGCGGGGCTCCACCGGTGCCGCGTCGCGCGCGCTCAGGTGCAAGGCATTGCCGAACGCGGCCACGCCGAGCACGCCGGGCCAGGCGCGCAGCGACGGTGCGAGCGTGCTCACCCCCTCCCCCTTCAGCGACCACACCACCAGCCCGGCCGCCTCCAGAATCTGGCGCTCGCTGCCGCGCGCCAGTACGCGGCCGTCGACGATGTAGACCAGTTCGTGGCAGCGCTCGGCCTCGTCCATGTAGTGCGTGGACACGAGCACCGTGATGCCCTGGTCCGCCAGGTCGTGGATCTGGTCCCAGAACTCGCGCCGCGCCTTGGGGTCGACGCCAGCCGTCGGCTCGTCGAGCAGCAGCAGGCGCGGCTCGTGGATCAGGCAGGCGGCGAGCGACAGGCGCTGCTTCCAGCCGCCGGACAAGGCGCCGGCCAGCTGCCCCTGGCGCGCGGCCAGTCCCAGCCGCTCCAGCGTGCGCGCCACCACCTCGCGCCGCCGCGGCAGTTCGTACAGGCGCGCGACGAAGTCCAGGTTCTCGCGAATCGACAGGTCCTCGTACAGCCCGAAGCGCTGCGGCATGTACCCCACCTGGCGCTTGATGCGCACCGCCTGCTCGCGCAGGTCCAGGCCCAGGCAGGTGCCGCTGCCCGCGTCCGGACGCAGCAGGCCGCACAGCAGGCGGATCGTCGTGGTCTTGCCACTGCCATTGGGGCCGAGGAAGCCGCAGATGCGCCCGGCGGCCAGCTGCAGCTGCACGCCATCGACCACCTTGCGCCCGCCGTAGGCCTTGGTCAGGCCGCTGACGTCGATGGCCAGCGCGCTCATGGCGTGCCCGCGACAGGGCGCTCGACGTCGACCGGCTGCCCCGGGTGCAGGCGCGCCGCGTCCGCGGGCTCGGGCCGGGCCTCGACCATGAACACCAGCCGAGCGCGCTGCGCGTTCGAATAGATCACCGGCGGCGTGTACTCGGCCTGCCCGGCGATGTGCGAGACACGGACCTGCAGCGGCGCGCCACAGCCGTCGCAGCGCGCCGCCAGGGACTGGCCGAGGCGGATGCCGGACAGCTCGGCCTCGGGCACGAAGAAGCGCAGCTTGATGTTCCCCGGCGGCAGCAGCGCCAGCACCGGCTGGCCGGCCGGCACGAACTCGCCCGGGCGAAAGAAGACATCGTTCACGACACCGGCCACCGGCGCGAACCGCCGCGTCTTCTCCAGCTGGCGCTCGAGCAGGCGCAGGGCGCCGCCCGCCGCCGCCACGTTGGCGCGGCTGGCTTGCTGCTCGTCGCCGCGCGCCGGCAGCTGGGCGACCCGCAGCGCGGCCGACAACTCGTCGACCCGCGCGGCCGCCGCGCGCTGCCGCGTGCTGGCGTCGTCGACCTGGGCGAGCGACACGAAGCCCTGCGCCAGCAGGCGCTGCTGGCGCTCGACCTCGCGCTGGGCCAGCGCGAGGGCCACCTGGGCCTGCGCCAGCTGCGCCCGGATCACCGCCTGCTCGTCGGCGCGGCGCCCCTTCTCCAGATTGGCCTGTTGCGCCTGGGCGGCCTGCAGCCGCGCGGCGGCCTCGTCCCGGGCCGCGGCTTCGCTGGCCGATTCCAGCTCGAACAGCGGCGCCCCGCGCGCCACGGTGTCGCTGGCGCGCACCTGGAGGGATTCGAGGGTGCCCGCCAGCGGCGCGGCCACGTAGACGAAATCCCCCACCGCATAGCCGGACCAGGTGGCGGGTGGTTCGGGCGAACAGGCCGCGAGCGCCAGCGCGGCGGCGGCGCAGAGTCCGCGGGCGACGGGGGACGCGCTGACACGGCAGAACATGGCGCCAGCTTAGAGGAAATGGCCGCCGGCGTCGCCGGCTGGCCATGATCTGGATCAAGCCGGCGCGCCGCCGGCGACCGCCTCAGTCCACCTTGAGCTTGACCGCCTGGAAGATGCGCGTGAGGCGCTGCGCCTCGGCGCTGTAGAACTTCTGCGCCTGGGCCAGGGGCATGGCGCGCTTGAGCGCGACACCGCCCGCCTCGCGCGTGTAGTTCTCGAATTCGGGCCCCTGCAGGGCGGTGTCGACCGCGCGGTGCAGCGTCGCCACCACCTCGGCCGGCACCTGGCGCGGCAGGAAGACACCGGTCCACACGGTGTAGACGAAGTCCTTGAGGCCATCCACGTCGCCCAGGCGCGGCACGCCGGCCACCGGCTCGGCCGCGGCGTTGGCGATCAGGCGCAGCGAGCCCTGCTCGATCAGCTTGGCCGTGCTGCCGGCCATGGGCAGGAAGGCGATGTCGACCTGTCCGCCGAGCAGGTCGTTGAGCGCGGGCGCCAGCCCCTTGTAGGGCACGTGCAGCAGCTGCCCGCCCGTGAGCGACTTGAAGTGCTCGCCCATGAGGTGGTAGAGCGTGCCGCTGCCCGGCGTGGCGTAGCTCAGCGCCTTGGCCGACGGGTTCTTCATGTGCTCCAGCAGCTGTTGCACCGAGCGGATGTTCAGGCTGGGCCGCACCACCAGCGCGATGTTGGTGTACGACAGCTGCGACACCAGGACCAGGTCCTCGGGCTTGTGGCGCACGTTGGGCATGGTCAGGGGCGGCAGGATGGGCTCGGCCACCGTGGCCAGCAGCACCGAATGGCCGTCGGGCGGCGCCGACAGCACCTTGCCCACGCCGAGCGCGCCGCCCACGCCGGCGAAGTTCTCCACGATCACCACCTCGCCCAGCGCTTTCTGCACCAGGGGCTGCATGACGCGCGCCACCATGTCGGCGGGACCGCCCGCGGGAAAGGGCACCACCAGCGATACGCGGCGCGCGGGGTAGCTGGCCTGCGCCAGGGCCAGAGGGGCCACGGCACTCAGGGTCGAGGCCGCGGCGGCGGCCAGCAGGGAGCGGCGATGGAAGTTCATGTGCTTGTCTCCGGTGAGGGGCTGGGAATCAGGCGGCGGCCTTGTCGGCGCGCGTGCCCCGGCCTTGCTTGGCCTGGTCGATGCGGTACAGGCGGGTGGCGTTGCCGCCCATGATGAGTTCAATGGCGTGGTCCGGAATCTCCGGCATGCCCAGCGCCTTGGCGTGTTCGTTGATGCCCTGCACGGTCTTGTGGAAGGTCCACATGAAGGGGTTCTCCGAGCCGTACAGCAGCCGCTCCCAGGGGTTCACGCAGCCGAAGTCGTGGATCAGCTGGTAGACGGTGCGCGGGTGGTAGAAGCCCAGCGCGCTGAGGTCGGCGTGGAAGTTGGGGTTGCGCGCGACCACGCCCATGGCCTCGGCCGCGTAGGGGTAGCCCAGGTGGCAGATCACCACCTTCATGTCGGGGAAGCGCTGGCCGACCTCGTCGAGCAGCCAGGGCTGCTGCAGTTTCATGTCGGCGCCGCACACGGGCGTGAAGCCCATGTGGAAATGCACCGGCACGCCCAGCGCCGTGGCCGCTTCGTACAGCGGGTCGCAGGCCTTGTCGCGCGGATCGAAGTGCGCATAGGTGGGGTAGAGCTTGATGCCGCGGAAGTCGAGGTCGCGCACGCAGCGCTCCAGCTCGTCGGCCGCGCCCCAGGGGTCGACGATGGGGTCGGCGCTGCAGATGCCGATGAGGCGGCCGTTGGACGCCGCCACCTGCTTGGCCACGAAGTCATTGGGCACGTCGTAGGGGCGGTGCTCGGGCTTGAGCACGCGGTTCCAGTTGCCCGCGAGCACGCAGCACACGTCGATGCCGACCTCGTCCATCACGTGCACCAGCATCTCGCCGTCGCGCCGCTCGGACTTCACCTCGGTGCTGTGGTAGCGGAAGCCCCGCTCGCTCCAGTTCTTGCGCAGCTGCTTGTACACGTGCTCGGACACGTGCACGCCGGGCTGGCCCAGGTGGATGTGGTTGTCGACGACGAACATGCGATCTCCTGTCTCTTGGTGGTCCGTGACGGGAGTCGAATGGTAGACGTCGAATAGTTCGATGTCAAACTAATAGACATCAAATCATCAGGGGGTGCGTGCTATCCTGCCGCCCCGCATGGCCGCTCCCCCCGACACCCCCTCGCCCGCCCTGGGCAACCTCGACGCCTACCTGGGCTACCACCTGCGCCGGGCGCACAACCGCTCGCTCAAGCGCATCGACCAGGCGCTGGCCAAGCTGCAGCTCACCACCGCCATGTACGGCGTGCTGGAGCTGCTGAGCTGCAATGCGGAGCTGTCGCAGGGGCGGCTGGCCAAGGCGGTGGGGCTGACCAACCCGTCCATGGTGCCGCTGGTGGACAAGCTGGCCGAGCGCGGCCTGGTGGAGCGCTGCCGCCACGAGCACGACCGCCGCAGCGTGCACCTCAAGCTCACGCCCGAAGGGCGGCGCTTCTGGACGCGCGCCGCGCGCGTGGTGCGCGAGCACGAGAACCACCTGCGCAGCGGCCTGTCGGACAGCGACGTGGCGGAGCTGATCCGCCTGCTGGGCAAGGTCGGAGAGTAAGAAGCCGCGGGCGCGCGCCGGCGCCCGGGCGGGCTCAGGCCCCGCCGGCCCCCAGGCGGAACACCGACACGGTCGACACCAGTTCGTCCGCCTGCTGGCGCAGGCTGTTGGCGGCCGCGGCCATCTGTTCCACCAGCGCGGCGTTCTGCTGCGTGGTCTGGTCCAGCTGCACCACCGCCTCGCCCACCTGGCCCACGCCAGCGCTCTGTTCGCCGCTGGCGGTGCTGATGTCGGACATGAGCCGCGACACCTTCTGGATGGAAGCGATCACCTCGCGCATGGTCTGGCCGGCCTCGTTCACCAGCACGGTGCCCTGGTCCACGCTGTCCACGCTGCTGCCGATCAGGGCCTTGATTTCGTGCGCGGCCTGGGCCGAGCGCGTGGCCAGGTGGCGCACCTCGCTGGCCACCACGGCGAAGCCGCGGCCCTGCTCGCCCGCGCGCGCCGCTTCCACGGCCGCGTTGAGCGCCAGGATGTTGGTCTGGAAGGCGATGCCGTCGATGACGCCGATGATGTCGGCGATCTTGCGCGAGCCGGCGTTGATGTCGCCCATGGTGTCCACCACCCGCTGCACGGCCGCGCCACCCTGCTCGGCCAGCTCGCTGGCCGAGCGCGCGAGCTGGTCGGCCTCGCGCGCGTGCCCCGCGTTCTGACCGACCGCCGTGCCCAGCTGCTCCATGGAGGCGGCCGTCTCTTCCAGCGCGCTGGCCTGACCTTCCGTGCGGCCGGAGAGATCCTGATTGCCCTGCGAAATCTCCGAGCTGGCCGTGGCCACCGCCTCGGCACCCTGGCGCACGCGCGCCACCACGCCCGCGAGGTCGCGCTGCATGCGCGCCAGCTGGGCCATCAGGCTGTGCTGATCGCCCGGGCGCACGGGCACGGGCTGGCCCAGGTCGCCGCGCGCCACGCGCTCGCTGACCGCCACGGCCTCGGCCGGCTCACCGCCGAGCGGGCGCAGCACCAGCCGCTGCAGGGCCCAGAGCAGGCCCAGCGAGACCAGCGCGACCGAGACGGCGCCCAACGTCCAGGCGGTGACGCGCAAGGCGTTCACCTCGGCCAGGATGCGGTCCTGCGGCACCGTGGCGGCAAAGGCCCAGAGCGAGCGGTCCTTGCCCACCGGCACCGGCACGTAGATGCGCGTGACCTCGGTGTCCAGGCGCGGGTCTTCGTGGCTGACCCGCACCACCCGGCCGTCGCGCAGGGACGCGTTCAGCGGCTCGCGCTCGTCGGCCGCCGTCAGCTCGCGCCCCACGTTGTCGGGATCCCGGTCGCCCACGGTCAGGCCGCCCGCGGAGAACAGGCTGGCGTAGCCGGTGTCGTAGACGCGGATCGCGCCCACCTTGTCCTGCAGGCTGGAGAGCGCCACATCGATGCCCGCCACGCCGAGCAGACGACCGCCCATCACGATGGGCACGGACGTGGTGGTGATCAGCACCTCCTTGCCCGCCACGGTGTACTTGTACGGCTCGATCAGCGTCTCCTGGCCGCTGCGCTTGGGCAACTGGTAGTAGTCGCCGGCGCCGGGCTTGTCGTAGTCCACCAGGACCTCCACCGACGCCACGCCGCTGCCGCGGTTCCAGTACGGGATGTAGCGACCCGAGGCGTCGTGCCCGGGCTTGCCCGCGAACTCCGCGTCGCGGCCATCGAAGGCGTCGGGCTCCCACGCGGTCCAGACGCCCAGGAACTGCGGCGATCCCTCCAGCACGCTCTTGAGCAAGGCGTCGGCCTGCGCGCGGTCGGCGCGACCGCTGGCCTTCAAGCCGGCCAGCGACTGCGCCAGGGTGCGCGCGGCCGTCATGGTGGCGTTGAGCTCGGCGCCGATCTGCGCCGCGTTGCGCGTCGCCAGTTCCTCGGCGAACATGAGCGCCGTCTTCTCCTGCAGCTGGCCCGCCTGGCGCGTCAGCGATACCACCGTGGCGGCGAAACCGGCCAGCACGACGCCCACCACCATCAGCAGCAGCTTGGTGCGCAGGCTCAGGGAGGCGAGCCAGGGGCCCGGGGAAGGGGACTGGGAAGACAACACGCGCGATTCCTTTCGTCGGCCGACATGACCGCCAGGGAATCTCCCACGTCTGCCGCCCCGTGAAGCCGGGAACAGCGCGGCGAAGCGGCGCCTATTCCGCCGCCAGCCGCTCCAGCCCGCCGAGGTAGGGCCGCAGCGCGACCGGCACGCTGATGCTGCCGTCGGCGTTCTGGTGGTTCTCCAGCACCGCCACCAGCGCGCGGCCCACCGCCAGGCCAGAGCCGTTGAGCGTGTGCACCAGTTCGTTCTTGCCCTGCGCGTTCTTGAAGCGCGCCTGCATGCGCCTCGCCTGGAAGGCCTCGCAGTTGGAGCAGCTCGAGATCTCGCGGTAGGTGTCCTGCGCCGGCACCCAGACCTCCAGGTCGTAGGTCTTGGCCGCAGCGAAGCCCATGTCGCCCGTGCACAGCGCGACCACGCGGTAGGGCAGTTCCAGCTTCTGCAGGATGGCCTCGGCGTGGCCCACCATCTGCTCCAGCGCCTCGTAGCTCTGGTCGGGGTGGGTGATCTGCACCATCTCGACCTTGTCGAACTGGTGCTGGCGGATCATGCCGCGCGTGTCGCGGCCCGCGCTGCCGGCCTCCGAGCGGAAGCAGGGGCTGTGCGCGGTCAGCTTGATGGGCAGCTCCGACTCGGCCAGCACGCGCTCGCGCACGGTGTTGGTGAGAGAAATTTCCGAGGTGGAGATGAGGTACTGCTCGGTGGCGGCGTCGTCGCCACCGCCCGCGCCGGCATCACCGGGGCCCTTCCCCCGGTAGACCCAGAACATGTCTTCCTTGAACTTGGGCAACTGGCCCGTGCCCTCCAGCGCCTCGCGGTTGACGATGTAGGGCGTGTAGCACTCGGTGTAGCCGTGCTCCAGGGTCTGCACGTCCAGCATGAACTGGGCGAGCGCGCGGTGCAGCCGCGCGATCGGGCCACGCAGGAAGCTGAAGCGCGAGCCCGAGAGCAGGGCACCGGTCTCGAAGTCCAGCCCCAGCGGTGCGCCCAGGTCGACGTGGTCGCGTACCGGGAAGTCGAACGCGCGCGGCCCCTTGCCGCCAGGGCTCCAGCGGCGCACCTCCACGTTGCCCGACTCGTCGCCGCCCACCGGCACGCTCTCGTGCGGCAGGTTGGGCACGGCCATCAGCAGGGCCTGCAACTCGGCCTGGATCAGGTCCAGCCGGGCGGCACCGGCCTCCAGCTCGGCCTTGATGGCGCCGACCTGGGCCATGGCCGCATCGGCCTCGGCGTGCTGGCCCTTGCCCTTGAGCATGCCGATCTGCTTGGACACGCTGTTGCGCTGAGCCTGCAACTCCTCGGTGCGGGTCTGCAGGGTCTTGCGCTCGCCTTCGAGGGCCTGGTAGGCCGCGACGTCGAGATAAGGCTGGGGCTGCTTGCGCGTCTCGAGCCGGGCCACGGTGGCGGGCAGGTCCTTGCGCAGTTGAACGATGTCGAGCATGGAAAAAGGGGGGTGGAAGGAATCAGGGGGCGCTGGTGTCGCCGAGCTTGAGGCCCTTGGGCAGCGGGAACTTGACGGTCTCCGACAGGCCGTCCATGGAGCGCACGGAAATGGCACCGAAGGCCTTGATGCGGTCGATCACCTGGCGCACCAGGATCTCGGGCGCCGAGGCGCCGGCCGTGAGGCCCACGCGCGCTCGGCCCTCGAACCATTCGGGGCGCAACTCGTCGGCGCTGTCCACCATGTGGGCCGGCGTGCCGCGCTTGAGCGAGACCTCGCGCAGGCGGTTGCTGTTGGAGCTGGTGGGGCTGCCCACCACGATGACCACGTCGACCTGGGCGCTCAGCAGCTTCACCGCGTCCTGCCGGTTCTGCGTGGCGTAGCAGATGTCCTGCTGCTTGGGCTCGCGCACCTGGGGGAAGCGCGCCTTCACGGCGGCCAGGATCTCGGCCGCGTCGTCCACCGACAGCGTGGTCTGCGTCACCACCGCGAGCTTGTCGCCGCGCCCCGGGTTGACGCGCGCCACGTCGGCCACGTCTTCCACCAGATGGATGCCGCTGTCGAGCTGGCCCATGGTGCCTTCCACCTCGGGGTGGCCCTTGTGGCCGATCATGATGAACTCGTAGCCCTCGCGGTGCAGCTTGGCCACTTCCACGTGCACCTTGGTCACCAGCGGGCAGGTGGCATCGAACACCTGAAAGCCGCGCTGCGCGGCCTCGTTCTGCACCGCCTTGCTCACGCCGTGGGCCGAAAACACCAGGGTGGCGCCAGGGGGCACGTCGGCCAGGTCCTCGATGAAGATCGCGCCCTTGGACTTGAGGTCGTTGACGACGTAGGTGTTGTGCACGATCTCGTGGCGCACGTAGATGGGCGCGCCGAACTTGGTCAGCGCGCGCTCGACGATCTCGATCGCGCGGTCGACCCCGGCGCAAAAACCCCGCGGCTCGGCAAGGACGATGTCTTCAAGACGCGCCATCACAGCACCCCGATCAGTTGCACCTCGAAGCGCACGGGCTGGCCGGCGAGCGGGTGGTTGAAATCGAACAGCACTGCGCCGTCCTCGCGCACCTCGCGCACGGCCCCGGCGTAGGTGCCGGTGCCGTCGGGCGTGGGGAACTGCACCACATCGCCGACGGCGTAGCGCTCCAGCGGGTCGCCCAGCTGGTCGAGCAGCTTGCGCGCCACCCACTGCTGCATCTCGGGCTGGCGCTCGCCAAAGGCCTCGCCGGGCGCCAGTTCGATGACGGTGCGCGTGCCCTCTTCCAGGCCGATGAGGCGCTGTTCGATGGCCGGCGACAGCTCGCCCTGGCCCAGGCTGAGCGTGGCGGGCTGGCCGTTGAAGGTATCGATGATGACCTGACCGCCCGCATCGCTCATGCGGTAGTGCAGGGTCAGGAAGGAGCCGGGCTGGACGTGGGACATGGCGGGGGTGGCGATGCACCCGGGGGGATGGGGTGAAACGCGTATTGTAAAAAGCGCCGGCCACCCAGGGAGCCAAGGCATGCAAGTCCATCCGGGGGTCGGGCTCAAGGGCCTGCCCAGCGACGCGCGACCGCGCGAGAAACTGCTCGCGCGCGGCGCGAACGCCCTCAGCGACACCGAACTGCTGGCCGTGCTGCTGCGCACCGGCCTGGCCGGCAAGCACGTGCTGCAGCTCGCCCAGGAGCTGCTGGACACCTGCGGCGGCATCGCGGGCCTGGTGGCCACCGACGCCGCGGCACTCGGCCGCGTCAAGGGCCTGGGGCCGTCCAAGCGCGCGCTCATCGCCGCCGTGATGGAGATCGCCCGCCGCGCCCTGGCCCAGCCGCTGAAGACCCGCGAGCTGCTCAACGACCCGGCGGCGGCCGGCGATTTCCTGCGCCTGCAGCTCGGCGACCGCCCGCACGAGGTCTTCGCCGTGCTGCTGCTCGACAGCCAGCACCGCCTGATCGCCTTCGAGGAGCTGTTTCGCGGCACGCTCAACCAGGCCAGCGTGTTCCCGCGCGAGGTGGTGCTGCGCGCCCTGCACCACCAGGCCGCCGCCGTGGTGCTGGCCCACAACCACCCCAGCGGCGTGGCCGAGCCCTCGGCGGCCGACGTGGCGCTCACCCGCAGCCTGTGCGACGCGCTGGCCCTGGTGGGCGTGCGGGTGCTCGACCACATCGTGGTCACGCGCGAGCGCGTCGCCTCCCTGGCCCAGCTCGGGCTTCTCTGAGCCCCGCGCCACGCGCCCGCGGCCCGGCCCGACAATGCGGGCCATGAAGGTGAACGCCCTCAGCGAGCTCCAGTCCATCCGCCACGCGCTGGCCGAGCGCCGCGCGCGCGAGGCCGCCGAGCGCGAAGCCGAGCGCCTGGCCGCCGCACGGCGCGAGCGCGAGCGCCGCCTGTTCGAACTCGCCGTGGGCCCCGTGGAGCGCCTGCCCGCGCACGGCCGGGCCGAGCCCGCCCGCCGCCCGCCCGAGCCCCGGCCCCTGCAGCGCGAGCGCGACGAAGCCGCCGTGATGCGCGAGGCCCTGTCCGACGAGTTCGACGTCGAGACCCTGCTGCACACCGACGAGCTGCTGAGCTACCGCCGCCCCGGCCTGGGGTTGGACGTGGCGCGCAAGCTGCGCGAGGGCCGCTGGGCGATCCAGCGCGAGATCGACCTGCACGGCCTGCGCACCGACGAGGCGCGCGAAGCCCTGGGCCGCTTCGTGCGCGAGAGCCACCAGCAGGGCCTGCGCTGCGTGCGCGTGGTGCACGGCAAGGGCCTGGGCTCGCCGGGCCGCGCGCCGGTGCTCAAGGGCCGGGTGCTGCGCTGGCTGGTCCAGAAGAAGGAAGTGCTGGCCTTCGTGCAGGCCCGCCCGGCCGACGGCGGCGCGGGTGCCCTGGTGGTGCTGCTGCGCCCGGCGTGACGCCCTGCACGCCCGCCGGCCCGCGTGGCGCCGTCGGCCGGCCCGGGCCGGGCCGCTGTCGCCCGCGCAAGGCATGATCCGCGCCATGCCGGCCTCCGCCCACCCCATGCGCCCCGATCGCCGCCACTGGCTGCTGGCCACCGGCGCCGCCCTCGCGGGCTGCGCCGCGCCAGGGCCCTCGCCCGGACCCGACGACGGGAGCGTCGACGGATCGGCCTGGGCCCGCGCCTGTGCGGTCGACGGCCTGGCGCCCGCCGGCCCCTGGACACACCGCCGCTACGGCAACCGCCGCCCCACCGACTACCGCGCCACCGAGCACGGCGGCCGCCCGGCCCTGCACGCGCGCAGCGCCGCGGGCAACAGCCTCATGCGCCTGCCCCTGAAGGCGGCGGACTTGCCACCGGGCGCGCGGCTGCGGTTCTCCTGGTGGGCCGACGCGCTGCTGGAGCAGGCCGACATGAAAGACCCGCAGGCCGACGACGCCGTCGCCCGCGTGATGCTCAGCTTCGACGGCGACCGCCAGACCTGGAGCCGGCGCGACCACATGCTTTCGGAGCTGGCGCAGCTGATGACCGGCGAGCCCCTGCCCTACGCCACGCTCATGTATGTGTGGGACAACCGCTACCCCGTGGGCACCGTGATCGAGAACCCGCACACGCGGCGCATCCGCAAACTGGTGGTGCAGCAGGGGCCGCAGCAGCTGGGGCGCTGGGTGGAACACGAGCGCGACGTGCGGGCCGACTACCTGGCGGCCTTCGAACGCCCACCGGGCCCGCTCACGGCCCTGGGCCTGATGACCGACGCCAACAACCTGGCCACCACGGCCGAGGCCTGGTACGGCCCGCTGGTGCTGCGCGAATCCGCGCTCATCACGCGCTGAGGCCGGTCTCAGCCCGGGCTGTTGCGCATCCAGTCGGCGGTCTGGAAGAAGCTGCGTTTCAGGCGCTCGCGCAGCTCGGGGTCGACCCCGGTCTCGCCCATGGCCTGGTCCATGCAGGCCAGCCACTGGTCGCGCTCCAGGATGCCGATGGCGAACGGCAGGTGGCGCATGCGCAGGCGCGGGTGGCCAAAGCGCGAGACGTAGTGGTCCGGCCCGCCGAGCCAGCCGCACAGGAACCAGAACAGCTTGTCGCGCGCGCTGTCCAGCGTGCTGCCGTGCGCGGCGCGCAGCGCGCGGTAGCCGGGCTCCAGGTCCATCAGGTCGTAGAAGCGGTCGACCAGGGCGCGCACGCGCGCCTCGCCGCCGATCCACTCAAACGGCGTGGCGAACGTCGCCGGCTCTTCGGGTGGCAGGAGTGGATCGCTCATGTCTTCAGGTCGCCGCGCGGCGCAAGGTTTCAACCACCGGCGTGCGCAGGATCGCGCGCAGCCCCCACCAGCCCGCCGCCAGCGCCAGCACCGCGCCGGCGAGCGCGCCGCCCAGCGGCACCCAGGGCGAGGCCGTCCAGGTGAACTCGAAGGCGTAGCGCGCGAGCGCCCAGCCCACGGCCACCGCCACCACCGAGGCCAGGAACCCGGCCAGCAGGCCCACGCCCAGCAGCTCGATGCGCTGCACCTGGCGCAGCAGGCCCGAGCCCGCACCCACCGCGCGCAGGATGGCGAACTCGCGTTCGCGCTCGCCGCGCGTGGCCGTGACGGCCGCCAGCAGCACCACCAGCCCGGCCGCGAGCGTGAAGGCGAAAAGGAACTCGATGGCCGCGATCACCTGGCCCAGCACGCGCTGCACCTGGGCAATGGTCTGGCTCATGTCGACGTTGGTGATGTTGGGAAATTCGCGCACCAGGGCGTTGTCGAAGCCGCGCGTCTCGGGCGCGCGGAAGGCGCTGATGTAGGTGACCGGCACGTCGTTCATCTCGGCCACCGGAAAGAGCACGAAGAAGTTCACCCGCATGGAGCCCCAGTCCACGTGGCGCAGGCTGGTGATGCGGCGCTGCACCAGTTGGCCGGCGATGTCGAAACCCAGGGTATCGCCCAGCTTCAGGCCCAGCTCGTCCGCCAGGCCCTCCTCCACGCTCAGGCCGTCGGCCTCTTCGGGCGTCCAGCGGCCGGCCACGATGGGGTTGTTCTCGGGCCGCTCGGCGGTGTGCGAGAGGTTGAACTCGCGTTCGACCAGGCGCTGCGCGCGCTCGGCCTCGAAGTCCTCCGGCTGCACGGCCTTGCCGTTGATGTTGACCAGGCGGCCCCGGATCATGGGGAACCAGTCGTATTGGCTCACGCCCGCGCCGCGCAGCGCCTGCTGGAAGGCCTGGGCCTGCTCGGGCTGCACGTTGATGACGAAGCGGTTCGGCGCGTCGGGCGGCGTGGCTTGACGCCAGCTGTCGATGAGGTCGGTGCGCAGCAGCACCAGCAGCACCAGCGACAGCAGGCCCACGGCCAGCGCGCTGATCTGCACCACCGCGTAGACCGGGCGCGCCGAGAGTTGGCGCGTGGCCATCACCAGGGCCCGTGGCGCCGTGGCCTCGTTCACGCTGGCCCGCAGCACGCGCACCGCGAGGAAGCTGGCGGCCGCGAACAGCAGCACGGCGGCCGCGAAGCCGCCCACCGCGATACCGCCGAGCAGCAGGTCGCGGCTGGCCGCCAGCAGCAGGGCCGCGAAGCCGAGCACGCCCAGGCCCAGCACGCCCAGCGTGGCCGGCTTGAGTTGGCCCACGTCGCGGCGGATCACGCGCAGCGGCGGCACCTTGGCCAGCTGCAGCACCGGCGGCAGGCCGAAGGCCAGCAGCAGCGTCAGGCCCATGCCCAGGCCCAGCAGCACCGGCACCGGGCCGGGCGGTGGCAGGCTGGATTCCACCAGGCCCGCCAGCAGCCACACGAAGACGTGGTGCACGGCCCAGCCCAGCAGCACGCCCAGCGCACTGGCCAGCAGGCCGACGGCGGCGAACTCCACCGTGTAGGCGCGCGCCATGTTGCCCTGCGACAGGCCCAGCACGCGCAGCATGGCGCAGTCGTCCAGGTGGCGCTGGGCGAAGCCGCGCGCGGCGATGGCCACGGCCACGGCGCACAGCAGCGCGGCCAGCAGGGCCACGAGGTTGAGGAATTTCTCGGCGCGGCCCAGGGTGCGCTGCATCTCGGGCCGGCCCCCCTCCAGCGACTCCAGCCGCACGCCGCGCACGCCCGGGCGTTCGATCGCCTCCTTCGCCCAGCGGCTGAACGCGGCCACGGCGGCGTCGGGCCCGGCCACGGCGAGCCGGTAGCTCACACGGCTGGCGGGCTGCACCAGTCCGGTGGCGGGCAGGTCGTCGTTGCGGATCATCACGCGCGGCGCGAAGCTCATGAAGCCACCGCCCCGGTCGGGTTCCACCGTGAGCACCCGCTCGATGGTGAAGCGCGCATCGCCCAACAGCAGCGGCTGGCCCACGCGCAGGTCGAGCTGCACCAGCAGCGCCGCGTCCACCCAGGCGGTGCCGCGCGCGGGAATGCCGGGGGCGACCGTGTCCGGCGCGTCCGGCGATTCGGACACGCGCACCGTGCCACGCAGCGGGTAGCCCTCGCCCACCGACTTGAGCGCCACCAGGCGGGCGGCGCCGCCCTGCTCGTCGGGCGCGCGGCCCATGGTGGGAAAGCCCAGGCTCAGCGTGTGGCGCAGGCCCAGGGCCTCGGCGCGCGCCGCGAAGGCCGGATCGGCCGGCTGGTCGGACACCACCACGGCGTCGCCACCGATGAGGGCGCGCGCGTCGCGCGCCAGGCCGCCCTGCAGGCGGTCGGCGAAGAAGCCCACGGCGGTGAGCGCGGCCACCGCCAGCGTCACGGCGACCACGAGCAGGCGAAGTTCGCCCGCGCGCCAGTCGCGCAGCAGCGAGGTCCAGCCGATGCGCCAGAAGGAGGGGGCTTGAGGATGCATGGTCGCGACCCTATCGCAAACCGAATAACAAAGCTGTCATCCGGACACCGGCAGGCCAGCCCCGAAACCGGGGATGCCACGGATCCGGCTCCGCCGGTCCGTCGGCATCGCCCCCTCGGGGGGAGGCGCGCAGCGCCGCAGGGGGGCCTACTTCGTGCCGAAGATGCGGTCGCCAGCGTCGCCCAGGCCCGGCACGATGTAGCCATGGTCGTTCAGGCCGCGATCGATCGCGGGCGTGTAGACCGGCACGTCGGGGTGGGCGTCGTGGAAGGTCTGGAGGCCTTCGGGACAGGTGACCAGGCAGACGAAGCGGATGGAGCGCGGGTGCGTCTTCTTGAGCCGGTCCACCGCGGCCACGGCCGAGTTGCCCGTGGCCAGCATGGGGTCGAGCACGATCACGTCGCGCTCGTGCATGTCCTGCGGCATCTTGAAGTAGTACTCCACGGCCTGCAGCGTGGCCGGGTCGCGGTAGAGGCCGATGTGGCCCACGCGCGCGCCCGGGATCACCTGCAGCATGCCGTCTAGGAAGCCGTTGCCCGCGCGCAGGATGGAGGCCAGCACGATCTTCTTGCCGTCGATCACGCGCGACTTCATGGGCTCCAGCGGGGTTTCGATGTCGATTTCCTGCATGGGCATGTCGCGCGTGAGCTCGTAGGCCAGCAGCGCGCTGAGCTCGTGCACGAGCTCACGAAAGCTCTTGGTGCTGGTGTCCTTGCGGCGCATCAGCGTGAGCTTGTGCTGCACCAGCGGGTGGGTGATGACGTGGACGTCGCGTGGCATGGCAGGGTCGGTCGGCGTGAAAGAGGCGGATCGCCGGGGGGTATCGGCGCGGCCGTCGAGTGTAGGGCCTGGCCAGCGCCGCGCCCAGGCGCCAGCGGCCCGGCGGGGCTACCGGTCCGCGCCGGGCGGGCGCAGGTAGCGCGCGTCCGACCAGGTGGCCAGCCACTGCGGCACGAAGGCCGCGAACACCGCGCACACCATGCCGGTCAGGAAGGCATCGCCCCAGGCCATGAGCCAGACGGCCACCAGCGACCCGTCGTGGCCCAGGGGTTGAAACCAGCGCATCAGGGCGCCGGCGACGAACACCGACACCGCCGTGCCCAGGAAGCCACGCCCGAGCGTGTAGACGAACGGGTTCGCCGGCAGCCAGCGGCGCAGGGCCGCGCCCAGCACCAGCGCCAGGGTGGCGGGCACCACCCCCAGCCACCAGAGCTGGATCAGCGCCAGCTGCGGCCCTTCGGTGCCCAGCCCCCACACCAGCAGCGCCACCACGGCCAGCAGCGGCACCGCGAGCGGCCAGCCCAGCACCAGCACGAGCAGGCTGGCCCCGGACAACTGCACCCGTAGGCCCGCGGGCATGAACTGCGGCGTGAGCCAGAGCAGCGGCAGCAGGACCAGCGCCGCCAGCGCCGGGGTGAGCAAGGGGCCCTTCAGCAGCCGCCAGGGGCGCAGCCAGAGCGCACACAGCAGCGCCAGCACCGTGCCGATGGTCTCGATGCGAAGTCCCTCCATGGAACCCCGTGCGCCGACAGGCCAGGCCGGGTGGCGGCGCCACTCAGCCCATGCCGGGCAGCTTGGGCATGCCTTTCATGCCGCCCATGCGCTTCATCATCTTCATGAGGCCGCCGCCCTTCATCTTCTTCATCATGCCCTGCATCTGCTCGAACTCCTTGAGCAGGCGGTTGACCTCCTGCACATGCACGCCCGCCCCGGCGGCGATGCGGCGCTTGCGCGTGGCCTTGATGATCTCGGGCTTGCGGCGCTCGGCGGGGGTCATGCTGCAGATGATCCCCTCCTTGCGGCGGATGTCCTTCTCGGCGCGCGAGAGGTCGGCGGTGCCGGCCTTGGCCGCCATCTGCGCGGGCAGCTTGTCGATCAGGTTGGACAGGCCGCCCATCTGCTTCATCTGGCGCAGCTGGCCCAGGAAGTCGTCGAGGTCGAAGCCCTCGCCGCTCTTGACCTTGGCCGCCAGCTTCTGGGCCGAGGCCATGTCCACGCCGGCCGTGACCTGCTCGACCAGGGCCAGGATGTCGCCCATGCCCAGCACGCGCTGCGCGTGGCGGTCGGCGTCGAACACCTCCAGGCCGTCGATCTTTTCCGACACGCCCGCGAACTTGATCGGCGCGCCCGTGATGGCGCGCACCGACAGGGCCGCGCCGCCGCGCGAGTCGCCGTCAAGCTTGGTGAGCACGATGCCGGTGAGCGGCAGGGCTTCCTTGAAGGCCTTGGCGGTGTTGACCGCGTCCTGGCCCTGCATGGCATCCACCACGAACAGGGTCTCCACCGGGTTCAGCACCGCGTGCAGCTCGCGGATCTCGCGCATCAGCGCCTCGTCGATGGCCAGCCGGCCGGCCGTGTCGACCAGCAGCACGTCGAAGTGGTGGCGCCGCGCGTGGTCGAGCGCGGCGCGCGCGATGTCGGCGGGTTTCTGGTCGGGCGTGCTCGGGAACCACTCGGCGCCGGCCTGGGCCGTCACGGTCTTGAGCTGCTCGATGGCGGCCGGCCGGTAGACGTCGCCCGACACGGTGAGCACCTTCTTTTTGCGCTTCTCGATCAGGTGACGCGCCAGCTTGGCCGTGGTGGTGGTCTTGCCCGCGCCCTGCAGGCCGGCCATCAGAATGACGGCGGGCGGCTGCGCGGCCAGGTTGATGTCGGCCACGCCCTCGCCCATGGTGGCGGCCAGCTCGCGGTTGACGATGCCCACCAGGGCCTGGCCGGGGGTGAGCGAACCCACCACGTCCTGGCCGAGCGCCTTGTCCTTCACGCGCGCGATGAAGTCGCGCACCACCGGCAGGGCCACGTCGGCCTCGAGCAGGGCCATGCGCACCTCGCGCAGCATGTCGCTCACGTTGCTCTCGGTGATGCGGGCCTGTCCACGCATTTCCTTGACGATGCGTGACAGGCGGTCGGACAGGGCTGAGGCCATGGCTGCGGTGGGAGGGTGTGGAGGGCGCCGACGGAGCGCCACGGTGGACCCGTCGAACGGGTGGCCGGGCAAGGGAGGGGCCCGGGTGGCGCCGTTAAGATGTGCAGTTGATTTTAGCCTTCGGCACCCCCCGTGTTGGCCCGTGGCCATGAACCTGTTCCCCCAACTGGCTTCCAACCTGCCGGCCGCCGTGCTGTCCACGCTGGCCGCGCTGGCGTACGCGCTGGTGGCCTGGGCGCACCCCCGGCTGGGCAGCCTGCAGGCGCGCGCCCTGCTCGCCATCACCTGGGGCCTGCACCTGCTCGCGCTGCTGGCCGGCCTGCTCAGCGAGCCGGTGCGCTTCGGCTTCGCGCCCGCGCTGTCGGTCACGCTGTGGCTGGTGCTCACCGTCTACCTGGTCGAAAGCCGCCTGTACCCGCAACTGCGGGCGCGCTGGGCGCTGGCGCTGATGGGGGCGGCGGTCATGCTGCTGGTGATGATCTTCCCCGGCGCCGAGCACCCCACCCTGCCCTCCGTGTGGATGCCGCTGCACTGGGCTCTGGGCATCGCGGCTTACGGGCTCATCGCCGCCGCCGTGGTGCACGCCTGGCTGATGCAGCGCGCCGAGCGCGCCATGCGCAGCGGCGTCACCAGCGACACCACCATGCCGCTGCTCACGCTGGAGCGCCTCACCTTCCGCTTCGTGGCCGCCGGCTTCCTGCTGCTCAGCCTCACGCTGCTGGCCGGCTGGCACTTCTCCGAACTCCTCAACCAGCGCATGGTGTGGAACCACAAGACCGTGTTTTCCCTGCTCGCCTGGGCCACCATGGGTGTGCTGCTGTGGGGCCGCTGGCGGCTGGGCTGGCGCGGCCGCACCGCCGTGCGCACCCTCTACGTGGGCGCGGGCTTCCTGCTGCTGGCCTACGTGGGCTCGCGCTTCGTGCTCGAGGTGCTGCTGCTTCGCCCATGAGGCCCCACCGATGAAATACCTGCTCGTGCTCGCCGTCGTCGTCGTGGCGTTCCACGTCTGGCGCAACAACCGCCGCGCCGAGCGCCAGGAGCGCGAGGCCGCCGCGCCGCCGCGCCCCGCGCGCGCAACGGGCCAGCCGATCGCCATGGTGGCCTGCCGCGCCTGCGGCACCCACCTGCCGCAGAACGAGGCCGTCACCGGCCGCCAGGGCAGCTACTGCAGCGCCGAGCACCGGCAGCGCATCGAGGGCCCGCCGGCCTGAGGACCCCGCATGCCACGCGACGACAGCTCCACTTTCGCCCCGTCCTGGTACTCGGCCCACGAAAGCCCGGCCCTGCAGCGCGCCCGGGCCTTCGAGCGCCTGTGGCGCGCCTTCATGCGGGCGCGCGTGTTCGTGGCGCTGGTCCTGCTCGCCCTGCAGCTGTTCCTGCTGCTGACCGCCGACGGCAACGCCACGGTCTGGCCGACGGCCCTGACCTCCACGTACCTGCTGGTCACCGTGGCCGTCATGCTGATGTGGACGCCGGCCGAACACGGCCGCGCGCCCACGGTGCAGTGGCTCATCACCGTCGGGGTGGACGTGGCGGTGGTGGCCGCGCTGCAGTACTTCCAGTCCGGCAGCAGCATCAACTTCACCCCGCTGTTCGCGCTGCCCGTGCTCACGGCGGCCATCCTGGGCCCCATGGTGCTGGGGCTGGGCACGGCGGCCGGCGCCACCCTGCTGCTGCTGGCCGACGCCTGGCTGCACGGGACAGGCCTGGGCCAGCTCGACACCGCGCGCTTCCTGCAGGCCGGGCTGGCGGGCACCGGCTTCTTCCTGGTGGCCGTGCTGGCCCACCAGCTGGCCAGCCGCCTGGCGCGCGAAGAAGCGGTTTCGGCCAGCAGCCAGGCCGCCGCGCGTGCGCAGGCCGCTGTCAACGAGGTGGTCATCGAAAGCCTGGGCGTGGGCGTGCTGGTGGTGGACGCGCACGGCGTGGTGCGCAACGCCAATCCCGCCGCGCGCGGCATGCTCATGGGCGACAACTACCCCGAGGGCGCGCGGCTGCTGCTGTCGGCGCGGCCAAGCTGGTCGCACCTGGCGGCCCTGGTGGAGGAGAGCTTCGCCGTCGACGCCGCGCTGGAGACCGAGACCACCATCGAACACGGCGAGCGCCCCAGCCAGCGCCTGCACGCGCGCACCAAGCTCACGCCCGCCGTGGGCGAGCGCGGTTCGCTGTGCGTGCTGTTCCTGGAAGACCTGCGCGAGGTCGAGGCGCGCGTGCGCACCGAAAAGCTCGCCTCCATGGGCCGCATGTCCGCCGCCGTGGCGCACGAGATCCGCAACCCGCTGTCGGCCATTACCCAGGCCAACGCCCTGCTCGACGAAGAGGTGCGCGACCCCGCGCACAAGCGCCTCACGACGATGATCGAGCAGAACGCGCAGCGGCTTTCGCGCATCGTCGACGACATCCTCAACGTCGCGCGCCCCCAGCCCAGCCGCACCGACGGCCACGTACCGCCCCTGCCGCTCGATTCGATGGTGCGCCAGGTGACCGCCGAGTGGATGCGCCAGAACAGCGTGACGCAGACCCTGGGTGTGCACCTGCACGCCTCGCAGGGGCTGGTGTCCTTCGACCCCGAGCACCTGCGCCGCCTGCTCGTGAACCTGCTCGACAATGCGCGGCGCCATGCCAGCGGCAAGCCGGCCTCCATCCGGATCATCACCCAGCCCAGCGGCGGCGAGCACCTGCGCCTGTCCATCTGGAGCGATGGCGGCCCGCTGGAGGCCACGGTGCTCAAGCACCTGTTCGAGCCCTTCTTCTCGTCCGAGAGCCGCTCCAGCGGTCTGGGCCTGTACATCTGCCGCGAGCTCTGCGAACGCTACGGCGCCCAGATCGCCTACCAGCGCGCCCGCCTCGACCAGCGCGAGGGCAATGAGTTCTATGTGCTCATGCCGGCGGTGCGCGGCGCGGCCCTGGTTGCGCCGCCCGCGCGCGACGGCGGGCACCAGCAGAGCCTGTCCTATCCCTCGCAAGCCGCTCAGGACCATGAGCACACCATCGTCGATCCGCTGCGCTCGGGCCACCCGCCCCTGGCCGCCAGCTGATCCCGCCGCCGCGCATGTCCGTCGCCGCGAGCGCCTCCATCCTGGTCGTCGATGACGAGCCCGACCTGCGCACGCTCTACGAGCTGACGCTGCTGCGCGAAGGCCACGCCGTCACCACCGCCGCCGACCTGGCGCAGGCGCGCGAGTGCCTGGCCCAGCAGCGCTACGACGTGCTGATCACCGACATGCAGTTGCCCGACGGCCTGGGCCTGACGCTGCTGCGCGACATCGCCGACAGCCCGCGGACCGAGAAGTGCATCGTCATCACCGCCTTCGGTTCGGCCGAGAACGCGGTCGAGTCGCTCAAGGCCGGCGCCTTCGACTACCTCACCAAGCCGGTCGACCTGCGCCAGTTGCGCAGCGCCGTCGGCTCGGCCCTGCGCAGTCAGCGCGCGCCTCTGGCCGCCGCCAGCGAGCGCCCGGCCACCAGCAACGAGCCCACGCGCAGCGCGCCGCCGCCGCCCAGCGGGGTGCGCGCGCTCGCGCGCCTGGTGGGCCAGGCACCCAGCATCGTGCAGACCAAGGCGCGCATCGAGAAGGTCGCCACCAGCATGGCGCCGGTGCTCATCCTGGGCGAGTCGGGCACCGGCAAGGAGCTCGTGGCGCGCGCCGTGCACGAATGCAGCCACCGCGCCAGCGGCCCCTTCGTGGCGGTGAACTGCGGCGCCATCCCCGAAAACCTCATCGAGGCCGAGTTCTTCGGCGCCCGCAAGGGCGCCTACACCGGCGCCAGCGCCGATCGCGAAGGCTATTTCCAGGCCGCGCACGGCGGCACCCTGTTCCTCGACGAGATCGGCGACCTGCCCCTGTCCATGCAGGCCAAGCTGCTGCGCGCCATCCAGGAACGCCGGGTGCGATCGCTCGGCGCGGTACAGGAGGACGTGGTCGACGTGCGCCTGGTCAGCGCCACCCACCGCGACCTGCCCGCGCTGGTGCAGGCCGGCCAGTTCCGCCAGGACCTGTACTACCGGCTGAACGTGATCGGCCTGCGCACGCCCGCGCTGCGCGACCGACCCGAGGACCTGCCCCTGCTCGCGCAGGCCCTGCTCGAGCGCCTGTGCGCCGAAGCCGGCCAGGCCGTGCCCGAACTCTCGCCGGCCGCGCTGGCCTGGCTGCAGGCGCGCGAGCTGCCGGGCAACGTGCGCGAGCTCGAGAACCTGCTGCAGCGCGCGCTCGCGCTGGCCAGCGGCCCCGTGCTGCAACCCGCCGATTTCGGCGAAACCGGCGACACCGAGCCCGCCACGCTGCCCGACCCGCTGCCCGACGCACCGGTGCCGGCTGGCGGACCCTACCGCTTCGTGCCCTTGACGCCGCCGGCCGCCTCCGCCGACGAGCCCGCCCTGCCCAGCGATCTGCAGAGCTACCTCGACGAGCAGGAACGCCAGGTGCTGCTCAAGGCCCTGCAGGAATGCGGCTACAACCGCACCGCGGCGGCGGCACGGCTGGGCCTGAACCTGCGGCAGATCCGCTACCGCATCCAGCGCCTGGGCATCGTGGTGCCCGGCGCGACCGGCCATGGCGACACCGACGCCACCGATTGAGCCCCGCTGGCACGGCGGCTGGTGGCGCGGCGCTCGGCGGATCGATTCGCCCAACCATGGCGCGCGGCCGCGCGGCGCGGCCGTCGACCTGATCGTGCTGCACTCCATCAGCCTGCCACCCGGCGTGTACGGCGGCGACGAGGTCGAGCGCCTGTTCACCAACCGGCTCGACTGGGACGCGCACCCCTACTTCCAGGCCATCCGCGGCATCGAGGTCTCGGCGCATTTCTTCGTGCGCCGCGACGGTCGGGTGCTCCAGTTCGTCTCCACCGCGCGCCGCGCCTGGCACGCCGGCGCCTCGCACTGGCGGGGCCGCGACAACTGCAACGACTTCTCCGTTGGCATCGAGCTCGAAGGCCTGGAGGGCGAGGCCTTCGAGGCCGCACAGTACGCGGCGCTGGCGCGGCTGTGCCGCGCGCTGCGCGCGCGCCACCCGATCGCGCACGTGGCCGGGCACGAGCACATCGCGCCGGGCCGCAAACACGACCCCGGGCCGGGTTTCGACTGGCCCCGGCTGCGGCAGCTCGTCGGGTGGAACCCCTCGTGTTTTCCCGAGGCCACAGGCTGAGGGTATCGGGGCATTTCGCGCGCCACCCCAAGCGCGCCATCGGACACCAGAGACGGCACGCGGCCTGCGGCACCGAATCGCCTTGCACCCCGCATGAACACTGCGCTTTTCGAGTGAAACGCAGGCGCGGCCAATGCTGCGCGCGCGCCCTCGCGCGGCGGCTGTTTCCCTGAGGGCATCCATCGGCCGCGATGGATTCACAAACACTATCGGTAGTGCCTTGTTGGCCCCCTACACACCAGATATAGTGTGCCCCCGGATACCCCCCAACCCTGAAAACCGCGCCGCCGCGAGCCCACCCGGCGCCAGGCACCAGGGGCGGATCGACCCGATCACCGAGAACAAATCCTGAATCGAGAGGAACCATGCTGAGCGCAGCCACCCCCCAGTCCCCCGCCGCCAACGTCCCGACATCCGCGCCCGGCGTCTCGCCCTCCCCCGCCATGGCCTCCGTGTCCGCCTACGCCCAGTACCAGATCATCCGGCGCAATGGCGCCGTGGTGCCCTTCGAGCCCAGCAAGATCGCCGTGGCCATGATGAAGGCCTTCCTGGCCGTGCACGGCACGCAGGGCGCGGCCTCGGCCAGCGTGCGCGAAACGGTGGACCAGCTGACGCAGGTCGTGGTGCGCGCCCTCATGCGTTCGCGTCCGGGCGGCGGCACCTTCCACATCGAGGACGTGCAGGACCAGGCCGAACTCGGCCTGATGCGCAGCGGCCACCATGAAGTCGCGCGCGCCTACGTGCTCTACCGCGAGCGCCGCGCCGCCGAGCGCGCCACCCAGGCCGCCACCGCGCGCGCCGCCGAGCCTCAGCTGCACGTGCTCGACGGCGGCCAGCGCGTGCCGCTGGACATCGACGCCCTCACGCGCCTGATCACCGACGCCTGCGTCGGTCTGGGTGCCGACGTCAAGGCCGATCCCATCGTCGCCGAGACCAAGCGCAACCTGTACGACGGCGTGCCCATGGACGAGGTCTACAAGGCCGCCATCCTGGCCGCGCGCACGCTGATCGAAAAAGACCCCGACTACACCTACGCCACCGCGCGCCTGCTGCTGCACACCATCGTCAAGGAGATCCTGGGCCAGGAAGTGCCGCAGGCGCAGATGGCCCAGCGCTACGCCGACTACTTCCCCGAGTTCATCCAGCGCGGCGTCAACGCCGAGCTGCTCAACCCGGACCTGCTGAACTTCGACCTCGCCCGCCTGGGCGCCGCGCTCAAGCCCGAGCGCGACCTGCAGTTCGACTACCTCGGCCTGCAGACCCTGTACGACCGCTACTTCCTGCACGTGCGCAAGACGCGCATCGAGCTGCCGCAGGCCTTCTTCATGCGCGTGGCCATGGGCCTGTCGCTCAACGAGATCGACCGCGAAGCCCGCGCCATCGAGTTCTACGAGATCCTCTCGACCTTCGACTTCATGAGCAGCACGCCCACGCTGTTCAACAGCGGCACGCTGCGCTCGCAGCTGTCCAGCTGCTACCTCACCACGGTGCCCGACGACCTCGACGGCATCTATGAGTCCATCAAGGAAAACGCCCTGCTGTCCAAGTTCGCCGGCGGCCTGGGCAACGACTGGACCCGCGTGCGCGCCCTGGGCAGCCACATCAAGGGCACCAACGGCGAATCGCAGGGCGTCGTGCCCTTCCTGAAAGTCGTCAACGACACCGCCGTGGCCGTGAACCAGGGCGGCAAGCGCAAGGGCGCGGTCTGCACCTACCTCGAGACCTGGCACCTCGACATCGAGGAGTTCCTGGAGCTGCGCAAGAACACCGGCGACGACCGCCGCCGCACCCACGACATGAACACCGCGAACTGGATTCCGGACCTGTTCATGAAGCGCGTGCTGGAAAAGGGCGAGTGGAGCCTGTTCTCCCCCTCCAACACCCCCGACCTGCATGACAAGTTCGGCACCGACTTCGAAAAGGCCTATGTGGCCTACGAGGAAAAGGCCGCGCGCGGCGAGATCAAGCCTTACAAGAAGGTGCCCGCCACCGACCTGTGGCGCAAGATGCTGTCGATGCTGTTCGAGACCGGCCACCCCTGGATCACCTTCAAGGACGCCTGCAACGTGCGCAGCCCGCAGCAGCACGCCGGCGTGGTGCACAGCTCCAACCTCTGCACCGAGATCACGCTCAACACCAGCGACACCGAGACCGCCGTGTGCAACCTCGGCTCGGTCAACCTGCTGCGCCACCTGAAGGACGGCGCGATCGACCACGACAAGCTGCGCAAGACCATCGCCACGGCCATGCGCATGCTCGACAACGTGATCGACATCAACTACTACGCGGTCAAGAAGGCGCGCGACTCCAACCTGCGCCACCGCCCGGTGGGCCTGGGCGTCATGGGCTTCCAGGACGCGCTGTACGAGCTGCGCATCCCCTACGCCTCGAACGAGGCGGTGGAATTCGCCGACCGCTCCATGGAAGCCGTCTGCTACTACGCCTATTGGGCTTCCACCGAACTGTCCCGCGAGCGCGGCCGCTACAGCAGCTTCAAGGGCTCGCTGTGGGACAAGGGCATCCTGCCGCCCGACACCCTGGACCTGCTGGCCCGCGAGCGCGGCGGCTACGTCGACGTCGACCGCTCCAGCAGCCTCGACTGGGACGCGCTGCGCCAGAAGATCGCCCGCGACGGCATGCGCAACTCCAACTGCGTGGCCATCGCCCCCACCGCCACCATCTCCAACATCATCGGCGTGGACGCCTCCATCGAGCCCTGCTTCGGCAATCTCTCGGTCAAGTCCAACCTGTCCGGCGAGTTCACCGTCATCAACGGCTACCTCGTCAAGGACCTCAAGCGCCTGGGCCTGTGGGACGACGTGATGGTCATGGACCTCAAGCACTTCGACGGTTCGCTGCGTCCCATCGACCGCGTGCCGCAGGACGTCAAGGCCCTGTACGCCACCGCCTTCGAGGTCGAGCCGGTGTGGCTGGTGGAGGCCGCGGCGCGCCGCCAGAAGTGGATCGACCAGGCGCAAAGCCTGAACATCTACATGGCCGGCGCCTCGGGCAAGAAGCTCGACGAAACCTACAAGCTCGCCTGGCTGCGCGGCCTCAAGACCACTTATTACCTGCGCACGACCTCGGCCACGCAGGTGGAGAAATCCACCGGTCGCACGGGCCAGCTCAATGCCGTGTCGGTGACGCCGAGCGCGCCGATGGCCGCGAGCGCCAGCGCCGCCGAAGCCGCGAGCGAACCCGCCACCGATGTGAAGTTCTGCGCCATCGACGACCCGGGTTGCGAGGCCTGTCAGTGATTCGGATTGCGCGCAATCGAAGCCCGAAGCGGTGCGAAACGTCGAATCATTCGATGCAACACCGCAACAGAATTCGTGAGCGCGCGGCCTGATTGCTTTGCAATTCGCACAGACACTTTGATAATTCGCTGAATCGGACCGATCCTTATGTTGACCTGGGAAGAACCCACAACGCCATCTTCGACGTCGACGCACAGCCCCCGCCCTTCCGGCCAGCCGGGCTTGCAAGTCTCATCCTTCGGTGAGGCACCTACTTCCGTCGCCAGCGCTGCCGCCTTCGCCGCGGCCGCCGCGCAGTCCCCGTCGCCAGAAGCCCAGCGCGCCAAGCAGGCCGCGCCGCAGCGCCGCATCAACGTGGCCGACAAGCGCATCATCAACGGCCAGACCGACGTCAACCAGCTCGTTCCCTTCAAGTACAAGTGGGCCTGGGAGAAGTACCTGGCCACCTGCGCCAACCACTGGATGCCGCAGGAAGTGAACATGAGCCGCGACATCGCGCTCTGGAAGGACCCCAACGGCCTCACCGAGGACGAGCGCCGCATCGTCAAGCGCAACCTGGGCTTCTTCGTCACCGCCGACTCGCTGGCCGCCAACAACATCGTGCTGGGCACCTACCGCCACATCACGGCGCCCGAGTGCCGCCAGTTTCTGCTGCGCCAGGCCTTCGAGGAAGCGATCCACACGCACGCCTACCAGTACATCGTGGAATCGCTGGGCCTGGACGAGGCCGAGATCTTCAACGCCTACAACGAGGTGCAGTCGATCCGCGACAAGGACGAGTTCCTGATCCCCTTCATCGAGGCGATCATGGACCCGAACTTCCACACGGGCACGCCCGAGAACGACCAGACGCTGCTCAAGAGCCTGATCGTCTTCGCCTGCCTCATGGAAGGCATGTTCTTCTACGTCGGCTTCACCCAGATCCTGGCGCTGGGCCGGCAGAACAAGATGACCGGCGCCGCCGAGCAGTACCAGTACATCCTGCGCGACGAGTCGATGCACTGCAATTTCGGCATCGACCTGATCAACGCGATCAAGATGGAGAACCCGCTGCTCTGGACGGCCGAATTCAAGGCCGAGGTCAAGGAGCTGTTCCTCAAGGCCGTCGAGCTCGAATACCGCTACGCCGAGGACACCATGCCGCGCGGCGTGCTGGGCCTCAATGCCTCCATGTTCAAGGGCTATCTGCGCTACATCGCCAACCGGCGCGCCACGCAGATCGGCCTGGAGCCCCTGTTCCCGAACGAAGAGAACCCGTTCCCCTGGATGAGCGAAATGATCGATCTCAAGAAGGAACGCAACTTCTTCGAAACGCGGGTGATCGAGTACCAATCGGGCGGAGCGTTGTCCTGGGACTGATGTCCCGGCCGGACGCTTCGCGCATTGCCAGAAAACAAGAACACGAATTGAATCATCAGGACAGCCGCAGGACGCGCAGACGCCCGCGCTGGCCTGACCCCCGGATTCAGCGCCCTGGGGTCTGTTGTGGATGCATCCACCTGACCGCAGTACGTTGAATCGCTTCACCGGCCATCCGACCGGCTGAAGTGCTCTTTGCAACTTGATCAAGGAGAAAGCAATGGCAACTGCGAAGAAGGCCCCGGCCAAGAAGGCTGCGGCGAAGAAGGCGCCGGCGAAGAAGAAAGTCGCCGCCAAGAAAGCCCCGGCGAAGAAAGTCGTGGCGAAGAAGGCTCCGGCGAAGAAAGTCGCGGCGAAGAAGGCCCCGGCGAAGAAGAAAGTCGCTGCCAAGAAAGCCCCGGCGAAGAAAGTCGCGGCGAAGAAGGCGCCGGCGAAGAAGAAAGTCGCCGCCAAGAAAGCCCCGGCGAAGAAAGTCGCGGCGAAGAAGGCTCCGGCGAAGAAAGCCGTTGCCAAGAAAGCGCCGGCGAAGAAAGCCGCTGCGAAGAAGGCGCCCGCGAAGAAGGCGGCGGCCAAGAAGGCTCCTGCGAAAAAGGCTGCCCCTGCGAAGAAGGCGGCCCCCGCAAAAAAAGCTGAGCCGGCCAAGAAGCCGGCTGCCCCTGCTCCCGCGGCCGCTCCCGCCGCTCAGACCAAGCTCAACCCTCAAGCCGCCTGGCCGTTCCCGACGTCCAGCAAGCCCTGAGACAGCCTTGAGTTGATCTGAAAGCCCGGTGCGAAAGCACCGGGCTTTTTTCATTGCCGGTCCGCGTTCAGGCCTTGAGCGCGGCGTCCACCGTGTAGTTCTGCGGACCACGCACCGCGATCTTGAGCGCCCCCAGGCGGTTGCCCAGTTCGGCGCAGCGCGCCAGCGGCCAGCCCTGCGAAAGGCCGTGCAGCAGGGCCGCGCGGAAGGCGTCGCCGCAGCCCGTGGGGTCGATCACGGCCTCGGCCTTCACACCCGGCACGCGCGTGGCCACACCGCCTTCCCACACATCGCAGCCCTGGTCGGCAAGCGTGACCACCAGACCACGCACGCGCCGGGAGATATCCGCCAACGACAGGCCCGTGCGGTCGCAGAGCATGCGGCCTTCATAGTCGTTCACCGCCACCCAGCTCGCCTGGTCGATGAAGCGCAGCAGCTCCTCGCCATTGAACATGGGCAGGCCCTGGCCCGGATCGAACACGAAGGGCACGCCCGCGGCCTTGAGCTGCGCGGCGTGGGAGAGCATGGCCTCGCGGCCGTCGGGCGCGATGATGCCCAGCGCCAGATCCTGGCGAGCGGGCACGGGCGTGTCGTGCGCGAAGGACATCGCGCCCGGGTGGAACGCCGTGATCTGGTTGTTGTCGCGGTCGGTCATGATCATGGCCTGCGCCGTGTATGCGTCGGCCACCGTGCTCACGTGGGCGGTGTCCACGCCGAGTTCGCGCATGCGCGCGAGGTAGTCGGCGCCATCGCTGCCGAGCGCGGCGAGCGGGGCCACCTCGGCGCCCAGTTGCCGCAGCCCGTAGGCGATGTTGCCCGCGCAACCGCCGAAGTCGCGGCGCAGGCCGGGCACCAGGAAAGACACGTTCAGGATGTGCAGCTGGTCGGGCAGGATCTGATCGGCGAACCGGCCCTCGAAGGTCATGATGGTGTCGAAGGCCAGCGAGCCGCAAACGAGGATGGGCATGGTGTCGGAGGGTGGGTTTCAGGGATAGAAGACCAGGGCGCGGTAACCCGCGGTGGGCACGCCCTCGCCGAGCGAAATCGAGAGGCGGAAGCTGACCGACAGGCGCCCACCGGGCGGCAGGGCGGCGGTCTCGACGGGCCAGTCCTGCGGCAGGAAGACCCGGCGCGAGATGACGAGCCCGTTGGGGTCGGTCAAGGTCAGTTCGAGCGCGGGCAGCGCCACCTCCAGCGGCGACTGGTTGTGCAGCACAAGGTCGAACGAGTGGAAGTTGCCCAGGCGGCGCACCAGTTCGGCGCTGTCGATCACGATGGCATCGATGCGGCGCACCGGCGCCAGGTCGCAGCCCAGCCAGCCGCAGGCCTGCACGATCAACGGTTTGAGCGCGGGCTGGGCCGCCACCAGGCGGTGGCGCTGCTGGATGGCCCATTGGCCCGCGAGCAGCGCGGCCAGCAGCAGCGCCACCAGCACCAGCACCACGCGCACGCCAGGCGACGACCAGAAGGCGCGCCGGCGGGCCTGGCGCACGAAGCCTGGCTCGGCGTCGGGCGCGTCGGCATCGGCTGGCGGGCGGCTGTCCATCGGCGCCTCGCTGGCGGGCGCGGGAGGGGCTGGCGCGGCGGGCGACGCATCGCTGTCGCCATGGGCCGGTGGGGCGTCGGGCACCAGGGGCGCCCGGGACGAATGCGCGAAGCGCTCGAGCTCGGCGTGGAAGTCGGACTCCGGTTCCTCGCGCGATTCGACGGCGAGCGTCTGCAGCACGCTGGGCACCGCCAGCGCATCGGGGGGCTGGATGGAGTCGGGCCAATCGGAGGGTGCGCGCCGCTCGACACCGTCGTCGTCCTCGCCCGCATCCCGCGGGCTGGGCGCCGGTGCGGCGCTCGGCGGGGCGGCCACGGGGGACTCGGTGGCGGGCGGCTCGGCGGCGGGCGGCACCGACTGCGCCGTGGCGGCGGGCTCCAGCGGGCCATCGCCGAACCAGGCCTTCGGGTCGTCATCGTCGGGCACCGAAGGCGTGTCGACCGGCGCTGGCGCCGGCGTGGGTGCAGCCGGCACCGGCGCTGGCTCAGCCGTGGGCGGCGGCGCAGCGCTCACGGGTCCCGGCGCGGGCGGCGGCACAGCGACCGGCGCCGCCGCGGCGGGTGCCCAAGCCTCCAGGTGGATGGTGGCGTCGAACACGTCGGCGCAATGCCCGCAGCGCACCCAGCCATCCGAAATCTTGAGTTGATCGGCCACCACGCGGAACACGGTGCCGCAAGCCGGACAGCGGGTGGTGAAACTCATGGGGCCCGATTATCGCGGGCCGCGCCGGGCGGGCCTCAAGGCTTGCGCGCGGTCATGAGGATCCAGCCGTCCTCTTCGTCGCTGACCTCCAGCGCGAGCCAGGGCGCGTAGGCCTCGCGCAGCTCGTCGGCCTGGCGCGCGAGGATGCCGGCGAGCACCAGGTGCCCGCCGGCGCGCACATGCGCGCAGAGCAGCGGCGCCAGCACCTTGAGCGGCGTGGCCAGGATGTTGGCGAGCACCAGGTCGTGCTCGCCCTTCGCGGCGTCGGGCAGGCCGGCCTGCAGCGCCACACGGTTTGCCTCGGCGTTCAGGCGCGTGGATTCCACCGCGGCCGGGTCGATGTCCACCGCGAGGATTTCTCGCGCGCCGTGCTTGGCCGCGCCGATGGCCAGGATGCCCGAGCCGCAGCCGTAGTCGAGCACGCGCGGTCCCACGGGCGCGTGCGTGGCCGTCCAGCGCAGGCACATGCGCGTGGTGGGGTGGGTGCCGGTGCCGAAAGCCAGGCCCGGGTCGAGCCGGATCACCTCACGCGCCTGAGCCGGCGGCTCGTGCCACGACGGCACGATCCAGAACGTGGGCGTGATCTCCACCGGCTCGAACTGCGACTGCGTCAGGCGCACCCAGTCCTGCTCGGGCACGGCGCGCACGCCCTGCACGCGGCAGCCATCGAAGAAGTCCTGCGCGGCCAGCAGCACGGCGGCTTCGCGCGCGCCCGCCTCATCCGGGAACAGCGCCACCACGCGCGAGCGCTGCCAGCCCTCCTTGGGCGGTGGCATGCCGGGCTCGCCGAACAGGGCCTGCTCCGCCTCGGTCATGGCGTCGGCGTCTTCCACCGACACGCTGAGCGCGTCCAGCGCGTCCAAGGCCTCGCCCACGGCTTCGATGGCCGCCTCGGGCACCACCAGAACCAGTTCGAAGGGCGTGGCCGCGCCGGGCTGTTCAGCGCTCACGTTGCGAGAGCCACTCTTCGAGGTAGTGGATGTTGGTGCCGCCAGCCACGAAGTTGGCGTCCACCATCAGCTCACGGTGCAGCGGGATGTTGGTCTTGATGCCCTCGACCACCGTCTCGGCCAGCGCGGTGCGCATGCGCGCCAGCGCCTGCTCGCGCGTGTCGCCGTGCACGATGATCTTGCCGATCATGGAGTCGTAGTTGGGCGGCACGAAGTAGTTGGCGTAGACGTGCGAATCCACGCGCACCCCCGGGCCGCCCGGCGGGTGCCACATGGTGATACGGCCCGGCGAGGGCGTGAACTTGTACGGGTCCTCGGCGTTCACGCGGCACTCGATGGCGTGGCCCTTGAGCTGCACCTGGCGCTGCGTGAACGGGAGTTTTTCACCCGCGGCCACCGCGATCTGCGTGCGCACGATGTCGATGCCGGTGATCCATTCGGTCACCGGGTGCTCCACCTGCACGCGCGTGTTCATCTCGATGAAATAGAACTCGCCGTTCTCGAACAGGAACTCGAAAGTGCCCGCGCCGCGGTAGCCGATCTTCTTGCAGGCCGCTGCGCAGCGCTCGCCGATCTTCTCGATCAGGCGGCGCGGGATGCCCGGCGCCGGCGCCTCCTCGATGACCTTCTGGTGGCGCCGCTGCATGGAGCAGTCGCGCTCGCCCAGGTAGACGGCGTTGCGGTGCTGGTCGGCCAGCACCTGGATTTCGATGTGCCGCGGGTTCTGGAGGAATTTCTCCATGTAGACCTCGGCATTGCCGAAAGCGGCGCCGGCCTCGGCCTTGGTGGTCTGCACCGCGTGCAGCAGCGCGGCCTCGGTGTGCACCACGCGCATGCCGCGGCCGCCACCGCCGCCCGCGGCCTTGATGATCACCGGGTAGCCCACGGCCTTGGCGGTGCGCTTGATCACCACCGGGTCGTCGGGCAACGCGCCGTCGGAGCCGGGCACGCAGGGCACGCCGGCGCGGATCATGGCCTGCTTGGCCGACACCTTGTCGCCCATGAGGCGGATGGAGTCGGGCGTGGGGCCGATGAAGGTGAAGCCGCTGCGTTCCACGCGCTCGGCGAAGTCGGCGTTCTCGCTCAGGAAGCCATAGCCCGGGTGAATGGCCTCAGCGTCCGTCACCTCGGCGGCCGAGATGATGGCGGGCATGTTCAGGTAGCTCTGCCCCGATTGCGCCGGGCCGATGCACACCGCCTCATCGGCCAGCTTGACGTACTTGGCGTCGCGGTCGGCCTCGGAATAGACCATCACCGCCTTGATGCCCATCTCGCGGCAGGCGCGCTGGATGCGCAGCGCGATCTCGCCCCGGTTGGCGATCAGGATCTTCTTGAACATGGGTGGGCGGCCCTCACTCGATCGCGAACAGCGGCTGGCCGTATTCGACGGCCTGGCCGTTCTGGACCAGGATCTGGGTGACGGTGCCGCTCTTGTCGGCCTCGATCTCGTTGAGGATCTTCATCGCCTCGACGATGCAGATGGTGTCGCCCTCCTTCACCGTGTCGCCGACCTCGACGAACGGCTTGGCGCCCGGGGCCGAGGCGCGGTAGAACGTGCCGACCATGGGGGACTTGACCGTGTGGCCGGCGGGCTGCGCGGGCGCGGCCGGCGCCGCGGCGGGCGAAGCCACCTCCACCACCTGGGCCGGGGCTGCAGGGGCCTGCATGGGCGGCATGCTGTAGGTGATGGGGGCGGGCATCACGGCCGGGGTGGCCTTGACGATGCGGACTTTGCCTTCCGCTTCGGTGATCTCGAGCTCCGACACGTTCGATTCCGACACCAGATCGATCAGCGTCTTGAGTTTTCGCAAATCCATGATTTCTCCAACGAAGTTCGGCGAAATTGGTACTAAATGCTCTCTATTTCACAGAATGGAGAGGACCAAGCCGCCAAAGGGTGGGGCAGTGTACACGAAGGGCCGAACCCGGCCGGTTCGGCCATCCCGGCGGAATTCAATGAAGATGGCCGCGCTTGATGCGCGTTGAGCGCGTCAGACCGACCCGGCCCAGGCCGTCAGCTCGGCCTCGTGGACCTGGCCGATCTTGCGGTGAACGGCGCGGCCGTCTGGCCCGAACACCACCGTGAACGGCAAGGCGCCGGTGGCGTTGCCCAGCGAACGGCTGAGGTCGGTGCCGGCGAAGCCGGTCATGCCCACGGGAAAGCGCAGCGGCAGGCGCTGCAGGAACTGGCGCACCGGCTCCACCCGGTCCACGGCCAAGGCGAGGAACTGCCAGCCTTTGGGCGCCTGCTTCTCGTGGAAGGCGTTGAGCAGCGGCAGCTCTTCCACGCACGGCGGGCACCAGGTGGCCCAGAAGTTCACCAACAGCGGGCTGCCGCGCCAGCTGGCCACAGCCAGCGAACCGCCCTCGGGCGTTTCGAAGGCCGTTTGCCAGAAAGCGGTCTCGGCGCCGTCGAGCACAGGGGTCGGGCTCAGGCGGCGGTCGGCCCACCAGGCGCCGGTGCCGGCCGCGGCCAGGGCCACGCCCCCCGCCAGCCAGTGGCGGCGTTGCATCTTCATGGCCATCAGGCGCCCTCCCCCGCCTCGGCGATCAGGCGCTCACGCAGCGCGGCGGCGTCGCCGCGCGGTTTGCGGCCCTGGCTGTCGGGCCTGAGGGCGCCGCGCAGGTCGTCCAGGTCGTGCACCAGCAGGTGCATGAGCACCCATTGGCCCAGTGCCTCGCTGCGCGTGCGCACGGTCAGGGCGTCGACGGCCTCACCGCGCCAGCCGCTGGCCGTGCCGGGGTGGTAGTCCACCTTGTGGTCGATCAAGGCCCATTCGGCCTGCTTGGGGTCGTCGCAGAAAAGGTGCATGTGGAGGTCGCTGTGGCGCGTGGCCGTGCCGTGCCAGGCGGCGCCGCCCAGGTGGGGGCGGAAGGACTGGAGTCGATCCATCCAGACCAGCGCCAGTTCCCGCAGCGCGCGCAGCTCGGCCGGCTGGGTGTCGGCGCAGAACACGGCGATGTGCTCGCGCACGGCCGCTTCCAGCGTGTCGTTGTCGGGCAGCGGGGTTCGGGCCGGCAGGCCCAGCTGGCGGATGGCGGCGCGCTTGGCCGCGGCGTAGTCCTGGCCTTCGTCGACCACCAGGCGCGCGGCCACGGCGGCGATCTCGGCGGCGGTGTCGTCTCGCGAGAGCATCCGGGGATTGTGCCCCGTGGGCAAAACCTAGAATCCGCGCATGCATATTCACATCCTGGGCATCTGCGGCACCTTCATGGGCGGTGTCGCGGCCCTGGCCCGCGAGGCGGGCCACCGCGTGACCGGTTGCGACGCCGGCGTCTACCCCCCCATGAGCGACCAGCTGCGCGCGCTGGGCATCGACCTCATCGAAGGCTTCGGTGCCGACCAGATGGCGCTGAACCCCGACATCTGGGTGGTGGGCAACGTGGTGAGCCGCGCGCGCCTGGCGGACGGCGCGCCCAAGTTCCCGCTGATGGAAGCCATCCTGGAGGCCGGCGCGCCCTACACCAGCGGACCGCAGTGGTTGGCCGAGCACGTGCTGCAGGGCCGCCACGTGCTGGCCGTCGCCGGCACGCACGGCAAGACCACTACAACGTCGATGCTGGCCTGGGTGCTGGAGGCCTGCGGGCACCAACCCGGCTTCCTCGTGGGTGGGGTGCCGATGAATTTCGGCGTGTCAGCGCGGCTGGGCGAAGGCCAGGCCCATCGCGCCGCAGGTCCGTCCCCGGGCGCGAGGGCCCCGTTCGTCATCGAGGCCGACGAGTACGACACCGCCTTCTTCGACAAGCGCAGCAAGTTCGTGCACTACCGCCCGCGCACGGCCATCCTCAACAACCTCGAATTCGACCACGCCGACATCTTCGACGACCTCAAGGCCATCGAACGGCAGTTCCACCACCTGGTGCGCACCGTGCCGGGCAGTGGCCGCGTGGTGGTCAACGGCCTGGAGGACAGCCTGGAGCGCGTGCTGCACCAGGGCTGCTGGAGCGAGCTGCGCAGCTTCGGCGCCGCCGTGAGCGACTTCACCGCGCAGGGCGAGCCGCACGATTTCGCCGTGCTGTACCGCGGCCAGGCGGTCGGCCATGTGCGCTGGGCGCTCAGTGGCGTGCACAACCAGCTCAACGCGCTCGCCGCCATCGCCGCGGCCGATCACCTCGGCGTGCCGCCGGCCGAGGCCGCGCAGGCGCTGGCCCACTTTCAGAACGTGCGCCGCCGCATGGAGGTGCGCGGCACCGTGGCGCGTGCGGGCGGGCACATCACGGTCTACGACGACTTCGCCCACCACCCCACGGCCATCCGCACCACCCTCGACGGCCTGGCGCGCCGACTCGGCCAGCCGCGCGGGCGCATCCTGGCGGTGTTCGAGCCACGCAGCAACACCATGAAGTTGGGCACCATGAAATCGCAGCTGCCCTGGAGCCTGGAAAACGCCGATCTGGCCTTCTGCCATTCGGGCGGGCTCGACTGGGACGCTGCCGAGGCACTGGCCCCCATGGGCGCGCGCTCGCAGGTCGGCGCGAACATCGAAACGGTCGTCAACCAGGTCGTGCGGGCCGCGCAGGCCGGCGACCACATCGTGTGCATGAGCAACGGCGGCTTCGGCGGCATTCACGAGCGCCTGCTCAAGGCGCTCGCCGGCTGATGGCCGCGCGCCGGGCTCAGTAGCTCAGCGACTGCGCCGGCACATCCACCGTGACCAGCGGCTTGGCCAGCGCTGCGCTGGCCGCGCGAGCAAAGGCCAGGGCCCAGTCGCGGTGCGCCGCGTCCTGGAAGCGCGGCTGGCCAGCGGCCTGCGCGATGCACAGGATCTTGTCGGCCGTGAGCACCTTGCCCGTGGGGCGGATCGGCTCGCAGCCCATCCGCGTGAATTGCTCGTCCAGCCAGTGCCGCGCCTGGTCGTGCGGCATGGGCTGCACCTCTTCCAGGTCGATGCGGTAGGTGGCGGGCTCGCCCCAGGTGATGATGACTTGGCTGCGCATGTGGGTCTCCGCAAGGCGTGTTGTCGAGCCATTGTGCCGCGCGCCGGGGCGCGGCACGGCGCGAACCCCCTGGACGGCTCAGCCCGCGCGGCGCCGCGCGGCCAGCACCGACTGCGACAGGATCTCCAGCGCCTGCACCGAATCGTCCCAGCCCAGGCAGGCGTCGGTGATGCTCTGGCCGTACTGCAGCGCCGCGGGGTCGTCCTTGCCGGGGGTGAACTTCTGCGCGCCGGCCTCGATGTGGCTTTCGATCATCACGCCGAAGATGGACCGGGAGCCGCCCGCGATCTGCGCGCCCACGTCACGCGCCACGTCGAGCTGCTTCTCGTGCTGCTTGCTGCTGTTGGCGTGGCTGAAATCGATCATGAGGCGAGGCACCTGCTTGGCCGCCTCCAGGTCCTTCACGGCGGCGGCCACGCTGGCGGCGTCGTAGTTGGGCACCTTGCCGCCGCGCAGGATCACGTGGCAGTCCCGGTTGCCCTTGGTCTGCACGACAGCGACCTGACCGTTCTTGTGCACCGACAGGAAATGGTGGCCGCGGCCCGCCGCCTGGATGGCGTCGGTCGCGATCTTGATGTTGCCATCGGTGCCGTTCTTGAAGCCGATCGGCGCCGACAGGCCCGACGCCAGCTCGCGGTGCACCTGGCTCTCGGTGGTGCGCGCGCCGATGGCGCCCCAGCTGATGAGGTCGCCGATGTACTGCGGTGAAATCACGTCGAGGAACTCGCTGCCCGCCGGCAAGCCCTGGCGGTTGATCTCGATCAGCAGCTGGCGCGCGATGCGCAGGCCCTCGTCGATGCGGTAGCTCTCATCCAGGTAGGGGTCGTTGATCAGGCCCTTCCACCCCACCGTGGTGCGCGGCTTCTCGAAGTACACGCGCATCACGACCTCCAGCGTATCGGCGTGCTGTTCGCGCAGCTTCTTCAGGCGCCGCGCATAGTCCAGGGCCGCGCCGGGGTCGTGGATGGAGCACGGGCCGATGACCACGAGCAGCCGGTCGTCCTTGCCGTGCAGGATGCGGTGGATGCGCTGGCGCGTCTGGCTGATGAGGTCTTCCGTCGCCGTGCCGGCGATAGGGAAGAAGCGGATAAGGTGTTCGGGCGGGGGAAGCACGGTGATCTTCTGGATGCGTTGGTCGTCGGTCTCGCTGGTCTTGTCGAGCGGACGCGCATACCAGGCGTCGCTGGCGGCGGAAGTGGCTTTGGCGTTCATCACGGGCTCCTGGGTGGGTCTAGAGAAAATGGATGGGGCGAAAAAAAACCGCCGGGCTTGAGGCTCCGGCGGTTGTTGTTCGAGATGCTTGGCGCGCTTACGACTTCGCCTCTCGTCCGCCGGGGACAGAGAACCAAAAGTAAAAAGCAAAGTAAACGGCGCGCGAAGGCATGGCACGCAATGTAGCACAGGGCCTGTGGCGCCCGCCCCTCAGGCCGCCCAGCCGCTGGTTTTGAGCAACACCCCCAACGCGCCGCAGGCCGCGATCACCGGGATGACACCGAGCTTGAAGCGCACCAGCGCCAGGGCCGCGAGCGCGGCGATCACCAGCGCGGCGGCATCGACCGGCCCGCCGGGCAAGGGCCGGGCGATGTGGGCCAGGAAAAACACGCCGAGGCTGGCGATCACGCCCACCACCGCCGCCGTGATGGCGGTGAGCGGCGCGGTGAAATGCACCTGCCCATGCGTGCTCTCCACCAGCGGGCCGCCCGCGAGGATGAAAACGAACGAAGGCAGGAAGGTGAACCAGGTGACCACCGCCGCCGCCAGCGCAGCGCCCCAGAAGCGGGCCTCGGGGCCCAGCACCTCGGTGTGCCAGCCGCCCAGGAAACCGACGAAGGCCACCACCATGATCAGTGGCCCCGGCGTGGTTTCGCCGAGGGCCAGGCCATCGATCATCTGCGGCCCGCTGAGCCAGCCGTGCTGCACCACGGCGCCCTGGTAGACGTAAGGCAGCACCGCGTAGGCGCCGCCGAAGGTGAGCAGCGCGGCCTTGGAGAAGAACAGGCCCATGGCGCCCAGCACCCCCTGCTCGCCCTGCCAGGCGAGCAGCGCCGCCATGGGCAGCGCCCACAGGAGCGCGCCCACCAGCAGCACGCGCGCCAAGCGGCCTCGCGAGAAGCGCGCGTGCGCCGGCGGTGGCGTGTGGTCGTCGATGAGCGCCACCGGCGGCGCACGCGCTGGTGCCACCGCGGCCGCGGCCTCGGCGCCGGCGGGCAGAAACTGCGAAGGCGCGAAGCGCCCGCCCAGCCAACCCAGCACCAGTGCCGACAGCACCACCAGCGGAAACGGCAGCTGGAAGACGGCGATGGCGGCGAAGCTGCCGACCGCCATGGCCCACAGCCAGGGCGCCCGGCGCGGCGAGCGCAGCACCTTGCCGCCGATGCGCCAGACCGCCTGCACCACGATGGCCGCCACGGCGGGCTTGATGCCATAGAGCAGGCCCGCCACCCAGCCCACCTGGCCATACACCAGATAGGCCCAGCTCAGGGCGATGAGCAGCAGCAGGGAGGGCAGCACGAACAGCGCGCCCGCCGCGATGCCACCCCAGGTGCGGTGCAGCAGCCAGCCGATGTAGGTGGCCAGTTGCTGGGCTTCGGGGCCTGGCAGCAGCATGCAGTAGTTGAGCGCGTGCAGGAAGCGCCGCTCGCTGATCCAGCGCCGCTGCTCCACGAGCTCGCGGTGCATCACCGCGATCTGCCCCGCCGGGCCGCCGAAGCTGATGAAGCCGAGCTTGAGCCAGAAGCGCAGGGCCTCGCCAAACGGCACCGGCCCCGGCGCTCCCGCGCTCAAGCCGTGCCGCCGACCGTGAGGGCCTCGATGCGCAGCGTGGGCTGGCCCACGCCCACGGGCACGCTCTGGCCTTCCTTGCCGCAGGTGCCCACGCCGCTGTCGAGCTTCATGTCGTTGCCGATCATGCTCACGCGCGTGAGCGCGTCCGGGCCGTTGCCGACCAGGGTGGCGCCCTTCACGGGGTACTGGATCTTGCCGTTTTCGACCCAGAAGGCCTGGCTGGCCGAGAACACGAACTTGCCGCTGGTGATGTCCACCTGGCCGCCGCCGAAGTTGGTGGCGTACAGGCCCTTCTTGATGCTGGCGACGATCTCGTCGGGGTGTTTGTCGCCGCTGAGCATGTAGGTGTTGGTCATGCGCGGCATGGGCGTGTGGGCGTAGCTCTCGCGCCGACCGTTGCCGGTGGGCTTGACGCCCATCAGACGCGCGTTCATCGCGTCCTGGATGTAGCCGCGCAGGATGCCGTCCTCGATGAGCACGTTGCGCTGCGACACATGGCCTTCGTCGTCGACGTTGAGCGAGCCGCGGCGGTCGGCGATGGTGCCGTCGTCGAGCACGGTGACACCCTTGGCCGCCACGCGCTGGCCGATGCGGCCAGCGAAGGCGCTGCTGCCCTTGCGGTTGAAGTCGCCTTCCAGTCCGTGGCCCACCGCCTCGTGCAGCAGGATACCGGGCCAGCCGCTGCCCAGCACCACCACCATCTCGCCCGCCGGCGCGGGGCGCGATTCGAGGTTGGTCAGCGCCTGCTCCACCGCCTCGTCGACGTAGAACTGCACCATGGCGTCGTCGAAGTAGGCCAGGCCGAAACGGCCACCGCCACCCGAATTGCCCATCTCGCGCCGGCCGTTCTGTTCAGCGATGACCGTGACCGACAAGCGGATCAGCGGGCGCACGTCGGCCGCCAGCGTGCCGTCCGCGCGCGCCACCAGCACCACGTCGTGCTCGGCGGCCAGGCCGGCCATCACCTGGGCCACGCGGGGGTCCTTGGCTTTCGCCAGGCGCTCCACTTTTTCAAGCAGCGCCACCTTGGCGGTGCTGTCCAGCGAGGCGATGGGGTCCACATCGGCGTAGAGCGAGCGCGAGGGAGCGACCTTGCGCGCCGTCACCTTGACCTTCTTCGTCTGGCCCTGGCCCGAGATGCTGCGCACGGTGCGCGCGGCGTCGAGCAGCGAGTCCCAGGACAGGTCGTCGGAGTAGGCGAAGGCGGTCTTCTCGCCGCTGACCGCGCGCACGCCCACGCCCTGCTCGATGTGGAAGCTGCCGGTCTTGACAATGCCCTCTTCCAGGCTCCAGCCCTCGTTGCGCGTGGCCTGGAAATAGAGATCGGCGTCGTCCACCCCGTGCGAGCGGATCTCCGCCAGCGCCTGGTGCAGGTGAGCGGTGGTGAGGCCGAAGGGTTCGAGCAGCAACTGCTCGGCGGTGGCCAGTCGGGCCAGGGTGGGTTCGCGGGCGATCATCCGGGCATTGTAGGAACCGCCCGCCCGCCTGTGGGCGTCAGGGCTTTGGTTCTGGCTGAGGTTCCGGCGGGGGCAGTCCCGCCGGGTGCTCGCGCATCCAGTCGAGCAGCGCGCCGTCGTCCTGGCCGGCCATGCCCTGCGCCAGCGCGGCGGCGAAGACAGCGGCGGCCTGCGGGCCCAGCACCCCCTGGTGGCCGGTGGACCGACCGGCGGCCACCGCCAGGCGGGTGTCCTTGGCCAGCAGGCTCATGTGGGCGCGCGGCGCCATGTCGCCGGCCAGTCGGCGGCGCAGGCGGTCGGTGCCGATCCAGCTCTGGCCGCTGGAGCGCTCGATCACGTCCAGCGTGCGCGAAAGGTCCAGCCCCAGGCGCTGGGCCAGGGCCAGGGCCTCGGCCGCGCCCGCCAGGTTGATGCCTGCCAGCAGGTTGTTCACCAGCTTGGTGCGCGCACCGTCGCCCACGCGGGCGCCGACACGGAACTGGCTGTCGGACAGGTCGGCCAGCAGGCCCGCGTGGCGCTGCAGCGTGGCCTCGGGGCCGGCGAGCATCAGGCTCATGGCACCGGCGCGCGCCCGGGCCGGGCCGCCGGACATGGGGGCGTCGATGGTGTCCACGCCCTGGGACGCCAGCCGCGCCGCGATGGCCTCGGTGTCCTCCGGGGCGATGGTGGGGCACAGCAGCAGGGTCTGGCCCGGCCGCAGCGCGGCGGCGGCCCCCTGCTCTCCCCAGAGCACCTCGCGGCACTGCGCGGCGTCCACCACCACCAGGGCCAGCACGCCGCCGTCGGCCAGGCGCCCGGCGGCGGCGCGCGCGCTGGCGCAGACGGTGGCGCCGGCCGCGCGGGCGCGTTCGGCGCAGGCGGGGTCGACGTCGCGCACCGCCACGGCCCAGCCGCGCTCGCGCAGGCGCTCGACCATGGCGCCGCCCATCAGGCCCGCGCCGATGACGGCCACGGCGTGATCGCCGCCGCGCTCCGGTGCGTCGGTCATGAGGGCACCAGGCGCTTGGCGCGCGAAATGGCCAGCAACATGCCCAGGCCCACGCCCATGGTCACCATGGCGGTGCCGCCGTAGCTGACGAACGGCAGCGGCACGCCCACCACGGGCAGGATGCCGCTGACCATGCCCATGTTCACGAAGGCGTAGACAAAGATATTCAGCGTGAGCGCGCCCGCCAGCAGGCGGGAGAACAGCGTGGGCGCCTCGGCCGCGATGATCAGCCCGCGGCCGATGAGCGCGGTGAAGCCGGCCAGCAGCACCAGCACGCCCACCAGGCCGAACTCCTCGGAGAAGGCGGCGTAGATGAAGTCGGTGGTGCGTTCGGGAATGAACTCCAGGTGGGTCTGCGTGCCCTGCATGAAGCCTTTGCCCCAGACGCCGCCCGAGCCGATGGCGATCATGCCCTGGATGATGTGAAAGCCCTTGCCCAGCGGGTCGGTGGTCGGGTCCAGCAGGGTGCACACGCGCTGGCGCTGGTACTCGTGCAGCACCTGCCAATCCACGCCGGGCGCACACCAGGCCGACTCGTTGAAGATCAGCACCACCACGCCGATGCCCAGCAGCACCACGGGCGGGACGATCAGCTTCCAGCTCAGGCCGGCGAAGAAGATGACGGCCAGGCCGGAGGCCAGCACCAGCAACGTGGTGCCCAGGTCGGGCTGGAGCAGGATCAGGCCGATGGGCACGGCCAGCAGCCCGCCCGCGACCACGAAGTCCATGGGCTTGAGTTGGCCCTCGCGGCGGTGGAACCACCAGGCCAACATCATGGGCATGGCGATCTTCATGATCTCGCTGGGCTGAATCACCGTCACGCCGATGTCGAGCCAGCGCTGGGCGCCCTTGCGCATGATGCCGGCGAACTCCACCCCCAGCAGCAAGGCCACGCCCACCAGGTAGAGCGGCAGCGCCAGGCTCATCAGGCGCTGCGGCGGGATTTGTGAGCACACCAGCATGACGGTGGCGCCGATCAGCATGTTGCGGCCGTGCTGGGAGAAGCGCGAGCCGTGGTCGAAGCCCACCGAGTACATGGTGACCAGGCCCAGGGCGGCCATGAAACCAATGATGGCGATCAGCGGCCAGTCGAAGCCCCGCATGAAGGGGATCGCGCGCTGCAGCAGACTGGGTTTGTCGAGAACGACGGCCATGGGCCGCGATTATCCTCAGTCGATGCACCCCCTCCCCACCACCCACCTGCTCTACCTGCACGGCTTCCGGTCCTCGCCCCTGTCGATGAAGGCCCGACTGGTCGGCGAGCGCGTGCGCCGCTCGCACCCGGCCGTGACCTGGTGGTGCCCGCAGCTGCCGCCTTCGCCCCGCGCGGCCACCGAATGGATCCGCCAGGCCACCACCGGCTGGCCGCGCGGGCGCACGGCGGTGGTGGGGTCCTCGCTGGGTGGGTTCTACGCGCGCTGGTTCGCCCTGCAGACCGGCTGCCGGGCGGTGCTGCTCAACCCCGCGGCCCATCCCGCGCGCGACCTGGCCACCCACATCGGCGAACAGACCACCTGGCAGAACCCCGAGGAGCGCTTCTTCTTCGAACCCGGCTTCGTGGACGAGCTGCGGGTGCTGGAGAGCGACATCGCGCGCCTGTCGCCGGCCTCGCCGGCCACGCCCGAGCGCCTGTTCGCGCTCATCGCCAAGGGCGACGAGGTGCTGGACTGGCGCGAGATGCAGGCCTTCTGCGCGGGCGGCGACATCCGCCTGCTGCAAGGCGGCGACCACGCGATCAGCGATTTCGAGGCCCACATGGACGCGGTGTTCGGCTTTCTGCGGCTGGCCTGAGCCGGACGGGATGGGCGGAATGGGACAATCGCGCCCATGCACATCCTGTTCGACGAGGCCGGCAAGTTCCTGACCGGCCGCCTGCTGTCCGAGTCCGACAGTTCCCTCCAGGTGGAACTCGACTCCGGCAAGCGGGTGAAAGTGAAAGCGGCCAACGCGCTGCTGCGGTTCGAAAAACCCGCGCCCGCCGAGCTCCTGAAGGAGGCCGGCTCGCTGGCCGAGGGCATGGAGCTCGAACTCGCTTACGAATTCGCGCCCGAGGACGAGTTCGGTTTCGCCGACCTCGCGCGCGAGTACTTCAGCGCCCAGGCCGGCACCGCCCAGCAGGTGGCGGCGCTGCTCACGCTGCAGAACGCGCCGCACTACTTCCGCCGCGCCGGCAAGGGCCGCTTCAAGAAGGCCCCGCCCGAGATCGTGGCCCAGGCCCTGGCCGCCATCGAGAAGAAGAAGGAGCTGCAGGCCCGCATCGAGGCCTGGGCCGCCGAGCTGGTGGCGGGCCGCTGCCCCGAGCCGGTGCACCAGCAGCTCTACCGCATCCTCTTCAAGCCCGACAAGAACGGTCCCGAGTACAAGGCCGTGGTCGAGGCCGCGCGCCTGAGCCACACCGCGCCGCTGGTGCTGCTGCAGCAGGCGGGGGCCATCCGCAGCGCCTACCAGTTCCACTGGCAGCGCTTCCTGTTCGAGCACTTCCCCAAAGGCACGGGCTTCCCCGCGCTGAGCGCCCCGCCGGTGGCCGAGGCGCTGCCGCTGGCGGCCGTGGCGGCCTTCTCCATCGACGACTCCGCCACCACCGAGATCGACGACGCGCTCTCCGTGCAGGGCCTGGGCTCGGGCACGGTCACGCTGGGCATCCACATCGCGGCGCCGGGGCTGGCCATCGCGCCGGGTGACCCGCTCGACGAGCTGGCGCGCACGCGCCTGTCCACCGTCTACATGCCCGGCCACAAGATCACCATGCTGCCCGACGCGGTGGTCGACGCCTACACGCTGCAGGCCGGACGCGACTGCCCGGCCGTCTCGCTGTACGTGGAGATCGACGAGGCCACGCTGGCCGTGGGCCCCAGCCGCACCGCACTGGAGCGCGTGCCCATCGCCCACAACCTGCGCCACGACCGGCTCGACACGATCGTCACCGAGGCCTGGCTCGCCGGCGAAGCCAACGCCCAGGCCCCGGCCGAGCTGGCCGGGCTGCAGCCCGCGCTGGTCTTCCTGCACCGCTTCGCGCGCGAACACAAGGCGCAGCGCGAAATCGCGCGCGGCAAGCCCGAGACTTTCACGCGCCCCGACTACACCTTCAAGCTGGAGGGCGTGCAGGGCGACGAGCCCGCCGGCGACGAGCGCGTGCTCATCGGCACGCGCTCGCGCGGCGCGCCGCTGGACCTGATGGTGGCCGAGGCCATGATCCTGGCCAACAAGACCTGGGGCCTGTGGCTGGCCGAGTGCGGCGTGCCCGGCATCTACCGCAGCCAGGCCAGCCTGCTGCCGGGCATCAAGGTGCGCATGGGCACCAAGGCCCTGCCGCACGCGGGCATCGGCGTGAAGGCGTACACCTGGGCCACCTCGCCGCTGCGCCGCTACGTCGACCTGGTGAACCAATGGCAGATCGTGGCCTGCGCGCGCCACGGCAAGACCGCCGCGCTGGCCGCGCCCTTCAAGCCCAAGGACGCCAACCTGCTCGCCGTGGTCAGCGCCTTCGACGCCGCCCACACCGCCTACAACGGCTTCCAGGGCGGCATGGAACGCTACTGGACGCTGCAGTACCTGCGCCAGAACGGCATCACCGAGCTCACCGCCACGCTCATCAAGGACGGCCTGGTGCGCGCCGACACCCTGCCCCTGGTGCTGCCGGTGCTGGGCGCCGATGGCCTGCAGCGCGGTGCCCACCTGCGCATCCGGCTGGGGGCCATCGACGACATCACCCTGGAGCTGAGCGGCACGGTCATCGAGCGGCTCGACCAGCCCGTGGAGGACCCCGCGGCGCTCGAGTCCGAGGCCGAGGAGGACGAGGAAGAGCCGCTGGGCGCCCCGGTGGCGCTGGCCATCGACCTGGACGACGCCGCGGCGGGCGAAACGCCCCCCGGTGGAACGCAGAACGGATAATCCCCCGCGTGAAATCCGCCGCCCGCGCCAAGGCCGTCCGCACCCTGAGGAACCTGAGCACGCTGCAGCTCGCGCTGCTGGTCTCGCTCGGGGTGCACGCGGCCCTGCTGGCGGTGCGCTTCGCCGACCCCGAGCGCTTCGACCGCGTGTTCAAGGACACGCCGCTGGAGGTGATCCTGGTCAACGCGCGCAGCGACCAGCGCCCCGAAAAGGCACAGGCCATCGCCCAGGCCGCGCTGGCCGGCGGCGGCGACGCCGAGCGCGGGCGCGCCACCTCGCCGCTGCCCCCCGCCGCCATCGCCCGGCTGGGCGACACGCCCGACGAAGAACTGCGCCGCATGGAGGCCCTGATGGAGCAGCAGGTGCAGCTGCTCGCGCAGGTGCGCCGCGCGCTGGCCACCATGCCACCGCCCGCTCCCGCGGCCCAGCGCCAGACGCCCGAAGCCCGCGAGCAGGAACAGCGGCGCCAGGCCCTGGTGCGCGTGCTGGCCGAGATCGAGAAACGCATCAACGAGGAAAACGCGCGGCCGCGCAAACGCTACATCAGCCCGGCCACGCGCGAGGCCGTCTACGCCGTGTACTACGACGGCCTGCGCCGGCGCATCGAGCAGCACGGCACGGCCAACTTCCCCGAGGCCGCCGGGCGCAAGCTCTACGGCGAACTCACCATGGTCATCACCGTGAACCACACCGGCCAGGTGCTCGACACCGAGGTGGTGCAGGGCTCGGGCAACCGCCTGCTCGACAGCCGCGCCCAGGCCATCGTGCGCGGCCTGGCCTTCGGCCGCTTCAACGAGGCCATGCGCCGCCAGGCCGACCAGATCGTGGTCGTCTCGCGCTTTCGCTTCACGCGCGAGGACGGCCTGCAGACCCAACTGTCGGGACAGTAGTGGTACGCGCCTTCGGTCGCTGGCTGCTGTGGTTGGTGCTCGCGGGGCTGGCCCTGCAGCTGTACTTCCTGGCCGGCATCGCGCTCATGGCCGTGCTCGACCCGCACAGCACCGCCTTCCAGCGCTCCGAGGCCTGGCGCGTGGCCACCGCCAGCGCGCGCGGCGAGACCCCGTGGCGCTGGCGCCAGCGCTGGGTCGACGGCGAGCAGATCAGCCCCAACCTGTGGCGCGCCGTGGTGGCCTCCGAGGACGCCGGCTTCTTCGACCATGGCGGCGTCGACTGGACCGCCATCGAAAAGGCCTGGCAGAAAAACGAGCGCCGCCAGGAGCAGGCCGAGCGCCGCGCCGCGCACAGCCCCAACCGCCCCGTGCGCGAGGCCAAGGTGGTGGGCGGCTCCACCATCACCCAGCAGCTCGCCAAGAACCTGCTGCTGTCGGGCGAACGCAAGCTGCTGCGCAAAGGCCAGGAGCTGGTGCTCTCCTTGATGCTCGAACTGGTGCTGGACAAGCGCCGCATCCTCGAGATCTACCTCAACAGCGTGGAATGGGGCGAAGGCGTGTTCGGCGCCGAGGCCGCCGCGCAGCGCTACTTCAACAAGCCGGCCGCGCGCCTCAGCGCCTACGAGGCCGCCCGCCTGGCGGTGATGCTGCCCTCGCCGCGCTTCTTCGAAACGCGCCAGGGCTCGGCCTACCTGGCGCGCCGCACCGCCACCATCGTCGCCCGCATGGGCGACGTCAAAATTCCATGACCCCCCTGCGTCGCTTCGCGCCTTCCCCCCGAGGGGGACGACACCAACGGCCTGGCACAGCCCGTTCCGTGGTGTCTCTGGGTTCGGTCTTCGCGGTGGCGGCAGCCGAGGCGCGTCGATGAGGGTACTGGCCCCCGCCGTCGGCTACCTCCTGCTGGGCCTGGTTCGCCTGCTCACGGGCGCGCAGGCGCGCTGGTACGGCGCGCCGCCCAAGGCCGAGCAGCGCATCTACTTCGCCAACCACCAGAGCCACGCCGACCTGGTGCTGATCTGGGCCGCGCTGCCCAAGGAACTGCGCGGCATCACGCGGCCCATCGCCGCCAAGGACTACTGGACCGCCTCGCCGCTCAAGCGCTGGATCACCACCGAGGTGTTCAACGCCGTCTACGTGGAACGCGAAAGAAAGGGCGACGAGGACCCGCTGGCGCCGCTGATCGCCGCCCTGCAGAGCGGCGACTCGCTGATCCTCTTCCCCGAGGGCACGCGCGGTTTCGAGGAAGACCCCCAGCCCTTCAAGAGCGGCCTGTACAACCTGGCCATGAAATTCCCCGAGGTGGTGCTCGTGCCCACCTGGATCCACAACGTGCAGCGCGTGATGCCCAAGGGCGAGGTGGTGCCCGTGCCCGTGCTGTGCACCGTGACCTTCGGCGAACCGGTGAAGCCTGGCGCCGACGAGCCGCGCGCCGACTTCCTGGCGCGCGCGCGCCTGGCCGTCATGGCGCTGAGGGACGTCTGATGGGTCCCCACGCTCGTCACTTCGTGTATTCGCTGCCCCCCGCGGGGGAGCAGACCGCCCTTGGGGCGGCCCGGCGGGCGATCCCATGACCGGCTTCCTGCGCGGCCTCACCTCCGACCAGCAGGTCGGTCTGCTGTTCCTCGTGGTGTTCGGCCTGCTGGCCCTGGCCACCGTCGCGGGGGTGCTGCTCTCGCTGCGCGAGCGCCGCGCGCACGGCGACGACGCCGCGCTGACCCGCCGCCGCCACGACAACGCCGACCTGCTGCGCATCTCCTGGCTGATGGCCGTCGTGTTCTGGATCGGCTGGGTGATGGGCCGCGGGCCGTCCATTGCCCTGTTCGGCGTGCTCTCCTTCTTCGCGCTGCGCGAGTTCATCAGCCTGTCCCCCACGCGGCGCGGCGACCACCGCAGCCTGGTGCTGGCCTTCTTCGTGGTGCTGCCGACCCAGTACGCGCTGGTGTGGAACGCGCAGTTCAACCTGTTCACGGTCTTCGTGCCGGTCTACGTGTTCCTGGCGCTGCCCGTGGTGAGCGCGCTGCGCGGCGACCCGCAGCGCTTCCTGGAGCGCAACGCCAAGCTGCAGTGGGGCATCATGGTCTGCGTCTACGGCCTGAGCCATGTGCCGGCGCTGCTGCTGTTGCAGTTCCCGCGCTGGCTGGGCAACAACGCCTTCCTGGTCTTCTTCCTGGTGCTGGTGGTGCAGACCTGCATGCTGGTGCAGCACCTCACCGCGCGGGGCCGCCAGCGCCCGGTGGCGCCGGCCATCAGCGCCAGCTTCCACTGGGCCAGCTGGGGCTGGGGTCTGCTGGCCGGCGGCCTGCTGGGCGCGCTGCTGGCGGGCTTCACCCCCTTCAAGCCCTTGCCGGCCCTGGCCATGGCCCTGGTGGCCTGTGCCGCGGGCTCGCTGGGCCACCTGGTGATGAAGGCCATCAAGCGCGACCGCGGGGTGACGAACTGGGGTGGCGAGCGCCGCTCGGTCACCGGCGCGGCCGGCCTGCTCGACCGCGTGGACGCGCTGTGCTTCGCGGCGCCGGTCTTCTTCCATTCGGTCCGCTGGACCTTCGGCCTGTGAGCCCGCACGGAAGCGCCGCATGAGGATCCTCGGCATCGACCCCGGCCTGCAGTGCACCGGCTTTGGCGTCATCGACACCGAAGGCCCGCGCCTGGCCTACGTGGCCAGCGGCACCATCCAGACCAGCCCGAAAGATGGCGCCCTGCTGCCCGAACGGCTGAAGGTGCTGTTCGACGGCATCACCGAGGTGACCCGCCGCTACCAGCCCGAGGTGGCGGTGTGCGAGATCGTGTTCGTCAACGTGAACCCGCAGGCCACGCTGCTGCTGGGTCAGGCGCGCGGCGCCTGCCTCACCGCCCTGGTGGCCAATGGCCTGGGCGTGGCCGAATACACCGCGCTGCAGCTCAAGAAGGCCGTGGCCGGCCACGGTCGAGCCACCAAGGAACAGATGCAGGAAATGGTGAAGCGCCTGCTGCAATTGCCCGGCCTGCCCGGCAAGGACGCGGCCGATGCCCTGGGCCTGGCGATCACGCACGCCCAGGTGGCGCGCACCCAGGCCGCCATCGAACGCGTGGCGCCACTGCGCGCGCGCACGCACGCGGCGTACAAAGGTGGGCGCAACTACTAGCCCAGCCCGTGCCACAGGCGCACCAAGTCTCCCACCGAGGGGATCAGGCGCCGGGCAGCAAGGCCAGAAGCTCGCCCAGCGTGCCGGCCTCGTGCAGGGGTTTGTCGCCGCGCACGCGCAGCATGCGCGGGAAGCGCAGCGCCACACCGCTCTTGTGGCGCTTGCTGCGCGCGATGCCTTCGAAGGCCAGCTCCACCACCAGCGTCGGGCGCACGCTGCGCACGGGGCCGAAGTGCTCCAGCGTGGTCTCGCGGATCACGGCGTCCACGGCCTGGAACTCGGCGTCGCTCAGCCCGGAATAGGCCTTGGTGAAAGACACCAGCTGCAGGCCCTGCGGGTTGGCCGGGCGGCGCTCGGCGATCGCGTCCACCACCGCCTGCGCCTCGGCCGGATCGCGCGGTGCGCGGTTCCAGACGGCGAAGCTGTAGTCGGTGTAGATCGAGGCGCGCCGCCCGTGGCCGGCCTGGGCGTAGATCAGCACACCGTCCACCGTGAACGGGTCGATCTTCCATTTCCACCAGGCCAGCCGCTCGCCCTCGCCCGAGCGCTTCACGCGCCCGGTGCCGTAGGCACCGTCGCGGTGCTTGAGCATCAGGCCTTCGACGCCGAGTTCGCGCGAGCGCGCGCGCCAGGCGGCCAGCGTGGCCCAGTCGGGCGCGTCGAGCAGCGGCGAGCAGGGCAGCGGCGGGGCGCAGGCGCGCGCCAGGGCCTCCAGGGCGGCGCGGCGGGCGTGCTGGGCTTGGCCGCGCAGGTCCTGTCCGCCGCACTCCAGCAGGTCGTGGGCGATGAAGCCCACGGGCGCATCGGCCAGCACGCGGGCCGTGAGCGTCTTGCGCGCGATGCGCTGCTGCAGCGTGGCGAAGGGCGCGGGCCGGCCCGGCGTCTCGAATCCCGGCAGTGGCGCGGCCAGCGCGTCCCAGGCCACGATCTCGCCGTCGACCACCGTGCCGTCGGGCCAGGCCGCGGCCAGGCGCTCCAGCTCGGGGAAGCGCTCGGTCATCAGTTCCTCGCCGCGCGACCAGACCCAGGCGCGGCCCGCGCGCTTGACGATCTGGCCGCGGATGCCATCGAACTTCCACTCGGCGAACCAGTCGCCCACCTCGCCCAGCGTGGCCTCGGGCGCGCCCGCGAGCGCGGACGCCAGGAAGAAGGGGTAGGGCTGGCTCGGGTCGCGCGCGGCCGCCCCTTCGCCCGCGGCCGGCGCCACGATGGCGCGCCAGGCTTGCGCCGTGGGCGCGCGCTGACCGCTGGTGTAGCCCATCATGCGGGCCGCCACGAGCTTGGGGTCCAGGCCCGCGAACTCGGCCACGGCGCGCTGCGCCAGCAGCTGGCTCACGCCGACACGAAAACCACCCCCCACCAGCTTGACGAAGAGGAAGCGGCCCAGGCTGTCGAGCTCGCCCCACCACCCCAGCACCGCGTCCGCCACCGTGGCCTCGTCGGCGCCGCGCAGCGGCAGCAGCCGCTGGGTCATCCAGCCGTGAAGGCCGAGCTCGGCGCCCCCTTCGGTCGGCGCGGGCAGCACCAGGGCGATGGTCTCGGCGAGGTCGCCCACCGCCTGGTAGCTCTCCTCGAACAGCCACTCGGGCAGGCCCGAGGCCCGCAGCGCCAGCGCGCGCAGCTGCGCGGTGCGGATGAGCTGGCGCGGCTTGCCGCCCGCGAGGAAGTAGACCGCCCAGGCCGCGTCCTCGTCGGGCGCTTCGCGCAGGTAGCGCACCAGGGCCGCCACCTTGGCGTGGGTGGCGGTGCTGGCGTCGAGTTCGGCGAACAGCGCGCCGAAGCGCTTCATGCGGCGGACTCCGCGCGCGCGGCGGGCGGATCGTCGGCGCCGTCGCCGTACTCGGTCTTGAAGCCTTCGGCCCGCAGGCCCTGCTCCTGGAGGTAGCGCACCAGGGTGGGCACGCTGCCGTGCGTGACGATCACGCGCCCGGCGCCGGTCGCGCCGATGGCCGAGAGAAGGCCGGGCCAGTCGGCGTGGTCGCTGATGACGAAGCCGCGGTCATGGCCCAGGCGACGGCGCCAGCCGCGGATCTGCATCCAGCCGCTGGCGAAGGCGTCGCTGGTGTCACCGAAGCGGCGCATCCAGGGCGAGGACAGGGCGCTGCCGGGGCACAGCACCAGGGCGCGGCGCAGGTCCGCCGGATCGTGCGTGCCCTCCGCCGCGAGCGTGGCCGGCAGGTCCACGCCCGCCGCGCGGTAGGCGCGGTTGAGCGGCTCCACCGAGCCGTGGCAGACGATGGGGCCAATGGACGGGTCCACCCCCGCCAGCAGGCGCTGCGCCTTGCCCAGGCTGTAGCAGCTGATCACGCTGGCGCGTCCGACGGCCGCGTTGTCGGCCCACCAGCGGTTGAGTTCGGCGAACAGCTCGTGGTCGGGCCGCCAGCGGTAGATGGGCAGGCCGAAGGTGGACTCGGTGATGAAGGTGTCGCAGCGCACCGGCTCGAACGGCGCGCAGGTGCGGTCGGGCACGCCGTGGGCGGGCGTGGGCCGGTAGTCGCCGCTGGCCACCCACACCTGCCCCTGGTGTTCCAGGCGCACCTGGGCCGAGCCCAGCACGTGGCCCGCCGGGTGCAGGCTGATGCGCACGCCGCGGTGCGTGACCACCTCGCCGTAGTCCATCGGCTGCAGGGGGATGCCCTCCCCCAGCCGCGCACGCAGCAGCCCGGCGCCGGGCGCGGCCGCGAGGTAGTGGCGGTGCCCGGTGCGCGCGTGGTCGGCGTGCGCGTGCGTGATCACCGCGCGGTCGACGCGGCGCCAGGGGTCGATGAAAAAATCGCCCGGCGGGCAGTACAGGCCCTCGGGGCGCTGGACGATCAGGTCCTGCATATCAGGGACGTGGGGGCGGCCACGGCCGCCTCAATAGCGGTGGCCGGTGAGAAACAGCACCGTGCGCATGATGCCGAAGGCGATGCGGTCGAGGATGCGCTGGCCCCAGGGCCGGCTGTTGAGCGCCTCCGCGTGGATGGGGGTGCTGCGGTGGCAGACGATGTCGTCGAGGTGGGCGCGCAGCAGCGCCGCGAAGCGTCGGTCGGTGCTCATGACGTTGGCCTCGCGCGCCAGCAGCAGCGACAGCGGGTCCAGATTGGTGGAGCCCACCGTGGCCCAGCGCTCGTCCACCACGGCCACCTTGGCGTGCAGCGCGCTGGGCGCGTACTCGCAGACCTCCAGGCCCGCGTTCACCAGGCGCTTGAGCGCGGGCCGCGCGGCGCGGTACTGCAGGAAGTGCTCGTAGCGCCCCTGCAGCAACAGGCGCACGCGCACGCCGCGCCCGACGGCCATCAGCAGGGCCTTGCGCAGCCGGCGCCCGGGAATGAAGTAGGCGTTGACGATGAGCACCTCCTGGCGCGCCTCGCCGATGGCCTTGAGGTAGGCGCGCTCGATGTCGTGGCGGTGCGCCACGTTGTCGCGCAGCAGCAGCGCGGCGCGCGCATCGTCCACGCCCATCAGCGCGCTGCCGGTGTCGTCCTCGCCGCCGGACGCCAGGCCGCGCGCCCGCGTCTCCAGCTTGCGCAGCAGCTTGGAAAAATCGCCCGAGGCGCTCGAGCCGCGCAGCGCCTGCCAGGCGGCCGAGAACTCGCGCTGACGCGCCGCCCGCACGGCCTGCAGGCGCCACCAGAGCTGCTCCATGGTCTCCGTCATGTCCTGCACCAGCGGCCCGGCCACGCGCAGCGAGTAGTCCAGCCGGGGTTCGTCGAGCCGACCCAGCGACACGTCGTCGCGGTCGTCGATGATGTTGACGCCACCGCAAAAGCCCACCGTGCCGTCCACCACGCAGAGCTTGCGGTGCAGGCGGCGCCACAGGCGGGGGAACAGCAGGCCCAGGCGGCCCAGGGGAGAGTAGATGCGCCACTGCACGCCGGCGGCGCCAAAGCGCTGGCGCCATTCTTCGGGAATCGACGGCGTGCCCACGCCGTCGACCACCAGGCGCACCGCCACGCCGCGCCGCGCGGCGCGCTCCAGCGCCTCGGCCACCTGCAAGGCCGAGCCCGCGAACTCGAAGATGTAGGTCTCCAGGTGCACCACCTGGCGCGCCGCGTCCATGGCCTCGGCCAGTGCGGGGAAGAGCTCGTCGCCGCCCACCAGCAGCACGAGCTGGTGCCCATCCTTCATCGTCGCGTGCAGGCGTTTCACGGGAATTCGAGGTCCGCGATGATCGGCAGGTGGTCGGACATGCGGCGCCAGGCGCGCCCATGCGGCACGTGGGCCGAGACCGGGCGCAGACCACGGAAGAAGATGCGGTCCAGGTGCAGCAGCGGCAGCCGCGCCGGGAAGGTGGGCAGGCGGATGCCTTCGAAGGTGTGCAGGTCCAGCGCCGCCATGGGCTTGAGCAGCTGCGCGCTCCAGTCGTTGAAGTCGCCCGCCACCACCAGCGGCGCGCCGGCGGGGACCTCGCGGGCGATGAACTGGCCCAGTCGCTGCACCTGCCGTTCGCGGCTGGCGTGCACCAGGCCCAGGTGCACCACCACCACATGCAGCTCCAGGCCATCGACCAGCAGGTGCACGTGCAGCAGGCCGCGCTGCTCGAAGCGGTGGTCGGAGACGTCGGAATGCCCCACGCCCACCACCGGCCAGCGCGACAGCAGGGCGTTGCCGTGTTCACCGTGGCGCGTGATGGCGTTGCTGCGGTAGACGGCCTCGTAGCCTTCCGGCGAGAGGTAGCCGGCCTGGTCCATTTCGGGCCAGCGGGTGAAGTAGCGTTCCAGCTTGCGGTGGTGGCTGCGCACCTCCTGCAGGCAGACGATGTCGGCGTCGAACTGCTCGACCGCGTGCACCAGGTTGTGGATTTCGAGCCGGCGCGCCGGGCCCAGGCCCTGAACGCCCTTGTGGATGTTGTAGGTCGCTACGCGCACCATGCTCATGGCGCGCATGATCGCACGGGCCACAGGCCCCGCGCGGGCGCCCCCGCCCCACGGCCGGACGGCATGGCGCTACGGCCTCGGTACCCCACCCAGGCGCGGCAGCCAGCCGATGGCCTCGGCATTGGAGGGCGAGAAGCAGCGCTGCGCCGCCTCGCGCCAGGGCAGCCAGACCTGGTCGCGGTGCTCGCGCGGGCTCAGCCGCACCGGCGCGGCGCGCGGCACGCACAGGCCGAACACGCGCTCCGTGTTGTGCGTGACGCCCGGCGCGTAGCGGTGCCGCCACTGGGGGTAGATCTCGTAGACGTTCTCCAGGCCCCAGTCGCGCAGGGCGTGCCCCGGCGCGGCGGCGTCCAGGCCGGTCTCCTCCCTCACCTCGCGCGCGGCGGTGAGCTCGAAGGGTTCCTCGGGCCGGTCCTTGGACCCGGTCACGGACTGCCAAAAGCCCGGGGCATCGGCGCGCTCGATCAGCAGCACCTCGAAAGCCGGGGTGTGGATGACCACCAGCACCGACTGCGGGACCTTGAAGGCCCGCGCCGGATCAGCGCCCACGGCGGGCCGCGCCGAAGCGCTGCCACAGACGCCACAGGGACAGCGCGCGCAGCGGCAGCGAGACCAGCCGGCTGGGGCGGCGCGCCAGCCACAGCCCGGCCACGGCGGCCAGGGGCAGGGTCAGCTGGGGCGGCCAGCCGCGCAGCCACCGCCAGGCGTCCTGCACCCGGTCGGCCCAACCGAACAGGGGATGCAGGGACTCGGCCTGCATCCCGGCGCGCACGCGCAGCGTGCGCGAACGCCGGCGCAGCGCCAGATGGCGCTGCCTGAGCTGTTCGGCGCGCGGAAGGCTCATGGGATCGCCTGCGCGCCAGAGGCCGCGGTGCAAGCCCCTGCGGGCGGTCGAGCGGCTCTCATGGGTCCAATGCCTCGCGGTCCTGGCGCAGCTCGTCGATGCTGGCCGAGAACAGCCGCGAGCCACGCAACAAGCGCGCACGCGCCTGCCAGATGGCCAGCAGGCCGACGAACAGGAACAGGCCGGTGAAGGTGGCCAGCGCCGCCAGCCGGTGTTCATCCCACAGGGCCACGGTGATCAGGATGGCCAGGAAGCCCACGCCGAGCGCCAGGCACACCAGGGCGATGGCCCCGTAGGCCACCAGCCCGGCGAGGCGCAGCACCTCCTCCTGGGCCTCGACGCTGAACAGTTCGAGGCGGACCTGGGCCAGCTCGACCAGCGTGGCCGCCAGCCCGCGCACGGAGGCCGAGAGGCGTTGAGCGGACGGCTCCATGGCGGCGCTCAGCGCCGGGCGATGAGCATGCCGATCAGCAGGCCCACGCCGGCGGCGGTGCCGATGGCCTGCCAGGGGTGCTCGTGCACGTACTCGTCGGTGGCGCGGGCGGCTTCCTTGGTGCGGGCGGCGACGGTTTCCTCGATGTCGCCCAGCTTGTGCCGGGCGGCGATCAGGTTCTCGCGGATGCGCTCGCGCATCTCGATCACCTTGCCCTCGGTTTCGTTGGCGGTGGCTTGCAGCAGCTCTTCGGCGTCGGTGATGACGCGCTGCAGATCGCGCACGAGTTTTTTCTTGCTGGTTTCGGTGGTGGCGTCGGCCATGGCGGGCTCCTTTCCAGGCAGTTGGGACAATCGATCGGAAAAACCGATAGTGCGATCGCCCAAGGATACGCAGGTTCCCACGAAAAAGGCGCCCGAAGGCGCCTTTTGCGGCCTGGTCCTACAAGGATCTCAGCTGTTCTTGACCGAATCGGGGTTACGCAGGCGGATGTGCAGCTCGCGCAGCTGCTTCTCGTCCACCGGGCTGGGCGCCTGCGTGAGCAGACACTGGGCGCGCTGGGTCTTGGGGAAGGCGATCACGTCGCGGATCGACTCGGCGCCCGTCATGAGCGTGACGATGCGGTCCAGGCCGAAGGCCAGGCCGCCGTGCGGCGGCGCGCCGTACTGCAGCGCGTCGAGCAGGAAGCCGAACTTCAGGCGCTGCTCCTCGGGGCCGATCTTGAGCGCGTCGAAGACCTTGGCCTGCACATCGGCACGGTGGATACGGACCGAACCGCCGCCGATTTCCCAGCCGTTGAGCACCATGTCGTAGCCCTTGGCGATGCAGCGGCCCGGGTCGCTGACCATGAAGTCCTCGTGGCCGTCCTTGGGTGCGGTGAAGGGGTGGTGCACCGCGGTCCAGCGGTCTTCCTCGTCGTCGTGCTCGAACATGGGGAAGTCCACCACCCACATCGGGGCCCAGCGGTCCTCGAACAGCCCGTTCTTCTTGCCCAGCTCGCTGTGGCCGATCTTGATGCGCAGGTTGCCGATGGCGTCGTTGACCACCTTGGCCTTGTCGGCACCGAAGAACAGGATGTCGCCGTTCTGCGCGCCGCTGCGCTGCAGGATGGCTTCGAGCGCCGCGTCGTGCAGGTTCTTCACGATCGGGCTCTGCAGGCCGTCGCGGCCCTTTGCCACGTCGTTGACCTTGATCCAGGCCAGGCCCTTGGCGCCGTAGATCTTGACGAACTCGGTGTAGGCGTCGATCTCGCTGCGGCTCATCTCGCCGCCGCCGGGCACGCGCAGGGCCACCACGCGGCCGTTCTTCATCTGCGCGGGCGCGCTGAACACCTTGAAGTCGACGTCGGCCATGACGTCGGTGAGTTCGGTGAACTCCATGGTCACGCGCAGGTCGGGCTTGTCCGAGCCGTAGCGGTGCATGGCCTCGGCGTAGGGCATGACCGGGAACTCGCCAAGGTCGATGCCGAGCACGTTCTGGAACACCGTCTTGATCATGCCCTGGAACATGTCGCGGATGTCCTGCTCGGTCAGGAAGGAGGTCTCGATATCGATCTGCGTGAACTCGGGCTGGCGGTCGGCGCGCAGGTCCTCGTCGCGGAAGCACTTGGTGATCTGGTAGTAGCGGTCGAAGCCGGCCACCATGAGCAGCTGCTTGAACAGCTGGGGCGACTGCGGCAGCGCGAAGAACATGCCGTCGTGCACGCGGCTGGGCACCAGGTAGTCGCGCGCGCCCTCGGGCGTGCTCTTGGTGAGCATTGGCGTCTCGATGTCGATGAAGCCGTTGGCGTCGAGGAACTTGCGCACTTCCATGGCGACGCGGTAGCGCAGCATCAGGTTGCGCTGCATGTAGGGGCGGCGCAGGTCGAGCACGCGGTGCGTCAGGCGCGTGGTCTCGGACAGGTTGTCGTCGTCGAGCTGGAAGGGCGGCGTGACCGAGGGGTTGAGCACCTTGAGCTCGTGGCACAGCACCTCGATCTTGCCGCTCTTGATGGTGTCGTTGGTGGTGCCCTCGGGGCGCGCGCGCACCAGGCCGACCACCTGCACGCAGAACTCGTTGCGCACCTCCTCGGCCGTCTTGAACATCTCGGGGCGGTCGGGGTCGCAGACCACCTGCACCGTGCCTTCGCGGTCGCGCAGGTCGATGAAGATGACGCCACCGTGGTCGCGCCGGCGGTTCACCCAGCCCGACAGCGTGACGGTTTGGCCCATCAGGGCTTCGGTCACCAGACCGCAGTAGTGGCTTCGCATGGACATGGGGTCTTCTTTCTCAGGGTTGCGTCTCGGCCTCGGCCGCGAGCGGGATCTTGGGGTTGCGGGGGCCGCCGGGCACGATGACGCCCATGGACACGATGTAGGTGAGGGCCTCGTCCACGCTCATGGCGAGCTCGACGCAGTCCCGCGCGCGCAGCAGCACGAAGTAGCCGCCCGTGGGGTTGGGCGTGGTGGGCACGTAGACGCTGAGGAACTCGTCTTGCGGCGAGTCGCTGCCGGGCCGGGCCTGCAGCCGCTCCAGCAGGTCGCCCTGGGGCGAGCCGGTGAGGAAGGCGATGGTCCACATGCCCTCATGCGGCCACTGCACCAGCAGCGCCTTGCGAAAGGCGTTGCCTTTCTCGGAGAACAGCGTGTCCGACACCTGCTTCACGCCCGAATAGATGGAGCGCACCACCGGAATGCGGTGCAGCAGCGCGTGCCACCAGTGCACCAGCTTGTTGCCGATGATGTTGGAGGCCAGCGCGCCGATGGACAGCACGATCACCAGCGCGAACAGCACGCCCAGCCCGGGCACGTGCACGCCCAGCCAGGCGTCGGGGCGCCAGGACGTGGGCAGGATGTTCAGGGTCTGGTCCAGGGTGCCGACCACCCAATCGAGCACCCACAGGGTGACGATGAGCGGCACCAGGACCAGCAGGCCCGAGAACAGCCACTTGCGCAGGGCGGTCATGCGGACCCGATCAGGTGCTGGGGGTGGACGGCGTGGCCGGCGCGGGGGCAGGAGCCGGGGCCGGCGCGGCCGACGACTCGGTCTTGGCGCCCGCGGCCGGTGCGGCGCTGGCCGCGCCATCGGCGGGCTTGCCCTCGCTCGGGGCGGCCGCCACGCCGGAATTGGCGCCGCTGCCGTTGCCGCCGCGGAAATCGGTCACGTACCAGCCCGAGCCCTTGAGCTGGAAGCCGGCGGCGGTGAGCTGCTTGCGGAAGGCGTCGGCCCCGCAGGCGGGGCACACGCTCAGCGGAGCGTCGGAGATCTTCTGGAGCACGTCCTTGGCGTGGCCACAGGACTCGCACTTGTAGGCGTAGATGGGCATAAGTACTCGAATCACCCCCGCCACGCTGCGCGCGACCCCCTCGAGGGGGCTACACCCGCGGCCTGGCACAGCCAGTTCCGCGGTGTTTCTCGGTTCGACCGCTTCATGCGTCGCGGGTCGCGCCAAGCGCGGCGGGGAATGGATAGGAAAAGGACGCGCCCGCCCGGAAACGGCGGACAAAGCCGGCGATTATAAATTCCGGGGGTATTCCCTGGCCCGGCCCGGCCGGCTCACCACAGGCGCACGCGCAGCAGCAGCTGGGTCAGCACCAGCCCCAGTGCAAAACCGATGCCACCGTAGACGATGCCCTGCAGCAGCCGGTTGGTGCGCCGCTGCTCGGCCAGCAGCACGTCGAGCTCCTTGCGCAGCTCGTTCGGCCGGTGCTTGAGGTAGTCGTGCATCAGTCGGGGCAGCGCGGGCAGCAGCTTGGCGTACTGGGGCGCCTCGGCCTTGAGCTGGGCCAGCAGCTTCTGCGGCCCCAACTGCTCCAGCATCCACTTTTCCAGGAAAGGCTTGGCGGTGGCCCACAGGTCCAGCTCGGGGTCGAGCTCGCGGCCCAGGCCTTCGATGTTGAGCAGGGTCTTCTGCAGCAGCACGAGCTGGGGCTGGATCTCGACCTGGAAGCGCCGCGAGGTCTGGAAGAGTCGCATCAGCACCATGCCCAGCGAGATTTCCTTCAGCGGGCGATCGAAATAGGGCTCGCAGACCGCGCGGATCGCGGATTCCAGTTCGTCGACCCGGGTCTCCGGCGGCACCCAGCCCGATTCGATGTGCAGTTCGGCCACGCGCCGGTAGTCGCGCCGGAAGAAGGCCGTGAAGTTCTGCGCCAGGTATTCCTTGTCGTGCTCGGTCAGGGTGCCGACGATGCCGAAATCGAGCGAGATGTAGCGGCCGAAGCTGGCCGGCGCCACGCTCACCTGGATGTTGCCCGGGTGCATGTCGGCGTGGAAGAAACCGTCGCGGAACACCTGGGTGAAGAAGATGGTCACGCCGTCGCGCGCCAGGCGCGGGATGTCCACGCCCAGGCGGCGCAACTCGTCGACGCGGTTGATGGGCACGCCACTCATGCGCTCCATCACCATCACGTCGTTGCGGCACCAGTCCCAGACCATCTCGGGGATGAGCACCAGGTCCAGCCCGGCCATGTTGCGGCGCAGCTGGGCGGCGTTGGAGGCCTCGCGCAGCAGGTCCAGCTCGTCGTGCAGGTACTTGTCGAACTCGGCGACCACCTCGCGTGGCTTGAGGCGCCGGCCATCGGCCGACAGGCGCTCCAGCCAGCCGGCCATCAGGCGCATGAGGGCCAGGTCCTTCTCGATCACCGGCAGCATGTTGGGTCGCAGCACCTTGACGGCGACCTCGCGCCCGGCCTGGCGGCCGCCGCGCAGGGTGGCGAAATGCACCTGGGCGATGGAGGCGCTGGCCACGGGCTCGCGCTCGAAGTGGCTGAACACCTCGTCGAGCGGGCGGCCGAAGGCGCGTTCGATGGTGGCGATGGCGATCTCGCTGGGGAACGGCGGCACGCGGTCCTGCAGGCGGGCAAGTTCGTCGGCGATGTCGGGCGGCAGCAGGTCGCGCCGGGTGGACAGCACCTGGCCGAACTTCACGAAGATCGGGCCCAGGCGCTCGAGCGCCTCGCGCAGGCGCTGACCGCGCGGGCTGTCCAGGCGCCGGCCGGTGGAGACGACGCGGGTGAGCCGGCGGATCCACGGGTGATCGAAGCTGGAGAGCACGAGCTCGTCGAGCCCGTACCGCAGCACCACCCAGACGATGAAGCCGCCGCGCAGGAACCGGGTCACTCGAACGCCTCCGCGCGGTGCCAGGCGGTGCGGTCGCCCCCGGCCGGTCGGGCCGCGATCATGCGGCGCCCCCGCCGGCGCTCGGCGGGCGGGGCATGCGGGCGACGAAGCCCTTGAGCGCCTGCGCGGCCTGGCGCGCGAAGCCCACCAGGGTGTGCGCCGCCGCGTCGCCCATCAGGCGCGAGAGGTCTTCCTCCACGTCCCAGCGCACGTTGTCCACCAGCCAGGCCACTTCGGCAGCGAACTGCACGTCGCCCTGAATGTCCACGGCCGGCTTCTCGCCGGCCAGCATGCGCCGCGCCAACTCGGCGGGCGAGGTCTGGGTGAGGCTCACGGTGAGTTCGGGCGGGTGCTGCACGGGGTCGACACGCTCCAGCAGGCCGGCGCGCGTGGGCGCCACACAGAAATGGAAATCGCCCCACTGCACGCGCAGCGGCTTGCCGGCCTGGCGGCGCAGCCGCTCGGTGGCCGCCGGCTCCTGCTGCAGCACGTGGTTGAGGAAGAGCACCAGCTTGTTCTGCAGCTCGTCGATCACCCAGCCGGGTGGGCGCAGGGCCTGCAGGATGGAGCGCAACGGATCGGTCGGCGCGCCGGCCGGGCCTTGCGGGCCGGCCGGGCCGGCACCAGAAACGGAATCGGGTGGTACATGGGCCATGACCACCCGATTCTGACGGATAACGGGCGCCGCGCCGGCGCCGCGTCGGCTTACTGCAGGGCCTGCACGCCGGCCACCAGCCAGCCGCCCGGACCGCTCTTGGGCCGGGTGATGTTCCAGACCTCGCGGAAGGGGTTGGGGCCGGCCGAAGGCTCCTCGCGGATCAGGCCGGAAAACTCCACGCTGGCCATGTACTCGCCGTCGAGCTCTTCGATGCCCAGCAGCTGTGCCTCGAGCATCACCACCTCGGTGTGGTGGGCCGCGCCGGGACCGCTGCGCTCGCGCTCGGCCAGCTGGCCCTTGATCTGCTCGAGCATCTCATCGGTCATCATGGCGCGCAGGCTGGGGATGTCGGACTTGTCCCAGGCGGCCTGCAGGTTCACGAAGTTGGCCTTGGAGGCCTTGAGGAAGCCCTCCGTATCGAACCCGGCAGGGATGCCCCAGGTCTGGCGGCCCTGCAGGGCCGAGCCGATCATGGAGCCGTGGCCGCTGTCGAGCGAGGCGGGCGCGCTGCGCTCCCAGGGGCGGGCCGAGGCGTCGTTGCCAACGTTCTTGGGGCTGTAACTGGCCGGCGTGGCCGGCTCGAGGTCGAGCGGCGCGCGCGCCGTGGCACCGGCCGCGCCTTGGTACGCCAGGCCATCGCTGCGGCCGGCGGCCTGGGCCGGCGCCTTGCGGCGCATCACCATGCCGACGACGGCCAGCACCACCACGGCCAGCAGGGCGAACAACAGGAACTGCGCGAAGGCCTCGCCAAAACCCAGGGCCGAGGCCAGCCAGGCCAGACCCAGGCCGGCCGCGAGGCCACCCAGCATGGCCCCCCAGGGGCGCTTGGGCGCGGCGGCCGGGGCGGCGTTGGCCGGGCGCTGGGCAGCGGCGTTCTGCGTGGGCGCCGGCGTGGCCTGCTGGGCGGGCGCCTGATTGGGCGGGGTTGGCGCGGTGCTGCGCTGCGTCACGTTGCCGGACTGTTTGCCGAAGGACCCGCCGCCGCCCAGGCGCTTGGCCATCACGTCGGCGGAACCGACGGCCAGGGCGCAGGCCAGCAGAAAGGACCAGAGTTTGTGTTTCTTCATGCCATGTGTCTCCGATTGCAACGATTCCGACGCCGGGGGCCGAGAGAGCGCCCGATCAACACTTGATGCCCAGGTGCAAGGCGACGACACCCCCGGTGAGGTTGTGCACGTCGACGTGTCCGAAGCCGACCCCCTTCATCATCTGCCGCAGGCTCTCCTGGTCCGGGTGCATGCGGATGGACTCGGCCAGGTAGCGGTAGCTCTCGGCGTCCCCCGCGACCAGCTGACCCAGCTTCGGCAGCACATTGAACGAATACCAGTCGTAGGCCTTCTCCAGCGGTTGGGCCACCCGGGAAAACTCCAGAACGAGCAACCGGCCGCCGGGCTTGAGCGTCCGATGCATTTCGGCCAGCGCAAGTTCCTTGTGCGTCATGTTGCGCAGGCCGAAGGCCACCGAGACGATGTCGAAGCTGGCGTCGGCAAAGGGCAGCTTCTCGGCGTCGCAGACCATGGTGGGCAGCACCACGCCGGCGTCCAGCAGCCGGGTGCGGCCCTCGCGCAGCATGGCCTCGTTGATGTCGGTGTGCACCACGCGGCCCGTGGGGCCGACCTGGCGCGCGAAGGCCAGGGAGAGGTCGCCGGTGCCACCCGCGATGTCGAGCACCTGCTGGCCGGGCCGGGCGTTGGCCACGGTGACGGCGTAGCGCTTCCAGAGCCGGTGCAGCCCGCCCGACATCAGGTCGTTCATGACGTCGTAGCGCGAGGCGACGGAGTCGAACACGCCGCGCACGCGCCGCGCCTTGTCGCCCTCGTCGACGGACTGGAAGCCGAAATGGGTCTGTGCCATGGCGCCGGCCCTCAGTGGTGGCCGCAGCCGTGGCCGCCGCCAGAGCCGCCCTTGAGCGGCATGGGGTCGTCGCGGCCCACGCCCGCGGCCTGCAGCCGGGCCTCGTAGTCGGCCCAGAGCTGGGCCTGCTGCGAGCCCAGGAAGTACAGGTAATCCCAGGTGAAGATGCCGGAATCGTGGCCGTCGTCGAAGCTGGGCTGCACGGCGTAGTTGCCGATTGGCGCCAGCGAGACGAGGCGCACCGCGCGCTTGCCGGTCTGCAGCACCTCCTGGCCCTTGCCGTGCCCTTGCACCTCGGCCGAGGGCGAGTAAACGCGCATCAGCTCGAAGGGGATGCGGAAGGTCTGCCCGTCGGAGAAGGCGACCTCGAGCACGCGCGAGGCGCCGTGCACGGTGATGTCCTGCGGGGTGGGGGTGTTGCGGTCCAGGCCGGCCATATCGTCTCCAGAAATCAATAGCCAGCGCGCGCCCGGGTCGAACCCCGGCGCGCCACGGAACCGGCTTCGCCGGGCCGTGGGCGCGGTCCCCCCTTCAGGGGGGAAGACGCGAAGCGGCGCAGGGGGGTGCTCATACCAACACGCGCTCGATGCCGCCCTGGTTGGCGCGGGCCACGTACTCGGGCAGCCAGTTCTCGCCCAGGATGTGGCGGGCCATCTCGACGACGATGTAGTCGGCCTCCAGCAGGCCATTCTGCAGGTCGTCGCCGTAGCGGGTGAGGCCCTGCAGGCAGCTCGGGCAGCTGGTGAGGATCTTGACGTTGTCCTCGGCGCCGACGGCACCACTGGCGCGCAGCGCCGCCTCGCCCTTGCGAATCTCTTCTTCCTTGCGGAAACGCACCTGGGTGGACACGTCGGGGCGCGTGACGCCCAGGGTGCCCGACTCGCCGCAGCAGCGCTCGCTCTTGAGCACCTGCTCGCCCACCAGCGCCTTCACGGTCTTCATGGGCTCCTGCAGCTTCATGGGGCTGTGGCAGGGGTCGTGGTACAGGTAGGCGCCCTTGGATTCGAGGCGGATGCCTTTCTCCAGCAGGTACTCGTGGATGTCGACGATGCGGCAGCCCGGGAAGATCTTCTCGAATTCGTAGCCCTGCAGCTGGTCGTAGCAGGTGCCGCAGCTCACCACCACGGTCTTGATGTCGAGGTAGTTGAGCGTGTTGGCCACGCGGTGGAACAGCACGCGGTTGTCGGTGATGATCTTCTCGGCCTTGTCGAACTGGCCCGAGCCGCGCTGCGGGTAGCCGCAGCACAGGTAGCCGGGCGGCAGCACGGTCTGCACGCCGGCGTGCCAGAGCATGGCCTGGGTGGCCAGGCCAACCTGGCTGAACAGGCGCTCCGAGCCGCAGCCGGGGAAGTAGAAGACCGCCTCGGTCTCGGCCGTGGTGCCCTGCGGGTTGCGGATGATGGGGACGTAGTCCTTGTCCTCGATATCGAGCAGCGCCCGCGCGGTTTTCTTGGGCAGGCCGCCCGGCATCTTCTTGTTGATGAAGTGGATGACCTGCTCTTTGATGGGCGCCGGGCCCAGGGTGGCCGGCGGCGCGCTGGTCTGCCTGCGCGCCACGCGCTTGAGCAGCTGGTTGGCCAGGCGCTGCGCCTTGAAGCCCACACCGACCATGGCCGTGCGCATGAGCTTGATGGTCTCGGGCTGGGTGGCGTTGAGGAAGAACATGGCCGCCGCGTTGCCGGGACGGAAGCTCTTCTGGCCCATCTTGCGCAAGAGGTTGCGCATGTTCATGGTCACGTCGCCGAAGTCGATCTTCACCGGGCAGGGCGTGAGGCACTTGTGGCAGACCGTGCAGTGGTCGGCCACGTCCTCGAACTCCTGCCAGTGCTGGATGCTCACGCCGCGGCGCGTCTGCTCTTCGTACAGGAAGGCCTCGATCAGCAGCGAGGTGGCCAGGATCTTGTTGCGCGGGCTGTAGAGCAGGTTGGCGCGTGGCACATGGGTGGCGCAGACCGGCTTGCACTTGCCGCAGCGCAGGCAGTCCTTCACCGAATCGGCGATGGCGCCGATGTCGCTCTGCTGCATGATCAGCGACTCGTGCCCCATGAGACCGAAGCTGGGCGTGTAGGCGCGCGAGAGGTCGGCGGTGTGGGCGCCGTCCATGGCGCCGCGCAGCAGCTTGCCCTTGTTGAAGCGGCCCTCGGGGTCCACCCTGGCCTTGTAGTCGGCGAACGGCTTGAGCTCCTCGTCGGTGAGGTACTCCAGCTTGGTGATGCCGATGCCGTGCTCACCCGAGATCACGCCATCCAGGCCGCGCGCGAGCACCATGATGCGGTCCACCGCCTCGTGCGCGGTCTGCAGCATCTCGTAGTCGTCGCTGTTCACCGGGATATTGGTGTGCACGTTGCCGTCGCCCGCGTGCATGTGCAGGGCCACCCAGACGCGGCCCTTGAGCACGCGCTTGTGGATGGCGTTGCACTCGGCCAGCAGGGGGCCGAAGGCGGCACCGGCGAACAGCTGCTGCAGCGGCGCGCGGATCTGGGTTTTCCAGCTCGCGCGCAGGCTGTGGTCCTGCAGCTGCGGGAACAGGCGGTCCACGTCCTGCAGCCAGCCGGCCCAGAGGGCGCGCACCTCGCGCACCAGGGCCAGGGCCTGCTGCACGCGGTCTTCCATCAGTTCGGCGGTGGGAATCTCGCTGGCGTCGTCGCCCTTGCCCAGGGGCAGGCTGCCGCGCTGGAAGAAGGCCTCCAGCTCGTCGGCCAGGCGGATCTTGTTGCGCAGCGAGAGTTCGATGTTGATGCGCTCGATGCCCTCGGTGTACTCGCCCATGCGCGGCAGCGGGATCACCACGTCTTCGTTGATCTTGAAGGCGTTGGTGTGCTTGCTGATGGCGGCCGTGCGCTTGCGGTCGAGCCAGAATTTCTTGCGCGCCTCGGGGCTGATGGCGGTGAAACCCTCGCCGTGGCGCGTGTTGGCGATGCGAATGACCTCGCTGGTGGCACGCGCCACCGCGTCCGGGTCGTCGCCCACGATGTCGCCGATCAGCACCATCTTGGGCAGGCCGCCATTGCCTTTCTTGCTCTTGGTGGCGTAGCCGACCGCCTTCAGGTAGCGGTCGTCCAGGTGCTCCAGGCCGGCCAGGACCACGCCCGAGCGCTTTTGCTCGGCGAACATGAAGTCCTTGATCTCGACGATGCTGGGCACGGCGTCCTTGGGGTTGCCGAAGAACTCCAGGCACACGGTGCGGGTGTGCTCGGGCATGCGGTGCACGATCCAGCGCGCGCTGGTGATCAGGCCGTCGCAGCCCTCTTTCTGGATGCCGGGCAGGCCCGAGAGGAACTTGTCGGTGACGTCCTTGCCCAGGCCTTCCTTGCGGAAGGTCTTGCCCGGGATGGCCAGGGTTTCGGTGCGGCGCGGGGTCTTGCCGTCGGGCGCGAAGTAGCGCAACTCGAAAGTGGCGACCTCGGCGTCGTGGATCTTGCCGCGGTTGTGGTCCAGGCGGATCACCTCCAGCCACTCGGCCTGGGGCGTGACCATGCGCCAGCTGACCAGGTTGTCCAGCGCCGTGCCCCACAGCACGGCCTTCTTGCCGCCCGCGTTCATGGCCACGTTGCCGCCGATGCACGACGCCTCGGCGCTGGTGGGGTCGACCGCGAACACGTGGCCGGCGCGCTCGGCCGCGTCGGCCACGCGCTGCGTGACCACGCCGGCCTCGGTCCAGATGGTGGGCAGCGGCTCGTCGTGCCCGGGCACCTTGACCCATTCCACCTCGGTCATGGCCTCGAGCTTCTCGGTGTTGATGACCGCGCTCTTCCAGGTCAGCGGGATGGCGCCGCCGGTGTAGCCGGTGCCGCCCCCGCGCGGGATGATGGTCAGGCCCAGCTCGATGCAGCCCTGCACCAGGCCGGCCATTTCGGTCTCGGTGTCGGGGGTGAGCACCACGAAGGGGTATTCCACGCGCCAGTCGGTGGCGTCGGTGACGTGCGAGACGCGCGACAGGCCGTCGAACTTGATGTTGTCCCTGGCCGTGAGCCGGCCCAGGGCCTTCTGGGCGCGCTGGCGCAGGGCCGCGACCTCGTCGAAAGAGCGGGCGAAGGCCTCGACGGCGGCGCGGGCGGCCACCAGCAGCTCGCCCACCAGGGCGTCGCGGGCCGGGTCGTCCTGGGGCGTGCGGCGCTTCTGCACCTCGGCCAGGCGGTGGTTCAGGGCGTCGACCAGCTGGCCGCGGCGCTTGGCGCTGGACAGCAGGTCGTCCTGCAGGTAAGGGTTGCGCTGCACGACCCAGATGTCGCCCAGCACCTCGTACAGCATGCGGGCCGAACGGCCGGTGTGGCGCTCGCCGCGCAGCTGGTCCAGCAGGGACCAGGAGCGCTCGCCCAGCAGCCGGATCACGATCTCGCGATCCGAGAAGGACGTGTAGTTGTAAGGGATCTCCCGCAAGCGGGGGGTATCGTCCGTGGCGGTGGCGAGCAACGTGAGCGGAGTGGGAGCGTTCATGGGGCACCCGGCACCGTCATAGGGCACCGAGGCGGGGATGGTATCGCAGCGCAACATCCCATCCCTTCCTTATGGAAACCCCCCGTTGTCATACGCGGGCAACACCTGTGCAATCGATCCGTCACACCAGACCGATAGCCTGCGGCTTCCGCAGCATCCCCTACCCGAGGAGCCTTCATGAAAAACCGATTCCTGCCCCTGGCCGGTGCCGTCGCCCTGGCCGCCACCCTTGCCGGCCCCGCCCACGCCCAGACCGAGATCCAGTGGTGGCATTCCATGGGCGGCGCCCTGGGCGAATGGGTCAACGACCTGGCCAAGGACTTCAACGCCAGCCAGACCCAGTACAAGATCGTGCCCACCTTCAAGGGCAGCTACGACGAGTCCATGACCGCCGCCATCGCGGCCTTCCGGGCCGGCAATGCCCCGCACATCCTGCAGGTCTTCGAGGTCGGCACCGCCACCATGATGGCCAGCCGCCAGGCCATCGTGCCCGTGGGCGAGGTGATGAAGAAGGCCGGCGTGACCTTCGACCCGAACGCCTACGTGCCCGCCGTGGCCGGCTACTACACCGCGCCCAATGGCCAGATGCTGAGTTTCCCCTTCAACAGCTCGACCACCGTCTTCCACTACAACAAGGACGCCTTCAAGGCCGCCGGCCTGGACCCGGACAAGCCGCCCAAGACCTGGCCCGAGGTGGCCCTGGCGGCCGGCAAGCTCAAGGCCTCGGGCCACAAATGCCCCTTCACCACCAGTTGGGTGAGCTGGACCCAGCTGGAGAGCTTCTCGGCCTGGCACAACACCGAGTTCGCCACCCTGGGCAACGGCATGCGCGGCCTCAACACCCGCCTAAGCTTCAACAGCCCGCTGCACGTGCGCCACATCGAAAACCTGGCCAACATGGCCAAGACCGGCCTGTTCGTCTACAAGGGCCGCGGCAACGCCGCCGACGCCACCTTCGTCTCGGGCGAGTGCGCCATGGTGACCGGCTCCTCGGCGCTGTACGGCAACGTCAAGCGCAACGCCAAGTTCACCGGCGGCATCAGCACCCTGCCCTACTACCCCGACGTGGCCGGCGCGCCCCAGAACACCGTCATCGGCGGCGCCAGCCTGTGGGTGATGTCGGGCAAGAAGGAGGCCGAGTACAAGGGCGTGGCCCAGTTCTTCGCCTTCCTGTCCAAGCCCGAGGAAGCCGCCAAGAGCCACCAGCGCACCGGCTACCTGCCGGTGACCAAGGCGGCCTATGAGCTCACCGAGAAGTCGGGCTTCTACAAGCAGAACCCGGGCACCGACGTGTCGGTGGAGCAGATGATCCGCAAGACCACCGACAAGTCGCGCGGCATCCGCCTGGGCAACTTCGTGCAGATCCGCACCATCAATGACGAGGAACTCGAGCAGGTCTGGGCCGGCCGCAAGGCACCCAAGCAGGCCCTGGACGACGCCGTCAAGCGCGGCAACGAGCTGCTGATCCGCTTCGAGGCCGCCAACAAGGGCAAGTGATGGCCCGCCGGGCGCCCCAGGCGCCCTGCCCGCCCCGCACCGGCGCGACCCGGGCGGGGCGGTTTTTGTTGTAGCGTCGCCCCTCCCCTAGCCCGCGAAACCCCCATGGAAAAACGCGTCCGGTTCCGATCCGCCTGGTTGCCCTGGCTGCTGGTGGCCCCGCAAATGGCGGTGGTGCTGGTGTTCTTCTTCTGGCCCGCCGCCCAGGCGCTCTACCAGAGCGTGCTGCAGCAGGACGCCTTCGGCATCTCCACCGAGTACGTGGGCCTGGCCAACTTCCAGCGCCTGTTCGACGACCCGGGCTACCTGGCCTCCTTCAAGGTCACCGCCCTGTTCTCGGCGATGGTGGCCGGCTTCGGCCTGGTGATCGCCCTGCTGCTGGCCGTGATGGCCAACCGCGTGCTGCGCGGCGCCTCGGTCTACAAGACCCTGCTGATCTGGCCCTACGCCGTGGCGCCGGTGGTGGCCGGCGTGCTGTGGCTGTTCATGTTCGCCTCGCCCTACGGGGTGGTGGCCCACGCCCTGCGCTGGCTGGGGCTGGACTGGAACCACCTGCTGAACGCCGACCACGCCCTGGCCCTGATCGTGATGGCCGCCGTGTGGAAGCAGATCTCCTACAACTTCCTGTTCTTCCTGGCGGGCCTGCAGTCCATCCCGCAGTCGCTGATCGAGGCCGCCACCATCGACGGTGCCTCGCCCTGGCGGCGCTTCTGGACCATCGTCTTCCCGCTGCTGTCGCCCACCACCTTCTTCCTGTTGGTGATCAACGTCGTCTACGCCTTCTTCGACACATTCGCCATCGTGGACGCCACCACGCACGGCGGCCCGGGCAAGGACACGGCGATCCTGGTCTACAAGGTTTACTACGACGGCTTCAAGGCCCTGGACATGGGGGGCTCGGCGGCGCAGTCGGTCATCCTCATGGGCATCGTCATCGCGCTGACGGTGCTGCAGTTCCGCTTCGTCGAGAAGAAAGTCCAGTACTGACATGATGATCGAACGACGCCCCGTCCTCACCTTCGTTTCGCACCTGATCCTGCTGATCGGCGTGCTGGTGGTGGCCTTTCCGGTCTACATCACCTTCGTCGGCTCCACCCAGACGGCCGAGCAGATCGCCAGCAGCAACCCGCTGTCGCTGGTGCCCGGCACGCACTTCCTGGAAACCTACCGGCTCGCGCTGTTCGGCGGCAAGACCTACAGCGGCTCCACCATCGCGCCGGTGGCGCCCATGCTGTGGGTCAGCTTCGTCTGCGCCATGGTGATCGCCATCGGCAAGATCGCGATCTCGCTGCTCTCGGCTTTCGCCATCGTCTACTTCCGCTTTCCGGCGCGCGGCCTGGTGTTCTGGATGATCTTCGTCACCCTGATGCTGCCGGTGGAGGTGCGCATCGGCCCCACCTACGAGGTGGTGTCGGACCTGGGCATGCTCAACAGCTACGCCGGCCTCACGGTGCCGCTGATCGCCTCGGCCACCGCCACCTTCCTGTTCCGCCAGTTCTTCCTCACCGTGCCCGACGAGCTGGTGGAGGCCGCGCGCATGGACGGCGCCGGGCCCATGCGCTTCTTCTGGGACGTGCTGCTGCCCCTGTCGCGCACCAGCATCGCGGCGCTGTTCGTCATCCAGTTCATCTACGGCTGGAACCAGTACCTCTGGCCGCTGCTGGTGACCACCAGCGAGGACATGTACCCCGTGGTGCTGGGCATCAAGCGCGCCATCTTCGGCGAGGTCTACGTGGAGTGGAACGTGGTCATGGCCACGGCGATCCTGGCCATGCTGCCACCGGCCATCGTGGTCATGCTCATGCAGAAATGGTTCGTCAAGGGCCTGGTCGACACCGAGAAATAAAGAGACGCTCCATGGCAACGCTGCAATTCAAGAACGTCATCAAGCAATACCGACAGGGCAAGCAATCCCTGCAGGTGATCCACGGCGTGAGCGCCGACATCGCCGATGGCGAGTTCATCGTCATCGTCGGCCCCTCGGGCTGCGGCAAGAGCACGCTGCTGCGCATGGTCGCCGGCCTGGAGGAGGTCACGGGCGGCGAGATCTGTATCGGCCCGCGCGTGGTCAATCAACTGGAGCCGGCCGAGCGCGACATCGCCATGGTGTTCCAGAACTACGCGCTCTACCCGCACATGAGCGTGTTCGACAACATGGCCTACGGCCTGAAGATCGCCAAGGTGCCCAAGGACGAGATCAAGGCGCGCGTGGACAAGGCCGCCCAGATCCTGGAACTGGGCCACCTGCTGGAGCGCAAGCCGCGCCAGCTCTCGGGCGGGCAGCGCCAGCGCGTGGCCATGGGCCGCGCCATCGTGCGCCAGCCGCAGGTCTTCCTGTTCGACGAGCCGCTGTCCAACCTGGACGCCAAGCTGCGCGCGCAGACGCGCATCGAAATCCAGAAGCTGCACCGCGAACTGGGCATCACCAGCCTGTTCGTCACCCACGACCAGGTGGAGGCCATGACGCTGGCGCAGCGCATGATCGTGATGAACGCCGGCCACATGGAGCAGTTCGGTACGCCGGAAGAGGTCTACAACCGCCCGGCCACCACCTTCGTGGCCAGCTTCATCGGCTCGCCGCCCATGAACCTGCTCAAGCAGGCCCCGGGCGGGCGCGAGGGCCGCCTCCTGGGCATCCGCCCCGAGCACCTGGACATCGGCCCCGAGGGCTGGGCGCTGCAGGTGGAGACGGTGGAGCTGCTGGGCGCCGAGCGCCTGGTGCACTGCCGCCTGGGCGATGAGGCCGTGATCATCCGCACGCACGAAGACGAGGGCGCGCCGGCCGTGGGCAGCACCATCCACGCCCGCCCGCGCGAGGACCGGCTGCACTGGTTCGACGCGGCGTCCGGCCAGCGGGTCGAGGCCTGAGCGTGGCCGCCCCCTGGCCCTACCCGCGCTGGATCGCGCACCGCGGCGCCGGCAAGCTGGCGCCGGAAAACACCCTGGCGGCCTTCCGCCTGGGCGCGGCGCACGGCTACCGCATGTACGAGTGCGACGCCAAGCTCAGCGCCGACGGCGTGGTCTTCCTGCTGCACGACGCCACGCTGGAGCGCACCACCAACGGCCACGGCCTGGCCGGCGATCGGCCCTGGGCCGAGCTGAGCCGGCTCGACGCCGGCGGCTGGCATTCGCGCGCCTTCGCGGGCGAGCCGCCGTGCACGCTGGAGGCGCTGGCGCGCCACTGCCAGGCGCAGCGGCACTGGCTCAACATCGAGATCAAGCCCACGCCGGGGCAGGAACTGGCCACCGGCCGCGCCGTGGCCGCCGAGGCGCGGCGCCTGTGGGCCGGCCAGCCAGGCGACCCGCCGCTGCTGACCTCTTTCCGCCCCGAATCGCTGCAAGGCGCGCGGGAGACGGCCCCCGAACTGCCGCGTGGCCTGCTGCTGGACACCCCCTGGGATGGCTGGCAGCGCGTGGCCCGCGACCTGGGCTGCGTGGCCCTGGTGTGCAACCACGCCCTGTGGGACCGGGCCTTGGTGGACCTGGCCCGTGCCGAGGGCTGGCGCACCCTGGCCTACACGGTGAACGACGAATGGGCGGCCCAGCGGCTGATCGACCTGGGGCTGGACGGGATCATCACGGACCGCGTCGACCTGCTGGCGCCCAGCACCTGAGAAGCGGGGCGCGAGAAGCGGTCGAACCCAGGGGCACCGTGGAACCGGCTTCGCCGAGCCACTGGTGTTGCCGTCAGGGGTCGCACGAAGCGCGGGGGGACCCTTATCGGCCCCGCAGCCACCAGGCCAGGCTGCCCTGCGCCAGCACCAGGGCGGCGTAGGTCGCCACCTTGCCGTCGCGGCCGAAGGCGATCAGCCCGGCCAGCAGCACCAGCACGCCAGCAGTGGCCAGCACGGCCAGTTGTGTGCCGCGTCCGAAGCGCCCGGCGCGGCGCAGCCGCAGGCCCAACCACAGCACCAGCGCCACCCCGACGGCCGGCGCGATCAGGCCCAGCACATGCCCCAGAAGCAGTGCCGGCGTCATTGAGAAGGATCAAGGCCGTCCATAAGCAACAAATTTTATAATCCGGGCTATGTCTGTCTGGACGCTCGGCATCAACCACCAGACGGCCCCGCTCGATCTGCGGGGCCGTTTCGCGTTCGCGCTCGACCAGATCCAGCCCACCCTGCACACCCTGCGCAGCGCCCTGCCGCGCCAGCCCGAGGCCACCCTGCTGTCCACCTGCAACCGCACCGAGCTCTACGGCGCGGGCGACCCGGCCGTGCTGGACCCCACCCTGGACTGGCTGGCCCAGGCCGGTGGCGTGAGCACCCAGGTGCTGCGCGACCACGCCTACGTGCTGCGCGACGACCAGTCCGCGCGCCACGCCTTTCGCGTGGCCAGCGGCCTGGACAGCATGGTGCTGGGCGAGGCCCAGATCCTGGGTCAGATGAAGGACGCGGTGCGCGCCGCCGACGAGGCCGGCGCCCTGGGCACCACGCTGCACCAGCTGTTCCAGCGCTCCTTCGCCGTGGCCAAGCAGGTGCGCAGCTCCACCGAGATCGGCGCGCACTCCATCAGCATGACGGCCGCCGCCGTGCGCCTGGCCTCGCAACTGTTCGAGGACCTGCGCGAAGTGCGCGTGCTGTTCGTCGGCGCGGGCGAGATGATCGAACTCGCCGCCACCCACTTCGCGGCCAAGACGCCCCGGGCCATGGCCATCGCCAACCGCAGCATGGAGCGTGGCGAGAAGCTGGCCAGCCGCTTCGGCGCCCAGGTGATGCGCCTGGCCGATCTGCCCGAACACCTGCATGAGTTCGACGTGGTGGTGAGCTGCACCGCCAGCACCCTGCCGCTGATCGGCCTGGGCGCGGTGGAGCGCGCGCTGAAGAAGCGCAAGCACCGCCCCATGTTCATGGTCGACCTGGCGGTGCCGCGCGATATCGAGGCCGAGGTGAAGGCGCTCGACGACGTCTACCTCTACACCGTGGACGACCTCGCCACCGTGGTGCAGACCGGCAAGGACAACCGCCTGGCCGCCGTGGCGCAGGCCGAGGCCATCATCGACGCCGGCGTGCTGAGCTTCATGCACTGGATGGAGCGGCGCGACCCGGCCAACGGCGTGGTGCCGCTGATCCAGCAGATCAACGCCCAGGCCGACGCCTGGCGCGCCCACGAACTCGGCCGCGCCAGGCGCCTGCTGGCGCGCGGCGAGCCCGTGGAGGCCGTGCTGGAAGCACTCTCCAAAGGCCTCACCCAGAAGATGCTGCACGGCACCCTGGCCGAGCTGCACAGCGGCGACGCCGCCGCGCGCGCGGCCACGGCCGAAACCGTCTCGCGCCTGTTCCTGCGCGACGGCCGGCCGCCCCAAGACCCCCGCTCCTAGCCCGCCCGGCGCGCGGTGGCCGTGGCGCGTCCAGCCACGGGCGCTTCGGCCGGGCACCGCCCATGAAACCCTTCGTCCGCCACGCCCTGCTGAAACAGCGCGCCCGCCTCCACGAACTCGACGCCCTGCTCTCGGCGCCCGACGTGGTGGAAGACATCGCGCGCTTTCGTTCCCTGAGCCGGGAGCACGCCGAGGCCAGCGAGGTGGTGGCCGTGTTCGACCGCTTCCTCGCCCGCGAAGCCGACGAGCAGGCCGCGCGGGACCTGCTGCGCGACCCCGAGATGGCCGCCATGGCGCAAGAGGAGATCGCCGCTTGCGCCGCCGACCTGTCCGCGCTGGACGGCCAGCTGCAGACCCTGCTGCTGCCGCGCGACCCCGACGACGCCCGGCCGGCCTTCCTGGAGATCCGGGCCGGCGCTGGCGGCGACGAATCGGCCCTGTTCGCCGGCGACCTGGCCCGCATGTACAGCCGCTACGCCGAGCGCCAGGGCTGGCGCGTCGAGCTCATGAGCGAATCGCCCAGCGAACTGGGCGGCTACAAGGAGGTGGTGCTGCGCATCGACGGCGACGGCGCCTACGGGCGGCTGCGCTTCGAATCGGGCGGCCATCGCGTGCAGCGCGTGCCCGCCACCGAAAGCCAGGGCCGCATCCACACCAGCGCCGCCACCGTGGCCGTCATGCCCGAGCCCGACGAGGCCGCCACCATCGAGCTCAACCCGGCCGAGCTGCGCATCGACACCTTCCGCGCCAGTGGCGCGGGCGGCCAGCACATCAACAAGACCGACTCGGCCGTGCGCGTGACGCACCTGCCCACGGGCATCACCGCCGAATGCCAGGACGGCCGCAGCCAGCACGCCAACAAGGCCAAGGCCCTGCAGGTGCTGGCCGCGCGGCTGCGCGAAAAGGACCGCGCCGAGCGCGCCGCCAAGGAAGCTGCCACGCGCAAGGGCCTGATCGGCAGCGGCGACCGCAGCGACCGCATCCGCACCTACAACTTCCCGCAGGGCCGGCTCACCGACCACCGCATCAACCTGACGCTTTACCAGTTGGGCAGCGTGCTGGAGGGGGAACTCGACGAGGTGGTGCACGCTTTGCAGGTGGCGCGCGGCGCCGAGCTGCTGGCCGAACTGGAACAGGCGGCGGCGTGAGCGCCACCGCGCCGGTCCCAAGCCGCTCAGCTCCGCGGTGCGCAGCGCGGAGGGCCATCCCGTGACCATCGCCGACACCTTGCGCGCCCTGGTGACCAGCGGCGTGCCGCGCCTGGAGGCCCAGCAGTTGCTGCTGCTGGCCCTGGGCCGCGACCCGCAGGCCCGCGCCTGGCTCGCAGCGCACGACGAACTCACGCTGGACGACAGCGCCCGTACCCGTCTGGCTGCGCTCGCCCGACGCCACCGCGACGGCGAACCCATGGCCTACCTGCGCGGCGAGCAGGGCTTCCACGGCCTGGTGCTGCGGTCCGACCCGCGCGCCCTCGCCCCGCGCCCCGACACGGAAACCCTGGTCGACTGGGCGCTGGAATTGCTGGCCGGCCTGCCGCCCGATGCCCGGGCCATCGACCTGGGCACCGGCAGCGGCGCCATCGCCCTGGCCCTGCTGCACGCCGCGCCTGGCCTGCGCCTGACCGCCACCGACGCCAGCGAGGCCGCCCTGTCCCTGGCGCGCGACAACGCCCAGCGCCTGGGCCTGAGCCCGCGCTTCGCGGCCGGCGCCTGGCTGGCCGCCGTGCCTGGCGAGCGTTTCGAGCTCATCGTCAGCAACCCGCCCTACATCGCCGCCGGCGACCCGCACCTGGCGGCCCTGCGCCACGAGCCGCTGTCGGCCCTGGTCTCGGGCGCCGACGGGCTGGACGACATCCGGGCCATCGTGGCCCAGGCCCCGGGCGCCCTGACGCCGGGCGGCTGGCTGCTGCTCGAACACGGCCACGACCAGGCCGAAGCGGTGCAGGCCCTGCTGCGCGCCGCCGGCTTCGAGGCCGTGGGTGGCCGCACCGACCTGGCGGGCATCGTGCGCTGCAGCGGCGGGCGCTGGCCGGCGGCGCGATAATTCCCTTTCTTACCGGGGTGCGCCCCGCCAGCAGGACCACGACATGAGCGACACCCAGACCCGCATCGACCAACTGGTCAAATCCCACGACATCGTGCTCTTCATGAAGGGCAGCGCCAGCTTCCCCATGTGCGGCTTCTCGGGCCGAGCGATCCAGATCCTCAAGGCCTGCGGCGTGGACCCCCGCACGCTGACCACCGTCAACGTGCTCGAAGACGACGCCATCCGCCAGGGCATCAAGGACTACAGCAACTGGCCCACCATCCCGCAGCTCTATGTCAAGGGTGAGTTCATCGGCGGCTCGGACATCATGATGGAGATGTACCAGTCGGGCGAGCTGCAGCAGGTACTCAGCGCGCAGAACTGAACCCCCATCCGTATCTCCACCGAAGCCGCCCACCGGGCGGCTTCGTGCTTTTTGCACGCTCTGCACGAAAGTGAACGCCAGCGGGCTGTTTCCGGTCCTTATCAGCGAGCCGGAATGGCACGCACCGTGCTTGAATGTCCTCACCGCCGCGTTCGAAGGAGAGTTCCATGAGCAGCTCACGCAGCCTGGTCGCGCCATCCCCCCTGGGCCTGCCCATCGCCCAGATGCGCAGCGTGTTCAACACGGACGAAGTCGAGCGCAAGCTGGCCAAACTGCAGGCCAGCGGCAACGAACGCGAGCACGAGGGCCTTCGCAACACCTGGCAGCGCATGCTCGAGCGCGGCTCGCAGCGCTTCGCCGTCAAGCCCTCCGGCCTGCCCGACATGGCGCCGCTCTATGAACTCATGCCCAACTTCGGCGAAGCCCTGGACGACGTCAAACGCCATGTGGCCCTGAGCCAGGACAGCCGCGACAGCCTGGAGGTGACGCCGATGCTGCTGCTGGGCCCGCCCGGCGTGGGCAAGACCCACTTCGCACGCCAGCTCGCCGACCTGCTGGGCACCAGCATGAACCTGGTGCCCATGAGCAGCATGACCGCCGGCTGGCTGCTGTCGGGGTCCTCGTCCCAATGGAAGGGCGCCCGCCCCGGCAAGGTGTTCGAGTCGCTGGTGGATGGCCAGTACGCCAACCCGGTGATCGTGGTGGACGAGATCGACAAGGCCAGCGCCGACGCGCAGTACGACCCACTGGGCGCGCTCTACAGCCTGCTCGAACACGACACGGCGCAGCACTTCGTCGACGAGTTCGCCGAGGTGGCGATCGACGCCAGCCAGGTGATCTGGGTCACCACGGCCAACGACGAGCGCGCCATCCCCGAGCCCATCCTCAACCGCATGAACGTGTTCGAGATCCAGCCGCCCTCGCCCGAGGCGGCGCGCAAGATCGCGGCCAACCTCTACCGGGGCATCCGCGGCGAGCACGACTGGGGCCAGCGCTTTGACCCCGAGGTGCCCGCCGACGTGCTGGACGTGCTGGGCGGCCTGCCGCCGCGCGACATGCGCCGCGCGCTCGTCACCGCCTTCGGCAACGCGCGCCTGGACCAGCGCTACCGCCTCGAACCCGAGGACCTGCCACGCGGCGGGCCGGCGAAGGGCCGCATCGGCTTCCTTCAGTAGGGGGTTTCAGGCGTCGGGGTGCGCCCACTGGCGCGCCGCCGCCTGCACGGCGTTCGGGTACTCGCTCTTGCCGCGGCTGCCGTTGTAGCGACCCAGGGCCATGAAGGCATTGCCGCGCTCGCGGTCCAGGTAGTGCCGCAGGATCACGCAGCCGAAGCGCAGGTTGGTCTGCATGTGGAACAGGCTGCCCACATCGCCGTCGCCGATGAGGCGCGACCAGAACGGCATGATCTGCATGTAGCCGCGCGCGCCCACGCTGGAGATGGCGAACTTGCGGAAACCGCTCTCCACCTGGATCAGGCCCAGCACCATGGTGGTGTCCAGCCCCGCGCGGCGGGTCTCGTACCACACGGTTTGCAGAAACTCGATGCGGGTCTGGAAGTCGGGCTTGCGGCGGCGCAGGCGCTCGCTGTTGGCGCCCAGCCAGCGCAGATAGGCCAACCGGCGCTCGGTGTCGAAGAACTCGGGTACCGGAGGCGTGTCGTTGGCGACGGCCGCGCTCAGCGCCGTGCGCACGGAATCGGCCAGGGGCTCCTCCAGCTGGCCGGCCCGCGCAACCGGCGGCAGCCAAGCCCCGCCCACCAGAGCGGCCATGGCGGCCAGCCCGTCGCGCCGGGTCCAGCCGCCTGCGTTCATGCCGTTAGGCGGGCCTTCACGTGGGCCGCCACTTCCGCCAGCGGCACGGCCGTGGCCGCGCTGTCCCGCCGGTGCTGGTACTCGGCCTGACCGGCCTTCACGCCCCGGTCGCCCAGGGTGATGCGGTGGGGCACGCCGATGAGCTCCCAGTCGGCGAACATCGCCCCGGGGCGTTCTCCACGGTCGTCCAGGATCACATCCACACCTTGCTCCAGCAGTTGGGAGTAGAGATTGTCCGCCGCGGCCTTGACTTCCGGGCTGCGGTCCATGCCGATCGGGCACACCACCACAGTGAACGGCGCGATCGCGTCCGGCCAGATGATCCCGCGCTCGTCGTGGTTCTGTTCGATGGCCGCCGCCGGCAGGCGCGTAATGCCGATGCCGTAGCAGCCCATCTCGAAATGCTTGGGCTTGCCGTCCTCGTCGAGGAAGGTGGCGGCCATCGAACGGCTGTACTTGGTGCCCAGGTAGAACACGTGGCCGATCTCGATGCCGCGCTCGATCGCCAGCACGCCCTGGCCGTCGGGCGAGGCGTCACCCTCGACGATGTTGCGGATGTCGGCCACGCGCGTGGGCTCGGGCAGGTCGCGGCCCCAGTTCACGCCGGTGAGGTGCACGTCGGCCTCGTTGCCGCCACAAACCCAGTCGGCCATGACGGCGACCTCCCGGTCCACCACCAGCTCCACCGGCCGCTTGAGCCCGATGGGGCCCAGGTAGCCCGGGCGGCAGCCGAAGTGCGACTCGATCTCGGGCGGGGTGGCGAAGCGCCAACCCTGGTCGAGGCCGGGCACCTTGCCCACCTTGACTTCGTTCATGTCGTGGTCACCGCGCAGCAGCAGCAGCCACACCTTGGAGGCTTTCACCGCGCCGGCGTCGTCGAGCGTGTCGGTGGCCAGGACGATGGACTTGACCGTGGTGGCCAGCGGAACGCCCAGGAACTGCGCCACGTCGGCGCAGGTGCTCTTGCCGGGGGTGGGCGTGCGCGTCAGTGGGTTGGCCGGCGCGGGGCGCGGCCCCTGGGGCGCCAGCGCCTCGGCCTTTTCCAGGTTGGCGGCGTAATCGCTGCCGGGGCAGTAGACGATGGCGTCCTCGCCGGTGGCAGCGATCACCTGGAACTCCTCGCTCAGGTCACCGCCGATGGCGCCGCTGTCGGCCGCGACCGCGCGGTACTTCAGGCCAAAGCGGTCGAAGATGCGGCGGTAGGCCTGGGCCATCACCTCGTAGCTGCGCTTGGCGCTGGCTTCGTCGCGGTCGAAGCTGTAGGCGTCCTTCATGATGAACTCGCGACCACGCATGAGTCCGAAGCGCGGCCGGCGTTCGTCGCGGAACTTGGTCTGGATCTGGTACAGGTTCTTGGGCAGCTGCTTGTAGCTGCGCAGCTCCTGGCGCGCGATGTCGGTCACCACCTCCTCGCTCGTGGGCTGCACCACGAAGTCGCGGTCGTGGCGGTCCTTCACGCGCATCAGCTCGGGGCCCATCTTCTCGAAGCGGCCACTCTCCTGCCAGAACTCGGCCGGCTGCACCACCGGCATGGTGAGCTCCACGGCACCGGCGCGGTTCATCTCCTCGCGCACGATCCGCTCGACCTTGCGGATCACGCGCAGCCCCATGGGCATGTAGTTGTAGATGCCCGCTCCCAGTTTGCGAATCATGCCGGCGCGGGTCATGAGGCGGTGGCTCACCACCTCGGCGTCGGCAGGCGCTTCCTTGAGCGTCGTGATCAGGAACTGGCTGGCTTTCATGAAGGGGCCTGCACCGGGCGGTGCGCGAAAGGGGGTTCAGGAGGGGTGGCGCCGGCACCGCTTGCGGGTATATCCCTAGGCGGGACGCGGGGCCGTGCGGTGTGCGATCACTTCGCTGGGCGCGGGGTGCGATGCATAATGGTCGCAGTTCAAAAATCGAGGTTGATTATGCTTGACAGAGAGGGCTTCAGGCCCAATGTCGGCATCATTCTGCTCAACCAGAAAAACCAGGTGTTCTGGGGCAAGCGCATCCGCTCCCATTCCTGGCAGTTCCCGCAAGGGGGCATCGACCGCGGTGAAACGCCCGAACAGGCGATGTTCCGCGAACTGCACGAGGAAGTCGGACTGCGCCCCGAGCACGTGGCCATCGTGGCCCGCACGAAGGACTGGTTGCGCTACGAAGTGCCTGACCGCTTCATCCGGCGGGACGCCCGCGGCCACTACAAGGGGCAGAAGCAGATCTGGTACCTGCTGCGCCTCGTCGCGCAGGACTGGCACCTGAACCTGCGCGCCACCAGCCACCCCGAGTTCGACGCCTGGCGCTGGAACGACTACTGGGTGCCGCTGGACGTGGTCGTCGAATTCAAGCGCGGCGTCTACGAGATGGCCTTGACCGAGCTGGCGCGTTACGTCCCGCGCCAGGAGGGCGGTCGTGGCCGCTACCCACGCCACCACCCGGGGCGCGGCTATCGCCCGGTCGACGGCTTTCCCGCCACCGAGGCGCCGCCCGGCCTGGAACTGCCCCCCGGCGCCAGCTTCGACCCCGGGCCCCAACCCAGCATTCGCCCCGAGGGCGCCGTCCCCAAATGAACAGCCGGTTCTTCCGCGCGGCGGCCTGTGCCGTCGCGCTGGCCTCCATGGGCGGCCCGCTCTGGGCCCAGTACCCGTACCGCGAACCCGAAACCTGGAAGGAGGGCGAGGTGGCCCTGCCGGCGCGCTTCAGCACCGACCGGCTCGTCACCGTCGACATCGAAGACCGCTCGTCCTTCGAATACGGCATCGACCCGGACACGCTGAGCGTGGGCGCCGATGGTGTGGTGCGCTACGTCTTCGTGGCGCGCAGCCGCAGCGGGGCCCTCAATGCGCTCTACGAGGGGGTGCGGTGCAATGCGGCCGAGGTCAAGGTCTATGGCCGCTGGGACCCGGACAGCGCGAGCTGGCGCACCAGCGCCTCGGACGACTGGCAGCCTCTGGACACGCGGGGCAGCACCCGGCGCGCTCTGAAACTCGCGCAGTCCGGCCTGTGCGACGGGAGAGCCCCGAACGGGTCGCCGCGCCAGATCCTCCAGACGCTGCGGGGCGAGCACCCCTACCGGTTGCGCTGAGCCGGCTCAGCCCCGGCTGAGCACCAGGTTGTCGCGGTGGATCATCTCGGGCTCGGCGGCGTAGCCCAGCAGGCGCTCGAAATCGGCCGAGGACTTGCGGCACAGCAGGCGCGCTTCCGAGCTGGCGTAGTTCGCCAACCCGCGCGCCACCTCCTGGCCACGCGCATCGCGCACCGCGATCACGTCGCCGCGCGAGAAGTCGCCTTCCACCGCGGTCATGCCGATCGGCAACAGGCTCTTGCCTTCGCGCGCGATCTTGGCCGCCGCGCCGTCGTCCACCACCACCGCGCCGCGCAACTGCAAATGGTCCGAGATCCAGCGCTTGCGCGCCTGGTGTTTGGCCGTCTGCGCGACCAGGGCCGTGCCGATGGCCTCGCCGGCGCACAGGCGCAGCAGCACGTCGGGTTCGCGCCCCCAGGCGATGACCGTGGAAGCGCCCGACGCCGCCGCGCGCTTGGCGGCCAGGATCTTGGTGATCATGCCGCCCTTGCCGATGCCACTGCCTGCGCCACCGGCCATGGCCTCCAGCGCCGGATCGCCCGCGCGCGCCACGTGCACGAAGCGCGCCTCGGGATCGCGCCGCGGGTCGGCGGTGTAGAGGCCCTTCTGGTCGGTGAGGATGACCAGCACGTCGGCCTCGACCAGATTGGCCACGAGCGCGCCCAGCGTGTCGTTGTCGCCGAACTTGATCTCGTCGTTGACCACCGTGTCGTTCTCGTTGATCACGGGCACGACGCCGAGCTGCAGCAGCGTCAGCAGGGTTGAGCGGGCGTTGAGGTAGCGTTCGCGGTCGGCCAGGTCGGCGTGGGTCAGCAGCACCTGCGCACTGCCAACGCCGCAGGCGCGCAGCTGCGTCTCATACATCTGCACCAGGCCCATCTGGCCCACGGCGGCGGCGGCCTGCAGTTCGTTGATCTCGTGCGGCCGCCTGCTCCAGCCCAGGCGCTTCATGCCCTCGGCGATGGCACCGCTGCTCACCATGATGAGCTCGCGCCCCTGCTGGACGAGGGCCGCGAGCTGCTGGCTCCAGTGGCCGATGGCCCCTTCGTCCAGGCCCCGGCCTTCGTTGGTGACCAGGCTGGAGCCCACCTTGACGACGATGCGCCGCGCGTGGCGCACGAGGTCGGCCGCTTCGCTGGCCGTGCTATCGATGACCTGGCTCATGGTGTGATGGATTCGGATCAGTCGTCGCCGCCGCCCGGCGCGAAACGGGGATCGATCTCGACGGGCCCGATGGCCTGCTGCCGCTGTGCCTCGATATGCTCGTAGGCCTTCTGCACCAGCCGCTCACAACCCTCGCGCGTCAGCGCCGAGATCTCGAACACCGGACCCTTGTAGCGCAGGCGTTTGACGATGTCCTTGACGCGGGCCTCGCGCTCTTCGGGCGGCAGCATGTCCACCTTGTTGAGCACCAGCCAGCGGGGCTTGGCGTGCAGCTCGGGGTCGAACTTCTTGAGCTCGGCCACGATCGCCCTGGCCTGCGCCACCGGGTCGACGGCCTCGTCGAACGGCGCCGCATCCACCAGGTGCAGCAGCAGCCGCGTGCGCTGCAGGTGGCGCAGGAACTGGTGGCCCAGGCCCGCGCCCTCGGACGCGCCCTCGATCAGGCCGGGCACGTCGGCCACCACGAAGCTCTTTTCGGGACCCACCCGCACCACGCCCAGGTTGGGGTGCAAGGTGGTGAAGGGGTAGTCGGCGATCTTGGGTCGGGCGTTGGAGATGGCGGCGATCAGGGTGGATTTGCCCGCGTTGGGCATGCCCAACAGCCCCACGTCGGCCAGCACTTTGAGCTCCAGCTTGAGCGCCTTGCGTTCGCCAGGCCAGCCGGGCGTCTTTTGCCGCGGCGCGCGGTTGGTGGAGCTCTTGTAGTGCATGTTGCCAAAGCCGCCATCACCGCCCTTGGCAATCATCACCTGCTCACCGGCCTGCAGCAGCTCGCACAGCACCTGGCCCGACTCGGCGTCGGACACGATGGTGCCGACCGGCACCTTGAGCACCACATCATCGCCCTTGACACCGAACATGTCGGAGCCTTTGCCGTGCTCGCCGCGCTGCGCTTCGAAGCGCCGGGTGTAGCGGAAGTCCACCAGGGTATTCAGGCTCGCATCGGCCAGCATGAACACGTGGCCACCACGCCCGCCGTCCCCGCCATCGGGGCCGCCGAACTCCTTGTACTTCTCGTGCCGGAACGACGCGCACCCATTCCCCCCATCGCCTGCGGCGACGTCGATGGTGGCTTCATCAACGAACTTCATGGGGGTTGAATGCGAATGCTAGCCCGAAGACAACAAAAAGGCCCGCATGCGCGGGCCCCTTGCGCGAGGATCGTGCGGGATCAGGCCGGGGTGACGCTGACCACGTGACGACCCAGCGCACCCTTGACCGCGAACTGCACATGGCCGTCCACGGTGGCGAACAGGGTGTGGTCCTTGCCGACGCCGACATTGGTGCCGGGGTGGAACTTGGTGCCTCGCTGACGCACGATGATCGAGCCAGCCGTGATCAGCTCGCCGCCGAACGCTTTGACGCCCAGCATCTTGGGCTTGGAATCGCGCCCGTTGCGTGTAGAGCCGCCGCCTTTTTTCTGTGCCATCTTGCCTGCTCCTTAGGCCGAAATCGAGGCGATTTCGATCTCGGTGAAATTCTGCCGGTGACCCTGGCGCTTCTGGTAGTGCTTGCGACGGCGCAGCTTGAAGATGCGCACTTTGTCGTGACGACCGTGCGCCACCACCTTGACCGTGACCGATGCGCCGGAGACCAAGGGAGTGCCCACTTTCAGCTCGGTGCCGTTGCCGACAGCCAGAACCTCATCGAACACAATCTCTTGGCCCACGTCCGCAGCAATCTGTTCTACTTTAATTTTTTCGCCGGCAGCCACGCGATACTGCTTGCCACCGGTTTTTATGACCGCGTACATAGGAACCTCTTGAAGTTGGCCTTCCTGCAGAGCCCGGCCGAGACAGCCGGCTGACCACGAAGGCATCGGCAGACGGATTTCCACCGAACTGCGGATTATAGCCTTCCGCGAACCACCCGGCAAACTGGCCCGTCCGTGCCGCCTGGGCAGACCCAGGGGCCCAAGGGCAGGCGGACGGCCTTCCTATAATCCAGCGCCGCCCAACGCCACCCGACCACGGGCCCCCTCACTTGTCCCTTGCCTTGTCGACGAACAACCCGCTCGAGCTGATCCGCGCCGACATGGCCGCGGTTGACCGGGTGATCCACGAACGCCTGACCACCGACGTACCCCTTGTGCGGGAGGTGGCCCAGTACATCATCTCGGCCGGCGGCAAGCGCCTGCGCCCCGCCCTGCTGCTGCTGGTCAGCGGCGCCCTGTCCTGCGAGCACCCGCACCGCCACACGCTGGCGGCCGTGGTGGAGTTCATCCACACCGCCACCCTGCTGCACGACGACGTGGTCGACGAATCGACGCTGCGCCGGGGCCGTGCCACGGCCAACCAGACGTTCGGCAATGCCGCCAGCGTGCTGGTGGGCGATTTCCTCTACTCGCGCGCCTTCCAGATGATGGTCGACGTGAACCAGATGCGCGTGATGGAGGTCCTGTCGGACGCCACCAACGTGATCGCCGAGGGTGAGGTGCTGCAGCTCATGAACATGCGCGACGCCTCGATCGACGAGGCGTCCTATCTGCGCGTGATCCGCTCCAAGACGGCCAAGCTGTTCGAGGCCAGCGCGCGGCTCGCCCCGATCCTGGCGCAAGCGGGGCCGGCCGTCGAACATGCCTGCGCCACCTATGGCCAGGCCCTGGGCACGGCCTTCCAGGTCATCGACGACGTGCTCGACTACGAGGGCAGCGCCGACGAACTCGGCAAGAACCTGGGCGACGACCTGCGCGAGGGCAAGGTCACGCTGCCCATCATCTGCGCCTTGCGAGCGGGGAACGACGCCCAGCGCGCGCTGATCCGCGACGCCATCGAACATGGCCGCATCGAGAACCTGCCGGACATCCAGCGCATCATCCTGGGCACCGGCGCCCTGGACACCGCACGGGCGGCGGCGCACGCCGAGGCGCAGCGCGCGCTCGACGCCGCGGCCACGCTGCCGTCGAATCCGCACCAAGAGGCTTTGCTACAATTGGCGGCTGCACTGCTGGAGCGTCGCTCCTGAAGTTCACGGTTCTGGCGCCGTCATCAGCCAAAGGATCCGCTGATCCACACGGGGTGTAGCTTAGCCTGGTAGAGCGCTACGTTCGGGACGTAGAGGCCGGAGGTTCGAATCCTCTCACCCCGACCATCATCTGGTCACATCAGCGAGCGCCGCGCGGCGCCAGTGGGCGCTCCAAGTTCCCCAGTTGGTGGCGCGCCCGACGCAACGCGGATACAACGTCAATCGACGTGAGTCCCTGTTTTCCGGATAACTGGCGTCAATTGTGACGTCCAAGTTGTTGATTTCCGTTAGATTACGGACATATGGCGTCAGTTGATTCGGTGAACCAGGACAGTCCGTCCATGGCCCTTCCGGGGCTTGGGCGCGCGCTCGTGTCCGCGGGCAAGCTCAACCAGCGCGCGGCCGAGGACCTCTACCGCAAGGCCCAAAGCAGCCGAACCAGCTTTATTGCCGAGCTGACCGGCTCCGGCGCGGTGTCGCCAACGGACCTGGCACACACCATGTCGGTGGCTTTCGCCGCCCCCCTGCTCGACCTCGATGCCATCGATGTGCAGCGGCTGCCCGCTGGCTTGCTGGACGCCAGGATCTGCGCCGACTTCCGCATCGTCGTCCTCAGCAAGCGCAACAACCGCCTGATCGTCGCGACGGCGGATCCGTCCGACCAGCAGGCGGCCGAAAAGATCAAGTTCGCCACGCAGATGGGCGTGGACTGGGTCATCGCAGAGTTCGACAAGCTCAGTCGCCTGGTCGAGACGCAGACCAAATCGGTCACCGAGGCGATGGAGAACATCGTCGGCGACGTCGAGTTCGATGAACTGGCGGCCGAAACCACCACCGCCGATGCCGCTGAAAAGGCCAGCGAAGTCGACGACGCCCCGGTCGTCAAGTTCCTGCACAAGATGCTGATCGACGCGTTCAACATGCGCGCGTCCGACCTGCACTTCGAACCATACGAACACCAGTACCGTGTGCGCTTCCGCATCGACGGCGAACTGCGCGAGATCGCCTCGCCGCCGATCGCCATCAAGGAAAAGCTGGCCTCGCGCATCAAGGTCATCTCGCGGATGGACATCTCCGAGAAGCGCGTCCCGCAAGACGGTCGGATGAAGCTCAAGGTCGGGCCCGACCGCGTCATCGACTTCCGCGTCAGCACCCTGCCCACGCTGTTTGGCGAGAAGATCGTGATCCGTATCCTCGACCCGAGTCAGGCCAAGATGGGCATCGACGCCCTGGGCTATGAACCGGAAGAGAAAGAGCGTCTGCTGGAAGCCATCCAGCGCCCCTACGGCATGGTGCTGGTCACCGGTCCCACGGGCTCCGGCAAAACGGTCTCGCTCTACACCTGCCTGAATATCCTGAACAAGCCCGGCGTGAACATTTCGACGGCCGAAGACCCGTCCGAAATCAACCTGCCCGGCGTGAACCAGGTGAACATGAACGAGAAGGCGGGCCTGACCTTCGCGGTGGCGCTCAAGGCCTTCCTGCGCCAGGACCCGGACGTGATCATGGTCGGCGAGATCCGCGACCTGGAAACCGCCGACATCGCGATCAAGGCCGCGCAGACCGGCCACATGGTCATGTCGACGCTGCACACCAACGACGCACCGACGACGCTCACCCGGATGATGAACATGGGCATCCCCACGTTCAATATCGCCTCCAGCGTGATCCTCATCACCGCCCAGCGCCTGGCCCGCCGCCTGTGCCCCAACTGCAAGGCGCCGCTGGACGTTCCCCGCAAGGCCTTGCTCGAGGCCGGCTACAAGCCCGAAGAGCTTGACGGCACCTGGACGCCCTACAAGCCGGTGGGCTGCTCGGCCTGCAACAACGGCTACAAGGGGCGCGTCGGCATCTACCAGGTGATGCCGATCTCCGAAGAGATCCAGCGCATCATCCTGCGCGGCGGCACCTCGCTGGACATCGCGCAGCAGGCCAGCAAGGAAGGCGTTCGCTCGCTGCGGGAGTCCGGCCTGCTCAAGGTCAAGCTGGGACAGACCTCGCTCGAGGAAGTCCTCAGCGTGACGAACGAATGACCCACCGCTCACCCACAGCCCCCTGAGGAATTCCATGGCCACCGTCGCAAGAAAGAGCGTCAAGGACTTCGTGTTCGAATGGGAGGGCAAAGACCGCAACGGCAAGGCGGTGCGCGGGGAAACGCGCGCCCAGGGTGAAAACCAGGTGACGGCCACGCTGCGCCGGCAAGGCATCATCCCGATCAAGATCAAGAAGCGCCGCACGTCTTCGGGCAAGCGCATCAAGCCGAAGGACATCGCGATCTTCACGCGCCAGTTGGCCACCATGATGAAGGCCGGCGTGCCACTGCTGCAGTCCTTCGACATCGTGGGGCGCGGCAACCCCAACCCCAACGTCACGCGGCTGCTCAACGACATTCGCGCCGACGTGGAAACCGGTACCTCGCTGAGCGCGGCCTTCCGCAAGCACCCGATGTACTTCGACAGCCTCTACTGCAACCTGATCGAGGCGGGCGAAGCGGCCGGTATCCTGGAAGACCTGCTCGACCGCCTAGCCTCCTACATGGAGAAGACCGAGGCGCTGAAGTCGAAGATCAAGTCGGCCCTCATGTACCCCACGGCCGTGATCATCGTGGCCTTCGTGGTGGTGGCCGTCATCATGATTTTTGTTATCCCGTCGTTCAAGGCGGTGTTCACCTCGTTCGGCGCCGACCTGCCCGCGCCCACGCTGTTCGTCATCGCCATGAGCGAGTTCTTCGTCCAGTACTGGTGGCTCATCTTCGGTGGCCTCGGCGGCGGCATCTACTTCTTCCTGCAGGCCTGGAAGCGCAACGAAAAGGTCCAGCGCTTCATGGACCGCCTGCTGCTCAAGCTGCCCATCTTCGGCGAGCTGATCGAGAAATCGGTGGTGGCGCGCTGGACACGCACGCTGGCCACCATGTTCGGCGCGGGCGTGCCGCTGGTGGAAGCGCTCGATTCCGTGGGTGGCGCCTCGGGCAACTCGGTCTATGCCATCGCCACCGAAAAGATCCAGCAGGAGGTGTCGACCGGCACCAGCCTCACGGCCGCGATGACCAACGCGAACATCTTTCCCTCGATGGTGCTGCAGATGTGCGCGATCGGCGAAGAATCAGGCTCCATCGACCACATGCTGGGCAAGGCCGCCGACTTCTACGAGGCCGAGGTCGACGACATGGTGGCCGGCATCTCCAGCCTGATGGAGCCGATCATCATCGTCGTACTCGGCACGGTGATCGGCGGCATCGTCATCTCGATGTACCTGCCCATCTTCAAGCTCGGCCAGGTGGTCTGATGGCGGAATTGGCCACCGGTGCGCCCGCCGCGGCGCTGTTGGGCGTGCTCGGCCTGCTCGTGGGCAGTTTCCTGAATGTCGTCATCCACCGCCTGCCCAAGATGATGGAGCGGCAATGGGCCGCCGAATGCGCGGAGTTGCAGGGCACGGCGCGAGACGCCCAGGCACCGGCAGACCGCTACAACCTCCTGGTGCCGCGCTCGGCCTGCCCGCATTGCGGCCACGCCATCCGTTGGTACGAGAACATCCCCGTGCTGAGCTACCTCGCGCTGCGTGGCCGGTGCAGCCAGTGCGGCGCGGGCATCGGGCCGCGCTATCCCCTGGTGGAAGCCGCCACCGGTGCGTTGTTCGCCTGGGCAGGCTGGCACTGGGGCCTCAACGCCGCCGGCCTGGCCTGGTGTGGGTTCGCCGCGGCCGTGGTCGCGCTCGCCTGCATCGACTGGGACACCACCCTGCTGCCCGACGACATCACGCTGCCCCTGCTGTGGACGGGCCTGGTCGCCGCGGCACTCGGCGTCACGCCCACCCACCTGGCCGATGCCGTCTGGGGGGCGGTCGGCGGCTACCTGTCCTTGTGGCTCGTCTACTGGGCCTTCAAGCTGCTCACCGGCAAGGAGGGGATGGGCTACGGCGACTTCAAGCTGTTCGCGGCCTTCGGCGCCTGGTTCGGCTGGCAAGCGCTGGTGCCCATCATCCTCATGGCCTCGGTGATCGGCGCGGTCGTCGGCATTGGCATCAAGCTGGTGGGCCGCCTGCGCGAAGGCGGCTATGTGCCCTTCGGCCCCTTCCTCGCGTTGGGCGGGCTCACCGCCATGGTGTTCGGTCCCTCGGCCATCCTGGCCGCCGTCGGCCTGTGAGCGCCGCGCGACCGTCCTGGCGCATCGGCCTCACGGGCGGCATTGGCAGCGGCAAGAGCACGGTCGGCGCCCGGTTGCAGGCGCTCGGCGCGGAGCTCATCGACGCGGACGCCATCTCCCGCGCCAGCACGGCGGCCGGGGGCGCGGCCATTCCCGCGGTGCGCGACGGCTTCGGCCCGGATTTCATCGACAGCGATGGCGCGCTGCACCGCGCCCGCATGCGCGAGCTGGTGTTCGCCGACCCCGACGCCCGCCAACGGCTCGAGGCCATCGTTCATCCCATCGTCGCGCGTGAGATCGCCCTGCGCGTGACGCTCAGCAACAAGGCTTGCGTGGTGTTCGACGTGCCCTTGCTCGCCGAGTCGCCGCGCTGGCGGCCCCAGCTCGACCGAGTACTCGTGGTCGACTGCAGCGAGGCCACGCAGCGCCGCCGCGTGCGCGCCCGCAGCGGCTGGGACGACGCGGTGCTCGATGGCGTGCTGCGCAGCCAGAGCCCCCGGGCGCTGCGCCTGGCGGTGGCCGACGCGGTGATCTTCAACGACGAGGACGATCTCGACCGTTTGCATGGGTTGGTTGACCGGCTATCGGCAAGCTTCGGGCTATGATCCGTCCATGCGCGGCCAACACGGCCTCACGCGCCGCGAGCCCGTGATCCTCTACGAATACCCTTTCAACGAACGCATCCGCACCTACCTGCGGCTCGAGCAGCTGTTCAAGCGCCTCGCCGCGCTCGTGCCACGCGACCACCCACTGGATCACCACTACGCGATCCAGACGCTGTTCGAGATCATGGACGTGGCTTCGCGCGCCGACATGAAATCGGACGTGCTCAAAGACCTCGACCGGCAGAAACAGGCGCTGGCGGGCTTTCGGGGCAACCCCGCCATTTCCGAGTCGGCGCTCGAATCCGCCATCGCCCAACTCGACACCTGCTTTTCGCAGATCGCCGACGTGCCCGGCAAGCCGGGCCAGGCGCTCACCGAGAACGACTGGCTGATGGCCATCCGTAGCCGCATCGGTATCCCCGGTGGCACCTGCGAATTCGACCTGCCGGCCTACTTCCACTGGCAGCACCTGGCCACCGACCAGCGCCAGGCCGACCTGAGCGCCTGGTCGCGCACGCTGGCGCCGCTGGCCGAGGCCGTGGTGCTGTTGCTGAAGATGATGCGCGAGACCGGCGCGCCGCAGAAGGTGGTGTCCAGCGGCGGGCAGTTCCAGCAGAACCTGCCCCAGGGGCGCACCTTTCAGCTGCTGCGCTTGCGCATCGACCCATCGTCCGGTCTGGTTCCCGAAATCAGCGGCAACCGGCTGATGTTCTCGGTGCGCCTCATGCGCCTGGGCGAGGACCACCGCCTGCACCCGGCGGGCGAGGACGCGAGCTTCGAGCTCGCCTTGTGCGCCTGAGGCCATGGCCGAGCCGGTCGAGCCCCGCATCGTGCGCTGCCCGGCCTGCGGCGGCGACAGCGTCTACGCCCCCAGCAACCGCTGGCGCCCGTTCTGCAGCGAGCGCTGCAAGCAAGGCGACCTGGGCGCCTGGGCCAGCGAGCAGTACGCCCTGCCCGACAAGGGCACGCCAGTGAACGACTGGGACGCCGAGTCGCCGCGCTGAACCGCGCCGCGCTTCAGGCGGCGTCGGCCTCTTCCTGCAGCCAGCGCAGCACGGGCACCGTGCCGGGCAACACGGGTTCGCACCGCACCGGCAGGCGCTCCCAGCGGCTGTCCTGGCCCTCGTGCATCTGCAGCTCCCCGGACCACTGGAACACCTTGCAGAAGTGCAGGCGCACGAGCCCGTGGGGGTAGTCGACCAGTTGGACGCGCCAGACCTGCGCCGGCCCGATGGTCAGGCCGATCTCTTCCTGCAGCTCGCGCCGCAGCGCCTGTTCCACGGTCTCACCGGCCTCGAGCTTGCCGCCCGGGAATTCCCAGTAGCCCGCGTACACCTTGCCCGCGGGGCGCGAGGTGAGCAGGAAGCGCCCCTGATCGTCAATGAGCACGCCGACGGCCACGTCCGTCGCGCCCTGGGCGGCGACGGCCTCGCGCCCACCGTCGACGACCAGCACCTCGGCGCTCACGCCCCGGCCTCGGCGCCGTGCGCGCCGGCGTAATCGCGCGCGAACTGATAGGCCACGCGGCCGCTGCGCGAGCCCCGCTCCAGCGCCCACACCAGGGCCTGCGGCCGCGCCGCCTCGATCGCCCCGGCCGCCACCCCGAAGGACGACAGCCACTGCGCGACGATGGCCAGGTACTCGTCCTGACTGAAGGGGTAGAAGCTGATCCACAGGCCGAAGCGCTCGGACAGCGAGATCTTTTCCTCGACCACCTCGCCAGGGTGCACCTCGCCGTCCGCCGTGTGCGTGTACGTGAGGTTCTCCTTCATGTACTCAGGCAGCAGGTGGCGGCGGTTGCTGGTGGCGTAGATCAGCACGTTGGCGCTGGAGGCCGAGACCGAGCCGTCGAGGATGGACTTGAGCGCCTTGTAGCCGGGCTCGCCGTCCTCGAAGCTGAGGTCGTCGCAATAGACGATGAATTTCTCGGGCCGGCCGGCCACCACCTCGACGATGTCGGGCAGGTCGACCAGGTCGCTCTTGTCGACCTCGATCAGCCGCAGGCCCTGCGCCGCATAAGCGTTGAGGCAGGCCTTGACCAGCGAGGATTTGCCCGTGCCGCGCGCGCCCGTCAGCAGCACGTTGTTGGCCGGCAGGCCCTTCACGAAGTGCTCGGTGTTGCGCTGGATGCGCTCCTTCTGCGGCTCCACTTCCTTCAGGTCGTCCAGTGCAATGCTGGCGACGTGGCGCACGGGCTCCAGCAGGCCATGGCCGCTGCTGCGCTTGCGGTAGCGGAACGCGTGGGACGCCGACCAGTCCGGCGCCGACAGCGGCCGCGGCAGCACGGATTCGATGCGGTCGATCAGGGCTTCGGCGCGCTGCATCAGGCGCTCGAACGAGGGGTTCATGAGCGGTAGTCGGCGTTGATGGTGACGTACTCGTGGCTGAAGTCGCAGGTCCAGACGGTGTCGCTGGCCGTGCCGCGGCCCAGGCCGATGCGCACCTCGATCTCCGCCGGCTTCATCACGCGCTGACCGTCTTCTTCGCGGTATTTGGGGTGGCGTCCGCCACGCGTCACCACGTGCACGTCGCCCAGCCACAGGTCGATGCCGCCCACGTCCAGGTCGTCGATGCCCGCATAGCCCACCGCTGCGAGGATGCGGCCCAGGTTGGGGTCGCTGGCGAAAAAGGCCGTCTTGACCAACGGCGAATGCGCCACCGAATAGGCCGCGCGCAGACACTCCGCCGTGTCGCGGCCGCCCTCCACGCGGATGGTGATGAACTTGGTGGCGCCCTCGCCGTCGCGCACGATGGCGTGCGCCAGGCGCTGGGCCAGGGGCGTGAGCGCGTCCAGCAGGGCGCGGCCCGACGGGCTGGACAGGTCGGTCACCGGCGGATGGCCCGCCTGGCCGGTGGCGATGACCACGAAAGAATCGTTGGTGCTGGTGTCGCCGTCGACCGTGACCCGGTTGAACGAGGCGTCGGCCAGGCGGCGGGCCAGCTCGTTCATGAGTTCGGGCGCCACTGCCGCATCGGTGGCCAGGAAGCCCAGCATGGTGGCCATGTTGGGCCGGATCATGCCGGCGCCCTTGGCGATGCCGGTGGCGCGCAGCGCGCGGCCCTCCAGCTCGAAGGACACGCTGGCAGCCTTGGGCAGGGTGTCCGTGGTCATGATGCCCTGGGCCGCGGCCAGCCACTGGGCGCCGGAGTCGTGCTGCGCCGAACAGGCGCTGGTCAGCGCCGCCGGCAGGCCGCCGAGCAGGCGGTCCATGGGCAGGGGCTCCATGATCACGCCGGTGGAGAACGGCAGCACCTGCTCGTGGTGCAGGCCCAGCGAGCGCGCCAGCGCGTTGCAGGTCTGGCGCGCGTCGGCCAGGCCGCTCTCACCCGTGCCCGCGTTCGCGTTGCCTGTGTTGATCACCAGCGCGCGCACGCCCTGGCCGCTGGCCAGGTGCTCGCGGCACACCTGCACCGGAGCCGCCGCGTAGCGGTTGCGCGTGAACACCGCGCCCACCGCGCTGCCCTCATCGAGCAGGAACACGGTGAGGTCCTTGCGGTTGGCCTTGCGGATGCCGGCTTCGGCGACACCGATGCGCACGCCCGCGATGGGCAGCAGATCGGCCACGGCGGGACTGGAGAGCTGGACAGGCATGAAAGGTTCTCGGATCGGGAAGGGGACGGCTGGCCAGGGCGCCAGCCGCTCAGTCGAGCCTGCCGTGGCAGTGCTTGTACTTCTTGCCGCTGCCGCAGGGGCAAGGATCGTTGCGCCCCACGCGCGGCACCTCGCCCGCCATCGCCTGGGCGACGGCGGCCTCGGGGCGGGTCTCGACCTCACCGGTCTCGGTGGGCGCCGTGTAGGTGACGTTGCTGATGGCCTCGGCGCGCTCTTCCAGCTGCTCGGCCGCCTGCGAGATCTGCTCGGCCGATTGAACGCGCACGTTCATGAGGATGCGGGTGACGTCGTTCTTCACGGAGTCGAGCAGCTGGCCGAACAACAGGAAGGCCTCGCGCTTGTACTCCTGCTTGGGCTGCTTCTGCGCATAGCCGCGCAGGTGGATGCCCTGGCGGAGGTAGTCCAGCGCGGCGATGTGCTCGCGCCACTGGGAATCGATGGTCTGCAGCAGCACCACGCGCTCGAACGAGGTGAAGTTCTGCTCGCCGACCTGGTCGACCTTGGACACGAACACCGCCTTCGCGGCCTCGCACACCCGCTCGGCGATGTTCTCGGCTTCGACCGCCTCCGACGCGGCCACCCAGCTCGCGAGCGGCACGTCCACCGCCCACTCCTCGCGCAGCGCCTTCTCCAGGCCGGGCAGGTCCCACTGCTCTTCCACGCTTTCCTCGGGCACGTACTGGTGCACCAGGTCGGTCATGGCGCCGTCGCGCAGCGCGTCGATCTGCGCGCGCAGGTCCTGCGCGTCGAGGATGTCGTTGCGCTGCTGGTAGATGACCTTGCGCTGGTCGTTGGCGACGTCGTCGTACTCCAGCAGCTGCTTGCGGATGTCGAAGTTGCGCGCTTCCACCTTGCGCTGCGCGCTTTCGATGCTGCGCGTGACGATGCCGGCCTCGATGGCCTCACCTTCGGGCATCTTCAGGCGGTCCATGATGGCGCGCACGCGGTCGCCCGCGAAGATGCGCATCAGCGGATCGTCCAGGCTCAGGTAGAAGCGGCTGGACCCCGGGTCGCCCTGGCGGCCCGAGCGGCCGCGCAGCTGGTTGTCGATGCGGCGCGACTCGTGGCGTTCGGTGGCGATGATGCGCAGGCCACCGAGCGCCACCACCTTCTCGTGGTCGGCCTGCCATTGCGCGCGCAGCGCCTCGGCGCGCGCGGCGCGGGTGGCCTCATCCAGCGAGGGGTCGGCCATCACGGCCTCGACCATCTTCTCAAGGTTGCCACCGAGCACGATGTCGGTGCCGCGGCCCGCCATGTTGGTGGCGATGGTGATGGCGCCTGGCCGACCGGCCTGCGCGATGATGTCCGCCTCGCGCGCGTGCTGCTTGGCGTTGAGCACCTGGTGCGGCAGCTTCGCCGCGTCGAGCAGCTGGGCAATGATCTCGGAGTTTTCGATCGACGAGGTGCCCACCAGCACCGGCTGGCCGCGCTCGTGGCATTCGCGGATGTCGGCGATCGCGGCGTCGTACTTTTCCTTGGTGGTCTTGTAGACGCGGTCGAGCTGGTCCTGGCGCTTGCTGACGCGGTTGGGCGGAATCACCACCGTCTCCAGGCCGTAGATCTCCTGGAATTCGTAGGCCTCGGTGTCGGCCGTGCCGGTCATGCCGGACAGCTTGCCGTACAGGCGGAAGTAGTTCTGGAACGTGATGGAGGCCAGGGTCTGGTTCTCGGGCTGGATGCCCACGCCCTCCTTCGCCTCAACCGCCTGGTGCAGGCCGTCGCTCCAGCGGCGGCCTGCCATCAGGCGGCCCGTGAACTCGTCGACGATGACGATCTCGCCGTTCTGGTTCACGTAGTGCTGGTCGCGGTGGAACAGGTGGTGCGCCTTGAGCGAGGTCACCAGGTGGTGCAGCAGCGCGATGTTCGCGGGGTCGTACAGCGAGGCGCCTTCGGGCAGCAGGCCGGCCTTGGACAGCAGGGCCTCGGCGTTCTCGTGGCCCTGTTCGGTGAGGTGCACCGAGCGCGCCTTCTCATCGAGCGTGAAGTCCCCCGGCTTGATCACGCCTTCGCCGGTGCGCGGGTCGGCCTCGCCTTCCTGGCGGCTGAGGTGCGGCACCAGGCGGTTGATGGCCACATAGACGGCCGTCTGGTCTTCGGCCTGGCCGCTGATGATCAGTGGCGTGCGGGCCTCGTCGATCAGGATGGAGTCCACCTCGTCGACGATCGCGTAGTGCAGGGGGCGCTGCACGCGGTCCGCGGCCTCGTAGACCATGTTGTCGCGCAGGTAGTCGAAGCCGTACTCGTTGTTGGTGCCGTAGGTGATGTCGGCGCGGTAGGCGGCCTGCTTCTCCTCGCGCTGCATCTGCGGCAGGTTCACGCCCACCGTCAGGCCGAGGAAGTTGTAGAGCTTGCCCATCCACTGGGCGTCGCGGTTGGCCAGGTAGTCGTTGACCGTCACCACGTGCACGCCCTGGCCGGCCAGGGCGTTCAGGTAAACCGGCAGCGTGGCCGTGAGCGTCTTGCCCTCGCCGGTGCGCATCTCGGCGATCTTGCCGCTGTGCAGAGCGATACCGCCCATGAGCTGCACGTCGAAATGGCGCATCTTCATGACGCGCTTGCTGGCCTCGCGCACGACCGCGAAGGCCTCGGGCAGGAGGGCGTCCAGCGTCTCACCCTGCGCCAGGCGCTGGCGGAAGGCCTCGGTCTTGGCCTTGAGTTCGTCGTCGCCGAGCTTCTCGAACTGCGGCTCCAGGGCATTGATGCGCTCGACCGTTTTGCGGAACTGCTTGAGCAGGCGGTCGTTACGGCTTCCGAAGAGCTTGGTGAGGAAATTGGTGGCCATATGAGGGCGTCCGGGAAGCCAGGCCGCGAGGCGCTGGCGTGGACAGCAAGGATCGATCGGAAGGACGCTTGCGCGCCCACGGCCTGCGACAACGGGGCACAAGGCCTCTACATGCCGGCGAACACGCGGCTTTCAAGCGCGAAACCGGCATTTTAGCGGCCGGCCCCGGCGCGTTTCAGCGCGCGCGTGGGGCGTTCGGCCCGGGGGGCGAGCGGGCCAGGGTTTCGCCGGCCTGCAGGAATTTCTGCGGGTTCTGCGGCACGCCCGCCACCCACACCTCGAAGTGCAGGTGCGGGCCGGTGGAGCGCCCGGTCGAGCCGACCTCGGCGATCTTCTGACCGCGCTTGACGATGTCGCCCTTCTTCACGAAGACCTTGGAGGTGTGGGCGTAGCGCGTCACCAGGTCGTTGCCGTGGTCGATCTCCACCAGGTTGCCATAGGCGGCGTGGTACTCCTGCGCGATGACCACGCCACCGGCGGCCGCCACGATGGACGTGCCCGTCTCCGCGGGAAAGTCCAGGCCCGTGTGCAGGGCGGACTGGCCGTTGATCGGGTCGATGCGAAAGCCGAAGCCCGAGCCCACCCGCCCGTCCACCACGGGTTTTTCCGTCGGTATCAGGGTGCTCTGGATTTTCTGGTCGAACAGACGCGATTCGATCGCGGTGAGCCAGTCCACGCGAGCGCCGCTGCCCGCGTCCGCCGCCTCCATCTCCCGCGCGAGCTCCTCCAGCGTGAGCGAGCGGTTGGAGACCAGCACACCGCCCGAACCGGGCAGCGGTGGCCGCGCCTGAGCGGGCTCCAGGCCGGCCAGGCCGGCGACGCGCTCACCGAGCGAGTCGATCTGCATCATGCGCGCTTGCATCTCGCCGAGCTTGCGCGCCATCGCATCGAGGTTGGCGCGCAGGTAGGCGTCGCGCTGGCCGGGGTCGTCGCGGTGCACCAGTCGCGCCACCGAAGCGAAGCCGGGCCAGCCCTGGCGAATGCCTTCCAGGAACACCCAGTGGTAGGTGGCCACCGCGCCGAACATGAGGCCCAGCACGGCCAGCACGGCCACGGCGATCAGCTTCCAGCCGTTCAGGTGCAGGGCCTGGCGGCGGGCGAGCCAGGCGTCGGTGATGATGATGTGCACGGCTGTGTTCCTTTGCTGAGCGACCCGCTCGACGCGGCACGACCGACTCGGTCAGAATGACCGCATGCCGACCCGACAATCCCCCTCCGTCTTCAGCCTGCAGGAGGCCGTTGGCGCCGCGCCTGGCCTGGCCGAACTGCAGGCCAGGATCCGCCAGTCGCAGCGCTGTCTCGATCTTGTTCGGGAGCGCATTCCCCATGCCCTGCGCACCCAGGTCACCGCCGGGCCCCTGCAGGACACCGAGTGGTGCCTGCTGGTTCGAAGCAGCGCGGCGGCGGCCAAGTTGCGGCAGCTGTTGCCTGCGCTGCGTGACGCATTGCACGAAAGCGGGGCGCAGGTTAGCGCAATCCGCATCAAAGTCCAAACGCCAGGCCGATGAGCGCGCCCGCCGGAAGACCGGGTGGTGCCGCTTGTCCGACTCGAACGGACGACCTATCGCTTACAAGGCGATTGCTCTACCAACTGAGCTAAAGCGGCCTGGGGCAGCGATTCTAGGTTCACTTCACCCGCTTGAGCTGCGGCCGGCCACCCGGACGGCCAGGACCGTCGCCGCCCGGCTCGGGCGGGGTCGGGTCGTCGGGCGTGACGGCCCGCAGCGACGACGGCGGGGCAGGCTCCGCAGCCGCCGGCGGCTGCGAGGGCGTCGGCGCGGGAAAGGCCATGCCTTGCCCGTTCTCGCGCGCGTAGATCGCGATGACGTGGGTGATCGGCACCACGATCTCCCGCGACACGCCGCCGAACCGCGCCTTGAAGGTGATGTACTCGTTGTCCAGGCGCAGGTCCTTGGTGGCCTCCATGCTCACGTTGAGCACGATCTCGCCGTTGCGCACGAACTCCATCGGTACCTGCACCGAGGCATCCACGTGCACGGCGATGTAGGGCGAGTACCCGTTGTCGCTGCACCATTCGTACAGCGCCCGGATGAGGTAGGGGCGGGTCGACGGGACCGGTGGCTCTGCCTGGGTCATGGCGCTGCGGCGGAACGGGCGCGCCTTACTTGCGCATGACCTTCTCGGACGGCGTCAGTGCCTCGATGTAGGCCGGGCGCGAGAAGATGCGCTCCGCGTACTTCAGCAGCGGCGCGGCGTTCTTGCTGAGCTCGATGCCGTAGAAGTCCAGGCGCCACAGCAGCGGCGCAATCGCCACGTCGAGCATGGAGAAGTTGTCGCCCAGCATGAACTTGTTCTTCATGAACACGGGCGCGAGCTGCGTGAGGCGGTCGCGGATGTGCGAGCGGGCTTTCTCCAGCGCCTTCTCATTGCCTTTGCTGGTGCGCGATTCGAGCACCGACACGTGCGTGAACAGCTCCTTCTCGAAGTTGAGCAGGAACAGGCGCACGCGCGCGCGATCGACCGGGTCACCCGGCATGAGCTGGGGGTGCGGGAAGCGCTCGTCGATGTACTCGTTGATGATGTTCGACTCGTACAGGATCAGGTCGCGCTCGACCAGGATCGGCACTTGGCCGTACGGGTTCATCACGGCGATGTCTTCGGGCTTGTTGTACAAGTCGACGTCGCGGATCTCGAAGTCCATGCCCTTTTCGAACAGCACGAAGCGGCAGCGGTGCGAATAGGGGCAGGTGGTGCCCGAGTACAAAACCATCATGGTTGGCGTCTCCTGAAACAGAAAACAGTGGCTTGCGATTGTGCCGCGTCGGCATCGCAAGCCACTGTGGGCGAAAAGGGGTGGATCGCACCCCGAGACGAAGGCTTACTTGACGTCTTTCCAGTACGCGGCGTTGAGGCGCCAGGCGACGACGGTGAAGAAGCCAAGGAAGATGAGCACCCACACGCCGATGCGCACGCGGTTTTTCGCGGCGGGCTCGGCCATCCACTGGAGGTAGGCCACCAGGTCGCCGACGTTCTGGTCGTACTGGGCCGGGGTCATGGTGCCAGGCTTGACCTGTTCCCAACCGCGCAGCACCTCGACTTCGTGGCCGTGGCTCTCCACCTTGTCGTAGACGGGCTTGCGCTCGCCCTGCAGCTCCCACAGGGGGTGCGGCATGCCGATATTGGGGAAGGCCTTGTTGTTCCAGCCCGTGGGCTTGGTGTCGTCGCGGTAGTAGGTGCGCAGCAGGGTGTAGAGGTAGTCGGGGCCGCTGCCGGCCGAGCTGGCGCGCGAACGGGCCACCAGGGTCAGGTCGGGCGGCACCTTGCCGAACCAGTCCTTGGCCATCTTGGGATCGATGGCCGCCTTCATGGTGTCGCCGATCTTGTCGGTGGCGAAGGTGAGGTTTTCGGCGATCTGCTTGTCGTTCAGGCCGATGTCGCGCAGGCGGTTGTAGCGCATGAAGGCCGCCGAGTGGCAGTTCAGGCAGTAGTTGACGAACAGCTTGGCGCCGTTCTGCAGCGCGGCCATGTCGTTGGTGCGTTGCGGGGCGCGGTCCAGCGGGATACCGGCGCCGGCGGCCAGGGCGGCGCCGCTCAGGCCCAGGGACAACGCGATGCCCAGAAGAATCTTTTTCATAACGTTCACTCTCCGGATGTCGTCGCGTTGGCTCAGTGCGGCTGGAAGGTCACCCGGTCGGGAACCGGCTTGAACTCGCCCAGGCGGCTCCACCACGGCATCAGCAGGAAGAAGCCGAAGTAGAACAGGGTGCCCACCTGCGACACGCGCTCGCCGATCGGCGAAGGCGCCTGGATGCCCAGGTAGCCCAGCACGAAGAAGTTGATGACGAACACGGTGTAGAGCCACTTGTTCCAGCTCGGGCGGTAGCGGATCGACTTGACCGGGCTGTTGTCGAGCCAGGGCAGGAAGAACAGGATGATCACGGCGGCGCCCATGACGATCACGCCCCAGAACTTGGCGTCGTAGGTCAGCATGGCGGCCGACACCAGGAGGGCGGCGACCACGATCACGCCCTTGAGCGCCGCGCTGACGCGGGCCTTGATCAGGCCGAACACGGCGGCCAGCACCACGCAGGCGACCAGCACGTACATGAACTCGGCGGTGATGGCGCGCAGCATCGAATAGAACGGCGTGAAGTACCAGACCGGTGCGATGTGCAGCGGCGTGGTCAGCGGGTCGGCCGGGATGAAGTTGTTGAACTCCAGGAAGTAGCCACCGAACTCGGGCGCAAAGAACACCACCGCCGAGAACACCATCAGGAAGACCGCCACGCCCAGGATGTCGTGCACGGTGTAGTAGGGGTGGAAGGGGATGCCGTCAACCGGCTTGCCCGAGGCGTCCTTGTTGGCCTTGATTTCCACGCCGTCGGGGTTGTTGGAGCCCACTTCGTGCAGGGCGATGATGTGCGCCACCACCAGGCCCAGCAGCACCAGCGGCACCGCGATGACGTGGAAGCTGAAGAAGCGGTTCAGCGTGGCGTCGCCCACCACGTAGTCGCCGCGGATCAGCAGGGCCAGGTCAGGACCGATGTAAGGAATGGCGGAGAACAGGTTCACGATCACCTGGGCGCCCCAGTAGGACATCTGGCCCCAGGGCAGCAGGTAGCCCATGAAGGCCTCGGCCATCAGGCACAGGAAAATCGCGCAACCGAACACCCAGACCAGCTCGCGCGGCTTGCGGTAGCTGCCGTACAGCAGGCCGCGGAACATGTGCAGGTAGACCACCACGAAGAACGCCGAGGCGCCGGTGGAGTGCATGTAGCGGATCAGCCAGCCCCAGGGCACGTCGCGCATGATGTACTCGACCGAGGCGAAGGCCACGTTCGCGTCGGGCTTGTAGTGCATCACCAGGAAGATGCCGGTGACGATCTGGATGACCAGCACCAGCAGCGCCAGCGAACCGAAGAAGTACCAGAAGTTGAAGTTCTTCGGCGCGTAGTACTCGGCGAGGTGCTCGTTGTAGAGCTTGGAGAGCGGGAACCGGTTGTCGACCCAGTTCAGCGCCTTCTGGCTCAGCGGTGCGTCGGGGGAGATTTCTTTGAATTCGGCCATGGCTTGCGTGCCTCGATGTTCCGTGGGTGTTCAGGCTCGATGGCGCGGCCTCAGGCCGGCTTTTCCTCGCCGATCAGCAGCATGTTGTCGGAGACGTAGTAATGCGGCGGGATCTCGAGGTTGTCGGGCGCGGGCTTGTTCTGGAACACGCGGCCGGCCAGATCGAACGTCGAACCGTGGCAGGCGCAGAGGAAGCCACCCAGCCAGTTGTCCGGCAGCGAGGGCTGCGGGCCGGGCGTGAACTTGTCGCCAGGCGAGCAGCCGAGGTGGGTGCAGATGCCGATGGCCACGAGGATTTCGGGCTTGATCGAGCGGGTGCGGTTCTTGGCGTACTCGGGCGTGGGGAACGCGGTGCGCTCGGACTTCGGATCGGCCAGCTGGGCCTCGTCCTTCTCCAGCGTCGCCAGCTGCTCGGGCGTGCGGCGCATCACCCACACCGGCTTGCCCCGCCATTCCACGATGCGCTTCTCGCCCGGGGCAATGGTGGAGACGTCCACCTGAACCGCCGCGCCCGCGGCCTTGGCGCGCTCGGAAGGCTGGAAGGAACTCACGAAGGGCACGGCGACAGCCGCGGCACCCACGCCACCCATGGCGCAGGAGGTGATCAGCCAGGTCCGGCGACTGTTGTCCACAGCGGCCTTGCCTTGGTTGGCGGGAGCTTCACTCATGGGGGACTTTCTCGTCTTGCGGGAGGGGAATCAGGGACAACCCGGCATTGTACTGGACCATGTCAAGGGTCCAGCCGGGTTTTGCCCGGGGCCCACCACCGGGGCGCGCCGGAATTCGCGTGTGACAATGCGCGCCCGACCACTACCCCCCCGGAGAAGGCACATGGGCATGATGCAGGAGTTCAAGGAGTTCGCCGTCAAGGGCAATGTCATCGATCTGGCCGTGGGCGTGATCATCGGCGGCGCCTTCGGCAAGATCGTCGGCTCACTGGTGGACGACGTGATCATGCCGGTGGTGGGCCTGGTGTTCGGCAAGCTCGACTTCAGCAACCTGTTCCTGGTGCTGGGCACGGCACCGGAGGGCACGGCCCGCACCCTGGCGGCCATGAAACAGGCTGGCGTGCCGGTGCTGGCGTATGGCAGCTTCATCACCGTGGCCATCAACTTCCTCATCCTGGCGTTCATCATTTTCCTGATGATCAAGCAGGTCAACCGCCTCAAGCGCGAAACCCCGCCGGCGCCCCCCGCAGCGCCCGCCGCGCCGCCCGAGGACATCGTCCTGCTGCGCGAAATCCGCGACAGCCTCAAGAAGTAAGGCCCCCGCCCTCCGGGGCGGCGGCCAGCGCGGCGTCGATGGCTGCCAGCAGGCTGTCCGCGCTGGCGCGCCCGCTGCCGGCGATGTCGAACGCCGTGCCATGGTCCGGGCTGGTGCGCACGAACGGCAGGCCCAGGGTGGTGTTCACGCCGTGTTCCAGGCCCAGCAGCTTCACGGGAATGAGCCCCTGGTCGTGGTACATCGCCACGACCACGTCGAAGGCGCCCTGGCGCGCCCGCATGAACACCGTGTCCGGCGGGTGCGGCCCGCTGGCCGCGATGCCCTGGGCGCGCGCCGCCCGCACAGCAGGCGCGATCGCTTCGATCTCTTCGCGCCCGAACAACCCACCCTCCCCCGCGTGCGGGTTCAGCCCAGCCACCGCAACGCGGGGCTGGGCCAGGCCGGCGCGGCGGAAATGCGCGTCGGTGATGCGGATGGTCTCCAGCACACCGTCGGTCGTCACCGCGGCCAGGGCCTCGCGCAGCGAGACGTGGATGCTCACCAGCACCGTGGCCAGGCCGGGCGCGCTGAGCATCATGCGCACCGGCAATGCCGCCGCGGGCACGCCCTGGTGCCGCGCCGCGAGGGCCTGCAGCAGCTCGGTGTGGCCGGGGTAAGGTTCACCGGCCGCCGCCAGCGCCTCCTTGTGGATGGGTGCCGTGACCAGGGCGCGCGCCCGGCCGTCCAGCGCCGCCTGGGTCCCCTGGCGAATGGCCGCCGCCGCCGCCCGGCCCGCCGCCGCGCTCACCTGGCCCCAGGCCGGTGGCACCAGCGCGTCTCCCGCCTGCCACACGCCCACGGCGCCGGGCGGCAGCCCGGCCCATTCGGCGGGTTCTTCCAGCTCGGCCAGCACCAGCCCCCTCTCGGCCGAGTCGGGCACCACGCCCAACCGCGCCGCGCGCCGCAGGCAGGCCATGTCGCCCACCACCACCACCTCGCGCCGCAGCGCGGGCCGCTCGCGCAAGGCGCGCCAGACGATTTCGGGGCCGATGCCCGCGGGATCGCCCATGCTGATCAGGACCGGGCGCTTCGCCATCACGCGGGGTTGGGAATGTCGATGAAGCGGTGCTCGAGGCCCAGCGCCGAGGCCACGTGGGCGGCGACGGCGGGGGCGCCATAGCGCTCGCTGGCGTGGTGCCCGCAGGCCAGGTAGGCCACGCCGCATTCGCGGGCGTAGTGGGCCTGGGGCTCGGAGATCTCGCCGGTGATGAAGGCGTCGGCACCGGCCGCGATGGCGGCCTCGAAATAGCCCTGGGCCCCGCCCGTGCACAGGCCGATGCGGCGCACCGTGTGGCCCGGCGGCGCCACCAGCGTCACCGGCCGCCCCAGGGCCTGTTCCACATGGGCCGCCAGCGCCTCGGCCGGTGCTGCGGGGCGCTGCCCCACGAAGCCAAGCGATTGGTCGCCGAAGCGCACGCCGTCCTCCAGCGCGATGTCCAGCACCCGGGCGAGTTGCGCGTTGTTGCCCAGCGTGGGGTGAGCGTCCAGCGGCAGGTGGTAGGCGATCAGGTTGATGTCGTGCGCCAGCAGGCGCGACAGGCGCTGCTTCATCCAGCCGGTGACCCGCCCGTCCTGGCCGCGCCAGAACAGCCCGTGGTGCACGAAGATGGCGTCGGCCTGCACCTCGATCGCGGCCTCGATCAGCGCCAGGCTGGCGGTGACGCCGCTGATCAGGCGGCGAACCTGCGCCCGCCCCTCCACCTGCAGGCCATTGGGCCCGTAGTCCTTGAACGGCGCGGGCTGCAGCAAGGCCTCAAAGGCGTGAACCAGGGTGTCTCGGGTGGTGCTCATGGGGGGAAGCCTGCGCGCGGCGGCTTGAAAAGCGGCATTCTGACAGCCACATACCCCTCAGCCGAATGCGGGACAATTCCACTCTTTCCTCCGCCGACTTTTCCATGAAACGACTCTGGCTCGTGTTTGCCCAAACCGTCACCGTGCTGGTGGCGGTGTTCTTCGTGGTGGCCACGCTGCAGCCGCAGTGGTTGGGCCGGCGCTCGCTGCCCTCGGTGGTGCCGGTGTTCGAAGCGCCGTCCAGCGCGCCCGCCGCGGCCGACCCAGGCACCGTGAGCCTGCGCGCCGCCGCCAAGACCGCCTCGCCGCCAGTGGTGAGCATCAACACCAGCAAGGCGCCGGCCAACAACCCGCACAGCGTCGACCCCTGGTTCCGCTTCTTCTTCGGCGACCAGGCCAACAGCCAGCCGCAGACTGGCCTGGGCTCGGGCGTGATCGTCAGCCCCGCCGGCTACGTGCTCACCAACAACCACGTGGTCGAGGAAGCCGACGAGATCCAGGTCAGCCTGAACGACGGCCGCCAGGCCGCCGCCAAGGTGATCGGCACCGACCCCGAGACCGATCTCGCGGTGCTCAAGATCGAGCTGCCCGACCTCCCCGTCATCACCCTGGGCAACTCCGACGGCCTGCAGGTCGGCGATCCCGTGCTGGCGATCGGCAACCCCTTCGGCGTGGGCCAGACCGTCACCAGCGGCATCGTCAGCGCCCTGGGCCGCACCCAGCTCGGCATCAACACCTTCGAGAATTTCATCCAGACCGACGCGGCCATCAACCCCGGCAACTCGGGCGGCGCCCTGGTCGACGTGCAGGGGCACCTGATGGGCATCAACACCGCCATCTACTCGCGCTCGGGCGGCTCCATGGGCATCGGCTTCGCCATCCCCACGTCCACCGCGCGCAGCGTGATGGAGGCCATCGTCAAGGAGGGCAAGGTCACGCGCGGCTGGATCGGCGTGGAGCCGCAGGACCTCACGCCCGAACTCGCCGAGAGCTTCGGCGTGGGCCGGCGCAGCGGCGTCATCATCACCGGCGTGCTGCAGAACGGCCCGGCGGCCCAGGCCGGCATTCGCCCGGGCGACGTGATCACGGCCGTCAAAGGCCAGGAAGTGAAGAACGTGCCGCAGCTGCTGGCGGCCGTGGCGGCGCTGCCGCCGGGCGAGAAGGCCCGGCTCGACGTGCTGCGCCGCGAAGCGTCGATGCAGATCGACGTGACGCCCGGCCGGCGCAACATCGCGCAGCAGACCATCAACCGCCGCTGAGGCCCCTGGCCTGCGCCGCGTCCGCCGTCAGGACGCGGTCTTCTCGTCGCTGGCCTCTTCGCCCTCGGCCTGCGTGCGCTTGACGAACAGCTGCGCGCCCCAGATACCGGCTTCGTACAGCACGATCATGGGCACCGCCAGCGCCAGCTGCGAGATCACGTCGGGCGGCGTGACGATGGCGGCGACGATGAAGGCGCCGACGATGAAGTAGCCGCGGAAATCCCGCAGCTTCTGCACCGACACCATGCCCATCTTCACCAGCAGCACCACCACGATGGGCACCTGGAACGCCAGGCCGAACGCCAGGTACAGGCCCAGAATCGCCTCGACGTAGGAAGCGATGTCGGGCGTGGCGGCCACGCTGGCCGGCGTGAACTTCTGGATGAAGCCGAACATCTTGTCGAGCACGAAGAACTGCACGAACGCAATGCCCGCGTAGGCCAGCAGGCTGCCCAGGGTGATCAGCGGCACGGCGAAACGCTTCTCGTGGCTGTACAGGCCCGGCGCGATGAAGGACCAGAGCTGGTACATCCACCAGGGCAGCGACAGCAGCACCGCCGCCATGGCCAGCACCTTCAGCGGCACGAAGAACGGCGAGAACACGCCCACGGCGATCAGCCGCGCCTCGGGCGGCATGTGGGCGCGGATGGGAATGGCGATCAGGTCGATGAGGCCGCTGGGGCCGGGCCACAGGGCCAGCGCGGCCATGCACACGGCCAGGCCGATGATGCTGTAGATCAGGCGGTCGCGCAGCTCCATCAGGTGCTGCACGAAAGGCTGTTCGGTACCGGCCAGCTCGTCGTCGGAATCGGGCTTGTTGGACATCAGGGCTTGCTGGACGGGCGGGGCCGGAAACGCGCCACGCGCGCGGCGCCCGACTGGGTGCGGGTGCGCACGCCCGTGCGCGCCTTGAACCACTGCGGCACGGCCTTCTGCTTCAGGCGGAAGTTCTTCTTCGGGTGTCGGTAGACCGGGTACACCCCTTGCCCGATGGCGTTCATGGCGTCCGCCTCGGTGGGCTCGCGCAGGGGTTCGTTGTCGAGGCCGGCGGTGGCATCCGACCAGGATTTCTCGAAATCGCTGGCACCGGACTCCACGGAAGACTGCACGTCGCGCGCCGCGGTCTCCACGGAGTCCTTCATCTTCTTGAGCTCTTCGAGCTCCATGGACCGGTTGACCTCGGCCTTGACGTCGGCCACGTAGCGCTGGGCCTTGCCCAGCAGCGCACCCACGGTGCGTGCCACACGCGGCAGCTTCTCGGGGCCGATGACGACGAGCGCCACTGCCCCGATGAGCGCGAGCTTGGATATGCCGAGGTCGATCATGGATCAGCCGCTGCGCCAGCGGCCCCGCCCGGTGCGCCCGTGGGGATCACGGGCCAGGAAGGGGCGCGGGCGAGGCGCCTCAGCTCTTTTGCTTGGCTTCGACGTCGATGGTGCCCTTGTCCGCAGAGCTGTTCTGCGTGACCTGGGCCGTGGGAGCGGCCGTGTCGGCGGGGTTCTGGCCGCCTTCCTTCATGCCGTCCTTGAAGCCCTTGACGGCGCCGCCGAGGTCGGAGCCGATGTTCTTGAGTTTCTTGGTCCCGAACACCATGACCACGATGAGCAGCACGATGAGCCAGTGCCAGATGGAAAACGTACCCATGTCAATCTCCAGAGAGGTGGGGTGAGCGCGCGCGCAATCCTGGGATTCTAAGCCGCCACCCGGGGTCCAACCGGCCATCCCGGCATGACACCGCGGGCCACAGGGATCAGCCCCGCACCCAGGGGCGGGGGCCGCCGATGACGTGCAGGTGCAGGTGGTGGACTTCCTGTCCACCCTCCTGGCCCGTGTTGCACACGATGCGGAATCCGCCTTCGGGATAAGGGTTGCAGCCCTGCTCCATCGCCAGCCTGGGGGCCAGGGTGAGCAGGCGGCCCATCAGGCGCTCGTGCTCGGGCCCGACCTGGGCCATGGAGGGGATATGCGCCTTGGGCACCATGAGGAAATGCACCGGCGCCCAGGGATTGATGTCGTGGAAGGCGAACACCTCATCGTCCTCGTAGACCTTGCGGGACGGGATCTGGCCGGCGACGATCTTGCAGAAGATGCAGTTCGGGTCGTGTGCGCTCATGGGTCGGTGGGCTTATTGCGGCATGGGGCGGTTGGCGTTCATGTTCACCATGCCCTTGACGATGCGGTAGAGAAACCAGATCGAGATCAGGCACCAGGCGATCCAGCCGGGCACGAAGAGCAGCAGCCAGAGGGGGATCGTCACCACGTACAGGATGGCGGCCCAGATGACCGAGCGGATGCGCCAGGAGAAGTGGCTGGCCTGCCAGGTGCCGGCGGCCTCGCCTTGCTTCACCAGGTCGATGATCAGCGCCACGATGAGCAGCGCGATGCCCGGCTGCGCCGAGGGCAGCACCGCGCCGACCGCCACGATGAGGTGCAGGATGTAGCTGAGCCAGCCCACGCTCTTGAGCGACTGGGCTTTCTCGTTGTCGGTGGTTTCCACGTCGATCACGTCGCTCATGGCATCACTCCTTCGCTTCGCGTTCGCGCACCTTGCGCAGGGCTTTTTCTTCCAGGCCACTCAGACCTTCGCGGCGCACCAGCTCGGCCACCACGTCGGACGGCCCGAGCCCGAAATGGGCCAGGGCGATCATGCTGTGGAACCAGAGGTCGGCCGTTTCGTTCACCAGCTTCTGGCGGTCGCTGCCGCCGTGCTCCAGGTCCTTGGCGGCCATCACGGCCTCGGTCGCTTCCTCGCCGATTTTCTTGAGGAAGGCCTCGGGGCCCTTGTGCAGCAGGCGCGCGACGTAGCTTTTCTCGGGATCACCGCCGTTCGCGGGCTTGCGGCTCTCGATCACGGCGGCCAGACGGGCCAGGTCGTCGGTGCTGGTCAATTGGATACCTCCGCGCAGCGCGCTGCGGTGCGAGCGACGTCGGACGGCCGTGCGTCGCTCATGCCTATTTGTAGATGGATTCCGGGTCTTTCAAGACCGGCTCCACGGTGACCCATTGGCCGTTCTCGTGGCGCTGGAAGAAGCAGCTGTGTCGGCCGGTGTGGCAGGCGATGCCCGGCTCGTGCCCCAGCTGCGTGACCTTGAGCAGCACCACGTCGTTGTCGCAGTCCAGGCGGATGTCGTGCACGGTCTGCACGTGGCCGGACTCCTCGCCCTTGAACCAGAGCTTGCGGCGCGAGCGGCTGTAGTACACCGCCCGGCCCAGCTCGGCGGTCTTGTGCAGGGCTTCGCGGTTCATCCAGGCGAACATCAGCACGTCGCCGGTGGCGGCTTCCTGCGCGATCACGGGCACCAGGCCCTGCTCGTCCCATTTCACGGCGTCGAGCCAGTCCATCACAACCTCACCGGAATGCCGCGCTCGGCCATGCGGGCCTTGGCCTGCGCGACCGTGTATTCGCCATAGTGGAAGATGCTGGCGGCCAGCACCGCGTCGGCGCCGCCCTGCTGCACGCCGTCGGCCAGATGGTCCAGGTTGCCCACGCCGCCGGAGGCGATGACGGGCACGCTCACCGCGTCGGCCACGGCGCGCGTGAGCGCCAGATCGAAACCCGACTTGGTGCCATCGCGGTCCATGCTGGTGAGCAGGATCTCGCCGGCGCCGAAATCGGCCATCTGCCTGGCCCAGGCCACGGCGTCGAGCCCGGTGTTCTTGCGCCCACCGTGGCTGTAGACGTCCCAGCCCTGGCCGTCGGCGCGGCACTTGGCGTCGATGGCGACCACGATGCACTGCGCGCCGTACTTGTCGGAGGCGTCGCGGATGACCTGCGGGTTGGCGATGGCCGCCGAGTTGAAGCTGGTCTTGTCGGCGCCCGCGTTGAGCAGGCGGCGCACGTCTTCCACCGTGCGCACGCCGCCGCCCACGGTGAGCGGTATGAAGACCTGAGAGGCCACCGCTTCGATGATGGGCAGGATCAGGTCGCGGCCGTCGCTGGTGGCGGTGATGTCGAGGAAGGTGAGCTCGTCGGCGCCCTGCTCGTTGTAGCGCGCCGCGATTTCCACCGGGTCGCCCGCGTCCCTCAGTTCGACGAAGTTCACGCCTTTGACGACACGGCCGCCGGTGACGTCCAGGCAGGGGATGATGCGTTTGGCGAGCATCAGGCCACGGCGCCGGGCCGCCCCCCGCAAGGCCGCCCCCCCTCGGGGGGCAGCGAACACACGAAGGGATGAGCGTGGGGGCGCAAATTAGCCATTCAGTTCGTCCGCGAGCTGCTGCGCGGCCTCGAAATCGAGGTCGCCGCTGTAGATGGAGCGGCCGCAGATCACGCCCTCCACGCCTTCGTCTTCCACCGCGCAGAGCTGGCGGATGTCGTCGAGCTTGGACAGCCCCCCCGAGGCGATGACCGGGATGGACAGGGACTGCGCCAGCTTGACCGTGGCCTCGATATTGATGCCGCTGAGCATGCCATCGCGCCCGATGTCGGTGTAGATGACGGATTCGACGCCGTAGTCTTCGAACTTCTTCGCCAGGTCGACCACCTCGTGGCCGGTGAGCTTGCTCCAGCCGTCGGTGGCGACCTTGCCGTCCTTGGCGTCCAGGCCCACGATGATGTGGCCGCCGAAGGCCGTGCAGGCGTCCTGCAGGAAGCCGGGATTCTTCACCGCCGCGGTGCCGATGATCACGTAGCGCAGGCCGGCGTCCAGGTAGCGCTCGATGGTGTCGAGGTCGCGGATGCCGCCGCCGAGCTGCACATCCACCTCGCTGCCGATCTCCTTGAGGATGGCGCGGATGGCCTGCTCGTTCTTCGGCTTGCCCGCGAAGGCGCCGTTCAGGTCGACCAGGTGCACGCGGCGCGCGCCTTTGTCGACCCAGTTGCGCGCCATGGCGGCCGGGTCGTCACTGAACACCGTGGATTGGTCCATGTCGCCCTGTTTGAGGCGAACGCAGTGGCCGTCCTTGAGGTCGATGGCGGGAATCAGCAGCATGGTCTTGGGCAGGCGCGGGTGCGCGGCTCAGGGGTTCCAGTGGAGGAAGTTGCGGTAGAGCGCGAGACCTTGGTCCGCGCTCTTTTCGGGGTGAAACTGGGTCGCAAAAATGTTAGCGCGCGACACCGCAGCTGCAAAGCGGCCGCCGTAGTCCGCTTCGCCGACCACGTGCTCGGGCCGCTCGGGCCGCGCGTAGTAGCTGTGCACGAAGTAGAAGTAGGCCCCGTCGGCAATGCCCGCCCACAAGGGGTGCACGCCGCGTCCCAGGTCGTGGAACACCCGGTTCCAGCCCATCTGCGGCACTTTGTAGCGGCTGCCGTCGGGCTGGCGCTGGCCTTCCAGCTCGAAACGCACCACCCGTCCGGGGATCAGGCCCAGGCCCTCGGTGGGCCCTTCGTCGCTGCGGTCCAGCAGCATCTGCATGCCCACGCAAACGCCGAACAGCGGCTTGTGCGCGCAGGCGTGCAGCACCGCGTCCTTCAGGCCCGAGGCCGCGAGCGCGCGCATGCAGTCGCCCATGTGGCCCTGGCCAGGCAGCACCACGCGCTCGGCGGCCATCACATCCTCGGCGCGCTGGGTCACGACCACTTCCACACCGCTGCCGCGCGCGGCGTGCAGCACGGCCTGCGACACCGAACGCAGATTGCCGCTCTCGTAGTCGACGACGGCGACCGTCCTGGCTTTCATCACGGGGAAGGGAACGGGTTCAGAGCGAACCTTTGGTGGAGGGGATCACGTCGCCCAGGCGGGGATCGCGCTCGAGGGCGAAACGCACGGCGCGCGCGAAGGCCTTGAACACCGTCTCGGCCTGGTGGTGCGCGTTCTCACCGTGCAGGTTGTCCACGTGCAGCGTGACGCCAGCGTGGTTCACGAAGCCCTGGAAAAACTCGTAGGTGAGCTGGGTGTCGAAGGCGCCGATCATGCCGGCCTTGAAGGGCACGCGCATGTGCAGGCCAGGGCGACCGGAGAAGTCGATCACCACCCGCGAGAGCGCCTCGTCGAGAGGCACGTAAGCGTGGCCGTAGCGGCGAATGCCCTTCTTGTCGCCCACGGCCTTGGCGAAGGCCTGGCCCAGGCTGATGCCCACGTCTTCCACGGTGTGGTGGCCATCGATGTGCAGGTCGCCCTTGGCGATGATCTCCAGATCGATCAGGCCGTGGCGCGCGATCTGGTCGAGCATGTGGTCGAAGAAACCAATGCCGGTGGACAGCACGGCGACGCCGCTGCCGTCCAGGTTGATGCGCACGCCGATCTGCGTTTCGTTGGTATTGCGCTGCACCTGGGCGGCGCGGTCACCGGGACCCGGCGTGGGGAAAGTGGGCGTGGTGGAGGTCATATGGCGGTCTGCAGGGCCTGGATGAGCCGGGCATTCTCGTCGGGGGTACCCACGGTGAGCCGCAGGCACTGGGCCAGCAGCGGGTGCATTTTAGAAACATTCTTCACCAGCAAGCCGCGTGCCTTGAGGCCATCGAAGGCGCGCTGCGCGTCGGGTACCCGCACCAGCACCATGTTGGCCTCGCTGGCAAAGGCCTGAACCTTGGGCAGGCGGGCCAGCGCGGCCATCAGCGCGTCGCGCTGCTCGCGGATCACACCCGCTTGCTGGGCGAACACCTCGGCGTGCTCCAGCGCAAACAGCGCGCACTCGGCGTTGAGCACGCTCACGTTGTAGGGCGGGCGCAGCTTGTCGAACTCGTGCACGAGGGCCGCCGGGCCCAGCAGGTAGCCGATGCGCACGCCGGCCAGGCCGAACTTGGAGAGCGTGCGCATGAGCAGCACGTGCGCGTTGGCCTCGGGCCGGGCGCGCATCTCGTCCAGCCAGGTGTGGCTGGAGAACGGCTGGTAGGCCTCGTCCACCACCACCAGCCCGCCGAAGCGGGCGGCCTCGGCGATGAGGCGGCGCATGACGTCCGGGTCGAAGCGGTTGGCCGTTGGGTTGTTCGGGTACGCCAGGTAGGTGATGGCGGGCTGGTGCGCGCGCATCGCGGCCCGCATGGCGGCCTCGTCGAGCGCGAAGTCGGCGGTGAGCGGCACGCCGTGGAAGGCCAGGCCCTGCAATTGCGCGCTCATGGCGTACATCACGAAGCCGGGCAGCGGGGCCAGCAGGCTGGCGCCGGGCAGGTCGCAGCCCATGGCCAGCAGGGAGATCAGCTCGTCGGAGCCATTGCCCAGCATCAGCGCGTGGCCGGCGGGCAGGTCCACGTAGCGCTCCAGCGCGCGCTTGAGTTCGTCGATGCGCGCACCAGGGTAGCGGTTGATGGCCACGGCGCCCAGGCGCCGACCCAGCTCGGCCTGCAGCTCGGGCGGCAGGGGGAAGGGGTTCTCCATCGCGTCCAGCTTGACCAGGCCGGCCGATTCCTGGATGGCGTAGGCCTGCATGGACTGGATGTCCTGGCGGATGCGCGCGAGCGGGTTGGGGTTCACGGGGCTGTTCATCGGGGATCGCCTCGCATCGGGGGTACGGTGGGCAGGCGGAGTTCGGCGGCGCGCGCGTGCGCCTGCAGACCTTCGCCGTAGGCCAGTTCGGCGGCCACGGTGCCCAGGGTCTGCGCGCCCCGCTCGCTCACCTCGATCAGGCTGCTGCGCTTCTGGAAGTCGTACACACCCAGCGGCGAGGAAAAGCGCGCGGTGCCGCTGGTGGGCAGCACGTGGTTGGGGCCGGCGCAGTAGTCGCCCAGGCTTTCGCTGGTGTAGGCGCCCAGGAAGATGGCGCCCGCGTGCTTGAGCAGCGGTTCCCAGCGGTGCGGCTCGGCGCTGGACACCTCCAGGTGCTCGGGCGCGATGCGGTTGCTGATGGCGCAGGCCTCGTCCATGTCGCGCGTGAGGATCAGCGCGCCGCGGTCGTTGAGGCTCTTGGCGATGATGGCCGCGCGCGGCATGGTGGGCAGCAGGCGGTGGATCGCGGCCATCACGGCCTCGATGTAGGCCGCGTCCGGGCACAGCAGGATGCTCTGCGCGAGCTCGTCGTGTTCGGCCTGGCTGAACAGGTCCATGGCCACCCAGTCGGCCGGCGTGCTGCCGTCGGCCAATACCAGGATCTCGCTCGGGCCGGCGATCATGTCGATGCCCACGGTGCCGAAGACGCGCTTCTTGGCGCTGGCCACGTAGGCGTTGCCCGGACCGGTGATCTTGTCGACCTTGGGCACGGTGGCGGTGCCGTAGGCCAGCGCGGCCACGGCCTGGGCGCCGCCGATGGTGAAAGCGCGCGTGACGCCGGCCACGTGGGCCGCCGCCAGCACGAGTTCGTTGCGCTCGCCGCGCGTGGCGGTGGCGGCGCCGCTGCCGCCTTCCACGCCACCGGTCGCCACGCTGCCGCGCACGGGCGTGGGCACCACCATGACGATCTCGGGCACGCCGGCCACGTGCGCGGGCACGGCGTTCATGATCAGGCTGGACGGGTAGGCCGCCTTGCCGCCGGGCACGTAGATGCCCACGCGGTCCAGCGGCGTGACCTTCTGGCCGAGCAGGGTGCCGTCCTCGTCTCGGTAGCTCCAGCTCTCGCCGTTGGCCTTCTTCTGCGCCTCGTGGTAGCGCCGCACGCGCGCGGCCGCGGACTGCAGGGCTTCGCGCTGGGCGGCGGGCAAGGCGTCGAAGGCGGCCTTGAAATCGGCCTGGCTGAGTTCGAGCTTGTCCACGCCGCTGGCCTGCAGGCCGTCGAAGCGCGCGGTGTACTCCAGCACGGCCGCGTCGCCGCGCTGGCGCACGTCGGCCAGGATGTCGGCCACCCGCTGCTCGATCGCGTGGTCCGTCTCGCTCGACCAATGCAGGCGCTCGGCAAAGCGCGCCTCGAAATCGGGCTGAGTGGTGGACAGGCGAAGGGGCTGGGCGGTCAGGGTCATGCGGTGGCGGGCTCCACGGCCCGGGCGAAGGCGTCGATGAGCGGGCGCAGCCGCGCCTGCTTGAGCTTGAGCGCGGCCTGGTTGACCACCAGGCGCGAGCTGATGTCCATGATGCGTTCGACCTCGATCAGGTTGTTGGCCTTGAGCGTATTGCCGGTGGACACCAGGTCCACGATGGCGTCGGCCAGGCCGGTGAGCGGGGCCAGTTCCATGCTGCCGTAGAGCTTGATCAGGTCCACGTGCACGCCCTTGCTGGCGAAGAACTCGCGCGCGATGGCGGTGTACTTGGTGGCCACACGCAGGCGCGAGCCCTGGCGCACGGCCGAGGCGTAGTCGAAGTCGGCCCGCACGGCCACGCTGACGCGGCAGCGCGCGATGTTCAGGTCCAGCGGCTGGTACAGGCCCTGGCCGCCGTGTTCGATCAGCGTGTCCTTGCCGGTCACGCCGAGATCGGCGCCGCCGTGCTCCACGTAGGTGGGCACGTCGGTGGCGCGCACCAGCACCACGCGCACGTCGGCCTGGCTGGTGGGCAGGATGAGCTTGCGCGACTTCTCGGGGTCTTCGAGCACCTCGATGCCGGCCGCGCGCAGCAGCGGCAGGGTCTCGTCGAAGATGCGGCCTTTGGACAGGGCAAGCGTGATGGACGGGCTCATTTGACGCGCTCGATGTCGGCGCCGATGGCGCGCAGCTTCACTTCCATCTGGTCGTAGCCGCGGTCCAGGTGGTAGATGCGGTCGACGGTGGTCTCGCCCTCGGCCACCAGGCCGGCGATCACCAGGCTGGCCGAGGCGCGCAGGTCGGTGGCCATCACGGTGGCGCCGGACAGGCGCGGCACCCCCTCCACCATCGCCACCTTGCCCTCGGTCTGGATGCGCGCGCCCAGGCGCACCAGCTCGTTCACGTGCATGAAGCGGTTCTCGAAGATGGTTTCGGTCACCTTGCTGGTGCCCTCGGCGATGCAGTTGACGGTCATGAACTGCGCCTGCATGTCGGTGGGAAAGCCCGGGTACTCGGTGGTGCGGAAGCTCTGCGCCTTCATGCGGCCCGAGGCGCGGATGCGGATGAAAGGCCCGGCCGCGTTGGCGCCCGCCTCGATCTCCGCGCCCGCCTCGGTGAGCTTGTCGATCACCGCGTCGAGGTGGTCGGCGCGGCCGCAACGCAGCAGCACGTCGCCGCCGGTGGCGGCCACCGCGCACAGGAAGGTGCCGGCCTCGATGCGGTCGGCCACCACCTGGTGGTCGCAGCCGCGCAGGCGGTCCACGCCCTGCACGTGGATGCGGCTGGTGCCGTGGCCTTCGATCTTCGCGCCCATGCGGATCAGCATCTCGGCGAGGTCGGTCACCTCGGGCTCCTGGGCGGCGTTCTCCAGCAGGGTCTCGCCCTCGGCCAGGGCCGCGGCCATCAGGAAGTTCTCGGTGCCGGTGACAGTGACCATGTCGGTGGCGATGCGCGCGCCGTGCAGGCGCGAGCGGCCCTGGGGCAGGCGCGCCACCATGTAGCCGTGCTCGACCACGATCTCCGCGCCCATGGCCTGCATGCCCTTGATGTGCTGGTCGACCGGGCGCGAGCCGATGGCGCAGCCGCCGGGCAGCGAGACGCGCGCGCGCCCGAAGCGCGCCAGCAGCGGCCCCAGCACCAGCACCGAGGCGCGCATGGTCTTCACCAGGTCGTACGGCGCCTCGGGGTTCAGACCGTCCGGCGCCTGCAAGCGGATGCCCCCGCGCTCGCCCAGCGTGTCGGTGCGCACGCCCATGTTGTTGAGCAGCTGGCGCATGGTGGCCACGTCGCGCAGGCGCGGCACGTTGGTCAGCGTCACGGCCTCCTCGGTGAGCAGGGCCGCACACAGTTCGGGCAGCGCGGCGTTCTTGGCGCCAGAAATCGGCACCTCGCCGCTGAGCTTGCGGCCGCCGCGGATCAGCAGTTTGTCCATGGTGTCAGTGTTGGGCCGCCCATTCGGCGGGGGTGAGGGTCTGCATCGACAGCGCGTGCACTTCGTCGGTGTGCATGCGCTGGCCCAGCGTGGCGTAGACGGCCTGGTGGCGCTGGATCAGGCGCTTGCCTTCGAAAGCCGGCGACACGATGACCGCGGACCAGTGGCGGCCGTCGCCCGTCACCTCGATGTGATGGCAGGCCAGGCCCCCGGCGATGAGGGATTGCAGTTGTTCGGCGGTCATGGGATCAGTGGCGGACCTTGTAGCCGGTCTTGAGCAGGTGCAGGGCCAGGGCGCTGACCGCCAGCAGGGCTCCGCCCACCAGCGCCAGGCTCAGCCAGGGCGAGACGTCGCTGCGGCCGAAAAAGCCGTAGCGGAAGCCGTCGATCATGTAGAAGAAGGGGTTGAGGTGGCTCACGCTCTGCCAGAACGCCGGCAGGGAATGGATCGAGTAGAACACGCCCGACAGGAAGGTCATGGGCATGATGATGAAGTTCTGGAACGCGGCCATCTGGTCGAACTTCTCGGCCCACAGGCCGGCGATCAGCCCCAGCGTGCCCATCAGCGCGGCACCCAGCACGCCAAACACCAGGATCCACAGCGGCGCCACGAAACCGGGCTGCGCGAACAACCAGGCCACGATCAGCACGCCCAGGCCCACGGCGAGGCCGCGCACCATGGACGAGCCCACGTAGGCCACGAACCAGGCGCGGTGCGACAGCGGCGTGAGCAGCAGGAACACCAGGCTGCCCATGATCTTGCTCTGGATGAGCGACGAACTGCTGTTGGCGAAGGCGTTCTGCAGCACGCTCATCATCACCAGGCCCGGCACCAGGAAGGCGGTGTAGCTCACCTCGCCATAAACCACGGCCCGACCCTCGAGCACGTGCGCGAACACCGCCAGGTACAGCAAGGCGGTGATGACGGGTGCGGCCACGGTCTGGAAAGCGACCTTCCAGAAGCGCAGCACCTCTTTGTAGAAAAGCGTTTGCCAGCCAGTCATACCGATGCCTTCAGCGCCTGTTGGGCGGGGATCGCCGATGCGCCGCTGCCCGTGAGATCGAGGAACACGTCCTCCAGGTCGGCCTTGCGCACCTCGATGTCCTCGGGCATGACGCCGGCCTCGCGCAGGCGCGACAGCACGTGCTCCACGGCGCGCGCGTCCAGCGCGGGCAGTTGCACCACGCGGCCCGTGATGCGCGCCTGCGCCGCGATGTCGGCCGGCAGGGCTGTGTCGGTCTTGAAGCGCAGCACGTTGGCCGCGGCGCGCGCCAGCAGGGCCGAGGTGGACTCCAGCGCCACCACCTGCCCCAGCTTGAGCATGGCGATGCGGCTGCACAGGGCCTCGGCCTCTTCCAGGTAGTGGGTGGTCAGCAGCACGGTGCTGCCCAGGCGCTTGTTCAGGCCCGAGACAAACTGCCACAGCGTCTGGCGCAGTTCCACGTCCACGCCGGCGGTGGGCTCGTCGAGCACGATGACGGACGGCTTGTGCACCAGCGCCTGGGCGATCAGCACGCGCCGCTTCATGCCACCCGAAAGCTGGCGCATGTTGGCCGTGGCCTTGTCGGCCAGGCCCAGACCACTGAGCAGCTCGTCGATCCAGTCGTCGTTGTGGCGGATGCCGAAGTAGCCCGACTGGATGCGCAGCGCCTCGCGCACATTGAAGAAGGGGTCGAACACCAGTTCCTGCGGCACGACGCCGAGCTGGCGGCGCGCGGCCTGGTAGTCGGTCTGCACGTCGTGGCCGTGCACGGTGATGCGGCCCTCGGTGGCACGCGCCAGGCCGGCCAGGATGCTGATGAGCGTGGTCTTGCCCGCGCCGTTGGGGCCCAGCAGACCGAAGAATTCACCCGGCTCGATGTCGAAACTGACCGAACGCAGGGCGTGCAGGTCGCCACGCGAGGTGGCGTAGGTTTTGGATACGTTCTGGAATGAGACGGCTGGCATGCGCAGCTACCGCGAATCCGGCCCGAGGCACGGGACATCCGTGGCGGGCGGGGAACGGGGGATTCTACGGCTGGGCCCTCGCCCGCGCTGGCGAAGGGGTGCCCCGGCAACGGTTCAGGCGGGCAGCAGTTCCTGCACGCCGTAGGCGGCGACCAGATCGCGCAGGCGCGGCGGCCAGTGGGTCACGCTCAGCGAGCGCCCGGCGCGCTGGGCCTCGCGCCGCAACTCCAGCAGCAGGGCCACCGCGGACGAGTCGAAGCTGCGCAGCCCGCCGGCGTCGACCGTGAAGGCGCCCCCCGGCTGCGCGGCCAGCGCGCGGCGCAGGCCGTCCAGCGTGGCCGCGGCCTCCGCTGTCGTCAGCCGCTCGGGCAGGCGGGCCTCGCCCATCAGTTGGTTTTGGCGGTGGTACCGCCGGCCTTGTTGCGCTGCGCCAGGGTCTGGATCAGGCCGTCGATGCCCTTGGCATTGATCTCCTGGGCGAACTGGGTGCGGTAGGTCTCCACCAGCCACAGGCCCAGTACGTTCAGGTCGTAGATCTTCCAGCCATCGCCGGCCTTTTCCATGCGGTAGTCGAGCTGGATGGGCTCGCCGCGGCCACGCACCTCGGAGCGCACCACCACCTCGGTGTCACCGGGCTGCATGCGCAGGGGCTTGAAGCTGAGGGTCTGGTCGCGCACCTCGCTCAGGGCGCCAGAATAGGTGCGCACCAGCAGGGCCTTGAATTCCGCCTGCAGGCGCTGCTGCTGCTCGGGCGTGGCCTGGCGCCAATGGCGGCCCACGGCGGAAGCGGTCATGCGCGTGAAATTCACGTTCGGCATGATCTTTTCGTCCACCACGGCCATGATGCGGTCGATGTTGCCGGCCTTGATGGCGGGATCGGCCTTGATCAGGTCGAGCACCTCGGTGGACAGGCGCTTGACCATGGCGTCGGGGGCCTCGGCGGCGCGGGCGGGCAAGGTGAAGGCGGTCAGGGCCAGCGCGATGCCGGCCAGCCAGGAACGTCGGTGCAGAAGAATCATGAAAGTCCTTTCCGGGCTTGTGGCCCGTGAGCCCGCATTGTGGCGAGGCGGCGCCCGTCGAATGTGACGGGTTCGCGAGGGATCGTGACGAGGCGTTTCAGCAGCAAGCGCCCACTATCGCCCTATTCCCCATCGCCCGTGCCAATGCCTTTGTCGATCATGTCGTCGATCTGACGCTGACGGCGGCCCAGGTAGAAGTCGCGCATGAGGCTGTACTTGTCGAGCGCGGCGCCTTCGAACAACTCGCCAGCGCGCAGCAGGCCGGCGCGCGTATCCACCACGCGCAAGGCATAGAGGGAATTGCGCGTGGGAATGTGGTTGACATGGTCCACCAGATCGCCCTCCCAGTCCACCACCAGGCCACCGGTGTCGCGCACGGTGGACGGGCCGAAGAACGGCAACACCACGTAGGCGCCCGGCGGCACGCCCCAGCGGCCCAGGGTCTGGCCGAAGTCGATGCGCGTGCGCGGAATGCCGGCCTCACCGGCGATGTCGAGCAAACCGCCCAAGCCCAGCACGGTGTTGACGCCGAAACGCAGCAGGTTGTCGGCGGTTTCGCGCGGGCGCAGCTGCAGGCCGGCGTTGACGGCGGACCACAGGTCGCCCAGGTTGCCGAAGAAGTTGTTGACCCCCGTGCGCACCGGGCTGGGCGTGATGTCGACGTAGGCCGTGGCCACGGGCTTGAGCACCGCCGTGTCGATCGCATCGTTGAAGCGGTAGACGCCGCGGTTCAGGGGCTCCAGCGGGTCCTTCGGGTCGGCATCGGGGCCGGTGGCGCAGCCGGCCAGCAGCACCAGGGCGGCGGCCACCGCCAGCGCGGGGCGGGGGGTGGAACGTGCGGGGGTCATGGGGTCTCCCAGTCGTGGACTGCTCTTTATTTATTGGGCGCCGGGTTCGGACTTCTTCTCACCACCTTCGGCCGCACGACTGAACAGGAACTGGCCGATCAGGTTTTCCAGCACCAGGGCCGACTGCGTCTGGGTGACCAGGGCGCCATCGGCCAGGTTTTCCGGGTCGCCGCCGGGCTCGATGCCCACGTACTGCTCGCCGAGCAGGCCGCTGGTGAGGATCTTCATGGAGCTGTCGCGCGGGAAGGCGTAGCGCTTCTGCAGCGTCAAGCCGACGCTGGCCTGGAAGGTCTTGTCGTCGAAACCGATGGTCTCGACCCGCCCCACCACCACCCCGGCCGAGCGCACGGCCGCGCCGGTCTTCAGGCCGCCCGCGTTGTCAAAACGCGCCGTGACCCGGTAGGTGGGCTCGAAGCTGATCTGCAGCAGGTTGGCCGACTGCAGCGCGAGAAACAGGATGGCCGCGCCGCCAATGAGCACGAACAGGCCAACCCAGAAATCGTTCTTGGAAGAGGTCATGGTCTTTCTCCGACGCATCCTCAGATGCTGAACATCATGGCGGTAAGCACGAAATCGAGGCCCAGCACCGTGAGAGAGGCCATGACCACCGTGCGGGTGGTGGCGCGCGATACGCCCTCGGGCGTGGGCTGGGCCAGGTAGCCCTGCAGCAGCGCGATGAAGGTCACGGCGAAGCCAAACACGGCGCTCTTGATGACGCCATTGCCGACGTCGTCCCAGACGTCCACCCCGCCCTGCATCTGGCTCCAGAAAGCGCCGCCGTCCAGACCGATGAGGCCCACGCCGACGACCCAGCCGCCGATCACGCCGACCGCACTGAACACGGCCGCCAGCAAGGGCATGGTGATGACACCGGCCCAGAAACGCGGCGCGAGCACGCGGCGCACCGGGTCCACGGCCATCATTTCCATGGCGCTGAGCTGCTCGCCGGCCTTCATGAGGCCGATCTCGGCCGTGAGCGAGGTGCCCGCGCGGCCGGCGAACAGCAGCGCGCTCACCACCGGGCCCAGCTCGCGCACCAGCGACAGCGCCACCAGCAGGCCCAGGGCCTCGGTGGCACCGTAGATGCGCAGCGTGTAGTAGCCCTGCAGGCCCAGCACGAAGCCCACGAACAGGCCTGAGACGCCAATGATGGACAGCGAGTGGTTGCCCAGGAAGTGGATCTGGTCTCGCACCAGACCGAAGCGGCGCAGCGCCGCCCCGCCCAGGAGCAGCAGGCGCAGGAACAGCCGCGCGCCATGGCCCAGCGCGGTGATGTGCTGGCGCACGGCGCGGCCGACGTGGGCGGGGTGCAGTGCCTTGAGCATCAGGCGGCTCCGTTGCCGAAGTCCTCGGCCAGCGCGGGCGCGGGGTGGTGGAAGCGCACGGGGCCGTCGGCCCGGGCGTTGACGAACTGCGCCACCAGCGGGTCGGTGCTGTGGCGCACCTCGTCGGGTGTGCCCTGGGCGGCGATCTTGCCGTTGGCCAGCACGATGACCTGGTCGGCGATGCCGAAGGTCTCGTCCAGGTCGTGCGAGACCACGATGCTGGTCAGGCCCAGCGCGCCGTTGAGTTCGCGGATCAGGCGCGCAGCGGTGCCCAGAGAAATCGGGTCCAGGCCGGCGAAGGGCTCGTCGTACATCACGAGCTCGGGGTCGAGCGCGATCGCGCGCGCCAGGGCCACGCGCCGCGCCATGCCGCCCGACAGCTCGCTGGGCATCAGGTCGCGCGCACCGCGCAGGCCCACGGCATTGAGCTTGAGCAGCACGATGTCGCGCACCAGCACCTCGGGCAGCTTGGTGTGCTCGCGCAGCGGGAAGGCCACGTTGTCGAACACGCTCATGTCGGTGAACAACGCGCCAAACTGGAACAGCATGCCCATGCGCCGGCGCGCCGCGTACAGCGAGCCCTGGTCCATGGTGGTGACGTCGGCGCCATCGAACAGCGTCTGGCCGCGCTGGGCACGGATCTGGCCGCCGATCAGGCGCAGTACCGTGGTTTTTCCGCCACCCGAGGCGCCCATGAGCGCGGTGACCTTGCCGCGCGGCACGGTCATCGAGATGTTGTCGAGGATCACCCGCGGGCCATAGCCGAAGGTGAGGTCGCGCAGTTCGACGAGGGGGGCGGAGGGTGTGGTGCTCATCAAGCAAAAGCCGGGTGAAAACCCGGCCGCTGCATGATACGGGATTCGCATGGGACGGGCTTCCGCCTCTTGCACCCGGTAACACCGCGCAACCGGCGTCGCCGGGCCGCGGGTGTTGGCGTCCCGAAGGACTGGCGCGACGCGCCGCTGGGGGTCAGCGGGGCAGGTCGGAATACCCCATCAGGAACTCATCCACCGACCGGGCCGCCTGGCGGCCCTCGCGGATGGCCCAGACCACCAGCGATTGGCCCCGGCGCATGTCACCGGCGGCGAACACCTTCGGCACGTTGGTCGCATAGCCGCCCGTGAAGTCGGTCGTGGCCTTGGCGTTGCCACGCGCATCCTTGTCGACGCCAAAGGCCTCGAGCACGGTGGCCACGGGGTTGGTGAAGCCCATGGCGAGCAGCACCAGGTCGGCCTTGTATTCCTTCTCGGTGCCCGGCACCTCGACGAACTTGCCGTCCTTGAACTCCACGTGCACGGTCTTCAGGCCCGTGAGCTTGCCGTTCTTGCCGACGAACTCCTTGGTGGAGATGGCGAACTCGCGTGCGCAGCCCTCTTCGTGGCTGGAGCTGGTGCGCAGCTTGAGCGGCCAGTAGGGCCAGACCAGGGGCTTGTTCTCCTGCTCGGGCGGCTGGGGCATGACCTCGAACTGGGTCACGCTGGTGGCGCCGTGGCGGTTGCTGGTGCCCACGCAGTCGGATCCGGTGTCGCCGCCGCCGATGACGATGACCTTCTTGCCGTCGGCACGCAGCTGACCCTTGAGTTTGTCGCCCGCGTTGACCTTGTTCTGCTGGGGCAGAAACTCCATGGCGAAATGGATGCCGTCCAGCTCGCGGCCTGGCACGGGCAGGTCGCGGCTCTGCTCGGCGCCGCCGGTGAGCAGCACGGCGTCGAACTCGGCCTTGAGCTGCTCGGCACTGACGGTTTCCTTGGCCCAGTTGGTGACCTTGCTGCCTTCAGGCAGGGCACCCACCAGCACGCCGGTGCGAAAGACCACGCCCTCGGCCTGCATCTGCTCGACGCGGCGGTCGATGTGCGACTTCTCCATCTTGAAGTCGGGGATGCCGTAGCGCAGCAGGCCGCCGACGCGGTCGTTCTTCTCGAACACGGTCACGTCGTGGCCGGCGCGCGCCAGTTGCTGCGCGGCCGCCATGCCGGCGGGGCCGGAGCCCACCACGGCCACCTTCTTGCCGGTCTTGTGCTTGGCCGGCTGCGGCGCCACCCAGCCTTCGGCCCAGGCGCGGTCGATGATGGCGTGCTCGATCGACTTGATGCCCACCGGGTCGTCGTTCACGTTGAGCACGCAAGCGGCCTCGCAGGGCGCGGGGCAGATGCGGCCGGTGAACTCGGGAAAGTTGTTGGTGCTGTGCAGCACCGTGATCGCGTTCTTCCAGTCGCCCTGGTAAACGAGGTCGTTGAAGTCGGGAATGATGTTGTTGACCGGGCAGCCGTTGTTGCAGAACGGCGTGCCGCAGTCCATGCAGCGCGCGCCCTGGACCTTGGCCTGCGCGTCATCGAGCCCGACAACGAACTCCTTGTAGTGTTTCAGGCGATCGGGCACGGGCGCGTAGCCCTCCTCGATGCGCTCGTATTCCATGAAGCCGGTGACTTTTCCCATGGTGCTGTCCTGTATCTCGTGGGGCTGTTTCTCGTGGGCTTACTTCGCGGGTGCGGTGGCCTTCTTGGCCGAGCCTTGCGCCTTGGTGGTCGCGGCGGCGGCCGTCTGCTTCGCGGCCATCTCGCCGAGGGCGCGCTTGTACTCGTTCGGGAAGACCTTGAGGAACTTGCCGCGCGCCGTGGCCCAGTTGTCGAGCAGCTCGCGCGCGCGCTTGCTGCCGGTCCAGCGGTTGTGGTCCTCCAGAAGCTTCTTGAGCAAGGCCTCGTCGGTCTGGCCGCGGTGCCAGGCACCTGCGCTGGACGTGGCCTCCTGTTCCTTGGCCGTGGGCACGGGCTCCAGGCTCACCATGGCGGTGTTGCAGCGCTCGGCGAAACGGCCGTCTTCATCGTAGACGTAGGCCACGCCACCGCTCATACCGGCCGCGAAGTTGCGGCCGGTCTTGCCCAACACCACCACGGTGCCGCCGGTCATGTACTCGCAGCCGTGGTCGCCGGTGCCCTCCACCACCGCGGTGGCGCCCGACAGGCGCACCGCGAAGCGCTCGCCGGCCACGCCGGCGAAGAAGGCCTCGCCGGTGGTGGCGCCGTAGAGCACGGTATTGCCCACGATGATGTTGCGCGTGGCCTCGCCGCGGAAGTCGATGCTGGGGCGCACCACCACGCGGCCGCCCGACAGGCCCTTGCCGGTGTAGTCGTTGGCGTCGCCGATCAGGTACATCGTGATGCCCTTGGCCAGGAAGGCACCGAAGGACTGGCCGCCCGTGCCTTCCAGCTGGATGCGGATGGAGTCGTCCGGCAGTCCTTCGGGGTGGTGCTTGGTGAGCTCGCCCGACAGCATGGCGCCCACCGAGCGGTTCACGTTGCGCGCGACCTCGATGAACTGCACGCGCTCGCCCTTCTCGATGGCAGGGCGGCACTTTTCGATCAGCACCTTGTCCAGCGCCTTGTGCAGGCCGTGGTCCTGCTGCTCGGTGTGCAGGCGCGGCACGTCGGCCGGCACGGCGGGCAAGGCCAGCAGGCGGCTGAAGTCCAGGCCGCGCGCCTTCCAGTGGGCGATGCCGGCGCGCGTGTCCAGCAGGTCGGCGCGTCCGATCAACTCGTCAAAAGTGCGGATGCCCAGCTGCGCCATGATCTGGCGCGCTTCCTCGGCGACGAAGAAGAAGTAGTTGACGACGTGCTCGGGCTTGCCCGAGAACTTCTTGCGCAGCACCGGGTCCTGCGTGGCCACGCCCACCGGGCAGGTGTTGAGGTGGCACTTGCGCATCATGATGCAGCCCTCGACCACCAGCGGCGCGGTGGCGAAGCCGAACTCGTCCGCGCCCAGCATGGCGCCGATGACCACGTCGCGGCCGGTCTTCATCTGGCCGTCGGCCTGCACGCGGATGCGGCTGCGCAGGCGGTTGAGCACCAGGGTCTGCTGGGTCTCGGCCAGGCCGATCTCCCAGGGGCTGCCCGCGTGCTTGATGGACGACCAGGGCGAGGCGCCGGTGCCACCGTCGTGGCCGGCGATCACCACATGATCGGCCTTGCACTTGGCCACGCCCGCGGCGATGGTGCCCACGCCCACTTCCGACACCAGCTTGACGCTGATGCTGGCGTGCGGCGCCACGTTCTTCAGGTCGTGGATGAGCTGGGCCAGGTCTTCGATCGAGTAGATGTCGTGGTGCGGCGGCGGACTGATCAGGCCCACCCCCGGCACCGAGTAGCGCAGCTTGCCGATGTACTCGGACACCTTGCCGCCGGGCAGCTGGCCGCCCTCGCCGGGCTTGGCGCCCTGGGCCATCTTGATCTGCACCTGGTCGGCGCTCTGCAGGTACTCGGCGGTGACGCCGAAACGGCCCGAGGCCACCTGCTTGATCTTGGAGCGCAGGCTGTCGCCGTCTTCCAGCGGCAGGTCGACCTCGACCACGTCCTCGCCGATGATGGACTTGAGCGTCTCACCCTTGGTGATCTTGATGCCCTTGAGCTCGTTGCGGTAGCGGCGCTCGTCTTCGCCGCCTTCGCCGGTATTGCTCTTGCCACCGATGCGGTTCATGGCCACGGCCAGGGTGGCGTGTGCCTCCGTGCTGATGGAGCCCAGTGACATCGCGCCGGTGGCGAATCGCTTGACGATCTCCTTGGCGGGCTCCACCTCGTCCAGCGGGATGGCCTTGCTCGGGTCCAGCTTGAATTCGAACAGGCCACGCAGCGTCATCTGGCGGCGGCTCTGGTCGTTGATGAGCTGGGCGTATTCCTTGTAGGTGTTCCAGCTGTTGGCGCGCGTGCTGTGCTGCAGCTTGGCAATGGCGTCGGGCGACCACATGTGCTCTTCGCCGCGCGTGCGCCAGGCGTACTCGCCGCCGGCGTCCAGCATGGTGGCCAGCACCGGGTCGTCGCCGAAGGCGGCCTTGTGCATGCGGATGGCCTCCTCGGCGATCTCGAACACGCCGATGCCTTCCACGCGGCTGGCGGTGCCGGTGAAGTACTTGGCCACGGTGTCGCTGTTGAGGCCGATGGCTTCGAACAGCTGGGCGCCGCAATAGCTCATGTAGGTGCTCACGCCCATCTTGGACATGATCTTGGACAGGCCCTTGCCGATCGCCTTGGTGTAGTTGTAGATCGCCTTGTCGGCGCTCAGATCGCCCGGCAGGTCCTTGTGGATGGCCACCAGGGTCTCCATCGCCAGGTAGGGGTGCACGGCCTCGGCGCCGTAACCGGCGAGCACGGCGAAGTGGTGCACCTCGCGCGCGGTGCCGGTTTCAACCACCAGGCCGGCGCTGGTGCGCAGGCCTTCACGCACCAGGTGCTGGTGGATCGCCGAGAGCGCCAGCAGCGCGGGAATGGCCACCTGCGCCGGGCCGATGCCGCGGTCGCTGATGATGAGGATGTTCTTGCCGCCCTTGATCGCGTCCACCGCGGCCGCGCACAGCGAGGCCAGCTTGGCCTCCACGCCTTCACGGCCCCAGCTCGCGGGGTAGGTGATGTCCAGCGTGACGCTGCGGAACTTGCCCTGCGTCACGGCTTCGATGTTGCGCAGCTTGGCCATGTCGGCGAAGTCCAGCACGGGCTGGCTCACCTCCAGGCGCATGGGCGGGTTGACCTGGTTGATGTCGAGCAGGTTGGGCTTGGGGCCAATGAAGGACACCAGCGACATCACGATCGCTTCGCGGATCGGGTCGATCGGCGGGTTGGTGACCTGCGCGAACAGCTGCTTGAAGTAGTTGTAGAGCGGCTTGTTCTTGCTCGACAACACGGCCAACGGGCTGTCGTTGCCCATGGAGCCGATGCCCTCCTCGCCGTTGGCGGCCATCGGGCTCATGAGGAACTTGATGTCCTCCTGCGTGTAGCCAAAGGCCTGCTGGCGGTCCAGCAGCTCGGGCGACACGCGCTCCACACCGGCGGCCTGGGGTTCCGTCTGCGCCACGGGCAACTCCTGCGCGGCCTCGCCGGCCACCGGGTGCTCGACGTCGTCCAGGCGGATGCGCAGGTTGTCGATCCACTGCTTGTAGGGTTTGCTGTTGGCGAGGTTGGCCTTGAGCTCCTCGTCGTCGATCATGCGACCCTGCTCGAGGTCGATAAGGAACATCTTGCCGGGCTGCAGGCGCCACTTGCGCACGATCTTGTTCTCGGGCACGGGCAGCACGCCGGATTCCGAGGCCATGATGACCAGGTCGTCGTCGGTGACGCAGTAGCGCGAGGGACGCAGGCCGTTGCGGTCCAGGGTGGCGCCGATCTGGCGGCCGTCGGTGAACACGATGGAGGCGGGGCCGTCCCAGGGCTCGAGCATGGCCGCGTGGTACTCGTAGAAGGCGCGGCGGCGCGGGTCCATGGTGGTGTGCTGCTCCCAGGGCTCCGGGATCATCATCATCACGGCCTGCGACAGCGGATAGCCCGCCATGGTCAGCAGCTCGAGGCAGTTGTCGAACGTGGCGGTGTCGGACTGGTGCGCGAAGCTGATGGGATAGAGCTTCTGAAGGTCGGCGCCCAGCACGGGCGAGCTCATCACGCCCTCGCGCGCCTTCATCCAGTTGTAGTTGCCCTTGACCGTGTTGATCTCGCCGTTGTGCGCGACGTAGCGGTAAGGGTGGGCCAGCGGCCACTCGGGGAAGGTGTTGGTGGAGAAGCGCTGATGCACCAGGCCCAGGGCCGACACGCAGCGCGGGTCCTGCAGGTCCTTGAAGTAGGTGCCCACCTGATCGGCCAGCAGCAGGCCCTTGTAGACCACGGTGCGGCTGCTCATGCTCACCACGTAGTACTCCTTGGAGTGCGTGAGCTTGAGGCGCTGGATGGCGGCACTGGCGGTCTTGCGGATCACGTACAGCTTGCGCTCCAGCGCGTCTTGCACGATGACGTCGTTGCCACGGCCGATGAAGACCTGGCGAATGATCGGCTCCTTGGCGCGCACCGTGGGCGACATGGGCATGTCGGCGTTCACGGGCACCTCGCGCCAGCCCAGCAGCACCTGGCCTTCGGCGGCGATGGCGCGCTCCATTTCCTGTTCACAGGCCAGGCGGCTGGCGTGTTCCTTGGGCATGAAGATCATGCCCACGCCGTACTCGCCCGCGGGCGGCAGCGTCACGCCCTGCGCGGCCATCTCGGCCCGGTACAGCGCATCGGGCATCTGGATCAGCAGCCCCGCGCCATCGCCCATCAGCTTGTCGGCGCCCACCGCACCGCGGTGGTCCAGGTTCTCAAGGATCTTGAGTGCCTGCTCGACGATGGCGTGGCTCTTTTCGCCCTTGATGTGGGCCACGAAACCGACGCCGCAGGCGTCGTGCTCGTTCGCCGGGTCATAGAGGCCGTGCTGTTGCAAATGCGCTTTCTCGGCAGCCGTGTTCATGGCGCGCTTCCTTCTCGTCTGTGGGGCGAATCCGTTGGACCGCGGAGCTTATTGCATTGCACCATGCGTGCCAAGCATTTTTAATGGGGTCAGATTCCAATTAATTCGCCGACTGATACCTCTCCATAATAATTAGGGACATATCAAAAGAACCGAAGGTGACACGACGGCGCTTGCGCGATCAGCCCTCGGTCTTGGGTTCAGGCGCCCCCGGCGGGCGACCCCGCGCCGCACGCGACACCCGGCGACTGGTCTGCTTCTGCAACGCCTCGACGAAGCGGTCGTCGCCCAAGGCCCAACCATGCAAAGAGGCGTCGGTGATGGCTTTTTGCTGTGGCGCGCCGAGGCCTGTCCGCACGCACTCGGCGTAAGCGGCCTCACGCGCGAAGGGCGTGTTGCCCAGGGCCCAATAGACGGGATGGGGCGTGAGGTGGCGGTCCACGCGCTGCCCAATGTGGTGCAGATGGCTGGACCAGGGGTACTGCCGGGGCTCCATGACCATGCCAGCGCGCACCGGATTGAGCTCGATGTAGGCCATGCAAGCCAGGAAATAGCGCTCGGTCTGCACCAGCGTGGACTTGTAGCGCCCTTCCCACAAGGTGCCCGTGCGCTGGTGGCGATCGTTGAAGCGGCGCACGTAACTGCGGCCAACGTCCTGCATCCAGCGGGGCACACCCTCCACGGTTTCCGGTGTGGCCAACAAGTGGAAGTGGTTGTCCATCAACACCCAGGCGTGCAGCGCCACGCCGTGTTGGCGAGCGCGGGTGGTGATCAGTTCGAGCAGGGCGTCCCGGTCTTCGTCGTCGCGCACGATGGGCTGGCGGTTGTTGCCGCGCTGGATGATGTGGTGCGGGTAGCCAGCGACGGTCAAACGGGGCAATCGGGCCATGGCGCTCAATTCAATTGGAATCTGACCCTAATTAAAGCATGGAAGGTGGGGGAGGCCCCAGAGCCGGCCAGCCCCCCGTCAAGCCGGGAGCGTGCGCTGGATGCGGTGCGCGACCCAGAGGCCCAGCAGGGAGGCCGCGCCGGTGACGACCCAGGTGAGTTGCCACCCACCCACTTGCGTGGCCACCCAGGCCACGAACGGCGGTCCGACAAACTGCCCCAGTGCCGATAGCTGCTGCATCCAGCCCACCGTCGTGGAAATGGTGTCTTCACCCGGTGCCAGGCGCACCGCCAAGCCGAACAGGGTGCCCGGGATAAGCCCGCCCAGGCCCGAGAAGGCCAGCACAGCAAGGTACTGCACCACGGGCGCGCCCCTCAGGCCAAAGGCCAACAGGGCCCCCAGGCCCATGGCGATGTAGGCGAAGCCCATCACAACGCGGGGGCGGCCGCCGCGCGCGATCCAGCGACCAGCCCCGATGTTGCCGCCCATGTTCACCGCCGCCGCGGCCGCACTGAGCAGGCCCGCCAGCACGCCACTCACGCCGGCCTGGGCCAGGATGGTGGGCAAGAAGCCCACGACCGCCAGCCACTGCCCCGAGTACAGGAAGAAAGCCACGGCCACCAGCCAGGGCCCAGGCGCACCCAGCGTGCGGCGCAGGCGCGGGCCCAGCGGCGCGCCCTGCCCCGCCAGCGCCGCGTCGGACGGCAAGCCGCGCCACAGGGCCACCAGCGCCAGCAGCGAGCAGGCCGTCAGCCCCAGCCAGACGGCGCGCCACCCGAGCCACTCGATGACCGGTGCGCCGAACAGCAAGGCCAGGGCCGTGCCCAGTGGCATGTAGGCGCCCCACCAGCCCAAGGCCTTGGCCAGCAGGCGCGGCTCGGCCACGTGGCGGCGGATCAGGCCCGGCGCCGGCAGCACGGCAAGCAGGAACCCCAGGCCTTCCAGCGCGCGCGAGGCGAGCAGGTCGGCCGGCGAGCCGGCCGTCGCGCCCCAGGCACTGCCCAGTGCCAGGGCCACCAGGCCGACCAGCATGATCCGGCGCGGTCCGATGCGGTCAGCCGCCAAGCCCACGAACAGACCCAGCGCCATGCCGGCCAATTGCACGAGCGAAAGCAGGAAGCCCGCCTGCACCAGGCTCACGCCCAGCCCGGTCTGCAACGCGGGAATGGCGACGGGCAGCTTGCCGATGTGCAGGGCACAGGTGACACCCACCGCCACGACCAGGGCGGCAGCGCGAACGGGATGGGACTCGGGCGGTGGTATGGCGGTCATGGAAACAGTACCGAGCCGAACAGGCGCTCGTGCTCGCGGATGGCAAAACGATCGGTCATGCCGGCGATGTAGTCGGCCACCGCGCGCTCGATGTGCCGGCGTTGCCCATGGGCTTCGGGCATCTCGCCAGGCTCGGCCAGGTAGCGCGTGAAAAGATCGCCGATCACCTGGCGCGCGCGGCCAGTGGTCTCGACCACCTGCGGGTGACGGTAGAGGTTACGAAACAGGAAGGCCTTGAGCGCGCGGCTGCGCTCGCGCATGGCGTCGGAGAAAGCCACCAGGGCCGCCTGGGTGCGCGCCTCGTCGGCTGAGGCGACGCCCGAGTCGCGAAGGCGCCCGCGCGTTGCGGCGATCACGTCGTAGACTTGGTCGCTCAGCATGCGGCGGATGCTCTCGAACAACAGCCGGCGCCCCTGCAGTTGCGAGTGCTCCCGCAGGGCCTGGCGGCGGTAGTGGTCGAACAGCTCCACGGATTCGAGCTGCTCCAGGGAGAGCAGGCCCGAGCGCACGCCGTCGTCGATGTCGTGCGCGTTGTAGGCGATCTCGTCGGCCAGGTTGCACAACTGCGCCTCGAGCGAAGGAGCGCCGCCGCGCAGGAAGCGCGCCGCTACGCCGCCGGGCTCCAGCCGCTCCAGGCGTTCGGCGTTGTGCCGTGAACAGTGCTTCAGAATGCCTTCGCGCGTTTCGAAGGACAGGTTCAGGCCGTCGAACGCGGGGTAGCGCTCCTCGAGTTCGTCCACCACGCGCAGGCTCTGCAGGTTGTGCTCGAAGCCCCAGCCGTCGGGCGCGCGGCCATCGGGCCCAAGCGCCTGCAAGGCGGCGTGCAGCGCGTCCTGGCCGGCGTGGCCGAAGGGCGTGTGGCCCAGGTCGTGTGCGAGCGCGATGGCTTCGACCAGGTCTTCGTTGAGCCCCAGCGACCGCGCGATGCTGCGGCCGAGCTGGGCCACTTCCAGCGAGTGCGTCAGGCGGGTGCGGAACAGGTCTCCCTCGTGGTTGAGGAACACCTGCGTCTTGTAGACCAGTCGACGGAACGCCGTCGAATGGATCACCCGGTCGCGGTCGCGCTGGTAATCGGTGCGCGTGGGCGCGGGGGGTTCCGGGTGGCGCCGGCCACGGCTGCGCGCCGGATCGCTGGCGTACGGTGCAAGGCTCATGCCGGCTGGCAGCTTCGCGCGATCACCCCCGCCACGACGGCATCGCTGGCCGGGCGCATCGAGGCCCGGCCCGGTGGGTCGATGAGCACGAAGCGGATCTCCCCCGCCTCGGCCTTCTTGTCGACACGCATCAGCTCAAGGTAGCGCTCGGCATTGCGCGCGGGATCGAGCACCGGCGCCACCACCGGCAGGCCGGCGCGGACCACCAGGCGCTTCAGGCGCTCGACGAACGCCTCGTCCACCAAACCCAGCGCCTGCGACAGGCGGGCCGCCATCACCATGCCGCAGCCCACGGCCTCGCCGTGTAACCAGGCGCCATAGCCCATGCCGGCCTCGATCGCATGGCCGAAGGTGTGGCCGAAATTCAGGATGGCGCGCAGCCCCGATTCGCGTTCGTCGGCGCCCACCACCTGGGCCTTGATCTCGCAGCTGCGCCGCACCGCGTGCGCCAGATGCGCCGGATCGCGCGCCATGAGGGCCTCGATGTGGTCCTCGATCCAACCGAGGAAGGCCATGTCGGCGATGGGTCCGTACTTGATGATCTCGGCCATGCCGGCACTGAACTCACGGTCGGGCAGGGAGCGCAGCGCGTCGAGGTCGCACACCACGCTGAGCGGCTGGTGGAAGGCGCCGATCATGTTCTTGCCCAGGGGGTGGTTGATGCCCGTCTTGCCACCCACCGACGAGTCCACCTGCGCCAGCAAGGTGGTGGGCACCTGCACGAAGGGCACCCCACGCATGTAGCAGGCGGCCGCGAAACCGGTCATGTCGCCCACCACCCCCCCGCCCAGCGCGTACAGCACCGTCTTGCGGTCACAGCCGGCCTCGAGCAGGCGATCGAAGATGGTCTGCAGCGTCTGCCAATGCTTGTGCGATTCGCCGTCGGGCAGCACCACGTCCAGCACACGCGCATGGCGCCCGCTCAGCGCCGCGCGCAGGGACGCCAGGTACAGCGGCGCCACCACCTCGTTGGTGACAATCACGCCGGTGTTCGCCGTCGGCAGGCCGGCGAAGGTACCGGCATGGCCGATCAGGTCGGCGCCGATGTGGATGTCGTAACTGCGCTCACCCAGGTCGATGGCGACGCGCTGGGTCTCGGTGGTTGAAATGGCGGGGGACATGGCCCGAGTGTATGCCGCCCCTCACGGGCGGCCGGCGCCCCTCACGGCGGCGTGTCGGCCCCGTCCGGAGGCGGGGCGCTGGACACCAGCCCGGCCAACTCCAGCTGCATCAGGATCATGTTGACCAGCGTGGCCACCGAGGGGCGTCCCGTGTCGATGGCGAAATGCGCCGTCTCGGCGTACAGCGGGTGCCGCTGCGCGTGCAGGTCCTTGAGCCGGGCCAAGGGATCGGCCACCTGCAACAGCGGACGGTGGCGGTCGTGGCGCAGACGGCGAAAAAGGTCCTCCGGCGTCGATCGCAGATAGACCACGCGGCCGCGCTCATGCAGGTGCACCCGGTTCTCCGGGCGCAGCACGGCGCCGCCACCGGTGGCGATCACCGCCAACGGACCGGCGGTGACTTCATCAATGACCTGTGCCTCAAGATCCCGGAACGCCGCCTCCCCCTCGCGATCAAAAAACGCCCGGATGCTCGACCCTATGCGTTGCTCGATCACGTGATCGGAATCGACAAAAGGCAACCCCAGCCGCCGGGCCAGCTGGCGCCCGACGGTGGATTTGCCCGATCCAGGCAGCCCGACCAGGAAGACCGACTGCGTGGGGTTCAATTAGTTGATGGCGGTGCGCCCCAGGACGCGCGGCGTGATGAAGATCAGCAGCTCGGAACGCTGATCGATCTGGTTGCGCGACTTGAACAGATTGCCCACGGCGGGCAGATCGCCCAGCAGCGGCACCTTCTGGATTTGGTTGCGCTCGGTGCGCTCGAAGATGCCGCCGATCACCACCGTGCCGCCGTTCTCCACCAGCACCTGGGTTTGCACGTGCTTGGTGTCGATGGCGATACCGTCCGCAGTGGTTTCGCCGCGGGTGTCCTTGTTCACGTCGAGATCGAGAATGATGTTGCCCTCGGGCGTGATCTGCGGAGTGACCTCCAGTTTGAGGTTGGCCTTGCGGAACGCGATGGCCGTGGCGCCGCTGGACGTGGCCGTCTGGTAGGGGAACTCGGTGCCCTGCTCGATCAGCGCCTTCACCTGGTCGGCCGTGACCACGCGGGGACTGGACACAATGCGACCCTTGCCATCGGATTCCAGCGCCGAGATTTCCAGCGCCAGGAAGCGCGAGGCGTTCGGGCTGAACAGCGACAGGGCGTAGGACGCCGCCTGACCGGTCGGCGGCAAGGCGGGCAGGTTCACGAAGGGGGCGGAGGTCAGAGACGGTCCGGTGGTCACGGCCCCGTAGTTGCTGCCGAAGTTGCCACGCACCGGGTTGCCATTGGCCGAGCCCACACCGAATTCCCGCACGCCACCGCCCAGGCGCACGCCGATGGATTTGCTGAAGTCGTCGTCGGCTTCCACGATGCGCGCCTCAATCAGCACCTGGCGGATCGGGATATCGAGCTTGGTGATCAGCTCCTGCACCTGGGCCAGGCGCGAAGGGATGTCCGTCACGAAAAGCTGGTTGGTTCGCGGCTCGGCGATCACGCTGCCACGGGGGGACAGGATGCGTGCGTTGCTGGAATTGCCTCCGCCGCTGACCGTCGACGACGACCCAGCCGTCAGTTGCGTGGCGATGTCGGCCGCCTTGGCGTAATTCATCTGGAACGATTGCGTGCGCACCTGCTCGAGGCTCTCCACCGTGGCGCGCGCTTCCAGCTCCTGCTTCTCGCGGGCCGCGATTTCATCGCGCGGGGCGATCCACAGCACGTTGCCCGACTTGCGCAGGCCCAGGCCCTTGGCCTGCATGATGATGTCCAGCGCCTGATCCCAGGGCACATCCTTCAGGCGCAGGGTGACCGAACCCGCCACGGAATCGGACGTCACGATGTTGAAGTTCGTGAAATCGGCGATGACCTGCAGCAGCGCACGGACTTCGATGTTCTGGAAGTTCAGCGACAGCTTCTCGCCGGTGTAGCCCGGGCCTTGGCTGAGCTTGTTGGGATCCACGCGCTGCTCGCGCACTTCCAGCACGAACTGGTTGTCGCTCTGGTACGCGGAATGCTCCCAATTGCCCGCCGCCGCCACCACCATGCGCACGCGGTCGCCCGTCTGCGTGGTGGTCACCGACTGCACCGGCGTACCGAAGTCGGTCACGTCCAGGCGGCGGCGCAGGCCCTCGGGCAGGGAACTCTTCAGGAACTCCACCACGAGGCCCGTGCCTTGCTGGCGGATGTCGACACCGACCTGGTTGTTCGGCAACTCGACGACGACACGCCCCGTATTGCCCGTGCCGCGGCGGAAGTCGATGTCGCGCAGCGAGCTCACGTCCAGGTTGCGGCTCTCGGCAAAATGCGTCGGCGGATTGGTTTGGGCCGTCACCGCTTCGGGACGCTCCATGACCACCAGCAGGCTGTTGCCTTCGACGCGCGTCTGGAACGGCGCCGGCTGCTTGAGGTTGATCACCACCCGTGTGCGTTCGCCCGCCTGGACCACGGTGGCCGAACGGAGATTGCCTTCGTTGATGTCAACAGTGCTGCGCCCCATGGCATTGGCCACGCCCGGAAAGTCCAGGGCGATGCGCGCGGGCGACTGCACGGTGAAGCTCGACGGCGTGGCCTTCAGGGGTTCCGACAGGTTGATCCGGACCACCTCGGCACCGCTTTGAATACCTCCGGTGACCGACTGGATGGCAGACTGCGCCTGCGCCCAGCAGGCCGACAGGACGAGACCGAGAACCAGCCCCCCCTTGACCATCCTCCGCCCCCACGCCGTTCCAGCGGTCGCCTGTTCTGGCTTGTTCATTTAGCGTCCTCTACTAGCTGCAGCGCCGTGGGGCGCTCGATCCATTCACCCGACGGGTCCTGCACGATTTCGCGCAAGGCGACTTCGGTTTCGGTGATGCGGGTTACGCGTCCGAAGTTCTGTCCCAGGTACTGTCCTTGACGCACCTGGTACAGCAAGCGGTCCACTTTGATCAGCGCCACCAGTTCCCCCGAACGGTCCAGGCTGCCGACCATGGTCATGGAGTCCAAGGGGAAGGCTTCGAGCGGCTGGCGCCGACGCGCCAGTTCGGGCTCGATCAGCGCGGCATTGGCGGCGCTTGCCGTTTGCGTGCCGCGCAGCAGGCTGGCCAGTTTTTCCGTGCTGAACGGCGGCGTTTCGCGCTCGACACTGTAGGGCTGTGGCTCGAACCGCGTGGGTTCGGGAATCGGCTGCACCGACGGCTTGATCGAATTGCGCTCGGCCTGCATCCAGGACCGCAGCTCGTCCTGCCCGGACGACGTGCAACCCGCCAACACAAGGCCCAGGACCAACAAGGAATAGGGGGCGAGGCGGCTCACTTCTTTGCCCCCTTCGCTTTTTGCTGGGCCGCGACTTCCTCGGGGTCCAGGTACCGGAAGGTCTTGGCCACGCCATCCATCGTCAGGTAACCGTCGCGGGTGGCGATGGGCGTCAGGCTGAGGTTGTTCAAGGTAACGATGCGCGACAGGTTGGCGATATCGGCGGCGAACAGGCCGACGTCGTGGTATTTGCCCGTGACCCGAATGGCGATCGGCAGCTCGGCGTAGTACTCACGGACCACCACCTGTCCGGGACGGAACAGTTCGAACTGCAGGCTGCGCCCCAGACCGGCTTGGTTGATGTCGGACAACAAGGCGTCCATTTCGGCCTTGCTGGGCAGTTGCTTTTCCAGCTGCGTCACGTACTGCTGCACCTGCTCCAGCTGCTTGCGCAAGGCGTCGAGGTTGACGGCCTGCACCAGCTTGCTGCGGTAGGTGGTGCGCAGTTGCTCCTCGCGGGCCTTCTCGGCCACCAGCTCCTCGTCGACGCCCTTGAGCCAGACGAACCACAGCGCGGCCACGACGCCCAAACACACGGCCACGAACAGCAGGTTTCGGGGCAGCGCCGGCCACAAGGACGGGTCGTTGGGATCGAGGCCGGTGAACTGGGCACGCAGCTTGTCCTGCACGCCCTTCAGATCGATATTGATGCTCGACTTCTTCGCCATCACGCCACCCCGGGTCAGACTTTGCCCGCCGCGGGTGCGGTGGCTGGCGTGGCCGGCGCCGGCGTGACCGCCGGCTTGCGCAAGGTCACGCGCATGGTGAAGTTGGCCACGCGTCGCGCATCGGCGCCACTGATGGCCGCGTTGGCGGACACGATTTCCACCAGCTCAGGACGCGTCAAGGCGGGGCTGTTGTTCGACAGATTGCGCAACAGCTCGGACACGCGCTCCTGCGACTGCGCGGTGCCCGTCAACAGCACGCTCATGTTTTCCTGCTTCATCGACCGCAGGAAAACGCCCTTGGGCAGTTGATTGACGAGTTCCTCCAGCAGGTACACCGGCAGGTTGCGCCCCGCCTGAAGGTCCTCGACGGCGGTCTGACGCGCCCGCAGCGACGCGATTTGCTGCTGCAGCGTGGCGATGTCCTTGATTTCCGCGTCCAGCTTCGCGATTTCCTGGGTCAGGAACTGGTTGCGGTCTTGCTGGATGGAGATCTGGCCCTGATACCACGTGAAGACAGCGCCACCGATGATGCCGCCCAGCAGCGCCGACAAGCCCAGCTGCGTATAGAACTGTTCCTTCTGGCGCTTGCGCGCTGCCTCGCGATGGGGCAGCAGGTTGATGAGGATCATTGGTAGAACCTCCGCAGCGCCAGCCCGGTGGACGTCAGGTAGGCCGGTGCCTCACGCGAGATCTTTCGCGCCTGCACACCCGTCCCCAGCTCCATCGCATCGAACGGGTTGATCAGCATGCACGCGAACGAGGTCTGGTGGGTGACCGCCTCGGTGAGCCCCAGCAAGGCGGCGCTGCCACCGGCCAGAAGGATGTGGTCGATCTTGTTGTACGGCGTGCTGGTGAAGAAAAACTGCAGCGCGCGACCGATTTCCTGGGCAAGGCTCTCGATGAACGGTTCCAGCACCGCGCTCTGGTAGTCCTCCGGCAGGTCACCCGAGCGCTTCTTCGCTTCCGCCTCGTCGGGCGAAAAGCCGTACTGGCGGATGATGAGCTGGGTGAGCTGACCGCCCCCAAACGCTTGGTCGCGCTCGTAGAGCACTTCGTCGTTGCGAATGACCTGCAGGCTCGTGGTCATGGAGCCGATCTCGAACAGCGCCACCAGCGCGTCCACTCCCTGGTTCGGCAAGGTTTCGATCACGCGGCCAGCGGCCAGCCGCGACGCATAGGATTCGACGTCCATGACCACGGGTTTGAGCCCCGCGGCTTCGGCCAGACCCTGCCGGTCGGATACCTTTTCCTTGCGGGAGGCGGCGATCAGCACCTCGACGTCGCCCACGGACGTCGCGCTGGGGCCGACAACGCAGAAATCGAGGCTCACCTCGTCGAGCGAGAACGGAATGTACTGGTTGGCCTCGGACTCGACCTGCGCCTCGAGCTCCTTGTCGCTCATGCCGCCCGGCAGCACGATCTTCTTGGTGATCACCGCCGAGGCCGGCAACGCCAGGGCCACGTTTTTCGTCTTGCTGCCGCTCTTGCGGACCACCCGGCGCACCGCGTCGGCCACCTCATCGAATTTTTCGATGTTGCCGTCGGTGATCCAGCCGCGTTCCAGCGGTTCCATGGCACACCGCTCCAGCACGAACTCGCCGGCGCGGTTGCGGCTGAGTTCGACAAGCTTGACGCTCGACGAACTCACGTCAATGCCCAGCAGCGGCGCTGGCTCTCGGCTGAATAGCGATCCCAGTGAGATCAAGATGGCCCCCAAATCGCATGGCGATGTACTACGCCAGACTTAAGAATTCACTTCAATGCTAGCAGTAAGCCCATTGAGCGGCAAAGATTTTTTGCCAAACGCACAAATCGAAACGTTGTCAAAAGCCGACGGGATGAAGGGCCGACGCGATGGTCTGAACCCCCACCGACAATCCGGTCTACAAGCCCAAACCCCTACGTTCCGTTCATTCCATGTCGGCACCTTGCCCGACTTCTAAAATGCGGCACGTTTCCAGTCCGAGTTCGCATGCCCCAAGAATCCCAGCCCTCTCGCGCGGCTCCTGCCAAGGCAGTATCTGCGGCGCCCCGCACGCTCATCTGGATCGGTCGCTTGGTGGTGGTTGTCGCCGGACTGGCGGCGGCAGGTGTTGCGGCCATGCTGATGGCCCTTGGCATCGCCCTGGCGGTGGCCTACCCCAATCTGCCGGACGTCACGGGCCTGGCCGACTACCGACCCAAGCTGCCTTTGCGCGTGCTCGCCGTGGATGGCCAGCTCATCGGCGAGTTCGGTGAAGAGCGGCGCAACCTGCTGACCATCGACCAGATCCCCGACGTGATGAAACACGCGGTGCTGGCCATCGAAGACGCACGCTTCTTCGAGCACAGCGGCGTGGATTACCGCGGCATGGTGCGCGCCGCGCTGGCCAACCTGCGCGAGGCCAAGAGCCAGGGCGCCTCCACCATCACCATGCAGGTGGCGCGCAACGTCTACCTGTCGGCGGAGAAGAGCTACACGCGCAAGATCTACGAGGTGCTGCTCACCTTCAAACTGGAGCACATGCTCACCAAGGAGCAGATCCTCGAGATCTACATGAACCAGATCTTCCTGGGCCGGCGGGCGTATGGCTTCGCGTCGGCCTCGCAGATCTACTTTGGCAAACCGCTGAAGGACGTGACCATCGCCGAGGCCGCGATGCTCGCGGGCCTGCCGCAGGCGCCTTCGGCCTACAACCCGGTCCGCAACCCCAAGCGCGCCCGCACGCGCCAGCTGTACATCATCGACCGCATGGTCGAAAACGGCTTCATCACCGCCCAACAGGCCGAAGAAGCCAAGGCCCAGGAGGTCAAGGTCCACCGCGGTGCCATGGAGGACAGCCTGCGCGCGGAGTTTGCGGCAGAGATGGTTCGCCAGGCCATCGTGGCCCAGTATGGCGAGGCCGCGTACACGCGCGGCCTGGTGGTGTCCACCACCATCGACCCGCGCGCCCAGGAAGCCGCCTACCGCGCCGTGCGCCAGGGCGTGCTGGACTACGAGCGCCGGCAGTTCTACCGCGGCCCGGAGCTGTTCATCAACCTGCCCGAGGACGCGCAGGAACGCGACACGGCCATCGACGAAGCCCTCGCGGAACGCCCCGACAACGGGGACCTGCTGTCGGCCGTGGTGCTCCAGGCCGACCCCCGCAAGGTGGTGGTGGTGCGCCAGGACGGCGACCCGATCGAGATCACCGGCGAAGGCCTCAAGCCGGTGCAGAGCGGCCTGTCGGACAAGGCCGGGCCAAACATCAAGCTGCGCCCCGGCGCCGTCGTGCGCATCGTCAAGGTGGGCGACAAATCCTGGCGCGTGACGCAGTTGCCCGAGGTCGAGTCCGCCTTCGTGGCGCTGGACCCGCGCAACGGCCGCATCGCGGCCGTCATCGGCGGCTTCGACTTCAACAAGAACAAGTTCAACCACGCCACCCAGGCCTGGCGCCAGCCGGGGTCCAGCTTCAAGCCCTTCATCTATTCCGCCGCGCTGGAAAAGGGCCTGACACCGATGACGGTGGTGAACGACGCGCCGCTGTTCTATTCCGCCGCCGAAACGGGCGGCAAGCCCTGGGAGCCGAAGAACTACGACGGCCAGTTCGAAGGCCCGATGTCGGTGCGCCGCGCGCTGGCCAAGTCCAAGAACATGGTGTCCATTCGCGTGCTGCAGCTGGTGGGCACGCAGAACGCGCAGAACTGGGTCACGCGCTTCGGCTTCGAGGCCGACAAGCACCCGCCCTACCTCACCATGGCGCTGGGCGCCGGTTCGGTCACGCCGCTGCAGATGGTCACGGCCTATTCGGTGTTCGCCAACGGCGGCCACCGGGTGACGCCCCTGCTGATCACCCGCGTGACGGACGCGCGCGGGCGCGTGCTGTTCGAAGCACCACAGACCACACTGGACAACGCGCCACAGGCGATCGAGCCGCGCAACGCCTTCATCATGAACAGCCTGTTGCAGGAGATCACCCGCTCAGGCACCGCCGCGCGCGCGCAGGCCACCCTCAAGCGGCCCGACCTGTATGGCAAGACCGGCACCACCAACGACGCGGTGGACGCCTGGTTCGTCGGCTACCAGCCCACGCTGGCCGCCGCGGCCTGGGTGGGCTACGACACGCCGCGCAACCTGGGCAGCCGAGAAACCGGCGGCGGCCTGGCGCTGCCGATCTGGATCTCCTTCATGCAGGAGATGCTGAAGAACGTGCCCGTGACCACCTACAGCGCGCCGCCCGGCGTGGTCAACATCGGCGGCGAGTGGTACTACGAAGAATACGGCCCGGGCAATGGCGTGCATGGGCTGGGCCTGGCGGATCCCTGGCCTGGCGCGCCCGCCGGCGCGGCGGTCGATGCCAATGGCGTGCCGATGGCCCCGCCGCCGCCGCAGCCACCGGTGGAAAACCGGCGCAGCATCCTGGACCTGTTCAGGAACTGAAGCGCAGCGCCTGGCCCGACTGCTCGCTCGCGTAACGCGACAGGTTCTCGAAGAACTCGCCGTTGCCCTTGGTGTCTTGCCAGGCGCGGCCATCGTGCTTGTAGTGAAAACCGCCGGCGCGTGCGGCCATCCACACCTCTTGCAGCGGCTTCTGCAGGTTGATCACGATCTGGCTGCGGTTGGCGAAGGTGAGTGTGATCATGCCGCCCACGCGCTGGTTGTCGATGTCCGCATCGGTGTCTTCGTTGATGCGGTCGCAGTTCAGTTCGATGGCGCGCAACAGGGCCTCGGCGCGATCCTGGTATTCGAGGTCGGTCATACAATGCGCGGATGTTTGGGTGGCTGCGCATTCTAGGTCGCTGTTCAGGCCCCGCTCGGGTCATGGCCTTGTCGCTGCTGCTGTCGGGCTTGGCGGCTTGCGGCCAGAAAGGTCCGCTCTATCTGCCGCCCCCCAAGAGCCCCGAGACCACGCCCAAGCCCGCCAACAATGCCCCTGTCGCCCCTGCCCGCCTTCCTGACGCAACGTCACGGTGAACTGCACGTCGAGGACCTGAGCCTCGACAGCCTGGCCCGGGCCCACGGCACCCCACTCTTTGTCTACAGCCAGGCCGCCATGCTGCAGGCCCTGGGCGCGTACCAGCGTGGTCTCGCCGGGCGCTCGCACCTCATCTGCTATGCGATGAAGGCCAACTCCTCGCTGGCCATCCTGCAGACGCTGGTGCGCGCGGGCTGTGGGCTGGACATCGTCTCGGGCGGCGAGCTGGAGCGTGCACTGGCCGCGGGCTGCGCGCCGGAACGCATCATCTTCTCGGGCGTGGGCAAGACCCGCGCCGAGATGCGCCGCGCACTTGATGTCGGCATCGGCTGCTTCAACGTCGAGAGCCGCGCCGAGCTGGCCGTGCTCGACGAGGTCGCGCGCGCGGTCGGGCGGCGCGCGCGCGTGAGCGTGCGCGTCAACCCCGACGTGGACGCGCAAACGCATCCCTACATTTCCACCGGCCTGAAGGACAACAAGTTCGGCATCGCGCACGACGAGGTGCTGGACACCTACCGCCAGGCCGCGTCGTGCAGCGGCCTCGAGGTGGTCGGCATCGACTGCCACATCGGCTCGCAGATCACGCAGGCGGCGCCCTACCTCGACGCGCTGGAGCGCGTGCTCGACCTGGTCGCCGCCATTGAAGGCCTCGGCTTGGGCCTGCGCCTGCACCACATCGACTTCGGCGGAGGCCTGGGCATCGACTACCGCGGCGACACGCCACCCGCCGCCGACGCGCTGTGGGCGCAGTTGCTGCAGCGCCTGGACGCGCGCGGCTTCGGCGACCGCCAGATCCTGATCGAGCCGGGCCGCTCCATCGTGGGCAACGCCGGTGTCTGCTTGACCGAAGTGCTCTACCTCAAGCCCGGGGAACACAAGAACTTCCTCATCGTGGACGCGGCCATGAACGATTTGCCGCGCCCCGCGATGTACCAGGCCTACCACCGCATCGAACCGCTGCGCGCGCGCGCCGACACCGCTCCGCTCACCTGGGATGTGGTCGGCCCCGTCTGCGAGAGCGGCGACTGGCTGGGCCGTGACCGCGAGCTGGCGGTGCAGGCCGGCGACCGGCTGGCGGTGCTGTCGGCCGGCGCCTACTGCATGAGCATGGCCAGCAACTACAACACGCGCGGCCGCGCCGCCGAGGTGCTGGTCGATGGCGCCCGGGCCACCGTGATCCGCCAGCGTGAAACCGCCGCCGATCAGATGCGGCTGGAAACGCCCCTGCCCTGAGGCGCGCCCCAGCGCCGCCAGGCGCGCCAGCCCAGCAGCGCGGCGAAGAGGACCGCGTACACCGCGACCTCGTTGAAGTCGTGCTTGCCCGCGCGCATCCAGAAGAAGTGCAGCACCGCCAGCACCGCCACCGCATAGACCAAGCGGTGCAGGGCCTGCCAGCGCGGCGCCCCCAGCGCGCGGATGGCGCGGTTGAAGGATGTGGCCGCCAGCGCGAGCAGCAGCAGCCAGGCCAGCGTGCCCACGAGAATGAAGGGGCGTTTGGGGATGTCGGCGACGACCTCGGCCCAGTCGAAGCCCATATCGAACCAGACGTACGCCAACCAGTGCAGCGTGGCGTAGAAGAACACGAACAGCCCCAGCATGCGCCGAAAGCGCGCCAGTGCCGGCCAGCCCAGGCTGACGCGCAGCGGCGTCACCAGCAGCACCAGCACCAGGGCGCGCAATGTCCAGTCGCCCAGGGAACGGATCAGCGCCTCGGCGGGGTTGGCGCCCAGGCGGTCGGCCGCCGCGGCCCAGAACAGCCAGGCGAAAGGCAGGAGCCACACGGCAAACACCAGGGGTTTGGCCAGCGGGTGCAGCAACGCCCGCTGGACCGCGGCGCGGCTCAGCGAACGCCCTCCGTGCGGCGCGGGGTGGGCCCCTTCGGGCGGCCGGGCGGAGCCCATGGCCTCAGTAGAACTTGCGCAGGTCCATGCCGGCGTAGAGCTGGCCCACCTGCGCTTCGTAGCCGTTGAACATCAGCGTCGGGCGCCGCTTGGCGAACAGGCCACCGCCCTCGCCAATGCGCCGCTCGGTCGCCTGGCTCCAGCGCGGGTGCGCCACCTGCGGATTCACGTTGGAGAAGAAGCCGTACTCCTGCGGCGCTGCCAGATTCCAGGAGGTGCGCGGCTCTTTCTCGACGAAGCGGATCTTCACCAGGGACTTGCCGCTTTTGAAGCCGTACTTCCAGGGCACCACCAGGCGCACCGGCGCGCCGTTCTGGTTGGGCAGCACCTCGCCGTACAGGCCGAAAGCCAGCAGCGTGAGCGGGTGCTGCGCCTCGTCCAGGCGCAAGCCTTCCACATACGGCCATTCCAGCACGTTGGCGCGCAGGCCGGGCATCTGCTGCCTGTCGGCCAGCGTCACGAACTCCACGTACTTCGCGCTGCCTTGCGGCTCCACGCGCTTGATCAGCTCGGCCAGCGAATAGCCTTGCCAGGGCAGCACCATCGACCAGCCCTCAACGCAACGCAGGCGGTAGAGGCGCTCTTCCATGGGCGCCAGCTTGAGCAGGGCGTCGAGGTCGAAGCGCCCGGGCTTGTTCACCAGGCCTTCGACCTCCACCGTCCAGGGACGGGTCTTGAGCGTGCCCGCGTACTGCAGCGGATCGCTCTTGTCGGTGCCGAACTCGTAGAAGTTGTTGTAGCTGGTGGCGTCCTCGTAGCTGGTGGGTTTTTCCACCGTGGTGGCCCCGGGCACCGTGGACATCTTGCCCGGCAAGGCGGCCAGCTTGCCAGGGCGCGTCGGCGACGCCTGGGCCCAGGCATCGCGCGAAGCCCAGGCCACCCCCGCGGCGGCCAGGCCGGCCAGCCATTGGCGGCGCCCCAGGTAGGCGTGGCGCGGGGTGATTTCGCTGCTGCGCGGATGGACGAAACCGTCGCGGTCGGTTCGGATGATCATGGCCGTGTCCTCAGTGGCGCGCGGACGCGAGGAATGCCGCGCCCGCCACCCGTCTGTCGTGTGATCCGCCGGAACCTTACGCGGTTCCGGACTCAGAGGGTGCCGTAGCTGTGCAAACCCGAGAGGAACATGTTGACGCCGATGAAAGCGAAGGTGGTGATGGCCAGGCCCACCAGCGCCCACCAGGCGGCCACGGTGCCGCGCAGGCCTTTCATCAGCCGCATGTGCAGCCAGGCCGCGTAGTTGAGCCAGACGATCAGCGCCCAGGTCTCCTTCGGGTCCCAGCTCCAGTAGCCACCCCAGGCCTCGGCGGCCCACAGGGCGCCCAGCACGGTGGCGATGGTGAAGAAGGCGAAGCCGACCGCGATGGCCTTGTACATCACGTCGTCCAGCACCTCGAACGAAGGCAGGCGTTCGGCGATGCGGCCGCGCACCGACAGGATGCCGCCCACGATGAAGGCCGACACGCCGAAGTAGATGAACCAATAGACGCCGCCCTTGTCGGTGGCGCCCTGGCGGAACACCAGCGGCTCGAAGCACAGCACCACGCCCAGCACCCACAGCGGCGCCAGCTTGTACCAGCGGGTCTCGCCGGCGCTTTGCTTGATGAGGTAGGCGAAAGCCAGCATGGCCGCGATCGCGAAGGTGCCGTAGCCGATGAAGTTGGCCGGCACGTGCAGTTTCATCCACCAGCTCTGCAGCGCGGGCACCAGGGGCTGGATCTCGTGCGCCTCGCGCACCACCGTGTACCAGAGCAGAAAGCCCACGGCCGCGCTCACGATCAGCATGGCGAAGGCGCCCATGCGGCGCGTGCCGTACTGCTGCTCGTAGTAGAGGTAGAAAGCCGCCGTCATCCAGCAGAACAGCACGAAGACCTCGTACAGGTTGCTCACCGGGATGTGGCCGATGCCCGGGCCGATCTGGTGGCTTTCGTACCAGCGCACCAGCGAGCCGATGAGCGCCAGGCCCACCGCCACCCAGGCCAGGCGCGAGCCCAGCGCTTCAAGGGCATCGCCCGCGCGCGTGAACATGCCCAGCCAGTAGAAGGCGGTGCTCATGAAGAACAGCACGCTCATCCACAGGATGGCCGACTGGCTGGAAATGAAGTACTTGAGCAGGAAGACCTGATCGCCGCGCGCCAGGTCGGCGCCGCCGCCCGGGGCCTGGTACAGCCAGATGGCCAGCAGGGCAAAGGCCGCGACCACCGCCGCCAGCTTCTGCAGCGGGCGCCAGAACCAGCCCAGGGCGACCATGCTGGGCACGGTGCCGGCGAGGATCCACTTCTCGTAGATGTCCATGGCGCCGCCGTAGCGCAGGAAGGCCAGCACGGCGCCGGCCAGCACGAACGCGGCGAACAGCCAGTCCCAGCGGTTGCGGCGGGCGAAATAGCCAGGGGCCAGTTCGGCGCCGCCCGAGGACTTCTTGAGCGTGATGGTTTGCGTGGCGGTGGTGGTGTTCATGCGGTCACCTGGAAAGCAATTGGGTCTTGAGCTGGTCGAACTCGCGGTCGGCGTCCAGCGTCTTGCGGTTGGTGGACAGGGCCATGCTGGCCTGCGCCCCCTGCCCGCTCGGCGTCAGCCAAACCCACAGGCGACGCTCGCGGACGTAGAGCATGGCAAAGACGCCGATGATGAGCAACAGGCAGCCCAGGTAGACGACCGTCTTGCCCGGGGCGCGGGCCACCTGGAAGACGCTGGCCTGCACATGGGTGAAGTCGGTCAGCTCGAAGGCCATGGGCGCCGGGTAGAAGAAGGTATCGGACAGGCTGATCACCGCCTGGGTCATGAAGCGCTGGGCGGGTTCGTCGCGCGCCAGCGGCGCCAGCCCGGCCTTCTCGCGGCTGAGCTGCAGCAACTCGAACAGGGTGCCGTTGAGAATGCGCACCAGCACGTCGCTGGCGCGCTCGCGCTCGGCCTCGGGCACGTTGGCCTGCAGGAACGCGGCCACGGCCTGCAGGCCGCCGCTCGCCTCGCGGGGCGCGCTGCCGTCGGCGCCCTTCATCGCGCTCGCGCGGTTCAGGCCATTCGTCGCCCCCGCGTCCGCCACCGGCGTGACGCGTTCCGCGCCCGAAAACAGCGCCAGCGCGCGCGAGGCCGAGGCCACCAGGGCCTGCTCCAGGTCCGCGCGGCCCGGCTCCACCGACTGCGCGGCATAGCGGCGCACGGCCTCGGCGCGCAGCGCCGGGTCGCTCAGCGCGGCGCGCAGCCGCACGAAGCCATCCAGGCTGTCGTTCTCGTCGGCGGGTACACGCAGGTAGCGGAAGCTGTCCTGCGGTGTTTCGCGCAGGCCCAACAGGTACACGCGCTGGCCGTCGAGCTCCATCGGCAGCATGTAGTTGTGGTACTCGACCGCCTGGCCCGCCGCGTCGCGCAGCTTGTAGGTCACGCTGGGGCCCACGTTGCGCAGGGTCTTCTCGGTCACGGTCTTGTGCGCGGCGCCCAGGCGGCTTTCGATGGACTCGCGCAGGTCGACCTTGCGCACGTCGGCCCCGCTGCCGGTGGCGGCGAAGTTCTCCACGTTGATGACGCGCAGGCTGGTGAACTCCAGCGAGAGCTTCTGGTCGCCGTTGCTCAGTTCGGTGGAGCCACCGATGGTGCCTTCGACCTCGAAGGGTTTGCCCGGACCATTGATGGGCACGGCCTTGAGCTTCACACGAGAACCACCGTCGTCGAAGCTGGATTGGTAAATCGCCACGCCGCGGTGGAAGGCCGGGTGGTTCACCTCCACGCGGGCGTTCTTCTGTTCACCGGTGTCGCGGTCGTGGATCACGATCTCGCTGGCGAACAGCCGTGGCATGCCGGTGTCGTAGTACTCGACGATGAACTTCTTGAGCTCCACCGAGAACGGCAGCTCCTGCAACAGCACGCCACCGGGCTGCGTGAGGATGGCGGTGCTGGACGCGGTGCCCTCGGTCACCAGCAGGTTGCCGCGAAAGGTCGGGTTGGCGGTGGACAGCCGGTACTGCTCGGGCACGTCGGCGATCAGGCCGCCGCCCTGGTAGACCTGCTTGCCGTTGAACCAGGTCTGGGCGCGCACCATCAGGTCGCCGTCGAGCAGGCCGCCGATGCACACCATCACGATGGCGCTGTGCGCCGCGATGTAGCCCCACTTGTTCGCGGCGCCGGCCTTGGCAGCCAGCATCCAGCCAGTGCCCTGGGGCGTCTCGCGCGACTGCAACCTGACCTTCCAGCCCGAACCCAGCAGGGCCTGGCCCATGCGGTTGGCGGCGGCCTCGGGCGCTTCGGCCAGCTCGCCCTGCGCCTTGTGCGGGAAGGCCTTGAGGCTTTGCTCGCGGATGTTTTCCTTGTAGGCCTTGAGGTCGGCGAGGATCTTGGGCGTGTTGCGCGCGATGCACAGGCTGGTGCTGACCACCAGAAAGGCCAGGATCAGCAGGAACCACCAGGCGCTGTAGACGGTGTAGAGGTTGGCCGCCGCGAACACGTCGGCCCAGAAGGGGCCGAACTGGTTGACGTAGTTGTTGTAGGGCTCGTTCTGCTTGACCACCGTGCCGATGACCGAGGCGATGCAGATCACCGTCAGCAGCGACACGGCAAAGCGCATCGACGACAGCAGCTCGACCCAGTCGCTCAGGCGCCGCGGGGCGGAGCGCAATTCCAGGCCTTGGGTGGAGACGGTCATGGGAGAGATACGTGGGGGCAGAAAAAAAGGCGCGTCCCGTGCGGACAGCGCCCTATCAGATGGCTTTCATGGCCGGCGGTTCAATTCATCGAGCGACGGGGCCGCATTGTGGGCCCAAACATCACTTAGTGCTTATATCCCGGGTGGGCCGAAGGGGCGCGGCCGCGGCCGCGCCACGCGCTTCAGCGCAGACCGGCGATGTAGTCGGAGACCGCCTTGATCTCTCGGTCGGTCATCTTGGCGGCCACGCCAGCCATTTGCGGGTTGTTGGCGCGCGAACCGTCGCGGAAATGGCGCAGCTGCGTTTCGGTGTATTCGGCGTGCTGGCCGGCGATGTGCGGGAACTGCGAGGGAATGCCCGCGCCGTTCGGGCTGTGGCAGCCCGCGCAGGCGGCGATGCCGCGGTCGGCCAGGCCGCCGCGGTAGATGCGCTCGCCCAGCTTCACCAGTTCGGCATCGGAGGCAAAGCCTTCCTTGGCTTTCTGCGAGGCCAGCCAATAGGCGATGTTGCGCATGTCGTCGTCGGACAGCGAGGCCGCCATGCCCTGCATGATGGCGTTCTTGCGCTTGCCGGACTTGTATTCCTGCAGCTGCTTGATGAGGTACTCGGGGTGCTGCTGCGCGAGCTTGGGGTTGGCCGGCGTGGTGGAATTGCCGTCCGCCGCGTGGCAGGCCACGCACACGGCGCCATAAGAGGCGGAGCCCTTGGCCAGGTCGGGCTTGGCCGACTGCGCGTGCGCGCTCAGGGACAGGGCGGCGGCCGCGGCAGCGACCAGGAGGGAGGCATGCAATTTCATGTCGGGCTGTCGGTGCGGTCGACGAATACGTGGGGCGCCTGGACCCCGTTCGGGGCGCTCGGCTGGACAAAACCCGCGGATTTTACAATGCGCTCCCAAACTGGCTCCCAATGACCCACGACCTCACTGCGGACCCCGGCCGCGACCCACGACTGGCGAACGGCTGGCTGCACACCGCCCGCTTCCTGACCACCGCCCCCCAACTGGAGCATCTGCCGGCCCTCGAGGTGCCGGAGATCGCCTTCGTCGGCCGCTCGAACGCGGGCAAGTCCACCGCCATCAACACGCTCACCCAGCAAAAGCGCCTGGCCTTCGCCTCCAAGACGCCCGGGCGCACGCAGAGCATCAACCTGTTCTCCCTGGGCAAGCAGGGTGCCACCGACGCCGTGCTGGCCGACCTGCCCGGCTACGGCTACGCCGCCGTGCCGCGCGAGGCCAAGATCCGCTGGCAGCGCGTGATGGCCAACTACCTGCTCACCCGCCCCAACCTGGTGGCGGTGGTGCTGCTGGTGGACCCGCGCCTGGGCCTGACCGAACTCGATGAGGCCCTGCTGGAGGCCATCCGCCCGCGCGTGGAACAGGGCCTGAAGTTCCTGCTGCTGCTCACCAAGGCCGACAAGCTCACGCGCACCGAGGCCAACAAGGCCTTGTCGATCGCCAAGCTGCAGTCGGCCGGCGGCGAGGCGCGGCTGTTCTCCGCGCTGAAGAAACAGGGCCTGGACGAAGTGGCCATGCTGCTGTGGCGCTGGACGCATGAGGCGGCCGGCCCAGCCGTCAGCGACGAGTGAAGCGGCCGGCCCCACAGACACCGCGGAACCGGCCTTGCCGGGCCGCAGGCGCCGCCCCCGGGAGGGGGCCGCGCGCAGCGCGGCGCGGGTGATTCACATCAGATAGAAGGCGGGCGCGCCCGGCGGGCGCGTCTTGAACCGCTTGTGCACCCAGTAGTACTGCTCGGGCGCCTCGGCGATGAAGCCCTCGAGCCGGCGGTTCATCTCGGCGGTGTCGGCGGTCACGTCGCCCGTGGGGTAGTCGGCCCAGGGTGAATGCACCGTGACTTCGTAGCCGTCGGGCACCAGCCGCGCCGTCACCGGCACCACCTGCGCGCCGCCCAGACGCGCCAGACGCGGCAGCGAGGTGAGCGTGGCCGCCGGCACGCCGAAGAAGGGCACGAAGACCGCGTCGCGCTCGCCATGGTCCATGTCGGGCAGCAGGTACAGCGGCAGGCCCTCGCGCAGGGCCGTGGCCAGGGCGCGCAGGCCCTGGCGCTTGCCCACCACGTGCGGGTTGCCGAAACGCTGGCGGCCCTCGGCCATCCAGCGGTCCACGTCGGCGTTGAGCTGCTCGGCGTACAGGCCGCAGAAGCGGCGCGACAGGTGCGCGGTCAGCGCCGTCCAGCCGGCGTCCATGCCGACGAAATGGGGCGCGAAGATCACCGTGGGCGCCTGGCCCTCCAGGGCCTCGAGGTCGCCGCGCAGCAGCAGGCGGCGCTTGACCACGTGGGCCGGGGCTTCCCACAGCCAGCCGCGGTCCAGCCAGGCCTGGGCGAAGAACACGAAATGGCGCCGGATGGCGGCGTCGCGCTCGGCCTCGGAATGGTCGGGGAAGCAGGCGGCCCAGTTGGTGCGTGCGATGCGCCGCCGCCGCGTGGCCACCACGTGCAGCACGCTGCCCAGCGCCCAGCCCAGCGCACGCACCCAGGGCAGCGGCAGGCGCGCCATCAGGCGCATGAGGCCCAGGCCCAGCCGGTTGCTCAGCCGCGCCGGCGGTCCGGCGTCGGGGGCAGGCGCAGGGGACGGGGAGGAAGTCGGCATCAGCGCGGTGGCTTGTAGCGGTCGTAGGACCACAGGTACTGGGCGGGCGATTCTCGCACCAGGGATTCCATGGCCGCGTTGACGGCGGCGGCCGCGGCCTGCGGGTCGGCCGGCAGCGGCTCGGCCAAGGGCCGCACATGCACCACGTAGCCCTGGCCCCAGGGCAGGCGCTCGCCCCAGCTCAGCAGCACCTGGGTGTCGCCCGAGCGCGCCAGCCGGGCCGACAGGGTCATGGTGTAGGCCTCGCGCCCGAAAAACGGCGCCCAGGTGCCCAGGCCCTTGGGTGGCACCTGGTCCGGCAGCAGGCCCACGGCCTCGCCCGACTTCAGCGCCTGCACCAGCTGGCGCACCCCCGACAGGGTGGTGGGCGCCGTGCGCAGGCCGGGGCGCTCGCGCGAGTGGTCCACCAGCGCGCGCAGCCAGGGTTGCCGCGCGGGACGGAACAGCACGGTCATGGGCCGGCTGGCGCCGAAGCGCGCGGCGTAGGCCTGGGCGGTGATCTCGAAGCAGCCCAGGTGGGGGGTCAGGAACAGCAGGCCGCGCCCCGCGGCCGACGCGGCTTCGATGTGCTCGGCGCCATCCCAGCGCACCGGCGCTGGCGCGCCCAGCCACAGCCGGGGCAGTTCGGCGACCAGCTTGCCGGCCTCGGCCACCGAGCGCCAGGCCACGCCCGGCGGCATGCCCGCCTGGCGGGCATTGGCCAGCAGCCGGCGCCGGTAGCGCGGCGACAACAGGAAGCTCAGCCAGCCCAGGATCACCCCCGCGCCGTGCAACAGGGGCAGGGGCAGGCGGCTGCCCAAAACAAACAAAAGACGGATCAGCGTGACCAAGTGGGGGACGCCAGCGGGGCCGGCTGAATTAGAATGGCCGGATCGCCGAGTTGATGAACTGATTGCGGGGCGATTCACAAATACCGCTAAAGCGTTCGCCGACTTCTGACAGACCGGCAAACGCCGATCCGACAACCTCAGGAGTTTAAATGGCGAGCGACTTCCTCTTCACGTCCGAATCCGTGTCCGAAGGCCACCCCGACAAGGTGGCGGACCAGATCTCCGACGCCATCCTCGACGCGATCTTCGAACAGGACCCGCGCAGCCGCGTGGCCGCGGAGACCCTGACCAACACCGGTCTGGTGGTGCTGGCCGGCGAGATCACCACCAACGCGCACGTCGACTACATCCAGGTCGCGCGCGACACCATCAAGCGCATCGGCTACGACAACACCGAATACGGCATCGACTACAAGGGCTGCGCGGTGCTCGTGGCCTACGACAAGCAGTCCAACGACATCGCCCAGGGCGTGGACCACGCCTCCGACGACCACCTCAACATCGGTGCCGGCGACCAAGGCCTGATGTTCGGCTACGCCTGCGACGAGACGCCCGAGCTCATGCCCGCGCCCATCTACTACGCGCACCGCCTGGTCGAGCGCCAGGCGCAGCTGCGCAAGGACGGCCGCCTGCCCTTCCTGCGCCCGGACGCCAAGAGCCAGGTGACCATGCGCTACGTGGACGGCAAGCCGCACAGCATCGACACCGTGGTGCTGTCCACCCAGCATTCGCCCGACCAGAGCGAGACGCCCACCAAGATGAAGGCCAGCTTCAACGAAGCCATCATCGAGGAGATCATCAAGCCGGTGCTGCCCAAGGAGTGGCTCAAGGACACCAAGTACCTGATCAACCCCACGGGCCGCTTCGTCATCGGCGGCCCGCAGGGCGATTGCGGCCTGACCGGCCGCAAGATCATCGTCGACACCTACGGTGGCGCCTGCCCGCACGGCGGTGGCGCGTTCTCGGGCAAGGACCCGTCCAAGGTGGACCGCTCGGCCGCCTACGCCGCGCGCTACGTGGCCAAGAACATCGTCGCCGCGGGCCTGGCCAAGCAGTGCCAGATCCAGGTCGCCTACGCCATCGGCGTGGCGCGCCCCATGAACGTGACCGTCTACACCGAAGGCACCGGCGTCATCCCCGACGAGCAGATCGCCCAGTTGGTGCAGGAGCACTTCGACCTGCGTCCCAAGGGCATCATCCAGATGCTGGATCTGCTGCGCCCCATCTACGGCAAGACCGCCGCGTACGGCCACTTCGGCCGCGAGGAGCCGGAGTTCAGCTGGGAGAAGACCGACAAGGCCGCCACGCTGCGCGCAGCGGCCGGCCTCAAGTGAGCGCGGCGATCGCGCAGCGAGAACCCCACAGCGTCGGCCCGAAGTAAGCCGAAACGCCTCACATGAAGCCCCGCCGGCGAGAGCCCGCGGGGCTTTTTCGTGCGGAAATGCGCTGGAAACACCCCGCTATTGCTCGGCGGGCTGGCTGAATTTTTCCGTTCGGCGTCCGATATCCACCGGCAAGGACCCCTTTTTTCCGAGCCAACCGTACCGGAGCCTCCATGGAGATCGACCTGCCCCTCACCGGCCCCGCCGGCGACAGCGCCAGCGCCCAGTGCCTGTTCGACCAGGCGCCGTGCGGCCTCGTCGCGCTGGACGCCGAGCTGCAGTGCCTGCGCGCCAATGGCACCCTGCTGCGCTGGCTCGGCCATGCCGACGCGCCCGCGCAGGCCCTGTCGGGGCTGTTCGAACCGGCCGACCACGGCAGCCAGCAGCAGGCGCGCCTGCACCTGGACCTGCTGCGCCAGACGGGCGAGCCACAGACGCTGGACGTGAGCCTGCGCCGCGCCGACGGCAGCGTGTTCCGCGCCCGCCTCAGCTCCTCGGCCGTGCGCGACGCCGATGGCCATTTCCTGCACAGCAGCAGCCTGGTGATGCCCGTGCCCGAACCCGTGGCGCCCGCGGCCGCCGCCTCGCCCGCCGAGGCGCTGTTGCGCGGCGTCATCGATCGCGTCCCCGCGCGCCTGGCCTACTACGACAAGGACCTGATCTGCCGCTTCGCCAACCTGGCGCACGCGGCGCGCTATGGCAAGCGGCCCGAGCAGATGGTGGGCTCGCACCTGAGCGAGGTGGTGCGCCCCGATCTGCTGCCCGAAATCCTGCCGCGCGTGGCCGCCGCCCTCAGCGGCGAGCGCCAGAGCTTCGAGGCCGAGCGCCTGGATGCCGCCGGCCAGCGCTGCTACTTCGAGATCCACTACATCCCTGACCAGCAGGGCGAAGAGGTCAAGGGCCTGCTGATCGAGCTGCACGACATCAGCGAGCGCCGCCGCACCGAGGAGCTGGTGCTCCACGCCAACCGCGACCTCGAGGACCGCGTGCGCGAGCGCACCACCGAGCTCTACGAAAGCGAGCAGCGCTACCGCCTGATGGTCGACGCGCTGCAGGACTACTGCATCTACTTCATCGACGACGCCGGCCGCATCACCGAATGGACCGAAAGCGCGCAGCGCCTGCACGGCCACCCGCGCCCGCAAATCCTGGGCCAGCGCTTCGACACGCTGATGAGCAGCGACAACGCGGGCGAGGACGAGGTCGACGCGGGCCAGGTGCTGCGCCTGGCCAAGTCGCACGGCCAATGGGAGTCGCGCGGCTGGCGACTGCGCTCGGACGGCTCGCGCTTCTGGGCCCACACCGTGGTCACCGCGCTGCGCAACCAGCAGGGCGAGCTGCGCGGCCTCTCGTGCATCACGCGCGACATGACCGCGGCCAAGAACCTCGAGGACGTGATGAACGACCTCAACCGCGAGCTGGAAAAGCGCGTGGCCGAGCGCACGCGCCAGCTGGTGGCCGCCAACAAGGACCTCGACGTCTTCTCGCACATGGTCTCGCACGACCTGCGCGCGCCGCTGCGCCACATCAGCAGCTTCACCAGCCTGCTCAACGAGCAGCTCGGCGAATCCGAGGAGCCCATGGTGCAGCAGTGCCTGCAGTCCATCGGCAAGTCGACCAAGCGCATGAGCCAGATGATCGAGGGCCTGCTGGAGTACGCCCGCCTGGGCCGCGTCGCCATCGAATCGCAGCCTGTGCCGCTGAGCCCGCTGCTGCACGGCGTGGTGGCGCACCTGCGCCAGGAGAACGCGCAGCGCCAGATCGAGTGGGTCATCGACCCCGATCTGCCCATGGTGCGCGGCGACGCCATGCTGCTGGCCCAGGCCTGGGGCAACCTGCTGGACAACGCGGTGAAGTACACGCGCAAGCACCCCAAGGCGCGCATCGAGGTGGGCTGCAAGGTCAACCCGGTGGGCGGGCACATGTTCTACGTCAGCGACAACGGCGCCGGCTTCGACCTGGAGAAGGCGCACAACCTGTTCGTGATGTTCCAGCGCCAGCACCACTCGATGGATTTCGAGGGCAACGGCACCGGACTGGCATTGACGCAGCGCATCATCGAGCGCCACGACGGCCGCATCTGGTGCGAGACCGCGCCGGGCCGCGGCTGCACCTTCTACTTCACCCTGCCCTTCGACGGCGCCGAGCCCGCCCCGGCGTTCACCGTCTCGGCCATGGCCGCGCTGGCGGCCTGAGCGCCAGCCCCCGCGGGCAGCGGCCGGGATAATCCCCGGCCATGCCCGCTTCCCCCTCCCTGTTCGACCTGGGCGCGCGCACGGCCCTCGTCACCGGCGCCGCGCGTGGCCTGGGCCGCGCCATTGCCGACGCCCTGGCCGCGCACGGCGCACGCGTGTGGCTCGGCGGGCGCGATGCCGCCGCCTTGCGCGCGGCGGCCACGGCCATCGGCCCGAACGCCCGCGCCCTGCCCTTCGACGTGTCCGATCACGCGGCCGCCAGCGCCGCCGTGGCGCGCGTGCTGGCCGAATCCGGCCGCCTGGACATCGTGGTCAACGCCGTCGGCCAGCGCCGCCGCGAACCGCTGCAGGCCCTGCCCGCCCAGGCCCTGCGCGACATGCTCGAGTCCAACCTGGTGGCCGCCTGGCACCTGTGCCGCGAGGCCGCCGAGCCCATGCGGCGACAAGGCCATGGGCGGCTGATCAACATCACCTCCATCGCCGGCCCCCTGGCGCGCGCCGGCGACGCGGCCTACACCACCAGCAAAGGCGGCCTGGAGGCCATGACGCGCGCGCTGGCCGCCGAGCTGGGGCCGCACGGCGTCACGGCCAATGCCATCGCCCCGGGTTACTTCGCCACCGAGACCAATGCGGCCATGGTGGACGACGCGCAGGTGGCCGACTGGCTGCGTCGGCGAACCTCCGTGGGCCGCTGGGGCCGGCCCGAGGAGATCGCCGCCGCCGCGGTGTTCCTGGCTTCCGACGCCGCCAGCTACGTCACCGGCCAGGTGGTGGCGGTGGACGGCGGCTACCTCGCGCACTTCTGAGCGCCGCCGCGTGGCGGCCCCGCCACGCGCGCCGCGCGTTCGATCACCAAGGCGTCGCGCGGCGCCATCCACCCCCCGTTTCCGGCCTTCACCCCTTTCGACGGCGGCCGATTCTCCGCAGCACAGTTCCCTTCTTTTCAAGGAGCCGCCATGCGTGTGAATCTCCCCGTGTCGCAGCGCGAGTACCCGCTCGCCGAACGGATGACGCTGCTGTCCACCACCGACACCGACAGCCGCATCACCTACGTCAACGAGGCCTTCGTCACCGTCAGCGGCTTCTCGCGCGACGAGCTGCTGGGCCAGCCGCACAACCTGGTGCGCCATCCCGACATGCCGGTGCAGGCCTTCGAGGACATGTGGCTCACGCTGCGGCGCGGCCAGGCCTGGTCGGCGCTGGTGAAGAACCGCCGCAAGGACGGCGACCACTACTGGGTGCGCGCCAACGTCACGCCGCTGCACCGCGACGGCCGGCTCAGCGGCTACCTCTCGGTGCGCACCACGCCCTCGCGCGCCGAGATCGACGAGGCCGAGCACTGGTACGCGCGCTTTCGCGAAGGCCGGGCCGCGGGCCGCGGCTTTCGCCAGGGCCTGCTGGTGCGCACCGGCCCGCTGGCCTGGCTGGACTGGGAACGCACGCTGAGCACCGGCGCGCGCGCCGCGCTGCCGCTGGCGCTGTGCGCCGCCGCGGGCTGGGCGCCACTGCTGGCCGGTGTCCCGGCCGGCGCGGGCGCGCTGGTCCTGCTGGCCGCACAGGCCAGCGCGCTGGCGCTGGGCCTGGCCTGGTACCGCGCGCAGTTCGGGCGCCCGCTGCGCGAGCTGGGCGAGTACGCCCAGGCCCTGTCTTGCGGCCAGATGCCACCGCCCCACACGGCGCGGCGCCTGGACGCCATCGGCCGGCTGCAGCGCTCGCTGAACCAGGCGGCGCAGAACATGAAGGCCCTGGTCGACGACGTCGGCATCCGCGCCGCGCGCGTGGCCGCGGCCAGCCAGCAGATCGCCACCGGCAACGACGACCTCAACCACCGCACCGACCAGGCCGCGGCCTCGCTGCGGCAGACGGCGGCCTCCATGGACGAGCTGTCGGGCAGCATCCAGCGCAACACGCGGGCCGCGCAGCTCGCCGCCGCGCGCGTGCGCGAAGCCTCCGAGGTCGCCCTGGCGGGCGGCCATGCGGTCAAGGACGTGGTCGGCACCATGGACGGCATCGCCCGCTCGAGCCAGCGCATGGGCGAGATCATCGGCGTGATCGACGCCATCGCCTTCCAGACCAACATCCTGGCGCTCAACGCCGCCGTGGAAGCCGCGCGCGCCGGCGAGCAGGGCCGCGGCTTCGCCGTGGTGGCCGCCGAGGTGCGCGGCCTGGCCCAGCGCAGCGCCGATGCAGCACACGAGATCCGCGCCCTGATCGCGCAGGCCATCGACACGGTGGAGGCGGGCGTGCGCAAGGTCGACGCCGCGGGCGAAACCATCTCGCGCACCAGCGGGCGCGTGAGCGACGCCCATGCGCTGATCGACGAGATGGGCGCCGCTGCCACACACCAGGCCAGCCGCGTGGCCGAGGTCGGCCAGGCCATGGCCGAACTCGATCAGGTGACCGCGCGCAACGCCGCCCTGGTGGAAGAGCTGCTGGCCGCCGCGCACAGTCTGCGCGGCGAGGCCAGCCGCCTGGACGCGGCCGTGGGCGTGTTCGCCTAGGCCGTGCCGGCCTGGGTACCGGCCTGGGTGTCGGCCCCCTCGGGGCCACCCATCCCGAGCAGGCGGCCATGCCAGCGGTCGATCTTCACGAACTGCCCGCCCTCGATCAGCAAGCCGATGTGCCGCGCGATGGTCTCGCGCCGCGTGCCCAGCATGCGCGCCAGCTCGGTGTGGCTGGGGATGCGGAACGCCGCGCGGCCTTCCTCGTGCGCGATGAGGCGCAGCGCCTCGCCGAGCTGGGCCGTGACGCTGCCGCCACGCGGCACGCGCGACCAGTCGGCCAGGTTGTCGACGTAGCGCGCCAGGGCCTGGAACAGGCAGCGGCGAAAGCCCCGGTCGCCCATGGCGATCTCATCGACCAGCCGCACCGGGATCTCGCAGACCCGCGCCGGCGTGATGGCCACCAACGTGAGCGCGGCGGGCTGGCGGTACAGGTTGTTGAGCCCGGCCACCTGGCCCTTGCCCAGCAGGCAGACCGGCCGCTTCTCGCCGCGCGCCGCGCGCCGCAGGCCCTGGAACAGGCCCAGCTTGACCACTTTCACGCTGAGCGAGCGCAAGCCCTGCTCCTCGATCTGTCCGCCCAGGGGCACGGCGCGCTCGACGATCTGACCTTGCAAGGCGGCGATGCGCTCGGCCGGCAGGCTGGAGACGATGCAGCGCTGGCGCGTCGAGCACAGGTCGCAGCGGCCACCGGCGGACGCGGCAGCCTTGGTCATGGCGTGGGCAGGCATGGCCGCGATTGTTGACTCGGCCCGGCGCGCGCGCTACGACTTTTGTGGCACCCCGGTGTGCGTTCGATCACTAAGGCAGCGGGATCGCCCCCATGAAAACCGCCGCTGGCGCCATGATGGTCCGGGGAAGGTCGTGCCGACCCGGCCTGGCGCCAGCGGCGCGGCCGGTTTTCCGCCCGCGAGGGCCCACCTGGCGTCCCGGCGGGGACGGTGCCATGCTTGCAACAGACATCGGCTTTGAGAATCTCGGTTCGTGGCTGCAGGTGCTGCAGCGCATCGTCGAACACAGCGCCAACATGGTCGTCATCACCGACCGCGATCAGCGCATCCGCTGGGTCAACCGCGCCTACTCGGCCGTCACCGGCTGGCCACTCGACGAGGTGCAGGGCAAGCGCGCCAGCGAGTTCCTGCACGGCCCGCTGACCAGCCAGCGCGCCACCGCGCAGCTCAAGACGGCGCTGTCGGGCGGGCGCGCGGTGTCGGGCGTCGAACTGGTGAACTACCGCAGGGACGGCCAGGCCTACACCGTGCTGCTCAACATCGAGCCCATCCACGACGGGCATGGCAACGTGGCGGCCTTCTTCTCGATCCAGACCGACATCAGCGAGCGCAAGCGCCTGGAGCTGGCCAACGCCAGCCTGCAGCGCCACCTGGATGCGGCGCAGAAGCTCGCGCGCCTGGGCCGCGTGGAGTACGACCACGAGAGCGCGCGCACGCGTTGGTCTCACGAGGTCTTCGAGCTGCTGGACCGCGCGCCCGACGAGGCCCCGCACGACTTCGCCGAACTGATGGAGGCCGTACCGCCCGAGCGGCGCGAGGGCCTGCGCCACAAGCTCGCGCAATCGCTGCGCACCGGCGAGGCCTTCGACGAGGAGTTCCCGCTGCTCAGCGCCCAGGGCCAGCGGCGCTGGGTGCGCTGCCGCGGCATCCCGGACTTCACCGGCGAGGGCTACCGCCTGCCGGCCACCTGGACGGTGCAGGACGTGACCGTCTACTACGAGCTGCTGGAGGAGCGCCAGCGCACCAACGAAACCCTCAACCGCGTGGTCGGCGAGCGCACGCGCCAGCTCGAGGAGGCCAACCGCACGCTCACCGACTTCTCGCACGCCATCTCGCACGACTTGAAGAAGCCGATCCGCCACATGGTGAGCTTCGCCGAGATCCTGCAGAGCATGCTGGACGCCGGCGACCTGGAGCAGGCCCGGCTGTACGGCGAGAAGGTGCGCGCCGCCGGCCGCCACCTGCAGACCCTGGTGGAGGCGCTGCTGCGCTTCTCGCGCCTGGGCCGCCACGCGGTGGACAAGCAGCCCCTGGCCCTGCGCCAGACCATCGAGCCGCTGGTGGCGGAGGCCCTGGCCACGCACCCCGGGCGGCGCATCGAGTTCAGCGGCCTGGACAGCCTGCCCGTGGTGATGGCCGACCCGGTGCTGATCCACGAGGTCTGGGTCAACCTGATCGACAACGCCGTGAAGTACTCCGCCCAGCGCGATCCCGCGCGCATCGCCTTCGGCTGCCGCGAGGAGGCCGCGGGCTGGGACGTCTGGATCCAGGACAACGGGCGCGGCTTCGACCCCAGCCAGCACGAGCGCATCCTGCAGATGTTCGGCCGCGCCTGCGAAGACCCCGAGATCGCGGGCGACGGCATCGGCCTGGCGCTCACCCAGCAGATCGTCGACAGCCACGGCGGGCGGCTGTGGGGCGCGTCCGCGCCGGGCGAGGGCGCGACCTTCCACGTCTGGCTGCCCAAGCCCGCCGCGCCCTGAACCGGGCCCCGGGGCCACCGCCCGGGCGGCGCGGACGGTTCTTGAAACCGTCACGCCCGCCCTTATCATTAGCACTCGCTGGCGCCGAGTGCTAACATCCGCGCCCGTGCCCCGGTTCCAAGCCGGGGCCCCCTTTTTCCCCTAGCCCTCTTTTCCATTCAGGAGATGCAATGAAACTTCAGCCTCTCGGCGACCGCGTGGTCGTCAAGCGCGTCGACAGCGAAACCAAGACCGCCTCGGGCATCGTCATCCCCGACGCCGCTGCCGAGAAGCCCGATCAGGGCGAAGTCCTGGCCGTGGGCCCGGGCAAGACCGGTGACGACGGCAAAGTCCGCGCCCTGACCGTCAAGGTGGGCGACCGCGTGCTGTTCGGCAAGTACAGCGGCCAGACCGTCAAGGTCGACGGCGACGAGCTGCTCGTCATGAAGGAAGACGACCTGTTCGCGGTCGTCGTGAAGTAATTCCCCTCCCCCCTGATTCGTACTGAAGGAGCCAAACATGGCAGCAAAAGACGTGGTTTTCGGCGGCGACGCCCGTGCGCGCATGGTCGAGGGTGTGAACATCCTGGCCAACGCCGTCAAAGTGACCCTGGGCCCCAAGGGCCGCAACGTGGTGCTCGAGCGCTCGTTCGGCGCCCCCACCGTCACCAAGGACGGTGTCTCGGTCGCCAAAGAGATCGAACTGAAGGACAAGCTCCAGAACATGGGCGCGCAGATGGTCAAGGAAGTGGCTTCCAAGACCAGCGACAACGCCGGTGACGGCACCACCACCGCCACCGTGCTGGCCCAGGCCATCGTGCGCGAAGGCATGAAGTACGTGGCCGCCGGCATGAACCCCATGGACCTCAAGCGCGGCATCGACAAGGCCGTCGTGGCCCTGACCGAGCAGCTGAAGAAGGCCTCCAAGGCCACCACCACCAGCAAGGAAATCGCCCAGGTCGGCGCCATCTCCGCCAACTCCGACGAGTCCATCGGCAAGATCATTGCCGACGCCATGGACAAGGTCGGCAAGGAAGGCGTGATCACCGTGGAAGACGGCAAGTCGCTGGACAACGAGCTCGACGTCGTCGAGGGCATGCAGTTTGACCGCGGCTACCTGTCGCCCTACTTCATCAACAACCCCGAGAAGCAGGCCGCCCTGCTGGACAACCCCTTCGTTCTGCTCTTCGACAAGAAGATCAGCAACATCCGCGACCTGCTGCCCGTGCTGGAGCAAGTCGCCAAGGCCGGCCGTCCGCTGCTGATCATCGCCGAGGAAGTCGAAGGCGAAGCCCTGGCGACCCTGGTGGTCAACACCATTCGCGGCATCCTGAAGGTCGTGGCCGTCAAGGCGCCGGGCTTCGGCGACCGCCGCAAGGCCATGCTGGAAGACATCGCCATCCTCACCGGCGGCAAGGTCATCGCTGAAGAAGTGGGCCTGACGCTCGAGAAGGTGACCCTGGCCGACCTGGGCCAGGCCAAGCGCATCGAAGTGGGCAAGGAAAACACCACCATCATCGACGGCGCCGGCGCCGCGGCCGACATCGAGGCCCGCGTCAAGCAGATCCGCATCCAGATCGAAGAAGCCACCAGCGACTACGACCGCGAGAAGCTGCAAGAGCGCGTGGCCAAGCTGGCCGGCGGCGTGGCCGTGATCAAGGTCGGCGCTGCCACCGAGGTCGAGATGAAGGAGAAGAAGGCCCGCGTGGAAGACGCGCTGCACGCCACCCGTGCCGCCGTGGAAGAAGGCATCGTGGCCGGTGGCGGCGTGGCGCTGCTGCGCGCCCGCCAGGCCGCTGGCGCCATCAAGGGCGACAACGCCGACCAGGACGCCGGCATCAAGCTGATCCTCAAGGCCATCGAAGCCCCGCTGCGCGAGATCGTGGCCAACGCCGGTGGCGAGCCGAGCGTGGTGATCAATGCCGTGCTGGGTGGCAAGGGCAACTACGGCTTCAACGCCGCCAACGACACCTACGGCGACATGATCGAGATGGGCATCCTGGACCCGACCAAGGTGACCCGCACCGCGCTGCAGAACGCCGCGTCCGTCGCTTCGCTGATGCTCACGACCGAGTGCATGGTCGCCGAGGCGCCGAAGGAAGACGCGCCGGCCATGCCCGGTGGCGGCATGGGTGGTATGGGCGACATGGGCGGCATGGGCATGTAAGTGCTCCTTGCCAGAGGGCGCATGGCGGCGTTGCAGCCGCTTGCCGTGGCGATGCCGCTGTCAGCGCGTCTGCGCCTTGCCCTGCACCCTCTGGCGGCGTCGTAAGAGCGCCCTGGCGCTCTGCCCGTCTCCAAAGAAAAACCCCGCGATCGCTCGCGGGGTTTTTCTTTGGGGGGCGCCGGTTGGCGCCTTGCTCAGACCATCAGCGCTTCGAGCTTGACCGTGTCGGCAGCGAAGGCGCGGATGCCCTCCGCCAGTTTTTCCGTGGCCATCGCGTCTTCGTTGAGCGCGTAGCGAAAGCCCGCCTCGTCGTAGCGCACGGGCGCGATGTCCAGGCGCTTCGCCGCGTCGGCGTCGAGCGCGCGCGACAGCGGCGCTTCGCTGGCTGCGAGCTGGGCCAGCAGCTCGGGGCTGATGGTGAGCAGGTCGCAACCCGCCAGCGCAGTGATCTGGCCCACGTTGCGAAAGCTCGCGCCCATCACTTCGGTGGCCACGCCGTGGCGCTTGTAGAACTCGAAGATGCGGCGCACCGAGCGCACGCCGGGGTCGTTGGCGCCGGCGTTGGCGGCCTCGTCCCATTGGGCGCCGGCCTGCTTCTTGTACCAGTCGTAGATGCGGCCCACGAAGGGCGAGATGAGACGCACGCCGGCCTGGCCGCAGGCCACGGCCTGGGGGAAGGAGAACAGCAGCGTGAGGTTGGTGTGGATGCCTTCGCGCTCCAGTTGCTCGGCCGCGCGGATGCCCTCCCAGGTGGCGGCGATCTTGATCAGCACGCGTTCGCTGTCCACCCCCTCGGCGCGGTACAGGGCGATCAGGCGGCGCGCGCGCTCGAGCATGGCGGCGGTGTCGAAACTCAGGCGCGCGTCGACCTCGGTGGACACACGGCCGGGAATGAGCCGGAGGATTTCGACGCCGAAGCGCACCAGCAGCCGGTTCATCAGCTCCACCTTGTCGGCCGCGCCATGGCGCGCGATGGCCTCGGCCAGCAGCGGCGCGTACTCGGGCTTCTGCACCGCCTTCAGCACGAGCGAGGGGTTGGTGGTGGCGTCGCGCGGGGCGTAGACCGCCAGTTGCCGAAAGTCGCCGGTGTCGGCGACCACGGTGGTGAACTGTTTGAGGGCGTCGAGCTGGTTCATGGGCGGATTATGGCGCCGCCAGGTAATAAAATTTCAGCCATTCGGACCACCTGGTAACACGCCATGCTCGACCGCATCAAGGCCTCGATGCCCTCGCTCGCCCCGGCCGAACAGCGCGTGGCCAAGCTCGTGCTGCAAGACCCGCGCAGTTTCGCCAGCCTGCCGGTGAGTGAGCTGGCCGAGCGCGCCCACGTGAGCAAACCCACGGTGGTGCGCTTCTGCCGCAGCATGGGCTACGACGGCCTGTCGGATTTCAAGCTCAAGCTGGCGGGCACCGTGAGCGAAGGCGTGCCCTTCATCCACCGCAGCGTGGACGCCGACGACAAGACCAGCGACGTGATGGTCAAGCTCATCGACAACACCGTGGCGGCCTTTCTCAAGTACCGCAACGACGCCTCGCACCACGCGATCGAGCGCGCCGTGGATGCGCTCGTGGCCACGGGCAAGGCGCGCGGGCGCATCGAGTTCTACGGCGCGGGCAACTCGGGCATCGTCGCGCAGGACGCTCAGCACAAGTTCTTCCGCCTGGGCATCAATGCGGTGGCCTACAGCGACGGCCACATGCAGGTGATGGGCGCCTCGCTGCTGGGGCCGGGCGACTGCCTGGTGATCGTGTCGAACTCGGGCCGCACACGCGACCTGATGGACGCGGCCGACATCGCGCGCCGCCACGGCGCCACGGTGATCACCATCACCACCAGCGGCTCGCCGCTGGCACAAGCCGGGCATATCCACCTGGCGGCCGACCACCCCGAGGGATACGACCGCTACAGCCCCATGACCTCGCGCCTGATGCACCTGATGGTGATCGACATCATGGCCACCTGCCTGGCGCTGCGCATCGGCGGCGCCAAGCTGCAGCCGCTGCTGCGCGAGATGAAGAACAACCTGCGCAACAAGCGCTACGCCTGAGCGTCAAAGCCGGCCTTCCTCCACCGCGTGGCAGGCGATGCGGATGCCGCCGATGTCCTTCAGCACCGGGCGCTCGTGGCGGCAGCGGTCGTTGGCGTGCGGGCAGCGCGGGTTGAAGGCGCAGCCGCTCGGGGGGTTCAGCGGGTTGGGCACTTCGCCCTGCACCGGCGTGCGCGCCTTGCCGGTGTCGTGCATCTTGGGGATGGCGTCGAGCAGCATGCGCGTGTAGGGGTGGCGCGGGCTCTCGAACAGCGTGTGCTTGGGCGCCAGCTCCACCAGGCGGCCCAGGTACATCACGCCCACCTGGTCGCTCACGTGGCGCACCACGGCCAGGTTGTGGCTGATGAACAGGTAGGTGAGCCCGCGCTCGCGCTGCAGGTCCTTCATGATATTGAGCACCTGCGCCTGCACCGACACGTCCAGCGCGCTGGTGGGCTCGTCGCAGACCAGGAAGTCCGGCTGCGTGGCGAGGGCGCGCGCGATGGAAATGCGCTGGCGCTGGCCGCCGCTGAACTGGTGCGGGTACTTCAGGCTGTCGTGCGGGCTCAGGCCCACCGAGCGCAGCAGCTCGTCGACGCGGTCGCGCAGTTTCGCCGGATCGGTTTCGATCTGGTGCTCGCGCAAGGGCTCGGCGATGATGTCCTGCACGCGCCAGCGCGGGTTCAGGCTGGCGTACGGGTCCTGGAAGATCATCTGGATGCGCCGGCGCAGCACGCGCCCGGCGGGCGTCTTGAAAGCGGCGTGCGCGTCCTGGTTGTCGAACTGGAAGCCCCCGCGCGTGGGCTCGTACAGGCCCACCAGCAGGCGCGCCACGGTGCTCTTGCCGCAGCCGGATTCGCCCACCAGCGCCAGCGTCTGACCGCGCGGGATGTCGAAGCTCACGCCGTCGACGGCGCGCAGCAGCTGGCGCGGCTTGCGCTCCAGCACGCGGTTGAGCCAGGGGGGCGAGACGTCGAAGGTCTTCGCCAGGTCGGTGGCGCGCACCAGCGCGGTGGCGTCGGTGGTCACGGCGGTGCTGCTCATGCCACGGCTCCCGAGGCCTGCAGCCAGCAGGCCGCGCGCGTGGCGCCCGCGTCCATGAGGTCGGGGCGCTCGACATGGCAACGATCGAACACGCGCTCGCAGCGCGGGTTGTAGGCGCAACCCTTGGGAATGGCGTTGAGGCGCGGCATGGCGCCGTCGATCTGGTGCAGCCGCTCGCGTTCCTGGCTCATGTCGGGGATGCAGGCCATCAGGCCACGGGTATAGGGGTGGGCCGGCTGGTTGATCACCTCGTGCACGGGGCCGATCTCGGCGACGCGCCCGGCGTACATCACGGCCACGCGGTCGCAGGTTTCGGCGATCACGCCCATGTCGTGCGTGATCAGCATGACGGCTGCGCCGCGCTGTTTGCAGATGCTCTTGAGCAGCGTGATGATCTGCGCCTGGATGGACACGTCCAGCGCGGTCGTGGGCTCGTCGGCGACGATGAGTTGGGGCTCGGCCGCCAGCGCCAGCGCGATGACCACCCGCTGACGCATGCCGCCGCTGAACTGGTGCGGGTAGTGGTCGATGCGCTGTTCGGCCGCCGGAATACCGGTGTCCCGGAGCAGCTGGATCGCGCGCTCGCGCGCCTCGGCCGCGCTCACCGGCAGGTGCGTGGTGATGGTTTCGATCAGCTGGCGGCCCACCGAGTACAGCGGGTTCAGCGAGGTCAGCGGGTCCTGGAAGATGGCGCCGATCTTGCGCCCGCGGATGCGCCGCATTTTTTCGTTCGGCAGGTTGTCGATGCGCTGGCCTTCGAGCAGGACCTGTCCCGAGGCGATGCGCCCGGGCGGCTCCAGCAGGCCAATGATGGACGCGCCGGTGAGCGACTTGCCCGCACCGGACTCGCCCACCACGCCCAGGATCTCGCCGGGCGCGATGTCGAAGGAGATGTCGTCAAGCGCGCGCAGGGTGCCGCGGCGCGTGGGGAACTCGACGACGAGGTTCTTGACTTGCAGCAGGCTCATGGTCAGCGCAGCCTTGGGTTGAGAGCGTCGCGCAGCCAGTCGCCCAGCAGGTTCACGCTGAGCGCGATGAGGATGAGCATGAGGCCGGGGAAGATGGTGATCCACCACTCGCCCGAGAACAGGTAGTCGTTGCCCACGCGAATGAGCGTGCCCAGCGAGGGCGAGGTGGGCGGCGCGCCCACGCCCAGGAAGGACAGCGTGGCCTCGGTGATGATGGCCGTGGCGACCTGGATGGTGGCCAGCACCAGCACCGGGCCCATGACGTTGGGCAGCACGTGGCGGCCCATGATGCGCAGCGGCGCCACGCCGGTCACGCGCGCGGCCTGCACGTACTCCTTGCTGCGCTCCACCAGCGTGGAGCCGCGCACCGTGCGGGCGTACTGAACCCAGCCGGCCAGGGTGATGGAGATGATGAGCACGCCGAAGGCCAGCGTCTCGTGCGCGTTGGGGAACAGCGCGCGGCCCACGCCCGCGATCAGCAGCGCGATGAGGATGGGCGGGAAGGACAGCATCACGTCGCACAGGCGCATCAGGAAGCCGTCAAGCCAGCCGCCCACGAAGCCGGCCAACAGGCCCAGGGTCACGCCGATGAGCACCGACAGCACCACCGAAGCCAGGCCCACCACAAGCGAGATGCGCGCGCCGTACATGAGCGCGGAGAGGATGTCGCGGCCCTGGTCGTCGGTGCCCAGCACGAACTGTGGGTTGCCGCCTTCCTGCCACACGGGCGGCAGGCGCGCGTTCATCAGGTCCAGCGAGGCCAGGTCGAAGGGGTTGTGGGGGGCGATCCAGGTGGCGAAGAGCGCGCAGACGATGCAGACGGCAGCGATCAGCGCGGCCACGATGGCCGTGGGCGAGGTGCGAAAGCTGTACCCGACGTCGCTGTCGAGCGCGCGGCGAATGGTGGCGATCAAGTCAATGTCCCGAAAGAAGAGGCGGATCGGAAGGCCAGGGCCAGCGCGGAACCGGCTCCGCCGGGCCGCTGCTGGCGCCCCCCTTGGGGGGTGACGCCGCAGGCGGCGCGGGGGTGGCCTTATTTCACCGACATGTAGCGGAACGGCATGAAGTTGTCGGCGAGCTGGGCCAGCGTGACGTTGTTGGCCACGCCCCAGGCCAGGGCCTGCTGGTGCAGCGGCAGGTGGCCGACGTCGTCGGCATGGATCTTGAAGGCTTCGCGGATCATGGCGTCGCGCTTGGCCTTGTCGGTCTCCGATTGGATCTGCTTGGTCAGCTCATCCACCTTGGGGTTGCAATAGGAACCCAGGTTGAACTGGCCCGAACCGGAATCGTCCACGCAGCGCATGAGCGCGTTGAGCGCGTTGTGCGAGTCGTAGGTGCCCGGCGTCCAGCCCAGCATGTAGAAGCTGGTGTCGCGGCGCAGGATTTTCGGGAAGTAGGTGCCCTTGGTCTCGGCCTGCAGGTTGATCTTGACGCCCACGCGCGCCAGGTTGGCGGCCACCGCCTGGCAGATGTTGCCGTCGTTGACGTAGCGGTCGTTCGGGCAGTTCAGGGTCACCTCGAAGCCGTTCGGGTAACCGGCCTCGGCCAGCAGCTTCTTCGAGGCCTCGGCGTCGAAGGGCAGGCGGGTGTTCATGGCGGGGTCGAAGCCATTGATGCCAGGGCCGACCATCAACGCCGTGGGCGCGGAGGCACCACGCATCACCGTGCGCTGGATGCCCTGGATGTCGATGGCCTGGTAGAAGGCCTGGCGAACGCGCTTGTCCTTGAAGGGGTTCTTGCCCTTCACGTTGGAGTACAGCAGCTCGTCGCGCTTCTGGTCCATGCCCAGGAAGATGGTGCGCAGCTCGGGGCCCTGCATCACCTTGGACTTGCCGCTGGCGTTGATGCGCGCCACGTCCTGCAGCGGCACGGGCTCGATCACGTCCACCTGGCCCGACAGCAGCGCGGCCACACGCGTGGCGTCGTTGCCGATGGGCGTGTACTCGACGTTGACGACGTTGCCTTCGATCTTGCCCCAGTAGTTGCCGTTGCGCTGGAAGGTGGTCTTCACGTTGGGTTGGCGCTCGCGCAGGCGGAACGGGCCGGTGCCATTGGCGCGGAACGAGGCCGCGTTTTCGATGCCCTTGCGGCGGTCCACCGGGCGCGTGGCCTGGTTGTCCTCGCACCACTTCTTGCTCATGATGTACAGCAGCGACAGCACATCGGGCAGGATGGGGAACGGGCCCTTGGTTTCGACCTCGACCGTGTGCGAGTTGACCTTGCGCACGTCTTTCACGTCGTTCACGTAGCTCTTCATGTCCGAGCCTTCGCCCGCGGCGCGCGCGAAGGTGAACAGCACGTCGTCGGCGGTGAAGGGCGTGCCATCGTGGAATTCAACGCCCTTGCGCAGCTCGAAGCGCCAGACGGTGGGCGAGGTCTGCTTCCAGCTCGTGGCCAGGCCGGGCACCAGCTTGAGGTTGCGGTCGCGCGCCACCAGCGGCTCGTAGACGTTGCCCGTCACGGTGAGCTGCAGCGACTCGTTGAGCGAGTGCGGGTCCATCGACAGGGCATCACCCTGGTTACCGATGCGCACCGTCTGGGCGCTGGCGGCGCCAGCCGCCAGGGCTGCGGCCACGAGCAGGGCAGCCGAGGATTTTTTGAGATTCATGCGTCGCTCCTTGCGGGGGTGGGTGAGGGGGTGGACTGGGAAAGGGCCTGGCGCGGCGCGCTGGCCTCGCTGGCCAGTGGCATGCCTTGTTCGATGAGGCTGGCGTGCAAGGCGGCGCCCAAGGGCAACACCTCGTCGTTGAAGTCGTAGCGGCTGTTGTGCAGGAAGCAGGCGCCCTGCCCGTTGTCGGCGCCCTGCCCCAGGCGCAGGTAGGCGCCGGGCTTGACCTGCAGCATGAAGGAGAAGTCCTCCGCGCCCATGCTCGGGTCCATGTTGCGGTCCACGTGCTCGTGGCCCACCAGCCTTTGCGCCACCTCCATCGCGAAGCGGGCCTCGTCGCGCGTATTGATGGTGGCGGGGTAGATGCGCTCGTAGTTCAGGTGGGCCGAGGCACCCAGGCCCAAGGCCACGCCGGAGCACACCTCGTGCAGGCGCTTCTCGACCATGGCCTGCACCTCGGGGTTGAAGGTGCGCACGGTACCGATCAGGCGCGCCGTGCCCGGGATCACGCTGAAGGCGCCCGGGTCTCCGGCCTGCATGGAGCACAGGCTGATCACGGCGCTGTCGATCGCGCGCACGTTGCGCGAGACAATGCTCTGCACCGCCGTGATGATGTGGGCCGCCACCAGCACCGGGTCGACCGCGGCATAGGGGTGCGCGCCATGGCCGCCCTTGCCGGTGACTTCGATGGTGATGCGGTCGGCCGAGGCCATCATGGGCCCGGGGTTCACGCCCACCGTGCCTGGGCGCATTTGCGGCCAGTTGTGCATCGCGAACACCGAGTTCACGGGAAAGCGCTCGAACAGGCCGTCCTCGATCATGGCCTTGGCGCCGGCGAAGCCTTCCTCGCCGGGCTGGAAGATGAGCACGGCCGTGCCGTCGAACTGCCGCGTCTCGGCCAGGTAGCGCGCCGCGCCCACCAGCATGGCCGTGTGGCCGTCGTGGCCGCAGCCGTGCATCATGCCGGGCCTGCCCGACTTCCAGGCAAAGTCGTTGTGCTCGGTCATGGGCAGCGCGTCCATGTCGGCGCGCAGGCCGATCATGCGGCCGCTGCCGGTCTGGCGACCGCGGATGACCGCCACCACGCCAGTCTTGCCGATGCCGGTGTGGACCTCGTCCACCCCGCAGACTTTGAGCGACTCCACCACGCGCTTGGCCGTGTAGACCTCCTCGAAACCGAGTTCGGGGTGGGCATGCAGGTCGCGGCGCAGCGCCGTGAGCTCGGGGTGGAAGGCCGCGATGTGCGCGAACGCCGGCCCATGCACCTTGTAGCGGGACTTGCTCATGTCAGGTCTCCCGCCGGGCCGCCGCAAGGGAGACCTGCGCCCCCTTGGGGGGCAGCGAATACACGAAGTGATGCGCGTGGGCGTTCATGATCAATGCCCTCCGGCCTTCTCCACGCGCAGGCGCGGATCGACCACAAAGTACAACAGATCGACGATGAGGTTGATCACCACGAAGATCAGCGCGATCAGGCACAGGTAGGCGGCCATCACGGGGATATCGGCGAAGGTCACGGCCTGGATGAACAGCAGGCCCATGCCCGGCCACTGGAACACCGTCTCGGTGATGATGGCGAAGGCGATGAGGCCGCCGAGCTGCAGACCGGTGATGGTCATCACCGGCACCAGCGTGTTCTTCAGCGCGTGGCCGAAATGCACCGCGCGATTGGTGAGCCCGCGGGCGCGCGCGAACTTGATGTAATCGGTGCGCAGCACCTCCAGCATCTCGGCGCGCACCAGCCGCATGATCAGGGTGAGCTGGAAGATGGCCAGCGTGATCGCGGGCAGCGTGATGTGGATCCATCCCTTGGTCGTCAGCAGGCCGGTGCTCCACCAGCCCAGCGCGACCACGTCGCCGCGGCCGAAGCTGGGAAACCAGCCCAGGTGCACCGCGAACACGAGGATCAGCAGGATGCCGATCAGGAAGGTGGGCAGCGACACCCCGAGCAGCGAGATCGTCATGAAGACCTGGCTGAGGAAAGTGCCGCGCTTGAGCGCCGCATACACGCCCATGGGAATGCCCACCAGCAGCGCGAGCACCGCCGCCACCATGGACAGCTCCAGCGTGGCCGGGAAACGCTCGGCGATGAGGCGCGACACCTTGGCGCCCTGGCGCAGGCTCAGGCCGAACTCGCCCTGCGCGGCGTTGACCAGGAAGTGCCAGAACTGAACGAAGAAGGGCTGGTCCAGGCCCAGATCGGCGCGCAGGGTGCGCACCTGCTCCGGCGTGGCGTCCTGACCGAGCAGGAAGACCACCGGGTCTCCGACGTACTGGAACAGCATGAATGCGATCAGCGCCACGCTGACCATGACGATCACCGCCTGGGCGAGCCGTCGGAGGATGAATGCGAACATCGATGAAAAAGCAAGAGAGGGTCGCGCCCGGAAGGAGGCGACCCTCTTTGGTCAATACCCGATTCAGTTTACCGTGATGAGCCGCCAATCCAGGCGGTTGTCGGCGCGGTGAACCACGTTGATGCTCTTCTTCATCGCCCAGGGAATGACCTGGTTGTGCAGCGGCAGGTGCGACACGTCGGCGTTCGACAGCTCCAGCGCCTCGGTCAGCAGGCGGTTGCGGATCAGCAGGTCGGTCTCCGTCTTGGCGCGATCGATGATCTGGTCCATCTTGGGGTTGCTGTAGCGGCCCACGTTGTAGTTGCCGTCACCGCCCTGGCCCACGCTGCGCACCAGCGACTGCAGGCTGTACATCGCGTCGAAGGTGGGCACGCCCCAGCCCAGCATGTAGATGCTGGCCTCGTAACGCTGAATCATCGGGAAGTAGGTGGCCAGCGGCAGCGTGCGCAGCTTGGCCTTGACGCCGATGCGCGCCCACATGGCCGTCACGGCCTGGCAGATCGCCTCGTCGTTGATGTAGCGGTTGTTCGGGCAGGCGAAGTCGACCTCGAAACCGTCCTTGTAGCCGGCGTCGGCGAGCAGCTTCTGCGCGGCGGCCACGTCGAACGGGTAGCGCTGGTGCACACCCTCCGTCCAGCCCGTCACCTGCGGCGCGATGAGCGCCCCCGTGGGCTGGCCCAGGCCACGCAGCGTGACGCGCGCGATCGCGTTCATGTCGATGGCCTGGTACAGCGCCTTGCGCACACGCACGTCCTTCAGCGGGTTCTTGCCCTTGACGTTGCTGCCCACGAGCTCGTCGCGGTGCTGGTCCATGCCGAAGAAGATGGTGCGGTTCTCAACCCCGTCCATGACCTTGAGGTTGCCGTCCTGGCGCAGGCGCGGCAGGTCCTGCGGGCTCGGATCCAGCACGAAATCCACCTCGCCCGAGAGCAGCGCGGCCATGCGCGTGGCCGTGGCCTTCACCGGCGTGTAGACGATCTCGGTGACGTTGGTCTCGGCGCCCTTGCCCCACCAGTTGGGGTTGCGCGTGAGCACCATCTTCTGATCGGGCGCCCACTCCTTGAGAACGAAGGGCCCCGTGCCCATGGCGTTGCGGTGGGCGAAGTTCTCGTCCTGGGTCTTGATGTCCTTGGGCGCGGTGGAGTTGTTCTTCTCCGCCCAGGCCTTGCTCATCATGCGCAGCTCGGTGAGCTGGTTCACCAGCACCGGGTTGGGGCCCTTGGTGAAGATGTCGATGGTGTTGTTGTTGACCTTGACGATGCGGTCGATGCCCTGGATATAGGGCGTGAAGTTCGAGGTCGGCGCCATTGCGCGCTGCAGCGAGAACACCGCGTCGTCGGCGGTGAAGTCGGACCCGTCGTGGAATTTCACGCCGGTGCGCAGCGTCAGCCGCAGCTGAGTGGGCGAGACCTGGTTCCAGCCAGTGGCCAGCAGCGGCTCGGGCTTGAAGGTGCGGCTGTTGTAGTACACCAACGACTCATAGACCGAGGCATGGATGCCGTTGGCCAGTGCGTTGTTCTGGGAATGGATGTCCCAGGTCGGGATGTCGCTGGCACTCGTCCACTTGAAGGTCTTCGCTTGAAGACCACCGGTCGTGACAGCCAAGGCTGCCCCCAGCACGACCGCCTGCATGGGCACGGAGAACGATTTCATCGTTGACACCTGAATTAAATGAAGGTGCCGGGACTATGCAACAAGCGTTCCCGCACCAGCGACGGGACTTACCCGTACCGGGTACGGGCACCCGAATCGGCATCGCGCGGCCCCCAGCGCCTCGACCGGAACAGGCCATTTCCGGACACCACTCGAAGCTTGATGCCTCCATCATTTCAAATAATTCTTTATAGCTATATTTGCCCTGCCTATTGGCCATGTCTTTAGGCATTTCAACCCTCAAAACCATCAGGAAGGTCCCCCATGAAGAAACTCCTCGTCGCCGCCTTGCTCGCCCTGAGCGCCGCCGCCAGCTTCGCCGCCGTCGACGTCAACAAGGCCTCGCAAGCCGACCTCGACAGCATCAAAGGCATTGGCCCCAGCACCACGGGCAAGATCCTTGAACAACGCAAGGCCGCCCCCTTCAAGAACTGGAACGACTTCATCGCGCGCGTCCCCGGCATCGGAGACAAACGCGCCGCGAAGCTGTCGCACCAAGGCCTGACGGTCAATGGCGAGGCCTTCAAAGCGACCAGTGCGCCAGCGGGCGCCAAGCCCAAGCAGTGAGCGCCGTCCGCTCACCCGGCCAAAAAAAAACCGCCCGGCATGCCGGGCGGTTTTTTGCTTGAGCGAAGCGCTTCTGAAGATCAGAAGTTGTGCTGGATGCCCACGCCGAACAGGGTGTTCTTGACTTCCGCGCCGGTACCGATGATTTCGGCTTTGGTGCGGTTGAAGGCAGCGTACGTGAAGGTGCGCTTGGACAGCGCGTACTTGGCGCCGATGCTGAAGCCGGTGGTCTTGCTCAGATCCGTACCGCCAGACTCCAGCTTGGAACGGGCCACGCCAACACCGATGTCGAAGCCGGCGCCCAGGGGCACGTCCACGCCGATGTTGAACTCGTTGGCCTTCACGTCAGCAAAGCCGTCCGGCTGCACTTTGGCCTGGTTCACGCCACCGACCAGCTTCACGACGCCGAAGTCGTAGGAGCCGTTCAGCAGGTTGTAGGTGGTCTTGCCGGTGGCGGCCAGGCCGGTCAGGATACCGGTGCTGTCGATGCCGTTCAGGCCTTCGACTTTCTGGCTCTGGTGAGCGAAGCCAGCCACGATCGGGCCGTTGGCGTAGTTCAGGCTGAACGACACCAGGTTGCTGGCCTTGTTGTTCGGCGAGCTGGCGCGGTCTTCACCCAGCGAGTAGGCGAAAGCACCCGAGAAACCGCCGAAGTTGGGCGAGTTGTAGCGGATGGTGTTGTTCGGGTTGTCTTCGTAGCCGAGCCAGGTGGTCCACGACGACGCGAAGTTCGCGTTGAAGGTGTCGTTGGCCATCGAGCGGGTGTCGTCGTACGGCGTCCAGGGCTTGCCCAGCTGGATTTCACCGAAGCCACCCGACAGACCGACCCAGGATTGGCGGTTGAAGCTCAGGCCACCGGCGGTGCCGTTGTCCATGGCCAGCGCGCCTTCCAGGTTGAAGTTGGCCTTCAGACCACCACCCAGATCCTCGGAGCCCTTGAAGCCCAGGCGGCTGGTGTTGAAGCCACCGCTTTCCAGCACGGTCTCGCTGGCGGAGCCGACACCGGTGATGTCCGTCTTGACACGGCCCACCCACACATCGGCCATACCGTAAAGCGACACGCTCGACTGAGCCATCGCGGCGCCGCAGGTGCCCAGAACGGCAAGAGCGATCAGACTTTTCTTCATGGGGAGATTCCTTTTCCTTTGGAACGGTTTGGGAAACGTTTCACACGACTGAAACTGCAGTGATGGTACCCATCGACATGCACGTTACGGGTTTGCCCCTAGGGGTTTTACACAAGACAGGGGAAAAACGTGGCAATGAAGCAACAACGTCATCCCACTTTCTTAAACCTCTTAAGCAAATAGCAGGCCAATTCCCCTAAGCAAAAAAAAGCCACCGCCGAGGCGGTGGCTTTTGGCTTCAGACGCCAGCGGGCCAAGCCCGCAGGACATCAGAAGGAGTGGCGGATGCCCAGCTCGAAGCCGGTGCGCTTGTACTCAGGACCAGCCAGCAGACCGGCGTCGGCGCTGATGCGGGCGAAGTTGCCGTACAGGGCGGTGCGCTTGCTCAGGCCGTACTCGTAACCGACAGCGACCTGGTTGCCATCAACCGAGATGCCGGGAACTTCCACTTCGGTACGGGTGTACGAAGCCTTGATCAGGCCAGGGCCCACGGGGGCGGTCAGGCCCACCATCAGGTTGTTCACCTTCAGGTCGACGGTCTTTTCCTTCGACGTGGTGTAGTTGAACATCGGCTTGATGAAGCCGAAGTCATACGAAGCACCCACGTTGGTGCGGCGCGAATCGGCGGCGCCCACGTTGCCTTCCGAAGCGGTGGCGAAGCCAACCGACAGCGGGCCGTTGGCGTACGTCAGGCGCAGGCCTTGGTAGTCGCTGGCGCTGGTGCCGGTGGTCACTTCCTTGAAGCCATAGCTGAGCTGGGCCTGGAAGCCGCCCATGTTCGGCGTGAAGTACGAAACCATGTTGTTCGAACGCACGGTCGTCGCCTGGAAGACACCAGCGTTGGGCGAATACATGTTCACCGAGCTGCCCAGACCGTTGGTGCCGAACGGGTCGTACACGGTGTGGTTCCAGAAGGTCGGCACATAGTCACGGCCCAGGCGGACTTCACCGAAGCCACCCGACAGGCTCACGGTGCTGCGGCGCTGGAATTGCAGGCCAGCGGGCGTGCCGGTGTCGGGGTTCAGGGCGCCTTCCAGCCAGAAGCTGGCGCTCATGCCACCGCCGAGGTCCTCGACACCGCGGAAGCCCAGGCGGCTCGAAGCGGTACCGTCTTGACCCATTTCGCTCAGCGAGGTTTTGACGCCGCCGATTTTGGTCGAGGTGTGGCGGACGTTCACGTCCATGATGCCGAACAGGGTCACCGACGACTGGGCCAGTGCTGCGCTGGAGGCTGCGACGGCAGCCAGAGCGATCAGGGTCTTTTTCATCGAGGAATTCTCCAAGGTTTGGGTTAAGAGGCCGGAAGTCTTTGCCCCCGAGCCGACCTCCATTGAGGAAGCTGCGGGCATTGCATCAGAAACAGCTGGTCACCGCCATGTTTGCCGACCTCGATCCGCCCCAGGGTGGTGCCGATGTTGCAGCCTTGCCACGATTCCGAGGGGTAACCCTTAGACGGATGGCGGGGCGCCATACTCCCCACACCAGTCCACTGCCGATTCAACGTGAGAGTTTCATGAGTACTTTCAGCGATGCCCTGGTGGTTGCCGCCGATTCGGCCCTGCGCACCCTGTTCGCCGTCCCGCGGGCCAGCCAGCCCTGCCCCACCGTGCCCGAGCGGCACGACGATGGTGCGCTGAGCACCGAGGACCGGCGCCTCGCCGGTGCCCTGATGCGGGTCAACCATGTGGGGGAGGTGTGCGCCCAGGCGCTGTACACCGCGCAAGCCTTCGCCGCGCGCTGGCCCGGACCGGGTGGCAGGGCGTCGAACGAGGCCCTGGCCCAGCAGCTGGAAGAGGCCGGCCGCGAGGAAACCGACCACCTGGCCTGGACCAAGGCCCGCCTCGACGAGCTGGGCAGCCGGCCATCGCGGCTCAACCCGTTCTGGTACGCCGGCGCCTTCGGGCTCGGCCTGCTCGCGGGCCGCCTGGGGCAAGGCCCCAGCCTGGGTTTCGTGGTGGAAACCGAGCGCCAGGTGGAAGCCCACTTGGCCAGCCACCTGGACCGCCTGCCGGCCGAGGACCACGCCTCCCGGGCGATCGTGGCGCAGATGAAACTGGACGAGGCCCGGCACGCTCGCCAGGCCCAGCAAGCCGGAGCCGCCGAGTTGCCGGCGCCCGTGAAGGGGATGATGCGGATGGCGGCCAAGGTCATGACGACCGTGGCGCACCGGATCTGAGGCCCCCCGAAAGGGGCGCAGGCTCAGGCGTCGACCAGATCGAAGCTGGTGGTGATTTCCGCCGTCTTGGCCAGCATGATGCTGGCCGAGCAGTACTTCTCGTGGCTCATGGCGATGGCGCGCTCCACCGCGCTGGCGGGCACGCCCTTGCCCGTGACGGTGAAGTGCATGTGGATCTTGGTGAACACCTTGGGGTCGACCGGCGCACGCTCGCTGGTGAGCTTGACCGAGCAGCCGCGCACATCGTGGCGGCCGCGCTTGAGGATCAGCACGACGTCGTAGGCCGTGCAGCCGCCGGTCCCCGCCAGCACCGTCTCCATGGGACGGGGCGCGAGATTGGCGCCGCCGTTCTCGGGCTTGTTGGCGTCGGGGGCACCGTCCATGGCGAGCACGTGGCCGCTGCCGGTTTCGGCAACGAAGCCCATGGCCGATCGGGTGCCGCTGGCGCCAGTCCAGGTGACGGTGCATTCCATGAGAAGGTTCTCCGTGACAAAGCCCGCATTTTCTAAGGGCCTTGCTCTAAAAATGAGGGCAACTTGAGTCGGGTTGTTGCAACGCAGCAATCCGGCGATATACTTGCGTCATTGTATTTTCGGTTGTCTCCTCTACCCTCCACGGGTGGATTCAAACCCGGACCAGCAACGTTGGTCCGGGTTTTTTTTCGCCCGCTGATAATGCTCGGTGATGAAAACGCCCGCCGCCCACCTGACGCCCGCCGACTACCTCAAGAAAATCCTCACAGCCCGGGTGTACGACGTCGCGGTGGAGTCGAACCTGGACCCGGCACGCGCGCTGTCCAGGCGGCTGCACAACACCGTGCTGCTCAAGCGCGAGGACCAGCAGCCCGTCTTCAGCTTCAAGCTGCGCGGGGCCTACAACAAGATCGCGCACCTGAGCCCCGAGCAGTTGTCCAAGGGCGTGATTTGCGCGTCGGCGGGCAACCACGCGCAGGGTGTGGCGCTGGGCGCGCGCAAGCTGGGCGTGCGGGCCGTGGTGGTGATGCCGGTGACCACGCCGCAGCTCAAGATCGATGCGGTGCGCGGCCTCGGCGGCGAGGTGGTGCTGCACGGCGACAGCTACACCGACGCCTACAACCACGCCGTCATCCTGCAAAAGAAGCAGGGACTCACTTTCGTTCATCCCTTCGACGATCCTGACGTGATTGCCGGCCAGGGCACGATCGCCATGGAGATCCTGCGCCAGCTCCAGAGCCTGGGCTCGAACCAGCTCGACGCGGTGTTCGTCGCCATCGGCGGCGGCGGCCTGGTGAGCGGGGTGGCCAACTACATCAAGGCCGTGCGGCCCGAGATCAAGGTCATCGGCGTGCAGATGACCGACTCCGACGCCATGATGCGCTCGGTCGCCGAGAAGGAGCGCGTGACGCTGCCCGACGTCGGCCTGTTCGCCGACGGCACCGCCGTCAAGCTGGTGGGCGAAGAAACCTTCCGCGTCGCGCGCGAACTGGTCGACGAGTTCATTGCGGTGGACACCGACGCCGTCTGCGCCGCCATCAAGGACATCTTCGTCGACACCCGCAGCATCGTCGAACCCTCGGGCGCGATGGCGGTGGCCGCCATCAAGCAGTACGTGGCCACCCACAAGACCAAGGGTCAGACCTACGCGGCCATCCTGTGCGGCGCCAACATGAACTTCGACCGCCTGCGTTTCGTCGCCGAGCGCGCCGAGGTGGGCGAGGAGCGCGAGGCCCTGTTCGCCGTGACCATGCCCGAGGAGCGCGGCAGCTTCCGCCGCTTCTGCGAGGTCATCGGCTCGCTGCCCGGTGCGGCGCGCAATGTCACCGAATTCAACTACCGCATGCACGACAGCGCCCAGGCGCATGTGTTCGTGGGACTCACCACGGCGGGCAAGGGCGAGTCCGCCAAGATCGCCCAGCAGCTGGTGCGCCATGGCTTCGAGACGCTGGACCTCACGCACGACGAACTCGCCAAGGAACACCTGCGCCACCTGGTGGGCGGCCATTCCGCGCTGGCGCAGGACGAACGACTGATGCGCTTCATCTTCCCGGAGCGCCCGGGCGCCCTGCTCAAGTTCCTCAGCCTCATGCGACCGGGGTGGAACATCAGCCTGTTCCACTACCGCAACCAGGGCGCCGACTACGGCCGCATCCTGGTCGGCCTGCAGGTGCCGGCCAAGGACGACAAGGCCTTCGCCAAGTTCCTCGACACCTTGGGCTATCCCTATGTCGAGGAAACCCGCAACCCCGCCTACCGGCTGTTCCTGCGCAGCTGAGCACCCCATGGCGCGCGATCCCGCCCTCACGCCGATCAATGCACCGCGCCCGTTCGCGCCCGTCGAGGGCTTGAAGCTGCCCGCCATCGCCAGCACGGCCGACACCACGCTGGAGCACGCCCTGCACCGGCGCCTGCAGCCCGACGGCCAGCCCGCCAACGCCCTGGGCCAGCTGCAATGGCTGGCCGGGCAGCTCGCGCGCATCCAGCACAGCAGCGCGTTGCCGTTCGACCTGCTGGTGTTCGACGCCCCGCAACTGGTGGTGTTCGCGGCCGACCACGGCCTGGCCGTGGAGGGCATGAGCGACCTGCCGCAGTCCGCCACCGCCGAGTTGGTCAACCAACTGCTCGTGGGACGCGCGCCGGTCAACACCCTGGCGCGCCAGCACGGCTTCGAGCTGACCGTGGTCGACGCCGGCATGGCCACGCCCATCACCCAGCCGCCGGCGGCGCGCGGCCGCCCGCCGGCCACGCTGCAGGCGCGCAAGATCGCCTACGGCACACGCAACTGCCTGCTCGGCCCGGCCATGTCGCTGAGCCAGACCGTGGCCGCGCTGCACGCGGGCATGGACGTGGTGCGCCACCTGCCAGGCACGGTGCTGGCGCTGGGCGAGGTGGGCGTGGCCAACCCGGCCAGCGCGGCGCTGCTGCTGTCGCGCCTGTGCGGCGTGCCCATGGCGGACGCCCTGCCGCGCGACGACGGCCCGGGCTCGGCCTTCGACGACACCGTGCATTTCCAGCGCCTGGACAAGCTCACCGCCGCAGCCCAGCGGCACGCGCAGGCCATCTCCCCCATCCACGCATTGGCGGCCTTCGGCGGTTTCGAGATCGCCATGATGGCCGGCGCCATGCTGCAGGCGGCCAGCGAGCGGCGCGTGGTGCTGGTCGACGGCTTCGTGGCCGGCGCCGCCGCCCTGGTGGCGCGCGGCCTGAGCCCGGCGGTGGCCGACTACCTGGTCTACGCCCAGCGCTCGCCGGCCACCGCGCACCGGCTCATGCTGATCCACCTGCAGGCCATGCCGCTGCTCGACCTCGATCTGCACATCAACCAGGGCACCGGCGCGCTGCTGGCCTGGCCGCTGCTGCTGGCCACGCAGGCGCTGCTGGAGACCTGAGAGCCCCCGCTAGCCCGACGCCAGCCAGCGCCGCTGGCCGGCCAGGCGCTTCACGCCGCGCCAGTTCCGGCACTCGACCGCCACCGCCGGCCATATGCGCTGCAACAGCTCGCACTCGGCCAGGGTGTCGGCCGCCGCCTGGTGGCGCCGGGGACAGGTGATGCCGAAATGGGCCATCCACTCGTCCAGCGAGCGGGCCCGCACCTGGGGGTGCGTCACGGCGCAGAGGTGCTCGATGTCCACCCAGGGATTGGCCGGGCGCCGCCCCAGGTGCTGGCGCGCGTGCCGGCCGATCAGCGCCTCGTCGAAAGCGCTGTGGAAGGCCAGCAGCGGCGCCGCACCGGCGAAGGCTTCGAAGGCCCGCAGCGCCTCGACCGGATCCCACCCGTCGCGCTGGCTCTGCACACCGATGCCATGCAGCAGGATGTTGTCGCGGCTGGAGGCCCGCTCCTGGCGCAGCACCACCTCGAAGCTGTCGCCCAGGCACACGTCGAGGCGGCGGCGCGACCAGTCCACGCGCAGGCCCACGGCGGCGATGGCCAGCAGGCGGTCGCGCGCCACGTCGAGGCCGCTGGTTTCCACGTCCAGCACCACCCAGCGCTCGGGCGCCGCGGGCGCAGCGTCGCCACCACCGAGCCAGGCCGACCACCAGGCGCTCACCGGTCGTAGTCCAGCGTGAGCCGCTGCTGCAGGGCGCGCAGCACGCGCAGCGTTTCCTTCAGGATGCGGCGATCGATGTCGTTGAGCGTGTCCACCGCGATGCGGTTCGGGTTGTCGCCCACCGTGGTGCCATCCAGCTGCGCGTGCAGGCGCAGCAGCTGCAGGTAGTCAAAGCCGCCGACCCAGGCCTGGGCCTCGTGCGCCGGCACGCCCAGCAGCGGGCCCACCGCCTCCAGGCGCTCGCGGGTATTGGTGGCCGGCACGCCGTGCGCCAAGGCATACAGGCGCGCCACGTCGACGAAGATGGCCGTGCCCTGCAGCTTGAGGTCCAGCGTGTCGTGGCCTTCCACCGCCTCGGTGTCGATGTTGCCCAGCCAGTTCAGCGGCACCGTTCGCCCCAGGCCGTTGAGCGCGAGCTGCTTCAGGAAGCGCGGCGTGGTGCGCGCGTGCGCCAGCACCTCGTCGCGCAGCGCGCGGGCCAGGGCCTCGTGGCCGGCGAGCGGGCGAAAGTCGAAAAAGATGCTGGCGTTCAGCAGGTCCCGGGGCGAGCCATGCTCGATCCAGTTCGCGAAACGCTCGCGCCACTGAGTCAGCGTCAGGCACAGCTCGGGGTTGCTGGCCATCACGCCACCCTTGCACAGCGGGTAGCCGCAATCGTCCAGCGCCTGGTTCACCTCGCGCGCGAAGGCCAGGTAGGGCGCGGCCTCGCTGCCATCGGGACGGATCAGCGCGTTGTCCTGGTCGGTGGCGATGGTTTGCTCGCCGCGGCCCTCGGAGCCCAGCGCCAGCCAGCAGCAGTCGGCCAGGGCGATGCCATGGCGCTGCGCCAGCAGCTCGATCAAGCGCGCGCCCAGCACATCGTTCAAATGGCTGATCAGCGCCGTGAGCTGGCGCGCCTGCACGCCCTGGCCCAGCAGGGTGCGCGCGAAACGGCGGATGTCGTGCGCCACCACGCGCAGCGTGTCCACGCCCGTGGCGTTGCGGATGCTGGAGCTGACCTGCTTGAGGCTGAGGCGCTGCAACGCGAACAGGTCGCGCTCGGAGACGATGCCCGCCAGCCGCCCCGCGCGCGTGATGGGCACGTGGCGGATGCCGTGCGTGGACATGGCCAGCGCGGCGTCCTGCGCGCTGGCGTCGTGCGGCAGGCTGTGCACGGGCCGCACCATCACCGACGACACCGGCGCGTCCAGCGGCACCCCGGGCAGCACCACGCGGCCCAGCACGTCGGAACGCGTGAGGATGCCCAGCGGCGCGCCCGCGCTGTCCACCACCAGCATGGAGCCGATGCGCCGCTCGTGCATCTGGCCCAGCACCTCGCGCAGCGGCGTGTGCGGCGCGCAACTCACCGGCGCCTTGTGGCCCAGCTCGCTCAGGGGCGTCTCCAGCGACTGCTCGGCCAGCGCCTGCGAGGAGTAGGCCACCTGCAGCGCCGCGCGCGACAGCTCCAGGAACTTGAGGATGCGCCGGTTGAGGAAGTCGCCGAACGGCGGGCTTTGCGCCGCCAGGGCGCGCATGTCCTCGGCGCCGATGACCAGCACGAAGGTGTCTTCGGTGGCGTGGTACAGCGTGGTGGGCGCGCGCTGCGCCAGCACGGCGCTGATGGGGAACAGGTCGCCCGCCTCGTACTGAAAGGCGCCGCCGGAGACCTCGGACAGCCCGCGCTTGCCGGTGACCGCGCCGCGGCGGATGAAGAACAGCTCGCGCACCGGTCCGTCCTGCGGGTCCACCACCGGCTCACCGGGTGCGTAGTAGGCCTGGCGCGAGGCCGCCACGAAGGCGGCCACGTGCGCCGCCTCCATCTCATCGAAAGGCGGGTAACGCCGCAGCTCGTCGCTCAGGTTGGCCAGCAGGCTGCCCGAGGGCCGCAGCGCGTCCGGCAGGGACACGGGGTCGGTGGGTGTTCCGCCGCGCGGGGCCATGGCGGGCGGCCCGGGGCCTCAGGGCGTGTCGCCCGGCGGGGCGGGCAAGCTCAATTCGAAGCCCTGCTGGCCCCCGCCGGCCGGTGCGAGCCGCGCCGAGCGGCGCTGCACCGACTGGAGCACCACGCCGCCGTCGAGCTCGGCGCCCACGCGGTAGGGCTTGGGTGGCTGCCCATCGATGGCGATCAGCGCGGCGCCATCGGCGCCACCGGCATTGATGACGCCCAGCAACTGGAAGCGCGAGGACAGCGGGGCGGGCGCGCTGGCCGGGGCGTCCACCGCAACGGCCTGCACCGCGCCCAGCACGCGCGCCACGGAGGCCGCGTCGGGCGCGGGCGCCGCCACCGCGGGCGCTGCCACGGGCGTGAGCGGCGAGCGGCCCACGGCCTGCAGCACCCAGTAGCCCACGCTGAGCCCCGTGGCCAGCCAGAGCAGCACGGCCAGCGCACCCGGCGCGCGGCGCGGCGCGCCGCCTGGCGCCGCAGCGCCCTCGCCCAGGAAGACCGAGTGCCCGAAGGTGGATGCCCGACTCATGCGCGCATTATGATCGACCGACCCCCGCGCGGGGCGCCCGACGACCCGGTGCCGGAGACTCCCTTGACACGCCCCCTCTTCCCCTCTTACGCACCCACCCGACGCGCGCTGCGGCGCGGCTTCACGCTCATCGAGCTGATGGTGGTGCTGGTCATCATCGGCGTGCTGGCCGCGCTCATCGTGCCCAACGTGCTAGACCGAACGGACGACGCGCGCGTGACCGCCGCCCGCACCGACACCCACAACCTCATGCAGGCGCTCAAGCTCTACCGCCTGGACAACCAGCGCTACCCCAGCGCCGAGCAAGGCCTGGGGGCGCTGGTCAACAAACCCACCGTCGGGGCGATTCCGCCCAACTGGCGCCGCTACCTCGACAAGCTGCCCAACGACCCCTGGGGACGGCCGTACCAGTACCTCAACCCCGGCGTGCACGGCGAAGTCGACGTGCTCTCGCTGGGCGCCGACGGCCAGGCCGGCGGTGAAGGCGCCAACGCCGACATCGGCAGCTGGCAGTAAACCGGCCGGCCCGCCGACGGCCCGCCCCCACCATGCCGCACGGCCGCCCACGGGGCTTCACCCTGCTCGAGTTGATGGTGGTCGTGGCCATCATCGCCATGGCCACGGCGGCCGTCAGCTTTGCGCTGCGCGAGGACAGCGGCACGCGGCTCGAGCGCGAGGCCCTGCGCCTGTCGGCCATGCTCGAATCGGCGCGCGCGCAATCGCTCACCAGCGGCCTGCCGGTGGTGTGGCGCGTGCGGCCCCATGGCTTTGAATTCATCGGACTGCCACGTGCGCGTGCCGGCGACGGCCCCACGCCCTCCGAAGGCGCGCACCAATGGCTGAACGCCGACACCGGCGCCCAGGTGCTGCAGCCGCCCGGCGCCACCTCGCTGGTGCTCGGCCCCGAGCCGCTGATCCCGGCGCAGCGCATCGCCCTCGGCCTGGGCGAGCGCCGCCTGGTGCTGGCCACCGACGGCCTGGGCCCTTTCCGCGTCACCCCGGACGCGCCCTGACCCCCGAGATGAAAAGCGCGCGCGGCTTCACCCTGATCGAGGTGCTGGTGGCCCTGGGCGTGGTGGCGCTCGCCCTCACCACCGGCTTGCAGGCCAGCAACGCGCTCACGCGCACGGCCGAGCGCCAGACCGAACAATGGCTGGCCACCCTGTGCGCCGAGAACACCCTCACCACCCTGCGCCTGCAGCGCCAGCTGCCCGGCACAGGCAACAGCGAATCCGCCTGCCAGCAGGCCGGCCACGACTTGCGCGTGCGGGTGTCCGTGCTGCCCACGCCCAACCCCAACTTCCGCCGCATCGACGCCACCGTGCTGCGCGGCGCCGACGGCCCCGGGGTGCGCCTGCTGACGCTGTCCACCGTGCAAGGACGCTTCTGATGGGCCGGCGGCGCGCGCGTGGCTTCACCCTGATCGAGCTGCTGGTGGCCCTGGCCATCCTCTCGATCATTGCCGTGCTGGCCTGGCGCGCCATCGACGGCATGGGGCGCACGCAGAACATCACCCAGTCGCGGGGCGACGAGCTGCGCCGCCTGCAGTCCGCCCTGGGCCAGTGGACGGCCGACCTGGACGCCCTGGTCGACACGCGCGAAGTCGCGCCCATCGCCTTCAACGGCCAGGTGCTTCGGCTCACCCGGCGCGACCCCATGGAGTCCGGCCTGGACAGCCGAGGCGTCCGGGTGGTGGCCTGGGCCCTGCTCAACGGCCCCGAGGGCCCGCGCTGGTCGCGCTGGCAGTCGGGTCCGCTGCGCCAGCGCAACGAGCTCGCCCACGCCTGGCAGCGCGCGGCCGACTGGGCCACCGGCCGTGTGAACGCGCCCGGCAACACCGCCGGCGACGCGCTCACCGCCCCCACGGCCGACAGCGCCATCGCGCTGGTGCCGGCCTTGCGCTGGCAGCTGTACTACCACCGCGGCGAGGCCTGGACCAACCCCCAGTCGGCCGACGACGCCCAGCCCCCGCGCACCATGGCCTTCAGCCCCAACCTCAACATGCCCAATGGCGTGCGCCTGCTGCTGGAACTGCCCCCGGCCGGCACCGCCCTGCACGGCGTGCTGCAGCGCGACTGGGTGCGCCCCACGCTGGAGCCCTCGCCATGAGCGCGGCCGGGCCGCTCCCAGGGAACTCCGCCCCGCCGGGTGCGGCATGGAGGGCCGTGCCGTGACACGCACCCACCAGCGAGGCGCGGCGCTGCTGCTGGCCATGCTCACCGTCACCCTGGTGGCCGCGCTGGCCGCCAGCGCGCTGTGGCAGCAATGGCGCGCGCTGGAGGTCGAGCGCGCCGAGCGCCAGCGCGCCCAGGCCGCCTGGATCCTGACCGGTGCGCTCGACTGGGCGCGCCTGATCCTGCGCGAGGACGGGCGCGGCAACCAGACCAATGGCAACCCCGACCACCTGGGCGAGCCCTGGGCGCTGCCCCTGGAGGAGGCCCGGCTGTCCAGCTTCCTCGCCGCCGACCGCGACAACACCGCCGACAGCACGCTCGAAGCCTTCCTCTCGGGCGAAATCACCGACCTGCAGTCGCGCCTGAACTTCAACAACGTGGCGCGCCTGACCACCGTCCAGAACGGTGCCGTGCCGCTCAAGTACGAACTCTCCGAGCCCGACCTAGACAGCCTGCGCCGCCTGTACGAACTGCTCGGCCTGCCCCGCGGCGAGCTCGAAGCCGCCGCCAAGGAGCTGCTGGCCAGCGCCCAGATGTCCCTCAGCGACCCCCTGCCCGCGGACGCGGCCTCGCTGCTGCCGACCAAGCTTTCACAGCTCGCCTGGCTGGGCATCTCGCCCAGCAGCCTGGCGCGGCTGGAGCCCCACCTCACCGTGCTGCCGCTGCGCACCACGCTCAACCTGAACACCGCCAGCGCCGAGGCCATCGCCGCCTCCCTGCCGGGGCTGGATCTGGCCATGGCGCGCCGCCTCGTCTCGGCGCGCGAACGCACGCCGTTTCGCAGCATCGCCGAGGCACAGCGCCTGCTGCCCCAGGGCCCGGCCGTCCTCAGCGACCAGTACCACGGCGTGCGCAGCAGCTTCTTCGAGGTGCGCGGCCGCTTGCGGCTGGACGACACCATCATCGAAGAGCGCTCCCTGGTGATGCGCCAGGCCCTGGACGCGCGCATCGTCTGGCGCGAGCGCTTCACGCGCCGCTGAGGCGCCCCAGGGTGCCGGTCACCCCCCCGGGGGGATGGCGACTGAAGCCGCCACGCAACGCCCTAGGGCACCTGGATGAGGGTTTGACATGGTCCCTCTCTAGAATGGCCGGTCCCATCTTCTGAAATCCCGCCTGTGCTCATCGTCACGCCCGTCGACTACCTGGCACCGCCCTCGGCCGCCGCCGCGCTGATGCGCTGGGTGCGCAGCACCGACGGCCAGAACCCGGTCGAGGACGGCGAATCGGCCCTGTCGCTGCTGCCGCGCAACGAGGAACTGGTGCTGGCGCTGCCGCCGCGCGCGCTGTCCTGGCACCGCCTGAGCCTGCCGCGCCTGAGCCTGCCGCGCGTGAGCGGCCCGCGCCTGCGCGCCGCGCTCGACGGCCTGCTCGAAGACCAGGTGCTCAGCGACGTGGGCGCCCTGCACCACGCCCTGGAGCCCGGCGGCCGCGCCGGCCAGACCGTGTGGGTGGCCTGCACCGACCGCGCCCGCCTGCGCGACTGGCTGCGCGCGCTCGAATCCGCCGGCCGCCCGGTGGCGCGCATCGCGCCGCTGATGTGGCCCCTGGTGCCCGCCCGCGCGCCCGGTGCCACCGGCGCCACGCGCAGCTTCGCCATGGACTCGCCCGGCCAGCTGCACTGGGCGCACATCGACGGCGACCAGGCCTGGCTGGCCAGCGCCAGCCTGCTGGGCGTGAGCTGCGTGCCCCTGCGCGGCGACCAGCCCCTGCCCCTGGACGCCCTGCTGCCCGGCGCCAACGCCAACGACCTGCGCGCCACCGACGCGCTGGACGTCTGGCTGGCCGACCCGCTGGTGGCCGAACTCGCCGAACGCGCCTTGCAGCGCCCCTTCGACCCGGTGCCGCCGGCCCGGTGGCTGCTGCGCGCCGGCCAGAGCGACTGGAACCTGGCCCAGTTCGACCTCAGCCTGTCCTCGGGCGCCCGGCGCGGCCAGCGCTGGCGGCGCGCCTGGCGCCAGTTCCGCAGCGGCCCGCAGTGGCGCGCGGCGCGCTGGGGCCTCGCGGCGCTGGTCGCGGCCCAGCTCTTCGGGCTGAACCTGACGGCCTGGCAAGAGCGCCAGAGCCTGCGGGACAAGCAGGACGCGGTGCGCACCACCCTCACCACGGCCTTCCCCCAGGTCAACCTGGTGCTCGACGCCCCCGCGCAGATGCAGCGCGAGGTGGCGCGGCTGCAGCAGGCCAGCGGCCAACTCTCGGCCGGCGACCTGGAAAGCCTGCTGGCCGCGGTGGACCGCGCCGCCGGCAGCGAACCGCTGTCGCCCACCCGCATCGGCTACGACAACGGCGCGCTGCGCCTGTCGGGCTGGCGCTCCGGCGAGGAGCGGGTGCGCGCACTGCAGCAGGCCCTACAGAACGGCGGCTGGCGCGCGCAATTCGACGGCAACGAACTGGTGCTGCAGGCACCGCAACCCTGACATGGCCGCCGACCCCGACACCCCTTCCCCGGCGAACGCCCGCGCCGCCCTGGCCGGCTGGTACGGTGGCCTCGCCGCGCGCGAACGCCGGCTGGTGCTGGCCGCCGCGCTCATCGTGGGCCTGGCCCTGCTGTGGTGGCTCGCCATCCACCCCGCCTGGCGCACCCTGCGCGAGGCGCCGGCGCGCCACGCCGCACTGGACGCGCAGCTCGCGCGCATGCAGCAGCTTGCGCAGACCGCCGAGGGCCTGCGCGCCGCCTCCACCGGCCAGCCGCCGGGCCGCGACGAGGCCCTGCGCGCCCTCGAGGCCGCCACCGGCGCCCTGGGCGGCACCGGCCAGATCAACGTGCTGGGCGACCGCGCCACCCTCACCCTGCGCCAGGCCGAGGCCCTGGCCCTGGCCGGCTGGCTGCAGCAGGTGCGTGTGAACGCGCGGCTGCTGCCGCTCGAATCCCAACTCAACCGCGACGGCCCGGGCACCACCTGGAGCGGCTCGCTGGTGGTGAGCGGCCCGCCGCTGGCAGGGAATTGAGATGAACGCCGCCCGGCCGCCCGAAGGCGTTCGCACCGCAGCGCGCTGCGCGGAGGTGTTTCCATGAGCGCCTCTGCCACCGTGCGCCGCCTGGCCTTCGCCGCCGCCGTGCTGGGCCTGCTGCTGGCGCTGCTGCTGTTCGCCCCGGCGCGCTGGCTGGCCAGCGCGCTGGACCGGGCCAGCGGCGGACAGGTGCAACTCGTCAACGCGCGCGGCAGCGTCTGGAGCGGCCAGGCCGATCTGCTGCTCACCGGCGGCGAAGGCAGCCGCACCAGCAGCGCCCTGCCCCGGGGTTTGCGCTGGCGCCTGCGCCCCGCCTGGCAAGGCGGCCCGGCGTTCGCGCTGGCGCTGCAGGCGCCCTGCTGCACCCCACAGCCGCTGCAGCTGCGCCTGCACCCCGGCCTGAGCGAAACCTCGCTCAGCGTCGCCGGCTTCGACAGCCGCTGGCCGGCCGAACTGCTGGCCGGCCTGGGCACCCCCTGGAACACCCTGCGCCTGCAGGGCGTGCTGGCGCTGCGCAGCGAGGGCCTCACGCTGACCCTGGCCAGCGGCCGCGCGCGGCTGCACGGCGGGCTGGACATCGACGCGCTCGACATGGCCTCGCGCCTGTCCAGCATCCGGCCCCTGGGCAGCTACCGCGCCACGCTGCGCGCGGGGGCCGAGGGCGACACCGCCCGCCTGGACCTGAGCACCCTCAACGGCGCCCTGCTGCTGCAAGGCCAGGGCCAATGGGTGGGCGGGCGCCTGCGCTTCGCGGGCGACGCCCAGGCCGCGCCCGGCAGCGAAGAGGCCCTGACCAACCTGCTCAACATCGTGGGCCGCCGCCAAGGCGCCCGTTCGGTCATCACCATCGGGTGAACCTTAGACGTAGGATCGCCATCATGTTTGCCCTCCCCCCCCTGGCCGGACGCCGCAGCGCACTCGCGCTGGCCTGCGCACTGGCGCTGAGCCTGCCCGGCGCGCCGACGGCCACCGCGCAAACCCGGCCGACCGAGCCCGTCACGCTGAACTTCGTGGGTGCCGAAATCGAGGCCGTGGCCCGCACCATGGCCACCATCACCGGCCGCAGCGTCGTCGTCGACCCGCGCGTGCGCGGCACCATCAACCTCTCCACCGACCGCCCCGTGCCGCCGGCCGCCGCGCTGAACCAATTCGCCGCCGCGCTGCGCCTGCAGGGCTTCGCGCTGGTGGACACCGGCGGGCTCTACAAGATCGTGCCCGAGGCCGACGCCAAGCTGCAGGGCAACGTGGTGAACGCGGGGGCCGCGTCGGCGCTGCCGGCGTCCAACACCGTGGTCACACAGATCTTCCGGCTCAACCACGAGAACGCGAACAACCTGGTGCCGGTGCTGCGCCCGCTGATCCCGCCCAACAACACCATCAACGTCAACCCGGGCAACAACTCCCTGATCATCACCGACTACGCCGAGAACCTGCAGCGCATCGGCCGCATCGTCGCCGCGCTGGACGTGCCCGGCGCGAGCGACGTCGAGATCATTCCGCTGCAGCACGCGGTGGCGGCCGACATCGTGCCGCTGATCCAGCGCCTGATCGACCCCGCCGCCAGCGGCACCACGGCCGGCGCCGCCGCCGCCGGCGATGCCTCCTTCCGCACCACCATCGTGGCCGAGCCGCGCAGCAACGCGCTGGTGCTGCGCGCGGCCAACCCGGCGCGCCTGGCCCTGGTCAAGTCGCTCGTGGTGCGGCTCGACCAGCCCTCGGCCAGCGTGGCCAGCGGCAACATCCACGTGGTCTACCTCAAGAACGCCGACGCGGTGGCCCTGGCCACCACGCTGCGCGCGGCCATCGCGGCGGGTGACGGCGGCGGCAGCGGCGGCGCCCTCGGCGGCGGCAGCAGCGGCGGCGCGTCCAGCGGCGGCCTGTCGCGCGCCAGCACCGGCGGCCTCAACCTGGGCGGCGGCGCCAGCAGCGGCATGGGGGCCAACAGCGCCGCCAGCACGCCGGTGGCGGCCAGTGCCCAGCCCTCTACCGGCGGCATGATCCAGGCCGACCCGGCGACCAACTCGCTCATCATCACCGCGCCCGAGCCGCTGTACCGCCAGCTGCGCGCGGTCATCGACCAGCTCGACTCGCGCCGCGCCCAGGTGTATGTGGAAAGCCTGATCGCCGAGGTGAACGACGACAAGGCCGCCGAGTTCGGCATCCAGTGGCAGGGCGCCTCCGGCCAGTCGGGTGACCGCGTGATCGGCCTGCTCGGCACCAATTTCGGCGAAGGCGGGCGCAACATCTTCAACCTCGCGCAAGGCGAGACGGCGCCCGCCGCCGGCCTGAACATCGGCCTGGCGCGCCGCACCGGCGGCGTCTACGTGCTGGGCTTCCTGGCGCGCTTCCTGCAGGAAAACGGCGCCGGCAACATCCTGTCCACACCCAACCTGCTCACGCTGGACAACGAAGAGGCCAAGATCGTCATCGGCCAGAACGTGCCCTTCGTCACCGGGCAGTTCACCAACACCGGCGGCGGCAACAACGGCTCGGTCAACCCCTTCCAGACCATCGAACGCAAGGACGTGGGCATCACCCTGCGCGTGAAGCCCCAGATCAGCGAGAACGGCACCATCAAGCTGACCATCTACCAGGAGGTGTCCAGCGTGGCGCCGTCCTCGGTGAATTCCAGCACCGGCCTCATCACCAACCTGCGCAGCATCGAAAGCACCGTGCTCGTCAACGACGGCGCCATCGTGGTGCTGGGCGGCCTGCTGCAGGACGAGTACGCGCAGAACCAGGACAAGGTGCCCGGCCTGGGCGACGTGCCCGTGCTCGGCGGCCTGTTCCGCAGCGAAACCCGCAGCCGCAAGAAAACCAACCTGATGGTGTTCCTGCGCCCCGTGGTGATGCGCGACGAGCGCGACACCGCCAACCTCGCGCTCGACCGCTACGAGCAGATGCGCAGCATCCAGCGCGGGCTGCAGCCCGAGCGCAGCAGCGTGCTCAAGATCAACGAGTCGCCCGTGCTGGGTCCGCAGGCCCTGCCCTACGAGCGCCTGGCGCCGCGGCCCACGCCACTGGGCGCGCCCGAAGGTTCGCCCAACGCCGTCCCCGCGCCCACGCCGCCGGCGGGCACCCCGGCGCCCGCCCCCGCCCCTGCCCCCCAGCAGTGAGGCCGCGCCCATGAAGTACCCGCTGCCCTACGCCTTCGCGCGTGAGCACCAGTGGCTGCTCGAGGAAGACGCGGGCCGGCTCACCCTGGTGGGCAGCCGCACGCCCGCGGCCGATCCGCAGGCCCAGTCCAGGCGCCTGTCGGCCCTGTCCGAGATCCTGCGCCTGCACCCGCTGCTGGACCTGCAGTGGGAAGACGCCGAGGGCCTGCGCCAGCGCATCAGCTCGGCCTATTCGCAGGGCGAATCCAGCGCCGCCGCCGTGGTGAGCGAGGTGCAGAGCGATGCCGACCTCAGCCGCATGATGCAGGAGCTGCCGGCCATCGAGGACCTGCTGGAAACCGCCGACGACGCGCCCATCATCCGCATGCTCAATGCCCTGCTCACGCAGGCCGCGCGCGATGGCGCCAGCGACATCCACATCGAGCCCTTCGAGCGCCACTCCAGCGTGCGCTTTCGCGTCGACGGCACGCTGCGCGAGGTGGTGCAACCCAACCGCGCCCTGCACGCGGCCCTGATCTCGCGCCTGAAGATCATGGCCGAGCTCGACATCTCCGAAAAACGCCTGCCCCAGGACGGCCGCATCAGCCTGCGCATCGGCACCCGCGCGGTGGACGTGCGCGTCTCCACCCTGCCCAGCGCGCACGGCGAGCGCGCCGTGCTGCGCCTGCTCGACAAGAGCGAGAGCAAGCTCGACCTCGAATCCGTGGGCATGCAGGGCGACGTGCTGGCGCGCTTCCTGCGCCTCATCCAGCAGCCGCACGGCATCATCCTGGTCACCGGACCCACGGGCTCGGGCAAGACCACCACGCTCTACGCCGGCCTGCAGCGGCTGGATGCCGGGCGCCAAAACATCATGACGGTCGAGGACCCGATCGAGTACGAGCTGCCCGGCATCGGCCAGACCCAGGTCAACCCCAAGATCGAACTCAGTTTCGCCAAGGCCCTGCGCGCCATCCTGCGCCAGGACCCGGACGTCATCATGATCGGCGAAATCCGCGACCACGAGACCGCGCAGATCGCCATCCAGGCCTCCCTCACCGGCCACCTGGTGCTGGCCACGCTGCACACCAACGACGCGCCGAGCGCCGTCACCCGCCTCACCGACATGGGTGTCGAGCCCTTCCTGCTCAGCAGCTCGCTGCTGGGCGTGCTGGCGCAGCGCCTGGTGCGCAAGCTCTGCGTGCACTGCCGCCGCCAGGACGCGCAGGGCCGCTGGCACCCGGTGGGCTGCGAGCACTGCAGCCAAAGTGGCTACAAGGGCCGCACCGGCATCTACGAACTCATGGTGGCCGACGACCAGATCCGCGCGCTGGTGCACCAGCGCGCGGCCGAAAGCCGGCTGTTCGCCGCCGCCGAGAAGGCCGGCATGCGCACCATGCGCGAGGACGGCCAGCGCCTGATCGAGACGGGCGTGACCTCGGTGGAAGAGGTGATGTCGGTCACCCGCGAATAGGGGCGTCTGCATGCCCGCCTACACCTTCGAGGCCGTTGACGCCAACGGCGAAACGCACAAGGGCGTGATCGACGCCGACACCGCGCGCGCCGCGCGCGGCCTGCTGCGCGCGCGCTCGCTGGTGCCGCTGGCCGTGGAGCCGGCCGCGCAGTCGGCGCAAGCCGGTGGCGGCCAGGGACTCAACGTCACGCTGTGGGGCGGGCGCGTGTTCAGCAACACCGCGCTGGGCGTGTGGACGCGCCAGCTCGCGGGCCTGGTGGCCGCCGGCATGCCGCTGGAGCGCGCGCTCAGCGCGCTGGCCGACGAAGCCGAGAACGACAAGCTGCGCAACCTGGTGGCCACGCTGCGCAGCGAAGTCAACGCCGGCTCGTCCTTCGCGCGCGCCCTGTCGCAGTACCCGCGCGAATACGCGGCCAGCTACAGCGCCGTGGTGGCCGCCGGCGAACAGAGCGGCCAGCTCGGCACCGTGCTGGAGCGCCTGGCCGACGACCTGGAAGCGCGCGAGGCGCTGCGCAACAAGCTCATCGCCGCGGCCCTGTACCCGGCCATCGTGACCCTGGTGGCCATCGTCATCGTCGTTTTCCTGGTCAGCTACGTGGTGCCGCAGGTGGCGGGCGTGTTCGAGGGCAGCAAGCGCGCCTTGCCCACGCTCACGGTCATCATGATGGGCATCAGCGCCTTCGTGCGCACATGGGGCTGGGCCGTGCTGCTGTTGCTCGTGCTCGGTCTCATCGGGCTGGTGTTCGCGCACCGGCAGGAGGGCCTGCGCCTGCGCATGGACGCCGCCGTGCTGCGCCTGCCCGTGCTGGGCCGGCTGGCGCGCGGCTTCAACGCCACGCGCTTCGCCGGCACGCTGGCCATGCTGGCGGGCGCGGGCGTGCCCATCCTGCGCGCCCTACAGACCGCCGCCGAAACCCTGAACAACCGCGCCCTGCGCGAAGACGCGCTCGACGCCCTGGTGCGCGTGCGCGAGGGCGCGCCCCTGGCGTCGGCCCTGGCCAGCAAAAAGCGCTTTCCGCCACTGCTGAGCATGTTCGCGCGCCTGGGCGAACAGACCGGCCAGCTGCCGCAGATGCTGCAGCGCGCGGCCGACCAGCTCGGCGCCGAGGTGCAGCGCCGCGCCATGTCCCTGGCCACGGTGCTGGAGCCCCTGCTCATCGTGGGCATGGGCCTGGTCGTCATGCTCATCGTGCTGGCGGTGCTGCTGCCGATCATCCAACTGAACCAACTCGTCACCTGAAACCATGAGCCCCCACGCGCCTCACTTCGTGTATCCGCTGTCCCCCAAGGGGGCGCAGACCGCCCTGGGGGCGGCCCGGCGGGTGGTCTGATGGCAGTCACCCTCGACGGCAAGCTCGTCGTCGCCATTTCCTCGCGCGCCCTGTTCGACTTCGAAGAAGAGAACCGCCTGTTCGAGCAGGGCGACGACAAGGCCTACATGCGGCTGCAACTGGAGCGGCTCGACACCCCCGCCGCGCCCGGCGTGGCCTTCTCCCTGGTGCACAAGCTGCTCGCCTTCAACGACGCCCACGCCCAGCGCGTGGAGGTGGTGATCCTCTCGCGCAACGACCCCGTCTCGGGCATGCGCGTGTTCCGCTCGGCCCAGCACTACGGCCTGCCCATCCAGCGCGGCAGCTTCACGCGCGGCCAGTCGCCCTGGCGCTACCTGCGCCCGCTGCGCGCCAACCTCTTCTTATCGGCCCACCTGGCCGACGTGCGCGCCGCACTGGACGCCGGCGTGCCCGCCGCGCAGGTCTACCCCACCTCGGTGCGCGCCAGCGACGCCCACCCGACCGAGGTGCGCATCGCCTTCGACGGCGACGCCGTGCTGTTCTCCGACGAGGCCGAGCGCATCTACCAGTCGCAGGGCCTCTCGGCCTTCCAGTCGCACGAATCGAGCAAGGCCGGCACGCCGCTGGAGGGGGGCCCCTTCAAGCCCCTGCTGGAGGCCCTGCACCGCCTGCAGAGCGAAGGCACGCCGCTCATGCGCATCCGCACCGCGCTGGTCACCGCGCGCAGCGCGCCCGCGCACGAGCGCGCCATCCGCACGCTGATGAACTGGAACATCGAGGTCGACGAGGCCATGTTCCTGGGCGGCCTGCCCAAGGGCGAGTTCCTGCGCGAGTTCGAACCCGACTTCTTCTTCGACGACCAGACCGGCCACATAGAGTCCGCCGCCCAGCACGTGCCGGCGGGCCACGTGGCCTCGGGCATCTCGAACCCCTGAGCCCAGCCGCCATGCCCCACGCGCAGCCCCTGCTGTCCCTTTCGACTCAGGTGGTGGCGGGCCGCGGGGGCCTGAGCGAGCTGCACGTCCGCAACCGGCTGGCGCGCGCCACGGTCTCGCTGCAGGGCGCGCAACTCCTGTCCTTCCAGCCGCACGGCCAGCCCGACTGGCTGTTCCTGAGCCCACGCGCGCGCTTCGAGGCGGGTCAGGCCATCCGCGGCGGCGTGCCAGTGTGCTGGCCCTGGTTCGGGCCCGATCCCGACGGCCTGGGCCGCCCCGCCCACGGCTTCGCGCGGCAGAGCCCCTGGACGCTGCGCCACGCCATGGACGAAGCCGATGGCAGCACCCGCCTGCTGTTCGAGCTGGTGGACAGCGGGCGCACGCGCGCGCTCTGGCCGCACCGCTTCCTGCTGCGCCTGGAGATGCACCTCGGTTCCACACTGCGCCTGAGCCTCGACACGCGCAACACCGGCGACACCGCCTTCACCCTCACCCAGGCCCTGCACAGCTATTTCGCGGTGGACCGCGTCGACGCGGCGCGGGTGCTGGGCCTGGAAGGCTGCGCTTTCATCGACCAGGTGCCCGGCGCGCGCCCGGCCGGCAGCCCCACCGAGGACGCCTTGCGCTTCAGCGGCCGGCTTGACCGCCTCTACCAGCGGGTGCCCGATCGCCTGCAGCTGCTCGGCGCGGCCGGTGGCCAGCGCCTGACGCTGCGCAGCGAAGGCAGCCGCACCGCCGTGGTGTGGAACCCGGGCGCCGAGCTGGCCGCCAGCATGGCCGACCTGGGCCCGGGCGCACACCAGCACTTCGTCTGCGTCGAAACCGCCAACGCGGGCGACGAGCGCATCGCGCTGCCGCCCGGTGGCCGGCACCGCCTCACCGTCGAGATCGCGGCCCAGGCCGCCGGAGCTTTTCCATGACCGAGAAGATCAGCAAGTGGCGCGCCCTGCGCGAGTTCGCCGCCAAGGCCTGGCGGCTGTCCATGCCCTACTACCTCCATTCGGAGGACAAATGGAAGGCGCGCGGCCTGCTGCTGGCCATCGTGCTGCTCAACCTGGGCGCGGTCTACATGCTGGTGCTGCTCAACGAGTGGAACCGCGTGTTCTACGACGCGCTGCAGAACAAGGACGCCGCGGTGTTCTGGCGCGAACTGGGCCGCTTCACCTACCTGGCCTTCAGCTTCATCGTCATCGCGGTCTACCGCTTCTACCTCACGCAGTTGCTGCAGATGCGCTGGCGCGAGTGGATGACCAAGCACTACATGGACCGCTGGCTCGCCAACCACCGCTTCTACCAAATGGAGCTGGCGCGCTACTCGCGCGAGGGCAACGCGCCGCCCGACAACCCCGACCAGCGCATCGCGGAAGACATGAACCTCTTCACCAGCTACACCGTGGGCCTGTCCATGGGCCTGCTCAACGCGGTGGTCACGCTGCTGAGCTTCATCGGCATCCTGTGGACGCTGTCGGGCAGCTTCGGCTTCACGTTCCAGGGCCGGCACGTCGACATCCCGGGTTTCATGGTCTGGATGGCGGTGCTCTACTGCGTCGTCGGCAGCGTGCTCGCCCACTACATCGGCCGCCCGCAGATCGCGCTCAACTTCAAACAGCAGCGCTTCGAGGCCGACTTCCGCCACCACCTGGTGCGCGTGCGCGAATACAGCGAGTCGATCGCGCTGGACAAGGGCGAGGGCGTGGAGCGCCGCCAGCTCGGCCTGCGCTTCGCCGACGTGCTGGGCAACTACCTGCGGCTCATCCGAACGCAAAAGCGCCTGGTCTGGTTCACCAACGGCTTCGGCCAGGCCGCCACGGTGTTCCCCTTCATCGTGGCGGCGCCGCGTTTCTTCAGCGGTGCCATCCAGCTCGGCGAACTGATGCAGATCGCCTCGGCCTTCGACCGCGTGCAGGGCGCGCTGTCCTGGTTCGTCGACAACTACGACCAGATCGCCGCCTGGCGCGCCACCACCGACCGCATCACCAGCTTCGATGAAAGCTTCGCCGCGCTGCAGGCCGGCGACCCCGCCACCGCCAGCGAGACCAACGCCGAGGACGCGATCGCGCTCGACGCCATGGACCTCGCCCTGCCCGGCGGCGCGGCGCTGCTGGCGGTGCAAGGCGCACGCATCGCGCCCGGCGATTCGGTGCTGGTCCAGGGGCCCTCGGGCAGCGGCAAGTCCACGCTGTTCCGGGGCCTGGCGGGCATCTGGCCCTGGGCGAAACGCCGCCTGCGCCTGCCGGCCGACTTCGACGCGCGCGCCATGTTCCTGCCGCAGCGGCCCTACTTCCCCAACGGCCGCCTGCGCGACGCCCTGGCCTACCCCGAGCCCGCCGCGCGCTACGGCGACGAGGAGCTGCAGGCCGCGCTGCGCGAGGCCCTGCTGCCCGACCTGGTGGCGCGGCTCGACGACCCCGACGCCTGGGACCAGAAGCTCTCGGGCGGCGAGCAGCAGCGCCTGGCCATCGCGCGCGCCCTGCTCAAGAAGCCGCGCTGGCTGTTCGTCGACGAAGCCACCAGCGCGCTCGACGAGGCCGCCGAGGCCACGGTCTACGAGCGCCTGCAGGCCCTGGTGCGCGCGCAGAACGGTGCCCTGGTGTCGATCGCGCACCGGCCCGGCGTGGCGGGCTGGCACGCGCGGCGCTGGGTGCTCGAGCCCGGCGCCGCGGACGGTCCGCGCTACCGCGTCGCCACCGGCTGAAGCGCGAGCTCACCAGGCCGCCAGCAGCCGGCCCACGCCGGCCAGGGCCTGCTCGCGCGCCGCCGCGCCCGCCGGGCTGTCGGCCAGGTAGGCGCTCACCAGCAAGGGCGCCCGCCCCGGCGGCCAGACGATGCCGGCGTCGTTGGCGCTCTCGCCCGCGGTGCCGGTCTTCTCGCCGATGCCCCAGCTCGGTGGCACACCCGCGCGCAGCCGGCGGTCGCCCGTGGTGTTGGCTTTGAGCCAGGCCGCCAGCTGCTCACGCGAGGCCGGCGACAGCGCCTCGCCCAGCAGCAGCGTGCGCAGGGTGCGCGCCATGGCGCGCGGCGTGGTGGTGTCCAGGTCCTCCCCGGGCGAGGGCTCGTTGAGTTCGGGTTCCATGCGGTCCAGCCGCGTCACCGGGTCGCCGACGCCGCGCAGGAACGCCGTCAGGGCGGCCGGGCCGCCCACCTCGCGCAGGATCAGGTTGGCCGCGGTGTTGTCGCTGGTGGTGATGGTGGCCTCGCACAGCTGGGCCAGGCTCAGGCCCCGGCCGCCCACGTGCTTCTCCGTCACCGGCGACCACTGCACCAGATCGCGCTGGCGGTAGCGCACGCGCTTGGACAGCGGCGCCTTGCCCTGGTCGGCGCGCCGCAGCACCAGCGCCGCCGCCAGGGTCTTGAACGTGCTGAGCATGAGGAAGCGCTCGTCGCTGCGGTGGCCCCATTCGCGTCCGTCGGCGGTGTCGAGGATGTGCACGCCCAGGCGTCCCCGGGACTTCGCCTCCAGTGCGCGCGCCGCGGCGTCGAGGGCGTCCGTGCTCTCCTGACCCCAGGCAAACTGGGGCATCAGAAAGGCCGCCAGGGCGGGAGCGGTGGCAGCGAGGCCAAGCAGTTGTCGTCGATGGATCATCGTTTCTCCTGTAGAAAGCGCGAATGCTAGGGACGCGGCCGGCGCGGTTCAAACGGAAATAATCTGCCCCAGACCCAAGAAAAACTTTTATCGACCATGGACCTTCCCCTCAACGCCCTGCGCGCCTTCGAGGTCTCGGCGCGCCACCTCAGCTTCACGCGCGCCGCCGAGGAACTGCACCTGACCCAGACCGCCGTGAGCCAGCACGTGCGCAAGCTCGAAGACCGCCTGGGCCGCCGCCTGTTCCGCCGCCTGCCGCGCGGCCTGGCGCTCACCGACGAAGGCCAGGCCCTGCTGCCGGTGCTCAGCGAGACCTTCGAGCGCCTGTCGGCCACGCTCGCCAGCTTGCAGACGCGCCAGCGGCGCGAGGTGCTGTCCATCGGCGTGGTGGGCACCTTCGCGGTGGGCTGGCTGCTGCCGCGCCTGCGCGACTTCCAGGCCCGCCACCCGCTGATCGAGTTGCGCCTGTTCACCCACAACAACCGCGTCGACCTGGCGGCCGAAGGCCTGGACGCGGCCATCCGCTTCGGCGACGGCCAATGGCCCGGGTGCGAGGCCGTGCCCCTGCTCGACGCCCCGCTGGCGCCGGTCTGCTCGCCCGCGCTGGCGCACCGCATCCGCACCCCGGCCGACCTGGGCCGCGAAACCCTGCTGCGCTCCTACCGAGGCGATGAGTGGCCCGCCTGGTGCGAGGCGGCGGGTGTGCGCGCGCCCCTGCTCACCGGGCCGCAGTTCGATTCCTCCCTGCTGCTGGCCGACGCGGCGGCGCAAGGCGCGGGGGTGGCCCTGCTGCCGCTGCGCCTGTTCAGCCGCGACCTGCAGGCTGGCCGGCTGGTGCGGCTGTTCGACGTGGAGGTGGCCGTGGGCCGTTACTGGTTCACGCGCCTGGCCCGGCGCCGCGCCTCACCAGCCGTGCAGGCGCTGCGGCGCTGGCTGGAAGAGCGGCTGGGCGAGGCCGGCTGACACCGGCCCTCCCCCCCGGCGCACCCGGACAGCGCGCCGCAGACCACGACCTGCCAGCGGTGGTCGCGCATGGCGGGTGCGCCTAGGGATGGCGTGGCAGCGCGGTGCCGCGGGGCGTCCCTTCGCGGTAGGCCTGCCAGCCCCGCTCGCGCAACTGGCAGGCGGGGCACTGCCCGCAGCCCCAGCCCCAGGCGTGGCGGTGTTCGCGGTCGCCCTGGTAGCAGGTGTGGGTGTGCTCCACGATCAGCGCCACCAGGGCCTCGCCGCCCAGCTCGCGCGCCAGGCGCCAGGTGTCGGCCTTGTCGATCCACATCAGCGGCGTGTCGACCAGGAAGCGCTGGTCCATGCCCAGCGAGAGCGCGAGCTGCATGGCCTTCATGGTGTCGTCGCGGCAGTCGGGGTAACCGGAGAAATCGGTTTCGCACACGCCCGCCACCAGCACCGTGAGCCCGCGCCGGTAGGCCAGCGCCGCGGCCAGGGTAAGGAACAGCAGGTTGCGCCCCGGCACGAAGGTGTTGGGCAGGCCGTTGGCCTCCATGCGAAAGGCCATGTCGCGCGTGAGCGAGGTCTCGGACACCGCGCCCAGCACCGCGAGGTCGAGCACGTGGTCCTCGCCCAGCCGGGCGGCCCAGGCGGGAAAGGCTGCGCGCAGCTCGCGCAGCACGGCCTGGCGCGCATCGAGTTCCACGCGGTGGCGCTGGCCGTAGTCGAAGCCCACGGTCTCGACGCGCTCGAAGCGGCTCAGCGCGTGCGCCAGGCAGGTGGTGGAGTCCTGGCCGCCGGAGAACAGGACCAGGGCATGGGTGTGGCGCATGGGGTTGGGCATGGGGCGATGGTAGGGCTCAGCGGGTGGCGTCGCGCAGGAGCGCCATGGCGTGGCTGTCGACGCTCTGGCCGTCGACCCGGAACGCGCCGCGCTGCAGGCCTTCGTGCGCGAAGCCCATGCGCTCGTACAGCGCGCGGGCATTGGGGTTGTCGGCCCGCACCGTCAGCTCGATGCGGGTGAGGCCCTTGGCCCAGGCGGCGGCGATGGCGGCCCGCATCAGGGCCGCGCCCAGGCCCTGGTGGCGCGCGCGACGCACCAGGCCGATGCCCAGGGTGCCGACGTGGCGCCGGGCTTCGCCGAACACGGGCAGCACATCGCACCAGCCGACCACTTCATCGTCGAGCAGGGCCACGACGTGCGGGTTGCCCTGGCGCAGGCTGTCGCGAAAGAAGGCGACGGTCTGCTCGCGCGGCGGCGCCTGCAGCATGGCCAGGTAGCGCTTCTCGCGCGCCACCTCGTCGAGCACCTGGTGCAGGCGCTCGAAGTGGGCTTCGGTGAGGGGCAGGATGCGGGTGTTCATGGGCTCGGGGGTCGGGAATCGGCGGCGACCGGGGCACCCGCCTGCAGCTGGCGCAGCAGGGCGTCGGCCTCGTGGGGGGTGCGCGCTTCGCACCAGCGCAGGTGGGCGAAGGTGCCGGCGTCCCGCAAAGCCTCGAACTCGCGCCGGCGGCGGTGAAAGGTGCTCAGGATCCACCACAGGATGGACTCGCGCGACAGGAAGGACTGGCGGAAGGACTCCCGGTTGCCATGGAACAGCTCCTCGCCGGAGGCCGCGCGCGCCACCGTTCGCCGCAGGCCGCGCCAGAACACCCGGGGCAGGCCGAAGTTGAGCCAGACGATGGTGGTGGCGCGGCCCCACAGCCGCTCGCGCGCGAGCCCGTAGTTGCCCGCCGCCACCCAGCGTTCGCCGGCGCTGGCCTGTTCGACCAGGCGCAGGAACTCGGTCGGCGGCTTGGGCGTCCAGGCGGGCGCCCAGTACAGCTCGTCCAGTTCGATGAGCGCGCAGCCGCGCGAGGCGGCCAGCGCGCGGGCGAAGGTGGATTTGCCGGCGCAGCTGGAGCCGATGACCACCACGCGGTCGGCGCCGGCCTCGTTCATGGCCGCTCGCCTGTCGGGTGTTCGCCCACACCGAGCCGCTTGCGCATCAGCGCGTTCGGCAAGGCCAGCCCACGGCGCACCGGCAGGCGCCGCTCGACCACCTCGAAGCCGAAGCGGCGAAAGAAGGCCTCGGCGCTCAGGCTGACGTGGGCGTGCAGCGCCTGCAGCCCCAGCGCGGCCGCCTCCTCATGGAGGCGCCGCATCAGCAGCGCGCCGATGCCGCGCCTTGGGTGATGCCCGGATACGAAGAAATGGTCGATAAGGCCGTCGGCCTGCAGGTCGGCATATCCCACCACCTCCTCGCCGTCGAGCGCCACGAACGGCGCCAGGGCTCGCACGCGCTGGGCCCAGGCGTCCCGTTCTTCAAACGTGGGCATCCAGGCCCGAATTTGCTCAGGCGAGTAGTCCCGGCTGGCGATCGACTCGATGGCCGATCGGTGCACGCGGAACAGCGCGGACTCGTCGCCAGCTTGAAAGCGGCGGGTGCGCAAGGTGGTTGAAAGCGGCGTATCTGACGAGAGGGGCATGGGAGGAGTGTGCACACTTTGGCGCACCCCATCGCCGATCCCGCCTCAGTGCGCCAGCCGCTCCGAGCGCCGGCCCGCGTGGTCCCGGCTGGTGGCCAGCATGCGCAGCAGCGCGCGGTTCACCTGCTCCAGCGTCAGTTCGTGGCGGCGGCACAGGGTCTCCATGCGGTCCAGCCGCTCCGGGTCACCCATGGCGCGCGCGATGTCCAGCAGCGGGAAGTAGGGGCCGTCGTGGCGCAGCACCGCGTCGGTCACGCGGCCCGCCAGGGGCAGGCGGTGCAGCAGGTCGGCCAGGGGCTGGTGCAGCAACAGGTCAAGCTGCGAGAGCGCCGCGGTCGTATAGACCTCGGCGCGCAAGAGGTCGTCCGAGCCGGTGGCCAGCAGGTGCTGGGCCAGGCGCGAGCGCATCACCATGGCGTAGCGCACGGGCTGCAGGTCGATGTCGGGCTCGGCCTCCGGCACCTGCTCGGTGAGCCAGCGGCCCAGTTCGCGGAAGCCCAGCATCATGATGGCGTGGCGCAGCGAGCCGATCTCGCGCCGCAGGCCGTAGGCCGCGGAATTCACCAGCATGAGGATGCGGTAGATCAGCACCGGGTCCTGGCGCACCACGCGCTCCAGGTACTCGACCGAACATTCCTCGTCGTCGATCGCCTGCAGCACCTGGCGCACCACGCGCGCGTCGTAGTGCAGCGGCTGGCGCTTGTGGGCGCGCAGCACATCGACGGCGGGCCAGCCGAGCACGGCGGCGGCCTGGGCCTGGTCCAGCACCTGGCGCAGGCGCTCCTGCGTGTCCACGCCTTCCACCATCTGGCCGGGCATGGGCTCGATGCGATCAAGGGGCTCCAGCCTGAACAGGTTGCGGTGATCCACGCCCGGCGTCGGCCGCCCGTGCAGCGCGCTCCAGTCGCCGTGGCGCACCAGCAGGTGGCCGTTGCGCCGCGCGAGCGACAGGCGCGCCAGCGTTTCCTGCGCGCCGAACAGCGAGGCCGGCACCTCCAGCAGGGTGTTGCGCACCGGCGGGCAGGCCAGGGCCTGCTGCAGCAGGCGCGGCGTCTGCAGCGACAGCAGCAGCGGCGGCGCGCCCTCGGGCCAGTCGTCGCCGATGGCCTGCAGCAGGTGGTGGGCGTCCACGCCCTCGGGATGGATGGCGCGCACGCACAGGCGCACGCCCGCGAGCTCGCGCGCGCGGCTCCACAGCGGCACATAGGCCATGGCGACGCTGTCGAGGACGGTGTGCGCTTGCATCAGCATGGTGATTCGTCAGCGCGCTTATTTGATGTAGTCGAACAGGGACATGCGCTGCACGGTGGCGTAGGCCTGAAGGCCCGCGTTGAGCGCGAGCTCCTTGTTCTTGAAGTCGGAGATGCCCTTGACCATGTCCAGGTCGACCAGGCGCGATTCCTCCAGCTCCAGGTCGGTGCTGCGGTTGTTCATCAGCAGGTCCATGGAGTCGGCGCGGTTGAGCCATTCGCCGGCGCGCCCGCGCGCCAGCAGCACGCGGTCGTGCCCGGCGTCCACCTCGGTGAGGGCGCGCCCCAGCGCCTGGGTGCGCAGGGCCGATTCGCCCGCGCCCTGGTAGCGCAGGGCGTCGATGGCGCCCTGCACGACGGAGAAGATGTCGGTGGTGCCGGTGGCGGGGGCGAGGTCGATGCGGTCGCCCGCGGTCGGCTGGCCGTTCATTTCGAAGGACAGGCCATCGAAGGCCACGGTCTTGCCGGCCTCGTAGGGCACGCCGGCATGGCCCGCCACGGGGGTACCCGTGGTGGTGTTGGTGATGGTGTATTGGATGACGCCGCCCACGTCGGCGAAGTCCACGCGGTAGTCGTCGCCGGTGAGCGCGGTGGCGTCGGTCACCTGCCCCACGCTGGTGTTCACGCCGCCGGTGTTGCTGGTGGGCAGGCTCAGGGTGAACGAGCCATTGCCCTGCGGAATGCGCATCCAGATGGCGTCGCCGTCAAGCGACTGAGGCAGGGTGCCGTCGCCCGCGGCGGGTTGGCCGCGCTGGCCCTCGAACTGCACGCCAGCGCCGCTGGGCCCGTACAGGTCGACGAAGGGCGTGGGCGCGCCACCCAGGCCGCCGTACAGGGTGCGTCCGTTGCTGTCGGTGCGGTTGGCCACGGCCAGCAGCTGCTCGCGCAGGCCTTCGAGCTGGCGCGCCACGTCCTCGCGCTCGGCGTCGGCGAAGCTGGGGTTGCCGGCGGACACGAGCAGGTCGCGCACGCGCTGGATCAGCTCGCCCGATTCGGCCAGGCCGGACTCGGCCTGCTGCAGGCTGGTGCGCGAAGCGTCCAGCGCGCGCAGGTCGGCCTGCACCCGCGTCATGCGGTTGCGGGCCGACTCGGCCAGCGTGGCGGCCACGGGGTCGTCGCTGGCCTTCATCACGCGCTTGCCGCTGGAGATGCGCTCCTGCTGCTTGGCCAGGTCGTACTGGCGCGTGGCGAGCTGGTCGATGGTGCGGTCGAACTGGTTGGCGGTGGCGATGCGGAAGCTCATGGCGATCAACGTCCCACGGTTTGCAACAGGCTGTCAAAGGTGCTCTGCGCGATCTGCAGAAACTTGGCCGAGGCCTGGTAGGCCTGCTGGAATTGCAGCAGCCGCGCGGCTTCTTCGTCGAGGTTGACGCCGGACACGTTGCTGCGCGCCTGCTCGGCCGCGGTGGCCACGCCGGCCGAGAAGTCGGCCGCGAACTGCGCGCCCTGCACGCGCGTGCCCAGGTCGGAGAACAGGCTGACGTAGCCGTCGGACAGCGGCACGCCGTCGAAGGTGGCGAGGTCGCGCAGGGCCAGCATGCCGCTGGCGTTGCCGGCGCTCTGCGCGATGGCGTTGGACGGCGAGGCGCCGATGGAGAAACTGTCGCCGGCGGTGGGGTTGCCGCGAAGCGTAAGGCTCCAGCCATTGAGCACGATGGCCTGGCCGGGCTTGAAGTTGTAGCTCGGCGGCGGGCCGGCGTTGTCGGGCGGGGGGTTGCCCGGGCCCAGGCCGGTGGCGCTGAAGCTGCCGTCGGCGTTGAAGGTGATGGTGACCGGGTCGGTGAGGTTGGCCGAGTTGTCGACCGCGTAGAGTTTCTCCACGCTCAGGCTGCCCGAGTTGCCGGTGCCGGGGGTGACCATGACCGGGCTGGCCACGGCCAGCTGCTCGGGGGCGTCGATGGCCACCTGCAGGTTGCGCGCCGCCGCCTCGAATGGCCGGATGCGGAAGCGGTCGCCCGGCACGGCGCCGGCCGCGTCCACCTGGAAGCTCAGGCCATCGACCTCGGCGGGCAAGGCGCCCACGCTGGTGGTGTTGCCGTCGCTCAGGCGAACGATGCTGAAGCCGCCGGCCTCCACGCGCAACTCGTAATCGGAGGCGATGAGCGCCTGCGGGTCGCTCACCGCGGCGCTCACCTGGCCGGTGCCACCGTTGGCCGGCGAGGCCAGGCCCTTGGCGGCGGCGGGCGGCACGAAGAAGTTCTGTCCCGGGTTGCCCTTGAGGTCCAGGCCCAGCGCGTGCTGCTGGTTCACCAGGCTGGACGTGGCCAGCGCGATGCGCCCGAGCTGGTTGGCCGCGGCCGCCAGGTCGTCGTTGAGGAAGCGCACCACCCCCGCCAGTTCGCCGCCGCCCAGCGAGCCATCGGCCAGCGCCGTGGACACCCCGCCCTGCACGAAGTTGATGGTGATGCGCGACGAGTCCATGGGATCCGTCTGGGCCGCCAGCTTCGCCGCCTGCGCGCCCAACACCAGCGGCTGGCTGCCGGCCACGAACACGTTGACCGAGCCGGCGTCGCCGGGCACGGTGCTGATCTGGACCTTGTCGCTCAGCTGGCGCAGCAGCTGGTCGCGCTGGTCGTACAGGTCGTTGGGCGTGTGCGCGGTGCCGGCCGTCTCGATGATGCGCTGGTTGACCTTGGCCAGGTCCTGCGCGATGCGGTTGATGTCCTCGGTGACCGACTTCACCTGCTGCTGCGTGGTGTTGCGCATCAGGTCGAGCTGGCCCGCGCTGTCGCGCAGCCGGCTGGCGAATTCGTCGGCCCGAGCGATCACCACCGTGCGCGCCGTGAGGTTGCCCGGCGCCGAGCTGAGGTCGGTCCAGGCATTGAGCATGTCGTTGAGCGCCACGCCCAGGCCCTTCTCGCCGGTGGGGAACACGGTCTCCAGCTGCTCCAGGCGGGCCAGGCGCGCCGCGTCCGCCGCGGCCACCGAGCCGGTCTGGCGCGCCTCGCGCGTGAGGTACTCGTTGTGGGCGCGCTCCACCGTGGTCATCTCCACGCCCTTGCCGAAGTAGCCGCCACCAGTGAACTGGTAGCCCGCGCTGGACAGCACCACCGTCTGGCGCGAGTAGCCGGGCGTGTTGACGTTGGCGATGTTGTGGCCGATGACCTGCAGCGCCGCCAGGTTGGTGTTGAGCGCTCGGGTGGCGATGTTGAGTGAGGACATGGCTCAGGCTCCCCTTCAGCCTTGCGCACGCTGAAGGCTCAGCGTGGTGTTGATGGCCCGGCCAAGCTTCTCGGCGTAGGACGGGTCGGTGGCGTAGCCGGCGCGCTGCAGGCCCTTGGCGAAGCCCTGAACGGAATGCAGCTGATCCATCACGCCCTCGTAGCGCGGGCTGTTTCCGATCAGGCGCGCGTAGTCGCGGAAAGACTCCTCGTAGGAGTCGTAGGCGCGGAACTTGGCCGTCACCTTGCGCGGCTCTCCATTGATGTACTCGGTGGTGGTGACCTCGGCGACCTTGCCGGTCCAGCCGCCTGTGGCCTTGATGCCGAACAGGTTGTGCGCGGGCGAGCCGTCGGCGTGGCGGATCTCGCCACGGCCCCAGCCGCTCTCGTGCCCGGCCTGGCCCAGCATGAAGGCGGCGGGAATGCCCGATTCGCGCGCCACCGCCTGCGCGGCGGCGCCGTGGCGCTCGACGAACGCGCTCTGGCGTTCGCCGGCGCTGGCGCGGCCCACGGTGCTGGGCGTGGCCGGGGCGTCGGGCAGGGCCTGCGCGCCGGACATGCGCCCGGCGAGCTGGCGCTCGATGGCCTCCGACAGGCCGCCCGGCAGGCCGGTGAGCTTCTGCGCGAACTGCTGGTCCAGCAGGTCGGTGCCCAGGTTCTCGCCCTCGCTGTCGAACAGGCCGCTCTTGCTGGTGGCTTCGCGCATGCTCTTGATGAGCTCGCGCATGAACAGGGCCTCGAACTGCTTCGCGGCTTCCTTGAGCGCGGCCTTGCTGTCGCCCGCGCCCTTGAGCGCGTTGAGCGCGTTCGGGTCGGCGGCGAGGCCGCTCGGCGAGGTGAAGGCGCTGCTGCCGATCATGGCCGTCAGATGATCTCGAGCTCGGCGTTGAGCGCGCCGGAGGCCTTGATGGCCTGCAGGATGGCGATCAGGTCCTGCGGCGTGGCGCCCAGGGTGTTGAGCGCCTTGACCACCTCGCTGAGCTGCGCGGCCGGTCCCATGTGGATGAGCGAACCCTTGTCCTGGCTGATCTGGATGCTGGCCTGCTCGCGCACCACCGTTTCGCCGCCTGAGAACGGTGCGGGCTGGCTGATGACGGGCGTGCTGCTCACGCTCACCGACAGGTTGCCGTGCGCCACGGCCACCGGGCCGAGCGTGACCGCCTGGTTCATGACGATGGAGCCGGTGCGCGCATTGATCACGACCTTGGCGCTGGGCACGCTGGATTCGATGCGCACCTCTTCCACGCGCGCCAGGAAGGCCACACGCTGGGAGGGGTCGGTGGGTGCGTTCAGGCGCACCACACGGCCGTCGACGGCGCTCGCGGTGCCGGCGCCCAGGGCCTTGTTGATGGCGTCGGTGACGCGGCTTGCCGTCTGGAAGTCGTTGCTGTTGAGGCCCAGGTCCAGCGTATTGCCAGCGTGCAGCGAGGTCGGCACGGCGCGCTCGACCTGGCCGCCGCCCGGGATGCGGCCGGCGCTCAGGTGGTTGATCTGTACCTTGCTGCCACCGGCGGCGGCGCCCGCGCCGCCGACCATGAGGTTGCCCTGCGCGAGCGCGTAGATTTCGCCGTCGGCACCGCGCAGCGGCGTGACGATGAGCGTGCCGCCGCGCAGCGACTTGGCGTTGCCCATGGAGGAGACGGTGACGTCGATGGGCTGGCCCGGCTGCGCGAAGGGCGGCAGCTCGGCCGTCACCATCACGGCGGCCACGTTCTTGAGCTGGGGGTTGGCGCCGGGCGGCAGCGTCAGGCCGTATTGCTGCAGAAAGTTGGCCAGGCTCTGTCCGGTGTAGGGCATCTGCGTGGTCTGGTCGCCGCTGCCGTCCAGGCCCACCACCAGGCCGTAGCCCGTGAGCATGTTGCTGCGCACGCCCTGCACCGCGGCGATCTCTTTCACGCGCACGCTTTGCGCGGCGGCGGAAAAAGTCGCCAGCGCAACACAAATCAGCATCAAGTGGCGCAGGCGGTGGACGATATTCATGGCATCAGCAAGTGGTCAAACCCAGGGAGGCCGCGGAGCCGGCTGTGCCGGGTCGCTGGTGCCGCCCCTTGGGGGTCGCGCGAAGCGCGGCGGGGTATCGCATGATCGCGTGCCCTAGAACGGCAGAACGCTCAAAAAGAAGCGCGCCAACCAGCCAATTGACATGGCTTCACCCTGCGCGCCGCGGCTGCGCGACTCGATGCGCGCGTCGGCCACCTGGGTAGAGGGCACCACGTTGCCGGGGCGGATGCTGCGCGGATCGACCGTGCCGGAGAACCGCATGACGTCCACGTTGGCGTTCACGCCGATCTGCTTCTCGCCGACGATGCGCAGGTGACCGTTGGGCAGCACCTCCTGCACGGTGGCGGTGATGGAGCCGCTGAAGTTGTTGTTGCTCGAGGTCGCGCCGTCGCCCTTGAAGTTGTTGCTGCTCTGGGCGCCGAGGTTGGCCTTGCTCCAGGGCGTGGTGCCGCCGAACAGGGGGATGGCGCTGATGCTCGCCGAGGCGTCGGCGCTGCGGTCGATGGAGGCCGAGGAGTTCTGGCTCGCGGTCACGCGCTCGGTGATCTGCACCGTGATGATGTCGCCCGGCAGGCGCGCGCGCGGGTCTTCGAAGGCCGGACGGTAGGTGGCGGCGCGGAACAGGCCGCCGGTGGGCGCGGCAGAGGCCACCTGCAATGCCTGCTCCTGCTGCACGTACTGCACCGGCTTGGCGGGCACCAGGTCCACCACGGGTTCGTTGCGCAGGGTCTGGCAGCCGCTGGCCAGCACGGCCAGGGTGGAGAACAACACCCACAACGCCAATCGACGGCACATGACGAGTCCTTGAACAGCGGCCCCCCATGGGACCTTGCGAGGATTGTCAAAAAACTTGAGGGTGGCCAATGGCCGGAACAAGCCGCCGCGGCCCGGCCTTTTCCGGGGTTCGGCCCCCTGGAGCGGGCGCGGACCCGAACCTATGGCCGATGCGGTCATTTGGCCGAGAACTCAAGCGAGCGCCGCGCCACCCAAGCAACATCGGACGACCGCGCAGGGCAGTCGCTCCCCATCCACATCCCGCCGAGGTGCCTATGCCGTTGCTGACCCGCTTCTTTTCTCGCAACACGCTCAAAGAGGAAGCCTGCCATTGGAACAGGACGGACCTCAATCTCAAGAAGCTGGATGAGCTGCTGGCCCAAGACAAGGTGAAAGACGGCGCGGTGCTCTACCTCAACACCAGCCGCTCGCTGCTCGGGAAGGGGGTGGACTTCCTGTCGACACGAGAACACACCACGTCGCATTCCCTGCTCACCCCCCGCGGCTGCAGCGCGGAGACCGCACGGCGCCTGGAGCACACCCTCACGGCCCAGTTTGCCGATCGCTACTACGGGCCGGAAGCGGAAGAGGCTCGGCAGTACGTGCTCAATGCCATCGCCCAGCACCGGCAAGTGGTCAAGAGCCCCCAATTCGCCCAGGCGATCCACACGCTGGCCCACGCCAAGGAGATGCCCCGCCCCACGGGGCCCGCCCAGGTCGCCTCCCTGCAGAGCACCAGCCACCCAGCCCAGCCGAATACCGTCCCGGCCGGCCAGGCCATCGGCCCCTTCGCGAACCTGCTCGCCCATCTGGTTCCCGGGATTGCAGCGGATACGCCGATGGACGCGGCCTGCAGGGCCATGAACGATCAGTCCGATGCCACGAAGGAGGCCATCAAAGACCTTCTGTCGTTTCGGATCAAGCATCACCGCAAGGACGACAACCCCTACATGAGTGAGACGGCCATTCGCCTGTTCATGGAGCTCGAATGCGCCGCTCCCGTCGACCCGGCCCCCTCCGTCGGCGACACCTCGCAGGCCATCGGCGCTTTCGCTGACACGCTCAAGCGGGCCGCGCTCGCCCATCTGGGTTATGCGGAGTTCGCCGAAATCGACGAAACCACCTCGCTTGACGAGCTTCTGGACAACATCCATTCGCGTTCCATCGAGTGGAGACACGCCATCCAGAACGTCCTCCTTCAGATCATTGACCTGAAGGCACCGAGCGACAAGGAATCGGAATGGCCCGTGCTGTTCGGCGATGCCCACATGGCCGCGCGGGTGTTGCAAGGCATCGAACAGGCCCCACCCGCCGATCCGTATGCCGACATCGAGGGTGCCGACCTGTTTGACTACAGCGCCACCAACGCCTCGTCCGACGCGCAAGCGGCGAGCAAGGCCAGCCCATCGCCTATCGGCACCGCGACCGCTACCTACAGCTCCGCCGACAGCGACGAAGACGATTTCGGCTCGCTGACCAACAGCAGCCTCTAAACCCCGCTCCCCGGCGCCGAGGCGCCGCCTGCGGTGCTCACAGCTGCGCGAGCTTCTGCAGCATCTGGTCCGAGGTCTGGATCGACTTCGAGTTCATCTCGTAAGCCCGCTGCGTCTGGATCATGTCCACCAGCTCCTGCACCACGTTCACGTTGGATTGCTCGGTGTAGCCCTGCATGAGCACGCCCATGCCGGTGGTGCCCGGCGCGCCGTTGACCGGTGCGCCCGAGGCCACGCTCTCGCGGAACAGGTTCTGGCCCATGGGCTCCAGACCGGCCGGGTTCACGAAGTTGGCGAGCTCGATCTGGCCGACCTGCTGCGGCTGGGTCTGGCCCGGCAGCTTGACCGTGACGATGCCGTCGCTGGAGACCGTGACGCTTTCGGTTTCGGCCGGCAGCGTGATGCCCGCGGTGAGCGGGAAGCCGCTGCTGGTGACCATGCGGCCTTGCGCGTCGCGCTGGAAGCTGCCGTCGCGCGTGTAGGCCGTGGTGCCGTCGGGCATCTCGACCTGGAAGAAGCCGGCGCCGTTGACGGCCACGTCCAGCGCGTTGCCCGACTGCTGCAGGCTGCCCTGCGTGAAGTTGCGGCTGGTGGCCACGGTGCGCACACCCAGGCCGATCTGCAGGCCCGTGGGCAGCTCGGCCTGCTCGGCCGCGTTGGCGCCCACCTGGCGCAGGTTCTGGTACATCAGGTCTTCGAACACCGCGCGCGAGCGCTTGAAGCCATTGGTGCTGACGTTGGCCAGGTTGTTCGAGATGACGTCGAGCTGGGTCTGCTGCGCCGTCATGCCGGTCTTGGCGATCATGAGGGAGTTGATCATGGGAAGCTCCGTGCTTAGCCGTTGACGTTGAGCAGCTGCGAGGCGCTGCGGTCGTTGCCTTCGCCGTTCTGCAGCATGCGCATCTGGTATTCGAACTGCCGCGAGGCCGCGATCATGCCGACCATGGCCTCGACGGGATTGACGTTGGAGCCTTCGAGCGCGCCGTCTTGCAGGCGCGCCACCTCGCTCGTGGGCAAGGGGTTGCCCTCGGGGCCGCGGAACAGGCCGTCGTCACCGCGCTTGATCGGGTTGTCGGCGTCGGGCACCACCATCTTCAGGCGGCCCGCCACCTGGCCGGGTTCGTTGCCCACGCGCGTGCTGACGCTGCCGTCGGCGCCGATGTCCACGCGCGCGTTCTCGGGAATCACGATGGGGCCACCGTCGCCCAGCATGGGCAGGCCGCTGGCGTTCACCAGCGTGCCGTCGGCGTTCACCTGCAGCGCACCCGCGCGGGTGTAGGCCTCGGTGCCGTCCAGGCCCTGCACCGCGAACCAGGCGTCGCCTTGCGCGGCAACGTCCAGGTTGCGGCCGGTCTGCTGCACCGAGCCCGCCAGGTTGGAGTGGCCGGCCGTGGCCTCGAGGGCGAACACGCGGGTGCTGGCACCGTCACCGCGGATGGGCACGGCGCGGAAGGTGGACAGCTCCGCGCGAAAGCCCGTGGTGGACACGTTGGCCAGGTTGTTCGACAGCACCTGCTGGCGGTGCGCCGCCGCGCTGGCGCCCGTCATGGCGGTGTAGATGAAGCGGTCCAAGCACAAGTCCTTTCACTCGCCTGCCGCGCCAGCAGCGCTGGCCACGGCGGCTTGAAAGGATTGTGGAAATTCTTGAGGGGAGCCGATGCCCCGAACAACAGGGAGGTGGCCCACCAATTCGGCGCTTCAGGGACCGCCGGCCCGACGCAGGCGGCGGCCTACTTCTGAATGTCCAGCGAGCGGATCGTGTAGCGTCCCGTCGACCGGAAGCTGGTGTACTCGGTCTGGAAGGCCACGCCCAGGTCGGCAACCCAGACGTACTTCATCTTGTTCACCACGACGCCGCTCGCCCCCGTCTTGGTGCATTCCAGGGGAATTCCCTGGCCGCTCAGGCCGGCGAACAGAGTCGCGGCCGGCACGGCCGGACCCGCGACGCAGACCCGTTTTTCGTCGGTGAATCCAGCGATCTGCGGGGCCAGGCCGGTCTTGGCCTCCATGGTGTAGCTGCGCCCCGCGACCGGCTTGCCCAGCGAGCGGTCGAACACCGTCAAGTCCTTGGTCTCGAAGGGCTGCTGCGCCGTGGGCCGGTCGAGGAAGCTCGTCTGCGAGCGCAGGATGTGGATGTTGCCAAACATCAGCGCCATGTTGATGCGGTACGGCACGCCATTGCGGGCGTACTCCGATCGCTGCTGGATGTAGCCATCGCCCAGGTTGGTGATGGCGTAGTCCGCCGCCAGCTCCAGCTTGCGGCCTTCCTCGTCGAAGTCGGCAGACACGCGGTAGCGGATGCGCTTGAACGGGGCGGCGGGCAAGCGTTCGCCCGCCTCCAGCACCGTCTTGACCTTGGGCGGCAGCTGGGCGGGCGTGAACTGCTGAGCCATGTAGGCTTCGCTGTCGGTCACCACGGTCTTGGTGTCGACGGCGGCACAGCCGCCCAGCGCCGCCGCGACGGCCAACACCAGCAAACGAACACGCAGATCGGAAGCCAGAGGCATCAGGGGTCCTTTTTCTTGACGATCGGAGGGGCTTGCGGGCCCGCCAATCCCTCGCGGGGACCCGGGGCCGCGGGGATTCTAGGACGGCCTTTTGGGCCCGCGCCTCCGTGTCAACCCGGTGCGCGGCCAGGCCAGTGCACGATCAGCGCATGTTCAGCAGCGTGCTGAGCACCTGGTCCTGCGTCTTGATGGTCTGCGCGTTGGCCTGGTAGGCGCGCTGCGCGGTCATCATGTTGACCAGCTCGGCGGTGATGTCGACGTTGGAGTCCTCGGTGGCGCCGGCGCGCAGCGCGCCGAAGTTGCCGGTGCCCGGCTCGCCGCGCAGCGGTTCGCCCGACGAGTAGGTGGCCGTCCAGTTGCCGCCACCGGTGGGCTGCAGGCCCTGCGCGTTGCGGAAGTTCACGAGCGCGATCTGGCCGGCCGCGCGCGTCTCGCCGTTGGAGTACTGGCCGGTGATGATGCCGTTCTCGCTGATCTTCAGACCGAGGAACTGGCCGGGCCGGTAGCCGTCCGGGTCCAGCTCGGTGACGCCGAAGGCGGTGCCGGTCTGCGTGACGTTGACGAAGTCCAGCGTGGCGGGAAAGGTCAGGGCCGGGTCGTTGGGCGAGGCCAGCGTGAGCGGCGGGATCACCGAGGCCGGGTCCAGCGAGCCGTCGTTGTTGAAGGTGAGGGTGAAGGGGGTGGACAGCGCGGGATCGGCGCCGTTGACGCCGGTGTAGACCTCCCAGGTGTTGTTGCCCACCTTGCGGAAGGCCATGGACACGGGGATCTCCAGGCCCTGGTCGTCGAAGGCGACGAAGGAGGTGCCGTAGGTGGACAGCGGCGTGGGCGGCGTCACCGTGTTCCACACCGGCGCTCGCGCGTCCAGGTTGAACTCGGCCGTGACGTTGCTGGTGCGCTGGGCCGGGATCGGCGCGCTGGTGGGCAGGGTGAGCGGCTGGGTGTCGAAGCTCAGGCGGTTGCCCTGGGGATCCGTGGGATAGCCCATGAGCTGCGCGCCCTGGTGGTTGACGATCTCGCCCTGGTCGTTGAGCTTGAACATGCCAGCGCGGCTGTAGGCCGTGCTGCCGTTGGGCATGGTCAGCTCGAAGAAGCCGGCGCCGTTGATGGCCACGTCCAGGTCGTTGCCGGTGATGGTGATGTTGCCCTGGGTAAAGCTCTGCGTGACGGCCGCGACCGACACGCCAATGCCCATGTTCACGCCGCCCGCCGCGTTAACCGAGCTCGCGTAGACCTCGGCGAACTCGGCGCGCGAGGATTTCATGCCCACCGTGTTGCCGTTGGCGATGTTGTGGCCGATCACGTCGAGGTTCTTGCTCGCGCTGTTCAGGCCGGAGAGTCCTTGCTGGAATGCCATGGTGTGTCCTTGCGTTGCGGAGTCGCGGGTTACATGAACGTGGTGATCTTGTCGTAGCCGACCGTGCTGCCGTTCTGCAGCTGAAGCTGCATCTGGCCGTCCTTCATGCCGACCGAGGTCACCGTCAGGCGGCTGTACATGAACGAGCCGACGGGCGCGCCGCCGTTGGAGGCGCGCACGCGGTAGCTGGCCACCTCGTTGGGATTGAACTCGCTGCCGTCCCAGTTGAAGGAGTGCTGGCCCGCGGTGAGCGCGCCGAAGTCCAGGGTGTCGATCACCTGGCCGGACTTGTCGAGCACATCGACCTGCACGCTGTCGGCCGGGGCGTCGAGGCGGAACGCCGCCTTGCCGACCGTGCCGTCGAAACCGAAGGTCTTGCCCTCCACCAGGGCCTCGCGGCCGATCAGCGACAGACCCTGCAGGTTCTGCATGGCCGAGAACTGCGTGGCCATGCCCTTGAGCGTGGTGTTGAGCGACTCGATGCCCGCGACCGTGTTGATCTGCGTCATCTGCGTCGTCATCTGCGCGTTGTCCATCGGGTTCATCGGGTCCTGGTTGTTCAGCTGCGCGACGAGCAGCTTGAGGAACCGGTCCTGCGTGGCCTCGGCGCCGGTGGCGGCCGTGGCGGACTTGGCGGTGGAACTGCCCGGCGTGTTGCCGAGGCCGGACAGGTCCAGGGGATTGGAGAACATCATGGTGGGGCGTCCTTGAACGGAATCACTGGCCCATCTGCAGCGTCTTGAGCAGCAGGCTCTTGGCGGTGTTCATCACCTCGATGTTGTTCTGGTACGAACGCGAGGCGGAAATCATGTTGACCATCTCCTCCACCGGGTTGACGTTGGAGTGCGTCACGTAGCCCTGCGCGTCGGCATTCGGGCTCAGGGGGTCGTGCACCCGGCGTCCCGGCGTGTCGCTCTCGGTGATGGTCTGCACCTTCACGCCCGCGCTGCCGGCATCGCCCATGGCGACGGTCTGGAAATGGATCTGGCGGGCCTTGTAGGCCTGACCGTCCGGGCCGGCCACGGCGTCGGCGTTGGCCAGGTTGCTGGCCACCACGTTCAGGCGCTGCTGCTGCGCGCTGATGGCGCTGCCCGAGACGTTGAAGATGTTGAACATGGACATGGCGAAGCCCCCTCGGTCACTGGCCGGTGATGGCACTGAGCATGGTCTTCACATGCCCGTTGATGAAACGCAGCGTGGACTCGTAGCGGATGGTGTTGTCCACGAAGTTGGCGCGCTCGCGGTCCAGGTCGACCGAGTTGCCGTCCTGCGCGGGCTGTGTCTGCACGGCGTAAGCGAGCTGGGGGTCGCCCGGGTGCGCGCCCACGCTGCGGAAGTGGCGCGCATCGGTGGTGGCGGCGCCGGCGGTGCCGCTGCCCGTGGCGTCCTTGAGCGCGGCGGCGAAATCGAAATCGCGCGCGACGTAGCCGGGCGTGTCCGCGTTGGCGATGTTGCTGGCCAGCACCTGCTGGCGTTGCGAGCGCAGCGACAGCGCCTGGGCGTGGAAGTCCAGCCGGCTGGTCATCTGTTCGAACATGCTCACCCCCTGGGGCGGGTTGTCGGGGCCGGCCTCGGGACGAGCCCATGGCCGGGGCGTGCAGCGATTGTCAAAAGACTTGAGGGCCGCAGAAGCGCGGAACAAACGGGTGCGAATCGGGCAATTCGCGGCTTTGCCCGGGCGCGGGCCGGCCTACAGTGCCCCCTGACACCCTGTCCGTGGAGCCGCCATGAACCCACCCGCCCTGCGCCTGTTGATCGCCGTCGTCTTCGGCCTGAGCTTGCTGGCCGCGTTCTCCTCGTCCGCCCACGCGAACGACAACAGCGGCCTGGAAAAGCTCGCGCGCGATTTCCTGCAGCCCGCCGTGGACCAGGCCCTGGCCGAGCAGGCCGGCACGCCGCTGCGCGCCGAGGTGCAGATGGGCTCGCTGGACAACCGCCTGCGCCTGGCGCCGTGCAACGCCATCGAACCCTTCCTGCCGCCCAACGGCCGCCTCTGGGGCCGCAGCCGCGTGGGCCTGCGCTGCGTGGACGGCCCCACGCGCTGGGCCGTCTACCTGCCCGTCACCGTGCAGGCCTTCGGGCCGGCCTGGGTGCTCAAGGCGCCGGTGCAGTCCGGCGAGACCCTGACGCAAGAACACGCCGAGCGCGCCGAAGTGGACTGGGCGGCCCACCCCTCGATGGTGCTGGCCCTGCCCGAGCGCTGGGTCGGCCAGCAGGCCGCGTATGCCCTGACGCCGGGCCAGGTCATCCGAGAGAATATGGTCCGCGCCCCGCAGGCCTTCGAGGCCGGCACCCCGGTGAAAGTGAGCGCGGGCGGCAAGGGTTTTGCCATCACTGTGGTGGGCCAGGCGCTGAACGCCGGCCTGGTGGGCCAGAACGCCCGGGTGCGCCTGCCCAGCGGCAAGGTGGTCAGCGGCGTGGTGCGGGCCGATCAGGTGGTGGAAGTGCCCCTGTGAGGCGGGCCCACGCCGATGAGCGGTAGAAAAAGCGCCTTAAAACACTAAAGTTCCAGGGATCGAGGTCGATACAACGTGCACATGACCCTGCCATCAGGGTTTGGAGCGTGACATGAAAGTCGATTCGTCAACGGATTCCTATATTGGCTCCGTGGCCGGTGGCCCCGCCAAGGCGCCCGTGGGCCCGAGCGAGGCCGCGGCCAAGCCGGCCGGCGCCAGCGCGCCGCAGCCCGGCGTGACCGTGACCCTGTCCTCGGCCGCCGCCGTGGGCGGTGCCACGGGCAGCGAGGTGTTCAACGCCGACAAAGTGGCGGCCGTGAAGCAGGCCATCGCCGACGGCACCTTCCAGGTGAACCCCGAAGCCATCGCCGACAAGCTGCTGGCCAACGCGGCCGAGATGCTCAACGCCGCCCGCGGCTGAAACCCACCATGAACGAGGCCCGCGCCCCGCACCCCTGGATCGTGCTGCTGCACGAGCGGCTCGACGCCCTGGAGCGCGCGCTGCTGCAGGGCGACGCCCTGGGCGCGGAACACGCCAGCGGCGCGGTGCAGGCCGCGTTGCAGGAAGCGCCGCGCACCCTCGAACTCAAAGACGGCCACGCGCGCGAGCTGCACCAGGCCGCCCAGCGCTTCGCCCAGCTGCGCGCCGCCACGGTGCGCGCCGCCGCGCTCAACGAGCGCGCCCTGGGCAGCCTGCTGCCCGACCACCTGCAAAAGCCCACCTACCAAGGTCTGGGCAAGCCGGGCGCGCGCCGCTACGCGGGCGCCTGAGCCCTCCCCCCTTTTCCCTTCCGGCCTTCAGCGCGTCGGCGCCACCGCATCGCGCGGTCTGGGCGCGCCGGGCGCCAGCGACAACGGCCGCTCGACCGCGAGGAACAGCGCCGCCGATGGCAGCAGCGTGAGCGCGAACATCACCGGCATCAGGGCCCAGAAGAACCACGAACCGAACGCCGCGCCCGGCATGAGCACCGACATCGCGAGGAAGGCGGCTTTCAGCGCGAGACCGTGGATCAGGTAGTACGAGTAGCTCATGTTGCCGAGCCAGCGCAGGGGCGACCATGAGAACAGGCGCGCCAGCGGGGCCTGCGGCGCGCGGAAGCAGGCCAGGCACAGCAGGAAAAAGCCCAGGCACAGCGACAGGGCGTCGAGCGCGGCGCCGACGGTCCCGTCCCAGGGGAACAGCGTGCTCATCAGGCCCAGCGCCAGGGCCAAACCGCCCACCAGGGCGGACGGCGTGGGCACGCGCGGGGCGGTCACGGCCTCGAACAGCAGCATGCCGGCGATGAACAGGGCCAGCCGCACAGGGCCCCCGGCCAGGGCGCAGTACACCAGCAGCGCCGCGCCGGTGCCCACGAACAGCGCCGAGCGCCACCGCCCGCTGCGCTCGCGCAGGCCCAGGCCGGCGATCACCAGCGGGAGCACCAGGTAATAGAAGAGCTCGTAGCTCAGCGACCAGGCCACCGTGATCATGGGTTCGATGGGGAACAGGCCGGGCAGCAGCAGGAAGTTCTGCAGCAGGTAGACCAGGGCCTCGCCGGACTCGGACGGGATCTTGCTTTCGGCGGGGAACAGGTAGGACAGCGCCACGTACAGCACGAACACCACGGTGAAGGCGGGGTACAGGCGCTCGATGCGGCGCGCCATGAAGCGCATGAAGGGCTGGCGCCGCGAGATCAGCGAACCGTAGATGAGGTAGCCACTGAGCACGAAGAACAGGTCCACCCCGGCGTTGCCGACGGTGTGCAGGGCCTCGGCCAGCGGCAGCGCGGCGGCCCCGTCGATCAGCCAGTCCCCCACCAGCGTGGCGTAGTGCACCAGGAACACCAGGAACACGGCGAAACCGCGCAGGCCCTCCATGGGCCGCACGTTGTGGGCGCTGCCGCGCGACAGCTCGAAATAGGGGCTGAGCCAGGGCATGGGGTGTTTCAGTGGGGGACCGTCCGGCACGGGGCGCGATTGCACCAGCATTCGCCCGCCCGCGGCAGGGGCATCACCCCCAGCACGGGGGATTCGGCGACACCCGGGCGTGAATTGCGTCACGCCGAAGCGGTTCGATTGGACGGATCGGGATCAGAAAACCCAAACCACACGACCGCAACGCTCACCGAACGGGTCGCCACTCAGCGCCCGGCAGTCCAGCTGCGCTGGACGCCAACCCCAGCCGCCCACCCTTCGCGCCCATGATTTCGACAAGCCCGTCCCTGTCCTGCCCCAAAACCCAACAGCTCGACCACTTCCTGGCCACGCCCACGCCCCAGAGCCTGCTCGAGCCAACGCCCAAGCGCAGCCGCGACCAACAACCCGTCTACGCGACCCGCCGGGCAGACGGCCGCTTCCAACTCTATGCGCTGACCTCCATTGCGCCGATCGGCCATCCGCGCCCGCGCGGGGGCGACCTGGGCGAGTTCCTGGACGAGCTGGCCTCCGAGATTCGAGCCCAGAACGGCAAGCAGGCCGACAACGCCGTGCGAGAAATGCGCCTCACGCTGCGGCCATGCGATTGGCGGACCCACCCACCAACGGTGCGGGACTTGCGCCGGCTGAATGCCAGGATGAAACAAGCCCTGGACGACAAGCCCGACGCCTCACCGGAGGAAACGAGTTTCCGACAACGGGCGCGCTCGACGGTCGCGATCAACACGCTTCAGGACGCCCTGAACCAGAGGCTGAGGACCTTGTCCAAGGGCGATCCTCGGCGCGAGGCCCTGAGGCAGGCGGGCCAGTTGCTGCTGGACGGGCTGATTCAGCCGGACGCCACCCTCTCGCTCAAGGGCCTCGCCGTCGACAGCATCCACTGGCTGCACGGCAGCGGGCTCCTGACCCGCTTTGCCCACCTGCGGGACGGCATGGACCCGCCGCTTGAACGCCTGATCGCGCCCGAGGCCGCGCAGCACCTGCTCGATCCCTTGCGGCTGCCCACCATCCGAACGCTGATGCTGGTCTGACCGGGGCGCCAAACCCCGGCCCGGCCCTTCAATGCTCCCGCAGCTTCGAGCGCAGCCGCGCGATCGACTGGCTGTGCAGCTGGCACACGCGCGATTCGGTCACGCCGAGCACGGCGGCGATTTCCTTCAGGTTCATGTCGTGCTCGTAGTACATGCTCATGATGTGCTGCTCGCGCTCGGGCAGGGTCTTGATCGCCCCCACCAGGGCCATGCGCATGCGCTGGTCCTGCAGCACGGACGAGGGGTCGGCCTCGTGGTCGCCCATGTGGCGGTCGAGGAAGCCGTCCTCGTCGTCGCCACCACCGCCGCTGATGTCCTCCAGGTACACCAGCTGCGTGCCGCGCACCTTGGCCAACAGGGTCTGGTAGTCCGCCAGGGTCAGGCCCATCTCGGCCGCGATCTCGCTCTCGCGCGGCGGGCGGTGCAGCTTTTGCTGCAGGCGGTGCACGGCCTGCTCGATGTCCTTCTGGCTCTTGCGCGAGCCGCGGCTCATCCAGTCGCCGTCGCGCAGCTCGTCGATCATGGCGCCGCGGATGCGCTGGCTCGCGAAGGTCTCGAACTGCACGCCCTGCGAGGGCTCGTAGCGGGCAATCGCCTCGGTCAGGCCGATCATGCCGACCTGGATCAGGTCGTCGAGCTCCACGCTCGGGGGCAGCTTGGCGATCATGTGGTGCGCCAGGCGACGGACCAGGGGGCTGTACTTGCGCAGCTGGTCCTCGCGGTTGAGCGTGCCTTTGGCGGTGTACATCGTCAGCTCCAGAAGGGAATGGCGGCCCCGGCGTGCGCGCCGCGGGCGGGTGAGCGGTAGGGAACGAAGGCCGGCGCATCGGCGCAGACGAGCGCGGCGTCGGGCACGCGCTGGCCCCAGGCGGGGCGCGCCCACACCGGCGCCTTCAGTTCCAGGTGGCGGCGCGCGCAGTCGACCACGTTGGCCAGCACCTGCGGCTGCGCCTCCAGCGGTGCGAGCACCGGGTGCAGGCCGGCGCCGTGCAGCCACTTGAGCGCGCCGTAGGCGTCGATGCTGGCTTGCGGCTGCGGCACCACCGGCACCATCACGCGCGCTTTCACGCCGCCCAGCAGGCTGGCCAGCATCTGGGCGGGCGCGTACAGCAGCAGCAGCGCGCCGGCCGCGAAGGGGGCGAACAGGCGGGTGAGCGCGGTGTCCGCGCCGGCGGCCGCGGCCGTGGCCAGCAGGCTCTGCAGGCCTTGCGCGGCGGGCATCACCAGCCAGTCGGTCGGATCGCCCGGGCGGGCGTCGGCGCCCAGGTTCACCACGCCGGCGTCGGCCAGCGCGTGGCTCAGGCCACCGCTGTCGCCGCGCTCGGTGGCGCAGGCGTCGATCACCACCACGCGCTGGCCGGCCTCCGTGAGGTCCATGGCCAGGCGGCAGAGCCACTCGAAGCCGCGCGAGGGCATCGCCGGGCTGGCCAGGGGCATCAGCGCGGGTCCGCCATGGCGGGCCTGGGCCTCGAGCCGCAGGCCGGCGGCCTGGTCGACGCCGAAATCAAACATGCAGGCCCCCGAGCGGCATGCCGCGGCCACCGGACTGGGCGAAGTAGAAGCCCATGTCGGTGCTCGCGGGGTCGAAGGCGGACTTGCCGGCCGTGCCCATGCTGAGCTTGACCAGCGTGGCGGGGTCGGCGCCCTGCCAGTCTTCGGGCACGCGCTGGCCGTTGGCCACGCCGCGCACCGTCACCTGGTGGCGGATGGCCGCGTCCAGCGCGGGGCCCAGCTTCACGGCCTCGTCCACCTTGGAGAGCACCACGCCGTGCAGCTTGTCGGCCTTGAAGGCGGCCAGGGTTTCGTCGATGGCGTCGCCCTGCGCGCCGGCGTTGAGCACCAGCACCTTCTTGAGCGCGGGCACTTCCAGCACGTCGAGCATGTCCTGCACGCGCTGGTCGCGCTGGCCCAGGCCGGCGGTGTCGATGATGACCAGGCGCTTGCCCGAGAGCAGGCCCAGCAGGTCCTTGAGCGCGGCGCGGTCGTGCGCCAGGTGGGCCACCACACCCAGCATGCGGCCGTAGGCGCGCAGCTGCTCGTAGCCCGAGACGCGGTAGCTGTCCAGCGTGATGAGGCCCACGCTGCCGGCGCCGAACTGCTTGACGCACTGCGCGGCCAGCTTGGCGGCGGTGGTGGTCTTGCCCACACCGGTGGCGCCCACCAGGGCGACCACGCCGCCCTCTTCCGTGAGGCCGGCGCCCGCCGCGCTGACGCGCAGGTTGCGCTGGATCGCATCCATCACCCAGCGCAGCGACTCGCCGGCGCCAGCGTCGGCGGGCAAGCGCTCCAGCAGGGCGCGCGCGAGCTGCGGCGAGTAGCCGGCGCGGATGAGCTTGTGCATCAGGCTCGACTGGATCGGGTTCTGCTTGCTCGACCCCAGCCAGGCCAGGGTGTTGAAGCGCTCCTCGATCATGTCCTTGAGGGCGGAGATCTCCACCGCCATGCGGTTGTCTTCCTGCGTGGCGAAGCGCGCGGGCGGCGCGGTGTCCTCGAAGGCGTTCTCGCGCGTGCGGATGGGCGGCTGCGCGCGGCGCGCCGGCTGGGCCATCTCGGGTGGCTCGTTGTAGCGCTGCACCGGCACCATGATGGGATCGGCCGGCTCGGCGATGAGGGGTTTGGCCGGCGCCACGGGGGCCGCGCTCGCGGCCTGCGCGGCCACCATGGGCGCGGCGGACTCGCCCATCTGCTCGCGGCGCTTGCGCAGCATGCGCTCGCGCACGTATTCCTGGAACGACAGCGTGCTCATCGCCATGGCCTCGGTGTCGCTGCCCACCGAGCTCTGCGCCACGGCCGCCTTCGCGGCACTGGCGGCCGGCGCGGCGGCGGGCTGGGCCGCGGACGCGATGCCCGCCAGGCTTTCCTCGGCCGCGGCCATCACCTCGAAGCCGTCCGCCGTCTGGCGGGTCGAGAGGATCACGGCGCTGTCGCCAAACTGGCGCCGCGCCTTGGACATGGCCTCGCGCGAGGTGGGGGCGATGAAGCGTTGGATGTTCATGAGGTCAGTTCCAGAAGAAGGCATTCAGGAAATCAGGCGGCCAGCTGGCCCAGGATGGGACCGATGCGGATCAGGTGGGTCTCGGGGATTTCGCTGTGCGCCAGCACCTGCAGGCGCGGCGCGGCGCGGCGCAGCAGGCGGGCCATGGCGCTGCGGATGGCGTCGGGCACCAGCAGGCAGGCGGGCACGCCCTTCTCTTCCTGCTTGTTGGCGATGTCGGTGGCGGACTGGCTCAGCATCTCGGCCACGCCCGGGTCCAGCGCGCCGGCGTTCTGGCCGGACAGGGCCTGCATCAGCAGCCGCTCCAGACCGGGCTCGATGGCGATCACCTCGAGCTCTTTCACCGGGCCGTAGATCTGCTGCACGATGGCCGGCGACAGCGCCATGCGCACGCGGCGCGCCAGCTCGTGCGGGTCGGTCACGTGCACCGCGTGCTCGGCGATGGATTCGATGATGCTGCGGATGTCCCGCACGTGCACGCCTTCCTCCAGCAGCAGCTGGAGCACTTTCTGGAAGGTGGCAACCGAGACCATCTTGGGCACGACTTCTTCGATCAGCTTGGGGGCCAGGCGGGTCACGTGTTCGACCAGTTCCTGGGTCTCCGTCCGGCTCAGCAGCTTGGCCGCCTGGACTTGCATCAAGTGTGAAAGATGGGTCGCCAGCACGGTCTCGGAATCAACCACGGTGAAACCGGCCATTTGCGCCGTTTCCTTCTGGCGCTCGTCGATCCAGTGCGCAGGCAGGCCGAACGCCGGGTCGGTGGTGGGCGTGCCGATCAGGGGTGTGTTGATGCCACCCGGGTCGATGGCCAGCCACATGCCGGGGAAAACCTCGCCCTCGCCCACCACCACGCCGCGCAGGGTGATGCGGTAGGCGCTGGGGTGCAGCTCCAGGTTGTCGCGCACGTGCACGGGCGGGGGCAGGAAGCCCACGTCCTGCGCGAACTTCTTGCGCACGCCCTTGATGCGCGTGAGCAGGTCGCCCTGGCGGTTCTTGTCCACCAGCGCGATCAGGCGGTAGCCCAGCTCCAGGCCCAGCAGGTCCACGGGCTGCAGATCGTCCCAGCTGGCCTCGCCGTCGTTGGCGGGGCCGGCCGCGGCGGCGGCGGACGGGTCGGCCTTGGGCGCGCGCTCCTGCTGGCGGCGCCAGTAGGCCAGGCCGCCCAGCAGGGCCGCGAACATCAGGAAGAACAGGTGCGGCATGCCAGGAATGACGCCCAGCAGGAACAGCACCGAGGCCGTGATGCCCAGCACGCGCGAGGACAGGAACATCTGCTGCGCCACCAGGCCGCCCAGGTCCTCGTCCTTGCCCACGCGCGAGACCACCATGGCCGCGGCCACCGAGATCAGCAGGCCCGGGATCTGCGCCACCAGCGCGTCGCCCACCGCCAGCAGGATGTAGTTGTCCGCCGCCTGGCCCACCGACAGGCCGTGCTGGGCCATGCCAATGGCGAAGCCGCCGATGATGTTGATGATCAGGATCAGGATGCCGGCGATGGCGTCGCCGCGCACGAACTTGGAGGCGCCGTCCATGGAGCCGAAGAACTCGGCCTCCTCGCCCACCTCGGCGCGGCGGCGCTTGGCCTCCTTCTCGTCGATCAGGCCGGCGCCCAGGTCGGCGTCGATGGCCATCTGCTTGCCGGGCATGGCGTCCAGGGTGAAGCGCGCCGACACCTCGGCGATGCGCTCCGAACCCTTGGTGATGACGATGAAGTTGATCACCACCAGGATCACGAACACGATCAGGCCGACCGCGAAGTTGCCGCCGATGAGGAAGTGGCCGAAGGCCTCGATCACCTCGCCGGCCGCGCCGGGGCCGGTGTGGCCCTGCAGCAGCACCACGCGCGTGGAGGCCACGTTGAGCGACAGGCGCAGCAGCGTGGTGAGCAGCAGCACCGTGGGAAAGACCGAGAAGTCCAGCGGCCGGCGCATGTAGGCCGCCACCATCATCACCACCAGCGCCAGCGCGATGTTGAGCGTGAAGAAGGTGTCGAGCAGCCAGGGCGGCAGCGGCAGCACCATCATCGAGAGGATGGTCATCACCAGCATGGGCGCGGCCAGGCCGCCGGCCAGGGCGCCGTGGCGCTTCAACCATTGCTGCAAGGCGTTCATTGGTCAGCCTCCTGGGGCTTCTTCTTGAAATGCGGGTCGAGTTCGGGCGGCACCTGCGGCTGCGGGTCGGCCGGCATGCGGCCCTGGCCGTTCATGGCGGCCTTGAACTGGTAGACCCAGGCCAGCACCTGGGCCACGGCGGTGTAGAGCGCGCCCGGGATTTCCTGGTCGATTTCGGCGTGCGCGTACAGCGCGCGCGCCAGCATGGGCGACTGCAACACCGGCACGGCGTTGGCCTTGGCCACGTCGCGGATCTTGAGCGCCAGCAGGTCCGTTCCCTTGGCGATCACGCGCGGCGCGGTCATGGTGGCGTCGTCGTAGCGCAGGGCCACGGCGTAGTGGGTCGGGTTCATCACCACCAGGTCGGCCTTGGGCACGGCGCGGATGCTCTGGCGCTGGGCCAGCTGGCGCTGGCGTGCCCGGCGCTGGCTCTTGACGTGCGGGTCGCCCTCGGCCTCCTTGTGCTCGCGCTTGATCTCGTCGTGCGACATGCGCAGGCGGTGCTTGTGCAGAAAGCGCTGGGTGGGCACGTCGATGGCGGCCACCACGCCGATGACCAGCAGCAGCAGGCCCACGCCCATGGCCAGCCACTGCGCGAGCTGGCCGATGCCGGTTTCCAGCGGGCGCATGAGCAGCGTCGCGAAGGCCTCGGCGTGACCGGCAATGAACTGGCCGGCCACGATCAGCACCACGGTGGTGATGCCGACCAGCTTGAAGGTCTCGACGAGCTGCTGGCGCGAGAACAGGCGCTTGAAACCCGACAGCGGGCTGATGTTGCTGAGCTTGGGCTCGATCGGCTTGGTGCTGAGGGCGACGCTGCCGGCGGCGATGAGGGCCACCACCGCCAGGGCGATGACCAGCAGGCCCAGGGGCAGGTAAACGATCAGGGCCTGGGCGGCGTTGTCCGACAGGCGCTGGAGCATGAGCTCGGGCGTGCGCACGCTGGCGTTGTCGAAGCGCAGCTGGCCGGCCAGCGTGTCGCGCAGGCGGGCAAAACCGGTGGGCGCAAGGCCAAACAGCACCAGCATGCCGCCGCCGAGCACGGCGAGGTTGGACAGGTCCTTGGAGCGCGCGACCTGGCCGTCATCGCGCGCCTTCTTCAGGCGCTGCGGCGTCGCTGGCAGGTTTTTGTCTTGGCTCGAGGAGTCCACGGTTCAGGCTCTGGGAAGTGAGCCCGATTGTGGAAAGCCGAAGGAAAAACTAAAGGGCGATAAGGCGGAAGGAAAGGGGGCTATTCACTGCCCTGACCGCTCCGCGGCGCGCCCGACAAGGCCGCAGGCGGGAAATGCAGTCGAAAGGTGGTACCTCGCCCCTCCTCCGACTCACAAACGAGCGAGCCCCCAAATGACTCGATCACCCCGCGGCAGAACGACAATCCCAGCCCGGCACCATGCAGGGGCCTGCTGGTAAAGAAGGTATCGAAAACGTGCGGCAAATCCGCTGGTCTGATACCGACGCCGGTGTGCCGCACGGTCAACAGGTTCTGCTCCTGCCATACAGACATACCGATGTCGATCTCCCCCTTGCCGGCAAGGCGGATCGCATACAGCGCGTTCTTGAGCAGATTGAGCAGCACACAAACCATGAACGACTCGGAGCCGATGAACTCAAAACCGCCGGTCCGGTCCACCACCACCTTGTCCCGTTCGCCCGCCTGGAAGGGATAGCGCCTCATGGCCTCGTTCAGACAGGCATCCATCGAGCAGCGCACAAAAGTCGATGGTTCAGCCTGCCTTTGATCGGCGGAAGCCAACATCAGAGCAACGACCACGCTGGAGCGATCCACCTGCTTCCTGATCGCGCCCGCCAAGGCGGGAAGACGGGAGAAATCCGGCGCGTTCGGCGAACGCACCACCAACCCTTTGTCCACCGCCAGGCTGTAACCCCGGCACAGCTCGGGAAGCCACTGCATCAGGGTGTCGGCCTGCATCCGGATGGTGTCCAAGGGGACACGGATCTCATGGGCCACTGATGCAGCCACCACCAGGGGATTGGTGGTACTGCGGTGCACCACAGCAATCAGCCCCAGGCTGATGGCCAGGAAGAACACCCCGGGCGGATAGAACTCGAAGCCGTAGTTGCATAGGTAGTCCACCGCCGCAAAAAAGTAGACAAACAGGCTCGCCACGCAGATGTTCAGCCGAACGCGCTGTTCGAATGAGGCCCCGCGCGTGGCCTGCCAGGTAACGAACAGGCCACGGCCCACCACCACCACCGTCTGCAGCACATGCACCACATGCAGCGGCCCGGCCTTGGGGTAGTGGCCGAAGAAGTACCCGTAGTAGCCGGCAACGAACAGGTCCGTGGCCACGTCGAACCCGCCCAGAACCAGCGACAGCCCGTAAGACAGCATCACCCAGCGCCTGTCCCGCCGCTGGTTGGCGATCTCCACCAGGAAGTGGTACAGAGTTGTCGGGAGAAAGATGATCAGCAGGTAGCCCAGGCGGATCAACACCGTGGTCCAGAACGGGTCTCGCACCTGGAACAGCACGGCCCAGGTGGCCTGCCAGACGAAGGTGGTCAGGCACAGCGCGAAGAAGCACAGGCTGATGCGATTGAATCCCTTGGCCGCCAGTACGTAGACGCCATAGCCAAGGAACAGCCCCGAGACCAGGGCCGGGAGCAAGGAATACATGAGGGTTCTCCCGCGGCCAGCTGTCGTACCGGCTCTGTGCGGGCCAGTTTAGTGACCGCCCGCGCGGAAACCCCCGGGGGGAATTGCTGGGATCAGAACCCCAGGCTGGCCAGCAGGTCGTCCACCTGCTTCTGGTCCGTGACCACGTCGGTTCGGCCTTCGGCGTTGACCACCGGACCGGCCAGTTCGTGGGCCTTGTCCTGGCCTGGCTGGCCGGTCGGCACCGATTCAAGCAGCAGCCCCAGCAGCTGCTCTTCTATCGTGCCCGCCAGACCCACCACGCGCGCGATCACCTGACCGGTGAGATCGTGGAAGTCCTGCGCCATCATGATCTCGGTCAGGCGGGCGTCGGTCTTCTCGGCCAGCGCGACCACGTCGGTGGACCACTCCAGCAACTCGGGCATGGCCTTGGCCAGCGCCGGCACGCGCCGGATGGTGTCGGCCAGTTCGCGGCCGCGCTGCGCCAGTTGCTCCTGTTCCTTCTTGCCTTCTTCCACCTGGCTCAGCACCTTCTCGGCGGCTTCGCCAGTCAGGCGGGCGATGTAGGACAGGCGGCTCTGCGCGTCCGGCAACTGCTCCACCGTGCCCTGGAGCTTGTCGGCGTAGCCCAGCTCCTTGAGCGCGTCGTGCAGCTGGCGCGTGATCGCGCCCAGCTTGCGGAACATGTCCGGGTTGGCGGCCTGGCCGTCCTGCGTGTCGGGGGTGTGGTTCATGACCTGGTTCTCCCGACGCTGGTCACAGACCCAGCTTCTTGAAGATGTTCGCGAGCTTCTCTTCCAGCGTGGCCTTGGTGAAAGGCTTGACGATGTAGCCGGCCGCGCCGTTTTGCGCCGCCAGCACGATGTCTTCCTTGCGCGCCTCGGCCGTCACCATCAGCACCGGCAGGTGCTTGAGCTTTTCGTCGGCCTTGATCGCCGCCAGCAGCTCGAAGCCGTTCATGTTCGGCATGTTGATGTCGGTGACGACGAAGTTGAAGGCGCCGGCCTTGAGCTTGCCCAGCGCGATCGCGCCGTCCTCGGCCTCGTCGGCGTCGGCGTGGCCGATCTCCTTGAGCAGGTTGCGCACGATGCGGCGCATGGTGGAGAAGTCGTCAACGATCAGGAATTTCATCGGCGTGGACATGGCAGCCTCCGCAGAGGTGGGGTCGGGAAAGGTCGGGCCGCTCAGCGCGTGCTCGTCTCGCTTGTTTTCGTCAGGTCGGGGGAAATCTGTAGGGCCGTGGTGGCCACCGGCGCGGCCGGGGCCGCGGCGGCGGGCGGCAGGCCCAGCACGGGCGCGGCGGGCAGGGCCGGCGGGAACATGCGGCCCTCGTAGTCGCGCGTCATGATCATGATGCTGATGCGCCGGTTGCTCGGGTCCTGGGGCCGGTCGGGCAGCAGCGGCACGCTGGCGGCCAGGCCTTCCACGCGGCGCAGCTTGTCGTCGGGCAGGCCGCCGGCCACCAGCTCGCGGCGCGAGGCGTTGGCCCGGTCGGCCGAGAGCTCCCAGTTGCTGTAGCCGCGGTCGCCGCTGCCATAGGGCGTGGCATCGGTGTGGCCGGCGAGCGAAATGTGGTTCTCCACATTCCCCAGGGAGCCGCCGATGGCGCGCAGGATGTCACGCATGTAGGGTTTCACCAGCGCGCTGCCGGTGTCGAACATGGGCCGGTTCTGGTCGTCCACGATCAGGATGTGCAAGCCATCGGGGGTCTTGACCATGCGGATCTGCGACCGGTATTCGCCCAGTTTCTGGTCGGTCTCGATCAGCGCGTTGATCTTGCGCTCCAGCGCGTCGATGCGCTCCTGGTCCTTGCGCGCCAGCTCGGCGCGCGCCATCTGAGCCCCGAGTTCCTTGACGGTGCGTTCGGTGTCGCCCGAGTCGCGCTGGCCGTTGGCCGCCGACAGGTCGCGCCCGCCGCCGGGGATGATGCTGGTGCTGTTGCCGGTGCCGTCGCCCCCCATGAGCGAGACCTTCACCGGGTTGGTGAAGTAGCTGGCGATGCCCTGCAGGTCGCCCTTGGCGGTGGAGCCCAGCAGCCACATGAGCAGGAAGAAGGCCATCATGGCCGTCACGAAGTCGGCGTAGGCGATCTTCCACGCGCCGCCGTGCGCCGCGTGACCCGCCTTCTTCACCCGCTTGATGACAATCGGTTGGAGTTTCTTGCCGTCACCCGCCATGGCGCGTCCTCAGGCCTTTTTGCCTTTGACGTGGCCTTCGAGCTCGCTGAAGGTGGGCCGCACGTCGCTGAACAGCACCTTGCGGCCGAACTCCACGGCGGTGGCGGGCGCATAGCCCTGCATGCTGGCCAGCAGCGTGGTCTTCACGCACAGCAGTTCCTTGCCACTCTCCTCCACCTTCTGCTCCATCAGGCCGCCCAGGGGCTCGAACACGCCATAGGCCAGCAGGATGCCGAGGAAGGTGCCGACCAGGGCCGAGCCGATCATGGCCCCCAGCACGGCGGGCGGCTGGCCCACCGAGCCCATGGTGTTGACCACGCCCAGCACGGCGGCCACGATGCCGAAGGCCGGCAGGCCACCGGCCAGGCGGGCGATGGCGGCCACGGGCGCGTGCGCTTCCTGGTGATGGGTTTCGATCTCGCTGTCCATCAGCGACTCGATCTCGTGCGCATTGAGGTTGCCCGAGACCATCATGCGCAGGTAGTCGGTGATGAACTCCACCACGTGGTGGTCGGCGGTGATGGTGGGGTACTTCTGGAACACCGCCGACTCGTGCGGGTTGTCCACGTCCTGCTCGATGGCCATCAGGCCTTCCTTGCGGGCCTTCTGCAGCAGGTCGTACAGCAGGGCCATGAGCTGCAGGTAGCGCTCCTTGGTGTAGCGGCTGCCCTTGAAGCAGCCGGCCATGCCTTTGAAGGCGGCCTTGACCACCTTCATCTGGTTGTTGATCAGGAAGGCGCCCAGGGCGGCGCCCAGGATGGTGGTCATCTCGAACGGCAGGGCCTTGAGCACCACGCCGATGTTGCCCCCGTGCGCGATGAACACGCCGAAGATGCAGAGCATCGAGACCACGAAGCCGATGATGACGAACATGTTCTTGGTCGAATGAATGGATACAGGACTTATCGACCGACTCTAGGGGCGATGAAGGCCCGCCAGAAACGCGAAAAGGGCCCTTGGGGGGGCCCTTTTCCGGCTTTGACCGCCTGAACCGGCGTTTTCAGTGCAAGCGAAGCGAACCCGCCGCGCTGCCCTTGCCCGCGCGGGCGGGCGGCTGGCACAGGCCGCAGACGAAGTGGCGGGCGTTCTCGTACGGCTCGGTGACGAAGCGGCCACCGCAGCAGGAGCACTTGGTCAGCGTGAGCATGCCGCTGTCGACGAACTTGATGAGGCGCCAGGCGCGCGTGATGGACAGCAGCGGCTCGATCGCGCTGGCGGTCATCTGTTCGCTGTAGAGGCGGAAGGCCTTGATGACGGTGTCGATGTCCTCCAGGGCACTGGCCTTGGAGAGGTACTCGTGGATGTTGAGGAACAGCGACGCGTGGATGTTCGGCTGCCAGGTCAGGAACCAGTCCGTGGAGAACGGCAGCTGGCCCTTGGACGGGCTCTTGCCCGCCACTTCCTTGTACAGGCGCAGCAGGCGCTCGTAGGACAGGCTGGTCTCGTATTCCAGCACCTGCAGGCGCGCGCCCAGCTGGATCAGGGCCACCGCGCGCTCGATGTCGCGCGACTCGTTGAGGATGCTTTTGCCTGCGGCCATGTCGAACTCCAGATGCGAGAAAGAGAGGGGGGGATCAGTGCGCGGTCGTGGCCATGGACTCGGCGTACTTGCCGGCCATGAGGATGCTGGCGTGCAGCTGCGTGGTGGTGCTGTTGTCCACCTTCTTCACGTTGTGGCTGGTCAGCAGGTTCCACACCAGGTCGTCGTCGACGCGGAAGCGGCACAGCAGCATGTTGCTGGAGGCGATCTTGAGCAGCTGGGCGGTGGAGAGCATGGCCAGCAGGTCGGCCGCCTCTTCCGTCATGCCCAGGCGGAACAGGGCCTCGGCGCGGTCCTTGCGGATCAGGTTCTGCGCCAGCATCAGGTAGGTCAGGTTGGCTTCGCGGATCTCGGCCAGAAGTTGTTCGCTGTCCATCACTCACTCCTTCACGTGTCGGTCGTCGGTTGGGGGTCTTCGCCAGGGCTTGGCTGGACCCGATGTGAGGAATTGTGTCGATCGGTGAACAAACTTGAATCGGGAAACGTCTGTGCGTGCTGTCGGGATTTCCGGCACCCGGTGTCGGCGATATGCCTACAACCTTGGTTCTAAAAGCCAGGAATTGGCGATGTTCGGCGGCGCTTATCCGACCGTTCGCCATCGGACAAATCTAAAGAATTCCCGGTCATCACCGAAATTGACGGAGCGAGCTTCCCGATGGAGTTCGTCGCCGGGCCAGCCAGGGCGGCGATCAGTGACGGTGAGACCCGGAATCTGCCGGGCCAACTTTCACAGTCCATCACAGGAGTGAGTTATGACCACCATCAACACCAACATGATGTCGATGACCGCCCAGCGCAACCTGGCGACGTCGGCGGGGTCGCTCGCGACCTCCATGCAACGCCTGTCCTCGGGCCTGCGCGTGAACTCCGCCAAGGACGACGCCGCCGGCCTGGCGATTTCCGAGCGCATGAACACCCAGGTGCGCGGCCTCAACGTCGCCGCCCGCAACGCCAACGACGGCATCTCCCTCGCGCAGGTGGCCGAAGGCGCCCTGGGCAAGGTGGGCGACATGCTGCAGCGCATGCGCGAACTGGCCGTGCAGTCGGCCAACGCCTCCAACAACGCCGATGACCGCAAGGCCCTGCAGGCCGAGGTGACGCAGCTGCGCCAGGAAATCGAGCGCGTGGCCAAGACCACCGCCTTCAACGGCACCAAGCTGCTCGACGGCACCTTCGCCAACGTGACCTTCCAGGTCGGCGCCAATGCCGGCGAAGGCATCTCCATCGAATCCATCGTGAGCGCGCGCACCGACGACATCGGCGCGACCGACTCCAACATCACCGCCGCCATCAACAACGTGGCCGATCCCGTGGCGCCGGCCGTGCTGGCCGCCGTGCCCGCCGGCACGCTGGAGATCCTGGACGCCGACGGCAACGCCGTGGCGCTGGGTCCCATCGGCGAAGCCACCACCGGCGCGCAGCGCACGGGCCAGGTGATCGACGCCATCAACGCCAAGTCGTCCGACACCGGCGTGTTCGCCCGACCCGTGCACGACGCCACCGGCGCCACGACCGGCTACGAGATCTTCTCTGACCGCGCGCTGACCACCGCCGCGGGCGGTGACCTGGAAAGCCTGGCCGGGGCGGCCGCCGACGTGGGCACCGTGACCGCCACCGCGCCCACCGCCACGCCTTTCACGCTCGACGACATCAACATCGAGAACTTCGGCGACAGCCAGCTCGCGATGAAGGTGATCGACAACGCCATCGACGCCATCAACAGCTCGCGCGCCGACCTCGGCGCCCTGCAGAGCCGCTTCGAAAGCGCCGTGGCCAACATCAACATCACCGGCGAAAACCTCTCCGCCGCGCGCGGGCGCATCGTCGATGCCGACTTCGCCAAAGAGACCTCCAACCTGTCGCGCGCCCAGATCCTGCAGCAGGCCGGCACCGCCATGGTGGCGCAGGCCAACCAGATCCCGCAGAACGTGCTGTCGCTGCTGGGCCGCTGACCAACCACTGACCCCGAAGGAACCCCATGGCGACCATCACTTCTCCCGGCATGGCCTCCGGCCTGCCCATCAAAGAAATGGTCGCGCAGCTCGTGGCGCTGGAACGCGCGCCGCTCACGGGGTTGCAGACGCAGGTCAACAAGGCACAGAGCAAGCTCTCGATCTACGGCACCATCAACTCGCTCGTCACCACACTGGGCGACGCGGGCGCCAAGCTGGCCGAAGCGAACGCCTTCAAGGCGGTCAAGGCCACCTCCTCGCTGCCCGATGTGGTGGGCGTGACGGTGGCCGCGGGCACGCCACCCACCGGCTTCTCCCTGGAAGTGCAGCGCCTGGCGACGGCGCAGAACACGTCCAGCGCCGTGGTGCCAGCCGGCAGCGGCATGGGCGCGGGCACCCTCACCATCACCCTGGGCAACTGGGGCAGCGGCAGCTTCGTGGCCAACGGCGAGCAAGAGCCGGTCACGATCACGGTCGAGGAAGGCAAGGACACGCTCAAAGACATCGCCCAGCAGATCAACGACTCCGACGCCGGCATCACCGCCACCGTGCTCAAGGACGCCAATGGCGAGCGACTGCTGCTGCGCTCCAAGTCCACGGGCGCCGAGATGGGCTTCCAGGTGGAGGCCACGGACGCGGACGCCGGTGACGGCAAGGACCTGGGGCGCCTGGCCTACATGGGCGCCGGCTCGCCCAGCACCCTCACGCAGGCCGGTCTGAACGCGCAGGCCACCATCAACGGCGTGGCCATCGAATCGGCCAGCAACACCGTCAAGGACACCATCGACGGCCTCACGTTCGAGCTCAAGCAGGTCACCACCACGCCGGTGAACGTGAGCGTGACCAACGACAAGGACGCGATGAAGAAGACCGTGCAGGGCTTCGTGGACGCGTACAACGCCGTCATGGACCTGCTGGCCACGGCCACCAAATACGACCCGGAAACCAAGGTCGCCGGTTCGCTGCAGGGCGACAGCACCGCCACGGGCCTGCGCAACGCCATCCGAAGCATGATGCGCTCCAGCACGCCGGGCGGCGAGTTCACGCAGTTGCTCGACATCGGCATCGAGATCAAGTCCGACGGCAAGATGAGCATCAACAGCACCAAACTCGACACCGCGCTGGACAAGCCGGCCGAGCTGGGCAAGCTCTTTGGCGCCACCAGCGACGACCCCACGCAGCGCGGCTTCGGCCTCAAGCTCGATGCCTTCGCCGATGGCCTCGTGGCCTCGGGCGGCACCATCAGCAACCGCACCGATTCGCTCAACGCGAGCATCAAGCGAACCAACAAGGAAATGGACAAGGTGGTGGACCGCGCCGCGCGCGCCGAGACCCGCTACCTCGCCTACTACAACGCGATGGACGCCAACGTGGCGCGCCTGAACTCGCTCAACGCCTACATCACGCAACAGATCTCGATGTGGAACAAGAACAGCGGCTGAGCCGAGGCGCGGCCAACAAGGCATGACGGGCGGTGGGTATCCACCGCCCGTTTTGCTTTAGGCGGCGCGTGGCTCAAGTAATCGACCGCTTGGCCGAAACACCCAGCAACGGACCACGGATCGCGGTTCGTGATCCGGCTCAGGCGCCGGTTGCCTTCCACAACCATTTCACAGGAGTCCGCCGTGACCACCATCAACACCAACGTCATGTCGATGACCGCTCAGCGCAACCTGAGCAGCTCGGCCAACTCCCTGGCCACCTCCATGCAGCGCCTGTCCTCGGGCCTGCGCGTGAACTCCGCCAAAGACGACGCCGCCGGCCTGGCCATCTCCGAGCGCATGAACTCCCAGGTGCGCGGCCTCAACGTCGCCGCCCGCAACGCCAACGACGGCATCTCCCTGGCCCAGACCGCCGAAGGCGCCCTGGGCAAGGTCGGCGACATGCTGCAGCGCATGCGCGAGCTGGCCGTGCAGTCGGCCAACGCCTCCAACAACAGCGACGACCGCAAGGCCCTGCAGTCCGAGGTGACCCAGCTGCGCCAGGAGATCGACCGCGTGGCCAAGACCACCGCCTTCAACGGCACCAAGCTGCTTGACGGCTCCTTCGCCAACGCCACCTTCCAGGTCGGCGCCAACGCCGGCGAGGGCATCGCCATCGACTCCATCGTCTCGGCCAAGTCCAACACCCTGGGCACGACCACGGTGAGCTCGTCCGACGTGATCGCGGTGGACGTGGAAACCGACAACGCCACCGACGGCGTGGCCCTGGCCGCCGGCGACCTGACCATCACGGACACCTCGGGCACCGCCGTCGACCTCGGTCCCATCGGCGCGGCCACCACCAACGAGCAGCGCACCTCGCAGATCGTCGACGCGATCAACGCCAAGTCGTCGGACACGGACATCTTCGCCAAGATCGAATACGACGCCACGGGCGCCGTGACCGGCTACTCGGTGTTCTCGTCCTCGCGCACGCTCGACGGCAGCGAGTTCGGCGGCTCCTTCGCGGCCGACCCCACCGGCGACGTCGGTGGCGCCACCTACGCCGACGCCGACTTCGCGCTCGAGGACATCGACATCAACAGCTTCGGCGCCGCCCAGCTGGCGATGAAGGTGATCGACACCTCGATCGACTCGATCAACAGCTCGCGCGCCGACCTCGGCGCCCTGCAAAGCCGCTTCGAGAACGCCGTGGCCAACATCAACATCACGAGCGAGAACATCTCCGCCGCGCGCGGGCGCATCGTCGATGCCGACTTCGCCAAGGAAACCTCCAACCTCTCGCGCGCCCAGATCCTGCAGCAGGCCGGCACCGCCATGGTCGCCCAGGCCAACCAGGCGCCGCAGAGCGTGCTCTCGCTGCTGCGCTGATCGGCCCCACCTTCCAAGGACAACACCATGACCACCATCAACACCAACGTCATGTCGATGACCGCTCAGCGCAACCTGAGCAGCTCGGCCAACTCCCTGGCCACCTCCATGCAGCGCCTGTCCTCGGGCCTGCGCGTGAACTCCGCCAAGGACGACGCCGCCGGCCTGGCCATCTCCGAGCGCATGAACTCCCAGGTGCGCGGCCTCAACGTCGCCGCCCGCAACGCCAACGACGGCATCTCCCTGGCCCAGACCGCCGAAGGCGCCCTGGGCAAGGTCGGCGACATGCTGCAGCGCATGCGCGAGCTGGCCGTGCAGTCGGCCAACGCCTCCAACAACAGCGACGACCGCAAGGCCCTGCAGTCCGAGGTGACCCAGCTGCGCCAGGAGATCGACCGCGTGGCCAAGACCACCGCCTTCAACGGCACCAAGCTGCTTGACGGCTCCTTCGCCAACGCCACCTTCCAGGTCGGCGCCAACGCCGGCGAGGGCATCGCCATCGAGTCCATCGTCTCGGCCAAGTCCAACACCCTGGGCGACACCGAGCTGATCACCGCCGCCGGCACCCTGACCACCACGGCCGGCGCCAACGCCGCGCTCGACGCCGGCACGCTCACCGTCAAGGGTGTCGACCTGGGCCCCATCGCCGCCGCCGCGGACGCGTCGGAGCGCACCACGCAGGTGGTGGACGCGATCAACGCCAAGTCGTCCGACACCGGCGTGTTCGCCCGCGTGGTGACCGACGCCGCGGGCGCCATCACCGGCTGGACCACGTTCTCGGACGACGCCATCGCCACCGCCGACTTCACGGGCTTCACCGCCGCCACCACCGGCGCCTCGCCGGCCGCCGCGGGCGCCGCCGTGGCCTCGCAGCTCGACGACATCTCCATCACCTCGTTCGGCGAATCGCAGCGCGCGCTCAAGGTGATCGACTCGGCCATCGACGCCATCAACAGCTCGCGCGCCGACCTCGGCGCCCTGCAAAGCCGCTTCGAGAACGCTGTGGCCAACATCAACATCACCGGCGAGAACATCTCCGCCGCGCGCGGGCGCATCGTCGACGCCGACTTCGCCAAGGAAACCTCCAACCTCTCGCGCGCCCAGATCCTGCAGCAGGCCGGCACCGCCATGGTCGCCCAGGCCAACCAGAACGGCCAGAGCGTGCTCTCGCTGCTGCGCTGAGCGCCCGGTTTCTCGCACGACACACCCGTCGTTTCGCGGCGGTGGCCTCCGGGCCACCGCCGCTTTTTCTTTTGGGGGGCAAACACCGCCCATTTCCGGCTTGACCACCGGGCACCCGACCGATGGAAGCCCCTAAAGAAGCCGTGAAGCGCACCGAAATAGACGCCAACGGATCCCGAAAAGGTTCGTGACCGGCACTGGGCCCTCGACATGGACACGCGCCGGATCGTTCAGACGGTTCCACCTTTCAAAGGAAACAGCGATGACCACCATCAACACCAACGTCATGTCGATGACCGCTCAGCGCAACCTGAGCAGCTCGGCCAACTCCCTGGCCACCTCCATGCAGCGCCTGTCCTCGGGCCTGCGCGTGAACTCCGCCAAGGACGACGCCGCCGGCCTGGCCATCTCCGAGCGCATGAACTCCCAGGTGCGCGGCCTCAACGTCGCCGCCCGCAACGCCAACGACGGCATCTCCCTTGCCCAGACCGCCGAAGGCGCCCTGGGCAAGGTCGGCGACATGCTGCAGCGCATGCGCGAGCTGGCCGTGCAGTCGGCCAACGCCTCCAACAACAGCGACGACCGCAAGGCCCTGCAGTCCGAGGTGACCCAGCTGCGCCAGGAGATCGACCGCGTGGCCAAGACCACCGCCTTCAACGGCACCAAGCTGCTCGACGGCTCCTTCGCCAACGCCACCTTCCAGGTCGGCGCCAACGCCGGCGAAGCCATCTCCATTGACTCCATCGTCTCGGCCAAGTCCGACTCGCTGGGAGAACTGGACAACACCGAGTTCTTCGTCGCCACCGTGGCCGCGCCGAGCACCGCCGCCAACGCCGCCATCCCGGCCGGCACCACGGGCTGGACCATCAAGGACGCCGCCGGCAACGACGTCGATCTGGGCGGCATCGCCGCCTCGACCACGGCCGCCGAACGCACCACGCAGGTCGTGGCCGCGATCAACGCCAAGTCCTCCGACACCGGCGTGTTCGCCCGCGAACTGGCCGCTGGCGGCTACGAGATCTTCTCGGACCGCGACCTGACCGCCGCCACCACCTTCGGGGCCGCCTTCACGGCCGCTGCCACCGGTGCGCCTGGCGACACCGCGCCCCCCGCCACGCTGCGCAACCTGAGCGACGTGAGCATCGAGAGCTTCGGCGATGCCCAGATCGCCCTGAAGGTGATCGACAAGGCCATCGACGCCATCAACAGCTCGCGCGCCGACCTCGGCGCCCTGCAGAGCCGCTTCGAAAACGCCGTGGCCAACATCAACATCACCGGCGAGAACATCTCCGCCGCGCGCGGGCGCATCGTCGACGCCGACTTCGCCAAGGAAACCTCCAACCTCTCGCGCGCCCAGATCCTTCAGCAGGCCGGCACCGCCATGGTCGCCCAGGCCAACCAGAACGGCCAGAGCGTGCTCTCGCTGCTGCGCTGAGCCCCGCCTGAACCGCCCACCAGGAGCCCACCATGACCACCATCAACACCAACGTCATGTCGATGACCGCTCAGCGCAACCTGAGCAGCTCGGCCAACTCCCTGGCCACCTCCATGCAGCGCCTGTCCTCGGGCCTGCGCGTGAACTCCGCCAAGGACGACGCCGCCGGCCTGGCCATCTCCGAGCGCATGAACTCCCAGGTGCGCGGCCTCAACGTCGCCGCCCGCAACGCCAACGACGGCATCTCCCTGGCCCAGACCGCCGAAGGCGCCCTGGGCAAGGTCGGCGACATGCTGCAGCGCATGCGCGAGCTGGCCGTGCAGTCGGCCAACGCCTCCAACAACAGCGACGACCGCAAGGCCCTGCAGTCCGAGGTGACCCAGCTGCGCCAGGAGATCGACCGCGTGGCCAAGACCACCGCCTTCAACGGCACCAAGCTGCTTGACGGCTCCTTCGCCAACGCCACCTTCCAGGTCGGCGCCAACGCCGGCGAGGGCATCGCCATCGAGTCCATCGTCTCGGCCAAGTCCGACACCCTGGGTGAAACGCCGGTGCACATGACCGCGCAGATCAACAACGCGGCCGACCCCGTGGCGCCCGCCGTGCTGGCCTCCATGGCTGCCGGTGCCCTGAAGGTGGACGACGCCTCGGGCACCGCCGTCGACCTCGGCCCCATCGGCGAGGCCACCACCGGCGCCCAGCGCTCGCAGCAGATCGTGGACGCGATCAACGCCAAGTCCTCCGACACCGGCGTGTTCGCCTTTACCACGCTCGACGCCAACGGCGCCGTCACGGGCTACCGCGTCTGGGCCGAGCGCGCCCTGACCGCGGCCGGCGATTTCACCGGCTTCGGCGCCGCCACCACCGGCACCGTGACCGACACCGCCGCCGTGGCCAACGCGGCCATGGACGACGTGAGCATCACGAGCTTCGGCGAGTCCCAGCTGGCCATCAAGGTGATCGACTCGGCCATCGACGCCATCAACAGCTCGCGCGCCGACCTCGGCGCCCTGCAAAGCCGCTTCGAGAACGCCGTGGCCAACATCAACATCACCGGCGAGAACATCTCCGCCGCGCGCGGGCGCATCGTCGACGCCGATTTCGCCAAGGAAACCTCCAACCTCTCGCGCGCCCAGATCCTGCAGCAGGCCGGCACCGCCATGGTCGCCCAGGCCAACCAGAACGGCCAGAGCGTGCTCTCGCTGCTGCGCTGAGCGGCCAGGCCCCCGGGCCGCCCCACGCCCGCCACGGCGGCGGCCCGAAAAGGCCGCCGCCGTTGTCGTTTGAAGCGGACACCACCTCTCTCAGGCATCGCGGGAAACGGCCATGAAACCCACCTCTGATCGCCCACCAAATACCTACAGTCCGGCGCGCGACGGCCGATACAAAGAACATAGCCAGCCAGGAGCCCCCACCATGTTCACCTCCGTCAACACCCGTTCCGCCTCCGTCTACAAACGCGTCGCCGTGGAAACCGGCGTCCAGGCGGCCGACTCGCATCGGCTGGTGGGCATGCTGTTCGACGGCCTGCTGCAGGCCGTGGCGGCCGCGCGCGGCGCCATGGAACGCGGCGATCTGGTCGCCAAGGGCGAGCAGATCGGCAAGGCGGTGCGCATCGTCGAGGAAGGCCTGAAGGCCGGCCTGGACCCGGCCGGTGGCGAGATGGCGCGCAACCTGGGTGCGCTGTACGCCTACAGCGTGCGCCGCCTCACGGAGGCGAATCTGCGCAACGACGCCAAGGCCCTGGCCGAGGTGGCGGGCCTCATCGAGCCCGTGGCCCAGGCCTGGCAGGACATCCGCGCCCAGGCGCTGCAGGGAGCCTGACATGGAGCAGCACGGTTTGATCGACTTCTACAAAGCCATCGAGCGCACCAGCGACCAGATGCTGGCCGCCGCCCAGGCCGAGGACTGGGACCGCGTGGTCCGGCTCGAAGGCGCCTGCGCGGTGCTCATCGCCCAGCTGCGCTTCAAGTCGCGCGAGGCCGAGCTCGCGCCCGAGGAGCGCAAGGAGAAGGCGCGCATCATGCAGCGCATCCTTCGCACCGACGCCGAGATCCGCTGCCTGGCCGAGCCCTGGCTGAACGACCTGGCGCAGATCATCGACCGCAACAGCGCGGCGCCCACGCACTGAGCGCGGCGCTGCCCGCCCAAGGAAGCGGCCCTCAGGGGCCGTTTCTCTTTGAGGGACTCAGCCCGGGAGCAGCAGGCCCTCGTAGGCCCGTTTCGCTTCGCGGTAGTCCGCCAGCCGACGCTGGAGCCGGTCGGCCAGCGCCTGAACCACCTCCAGGTTTTCCCGGTGCATGTCGTCCATTTCTTCCCGCAGCGTCTGGGCGTGCAGGCGCAACAGCTCGTCGAACACCAAGGGGTGCAGGCGCGCGATGAACACCGGCCGCTCGAGCAGCAGGCGCTCGACGACATCCTCGGGTGACTCCCCGGCCTCCTGGGCCAAGGCCTGGAGCGTGAGCGACAGAGCTTCCCCGTTCAGCGCCACCTGCGCCGCTGGCACGGCTTTCTTCTTGGGGGCGCGCAGGGCATCGGGCAACGGCACCCCCTGGGCTTCGGTCCTTGCTGTCTTCGACGGACGGGGCCTCCACTCACCGAGAAAGGCTTTCAGCTGGACCAGGGGCCTTGCCTGGCGACCCGAGGTCTTGTCCGGGGTCGTGTCCGGCGCAGGCTGGCCTGGCGCGGCGCGGCGCGGCTTGAACGGGGATGCCATGGGGACCGGCACGAGCGCGCGCTGGTTGAACGCGATCGCGTCCTTCTCCTGTGGGGCATTCGCTTTGCCGAGGCCCGCCGCCCGGCGCTGCCGTATGTCGCGCAAGCGTTCATCGAACGCCCGCTGCGCGCCCGCGCGATGGAACTCGACATCCGCCTCGGCGAGCGCCAGGTCGTCTTCGGCAGCGTTCCGCGCGGCGGTGGCCCGATTCAGAATCTCCTGCGCCGCCAGCATCCGCTGGGCGCGCACCAGGCTTGCGAGGTGTCGGCGCGACTCCGTGCTGTCCACCACCCGCTTTTTCGAGAAGTGGTCGCAGGCCTGGACCACCTCGTGCCGGCGACCGTCGACTGGCGCCGATCGCAAGTACGCGATCGTTGGTGCCACCAGATCGCGAAAGCTGCAGGACTCGATGCGCCCGCACCACCGGCCCACCGGCTTGCGGGTGGGCATCACCTGATCGGGAGCGTCCTGGTCGGCATGCGCGTGCCACTCTTTCCCGGTCGGCCGGGGTGACTTCTCATACAAGGTCCTTGCAAACCCCTCGACATCGAAGCGCTCGCCCCGCCGGATCGGCGAGAACGCCGGGACTGGCCTGGCCGGCGGGACGGACTTTCTGATCGGCGGTGCTTCTTGACTGACGCGGCGCATGCGGACTCCTCGGGCTGTGGCGGTGGTACGGAAGCGGCATCGTGCAAAACCGATGCGGCCTGTGGGTAACAGCCACCGAGCAAAGCGTTCATGAGATGGCACGGGGCCATCCCAGCCCCGGCCTCGCGCCCCCGAGAAAGGCTCAGAGCGGTGCTTGCGCGGCCGCCTGCAGCTGCGCGCGCATGCAGTACCGCGCCAGGGCCCGGAACACCGGGTCGCTCAGGTAACGGGGCACCGGGGTCTCGGTCAACCACCGGTGCAGGATCTGGTGCGGGGCCAGCGAGGGGGCGCCGGCGATGGTGTGGACAGCGACAAACCCCTCGACCTCCTCGGCCTCCACGTCGAAAGGGCCTTTGGGGACACCTTTCGGTGTGAAGGCCTTGTCCAGCCGGGCCGCGATGGCCGCGTACGCCCGCCGCTGATCGCCACTCCCCTCTTCCTGCCACAGGCCGAGCCCGTCCAGAGCCAGCATGCGCTCCCGGTGGCCCAGGTACGCCGCTTCCAGTTGGCGGGCCAACTGCATCAAGGGCTGCTCCTTCGCCTGGACAGCGCCCAGTTCGTTCTTCACCCGCACCAGCCGGGCCAGGGCACCGCGGAATTCGTGCGTGTCTGGGAACACGCCGTCGACCAGACAGCACAAGACGCCTTCGATGCACCGACGCCATTGCACCTCCTGCGGCAGCACGTCCTCGACGGGCTCTCTGCACGCCTCGGCCAGCTGCCCATGCAGGGTGGCGCTCAGCGCCGAGGCGAACGCGCGGGCGCTCATGGGCGCCAGTTCGCCCTCGGCGTCCTGGGTCATGGCCGGCGCCAGAGGCTGGCCCTCGGGCACCACCGGGGCGAGCCACTCCAGCAGCCGGTCCAGGCTGTCCCCCCGCTGGGGGTCGACAGGAAGCGCCATGTCGCCCTGAACCCCCAGTTCGACGAAATACGCCAGCAAGGCCTCGAACACCCGGGGCCGCAGGTTGAAGGAGGCCGTGCCCAGCAGGAGAACATGCCGAAGAAACTGCAGCGGCGTCTGCCCCTGCGCCTGGCTGCGTTGATCGATGAAGCGGCGCAGTGAGGCGGTGCGCGCCCGCTACGCGCCAGCGGGCACACCGTCCGCAACCGCCTGGCTCCAGACGCGGTTGCATTCGCGCGCTTCATCGCGATCGGCGGTGCGCGCTTTCGAATGGCCATCCTGTTGCCGAATGCAGGCGCGCAGCGCCGAGGGCGTCATGGCCTTCATGCCGTCCCTGTGGGCCCGCATCTTCCCGACGCTGCGGGTGATGTCGAAGAACCGCCCCTGGGCGGCCTTCAGCACCTGCAACGCCGCCCGCAGTTTCATCGTGTGGCGGCACCCATCCGGGTTCGCGGCGCGCTCGGCTCGCAGCAGTTCCAGCGCCGCGGCCACCTCCGGCCAATGCCCGAGGTGTTTCTCGCACCAGGCGATCTCCTCGTCCAGCCGCTTCCGCAGGCGCGCCTGCTCCCGCCCATGGACCAGGCGCCCGATCCAACCGGTGCGCGAAGCGAACCTGACCGACAGGTCGACGCCGTTCTGCCCGTTCTTTCTTTTTTTGCACACCAGCACCGGCGGCTTGGTCGTGGAGGCCGTCGGCGTCTGGGCCAGCACCTGGCCGATCACCGGCAGGCCTTTGAGGTCTTTGGACCGGGGGGACCGGACACAGGAAGGGAAGAACCGTTCAAGGATAGACATGGCGCGACTCAAAACGCAGAGGCAGGCGGGGCAGCGGCCCCTACAGAAGCGGCTGAAACACCGTGTCGAGCGCGCAGGCGCCGGTGTTGGGATCGACGGCCGCTGCGAACCGCAAGGCGTCCGCCAGCGCCCCGTGTTCCGGCCCCAAGGCCGCCAGGCTCCACTCCACCAGCGCCTGGCGGACAGCCGCACGCTTCGCCGACGGTGGCAGCGCCTGCGCATCGCAGAGGCCCTGGATCGCCTTCAGCGCACCGAGGCGCGCCGGACCGCAGCGCTCATGCAATGGCGGGCTCAGGCCTTTCAAGTGGTGAACCAGGAGCTGGGCATTGGCGCTCGCGGCCAGCGCGGCGGGGAGTTTTCTGGCATGGGCCTGCAGCCGCACCAGCACCTCGGGATCGCCCAGCAGCGCCTCGGCCACCGGTTCCGGCCCGCGCCCATCCCTCTGCGCGAGGTACGACAGGGTCTTGAGGATCGCCGATCGCGCGGAGCCCTCGGGATCGCTCAGCCGCACCTGTGCGGCCAGCTGAGACAGCAGCGCCTTGCCCGCGTCGACACCCCCGGCGATGGCCACGAAGGTCGGCCAATCGATCCGGGCCTCGGCCAGTTGCCTGAGAACCTCGCCCATGCCCACGATGGCCGCCAGATCGGACGGGCGCACGCGGGGATGGCGATCGACCAGCACGCAGGTATCGAAGCTCGGTGTCAACGGGAACTGCCGACCGAACAGACCGCTCACCACCCCGTTCGCCATGGCTTCCTTGCGCCGCACGCTCGCCTGCCACCAACCCACGCGCGCCAACAGGCGCTGCGGCGAGAAGGGCTTGCGCTGCGGCACGTACAGCACGACCAGCCGCTCTTGGCTGCCCGGCACGCGCACGGTTTTGGCCCGCAGCGCCTCGCCGGATTGAACGGCCCTGTTGAGAAGCGCGCGGGCGGCCGCGCTCAGGCCGGTGTCGCGCGTGACCACCACCGCATGCCTGGACGGCAGCGGGACGCGCGCCCGCGTCGCTCCGATGAGGCGATCAGATTCACGGTTCATGGTGACGGTCCATTGGATGCATGGGTGCCACGCCCTGGACGGCCCAGGGGGGTCGATGCGCGGCGTGTGGGCTTTGGTGACGCTTCTGTGATGGTGGTTCGAACCATCGGCCCTCCCCGGTGGCCTAGGCCGCCCGCGCCACCCACCCGGCGGAGCGCTTCATGTGCCGCGCCCCCACTCCCCTGGGCGCGGGCCATCCCCGCGGTCGGGAACAAAGCAGGGGGCACCGTTCCCTAGGCCATTCCGCGGCGCCGGACAGGCCTGGCGCGGCGCACGCCCCCTGAGACCCACCACGCCACCATGCAATCCGCCTCTTCTTCCTCTTCTTCCTCACGTTCCAGCAGCCCGGTGGACCGGTCGCGAGGCGCTTCGCGCCAAGCACCGCCGTCGCCCGTCAACCGCTCCCAGTCCCCTGGCAGCGCCTCGGCCCGCTGGAACTTCTGCCTGTCGAATGAGGACGATGAGCACAGCCTCGAACCAGAGGACGTCACCGCCGGCCCCTCACCCCTGTCGGCCGCCGCGCCCAGCTCGGACATCAAGAAGCTGTTCCGGCCGTCCCGGCACCTCACGCTGGACACCGAGGGCTTGCGCCCCAACTACAGTGCCATCAACAACTGCGAGCTCTCAGGGGAAGAGACCGCCCAGTTGCTCAACCACGCCCGGAAGGTCGCCCAGGGGGTGCCGCTGGCTCCCCCATGGTGTTTCGACCCGGCCAGGCATGCGCTGCCGAACGGCGGCCCCGACATTCCCGGCATCCTGGGCGACACCTCGCTGAGCCAGTCCCAGCGGATCGAGGTCTACCGCTGGGCCAGGATCTACGCGCCGGACACGATGACCGATCCGACATGCCTGGCGACGTGCTGCGTCATGGGGACGGCTCTCCCGGCGGCCATGCTCTTTGTCACTGGCGCGGTGGTGTTGGCCATTTACCTGACCGGCACCCACGACGCCTCGCCGCCCTGCAGCTACCTGCGCATGAACGCCACCGAGGCCAATGCCCTGCTGCAGGCGGTTCACGAGCAATTTCCTTCTCTGGTCAACGCCACCTTGAACAACATGGACGAGTGGGTTCCGTTGATCAAGGACCGCTTCTCGCAGGGCATCTACCGCGACGGGGGCGATGGCCATCTCCTGCAGCAGGTCTGCGCCTCCCTGGCCCAGGCCCTGGATCCGGTGGCGGCCATGAAGCTGCTGTTTCTTTTCCTGGTTTGCCTGGCGCTGGCGCCGCTGCAGGGTTGAACCGCCCGCCATGCACCACCACCCCCATCCCGACCCCGAGGTGGCCGCGCTGCTCGAACAATGCGCCGCCCGCCTGGCCCAGGCCGGCGAGCGAATCGGCGACTGGGTGCGCGCGGCCACTACCGGGCAGGCACTCCCTGCGCTGGCGGCGCACGGGCCCGCCGAGGCCGCGCGGCTGCTGACCACCGCCACCCGCCTGTGCGACGAGGGCGCGTTCGATCAGGCGCTGCGGCCCGCCCTGGTCCTGGTCATGCAACACCCCGGGCGGGCGGCATTCACCTTCCTCGCCGGCACCTGCCTGCAGCGCACGGCCCGGCCGGCCGCTGCGCTGCCGATGTTCGGCCTGGCCGGACTGCAGGACGGAAACCGCTATGCGGCGCTGGCCGCCTTCCGCTCGGGAGAATGCCTGGCCGCCATGGGCCGGGCGGCCGACGCCATCCCCGTGTTCGAAGCGGCGGTCGAGGCCTGCCGCCAGGACCCGGCCTTGGCGGACCTGCAGCGGCTCGCACAGCACAAGGCCGAGGCGCTGCGCGCGGGGTAGGCCCAGGCGCCGACAGGCGCCGCGGCCGCCTCAGACCGACATGTTCATCACGTCGGTGTAGGCCTGCACCATGCGGTTGCGCACGTGCAGCGCGCTCTGGAAGCCGATCTGCGCCTTCTGCATGGCGATCATGGTTTCCTCCAGGCTGACCTTGGGGTTGCCCAGTTGAACCTCGGTCTGCAGGCGGCTGGCCTCGTTCTGCGCCTTGCTCACCTGGTGCAGGGCCGCCTTGAGGTTGTCGGCGAAGGCCGCGCCCGCGCCACCCGCGGCGCCCGCGGCCGGGCGCTTGAACGCGGCCACGTTGCCCAGCGTCTGGCTGGTCAGGGGAGACAGGCGCATGTCCATGAGGGACTCCTTCGGGAAGCGATCGACAGGCCTGGATGCTAGGCCCCCCTCGGCAACCGGGTCCGGAAATAAAGCCCCAATAAGCCGGCCTTTTCGGGCCCTGACCGGGCGACCCCGCTCAGGGCGCGGCCTTGAGCGGAGACTGCGCCTGGAACTGCGTGGCCACGCGTTCGGCCAGCTGGTCGAGCGCCTGGCGGTAGACGGCGTCCACGGCGCCCGGGCCGGAGATCAAGGCCTCGAAAGACGGAAAGCTGGCCTCGGCGGGTGCCACGATGGCCCAATCCTCATTCGGCCGGGCGTCCACACCGAAGAACAGCGTGGTGCTGTAGGGGTACCACTGGGCCCCCCGCGGGAAGGAGTGGACGTCGACATTGAGCTTGGGCACGTAGGCCTGGGTGCCCATGCCCGAATGGAAGCCGATGGCGTCGAACCCCAGCTGCAGACCCACGTCTTCGTCGAAGGCGAGGTTCTCGATGTCGACGTTGTCGGGGTCGTCCGGCCGGCGGGCGATCGACTCCAACACCCGGACCTCATAGCCGGCGGCCCGCAGCCGGTGCGCCACCCGCTCGGCGAAGAACAGGCCGTGGCCCGGCGCATGGGTCCGCATCAGGGCCGTGAGGTCTTTAGTCTTCTGGCGCCCGTCCGACAGCGCGCCCAGCGAGGCAAGGGGAAACAGCATGGTGGCCGCCGTGCGGACCGTGACCGTGTACTCCACGGGATCACCAGCCGGGATGAGCAGAACACTGCGGGCCGGCAATGGGTCGCCGTCGGCGGCGCGGGCGCCGACGGCGACCAGCAAGAAGGTGAGCGCCAGGACGATGCGTTGCATGGGCTTCGGGTCGGTGGTTGCGGTGCGTGGCTTATACCCGCACGGGCGCCCGCTCGGTCCGAAATCCCCCCCTCGGCAAGGCGCGCGGGAAATAAAGGCCCAATACGGCGCCTTTTTTCGGGAATGCCCGCCGGCCCCCCCCGGGATACTCATCCGCATCCGGGGCCCCGTGCCCCCTTGCGAGCCATCCCGCCCATGAGCACCACCGCCGTCGCCGAAGTGAATGCCCAGCCCGTGCGCGCCAACGCCCTGGCCGAAGGCCTGGCGCGCATGGACAACGCGCAGAAGATCAAGCTCGGCCTGGGCGCCCTGGCGCTGCTGGCCATCGCCCTGGCCTTCTTCTTCATGGGCCGCCAGCCCGAGTGGCGCGTGCTCTACGCCAACCTGGGCGACAAGGACGGCGGCGCCATCGTGGCCCAGCTGTCCCAGATGAACGTGCCCTACAAGTACTCGGACGGCGGCGGCGCCATCATGGTGCCGGCCGACAAGGTGCACGACACCCGGCTGCGCCTGGCCTCCCAGGGCCTGCCCAAGGGCTCGGTCACCGGCTTCGAGCTGATGGAGAACAACCGCTTCGGCATGACGCAGTTCCAGGAGCGGCTGAGCTTCCAGCGCGGCCTGGAAGGCGAGCTGACCCGCTCCATCCAGTCGCTGGCCTCGGTGCAGGCCGCGCGCGTGCACCTGGCCCTGCCCAACCAGAACGGCTTCTTTCGCGAACAGCAAAAGCCCAGCGCCTCGGTGCTGCTGACCCTGCACCCCGGCCGCACGCTGGACCGCGCGCAGGTCGCCGGCATCGTGCACCTGGTGGCCAGCAGCGTGCCCGAGATGAACCCCAAGGCCGTGAGCGTGGTCGACGACCAGGGCAACCTGCTGTCCAACCCGCCCGACGGCCAGAACGCCGCCGGCGCCGATGTGCAGAAACTGCAGTACGCGCAGCAGCTCGAGCAGCTCTACACCCGCCGCATCCTGGACATGCTCGAACCCCTGGTGGGCGTGGGCAACGTGAAGGCGCAGGTGAGCGCCGACATCGACTTCTCCCAGGCCGAGATGACCTCGGAGCAGCACCGGCCGAACCAGGGCAACGAGCCCAGCGCGGTGCGCAGCCAGCAGACCATCGAAGACGGCCGTCCCGGCAGCGCCCAGCCCGCCGGCGTGCCCGGCGCGGTGAGCAACCAGCCGCCAGCGCCCAGCAGCGCGCCCATCAACGGCCAGGCCGCGCCCGTGGGCGTGACGCCGCAGGGCCAGGCCAATGCCGGCCAGGGCGGCTCCACGCGCCGCGAATCCGTCATCAACTACGAGGTCGACCGCACCGTGCGCACCGTGCGCGAGTCCAGCGGCAGCATCAAGCGCCTGAGCGCGGCCGTGGTGGTGAACCACAAGACCACGCTGGACAAGAACGGCAAGCCCGTCAGCGCCCCCATCCCGGCGCAGCAGATCGAGCAGATGACCGCCCTGGTGCGCGAGACCATCGGCTTCAACCAGGCCCGGGGCGACTCGGTGAACCTGATGAACGCCGCGTTCAACGAGGTGGTGGCCACCGAGCCCGAGGCCCTGCCCTTCTGGCAGCAGGCCGACAAGATCGAGCTGGCGCGCAGCCTGGCGTTCCCGCTGGGCATGGTCGGCCTGGGCCTGATCGTGCTGATGGGCATGGTGCGCCCGGCGCTCAAGCTCATGAAGGCGCCGCCGCCCCGCATCGCCGAGGTGCAGCCGCTCAACGCCGTGCTCAACGAAATGCCCGAGCGCCCCGGCCTGCCGATGCCGACGCCGGACGAGGAAACGCCCGAGAAGCGCCGCATCGCCGACGCCAAGCGGCTGGCGCTGGAGAACCCGGCGGCGGTGGCCAACATCGTCAAGGGCTGGGTCAACGGCGAAGCGCCGAACTGAGGCTGGGAGCAGAGCATGGACGACACCGGACTGCAGGACGCCGCCATCTTCCTCATGTCGCTCGGCGAAGAGGAAGCGGCCGAGGTGTTCAAGCACCTCAGCCCGAAAGAGGTGCAGAAACTGGGCGAGACCATCGCGCGCACGCGCGCCGTCTCGCACGAGCGCGTGGACCAGGTGATGCAGCGCTTCACCAACACCGCCTCGTCGCAGAGCCTGCTGGTGAGCGACACCGACAACTACGTGCGCGCGGTGCTCAAGCGCGCCCTGGGTGACGACAAGGCCGCGCTGCTGATCGACCGCATCCTGCAGGGCGGCGACGTCTCCGGCATCGAGAGCCTGAAGTGGATGGACCCGCTGTCCATCGCCGAGCTGCTGCGCAACGAGCACCCGCAGATCGTGGCCGCCATCCTGGTGCACCTGGAGGCCGACCAGACCGCCGCCGTGCTGAAGAACTTCACCGAGCGCACGCGCAACGAGGTGATGCTGCGCATCGCCACGCTCGAGGGCATCCAGCCGACCGCGCTGAAGGACCTCAATGAGGTGCTCTACAAGGTGCTGGCCGGCGGCGACAAGATCCGCAAGACCTCCATGGGCGGCGTGAAGACCGCGGCCGAGATCATCAACATGATGGGCACGCAGATCGAAAGCTCGGTGATCGAGTCGATCCGCGACTTCGACCCCGAGCTGGCCCAGAAGATCATGGACAAGATGTTCACCTTCGAGGACCTGCTCAAGCTCGACGGCAAGGCCGTGCAGCTCATCCTCAAGGAAGTGGCCACCGACCAGCTCATCGTGGCGCTCAAGGGCGCGACCGCCGAGCTGCGCGAGCTGGTGCTGTCCAACATGTCCAGCCGCGCGGCCGAGGCGCTGCGCGAGGACCTCGAAGCCCGCGGCCCGATCCGCCTGTCCGAGGTGGAGGCGCAGCAGAAGGAGATCCTCAAGATCGTGCGCCGCCTCTCCGACGAAGGCCAGATCGTGATCGGCGGCGGCGGCGAGGAAGAGGCTTTCGTCTGAGCGCCCCATGAACCAACGCCCCAAGAACGACCCGTACTCGCGCTTCATCCCGCGCGAGGAGATCGACGGCGTCGCCGCCTGGCAATTCGCCGCCGTGGACGGCAGCGACCAGCGCCCCGCCCTGCCCACCGACGGCGCGGCCGAGGCCACGCCGCCCGACGAGCGCCTCGCCGAGGCGCGCGAGCAGGCCTACGCCGAGGGCTTTCGCCACGGCCACGACGCTGGCGCGCAATCGGTGCGCGACGCCATGGAAGCCAGCATGCGCCGCACCGCCGAGGAAACCGCGGTGCGCATGGCCCAGCTGCTGCGCACCACGCGCGAGCACCTCAAACACAGCGAGCACGAGATCTCGCGCCACATCCTGGAGATCGCCTGCGACCTGGCGCGCCAGGTGGTGCGCCGCGAGCTGGTGCAGAACCCGGCTCAGCTGCAGGGCGTGGTGAGCGAAGCCATGTCCCAGCTCATCGACGACGGCCTGCCCGCCACCATCCGCATGAACCCGGCCGACCTGGCGCTCATGAAAGGCGCGCTGCTCGAAACCCTGGGCGAGCCCCGGCCCGAGCTGGTGCCCGATCCCGGCATCACCCCCGGCGGCTGCGTGCTCGAGTCGCGCACCAACTCGGTGGACGCCACGGTCGAGAAGCGCTGGCTGCGCGCCATCGGCAACCTGGGCCTAAGCGCACCCTTCGACCCCGCCGACGCCGACGTCTGACCCGCATGACCGACAGCACTTTCGACGAATCGCCGAGCCGCTGGGGCCACTTCATGGACGACCTGCGCGCCAGCGCGCAGGCGCCCACGCCGCTGGAGGTGCGCGGCACGCTGACCAAGCTCGCCGGCCTGGTGCTCGAGGCCGTGGGCCTGCGCGTCCCCGTGGGCGCGCAGTGCCTGATCGACAACGGCCACAAGCAGCCCGTGCTGGCCGAGGTGGTAGGCTTCTCCAAGGACCGCGCCTTCCTCATGCCCGCCGGCGACGTGCACGGCCTGGCCAGCGGCGCCAGCGTGACGCCGCTGCCGCCCTACCGCACCGTGCCGCGCCTGGGCCAGGACAACCCGCCGCCCTCGCCCAACGACCGCAGCGTGCTCAGCCTGCCCATGGGTGCCGGCCTGCTGGGCCGCGTGGTGGACGCGCACGGCGAGCCGCTGGACCACCAGGGCCCGCTGCGCGGGGTGAGCGTCTCGCCGCTGGAGCGCGCGCCGCTCAACGCCATGGACCGCGACCCGGTGCGCGAACCGCTGGACACCGGCGTGCGCGCCATCAACGCCCTGCTCACCGTGGGCCGCGGCCAGCGCCTGGGCCTGTTCGCCGGCTCCGGCGTGGGCAAGAGCGTGCTGCTGGGCATGATGGCCCGCTACACCAAGGCCGACGTGATCGTGGTCGGCCTGATCGGCGAACGCGGCCGCGAGGTGAAGGAATTCATCGAGGACATCCTGGGCCCGGAGGGCCGCCGCCGCTCGGTGGTGGTGGCCGCCCCGGCCGACGCGCCGCCGCTGGTGCGCATGCAAGGCGCCAGCTACGCCACCGCCATCGCCGAACGCTTCCGCGACGACGGCCTGCACGTGCTGCTGCTGATGGATTCGCTCACCCGCTACGCCATGGCGCAGCGCGAGATCGCCCTGGCCATCGGCGAGCCACCGGCCACCAAGGGCTACCCGCCCTCGTGCTTCGCCAAGCTGCCGCAGCTGGTGGAGCGCAGCGGCAACGGCCTGAACGGCCGCGGCTCCATCACCGCCTTCTACACCGTGCTGTCCGAGGGCGACGACCAGCAGGACCCGATCGCCGACGCGGCGCGCGCCATCCTGGACGGCCACATCGTGCTGTCGCGCGCGCTGGCCGAGTCGGGCCACTACCCCGCCATCGACGTCGAGGCCTCGGCCTCGCGCGTGATGCACAACGTGGCGCCACCCAGCCACCTGGAGCTGGCGCGCAAATTCCGCGCGAACTACTCGCGCTACCAGAAGAGCCGCGACCTGATCCAGCTCGGCGCCTACGTGGCCGGCAGCGACCCCGAGACGGACCGCGCCATCGTGCTCTACCCCGGGCTGCAGCGCTTCCTGATGCAGGACATGCGCGAGGCCGCCCCCATGGGCGAGAGCGTGCGCGGCCTGCAGACCGCGCTGCAGGAAGACAAACCGGCGCGCGACGCCGCGGCGGGCAATGCCACGCGCGGCGCGCGGCCCCACCACAACCCGTATGAGGGCAACCAATGACCCAACAAGGGTTGGAAACGCTGGCCACGGTCATCGAACTCGCCGAGAAGAAGCGTGACGAGGGGCTGGCCGCGCTGTCGGCGGCGCGCCGCGAGCACCAGGCCGCGCAGGAACAGATGGACCAGCTCACCGCCTACGCCGCCGAGGCGCAGCAGCGCTGGCAGGCCCGCTGCGCCAGCGGCGTGGACGCCGCCTGGCTCATGCACCACCGCCAGTTCATGGCCAAGGTCGAGCACGCGATGGACTTCCAGACCGGCGTGCTCGGGCAGAAGCAGCGCCAGATCGAACAGGTCCAGCAGCAGGTGCACGAGGCCGAGCGCGAGCTCGCCACGCTGCGCCAGTACGTCGCGCGCCAGCAGGAGGCGCGCCAGCAGCGCCTGATGCGCCGCGAGCAAAAACAGACCGACGAAATGGCGCTCAACGCCCACCGCCGCCGCGCCGAATCCGACAGCACGTTCCAGAGCTTCTCCGCATGACCACGACCGCGCCCAGCAACCCCCACCCGCCCGCTTCGCAGGCGGCGCACGGCCAGCCGCCCAGCCACGCCGCGCGCGCGGCGCACGGGCCGCAGCAGCCGACCGACCTGTTCTCCAGCCTGCTGGCCCTGCTGTCGCCGGACGCCGAGCCGCTGGATCCCCTGGGCACGGCCACCACCGCCACCGGCGCGCCGGGCGACGACCCGCTGGCCGAGGACCCCGCCGACAGCGACAACCCCTTGGCCGCGCTCATGGCCTGGACCGCGCCGCACGAGCTGGCGCCCGCGCCGCTGGCGGGCGACGGTTCGCTGGCCGGCGAGACGCGCGGCCTGGACACGCGCGCCGACCGCCTCGGCGGCGCGCCCGCCGAGGGCCTGCCCCTGGCCAACGGCGGCGCGCCGGGCCGCCAGGTCGCCGCGCCCTGGCAGCCCGCCGCCGCACGGGCCTCGGCACCCGGTGCCGCCACCGCCCTGGCCACCGCCGCGGGCCAGGCGGCCGGCGGCACCGACAGCCCCGCCCTGCGCTGGAGCCGCGCGGCCGCGCCCAGCGAGGCCGGCACCGGTGCCGCCTGGCCGGTGCGCAGCACGGTCGCGCTGGACGCGCGCTTCCAGGCCGGTGCGCCCACCGCCACGCCCACGGGCGCGCTCGCGGCCCTCGCCGGGCGCGCGGCCGACGGCGACGAGCGGCCCCTGCCCGGCGCCTCGCCCACGGGTGGCGCGCGCGCCACCGGCGAAGCGGCCGCGGGTCCGGTGATCGCCAGCGGGGCCACGGCGGCCGACAGCGGCCTGGGTGGCGACGCCCCGGCCGACGGCGGCCAGGCGCGGCACGAGGCCGGCACCGACCCGAACACCGCCCAAGACCCCTACGCCGCGCCGGCCGACGCCGAGGCTGTGGAGGTGCAGCACTGGGGCGCCGGCGCCATGCGCCACGCCAGCCTGCGCGTGGGCGAGGACGCCCAGAACGCCATCGACATCCAGCTCGCCGTGCGCGGCGACGAGGTGCGGCTGGACTTCCGCACCGACGACGCCGCCGCGCGCGGCCTGCTGCGCGAGCACGCCCAGACCGCGCTGGGCGACCTGCTGCAGCAAGGCGGCCTCACGCTGGGCCAGGTCTCCGTGGGCGACCAGGGCCAGGGCGATGCCCGCCGCGACGGCCCCCCACCGCAGGCCGCCGCGCCGCGCTCCGGGCGGGCCGACGCCGGCCCGGCCGAGGCGGCCCCGCCGCGCCCAGCCGCGCCGGGTGCCAACGGCCGGGGCCTGGACCTCTTCATCTGAGCCCCCAGGGCGCGGGAAAGAACCGGTTTTTCCGCGCTTATCGAGCGAACGGCGTGGGGGGGCCCCTCCCACAATCCTTCTCAAGCCGCGCGCCTTTGAGCCCGCGGCAACCGACGAAGGAGTGCCATGTCCGCCGCTGCCACCGCCGCCGCCCAACCGGCCGAAGCCGCCCCCAAGAAGAAGGGCAAGAAGCTGCTGTTCGCGCTGATCGGCGTGGTCGTGCTGGGCGTGGCGGGCGCGGCCGCCGCGCTGTTCATTCTCAAGAAGAACACCGCCGAGGACGAGGGGCTGGACGAGGAAGCCCCCGCGCACAAGCCGGTGGACCCGAAATCGGCCCCCACCTTCCTGCCGCTGGACAACATGGTGGTCAACCTGGCCGACCCCGGCGGCAACCGCTACATCCAGATCGGCCTCACGCTGCAGCTGCAGGACGCCCACACGGGCGATGCCGTCAAGGCCTTCATGCCGAGCATCCGCAGCCGCATCCTGGTGATCCTGTCCAAGCGAACCGCCGAGGACGTGCTCAGCGCCGAAGGCAAGAGCCGGCTCGGCAACGACATCATCGCCGCCGTCTCCGAGGTGATGGGCTATCCCGCGCCCAAGACCGAGGACGAGGGCAAGAAGAAACGCGGCCCGGCCAGCCCCGTGCAGGCCGTGCTGTTCTCCAGCTTCATCGTGCAGTAAGCGCGGAGCGATCAGACCATGTCCGAATCGTTTCTGTCACAGGAAGAGGTCGATGCCCTGCTGGAGGGCGTGACCGGCGAGAGCCAGAAGCTCGCCAAGGAAGAGGTGCCGGAAGGCGGCGTACGCAACTACAACCTCTCCAGCCAGGAACGCATCGTGCGTGGGCGCATGCCCACCATGGAGATCGTCAACGAACGCTTCTCGCGCAACCTGCGCGTGGGCATGTTCAACTTCATCCGCCGCAGCCCCGAGATCTCGGTCGGCGGCGTGCAGGTGCAGAAGTACAGCGCCTTCCTGCGCGAGCTGGTGGTGCCCACCAACTTCAACATCATGGCCGTGCGGCCGCTGCGCGGCAACGGCCTGTTGGTGTGCGAGCCCACGCTGCTGTTCGGCGTGATCGACAGCCTGTTCGGCGGCTCCGGCAAGTTCCACACCCGCATCGAGGGGCGCGACTTCTCGCCCACCGAGCAGCGCGTCATCAACCGGCTGGTGGACGTGGTGGCCGAGGAATACAAGAAGGCCTGGCGCGGCGTCTACCCGATCGAGCTGGCCTACCAGCGCTCGGAGATGCAGCCGCAGTTCGCCACCATCGCCACGCCGAGCGAGATCGTGGTCTCCACCAGCTTCACGCTGGAGATCGGCGACATCACCGGCTCGCTGCACGTCTGCATTCCCTACGCCACGCTGGAGCCGATCCGCGACGTGCTCTATTCCAGCGTGCAGGGCGACGCCATCGAGGTCGACCGCCGCTGGGTCAAGCTGCTGAGCCACGAGATCCAGGCCGCCGAGGTGACCATGGTGGCCGAGCTGGCGAAGACCGAGGCCACCGTGGAGCAACTGCTGGCCATGCAGATCGGCGACTTCATCGAACTCGACCGCAACCCCACCATCACCACCCACGTCGACGGCGTGCCCGTGTTCGAGTGCCAGTACGGCACGCACAAGGGCAAGTACGCGCTGCGCGTGGAACGCAACCTGCGCGGCAGGGACATGAACTGGCTGGGGTCGTCCCCCGAGATGTGACCGGCGTTCAGGAGAAACCATGTCAACCGATACCAACGCACCCAACCAGGACGCCATCGCCGACGAATGGGCTCAGGCGCTCGAAGAGCAGGCCGCCACCGTTGCCGACGAGGGCGCACCGGCCTTCGACGCCGAGGCCACGCCGGTCAAGACCGCCATGGGCGCGGGCGGCGCGCAAGACATCCAGATGGTGCTGGACATCCCCGTCCAGCTCTCGGTGGAACTGGGGCGCACGCGCGTGCCCATCAAGTACATCCTGCAGCTCGCGCAGGGCTCCATCGTGGAGCTCGACGCGCTCGCCGGCGAACCCATGGACGTGCTGGTCAACGGCTACCTGATCGCCCAGGGCGAGGTGGTGGTGGTGAACGACAAGTTCGGCATCCGGCTCACCGACATCGTGACGCCCTCGGAGCGCATGAAGCGCCTGAGCCGCACCTGAAGGAACACCGACATGTGGCAGAACGCCTGGCCGGCGCTGGTCCTGCTCGCCCTGATGGTGGGCCTCGCCTGGGCTCTGAAGTGGGCGCGCGGGCGCTTGCCCGGCCTGCCGGGCGTGCCCGGGCAGAGCGGCCCCTCCCTCAAGGTGCTGGGCAGCGTCTCGCTCGGTCCGCAGCAGCGCGTGGTCACGCTGCAGGTGGGCCACGGCGAGGCCGCCACCTGCCTGGTGCTCGGCGTCGCGCCGGGCAGCGTCAACACCCTGCACGAAATGGCCCTGCCGGCCGACACGGCCGCCCCATCGGCGCCGACGGCACCGCTGGCCGGCGGTTTCGCCGCGCGACTGGCGCAGCAACTCGTGAAAGGCCCGGGCGATGCGCCGCGCTGAGATGCCCCGCTTGGTCTGGCTGCGCGCGCTCGCGCTGCTGCTGGCCCTGATGCTGCTGTCCGTCGGCGCCTGGGCGCAGAACGCGCCCGTGGCCCCGCCGCAAGGCCCGTCGCTGCCCCTGGTCGTGGGCCAGGGCGCGGGCGGCGCCAGCTACTCGGTGCCGATCCAGACCCTGCTGTTCTTCACCGCGCTGTCCTTCCTGCCGGCGGTGCTGCTGCTGATGACGGGTTTCACCCGCATCGTCATCGTGCTGTCGCTGCTGCGCCAGGCCCTGGGCACGCAGTCGGCCCCGCCCAACCAGGTGATCGTGGGCCTGTCGCTCTTTCTCACGCTGTTCGTCATGGGCCCCACGCTGGACCAGGTCTACAGCAACGCCTACGGCCCCTATTCGCGCAACCAGATCAGCTTCGAGGAGGCGCTGCAGCGCGGCGAACAGCCCATGCGCGCCTTCATGCTCAAGCAGACGCGCCAGTCCGACTTCGAGCTTTTCGCCAACCTGGCCCGCCTGCCCGAAGGCGTGACGGCCGAGAACGCGCCCTTTCGCGTGCTGGTGCCGGCCTTCGTCACGAGCGAGTTGAAGACCGCCTTCCAGATCGGCTTCATGATCTTCATCCCCTTCCTGGTCATCGACATGGTGGTGGCCAGCGTGCTCATGTCCCTGGGGATGATGATGCTGTCGCCCGTGCTGGTGGCGCTGCCCTTCAAGCTCATGCTGTTCGTGCTCGCGGACGGCTGGAACATCCTCATCGGCTCCTTGGCCGCCTCATTCGCCCAGTAGGGAACACCATGGAACCGCAAGCCGCCCTCACGCTTGGCCAGAACGCCCTCTTCCTGCTGCTCGCGGTGGCCGCGCCCGTGCTGGCCACGGTGCTGGGCGTGGGCCTGGTGATCAGCCTGTTCCAGGCCATCACCCAGATCCACGAACAGACCCTGTCCTTCGTGCCCAAGCTGATCGCCGCGATCGCGGTGTTCGCCATCGCGGGGCCCTGGATGCTGACCACCATGGTCGAGTTCATCCGCACCACGATCCTGTCCATTCCTCAGTACGCCGTCTGAGGGCGCAAGGGGCCTGCGCATGATCACCTTCACCGAGGCCCAGATCATGGCCTGGGTCTCGCCGGTGTTCTGGCCGTTCCTGCGCATCCTGGCCGTGTTCAGCAGCGCGCCCATCTTCTCCTCGCGATCGGTGCCGGTGCGCACGCGCGTGGCCCTGGCCTTCCTGATCGCCTTCTGCGCCCAGGCCGCGCTGCCCGAGCAGCCGGTGGTGGCGCTGACCGACCCGCGCGCCTTCGAAACCGTGGTGCAGCAGGTGCTGATCGGCCTGGCCATCGGCCTCGCCGTGCGCATCGTGTTCGCGGCGGTAGAGCTGGCGGGCGAACTCATCGGCCTGCAGATGGGCCTGAACTTCGCCGGCTTCTTCGACCCCAGCACCGGCAGCCAGAGCAGCACCGTGGGCCGCTTTTTCGGCAACACCACGATGCTGCTGTTCGTGGTGATGGGCGGCCACCTCATGCTCTTGCAGGCGGTGGTGTCCAGCTTCGGCACCTTTCCCGTTGGCGGCGGCGCGCTCGACGCGGTGAACACCATGCGCCTGCACGAACTCGGCTCGGTGGTCTTCCGCTACGGCCTGTGGATCGCGCTGCCCCTGATCGGCATGCTGCTGTTCATCAACACCGTGCTGGGCTTCGTCTCGCGCATCGCGCCGCAGATGAACGCCTTCGCCATCGGCTTCCCGATCACACTGTCGGCCGGCCTGATCGGCATCGCCTTCACCCTGCCCATGCTGGACACGCCGGTGGCCGCGCTGCTGCGGCTGGCGACGGCGCTGTTCACGGGCTGATCCACCGCCCCCCGCCAGCCGCGCTGGCGCGCGGGAGATCAGTCCGCCATCGCCGCGGCCAGGCGCTCGGCGTAGCCCTTCAGCACCTCGGGCGGCGGGTCCTTGCGCGGCCAGGACAGCGCGACGCCGTCGTCCGCGTGGCGCGGCACCACATGCAGGTGAAAGTGGAACACCGTCTGGTCCCCCTCGCGGCCGTTGGCCTGCAGCAGCGTGAGGCCGGGCGGGTCGAAGGCCGCGCGCACCGCGCGCGCGACCCGCTGCGCGGTCTGCGCCACGGCCGCCGCTTCCTGCGGCGTGATGTCGAACAGCGTGGCCGCGTGGCGCCGCGTGGCCACCAGGACATGACCGGGGTTGACCTGGCCGATGTCCATGAAGGCGATGCTCAGCTCGTCTTCCCAGACACGGAAGGCGGGAATGTCGCCGGCCACCAGGCGGCAGAAGATGCACTGGCCCGGGGGCGAGGTGTCAACGAACATGGGCATGGCGACCTCACTCCCAGCGCAGGTCGGACAGCTTCCAGTCCCCGCCCACCAGGCGCCACTCCAGCCGCACCTTGTAGGGCTCGGCGCGCTCGGGCACCAGGCCCTGCGCGCCGGTGACCAGCACCTGCGCCTCGCTCACGCCCAGCGTGGGTGTCTGCGGGTCCACGCGGTGGCTGCTCGACATCGCCATCACCCGGATGTTCTGGTAGCGCAGGAAGGTGGCGGTCAGCAGCCGGCGCGTGCCGTCGCGATCCAGGTTGCCGCTGCCCTGGAAATGCTCGTCGAGCAGGTCCATCGCGTCGCCGGTGTGGCGCGCTTCGATGGCGGCCTGCAGGGCCTTGGCGGCGGCCTCCAGCCGGGCCTGCGGGTCGCCCTTGCCGCAGGCGGCGAGCAGCGCGGCGCCCAGGGCCAGCAGCGCCCCCCGGCGCGTCGTCCCGGCGCTCATACCAGCCCGTTGCGGATCGCGTACACCGTGAGCTCCGCGTTGTTCGACAGGTGCAGCTTCTCCAGCACCCGCGCGCGGTACACGCTCACCGTCTTGGGGCTGAGCATCAGCTCCTCGGCGATGTCGCTGAGCTTCTTGCCCGAGGCGATCTTCTGCAGGGTCTGCAGTTCGCGCTCGGACAGGCTGGCGTGCAGCTCCTCGGTCTCGGGCGCGCTGAGCGTGTCCACCAGCATCTGCGCCACCTCGGGCGTGACGTATTTGCGCCCCTGCTGCACCACGCGGATGGCGCCGACCAGCTCGGCCGGGTCGCCGGCCTTGTTGACGTAGCCGCGCGCGCCCGCGCGCAGGCAGCGGATGGCGTACTGGTCCTCGGGGTACATGGAGACCACCAGCACCTTCACCGGCGAGCCCTCTTCCTTGAGCGCGCCCAGCACTTCCAGGCCGCCGCGGCCGGGCATGTTGAGGTCCAGCACCAGCACGTCGCAGGGCGTCCTGCGCATGAGGTCGCGCAGTTCGGGATAGCTGCCGGCTTCGCCGACGACCTGGATGTCGACCGCTTCGCTGATGGTGTCGCGGATGCCGCGGCGCACCACGGCGTGGTCGTCACACAAAATCACCTTGATCATGGGCTTCCTTGTGCTCCATCGGCGGCGGCAATGTGTCGCCCGACGGAAGCGGTACCGAGAGAATGACCGAGGTGCCACGCGGCGAGGCGCTGACGTCCAGCCAGCCGCCGACCTTGGCCGCGCGCTCGCGCAGGCCCAGCAGGCCAAAGGACTTGGCCTTGCGCAGCGCGCCGCTGTCCATGCCGGGGCCGTTGTCGCTCACCTCCAGCGTGAGCACGCCCTCTCCGTCGTTGAGATCGATGTCCACGTGGGTCGCGCCAGCGGCGTGCTTGGCCACGTTGGTCATGGCCTCCTGCGCGGTGCGGTAGGCCACGAGCTGCACGTCGCGCGGCACCTCGATGCGCTCGGCCGTGCGGCGCACGTGCACGCGCAGGCCGGTGCGCCGCTCGAAGCCGGCGGCCAGCCAGACCACCGCGGCCACCAGGCCCTGGTCCAGGATGGGCGGGCGCAGGTTCATCATGATGCGCTGGCTCGCCCCCAGGGCGTGCTGCACCATGTCCAGCGCGGTGTTCACGTGGCGCTGCATGTCGGCGTCGCTGGCGCGCCGGCCCACCCAGGCCAGGTCGAGCTTGATCGCGGCCAGCGCGCCACCGATGTCGTCGTGGATTTCGCGCGCGATGTCCGCGCGCTCCTGCTCGATGCTGGTCTGCAGGTGCTCGGCCAGTTCGGCCAGGCGCTGGCGCGATTCGGCCAGTTCGGCGTCGGCGCGCGCCTTGGCCTTGCGCGCGTCGCTGATCTCCAGCGCGCGCTTCACCACGTGCGCCAGGCGGTGCATGCTGTCCTTGAGCAGGTAGTCGCTCACGCCACGGTGCATGGCGTCCACGGCGGCGGTCTCGCCGATCGCGCCGGACAGGATGACGAAAGGCACCGGAATGCCCAGCTTGCAGACCACGTCCCAGGCGTCCAGGCCGGTGAAGCCGGGCAGGTGGTAATCGGCGAGCACGATGTCGTGCTGACCCGATTGCACCTCGCGGCGGAAATCCTCCAGCGTGTCCACCAGCGTGATTTCGTTGGCGAGCTGGCTGCGCTGCAGCGCGAACTTCACCAGCGCGTGGTCCACGCGGGAGTCCTCCAGATGGAGGATGCGCACCGGTCGCGGGTGGCTCGCTGTCGCTTCACCGGTACCGGTCATGGGAGGTGCTCTGTGTCGCCTGGCGAAGAAGGGATTAGAAGCGCCTGGAGGTCGACGGAGACGGCCAAAAGGGCTGAATTCCAGGCCGTATTCGGTCGATACCCCAGGAGGCGGCTGCCGAAAATTGTAATACCCCGTATCCGTACCACCTTCCCCCTGCCCCCCATGGAGACCCCCGCTTCGCCGCCGACCCCGCCTTCGGTCACGCTGCCCGTGGCGCTGGTGGCCGATCTGCAGGACTCGCTGCTCATCGCCATGACCGATCTGCAGCGCCTGGAAGGCCTGCTGGACCACGCCACCGGCAATCTGCTGGAGCGCTTCGGCAACGCCAACCGCGACCTGGAAGCCCTGGAGGGCGTCCTGGGCGAGGAGCTCACCCGCATCCGCCACAGCCTGCACCAGGCGGTGACCGAGCTGCAGTTCCACGACATGGCCACCCAGCTGCTGGCGCACACCGGCCGCATGCTCAAGGGCTGCGCCTGGCGCCTGGCCGAGCAGGCCATGGCGCCCGAGGAGGACGAGGTGCCCCTGGACCTCGACCCCATGCCCGAACGCCCCAGCCCCGTGACACAGGGCGAGATGGACGCGGGTTCGGTGGAGCTCTTTTAAGAATGCCCGCGCGCCGCCGATAACACCCGAATAACGGAGAAACTCCCATGCGATCGATCCTTGCCGTCGACGACTCGGCATCCATGCGAAAAATGGTGTCCTTCACCCTGACGGGTGCCGGCTTTCACGTGGTGGAAGCGGTGGACGGCCAGGACGCCTGGGAAAAGGCGCAGAACCACAGCGTCGATCTGGTGCTGACCGACCAGAACATGCCCAAGCTGGACGGCCTGGGCCTGACGCGCAAGCTGCGCGAGCACCCCAAATTCAAGAACACGCCGATCCTGGTGCTGACCACGGAGTCCAGCGACGCCATGAAACAGGCCGGCCGCGCCGCGGGCGCCACCGGCTGGCTGGTCAAGCCCTTCGATCCGGGCCGCCTCATCGAAGTCATCAACAAGGTGATTCGCTGATCCCGGCCTAAAACGCATCCCACCAGGAGTCAAGACATGGGCGACATGATGAACGAGGGCCAACACCTCGGCAACGACATCGACCTCAGCCAGTTCTATCAAATCTTCTTCGAGGAAGCGGGCGAGAACCTCGATCAGATGGAGCAGATGCTGCTCGCGCTGGACGTGAACGCCGCGCAGGACGAGGAACTCAACGCCATCTTCCGCTGCGCCCACTCCATCAAGGGCGGCGCGGCCACCTTCGGCTTCGCCGACGTGGCCGAACTCACGCACCAGGCCGAGTCGCTGCTGGACAAGCTGCGCCGCCACGAACTGCAACCCACGACCGCCATGGTGGACGTGCTGCTCGAATCCAGCGACGCGCTGCGCGGCCAGCTGGGCGCCCACCAGGGCGTGGGCAGCCCGCCCGACACCGGCAACCTGGTGGCGCGCATCTACGCCCTGGCCCAGGGCCAGGACGCGCCCGCCGCCACCGCGCCCGTGGCCGCACCGGCGCCCGTGCTCGCGGCGCCCGCCCCGGCCCCCGCGCCGGCGGCTGCCGCTCCCGCGTCCAAAGCCGAACGCGAGATCGACATCCACATCGGCCCGATCGACAACCCTGCGCAGGCCGATGGCATCGCCGAGCTGTTCCGCGACATCCCCGGCCTGGGCACGGTCTCGGCCATGCCCTGCGACCAGCCCGGCAAGCGCGTCTTCCGCGCCCGCACCGCGGCCAGCGACAACGAACTGCTGGACCTGTTCACCTTCCACGTGAGCAAGGAGCAGATCCAGATCCACCCGGCCGGCGACGTGGTGCACGGCAAGGTGCCCATGCCCCCGGCCACCGAGGGCAAGGACTACGGCTTCTTCGAAGGCTCTCCCGGCCTGCCCGGCGCGCCCAGCGCGCACGCCAGCGCCGCCGCGGCCCGCGACACGCGTGCCGCCGAGGCCCGGGCCAGCGCGGCCGCCCCGGCCGCCGCGGGCGGCGCCGGCCTCGAGTCGAGCACCCTGCGCGTCTCGGTGAGCAAGGTCGACCAGCTCATCAACCTGGTGGGCGAGCTCGTCATCACCCAGGCCATGCTGGCGCAGAAGAGCCGCGAACTGGACAACAACAACGCCAACAACCCCCTGCTGGCGGGCCTGGCCGACCTGGACCGCAACACGCGCGACCTGCAGGAAGCCGTGATGTCGATCCGCATGATCCCCATGTCGGTGGTCTTCAACCGCTTCCCGCGCATGCTGCGCGACCTCGCCTCCAAGCTGGGCAAGAAGGTCGAGCTGGTGACGCAGGGCGAGTCCACGGAACTCGACAAGGGCCTGGTGGAGAAGATCACCGACCCGCTGACGCACCTGATCCGCAACAGCTGCGACCACGGCATCGAAATGCCCGAGGAGCGCCGCGCCAAGGGCAAAAGCGAGACCGGCACCATCACCCTGTCGGCCACGCACCAGGGCGGCAGCATCCTCATCGAGGTGCGCGACGACGGCAAGGGCCTGTCGCGCGAGAAGCTGCTGACCAAGGCCCGCGAGAAGGGCATCGACGCGCCCGATTCGCTGAGCGATCCCGAGGTCTGGAGCCTGATCTTCGCGCCGGGCTTCTCCACCGCCGACCAGGTCACCGACGTGTCGGGCCGCGGCGTCGGCATGGACGTGGTCAAGAAGAACATCACCGCCCTCGGCGGCACGGTCGAGATCGACTCGGCCGAGGGCTATGGCATGCGCGTCTCGGTGCGCCTGCCGCTCACCCTGGCCATCATGGACGGCATGTCGGTGCGCGTGAGCGACGAGGTCTACATCCTGCCGCTGGCCAGCGTGATCGAGTCCTTCCAGATCAAGCCGACCGACATCAACACCATGGGACAGAACGCCCGCGTGGTGAAGGTGCGCGAGGAGTACATGCCGGTGGTCGAGCTCGAGCAGATCTTCTCGGTGCCGCGCTTCGAGCACAACGCCGCGAGCCCCATCATGGTGGTGGTCGAGGCCGAGGGCCAGCGCGTCTCGCTGATGGTCGACGAACTGCTCGGCCAGCAGCAGGTGGTGATCAAGAACCTGGAGAGCAACTACCGCAAGGTGCCCAACGTCTCGGGCGCCACCATCCTGGGCGATGGCAAGGTGGCGCTGATCCTGGACACCTCGTCCCTGGTCCGCCGCTCCAGGCATTGAACATGCATCCCCCCGCGTCGCTGCGCGCCTCTTCCCCAGGGGGGCAACACCTGCGGCCCGGCAAAGCCGGTTCCGCGGGGTTCTCCGGTTCGGCCTCGGCGCTCGTCGCGACCGAGGAAGGCCCCGTCGCCGAAGGCCGGGAGTTCGTCTGGTCCGACGCCGACTTCGCGCGCATCAAGGCGCTGATCTACAAGAAGGCCGGCATCAGCCTGCACGACGGCAAGCACGCCATGGTCTACAGCCGCGTCTCGCGCCGCCTGCGCGAGACCGGGCACGCCAGCTTCAAGGACTACATCGACTGGCTCGAGCGCCACGACGGCGCCGAGTGGCAGGAGTTCATCAACGCCCTGACCACCAACCTCACGGCCTTCTTCCGCGAGTCGCACCACTTCGATGCCCTGGCGCAGCTGCTGCGCGCCAGGCCCACGCACGCCTGGCGCATCTGGTGCGCGGCCGCCTCCACCGGCGAGGAGCCCTACTCCATCGCCATGACCTGCGCCGAGTCGCTGGGCGCCAACGGCCAGTACGACATCGTCAACAGCGACATCGACACCAAGGTGCTCGCCACCGCGCAGCGCGGCGTCTACAAGACCGATGGCAACAAGGGCCTGTCGGCCGAGCGGCTGCAGCGCTTCTTCCTGCGCGGCAAAGGCGCCAACGCCGGCTACATGCGCGTCAAGCCCGAGCTGCAGAAGCACCTGAGCTTTCAGCCGGTCAACCTGATCCACGAGCTGCCGCTGCGCGAGACCTTCGACGTGGTGTTCTGCCGCAACGTGATGATCTACTTCGACGCGCCCACGCAGCGCGCCGTGCTCGAGCGCATCCACCGCGTGATGCGCCCGGGCGGCACCCTGTTCGTGGGCCACGCCGAGAACTTCAGCGACGCGCGCCACCTGTTCGCCCTGCGCGGCAAGACCGTCTATGAGCGCCTATAGCCCTGCCCGCTCCAGCGCGGCGGGCGCCGCCGGCCTGGTCACGCCCCTGACGCCCCTGACCCCGCTGTCGAAGATGGCGCTGCCGCGCGTGACGCCGGCCGCCGGCGTGGTCTCGCGCGTGGACCAGCTCAAGGCCCGCACGCCCAAGCCCGGCGAGGCCTCTTTTTTCTTTCACGAGCCGCACTTCCGCAGCGACGCGGTGAAAGTGCTGCCCGGCGAGTACTACGTGAGCACCGAGGACCTGGTCATCATGACCGTGCTCGGTTCGTGCATCGCCGCCTGCATCTGGGACCCGTCCGTGCGCGTGGGCGGCATGAACCACTTCATGCTGCCCGAAGGCGGCAGCGACTCGGGCGGTCGCTACGGCTCGTATGCGATGGAATTGCTCATCAACGAGATGATGAAGCTCGGCGCTCGGCGCGAGACCATGCAGGCCAAGGTGTTCGGCGGCGGCCAGGTGATGAGCAGCTTCACCACCATGAACGTGGGCGAGCGCAACACCAAGTTCGTGCTCGACTACCTGCAGACCGAACGCATCGCCGTGGTGTCCAAGGACGTGCTGGACATCCACCCGCGCAAGGTCTGCTTCTTCCCGGTGACGGGCAAGGCCATGGTCAAGCGACTGGCCCACGCCCAGCCCGAGACGCTGGAAACCCAGGAACGCAAAGGCAGCGCGGCGGCCGTGGTCAAGAGCACCGCCGGCGGCTCCATCGATCTTTTTTGACACGCACCCCCGCCGCGCTTCGCGCGCCCCCCCCTCAAGGGGGTGGCACCCGAGGCCCGGCAAAGCCGGTTCCCTGCTGCCCCAGGGCCAGGTGCCGGTCTTCGAGAGGAAGTTTGAGATGGCGAAGACGAGAGTGGTGGTGGTGGACGATTCGGCGCTGGTGCGAAGCCTGCTGGCCGAGATCATCAACCGCCAGCACGACATGCAATGCGTGGGCGCCGCGAGCGACCCGCTGGTGGCGCGCGAGATGATCCGCGAGCTCAACCCCGACGTCATCACGCTGGACGTGGAGATGCCGCGCATGGACGGGCTGGAGTTCCTCTCCCGCCTGATGCGCCTGCGCCCCATGCCGGTGGTGATGGTGTCCACGCTGACGGAACAGGGCGCGGAGATCACGCTGCGCGCCCTGGAGATGGGCGCGGTGGATTTCGTGGCCAAGCCGCGCATCGGCGTGAGCCAGGGCCTGAACGAGCTCGCGGGCGACATCGTGGACAAGATCCGCGTGGCCGCCGCCGCGCAGGTGCGCCGCCTGGCCGCGCCGGCGCCCGCCGCGCCGGCCGCCACCGGTGCTGGCGCCGCCGCCCCCGCGCGCCCGAGCGTGCCCCTGCCGCGCCTGTCGACCGAGAAGATCATCTGCATCGGCGCCTCCACCGGCGGCACCGAGGCCATCCGCGAGGTGCTGGTGCCGATGCCGGCCGACGCGCCCGCCATCGTCATCACCCAGCACATGCCGCCGGGCTTCACCACCAGTTTCGCCACCCGCCTGGACGGCCTGTGCAAGATCAGCGTGGCCGAGGCACGCGACGGCCAGCGCATCCTGCCCGGCCACGCCTACATCGCGCCGGGCGGACGCCACCTGCGCATCGACCGCAGCGGCTCGAACTACGTGGCCGTGGTGGAAGACACCGAACCGGTGAACCGCCACCGGCCCTCGGTGGAGGTGCTGTTCAAGTCCGCCGCGCGCGTGATCGGGCCGAACGCCATCGGCATCATGCTCACCGGCATGGGCGCCGACGGCGCCAGCGCCATGCGCGAGATGAAGGACGCGGGCAGCTACAACTACGTGCAGGACGAAGCCAGCTGCGTGGTCTTCGGCATGCCGCGAATGGCCATTCAACACGGCGCGGCGCACGAGGTGCTGCCGCTCAACCAGATCGCGCCGGCGGTGTTGGCCCGCCTCGCGAACGCACCAGCCGGTGTGCGTCATCGCATCTGATGCCAATGCACACCCTGGAGCCCCCATGTTTCGTTTCACCTCCTGCTCGCGCCGCGTGGCGCTCGGGCTCGGCCTGGCGGCCGCGCTGACCACCCTCTCGCCGCTGGCCAACGCCGGCGACCTGCCCGAGCCCAAGGGCCGGGTGATCCTCACCATCAGCGGCCACATCGGCCAGCCCAACAAGGGCAAGGACGCGGTGTTCGACATGGCCATGCTCGAAGCGCTGCCCCAGCACAGCTTCACCACCCGCACGCCCTGGTACGACCGGCCCGTGAAGTTCACCGGTCCGCTGCTGTCCGACCTGCTGGACGCGGTGAAGGCCCAGGGCGGCACGGTCAGCGCGACCGCGATCAACGACTACACCATCCGCATTCCGGTCGCGGATGCGAAGGAACAGGGCGCCATCGTGGCCCGCCTGCTCGACGACCAGCCCATGGCGGTGCGGGACAAGGGGCCGCTGTTCGTGGTCTACCCGTTCGACAACAAGGCCGAGCTGCGCACCTCCACCTACTACGAGCGCTCGATCTGGCAACTCAAGCGCATGAGCATCGAATGAACGGCCCGCCCAAGGGCTTTGCCGCCTGGGGCATGCGGCAATGGACCCTGATGGTCATTGCCCTGCTCGCGCTCACGCTCATCCCCCTGGGCGTCATTCAGTGGCGCCAGTGGCAGATGCTGCAGGACACGGACACGCGCCAGGTCGACTCCATCATGTGGCAGGCGTACCAGCTCGAACGCGAGCTGTCCCGGCTCGATGGCGTGCTGCGGGAGGCCATGGACGGCTCACCCGAGGTGCTGCCCGACGACCTGATCGAGCGCTATGAGGTGTTCCTCAGCCGCATCCGGCTGCTCAGCGACATTCCCCGCCGCGACCTGCTCGACGCCTGGCCCGGCTTCAGCGCGGTGCTGCAGGAGATCGAGGGCTTCCAGCGCGAGGCGGAGCCCGCGTTCAAGGACCCGAGCGCACTGCTCAAGGACAGCGCCGCGCTCGACCGCCTGCACACCCGGGCGAGCGCCCTCAGCCCCTTGCTGGCCGACCTGACGCAGGAGGCCAACCGCGCCGTGGCCCGCTTAGTGGATGAGCGCAACCAGCAGCTGCGCCACCAGAGCCTGTTGCTCATCGCCCTGGCCGGGCTGCAGGTGGGCGTGATGCTGCTGTTCGTGGCCCTGCTGGTGCGCCACATCCGCGAACAGTCCCGCCAGTTCGCGCGCCTGCAGCAGCTGAGCCACGAGCTCGCCACGGCGCGCGACCAGGCCGAGGCGGCCAACCACGCCAAGAGCGTGTTCCTGGCCAACATGAGCCACGAGATCCGCACCCCCTTCCAGGGCGTGCTGGGCATGCTCAAGCTGCTGGAAGACACCCGCCTGAGCGGCCAGCAGCGCGACTTCGTGCAGACGGCCTCGGACTCGGCCCTGCACCTGCTGAGCGTGGTCAACGACATCCTGGACGTCTCCACCATCGAATCCGGCACGCTCAAGCTGTCGCCCACGGCGGTGAACCTGCCGGCCATGGCCGACGAGGTCGTGAGCCTGCTGGAGCCCCTGGCGCGCGACAAGGGCGTGGCCCTGAGCTGCCTGTGCGACGAGCGCCTGCCCCCCTGGGTCGCGGCCGACGCCACACGCGTGCGCCAGATCCTGCTCAACCTCGTCAACAACTCGGTGAAGTTCACGGCCCACGGCAGCATCGAGGCCATCCTGGAGCCCGACGCTTCGCTGCCCGATGGCATCCGCATGACGGTGCAGGACACCGGCATCGGCATGGACGAGGCCACGGTGGCCCAGCTGTTCACCCGCTTCTACCAGGCCGACAATTCGCTGCGCCGCCGCGTGGGCGGCTCCGGCCTGGGCCTGGAGATCTCCCGCACGCTCGCGCGCATGATGGGTGGCGACATCGCGGTCCGCAGCGCGCCTGGCCGGGGATCGGTCTTCGTGGTCACGCTCAGCCTGCCGCGCACCGAGGCACCGGCCGAGGCCGCCCGCGGCGTGCCGTTCGAGGACGACGAGGCGTGGGAGAACCGCCGCCGCGCCCCCCTGCGCCGCCTGCGGCTGCTGGTGGCGGAAGACCACCCGGTCAACCTGAAGTACCTCAACCTGCTGGTCGAGCGCATGGGCCATGAAGCGGTGTTCTGCGAGAACGGCTTCGAGGCCCTGCAGCTGCTGCACCACGAGCGCTTCGATGCCGTGGTGCTCGACTACCACATGCCGGTGCTCGACGGCATCGCCACCACGCGCGAAATCCGCCTGTTGCCCGGCGAGGCCGGGCAGGTGCCCGTGATCATGGTGACGGCCGATGTGGTCAACGACACGCGCAAGCTCGCGGCCGAGGCCGGCGTCACGCAGTTCGCGCCCAAGCCCCTGCAAGAGGCCGACCTGCGGCGTGCCCTGCGCCGCTGCGGCCTGCTCGCCGAGGCCGCCGACACCCAGCCCGCCCCCCTGATGCCCCTGCCGCGCGCGGGACGTGAACCGCATCAGCTGATCGACGCCGACATCTACGGCCAACTGGCCGCCATGATGCCCCGCGAAACCCTTCTGGAGCTGCTGGACATGCTGTTCGACGGGGAGGAGGCCACGGTGCCCGAGCTGCAGGCCGCGCTGCAGGTGGAAGACGTGGCCCAGGTCGTCTACCACGCGCACCGCCTGAAAGGCTCGGCCATGCTGCTGGGCCTCAAGGCCCTGGCGAACGTGGCCGCGCGCCTGGAGAAGGCCGGGACGGCGGGCGACGTGCGGGCCCTGGGGGCATTGCGCGAGACACTGGACGAGGACGTGCGCGACACCCAGGCGGCCTTGCAGACCTTCCCCCCAAGCGAGACCGAGGAGCTCGCCACCCGCTGAGGGCGGGCGCGGGCGCGGTGGTGGTACGACAACAGCGCCGCGGCCAGCAACGGTCCGCGCGCGCTGTGGGCGGTACTAGACCCGCCGGCTCACGTGGCTGCCGGCCGGGTCGCGCGCCACGGCGGGGCCTTCGTAGGCATCGAGCGATTTCGAACGCGCCGCGCTCGCGGCCTCCTGCGCGCGCGCCGCGTCGGCCTCGCGCTGCAGCGCCTGCTCCACCACGGTGGCGCTGGCATCCCAGACCTGGCGCAGGGTCTGGCGCAGTTGTTCGACGGTGTCGCGCTGCGCCTCCTGGCGCTGGCGCGCACGCTCCAGCTCCTGGGCACGCAGCTGCGTCTCGACCTCGCGCTTGAGGGCCAGTTCGGCGGCCTGTCGCACCGGCTCGCCGGGCGCGGTGTCCACGGCCGGCGCGCGCGCCGAGGCCTGGGGCGGCTGGCGACCAGGCCCCCGCTCCAGGCTGGCCTGGGTGTCGCGCGCGGCCGGCGCCGACGGCGCCACCGCCACCACGGCGGGCACCGAGGCGGCCACCGGCGCGGCCGTGCTGGACCAGGAAACGGAAGAAGTCGGTTGGGACGGGATCATGGGCACCCCCAATGATTCGGTCGCCGGGCGCAGACAAGCCCGGCGTTCTGAACACCCTATCGGCGGAATTGGGGGTGACTTGAGGGGCTTTTCGAGCGATCGGCCGCGCCGCGACAGGCGGTGCGCGGCCCGGCCTCAGCCCTCGACCCGCACCACGGTGACCGGCACGCGCGCGTTCTGCACCAGGTCCAGCGTGACCGAGCCCAGCACGCGGTCGGCCAGGCCCGGCGCGCCGGCACCCACCACGATGGCGTCCACGCCGTGGCGCTCGGCCAGGTCCAACAGGGCCGGCCCCACGTCGCCCTGGTGCACCACTTCCACGTCCACGGCCACGCCGGCCGCCCCCAGCAGTTGCTGCGCGGGCTTGATCAGGTCGCGCCCGGCCTCCTCGGCCACGCGGTCCAGCACACCGGGGTCACGCGCCACCACCATTTCGTACAGGTTGGCGCCGGCCTGCACATTGGCCAGCACGCAGCGCGCGCGCAGGCCCCGGCCCACCAGCAACAGCACATGGCGCACGGCCGCCATGGCAGCGGGCGAACCGTCGATGGGGATGAGGATGCGCAGCATGACCGTCTCCTTGCTGGCGCCGGCCGGCCTCAGGGCCGGTAGGGGCGCTCGTTGAATACGCACCAGTACAGCTCGATGTGCCCGGCGACCTCGATGAACTTGTTGAAGCTGACCGGCTTCTCGATGTAAGAGTTCACGCCCAGATCGTAGGCCTTCCCGAGGTCGCGGTCATCCCGCGAGGACGTGAGCACCACCACCGGGATGCGGCGCGCCAGTTCGTGCCGCTTGAAGGCCTGCAGCACCTCCAGGCCGGTCATGCGCGGCAGGTTGATGTCGAGCAGCATGACCGCGGGCATGGACTCGCCGGCCTCCCAGCGCGGCAGCCAGGCCAGCGCCTCCTCGCCGTCGCGCGCCACCTGGATCTGGTTGGCGAACTGGCGCTTGCTGAAGGCGCGCAGCGTGAGGTCCAGGTCCATGGGGTTGTCCTCGACCAGCAGGATGGGCGGCAGGGGACCCGGGCGTTGAGCGGTGTTCATGCGGGGAACTCCAGGAAAAAGGTGGTGCCCTGGCCAGGCACGCTCTCGGCCCAGACGCGGCCGCCCATGCGCTGCACGGCCTTGGCCACCAGGGCCAGGCCGACGCCGGTGCCCGGGTAGTCCTCGGCGCGCTGCAGGCGCTGGAAGATGCCGAAGATGCGGTCGTGGTACTTCATATCGAAGCCCACCCCGTGGTCGCGCACCCAGAGCCGGTGGCCGCCCTCCACGGGGCTGGCGCCGAGCTCGATGCGCGGCGGCTGGCCGGCGCGCGCGAACTTCAGCGCGTTGCCCACCAGGTTGCGCAGCACCACGGCCATGCCCTCGCGGTCCAGGCGAAGGCTCAAGGGTGGCAGGGCCAGCCGCACCTCGGCGCGGCTGCGTTCGATGTCGGCACCGAACTCGTCGAGCACGCGCCGCACCGTGGCCTCCAGGTCCAGCGGCTGCGGGTCCATGGCGCGGCGTTCCATGCGCGAGTAATCCAGCAGGTCGTTGATGAGCTCGCTCATCTGCTGCACGCCGCGGCGAATGCGCCGCACAAAGCCACGCTCTTCCTCGTTCAGCCGCTGGCCGGCCTCTTCCTCCAGCAGCTGGCTGTAGCCGTCGATGCCGCGCAGCGGCGCCTTGAGGTCGTGCGAGACGGTGTAGGTGAAGGCCTCGAGTTCGCGGTTGGCCGCGCTGAGCTGCTCGGTGCGCTCGCGCACGCGGTGCTCCAGCTCGGCGTTGGTGCGCTGCAGGTCGAGCTGGGCCCGCTTGAGGGCGGTGATGTCCAGCAGCGTGCCCGAGTAGCGCCAGCCGCCCTCGGGCGCGCGGTGGCGCGCCACGCTGGCGCGGAACCAGCGCTCCTCGCCAAGCCCGGGGTGGCGGCGGAACTCGGCGTGGGCCACGCCGTCGCCCTCCGCCGGCGATTGCATGAAGCCGCGCACCCGGTCGCGGTCCTCGGGGTGCATGCAGTCCAGGTAGGCGTCCAGCGTGGGCACCGGGCCCAGTGCCGGATCGCGCCCGATGTTGCGGAACATCTGCTCCGACCACCACACGCGGCCATCGGACATGTCGAAACGCCAGCTGCCCAGGCCGGCCAGGCCCTCGGCCTGTTCCAGCAGGCCCTTCTGCTCGCTCAGCGCCTCGCTGGCGCGCAGCCGGCCGGTCACGTCCTGGACGGTGGCGAACAGGCGGTGCAGCGTGCCGTCGGCCAGGCGCAGGGGGCGCACGTCGAGCTCCACGTGCACGATGCCGCCGTCGCCCCGCACGAAGCGCTTCTGCAGCTGGTAGCTGTCGATGTGGCCGGCGCGCAGGGCCTCGAACCGTTCGATATTGCGTTCCCGATCAGGCTGCGGCGTCATCTCGGCCCAGCTCATGCGCAGCACTTCCTCGCGCGGGCGACCCAGGATTTCGCACAGGCGGTCGTTCACCTGCAGCCAGCGCTTGCTGTCGGGGTCGGAGATCGCCATGCCGATGAAGGGCAGCTCGTAGAACAGGCGCTGCACCTCGCTTTGCTCGCGCAGCGCGAGCTGGGCCTCCTTCTGCGCGGTGATGTCGAGCAGGATGCCGCTGATGCTGTCGATCGCCCCGTCGGGGCGGCGCGTGATCGAGGTGCGGTCGTCGATCCAGGCGTAGACGCCGTCGGCGCGGCGCAGCCGGTATTCCTGGCGGTACTCGTGCCGGCCGGCCGCCCAGTGCGCCGCGATCTCGGTGTTCATGCGCTCGACGTCGTCCGGGTGCACGAGGTCGTCCCAGTCGATGGCGCCGCTGAGAAGATCCTGGGCCTCGTAGCCCCATTGCGCCACGGCGCGGCTGAGGTAGGTCATCGGCCAGCCGGGCTGATTGGCCCATTCGATGACGACCACCGGGGAGCGATCAACAAGGGCATGCAGGTGCTGCAGCCGCGCCTGGTCGCTCTCCAGGCGCTCGGCCATGCGGTCGGCGGCGGCGCCGATCAGGGCCAGCTCGTCGAAGCCCTGCAGGCCAGCGCGCGCCTGCAAGCGCCCCTCGCCCATGTCGGTGAGCGATCGGGCCAGGTGCTCGGCGCGGCGGAACCACGCAAAGTGCAGCACCAGGCCCAACGCGCCGGCCAGCGCCAGCAGCAGCAGGGTCTCGCGCAGCATCGCCTCGCGCAAGGCCGCGTGGCGCTGCGCCATCGGCACGGTGATGTCGACCAGCACCACCAGCCGGCGCCCGTTGCTCAGCGGCACCGCGCCCACCAGTTCCTGGCCGCCGACCCAGTAGCGCGGCACGATGGCCAGCGGGTCGAGCGCGCCGCGCGGCAGGGTGTCCAGGTAGAGCAGTTCGGGCCGGGCGGCGGCCACCTCGGCGAAATCGCGGCCGACGTCGGCGCGCGTGAGCGAGGCCAGCACCTTGCCGTCGGGCCGCAGCAGCCAGGCCGCGCGCATGCCCTTGTACAGGCCCAGGCCACCGACCACGCCGCGCGCGAACGACAGATTGGACGGATCGGCCTGCAGGTTCAGGCGGCTTTGTTCCACGGTGAGCCGCTCGCGCAGGCGCCGCGTCTCGGCCTCGGTCACCTCGGCCTCGACCTGGCGCATGCCGACCACGTACTTGGTGCCGGCCGTCAGCAGCGCGAACAGCGCCAGCAGCAGCGGCACCAGCCACCGGCCCTGCGGCATCCAGCGACCGGCCTGGCCGATCATGGCTGCCTCACCACGCGCCGCAGGGCCGAGGTGTCGACCAGGTCCACCAGCAGCGGCATGCGGCGCAGCAGGCCCACGTCCATGAGCGCGCCGCCCACCGAGCGCGCCCGGGCCTCCAGCGCCACCGAGGGGCCGGTGAGCTGCTCCAGCGACACGTCCAGCGGCATGAAGGCCACGTCCCGCAGTGCGCCCACGTACTCGAGGGTGCTCAGGCCGGTGCCGGGCGACAGCGCGGCGGCGGCGCGCGTGGCGTCGGCGTGCACCTCGGCCAGACCGGCGGCCCAGGCCCGCAGGAGCCCATCCACCGCCTCGGGCCGCGCGCGCAGCACGCTGGCGCGCACCACCATCACGTCGACCACCTCGCCCGGGATGGCGCGGCTGCTGAAGATGGGCCGGTACCCCGCGGCGATCAGCGCGCCCGACAGCGGGGCATGGCTCACCGCCGCCGCCACGCGGCCGTCGCGCAGGGCGTCCAGGTGGGCGTTGGCCTCCAGATTGACCACCCGGACCTCGGCGCGCGTGAGCCCGGTCTTGCCCAGCATGCGCTGCAGCATGAAGGCCCCCACCGAGGTGTCCTCCACGGCCACCATCTCGCCGCGCAGGTCGCGCGGCGACTCGATGTCGCGCCGCGCCACCACCACGTCAGCGCCCTGCGAGGCATTGAGCAGGGCCACGATGCGCAGGTCCACGCCGGCGTCCACCAGGCGCAGGGTTTCGTCCAGCGTGAGCGCGGCCGCGTCGAGCAGGCCGTTGTTGAGCGCGCGCTGGACCTCCGAACCCGAGGCCAGCTCCACCACCTTGACACGACCCGGGTCCACCAGGCCCCGCTCGCTCGCGAGCACCAGCGGATCGGCGCCCACGCGCATGTTCGTGCCCACGGCCAGGGGGGGCTGGGGAACCTCCATGCACCCCGCCAGCAGCAGGAGAACGGCGCAGCCAGCGGCGCGCCCCATGCGCGCCAGCCAGGTTTTCGTGTGTCGGCCACCCTGATCGTTCATGCCCCGCTTCCGTATCAGCCCGCATTGTCGGCCGGGCCTGTCACTTTCTGAAACAAATCTCGCTGGGGAAGCCGCGCAGGCGTCGCGGGCGCCCGACGCGAGTACTTTCCACCGACGCCCCCGACCCTGGTCAGTCCGGCGGCAGCGGCAACAGCACCTCGAACACCGCGCCCTGGCCCGCGTTCGGTCGCACGGCGATCGAGCCGCCGTGGGCCTCGGCGACCTGGCGGGCCACCGCCAGCCCGAGGCCGGTGCCCTCGTACTCGCTCTTGAGGTTCAGGCGCTGGAAGGGCTGGAACAGGCGGCCCGCGTGCTCGGGCGCGATGCCGATGCCGTTGTCGCCGACCGAGACCTTCACGCGGCCGTCCGACAGGCAGGCGCTCACGCTCACCCGGGGCGCGCGGTTGCGCGGCACGAACTTCAGCGCGTTGGTCAGCAGGTTCTGGAACAGCAGCGACAGCAGGCTGGCGTGGCCCGGCACCACGGGCAGCGGGTCGATGTGGAGCTCGGCGCCGGTCTCGGCGATGCGCGCGGCCAGGGCGTCGCGCAGCTCGGCCATCACGCGGTCCAGCGGCACCAGGGTGGGCTCGTCGGTCTCGCCGGCCTGCAGGCGCGCGTAGCGCACCACATCGTCAAGCAGGGTGCGCATGCGTGCGCTGGCGCGCAGCACCAGGCGCATGTAGCGCTGCGCCTCCGGCGGCAGCTGGGCGCTGTGGTCCTCGTCGATCAGGCCCACGAACTGGGCGATGGTGTTGAGCGGCTCGCGCAGGTCGTGCGAGGCGATGCGCACGAACTGCACCAGGCTGTCGTTGGCCTGGCGCAGCTCGTCGGCGGTGCGCTGCAGGCTGGCGTGGCTTTCGCGCAGCTCCACCATCGCCACCGCGAGGTTCTGGCGATCGGCGGCCGACATCTGCCTGAGCTGGTCGTTGGCCTGCTTCAGGCGCAGCTGGGTGCGCACGCGCGCCTGCACCACCGGTGGGTGGATGGGCTTGGCGATGAAGTCGGCCGCACCGCGCTCCAGGCCTGCCTGCTCGAAATCGGCCTCGGCGTGGCTGGTGACCATGATCACCGGCAGGTCGACCAGCGCCGGGTTGGCCTTGATCGCGTCGAGCACGTCGAAGCCCGAGAGGCCGGGCATCTGGGCGTCCAGCAGCACGATGTCGGGCACGGCGCTGGCGATGCGCTCGAGCGCGTCCTGCCCATGCATGGCGAAGCGCAGCCGGCCCAGGGGCCGCAGCGCCTTGGCCAGCACCTGCACCATGCCGGGGTCGTCGTCGACGATCAGGATGTCGGGCAGCGCGGCGTCGTTCATGTGGCCAGCTCCCTCTGCAGCAGCTCGGCGGCGGCCGCGAAGTCGAGCGCGCCGATGTGGTTTTCCAGTTCCGAGGCCCGTGCGTCGCCCAGGCGGCGACGCAGCGCAGCGCCCTGGGTGTCGAACAGGCTCAGGGCGTCGAGGTCGTGGCGCGCGAGCAGCTCGTGCAGGCGGCGCAGCGCCTCGTCGCTGGCGGGCGGCTCGGCGCTGTCGCCGGGCGCGGCAGCGCCGGCCTGCGACAGCCAGGCCCCCGCCGCCAGGCGCAGGCGGCGCAGGCTGGCCTGCAGCTCGCGCCAGGGCGCCTGCAGGGACTGCGCCGGCTGGCCGTCGCGCAGCGCGTTTTCCACCACGCCCGCGTGGCGGTGCAGGGCCAGGGCGTCGACCAGGCCGGCGGCCCCGCGCAGCTTGTGCACGCGCGCGGCCAGCCCTTGGCGCGCGTCGGGCGCGAGGGCGGCGGGCAGGGGCTCCTCGGCCAGCGGTGCGAACTCGTCGAACAGGCGGCGCAGGCTGCGGCGCAGCAGCGCCACGTCGCCGCCCAGGCGGCGGTGCGCCTGCGCGCCGTCGATGCCATCGATCTCGGGCCAGTCGTCGGCCACGGCGGTCAGCGGGGCCGGCGCGCTCGGGGGCGCCACGGCCCCGTCGGGGCCCGCCAGCGCCTGCGCCACCACCTCCAGCAACTGGTCGGGGTCAATGGGCTTGGTGAGGAAATGGTCCATGCCGGCGTCCAGCGCGCGGCGGCGCTCCTCGGCCAGCGCGCCGGCCGTCAGCGCCACCACCGGCAGCTGGCGCAGGTTCGGATCGCTGCGCATCTCGCGCGTGGCCTGCAGCCCGTCCATCTCGGGCATCTGCACGTCCATGAGCACCACGTCGAAGTGCGGCCCGTCGCGCAGCAGGGCCAGGGCCTCGCGGCCGTTGCTGGCCAGGAACACGCTGGCGCCCTCGCGCTCCAGCATGTGCTGCGCGATCTCCTGGTTGATCTCGCTGTCGTCCACCACCAGCACGCGCGTGCCGGCCAGGCGCTGCACGGCCTCGGGCGCGGTGTGGCGCTGCGCGTCCAGCACGCGCCGGCTGTGGCCGTGGCGCGCCACCACGCCCTGGTTGACGGCGTTGAACAGCACGGAGGCGTTGACCGGCTTGGTGAGGATGTCGTCGGCCAGGCGCAGGTGGTCCTCGCGCGCGACGCGCTCGCGATCGCTGGCCGACACCATGAGCGCGGCCGGCAGGCGCAGCAGGCCGTGCCGTTCGGCCAGCGCGGCCAGCGACTGCAGGCCGTTCATGCCGGGCAGCTGCCAGTCCACCAGCAGGGCGTCGGGCAGCGGCTGGCCGGCGGCCAGGCGGCCCTCGATCCAGTGCAGCATGGCTTCGCCCGATTCGCAGGACTCGGTGCGCCAGCCGAAGGCGCGCGCCATGTCCACCAGGGCCTGGCGCTCGGCCGGCACGTCGTCGACCACCAGCACCTCCAGCGCGCCGCTGGGGGCGGTGAGCGGCGCCAGCGCCGAGGGCGTGGCCTCCGCCTCGCGCAGGTTCACCTCGAACCAGAACAGGCTGCCCTGGCCAGGCGCGCTCCGCACGCCGATGCGCCCGCCCATCATCTCGACCAGGTGGCGCACGATGGACAGGCCCAGGCCGGTGCCGCCGTAGCGGCGCGAGGTGGAGGCGTCGGCCTGCGAGAACGGCGTGAACAGGCGCTCCTGCACCTCGGGCGCGATGCCCTCGCCGCTGTCGCGCACCTCGCCGCGCAGGCGCACGGTGCCGCCGTCGGACGAGACCAGCCCCAGGCCCACCTCGACCCCGCCCTCGGCGGTGAACTTCAGCGCGTTGCCCAGCAGGTTGGTGAAGATCTGGCGCAGGCGCAGCGCGTCGCCGCTCACCCGCGCCGGCAGCTCGGGCGCAGCGCGCACGGTGAGCGCGAGCCGCTTGGCTTCGGCCTGCTGGCGGAACACCGCGTCCAGCTCGGCCAGCAGCACGGAGGGGCTGAAGGGCGCTTCTTCGAGCGTGAAGGCGCCGGCCTCGATCTTGGCCATGTCCAGCACGTCGTTGACGATGCCCAGCAGCGACTGGCTGGCCATCTGCGACTTGGCCAGCAGCTGCTGCTGGCGCACGGTGAGCGGCGTGTCGGCCAGCAGGTGCGACAGGCCGATCACCGCGTGCAGCGGCGTGCGGATCTCGTGGCTCATGTTGGCCAGGAACTCGCCCTTGGCGCGTGACGCGGCCTCGGCCGCCTCGGTGGCGTGCACGAGGTCGGTGATGTCGATGCAGAAGCCGGCGATGTGGCCGTCGGGCATGCGGTTCTCGATCATGCGCACCACGCGCCCGCTGCGCAGGCGCTGCAGGAACACGCTGTTGCCCGCGCGGTGATGGGCCATGCGCTGCGCCACCCACTTCTCCCGGTCATCGCCGGTGTCGAGCACCTGGCCGCGCTCGAAGCTGGCGCGGATGATGGTCTCGAACGGCGTGCCGGGCTGCAGCAGGTCGCCCACGTGCGCGAACAGGCGATGGTACTTCTCGTTGCACAGCAGCAGGCGGTCCTCCAGGTCGTAGAGCACGAAGGCCTCGTCCACGGAGTCGATGGCGCCGCGCAGCAGGGCCTCGGTGCGCGCGATGCTCTGCTCGGCGCGCTTGCGCTCGCTCATGTCCATATACGTGGTGACGAAGCCGCCGCCCGGCATGGGGGTGCCGCGGATCTCCAGCGGCGTGCCGTCGGGCCGCACGCGCTCGAAGCGGTGCGGCACGGGACTGCGCGCGTTGGCCAGCAGGCGCTCGATGGTGGGCTCGACGTCGATCTCGCCGTACTCGCCGCGGCGCGCGTTGAAGCGCACGATGTCCTCGAAGCCCGGCACGCCGCGCGCGAACAGGGCGTCGAGTTCGAGCAGGCGCACGAACTCGCTGTTCCAGGCCACCAGCCGCAGCTCGGCGTCGAAGGCGCTGATCGCGCAGGGCATGTTCTCCAGGATGCTGTGCTGCAGTGCGTTCACGCGCATCAGCTCGGCCTGCATCAGGTGGCGATCGGTCACGTCCTGCATGGCGCCGACGATCTGCACCACCTTGCCGTCGAAGTCCTGCACCGGCTCGCCCACCAGGCGCACGCGCAGCTCGCGGCCCTTGGCCGAGCGGAACGGCAGCTCGATGTCGAAGGGTTCGGCGCGCCGGCGCGCGGCGCGCAGCGCGTCGAGCAACTCGCGCTTGGCCTCGCCCTCGTAGAAGCTCAGCGGCGTCGCCGGGTCCAGCGCGAACTCGATGCCGACCTCGTGGATGGCGTACATCTGCGGTGTCCAGACCACCGTGCCGTCGACCACGTCGTACTGCCAGCCGCCCACGCCGGCCACGCGGCCCGTGCGGTTGAGCAGGGCCTCGCTGGCGGCCAGGCGCTGCTGCGATTCCTTGGCGGCCGTGATGTCGCGGTGCGTGCCGTACATCCACAGCGGCTCGCCCTCCTGCGTCCAGCTGTTCACGCGCCCGCGGTCAAGGATCCACACCCAGTAGCCGTTGCGGTGGCGCAGCCGCACCTCGCACTCGTACTGCGCGATCTCGCCCATGAAGTGCCGGCGCAGCATGTCACGCGCGCGATCGATGTCGTCGGGGTGGATCAGCTGCTGCCAGGCGCCCGGGCCCATGGTGTTGAGCTCGTCCAGCGTGAGGCCGACCATCTCGGCCCAGCGCGCGTTGTACAGGCGCTCGCCGGTCTGCACGTTCCACTCCCAGGTACCGGCGTTGGTGCCGCGCAGGATGTTCTGCAGCCGCTCGCGCTCGCGCGACAGGCTGGCCGTGCGCTCGCGCACCAGCTGCTCCAGACTGGTGTTGAGCTCCACCACCTCGCGCTGCGCCGCGCGCTCGTCGGTGATGTCGCGCACGATGGCGGCGGTGCCCACCGGCTCGCCGCCGGCATCGAGGATCGGCGACAGCGTAATGGAGACTTCCACGCGCTGGCCGCTGCGCGTGCGCAGCCAGCGCTCCATGCGCGGCGTGTCGCCGGCGCCGTCCTCGCCCTGGGCCTGCACCTGCGCGCCGTCGTCGTCCGTGGGCACCAGCAGCGATTCGATGGTGGCGCCGGCGGCCTCTTCGGCGCTGTAGCCGAACAGCGCCTGCGCACCGCGGTTCCACGACGTCACGCGGCCTTCCGGGTCGAGGCCGATGATGGCGTCGCGCGTCTGCTCGACGATGGCCGCCAGGCGCAGGCGCTGGCGCCGCACCTCGTCGCTGCGGCTGCCGTTGACCCAGTAGAGGTAGATCAGCGCCAGGCCGACGAGCAGGGCCAGCAGCACCAGCGGCAGCTGCCGCACCGCGGCCAGGCGCGCTTCCTCGGCCACATGCTCCTGCGGCATCACCACCAGGAAGCGCAGCAGGCCGACGTCGCTGTTGGGGTTGCCGCGCAATTCGCTCTGGCCCACCAGCATGAGGCCCTGGGTTCCCTGCCAGCGCGGCGGCCCGCCGGCGCGGTAGGGGTTGACGGCCACGTACTCGTCCTGCCAACGCTGGCGCTGGCCGGTGTCGAAGCCGTACTCGCGCTCGCGCTGCGGGTGGCGCAGGTAGTCGCCGGCGGCGTTGGTGAGCACGAAGAAGGCGCCCTCGGGCGAGCGCGAGGGGAACTGCATCACGGCACGATCCAGATCGACGTGGATGACGACCAGGCCGAAGAGCTGCCCGCGCCCATCGAACACCGGCGTGGCGTAGCGCGCCACCGCGCGGCGTGGCGACACCACCGCGCCGTTCTCGCGGTGCAGGGCCATGTCGTACACGAACACCATGCCGGGCGCGACCCAGCGCGTATCGCCCAGTTCGCGCTCGTCGAGCGCATCCGCCAGGCGCTCGGGCGGCGCCGCCTCCACGCTCAGGCCGTTGCGCTCCACGCGCACCAGCTCGCGCGGGTTCGGCCCGGCCAGCAACAGGCTGACGCGGAACACATCGGCCGAGGTGTCGATGTAGCGCTCGAAGGTCTCCTGCAGGCGCACCCTCCACTGGTCTTCGGTCGAGGCGTCCTCGGGGTCGATGCCCCCGTTCTCCCGCGCGCGCACCAGCCCCTGCAGCGGCGGCGAGCTGCCCAGGAACTGCACCGACTTGCGGCGGAACGCGCGCTGGGACTGCGTGTTGTCGGCGAAGCCCCGCGCCGCTGCCTCCAGCTGGCGCTGCGACTGGTCCATGGCCTGGTTGAAATCGGCGTGGTAGCTCACCGCCAGGCTGATCAGGGCCAGCACGGCGCCGATCAGGGCGCCGCGGCGCAGCAAGGGGCTGCGCACGAAATCCATCGGCCCCAGCGGCGCGCGCGCCCCGGGGCGCCCGGGTGCGGCGATCCAGTCCATGGCCCGGCGCGAGCGCCTCAGCGCCAGCGCCACGCCGCCGAGCCCGGCGCCGATCAAGGCGACGATGGCCGCCGCCCCCAAGGGCGTGGGCCCGGGCAGGTGGGCCTGCAGCGCTTGCGTGGCCTGCAGCCGCAGCGTCCAGCGGCGGCCGTGGGCGTCGAAGCCGCTGTCCAGGCTGGCGACGGTGGCGCCGCCGGTGGGGTCGCGCGCGTCGAAGAGCGGCGAGGGGTCGCCGCCGTCCGCGAGCGTGACGGCGATGTCGCGCGACGCCGGCATCAGCTCGGTCACCAGTTCCTCGATCACCAGGGGGGCGACCACCCAGCCGACGGTGTCGCGCCAGCGGCGCTCGCGGTCGCCGGCCCCGGGGTCGAGGCCGCGGTAGACCGGCAGCAGGAACAGCAGGCCGTGGTCGGGCTGGCCGCCGGGCTGCTTCAGGGCGAGCGGCGCGCTCAGCAGCGCCCGGCCTTCGCGCGCGGCGGCTTGGGCGGCGGCGCGGCGCAGCGGCTCCGAGGCCAGGTCCAGGCCCATGGCGTGCGCGTTCGCGGGCATCGGGTAGACGTACTGCGTCACGTAGGCCTCGCCCGGGTTGGGCCCGAGCTCGCGCACCTGGAAGTCCGCCGGCCCCTCGGCCCGCGCCTGGGCGAGGAAGTCGTCCCTCTGGTCCACGCCGACGCGGCGCACGAAGCCGAAACCGAACGCGCCCGGGAATTCGTGCGGCAGGTCGCGCGTGGCCATGTAGGCCTCGAAACCGCGGCGGGTGATCGCATCGCCCCCGGCGGCCATGACGGCACCGCGCGCGCCACGCAGGCCGTACTCGATCCGGCTCAGGCGGTCCTGCAGACGCTGCGTGAGCTGGCCCGCCTCGTCGCGCAGGCGCTCCTGCACGCTCTCGGCGCGCTCGGCCTGCGTCCAGGCGGCGGCCGCCGCCGCGCACAGCAGCACACCGGCGATCCACAGCCCCCAAGCCCAGCGGTGCGGCGCGTCGTGAGCGACCTTGTCCAAATCCGGTGTCCTTCGGGCCATGGGCCCTGTTGCGCGAGCCGCCCGCGTGAGGACCCGGCGGGCCCTGGCGCTGGCGGCAGCGGTGTTGTCAGCCTGCGGCGCCCACGCGGGCGGCGCACGCGAAGCATGCTAACGAGGGATGTCGGCGCCCGGCGTGCGAAATGAAGGGATTCCCCGGGGCAATTCGCCCGGCGGCACCCCCGGCCGGCCGCGGGCTCAGGCGGCGACGTCCTGCAGCACGGCCGCCGCTTCGGCCTTGCCCAGCGGCTTGGTGAGGTAGCCCTTGACGCTGTGGAAACCGCCGGCGCGCGCGCGGTCGGCCGGATCGGAGGAGGACGAGAGCATGGCCACCACGGCACTGCCCCGGTGCGCGGGCGGCAGGGCCTCGAAGGCCTCCAGGAAGGCGAAACCGTCCATCACGGGCATGTTGATGTCCAGCAGGATCAGGTCGACGCCATGGTCGGGCGAGGCGGCCAGGTGGTCCAGCGCGTCCTGCGCGCGCTCGAAGCCCAGCACCTCGCACGGCACGCCGCAGCGCTGCAGCGCCAGCCGGGTGAACAGCAGATCGCTGTCGCTGTCGTCGACCATCATCACGCGGCGGGGCATCGAATCTCCAAGGGGCACGAACGGGAAACAAGCGCAACTGTAAGCGCCGCGTCAGGGCGCACACAATGCATCGCCCGAACACCCCAGTGGATCGGGAGGTCGGGATGGCGCGCCACGCGCGGCCCGGCCCGCCGCGGGGGCTCAGGGCGCCGTGGCGTCGGCGCACCGCCATGTGAGCGCCCGCTTTCCGCTCGGCCACATCAGCGGGCGGCGACCACGGGCGCAGGGTCCGCCGCGTCGCGCCCGGCGGGCCGGGGCCTCGCGGGGGCGCGCCGCAGAATGCCGGCCAGGATCTGCGGCACCTCGTACAAGGCGCGGTTGTGGTGGCCGCGCACGCGCTCGCGCCAGGCGGGCAGGTCGGCCAGCAGCTCGTCCACGGCCGGCGCCAGGCCGGCGGCGCGGCGGTAGACCAGGCCCACGCCCTGCTCGCGGATCCAGGTGGCGTTGTAGCGCTCCTGCGGCATGGTCCAGGCGTTGTCGGAAACGACCACCGGCAGGCCGCGCTGCAGGGCCTCGCTCACGCTGCCGGGGCCGGGCTTGCCGATGAAGAAGTCGGCCAGGTCCATGTAGCGCGTCACCTCGGGGGTGAAGCCCACGATGTGGCGCGGCGCGCGCGCCGGCAGCCCGGCCAGGGCCCGCGCCAGGGCCTGGTTGTGGCCGCACATCAGGATCAGCGGCACGTCCGGCAGGCGCCGCGCGATGCCCAGCATGGCGCGCGAGCCGTGGCCGCCGAACAGCACCAGGCCGGTCGGCTGGTGCGGGTCCAGGCCCAGGCGCGCGCGTTCGGCCGCGCGGTCGGCCACCGGCGGGCCGTAGAAGCCGGGGCGCAGGATCATGCCGCTGGTGGCGTGCACGCGCGACGGCGCATGGCCGGCCGCCAGGGCCTGGGCCCGTGCGCGCGGCGTGCCGCAGATGAAGTGCTGCGGCTGGCCGCGCTCGATCCAGAAGCGCGGCGGGTGGTCGGCCAGGTCGGTGAGCACGGTGGCGTAGGGCACGCCGGGGCGCGCCTGCGCCAGGCTGTGGTAGAGCGCGCGGTTGAAGTTGGGGATGAGCGAGACCACCAGATCGGGCTGGGTGGCGGCCCAATGCGCGCGCAGCCTGCGCACCAGTGTCGGGTGGGCCAGGCGGATCACGGCCTGCAGCAACTTCAGTTCCTGCGCCATGCCCAGGGTCCAGCCGCGCGCAAGGCGGCGGTTGTACCAGTCCTCGGGCGCGCTGCCGGTGAGGCGGCGAAAGCTCTGCGAGGGGTCCAGCACCTCGAACAGGTTGACCAGGCGCACGGTCCAGGGCAGCTGCAGTTCGTTCAGCACGCCCTGCAGGGCGAGGGCGGAGGCGCGGTGGCCGCCGCCGGCGTTGAAATAGATGAGATCGACCTGGGTCATGGGCCTGCCGCGCGTGGTGGCGAAGCGAACAGGCTATGAAGGTCAGGCGACAGCGGCGTGACGTCCTGGCGGCGCCACGGTGACGGCCGTGGCCGGGGCGTTCAGGCCGGGCCGGGCGATTCGCGCGTGAGCGCCACGCCACCCTGCAGGCGCTCGCTCACGCTGCGCCGCACGCTGTCGGGCGCCTCGGCCAGCAGGGCGGGCCAGTCGGCCTGGGCGCGGCGCACGGTGTCGCGGCACACGCGCAGCAGCGCGCCGGGACGCGGCAGGCCGGCGGCGGCGATCAGCTCGCGCAGCGCGTCCCAGCCGAAGGCGCGCAGCCTGGCGTCGATGCCGCGGTTGACGCCGTAGTCGGGCTCGGGCACGGCCTCGAACAGCGCGCTCACGCAGACCGGGTCGTACAGCGGCGCCAGGCGGGGCTCGTGGCCGTCGGGGTAGACCAGGGCCCAGTTCTTCAGGTGGGCGTCGGTATTGCCCATGAGAATGAAGGCCACGAAGCGCTGCAGGAACTCGCGCACGTCGGGCACCGGCGCGCTGGAGTAACGGTCGAGCACCGCGAGCATGCGGCCGTAGTCCTCGCGGATACCGCGGCCGTACTTGGCGCGCGGCGCGTAGCCCAGGGCCTGCGCGAACTCCTCCATGTGCACCCGCCGGCCGTCCTGGCGGTCGAAGCGCCGCACGGCCAGGATCTCCTCGAACGGGACCCGCTCGGGCAGATCGGCTTCGGCGCGGGCGATCACCCGGGCCTCGGCCGTGCGCAGGCCCAGGGCCGCGCACAGGCGGTAGCCGGTGGCCTCGTTGCGCACCAGGTCGGGGTGGCGGCTGGTCGGCAGCTTCAGGATGAACTCGCCGGCCGCCCCGTGGCGGCGTACCACGTAGCGGCGACCGTCCTGCACGGCGGAGAACTTGGCGATCACGCCGGGCAAGGCGGTGGCGTCTTCCACCGGGTCTTCGACGAAGCCGGGCTCCAGCACATCCAGCCCCAGTGCGGTGTGCCAGTGGCGCACGGCCTGGGGTATCTCCTGGTGCGCGGGCGGCGGCTCCACCTCCAGCGCGCCCATGAGGTCGTGGCCGGCGGCGGCGAGCAGCTCGAACTCGTCGTCCACGTCGCAGCCGCGCTGGCGCGCCAGGCGCTCGCGGTTGTGGCCCTCGGGCAGCAGGTTCTGGAAGAACACCGGCCAGCGGCCGTCGACGCGCACCAGGCGCTCATCGCGCGGCGCGGACAGGATCTGGCGCGTCTGCGCGTCGTTCACCCCGCGAAGGCTCATGGAGACCGTGGGCCGCTGCGGGTCGGCGATGTAATCCTCGTCGAAAGACACCCGCAGGATGTCGCCGTAGCGCGAGAGGTGGCCGATGCCGCGCCGCCCACCCTGCGGCAGGTGCAGGTACAGGCGCAGGTAGCGGATGGCGGTGCTCACGCAACGGCCCTCCGTGCGGCGCGCGGCGGCGCGGATGCCTTCGGCGGGCCGGGCGGTGCCATCAGCGCGGCTTGCCTGGCGCGGGCGCGGGCACCACGAGCAGGTCCACCACCGACTGGGGCGCGCCCACGCCGGCCGGCTGGGCCACCAGGCGGCCGCCCGCGCGCACGAAGTCGTCGATGGCGGGGCGCAGCTCGCGCGGCACGAGCATGAGCTCCAGCCCGAGCGCGCGCGCGAGCTCCTGCAGGGTGGACAGGCGGGGGTCCAACCCGGCCTCCAGCCGACCCACCGTCATGCGGTTCACGCCGGCGCGCTCGGCAAGCTCGGCTTGCGTCAGACTGCTGGCCTTGCGAGCGGCTTCCAGGTCGTCGAGAATGCCCATATTGACGATCATTTTCTATTAAAAGCTATTTAAATATAGCTTTTTGAGGCCTTTGGGGCTAAATGCTAATTTAGCTTATCTTTTATCACAAAAAGCTAAGTTTTTTCATCATGAACACGCACCAGATCTACCACAACCCCGCCTGCGGCACCTCGCGCAACACCCTGGCGCTGATGCGCCACTGCGGCGTCGAGCCCCAGGTCATCGACTACCTCAAAACACCGCCCTCGCGCCAGGAACTGCGCCAGCTGCTCGCCGCCATGGGCCTGGGCGTGCGCGACATCCTGCGCGAGCGCGGCACGCCCTACGCCGAGCTGGGCCTGGACCAGCCGCACTGGAGCGACGAGCAGCTGCTCGACTTCATCGAGGCCCACCCCATCCTGATGAACCGCCCCATCGTGGTCACGCCCCTGGGCACGCGGCTGTGCCGACCGTCGGAGCGGGTGCTGGACCTGCTGCCCGAGCCGCCGAAGAAGGCCTTCGTCAAGTCGGACGGCGAGGCGGTGCTGGACGATCAGGGCCGGCGCCTGCGCTGAACGCCGCGCGGAGCACTCGGTTCAATAGAGCGTTTCCACCGCGGCATTGAACCGGTAGCCCGCTCCGCGCTCGGTCACGATCAGCATGGGCTTGCTGTGGTCGGCCTCGATCTTGCGGCGCAGGCGCAGCACCTGCACGTCGATCGCGCGGTCGTAGACCTCGGCGCTGTGCAGGCGCGACAGCTCCAGCAGCTGGTCACGGCTGAGCACGCGCTGCGGCGCGGCGCAGAAGGCCATCAGCAGGCTGAACTCGTTGTTGCCCAGCTCCACCTTGCGCCCGTCGGGCCCGGTGAGGCGGCGCGTGCGCAGGTTCAGCTCCCAGCCGGCGAAGCGGAAAGCGCGGCGCTGGTCTTCGCGCGCGCCTTCCTCGGGCGCACGCGGCTGGTAGCGGCGCAGCACGGCGCGGATGCGCGCCAGCAGCTCGCGCGGGCTGAAGGGCTTGGTGACGTAGTCGTCGGCGCCGAGCTCCAGGCCCATCACGCGGTCGGCCTCCTCGGCGCGGCCCGTCAGCAAGATCACCGGCACCGGCGCGCGCTCGCGCAGCTGGCGCGCCAGCGCCAGCCCATCCTCGCCCGGCAGGCGCAGGTCCAGCACCACCAGGTCGATGGCCTCCTGGTCGAACACCTCGAACAGGCGCCGCCCGCTGTCAACCGCGCTCACACGCATGTCGGCCTCGCCCAGGTAGCCCTGCAGCAGCTCGCGCAGCGCGGGGTCGTCGTCCACCACCAGGATGTGCGGCGGATGGGTATTGGCCGGGGCGTCGTCGGTCATCGGCGGCAAAGGAATGTCGTGGCGAACGGTGCGGCGCGTGCCCGCATCCGCTATGGTCGATGGTAGCGCCCACCCCCACCCCATGGCCTCCGAACAAGCCCCCACCCCGATCAGCGAGCTCTCGCTCGACGATGGCGGGGCGTCCGCGGCGCGCGCGCCGCGCTGGCGCGAACTGCTGTTCGACCGGGTCGTCATCGTGCCGGTGCTGATCGCCGCCTGCCTCGCGGGCGGCCTCGGCGTCGGCCTGGCCACGCTGCGCCAGCAGGTGCTCAACAGCGAGGAGCGCATGCTCGCGGCCCTGTCCGCCGCCCTGGCCGACCAGGCCGACAACGCGCTGGCCGCCGCGCAGACCGCGATGCAGGCCACGGCCGAGGAAATCGTGGGCGGCGCCTGGGTGCCCGACACCGTGGTGGCCGGCGCGGTGCTGCGCGCGCGCGCCGCCGCCCTGCCGGCCGCGCGCCAGATGCTGCTGCTCGATGCCCAGGCCAATGTGCTGCAGGCCGCGGACGAGGAACTGGAAGAGCCCCCGCACGCGCGCGCCGATTACTTCCTCAGCGCGCTCGGCGCCGCGCCGGGCTCGGCCCACATCGGCGCGCCCACCGTGTGGCCCGGGCAGGAAACGCCCTGGATCCCGCTGTCCATGCCCTGGTCCACGCCCCATGGGCGGCACAGCGGGGTGATCGTGGTGGCGGCCGACACGGCCCTGCTGCTCGGCGGCTTCGAGCGGCGCTCACCCGCGCCCGACGCGCGCCTGCGCGTGCTGCGCACCGACGGCACGCCGCTGCTGGAATCCGATCCGTCCAGCGGCTGGCCCGAGCGCGCCGGCACGCTGCATCCGCCGGCTGGCGTGAGCGCCTGGACGCAAATCGTGTCCCGGCCTGGCGACGACGGCCGGCGCCACGACCTGCTGCTGGCCGGCCATGCGATGCAACGCGCCCCGCTGGCCGTGGTGCTCTCGCGCGACACGCAGGTGGTGCTGGCCGACTGGCACCTGCAGGCCTGGCTGGTGGGCGGCTTCGCGCTCGCCGCGCTGCTGGTCACCACCGTGCTGAGCCTGCGCCACGCGCGCGAACAGCGCTGGCGCGAACACAGCCAGCGTGACCTGCAGCGCCAGCGCGAACGCGCCGCGCGCGCCTTCGCCGCCGCTCGAGAAGGCCTGTGGGAATGGGACCCGGCGAGCGAGCGCCACTACCTGTCGCCGCGCATGCGCGAGCTGCTGGGCTTCGACGCCAGCGCCAGCGCCCCGCCGGCCACGCACGCGCTGTCATGGCCGGATCGCGTGAGCCAGGACGATCGCCGCCGCCTGCGCGAAGCGATTGACGCACACGTGCGCGAGCGCGCACGCGACTTCTCCGTCACCCTGCGCGTGATGCCGCCCGGCCAGCCGCCGCGCCACGTGCGCCTGCGCGGCCAGGGCCTGCGCGACGCGCGCGAACAGCTGCTGCTGCTGGCCGGCACGGCCTACGACGTATCGGACGAGGTGGCGGTGTCGGAAGCCGCGCGCCGGCTCGACGAACAACTGCAGCGCGCGCGCCAGTTCGAGGCCCTGGGCGCGTTGGCCGGCGGCGTGGCGCACGACTTCAACAACGTGCTCGCGGCCATCCTGGGTTTCGGCGAACGCGCGCGCGCGCTGGCGCCCGAGGGCAGCGCGCTGGCCGGCCATGTGCAGCACATGCTCAGCGCCGGCGAGCGCGGCAAAACCCTGGTCGCGCGCATGATGGCCTTCGGCCGCACCGGTCAGGGCTTGCGCCAGCCCTACCGCCCGCGCGCGCTGGTCCAGGAAGCCTGGACCCTGGCCGTGCAGGGCGTGCCGGAAGGTGTGCAGGCACGGCTCGACCTCGACGCCGAAGACCCTGAGCTGGTGGGTGACGGCGTGGCCTTCTTCGAGGCCGCGCTCAACCTCCTGCGCAACGCGGTGCAGGCGGTGGGCGATCGCGGCTCGCTGCGCGCGCGCCTGTCCAGCGAAACCGTGGACCAGCCGCGCGTGCTCTGGCAAGGCAGCCTGCGCCCGGGCCGCTGGCTGGGCCTGCGGGTGGAAGACGACGGCCCCGGCATCGACGCCGAGCACCTGCCGCGCCTGCTCGAGCCGTTCTACAGCACGCGCAGCGCGCAGGGCGGCACCGGCCTGGGCCTGGCCGTGGTGCACGCCGCGGTCCGCGACGCGCACGGGGCGATCGACCTGCGCACCGCGCCCGGCGAGGGCACCACCATCACCCTGTACCTGCCGCTGCCCGAACCCGCCGCCGCGCCCACGGCGCCCGGCGTCGAAGAGGCCGCGTGGTCGGGCCAGGGCGAGGTGGTGCTGGTGGTCGACGACGAACCCGCGCTCGTGGCCCTGCTGGAAGAGCACCTGGCCGAACGCGGGTTCGAGCCGCGTGGCTTCAGCGACGCCGAGTTGGCCTGGCAGGCGTTCGAGGCCGAACCGGGCCTGTTCGCCGCCGTGCTGAGCGACCAGGCCATGCCGCGCCTGGGCGGGCTGGAACTGATCGAGCGCTGCCGGCGCCTGTCGCCCGGCGTGGTGACCATCATCGCCACGGCCTACGGCGGCACCGACTTCGGCGCGCGCGCCAGCGCCGCCGGTGTGCAGGCGGTGCTGGCCAAACCGTTGAGCTGGAGCGAGCTCGACGCCGTCCTGCAGCGGCTGCTGCGCGCCCCGCGCTGATCCCCGCCCCTCGAGCCCCCGGGGACACCCGGCCCGCGCTCTGTTGCAAGTGAAATGCCGCCACCAGGGCGACGACACGCCGCGATGCACGAGCACCGCCACGATCCGCCCCGTGGTCGATGACACGCAGCATCGACCGCGACACACAAGCACTGCGACCACGGAGTTTTCATGCTGAACACGCGCAACACCCTCATCGCCGCCGCCATCCTCGCCCTGGGCGCCAGTGCCTGGGCGCAAGGCAGCACCAACGGCGCGCTCAAGCAACCGGCCCCACCGGTCCCGGCCAGCGCACCCGCTGCCATGCCTTCCACCCCTGCGCCCGCTGCCATGCCGGCCGCCACCCCGCCGGCCGCCGACAAGATGGCGACCAAGCCGGCCGTGAAGAAGGCCGAGAAGAAGCACGCCAAGGCCACGAAGAAAGACCACAAGATGAAGAAGACCACCCACAAGCCGGCCGCCAAACCCGCGCAGTAAACCCCTCCGTTTTCAGACGGCCGGCTGGACGGGCCCGTGCCGTTTGCCCCCTTGGCGGACCTCCGGGTCCGCCTTTTTTATGCGCCGTCGCGCTCGGGTAATCGCGACGGGCCCCGCCTTTACCGCAACATGGCGGCACACCCCTGCCCGCACCCCATGCCCTCGCCCCACTGGCCCCGCCCCTCCCTCGCCACCTTGGACCGCTGGCGGTCCTGGCCTTGGCGCTGGCTGTTCAGCCTCGCGAGCCTGGCCCTGCTCGCGCTGGCGCTGTGGTGGCTGCACCGCGAACTGGCCCACCTGCGCCCCGCCGATGTGCGCCACGCCATCGCGGCCCTGCCCGCCTCGGCCCTGCTCGCGGCGCTGGCGGCCACCGCCATCAGCTACATCGCCCTGGCGGGACAGGACGCCCTGGCCCTGCGCCTGATCGGGCGGTCGCTGCCGGCGCCTCGCGTGGCCGCCACCGCCTTCATGGCCACCGCCGTCGGGCACAACCTGGGCTTCGCCCTGGTCAGCGGGGGCGCGGTGCGCCTGCGCCTGTATGGCGCCTGGGGCCTGTCGGCCGCCGAAGTCGCCACCGTCATGGGGCTCGGCGCCGCGGGGCTGGCGATGGGCCTGCTGTTCTGCGGCGGGTTCGCGCTGGCCCTGGAGCCCCCCAGCCTGCTGGCCGCCCTGGGCCTGCCGGCGGCCCTGGGCCATGGGACGGGCCTGCTGCTGGCCGCCCTGCCCCTGGCCGGTCTGGCCTGGCTCGCCCGCGCCCGGCCCGGCCAGGCCCTGCCCTGGTGGCCCTACCCCCGGCCGCGGCCCGCGGCCGGCCTGGCCTCGCTCACCCTGGCCGTGATCGACCTGTCGGCCGCCTCCCTGGTGCTGTGGAGCCTGCTGCCCGCGGGCACGGTGGGCTGGCCGACCTTCCTGGGCCTGTTCGTGCTGGCCGCCCTGGTGGGCATCGTCAGCCACGTGCCCGGCGGGCTGGGCGTGTTCGAAGCGGTGCTGATCGCCGGCCTGCCGCAGGCGAACGCGCAGGACCTGCTGGCCGCGGCCCTCGCCTACCGCGCCATCTACTACCTGCTGCCTCTGGCGCTGACGGCGCTGATCGCCAGCGCCATGCTGCTGCGCGCCCACGGGCGGCGCTGGTGGCGCCTGGCGCGGCGCGCGCAGCCCGCGGTCACCTGGGTCGCGCCCTGGGTGGGCAGCGCCATGGTCTTCGCCGCTGGCGCGGTGCTGCTGGTCTCCGGCAGCCTGCCGGCGCGCGGCGAGCGCTTGCACTGGCTCGGTGGCGTGCTGCCACTGCCGTTGCTGGAGGTTTCGCACCTCGCGGGCAGCCTCATCGGCCTGGCGCTGCTGGTGCTGTCGCAGGCGCTGCTGCGCCGCATCGCGGCCGCGCACCGCCTGGCGGTGCTGCTGCTGCTCGCGGGCGCGGCGGCGTCGCTGGTGAAGGGCCTGGACGTGGAGGAATCCGCCATCGCGCTGCTGACAGCGGGTGTGCTGTACGCGGGACGCGCGGCCTTCAACCGCCCCGCGCGGCTGGAACCCACCGACCTGGGCCCCGCGGCCTGGCTGGGCATCGGCGCGGTGGTGCTGGCCAGCGCCTGGGTCGGCCTGTTCAGCTACCGGCACGTGGAGTACCGCAACGAACTCTGGTGGCATGTCGCGCTGCACGGCAACGCGCCCCGCTACCTGCGCGCCACCCTGCTGGTGTCGGTGGCCTGCGCCACGCTGGCGCTGTGGCAGGCGGTGCGGCCCCGGCCGCCGGGCAGCGCCGAGCCCACGGCCGGCGGCCTGAAAACGGCCCAGCGCCTGGTGGCCGAGGCCCCTCGCACCGATGCCGCCCTGGTGCTGCTGGGCGACAAGCGCCTGCTGATCGACCCGGAGGGCCTGGCCTTTGTGATGTACCAGGTGCAAGGCGGCAGCTGGATCGCCATGGGCGACCCCGTGGGTGCCGCGCCCGAGGGCGACCGTCTGGCCTGGCAGCTTTTGGAAATGGCCGACCGCCACGGCGCGCGCGCGGCGTTCTACCAGGTCGAGGCGCACCGGCTGCCGCTCTACCTGGACATGGGCCTGGCCGCCACCAAGCTGGGTGAGGAAGCGATCGTGCCGCTGGCCGGCTTCAGCCTGGAGGGCGCGGCGCGCGCCAACCTGCGGCGCGCCCACCGCAAGGCCGAGCGCGAGGGCCTGCGCTACGAGGTGATCGACGCGTCGGCGGTGGACGCCGCGTTGCCGCGCCTGCGGGCCGTGTCGCAGGCCTGGCTGCAGGGCAAGACCACCCGCGAGAAGGGCTTCTCGCTGGGGCGTTTCGACGAGGCCTACCTGCGGCACTTCCCCCACGCCCTGGTGTGGCGCAGCGATGAGCTGGTGGCCTTCGCCAACCTGTGGACCGGCGACGGCCGCACGGAACTGTCCATCGATCTCATGCGCCACCTGCCCACGGCGCCCGGTGGCGTGATGGACTACCTCTTCGTGGAGACCATGCGCTGGGGTGCAGCGCGCGGCTTTCAACGCTTCAACCTGGGCATGGCGCCACTGGCCGGGCTGGAAACGCACCCGCTGGCGCCGCTGTGGCACCGCGTGGGCACCACCCTGTTCCACAACGGCGAGCACTTCTACAACTTTCAGGGCCTGCGCGCCTACAAGGCCAAATTCGACCCGGTCTGGCAGCCCCGCTACCTGGCCGCGCCCGGGGGCCTGGCCCTGCCGGGTGTGCTGTTCGACCTGGCCTCGCTCATCGGCGGCGGCTGGCGCGGCATCGTCGCTCGCTGACGCCCGCCCGCTCGGCGGCCCCTTCGTTGCATACGAAATCTGCGGGCCGCGGCCGGTAGCCGGCCCGCAACCTCCCGCGCCCATGATTTTTTCCACGCCGGCACCGTGGCAATCCCGCCGCCGCGCCGGCCCCAACGACTGGAGAAGTTCATGCAACAGAACCCCTTGCCATCGTCGGTGACCGGTATCGATTCGCTGATCCACGCGGCCGGCCACCACCGCCCGCTCGCGCCCGGCGCGACCACCACCAACCTTGTGCCGCTGCTCGACGACGTGCGCGACGCCATGGTGGCCATTTACTGCGACCACGACGCGCAGGCCGCGCACCGCATCGAGCACGCCCGCTCGCTGCTGCGCGATCAGGCGGGCGCCTCGATGGCGGCCTGGTCCCTGCTGGAAGAAGCGGCCTTTCACCTGCGGCTGCACCACCCCTGGTCCGCGCTGTCGGCCCTGCGCCAGGCCGGTGACGCGCTGCTGATGGCGCGACTGGACGGAGGCCGAGCATGAACAAGCCCCTGATGAGCGCGCGCTACCTGCGCCACCGCCTGTTGCCGCTGGTGACGGCCATGCTGGTGTCGGGCGCCGTGGGCGGCCTGGCCGTGGGCTGGGGCCTCTCGCGCCACGGCACCCAGGCCCCCCTACCCATCACTGCCACCACCACGCCGACCGCTTTCCTGCGCACCGCCGCTTCGGTGGCGGCGCCCGCCAGCGGCCCGGTCGACTTCGCCACCATCGCGCAGGCCAATGGCGCGGCGGTGGTCAACATCTCGGTCAGCGGCACGCGCCGCGTCGGCCTGACGGGCGACGGCGCACCGCGCCAGGGCGCCAATCCCTTCGGCTTTCCCTTCCCCTTCCCCGACGGAAGCGGCGAAGCCCCGCGCAAGGACATCGTGCGCGGCCAGGGCTCAGGCTTCATCGTCGACAAGGACGGCCTGGTGCTGACCAATGCGCACGTGGTGGACGGCGCCTCGCACGTCACGGTGAAGCTGCCCGACCGGCGCGAGTTCCAGGCCCGCGTGCTCGGCACCGACCCCATGACCGACGTGGCCGTGCTCAAGATCGAGGCCAAGAACCTGCCCACCGTGCCACTCGGCACCGAAAAGGACCTGCGTGTGGGCGACTGGGTGCTGGCCATTGGCTCGCCCTACGGCTTCGAGAACACCGCCACCGTGGGCGTGGTCAGCGCCAAGGGCCGCTCGCTGCCTGACGAAAGCTACGTGCCCTTCATCCAGACGGACGCGGCGATCAACCCCGGCAACTCCGGCGGCCCGCTGTTCAACGCGCGCGGCCAGGTGGTCGGCATCAACTCCCAGATCTTCAGCCACACCGGCGGCTACCAGGGCCTGTCCTTCTCCATCCCGATCGACGTCGCCTTGAAGGTGAAGGACCAGATCGTGAAGAGCGGCCAGGCGCAGCACGCGCGCCTGGGCGTGGCGGCGCAGGAAGTGAACCAGACACTGGCCGAATCCTTCGGACTGGACGCGCCGCGCGGCGCGCTGGTGGCGCAGGTGGAGCCCGGCAGCCCCGCCGACAAGGCCGGCCTGCGCTCGGGCGACGTGATCCTGCGCGTGGGCAAGGAGCCAGTGGACCGCATCGCGGACCTGCCGCTGCTGGTGGGCCAGGCGCAGCCCGGCGAGCGCGTGGACATCGGCTACTGGCGCGACGGGCGCGAGGCCCAGACCTCGGTCGAGTTGGCGAGCGCCAGCGACGACCGCGCGGGCGCGGCCAAGACCGCTTCGGCCGCGGGCAGCGAGCACAAGCTGGGCCTCATGCTGCGGCCCCTGAGCGAGCCCGAGCGGCGCGCCAGCGGCACCCGCCAGGGCCTGCTGATCGAGGACGTGACGGGCGCCGCGGAACTCGCGGGCGTGCAGGCCGGCGACCTGCTCATCGGCATCAACGGCAAGCCCGTGAGCACGGTGGCCCAGGTCAAGGCCGAGGCGCGCGAGGCCAAACAGGCCATCGCGCTGCAGCTCCTGCGCGACGGCAACACGCTGTTCGTTCCCCTGCGCGTGGGTTGAACGCCGCAGGCCTCAGGCCCGAAGCACCCGGCGGTGGCCCGTTAAGCGAGCCACCGCTTTCTTCTTTTATAGGACTTGATGTCCTTGAAGCTCTTGCGTTCGCCGCCGCCCATGCCGAGGTAGAACTCCTTGACGTCCTCGTTGTTGCGCAGCTCGGGCGCGGGCCCGTCCATGACGATGCGCCCGCTCTCCATGATGTAGCCGTAGTCGGCGTAGCGCAGCGCCATGTTGGTGTTCTGCTCGGCCAGCAG
>NZ_QVLS01000030.1 GCF_003417535.1 Hydrogenophaga borbori
GGGGTCTCCTCGTTTTCAGTGCAATAAGTGACGGTACGAAAAGCTAGCACTGGCGCGGAGGTGGTGTTGGTAGATCGTTGATTTCATTGACTTTCCTGTTCACTTTCAAATCTGCGATTCGTGGCGTCAAACCGTGGTCGGTTTCATCCATTGGTGCCAGTTATCGATGCATTTGGCCGCGAAGGCAGGATTTGGTCAGCATAGCGGTCAACCGGGAAGCGAAACACACCCCGCAAGTTGATGCTCTCCAGCCTGGTGGGCGCAATCTTCCCGATCAGTTCCGGTGGAATGACCTGGCGGCGGTTCGACCAGCGATCCAGGACCGCCTGCATCTGTGAGGTATTCCACGCCATCACGATGTTGGCCATCAGGCTCAACGCATCGGCCACAGCCTGCATTTCATCGACACGTTTGGCCTGCGCCGGGCTGATCCGGCCGGTATAAATGGCGCGCTTGAGGGCGTTAACAGCCTCGCCCCGATTGAGCACCCGGCGCAACTCGTTCCTGAAAGCGTCCTTGACAAAGTAGTCAGCCAAAAACGCCGTACGCAGCAACCGCCCCAATTGCACGCCAGCCTCATAGATTGGATCGCCCTGGGCGGCAGAACCGAACCGCGCAAGAGCTGCCACCGCACTGGCATGTCCGCTCATGACCGAGGCTGCCAGGTGCACCAGACTATCCCAATGCTTTTCGATCAAAGCGACGTCGACATTGGCTTCGCACACCGCAGCGATTTCTGCGGGCACTTTGGTGCCGCGTGGCACAAAGAGGTGGCGCTGTTTGAGTTCCTTCAACCGCGGGCAAAGATCAAAACCAAGCAAACGGGCATGTGACATGGCAAAGTCGGTGTAGCCATGGGTATCCACAGCAAGCTGGCTGGTCTCCAGCTTTTCTTGGCGGATGACACCTTCAATGGCCACGCCCGCCTGGCGCTCATTGAGCACAAAGGGCTGCGCATGGAAGATGCCCCACCGGTCTTTTACATGGGAGTAGATTCCAATGGAAGGTGTGTTGCGCCGAGGATCAAGCCGGGCTTGCCACACCCGTTTGGTGGTCTCCATGCTCATCATGTCAGAAGATGCCAAATCGGACCGCCCCCAGGTGGCGGCAATCGGGTGTCGCTGCATGAATTCCAGCACAGCCTGGCAGGCCTGGCTCAGACGCCGTTCGTCCCGCGCCCAGCGCATGGCCTGGCGAATGCTGGTGGCAGACAATTGCGGAATCATGCGCGCGCATTCGACCGCAGTCAGACTGGTGCCGTGGGCCATGATGCCGGCATAGACCATCAGCAGCTCGTCGGTAGAGCGCGGCTCACGTCCGAGCATGATCCAGCTAAAGCGCACCTGGGCGTCAACGGCCAGAATCACTTCCGGCAATTGAACCTCACCGATGCGGTGATCCAAAGCCGCGCGCAGCTTGGTCACTTCTGGGTCTTCGTCCTCTGCGGGCAATGGCGACAAATGGAGTTCATCATCCACGCGCAGTACGCCACTGCGGGCTGCAGCGGCCACCGCATCGACACCGGCAGTTACTCTGGCCAGCAAAGGCTTCAAGAAAGTGGCAGCCTTGCTGGGTAACGATAGACGGGCATAGTGTTTCTTGGACTCTGCCTGCCAACGCTCGTCCGTGAAGAACAAGCGCGCACGACCCCGAAAGCTCAGGCTGTGCTCAATCCAGACCGAGCCATTGCGCACCGCGCGGCGCAGGGCAAACAGGGTGGCCACCTCCAACGCCTGAAACGCCCGTTCCCGGTCTGGGCTGGAGATCGAAACCTGCCAGATCATTCCCAGACTTGGTGCCACCACTTCAACTGGCAGCTTTCTGGATCCTTTGAGATATAAAGCTTGCAGCTTGGCAAGGT
>NZ_QVLS01000031.1 GCF_003417535.1 Hydrogenophaga borbori
GCGCCGAGTCCGCGCTCTGGCGCACCGTGCCCGTCAGCTGCTCCATGCTCGCCGCCGTCTCCTGCAGGTTGCTCGCCGTCTGCTCCGTGCGCGAGCTCAGGTCCTGGTTGCCCGTGGCGATTTCCTGCGACGCGGTGTCGATGCTGTCGGTGGCGCTGCGCACCAGGCTCACGGTGCGCGTGAGCGAGGTCTTCATGTCGCCGAGCGCGCGCAGCAGGTCACCCAATTCGTCGGTGCGCTCGGTGCGCACGTCGCGCCGCAGGTCGCCCGCGGCCACCTCGCGCGTCACGTCCACGGCCTGGGCCAGGGGCTGCGTCACCGAGCGCGTGATGCGCCAGGCCAGCACCATGGCCAGCCCGCTCGCGCTCAGGGCCAGCAGCATCAACAGGCCGATCTGGCGATTGACCGTGGCCTCGGACGCCGCCACGGCCTCGGCCACGGCGCGGTGCTGCAGCTCGAGCAGCTCGCGCTGCTTGGCGCCATAGGCGTCGGCCGCGGGCATGAGGCCACCGGTCAGCAACTGCTGCGCGCCGGCGGCATCGCCGTTCTTGAGCGTGTCGAAGTAGGTCTTGCGCACCGCCATGTAGGCCGCGCGGCGCTCGGCGATGTCCTTGAGCAGGGCCTTGCCCTGCTCGCTCTGGATCTCGGCCTCCAGCGTCTTCTGCACCACGCTGATGCGCTCGCTGACCTGGGACATCAGCGGCTTGAAGTAGCCGTCCACCGCCGGGTCGTTGCGCGACGTGGCCACGGCCATCACGCGGTTGATGTTGATCTGCGTGCTCATGAGCCATTCCTGCGTGAGGGCGGCCCGCCTGTCCATCTCGATCACGCGCGCGGTGGCGGCGTGCGAGGTCTTCAGGCCGTACCAGGCCACGGCGGTCAGGCCCGCCAACAGCATCAGCACCAGGGCAAAACCCAGGTACAGGCGGGGGCCGATCCGGAAACGGTTCACGACGTCCATCTTTCACTCACTCTCTGGGCACGGAAATAAGGGGTCGCACGGCCCGGGGGGCCGCGCGGGCACCGTCAGAAGCTCTCCCACTCGCCCTCGGCCGATGCGGCCGCGGGCGCCACCACGCGCGGCGCGGGACGGGGTTCGGCGGCCGGTTTGCTGCCGACCACGGGTTTGCTCTCAGCCACGGGTTTGCTGTCGGCCGCGGGTTTGCTCTCGGCCGCGGCGCGCGTGGGCACGGGGGCGGTGGGCTTGGCCACTGCCGGCGCTCGGGCCACCAGCGGCGCACTCGGCGCGGGGGCCGGCGTGGGCGGGGGCGCGGCGTCGTGCCCGATGCGGAACACCTGCACCACCTGGGCCAGGCGGTCGGCCTGCTCCTTCAGGCTCTGGGCGGCGGCCGCGCTCTGCTCCACCAGCGCCGCGTTCTGCTGCGTCATCTGGTCCAGCTGGTTCACCGCCACGTTCACCTGCCC
>NZ_QVLS01000032.1 GCF_003417535.1 Hydrogenophaga borbori
GGGGTCTCCTCGTTTTCAGTGCAATAAGTGACGGTACGCAAAGCTAGCACTGGCGCGGGGGTGGTCTGGGTAGACCGTTGATTTCATTGACTTTCCTGTTCGCTTTGTAAACGGGTATGGTGGCCTCCCACTTTTGAGGTTCACGATGCAGGGTTGGCACACAACGTTTTTGGGGATGCGTGGGCTCCCCCGCGATATCAGCGACTTCGAGATGAAGGCATTTTTCACCTTCGATGGTGCCGAGCGCGACGCAATCAATGCACGCCGAGGTGATTCCCACAAGCTTGGTCTGGCGCTCCATATTGGTTTCCTGCGCATGAGTGGGCGTTTGCTCGGTGCCTTTCGGGTAATTCCAGTAGCCTTGTGGCGCCACCTTGGCAACGAGCTTGGCATTGCAGCACCAGAAGTCGCCTCGCTGAGAGCCATGTATGAACGCGGGCGCACGCTATTCGATCACCAACAAGTAGCCTGCACGGTCCTTGGATTCCAGTGGATGAGCGAGCACCAGCGCCGCTCACTGGTACGTGAACTGCGCGACGAAGTGGCGCGCTGCGCCGACCGCGATCAGCTACTCGTGCGGGCGCGTCAATGGCTGTACAAGAACAAGCTGGTGATCGTGCACGAGCGGGCAATTCGGACACTGATTGCGGCGGCACTTGCCCAGCTTGAAGTTGAAACAGGCACCGCCATCGCCGCCAGCGTTGATCCAGCAACACTTGATCGCTGGCGAGCCTCAGTTTCAGAGCTGCGCCCAGATGGACAAACCCAGCAGAGTTGGCTATGGGCTGCACCGGCGAAACACTCAACCCGCCAAATCAGCGAGGTACTGGAGCGCATCGACCTGCTTTACACGCTGGACGTTCATAAGCACCTGGCAGACATCCCCGATCTCATCTTGCGCCGCTACGCGCGCCGACTTGTCTCCAGGCCGCCCTCAGCCGGAGCCAAGATCAAAGAGCCAGCGCGCACCGTGGAGGTCGCATGCTTTCTTCGGTATTGCCTGTTCACCACCACAGACCAGTTGATCCTTATGGTGCAGCGCCGGATCGCCGATCTGTGGCGTCAGGCTGCCGCCGATGTCCCCGCTACCGTCAATTGGGCCGCAATGTACAAAACGCTGCTCGGCGAACTTGTTGCCTTGAGCGCGCAAGGTGCGGTGCCAGATGCTGAGTTGCGTGCCCGTCTTGAAGCCTTGATCACCGAAACCCAGAAACGCAAACCACCGAGCAGGGCCTCCCTGGTCCGCGAGGGATTGATTGATGGAATTCGCCCCGTGCGGTCGTTGCTCGTCGCCATTGCAAAGCTGCCCTGGCAGGCCACCGGCGAGCATCCTGCCATCGAGTACCTT
>NZ_QVLS01000033.1 GCF_003417535.1 Hydrogenophaga borbori
TCGATGATCTTGGCCACGACGCCGGCGCCGACGGTGCGGCCGCCTTCGCGGATGGCAAAGCGCAGGCCTTCTTCCATGGCGATGGGCGCGATCAGCTTGACGGTGATCGACACGTTGTCGCCGGGCATGACCATTTCCTTGTCCTTGGGCAGCTCGATGGAGCCCGTGACGTCGGTCGTGCGGAAGTAGAACTGCGGACGGTAGTTGTTGAAGAACGGCGTGTGACGGCCGCCCTCGTCCTTGCTCAGCACGTAGACCTCACCGGTGAAGTGCGTGTGCGGCTTGATCGAGCCGGGCTTGCACAGCACCTGGCCGCGCTGCACTTCCTCGCGCTTGGTGCCGCGCAGCAGGATACCCACGTTGTCGCCCGCCTGGCCCTGGTCCAGCAGCTTGCGGAACATCTCCACGCCCGTGCAGGTGGTCTTTTGCGTGGCCGAGATGCCCACGATCTCGATTTCCTCGCCAACCTTGACCACACCGCGCTCGATACGGCCGGTCACCACCGTGCCGCGACCCGAGATGGAGAACACGTCTTCGACCGGCATCAGGAAGGCGCCGTCCACCGCGCGCTCGGGCGTGGGGATGTAGCTGTCCAGCGCCTCGGCCAGGCGCATGATGGCCTGCTCGCCCAGGTCACCCTTGTCGCCTTCGAGCGCCAGCTTGGCCGAGCCCTTGATGATGGGCGTGTCGTCGCCAGGGAAGTCGTACTTGCTCAGCAGCTCGCGCACTTCCATCTCCACCAGCTCGAGCAGCTCGGCGTCGTCGACCATGTCGCACTTGTTCAGGAAGACGATGATGTAGGGCACGCCCACCTGGCGCGCCAGCAGGATGTGCTCGCGCGTCTGGGGCATCGGGCCGTCCGCGGCCGAGCACACCAGAATGGCGCCGTCCATCTGGGCGGCACCCGTGATCATGTTCTTGACGTAGTCGGCGTGGCCCGGGCAGTCAACGTGCGCGTAGTGCCGGTTGGCCGTCTCGTACTCGACGTGCGCGGTGTTGATCGTGATGCCACGCGCCTTTTCTTCCGGAGCCGCGTCGATCTGGTCGTAGGCCTTCGCCGCGCCGCCGAACTTGCTCGCCAGCACCGTCGTGATCGCCGCCGTCAGCGTCGTCTTGCCGTGGTCCACGTGCCCGATCGTGCCAACGTTCACGTGCGGCTTGGTCCGCTCGAATTTTTCCTTAGCCAT
>NZ_QVLS01000034.1 GCF_003417535.1 Hydrogenophaga borbori
CTCGAATTCCTGAGCCAGTCAGAAGTAGAGGTTGGGGAACAGTTTGACACGGTACTCGACCGGTGGGATTCGGCCGAGGGACTCATGGGGGCGCTGGTGGTTGTAGCGATGCAGCCAATCGACCGTCATGTCACGTACTTCCTGCAGTGACTCGAAGACGTAGCAATCGAGCACCTCGGTGCGGTAGGTCTTGTTGAATCGTTCTACATAGGCGTTCTGCGTGGGCTTGCCGGGCTGGATGTGCTGCAGGGCGATGCCTTTGCTCTGAGCCCACTGGGCCATGGCGTGAGCGATGAACTCAGGGCCATTGTCCAGGCGAATTGACAGCGGCGCACCGCGCACCTCCACCAGTTCGTTGAGCGCCCGTATGACGCGCGCAGCCGGCAGGCTGGTGTCAACCTCGATGTGCAGGCCCTCGCGATTGAACTCGTCGATGACGTTGAAGGTTCTGAAGCGCCTGCCGGACCACAACGCATCAGACATGAAGTCACAGCTCCAGCCCTGGTTGGGCTGGCCTGCTGCGTGTAGTGGTTGCTTGATGCGCGCAGGCAGCCGTTTCTTGCCCCGCCGTGGCAGGTTCAGCCGCAGCTCGCAGTAGACGCGCCAGAGCACCGTCTTGCCCCAGGGCTTGTCTTGGTGACGGGCGCTGTCGTACAGCAGGCCAAAGCCGTGGCGTGGGTTGAGCGCCATGTGGGCTTGAACGAAGGCAATAACCCCGGAATCGTCGCGTGCGACAGGCTGGTAGCGCAGCGTGGAGCGAGCAATCCCGCTGGCAATGCAGGCCCTGCGCTGGCTCATACCGTGCTCGGCCATGAGACTTTGAACAACCGCCTCGCGACGCTCCGGGGTCAGAGCTTTCGGTCAACGACGTCCTTCAGAGCGTGGTGCATCAGCGCCAGGTCGGCGTACATGCGTTTGAGCTTGGCGTTCTCGTCCTGCAGCTGGCGAAGCTGCGACAGGTGTGAGACCGTCATGCCCGAGAACTGGCTCTTCCACTTGTAGTACGTCGGCTCGCTGATGCCGTGCTTCCTGCACGTCTCGCCGACCTTCGCGCCCATCTCGACTTCCTTGAGGATGCCGACTATCTGCGCTTCACTGAATCTGGATTTCTTCATGTAGAGACTCCGTCTGAGGGAATTCTCTACCTCCGGCTGGTTCAGGTTTTCGAGGGGAC
>NZ_QVLS01000035.1 GCF_003417535.1 Hydrogenophaga borbori
TGCTCGTTGGCGTTGATGAGCACGCGGGCCTTGACGTCCAGCTCCCCCAGGGCTTCGATGCGCGCGCTGCGGTTCTCGATGCGATCGGCCGCGAGGGCCATGTCCGCGCCGCTGAGGATGAGCCCGCCGCGCCGGTTGCTGATGGATTCACGGGCCTGGATGGACAGATCGCCTCGCGCGGCGATGACCGCCCCCTCGCCGTTGGTGACGGCCTCGGCGCTCAGGCCCACGCGCTCGCCCACGATGACGGCGCCCGCGGCGTTGTCCACGCCCTTGGCCTGGACCTGCAGCTCGCCCTCGCTTTGCAGGCGGCCTGCGTTGACGAGCCAGCCGTCGGCGCGCAGCTGCAGCGGGCCGCCCTCGGCGGAGATGACCCCCTGGTTGTTCACGCCCAGCCCGGCCTCGGTGCCGATGAGCTGGATCTGGCCGGCGTACATGCCGCCGACGGCGGCCACGTCCAGCGCGAACGCGGGGGCGTCGCCCGTGGGCGGGGCCGCGCCCGTGGGCAGCTGGCTGGCCGCGTCGACGGTGTTGGCGCCGCTGACGAGCTTCAGGCGCTGCGCCCAGAGCGCGGCGTTGAGTTGCGTGGCGCGCGCGAGGATGGCAGTGGCGTCGGCGTCGCGTGTGTCCAGGCCCGCGCCCTCGACGCTGACCTGCCCGCGCTGCACGAGGTAGGCATCGAGCGCGCCGCCGTTGAAGACGGGCGTGCCGGTGGTGAGCGTGACGCCGCTGGCGTTGAGGAAGGCCGCGCCGTCGACCTGGATGCCCGAGGGGTTGGCGATGACCACCTCGGCGCGCTGGCCGGCCACTTCTATCGGGCCCTTGAGCCTGCTGGGGTCGCTGGAGTTGACTTCGTTGAGGATGATGCGCGCGCCACCCGTGGCCAGCCAGGGGTTGCCACCCACCCAGCCACCGAGCTGGGTCTGCGCCTCGCCGCGGCTGTTGTTGAGGATGGCGCCCGGCGCGCCCACGTCGAACTGGCGGTAGCTGTTGCGGCTCACGCCGGCCGCACTGGGCGTCTGGATGTTGACCAGCGCCACGCCGTTGCCCGCCGACAGCACCGTGGGCCGCTGGCGGCCCGGCGCGTTCGGGTCGGCCACGATCTGTGACCACGCCGGC
>NZ_QVLS01000036.1 GCF_003417535.1 Hydrogenophaga borbori
GTCATCACCACGGACCTGCGGCTGAACGAGCCGCGCTACGTGACGCTGCCCAACATCATGAAGGCCAAGAAGAAGCCGCTGGAGACGGTGAAGCCCGAGGACCTGGGCGTGGACGTGAAGCCGCGCATCAAGACGCTGAAGGTCAGCGAGCCGCCCAAGCGCGGCGCGGGCGTGAAGGTGCCCGACGTGGCCACGCTGGTGAGCAAGCTCAAGACCGAAGCCAAGGTGATCTGAGGAAGAACTGACATGACTGCACTGGTTATTGCCGAACACGACAACGCGTCCATCAAGGGCGCCACCCTCAACACCGTGACCGCCGCGGCCCAATGCGGCGGCGACGTGCACGTGCTCGTGGCCGGGCACAACGCGGGCGAGGCCGCCAAGGCCGCGGCCCAGATCGCGGGCGTGGCCAAGGTCATCCACGCCGACGCCGCCGGCTTCGAACACGGGCTGGCCGAGAACGTGGCCGCGCAGGTGGTGGCGCTGGCAGGCAGCTACAGCCACATCCTGTTCCCGGCCACCGCTGCGGGCAAGAATGTGGCCCCGCGCGTGGCCGCGCTGCTGGACGCGGCGCAACTCTCCGACATCACCAAGGTGGTGAGCCCCGACACCTTCGAGCGCCCGATCTACGCGGGCAACGCGATCGCCACCGTGCAGGCCACGGACGAGAAGAAGGTGATCACGGTGCGCACGACCGGCTTCGATGCCGCAGCGGCCACGGGTGGCAGCGCGGCGGTGGAGACCGCCAACGCGGTGGCCGATTCGGGCAAGAGCCAGTTCCTGGGCGCCGAGATCGCCAAGAGCGACCGGCCCGAGCTGACGGCGGCCAAGATCATCGTCTCGGGCGGTCGCGCGCTGGGCAGCAGCGAGAAGTTCAACGAGGTGATCACGCCGCTGGCCGACAAGCTGGGCGCGGCCATCGGGGCCAGCCGCGCGGCGGTGGACGCGGGCTACGCGCCCAACGACCTGCAGGTGGGCCAGACGGGCAAGATCGTGGCGCCGCAGCTCTACATCGCCGCCGGCATCTCGGGCGCCATCCAGCACCTGGCGGGCATGAAGGACTCCAAGGTGATCGTGGCCATCAACAAGGACCC
>NZ_QVLS01000037.1 GCF_003417535.1 Hydrogenophaga borbori
GATCAGTTGCGGCTCTGGTCGACCAGCTTGTTCTTGGCGATCCAGGGCATCATGGCGCGCAGCTGGGCACCCACCACCTCGATGCTGTGCTCGGCCGTGTTGCGCCGGCGCGCCGTCATGCTGGGGTAGCCCGTGCGCCCTTCCAGGATGAACATCTTGGCGTAGTCGCCGTTCTGGATGCGCTTGAGCGCGTTGCGCATGGCCGCGCGCGACTGCTCGTTGATCACCTCCGGGCCCGTCACGTACTCACCGTACTCCGCGTTGTTGGAGATCGAGTAGTTCATGTTGGCGATGCCGCCCTCATAGATCAGGTCCACGATCAGCTTCAGCTCGTGCAGGCACTCGAAGTAGGCCATCTCGGGCGCGTAGCCGGCTTCCACCAGCGTCTCGTAGCCCATCTTGATCAGCTCGACCGCGCCGCCGCACAGCACCGCCTGCTCGCCGAACAGGTCCGTCTCGGTCTCTTCCTTGAAGTTGGTCTCGATGATGCCGGCCTTGCCGCCACCGTTGGCCATGGCGTAGCTCAGCGCCAGGTCGCGCGCCTTGCCGCTCTTGTCCTGGTGCACCGCCACCAGGTGCGGCACGCCGCCGCCCTGCGCGTAGGTGCTGCGCACCGTGTGGCCCGGCGCCTTGGGCGCCACCATCCACACGTCCAGGTCGGCGCGCGGCACCACCTGGTTGTAGTGCACGTTGAAGCCGTGCGCGAAGGCCAGCGAGCCGCCCTGCTTGATGTTCGGCTCCACGTTGTTGCGGTAGACCTCGGCGATCTGCTCGTCGGGCAGCAGGATCATCACCACGTCGGCGGACTTCACCGCCTCGTTGACCTCCAGCACCTTCAGCCCCGCCTTGCCCACCTTGTCCCAGCTCGCGCCTCCCTTGCGCAGGCCCACCACCACCTTCACCCCGCTGTCGTTGAGGTTCTGCGCGTGCGCGTGGCCCTGGCTGCCGTAGCCGATGATCGCGACCGTCTTGCCCTTGATGAGGGACAGATCGCAGTCCTTGTCGTAGAAAACTTTCATGGT
>NZ_QVLS01000004.1 GCF_003417535.1 Hydrogenophaga borbori
GATCGCGCCCATCGCCATGGAAGAAGGCCTGCGCTTTGCCATCCGCGAAGGCGGCCGCACCGTCGGCGCCGGCGTCGTGGCCAAGATCATCGAGTAATCGGTTCGGGTCCGCCCGGGCAGAGAAAGCAACGTAGGGGTATAGCTCAATTGGCAGAGCGTCGGTCTCCAAAACCGAAGGTTGGGGGTTCGATTCCCTCTGCCCCTGCCACCTGACAGGAACCGAAAGAGCCCAACAACGCTCTCTGTCTCGTGCGCCACAAGCCCACCGAAGTCGTCAAGACCTCTGGTGGGCTTGCGTGTCTCATGCCTCGGTGGCTTGAGGCGCGCTGTTCGAAAACCTTAGTCTTAGTCCACATGGCTTCCTCCGACGTTCAAACCGTTCACTCCGGTGCCGACAAGGCCAAGCTTGCCTTGGCCGTCGCGCTCGTGGTCGTCGGTTTCGTGGCCTTCTACCTGCTCACGGGCCGTGGCGCGTTGGCGCAGTGGGGCGCCCTGCTGGTGGCGCTCGCGGCGGCCGTCGGGGTGTTCGTGGCGTCCGAGTCGGGCCGCCAGCTCATCGCCTTTGGCCGCGATTCGTGGAAGGAAGTCAAGAAGGTCGTCTGGCCCGCCCGCAAGGAGGCCATGCAGATGACGGCCTATGTCTTCGCCTTCGTGGTGGTGATGGCCTTGTTCCTGTGGCTGACGGACAAGACCCTGGAGTGGGTCTTCTACGACCTGATCCTGGGCTGGAGGAAATAAGCGATGACCGAAGAACACAGCCCCCTGGCCACGCTGGCGCCCGCCGAAGGCATGCGCTGGTACGTCGTGCACGCCTACTCGGGCATGGAAAAGGCGGCCGAGCGCAACATCATCGAGCGCATCACGCGCGCCGGCATGCAAAGCAAGTTCGGCCGCATCCTGGTGCCGACTGAAGAGGTGGTCGAGGTCAAGAACGGCCAGAAGCGCACCACCGAGCGCAAGTTCTTCCCCGGCTACGTGCTGGTGGAAATGGTGATGGACGACGACACCTGGCACCTGATCAAGCACACCAACAAGGTGACGGGCTTCGTGGGCGGTGCCAAGAACCGCCCGGTGGCCATCTCCGAAGAGGACGTGCAGAAGATCGTCAGCCAGATGCAGGAAGGCACCGACAAGCCCCGCCACAAGGTGGAGTTCGTCGTCGGCGAGTACGTGCGCGTCAAGGAAGGCCCGTTCACCGACTTCAACGGCACGGTCGAGGAAGTCAACTACGAGAAGAACAAGATGCGCGTGTCGGTGACCATCTTCGGTCGCGCCACGCCCGTCGAGCTCGAATTCAGCCAGGTCGAGAAGACCTGATGCCCTTTCAGGCGCAGGTGGGCCGGCCCGACACCTGCGCTGTTGTCCTTACCGGGTCCCAACCGCGAGGAGGTGGTGTCAAGCCCACCGTTTGCACTCGCAGGAGCTGAAAAATGGCGAAGAAAATCGTCGGCTTCATCAAGCTGCAGGTGCCAGCTGGTAAGGCCAACCCCTCCCCCCCGATCGGTCCGGCGCTGGGTCAGCGCGGCCTCAACATCATGGAGTTCTGCAAGGCGTTCAACGCGCAGACCCAGGGTGTGGAGCCGGGCCTGCCGCTGCCGGTGGTGATCACCGCGTTCGCGGACAAGAGCTTCACCTTCATCATCAAGACGCCGCCGGCGACCACCTTGATCAAGAAGGCCATCAAGCTCGACAAGGGCTCGTCGGTGCCCAACAAGAACAAGGTCGGCAAGATCACCCGGGCCCAGCTCGAGGAAATCGCCAAGACCAAGATGAAAGACATGACCGCCGCCGATCTGGACGCGGCCGTCAAGACCATCGCCGGTTCTGCCCGTTCGATGGGCGTGATCGTGGAGGGCGTGTAAATGGCCAAGCTCACCAAAAAACAGAAAGCGCTCGAAGGCAAGGTCGACAGCACCAAGCTGTACCCGCTGGCCGACGCGCTGAAGATCGTCAAGGAAGCCGCCACCGCCAAGTTCGATGAGTCCATCGACGTGGCGATCCAGCTCGGCGTGGACGCGAAGAAGTCCGACCAGGTGGTGCGTGGCGCCGTCGTGATGCCCAACGGCACCGGCAAGACCAAGCGCGTGGCGGTGTTCGCCCAGGGCGCCAAGGCCGAAGAGGCCAAGGCCGCCGGTGCCGACATCGTCGGCATGGACGACCTGGCGGCCGACATCAAGGCCGGCAACATGAACTTCGACGTCGTGATCGCCTCCCCCGATGCCATGCGCATCGTGGGTACCTTGGGCCAGGTGCTCGGCCCGCGCGGCCTGATGCCCAACCCCAAGGTCGGCACCGTGACGCCCGACGTGGCCACCGCGGTGAAGAACGCCAAGGCCGGCCAAGTGCAGTTCCGCGTCGACAAGGCCGGCATCGTGCACGGCACGATCGGCCGCCGCTCGTTCGACGCCGCGCAACTCCAGGGCAACCTGGTGGCGCTGCTCGACGCGCTGAACAAGGCCAAGCCGGCCACCAGCAAGGGCATCTACCTGCGCAAGGTGGCCGTGTCGTCGACGATGGGTGTCGGTGTCCGCGTGGACACCCAGACCATCTCGGCGTGATGAATTCGGGCGCCCTGGGGCGCCCGGGTGTGGTGGGTTCGCGGCGCGCCTTCGGGTGCACCGTGAAGCCATCCAAGACCGTTGGCGCCGGCCCTCGCGGGTCGGCTTAATCGTCAAGGCCAACGCAGATGGCGATCCCGCCGCTGAAGGATTCGAGAGTGTCCTGCAACGGTTGATCGCTGCAATGAGGCGTGTGGCGGGTGGTGACACCCCCGCACATTGAAGGAGTGAACCTTGAGTCTGAATCGCAGTGAGAAAGAAGCGGTCATCACCGAAGTGACCGGCCTCGCCGCCAAAGCTCAAACCCTCGTGATGGCGGAGTACCGCGGCATCACGGTTGCCTCCATGGACAAGCTGCGCGTGAGCGCCCGCAACAGCGGCGTGAGCCTGAGTGTGTTGAAAAACACCCTGGCCCGCCGTGCGGTCGCCGGCAGCCCGTTCGAGGTGGTGGCCGACAAGATGACCGGTCCGCTCGTCTACGGCTTCTCCGAAGACGCCGTGGCCGCCGCGAAAGTGGTGGCCGAGTTCGCGAAGACCAACGACAAGCTGGTCATCCGCGGCGGTGTCTACGCGGGCAAGGCCCTGGACGTCGACGGTGTGAAGCAGCTCGCCAGCATCCCCTCGAAAGAGGTTCTGCTCGCGCAGCTTTGTGGCCTGCTCAAGTCGCCGATCTCGCGCACCGCGGTGGTGCTCGGCGCGCTGGCCAAGAAAAAAGGCGAAGGCGAAACGGCTGCCGCCTGACGGTCGCAGCTTCCCGCAAACATCAACCGATTGATTGGAAATTCAAATGGCATTCGATAAAGACGCATTTCTGACGGCCCTGGACAGCATGTCCGTCATGGAACTCAACGACCTGGTGAAAGCCATCGAAGAGAAGTTCGGCGTGAGCGCCGCCGCCATGGCCGCCCCGGCCGCCGGTGGCGCGGGTGGTGGCGCCGCCGCCGCCGCGGAAGAGAAGACCGAATTCAACGTGGTGCTGGCCGAAGCCGGTGCCAACAAGGTCGCCGTGATCAAGGCCGTGCGCGAAATCACCGGCCTGGGTCTGAAGGAAGCCAAGGACCTGGTCGACGGCGCGCCGAAGAACGTGAAGGAAGGCATCGCCAAGGCCGACGCCGAAGCCGCCGTGAAGAAGCTGGTGGAAGCCGGCGCCAAGGCCGAGCTGAAGTAAATCGGCCCGGGCCTACTGCGCGACCCGATCTCGGCGCGGCGGTGCTCACCGTACATCAGTACGGTTGCGCTCCTCGCACCGACCTCGGGCCGCTCGCGACGGCCCGCATCCGATTTACACCGGGCAGGTTGCGTGACCTGCCCTTTGCGCTTTCAGAGCGCACCTGGAATCGCTGCCGCGCAGCGCTTCCAAGTGTCTTCTGAACCCGACTGCAGAAGACCACTTGGTTCGGGCCCGCGTGCAACGCGCGGGCCGTCCGCCATCGGTTGGTAGAGGCCAGCCACCAAGCTCGTCAGCGCAGCGCGCCGCTGACCGACAGTCGCCAAGACCTCAAGCCCGGAGATCTCATGGCATCGAAGTACTCATACACCGAACGCAAGCGCATCCGAAAGAGTTTCGGCACGCGCGAGAACGTGCTCGCCATCCCTTATCTGCTGCAGATGCAGAAGGATGCCTACACCGCCTTCCTGCAGGCGGACGTGATCCCCAAGCAGCGCACCACCGAAGGCCTTCAGGCCGCATTCACCGCCGCCTTCCCGATCGTCTCGCACAACGGTTTTGTCGAGATGAAGTTCGTGGAATACAACCTGGCCAAGCCCGCGTTCGACGTGCGTGAGTGCCAGACGCGCGGCCTGACCTTCGCGTCCGCCGTGCGCGCCCGCGTGCAGCTCATCATCTACGACCGCGAGTCCTCCACGCCGCAGTCCAAGGTGGTCAAGGAAGTGAAGGAGCAAGAGGTCTACATGGGCGAAGTGCCGCTCATGACCGACAAGGGCTCCTTCATCATCAACGGCACGGAGCGCGTGATCGTCTCGCAGCTGCACCGCTCGCCGGGTGTCTTCTTCGAACACGACAAGGGCAAGACGCACAGCTCGGGCAAGCTGCTGTTCTCGGCCCGCATCATTCCCTACCGCGGCTCCTGGCTGGACTTCGAATTCGATCCGAAGGACGTGCTGTTCTTCCGCGTCGACCGTCGCCGCAAGATGCCGGTCACGATCCTGCTCAAGGCCATCGGCCTGACGCCGGAAACCATCCTGGCGAACTTCTTCGTCAACGACCACTTCCGCATCATGGACAGCGGCGCGCAGATGGCCTTCGTGCCCGAGCGCCTGCGCGGCGAAGTGGCGCGCTTCGACATCACCGACAAGTCGGGCAAGGTGGTGGTGGCCAAGGACAAGCGCATCACCGCGCGCCACACGCGCGAGCTGGAGCAGTCGGGCACCACGCACGTGAGCGTGCCCGAGGACTTCCTCATCGGCCGCGTGGTGGCCAAGAACATCGTTGACCCGGACAGCGGCGAGATCATCGCCAAGGCCAACGAGGAAATCACCGAAGCCCTGCTCAAGAAGCTGCGCGCCGCCGCCATCCAGGAACTGGCCTGCATCTACACCAACGAGCTGGACCAGGGCGCCTACATCAGCCAGACCCTGCGCATCGACGAGACCGCCGACGAATTCGCCGCGCGCGTGGCCATCTACCGCATGATGCGCCCCGGCGAGCCGCCGACCGAGGACGCGGTGCAGGCCCTGTTCCACCGCCTGTTCTACAACCCGGACACCTACGACCTCTCGCGCGTGGGCCGCATGAAGTTCAACGCCCGCGTGGGCCGCGACGAGGCCACCGGCCCCATGGTGCTGTCCAACGACGACATCCTGGCCGTGGTCAAGATCCTCGTGGACCTGCGCAACGGCCGTGGCGAAGTCGACGACATCGACCACCTGGGCAACCGCCGCGTGCGCTGCGTCGGCGAACTGGCTGAGAACCAGTACCGCACCGGCCTCGCCCGCATCGAGAAGGCCGTGAAAGAGCGTCTGGGTCAGGCCGAGCAAGAGCCGCTGATGCCGCACGACCTGATCAACTCCAAGCCGATCTCCGCGGCGCTCAAGGAGTTCTTCGGTGCCTCGCAGCTGTCGCAGTTCATGGACCAGACCAACCCGCTGGCCGAGATCACGCACAAGCGCCGCGTTTCGGCCCTGGGCCCGGGCGGTCTGACGCGCGAGCGCGCCGGCTTCGAGGTGCGCGACGTGCACGTCACGCACTACGGCCGCGTCTGCCCGATCGAAACGCCTGAAGGTCCGAACATCGGCCTGATCAACTCGCTGGCCCTGTACGCCCGCCTCAACGAGTACGGTTTCATCGAGACGCCGTACCGCCGCGTGGTGGATGGCCAGGTCACGAACCAGATCGACTACCTGTCGGCCATCGAGGAAGGCAAGTACGTCATCGCGCAGGCCAACGCGGCGCTCGACAAGGACGGCCGCCTGGTGGGCGAGCTGGTCTCCGCGCGCGAGAAGGGCGAATCCATCCTGACCGGCCCCGACACCATCCAGTACATGGACGTGTCGCCGGCGCAGATCGTGTCGGTGGCCGCCTCGCTGGTGCCCTTCCTGGAGCACGACGACGCCAACCGCGCGCTGATGGGCGCCAACATGTCGCGCCAGGCCGTGCCCGTGCTGCGCCCCGAGAAGCCCTTTGTGGGCACCGGCATCGAGCGCGTGGCCGCGGTCGACTCCGGCACGGTGGTGACGGCCACCCGCGGTGGCGTGGTCGACTACGTCGACGCCACCCGCATCGTGATCCGCGTCAACGACGAGGAAGCGGTGGCCGGCGAAGTGGGCGTGGACATCTACAACCTCATCAAGTACCAGCGCTCCAACCAGAACACCAACATCCACCAGCGCCCCATCGTCAAGAAGGGCGACAAGCTGGCCAAGGGTGACGTGATCGCGGACGGCGCGTCCACCGACCTCGGCGAGATCTCGATCGGCCAGAACATGCTGATCGCCTTCATGCCCTGGAACGGGTACAACTTCGAGGACTCGATCCTCATCAGCGAACGCGTGGTGGCCGACGACCGCTACACCAGCATCCACATCGAGGAGCTGGTGGTGATGGCGCGCGACACCAAGCTGGGCGCCGAGGAAATCACCCGCGACATCCCGAACCTGGCCGAGCAGCAGCTCAACCGCCTGGACGAGTCCGGCATCATCTACGTGGGCGCCGAGGTGCTGCCCGGCGACGTGCTGGTCGGCAAGGTCACGCCCAAGGGCGAGACCACGCTCACGCCCGAAGAGAAACTGCTGCGCGCGATCTTCGGCGAGAAGGCCTCCGACGTGAAGGACACCTCGCTGCGCGTCGAACAGGGCTCGCAGGGCACGGTGATCGACGTGCAGGTCTTCACCCGTGAAGGCATCCAGCGCGACAAGCGCGCCCAGCAGATCATCGACGACGAGCTCAAGCGCTTCCGCCTCGACCTCAACGACCAGCTGCGCATCGTCGAGGCCGACGCCTTCGACCGCATCGAGAAGCTGCTGGTGGGCAAGGTCGCCAACGGCGGTCCGAAGAAGCTGGCCAAAGGCACCACCATCGACAAGGCCTACCTGGCCGATGTCGAGAAGTACCACTGGTTCGACATCCGCCCGGCGGACGACAACGTGGCCGCGCAGCTCGAGTCGATCAAGAACTCGATGGAGCAGACGCGCCACAGCTTCGACCTCGCGTTCGAAGAGAAGCGCAAGAAGCTCACGCAGGGCGACGAGCTGCCCGCTGGCGTGCTCAAGATGGTCAAGGTCTACCTGGCCGTCAAGCGCCGCCTGCAGCCCGGCGACAAGATGGCCGGCCGCCACGGCAACAAGGGCGTGGTCTCCAAGATCGTGCCGGTGGAGGACATGCCGCACATGGCCGACGGCACCCCCGCCGACGTGGTGCTCAACCCGCTGGGCGTGCCTTCGCGCATGAACGTGGGCCAGGTGCTGGAAGTGCACCTGGGCTGGGCCGCCAAGGGCCTGGGCCAGCGCATCGGCGACATGCTGCAGCGCGAAGCCAAGGTGGCGGAGGTGCGCCAGACCCTCGAGTCCATCTTCAACACCATGGGCAAGAAGGAAGACTTCGCCGGCCTGTCCGACGCCGAGGTCATCGAGATGGCGCAGAACCTGCAGCACGGCGTGCCCTTCGCGTCGCCCGTGTTCGACGGTGCCTCGGAAGACGAGATCCGCGCCATGCTCAAGCTGGCCTACCCGGACGACATCGCCGCGATCAAGGGCCTGACCGAGACGCGCACCCAGGCGCAGCTCTACGACGGCCGCACCGGCGACGCCTTCGAGCGCAAGACCACCGTGGGCTACATGCACTTCCTCAAGCTGCACCACCTGGTCGACGACAAGATGCATGCCCGCTCCACCGGCCCGTACTCGCTCGTCACCCAGCAGCCGCTGGGCGGCAAGGCGCAGTTCGGTGGCCAGCGTTTCGGCGAGATGGAGGTCTGGGCGCTGGAAGCCTACGGCGCGTCCTACATCCTGCAGGAGATGCTCACCGTCAAGTCCGACGACGTGCAGGGCCGCACCAAGGTGTACGAGTCCATCGTCAAGGGCGAGCACACCATCGACGCGGGCATGCCCGAGTCGTTCAACGTGCTGGTCAAAGAGATCCGCTCGCTCGGCATCGACATCGAACTCGAGCGTTCGTGATCCACTGAAGTAAAGGAAAGCTCACATGAAATCCTTGCTCGACCTGTTCAAGCAGTTCACGCCCGACGAGCATTTCGATGCCATCCGCATCGGCCTGGCCTCGCCGGAAAAAATCCGCTCCTGGTCCTTCGGTGAAGTCAAGAAGCCCGAGACCATCAACTACCGCACCTTCAAGCCCGAACGCGACGGCCTGTTCTGCGCCAAGATCTTCGGTCCCATCAAGGACTACGAGTGCCTGTGCGGCAAGTACAAGCGCCTGAAGCACCGTGGCGTGATCTGCGAGAAGTGCGGCGTCGAAGTGACCCAGACCAAGGTGCGCCGCGAGCGCATGGGCCACATCGACCTGGCCGCGCCCTGCGCGCACATCTGGTTCCTGAAGTCGCTGCCGTCGCGCCTGGGCCTGGTGCTCGACATGACGCTGCGCGACATCGAGCGCGTGCTGTACTTCGAGGCCTACGTGGTGACCGACCCCGGCATGACCCCGCTGAAGAAGTTCGGCATCATGTCCGAGGACGATTTCGACGCCAAGCGCAAGGAGTACGGTGACGAGTTCGTCGCCAAGATGGGCGCCGAGGGCATCAAGGAGCTGCTGGAGAACATCGACCTCGACATCGAGATCGAGAAGCTGCGCAACGACCTGACCGGCTCGGAACTGAAGATCAAGAAGAACGCCAAGCGCCTGAAGGTGCTCGAGGCCTTCAAGCGCTCGGGCATCAAACCCGAGTGGATGGTGCTCGACGTGCTGCCCGTGCTGCCGCCGGACCTGCGTCCGCTGGTGCCGCTGGACGGCGGCCGCTTCGCGACCTCCGACCTCAACGACCTGTACCGCCGCGTCATCAACCGCAACAGCCGCTTGAAGCGCCTGCTCGAACTCAAGGCGCCCGAGATCATCGCGCGCAACGAGAAGCGCATGCTGCAGGAAGCCGTGGACAGCCTGCTGGACAACGGCCGCCGCGGCAAGGCCATGACGGGCGCCAACAAGCGCGCGCTCAAGTCCCTGGCCGACATGATCAAGGGCAAGAGCGGCCGCTTCCGCCAGAACCTGCTGGGCAAGCGCGTCGACTACTCGGGCCGTTCGGTCATCGTGGTGGGCCCGACGCTCAAGCTGCACCAGTGCGGCCTGCCCAAGCTGATGGCGCTGGAGCTGTTCAAGCCCTTCATCTTCTCGCGCCTGGAAGCCATGGGCATCGCGACCACCATCAAGGCCGCGAAGAAGGAAGTGGAAGCCGGCACCCCCGTGGTGTGGGACATCCTCGAAGAGGTCATCAAGGAGCACCCGGTTCTGCTGAACCGCGCGCCCACGCTGCACCGCCTGGGCATCCAGGCCTTCGAGCCCATCCTGATCGAGGGCAAGGCGATCCAGCTGCACCCGCTGGTCTGCGCCGCCTTCAACGCCGACTTCGACGGTGACCAGATGGCCGTTCACGTGCCGCTGTCCGTGGAAGCGCAGCTCGAAGCCCGCACCCTGATGCTGGCCTCCAACAACGTGCTGTTCCCGGCCAACGGCGAGCCCTCCATCGTGCCCTCGCAGGACGTGGTGCTGGGCCTGTACTACGCCACGCGCGAGAAGATCAACGGCAAGGGCGAAGGCATGATCTTCGCGGACCTGCCCGAGCTGCAGCGCGCGCTGGACAACGGCGTGGTGGAACTCACCGCGCGCGTGAGCGTGCGCCTGGTCGAGTGGACCAAGGACAAGACCAGCGGCGAATTCGTCGCGGGCCTCAAGCTGGTCGACACCACCGTGGGCCGCGCGCTGCTGTCCGAGATCCTGCCGAAGGGCCTGCCCTTCTCGGTGCTGGACAAGCCGCTCAAGAAGAAGGAAATCTCGCGCCTCATCAACGCGAGCTTCCGCAAATGCGGCCTGAAGGAGACCGTGGTCTTCGCCGACAAGCTGCTGCAGAACGGCTTCCGCCTGGCCACGCGCGCGGGCATCTCGATCGCCGTCGACGACATGCTGGTGCCCAAGGAGAAGAGCGGCATCATCGAGCGCGCCGAGTCCGAGGTGAAGGAAATCGCCCAGCAGTACGCCTCCGGTCTGGTGACCGCCGGCGAGCGCTACAACAAGGTGGTCGACATCTGGGGCAAGGCCGGTGACGAGATCTCCAAGGTCATGATGGCCCAGCTGGCCAAGCAGAAGACCACGGACCGCAGCGGCAAGGAAGTGGACCAGGAGTCGTTCAACTCCATCTACATGATGGCCGACTCGGGCGCCCGCGGTTCCGCGGCGCAGATCCGCCAGCTGGCCGGCATGCGCGGCCTGATGGCCAAGCCCGACGGCTCCATCATCGAGACCCCCATCACGGCGAACTTCCGTGAAGGCCTCAACGTGCTGCAGTACTTCATCTCCACGCACGGCGCCCGCAAGGGCCTGGCCGACACGGCGCTGAAGACCGCGAACTCGGGCTACCTGACGCGCCGCCTGGTGGACGTGACGCAAGACCTGGTGGTCACCCACCAGGACTGCGGCACCTCCAACGGCACGCTGATGCGCGCCATCGTCGAGGGCGGTGAGGTCATCGAGTCGCTGCGCGACCGTATCCTGGGCCGCACCACGGCCGAGGAAGTGATCCACCCCGAGACGCGCCAGCAGCTCGTGCCCGCGGGCGAAATGCTCGACGAGGACACCCTCGACCTGCTCGAGGCCGCCGGCGTCGACGAGGTCAAGGTGCGCACCGCGCTCACCTGCGAGACCCGCTACGGCCTGTGCGCCAAGTGCTACGGCCGCGACCTCGGCCGCGGTGGCCTGGCCAACATCGGCGAGGCGGTGGGCGTGATCGCCGCGCAGTCGATCGGCGAGCCCGGCACGCAGCTGACCATGCGCACCTTCCACATCGGCGGCGCGGCCTCGCGCGCGGCGGTGGCCTCCAGCGTGGAAGCCAAGTCCAGCGGCGTGATCGGCTTCAACGCCACCATGCGCTACGTGACCAACTCCAAGGGCGAGCTGGTGGTGATCGCGCGTTCGGGCGAGATCATCATCCAGGACGAACACGGCCGCGAGCGCGAGCGCCACAAGGTGCCCTACGGCGCCATCCTGGCGATCAAGCCCGACCAGCAGATCAAGGCCGGCACCATCCTGGCCAACTGGGACCCGCTGACCCGACCCATCATCACGGAATTCGCCGGCACGGTGAAGTTCGAGAACGTGGAAGAGGGCCTCACGGTCGCCAAGCAGGTCGATGATGTGACCGGTCTGTCCACGCTGGTGGTGATCGATCCCAAGCGCCGCGGCGCCACGAAGGTGGTGCGCCCGCAGGTCAAGCTGATCGACGCGTCCGGCAGCGAGGTGAAGATCCCCGGCACCGACCACGCCGTGACCATCGGCTTCCAGGTCGGCGCCCTGATCCAGGTGCGCGACGGCCAGGACGTGGGCCCCGGCGAGGTGCTGGCCCGCATCCCGGTCGAAGGCCAGAAGACCCGCGACATCACGGGTGGTCTGCCGCGCGTGGCCGAGCTGTTCGAGGCGCGTTCGCCCAAGGACGCTGGCATCCTGGCCGAGATGACCGGTACCGTGTCCTTCGGCAAGGAGACCAAGGGCAAGATCCGCCTGCAGATCACCGACCCCGAGGGCAAGGTCTGGGAAGAGCTCATCCCGAAAGAGAAGAACATCCTGGTGCACGAAGGCCAGGTGGTCAACAAGGGCGAGAGCATCGTCGACGGTCCGGCCGATCCGCAGGACATCCTGCGCCTGCTGGGCATGGAAGAGCTCGCGCGCTACATCGTCGATGAGGTGCAGGACGTCTACCGACTGCAGGGCGTGAAGATCAACGACAAGCACATCGAGGTGATCGTTCGCCAGATGCTGCGCCGCGTCGTGGTCGAGAACCCCGGCGATTCGTCCTACATCGGCGGCGAGCAGGTGGAGCGCTCGGAGATCCTCAACACCAACGACGCCCTGCGCGCCGACGGCAAGATCCCCGCGACCTACAGCAACGTGCTGCTCGGTATCACCAAGGCCTCGCTGTCGACCGACTCGTTCATCTCCGCGGCCTCCTTCCAGGAGACCACGCGCGTGCTGACCGAAGCGGCCATCATGGGCAAGCGCGATGAGCTGCGTGGCCTGAAGGAGAACGTCATCGTCGGCCGCCTGATCCCCGCGGGCACCGGCATGGCCTACCACGAGGCGCGCAAGGTCAAGGAGAAGATGGACGACGAAGAGCGCCGCGCCATCGCCGAGGCCGATGCCCTGTCGCTGGCGGCCGACCAGGCCGACGCGGCGGCTGGCGAGTCCGCCGAGTAAGCGGCCCGACGCCGGTCACCGCCGACAAGCCCCCGGTCGACAGGCCGGGGGCTTTTTCTTTGGGCGCGCATACCCCGCGCGCTATAGTCCCCCGCCCGCCAATCGCGGGCGAGCGAGGAGGAAACACACGATGGGTGTTCTGCAATGGGTGCTGCTGCTGGCGGCGCTGCTGGTCTTCTTCTGGGCGGTCGGGGCCTACAACCGGCTCGTGCGCCTGCGCAACGGCATCGCCAATGCGTTCGCGCAGATCGACGTGCAGCTCAAGCGCCGGCACGACCTGATCCCCAACCTGGTCGAAGTGGCCCGCAAGTACCTCGAGCACGAGGCGCAGACGCTCGAGGCCGTGATCGCCGCGCGCAACCAGGCGCGCAGCGCCGAGCAGGCCGCCGCCAGCGCGCCGCTGGCGCCCGGCGTCATGGGTACCCTGTCGGGCGCGGAGCAGCTGCTGGGTGGCGCGCTCGGTCGCCTCATGGCGGTGGTGGAGAACTACCCCGAGCTCAAGGCCGACCAGAGCATGCGCGAGCTCAGCGAAGAGCTGGCCAGCACCGAGAACCGCATCGGCTTCGCGCGCCAGGCCTACAACGACCAGGCCAACGACTTCAACGACGCCGCGCAGCAGTTCCCCACGCTCCTCGTCGCGCGCCTGTTCAATTTCCTGCCCCAGGCCATGCTGGAAGCGACCACCAGCGAGGCCGAGCGCGAGCCGGTCAAGGTGCGGTTCTGAGCCACCGACACTGACGCGGGCGGCGCATGCGGTTCATCGACTCTCAGCGCGAAGCGCGCGCGCGCAGTCGCCGGCTGGTGGCGGCCTTCGGCCTCACCGTGCTGCTGCTGGTGCTGGCCGTCAACGCGGCCCTCGCCGTGGGCTGGCTGCTGTCGGGGCCACTCTGGCTGGCGGGCGGGTGGTACTTCCCGCGGCACTTCTGGGCCGTGAACACCGGCGTGACCCTGCTCTTCGTGCTGGGCGGCTGGTGGCTCGAAACCTCGCAGCTGGAACACCAGGGCGGCGTGCGGCTGGCCGAGCGCATGGGCGCGCGCGCGGCCCGGCCCTCGGGCCGGCTCGACGAGCAGCGCTTCGTCAACATCGTCGACGAGCTGTCCATCGCCTCGGGCCTGCCGCGCCCCACCGCCATGGTGGTGGCGCGCGACCAGGCCATCAACGCCTTCGCCACCGGCTGGACGCCGCAGGACGCGGTGGTGGCCGTCACCCAGGGCGCGCTCGACCACCTCACGCGCGAGGAGCTGCAGGGCCTGGTCGCGCATGAACTGGGTCACATCGGCGAAGGCGACACGCGCCTGAACCTGCGCCTGGCGGGCATGGTGTTTGGGCTGGAGATGGTCCATCGCCTCGGCCAGCGCCTGGCCGAGCCGGGCGAGGACGGCCGCCGCTTCATGGGCGCGCTGATGGGCCTGTGCCTCATGGGCGTGGGCTGGCTCGGCTGGGTTGCGGGCCATGCGCTGCAGGCCGCGGTGTCGCGCCAGCGCGAGTACCTGGCCGACGCGCGCGCCGTGCAGTGGACGCGCAGCCGCGACGGTCTGGGCGGCGTGCTGCGCAAGGTCATGACGCAGCAGCGCGAGGGCCTGCCATCGCGCGCGGTGGGCCCCTCGCTGCAGCACCTGCTGCTGGTGGGCAACGGGCATGGCGCGCTCGCGCGCCGCTTCGACTCGCACCCGCCGCTGGCCGAGCGGGTGCGCCGCATCTACGGCCGGCACATGGGCCCCTTGCCACTGCCGGCGCAGCGCACGGTGGGCGACCCCACCGTGGTGCACGCATGAACACGGGTGCCCACGCGCGGCCACCGCACGGGTCGCTGCAGGCGCCCGCGCTCAGCGAGCAGCTCGCGCTGGCGGCCCAGGCGGTGCTCGCGGTGCGCCAGGGCCGCTCCCTGGGCGACGCACTCGCGGCCGTGCCCGCGCCGCTGCGCCCGGGCGTGCAGGCGCTGGTCTTTCACAGCCTGCGCCTGCTGGGCCACTGCGAGGCGCTGGTGGCCCGCCTGGCCGACCGCGCGCCGCCGCCGCCCCTGCGCTCGCTCATGTGCGTGGCGCTGGCGCTGCTGCTGGCGCCCGACGCCCCCGGCGCCAGCTACGCCGCGCACACCGTGGTCGACCAGGCCGTGCGCGCGGCCCGGAAGGACAAACGCTGGCAGCGCCAGGCCGGTTTCCTCAACGCCTGCCTGCGCCGCTACCTGCGCGAGGCCGCTTCGCTGCAGGCCCCGCTGGCCCAGGACCCGGTGGCGCGCTGGAACCACCCGAGCTGGTGGATCGAACGCCTGCGGCGCGACCACCCGGCGGACTGGGAGCGCCTGCTGCTGGCCAACAACCGGCCCGGGCCCATGACCTTGCGGGTCAACCGCCGCCGCACCGATCGCGAGGCCCTGGCCCGCGCGCTGGCCGACCAGGGCGTGGCCAGCCGGCCCGTGGGCGAGGACGGGCTGGAGCTGGCGCGCCCGCTGCCGGTCGACCAGATCCCCGGTTTCGCCGAGGGCCACTGTTCGGTGCAGGACGAGGCCGCCCAGCTGGCCGCGCCGCTGCTGCTTGACGGGCTCGCCGCGCGCCCGCGCGTGCTGGACGCCTGCGCCGCGCCCGGCGGCAAGACCGCCCACCTGCTGGAGCGCGCCGATGCCGAGCTGCTGGCGCTGGACGTCGACGCCGCGCGCTGCACCCGCATCAGCGACAACCTGCGCCGCCTGGGTCTGGTGGCCGAGGTGCGCCACGCCGACGCCGCCCGCCCCGCCGACTGGTGGGACGGCCGGCCCTTCGACGCCATCCTGCTCGACGCCCCCTGCACGGCCTCGGGCATCGTGCGCCGCCACCCGGACGTGCGCTGGCTGCGCCGCGACAGCGACGTGGCGGCCCTGGCGGGCACCCAGCGGGCCCTGCTCGACGCCCTGTGGCCGCTGCTGCGGCCCGGCGGGCGCCTGCTCTACGCCACCTGCTCGGTGTTCCGCGCCGAGGGCAGCGAGCAGGCCGAGGCGTTTCTTCAGCGCCACACCGACGCCCGGGCAGGCGCCGCTCCCGGCCATCTGTTCCCCGGTACACCCGGGGGTGCCGGACAGTTCAACGACAATGCCTCGGGTGGACCGGACGGCTTTTTCTACGCACGTTTTGACAAGGCCCGCGGCGGCTGATCGGGTCCGAAGCCTTCTTCGCCCCCGGCATTGGCTGCTGCTGGTGCTGGTCGGCCTGGCCCTCGCGCTGGCCCGCGCCCAGCCGCCCCAGGTGCAGCAGCTCGCCCTGCAGCGCACCTCCGACGGCTTGTTCCTGAGCGCTCGCTTCGAGCTCAGCCCGCATGGCGCCGTGCAGGACGCCCTGATCAAGGGCGTGCCGCTGTACTTTGTCTGGCAGGCCGACGTGCTGCGCGAGCGCTGGTACTGGACGAACAAGCGCGTGGCCGGTGCCACCCGCACCCTGCGCCTGGCCTACCAGCCGCTGACCCGCCGCTGGCGCGTCAGCATCTCCACCGAGGCCGGCGGCGGCACCGGCGGCGGCGCCGGCCTGCCCTACGCCTTGCACCAGAACCACGACACCCTGGAGGAGGCCCTGGCGGCGGTGGGCCGCGTCTCGCGCTGGCGGCTCGCCGACGCGGGGCAGCTGGAGCCGGGCGCCTCCCACCTGGTGGAGTTCGGCTTCCGCCTCGACCTCAGCCTGCTGCCGCGCCCCTTCCAGATTGGCCTGGGCAACCAGGAAGAATGGTCCATGGCGCTGGAGCGCGAGCTGGGCGTGCCCGAGGCCGCCACGCCCGAGCTGCCCGCGCCGGCCGAGCCGCGCGCCACGTCCCCCGCTGCCGAGGCCAAGGCCGGCGGTGAGGCGCCCGCCGCCGAATCCCCGTCCCGCTGAGCCCCGCGCCGCCACCCCGCACGCCCTCCGTGCCGTGAACACCCTCACCCCGCCCCACTCGCGCAAGCCCGCCGCCACCCGCTGGGCGGTGGTCGCCGGCCTGATCTTCATGACCGGCCTGGGCATGGTGTTGCTGTTCCTGCTCACTCTGGGCACGCGCAACAGCGTCTTCTACGAGCGCAACTTCGAGCTGCTGGTCGGCATCAACGTGGCCGCCGCCGTGGGCCTGGGGCTGGTCATCCTGTGGCTGGGCGCGCGGCTGTTCATGCGCCTCAAGCGCGGCAAGTTCGGCAGCCAGCTGCTGGTCAAGCTCGCCGCCATCATCGGCCTGGTGGGCATCCTGCCCGGGCTGCTCATCTACACCGTGTCCTACCAGTTCGTCTCGCGCTCCATCGAAAGCTGGTTCGACGTGCGCGTGGAGTCCGCGCTGGGCGCGGGCCTGAACCTGGGCCGCACCACGCTCGACACCCTGGTGGCCGACCTGTCGAACAAGACCCGCCTGGCCGCCGACGGCCTGGCTCGCCAGAGCAACAGTGGCGCCGTGCTCGCGCTCGACCGCGTGCGCGAGCAGCTCGACGCCAGCGACGTGGTGCTGTTCGGCGCCACCGGCCAGCTCCTGGGCAGCTCGGGCAGTTCGCGCTTCGATCTCGCGCCCGAGCGGCCCAGCCCCGCCACCCTGCGCAACGCGCGCGCCAACCGCGTGCTCGCGCAGATCGAGGGCCTGGAGGAGGGCGAGGGCGGCGACCTGCACGCCGCGCTGGCTGCGGGCCAGGCGCGCATCAAGGTGCTGGCGTTGGTGAACCCGCCCAGCTTCGCCGTCAACGCCGAGCCGCGCTACCTGCAGGTCTCGGCGGCCCTGCCCTCGGCGCTGATCGTGGACGCGCTGGCCGTGCAGGTGGCCAACCGCGAGTACCAGGAGCGCGCGCTGGCGCGCGACGGCCTGCGCCGCATGTACATCGGTACGCTCACGCTGGCGCTGTTCCTGGCCGTGTTCGGCGCGGTGCTGCTGGCGGTGCTGCTGGGCAACCAGCTGATCCGCCCGCTCATCGTGCTGGCCGAGGGCATGCGCGAGGTGGCGGCCGGCAACCTCGCGCCCAAGGCCGCGCTGCCCTCGCGCGACGAACTCGCGGGCCTCACGCGCACCTTCGCCCTCATGACGCAGGACCTGTCCGACGCGCGCGAGGCCGTGCAGCACAGCATGGAGCAGGTGGACGCCGCGCGCGAGAACCTGCAGACCATCCTGGACAACCTCACCGCCGGCGTGCTGGTGTTCGACGAGCGGGGCCACCTGCTCAGCGCCAACCCCGGCGCGGCGCGCATCCTGCACGCCGCGCTGAACGCGCACATCGGCCAGCCGCTGGACCAGGTGCCCGGCCTGGAGCAGATCGCTGGCGGCGTGCTGCAGCAGTTCGAGCGCTTCCTGGCCGAGGACTCGCCGCACGAGGGCGGCTACTGGCAGGAATCCTTCGAACTCAGCGCGGGCGAGGGCTCGCCCTTCGAGCAGGGCATCACCCTCATCGCGCGCGGTGCCCTGCTGCCCGACAACCAGCGCCTGCTGGTGTTCGACGACGTGTCCGAGGTCGTTTCGGCCCAGCGCGCCAAGGCCTGGGGCGAGGTGGCGCGCCGCCTGGCGCACGAGATCAAAAACCCGCTCACGCCCATCCAGCTCTCGGCCGAGCGCCTGGCCATGAAGCTGGACGGCAAGCTGCAGCCACCCGAACAGGCCCTGCTCGACAAGTCGGTGCGCACTATTGGCGATCAGGTCGAGGCCATGAAGCGTCTGGTCAACGAATTCCGCGACTACGCGCGCCTGCCCGCGGCCCAGCTCGCGCCGCTGGACCTCAACGCCGCCGTGCGCGACATCCTCAGCCTCTACGACAACGCCGCCGTGCCCGTGCGCTGCGAGCTCGCCGAAGACCTGCCCAAGGTGCGCGCCGACGCCCAGCAGGTGCGCCAGATCGTCCACAACCTGGTGCAGAACGCCCAGGACGCCATGGGCGGCATGGCCGGCGCCGAGGTGGTACTGCGCACCCGCCGCTCCGACAGCGGCCAGTGGGTGCGCCTGGTGGTGTCCGACAGCGGGCCCGGTTTTGGCGAGAACATCCTCAAACGGGCCTTCGAGCCCTACGTCACCACCAAGGCCAAGGGCACCGGCCTGGGCCTGGCCGTGGTCAAGAAGATCATGGACGAACACGGCGGCCGCGTGGACTTGTCGAACCGCGTGACGGAAGGGCGCGTCATCGGCGCGCAAGTGTCGTTATCATTCGCAGTTGCAAATTGACAACAGGTACCGAGGGACTCCGCACGCAATGGCAACGATTCTGGTCGTAGACGACGAACTGGGCATACGGGACCTGCTGTCCGAAATCCTCAACGACGAAGGCCACGCCGTCGAACTGGCGGCCAATGCGGCCGAGGCGCGTTCGCTGCGCCAGCAGATGCGGCCCGATCTGGTGCTGCTCGACATCTGGATGCCCGACACCGATGGCGTGACCCTGCTCAAGGAGTGGAGCAGCACCGGCCTGCTGACCATGCCGGTGATCATGATGAGCGGCCACGCCACCATCGACACCGCCGTCGAGGCCACGCGCATCGGCGCCTCGGCCTTCCTTGAAAAGCCGATCACGCTGCAGAAGCTGCTCAAGGCCGTGGACCAGGGCCTGAACAAGGTGCCCAAGGCCGCGCCTGGCGGCGCCGCGCTGGTGCCGCCGCGCCTGGTGGGCATGGAGGTCACGGTCGAAGAGGCCATGACCCACCACCACGTCAACGGGGTGGCCCCGGTGAACGGCAACGGCCTCATGCCCACGCTGCCCATGGGCCCGCAGGCGCAGCAGACCTTCAACCTCGACAGCCCCCTGCGCGAGGCGCGCGACGAGTTCGAGAAGGCCTACTTCGAATACCACCTGGCCAAGGAGTCCGGCTCCATGACCCGCGTGGCCGAGAAGACCGGTCTGGAGCGCACCCACCTCTACCGCAAGCTCAAGCAGCTGGGCGTGGACCTGGCCCGCGCCAAGCGCAACGGCCTGGGCTGAGGCGGGGTCCGCCAAGCTGCTATACTCCTGGGCTTCCCAAGGCCCGGTAGCTCAGTTGGTAGAGCAGCGGATTGAAAATCCGCGTGTCGGTGGTTCGATTCCGCCCCAGGCCACCAAGATTCAACGCCCAACCCTTCCGGTTGGGCGTTTTGCTTTCCAGGTCTCTCCCGCAGCTCGCAGCCAGATGAACCGCTCCGCGTTGATCGACAGCCTCAAGGCCCTGGCCTCGCAGCTCATCGTGCTGCACCACCTCTCGCTCTACGCGCCCATGACCGACTGGATCGCGGACGCCTGGCCGCGGCTGGTGCAGTTTCTGTACGAGGACGGCCGTTACGCGGTGCAGCCCTTTCTGGTCATCGGCGGCTTTCTCACCGCGCAATCGCTCAGCAAGCGGCGCGACCTCGCCCCGGTGCCGCTGATCTGGCAACGCTACCTGCGCCTGGTGCCCCAGTTCCTGGTCGCGCTGGCGCTGGTGGTGCTGGCCACCGGCTGGCTGGGCCCGGAGCTGGCGCAGCACGACTGGGTCTCGCCCCTGCCCTCGGTGGGCCAGTTCCTCGCGCACCTGTTCTTCCTGCAAGACGTGCTGGGCGTGCCTTCGCTGTCGGCCGGCGCCTGGTACGTGGCCATCGACCTGCAGCTGTTCGGCCTGTTCGCCCTGCTGGCCTGCTTCGCGGCGCGCTCGTCCACGCCCTTGGCCGATTCTTTCGTGCCCCTGGTGGTGGCCGTCGCCACGGTGGCGTCCATCGAGGTGTTCAGCCGCCGGCCGACGCTGGACGTCTGGGCCATCTACTTTCTCTCGGCCTACGGCCTGGGCGCGTTGGCGGCCTGGGCGCGCGGCGGCGCGCGGGCGGCCCTGTGCTGGTGGCTGGTGGCCGCGCTGCTGGCCCTGGACTGGCTGCAGGACCCGCGGGCCCGGCCCATCCTGGCCCTGGCGACCGCGCTGGCCCTGTACGCGGGCTCGCACCTTTCCTGGCGCGCCGTCCTGGGTCCGGTGCGCCGCGCGGTGGAGCACCTCAGCGACGTGTCCTACAGCGTCTTCGTCTGCCACTTCGCGGTGATCATCGTGGTCAGCGGCCTGTGGGAGCGGCTCGACCGCGGCGGCCTGGGCCAGGCCTGGCTGTGGACGGCACTGGCCTGGGCCGCGGTGCTGCTGCTCGGCACCGGCGTGCAGCGGCTGTGCGACCGCTGGGTGCCGGCGTTCACCCGAACGCTGTCCCTGGCCGGTGGTTCGCGATGAATACCGGCTCGATCACCCGCGCCGGTGCCCTGTGCCTTGCGCTGCTGCTCGCCGCCTGCGGCGCGGATGCGGTGGGCTCGGCCGCCACCGGCGCCGCCGTGAAGCAGCAGGAGCTGGAGAACGCCCAGCGCACCCAGCAGCAGGTGCAGCAGGACCTGCAGAAGGCGCTCGAGATGCCGGCCGAGCGCGCGAAGCGGCTCGATCAGTGAACGCCCGCCGAGCTCAGCGCGGCAGGACCATGGTGGCCTCCACCTCCACCAGCACCTCGTCGCCCGGCAGGAAGCGCGAGACCTCCACCACCGTGCTCACCGGCGGCTCGTCCGGGTAGAACAGGCCGCGCACGCGGTTGTAGGGCGCGTAGTCGCGCAGTTCGCGGAAGTACTGCACCAGCTTGACCACGTCGGCCATGCGCCCGCCATGTTCCTCGGCCAGCTGGCGGATGCGGTCGAGCACCAGCCAGCTCTGCGCCACGATGGGCGCCTCGAAGATGTCGACCGACATCTGCCCGGTGTCGTAGCCCAGCGCGCGCAGCGCCGTGCGGGCGGCCTCGGGCAGGTCCTCGTAGCGCCGCACGGCCTCGCGCGTCGCGGGGTTGACGGCGACCACGCCGCTCATGAAGACGATGTCGCCCACGCGCCGCGCGGCGGCGTAGCGGGCCATGGGTTGGCCGGTGCTCATGGAGAACCTCCTCGCTCAGTGGGGCAGCTTCCAGGCGCGCATCTTGCCCGGGTTCAGCAGACCCGCGGGGTCGAAGCGCTGCTTCATGTCGATCACGCTTTGCGGCAGGTCGCCGCCCACCTTGCCTTCTTCAATGATGTAGGTGTGCGGGTTGTTCACGCGGATGCCGTTGTCGCGGAAGGTCTGGATGATCTGGTTCAGCCGCTCCTCGGTGCTGAAGCGCACCAGCGGCAGCGAGGTGCAGGTGGTGAAGCCGTCCATGCTGCGCAGGAACTCCACGTGCATCAGCACCTCGTCGCCGAACAGCGATTGGATGGTGCGCACCTGGTCCAGGTGCTTGCCGGGCGTGAAGGTGGTCTGCAGGTAGGTCAGGCCCTTGTCGGCCTTCAGCGCGTTCAGCGTGGTGTGGTTCCAGCAGTACTCCAGCAGCGTGTGGTGCTGGGCCTGCACCTCGTCGGCGGTGCGGCGGTAGGTGATGCGTCCGCCGTGCGCGGCCACCAGCTGCAGCGCGGCGGCTTCCGAGAACTCGGCCACCAGCAGCAGCGCGGCGTGGCAGCCCTGCGGCAGGTGCTCGGCCAGCGGCGCCATGTAGCCCGGGATCGGGTCGGCCAGCAGGGCGATGTTCTTCTTGACGATGCCCGGCGCGTGCGCGAGCGCGTTGCCGAAGGTCAGCGCGCGGTCCATGTCGTCGAAGGCGACGATCATCTCCAGCCAGGGATGCGCCGGCGCCAGGGCCATTTCCACTTCCAGCACCAGGCCGTTGGTGCCCCACAGGTGGTGCAGCAGCAGGGCTTCGGGGCCGCGCAGCTCCACCACCTGGGGCTCGGCCTCGACGCTCATGGCGCGCACGCCGAGGATGTTGCCAGGCGCGCCGATGGGGCCGTAGTTGATGGAGCCCGCGCCGCCAAAGCCGCCGCTGAACAGGCCGCCGAGCGAGGCCGTGCGGAAGGTGGAGGGGATGCAGCGCAGCTCCCAGCCGCTCGGGCGCGCGGCGGCATCGAAGTCGCCGATGCGGATGCCGGCCTGCGCGCGGCCCACGCCGGGACGCGCCCACAGAAACTGGTTGTAGCCGCTCATGTCGAGCAGCACGCCGCCGTGCAGCGGCACGCACTGGCCGTAGTTGCCGGTGCCGCTGCCGCGCGGCGTGAGCGGCACGCCCAGGCGCGCGCAGGCCGAGGCCAGGCGGCGCAGCTCGTCTTCGGTGCGCGGGCGCGCGGCGATGTCGCCGCGCTTGCCCAGCAGCTGGCGCTTGAGCACGGGGCTGAACCAGGAGAAGTCCTGCGACAGCCGGCCGACCTTGATGGGGTCGGTGACCCAGTCAAGATCGGGCAGCTCCTGCTGGAGCGATTGGATGGAAGCGTTCATTCAGATTCCTTGCGTCAGCCGTGCCTCGTCGAGGGCACCGCGGAACCGGCTCTGCCGGGCCGCAGGTGCCGCCCCCTTGAGGGGGACGCGCGAAGCGCGGCGGGGGTGTTCAATCCTGCGCGATCTCGCTGGCGTGCCAGGAGCCGAGCGCGAGCTTGGTGAGCCAGGCCATGAGCACGAACAGGAACACGCCGGCCAGCGAGATGAGCAGCAGGGCGGCGAACATGCGTGGGATGTCGAGCTGGTAGCCGGCCATCAGGATCTGGTAGGCCAGGCCGGTGTTGGTGCCGCCGGTGCCGGCGACAAACTCGGCCACCACGGCACCGATCAACGCCAGGCCCGAGGAGATGCGCAGGCCGCCGAAGAAGTAGGGCAGGGCGCTGGGGATGCGCAGGCGCCAGAGCATCTGCGCGCGCGAGGCGCGGTTCATCTTGAAGTAGGCCTGCAGGTCGGGGTCGACGCTGCGCAGGCCCAGGGTGGTGTTCGAGATGATGGGGAACAGCGCGACCAGCGTGGCACAGACCACCAGCGAGGCCGTGGGCTGCTTGACCCAGATGATGATCAGCGGGGCGATGGCCACGATGGGCGTGACCTGCAGCAGCACCGCGTAGGGGAACAGCGCGGTCTCGATCAGGCGGCTCTGCACGAACAGGAAGGAGATCAGCACGCCGACCACCACCGCGACGATGAAGGACAGCACCGTGATCTTCATGGTGATCATCAGCGAGTCGAACAGTGTGCCCCAGTCGCCGATCAGGGTCTGCATCATCAGCAGCGGCGAGGGGATGAGGTAGGGCGGCAGCGCCAGGCCGACGACCAGCGCCTGCCACAGCGCGATCAGCACCACCGCGACCAGCGAGGGGTAGAGGACGCGCTGCACGCGCGGCTGGGCGAGCAGGGAGGGTTGGGGCACGGTGTTCATTGCGACACCTCCTCGTTGGTTTCCTGGGTGTCGCGGCTGGCGCGGTGCAGGCTGTCCTGCAGGTTCTTCGCGTGGTGGCTGAAGTCGGTGCTGACCATGAACTCGGGGCGGCGGGGATAGGGTTCGTCGATGCGGAATTCCTCCACGATGCGGCCCGGGCGCGCGGCCATCATCACCACGCGGCTGGAGAGGAACACCGACTCGTGGATGGAGTGCGTGACGAAGACGACGGTGAGGTTCTTCTTCTGCCAGAGCTCCAGCAGGTCGGCGTCGAGCTTGTGGCGCGTGATCTCGTCGAGCGCGCCGAACGGCTCGTCCATGAGCAGCAGCGTGGGCTCCACCACCAGGCCGCGCGCGATGGACACGCGCATCTGCATGCCGCCCGAGAGCGAGCGCGGCAGCACCTTGGCGAACTTGGACAGGCCCACCAGCGCGAGCGCGTCGGCCACGCGGGCGTCGGCCTCGGCGCGCGGCACGCCGGCCAGGTCCAGCGGCAGGCGCACATTGGTCTGCACGTTGGCCCAGGGCATGAGCGTGGGCGCCTGGAAGACGAAGGACAGGCGGTGGCCCGAGCGTTCGAGCTGGTTCACGCCCTCGCCCCAGAGCTTGAGGCTGCCGCTGCTGGGCTCCAGCAGGCCCGCGATCATCTTGAGCAGCGTGCTCTTGCCGCAGCCCGAGGGGCCGAGCAGGGTGACGAACTCACCCTCGCGAACGCTCAGGTCCACCGGCTGCAGGGCCACGGTGCCGTTGGGGTAGGTTTTCTGGACTTGTCGGATGTCGATGGCCACAGGGGGCGCAGCGGCAGGCGAGGGCGGGCTGGTCATTGTTGGGTGCGGGTTCTTGGAAAGAGAAGGGCCCGCGCCACGAAGCGGCGCGGGCCGGGGAAAGGCTCAGGGCAGGACCTTGATGTCGCGGATCAGGTCGAAGTCGTAGGCCTGGTCGAGGTTGACCTTGGCCGGGTCGATGAGCTGGTTGTCCACCAGGAAGGCGTGCGTCTTGAGCAGGCGTTCGCGCGTGATGACGCCGATGCCCAGCTTCTGCGCGTCGCCGCTGGTGATGATCCCCATCTCCTTGAGCTTGCCGACGCCGTAGGCGAGCTGCTCGTCGGTCATGTTGGGGTTGTCCTTCTTGATGAGCGCGTTGCCGGCGCTGGGGTCGGCGAGGTAGGCCTTCCAGCCCTCGGCGCTGGCGCGCACGAAGGCAGCCACGGCCTGGCGGCGCTCCTTCACCGTCTTGTCCATGCAGGAGATGGTGTTGGCGTACGGGGGGTAGCCGTGGTCGGCGAGCAGGAAGGTGTTGGCCTTGATGCCCTGCTTCTGGATGGCGAAGGGCTCGGACGAGAGATAGCCCATCTGCACGATGTTCTTGTCGGCCACGAAGGGCTGGATGTTGTAGGTGTAGGGCCGCACCTGCGAGTCCTTGAAACCGTACTTGCCCTTGAGCCAGGACCAGTAGCCGCGCATGGCGGTGGGCGCGATCAGGATGGTCTTGTCCTTCATGTCCTCGAAGGACTTCACCTGCTCGTGCGCGATGAGCACCTGCGGGTCCTTCTGGAAGACCGCGGCCACGGTGACGATGGGCAGGCCGTTGTTGCGCGCGACCATCATCTGCGTGTCGGTGGCGCCCATGATGCAGTCGGTCTGGCCCGCGCCCATGATCTGCAGGATGTTCACCTGTGGGCCGCCCATGCGCAGGCTCACGTCCAGGCCGTGCTTCTTGTAGAGCCCGGTGGCCAGGGCGGTATAGAAGCCGCCGTGCTCGGCCTGCGCGTACCAGTTGGTCATGAAGGTGAACTTCTCCTGGGCCTGCGCGCTGGGGGCGAGGCCCAGCAGGCCGAGGGCGGTGGCACCGAGCGCGCGGCGCAGGCGGAACAGGGGGCGAGAGGTCATGGCGGGCCTTTCTGGCTTGGGGGTGGTGGGGACGGGATCGGTGGGTGGCCTCAGTCGGCCAGGGTCTGCTGGATGTGGCCCGTGTGGTGGCCGCGCTCCCAGGTGGTTTGTTCGCGCACGACCCATTGCATGGCGTGCAGCTCGGTGATGGCCTGGACCCAGCTGTTGGCCAGGCTGTCGAGGATGGCCTCGCCCTGCTCGCGCGTGGCCGTGGTGGGATCGCCGATCACGCCGCTGGGGCCGAAATCGCGCGCCACCCAGGCGCAGGCGGGGCGGCCGTCGGGCGAGAGGATCTTGGAGGGGAAGACCGGCGGGAAGGCGGCCTCGGCGCGCTCCATGTGCACGGTGTCGGGCGCCAGCGCGAGCATGAGCGCGGTCTCGGAATGGCCCGCGTGCATGGACTGCTTGCGTTCCTGGTCGCTGATGAACTGCCCGGACACGTTGGGCACGCGCGAAACGCCGAAGGGCACGATGACGAAGTCGCCGTGGCGCAGGCGCAGCTCGCGCGCGGCCATCTCCAGCACCTGGGGCTGGCCGCCGTGGCCGTTGGCGAAGACCAGCTTGCGAAAGCCCGAGCGGTAGACCGATTCGCCGAGCTCGATCATGGTGGAGAGCAGCGTGGTGCCGCTCAGCGTCATGGTGCCGGCGAAGTGCAGGTGCTCCTCGGACTTGCCGTAGCTGATGGGCGGCAGGCCGAAGGCGCGCACCTCGGCGGGCAGGCGCTCGAAGGCCTTGCCGATCACGCCGGCCGCGATCACGGTGTCGACCGAGCAGGGCAGGTGCGGGCCGTGCTGCTCGGTGGCGCCCACGGGCAGCACGATGACGGTGTTCTCGCGCTCGGGCAGGGCGGTGATTTCGGTCCAGCTCAGGTAGGGCAGGAAGCGGTGCGGGGGGAAGTAGCCGTGCAGCATGGGTGGGGTTCTCTGGGGGGTGGCGGGTTCAGCGCGCGGGGGTGCCGCTGTCGCTGGTGTCGGTGTCGGTGTCGATGGCGCGGCCGCCGCGCAGCACGCGGCGCGGCGCGGCGCGTGAGGGCCAGGCCGTGGCTTCGGCGCGGTCGAAGATCACCAGGTCGGCGGGCCGGCCTTCGAGGCCGGGCGCGGCGGCCGGTGCCTCGCGGCCCAGCCAGTCGGGGCGGCACACGGCCATCGACCAGTGGTCGAAGGCCTCGTCGAGCTGGCCAGCGAGCACCGCGGCCTGCATGGCCTCGACCGGGTCGAGGCTGCCGACGCGGCAGAACGGGTCCTGCACGTTGTCGCTGCCGATCAGCAGCGGGATGCCGCGCGCGCGCGCTTCCTTGATGAGGGTGAGGCCGCGCTGGCGCGGCGTGCGGCCGGTGGCGGCGTCCTGCAGCAGCAGGTTGGTGATGGGCAGCGACACCAGGGTGATGGGCGCGCGCGCCACCGCGTCCAGCGTGGCCAGCGCGCGCGATTCCGGCTGGGCCGCCAGCGCGCAGGTGTGGCCGCAGACCACGCGGCCGTCGAAGCGCGTGGCGCGCAGGTTGCGGGCGAGCCAGGCCAGGCCCTCGGCGTCGGGGTTGAGCTCTTCGTCCACGTGCAGGTCGAGGTCCAGGCCCGCGTCCTGCGCGGCGCGCAGCAGTTCGCGCAGCGCGCCGGGGTTCCACTGGCTGCTGTGCACGAAGCCGCCCAGCAGGGCACCCGGTCCGTCGGCGGCGATGCGCCTGGCCAGGGCCTGCGCCACGGCGCGGTCCTCGCAGGGGCCGAGCTTGACCAGCGCGACGCGCTCGATCGCCAGGCGATCGCGCCATTCGTGCGCGAGCTCGCCCATCACCTCCCAGGCCAGTGGCGTGGCCTGCGGGTCCCACCAGTCGATGTGCGTGCGCAGCCGCGTGGTGCCGGCCTGCCAGGCCCAGTGCAGGCCGCGCCGCATGCGCGCGCGCAGGTCCTCGCGCGTCCAGCGCTCGCGGTCGGCGATCACCGCCTCGATGGCGCCGAGCAGGCCCGGGCGCACCGCGCCCAGGCGGGGGCCGATGAAGGCCTTGTCGAGGTGGGCGTGGGCTTCCACGAAGCCGGGCAGCACCGGCGCGCCGTGCAGGTCCCAGCGCGCCTGGCCGGCGGGCCCCTCGGCGGTGGGCAGCGGGCGCACGCGGGCGATGCGGCCGTCGGCCAGTTCGAGGCGCGCGAGCGCGGGTCGGCCTTCGTGCGTCGGCCAGTCGGCGGGCAGCAACCAGCGCGGCAGGCGCGCGCCATGCAGCGCGGCGGGCGTGTCGGTGTCGGGCGCGGGGGGCTGGGGGTTCATGCGGGGCTCGTGTGCACCGTGTCAGATGTCCAGCGTGAGGGTGGGCGTGAGCGCGCGCGCGCAGCACACCGCCACGTGCGTGGCGCGCTCCTCGTCGGTGAGGCAGCTGTCCTGGTGGTCGGGCGTGCCATCGAGGTAGGGCGTGATGCAGGACGCGCAGATGCCCTGCTCGCAGACCGTGTCCACCGGAATGCCCGCGCCGTGCAACACCATCGCGATGCTCTTGCCCGCGGGCACGTGCAGGCGCTGCTGGCGCCGCGCCAGGATCAGCTCGAAGCCGGCGCCGGTGCCGGGCGTGGCCGCTGCCGGGGGCGCGCCGAAGTGCTCGAAGTGCACGCGCTCGGCCGGCCAGTCGCGGCTGGCTTCGCGCAGGGCGGCCATGAAGCCCTCGGGACCGCAGTAGTAGAGGTGCGCGCCGGCCGGCGCCTGGGCCACCAGGGCGGCGGGGTCGGTGCGCGTGGCGGGCGCGTCGTCGCGGTGCACCGTCACGCACCCGCGCCAGGGCGCGGCCTCCAGCGCCGCGCGCAGCGGCAGGTGCTCGGCGCTGCGCACGAACACGTGCAGGTCGAAGGCCGCGCCGCGCGCATGCAGGGCGTGGGCCATGGCCACCAGCGGCGTCACGCCGATGCCGCCGCCCAGCAGCCGGTGGTGCGGCGCCTGGGGCGCCAGCGGGAACAGGCAGCGCGGGCGGCCGATGCGCAGCAGCCGGCCTTCGCGCAGATGCTCGTGCACCGCGCGCGAGCCGCCGCGGCCGGCGTCCTCGCGCTTGACCGCGATCTCATAGCCTTCGGCGCTCAGCGCCGGCTCGCCGCAGAGCGAGTAGCTGCGCGCCAGGCCGCCGGGCAGGTAGAGATCGATGTGGGCGCCGGCTTCGGCGGCGGGCAGCGCCTGGCCGTCGCAGCGCTCCAGCCGATAGCCGCTCACCTCGGCGGTGTGGCGCAGCACGCGGGCCACGCGGACGGTGAATTCTCCCCGGGTGGGGTCGGCGGAAAGGGCGGCCGGCAGGGCCGTGGTGTCGGGGGCGTTCAATTTTGACCGAATACTTTGACCAATTGGTCAGTATAGAGACGGAACCGCGCCTGCACAGGCGGGAATACCCGAAGCAAGAAGGGAGGGCGCCGGGGCCGCGGGGCGGCGCTCAGGGGGGCAGCAGGCCGCAGCCGCGCAGCACGAAGGGGATCAGCTCGCTGGCCACGGCCTCGCGGTCCAGCGGCGCATGGGGCCCCTGGCCGCAGATCTCGCGCACCTGCAGCGCGAAGTCGGCGTGGTGCTGCGTCATGGCCCAGATGTGCATGAGCAGCAGGTGGGCGTTCATGGGCCGCATCAGGCCGCGCGCCATCCAGCCGTTGATGATGGCCACCTCTTCCTCGACCCAGATCCGTGCCTTGGGCCAGTAGCGGTCAAGGTTGTGGCCGCCGTCCAGGATTTCACGCGTGAAGATGCGCGAGACGGTGGGCTGGTCGAAGGCGTGGTCCAGCTTCAGGCGGATGTAGTGGGCCAGGATCTCGGCCGGCTCGGTCATGCCGGGCGGGGCGAACTGGATCTTCCAGGCCATCATCACGGAGTCGAGCAGCTCGGCGTAGAGCTCCTCCTTGCCGGCGATGTAGTAGTGCAGCTGGGGCTTGGTGAGGCCCGCGCGTTCGGCGATGGCCTGCGTGGACGTGCCCTTGAGGCCGTGCAGGCTGAACTCCTGGATGGCGGCTTCGCGGATGGCGGCGAGGATGCGCTGGCGGCTTTCGCGCGCGGGGCGTCGCGCCGGGGGTGGGGCTGCTGCGGTCATGGCGGGCGGGCATGATAGCTCGCCCGCCCCGGGGACCGCCGGCGCGGACTCAGGCCCGCGGCTTGAGCGCCACCGCCTCGATCTCCACGCGCACCGGCGCGATCAGGCCGGCGATCACGGTCGAGCGCGCCGGCGCCGTGGCGGCCGGGAAGCGCTCGGCGTAGGCCGCGTTGAAGCCGGGGTAGTCCTGGCCGTCGACCAGCCACACGGTGGTCTTCACCACGTCGGCCAGCGTGCAGCCGGCGCGGCGCAGGATGTCTTCGATCAGGTCGATCGTGTAGTGCGTCTGGCTCACGATGTCCTCGCCCGCGGGCTGGCCGTTGCGCATGGGCACCTGGCCGGCGACGAAGACCAGGCGCTGATCGGCCACCACGGCGGGCGAGATCGGTTGCACCACGCCGGCCCGCTGAACGGGCGGGCCGATGTGGCGGATGTCGGGGTTGCTCGGCATCGCTGGGCGGGACTCAGTCGGGCTTGACGCCAGCGGTCTTCACGATGGTGGCCCACTTCTTGTTCTCGGCCTCGATGAAGGCCTTGTACTCGGCCGCGCCGCTGCCGCCGAGCTTGAAGCCGCGCGAGACGAAGTACTCCTGGATGTCGGCGCTGGCCAGCGCGGCGTTCACGTCCTTGTTGAGCTTGTCGACGATGGCCGCGGGCGTGCCGGGCGGCGCGAACAGGCCCTGCCACGACAGCGCCTCGAAGCCCGGATAGCCGCTCTCGGCCACGGTGGGCACGTTGGGGAACATGGGGTGGCGTTCCTTGGAGGTGACGGCGATCGGCGTGAGCTTCTTGGCCTCGATCTGCGGCATCACCACCAGGATGTCGCCGAACATCAGGTCGATCTGGCCGCCCATGAGGTCGCTCAGCGCGCCGGCGCTGCCGCGGTAGGGGATGTGCAGCAGCGCGGTCTTGGTCGCCAGCTCGAACATCTCGCCCGTGAGGTGCATGGACGTGCCCGTGCCCGGCGAGCCGTAGGTGATGGAGCCTGGCTTGGCCTTGGCGGCGGCCACCAGCTCGGCCACCGTCTTGGCGGCCACGCGCTCGCCCTTCACCAGCAGCAGCGGTGCGGTCACCACGGCCGTCACGGGCGTGAAGCCCTTCACCGGGTCGTAGGGCAGGTTGGGGTACAGCGAGCCGGCGATGCCGTTGCTGCCGGTCACGCCCAGCAGCAGCGTGTAGCCGTCGGGGGCCGACTTGGACACGTGGTCCGCGCCCACCGTGCCGCCCGCGCCGGGGCGGTTGTCCACGATGACGGTCTGCTTCCATTGCGCGGCGAGTTTCTCGCCGAGCTTGCGCGCCAGCAGGTCGGTGCTGCCGCCGGGCGGGAAGGGCACGACGATGCGAACGATCTTGCTCGGGTAGGCGTCCTGCGCGGACGCGGCCAGCGGGGTGAGCGCGGCCAGGCCCAGGGTGGTGCCCGCGGCCAGCGCGCTGACCAGGGTTCTGCGGTTGAGGGCGAAACGTTTCATCGGGGATCTCTCTTTCAAATGGGTGGGTTCATTGGCGTGGCATGGCCTCGCCCCATGCGCCTCCTCCGGCCGTTTCTATGACGAGCCTGTCTCCCGCGGACCAGTCGACGCGCGCCCTCGCGGGCAGCACGTCGACGCGTCCATCGGTTCTTTCGATGCGCGCGGCCGAGGGCGCGCCGTCGCCGCCCCCTTCGCTGCCGCGCGCACGGCTGACATGGCGCTCGCCCCGGTAGGAGACGCTGCCATGGCCTTCCAGCAGTTCATACACCCGGCGCACGCCATGGCCGCCGCAGAAGCGGCCCGCGCCGCCCGATCCCTCGCGGATCGCGTAGCAGTGCACGCGCACCGGCGCCTCCGACTCGATCACCTCGAGCGGCGTGTTGCGCGCGTTGCCCACGTCGGTGGACACGCCGCTGGTGCCGTGGCCGCGCGCGCTGGCGCCGGCGCCGCTGGCGATGATCTCGGTGAACAGCCAGCGCTGACCGTCGGCGCGCGCGCCACCGAGCGAGAGCACCGTGGCCACGCCGGCGTTGGCGGCCATGGGCTCGCGCGCCGCGCCCGAGGACCAGGCGCCGAGCAAGGCGTTGCAGGCCAGCTTGAGCGTGGCGGTGCGGGCATTCACGGCGGCCGGCAGGCGCGGGTTGACCACGCTGCCCTCGGGCAGCACCCAGCTGGCCGGCGCCAGGCAACCCGCGTTGTTGGGCGCCTGCGGCGCCAGCGAGCGCATGAAGAACAGGATGGCCGACACCATGCTGGAGGGCGAGGCGTTCACCGGCCCGCGCGTCTGCGGCGAGGAGCCGGTGAAGTCGATGTGCAGCGTGTCGCCCCGCTTGCGCAGGGCCACCGCGATGCGCACCGGCGTGTCGCTGATGCCGTCGCCATCGAGCTGGTCCTGCCAGTGCCACTCGCCATCGGGCGCGGCGCGCAGGGCCTCGCGCGTCAGGCGCTCGGACTGCGCGAGCAGCGCCTCGCACACGGCCTCGAAAGCCGCGCCGGTGCGCGCGCGCAGCGCGGCGGTTTCCTCGGCGCCCAGGCTCACGGCCGACCATTGCGCGTTCAGGTCGCCCAGCAGGTTGCCGGGCGTGCGGCTGTTGGCGGTGAGCAGGGCCTCGATGTGCGGATCGGGCGCGCCGGCCACGCGCCAGCGCACCGGCGGTATGCGCAGGCCTTCCTGGTAGATCTCGGTCGCGTCGGGCGGGATGGAGCCGGCCGCGACGCCGCCCACGTCCTGGTGGTGCAGGATGGCTGCGGCCAGCGCGATCACCGCGCCGCCGCCGAACACCGGCCGCACCACGATCAGGTCGGGCAGGTGCGTGCCGCCCGACCAGGGGTCGTTCATCAGCCAGGCATCGCCATCGGCCATGGCCTCGACGGGGCAGCGCTGGAGCAGGCCCGCGACCGCCGGAATGAGCGAGCCGAGCAGCAGCGGCAGCGAGCGCGCCTGCGCGAGCAGGCGGCCGTCGGGCAGGAAGACCGCGGCCGCGCAGTCGCCGCCCTCGCGCGCGATGGAGGAATAGGCCGCGCGCATCATGCGGCTCTGCATGCGGTCGGCGATGCCCTGCAGCGCCAGCCGCACGGGCTCCATGAGGATCAGGTGCTCGTGGTTCATGCACTGGGCTCCCGGGCCCCGTCGCGCGACAGCAGCAGCGCGCCGTCGGCCACCAGCGCCCAGCGCCAGCCCGCGGGCACCCACACCGTGGTGGTGGCGGCGAACAGCGCGCGTGGGCCCAGGCCCTCGGCCGGACAGCCGGCCCACAGCGCGGGGTCGGGGCGCAGGTGCCGGGCGCCCACGCCGGGCTGGGGCAGGGCCTGTTCGAACACGCCGCGCAGCAGCAGGGCCTGCACATCGAAGCGCGCGGGCAGCTGTCCGCGCAGGGCCTCGTAGCGCTCGGCGAAGCGCGCGCGCAGCGCGGCCAGATCGTCGCCGGCCTCCCAGGGCACCTCCACCGGGTTGCCCTGGCCCACGATCAGCAGTTCCAGGCTCCAGCGCGGCGTGCCCTCGCGCACCGAGCGGCGCAGCGCCTCGCGCCGTTCGCTCAGTGCGCCGAGGCCCTCGTGGTCGAGCGCCAGCGCGCAGGACCATTCCAGCGTGCGCGTGGGCGGCGAGGCCAGCAGGCCCAGCGCGGCGATCACGCCGGCGTGGGGGATCACGCGCACGCGCGGCACGCCCGCGAGTTCGGCCACCTCGGCCACGTGCTGGGCCCCGCCGCCGCCGGCGGCCACCAGCTCGCAGTCGGCGGGGTGGATGTCGCGCTGGAAGGCGCGCATCTTCACGCTTTCGGCCATGGCGGTGGCGGCGGTGGCGACGATGGCGCGCGCGGCGTCCTGCGCGTCCAGGCCCAGCGGCGCGGCCACGTCCTTCTGAATCGCGGCGCGCGCACGCGCCGCGTCCAGCGCCACGCCGCCCGACAGCCGCTCGGGCAGGCGGCCCAGCAGCACCAGGGCGTCGGTCAGCGTGGCCTCGGTGCCGCCCAGGCCGTAGGCCGCGGGGCCGGGCCAGGCGCCCTGGGAGCGCGGGCCCAGGCGCAGGCCGCCGCCCGCGTTCACCGTGGCCAGGCTGCCGCCGCCGATGGACAGCGATTCCACGTCGGCGCAGCGCAGGCGCAGCGTGAGCTCGCCGCACTGCAGCGCATCGGTGAACAGCGGCCGGCCGCCGTCGAGCAGGCCGATGTCGGTGCTGGTGCCGCCCACGTCCACGGACATCACCACGCGCGGTTCGTCGGCGGGCAGGCTCGCGGCCACGCCTTGCAGGGCCGCGCAGGGGCCCGACATGGCCAGGCCGATGGGGCGCGAGGCGGCCTCGGGCCAGGGCGCGATGCCGCCCTCGGAGCGCATCAGCGCGGGCTCGGGCAGGCCGCGCTCGCGCAGCGCCTCGCCCAGCGTGCGCAGGTAGCGCTGCACCAGGGGCTTGCTGTAGGCGTCGAAGGCCGTGACCAGAAAACGTTCGAACTCGCGCGGCTTGGGGTCGACCTCGCTGGAGAGCGAGACCAGCAGCCCGGGCTCGGCCTGCAGCAGCCAGTCGCGCACCTGTTGTTCGTGCGCGGGCCGCAGGTGGGCGAACAAGAGACACACCGCCACCGAGGCGATGCCGCGCGCGCGCAGCTGGCGCGCGATCGCCGCCACCTGCTCGCGGTCCGGTGCCTCGACCTCTTCGCCGCGCGCGCCGATGCGGCCCCGGATCTCGAAGCGCAGTTCGGCGGGGAACAGCCGGCGCTCGGGCGTGGGCGGCGCCACCACCGGGGTGTAGAGGTCGCGGCGGTCCTGGCGCGCGAGCGCAAGCACGTCGCGCAGGCCGGCGTTGGTGAGCACGGCCACGGGGCCGGCGTCCTGTTCGAGCAGCAGGTTGGTGACCACGGTGGAGCCGTGCACCAGGCGCGCCACCTGCGCGGGCGCGATCTTCTGTTCGTCCAGCAGGCGCTGCACCGCGCCCAGGATGGGCTGCACCAGCTCACCCGCTTCGCGCGGGTGTTTGAGGGCGCGCAGCTCGCCGTCGCTGGAGCAGGCGACCACGTCGATGAAGGTGCCCCCCATGTCCACGCCGATGGCCCACTGCGTGTTCATGGCCGTCCTCAACGGAAGCGGGACGCGCGAAAGGGCGCCAGGTCCACCTGCGTGGCGCGGCCGGCCACCAGGTGCGCGACTTCGCGGCCGGTGGTGGCGCCCATGCACATGCCCATGTGGCCATGGCCGAAGGCCATCCAGGCGTTGTCCGCGCCGCGGCTGCGGTCGATCACCGGCAGGCTGTCGGGCATGCAGGGGCGGTGGCCCATCCACTGCGTCACCTCGGAGGTGTCCAGGTGCGGAAACAGGCGCAGGCCCTGGCGCAGCAAGGCCTGCGCGCGTTCGTAGTTGGGCGCGGGTCGCAGGCCGGCGAACTCCACCGTGCCGGCCAGGCGCAGGCCCATGGCCATGGGGTTGATCATGAGGTTGGCCTCGGAGGCCATCACCGTGTGGCGCAGCTTCAGGTTGGAGCTGCGCACCGTGACGTGGTAGCCGCGCTGCGTCTCCAGCGGCACGCGGTCGCCGAGCTGGGCCGCGAGCGCGCCGGACCAGGCGCCGGCCGCGATCACCACGCCGTCCACCGCCAGCGGCTCACCGCTGTCCAGACGCAGCCCGGTCACGCGCCGGCCCTCGCGCTCGAAGCCGGTGACCGAGCGGTGGTCGTGGCGCGCGCCGTCGCGCAGGGCCTGGCGGACCAGCGCCTTCACCAGTTGCGAGGGGTCCAGCGTGGAGCCGTTGTCGGGCGCCAGGATGCCGAAGCGGAACTGGCCTTTCAGGTCGGGTTCGAGCTCTTCGAGTGCTTCGCGCTCCACGTCGACCAGGTTCACGCCCAGCGAGCGGCGCAGGTCCATGCCCCATTTCCACTGCGCCGCGGCCTCGCGAGAGGAGTAGACGTACAGGCAGCCGGTGCGGCGCACCAGTTCGTTGGCCTGCGCGTGGTCCAGCAGCGGGCCGTAGCAATCGAAGATGGGGCGCAGCAGGGTCTGCAGCGCGGTGGCGATGCGCGTGACCTCCTGCGGCGTGGAGTGGCGCAGCATCTGCACCAGCCAGGGCAGCACGCGCGGCAGGTAGCCGGTGCGCACGGTCAGCGGGCCCAGCGGGTCGAGCAACCACTTGGGCACCTTGCGCCACATGCCCGGCATACCCACGGGCAGGCAGGCGCTGGGCGAGAGCGAGCCCGCGTTGCCGAAGGAGCAGGCCTCGCCCGGCTCGAGCGGGTCGACGAAGGTGATCTGGTGGCCGTCGCGCTGCAGCCAGGCGGCGCTGCAGGCGCCCACGATGCCGGTGCCTATGACGGCGATGTGCATGGAATCAGGGGAGAAAAATCGACAGGGGATGGGACGGTGCCGGGCATTCTAGGAACGGGCTTACCATCAACCAAGCGAATTGTTTTGATAGATCAATCATGAAACCTGATGGTGGTGCACGCGCGCGGCGGATGCACCGGCATCGATCGCGGGACACGCCATGAACATCAGCCTGCGCCAGATGCGCGCCTTCGCCGCCGTCACGCACAGCGGCAGCTTCACGGGCGCGGCGCGCCAGCTCAACCTCACGCAGTCGGCGGTGAGCATGCTGGTGCAGCAGCTCGAACAGGAACTGCACCTGCAGCTCTTCGACCGGGGCCGCACGGCGATCACGCTCACCGAGGCGGGGCGCAACCTGCTGCCGCTGGCGCAGCGCATCCTGGAAGACGTGCGACAGGTGGTGGACGGCGCCTCCGAGATCCGCGCGCTGCGGCGCGGTTTCCTGCGCGTGGCCACCTCGCAGATGATGGCCTGCACCTGGGTCGCCTCCATCCTTGGCGAGTTTGGCGAGCAGCACCCGCAGATCAGCGTGCGCCTGAAGGACGCGGTGGCCGACGACGTGGTGGACACCGTGCGCCACGGCGCGGTGGAACTGGGCATCGGCCCCGACCGCCCGAGCGGCGACGACGTGACGCGCAGCTTCCTCATGAACGTGCCGCTGCGCTTCGTCTGTCCCCAGGGGCACCCGGCCTACGGGCGCGCGAGCGTGCCGTGGAAGGACCTGCGCGAGGAGCGCTGGATCGGCTACTCCAATGAATTCAATCGCTACCTGGAGCGCAGCCTGCACGCGCACGGCCACGACTTCGCGCTCAACACGGTGAGCGACGTCGGCTTTCTCACCACCGCGCTGGCGCTGGCCGGGCACGGCCGGGGCGTGCTGGTGGCGCCGGAGTACGCGCGCTCCTTCGCCGACAACTTCGGCGTGCGCTTCGTGCCGCTGCGCGGGCCGGCGGTGCAGCGCGAGTACTTCGTCTACCAGCGCAAGGGGCAGTCGCTGTCGCCGGCGGGGGCGGCCTTCCTGGCGCTGCTGCGCCAGCGTGGCGGGGTGCCCCGGCGGGCGGCGGCGAGGTAGCCGCCGGCTGCCTGTTCGGTGGGCAAGGGGGCCGCTCCAGTGGTCCGCCAAGGGGGGGTGAACGCCCCAGATTGGGCGGCCCTGGCGCCCTCCTGGGGGCTTGGCCCCTCGGGACGGGGTGCGCGGTCAATGCAAAATGGTGCGTTTTTCTATCCAACGCACCATTTTGGAATCACCGTGAAGTACACGTCCGCCGAGCAGTTCCTGCACACCGTCGCCGAGCGCAACCCTGGCCAGCCTGAGTTCCTTCAGGCCGTGACCGAGGTGATGGAGAGCCTATGGCCCTTCATCGCCCAGCACCCCAAATACGCCGAGCACAGCCTGCTGGAACGCCTGGTGGAGCCCGAGCGGGTGGTGATGTTTCGCGTGTCCTGGGTCGACGACCACGGCCAGGTGCAGGTCAACCGCGGCTACCGCATCCAGCACAGCATGGCCATCGGCCCGTACAAGGGCGGCCTGCGCTTCCACCCCTCGGTCAACCTGTCGGTGCTGAAGTTCCTGGCCTTCGAGCAGACCTTCAAGAACGCGCTCACCACCCTGCCCATGGGCGGTGGCAAGGGTGGTTCCGACTTCGATCCCAAGGGCCGCAGCCCGGGCGAGGTGATGCGCTTCTGCCAGGCCTTCGTGAGCGAGCTGTTCCGCCACGTCGGCTCGGACACCGACGTGCCGGCCGGCGACATCGGCGTGGGCGGGCGCGAGGTGGGCTTCATGGCCGGCATGGCCAAGAAACTCAGCAACCGCGCCGACTGCGTGTTCACCGGCAAGGGCCTGAGCTACGGCGGCTCGCTGATCCGCCCGGAGGCCACGGGCTACGGCACGGTGTACTTCGCCGAGGAGATGCTCAAGACGCGCGGCATGTCCTTCCAGGGCATGCGCGTGTCGGTGTCGGGTTCGGGCAACGTGGCCCAGTACGCGGTGGAGAAGGCCATGGCCCTGGGCGCCAAGGTGGTCACCGTGTCCGACTCCAGCGGCACCATCGTCGACGAGGACGGCTTCTCGCCCGACAAGCTGGCCGTGCTGATGGACGTGAAGAACCACCACTTCGGCCGCGTCAGCGACTACGCCGAGCGCACCGGCGCGCACTTCGAGGCCGGCAAGCGCCCCTGGCATGTGCCGGTGGACGTGGCCCTGCCCTGCGCCACGCAGAACGAGCTGGACGAGCACGACGCCGCCACGCTGATCGCCAATGGCGTGAAGTGCGTGGCCGAGGGCGCCAACATGCCCTCGACCATCGCCGCGGCCACCGCCTTCGAGGCCGCGGGCGTGCTGTTCGCGCCGGGCAAGGCCAGCAACGCGGGCGGCGTGGCCACCTCGGGCCTGGAGATGAGCCAGAACGCGCTGCGCCTGTCCTGGCCGCGCGACGAGGTCGACGGCCGCCTGCTGCAGATCATGCAGGGCATCCACACGGCCTGCGTGCGGCACGGCCGCCGCGCCGATGGCCGCGTGAGCTACATCGACGGCGCCAACATCGCCGGCTTCGTGAAGGTGGCCGACGCCATGCTGGCGCAGGGCGTGGTCTGATGGGTCGGACCGCCTGAGGCGGCCCGGGGCCTCAGCGCCAGCCCGGGGCCTTGTCCAGGCGGAACCGCAGCACCGGCTCGGGCGCGCGGGCGGTCTCGCTGGGGCGGCGCGTGCCGGTGATGCTCAGGCGTCCGCCGCAGTCCTCGGCCACGCCGCTCCACACCGCCGCCATGCCGACGCCGTCGTCGGACTCGTCGAAGTGGAACTCGCCGTCGGTGACGTCGCCCGACACGATGGAGCGGCGCACCCGCTCGCCGGTGCCGCGCCGCAGCTCCCCGCGCACGCTGCCCCCGTATTCGGGGTGGCGCTCCAGGTGCAGCACGCCGCTGTCGCTCGGGCGCTCGGGCGATCCGCCCTCGTCCCAGAAGCGGGCGCTCCACTCGCCGCTCAGGCGCGCCGGCGGCAGCTGGTCGGGCACGGTGCAGGTGGCCGGGGCCTGCGCGGCCGCCCAGGCCGGCAGCAGGCCCAGCGCGATGGCGGTCAGCGCGCGCCGCATCAGGCCGTCGCCTTCTGTTCGGCGCTGCCGTCCTGCGCGCGCTTGGCGAACTCCGCGCGCAGGGCCTTGAGCTTTTCGCGCGGGTCTTCCTTCACGGTGGCCTTGTCCAGCGCCATCTCGGCGATGAAGCGGCTGGCCGCGCCGGGCACGCTTTCGCGGCCCTTCTTGCGGCGCTTGAGCCAGCTCACGGCCAGCGTGCGCTGCGCGCGCGTGATGCCCACGTACATCAGCCGGCGCTCCTCCTGGATGCGCTGCTGCTGCACCTCACCGCTCAGCTCGTCGTCGTCCACCTTGAACGGCAGCAGGCCTTCGTTCACGCCGGCCAGTGTCACGTGCGGCCATTCCAGGCCCTTGGACGCGTGCAGGGTGGACAGCGTCACCACGTTCTGGTCCTGCTCGCGCTCGGACAAGGTGGAGATCAGCGCGATGGTCTGCACGACCTCGAGCAGGGTCTTGCGTTCGGTCTCGGTGGTGGTGCCGCCCTCGTCCTCGATCTTTCCGCCGCAGCGCCCGGCCACCCAGTCGCAGAACTCCATCACGTTGGTCCAGCGCGCGGCGGCCACCTTGTCGTTGTCCTCGTTGTCGTACAGGTGCTGCTCGTAGCCGATGTCCTTGAGCCATTCGGTGAGGAAGCTGCGCGCCGCCTCGTGCCCGACGGTGTGCCGCGCGCGGTACTCGAGGTCGTTCACCTGGCGGCCGAACTCGTGCAGCGCGCCGATGGCGCGGTTGGACACCGCGCTGGGCAGCGAGTGCGAGAACAGGGCCTCGAACAGGCTCAGCTTGTACTGCGTGGCGAAGTTGCCCAGCTGCTGCAGCGTGGTGTGGCCGATGCCGCGCTTGGGCGTGGTGGCCGAGCGCAGGAAGGCCGGGTCGTCGTTGTTGTTGGTGAGCAGGCGCAGCCAGGCGCAGAGATCGCGGATCTCGGCCTTGTCGAAGAAGCTCTGGCCGCCCGACACCTTGTACGGGATCTGTGCGCGGCGCAATGACTGCTCGAAGGTGCGCGCCTGGTGGTTGGCGCGGTAGAGGATGGCGAAGTCGCGCCACTCCTTGTGGGGGGAGCTGGCGCGCAGGCTCTGGATGCGCGCCACCGCGCGCTCGGCCTCGTGCTCCTCGTTGTCGGCGTCCACCACGCGCACCGGCTCGCCCTCGCCCAGTTCGCTCCACAGCGTCTTGGGGAAGAGCTTGGGGTTGGGGCCGATGACGTTGTTGGCCGCGCGCAGGATGGCGCTGGTGGAGCGGTAGTTCTGCTCCAGCTTGATGACCTTGAGTTCGGGGAAGTCCTGCGGCAGGCGCTTGAGGTTGTCCAGCGTGGCGCCGCGCCAGCCGTAGATGGACTGGTCGTCGTCGCCCACGGCGGTGAAGCGCGCGCGCTCGCCCACCAGCAGCTTGAGCAGCTCGTACTGCGTGGCGTTGGTGTCCTGGTATTCGTCTACCAGCACGTGGCCCATCTTCTTCTGCCACTTCTCGCGCACCTCGGCGTGCTCGCCCAGCAGCTTGAGCGGCAGGGCGATGAGGTCGTCGAAGTCCACCGCCTGGTAGGCCACCAGGCGCTCCTCGTAGCGCTGCATGATCAGCGCCGTGGTGCGCTCGTGCTCGTCGCGCGCCTGGGCCAGTGCGGCGGCGCCGTTCAGGCCGGCGCTCTTCCAGGCGCTGATGGTCCACTGCCACTGGCGCGCGGTGGCGGCGTCGGTGGTGGTGCCGCAGTCCTTGAGCAGGCTGGTGATGTCGTCGGTGTCGAGGATGCTGAACTGCTTCTTCAGGCCCAGCACCTCGCCGTCCTCGCGCAGCAGGCGCACGCCCAGGGCGTGGAAGGTGCACACCAGCACCTTCTTGGCCTCGCGCCCGACCAGGTGGCCGGCGCGCTCGCGCATCTCGGCCGCGGCCTTGTTGGTGAAGGTGATGGCCGCGATGCGGTTGGCCTCGAGCCCGGCCTGGATCAGCCGCGCGATCTTGTGCGTGATCACGCGCGTCTTGCCCGACCCGGCCCCCGCCAGCACCAGACAGGGCCCACCCAGGTGGTTCACGGCTTCAAGCTGGGCGAGGTTCAGACCGGCGGACATGGGAGGCAGCGAGGCAAAGCGGGGGATCATAGCGGCCAGGGGTGTCGCGCCCGGGTCAGCCCCAACCGCGGCCCGCCGGGGGGCTGACACAATCCCGCCCGTGCTGCACGTCCTGCTGGTCACCTTTCCCTTCTTCGCGCTCGTGCTCGCCGGCTACCTGGCCGCGCGGCGGCGCCTGCTGCCGCTGGAGGCCATTCCCGGGCTCAACGGCTTCGTGCTGTTCTTTGCGCTGCCCTGCATGCTGTACCGCTTCGGCTCCACCACGCCGATCGCGCAGCTGTTGGACGCCCGCGTCGCCGGCCTGTACCTGCTGTGCGGGCTGCTGGTGGTGGCGGCCACCATCGCCTTCACGCTGAACCCGCGCATCCGCTGGAACGACGCCGCCTTCGGCGCGCTGGTGGCCGCCTTTCCCAACTCGGGCTTCATGGGCGTGCCCCTCATCGTGGCCCTGCTGGGCGATTTGGCCGCCGGCACGGTGATCCTCACCATGGTGGTGGACATGGTGGTCACCAGCTCGCTGTGCATCGCGCTGTCGCGCCTTGACGGGGCCGGCGGCAGCGGCCGCGCCGCCGTGTTCGGCGCCGCGCGCAAGGCGCTGCGCGGCGTGCTCACCAATCCCATGCCCTGGGCCATCGGCCTGGGTGGCGTGGCCTCGGCCTGGGCCTTCCGCTTGCCGGTGCCGGTGGAGAAGACCGTCTGGCTGCTGGCCGACGCGGCCTCGCCGGTGGCGCTGTTCACCATCGGCGCGGTGCTGGCGCGCGCGCAGATGACGGCCAACCACCCCATGCCCACCAGCGACTACCTGCCGGTGGCGGTGATGAAGCTCGTCGTGCACCCGCTGCTGGTGCTGGGCACGGGCCTGGTGGCGATCCGCCTGGGCCTGGGCCTGTCCACGGCCGCGCTCACGGTGATGGTGCTCACCGCGGCCCTGCCCAGCGCCAGCAACGTCTCGTTGCTGGCCGAGCGCTTTGGCGCCGACAACGGGCGCATCGCCCGCATCATCCTGGTCACCACCGCGGCGGCCTTCCTCACGTTCTCGGGCGCCGTCACGCTGCTGACCTGAAGCGGCGCCCCGGGCGGCAGGCAGTCATCGATAGCCATGAACTATCGATAACATTCAATCTATTAGGTGGACTTGGTCCAGCGGCCTGACCAGAATGCCTCGGTCGCTTCCAGGAGTTGCACCATGAGCACCACCCCTTCGCCAGGCAGCGCCTTCGCGCAGTGGATCGAGCGCCTCGCCTGCCTGCCGCTGGCGCACTGAGCTCATTGCCGCTGCGCGCGACCCACACCAACCCCCACCAGGAGACCACGATGTCAGAAGCCAAGTGCCCCTTCCACCCCGCCGCTGGCGGCGGCACGTCCAACAAGGACTGGTGGCCCAACCAGCTGCGCCTGGACCTGCTGAACCAGCACTCCAACCGGTCCAACCCCCTGGGCGCCGCCTTCAACTACGCCGAGGAATTCAAGAAGCTCGACTACAAGGCCCTCAAGGCCGATCTCAACCGACTGATGACGGACTCGCAGGACTGGTGGCCGGCCGACTTCGGCAACTACGCGGGCCTGATGGTGCGCATGGCCTGGCATGCGGCCGGCACCTACCGCGTGGGCGACGGCCGCGGCGGCGCCGGGCGCGGCCAGCAGCGCTTCGCGCCGCTGAACTCCTGGCCCGACAACGTGAGCCTGGACAAGGCCCGCCGCCTGTTGTGGCCCATCAAGCAGAAATACGGCCAGAAGATCTCCTGGGGCGACCTGATGGTCCTGGCCGGCAACGTGGCCCTGGAGAACTCGGGTTTCCGCACCTTCGGCTTCGCCGCCGGCCGCGAGGACGTGTGGGAGCCCGATCAGGACGTGTACTGGGGCAAGGAGACCACCTGGCTGGCCGGCAGTGGCACGCCCAACAGCCGCTATTCGCACAACAAGCCCGGCGAGCGCGACCTGGAGAACCCGCTGGGCGCCGTGCAGATGGGCCTGATCTACGTCAACCCCGAAGGCCCGGACGGCAACGGCGATCCGCTCGCGGCGGCCAAGGACATCCGCGAAACCTTCAAGCGCATGGCCATGGACGACGAGGAAACCGTGGCGCTGATCGCCGGCGGCCACACGCTGGGCAAGACCCACGGCGCGGGACCGGCCAGCAACGTCGGCCTCGAGCCTGAGGCCGCCGCGCTGGAGGCCCAGGGCTTCGGCTGGGAGAACAAGTTCGGCAGCGGCAAGGGCAAGGACACCATCACCTCGGGGCTGGAGGTCACCTGGACCAGCACCCCGGTGCGCTGGAGCAACGACTTCTTCCAGTTCCTCTTCAAGTACGAGTGGGTGAAGACCAAGAGCCCGGCCGGCGCCATCCAGTGGGAGGCCAAGGACGCCGAGGCCATCATCCCCGGCCCCACGCCCGACTCGCCCAAGCGCAAGCCCACCATGCTGACGACCGACCTGTCGCTGCGCTTCGATCCGGCCTACGAGAAGATCTCGCGCAAGTTCCTCAACGACCCGCAGGCTTTCGCCGACGCCTACGCGCGCGCCTGGTTCAAGCTGACGCACCGCGACCTGGGGCCGAAGTCGCGCTACCTGGGCCCCGAGGTGCCGAAGGAAGACCTGATCTGGCAGGACCCGCTGCCGGCGCCCACGCACAAGCCCACGGCGGCCGACATCGCCGACGCCAAGGCCAGGATCGCCGCCGCGGGCATTGCCGTGTCCGACCTGGTGGCCACGGCCTGGGCCTCGGCCTCCACCTTCCGCGGTGGGGACAAGCGCGGCGGCGCCAACGGCGCGCGCATCCGCCTGGCGCCGCAGAAGGACTGGGCCGTCAATGCCGTCGCGGCCAAGACCCTGCCCAAGCTGGAGGCCATCCAGAAAGCCAGCGGCAAGCTCTCGCTGGCCGACGTGATCGTGCTGGCCGGCGGCGTGGGCATCGAGCTGGCCGCCAAGGCCGCCGGCACCCCGCTGGAGGTGCCCTTCGCGCCGGGCCGCGTGGACGCCACGGCCGAGCAGACCGACGTCGAGTCCTTCTCGTACCTGGAGCCGTTTGCCGACGGCTTCCGCAACTACCTCAAGGCCCGCTCCGAGGTGCCGGCCGAGCACCTGCTGGTCGACAAGGCCCAGCTGCTCACGCTCACCGCGCCGGAAATGACGGCGCTGGTCGGCGGCCTGCGCGTGCTGGGCGCCAACTTCGACGGCGGCAAGCTCGGCGTGCTCACCGCCAGGCCGGGCACGCTGACGAACGACTTCTTCGTCAACCTGCTCGACATGGCCACGGCCTGGGGGCCGGCGGGCGAGCACTTCGAGGGCCGCGACCGCAAGACGGGCGCGGTGAAGTGGACCGGCAGCCGCGTCGACCTGGTGTTCGGCTCCCACTCGGTGCTGCGCGCCCTGGCCGAGGTCTACGCCAGCGCCGACGGCAAGGACAAGTTCGTCAAGGACTTCGTGGCCGCCTGGGTCAAGGTGATGAACCTGGACCGTTTCGACCTGGCCTGAGGCCGGTGCGCCGGGCTCAAGCCCCGGCGCGGGCGGCCGATATCCCGGGCATGGGCACTTCGTCCGTGCCCGGGATTGCGCCATGATCACCGCCCCTATCCCCAGCGACGAGGACATCCGCCTGCAGGCGCTGCGCGAATTGCTGCTGCTCGACACGCCGGCCGAGGAGCGCTTCGATCGGCTGACGCGTTTTGCCATGAACGAGTTCGACGTGCCCATGGCCACCGTCTCCTTCGTGGACCGCGACCGCGAGTGGTTCAAGTCCAACTTCGGCCTGGACCAGCGCGAGACCCCGCGCGACGTGTCCTTCTGCGGCCACGCCATCCTGGAGCGCCAGACCCTGGTGGTGCCCGACGCGCTCAAGGACGAGCGTTTCCGCGACAACCCCCAGGTGGTGGGCCCGCCCTGGATCCGCTTCTACGCGGGCGCGGTGCTGCGCATGCCCTGGGGGCCGGCGGTGGGCACGCTGTGCATCATGGACCGCCGGCCGCGACGGATCGACCGGCTGGGCCTGAGCATCCTGTGCTCGCTGCGCGATCTGGTGGTCGATGAGCTGGTGCGCCGCGAGGAGGTCGCCTCATGACCGTCACCACCGTGCAGGGCAACCTGCCGCAGCTGCTGTTGATCGAGCCGGACCGCATGGTGCGCAGCACCGTCACGAGCGTCTGCCGCGGCCTGGACCTGGCCCAGGTGCACCAGGCCGCCAGCCTGGCCATCGGCCAGCAGATGCTGCAGGCGCAGCGCATGGCGGCGCTGCTGATCTCGCTGGCCGAGGGCGAGGCCGCGCTGGCCCTGGTCGCGCGGCTGCGCGAGGCGCGGCCGGAGATGCCGGTGGCGGTGATGGCCGCGAGCGCCAACGCCGAGGTGGTGCAGCGCCTCAAGGCCCTGGGCATCCGCCGGCTGCTGCTGCAGCCGTTCAAGATCCGCGACGTGGTGATGACGGTGGAGGCCCTGTGCACCATTGCGCCGCTGGAGGCGCTCGCCGGCTCATAGGGACAGCGGGTCCACGTCCACCGCGAAGCGGATCAGGCCGCGTGCCTCGGGCAGGCCGCGGCATTGCAGCAGCACCGGCTGCCAGGCGGCCAGGAAGCGCTGCAGCGCCGCGCGCGAGGGGCTTTCCACCAGCAGCTGCGCGCGTTCCACATTGGCCACGCGCTGGATGGTGAGCGGCACCGCCGGGAACAGCGTCACCGCCTCGCGGTGCGGCAGGTCCTGCGTGGCGGCGGCGGCCGCGTTCAGGAAGGCCTGCGCGGCCTCCTGCGTGCGCGCATCGGCGCGCAGCAGCGCCTGGTGGGCGAAGGGCGGCATGCCGGCCGCTTCGCGCTCGGCCAGCTCGCCGCTGGCGAAGGCGGCGAAGTCGTGCGTGCGCAGGTGCGCGAACAGCGGGTGTTCGGGGTTCCAGGTCTGCACCCAGAGCTCGGCCGCGCCGCTGTGCGCGGCGTCGCGCCCGGCGCGCCCGCCGGCCTGCATGAGCAGCGCGAACAGGCGCTCGGGCGCGCGGTGGTCGGCCGCGAACAGCGCGGCGTCGGGCTGCACGGCCGCCACCAGGGTGATGCGGCGGAAGTCGTGCCCCTTGGCGATCATCTGCGTGCCCACCAGCACGTCCACCTCGCCGGCGTGCAGGGCGGCCAGCTGCGCTTCCAGGCTGCCCTTGGCCTTGGTGGTGTCGGCGTCCATGCGCGCCACGCGCACCGGGCCGCCGTCGGGGCGCTTCACGTCCGCCAGCAGGCCGGCGAGTTGCTCCTCCACCTGCTCGGTGCCGCGCCCCACGGGCTCGATGTCGAGGTTGCCGCAGTCCGGGCAGGCGCGAGGCACGCGCTGGGTGAAGCCGCAGTGGTGGCAGCGCAGGGTGCGGTCCAGCTTGTGGAAGACGCGGTAGGCGCTGCAGTGCGGGCAGCCGCTTTTCCAGCCGCAGGCGTGGCAGGCGAGCACGGGCGCGTAGCCGCGCCGGTTGATCAGCACCAGGCACTGCTCGCCGCGCGCGATGCGCTCGCCCATGGCCGCCAGCAGCGGCGGCGCGATCAGCGCGCCCTTGGGCTGGTGGTTCATGTCGACCAGGCGCAGGCGCGGCAGCGAGCCGCCGCCGATGCGCGCGGCCATGGCCAGGCGCCGGTAGCGTCCCTGCTCGCTGGCGTGCCAGCTCTCCAGCGAGGGCGTGGCCGAGCCCAGCAGCACGCGCGCGTTCTGCAATTTGCCGCGGTAGATGGCGAGGTCGCGCGCCGAGTAGCGCGCGCCGTCCTGGCTCTTGTAGCTGGGGTCGTGCTCCTCGTCGACCACGACCAGCCGCAGGCCGGGCAGGCTGGCGAACACCGCCAGCCGCGTGCCCAGCACGATGCGCGCGCGCCCGGTGTGCGCGGCGATCCAGGCCGCCAGGCGCTGCGCGGGCGTCATGCCGCTGTGCAGGCAGACCACGGCCTCGTCGCCAAAGCGGGCGCGAAAACGCGCCTCGAGCTGGGGCGTGAGGTTGATCTCCGGTACCAGAATCAGGGCCTGGGCGCTGGGGTCGGCCGCCAGCGTGCGCGCGGTGCCCTGCAGATAGACCTCGGTCTTGCCGCTGCCGGTGGCGCCGAACAGCAGGGCGGGGGCGGTGTCGGCGGCGGACAGGGCCTCCAGCGCGGCGGCCTGCTCCGGCGTGAGCGCGCGGGCGCTGTCGGGGTCCACGGCGGCCGGCGCGGCGCGCGCGGGGCGCTTGAGCCGGCGCGCCAGCTGGCTCGGGTCCAGTTCGCGCAGTGGCGGCGGCAGCGCGGCCAGGGCCACCTCGCCCAGGGCCCGCTGGTAGTAGCGCGCCGCGAAGCCCACCAGGTCTCGCCAGGCGGCGTCCAGCGGGGGCAGGGCGTCCAGCACCTGGGCCACGTCGCGCGCCTGCCCCTCGGCCAGGCCCTCGGGCGGCGCGTCGTCGTTGCGCCACACGATGCCCAGGACCTCGCGCGCGCCCAGGGGCACGCGCACCAGCGTGCCGGGCGCCAGGGCGCGTTCGCTGCGGTAGCTCAGGGCGTCGCCCACCCCGCTGTGCGCGGGGGTGGCCACGACCACGGCGGGCCAGTGACACATGTTTAGCGGTAGTTCCTCACGTTCGTCGGCGAAATCGGCGCTAAGTGCTTGATGTAAAAGCCTTGGCGGACATATCCAAAGCTTCTGTGGATAACTTTGTTGATAGTCTGCCCCTGTGGGCTCGCAGCCCTTGCAAATCAAGGCTTTGCTTAAACTGCCTCAAAAAAAGGCAGCGGACAAAGCGCTTATGAATCAATGGCTTACGGAATTCTCCCTGGGGCGTGCCCGCGCCGCAGGGGGCTGCTGAGGGATGGCGCACCGCAGCACAAATTTTGTGCATAACTGGCGCCTGTCAAGCACTTTTTGTGGCCCTTTTTGTGCTAAGTGGGCCGCGATGACCGGGTGATGACACGGGGCCGCCGGTCGTCGCACTCCTGAAATGGGAGCGTGTTCCGCCGCGCCATCAGGCCGTCTGGCGCAGCCGGCGCGAATGCGAATGCACGGCGTCGACCAGCGCGCTCACGTGCTCGGGCGGGGTGTGCTGGCTGATGCCGTGGCCCAGGTTGAAGATGTGCGTGGGGCCGGTGCCCGGGCCGGTGTGCGGGCGGCCGAAGCTCTCCAGCACCTTGACCACCTCGGCCTCGATGGCCGCGGGCGGGGCGAACAGCACGTTGGGGTCGATGTTGCCTTGCAGGGCCTTGGCCCCGGGACCTTCGCCCACCTGCGCGCGCGCGCGGGCCAGCGAGACGGTCCAGTCCAGGCCCAGCACCTCGCAGTCGAGCGGCTTCATGTCGTCCAGCCACAGCCCGCCGCCTTTGGTGAAGACGATGCGTGGGATGGTGGCGCCCTCGTGCTCGCGCTTCAGTTGCGAGAGCACGCGTTTCGTGTAGGCGAGGCTGAAGGCCTGGAAGGCGCCGTCGGCGAGCACGCCGCCCCAGCTGTCGAAGATCATCACCGCCTGCGCGCCGGCCTCGATCTGTGCGTTCAGGTAGACGGCCACGGCGTCGGCGTTGGTGGCGAGGATGCGGTGCATCAGGTCGGGCCGCGAGTACATGAGCGACTTGACCAGGCGGTAGTCATCGGAGCCACCGCCTTCGACCATGTAGCAGGCCAGGGTCCAGGGGCTGCCGGAAAAGCCGATCAGGGGCACGCGGCCGTCCAGGGCTCTGCGGATGGAGGTGACGGCGTCGAAGACGTAGCGCAGCTTGTCCATGTCGGGCACGGCCAGCGCGGCGACGTCGGCCTCGGTGCGCACGGTCTTTTCGAACTTGGGTCCCTCGCCGATCGCGAAGGACAGGCCCAGGCCCATGGCGTCGGGCACGGTGAGGATGTCGGAGAAGAGGATGGCGGCGTCGAGCGGGTAGCGTTCCAGCGGCTGCAGGGTGACCTCGGTGGCGTGGTCGACGTTGGTGGCCAGGCCCATGAAGCTGCCGGCCTGGGCGCGCGTGGCGCGGTACTCGGGCAGGTAGCGGCCGGCCTGGCGCATGAGCCACACGGGGGTGTGGGCCGTGGACTGGCGCAGGCAGGCGCGCAGGAAGCTGTCGTTCTTCAGGGGGGCAAAGGGCATGGGGTCTCTGGATGCCGGGCGGGGGTATGTAAAGGCCGGGGGATTATCCCCTTGGGGGGCCGGGGGACGGATGGGGTGGGCTTCTTGCTTGGCTGGGTCCTTGCCCTTTGCCTTGCCTTCTGGCTTCTGCGTCGCATGGGGCGCCGGTGTGGGTGCCCGTTCTCCGGCCCACGCTCGCGGGCGACCGCCCGGGCACCCACACCGCCGTCCCCGAGACGGACAGGCCAGCCAACGAAAACCAAACACCCTTCGAGTGCTGGGCCGATGGAATCCGACCTCGCCCGTCGTCAGCGCGAGGTCTGGGAGCGAAACAGCCGCCGCTCAGAGCGCCGCCAGCGCCGCGCGGACCTCGTCCACGCGCAGCACCTCGGTCAGCACCTGCACCGGCTGACCGGTTTTGTAGAGCGCGTACACCGGCACGCCATTGCGGCCCAGCCCGGCCAGGGCCTGCGTCACCGTGGGGTCGCGGCGCGTCCAGTCGGCACGCAGCAGCGCCACGTTCTTGCCGGCGGCGTCGGCCAACACGCGCTCATCGGCCAGCGTGGTGCGCTTGTTGTACTGGCAGGTGACGCACCAGGCCGCCGTGAAGTCGACGAACACCGGGCGGCCCTGCGCCAGCAACTCGGCCTGGCGCTGCGGGCTCCAGGTCTCCCAGGCCAGGCCGGCCACGCCGGTGTCGGTGCGCGCGGCGGCGGCTTCCTCCGGCGCGCGCAGCACGCTGGGGCCGATGCCCAGGGCCAGCGCCAGCAGCGCCGCCAGCGACAGGCCGCCCATCACCACCCGCCCCCGGCCGCGCAGGCCCAGGGACCAGATGGCCAGCGCCAGCGCCACCAGCAGCATGAGCAGCGCGGCCGCGCCGTCGATGCCGCTCTGCTGGCCCAGCACCCACAGCAGCCAGACCACGGTGGCGAACATGGGGAAGGCCATGAACTGCTTGAAGCGCTGCATCCAGGGTCCCGGGCGCGGCAGGGCGCGCGCCACGGCGGGCACGGCGCTGGCCAGCAGGTAGGGCAGGGCCATGCCCAGGCCCAGCACACCGAAGATCAGCAGGGCCTGCGGCGTCGGCAGGGCGATGGCCAGGCCCAGCGAGGCGCCCATGAACGGCGCGGTGCACGGCGAGGCCACGGCCGTGGCCAGCACACCGGTGAGGAAGGCGTCGGCCGTGGGGTGGCGGGCCTGCAGCGTGGCCACGCGGCTGGGCAGCACGTTGCCGAACTCGAACAGGCCGGCGAGGTTCAGGCCGATGAGGGTGAACAGCGTGGCCAGCGCGGCCACCACGGCCGGGCTCTGCAGCTGGAAGCCCCAGCCGAGCTGTTCGCCGGCCGCGCGCAGGGCCAGCAGCAGGCCGCCCAGCGCCAGGAAGGACAGCACCACGCCCGCCGTGTAGGCCAGGCCATGGGCGCGGTGCGCGCGCGCGTCGCCACCGTGCTGGGCGAAGCCCGTCACCTTGATGGCCAGCACCGGGAACACGCAAGGCATGAGGTTGAGGATCAGGCCGCCGATGAGCGCACCCAGCAGGGCCGCGCCCAGGGTCAGCGCGCTGGCCGGTGTGGCGCCGCCGGGCGAGGCCGCCGAGGCGCGCGCGGCATTGGCGTCCAGCGCGGCCTGCAGGGCGTCGGGCACGGTGGCCGTGGGCAGCGGGGCGGCGGCCGGCCAGCCGCCGTTCACCGGCACGGCGGCCAGGCGCGCGCCGGGCTCGCCCGGGCCCTCGCCGGCGGGCCGGGCCGGTGCCACCACCAGGTCCATGCTGGCCGGGCTGTCGAAGCGCTGCGGCGAAAGCGGCACGCGTGCCGTCCAGCGCGCGCCGTCCCAGGCCTGGGTCCAGGCCGCGCCAGGTTCGATCACGCCGCCGAGTTCGGGGAAGAACTCCAGGTCGCGGCCGCGCCAGGCGGCGGGCAGGCCGTCGAGCGCCACGCGCAGGAAGCCGTCCTCGGGCACGAGCTGGCTGGCGCCGGCGGGCTGCTCGCGTGGCCGGGCCTCGCGCATGGCGGCGAACAGATCGCCGTGCCCGGCGCTGCCGCCCTGGACCGGCAGGCTCAGGGAGAAGCTGGCCTCTTCGGGGATGCATTCCTGGCGGCAGACGAGCCAGCTCGCCTGCAGCTTGACGTCCAGGGCATTGCCACGGAAGTTGTCGCTCACCTTCAGCGGGACGGGCAGCACCACCGTGCCGTCGTAGCCGTAGTTGGCCAGGGTGCCGATGGGGAACTTGCGCGGCGTGGGCCAGTGAATCTCGCCCGCGCTCACCCCCTCGGGCAGGGTCCAGCGCAGCTCGGTGGGCAGGCCCGAGTCGCCGGGGTTTTTCCAGTAGGTGTGCCAGTGCGGGGCGTGGTCCAGGCGCAGGCCCAGCCAGACCGTGCGCCCGGGGCCGGCGCCGTCGGGCGCGTGGGCCAGCAGCTCGGCCCTTGTTTGATCCGATTGGAATACGCCGGCCGGGGCCGCGTTCATGATGGCGCCCAGGTTCTGGGCCGGCGCGGCGACGGGCAGGCTCAGGGCCAGGCCACCCAGGGCGGCGAACAGGAGGCGCCGCGCGCGTGCGGCCAGGGATAGGGGCAGGGTCATGACGGGAGGGATTGTCGGGCGCTTGCGCGCGTCGGGTAGGAGCGGGCGGTGGCACCCGAGTTCCGCCGGGGCCTTTGCCGGGCACGGCCTTTGCCCATCCGCGACCGGTGTCGATTTGTCATCGGCGGTTCACGGCGCCGGTTTTTTCGGTAAAACCGGGACTGGCTTGACGTCAATACCACCATTGGAGGGGTCCTGCATGGGAGCAATCGTGGAAATGGCGCTGATGCCCTGGGCACGGCGCATGCAAGACAAGGTCAACCTGCCGGTGCGGCTGTACTGGCGCGACGGCGGCGAGCCGATCGACCTGGGCCGCTTCGAGCGCCCCCAGGTCACCATCCGCGTGAAGGACGCGAGCGGGCTGCCGCTGCTGATCGACCCCAACCTCGACACCCTGGGCCGCGCCTATGTGGAAGGCCTGATCGACGTCGATGGCTCGCTGGGCGACGTGCTGGCGGCGGCGCACGGCCTGGCCAACCACGCCCAGCCCGAGAGCGGCCTGATGGGACGCATCAAGCGCAGCTTCCGGCACACGCGCGAGACCGATTCCGAGGCCATCCAGTACCACTACGACGTCTCCAACGCCTTCTATGGCGAGTGGCTGGACCGCAACATGGTCTATTCCTGCGCCTACTTCGAGAACGGCGACGAAAGCCTGGACGAGGCGCAGGAGAAGAAGATCGACCACATCCTGCGCAAGGTCCAGTTGCGGCCGGGCCAGCGCCTGCTCGACATCGGCTGCGGCTGGGGCGCGCTGGTGCTGCGCGCGGCCGAACGCTTCGGCGCGCACTGCGTGGGCGTGACGCTGTCGAAGAACCAGTTCGAGCTGGCCACCGAGCGCGTGCGCCGCGCCGGCCTGCAGGACCGCATCGACATCCGCCTGCAGGACTACCGCGACATCGCCGACGGCCCCTTCGACCGCATCACCAGCGTGGGCATGTTCGAGCACGTGGGCCTGGAGCACCTGGTGCCGTACTTCCAGCAGATCCGAAAGCTGCTCAAGCCCGATGGCTGGGCCATGAACCACGGCATCACCAGCACCGACGCCAACGACGGCGAGACAGCCAACGGCGGCGGCAGCTTCATCGAGCGCTACGTATTTCCTCACGGCGAGCTGCCGCACATCGCCACCGTGCTGCGCACCCTGCAGGAGGGCGGCCTGGAGGCCTTCGACATCGAAAACCTGCGCCGCCACTACGCGCGCACCTGCGGGCTGTGGAGCGAGCGCTTCGAGGCCAAGGCCGCGGCGCTGCGCGCCATGGTGGACGAAAAGACCTGGCGCATCTGGCGCGTCTACCTCGCTGGCTGTGCCTGGGCCTTCGAGCACGACGAGATCGCGCTGTTCCAGGTGCTGTGCCGTCCCTCGGGCCGGCTGGCGGCGGAGCTGCCGTGGTCGCGCCGCTGGCTCTACCGCTGAACCGCGGGCGGCGGCGCCCGTAAGATCGGGCGATGTCCGCCGCCACCCCCTCCTCGCGTTACTGGCAAGACCTCGGCAGCGCCGAGTTCGCTGCGCTCGACCGCGGGCGCGCCATCGCCGTGCTGCCCGTGGCCGCCACCGAACAGCACGGGCCGCACCTGCCGCTGTCGGTGGATGCCGACATCGCGCGCGGCGTGATCGAGGCCGCACAGGGGCACCTGCCGGCCGATCTGCCCGCGCTGTTCCTGCCGCTGCAGGCGGTGGGGTTCTCGCCCGAGCACACGGCCTTCGCGGGCACGCTCACGCTCAAGGCCGACACGCTGATGCGCCTGTGGACCGAGCTGGCCGAGTGCGTGGCCGACGCGGGCGTGAAGAAGCTGCTGATCTTCAATACGCACGGCGGCCAGGTGGGCCTGCTGGACCCCGTGGCGCGCGACCTGCGCGCGCGCCGGGGCCTGCTGGTGGTGAGCACGAGCTGGTTCCAGCTGCCGCTGCTCGACGCCCATGGCCAGGACGTGAACGCGCGCTTTTCCGCGCACGAGCAGCGCTTCGGCGCGCACGCGGGCGAGGTCGAGACCGCGCTCATGCGGGTGCTCAACCCGGGGCGGGTGCGCATGGAGCTGGCGCGCAACTTCGCCTCCAGCAGCGAGCAGCGCGCCCAGCGCTTCGAGATTCTGGGCAACGGCCGCAGCGCGAAGTTCGCCTGGCAGGCGCAGGACCTCAACCCGGTGGGCGCGGCGGGCAATGCGGCCGCGGCCACGGCGGAGAATGGCCGTGCGTTGCTCGACGCGGCGGGGCGGGCGTTGGCCCGCTTGCTGGTGGAGATGGACCAGTTGCCAGGGGACACGCTTCGGGGGGCCTGATCTGGCGGGCCGGCTGGTTGGTGGGGGTGGCGGGCCTCTGCTTCGCATGGGCCGACGGTGCGGGGGCCCGTTCTCCGGCCCACGCCAGCCGTCGGTGCGGGGTCTTCGCGGGAGGCCACCGCGAGAGGCCATCCGTCGGCGCGAGCTCGGAAGCAGCGGTCGGCAAACACCTCAGGCGTACGTGACCCAGTCCCTGTACTCCGCGCCGTCCAGGTGCGGCAGCGTGTTGTAGGTCAGCAGGCTGTGCCGCTTGGGCGTGAACTGCAGCTCGGTCACGGCGCTGTTGCGAATGCGCAGGTTCAGCTCGATGCTGGCCTCCGGGCTCAGTCCCAGCACCTGGCCCACGGCGGTGGCGATGGGTCCCCCGCTGGACACGATCAGCACGTTCTTCCCATGGTGCGCGCCGCGCACGTGCGTCAGCGCCTCGGCCACGCCGCGCGCGAAGCCGTCGTAGCTGGGCATGCCCTGCGGGCTCACGGTGCCCGCCATCCACTGCGTCAGGCCGTCGCGCAGCAGGCGGAAATGCTGGCGGTACTGCTCGGGCGTGTCGGGCCTGGGCAGCGGCTGCGGGTGCACGCAGCGGATCACCGCATCCGCGTCGTACTCGTTCAGGCCTGGCATCACCAGCGGCTGCAGCGCCAGCCCGGCGCCTTCGGCGATGCCGGCCCAGGTCTGCTGGTGGCGCCGCAGCGAACCGGTGATCACGGCGTCGAGGCCCAGCCCGCGCTCGGCCCAGTAGCGGCCCAGGCGCAGCGACTGGCGCCGCCCCAGCTCGCTGAGCTGGTCGTAGTCGGCGGCGCCGAACGAGGCCTGGCCGTGTCGCACGAGGTAAAGCGTTCCCATGGCGCGATTCTGGGTGGCGGGCCGCGGCGGCTTTTGTCCCGGCAGCGACTGGACCCGGCCCTGGCTGTCACCTGTGCGAAAGCGCACCATCTGCCGCGCGGCGCGCGCGGGGGGAGCGGTTTGCACCGTTTTCGTGCCGCTTATCCGGGCGCCGCGCGCGGGGGCGCGTGCTGCAATCGGCCCTTCTTCCCAAAGGCGTCGCCGGCGCCCGGTCTGCGTTCCCCTTCCTTCGATGGCCACCGGTATCCCCGAACTCATGTGGTTTCACCTGCCCACGCTGTTGGCGGTGTGGACGGGCATCGACGTGGTCATCGGCCTGGCCTTCTGGGCCCAGCACCGGCGCCTGCGCCACGTGGGCGGCCTGGGCTGGTGGGCGCTGGCCTGCCTCACGCACACCAGCGCCGCGGCGGCCATGATGGCGCGCCCGCTGCTGCCCGGCTGGGTGGGCATGCCGCTGAGCAACCTGCTGTTCTCGCTCACCTTCGCGCTGCTGTGGGTGGGCTTCCGCGCCTACCTGGGCCTGTCGGTGCGCCGCGTGGTGACCGGCGTGTTGCTGCTGTTGCTCGTGCAGTGGCCGGTGAACGTGTTTTTCATCGAGGTCGTCGACAGCCTGCCCGCGCGCCAGCTGCTGTGGCTGGGCACCAACGTCGCCCTGTTGCTGCTCATGATCGGCGACGCGCGCGCCCACCGCCCCTGGCCGGCGCCGACGGAGTTCCGCGCACTGGAAAGCGTGCTGTGGCTGCAGGTGGCCCTCCTGCTGGGCTATGCGCTGATCGCGGTGGTGCTGCGCTGGCCCTTTTTGCCCTCGGTGGCGCTGCTCACCTTCTGCTTCCTGATCGCCTACCTGCTGTGCGTGCTGGCCTTCCAGTGCCTGTTGATGCTGCGCCTGCGCGACGAGGCCCAGGCCGCGCGCGCCGTGCAGCGACAGCGCGAAGCCGACCTGCAGCGCCTGGTGGACAACCTGGACGCGGGCGTGATGGTCTTTCACCCCGACCACACGCTGTGGCGCATGAACACCGCGGCGCGGCGCTTCCTCACCTGGAGCGCGGTGGGCGCGGACGGCGTGGTGCCTGAGCCGAGCTACGAGAGCTGGCTCATGCTGGACGAGAACGGCCAGCCGCTGCGGCGCCACGACCGGCCCTTCGAGCGCGTGCTCATCACCGGCCAGCCAGTGCGCGACGTGGTGGTGGGCCTGCCGATCGATGGCGGCGCGCGCCTGCGCTGGGCGCTGTGCAGCGGCTATCCCGAGAACGATTCGCAGGGTGGCCTGCGCCGCGTGGTCCTGACCTTCATCGACATCACCGCCATGAAGGACGCGCAGTCGGAGCAGAAGGCGCTGGAGGCGCGGTTGTCGCAGTCGCAGAAGATGCAGGCCCTGGGCACGCTGGCCGGGGGCGTGGCGCACGACTTCAACAACATCCTGACCGCCATCCTGGGCAACGCCGACCTCGCGCGCGAGGACCTGCCGGCCAAGGCGCGGGCGCACGAAAGCCTGGGCGAGATCAGCACCGCCGCGCGGCGCGGACGCGAACTGGTGCGCCAGATCCTGACGTTCAGCCGCCAGCAGCCGCTGGCGCGCGCGCGCGTGCCGCTGGCCGCGGTGGTGGTGGAGTCCTGCGCGCTGCTGCGCGCGGCGCTGCCCTCGCAGGTGCAACTGGTGCAGACCATCGTGCCGCCGCTGCCCGAGGTTTCGGGCGACGCCACCCAGCTGCAGCAGGTGCTGGTGAACCTGGGCACCAACGCGCTGCACGCGCTGCCCGCGGCCGGCGGGCGCATCGAAGTCGCGCTGGACAGCCTGCCCGTGTCGCAGGCGCGGCTGCCGCCGGCGCTGGCCCAGGCCTGCCGGGCGGCGGGCCTGCCCGCGCTGCGGCTGCGCGTGATCGACGATGGCTGTGGCATGGACGAGCGGGTGCAGCGCCGCATGTTCGAGCCCTTCTTCACCACCAAGCCCGTGGGCCAGGGCACCGGCCTGGGCCTGTCCGTGGTGCTGGGCCTCGTGGAGGCGCACGGCGGCCACATCGAGGTGTGCAGCACGCCCCAGAAGGGCACCACCATCACGCTGTGGCTGCCGCCCCTGCCCGCCGACGAAGCGACAGCCGAAGACAAACCCGTCACAATGCCCGCCGTGGAAAATCCTCAGCCCCGACCCGACGCCCCGGCCTCGCCGGAGGCCGCCCCCCACATCCTCTACCTCGACGACGACGACACGCTCGTCTTCCTGGTGCGGCGCCTGCTGGAGCGGCGCGGCTACCGCGTGACGGCCCTGTCGGTGCAGGCCGACGCCCTGGCCGCGCTGCGCGACAAGCCCGGCGAGTTCGCCCTGCTGCTGACCGACTACAACATGCCCGGCATGTCGGGCCTGGAGGTCGCGCGCGAGGCGCTGACCATCGAGCCACGGCTGACGGTGGCCGTGGCCTCGGGCTACATCACCGACGAGCTGCAGGCCGAGGCGCGCGCCGCCGGCGTGCGCGAGGTGGTCTTCAAGACCGACGCCGTCGAGCAGTTCTGCGAGATCGTGGCGCGGCTGGTCAAGTCGAGCGACTGAGCTCGCGCGCGAAGGCCGCGCCGTCCAGCACCCGCGCGAAGGCCTCGCTGTCCACGTTGCCGCCGCTGAGCACGGCGCCCACCGCCTGGCCGCGCAAGCGCTCGCGCTCCTGCCAGGCCGCCGCGAAGGCCGCGGCGCCAGCGCCCTCGGCCACGTTGTGCGTGTCGGCGAACAGCGCGCGCATGGCCTCGGCCACGGCCTCGTCGCTCACCGGCACCACGTGGTCCAGGCCGTCGGCCAGCAGGGGCAGCGCGTCGGCCTCGGCCACGCGGCAGGCCATGCCGTCGGCCAGCACCGTGCTCACCGGTGCCGGTACCACGCGGCCCGCGGCCAGCGAGTCGGCGTAGGTGGTGGCGCCGCTGCTCACCACGCCCACGATGCGCACGCGGTGGCCCAGCGCGCGCTTGGCGGCGATGGCCGAGCACGCGCCCGAGCCCAGACCGATGGGCACGTAGGCCACGTCGAGTTCGGGCACGGCGCGCAGGAACTCCCACCAGGCGGTTGCCACGCCGCTCAGCAGGTCGGCGTGAAAGCTCGGCACCATGTGCGCGCCGCGCTCGGCCGCCAGCGCGCCGGCGTGCTCGCGCGCGGCCTGGAACTCGTCGCCGTGCTCGATCAGCGTGGCGCCCAGGCTGCGCATGGCGGCGTTCTTCTCCACCGAGTTGCCGTGCGGCACGACGATGGTGCAGGCCACGCCGTGCGCGCGCGCGGCCCAGGCCACGCTCTGGCCGTGGTTGCCGCGCGTGGCGGAGATGACCTCGCGCGGCAGCGCGCCGCGCCGCGCGAGGTGCTCGAAGTAGGTGAGGCCGCCGCGGATCTTGAAGGCGCCCACGGGGGTGTGGTTCTCGTGCTTGATCCAGCAGGCGGTGCCCAGGCGCGCGCTCAGCGTGGCCCAGCGGTACTGCGGCGTGGCGGCGAAGGAGCGGTAGACCGTGGCGGCGGCTTTTTCGATGCAGGCAAGGGTAGGTAGGACGATGCTCATGGACGGGGGTTTAGGGCTTGGCCAGCAGGTCCAGGTCCTGCCGGCCGTCGTGCAGGTGGGCGCTGATCAGGGCCTCGCCCTCGCGCACGCGAAGGCGCATGCCGATGGCGTCCAGGGCCGTGTTCAGCGCCGCCGCACGCGGATGGGCCAGTTGCAGCCCGCGCAATTGCAGGCCGCTGGCGGGCAGGGTGGCAACCGGGTGGATGCCACCCCACTGGATCAGGGTGGGCAACAGGCCGTCGAAGCCGCGCGCGCCGTCGTCGCGCACGGTGATGCGCCACTGCAGCAGGCCGCGCGGCGTTTCGCGCGAGGCGGTGAGCACCGGCCCGGGGTCGATGCCCTGTGCCAGCCAGGCGGCGCGCGCGGCCTCGATGTCGTCGACGCGCGCGACCCAGTGGATGGGCTGCGGGCCGCGGGCGCGCAGGCGCTCGCGCAGCGCGGGATCGTCCAGGTCGAACCAGCGCCGCAGTGGCGCTGCGCGCGTGGGTGTGGCCGCCGGGTTGATGGCCAGCAGCTCGAGGTAGGCGCGCTCGGCTCCGTCGAGCCGCAGCAGGCGGTTGTGCGTGCCGAACAGCGCGTGAGCGCCGCCCGGCGCGGGCGTGCGGCCCAGGGCGCTTTCGCACCAGTCCACGCCCTCGGCCAGCGTGGCGGCCGCGACCACGAGGTGGTCGAACGCGGCGTTCACAGCAGCACCGTGCCCCGCACGCAGCTGACCGATTCGCCGCCGACCCAGATGGTGCCGTCGGCGGCGCGCTGAATGTGCACGCGCCCGGCGCGGCGCAGCGCGGTGCCCTGGCTGGCCACGTAGCGCTCGGGCGCCAGGCCCGCGCCGATCAACCACTGCGCCAGCGCGGCGTTCAGGCTGCCGGTCACCGGGTCTTCGGCGATGCCGTTGTTGCCGGGGAAGAAGGCCCGCACCTCGAACGCCAGCTCGGGGTCGGCGGGGCGTTGCCCGACCACGCCCACCTTGCCGCGCGGCCCGACCACACCGATGTCGAGGCCGCCGAGCACGGCGGCGTCGGGCTTCACCGCCAGCACCTGCGCGGCGCTGCGCAGCATGACGGCGCGCCAGCCCGGGCCGTTGTCGCACCAGCTGTGCGCCAGCACGTCCTCGCGCGCGATGCCCAGGCCGCGCGCGATGAGCGCCACGTCGGCCTCGTCCAGCGGGCCCTCGCGGCGCCGGGGCGGGGCCGCGAAGGCCAGGCGCGTGCCGTCGCGGCGGATGCGCACCAGGCCCACGCCGCATTCCTGCACGATCTCATCGCCCTGGGGCCGCCCGCCCGCGCTGAGCCAGGCGTGTGCCGTGCCCAGGGTCGGGTGCCCGGCGAAGGGCAGCTCGCGCCCCGGGCAGAAGATGCGCACGCGGTAGTCGGCGCCGGCCTGCGTGGGCGGCAGCACGAAGGTGCATTCCGACAGGTTGGTCCAGTCGGTGAAGGTCTGCATCTGTTCGGTGCTCAGGCCCTCGCCGTCGAGCACCACGGCGAGCGGGTTGCCCAGGCAGGGGGTGGCGGTGAAGACGTCGACTTGCTGGAAGGGGCGGGTGTTCATGGGCTCAGGCCAGAGGAAGGTCCAGCACGCCGCGGCTGCAGGGCATGGCCAGCCAGCCGGCGTACCAGCGCTCGAGGTGCGGCCAGGCCGGCCGCGGCTGCGGCAGGCCGAACCAGCGGTGGATTTCGCAGGCGATGGGGAAGTCGGCCGCGGTGGGTTCGTCGCCGGCCATCCAGGGGCGCTGCGCGAGGTGGGCGTCGAGCCGCTCGAACAGCGGCTCGGCGGCGCGCACCGAGGCCTCGATGGCGGCCAGGTCGCGCCGCTCGGCCGGGGTGCGGATCCATTGCGTGAACGCCGGGCTGCCCGCGCGGTTGAGCGTGGTCTGCTGCCAGTCGAGCCAGCGGTTGGTGTCGGCGCGGGTGCGCAGATCGGTGGGCATGCCACGGCCCTGGCGCTCGCACAGGTAGCGCAGGATGGCGTTGCTTTCCCAGAGGGTGAAGTCGCCGTCGCGCAGCAGCGGCACCAGGCCGTTGGGGTTCAGGGCGCGGTAGGCCGGCGTGTCCACCACGCCGTGGCTCAGGCCGGCGTCGGTGCGTGGCAGCTCCAGGCCGAGCCACTGGGCGCACAGCACCACCTTGCGCACGTTGATGGAGCTCAGGCGGCCCCAGAGGTGCAGTCCCTGCTCGGCGCTCATGCTGTGGCGGCGGCCCGGCTGGGCAGGTGTTCGCGCACCGCCTGCGCCAGCGCGGCGATGCCGCGATCGATCTGCTCGACCGTGGCGGTGACAAAGGACAGGCGCAGCGAGCGGACGTCGGGCGCGTCGGTGAAGAAGGGCGCGCCGGGCACGAAGGCCACGCCGCGCGCCACCGCCTGCGGCAGCAGCGCGGTGGCGTCCATGCCCTCGGGCAGGCGAACCCACAGGAACATGCCGCCGTCGGGGGTGTTCCATTGCACGTCCAGGCCGGCCATCTCGCGCGCCAGCGCGGCCAGCATGGCGCGGCACTGCGAGGCGTAGAGCGCGCGGATGGTGGGCACATGGCGCTCGAGGAAGCCCTCCTTGAGCACCGCGCTCACCAGGCGCTGGTTGAAGCTGGGGCTGTGCAGGTCGGCCGCCTGCTTGGCCTGCAGCAGCTTGGGGTAGACGGCCTTGGGCGCCACGATGTAGCCCAGGCGCAGGCCCGGCGCCAGGATCTTGGAGAAAGAGCCGAGGTAGAGGCCGCCATCGGGGTTTCGCGCGGTCAGCGGCGCGGGCGGCGGGGCGTCGAACCACAGGTCGCCATAGGGGTTGTCTTCCACGATGGGCAGGCCGGTTTCGGCAGCGGCGCGCACCAGCGCGGCGCGGCGCGCCTCGCTCATGCTGCGGCCCGTGGGGTTCTGGAAGTTGGGCAGCGCGTAGAGGAAGCGCGCGCCGCTCGCCCGGCGGCGCAGGTCGTCGACATCGAGGCCTTCGGCGTCGCTGGCCACGCCCACGAACTGCGGCTCCATGGGCGTGAAGGCCTGCAGCGCGCCCAGGTAGGTGGGCGTTTCCACCAGCACGCGGCTGCCGGTGTCGATCAGCACCTTGGCCACCAGGTCCAGGCCCTGCTGGCTGCCGGTGGTGATGAGCACCTGCGCCGGGTCCACGGCCCAGGGCAGCTGGCGCGCCACCCATTCGCGCAGCTGGGCGTGTCCCTCGCTGGACGCGTACTGCAGCGCCGCGCGACCGTCGTTGCGCAGCACCTCGGCGCAGGCCTCGGCGAAGGCGCTCACGGGGAAGGTCTGCGGCGAGGGCAGGCCGCCGGCGAAGCTGATGATCCCGGGCTTTTCGGTGACCTTGAGGATCTCGCGGATCACCGAGGGGTTCATGCGTTCGGCGCGGCGGGCCAGGGTCCAGGGGGTGGCGGAGCTCATGTGGAGGCCTTGTGGAGGGACGGGGAGGGGGCGGGCGGCGCGGCGCCGAAGCGCCGGCCGGCGAACACGCTGGCCACCACGGCCAGCGCAAACACCAGGGTGAGCGCGTCCAGGCGCTCGCCCAGCAGGGGCACCGCAGCGGCGATGCTGATGAAGGGCTGCAGCAATTGCAACTGGCTCACGCGCAGCGGCCCGCCCAGCGAGAGCCCGCGGAACCAGGCAAAGAAGCCGGCCCACATGGAGAACACCGCCACGTAGGCCAGGCCGAGCCAGGCGCTGGGGTTCACCCCGCGCTCGGGCCAGGTGAGCAGCGCGGCCGGCAGGGTGATCGGCAGCGCGAGCGCGCAGACCCAGCTGATGACGCGCTCGGCGCCCAGGGCGGGCGTGACCTGCGTGCCGCCCACATAGCCCAGCGCCGCGGCCAGCACGGCGCCGACCAGCAGCGTGTCGGCCCAACTGAGGCCGAAGCCGTGCCCCGCCTGGTGCGCGCGCAGCAGGCTGTAGGCCACCACCAGTGCGCTGCCCAGGCCGGCGAACAGCCAGAAACCCAGGCGCGCGCGCTGGTGCATCAACCAGGCCGCCATGGCCGCGGTGGCCAGTGGCAGCAGGGCGGTGAACACGGCGGCGTGGCTGGCCGTCACGTGGCGCAGCGCCCAGCCCAGCAACAAGGGAAAACCGATCACGTTGCCCAGCACCGCCAGGGCCAGCGGGCGGCGGTGCTCGGGGCGGGGCCTGGGCGCGCGCGTGGCCCACAGCCAGGCCAGCGACAGCCCGCCGGCGATGGCCGCTCTCGCCCAGGTGACGAACCAGGGCGAGAGCTGCGGCGCGTCCAGGCTGCCCGTGGCCAGGCGCGTCATCGGCAGCGTCAGGCCGAAGACCGCCACGCCGAGCAGGCCCAGCAGCCAGCCGCGTCGTTCGTCGCTGTTCATACGGTGAGCATCCACAGGGCAGTGGCCACGAGCACGCCGGCCAGCACGCGGTTGAACCACAACAGGCGCCCGCCCTGCGCGAGCCAGTCGCGCAGCAGCGAGCCGATCAGGGCGTAGAGGAAGTTGCTGGTGAAGGCGAAGAACAGCATCACCCCGCAGACGATGAGCAGCCGCTCGCCCGGGTTGGGCGCGGGTGCGCCCGCGCTGCTGATCACCCAGCCCGCGCTGAGCGTGAGCGCGAGCATCCAGGCTTTGATGTTGATGAACTGCAGCCCCACGCCCTGCCAGAAGCCCACCCGCAGGCGGGCCGGGTCGGCCTGCGACAGGCGCGCCGTGCGCGCCAGCATCCAGGCCAGCCAGAGCATGTAGGCCACGCCCACCAGCTTCACGGCCCAGCGCAGCGCCGGCACGCCAGTGATCAGCGCGCCCATGCCCAGGCCGCTGGTCAGCATGAGCAGGATCCAGCCCGTGGGCACGGCCAGGCAGAAGCGCAGGGCGCGCCGCAGGCCGAAGTTGGCCGCCAGGGCGGTGGACAGCGTGGTGTTGGGCCCCGGCGAAAAGCTCATCGCGGTGCAGAAGATCAGCAGGGCGGTCAGTTCGGTCGCGGACATGGGGCGGGTCGGTCGGGCGGTAGGGTGGGGGCTGGCGCTCGGCGAACGGTCAATGTACCCTTTGCCATCAATACAGAGCCAATACAGTTTGCCCGTTCAGTTCGCGCACTGTATGGGCCTGACTGGCAATACACACAAGGGCCGCCCCATGTTGATGAAGACCGCGAACCAGTCGCTCACGGAGCAGTTGGCCGAGCGCTACGCCGATCGCATCCGCCAGCGGCTGCTTGCGCCGGGCGCGCGCCTGCCCTCGGTGCGGGCCTGCGCCCGCCTGCACGGCGTCAGCCCCTCCACCGTGGTGGCGGCCTACGACCTGCTGCTCGCGCAGGGCCTGGTGCAGGCGCAGCGCCAGCGAGGCTTCTTCGTGCGCGAGCCGCTCACGCCGCGCGCCGAGTCGCGCAGCGCCGCGCCGCTGCCGCCGGCGCAGAGCCCCATCAACGCGACGGCCCTCATCCGCGGCATGTTCCACCAGGTGAGCGACAAGCCGCAGCCCGGCATGGGGGTGTTCCCGCCCGACTGGCTGGAGTCGACCTTCATGCCGGCGGCCGTGCGCCGTGTGGCCTCGGTGCGCGCGCTCAACGAAACCTCGCTCAGCTACGGCGAGCCGCGCGGCGACGAGGGCCTGCGCCGCGTGCTGGCGCAAAAGCTGGCCGGCATCAACGTGCACGTCGACCCGGCGCAGATCGTCACCACGGTCGGCGCGACGCACGCGCTCGACATCGTCAGCCGCACGCTGCTGCGACCCGGCGACCCGGTGATGGTGGAGGAGCCGGGCTGGGCGGTGGAGTTCGCGCGCCTGGCGGCGCTGGGCATGCGGGTGCTCACCGTGCCGCGGGGCCCCGACGGGCCCGACCTGGCGGTGATGGAGCGCCTGGCCGAGGCGCACCGGCCCAAGCTGTTCGTCAGCGTGAGCGTGCTGCACAACCCCACCGGCTACAGCCTGTCGCCCGGCGCGGCGCACCGCCTGCTGCAGCTCGCGCAGCGCCTGAACTTCCACATCGCCGAGGACGACACCTACAGCCACCTGGCGCCCGAGCACGCCACGCGCCTGAGCGCGCTCGACGGCCTGCAGCGCACCATCTACGTCAGCGGCTTCGCGAAAATCCTGGCGCCGAACTGGCGCATCGGCTTCCTGGCCGCGCCGCCCGGCCTGGTTGAGCCCCTGCTCGACACCAAGCTGCTGAGCACGCTGACCACGCCGGCCCTGTTGGAAAAGGCCCTGGCCTACTGCATTGAGCAAGGGCAGCTGCGCCGCCACGCCGAGCGCGTGCGCACCCGCCTGGACGCCGCCCGCACGCGCAGCGTGAAACTGGCGCTGGGCGCGGGCTGCCGCTTCGCGGCCGAGCCGTCGGGCCTGTTCGGCTGGGTCGACACCGGTGTGGACACCGACGCGCTGGCCCAGCGCCTGCTGGACGATGGCTACCTGATCGCGCCGGGCGCCCTGTTCCACGCCGCGCGCACGCCCAGCACGCTCATGCGCATCAACTTCGCCACCACGCAGGAGGCGGCGTTCTGGCGCACGTTCTCGCGCCGCGTGGCCGCGGCCAGGGCGGGCGCGTAAGGCGCGGGCGCGGTGCCCGTGCCCCTGGCGTCAGCGCGCGCCCAGCGCCTCCTGGCGCTCCAGTGCGGCCATCCATTCTTCTTCCACTGCCACCAGGCGCTGCGCCACTTCGGCCGCGCGCGCGGGGTGGGTGCCGTACAGGCTGCCGTCACCCAGCTCAGCCGACAGCGCGGCCTGCTCGGCCTCGAGCGCGGCGATCTGCGAAGGCAGCGACTCCAGTTCGCGCTGTTCCTTGTAGCTGAGCTTGCGGCGGGGGGCGTCGGCCGCCGGGGGCGCCGCGGGCGCGGGCTTGGCCGTGGCGACGGCGGGTGGGGGCGCGGGCGGGGCGGCGCGCGCCGACTGGGTCAGCCAGTCCTGCACGTCGCCCACGTACTCGCGCCAGCGTCCCTCGCCTTCGGCCACCAAGGTGCTGGTCACCACGTTGTCGAGGAAGCGGCGGTCGTGGCTCACCAGGAACACCGTGCCCTCGTATTGCTGCAGCAGGTCTTCCAGCAGCTCCAGGGTGTCGATGTCCAGGTCGTTGGTGGGCTCGTCCAGCACCAGTACGTTGGCCGGGCGCGCGAACAGGCGCGCCAGCAGCAGGCGGTTGCGCTCGCCGCCCGACAGCGTGCGCACCGGCGAATGCGCGCGCGCGGGAGAGAACAGAAAGTCGCCCAGGTAGCTCTTCACGTGCGTGCGCTTGCCGTTGATCTCGATCCACTCGCTGCCGGGGCTGATGAAGTCTTCCAGCGTCGCGTCCAGGTTGAGCTGCTCGCGCATCTGGTCGAAATAGGCCACGGTGAGGCGACTGCCTTGGCGCACGCTGCCCGTATCGGGCGCCAGCTCGCCCAGGATGAGCTTGAGCAGAGTGGTCTTGCCCGCGCCATTGGGGCCGATCACGCCCACCTTGTCGCCGCGCAGGATCGTGGTGGAGAAGTCGCGCACCACGGTCTTGCGCAGGCCGTCGGGCTGGTCGAATCCCTTGCTCACCTCCAGCAGTTCGGCCACCAGCTTGCCGCTGGCCGCGCCAGCATCGAGCTCCAGCTTCACCCGGCCCAGCGCCTCGCGCCGTCCGGCGCGCTGCGTACGCAAGCGCTCCAGGCGCGTGATGCGCCCTTGCGCGCGCGTGCGGCGGGCCTCCACGCCCTTGCGGATCCAGACCTCTTCCTGCGCCAGCAGGCGGTCGGCCTTGGCATTGACCACCGCCTCCTGGGTCAACTGCTCCTCCTTCAATACCTGGTACTGCGCGAAGTTGCCGGGGTAGCTCTGCAGACGCCCGCGGTCGAGCTCCACGATGCGCGTGGTCACGGCGTCGAGGAAGGCGCGGTCGTGGCTGATGGTGACGACGCTGCCCGCGAACTCCGTCAGCAGCGACTCCAGCCAGGCGATGCTGTCCAGGTCCAGGTGGTTGGTCGGCTCGTCGAGCAACAACACGTCGGGGCGGCTGACCAGGGCTTGCGCCAGCGCCACGCGCTTGCGGTTGCCCCCCGAAAGGGAGCCGACCCGCGCCTGCGGGTCCAGGTGAAGGCGGTCCAGGGTTTCGGCCACCCGGGCCTCCCAGTTCCAGGCGTCCAGTGCCTCGATGCGCGCTTGCAGGGCGTCCAGGTCGTCGCCCGGCGCCCCGCGGCTGTATTGCTCCCGCGCGGCGATGGCGGCTGCCAGGCCCATGCTGGCCGCCTCGAACACCGTGTGGGCGTCGTCCAGCGAGGGCTCCTGGGCAACAAAGGCGATGCGCAGTCCGGTTTGCAGCTGCAGCGTGCCGTCGTCCAGGCGTTCCAGTCCGGCGAGTACTCTTAATAGAGAGGATTTGCCCGCGCCGTTGCGGCCGATCAGTCCCACGCGCTCGCGGGCCTCGAGGGCGAGGTCGGTGTGGTCCAGCAACGGCCAGTGGCCGTGGGCCAACTGGGCGTTCTGCAGGGTGAGCAAAGCCATGGGTCTCGTGTGCGCGAAGCGGAAGAAGCGCGGGATTATCGAGTCCGGCGTCAAAAAAAGTTCGGCGGGTTTGACGGAGGCCCGAAAAGTTGGATATACTGCAAGGCTTCGCTGATCACTGGCGACGCTGTTAGGCCAAGGCCGAAGCAGGTTGCGGTGGTTGTCGAGCTGGCGCAGGCCAGGGGCAAAAAAATCTTCCAAGTTTTGACTGCTCCACAAAATCTGTGTCATAATGCGAGGCTCTGCTGATCGCGGCGGGGGCAAGAAGATCGGATCGAAAGATCGGGTTGGCGCAAAAGGTTCGTTAACAAAATACAGCCGATAAGCGTGGGCGTTTGGAGGCGAGGGCTTG
>NZ_QVLS01000005.1:2500-5000 GCF_003417535.1 Hydrogenophaga borbori
AAGCTTCGGGGAGCTGGCAAATTAGCTTTGATCCGGAGATTTCCGAATGGGGAAACCCACCGAAAGGTATCGTGCACTGAATACATAGGTGCACGAGGCGAACCGGGTGAACTGAAACATCTCAGTAGCTCGAGGAAAAGACATCAACCGAGATTCCGAAAGTAGTGGCGAGCGAAATCGGAGGAGCCTGCAAGTGATAGCACAAGACTTAGCGGAACGCTCTGGAAAGGGCGGCCATAGTGGGTGATAGCCCCGTACGCGAAAAGACCTGTGTGGTACTGAGCTTGCGAAAAGTAGGGCGGGACACGTGAAATCCTGTCTGAAGATGGGGGGACCATCCTCCAAGGCTAAATACTCATCATCGACCGATAGTGAACAAGTACCGTGAGGGAAAGGCGAAAAGAACCCCGGGAGGGGAGTGAAATAGATCCTGAAACCGCATGCTTACAAAAAGTCGGAGCCCGCAAGGGTGACGGCGTACCTTTTGTATAATGGGTCAGCGACTTACATTCAGTGGCGAGCTTAACCGAATAGGGTAGGCGCAGGGAAACCGAGTCCGAATAGGGCGATTCAGTCGCTGGGTGTAGACCCGAAACCAGGTGATCTATCCATGGCCAGGATGAAGGTGCCGTAACAGGTACTGGAGGTCCGAACCGACTAGTGTTGCAAAACTAGCGGATGAGCTGTGGATAGGGGTGAAAGGCTAAACAAACCTGGAAATAGCTGGTTCTCTCCGAAAACTATTTAGGTAGTGCCTCAAGTATTACCGTCGGGGGTAGAGCACTGTTTTGGCTAGGGGGTCATGGCGACTTACCAAACCAAGGCAAACTCCGAATACCGATGAGTACAGCTTGGGAGACAGAGCACCGGGTGCTAACGTCCGGACTCAAGAGGGAAACAACCCAGACCGCCAGCTAAGGTCCCTAAAATTGGCTAAGTGGGAAACGAAGTGGGAAGGCTAAAACAGTCAGGATGTTGGCTTAGAAGCAGCCATCATTTAAAGAAAGCGTAATAGCTCACTGATCGAGTCGTCCTGCGCGGAAGATGTAACGGGGCTCAAGCCAGTTACCGAAGCTGCGGATTCGCCAGCAATGGCGAGTGGTAGGAGAGCGTTCTGTAAGCCTGTGAAGGTGGCTTGTAAAGGCTGCTGGAGGTATCAGAAGTGCGAATGCTGACATGAGTAGCGTTAAAGCGGGTGAAAAGCCCGCTCGCCGTAAGCGCAAGGTTTCCTACGCAACGTTCATCGGCGTAGGGTGAGTCGGCCCCTAAGGCGAGGCAGAGATGCGTAGCTGATGGCAAGCAGGTCAATATTCCTGCACCGATTACAAGTGCGATGTGGGGACGGATCTTAATAGGTTATCCGGGTGTTGGATGTCCCGGTTTAGGCAGAAGTAGGCGTGCGTCAGGCAAATCCGGCGCGCATATACCGAGGCTGCCGATCGAGCGAGCTTGCTCGCGAAGTAACTGAACGAGGTCCCAGGAAAAGCCACTAAGCTTCAGCTTGTGATCGACCGTACCGCAAACCGACACTGGTGCGCGAGATGAGTATTCTAAGGCGCTTGAGAGAACTCGGGAGAAGGAACTCGGCAAATTGACACCGTAACTTCGGAAGAAGGTGTGCCCTAGTAGTGTGTAGTGAACAACGAAGCATGAACGGGTTGCAAAAAATAGGTGGCTGCGACTGTTTATTAAAAACACAGCACTCTGCAAACACGAAAGTGGACGTATAGGGTGTGACGCCTGCCCGGTGCTGGAAGATTAATTGATGGGGTGCAAGCTCTTGATCGAAGTCCCAGTAAACGGCGGCCGTAACTATAACGGTCCTAAGGTAGCGAAATTCCTTGTCGGGTAAGTTCCGACCTGCACGAATGGCGTAACGATGGCCACACTGTCTCCTCCCGAGACTCAGCGAAGTTGAAATGTTTGTGATGATGCAATCTCCCCGCGGAAAGACGGAAAGACCCCATGAACCTTTACTGTAGCTTTGTATTGGACTTTGAACAGATCTGTGTAGGATAGGTGGGAGGCTTTGAAGCCCGGTCGCTAGATCGGGTGGAGCCAACGTTGAAATACCACCCTGGTGTGTTTGAGGTTCTAACCTAGGTCCATTATCTGGATCGGGGACAGTGCATGGTAGGCAGTTTGACTGGGGCGGTCTCCTCCCAAAGCGTAACGGAGGAGTTCGAAGGTACGCTAGGTACGGTCGGACATCGTGCTAATAGTGCAATGGCATAAGCGTGCTTAACTGCGAGACTGACAAGTCGAGCAGATGCGAAAGCAGGACATAGTGATCCGGTGGTTCTGTATGGAAGGGCCATCGCTCAACGGATAAAAGGTACTCTGGGGATAACAGGCTGATACCGCCCAAGAGTTCATATCGACGGCGGTGTTTGGCACCTCGATGTCGGCTCATCTCATCCTGGGGCTGTAGCCGGTCCCAAGGGTATGGCTGTTCGCCATTTAAAGAGGTACGTGAGCTGGGTTTAAAACGTCGTGAGAC
>NZ_QVLS01000005.1:7500-322739 GCF_003417535.1 Hydrogenophaga borbori
AAACGCTCACACTTATCGGTTGTTGGAAGGATGTCGCCAGCGATCCGGGACTCGTCTTGAGCCTGGAGAGGTCAAGCGGCCGGCTTGGGTCTGTAGCTCAGTTGGTTAGAGCACCGTCTTGATAAGGCGGGGGTCGTTGGTTCGAGACCAACCAGACCCACCATTGCCGGCCTCTGAGTGCATCAATCCCGGGGGATTAGCTCAGCTGGGAGAGCACCTGCTTTGCAAGCAGGGGGTCGTCGGTTCGATCCCGTCATCCTCCACCATCACCATTCTTATCGAGCACTGGTCTTCAGGCCAGGTGAAACGCAAGCGCATCAAGCCTGTTGCGCTTGCGTTTCACTTCGATGCAAGTCGGGTGTGATCATGGCGACCTTCTGGGTCGCTCGGCTGTTCTTTAAAAATTCATAGAGTCGAATCAGCGTTGCTGATGGAAAGCGTACTGTCGTAAAGGTCGGTGCGCACCGTGCCATCAGCAACATTTTGATTGCGTCAACGAATATTCAATTTGATTAAAGCAAATTGGATGCGGCATAACGCGCCGGGTGAAAGACCCGGCAAGCATTTGCTTGATGATGTGGCGGCGAGGTTTGTGCGGCGGCAACGTGGCGCAGACGTCAAAGTTATAGGGTCAAGTGAATAAGAGCATGTGGTGGATGCCTTGGCGATGATAGGCGACGAAGGACGTGATAGCCTGCGATAAGCTTCGGGGAGCTGGCAAATTAGCTTTGATCCGGAGATTTCCGAATGGGGAAACCCACCGAAAGGTATCGTGCACTGAATACATAGGTGCACGAGGCGAACCGGGTGAACTGAAACATCTCAGTAGCTCGAGGAAAAGACATCAACCGAGATTCCGAAAGTAGTGGCGAGCGAAATCGGAGGAGCCTGCAAGTGATAGCACAAGACTTAGCGGAACGCTCTGGAAAGGGCGGCCATAGTGGGTGATAGCCCCGTACGCGAAAAGACCTGTGTGGTACTGAGCTTGCGAAAAGTAGGGCGGGACACGTGAAATCCTGTCTGAAGATGGGGGGACCATCCTCCAAGGCTAAATACTCATCATCGACCGATAGTGAACAAGTACCGTGAGGGAAAGGCGAAAAGAACCCCGGGAGGGGAGTGAAATAGATCCTGAAACCGCATGCTTACAAAAAGTCGGAGCCCGCAAGGGTGACGGCGTACCTTTTGTATAATGGGTCAGCGACTTACATTCAGTGGCGAGCTTAACCGAATAGGGTAGGCGCAGGGAAACCGAGTCCGAATAGGGCGATTCAGTCGCTGGGTGTAGACCCGAAACCAGGTGATCTATCCATGGCCAGGATGAAGGTGCCGTAACAGGTACTGGAGGTCCGAACCGACTAGTGTTGCAAAACTAGCGGATGAGCTGTGGATAGGGGTGAAAGGCTAAACAAACCTGGAAATAGCTGGTTCTCTCCGAAAACTATTTAGGTAGTGCCTCAAGTATTACCGTCGGGGGTAGAGCACTGTTTTGGCTAGGGGGTCATGGCGACTTACCAAACCAAGGCAAACTCCGAATACCGATGAGTACAGCTTGGGAGACAGAGCACCGGGTGCTAACGTCCGGACTCAAGAGGGAAACAACCCAGACCGCCAGCTAAGGTCCCTAAAATTGGCTAAGTGGGAAACGAAGTGGGAAGGCTAAAACAGTCAGGATGTTGGCTTAGAAGCAGCCATCATTTAAAGAAAGCGTAATAGCTCACTGATCGAGTCGTCCTGCGCGGAAGATGTAACGGGGCTCAAGCCAGTTACCGAAGCTGCGGATTCGCCAGCAATGGCGAGTGGTAGGAGAGCGTTCTGTAAGCCTGTGAAGGTGGCTTGTAAAGGCTGCTGGAGGTATCAGAAGTGCGAATGCTGACATGAGTAGCGTTAAAGCGGGTGAAAAGCCCGCTCGCCGTAAGCGCAAGGTTTCCTACGCAACGTTCATCGGCGTAGGGTGAGTCGGCCCCTAAGGCGAGGCAGAGATGCGTAGCTGATGGCAAGCAGGTCAATATTCCTGCACCGATTACAAGTGCGATGTGGGGACGGATCTTAATAGGTTATCCGGGTGTTGGATGTCCCGGTTTAGGCAGAAGTAGGCGTGCGTCAGGCAAATCCGGCGCGCATATACCGAGGCTGCCGATCGAGCGAGCTTGCTCGCGAAGTAACTGAACGAGGTCCCAGGAAAAGCCACTAAGCTTCAGCTTGTGATCGACCGTACCGCAAACCGACACTGGTGCGCGAGATGAGTATTCTAAGGCGCTTGAGAGAACTCGGGAGAAGGAACTCGGCAAATTGACACCGTAACTTCGGAAGAAGGTGTGCCCTAGTAGTGTGTAGTGAACAACGAAGCATGAACGGGTTGCAAAAAATAGGTGGCTGCGACTGTTTATTAAAAACACAGCACTCTGCAAACACGAAAGTGGACGTATAGGGTGTGACGCCTGCCCGGTGCTGGAAGATTAATTGATGGGGTGCAAGCTCTTGATCGAAGTCCCAGTAAACGGCGGCCGTAACTATAACGGTCCTAAGGTAGCGAAATTCCTTGTCGGGTAAGTTCCGACCTGCACGAATGGCGTAACGATGGCCACACTGTCTCCTCCCGAGACTCAGCGAAGTTGAAATGTTTGTGATGATGCAATCTCCCCGCGGAAAGACGGAAAGACCCCATGAACCTTTACTGTAGCTTTGTATTGGACTTTGAACAGATCTGTGTAGGATAGGTGGGAGGCTTTGAAGCCCGGTCGCTAGATCGGGTGGAGCCAACGTTGAAATACCACCCTGGTGTGTTTGAGGTTCTAACCTAGGTCCATTATCTGGATCGGGGACAGTGCATGGTAGGCAGTTTGACTGGGGCGGTCTCCTCCCAAAGCGTAACGGAGGAGTTCGAAGGTACGCTAGGTACGGTCGGACATCGTGCTAATAGTGCAATGGCATAAGCGTGCTTAACTGCGAGACTGACAAGTCGAGCAGATGCGAAAGCAGGACATAGTGATCCGGTGGTTCTGTATGGAAGGGCCATCGCTCAACGGATAAAAGGTACTCTGGGTATAACAGGCTGATACCGCCCAAGAGTTCATATCGACGGCGGTGTTTGGCACCTCGATGTCGGCTCATCTCATCCTGGGGCTGTAGCCGGTCCCAAGGGTATGGCTGTTCGCCATTTAAAGAGGTACGTGAGCTGGGTTTAAAACGTCGTGAGACAGTTTGGTCCCTATCTTCCGTGGGCGCTGCAGATTTGAGGAAGCCTGCTCCTAGTACGAGAGGACCGGAGTGGACGCACCTCTGGTGTACCGGTTGTCACGCCAGTGGCATTGCCGGGTAGCTAAGTGCGGAAGAGATAACCGCTGAAAGCATCTAAGCGGGAAACTCGTTCCAAGATGAGATCTGCCGGGGCCTTGAGCCCCCTGAAGGGTCGTCGTAGACCACGACGTTGATAGGCTGGGTGTGGAAGCGCAGCAATGCGTTAAGCTAACCAGTACTAATTGCCCGTGCGGCTTGACCCTATAACTTTGATGTCTCACATCAATAGCAAATGCAACGATATGCCAATCGTTGTCGCAATCAAATGAAACGCTGATCGATCCGCCACACAATGCGCGGATCGCGACTCTATGAATTCGCTTGGCTGAACAATCAGCAGCCAAGCAACCCGTTATGCCTGACGACCATAGCAAGGTGGCCCCACTCCTTCCCATCCCGAACAGGACAGTGAAACGCCTTTGCGCCGATGATAGTGCGGATTCCCGTGTGAAAGTAGGTCATCGTCAGGCTCTTACTACCAAACCCCCAACCAATCGGTTGGGGGTTTGTCTTTTGGGGCATCCCAAAAGCGTTGTGGCCAGTGCCGCCGATCTGTTATTGCTTGTCGTTTGCGGCAATCAACGATTGCACACCCAAGCGCCGTCCATGGCGAGCGCTTGTACCCGACTCAGATCGGCCAGGAGCATGTCCAGCACCTCCGATGGTGTTCCCGGGTGATCCATGCGTGCAATGCGAAGGAAATAGTCCGACGCGGCAAACCAGCTTTGCAACTGAGCCAACTCAACGCGCTGCCATTCCAGCATTTTGAATTTCACCAGCACTTTGAGCGCATGTGATCGGTGCTTGGCGGGGTCGCGCCGGAACTGGTCAAGGCGGCTGCGAGCGCGGGCGAGGGCGATGCCAACTTCTTCGCCTCGGAAAACGGGGCCATGGCCAGGAATCACGGTCGAAGGGGCCAGCGCCTCGATCAGGTCCAGGGTGGCGCCGACCTCTTCAAACGCATCGACGCCGTCCAGCTCAGGAAAGACAACACCGAAGCCATTGCCCCACAGGGCATCGCCGGAAATCAGCACGCCGTGTTCCGGCTCGTGCAACAGGACCGCGTGCGGGTCGTGGCCCGGGGCCGACCGCACATCCCATCGCAGAGCGCCAGCGCGAAGACGCCCGCCCGGCCACAGCAGTTCGTCGTAGTCGAAGCGCGGGCAGAACTGGCCGGTGGGTGTGTAGGTCAAGGCGACCGGGTCCCAATGGCGTACCGCCGAAGCCTGTCCGGGCGGGATGGCAACCCGGGCCGCTGGCCAGGCTTCCAGCAGCGCAGCGTTGCCGCCGCAGTGGTCGCTGTGCAAGTGGGTGTTCACCACCTGCGCCAGTGTTTGGCCGTCGAGGGCCTGGCGGATGAGGGCCACGGTCTGCCGGGCGTGGCTGGCGTAGCCTGTGTCGACCACCAGGCCCCCGGCCTCGGTGCGCATGACCACGCTGTTGGCCGACAGCCATCCCCGCTCGAGCACCTGGATGCCCAGCGCCGCCAAGGGCTCATCGGGCGCGGGATGGGCGAGGATGGGTGCGTGAGCCATGGGCGATTGTGGGTCGGACCGGCCCCCTATGCCGGTGCGCGGGACCACTCGGCGTCGAGTCGGCGACAGGCCTCGGCCAGCGGCGCGTCGAAGAGGCAGTCGATCCAGCGGGCTTCCCGGTCGGCGATGGTGCGCAGGAAGGCGGAGGCGTCGCCGAGTGCAGCGAAGGCATCGAAGCCGGACTCGAGAAAGTGCTGCAGGGCGTCCAGGCCGGCCGCCTCCGCGGGTTTGCGCATCATGCGAAGGCCCAGGCGCAGTGAGCGCATGCGGGTCAGCCGCTGCAGCTCCTGGCCCATGTGCTGCACCACGGCCAACTGGCGCTCGCGCTCGCCGCGGGCGCCGCAGGCACGCCAGGCCAGGGTGTAGCGCTCGGCGGCGGGCGTGCCCTCGGCCTGCCCCAGCCAGTGGCCCGCGAGTGCATCGTCCAGCCGCTCGGTGAGCGCGTGCATTTCGGTCAGGTCGACCGCCAGTTGCGCGACGGCGGCGGGGAACAGGCGTTCGAGCGCGCCGGCGATGCGCCCGAATTGCTCGTCGCGGCGAGAGAAGTCGTGTTCACCGTACAGCTCTTCCAGAAAGAAGCGCACCGCCGGCTGGCTGCGAGGATCGGCGGCAAGGTCGGCGTAGCTGGCGCGGAAGCGCCGGGCCTGAAGCCCCTTTACGGTGTGCACCGCGGCGGCCTGGGCGGGCGCACCCAGGGCGCCCTGGCGCAGCGCCGCCACACTGTGCAGGTGGGCGCGGATCTGGTCGGCGAAAGCCGTGTTCGAGCTCATGTGAAGGTGAAACCCGGGGTGATCGGCGGCGATGGAGGCCGTTGGCGTGAGATAGTCGGTGCATGCGCGAGCCGACACCACATCCTACCGCCCGCTCGGCCCTGGCCGGCCTGCAGCGTGTGCTGGTGTTCGGCGCCGTTCTGTTGCTGTTGCTGGCGGTGGGCCTGTGGCGGCGCGGGCACCCGATCGGGGCGCTGCTGCTGGCGGCGAGCGTGCTGTGCGGGCACGCCCTGGCCTTGGGTGTCGAATGTGCGCTGGCGGCCTGGGTGAACCGCGAGGACACCCGCCGCCAGGGCCACGGTGCGGACACGCCCTGGACCGCATGGGTGCGCGCCTGGTGGCGCGAGGTGTTGGTGGCCCCACGGGTGTTCGCCTGGCGCCAACCCTTTCGCTGGCGTCTCCTCCCGGACCCCCAAGCGCCGATGCCCGGCCCCGGTGGCGCCGTGGTGCTGATCCATGGCTTCGTGTGCAACCGGGGCTTCTGGCTGCCCTGGCTGCAGGCCTTGCGCGAACGGGGCCTGGCCTACGCGACCGTCAACCTCGAGCCAGTGTTCGGCTCGATCGACGACTACGTGCCATTGGTGGAGGAGGCCGTGCGGCGCGCCGAGCGATTGGGCCCGGGCCTGCCGACCCTGGTGTGCCACAGCATGGGCGGCCTCGCCGCCCGTGCCTGGATGGTGGCCGATCCGCGCAACGCCGCGCGCGTGGCAAGGGTGGTCACCATCGGCAGCCCGCACCGCGGCACCTGGATCAGCCGCTTCAGCCGCGTCGTCAATGGCCGCCAGATGCGCGTGGACGGCGACTGGCTGGGCCGACTCGCCGCGCGCGAGCGCGCGCTGCGCGGCGAAGCGCCCTACGCCGGCTTCGTGTGCTGGTACGCGGACACCGACAACATCGTGTTCCCGGCACCCACCGCCACGCTGCCCGGCGCCGACAACCGCCTGGTGCCGGGCGCGGCGCACGTCGATCTGGCGTTTCAGCCGAGGGTGATGGGCGAGTCGCTGGCGATGCTGGCGTCGGCCGGCAGTTCGCCGAGCGCGCGCACGGTGTCGTAGATCGGCGTGAAATCGGGCGCCGTCATGTCGAAGAGCTGCTCGAAGCTGTCGATGACGAAGTAGGTGGCCTGGTAATCGTCGATCTTGTAGCGGGTGCGCATGCAGCGCACCAGGTCGAGCGCGATGCGCCGCGCGCGCGGGCTGGTCACGCTGTGGCGCAGTTCGCCGGACGAACTGAGGATGCCGGCGCCATAGGCGCGCAGGCCCTGCGGCTCGCGGATCAGCCCGAACTCGATGGTGTACCAGTACAGGCGCGAGAGCAGCTCGCCCGCGCCGAGGTCGTGTGCCTTCAGCCCGCCCTGGCCATAGCGTTGCACGTAGTCCGCGAACACCGGGTTGAACAGCAGAGGCACGTGGCCGAACAGGTCGTGGAAGACGTCGGGTTCGACGATGTAGTCGAACTCCTGCGGCGTGCGGATCCAGTCGGTCACCGGGAAGCGGCGGTGGGCCAGCAGGTCGAAGAAGGGGCGCTCGGGGATCAACCCGGGCACGGCAACGATTTCCCAACCGGTGGCCGGGCGCAGGCGCTCGTTGATCTCGTCGAAGCGCGGGATGCGGTCGCGCACGCCGAGGGCGGGCAGGGCGTCGACAAAGGCCTGCGCGGCCAGGCCGGGCAACAGGGCGCTCTGTCGTTCGTAGAGCCGGCGGTAGGTGTCGTGGTCGGCCTCGGTGTAGGCCGACCAGTTCTGCGGGCAGGTGTAGTCGTCGCGGGCGCGCGAGTAGTCCCCGCGCGGGGGGCGCTCGCTGGCGCCATAGACGACGGGTTCGACGGCCATGGTCTCGTTCTCCGCCGGATCCTCAGGACTTCTGCAGCACACCGCGGCGCATCTGGTCGAGCTCCATGGTCTCGAACAGGGCCTTGAAGTTGCCTTCGCCGAAGCCCTGGTTGCCCTTGCGCTGAATGAACTCGAAGAAGATGGGGCCGAGCTGGTTCTCGCTGAAGATCTGCAGCAGCAGTTCGCCGGGCGCGCCGTCCACCAGGATGTTGCGCTGCTTCAGGGCCTCGATGTCCTCGGCCAGGTTCGGGATGCGCCTGGGCAGCAGCTCGTAGTAGGTCTCGCTGGTGGTCAGCAGTTTCACGCCCGCCATCTGCAGCGCGTCGACCGTGTCGTACAAGTTGGTCGATCCCATGGCGATGTGCTGGATGCCTTCGCCGTGGTAGCGGTCCAGGTACTCCTGGATCTGGCCCGACTTCTCGTTGCCCTCTTCGTTGATCGGGATGCGGATCTTGCCGCAGGGGCTGGTCATGGCCTTGCTCTTGACGCCGGTGGCCTGGCCCTCGATGTCGAAGTAGCGCACCTCGCGGAAGTTGAACAGGCGCTCGTAGAAGTCGGCCCACTCGGCCATGCGGCCCCGGTGCACGTTGTGCGTGAGGTGATCGATGTAGGTGAGGCCGTGGCCCACCGGGGCAAGCTCGGCGCCGGGCAAGGGCTCGAAGTCGACGTCGTAGAAACCGATGTTGCCGATCTCGCCGTCCTTGGCGCCGTTCTTGCCGCGCCAGCGGTCGATGAAATAGATGATGGAGTCGCCGATGCCCTTGATGGCGGGGATGTTGAGCTCGCCCGGGCCGGCCTGCCCCGCGTAGCCCCAGGCGCCCAGGGAGATCGCGCGCTCGTGGGCGGCCTTGGCGTCCTTCACGCGAAAGGCGATGGCGCAGACGCTGGGCCCGTGCTGGCGCGCGAAGCGCTGCGCGAAGCTGTCGGGCTCGGCGTTGATGATGAAGTTGATCTCGCCCTGGCGGTACAGGGTCACGGCCTTGTGGCGGTGCCTGGCGATCGCCTTGAAGCCCATGCGCTCGAACAGCGCGCCCATGGCCACGGGATCGGGCGCGGCGTACTCGATGAACTCGAACCCGTCGGTGCCCATGGGGTTGTCCCAGCCCTGAAAGGCGGTGGCGGAAGCGGGCAGGGCGGCGTTCATGGCGGTCTCCTTCGTGGGTTCTGGGGGATGGGCCACTGTATCGGCGCAGGGTGTCACGATTCCGGCGTTTGTGGGCGCGCCATTTGTCCATCACGCAGGATTTCTGCACAATGCCGGCGATGGAAGCCTTGGACAAGCTCGATCGCGCCATCCTGCGCAGCCTGCAGGCCGATGGGCGCGCCACCTACGACCAGGTCGCCGAGACCGTGGGCCTGTCGGCCAGCGCGGTGCTGCGCCGGGTGCGCCGCCTGGAAGAGGCGGGCGTGATCGCGCGCTACGTGGCCCTGCTGCGGCCCGAGGCCGTGGGCCTGGGCCTCACGGCCCACGTGAGCGTGCGCCTGGAAAAGCACGCCGAGGGCAACAAGCGCAACCCCATGGACGAGTTCCGCGCCAGCGTGATGGCCTGGCCCGAGGTGGTGGAGTGCGTGGCGCTCACCGGCGACATGGACTACCAGCTGCGCCTCGTGGTGGCCGACATGGCCGCCTACTCGCGCTTCATGATGGACACCCTGCTCAAGCACCCCAGCGTGCAGGACTGCAAGACCAGCTTCGTGATGGACCGCGTCAAGAGCACCACCGCGTTGCCGCTCTGAGCGGGCGCTGGGGCGCAGGCGCTTGCGCGTGGCGGTGCTTGCGGCCAGACTTGGGTGCTTTCCCCAGTCCGCACACCCATGGCGACCCGCGACCCCGCCCCGCCCCGCGACGACCGAGCCGACAGCGGCACGGTGCCCATTCGCGCGCTCGACAGCGGCCACCGCGCCGAGATCGTGCGGCACCTGCTCTCGCTGGACGCCTCCGACCGCTACCTGCGCTTCGGCTACGCCGCCACCGACGAGCAGATCGGCCGCTACGCCGAGCGCCTGGACTTCGACCGCGACGCGGTCTTCGGCATCTTCAACCGCCGCCTGCACCTCATCGCCATGGCCCACCTGGCCTTTTCGGTCGACCCGCAGCTGCGCAGCTGCGCCGAGTTCGGCGTCTCGGTGGCCAAGGCCTCGCGTGGCAAGGGATACGGCAGCCGGCTGTTCGAGCGCGCCGTCACGCACGCGCGCAACGAGGGCGTCTCCCAGCTCTTCATCCACGCCCTGTCCGAGAACACGGCCATGCTCAAGATCGCCCGCAACGCCGGTGCGGTGCTGGAGCGCGCCGGCTCCGAGACCGAGGCCCACCTGCGCCTGCCGCCGGCCGATTTCGACTCGCGCGTGAGCGAACTGCTCAGCGACCAGGTGGCCGTGACCGACTACCACCTCAAGGCCCAGGCCAAGCAGTTCTGGGGCGTGATCCGCCTGCTGCAGGAGATCCGCCAAGGCGTGCGCGACGCCCGCGACCGCGCGCGCGGCTGAGCGGCCGGACCGGGTGCGCCACCGGCGCGGCAGGGGTTTGTCCCTTCAAACCCATGGGGTATCCTCGCCCGTTGTTACAACCACCGTCTCCCCCAGTGGCCGACCACCCCCCCAGTAGCGGGCCGCAGCGCGGCCTGCGGCCCCCCGACAAACGCGGATTCCTGCAGAAGCTTGTCGAGTTCATCAACCCCGGTCCGGACTCCAAAGACGAGCTGATCGAGACCCTCGCCGAGGCCGAGGACAACGACATCATCAACGCCGAATCCCGCGTGATGCTCGAAGGCGTGATCCGCATCGCCGACATGACCGCCGGCGACGTCATGGTGGCCGCGCCGCGCATGGACATGATCGCCATCGACGCGCCCTACGACGAGCTGCTGCACCTGGTGATCGACACCGCGCACTCGCGCTTTCCGGTCTACGAGGGCGAGCGCGAGAACATCATCGGCATCCTGCTCGCCAAGGACCTGCTCAAGCTGCAGCGCGCGCCCTCGCTCAACATCCGCGCCCTGCTGCGCCCGGCCACCTTCGTGCCCGAGAGCAAGGGCCTGAACGACCTGCTGCGCGAGTTCCGCGGCAACCGCAACCACCTGGCCATTGTCATCGACGAGTTCGGCCGCGTCGCCGGCCTCATCACCATCGAGGACGTGCTGGAGGAAATCGTCGGCGAGATCGAGGACGAGTTCGACGTCGACGAGGACGCCGGCGACGTCTTCGCGCTGGCCGACAGCACCTGGCGCGTCAGTGGCGACACCCCGATCGAACGCATCAACGAGGCCTTCGAGCTCCACCTCTCCGACGAGGACTTCGACACCATCGGCGGCCTCATCGCGCACACCATGGGTCACGTGCCCAAGCGCGGCGAGGCGCACGAGATCGAGGGCCTGCGCTTCACCGTGCTACACGCCAAGGGCGGTGCCGTGAAGTGGTTCAAGGTGGCGCCGGTGCCCGCCGAACCCTGACCCCCTTCCCCCCACCCACGGCCCATGCGCAGCCTTTTCGGATCGCTCCACACCCCCTCGAGCTTCCACCCCATGACGCGCCGCCCGCCCGGGCGCGGTTCGCGGCTGGCGGGTTTGCTGTTCTTCTGGGTCTGTCTGCTGGGGGGCCTGGGTCAGGCCGCCGCCATCGCCTGGCCCTCGGCGGCCTGGGTGCCGCCGGGCCTGGTGCCAGGGCAGCCGAGCGGCGGGCTGCAGATCGTTTCGCTGGCCCTGCTGGTCTTTGCCCTGCAGTTCGCCACGCGCGTGGGCCAGGCCATGTGGCGCGGCTGGCTGTTCGCCACCGCCTGGCTGGCCGGCAGCTTCTGGTGGCTGTTCATCTCCATGAACACCTACGGTGGCCTGCCGGCCTGGCTGGCCGCCCTGGCCGTGCTGGCGCTGGCCGGCGCGCTGGCGCTGTACTACGCCCTGGCCGTGGGCTTCCTCTGCGCCTGGGCGCCGCTGGCGCGCAGCGCGCAGGCGCTGATGTTCGCCGCCGCCTGGACGCTGGCCGAGCTCGCGCGCGGCCAGCTCTTCACCGGCTTTCCCTGGGGCGCGGGCGGCTACGCCCAGGTCGACCTGATGGCGCCCTGGGCGCCGCTGGTCGGCGTCTATGGCATGGGCTTCATCGCGGCCATCCTGGCCTATGTGCTGGCCTCGGTCCTCACCTGGGCGGTGCACGCCGCCCTGGCCTGGATGCGCCAGCCCGTGCGGCCCGTGCCCGTGCGCGCCGCCGGCGGCGTCTACGTGTCCACGCCGCCCACCGCTCGCGTGCAGGCGCGCCACTGGTCGCCGTTCACCGTGGCGCGCGGCGCCCTGGCCTGGCTGGTGGTGCTGCTGCTGGTCATCAGTTGCCTGGGCGGCGGCGAGCGCTGGCGCGGCCTGGGCCAGGCCGAGACGGCCGGCACCGGTCCGCTGCGCGTCTGGCTGCTGCAGGGCAACATTCCGCAGGACCAGAAGTTCGTGCCCGGCACCGGCGTGGCCCAGGCGCTGGAGTGGTACCCGCGCCAGATGCGCGAGGGCATCGCGGCCGCCAGCGCGCGCGCCGACGGGCCCCAGCTCATCGTGGCGCCGGAAACCGCCGTGCCCCTGCTGCCCGAGCAGCTGGGCGCGGCCTTCTGGCAGCCGCTGCTGCAGCCCATCGCCGAGCAGGCCGGCCCGGGCGCTGCCGCCGTGCTCACCGGCCTGCCCCTGGGCAGCCTGGAGAGCGGCTACACCAACTCCACCTGGGGCTTCACGCCGGCCGCCGCGCGCCGCGCCCTGGCCAACGCCCAGTCGCCCGAGGTGCACCGCTACGACAAGCACCACCTGGTGCCCTTCGGCGAGTTCATCCCGCCCTTCTTCCGCTGGTTCACGCAGATGATGAACATCCCCCTGGGCGACTTCGCGCGCGGCGCGCTGCCCCAGGCGCCCTGGACCTGGGCGGGCCAGCGCATCGCGCCCAACATCTGCTACGAAGACCTGTTCGGCGAGGAGATCGCCGCCGGCTTCACCACCGCCGAGGGCGCGCCCACCGTGCTGGTGAACCTTAGCAACATCGCCTGGTTCGGCGACTCCATCGCCATCGACCAGCACCTGCAGATCTCGCGCCTGCGTGCGCTGGAGTTCGGCCGGCCGATGCTGCGCGCCACCAACACCGGCGCCACCGCCGCCATCGACCACCGCGGCGTGGTCACCCAGCGGCTGCCGCGCCTGGAGCGCGGCCGGCTGGAGGCCACCGTGGAAGGCCGCAGCGGCCTCACGCCCTACGCGCAATGGACGGCGCGCTGGGGCCTGATGCCGCTGTGGGTGGTCTGCGGTGCGCTGCTGCTGGTCATCGCCTCGCTGCGCCAGCTGGGCCGCCGGGGCGGCCGCACGCGGCGGCGCTGAGCCCGGCCGGGCCGACCCCCGGCCCGTAAAATCGCGCATTCCGCCGGTGGCCCGCCTGGGCGGCGCACCGCGCACCCCCCAACAAGACCTCTCACTTTCCGCCGGCCCGCCCACGCGCGGGCCTCACGCGCATGTTGACCTTCCAGCAAATCATCCTCACGCTGCAGACGTACTGGGCCAACCAGGGCTGTGCGCTGCTGCAGCCCTACGACATGGAGGTGGGCGCCGGCACCAGCCACACCGCCACCTTCCTGCGCGCCATCGGCCCCGAGCCCTGGAAGGCCGCCTACGTGCAGCCCAGCCGCCGCCCCAAGGACGGCCGCTACGGCGAGAACCCCAACCGCCTGCAGCACTACTACCAATACCAGGTGGTGCTCAAGCCGGCGCCGGCCAACATCCTGGAGCTCTACCTGGGCTCGCTCGAGGCCCTGGGCTTCGACCTGAAGAAGAACGACATCCGCTTCGTCGAGGACGACTGGGAAAACCCCACGCTGGGTGCCTGGGGCCTGGGTTGGGAGGTCTGGCTCAACGGCATGGAGGTGACCCAGTTCACCTACTTCCAGCAGGTCGGCGGCATCGACTGCCGGCCCGCCACCGGCGAGATCACCTACGGCCTGGAGCGCCTGGCCATGTACCTGCAGGGCGTGGAGAACGTCTACGACCTCACCTGGACCGAGGGCCTGAGCTACGGCGACGTCTACAAGCAGAACGAGGTGGAGCAGTCCACCTACAACTTCGAGCACAGCGACGCCGACTTCCTGTTCACCGCCTTCGCCGCGCACGAGAAGCAGGCCAAGCACCTCATGGCCGAGCGACTCGCGCTGCCCGCCTACGAGCAGGTGCTCAAGTGCGCGCACAGCTTCAACCTGCTGGACGCGCGCGGCGCGATCAGCGTGACCGAACGCGCCGCCTACATCGGCCGCATCCGCAACCTCGCGCGCAGCGTGGCCCAGAGCTACTACGAAAGCCGCGAGCGCCTGGGCTTCCCCATGGCGCCGCGCGAGTGGGTGGCGCAGATCGAGAAAAAGGCCGCCTGAGCCGGGAAGAGAAGAACAACGATGTCCGCACAGAACCTGCTCGTCGAACTCTTCGTCGAGGAACTGCCGCCCAAGGCGCTGAAAAAGCTCGGCGAAGCCTTCGCCACCGGCCTGGCCGCCAGCCTCCAGGCGCAGGGCCTGGCGCCGGCCGACGCCGCCGTGACCGCCTTCGCCTCGCCGCGCCGCCTGGCCGCCCACGTGGCGGGTGTGCTCGCGCGCGCCGCCGACAAGCCCCAGTCGCACAAGCTCATGCCCGTGTCCGTGGGGCTGGACGCCAGCGGCCAGCCCACGCCCGCGCTGCTCAAGCGCCTGGGTGCGCTGGGCGCCGACGCCTCGGCCGTGGCGGGCCTGCGCCGCGCCGTGGACGGCAAGGCCGAGGCCCTGTTCTTCGACAGCATCGCGCCCGGCGTCGAACTCGCGGCCGGCCTGCAGAAGGCCCTGGACGAGGCCATCGCGCAGTTGCCCATTCCCAAAGTCATGACCTACCAGCTCGAGTCGGGCTGTGCCCTGCCGGGCTGGGACAGCGTGCAGTTCGTGCGCCCCGCGCACGGGCTCGTGGCACTGCACGGGGCCGAGGTGGTGCCTGTGAAGGCGCTGGGCCTGAAGGCCGGCAATGCCACCCACGGCCACCGCTTCGAAGCCCGCGTCGACCCGGTCGCCATCGCCCACGCCGATGCCTACGCCGACACGCTTGCGCAGGACGGCGCCGTCATCGCCTCCTTCGCCGAGCGCCGCGCCGAGATCGCGCGCCAGCTCGCGGCCGCCGCGGCCCAGGTGGGCGGCGCTTGCCGGCCCGTCGAGGACGAGGCCCTGCTCGACGAGGTGACCGCGCTGGTCGAGCGCCCGAACGTGCTCATCTGCGAATTCGAGAAGCAGTTCCTCGACGTGCCGCAGGAGTGCCTCATCCTGACGATGAAGGCCAACCAGAAGTACTTCCCGCTGCTCGACGCGCAAGGCCGGCTCACGAACCGGTTCCTGGTGGTCAGCAACATCCGCCCCGACGACGCCAGCGCCGTGATCGGCGGCAACGAGCGCGTGGTGCGCCCGCGCCTGGCCGACGCCAAGTTCTTCTTCGACCAGGACCGCAAGAAGACGCTGGAATCGCGCGTCGAGGGGCTGGGCAAGGTGGTCTACCACAACCAGCTCGGCACGCAGGGCGAGCGCGTGGAGCGCGTGCGCGCCATCGCGCGGGCCATCGGCCAGCGGCTCGGCGGCGACGTGCTCGCCCAGCAGGCCGACACCGCCGCGCGCCTGGCCAAGACCGACCTGCTCACCGACATGGTGGGTGAGTTCCCCGAGCTGCAGGGCATCATGGGCGGCTACTACGCGCGCCACGACGGCCTGAGCGAGGACATCGCCTTCGCCATCGAAGACCACTACAAGCCGCGCTTCGCGGGCGACGCGCTGCCGCGCAACGCCGTGGGCACGGTGGTGGCACTGGCCGACAAGCTGGAAACCCTGGTGGGCATGTTCGGCATCGGCAACCTGCCCACGGGCGACAAGGACCCGTTCGCGCTGCGCCGGCACGCGCTGGGGGTGGTGCGCATGCTGATCGAGGCAGATGTGCCTGTGAACCTTGATTGGCTGCTCGGGGCTGCTGCGGTGCCGTTTGGTACGTTGATCAAAGATCCCTCGGCTGAACTTGAGCAGTTCATTTATGAGCGGCTTCGTGGCTACTTCCGTGATGAGGATCGCTCGGTTAAGCACCCTCGGGGTGTTTCAGAACCTCATGCCTACACGAATGCCGAGATCGACGCCGTGCTGGCGCTGCGTCCGCAACTGCTGAGGTCACTGGACGCGCAATTGCACGCTGTGTTGGAGTTCGCGTCCTTGCCCGAGGCCCCCGCCCTGGCGGCCGCCAACAAGCGCATCGGCAACATCCTCAAGAAGTCCGAAGGCGTGGGCGGGCCCGTCAATGCCGGCCTGCTGAAAGAGCCCGCCGAGAAGGCCCTGTTCGACGCCATGCAGGCCACCGTGCCCGGCGCCGACGCGCGGTTCGAGGCCGGCGATTTCACCGCCAGCCTGCAGGCCCTGGCCGCGCTGCGCGCGCCGGTCGACGCCTTCTTCGACGGCGTCATGGTCAACGCCGACGACCCCGCGCTCAAGGCCAACCGCCTGGCCCTGCTGCAGCAGCTGCACCGCGCGATGAACCGCGTGGCCGACCTTTCGCGACTCGCGGCATGATCGTGGCATGAAGCTGCTCATCCTCGACCGCGACGGCACGCTCAACCGCGGCCGCGACGACAAGGTGGCGTCGCCGGACGAATGGGAGCCTTTGCCGGGCGCGCTCGAGGCGGTGGCGCGGCTCAACCACGGCGGCTGGCGCGTGGTGTTGGCCACCAACCAGTCGGGCATCGGCCGCGGCCTGTTCGACATGGCCTCGCTCAACGCCATCCACCTCAAGATGCACCGCCTGCTGGCGGCCGCCGGCGCGCGGGTGGAGGCCATCTTCATCTGCCCGCACGCGCCAGAAGACGCCTGCGGCTGCCGCAAGCCCGCGCCCGGCCTGTTCCAGCAGATCGGCGCGCGTTTCGGCGTGCCCCTGGCCGAGGTGGTGGCCGCCGGCAACTCGCTGCGCCACGTGCAGGCTGGCGCCGCCGCCGGTTGCGCCACGCACCTGCTGCTCACGGGCCAGTCGGCCGCGTTGGGCGGCCAGCCCGGCGCCGCCATCGCGGGCCTGCCGCCCGCCACCCAGGTCCACGCCGACCTCAGCGCCTTTGCCGACTGGCTGCTGGCCCAGGTCCCGCCCCCTTCCAAGCCGACCGCCTGACCCCCGAGCATGATCGCTATTCACTTCCTGCGCTCCGTGTTGCACTTGCTGGTGATGGTGATCACCGTGATCCCCTGGGGGCTGGCGGTGGTGATCGTCTCGCCCTTCGTGAGCAGCACCACGCTGTACTGGATGTGCGCGAACTGGCTGCGCGTGGCGGTGCACAGCGGCACGCTGATCCTGGGCATCCGCAACCGCGTCACGGGTCTGGAGAACCTGCCCGTGGGCAGCACCGCGCCGGCCGTGCTGCTGCTCAAGCACCAGTCCACCTGGGAAACCTTCGCCATGCCCACGCTGATGCCGCACCCGCTGGCCTACGTGTTCAAGAAGGAGCTGCTCTACGTGCCCTTCTTCGGCTGGGCCATGGGCCGGCTGGACATGATCCACATCGACCGCAGCAAGCGCACCCAGGCCTTCAACAAGGTGGTCGAGCAGGGCCAGCGTCTGCTCGACCAGGGCACCTGGGTGATCATGTTCCCCGAGGGCACGCGCATCCCGCGCGGCGAGAAGGGCAGCTACAAGACTGGCGGCACGCGCCTGGCCGTGGCCACCGGCGCGCCGGTCATCCCCATCGCCGTGACCTCGGCCAAGTGCTGGCCGCGCAAGGCCTTCATCAAGCGGCCCGGCGTGGTGGACTTTTCCATCGGCAAGCCCATCCCCAGCCAGGGCCGCGAGGCCGACGAGCTCATGCGCGAGGTCGAGGCCTGGATCGAAGGCGAAATGCGCCGGCTCGACCCCGAGGCCTATCGCTGAGGCCGGCGTGAAGGGCTTCGTGCAGCTGGCGTTCGATCTGTTCGGCCCCGCCGCCGAGCCCGAGCCGCCGCGCGCCGCGCCGGCCCCATCGGCCCCGGTCGCGCCGGTCGGCACCGATCATGCGCTGCCGCTGGCCGAGGTGTTCCAGCCCGGCACCTGGCACCACCCGCGCGCCAACCGCCTGGTGCGCCTGCGCGGGGCCGAGGTGGGCTACGAATTCCTGCGCGGCAAGCGCCGCACCATCGGCCTGAGCGTGGGCACCGAGGGCCTGAGCGTGCGCGCCCCGCGCTGGAGCACGCTGGGTGATGTGGAGGCCGTGCTGCAGGAGAAGGCCGGCTGGGTGCTCGACAAGCTGGCCGAGGCGCGCGAGCGCGCCGAGCGCCAGGCCAGCTCGCGCATCCGCTGGGCCGACGGCGCCGAGCTGCCGCTGCTGGGCGAGCCCGTGCGCCTGGCGCTCGACCCGGCGCACGGCTTCTCGGGCCGCGGCGGCGCCTTCGACGCGGCCGCGCGCGTGTTGCGTGTCGGCCTGCCGCGCCACGCCAGCGAGGCGCAGATCCGCGACGCCGCACAGGCCTGGCTGATGCGCCACGCGCGCACCGTGTTCACGCAGCGCCTGGACCACTTCGCGCCGCGCCTGGGCGTGCAATGGACCCGGCTGAGCCTGTCCAACGCCGACACGCGCTGGGGCAGCGCCAGCGCCGACGGGCGCATCCGGCTCAACTGGCGGCTGATCCACCTGTCCATGGACGCGATCGACTACGTGGTGGTGCACGAGCTCAGCCACCTGCACCACATGGACCACAGCCCGCGCTTCTGGGACGTGGTCGCCAGCGTGATGCCCGATCACGCCGAGCGCCGCCGCGCGCTCAAGGACGCGGCGCTGCCCTTCACCGAGGGCTGAAGCGCCAGACGCCGTCGGCGCCGCGGGTGCGCGCCAGCGTGCCCGCGTGCCACAGCCGGTTCAGGTGCGCCACCGCCTCGCCCATGGCGAAGGTGGTCTGGTGCAGGTCCAGCTGGCGCTGGAACAGCACGGGCAGCGCGTCGAAGGCGCTCAGGGGCCTTTCGCGGCAGGCCGCCACCACCTCGGCCAGGCGCTCGTCGTGGTGCGCGTGCAGTTGCGCGATGCGCTCGTGCAGGCCGGTGAAGGGCCTCCCGTGCGAGGGCAGCACCAGCGTGTGCTCGGGCAGCGGCAGGAACTTGTCGATGGAGTCGAGGAAGCGCTGGAGCGAGTCGGCCTCGGGCTCCTGCTCGTACACGCTCACGTTGGTGGAGATGCGCGGCAGGATCATGTCGCCGCTGATCAGCACGCCCAGGGACTCGCTCCACAGGGCCATGTGCTCGGGCGCGTGGCCGTAGCCGCTGATGCAGCGCCAGTCGTGCTCGCCGATCCGCACCACCAGGCCGTCGAGCAGGCGGCGCGACTGCGCGGGCACGGACGGCACCAGGTTCGGGTAGTAGCCGGCGCGCGCCCGCACCTTGGCCACGCTCTGCGGGTCCGTGAGGCCGTGGCTGGCGAAGTAGGCCGCCGCCGCGTCGCCGCCGAAGCCGGTGGTGGTCTGGGTGCCCAGGCGCGCCATCGCGTGGTCGGTGGCGCTGATCCACAAACGGCAGTCCCACTTCTCGCACAGCCAGTGCGCCAGGCCGATGTGGTCCGGGTGCATGTGCGTCACGATCACGCGCAACACGGGCAGGCCGTCCAGTTCGTTGGCGAACACCTGCTCCCACTGCGCCTTGGCCTCCTCGCGGGCGATGCAGCAGTCCACCACCGTCCAGCCCTCGCGGCCGTCCAGCGTGTCGCGCAGCAGCCAGAGGTTGATGTGGTCGAGCGCGAAGGGCAGCGTCATGCGGATCCACTTCACGCCAGGCGCCACCACCAGGGCGCGGCCAGGCTCGGGCAGGGTGGTGCCCAGGGGGTAGTGAAGCCGGGCTTCGAGCTGATCGCGGGTGGGACTCATGGCGGGGAAGTGATTTCAGTAAGATGCGCGCGCCTTGACGTTGACGTAAACGTCAAGAAAAGGGCATTCTACGGAGCCACCGTTCCCTTTCCCTGTCCGCCACCCGACACCCCGGTACCCCGGCACATGGCCACCAATCCCACCTACACCATCAGCGACCTGGCGCGCGAGTTCGACCTGACCACCCGCGCCATCCGCTTCTACGAAGACGTGGGCCTGCTGCAGCCGCTGCGCGAAGGCCCGGGCGGGCGCAACCGCGTCTACAGCGCGCGCGACCGCACCCGCCTGAAACTCACGCTGCGCGCCAAGCGCCTGGGCCTGTCGCTCACCGAGGCCAAGGACATCATCGACATGTACGACAGCCCGCGCGACACCGGGCCGCAGCTGCGCAAGTTCCTCGCCGTGCTGGCGGAGCACCGCCGCCAGCTCGAGGAGCAGATGGCCGACCTGGTGGCCAACCTCGACGAGGTCAAGGCGCACGAGAAGGAGGCGCGTGCCCTGCTCAACAAGATCGAGCGCAAGGGCGCCTGAGCCGCCGCCGGCCCGGTCGATCGCTGGTTTGACGTTTACGTAAACGTCAACCTAGAATTGGGGCTCTCCCATCCCCCGGGCCGCACGGCCCCGCACCGATGAGCACCCCCTTCCAGGCCCAGGACCCGAACTACGCAACGCGCGTGCGCGAGAGCTTCGCGCGCCAGGCCGCCATGGACACGCTGGGCGCCTCGCTGGCCGAGGTGGCGCCGGGGCGCGTGGTCATCACCTTGCCATGGGCCGCGCGCCTCACGCAGCAGCACGGCTTCCTGCACGCGGGCATGGTGTCCACGGCGCTCGACTCGGCCTGCGGCTACGCGGGGTTTTCGCTCATGCCGGCCGACGCCGCCGTGCTCACCATCGAGTTCAAGATCAACCTGCTCGCGCCCGCGCAGGGCGAGTCCTTCCGCATGGTCGGCACGGTCATCAAGCCCGGGCGCACCGTCACCGTGGCCGAAGGTCAGGCCTATGCCCTGCACGAGGGCCGGGAGAAGCTCGTGGCCACCATGGGCTGCACCCTCATGACCGTTCTGGGCCGCGACAAGGTGCGCGGCTGACACCCACCACACCAACACCCACAGGAGACTTTCCATGACCCAACTGCCCGGCCTCGACTTCCAGCTTGGCGAGGACATCGACGCCCTGCGCGACGCCGTGCGCGACTTCGCGCAGGCCGAGATCGCGCCGCGCGCGGCCGAGATCGACCGCAGCGACCAGTTCCCCATGGACCTGTGGCGCAAGATGGGCGAGCTGGGCGTGCTGGGCATCACCGTGCCCGACACCTACGGCGGCGCCAACATGGGCTACCTGGCGCACATGGTCGCCATGGAGGAGATCAGCCGCGCCAGCGCCTCGGTGGGCCTGTCCTATGGCGCGCACTCCAACCTGTGCGTCAACCAGATCAAGCGCAACGGCAACGACGCGCAGCGCCAGAAGTACCTGCCCAAGCTCATCAGCGGCGAGCACGTGGGCGCGCTGGCCATGAGCGAGCCCGGCGCGGGCTCCGATGTCATCAGCATGAAGCTCAAGGCCGAGGACAAGGGCGGCTACTACCTGCTCAACGGCAGCAAGATGTGGATCACCAACGGCCCGGACGCCGACACCCTGGTGGTCTACGCCAAGAGCGAGCCCGAGCTGGGCGCGCGCGGCGTCACGGCCTTCCTCATCGAGAAGGGCATGAAGGGCTTCTCCATCGCGCAGAAGCTCGACAAGCTGGGCATGCGCGGCAGCCACACCGGCGAGCTGGTGTTCCAGAACGTGGAGGTGCCGGCGGAGAACATCCTGGGCGGCCTCAACAACGGCGCCAAGGTGCTCATGAGCGGGCTGGACTACGAGCGCGCCGTGCTCAGCGGCGGGCCGCTGGGCATCATGCAGGCGGTGATGGACAACGTGGTGCCCTACATCCACGACCGCAAGCAGTTTGGCCAGAGCATCGGCGAGTTCCAGCTCATCCAGGGCAAGGTGGCCGACATGTACACCGTGCTGCAGGCCGCGCGCAGCTTCGCCTACACGGTGGCCAAGAACCTGGACGTGCTGGGCAGCGAGCACGTGCGCCGCGTGCGCAAGGACTGCGCCTCCGTCATCCTGTGGACGGCCGAGAAGGCGACCTGGATGGCCGGCGAGGGCGTGCAGATCTTCGGCGGCAACGGCTACATCAACGAGTACCCGCTGGGCCGCCTGTGGCGCGACGCCAAGCTCTACGAGATCGGCGCCGGCACGAGCGAGATCCGCCGCATGCTCATCGGCCGCGAACTCTTCGCCGAAACCATGTAAGCCGCCCGGTGGGCGGCAGGCAGCACAATCCTTCCATGAGCGACGACCTTCAACACCTGCTGGATCACAACCGGCGCTGGGCGGCCCAGATCGAGGCCGAACGCCCCGGCTTCTTCACCAAGCTCTCGCAGCAGCAGAGCCCGCGCTACATGTGGATCGGCTGCTCCGACAGCCGCGTGCCCGCCAACCAGATCACCGGTCTGGACCCGGGCGAGGTCTTCGTGCACCGCAACGTGGCCAACGTGGTGGTGCCGACCGACCTGAACTGCCTGTCCACCGTCCAGTTCGCGGTGGACGTGCTCAAGGTCGAGCACCTCATGGTGGTGGGCCACTACGGCTGCGGCGGCGTGCAGGCCGCGCTGCGCGACACCCGCGTGGGTCTGGCGGACAACTGGTTGCGCCATATCAAGGACGTGCGCGACAAGCATGCCACGCTCTTGTCTGCGCTGCCCGAGGCGCACCGCCACGACGCGCTGTGTGAACTCAACGCCATCGAGCAGGTGCTCAACGTCGCGCAGACCACGGTGCTGCAGGACGCCTGGGAGCGCGGCCAGGCCGTGGCCCTGCACGGCTGGGTCTACGGCCTCAAGGACGGCCTGGTGCAGGACCTGCACATGACCGTGCGCGGCAATGCCGACCTGGAGGCCGTGCACCGCCAGGCCGTGGCCGGCGTCAAGGACCGCCGGCGCGGCTGAGTTCCGCCGGCCTTGCCGCCGCCCGCGCGCCGCCACCGTTTTCGACCGATCTTTCGAACCAAGGAGTACACCATGTCCGATCCCATCGTCATCCTCGGCGCTGCGCGCACGCCCATGGGCGCCTTCCAGGGCGACTTCTCGCCGCTGGCCGCGCACGACCTCGGTGGCGTCGCCATCAAGGCCGCCATCGAACGCAGTGGCGTCGACCCCAAGGGCGTCGACGAGGTGCTGTTCGGCAACTGCCTGATGGCCGGCCAGGGCCAGGCGCCCGCGCGCCAGGCCGCGCTCAAGGGCGGGCTGCCGCTGTCCACCGGCGCGGTCACGCTGTCCAAGATGTGCGGCTCGGGCATGAAGGCCACCATGCTGGCGCACGACATGCTGATGGCCGGCAGCGCGCAGCTCATGGTGTCCGGCGGCATGGAGAGCATGACCAACGCGCCCTACCTCATGCTCAAGGGCCGCGGCGGCTACCGCATGGGCCACGACCGCATCTTCGACCACATGATGCTCGACGGCCTGGAAGACGCCTACGAACCCGGCCGCAGCATGGGCACCTTCGGCGAGGACTGCGCCGCCAAGTACGCCTTCACGCGCGAGCAGCAGGACGCCTTCGCCACCGCCTCGGTGTCGCGCGCCAAGGCCGCCACCGAGAGCGGCGCCTTTGCCAAGGAGATCGCCGCCGTCACCGTGAAGGACCGCAGCGGCGAGCGCGTGGTCTCCATCGACGAAGGCCCGGGCAAGATCAAGCTCGACAAGATCCCCGCGCTCAAGCCGGCGTTCAAGAAGGACGGCACCATCACCGCCGCCTCCAGCTCCTCCATCAACGACGGCGCCGCCGCGCTGGTTCTGGCCAAGGCCTCCACCGCGCAGCGCCTGGGCGCCAAGCCCATCGCCCGCATCGTCGGTCACGCCACGCACGCGCAGGAGCCCAACTGGTTCACCACCGCGCCCGTCTACGCCACGCAGAAGCTGCTGGCCGCCACCGGCTGGAAGGTGGGTGATGTGGACCTGTGGGAAGTGAACGAAGCCTTCGCCGTGGTGCCCATGGCCCTGATGGCCGAGCTCAAGGTCTCGCACGACAAGCTCAACGTCAACGGCGGCGCCTGCGCCTTGGGCCACCCCATCGGCGCCAGCGGCGCGCGCATCCTGGTCACCCTGATCCACGCGCTGCAGGCGCGCGGCGGTAAGCGCGGCGTGGCCACGCTGTGCATCGGCGGCGGCGAAGCCACGGCGATGGCGATCGAGCTGATCTGATCGTCCGCGCATGGCCACGGTCCTGGTCATCGGCGCCTCGCGCGGCATCGGCCTCGAATTCGTGGGCCAGTACCGCGAGGCCGGTGACCGCGTGATCGCCACCGCGCGCGACGACGCCGGGCTGGCGCGCCTGCGCGAACTCGGCGCCGAGGCCCTGCGCGTGGACGTGGCCGATCCCGCCAGCGTGAGCGGCCTGGCCTGGGCGCTCGAGGGCGAGAAGATCGATGTGGCCCTGTACGTGGCCGGCGTGTTCCCGCAGGGCAGCGCGCTGACGCCGCCCACCCGCGAGGCCTTCGACCACGCCATGCACGTCAACCTGCTGGGCGCCATGCAGGTGATCCCGCAGGTGGCCCCGCTGGTGGAGGCCGCGCGCGGGCGCTTCGCTGTCCTGTCCAGCGCCATGGCGCAGATCGCGGGCGTATCCGATAGCCGCGGCTGGGTCTACCGCGCGAGCAAGGCCGCGCTGAACATGGCGGTGGCCGCGGCCCAGCACGACTACCCGGAGGCCATCCTCGTCGCCATCTCGCCCGGCTGGGTGCAGACCGACATGGGCGGGGCCTCGGCCCCGCTCTCGCCCGAGCGCAGCGTGGCGGACATGCGCCGCACCCTCGCGCGCCTCACGCCGCGCGAGGGCGGCCGCTTCATCGACCACGACGGCCGGCCATTCGACGGCTGGTGAGCCAGGGACCTTCCATGATCCAGACCCTCGAGCAGTTGCGCGGCCTCTACGCCGCCCCGGGCGAGCGCGCGCGCCGCAAGCAGCTGTCGGGCATCGACGCGCACGCCCGCCGCTTCATCGCGCTGTCGCCCTTCTGCGTGCTCGCCAGCGGCGGCGCCAACGGGCGCCTGCTCGACGCCTCGCCGCGCGGCGGCGAGGCCGGCTTCGTGAAGGTGCTCGACGAGCACACCCTGCTGCTGCCCGACTCGGGCGGCAACAACCGGCTCGATACGCTGGAGAACCTGATCGCCGACCCGCGCCTGTCGCTGATCTTCCTGGTGCCCGGCGTGGAGGAGACCCTGCGCATCAACGGCCGCGCGCGCCTGCGCGACGAGCCCGAATTCGTGGACCGTTTCGCCCAGGAGCGCCAGCGGCCCAAGCTGGTGATCGAAGTCGCGGCGCGCGAGGTCTACCTGCACTGCGCCAAGGCCTTCATGCGCTCGCGGCTGTGGGAGCCGGCGGGCTGGCCGGCGCGCGACGCGCTGCCGACCATGAACCAGATGATCAGCGACCAGATGGGACTCGCCGCGCCCAGCGAAACCCAGGAGGCCATGCGCGCGCGCTACCTCGCGCAGCTGGCCCAGGAACGAAGCCCCGAAAAGGAATGACATGCTGCTGACCCCCGATCAGGAAGCCGTCCGCGAGGCGGTGCGCGCCTTCGCCCAGGCCGAGCTCTGGCCCCACGCCGCGACGTGGGACAAGGAGCATCACTTTCCCCAGGAGGCGCACCGTGGCCTCGCCGAACTCGGCGCCTACGGCATCTGCGTGCCCGAATCGCTGGGCGGCGCCGGCCTGGACTATGTGAGCCTGGCCGTGGTGCTGGAGGAAATCGCCGCCGGCGACGGCGGCACCAGCACGGCCATCAGTGTCACCAACTGCCCCGTCAACGCCATCCTCATGCGCTACGGCAGCGCCCGGCAGCAGGAGCGCTGGCTGCGCCCGCTGGCCGCCGGCCAGATGCTGGGCGCGTTCTGCCTCACCGAACCGCACGTGGGATCGGACGCCTCGGCCTTGCGCACCACCGCGGTGAAGCAGGGCGGCGACTACGTGCTCAATGGCGTCAAGCAGTTCATCACCAGCGGCAAGAACGGCCAGCTCGCCATCGTCATCGCCGTGACCGACAAGGCCGCGGGCAAGCGCGGCATGAGCGCCTTCGTGGTGCCCACCGACACGCCGGGCTATGGGGTGGCGCGGCTGGAAGACAAGGTGGGCCAGCACAGCAGCGACACGGCGCAGATCAACTTCGAGAACTGCCGCATCCCGGCCGACAACCTCATCGGCGCGGAGGGCGAGGGCTACAAGATCGCGCTGTCGGCGCTGGAGGGCGGGCGCATCGGCATCGCGGCGCAGAGCGTCGGCATGGCGCGCAGCGCCTTCGACTGCGCGCTGGCCTACGCCAAGCAGCGCGAGAGCTTCGGCCAGCCCATCTTCAACCACCAGGCGGTGGGTTTCCGCCTCGCCGAGATGGCGACGCAGATCGACGTGGCGCGCGCCATGGTGCACCACGCGGCCGCGCTGCGCGATGCCGGGCGCCCCTGCCTGAAGGAGGCGGCCATGGCCAAGCTGTTCGCCAGCGAGATGGCCGAGCGCGTGTGCAGCGACGCCATTCAGGTGCACGGCGGTTACGGCTACGTGAGCGACTTCCCGGTCGAGCGCATCTGGCGCGACGTGCGCGTGTGCCAGATCTACGAGGGCACCTCGGACGTGCAGAAGATCCTCATCCAGCGCGCCCTGTCCTGAATCGAGGCGCCGCAGGCGGCGCGGCGGGATACCATTCCGCGCCATGAACATCATCATCCTCGGGGCCGGCCGCGTGGGCGAGAGCGTGGCCGAGAGCCTGGTCTCCGAGCAGAACGACATCACTGTCATCGACATGGACCCGGCGCGCCTGCGCCTGCTCGAGGACAAGCTCGATCTGCGTGGCGTGGTGGGCAATGGCATCCAGCCCTCGGTGCTGCGCGACGCCGGCGCCAAGGACGCGGACATGGTCATCGCCTGCGCGGCGGCCGACGAGACCAATCTCGTGACCTGCAAGGTGGCGCACGACGTGTTCAACGTGCCCACCACCATCGCGCGCCTGCGCTCGTCCGAGTTCATCGAGGGCGACGAGCTGCTTTCGCAGACCGGCTTCTCCGTCAGCCACGTGCTCTGTCCGGAAGAGTCCGTCACGCGCTACATCCGCCAGCTCATCAGCTACCCCGAGGCCCTGCAGGTGCTGGAGTTCGCCGACGGCCGCGCCAGCCTCATCGCGGTGCGCGCCAACCACGGCGGCGCGCTCGTGGGCCACACCATCGGTGAGTTCCGCGAGCGCTACACCCGCTGCGAAATGCGCGTGGTCGCGCTCTACCGGCTCGACACCGAGATGGAGGCCACGCCGTCCACCCGCATCCTCGCGGGCGACGAGGTCTTCGTGCTCGCCGACACCGACAAGATCCGCGACGTGCTCTCGGCCATCCACAACACCGACAAGCCCGTGCAGCGCGTGATGATCGCCGGCGGCGGCCGTGTCGGCCTGCGCCTGGCGCGCAGCCTGGTGGGTCAGTGCGAGGTGAAGCTGCTGGAGCGCGACAAGAAGCGCTGCGAGTACCTGGCGAGCCAGCTGCCCTCCAGCATGCTGATCCTGCAGGGCGATGGCGCCGACGAGGACCTGCTCGAGGAGGAAAACGTGGGCGAGATGGACATGTTCCTCGCGCTCACCAGCGACGACGAAGACAACATCATGTCGGCCATGCTGGCCAAGCGCCTGGGCGCGGGGCGCGTCATGGCCCTCATCAACCGCCGTGCCTACGCCGACATGATGCAGGGCGGCACCATCGACATCGCGATCTCGCCTTCGCAGGCCGTCATCGGCGAGCTGCTCACCCACATCCGCCGCGGCGACGTGGCGGCCGTGCACAGCCTGCGCCGCGGCGCGGCCGAGGCCTTCGAAGGCATCGCGCGCGGCGACGCCAAGACCAGCAAGCTCGTGGGCCGCCGCATCGAAGAACTCAAGCTGCCCAGGGGCACGCGCATCGGTGGCATCGTGCGTGGCGAAGGGCGCAACTCCGAGGTCCTGATGCCGCACCACGACCTGCTCATCGAGGCCGGCGACCACATCATCCTGTTCATTCCGAACAAGCGCCTGGTGCGCGAGGTCGAGAAGCTGTTCCAGGTCAGCGCCACCTTCTTCGGCTGACGGCCGAGCGACCATGCAATCCCTCTGGCTGCCCGTCCTCAACGTCTTCTCGCGCGTGCTGCTGGCGTTCTCGCCGACCTTCCTGGTGCCCATGGCCTGGGCCTGGTTCCTCGACAAGGACCACCACGTGCTGGTCTGGGCCTTCGGCTTCGCGGCCACCGTGTGCAGCGGCTGGGCCCTGTGGATGCTCACGCGGCGGCACCGCCGCGAGCTCATGCCGCGCGACGGCTTCCTGCTGGTGAACCTGGTGTGGGTGGTGCTGCCGGCCTACGCCGCCGCGCCGCTGTACTACAGCGTCCCAGACCTGAGCCTGAGCAAGGCCTACTTCGAGGCCATGAGCGGGCTCACCGCCACCGGCGCCACCGCGATCTCGGGGCTGGACCTGCTGCCGGTGTCCATCAACGTCTGGCGCTGCTTCCTGCAGCTCGTCGGTGGCCTGGGCATCATGCTGCTGGTGGTGGCCGTGCTGCCGCTGCTGGGGCTGGGTGGCATGCAGATCTACCGCGCCGAGACGCCCGGCCCCATGAAGGACACCAAGTTCACCCCGCGCATCGCCGAGACCGCGCGCGGCCTGTGGGGCGTGTACGCGCTGTTCTCGGTGGCCTGCATGCTGGCCTACCGCTGGGCCGGCATGGGCTGGGCCGACGCCTTCATGCACATGTGCACCACCATGGGCCTGGGCGGCCTGTCGCCCTACGACGCCAGCTTTGGCCACTACAACTCGGCGCGCATCGAATGGGTGGCCACCGCCTTCATGACGATGGCGGGCATCAGCTTCCTGCGCTACTTCGTGGTCATCAAGCACCGCTCGCTGCGGCCCATCACCAACGACCGCGAGATCCGCACCTACCTGGTGGTGCTGGCCGCCGCCATCGCCGTGGTGACGCTGCTGCTGCTGGTGAACGGGGTGTACACGGACTTCGGCACCGCCCTTCGCAGCGCGGCCTTCCACGTGGTCTCGGTGGCCACCACCACGGGCTATGCGTCGGTCGACTACGCGCAGTGGCCGGTGTTCGTGCCGGTGCTGCTCATGTTCCTGGGCTGCTTCGCCTCCTGCGCGGGGTCCACGGGCGGCGGCATCAAGATGGTCCGCATGGTGCTGCTGATCAAGCAGGCGCGGCGCGAACTGGTCCGCATCATCCACCCGCGCGTGGTCAACCCGGTCACGCTGGCCGGCGGTGTGGTGCCGCCGCAGGTGATGAACGCGGTGTTCGGCTTCATGCTGATCTATGGCGCGGCCACCGTGGGCCTGACCATGATGCTGCTGCTCACCGGCCTGGACATCGTCACCGCCTTCTCCGCCGTGGTCGCCACGGTCAACAACATCGGCCCGGGCCTGGGACTGGTGGGGCCGGCGAGCAACTACGGCGTGCTCAACGACGGCCAGATCTGGGTGCTGAGCTTCGCGATGATGCTGGGCCGGCTGGAGCTGCTGACGGTGCTGGTGCTCTTCACCGGCCACTTCTGGCGGAAGTAGGAAGCCCCCCTGCGCCGCTGCGCGGCTTCCCCCCGGAGGGGGACGGCGCCTGCGGCCTGGCGAAGCCCGTTCCGCGGCGCCCCTGGACGAAGACCCGTCGTGCGTGAGACTTAGTCGCGCGCCGGGATGTGGAGGCCGCGCTGCACGGCGGGGCGCGCGACGAAAGCCTCGAGCACGCGCTGCACCTCGGGGAAGTCCTGGAAGCCGACGATCTCGCCCGCGCCATAGAAGCCCACGAGGTTGCGCACCCAGGGAAAGGTGGCGATGTCGGCGATGGTGTACTGCTCGCCCATGATCCAGCGCTTGCCCTTGAGGTGCTGGTCGAGCACCGCCAGCAGGCGCTTGCTCTCGTTCACGTAGCGGTCGCGCGGGCGCTTGTCCTCGAAGTCCTTGCCGGCGAATTTGTGGAAGAAGCCGAGCTGGCCGAACATGGGGCCGATGCCGCCCATCTGGAACATCAGCCACTGCAGGGTCTCGTAGCGCGCGCCGGTGTCGCGGGGCAGGAGCTGGCCGCTCTTGCTGGCCAGGTAGACCAGGATGGCGCCCGATTCCCACAGCGCCAGCGGTGTGCCCTCGGGGCCCTGCGGGTCGATGATGGCCGGGATCTTGTTGTTTGGGTTGAGCGAGAGGAACTCGGGCGAGAGCTGGTCATTGGTGTCGAAGCGCACCAGGTGGGGCTCGTACGGCAGGCCGGTCTCTTCCAGGGCGATGGACACCTTCACGCCGTTGGGCGTGGGCAGGGAGTAGAGCTGGAGGCGGTCCGGGTGCCGGGCCGGCCACTTCTTCGTGATCGGGAAGCTGTCGAGAGCGGTCATGGGTTCTCCTTGGGGTGCGCGCATTGTGCGGTCCGCCCCGCGTGGCCCCAGGGATTGCAGGGGCATCGATAATCCGTTCTCTCCCGCGATTTCCGATGCCCACCCCCACCAGCGCGCCCTGTCCCTGCGGCCGCGGCCCCGCCTTCAACGCCTGCTGCGGTCGCTACCTCGGCACCGCCACCGCCGCCCCCGACGCCGAATCGCTCATGCGCTCGCGCTACAGCGCCTTCGTGCGCGGCGACGTGGCGCACCTGCTGGCCACCTGGCACGCCAGCACGCGGCCGGCCACGCTGGACCTGGAGCCTGGCGTGAAATGGCTGGGGCTGCAGGTGCGCGCGCACCGCGCCATCGACGCCGAGCACGCCGAGGTGGAGTTCGTCGCGCGCTCGCGCGTGGCGGGCCGGGGCCAGCGCCTGCACGAGCGCAGCCGCTTCGTGCGCGAGGGCGGGCAGTGGTTCTACGTGGACGGCGATTTTCCGAACAAGGACAAGTGGTGAGCTTCGAGGCGATTTTGTTTGACTGCGACGGCGTGCTGGTCGACAGCGAACCCATCACCAACGGTGTGCTGCGCGAGTCGCTCATCGAGGCCGGCTGGGCGATTTCGCCCGCGGATTGCGAGCGCCTGTTCATCGGCCGCGCGGTGCGCGACCAGCGCGCGCTGATCGAGCAGCACACCGGCCGCCCCTGGTCCGAGGAATGGCTGCAGGCCTTCTATGCGCGGCGCAATCAGCGCCTGCGCGCCGAGCTCAAGGCCATCGATGGCGTGCACGAGGCCGTGGCGCGGCTGCACGGGTCGGTGGGCGGGCGCATCGCCTGTGCCTCGGGCGCCGACCGCGCCAAGGTGGTGATGCAGCTCGAGCAGGTGGACCTGGCGCGCTGGTTCGGCGACGCCGTCTTCAGCGGCCACGACCTGCCGCGCTCCAAGCCCGCGCCCGACGTCTACCTGGCCGCCGCCGCGCACCTGGGGGTGGACCCGAAGCGCTGCCTGGTCATCGAGGACACCGCGCCCGGCGCCCAGGCCGGCCTGGCCGCGGGTGCCACGGTCTGGGGTTTCTGCACCCAGGGCCATGGCCGTGCCTTCGAGGGCCTGCCGGTGGCGCGGGTGTTTCACCACATGCGCGAGCTGCGGCTCTGAGCGGGGCGCGGCTCAGCCGCCGCGCCAGAGCCGGCCCTCGTCGATATCCGCCAGCGTGCGGCAGCCCGTCAGCGCCATCGCCATCTCCAGCTCCGCGCGCAGCAGGTGCAGCACGTGCGCCACGCCGGTCGCGCCGGCGGTGGCCAGGCCATGCAGCACGGGTCGGCCCACCAGCACGGCCGAGGCGCCCAGGGCCAGCGCCTTGAACACGTCGGTGCCGCGGCGCACGCCACCATCCAGCAGCAGGGGCAGGCGGCCGTTCACGGCGCGCGCGATGGCGGGCAGGGCATCGATGGTGGCGGGCACGGTGTCGAGCACGCGCCCGCCGTGGTTGGAGACGATCGCGCCGGCCAGGCCCTCATCGGCCGCGCGCACGGCGTCCGCGGGCGAGAGCACGCCCTTCAACAGAATGGGCAGCGCGGTCTGCTCGCGCAGCCAGGCGATGTCGCGCCAGGTCAGCGCCGTGTCCACCAGCGGGCTGCCGAACAGGGGCGGGCGGCCCAGGGGCGCGGTGTGGGGCGGCAGGGCCCGCGCGCCCTGCAGGTTCACGGCGCTCAGGCCCGGCGGCAGCGTGAAGCCGGCGCGCTGCTCCCGGTTGCGCGGGCCGCTCACGGGGGCGTCCACCGTCACCACCAGGGCGCGGTAGCCCGCGGCTTGCACGCGGTGCACCAGCTCGCGGGTGAAGCCGCGGTCGTGCTGCACATAGAGCTGGAACCACAGCGGCGCGGTGGCCTGGCGCGCCAGCGCTTCCAATGGCAGGCCGGCCTGCGTGCTCACCACCATGCCCGCGCCCAGGGCGGAGGCGGCGAGCGCCGTGGCCATTTCGCCGTCGGGGTGGGCGAGCTGCTGGTAGGCCACCGGGGCGACGAAGATGGGGTGCTCGAAGGCCTGGCCCAGCAGCGTGAGCCGGGTGTGGCCGCCGGCCAGTTCGGCCAGCGCGCGCGGCGCCAGGCGCAGGCGCTGGAAGGCGGCCTGGTTCTCGCGCAGCGTGATTTCATCCGCCGCGCCGCCCTGCAGCCAGGCCCAGGCCGCGGGGGTCATGCGTTCGCGCGCCAGCGGTTCGTAGTCGCTGACGGCGGCCACCTCGGGCGGGATCTGCGCCAGCGGTGGCTTCATGTCGCGTGGGCTCACCATGGCGACCTCAGGTGTTCGCCCATTGCCGCAGCAGGTTGTGGTACACGCCGGTGAGGCGGTCCAGCGCGGGGTGACCGGGCGCGTCGCGCACGAGTTGCTGGATGGCGGTGTCGAGTTCGAGCATCAGTGTGCGCTGGCTGTCGTCGCGCACCAGGCTCTGGACCCAGAAGAAGGCCGCCAGCCGCACGCCGCGCGTGACCGGGGTGACGTGGTGCAGGCTGGTGCCGGGGTAGAGCACCAGGTCGCCGGCCGCCAGCTTGGCGCTGTGCTGGCCGAAGCTGTCCTGCACGGTCAGCTCGCCGCCGTCGTACTCGTGTGGCTCGCTGAAGAACAGGGTGGCCGACAGGTCGCTGCGCACCCGGTGCGGCGTGCCCGGCACGCTGAAGATGGCCGCGTCCACGTGCGCGCCGTACCGGCCGCCGCCCTGGTAGCGGTTGAAGCGCGGCGGCAGCACCTTCAGGGGCAGGGCGGCCGACAGGAAGAGCGGGTGCTGGCCCAGGGCCTGCAGGATCAGGTCGCCCACCTGGCGCGCCGCCGGCTGGTCGTCGCCCAACTGCTGGTTGTGCTTGACCTGGGCGGCCAGGTGGCCGGCGGTGGCGCGGCCGTCGGTCCAGTCCGCGGCCTCCAGCGACTGGCGGCACTGGCGCAGCTGCTCGGGCGTCAGCACCTGGGGAATACGCAGCATCATGGGCAGGCAATTTAAATGAGAACGATTCCCGATTGTGACCGGCTTTTGTCCGGAGACACCGCGGAGCCGGCTTGGCCGGGCCGAAGCCGCCTTGCGGGGCGGGCCACGCTCGGCGGGGCCACTGGCCCCCTCAGCGTCGCCGGAAGTCGCCGGGTGACTGTCCCGTCCAGGCCCGGAAGGCGCGGATGAAGCTCTTCTCGTTGCGAAAGCCCGCCGCCTCGGCCACCTGTTTGATGGGCCGGTCGGTGCGCAGCAGCAGCTGGCTGGCGCGTTCGCGCCGCACCTCGTCCTTCAGGGCCTGCAAATGGGCGCCTTCTTCCCTCAGCTGGCGGTGCAGGGTGCGTGCCGAGGTGTGCAGCAGGGCGGCCAGGTCGTCGGCGTTGTGGGTGTCCAGCGGCTGGCGGGCCAGCAGCTGGCGCACGCGCTGCACCAGCAGGCGGTCGCGCCGGTAGGAGCGCACCGTCAGCGGCAGCGCGCGCTGCAGCAGCTGGCTCATGGCGGCTTCGTCGCGGCGCAGGGGCAGGGCGAGGTAGCGCGCGTCGAAGTGGATGGCGGCCTGGTCCGCGCCGAAGCGGGCCGGGGCGTCGAACAGCACCGCGTAGGCCTCGACGTGCGGCGGCGGCGCGTAGGGGAAATGCGCCTCCAGCAGGGGGATGCGCGAGTCCACGAACCAGGCCGCCAGGCCGTGGATGTTGCGCAGCACCGAGACCACGCACAGCTCGGTGAGCGGGCCGGGGTCGCGGCGCAGGCGCAGGTTGATGGCGGCGCGCTCGCCGCTGGTCTCGACCGAGAGCGCGACCGCGTCGGCCAGCAGGCCGTGGTGGCGGCACCAGCGCTTGAGCGCCACCGCCAGCGTGGGCGAGGACAGCGAGGCGCGCGCCAGCAGCCCGTAGCTGCCCCAGGGCAGCGCGCGCTCGAAGCAGCCCAGGGCCTCGTCGTCGAGCTCGCGCATGGCCGCGTAGGACACGGCCTCCATCTGCGCGGCGGTGATGCGCGCGTGCGGATCATTCAGGCGTTCTGGCGGAATTTGTGCCTGCGCCAGGGCCGCCGCGGGGTCCATGCCGCGCGCCCGGTAGGCCAGCGCCATGGCCTGGACCAGTGCCATGGGCGTGAGGGCGGGGCCGGGCAGCAGGTCGGGGGTGTCCGCGGGCATGGCGCGAGTGTGCCACCGCGCCAGGCTTGCTGGCGCGATTTGCAACCGCCATGGCGGCCGGCGGCGGCGGCCCGGGGTGTACCCTCGCCCTTCGTTCGCCCACCACACGAGACAGGCCATGCCCATCCTGGAGACCAAGCTCAACCCCCGATCGGCCGAATTCCAGGCCAACGCCGAGGCCATGCGCGCCCAGGTGGAGGACCTCAGGGTCCAGCTCGCCCAGGCCGCCCAAGGCGGCGGCGAGGCCGCGCGCGCCAAGCACGTCAAGCGCGGCAAGCTGCTGCCGCGCGAGCGCGTCCAGATGCTGCTGGACCCCGGCACGCCCTTCCTGGAGCTGGCGCCCCTGGCCGCGCACGGCATGTACCACGGCGACGCGCCCTGCGCCGGCCTGATCGCCGGCATTGGCCGGGTGAGCGGCGTCGACTGCCTGATCGTCTGCAACGACGCCACCGTCAAGGGCGGCACCTACTACCCCATGACGGTGAAGAAGCACCTGCGGGCGCAGGAGGTGGCGATGCAGAACCAGCTGCCCTGCATCTACCTGGTGGACTCGGGCGGCGCCAACCTGCCCAACCAGGACGACGTCTTCCCCGACCGCGAGCACTTCGGCCGCATCTTCTACAACCAGGCCAACATGAGCGCGCAGGGCATCGCGCAGATCGCGGTGGTGATGGGCTCGTGCACCGCCGGCGGCGCCTACGTGCCCGCCATGAGCGACGAGACCATCATCGTGAAGAACCAGGGCACCATCTTTCTGGGCGGCCCGCCGCTGGTGAAGGCCGCCATCGGCGAGGTGGTGAGCGCCGAGGACCTGGGCGGCGGCGACGTGCACACGCGCCTCTCGGGCGTGGCCGACCACCTGGCGCAGAACGACGCCCACGCCATCGCGCTGGCGCGCCAGGCCGTGGCCACGCTGAACCGCCGCAAGGAGGCGAGGCAGGCGCTGATCGAGCCGCGCGCGCCCAAGTACCCGTCCGAGGAGCTGTACGGCGTCATCCCCACCGACACCCGCAAGCCCTACGACGTGCGCGAGGTCATCGCGCGCCTGGTCGACGGCTCCGAGTTCCACGAGTTCAAGGCGCGCTTTGGCAGCACCCTGGTCTGCGGCTTCGCGCACATCGAAGGCATGCCCATCGGCATCGTGGCCAACAACGGCGTGCTGTTCTCCGAAAGCGCGCAGAAGGGCGCGCACTTCATCGAGCTGTGCGGCCAGCGCAAGGTGCCGCTGCTGTTCCTGCAGAACATCACCGGCTTCATGGTGGGGCGCAAGTACGAAAACGAGGGCATCGCGCGCCACGGCGCCAAGATGGTGACGGCCGTGGCCACGGTGCAGGTGCCCAAGTTCACCATCATCATCGGCGGCAGCTACGGCGCGGGCAACTACGGCATGTGCGGCCGCGCCTACAGCCCGCGCTTCCTCTGGATGTGGCCCAACGCGCGCATCAGCGTCATGGGCGGCGAGCAGGCCGCGAGCGTGCTGGCCACCGTCAAGCGCGACGGCATCGAGGCCAAGGGCGGTTCCTGGAGCGCCGAGGAAGAAGCGAAATTCAAGCAGCCCCTGCTCGACCAGTTCGCGCACCAGTCCCACCCCTATTTCTCCAGCGCCCGCCTGTGGGACGACGGCGTGATCGACCCCGCCGACACGCGCCGCGTGCTGGCGCTGGCGATGTCGGCCACGCTGAACGCGCCCATCGGCGATCCCAAGTTCGGCGTGTTCCGCATGTGAGCGCGGCCATGGACGCCCGCGCCCATTTCCTCACGCTCGCGCGCTACCACGCCTGGGCCACGCGGCGCCTGCTGGAGGCGGTGTCCGCGCTCGACGAAGAAGCCTACCGGCGCGACGTCGGCCTGTTCTTCAAGAGCGTGCACGGCACGCTGAACCACCTGCTGGTGGGCGAAGGCCTGCTGTGGTTCCCCCGCTTCGCGCGTGGCGAATCGCCGGCGCTGGCCTTGGACATGGAGGCCGAGCCCGACCGCGCGCGGCTCGCGCAGGCGGTGCTCGACGGCGCGCTGGCGTGGGACGGCGCCATCGCCCACTGGGCCGCCGAGCGCTTCGACGGCCGCCTGCGCTACACGCGCTCGAATGGCGAGGCCGTGGACCTGCCCTTCGCGCCCACGCTGGCCCATGTGTTCAACCACGCCACGCACCACCGCGGCCAGATCACGGCGGCACTGACCCTGCTGGGGCAGCCGGGGCCCGAACTGGACCTCGTGCGCTACCTGCAGCTGCAGGCAGTTCAGCCCGGCTGAAGCCGGCCATCCTTGACGGAGACACCAGCCTTGGAACCCACGATCTACGACACCCCCGAGCACCAGACCCTGCGCGAGCAGGTGGCGCGCTTCATCGCGCGCGAGGTGGAGCCGCACGGCATGGCCTGGGAGCAGCAGGGCTTCGTGCCGCGCGAGGTGCTGCGGCGCATGGGCCAGGCCGGCCTGCTGGGCATCGCCTTTGAGGGCGAACACGGCGGCGGCGACGCTGATGCGCTGACCAACCTGGTGTTCGCCGAGGCGCTGTCGCAGAGCACCTTCGCCGGCTTCGTGATCACCGTGCTGGTGCACACCGACATGGCCGGCCCGCACCTGCACCACGCCGGCAACGCCGCGCAGAAGGCCCGGCACCTGCCCAAGGTCTGCGCGGGCGAATCGATCTGCGCGGTGGCGATCACCGAACCCGGCGCGGGCTCCGACGTCGCCGGCATCCGCACGCGCGCCGTGCGCGAGGGCGATGAATGGGTGCTCAACGGCACCAAGATGTTCATCACCAACGGCGTGCACGCCGACCTCTACTTCGTCGCGGCCAAGACCGGGCCGGGCAAGCGCGAGGTCTCGATGTTCATCGTCGAGAAGGGCACGCCCGGCTTCAGCGTGGGCCGCGCGCTGCACAAGACGGGCTGGCTCAGCTCGGACACCGCCGAGCTGGTGTTCGACAACGTGCGCCTCCCCGCCGCCAACCTGCTGGGCGAGGAGGGCAAGGGCTTCTACGCGGTGATGAAGAACTTCCAGACCGAGCGCATCGCCCTGGGTGCCATGGCCGTGGGCCATTGCCAGCGCGCGCTGCAGCTCACGCTGGACCACGTGCGCCAGCGCCAGGCCTTCGGCGGGCCGCTGTGGGACCAGCAGGTGATCCGCCAGCGCCTGTCGATGCTCGACGCCAAGGTGCGCGCGGCGCGCCAGTTCATGTACCACTGTGCCTGGGCGGTCACGCAGGGCAAGGACATCGTGCAGCAGGTGTCGATGCTGAAAGCGCTCACCGGAGAACTGGTGAACGAGGTGGTGCAGACCTGCCAGCAGTTCCACGGCGGCATGGGCTTCATCCGCGAGACCGCCATCGAGCGCCTGTGGCGCGACGCGCGCGTGCTGGCCATCGGCGGCGGCGCCACCGAAGTGATGCTGGAAGAGGTTGCGAAGAGGTACTGACATGAGCGATGTGATCGAGGTTTCCCGCCCCAGCGCGCACGTGGCGCGCGTCTGGCTCAACCGCCCCGATGTGCGCAACGCCTTCAACGACGAGGTGATCGCCGCGCTCACGCACGCCTTCGGCGCGCTGGCGCAGGACGCGGACCTGCGCGTGGTGGTGCTGGGTGCGCACGGCAAGGCCTTCTGCGCCGGCGCCGACCTGAACTGGATGAAGGCCATGGCCGGCTATTCGTGGGAAGAGAACCGCGCCGACGCCCAGCGCCTGGCCGACATGCTCTGGACCCTGGACCAGTGCCCGGTGCCCGTGGTGGGGCGCGTGCAGGGCGACTGCTACGCCGGCGGCATGGGCCTGGCGGCCATCTGCGACGTGCTGGTGGCCGTGGAGGGCGCGACCTTCTGCCTGTCCGAGGCGCGCCTGGGCCTGCTGCCGGCCACCATCAGCCCCTACGTGGTCCGCGCCATGGGCGCGCAGGCCGCGCGCCGCTACATGGTCACGGCCGAGCGCTTCAGCGCCGCGCAGGCCCACGCCCTGGGCATGGTGCACGAGCTGGCCACGCCCGAGACGCTGGACGCCACGGTCGAGGGCATCGTGGCCACCCTGGCCAACAACGGACCGGCCGCCGCGCGCGCCTGCAAGGCCCTGGTGCGCGACGTCGCCGGCCAGCCGCTCACGGCCGAGCTGCGCGCCGACACCGCGCGCCGCATCGCCGACATCCGCGCCAGCGAGGAAGGCCGCGAAGGCCTGGCCTCCTTCCTGAACAAGCGCGCGCCGAACTGGCTGCCGCCGCAGTGAGCGCCCGGCCATGCAGGACGCGCTGAACCACCTGGGCACCCCCGAGCTGCTGGCGCTGGCCGCCGCGCTCGGCTGGGCCAGTGGTCTGCGCCTGTACCTGGTGGTCTTTCTCACCGGCCTGGCGGGCTGGATCGGCTGGCTGGAGCTGCCGCCCGGCCTGCAGGTGCTGCAGCACCCCGCGCTGCTGGGCGCCAGCGGCTTCATGCTCTTCATCGAGTTCTTCGCCGACAAGATCCCCTGGGTCGACTCCCTCTGGGACCTGGTCAACAGCGTGATCCGCGTGCCGGCCGGCGCCGCGCTCGCCGCCGGCGCGCTGGGCGCCGACAGCGCCACCCTGGCGCTGATGGCCGCGCTGCTGGGCGGCACCCTGGCGGCCACCAGCCAGGCCGCCAAGACCAGCGCGCGCGCGGCCGCCAACGCCTCGCCCGAGCCCTTCACCAACCTGGGCCTGAGCCTGCTCGAAGACGGCCTGGTGGTGGCCGCGCTGTGGCTGGCCACGAACCACCCCCTGGTGTTTGCGGTCCTGCTGGTGGTTATCGTGCTGGCCATGTGGTGGATCACGTGGACGCTGTTCCGTTTCCTGCGCGCCGTCTGGCGCCGCGCGCTGGGGCGGGCTCAAGAACCGGTATGACGAACAACGGATCGCTCATGCCCGAGCTGGCCGCGCGCAGCCTGGCGCGCGTCTGGCACCCCTGCACCTCGATGGCGCGCGCCGCGCAGCGCCCGCCGCTGCCCCTGGCGCGCGGCGAAGGCCCCTGGCTGTTCGACAGCGAGGGCCGGCGCTACTTCGACGCCATCTCCTCCTGGTGGGTCAACCTGTTCGGCCACAGCGACGAGGGCCTGCGCGCGGCCATCACCGCGCAGCTGAACACGCTGCCGCACGCCATGCTGGCGGGCTGCACGCACGAGCCCGTGGTGCGCCTGGCCGAGCGCCTGTGCGCGCGCACCGGCGGCGCGCTGGCGCACGCCTCTTTCGGCAGCGACGGGGCGAGCGCGGTCGAGATCGCGCTCAAGCAGAGCTTTCACGCCTGGCGCAACCAGGGCCGCGCGGGCAAGCGCGGCTTTGTCGCCCTGCGCGGCGGCTACCACGGCGAGACCCTGGGCGCGCTCTCGGTGACCGACGTGGCCATCTTCCGCGACGCCTACGACCCGCTGCTGATGCGCAGCCGCCTGGTGGACGCGCCCGACAGCCGCCTCGGCAACCAAGACCAGGCGCTGGCCGCGCTGGCCGCGCTGCTGGCGAGCGAGGCCGACCAACTGGCCGCCGTGCTGATCGAACCGCTGGTGCAGGGCGCCGCCGGCATGGTGATGCATTCGCCGGACTACCTGCGCGAGCTGCGCCGCTTGTGCACGGCGCACGGCGTGCACCTGATCGCCGACGAGATCGCCGTCGGCTGCGGGCGCACCGGGCGCTTCTTCGCCTGGTCGCACACCGAGCCGGCCGGCCCGGCCGACTGGCCCGACTTCCTGCTGCTGTCCAAGGGCATCACCGGCGGCACCCTGCCGCTGTCGGTGGTGCTCGGCAGCGAGGCCGTGTTCCAGGCGTTCTGGTCCGACGACCCCACGCGGGCCTTCCTGCACTCGCATTCCTACACCGGCAACCCGCTGGCCTGCGCGGCCGCCAACGCGGTGCTCGACCGCTTCGACGCCGGCCAGGAGGCGCGCTGCGCCGAGCAGGCCGCCTGGCTGGCCCAGGCCTTCGCGCCGCTGGCGCAGGACCCTCGCGTGGCGCACCTGCGCCAGCGCGGCACCATCCTGGCCTTCGACCTGCCGGGCGCGGCGGCCGATGTCGCCGAGCGTTTCCACCTCGCGGGGCGCGCGCACGGGCTGTTGATCCGGCCCATCGGCCGCACGGTCTACCTCATGCCGCCGTACCTGGTCGATCCCCCCACCGCGGCCTGGCTGGCCGAGGCCGTCACGGACACGCTGAACGATGTGGTTTGAGCACCTGCGCCAGCGCCTGGACGGCCTCGACGCGCGCGACCTGCGGCGGCGCCTGCGCGTGGCCGACAGCGGCACCGCGCCGCGCCAGCGCGTGCGCGATCCGCAGGGCGGTGCGCGCGAGTTGCTCATGTTCTGCGGCAACGACTACCTGGGCCTGGCCGCGCACCCCGCCATCGCCGAGGCCCTGGCCGAGGGCGCGCGGCGCTGGGGCGGTGGCTCGGGCGCCTCGCCGCTGGTGAGCGGCCACAGCGCCGCGCACGCGGCCGTCGCGGCCTGGCTGGGCGAGGCCTTCGCCGGGCACATCCCGCGGGCCCGCGCGCTGGGTTTCTGCACCGGCTACATGGCCAACCTGGGCGTGCTCACCGCGCTGGGCGACGCCGAGGTCGAGCTCTTCTGCGACCAGCTCAACCACGCCTCGCTCATCGACGGCGCGCGCCTGGCCCGGGCGCGCGTGAGCGTCTACCCGCACGCCGACACCGCGGCCCTGGCCGCGCGGCTGGCCGCCAGCACGGCGGCGCGCAAGCTCATCGCCACCGACAGCGTGTTCAGCATGGACGGCGACATCGCCCCCCTGCGCGAGCTGCTGGCCCTGGCCGAGGCGCACGACGCCCTGCTGATGGTCGACGACGCGCACGGCTTCGGGGTGCTGGGCGAAGACGGCCTGGGCGCCCTGCAGCTGCTGGACCTGCGCAGCCCGCGCCTGGTGCTGATGGGCACCCTGGGCAAGGCCGCAGGCCTGGCGGGCGCCTTCGTGGTGGCGCAGGACCGCGTGATCGAGTTCCTGCTGCAGAGCGCGCGCAACTACATCTTCTCCACCGCCGCGCCGCCGCTGCTGGAGCATGCCGTGCTCGCCTCGCTGCGCCTCATCCAGGGTCCCGAGGGCCGGCGCCGCCGCGCCGCACTGCGCGAGCGCGTTGCCCAGTGGCGCGCGGGCGCCCAGGCCCTGCTGGCGCGCCACCCCGGCCTGGGCTGGCGGCTGATCGATTCGCACACGCCGGTGCAGGCCCTCGTGGTGGGCGGCAACGCGCCGGCCATGGCCTTGTCGGCGCGGCTCGAGGCCGAGGGCCTGCGCGTGCCGGGCATCCGGCCCCCCACGGTGCCGACGGGCAGCGCGCGGCTGCGCGTGACCCTGTGCGCCAGCCATGCGCCCGAGGACGTGGACCAGCTGCTGCACGCCCTGGAGCGCGCCGCCCTGTCCGCCGCGCTGGAGGTGGCCTGATGCAGGGCCTCTTTGTCACCGGCACCGACACCGAGATCGGCAAGACCTGCGTCAGCGCCGGCCTGGTGCACGCGCTGCAGGCGCGGGGCTGGCGCGTGGCGCCCTTCAAGCCCCTGGCGGCCGGCCAGCGGCAGGACGCCGACGGCCGCTGGTTCAACGAGGACGTGCGCCACCTGCACTCGGCCCAGGCCCTGGGGCTGGACGAGGCCGAGGTCGGGCCGTTCCAGTGGCGCGAGGCCTGTGCGCCGCACATCGCGGCCGCGCGCGAGGGCCGGCCGGTGGAGCGCGTGGCCGTGCTGGCGGCGGCGCGCGCGCTCGCGGCGCGCGCCGATCTGCTGGTGGTCGAAGGCGTCGGTGGTTTTCGCGTGCCCCTGCTGCCGGACTGGGACACCGCCGATCTCGCGGTCGAGCTGGACCTGCCCGTGCTGCTGGTGGTGGGCCTGCGCCTGGGCTGCCTCAACCACGCCGCCCTCACCGCCGAGGCCGTGCGCGCGCGTGGCCTGCGGCTGGTGGGCTGGGTGGCCAACGCGGTCGACCCGGACTTCACCCACGCCGATCACAACCTGCAGACGCTGCAGCAGCTGCTGCGGGCGCCCTGCTGGGGCCGCGTGCCGCACCTGGCCGATCCCACGCCGCGCGCCGTCGCGCCGCACCTCACCCTGGACCACGCGCCCGCGTGGCCATCCACCCGGAGACCCTCCCATGTTTGACAAGATCCTGATCGCCAACCGCGGCGAGATCGCCTGCCGCGTCGCCGCCACCGCGCGCCGCCTGGGCGTGAAGACCGTGGCCGTGTACTCCGACGCCGACGCGCGCGCCAAGCACGTGGCCGCCTGCGACGAGGCCGTGCACATCGGCGGTTCCGCGCCCAAGGACAGCTACCTGCAGTGGGAGCGCATCCTCGCGGCCGCGCGGGCCACGGGCGCGCAGGCCGTGCACCCGGGCTACGGTTTCCTCAGCGAGAACGAGGCCTTCGCCGATGCCTGCGCCAAGGCCGGCCTCGTCTTCATCGGCCCGCCCTCGTCGGCCATCGAGGCCATGGGCCTGAAGGCCGAATCCAAGCGCCTGATGGAAAAGGCCGGCGTGCCCCTGGTGCCCGGCTACCACGGTGCCGACCAGGATCCGGCCCTGCTGCAGCGCGAGGCCGACCGCATCGGCTACCCCGCGCTCATCAAGGCCAGCGCGGGCGGCGGCGGCAAGGGCATGCGCGTGGTGGAAAAAAGCGAGGACTTCGCCGCCGCCCTGGCGAGCTGCCAGCGCGAGGCGCGCAACAGCTTCGGCAGCGACGCCGTGCTGATCGAGAAGTACGTGCAGCGCCCGCGCCACATCGAGATCCAGGTCTTCGGCGACACGCAGGGCCACTGCGTCTACCTGTTCGAGCGCGACTGCTCGGTGCAGCGGCGCCACCAGAAGGTGCTGGAGGAAGCGCCCGCGCCCGGCATGACGCCCGCGCTGCGCCAGCGCATGGGCGAGGCCGCGGTGGCGGCCGCGAAGGCGGTGAATTACGTGGGCGCGGGCACGGTGGAGTTCATCGTCGAGCAGCCCGAGGGCTACGACCACCCCGAGGCCATGCGCTTCTACTTCATGGAGATGAACACGCGCCTGCAGGTGGAGCACCCGGTGACCGAGGCCATCACCGGCCTGGACCTGGTGGAGTGGCAGCTGCGCGTGGCCGCGGGCGAGCCCCTGCCGCTGCGCCAGGACCAGCTGCGCATGAACGGCCACGCCATCGAGGCGCGCATCTGCGCCGAGAACCCCGACAACCAGTTCCTGCCCGCCACCGGCACGCTGCAGGTCTACCGCAAGCCGGCGCACACCGCCTTCGAGCGTGGCCCCACCCGCGTGGACGACGGCGTGCGCGAGGGCGACGCCATCAGCCCCTTCTACGATTCCATGATCGCCAAGCTCATCGTGCACGGCGACAACCGCGAGCAGGCCCTGGCGCGGCTGGACGCGGCCCTGGCCGAGACCCGCATCGTCGGCCTGGCCACCAACGTGCAGTTCCTGCGCCACGTGGTGGCCAGCGAGTCCTTCGCGAAGGCGCGGCTGGACACGGCGCTCATCCCGCGCGAATCGGCCGTGCTGTTCCAGCAGGACCGCGTGGGCACGCCCACGGCCGTGGCCGCCGCCGTGGCCCAGACCCTGCTGGGCGAACGCGCCCTGGAAGGCGCCGACCCCTTCTCGCGCCGCGACGGCTTCCGCTCGCACGGCCTGACCACGCGCCGCTTCGACTTCGAGGTCGCCGGCGCCACGCTGCAGGCCACGCTCACCTACGGGCGCGGCGGCGCGCTCACGCTCGCGCTGGGCGACGTGCAGGGCCCGCTGGTGGTCGAGCCCCTGGCACCCGGTGCGCAGGGGGAGCGTTTCGACCTGCAGTTCGCCGGCCGCCGCGACACCGTGCAGACCTGGACCACGGGCGAGACCGTGCACGTGTTCTGCGCGCGCGGCGCCACCAGCCTGGTCGAGATCGATCGGCTGGCCCACGCGGGCGAAGGCGAGGGCGAGGGCGGCCGCCTCACCGCGCCCATGCCCGGCAAGGTCGTGTCCTTCGCCGTGAAGGCCGGCGACGCGGTGAAGAAGGGCCAGCCATTGGCGGTGATGGAGGCGATGAAGATGGAGCACACCATCGCCGCGCCGGCCGACGGCACCGTGGCCGAGCTGCTCTACGCGCCCGGTGACCAGGTGGCCGAGGGCGCGGAGCTGCTCAAGCTGGCCGCGCACTAGGGCCCCACGCCGCGCGCGGCGCGGCATCGCCGCTCCCGAGGGGCGCGAGTCGCCCTGGGACGACCCGGCGGCGTCTCCCCTAGCATTCACACCATGCACATCACCGTCTGCCTCAGCCAACAGAAGCCCGAACCCTGGCAGGAGGGCCTGCAGGCCGCGCTGCCCGATGCCACCGTCAGCGTCTGGCAGCCCGGCGCCGCCGCCGCCGACTACGCGGTGGTCTGGGCGCCGCCCCAGGCCTTCTTCGACGAGCAGCCGGGCCTGAAGGCCGCGTTCAACACCGGCGCCGGCGTGGACGCCCTGCTGGGCCTGCGCGTCGCCCCGTCCACGCGCCTCGTGCGGCTCGACGACGCCGGCATGTCGGTGCAGATGGCCGAGTTCGCCTGCCACGCGGTGATCCGCCACTTCCGTGAACTGGACGCCTACGAGGCCGACGTGCGAGAGGGCCGCTGGAGCTACCGCAAGCCGCGCGCCCGCGCCGACTTCCCGGTCGGCGTGATGGGCCTGGGCGTGCTCGGCGAGCGCGTGGCGCGCGCGCTCACGGTGTTCGACTTTCCCGTGCACGGCTGGAGCCGCTCGCCCAAAACGATCGACGGCGTGCGCTGCCACGCGGGCGAGGCGCAGCTCGACACCTTCCTGTCGAGTTGCCGCGTGCTCGTCAACCTGCTGCCGCTCACGCCCCAGACGCAGGACATCCTGAACCGCCGCACCCTGGGCCTGCTGCGGCCCGGCGGCTACCTCGTCAACCTCGCGCGCGGCGCCCACCTGGTGGACGAGGACCTGCTGGCCCTGCTCGACAGCGGTCACCTGGCCGGCGCCGCCCTCGACGTCTTTCGCACCGAACCCCTGCCCGCCGGGCATGGTTTCTGGAACCACCCGAAAATCACGCTCACGCCGCACACATCGGCCCGCACCCTGCGCGAAGAAAGCATCGCGCAGATCGCGCGCAAGATCGCCGCGCTGCAACGCGGCGAACCCGTGGCGGGCGAGGTGGACCGCCAGCGCGGTTATTGAAAGGACATCCCATGAACAAGCTCCCTGCGCGCGTCAAGCTCGTCGACGTCGGCCCGCGCGACGGCCTGCAGAACGAGAAGCAGCCCGTGCCCGCCGCGGTCAAGATCGATCTGGTGCACCGCCTGCAGGCCGCCGGCCTGACCGAGATCGAGGTCACCAGCTACGTGAGCCCCAAGTGGGTGCCGCAGATGGCCGACAACCACGAGGTCATGCAGGGCATCCAGCGCCGCGCCGGTGTGCGCTACTCGGTGCTGACGCCCAACCTGAAGGGCTTCGAGGCCGCGCTGGCCGACCGGCCCGACGAAATCGTGGTCTTCGGTGCCGCCAGCGAGGCCTTCAGCCAGAAGAACATCAACTGCAGCATCGCCGAAAGCATCGAGCGCTTCGCGCCCGTGGTGGCGGCGGCCAAGGCCAAGGGCATCGCCGTGCGCGGCGCCATGAGCTGCACCGTGGGCTGCCCCTACGAAGGCGAGGTGCCGCCCTCGCGCGTGGACTACCTCGCCGGCCTCATGAAGGGCATCGGCGTGGAGCACGTGGGCGTGGCCGACACCATCGGCGTGGGCACGCCGAAAAAGGTGCAGGCCGCCTTCGAGGCCACCTTCAAGCACTACGGCGTCGACCAGGTGTCGGGCCACTTCCACGACACCTACGGCCAGGCCGTGGGCAACACCCTGGCCGCGCTGGAGATGGGGGTGTGGCAGTTCGACGCCTCCGTGGCCGGCCTGGGTGGCTGCCCGTACGCCAAGGGCGCCACCGGCAACGTCGCCACCGAGGACGTGGTCTACCTGCTGCACGGCATGGGCATCGACACCGGCATCGACCTCGATGCCCTGATCGACGCCGGCGCCTACATCAGCCAGCAGCTGGGCCGGCCCACCAACTCGCGCGTGGCGCGCGCCGTGCTGGCCAAGCGCCAGGGCTGATCGCATGACACCGGTGTCCGAACTGCAAACCTCTCCCGCCATCCGCCGCGTGGCCGAGCGCCTGGCCGCGCTGGGCCACGCGCACGCGCCCGTGATGCTCGACGACGCCGCGCGCACCGCGCAGCAGGCGGCCGATGCGCTGGGCGTGGCCCTGGGGCAGATCGCCAAGAGCATCATCTTCCGCCGCAAGGGCGACGAACGCGCGGTGCTGGTCATCACCTCCGGCGACCGCCGCGTGGACGAGAAGCGCGTGCAGGCCCTGGTCTGTGGCGAGGGCCACAAGCTGGGCCGCGCCGACGCCGACTTCGTCAAGGCGCAGACCGGCTTTTCCATCGGCGGCGTGTCGCCGCTGGCGCACGCCCACGAGCCCGTCACGCTGATCGACCGCGAGCTGTTCCGCTTCGACGTGGTCTGGGCCGCGGCGGGCCACCCGCACGCGGTGTTCCCGCTCACGCCGCAGGAGCTGGAGCGCTACACCGGCGCGCCCGTGGCCGACGTGGTCCAGGGTGACGAGGGCCCCCACGCGCCGCCGCTGCGCGGGTCGCTGCCCACCGCGGGGGCGGGGCCGGCCGGGGGCGGCCCGGCGCCGGATCGCGCATGAACGCGCCCGAGCGCCCCAACTTCAAGCGCGCCCGCATGCGCCAGCCCGGCGTGGCCGTGCCCTCGCCCTGCCTGAGCGTGTGCCGGCTCGACGAGCACCGAGGCCAGTGCGTGGGCTGCCTGCGCACGCTGGCCGAGATCGGCGCCTGGAGCCGCATGAGCGACGCCGACAAGCTGGCCGTGTGGGCGCAGCTGGAAACCCGGGAAGTGATCGCTGAATGAAAGACATCCAGTTCTTCTACGACCCGATCTCGCCCTACGCGCACCTGGCCTTCGCGGCGCTGCCGCAGGCGCTCATGGGCCACAGCGTCGTGCTGCACCACCGGCCGGTGCTGTTCGCCGGCCTGCTCAAGGCGCACGGCCAGCTGGGGCCGGCCGAGATCCCGGCCAAGCGCGACTGGACCTACCGCCAGGTCCAGTGGCTCGCGCACACGCAGGGCATCCGGCTGGACCTGCCCGCCACCCACCCCTTCAACCCGCTGCCGCTGCTGCGCCTGGGCCTGGCCACCGCCGTGGACGAGGCGCCCGGCGAGACCAGCCGCTACGTCACCGAGCTGCTGTTCCAGCACGTGTGGCATGGCGGCGCCGATGCGGCCGATCCGGCGCGCCTGGCCGATCTGCAGGCCCGGCTGCAAGACCACATGGCCCAGCGCGGCCGGCCCTGGCTGGCGCCCGACAGCGACACCGTGAAGCAGCGGCTGCGCGCCAACGGCGAAGAGGCCCTGGCCCTGGGCCTGTTCGGCGTGCCCGCCCTGGTGGTGGACGGGCGCCTCTTCTGGGGCTTCGACGCCCTGCCCATGCTCAAGGCCTGGCTGGACGGCGACGCCTGGTTCCAGGGCGGCGCCTGGGAGGCCGCGGCGCGCACGGCGGTCGGCGTGCAGCGGCGCTGAACGCGGGGCGCGGGCTCAGCGCCGCGCCTTCATCAGGTGCTTGGCCAGCGCGTGGTACGCCGGCAGCGAGTTCGGGTCGTTGGCCGCGTTGCCGGCCGTGGGGTGCGAGGCGAAGCGCGCGATCACCATCTCCGCCTTCGGGTCGATGTACAGCGCCTGGCCGTGCACGCCGCGGGCCATGTAGGCGCCGTGTTCGTTGTGCGTCACCCACCACATGTTGCGGTAGCTCCAGCCCTTGAGCAGGGCGTAGCCGGCCTTCTCGAAATCGGCCTTGGAGCCGCCGCGCCGGATGTCGGCGATGGCCGCGCGCGGAAGGATCTGCTCGCGGCCCAGGCGGCCGTTGTGGCGCAGCAGCTCGCCCACGCGCGCGAGGTCGCGCAGGCCGGCGTTGAGGCCGCCGCCCGCGAAGGGCGTGCCGATCGAGTCGACCGTGAAGTAGGCGTCCTGCTCGGCGCCGATGCGCCGCCACAGGCGCTGTGACAGCAGCTCGGCCACCGACTGGCCGCTGACCCGCGCGATCACCCAGCCCAGCGCGTCGCTGTTGGCGGTCTTGTAGCCGAAGGCCTCGCCGTGGCGGCCCTGGGGCTGCACCGTCTGCAGGTACTCGAAGTAGCTGCGCGGGCCCTGGTAGCCGGCGGGCTTGGGCAGGGGGCTGCCCGCCTGCGCGTGCTGCCAGACGTCGGCCTGGGGGTCGGCGTAGTCCTCGCTGAAGCGGATGCCGGTGGTCATGTCCAGCAACTGGCGCACGGTGGCGCTGCCGAAGGCCGAGGCCGCGAGCTCGGGCACGTAGTGGTCCACGCGCCGGTCCGGGTCCAGCCGGCTTTCGGCCACCAGCACCGCACCCAGCAGGCCGGTGAAGGATTTGGTGACCGACATCAGGCCGTGCTGGCCTTCTTCGGTGAGCGCGCCGAAGTAGCGCTCGTAGACGATGCGGCCACGGTGCATCACCACGATGCCGTCGGTGTAGTTGAGCGCCAGCGACTGCGCCCAGGTGATGGGCTCGCCGCCGCCCAGCGGGGTGAAGCGCAGGCCGTCGATGTCGCCGCGCTCGGCGCGCGGCAGCGGCCGCGGTGCGCCCAGGCCGCGCGAGACCTGCACCGTGGGCATGAGCTCGCGGAAGTGCGCCACGGTCCAGCGCCAGGCCGGAAAGTCGGCGTAGCTGCCGTCGGCGAAGCGGATGGTGCGCTCGGCGGGCGGTGGCGCGCCCTTCATCCAGCCCAGGCGGGCGGGGTCGCTGGCCTCGGCGTCGGGGGGCGCGGCGGGTGCGGGCAGGGCCGTGAGCAGGGACAGGGACAGCAGCAGGGATCGCATGGGGTGTTCCTCCGGGCGGTCCAGTAGACGGCGCCCCTGCGCGAGCGTCAAGACGGCTCAGCCGCCGAAGGCCTCGGCCAGCGTCAGCACGCGGCCGGTCTGCGCCGCCTCGTAGCCCTTGAGCGCCGCCACCCGCGCGCGAAACGCCGGCGAGCGCAGCACCGCCAGCACCGGTCGCAGGCCGGGGCGCTGCGAGGCGTCGGCCGGCACCGCGAAGAAGTAGCGCTCGCGCAGCAGCGGGATGAAGTGCAGGCCGAAGCGGTGCGCCGCCGTCTGCACGCCGATGCCGGCGTCGGCCATGCCGCTGGCCACGTAGGCGGCCACGGCCGCGTGCGTGAACTCGGTGTTGTCGTAGCCCAGCAGCGCACGCGGCGCGATGCCCTGGCGCTGCAGCAGCAGCTCGATCAGCACGCGCGTGCCCGAGCCTTCGGGCCGGTTCACGAAGCGCAGGCCGGGCCGCGCCAGGTCTTGCAGGCCGCGCAGGCCCAGCGGGTTGCCGGGCGCCACGAACAGGCCCTGCGTGCGCACGGCCAGGTGCACCAGGCGGTGCTGCTCGGGCCGCAGCCAGGCCAGGTAGCGCTGCGCGGCCGCCGCTTCGAATTCACCCAGCGGCACATGAAAGCCGGCCAGGTCGCACTCGCCGTGCGCCAGCGCGGCCACGGCCTCCAGGCTGGAGCGGTAGCGCAGCTCCACCGGCACCTGGCGCGCCGCCAGCTGCTCGCGCAGCGCGGCCACCGCGAAGCCGTGACTGGCGTGCAGGCGCGCCACGGCGAGGGCGTGCGGCCGCACGCGGCCCAGCTCGCCTTCGAGCTCCGAGGCCAGGGACTCCAGCAGCGGCTGCAGGCGCGCGCCGATGCGCGCGTCGGCCCACACCAGCTTCTCGCCGAGCCCGGTCAAGGCCGAGCCGCGTCCGCGCCCGCGCAGCAGCAGCGGTTCGCCGAACAGGGCCTCGGCCTGGCGCAGCAGGCCCCAGGCGTGCCGGTAGGACAGCCCGGCCTCGCGCCCGGCCTGGGCGATGCTGCCGGTGGCCTGCACCGTGGCCAGCAGTTCGAGCAGGGGGGTGGCGTCGAGCGGGGCATCGTCCGCGCGGCCCACGCGCCAGCGGGGTTGCAGGCTCACGCGCAGCGGTGCGGACGGGGGGCGGGAGGCCATGGCGCGGTGGCTATGTGAATGGCCGGACATATTAAGCGAGCGGCCGCGCGCTGGCCGATCGAGCGGTGCGGTGGCTGGGTCCTGTCCGTTTCCTGACGTGATGAATTGGTAGAGAACCAGCATCGGCCAAGTGGATACCTAAGGTCCGCCTTTTGCATGAATGACGTTCAGGCGTTCGCGAGGATGGGATGGATGGGCCTCGTGAGCGTTTCGGCAACACACAGGACGCCCCGCATGACCGAACCCCCAGCCCCCGAATTGCTCGAGCGCTTGTTGAACGCGCTGTCCGAGGAACTGCCCGCCGACCGGCCCCTCGCCCTGCCACGGGGCGAGGGGCCGTTTCTCTTCGATTTCGAGATCGCCTCGATGCCCGTGACGCTGCTCTGCGATCCGCGGCAGGCGCCGGCCAGCCTCACGGTGGCCTGCCCGCTCGGGCCCGTGCCCGAAGGCACCGCCCTGGCCGAGGCCGCGCTGCGCCAGTTGCTGCGCGTGAGCCAGCTCACGGCCGGCTCGGGCACCGTGGCCGGCTATGAGCCGGGCGATCGCCGCCTGCACCTGCTGCACGTGGTGCCATTGGCCACCGCGAGCGCGCGCCTGCTGGTGGCCACCATGACCGGCCTGGCGCACATGGCGCGGCGCTGGCGGGAAGACCACCTGCTGGGCGCCGCGCCCCTGGCCGACGGCTTGAGCGCCGGCCTGCGCGCCTGAGCGGCGCGGGCCCTGCGCGCCCCAGCCGGCCTGTGTTCCCTATGTGCTTCGGCGCCGGCTCGGCCGGCAGGAGGGCGCTCGCCCATGCCAACCCCACCACCGATGTTTCGCTTCGCCACGCACGACCCGCGCCGCCACCTGGTGGATTGGCTGGCGGCCATGCGCTGCGCCTGGTACCCGGTCGCGCTCGACGTCGCGCTGAACCCGTCGCAGGACCCCGGGTCGCTGCTCGCCGCCCAGTGCAAGGTGGGGACCGAGACGGTGCTGCTGCAGCACGACCTGGAGAACCGGCCCGACCACGCGCGCGTGGTCTGCGTGCTGGGGCCGCTGCCCGGACCCGATCCGCTGCCGATGCTGCTGAGCCTGCTGCAGGGCAATCTGCTCATCGCCTTGCGGGGCCGCGGCGCGGTGCTCGGCCTGGAGGCCGGCGCCGACGCCGTGTGCCTGACGGACGAACTCTGTTTGGCCGAAGGCGCGGAAGCGGCGTTCCGCGTGCGCCTGCGTCACCTGGCCAGTCAGGCCGAGCGGTGGCGCCGAGGCCTGCTGTTTCCCGAGGCCTGGTCCTGATGCGCCGCGCGGGCCGACGCGAGCCCCGTGGCCTCCCTTTCCATTGACCCGCTGGTCTCTCCATGAACCCCTTCGCATCCCGGCCGTCCACGGCGCTCCCCCTGCATCGCTCGGCCTCGGCGCCGGTCGGCACGCTCCGAGACCGGCCGGGCGGCCAGGGCGCACAGCGGGGCGGTGACCCTGCGCAGGCGTCACCGCTGAAGCCCAGCGTCGTCCAGTCGGTGGACGAGCTGCTGGGCGGCGCGGTGTTCGACCCCCAGGCGGTCTTCGACAGCTACTGGACCGGTCAGTGGGACCCCCAGGACCCGCGCGGCAGCCTGTTCGGGCCATTGAGGGGGCCGGCGCTGTACGACGCCGTCGTGCAAGTGCTGCGGGTGGGGCAGGAGAGCCTGCGGGCCCGGCGCCACGAGCTGAAGGCGTTCAACAACCTGTTCGAGCCCTTGCTGCACGAGGCCACCGCCGACGCCGAGGCGACCGCCGAGCCCATCGCCGAGCCCATCGCCGAGCCCATCGCCGAGCCGGTCGTTGAGGCCCGCCGCCCGCCATGGCCGGCGCGCCAGGCGCCGCTGTCCGACCGGCAGGCGCGGCACGTGGTCCACCTGCTGCTCGACCACCGGGAGGGCGCGGACCTGAGCGATGTCCGGGATTCGGTGGGCCCGCTGGAGGGGATCGATCGGCTCAGGGCGCTCGATCAAGTCGAGCTCAGCCTGTGCGAGCTCCTGGACATGCACACGATCGGCGACGCCGACGGCCGCCGGATCGCCGCCCTCATCGAGGCCATGCGGCAGAGCGTCGAGGTGAAGGAAGAAGACCGGCTGCTCGCGGCCTTGCTCCGGGGCGCGCACCCCGGTGACCGGCAGGCCCCGGCGCCGCTGGACGTCTGGGGTTTGATCGATCGCTTGCGCAAGGGCAAACACGGTGAAGGCGACAACGCCGCCCTCATCGAGCTGTTTGGCGGTCGCACCGGCACCGAACTCTGGGGCGCGATCAACGAGGTGGAGTGTGCGCTGCGCGAGGGCGCGCACTCGGGCGAGCGCACGCCGCTGTCGGAAGACGAACGCGAAGAGGTGTTGTCCTGCCTCGCGGCCATGCGGCATGGCCTGCTGCGCGAGAGCCTGTCGACAGCCGCCAGCCTCGACGGGCTGATCACCGAGATCGAGCGGTGGCCCGCGCCGGGCGAGGCGCCGCCGACCCCGGTGCCCCCATCGGTGCCGCGCGAGCCGGACGCCCTGGGCGCGCTGGGCCAGCTCATCAACCGGGTGGGCGCCTTGCACGGGTGCCAGCCCCGGGGGCTGACCAAACACCCGCGCTGGTTCGGCGTGAGGCTCGAGGCTTGCCGGCGGGTGCTGCAACAAGGGGGGGTGCCAGCGCTCCAGCGCCTGCTCGCCCACCTGACCCCGCCCCAGCAATGGCAGGTGCTGTCGACCCTGGTGGAAGACACGGTGCTGCTGAAACAGTACCCGGCCCTGTTGGCGCTGGAGGATGACGTCTACCGGCACCGCATCGCCCTGCGGCGGGGCGACCAGCCACTGAAGCGCGTGCGCGACTGGTACCGGCTGGTGTCGACCCAGGCCCGGGCCCTGGCGGTGCCACCCGCCGTGCCCGTGGGCATCGGGGCCGAGGAGTGGGTGCGGGAACTGTGGATCCTGCTGTACCAGCGCCACCCCGAGCCCTCGCGCCAGCGGGCCGAACTGGGCCGGGCCCTGGAGCATTACCAGCACGCGCTGGGCGTCAAGACGGACCGCGAGCACGCCGAGGCCCTGTGGCTCGACTCGGTGAGGGCGGCGTTGGCGGCGTCGACATCGGGGCATGCGCTGCTGGCGGTGCTGCGCCACCGCCTGGGCCTGGACGCGAACGTCGCGCTGGCGCTGATGGCCGCGCTGGCGGAAGCGGTAGCGTTCGACGACACCCAGCGCGTCTTGATCCGGCGCGCCGCCGCGATCCTGATGGCCGAGCACGAGCACAGCCTGCTCTGCATTGCCTTGCCCTACCACAAGGCCAGAACGCCCCAGCGGTTGAACATCTTCTACCCCCGTGCGGCCCGGCCGGACGCGTCGGCGCAGACCCTGGACCACCACCAGCAGCTGCTGAGCCGCTGGCGCGAACACGCGCCCCTGGTTGATCAAGACCTGCACAAGGTTCAGGCGTGGCTGTCGGACCCGCCCACCACCCGGACAGGCCCCGATGGGCAGGCCGTCGAGTTCACCCCGGGCGAGCAGTGCGACCACCTGCTCTGCGCGATGGCGCTGCCCCCCAAGCGCGTGGAACTCGCGCTGTTGAAGATCGCGCAATCCAGCACGGACCCGGACGGGCGCGACAAGTACCTGCTGGTGCGGCGCCTGCTGTCCGAGCTGGTCTATTCCGAGCGCAACGACGCCGGCCGCAACCCGCCCATGAGCGCGCCCGCCATCCTGCTGCGCGCGCTGGGGGTGGCCTCCAACGGCGTGCGCGAAGGCGGCGCGCACGGATTGGCCATGTTCGCGGTGCGCCTGGGCGCGCACTACATGGGCGGCTGGAGCCTTCCGCTGCTGGGTGGGGTCTGCGGGGTCCTGTCGTTGTGGGCCCGGTACCACCTCGAACACGCCAAGTCGCCGGACTACCAGCTGAACCCCAGCCCGATCCTGGACAACCTGATCCGGTACGTCCCCGTGCTGAACACGGTGTGCCTGTCGGGGCTGCTGCTGTGCACAGGCATCCTGCCGGCGGCGAACGGCCTCCAGGTTCCCTTCGGCCTCGGCGAGGCGCTGTACCTCATGAACGCCATGCGCGCGCTGCGGCAGGTCATGCAGAGCGGCACGCAGCCCCTGGCGCGCCTGTTCCGCCTGACCGACGCGCGCGGCGCGGGCCTGCCCGCCCAGCTGACCTTCTTCGTGAACTGCGGCCGCGACGCCCTCTACATGGGCAGCTCGATCGGCTTCCTCTTCTTCCTCGGCAGGCACCTCGATGAACAGATGGCCGGGTGGGGCGCGCCGCGCTCCACCGGCGACCTGCTGTTGCGCGAGCTGATGAAGACGCTGCCGTCGACGCTGAACGAAATGGTGGACGGCTTCAATCCCGACATCGCCATCCTGTCGGCCCGGTTCGTGTCCTGGCTGAAAGGCGCCCTGGGGCTGGGCGACGACGACTTCCTGCTGCAGCCCGGCGTGCCCCTGCCACCGGCGGCCGTGCCCGCGCACATGGCCGACCACATCGCCGGACGCAGCGACATCGTCGGCCTCCAGGACCCGTTCAACACCGCGTCGGCGCTGGCGGCCCACCTGGGGCAGCACGAGCTGGCGCTGTTCTTCAAGTGGGTGGCGGTGGTGCTGAACGGGTTTCTCGGCGCCTTGCGCGGCCGGGAGCTGAGCTACCTGAGAACCACCGACCCCAGGGCCTCCGCGATGGCCCCGCGCGACGGCTTCAACCCCAGGAACCCCGACGGCCTGCTGGTGGCGCTGGCCTACCTGGCGTCCGCGCTCGCCTCCCAGGTGCGCCAGGGCGCGCGTCACCTGGGGCTGTTGCAGGCACCGCCCCCGCAGGTCACGGTACAGATGCCGCCGCAGGTGCGAGAGGCGCAGCGCCTTCGGACCCAGTCGCTGCTGGCCTCGTCCAGAGGCCGGGACGCCGCGCCCGACACCCCCCGGACGAACACCGACGACATCCCCGGGTCCTGAGCCGGGGCCGACCGGCGTCCATATAGGCAGCCGAAAACATATTAAGTGCCGTGCATGGTGCTAGCCTGCCGGCACGATGAACCCGCCCCACGACACCCGCGCGGTCATCCCCATCCGCCCGCTGGACCGGCAGGCGCGTGGGGCTGCGCGCCGCACCCCCAAAGGCCGCCAGGTGGCGCCCGCCGCGCGCGAACGCGTGGCCGCTCTGTGTGCCGGCCTGGAGCCGCGTCCCGATCTGCTGATCGAGCACCTGCACCGCCTCAACGACGCCGAGGGCGCCCTGCGCCGGGGCCAGCTCGCCGCGCTCGCCGATCGCCTGCGCCTGAGCCAGGTCGAGGTCTACGAGGTCGCGAGCTTCTACCACCACTTCCACGTCGTCGACGACGAGGCCGCCGCGCCCGCCACCACGGTGCGCGTGTGCACCAGCCTGGCCTGCGCCATGGCCGGTGGCGAGGACCTGCTGGCCCGCGCGCGCGAGGCCTTGGCGGGCCGCGCCGACGTGGCGGTGGAGGAAGCCCCCTGCATCGGCCAGTGCCACCAGGCCCCGGCCGCCTGCGCCGGCCAGCGGCAACTGCCCAAGGCCACGGCCGAGTCCATCGTGGACCACGTGGCGCGCGGCGAAACCGGGCCGCGCCAGCTGCCACACCCGCTGCCCAACGACCTGGGGCAGCTGGGGCGCCTGCTGGCGGGCGACCTCACGCCCGAGGGCGTGATCGCCGAACTCAAGGCCGCCAACCTGCGCGGCCTGGGCGGCGCGGGCTTCCCGGCCTGGCGCAAATGGGACACGGTGCGCGCGCAGCCCGGCCCGCGCCACGGCGTGGTCAACATCGACGAGGGCGAGGTCGGCACCTTCAAGGACTGGCTGGTGCTCAGCATGGGCGCGCCGCAGGTGCTGGAGGGCGTGCTGGTCGCGGCCGAGGTGGTGGGCCTGGACCACGTCTGGCTCTACCTGCGCGACGAGTACCACGACCTGCGGCCGATGCTGCAGCGCGAGATCGAGGCGCTGGCGCCGCGCCTGCAGGCCCTGCGCGAGCGCTTCCCGCACTACCGGCCGCCGCGCATCGAGCTGCGGCGCGGCGCGGGCGCCTATATCTGCGGCGAGGAGTCCGCGCTCATCGAGTCCATCGAAGGCCGGCGCGGCCTGCCGCGCCTGAAGCCGCCCATCGTGGCGCTGAACGGCGTGTTCGGCCGGCCCACGCTGGCGCACAACCTGGAGACCCTGTGGTGGGTGCCCGCGCTGCTGGCGCAGGGCGGGGCGGCCTGGGCCGCGCTGGGCCGGCGCGGGCGCCACGGCCTGCGGCGCTTCTCGGTGTCGGGCCGGGTGAACACGCCCGGCGTGCACCTGGCGCCGGCGGGCATCACGCTGCGCGAGCTGGTCGACGAGTTCGCGGGCGGCATGCAGGCCGGCCATGAGCTGCACGCCTACCTGCCAGGCGGCGCCTCGGGCGGCATCCTGCCCGCCGCGCTGGCCGACGTGCCGCTGGACTTCGACACCCTGGCCGAGCACGGCGCCTTCGTCGGCTCCATGGCCGTGGTGGTGATGGGTCAGCACGACGGCGTGCGCGACGCCGCGCTCAACCTCATGCGCTTCTTCGAGATGGAGTCCTGCGGCCAGTGCACCCCCTGCCGCGCGGGCACCGGCCAGCTGGTGCGCCTGATGCAGGCGCCGCGCTGGGACGCCGAGCGCATGGACGAACTCTCGGCCGTGATGCGCGAGGCCAGCATCTGCGGCCTGGGCCAGGCCGCGCCCAACCCGGTGGACAGCGTGCGCCGGTTCTTCGCGAAGGAGGTGGGCCTGTGAGCACCCGCGATCTGCCGCCCGCCGCGGCGCCCATTGCCTTCACGCTCGACGGCCGCGCGGTGGAAGCCGCGCCCGGCGAGAGCCTGCTGGACGCCGCCGAGCGCGCCGGCGTGGTACTGCCCCGCCTGTGCGCCAGCGAGGGCCTGCGCCCGGCCGGCAACTGCCGCGCCTGCGTGGTCGAGATCGACGGCGAGCGCGTGCTGGCGCCCTCGTGCTGCCGCGCGCCCACGGCCGGCATGGTGGTCAGGAGCGACACGCCGCGCGCCGCCAACGCGCGCCGCACCGTGCTCGAGCTGCTGCAGGCCGACGCGCCGGCCACCACCGCGCTCAAGCACGACAGCGAACTCGCGCACTGGGCGCGCGAGAGCGGCGCGCGCGCCGGCCGCTTCGCGCCGCGCGAGGCCGTCGGCCAGGACCTCAGCCACCCGGCCATGGCGGTGAACCGCGACGCTTGCATCCAGTGCACGCGCTGCATCCGCGCCTGCCGCGAGACCCAGGGCAACGACGTGCTGGGCCTGGCCTTCCGCGGCGGCCACGCGCAAATCGTGTTCGACCAGAACGACCCCATGGGCGCCAGCACCTGCGTGGCATGCGGTGAGTGCGTGCAGGCCTGCCCCACGGGCGCCCTCGCGCCGGCCAACGGCGCCTTCGCCCAGCCCTCGCTCAAGCGGGTGGACTCGGTCTGTCCCTTCTGCGGCGTGGGTTGCCAGCTGCGCTACCACGTCGATGAGAACGATCGCATCGCGCACGTCGAAGGCATCGCGGGCCCGGCCAACGAGGGCCGCCTGTGCGTCAAGGGCCGCTTCGGCTTTGACTACGCGCACAGCCCCGAGCGCCTCACGCGCCCGCTGATCCGCCGCGCCGACGCGCCCAAGGACCCCACGGCCATCGAACGGCGCCAGACCGCGCAGGAGGTGCGCGAACTGTTCCGCGAAGCCAGCTGGGACGAGGCCCTGGATGCCGCGGCCGCGGGCTTTCGCGCCGCGCTGGGCGCCACCGCCGCGCGCGGCCGCGCCAGCCCGGTGGCCGGCTTCGGCTCGGCCAAGGGCACGAACGAAGAGGCTTACCTGTTCCAGAAACTGGTGCGCACGGCCTTCGGTACGCACAACGTCGACCACTGCACGCGCCTGTGCCACGCCTCCAGCGTGGCCGCGCTCATGGAAGGCCTGGGCTCGGGCGTGGTGAGCAACCCGCTGCGCGACGTCGAACACGCCGAGCTGGTGCTGCTGATCGGCGCCAACCCGGCGCAGAACCACCCGGTGGGCGCGACCTGGATCAAGAACGCCATCCGCCGCGGCACGCGGCTGGTGCTGGCCGATCCGCGGCGCACCGAGCTGGCGCGCCACGCCTGGCGCTACCTGGGCTTCTCGCCCGGCAGCGACGTGGCCCTGCTCAACGCCATGCTGCACGTGATCGTGGCCGAGGGCCTCACCGACCCCGCCTACATCGCCGCGCACACGCGCGACTTCGACGCCATCCAGGCCCACGTCGCGGCCTTCACGCCCGAGGCCATGGCGCCGGTCTGCGGTATCGCCCCCGAGGCGATCCGCGAGGTCGCGCGCGCCTTCGCCAGCGCCAAGAGCGCCATGATCCTCTGGGGCATGGGCGTGAGCCAGCACGCGCACGGCACCGAGAACGCGCGCGCGCTGATCGCGCTCTCGCTGATCACGGGCCAGATCGGCCGGCCCGGCACCGGCCTGCACCCCTTGCGCGGCCAGAACAACGTGCAGGGCGCGAGCGACGCCGGCCTCATTCCCATGGTGCTGCCCGACTACGCGCGCGTGAACGACGCCTCGGCGCGCGAGCGCGCCGAGGCCCTGTGGCGCCTGGCGCCCGGCACCCTGGGCGCCGAGCCCGGGCTCACGGTGGTCGAGATCATCGAGGCCGCCTACCGCGGCGACATCAGCGCCATGCTGGTCCAGGGCGAGAACCCGGCCATGAGCGACCCCGACGCCGCGCACGCGCGCGCAGCGCTCGCGGGGCTGAAGCACCTCGTGGTGCAGGACATCTTTCTGACCGAGACCGCCGCGCTGGCCGACGTGGTGCTGCCCGCCACCGCCTGGCCCGAGAAGACCGGCAGCGTGACCAACACCGATCGCTGCGTGCAGCTGGGCCGCAAGGCCGTGGCCTCGCCCGGCGAGGCGCGCGCCGACGCCTGGATCACCGAGCAGCTGGCCCGCCGCCTGGGCCTGGGCTGGGGCTATGGCATCGCGCCCGACGGCTCGGGCACCGGCGACGGCGCGCAAGGCATCGGCGCCGTGTACGAGGAGATGCGCGCGCTCATGCCCAGCATCGCCGGGCTGTCGTGGCCCCGCCTGTGGCGCGATGGCGCGGTGACCTACCCGGTGAGCGACGAGCAGGACCCGGGCCAGCCCGTGGTCTTCACAGAGGGCTTCCCCATGCCCGAAGGCCGCGCGCGCCTGGTGCCCGCCGCGCTGGTGCCGCCGGCCGAGCGGCCCGACGGCGAGTACCCGTTGGTGCTCATCACCGGCCGCCAGCTGGAGCACTGGCACACCGGCAGCATGACGCGGCGCAGCGCGGTGCTCGACGCGATCGAGCCCAGCCCGGTGGTGAGCCTGAACCCCGCCACCGCCGAGCGCTTGGGCCTGCGCGCGGGCGCGCTGGCGCGCGTGCGCTCGCGGCGCGGCGCCATCGCCCTGCCGGTGCGCGTGGACGAAGCGATGCCGCCCGACACGGCCTTCATCCCCTTCGCCTACGCCGAGGCGGCGGCCAACCTGCTGACCAATCCCGTGCTCGATCCGCTGGGCAAGATCGCCGAACTCAAGTACTGTGCGGTGGACGTGCGGCCCGAGACGCACGAGGCGGCGTCGGCCTGACCTGCCTCAAGCCCCGGGCCGCGACCCTGGCCCCTCATGGGCCATCGACCCGCGACCACAGGAGACCCGCATGTTCAAGAAGATCCTCGTTCCCACCGACGGCTCCGAGGTGGGGCACCAAGCCGCCGCCACGGCGGCCCAGATGGCCAGCGAGTCGGGTGGGCAGGTGGTGGGCGTCTACGTCATCGACCCCTTCCCCTACATTGGCATCGGCGACGCCTCGGCCGTGGGCCTGCAGGCCTACCTGAGCGATGCCAAGCGCGTGGCCGGCGACGCGCTGGACAGCGTGGCCAACGCCTGCCGCGCGAAGAACGTGCCGTTCGCGGGCGACACCATCGAGCGCAACCTGGTGTGGGAGGGCATCCTGGAAACCGCCAAGGCCGAGGGCTGCGACCTGATCGTGATGGGCTCGCACGGCCGCCAGGGGGTCAAGGCCCTGATCCTGGGCAGCGTCGCGCAGAAGGTCCTGACGCACGCGCACATCCCGGTGCTGATCGTCAAGGGCTGAGCCGCGGGGAGCGGCGCCCGGCTCAGCGCCGGAAGCGCCCGCTGCCGTCGATGATGGACAGGTCGGCGAAGTCCAGCCCGGCGCGGCGCAGGCCTTCCACCACCACCTTGGCGCCCGCGAAGCCTTCCATCATGGCGGGCGCCGCTTCGCACTGGTAGGTGGCGCGCACATTGAACACCCAGGGGTTGACCGGCCGGTGCAGCACCATGGCCCCGGTGCCGGGCGCCACCAGCGGCACCTTGTGTTCGGCCAGCAGCGGCAGCAGCGCCTCGGCGTGCGGTGTGCCCCGGTTGAGGAACAGGGCCAGCACGCCGCGCTGGCGGGTCAGCTCGCGCGCGAACTGCACCGTCACCTTGGGGTCGAACCTGTCGTCGACCGAGATCAGTTCGACCTTCTCGCCGTGTACCCCGCCGCGGGCGTTCACGGGGTCGAAGTACAACCATTTGTAATGGCGCGCGAGTCTGCGCAGAGGCTCCCCCGGAAGGACAGTGTGGAAATGACGTAGGGCGCGGCAGCGGTCGCGGGCGGTCCCTAGAATCTTCCGCTTCCCGCTCAGGAGCCCTGCATGTCCGACGATCGCCGCCCCGACCTCTCCACCCCGGCCGAACCCGATGAACGGGCGGCCGACGGGGGCGGCGCCGAGGGCCTGATCCGCATCCGCGGCGCGCGCCAGCACAACCTCAAGGGCCTGGACCTGGACATCCGCACCGGCGAACTGACGGTGGTGACCGGACCCAGTGGCTCGGGCAAATCCAGCCTGGTGTTCGACACCCTGTTCGCCGAGGGCCAGCGCCGCTACGTCGAGACCTTCAGCGCCTACGCGCGGCAGTTCCTGGACCGCATGGACAAGCCGGCGGTGGACCGCGTGGAGGGCGTGCCGCCCGCGATCGCCATCGACCAGACCAACCCGGTGCGGTCCTCGCGCTCGACCGTGGGCACCATGACCGAGCTCAACGACCACCTCAAGCTGCTGTTCGCGCGCGGCGCCGAGCTGTTCGACCGCGAGACCGCGCTGCCGGTGCGGCACGACTCGCCCGAGACCATCGCGGCCGAACTGCGGCGGCGCGCCGAAGCGCAGGGGGATCCCCGGCTGGTGCTGACCTTCCCGGTGGAATTGCCCGCCAACACCACGCCCGAGGAAATCGAACAGTGGCTCTCGGCCAGCGGCTACACCCGCGTGCAGGCCGAGCGCACGGTGCAGCGCGAGGCGAAGGAAGAGGCGCCCGCCGCCAAGGGGGCGAAGAAGGCCAAGCCGGTGATCGAGGCCGTGAAGCTGCTCGACGTGGTGGCCGACCGCTTCCGCGTGGCCAGCGCCGAGCCCGCGCGCGTGATGGAGGCCATCGAGACCGGCCTCAAGCGCGGCGGCGGCCGGCTCACGGTGTACGCCTTGAAGGAAGCGGGTGAGCCCGAGATCTGGAAGTTTTCGACCGGCCTGCACTGCCCCGAGAGCGACATCCGCTACAGCGAGCCCGCGCCGTCCATGTTCTCGTTCAACTCGCCGGTGGGCGCCTGCGACAGCTGCCGCGGCTTCGGCCGCGTGATCGGCGTCGACTACGGCCTGGTGATCCCGAACGACAGGCTCACGCTGCGCAACGGCGCCATCAAGGTGTTCCAGACGCCGGCCTGGAAGGAGTGCCAGGACGACCTGATGCGCCACGCCGAGGCGGCGGGCATCCCGCGCGACACGCCCTGGGCCAAGCTCACGCCCGAGCAGCAGGCCTGGGTGAAGAACGGCTCGCCGCAGTGGAACGGCAAGTGGAACCAGCAGTGGTACGGCGTGGGCCGCTTCTTCGAGTACCTGGAGAGCAAGGCCTACAAGATGCACATCCGCGTGCTCTTGTCCAAGTACCGCAGCTACACCGAGTGCCCGGTGTGCCGCGGCGCGCGCCTCAAGACCGACAGCCTGCTCTGGCGCGTGGGCACGGCGGCGCAGGCCGACGCGGTGCTGGCGCCGTCGCAGCGCTACCTGCCCGCGGGCGTGGCCTGGTCGCGCGCGCAGCTGGAGGCGCTGCCCGGCCTGTGCCTGCACGACCTGATGCTCATGCCGCTGACGGATTTGCGGCGCTTCTTCGATTCCATCGTGCCTGCGCAGGCGGGCAGCACCGGCGAGCAGCAGGCGCTCAAGCTGCTGCTGGAAGAAATCAACACCCGCATCCGCTACCTCTGCGAGGTCGGCATCGGCTACCTCACGCTGGACCGGCAAAGCCGCACGCTCAGCGGCGGCGAGGTGCAGCGCATCAACCTCACCACCGCGCTCGGCACCTCGCTGGTCAATACGCTGTTCGTGCTCGACGAGCCCAGCATCGGCCTGCACCCGCGCGACATGGCGCGCATCGTCGACGCCATGAAGCGCCTGCGCGACGCCGGCAACACCCTGGTGGTGGTGGAGCACGACCCGGCCGTCATGCTCGCGGCCGACCGCCTGATCGACATGGGCCCGGGCCCGGGTGAGCGCGGCGGGCGCATCGTGTTCGACGGCACGCCGGCGCAGATCCGCTCGGCCGATACGCTCACCGGCGCCTACCTGGGCGCGCGCAAGACCATCGGCATGGGTTTCAAGCGCGCCGTCACCGACAGCACGCCGCGCCTCATCCTGGAAGGCGCGAGCGAGCACAACCTGAAGAACGTGTCGGTGGAGTTCCCCCTGCAGCGCCTGGTGGTGATCACCGGTGTGTCGGGCTCGGGCAAGTCCACGCTGATCCAGGACGTGCTGGCGCCCGCGCTCATGCGCCATTTCGGCCAGAGCACCGAATCGCCCGGCGCGCACGACCGCCTGCTCGGCGCCGAGCAGCTGGCCGACGTGGTCTTCGTCGACCAGTCGCCCATCGGCAAGACCGCGCGCTCCAACCCGGTGAGCTACGTCGGCGCCTGGGACGCCATCCGCGCGCTGTTCGCCGACGCGCCGCTGGCGCGCCAGCGCAGCTACACGCCGGCCAAGTTCAGCTTCAACAGCGGCGACGGCCGCTGCCCCACCTGCGGCGGCTCGGGCTTCGAGCACGTGGAGATGCAGTTCCTCTCCGACGTCTACCTGCGCTGCCCCGATTGCGACGGCAAGCGCTACCGGCCCGAAATCCTGGAAGTGAAGATCGATCGGGGCGGCCGGATGCTGAGCGTGGCCGACACGCTGGAGCTCACGGTGAACGAAGCGGCCCAGCTGTTCGCGCACGACCGCGAGGTGATCCGCGCGCTGCAACCCATCGTGGACGTGGGCCTGGAGTACGTGAAGCTGGGACAGCCCGTTCCCACGCTCTCGGGCGGCGAGGCGCAGCGCCTCAAGCTCGCGGGCTTCCTGGCCGAGGCCGCCAAGTCCGCGAGCGCCAGCCGCCAGGCCGTGTCGCGCAAGGGCACGCTGTTCCTGTTCGACGAGCCCACCACCGGCCTGCACTTCGACGACATCGCCAAGCTCATGCGCTCGCTGCGCAAGCTGCTGGACGCCGGCCATTCGCTGGTGGTGATCGAGCACAACCTGGACGTGATCCGCGCCGCCGACTGGCTGGTCGACCTCGGCCCCGAGGGCGGCGCCGGCGGCGGTGCCGTGGTGGCCGAGGGCCCGCCCGAGCAGGTGCGCGAGCACCCCACGAGCCACACCGCGCGGGCGCTGCGCGAGTACGCGGCGGCCATGGACCAGGTGCACGCGGTGGGCGAGGCGCCGGCGCCCTACCGTGCGCGCGCCGCCGCGCGCCGCGCGCCGCGCGACGAAGCCATCCGCATCGTCAACGCCAAGGAGCACAACCTCAAGCAGCTCAGCGTGGACATCCCGCGCGGCAAGTTCAACGTCATCTCGGGCGTGAGCGGTTCGGGCAAGAGCACGCTGGCCTTCGACATCCTGTTCAACGAAGGCCAGCGCCGCTACCTGGAAAGCCTCAACGCCTACGCGCGCAGCATCGTGCAGCCGGCGGGCCGGCCCGAGGTGGACGCGGTCTACGGCATCCCGCCCACCGTGGCCATCGAGCAGCGCCTGTCGCGCGGCGGGCGCAAGAGCACGGTGGGCACCACCACCGAGGTCTGGCATTTCCTGCGCCTGCTCTACGTGAAGCTGGGCACCCAGCACTGCGTGCACGACGGCGCGGCCGTGAAACCGCAGAGCGCCGACAGCATCGCGGCCGCCATCCTGCGCAAGCACGCGGGTCGGCATGTGGGCCTGCTGGCGCCGCTGGTGGTCAACCGCAAGGGCGTGTACACCGAACTGGCCGACTGGGCGCGCCCGCGCGGCTTCAGCCACCTGCGCGTGGACGGCGACTTCCTGCCCACCACCGGCTTCCCGCGCATCGACCGCTTCAAGGAACACACCATCGAATTGCCGGTGGCGGATTTCGTGGTGAACCCGGCCGACGAGGCGCAGCTGCGCCGCGAACTGGCGAAGGCGCTGGAGCACGGCAAGGGCATCCTGCACCTGTTGCACCCGCTCGACGGACTGAAAGAAGCCATCGCCGAGGGCCGACCCACGCGCGACATCGGCGCCGTGGAGGTGTTCAGCACCGCGCGCGCCTGCCCGGTGTGCAGCACCAGCTACCCCGAGCTGGACCCGCGCCTGTTCTCCTACAACAGCAAGCACGGCTGGTGCCCGGACTGCGTGGGCACAGGGGTGAAGCTCTCGCGCGAGCAGCGCAAGGCGCTCGACGACTCGGTGCGCGACGCCGACGAAAAAGGCCGCGAGCAGAGCTTCGCCGAGCCCGAAGTGGAGGGCGTGGGCGACGAGGCCTGCCCCACGTGCGAAGGCTCGCGCCTCAATGCGCAGGCGCGCGCCGTGCGGTTCGGTGGTGTGGCCATCACCGACATCGCGCGCCTGTCGGTGAGCGAGGTCCGGTCCTGGGTGCGCCGTCTCATGGACGGCCAAGACCTCAGCGGCCGCGAAGCCGACATCGCGCGCGACCTGCTGCCCGAGATCGAGAGCCGCCTGGCCTTCCTCGAGCAGGTGGGTCTGAACTACCTCACCCTGGACCGTGGCGCGCCCACGCTCAGCGGCGGCGAGGCGCAGCGCATCCGCCTGGCGGCCCAGCTCGGCAGCCATTTGCAGGGCGTGTGCTACGTGCTCGACGAGCCCACCATCGGCCTGCACCCGCGCGACAACCAGATCCTGCTCGACGCGCTGCACCAGCTCGGCCACCAGGGCAACACCCTGGTGGTGGTGGAGCACGACGAAGACACCATCCGCCGAGCCGACCACGTCATCGACATCGGCCCCAGCGCCGGCAAGCGCGGCGGGCGGGTGGTGGCGCAGGGCTCGGTGGCGGACCTGTCGGCCAACCCCGAATCGGTGACGGGCCGTTACCTGCTGCACGCCATGAAGCACCCGCTGCAGGCGCGCCGCGCCATGCCGGCGGACATGGAGGCGCTCGACCTGCGCGGTGCCGCGCTGCACAACCTGCAGGCACTCGACGTGAAGGTGCCGCTCAAGCGCCTGGTGGTGGTCACCGGCGTGAGCGGTTCCGGCAAGAGCACGCTCGCGCGCGACGTGCTGCTCACCAACGTCGCGGCGGCGGTGTCCCTGCGCGCCACGGCGGCTGGCAAGAAGGCCTGGGACAAGGGCGAGCGGCCCGCCTGGTCGGGCTGCGAACGCCTGATCGGCAGCGAGGCGGTGGACCGCGTGCTCGAGGTGGACCAGACGCCCATCGGCAAGACGCCACGTTCCTGCCCGGCCACCTACATCGGTTTCTGGGACACGGTGCGCAAGCTCTTCGCCGACACCCTGGAGGCCAAGGCGCGCGGCTACGGCCCGGGCCGCTTCAGCTTCAACACCGGCGAAGGCCGCTGCCCCAGCTGCGAAGGTCAGGGCGTGCGCACCATCGAGATGAGCTTCCTGCCCGACGTGAAGGTGCCCTGCGAAACCTGCCACGGCGCGCGCTTCAACCCCGAGACGCTGACCGTCACCTGGAAAGGCAAGAGCATCGGCGACGTGCTGCAGATGGAGGTGGACGAGGCGGTCGAGTTCTTCGCCTCCATGCCCGCCATCGCCCACCCGCTGCAGCTGCTCAAGGACGTGGGCCTGGGCTACCTCACGCTGGGCCAGCCGTCGCCCACCCTGTCGGGCGGCGAGGCGCAGCGCATCAAGCTCGTCACCGAACTGAGCAAGGTGCGCGACGAAGTGGGCCGGCGCGGGCAGAAGGCGCCGCACACGCTCTACGTGCTGGACGAGCCCACGGTGGGCCTGCACATGGCCGACGTGGAGAAGCTGATCCGCGTGCTGCACCGCCTGGTGGACGGTGGCCACAGCGTGGTGGTGATCGAGCACGACCTGGACGTGATGGCCGAAGCGGACTGGATCATCGACCTGGGCCCCGAAGGGGGATCGGGCGGCGGCCGCGTGGTGGCCGCGGCAGCGCCCGAGGCGGTGGTGGCGGCGGGCACGCACACCGGGCGTGTGCTGGCGCCGGTGCTGGCGAGGAGCTGACCCGCGTCAGCGCTGCTCGCAGGTGGGCGCGCCGCAGGCGCTCTGGCAGGCCTGCCGAACCCGCTCGAAGCGCTCGACGGCGTTGCAGGCGTAGGTCTGGGCGAAGTCGATCATCGCGGCGCGGCATTGCGGCGTGCGGTAGCGCAGGGGCACGCTGCCTTGCACCCCCGACGGGCAGGTGAAGCGGTGGTTCTCGGTCTGGAATGCCGGGCCGGTGGGCGCCTGGGCCACGGCGCGTGGCGCCGTCTGTTGTTGCGCTTGCGCGATGCCGCCGGCGCGGCCATCGCTGAGGACATCGGCCACGCCACCGCCCACGATCCGGGCAAGCTGTCCCGGGTCGGCGCCCGAGCCGGCGGCGATGCCTCCCACGGTGGCCAGGCCGGCGATGGCCATGGCCCGGCCGAAGAAGCCGCTGTCCGATTCGCTGGACGCGGCGGTGCGTTGCGCCTGCCGCTGTTCCCGCTGGGCCAGCAGTTGGGCATATTCCTGTTGAGTGCGCTCGGATTGCCCGGTCATCTGCTGCGGCAGCTCGCCCGCGCTGTTGCGTGCCGTCGGGTCCGCACCGGCCTCGAGCAGGTAGTCGATCAGGGCCTGATTGACGGTGCCGTTCTGGCCCAGGTAGGCGTTGTGCAGCGGCGTGGTGTCGTGCCGCGCGAACTCGCGCCCCGCGCTGAGCACGCGCGTGGCGCGGGCGTTGACATCGGCGCCCGCGGCCACCAGCAGGCGTGCGCTGGCCACCGCCTGGGCGCCGTCGCGTTCGCGCGCGGGGTTGCCGGGCGAGGTGTCGCGCAGGCCCAGGATGTGCAGCATGGTGTAGTCGACCTGGTAGGCGTAGTAGGGCACGTCCTTGGTGCGGGACAGGCGCCAATCGGGGTCGGAACTGAAGCGCGCGTTCGGGTCCAGGCCGAGGCGCAGGGCGGCCTGGAGCATGGCAGGCTCGGCGAAGGCGGCGATCATGCGCGGCAGCGGTTCGGACAGGGGGCGTGGCCGCAGGCGGATGCGCGCGCCCATGGCCACCAGGCGGTCGGCCAGGGCCGGGTCCTGACCCACGATCAGCGCCGCGTACAGGGACTCGTCCAGTGCGTCCTGGTCCGCGAACTTCAAGCCATGCTCGAGCAGCAGGTTCAGCGCCGCGAGGTTGCGCGCGAACAGGTGGGTCGGGACCACCCGGCGCTGGCTGAGGTCTTCACGGAGCGTGGGAGGCGGCAGGAAGAGGGCGTCGGCCAGGCGCGTCGGGCTGGGACCGTCGCCGGCGGGCCGCAACTGGGCCAGTTGCTGGTAGGGCAGCACGCGGCGCGGACCGGCACCGGCCGCCAGCGCGGCGCGCGCGAGGTCGAGCCGCTGGTCCCACAGGCCGACGGCCAGGGCGTTGTCGCGCAAGTCGGCGCTGTCGCTGGTGCGAAGCCGTTCGATGACCTGCGCGTCGTTGGTGTTGGACCGGAGGGCGCGCAGGCTGTCGCGATTGACGGTGGGGGTGGTTTCGCAGCCGGCGAGCCAGGCGGTGGCGAGCAGGAGGGTGAAGGTCAGGAGCGGTCGCATCGGCCCATGATAGGAGTCGCCTGGCGAACGGAGCCATCGCGGATGGGACCAGCGGCCACAGCACGCGGCTCGGCGTGCCCGCGCGGGACAGGAAGCCAGCGACCGTTGCCCTGTGACGCACCCGACCATCCACGTCCCCGCCGCGGCGCCGGCCAGGCCCGCGCTGGGCCTTCGCCACGCCGCCAGCGCCTCAACCGCGCGGCAGCGGCAGCGCGGTCTTGTAGCGCACCTGCTTGAGCGCGAAGCCCGAGCGGATCTTTTCCACCTCGGGCATGGGCGAAAGGCGTTCGAGGATGAAGCGCTCCAGCGCGCCGATGTCGGGCACCACCACGCGCAGCAGGTAGTCGGAGTCGCCCGTCATCAGGTAGCACTCCATCACCTCGTCGAGGTCGGCGATGCGTTGCTCGAAACGCGCCAGGGCTTCCTTGCTTTGCGTGGTCAGGCTGATGCTGATGAACACGTTGAGCCCCAGGCCCAGGCGCGCGGCGTCGGCCAGGGCCACGTACTGGCGGATCACGCCCGACTGCTCCAGCGCCTTCACGCGCGCCAGACAAGGCGAGGGCGAGAGGCCCACGCGCTGGGCCAGGGCCACGTTGGACAGGGAGCCGTCGCGCTGCAGCTCGTCAAGGATCCGGCGATCAAGGGCGTCCATGGTGGTTTGTGCTGTCAATTTCTGAAATGACGGCATTGTCTGCTGCTCCGGTGGCTTCTGGCGAGCGTTTCGGCAGCACATGCCGGGGCCGCGGGGCTAGAGTGCCCCGCCATGAACCCCCACGACCTCATCTCCCAGGACCCGGACCCGCAGGAAACCGCCGAATGGCAGGAGGCCTTCCTGTCGCTGCTGCAGTCGCAGGGGCCCGCGCGCGCGCGCCAGATGCTCGATGGCCTGGTGGCGCTGGCGCGGCGCGAGCGCGTGGGCTGGCGGCCGCGGCTGAACACGCCCTACGTGAACACCATCGCGGCCGAGCAGCAGCCCCCGTTCCCGGGCGACCTCGCCATCGAGGAGCGCCTGGCTTCGCTCATGCGCTGGAACGCCCTGGCCATGGTGGTGCGCGCCAACCAGGCCCATGGCGAGCTGGGCGGGCACATCGCCAGCTACGCCAGCGCGGCCGACCTGTTCGAGACCGGCTTCAACCACTTCTTTCACGCGCGCAGCGAATCGCACGGCGGCGACCTGGTGTTCTTCCAGCCGCACAGCGCGCCCGGCGTGTACGCGCGCGCCTTTCTCGACGGGCGCCTGAGCGAGCGCGACCTGATGCACTACCGCCAGGAGATCGTCGCGCCCGGGCAGGGTGCGCGGGGCCTGTCCAGCTACCCGCACCCCTGGCTCATGCCCGACTTCTGGCAGTTCCCCACGGGCTCCATGGGCATCGGCCCCATCAGCTCGATCTACCAAGCGCGCTTCATGCGCTACCTCCAGCACCGAGGCCTGCTGGACACCGGCGGGCGCACCGTGTGGGGCGTGTTCGGCGACGGCGAGATGGACGAGCCCGAGAGCATGAGCGCGCTCACCCTGGCCGCGCGCGAGAAGCTCGACAACCTGGTGTGGGTGGTCAACTGCAACCTGCAGCGGCTCGATGGCCCGGTGCGCGGCAACGATCGCATCATCGACGAGCTGGAGCGCCTGTTCGCGGGCGCGGGCTGGAACGTCATCAAGCTGCTGTGGGGCAGCGACTGGGACGGTCTGTTCGCGCGCGATCCCGGCGGCGCGCTGGCGCAGGCCCTGGGCGACACGGTGGATGGCCAGATGCAGACCTTCGCCGCCAAGGACGGCCGCTTCAACCGCGAGAACTTCTTCGGGCAGAACCCGGCGCTGGCCGCGCTGGTGCAGGGCCTGAGCGACGAGCAGATCGATCGCCTCAAGCGCGGCGGGCACGACCTGGTGAAGATCCACGCCGCCTACGCCGCCGCCGTGGCGCACCGCGGACAGCCCACGGTGATCCTGGCGCACACCAAGAAGGGCTACGGCATGGGCGCCGCCGGCCAGGGCCGCATGACCACGCACAGCCAGAAGAAACTCGACGCCGACGACCTGCTGGCCTTTCGCGACCGCTTCGCGCTGCCGCTGAGCGACGAGCAGGCCACGGGCCTGGCCTTCTACAAGCCGGCCGAGGACAGCGCCGAGCTGCGCTACCTGCGCGAACGCCGCGCCGCCCTGGGCGGCGCCCTGCCGCGGCGCGAGACCGCGTGCGAGCCGGTGCCCGTGCCCGCCGCCGAGGCCTACGCGGGCTTCGCGCTGAACGCCGGCGGCAAGGAGATGAGCACCACCATGGCCTTCGTGCGCCTGCTGGGCAACCTGCTCAAGGACGGCGCGCTGGGTCCGCGCATCGTGCCCATCGTGGCCGACGAGGCGCGCACCTTCGGCATGGCCAACCTGTTCAAGCAGGTCGGCATCTACAGCAGCGTGGGCCAGCGCTACGCGCCGGAGGACATCGGCTCGGTGCTGAGCTACCGCGAGGCGCTGGACGGGCAGATCCTGGAGGAGGGCATCAGCGAGGCCGGCGCCATCGCCAGCTGGACGGCCGCGGCCACCAGCTACAGCGTGCACGGCCTGGCCATGCTGCCCTTCTACATCTACTACTCGATGTTCGGTTTTCAGCGCGTGGGCGACGCCATCTGGGCCGCGGCCGACCAGCGCGCGCGCGGCTTCCTGCTGGGCGCCACCTCGGGCCGCACCACGCTGGGCGGCGAGGGCCTGCAGCACCAGGACGGCAGCAGCCACCTGGTGGCCGCGACCATTCCCAACTGCAAGGCCTACGACCCGGCCTTCGCGGGCGAGCTGGCGCTCATCGTCGACGCCGGCCTGCGCGAGATGCTGGTGGAGCAGCGCGACGTTTTCTACTACCTCACGTTGATGAACCAGAACTATGCCCAGCCCGACCTGCCAGCCTCGGCGCGCGAAGGCGTGCTGAAGGGCGGCTACGTCTTCGGCCGCTTCGGGCCGGTGGACGGCGCGCCGCTCACGCTGCTGGGCTCGGGCGCCATCCTCACCGAGGTGCGCGGCGCGGCCGAGCGGCTGGCGCAGCAGGGGTTTTGCGTGCACGTGTGCAGCATCACGAGCTGGAGCGAACTCGCGCGCGAGGCGCAGGCCGCTGAAGCCGAGGGGCGCGACTCTTGGTTGGGCCAGGTGCTGGCCGGCACCGCCGGGCCGGTGCTGGCCGCGAGCGACTATGTGCGCGCCGTGCCCGAGGCGCTGCGCGCCTGGCTGCCGCCGGGCCGCGCCTACCGCACCCTGGGCACCGACGGCTTCGGCCGCAGCGACACGCGCGCGGCGCTGCGCGCGTTCTTCCAGGTGGACGCGGCCAGCATCGCCGAGGCGGCGCGGCGCGCAGGGCCGGCGCGCTGAGCGCCTTGGATCTTCACCGGACGGGCAGGCTGCTGCACAGCGCGTCGAGGCGCTGGCGGAGTTCCGCTGTCACGGTGATGGGCTTGTCGGCCTTGGTTTGCGTGTTGACATGCTGGATGAGGCCAAGCGCGGGCCACCAGGCGGGGTCCTTGTCGTCAACCTGGTGCTGGCGGGCCAAAAAATGCAGGGTGTCGGCGAAGTCGCGCTCCAGATCCCGGTTCAATGCGCGCTCCTCATCGGCGAGCGCATCGTCCGGGCGGCGGGCCCCCGCGTACACCCATGGATCGCTGGCGTCGTTGTTGCCGTACTGCAGGAGCACGCTGCCCACGGGCAGCCGGTTCACGTGGTCGCGCAGCGCCGACAGGGCGGTGCTCGCCAGCACGTGTTCCCCTTGCGGGTTCAGCCGGCCGATCCTGATCTCGGGCAGGGGTCGGGTCACGGGACCGCCGGGCGCTGAAGCGGCATTCAAGGCCGCGCAGAGCCTCAGGGAGGCCTGGCGCAGTGCGGCGGTATTGACCACGCCCTTCTTCTGTTGATCCAGAAGATTCAACACGTTCTTGGCGGCCTCGGCGACGTCGGGTCGTCCTTCGTCCCGGCTCAGGGTGGCATACATGGCAGCGACGCGCGCGCGTGTCTGCCGATGGGCCTGGGTGTAGCTGACCGGCTTGAACACGTCCCGCAGGGACTGGTACGCGGACCAGGCATTGGTGGCAAAGTACTCGAGGCCGCCCTTCTTGTGTCGGTGGATGTAGATGTAGTTGTTGCGGACCCCATGCTGGAGCACCGCGTTGAAGGACGTGGCGGCGGCGCCTGCGGCCCGCAGTTCGTTCTGGCTGGGCGCCAGGTTTTCTGGCGGGGGGGTGATGGGCTGGGCCGCGGTGCATTTGTGGTGCCAGCGGTCGGCAGAAGACATTCGGTGCATGGTCGGGACGGGCGTGGTGCCGGGCAGTCAGGAGGTGCGGACTGAGTGCGCGGCTCCGTGGCCGGGTTCCGGGCCTGGCCGAATGGCCGTTCGGCGCGGGTGGCCTGCCGGCCTTTCGGCGATCGCCCACGGTGGACAGCCCCGAACAGGCGCGATGATGCGGGGCCAGCGCCGCTGGCCGGCGTCCCCGCCCCCGCATGCCCCTGCAAACCATCCACATCCACCCCGCCGCGCCGGCCAAGCCCGCGCTGGGCGCGCCTTGCAATGGCTGCGGCGTGTGCTGCCTGGCCGAGCCCTGCCCCCTGGGTCGCGTGATATCGCGCCGTCGCCGGGGCGCTTGCGACGCCCTGCGCTGGGACGACGCGGCGGGTCTCTACCGCTGCGGCGCGATCAGCGACGCGCCAGGGGTGTTGGGTCCGCGCTGGGCCTGGGCGGCGCCGCTGCTGCGGCGCCTGGCGCGGCGCTGGATCGCCGCCGGCGTGGGCTGCGATGCGGCGATCGAGGTGGATCGGCCGGCGGCCAATGGGCCTGTGGCCTAGCGGTCACTTGAAGTACTTGCTCAGCTCATGGTCGAGGCGCTCGTCGGGGGAGACGGTGGTTCGGGCGCGTGTGGGGACCGGGGTGCGTGGGGGCTCGGGTTCGACCGTGGACGTGTCCGAATCGCTGGTGGTGCGGAGGTCGTTGTCGATCGTGAAAGCGGTATCGGTGCTTGGCTCGCCGGCCTCTTCCGCCAGGGCCTGTTTCAGTGCCTTCACGCATTGGCACAGTGCCGCGCTGTGTTGGAGCTTGTGGACGGCCCCGAGATGGGCCAGGTCGAAGAGGTTTCGGGCCGCTTGCTGAACCTGTGGTGAGTGCGGGGTGTGGAGGCCGTCCAAGCCCAAGGCATAGATGTAGCCGACGAAGTTTTGCCGCTGCTGTTTGCTTTTCCAGAGGGACCGAGTGGTCGATAGCCAATGCGTGCCTTGGCTGTTTTTCTTCAGATACAGCGTCTTGTTGGTGGGCAAGCCGTTTTTGCTTTGCGCGCCGAGGAAGGCGTCGAGCGCCGAGACCTTGGCCAGCGTGAGCGAGCCGCCCGCGCCGGGGTCCTGTATCGGGTGGTTCGCCACCGCGGCGTACTTGGGCTTGGCTGGGGCGTCGGCAGGCAGCTTGTGGTAAGGGGCGCGTGTGGTCTTGATCATGGCGGTTCGAAGGGTGGTGCGGGGGCGTCAGGCCACGGGCGTGCCTTGCGCTGCTGCAGCTTGTGGCTGTCTCTGCGTGGCGCGGCGCGAGGCCCGGGTTCCGCGATGGGCCGGATGGCGGAGGCCGCTGTCGCCGGCGCGGAACCGTGCCGCTGCGAGCGCTCACGGCATGGGTGAGCGTTCCCTTCGGTTTTTTCCAGCGGCCCAGGGGCCGAGGCGCGGGTGGGCCGCGCGCTTCAGCGCGCCAGCAGCACCGCCACGCCGATGGCCAGCAGCACCGCCGCTGCGATCAGCAACCGCGTGCGCACGCGCAGCAACTGCACCGCTTCCACCAGGCGCGCGTTCTGCTCGGCCAGCTCGCTGAGGGTCTGGGCCATCTGCTGCTGGGCGGTGGCCTGCTGGTCGATGAGCTGGCGCGCCTCGATGAGGTGCTGGCGCAGCTCGCCCAGGTTGGGTGTTTCGGCGGCCGGGTCCAGGGGCGTGCCCACGGGCGTGGGGGCGCTGGGCGCTTTCTGTTTGTCGAGCAGTTTGCGCGCGGCCGCGAGCACCTTGGGTGCGTGTTCGATCACGTCGCCCCAGGGGATGATTTTCAAGGCGGCGATCCAGGGGATGGGCATGGGGCTCCTTTCGGCCGGGCGGGCGTGGGGCCCGGCCGGCGGCCTCAAGGATCGCATGGGGGCTTGTCACCATGCGGCAAGCGGGCTCACTGCTCGTTGAACAGCGTCTCGGGCGGGTTGGTCGTGGGGGGCGACGCCGGATCCACCGGTGGCGCCGCTGGGGTGGCTGGCGGTGTGGGCGTCTGCCTGGACCGAAGGCTGGGCCGTGGCACGCGCTGCGGCTTCAACGGGCCTCGAGGGCTGGTCGGCGGAGGCTGGTCGGGCGGCGTGGGGCTGGTGGGCGTCGACTGGGACTTGCTGGTCCGCAGGCTTTCCTCCGGGATGGGTTCGACGTTGGACCTGGGCCGATCCGACTGGGCGCCTGGTGGGGCGGGTTCCTCGGACGGCTCCAGGGTCGATGGCCGGTCCCGGCCCACAGGCAAGAGTGGCAGTTGCAGGGTAGGGGCGCCAACTTGGGTATGGGGCGATGCGAGGGACTTTTCCGGGGGAAACATCAGGTCTTGAAGGTCAAGCAGCGCCTGCTCCCGCTTCTGCTTTTGCTTCAGCTTCTGTTGGTCCAGGTAGGTCTGTCTGATCGGGTTCAGATTCTGTCGGGCGACCTGCTTGACCGGCAGCCGGGCCACCCTGCTGGTTTTGACCTTTCTGGGCGTGCCGCCCGAGTTGGGGGGCGAGCTCTCCTCGCTCAGCGAGACCGTCGTTTGCGACGCGGTGCTGCTCTCGTCTTCATCCGTCGGCGGGTGCCGTGGCGATCTGTCCGTGTTCGACCGGGGCGTGTGCGCGCTCGGCTGCCGTGGCGTCGACGCCGTTGAGCGCGGCGCGACCTGGGCGCTTTCCATCCGCTTGAGTTGCTGCAGCAGTTCGGGGGTGCAGGGCAGGCCGAACACCTGGGTGCTGTCGCTCGCGCACAGCCTGCCGAGATCCTGGGCCGCTCGCTGGGCTTCGCGCGGCGCTGAAGGCAGCTTGAGCCAGGAGGTGGTCAGGCCCTTCAGCTGCGCGGTGGCGCCCTGGTGCTGGGTCTGCTTGAGCTTGCGCGGCTGCGTGGCGCGGGTCTGCGGGTCTTCGTGCCGAGAGTCGAACTTGGTGGTGATGTAAGGCTGCGCGGTCCGATCGGACGAGGGGGCGGTGGTCTTCAGGTAGAGCACCCGGGGCTGCTGGTCTTTCTCGGTCTTGTTCACCGCGGCCTCGACCACCTGGCGCAGGGGCGTCGCCTGGGCCTGGCCGGGCAGCGCGGCATCGAGCTTGTATTGTTTGGGGCTGGAGCGGGAGATCATGGAGAGGGCGCGCGTGGCGCTGCGGAGTGGAAAACCCCTCTCGGTGGCAGCCGCCGCGGCGCGAAATCCTCAAGGACGCCTATCCGAGAGCGGCACCGCCCGGCCGCTTCCTGCTATCGAAGCGCGAGCTCAGGCCGGCTGGCGCCGCAGCAGGAACACCCCCAGCAGCGCCACGCCGACCAGCAGCGCCGGGAAGCCCAGCGTGGGCGACCACTGCAGCGCCGCCGCGCCCAGCGCGGGCGCCAGCACGCCGCCGAGCGTGTAGCTCATCACCAGCACGGCGGTGCTGTTCACCAGGGTGATGCCTTGCTCGCGCGAGCCGATGTCGATCATCGCCAGCGTGTAGAGGCAGCCGCCCGCGCCGCCCCACACGAAGGCCACGGGCGCGGCCAGCCAGGGCGTGTTCGCGACGAAGGGGATCAGCAGCGTGCCGAGCAGCGTGATCCAGGCGCAGCCGCGCATGAGCAGCAGGCGCGCGGCGCGCTCGTCGCCCCAGCGCTGGCGCGGGTGGTGCGCCAGGCGGTCGGACAGCACGCCAGCGGGCAGCATCATCAGCGCACTGCCCAGCCCGCTGGCCGAGACCAGCAGGGCCGAGACCACCGCGCCCAGGCCCAGGGCCAGGCCATACAGCGGCAGGATGGACGTGAGCCCGCTTTCGAAGAAGCCACCGACGAAGCCCACCGTCATGATCAGCGGGTGCGCGGCCAGCGCGTGCCACACGCCGCCCAGGCCCACGCGGGCCTCGTGCGCGTCGGCCGCGGGCGGCACGCGGGGGATCAGCAGGCTCCAGGCCAGGCCGATGGCCATGCAGCCGAAGGCGAGCCAGATCGCGGTGTCGCTCTGCGGCCCCACCCAGGCCAGCATCAGCGGGCCGAGCACGAAGGTGACGCCGACCAGGGTTTCGAAGATGCCCACGTAGCGGCCGCGCTGGCCGGGCGGCGCGAACTCGGCCACGATGGCCTCGGCCAGCACCCAGCGCAGGCCCGAGGCCATGCCGGCGATGAGCTTGAGCCCGAACCACAGCGGCAGCCAGGACGAGAGCGCGAAGCCCATGGTGGCCAGCGTGGGGATGAGCGCCGACAGCCACAGCGTGGGCCGCCTTCCCAGCGCGCGCGTGACGGACGAGGCGAAAGGCACCATGAGGAAGATGCCGAACCAGCCGCTGGCCGCGAACACGCCGGCCAGGGCGGTGGACTCGCCGCCGTCCTTCAGGCGCAGCAGCAGCAGGGGCGTGAGCATGAAGTAGCCCACGAGCTCGAAGAAGGTGGCGCCAAAGATGGCGACCAGGCCCAGGCGGGCGTGGGCCGGCGGCGCGGCGGGCGCTCGGCCGCCGGCGGGCAGCGGGTGTTCGCTCATGCCTGGCCTCTGGCCGCCAGCACCGCCTCGGCCACGTCGGCGAAGCCCTGGCCCCGTTCGCGCGGGGCCACGTAGCGGGGGTGGTGCGCGAGCTGCGCCCAGAAGCGCGCGATGTTGGCCACGCCCACGCTGTGCGGGAAGCGCGCGAACATGGCGGCGTCGTTGGTGGAGTCGCCCACGTAGACCCAGTGATCGATCTCGGCGTCGAGGTCGCGCCCCAGGCGCTCGCGCAGGATCCAGCGCGCGCCGCTGAGCTTGTCGTGCGCGCCGATCCAGCCGTTGACGTGGATGGAACTCACGGTGGCGGTGAGGCCTTCGTCGCGCAGGATGCCGAGTGCGCGCGCGATGTCGGCCTCGCCCAGGTGGGCGTGCTCGCTGTGGTCGATGGCGATGTCGGTTTCGCGGCCCGCGCTGTCGGTGGCCAGGCGCGCCTGAGGCAGCTCGCGCAGTACACGCGCGGCGGCGGCCCGCAGGCGGGTGAGGTTCGCGGCGCGGGTGGCCGCGTCCTGCGCGTAGGCCTTGCGCAGGCGCCCGCCGTCGTTCCACAGCGCCACGGCGCCGTTCTCGGCCACGATGGCGTCGACCGGCCAGCTCAGCGCGAAGGGTTTGCTCCAGCCGGCCGGGCGGCCGGTGACGGCGAACACCGGCAGGCCGGCCGCGCGCAGGCGGAGCAGTGCCGCGCCCGCCTCGGGCGCCAGCGCCCCCTCGGCCGTGAGGGTGTCGTCGATGTCGGTGAGCACGCCATGGATGCGCGCGCGCTCGTGCGGGGGCCAGTCGGCCAGCGGGGTGGGTTGCATGGAGGGGCGGCAGTTTCTCACAGGGGCCGCACCGGCGTGGTGCCACTGGGAGGGGATATCCCCACGCCAGAAAGGAGGCCGAGTAGAATGCCGGCCCATCCGAGGAGCGTTGCAGCGCCCCACCCGCACCGAGCGGGCCGCGGGCGTGAGGCTCGGACCCTTCAACCGGCAACCACGCTCATCCACTGCACGTGCGATGGGTTCCCTCGTCTCCCTTCCCGCGCGGTGGCTTTCAACGTTTTGGAGCGCCACATGAATGCACGAATCAACCCCACCGCCGACTGCGTGATCGCCGACATCGGCCTGGCCGACTGGGGCCGCAAAGAGATCAAGATCGCCGAGACCGAGATGCCCGGCCTGATGGCCATCCGCGAAGAGTACGCGGCCAAGCAGCCGCTGAAAGGCGCGCGCATCACCGGTTCGCTGCACATGACCATCCAGACCGCGGTGCTCATCGAGACGCTGCAGGCCCTGGGCGCGCAGGTGCGCTGGGCCTCGTGCAACATCTTCTCCACCCAGGACCACGCGGCCGCCGCCATCGCCGCCGCCGGCACGCCGGTCTTCGCCGTCAAGGGCGAGACCCTGGTCGACTACTGGGACTACACGCACCGCATCTTCGACTTCGGCGCCAAGGGCACGGAAGGCGAAGGCCCCAACATGATCCTCGACGACGGCGGCGATGCCACGCTGCTCATGCACCTGGGCAAGCAGGCCGAGAAGGACCCCTCCGTGCTGGCCAAGCCCGGCAGCGAGGAAGAGCGCATCCTGTTCGCGGCCATCAAGGCAAAGCTGGCCGAGGACGCCACCTGGTACAGCCGCAAGAGCGCGCAGATCATTGGCGTGACCGAGGAGACCACCACCGGCGTGCACCGCCTGAAGGAAATGTCGGTCAAGGGCTCGCTGATGTTCCGCGCCATCAACGTCAACGACTCGGTCACCAAGAGCAAGTTCGACAACCTCTATGGCTGCCGCGAGTCGCTGGTCGACGGCATCAAGCGCGCGACCGATGTGATGATCGCCGGCAAGGTGGCCGTGGTGGCCGGCTACGGCGACGTGGGCAAGGGCTCGGCCCAGGCGCTGCGCGCGCTGAGCGCACAGGTGTGGGTGACCGAGATCGACCCCATCAACGCCCTGCAGGCCGCGATGGAAGGCTACCGCGTGGTGACCATGGAGTACGCCGCCGACAAGGCCGACATCTTCGTCACCACCACCGGCAACCGCGACGTCATCACCTTCGAGCACATGGCCGCCATGAAGGACCAGGCGATCGTCTGCAACATCGGCCACTTCGACAACGAGATCCAGGTTGCCAGGCTGGAAGAGAAGTGCCAGTGGGAAGAGATCAAGCCCCAGGTGGACCACGTGATCTTCCCGGACGGCAAGAAGATCATCCTGCTCGCCAAGGGCCGGCTGGTGAACCTGGGCTGCGGCACCGGTCACCCCAGCTTCGTGATGTCCTCCAGCTTCGCGAACCAGACCATCGCGCAGATCGAGCTGTTCACGCACCCCGAGGGCTACGACGTGGGCAAGGTTTACGTGCTGCCCAAGCACCTGGACGAAAAGGTGGCGCGCCTGCACCTGAAGAAGGTCGGTGCCCAGCTGACCGAGCTGAGCGACGAGCAGGCCGCCTACATCGGCGTGCCCAAGCAAGGCCCGTACAAGCCGGACACCTACCGCTACTGATCGCCGCCGTGCGCGCCGACCAGTTGCTCGTCGAGCGTGGTCTGGCGGCGTCGCGCTCGCAGGCCCAGCGGCTGATCGCGGCCGGCGTGCGCTGGCGCGCCGGTGGCGGCTGGCGGCCCGTGGCCAAGAACGGCGACGAGCTGCCCGCCGGCGCCGAGCTGGAGCTGCTGGACGCGGCCGAGGCGCGCTACGTCTCGCGCGGCGGCCTGAAGCTGGAGGGTGCGCTGGCGCACACCGGCGTCGATCCGCGCGGCCTGCACGCGCTCGACGTGGGCCAGAGCACCGGCGGCTTCACCGATTGCCTGCTGCAGCGCGGCGCGGCCCAGGTGGTGGGCGTGGACGTGGGCAGCGGCCAGCTCAACGCGCGCCTGCGCGGGGATGCGCGGGTGATCGTCATCGAGCATTGCAACGCGCGCGATTTGACGGCTCAGCGCCTGCGCGAGGCCGGGGCCGAGCCGCCTTTTGACCTGATCGTCGGCGACCTGTCCTTCATCTCGCAGACCCTGGTGTGGCCCGCGCTGGCGCCGCTGCTCAAGCCCGGCGGCCACGGCCTGGTGCTCGTCAAGCCGCAGTTCGAGCTGCAGCCCGAAGACATCGGCAAGGGTGGCCTGGTGAAGGACGCCGCCTCGTACGCGCGGGTGCGCGAGCGCATCACGACCGCGCTGCAAGGCCTGGGCCTTGAGCCGCTCGACTATTTCGACAGCCCCATCGCCGGTGGCGATGGCAACCGCGAGTTCTTCGTCTTCATTCGGAAACCGGCATGAACCTGCCCATCAGCTTCGAATTCTTCCCGCCCAAGACGCCCGAAGGCGCGCAGAAGCTGCGCGCCGTGCGCCAGCAGCTCTACGCGCGCGCGCCGCTGTTCTGCTCCGTCACCTACGGCGCCGGCGGCTCCACGCAGGAGGGCACCTTCGGCACCGTGCGCGAGATCCTCGCCGAGGGCGTGGACGCGGCCTCGCACTTCTCGTGCATCGGCGCCACGCGCGCCGGCGTGCGCGAGCAGCTGGCGCAGCTCAAGGCCATGGGCGTCAAGCGCCTGGTGGCGCTGCGCGGCGACCTGCCCAGCGGCTATGGCCTGGGCGGCGAGTTCCACTACGCGAGCGACCTCGTGGCCTTCATCCGCGCCGAGACCGGCGAGGACTTCCACCTGGAGGTGGCGGCCTATCCCGAGGTGCACCCGCAGGCCCGCTCGCCCGAGGCCGACCTCAAGGCGTATGTGACCAAGGTCCGGGCCGGCGCGCATTCGGCGATCACGCAGTACTTCTACAGCGCCGATGCCTACTTCCGCTTCGTCGACGAGGCGCGCGCCCTGGGCGCCGACATTCCGGTGGTGCCCGGCATCATGCCCATCACCAGTTCCACGCAGCTCATGCGCTTCTCCGATGCGTGCGGGGCCGAGATCCCGCGCTGGATCCGGCTGCGCCTGCAGGCCTACGGCGACGACACGGCCTCGATCAAGTCCTTCGGCCTCGACGTCGTCACGTCCTTGTGTGAGCAATTGCTTCGCGGCGGGGTGCCGGGCCTGCACTTCTATACGATGAACCAGAGCGCGGCGACGCTGGAGATCCTGCGCCGCCTCGACGCCCGCTGATGGCCCCCTGCCCCGCATGACGCCCACCCGCCTCGCCGCCCTGGCCGTGCTCGCCGTCGCCCTCGTGGGCTGCGCGAGCCGCGGCGGGCCGCCGGGCGAGGACTGGGGCGCGGACGGGCCGGCCGCGCACGAGGCGCGCGAGATCGGGCGCGGCAACGCCTCGTGGTACGGCGAGCCGCACCATGGCCGGCGCACCGCGAACGGCGAGGTCTTCGACATGAACGAACTCACCGCTGCGCACAAGACCCTGCCATTCGGCACGCGCGTGCGCGTGGAGAACCCGGCCACGGGGCAGGCGGTGGTGGTGCGCATCAACGACCGCGGGCCGTTCGCGCCGGGGCGCGTGATCGACCTCAGCCGCGCGGCGGCCGAGCGCATCGGCCTCATCCGCGCGGGCGTGGCGCCCGTGGTGCTCTACACCGATTGAGCGGGCCGCCGGTGGCCGCTCAGCGCTCGTCGTAGCTGACGACGACCCGGTCGGTGGTGGGGCGGGCCTGGCAGCTCAGCACGAAGCCCTGTTCGGTTTCCCAGGGCTCCAGCGTGAAGTTCTTCTCCATCTCCACCTGGCCTTCCATGACCTTGGCGCGGCAGGTGCAGCACACGCCGCCGCGGCAGGACCAGGGCAGGTCCAGGCCGGCCTCCAGCGCCACGTCGAGCACGCGCTGGTCGCGGCCCATGCGCAGTTCGTGCGGTTTGCCGTCGAGCACCACGGTCAGGGCCACCTCGCCCTCGGCCTGGGGCGCGCGGCCCAGCTGCACGCGCTCGCGCTCGCCGCGCGGCAGGGCCTCCAGCGTCGGCGAGGTGAAGCGCTCGGTGTGGATGCGCTCGGGCTTCACGCCGGCGCCCAGCAGGGCCTGCTCGGTGGCCTCGATCATGGCCTCGGGGCCGCAGACGAAGACCTCGTCCATGCTGGGCACGGGCAGCAGGGCGGCGATGAGGGCGCGCACCTTGTCGCCGTCGATGCGGCCTTCCAGCAGCGGCACCTCCTGCGCCTGGCGCGAGAGGATGTGGATCAGCGTGAGGCGGTCGCGGTAGCGGTCCTTCAGGTCTTGCAGGGCCTCGTTGAACATCACGCTGGCCATGCGCCGGTTGCCATAGACCAGGGTGAACTTGGCGGTGGGCGATTCCTCCAGTGTGCTGGTCATGATGGACAGGATGGGCGTGATGCCCGAGCCCGCCGCGAAACCCACCCGGTGCAGGGCGCGCGGGCGGTGCACGGTGAAGCGGCCGTCGGGCGGCATCGCCTGCAGCGTGTCGCCGGCCTTCAACCGCGTGGCGGCCCAGTTGCTGAACACGCCGCCGTCGACCGGGCGGATGCCCAGCGTGAGCTCGCCCTTGCTGGTGTACAGGCTGCGTGGGCTGCTGATGGAGTAGCTGCGCCGCACGTCCTGGCCGTCGATGAGCGCGCGCACCGTGAGGAACTGGCCGGGCTCGAAGGCGAAGGCGCCGCGCCGCTCAGCGGGCACGGCCAGGGTGACGGCCACCGAGCCCGCGGCCTCGGGGCTCACGCGTGCAATGGGCAGCTCGACGAATCCGCGGGGGCTGGTGCTCATGGTCAGTAGGGCTTGAAGAGGTCGAAGGGTTCGAGGCAGTCCAGGCAGCGGTAGAGCGCCTTGCACGCGGTCGAGCCGAAGGGCGAGGTTTGTGTGGTGTGGGTGGAGCCGCAGCGCGGACAGGGCACGGGCTGGCCGGCGGCGCGGCGCGCGAAGCCCACCACCTGGGCGCCGGCCTGCGCGGCGCGGCCATTGGGCGGCGCGATGCCGTAGGCGCGCAGCTTCTCGCGCGCGGCGGGCGCCATCCAGTCGGTGGTCCAGGCGGGCGAGAGCTGCGTCACCACGCGTGCGGCGATGCCGCTGTCGCGCAGCGCGGCGCGGATGTCGTCCTCGATTTGCCCCATGGCCGGGCAGCCGCTGTAGGTGGGCGTGATGACCACCTCGGCCACGCCGTCCCCGCCCCGGCGCACCTCGCGCAGGATGCCCAGCTCGGCCAGGCTCACCACGGGGATCTCGGGGTCGCTCAGGTGCGCGATGGCCGCGCGCACGGCGTCCAGCGAAGGGGGGTCGCGCAGCGCCGCGTCCATGGCCTCACCACACGGCCTGGGGGTGTTCGCGGGCCAGGCTCTGCATTTCGGCGAGCAGGAAGCCCATGTGTTCGGAGTGCAGGCCGCGCTTGCCCTGCGTCACGTAGCCGCCGTCGGCGGGGCGTCGCAGCGTGGCCTCGGCCAGCACCTCGTCCAGCAGCGCATCCCAGGCGGGCTTGAGTTCGGCGAGGGCCACGCCAGTGCCGTTGGCCACGGCGGCGGACTCGGCCTCGTCGCCGGTCCAGAACTCCTGGGTGTGCGGCATGAGGTGGTCCAGCGCGGCCTGCGCGCGGGCGCGGCTCTCATCGGTGCCGTCGCCCAGGCGCACCAGCCAGTCGCCGGCGTGGCTCAGGTGGTAGCGCACCTCTTTGAGCGACTTGGCCGCGATGGCGGCGAGCTGCGGATCGGCGCTGGCCTGCAGGCGCTCCCACCACAGGTTCATGAGCGCGGCGTAGAGCACGTTGCGCACGGTGGTGGTGGCGAAGTCGCGGTCGGCGCGCGCGGGGCCGGCGAGCGGGCCGTGGTGCGGCAACTCCAGCAGCGTGAAGTTGCGGAACTCGTGCGTGGCGCGGAAGTAGGCCAGGCTGTCTTCGGTCAGGGCGCCGTCGGCGCGCGCGCCTTGCAGGTGGGCGAAGCGCTGGGCCTGCGCGGGCTCGGCGTTGATGCACCGGGCCGCGTGCTGGTAGAGCAGGCGCGCCTGGCCCAGGTGGTCGAGCGCGTGGTTGGCCAGGGCCAGATCCTCTTCCAGGATGGGCCCGTGGCCGCACCACTCGGCGTTGCGCTGGCCGAGCACGAGGGCGTTGTCGGCCAGGTGCAGCAGGTAGTCGACGGGAGCGGAGTCGCCTGCCCCCACGCGGCCCACGTCGTGTGGTGCGCTGCCCCCCGAGGGGGTGCCGGCTGGCTTGGAGCGGTCCTGCGCGGCGCCCATCACATGTGCCCCACTTTGTCCGGGATGTCGTAGAAGGTCGGGTGGCGGTAGACCTTGTCGGCGGCGGGATCGAAGAAGGCGTCCTTCGAATCCGGTTCGCTCGCGGCGATGCTGGCCGAGGGCACGACCCAGATGCTCACGCCTTCCTGGCGGCGCGTGTACACGTCGCGCGCCATCTGCAGGGCGTGGCGCGCGTCGCTGGCGTGCAGGCTGCCGCAGTGCTTGTGCTCCAGGCCCTGCTTGCTGCGGACGAAAACCTCCCACAGAGGCCATTCCTTGAGGGCTTTGGCGTCGCTCATTGGTAGACCTCCGCGCGGCGCGCTGCGGTGCGAGCCCCTTCGGGCGGTCGTGCGGTGCTCATGCGGCCTCCTTCATGGTGCGTTGTGCTTGCTTGCGCGCGTGGGCCAGGGCGGCCTCGCGCACCCAGGCCCCGTCTTCCCAGGCCTTCACGCGGGTGGCCAGGCGCTCCTTGTTGCAGGGGCCGTTGCCATTCACCACCTGCCAGAACTCGTCCCAGTCGATGGCGCCGAAGTCGTGCTGGCCGCGCTCGGCGTTCCACTTCAGCTCGGGGTCGGGCAGGGTGACGCCCAGCACCTCGGCCTGCGGCACGGTGGCGTCGACGAATTTCTGGCGCAGCGCGTCGTTGCTGATGCGCTTGATGCCCCAGCGCATGCCCTGCACGCTGTTGGGGCTGTTGTCGTCGGGCGGGCCGAACATGGCCAGGCACTTCCACCACCAGCGGTTCACCGCGTCCTGCACCATGGCCTTCTGCTCGTCCGTGCCCTGCATCATGGTCAGGAGCGATTCGTAGCCTTGGCGCTGGTGGAAGCTCTCTTCCTTGCAGACGCGGATCATGGCGCGCGCATAGGGGCCGTAGCTGCAGCGGCACAGGGGAATCTGGTTCATGATCGCCGCGCCGTCGACCAGCCAGCCGATCACGCCCACGTCGGCCCAGGTGAGGGTGGGGTAGTTGAAGATGGAGCTGTACTTGGCGCGTCCGCTGTGCAGCGCCTCGACCATCTGGTCGCGGCTGGTGCCCAGGGTCTCGGCTGCGCTGTAGAGGTACAGGCCGTGACCGCCCTCGTCCTGCACCTTGGCCAGCAGGATGGCCTTGCGCTTGAGGCTGGGCGCGCGGCTGATCCAGTTGCCCTCGGGCAGCATGCCCACGATCTCGCTGTGCGCGTGCTGGCTGATCTGGCGCACCAGGGTCTTGCGGTAGGCCTCGGGCATCCAGTCGCGCGGCTCGATCTTGCCGTCGGCGTCGATCACGGCATCGAAGTGGGCCTGCAGGGCGGGGTCGGCGGCGGCCGGCACGGCCTGGGGGCCGGGGGCGGTGCCGTCGGGCACGTTGAAGGATTGCGTGTACATGCGCGGTCTCCTCGGCGGGTGGGGCTCTGGCTGCGCAGTGTACCAAGTTAGCCGACCGGCCGGTCGGTTAATTTTTTTGCCGCGATGGAGGGGCCTGTGGCCCGTCCGCGCCGGGCCGCGCGGCTCAGCCCGAGTGTTCCAGCGTGTGGCCCTGGCCGCGCCCGCGGCCCAGCGCTTCCACCAGCAGCGGCAGGGCCTCGGCCAGCCCGGCGTGCAGGGTGTGCGGCGGGTTGATCACGAACACGCCGCTGGCCGTCAGGCCCGGGCGCTCGTCCGGGCCCAGGGGCGGGTGGCCCACGGCCAGCGTGGCGTGCAGCCAGGGGCGGCCGGCGCGCTGGGCGTGGCCGCGCAGCTTGCGCGGCAGGTCGTGGGCCTCGGCGCGCGGGATCACCGGGTACCAGACCAGGTAGGTGCCGGTGGCGAAGCGCTTCAGCGAATCCTGTATGCAGGCGCTCACTTTGGCGTAATCGCTCTTGATCTCGTAGCTGGGATCGATCAGCACCATCGCCCGGCGCGAGCCCTTGGCGTCGGCGGGCGGGGGCAGCAGGGGCTTGAGGCCCTCGAAGCCGTCCTCGCGCTTGACCACCACCGCGCGGCCGGCGTCGAGCTGGGCGATGTTGGCCGACAGGGTTTTGCCGTCGGTCGGGTGCAGCTCGAACAGCTTGAGCCGGTCGCGCGATTCGGCGCGCATGAGGCGCTCAATCACGAAAGGCGAGCCGGGGTAGACCCGCAGCGAACCCGAGGGATTGAAGCCCGCCACGAGGTCGAGGTAGTCGTCGATCAGCGGGGTGGTCTGCACGGCCGGCGCGCCCGTGGCCGGCCGACAGGCGGCAAACAGCCGCACCACGCCGTTCACCGCCTCGCCCCCCTTGTCGGCGAAATCGCCGTCCAGCCGGTACAGGCCCGCGCCAGCGTGGGTGTCGATCAGGGTGATGGCCGGTTCCTTGAGCTGCAGGTGGCGCAGGGTGGCGATCAGCAGCAGGTGCTTGAGCACGTCGGCGTGGTTGCCGGCGTGGAAGGCGTGGCGGTAGGAGAACATGGGCCGGCGATGGTAGCGCCGGATTTGCCGCCCCGGCGCCGATTTCGTACAATGGCGGGCTTCGCAGCGTTTTCCTGTGGCCCCGCGGCGAAGTGCAAACCTCCACCTAAGAGGGTTCCACCAGAGAACCGCCGACCGTGGAAAAGGGCCGCCAAACCCTCGCTATCAGGTTCAACATGACCAAAACGTTCAGCGCCAAGCCCGCTGACGTGAAGCACGAGTGGTTTGTGATTGACGCGACCGACAAGGTCCTCGGACGAGTTGCCAGTGAAGTGGCTCTCCGACTGCGCGGCAAGCACAAGGCCATTTACACGCCTCACGTCGACACGGGTGACTACATCGTCATCATCAACGCAGCCAAGCTGCGCGTGACCGGCACCAAGTCCACCGACAAGATGTACTACCGCCACTCGGGCTTCCCGGGCGGTATCTACGCGACCAACTTCCGCGACATGCAGGCCAAGCACCCCGGCCGCGCGCTCGAGAAGGCCGTCAAGGGCATGCTGCCCAAGGGTCCTCTGGGCTACGCCATGATCAAGAAGCTCAAGGTCTACGGCGGCGCGGAGCACCCGCACACCGCTCAGCAGCCGCAAACGCTGGACATCTAAGGAGCCCTGAATGATTGGTGAATGGAACAACGGCACCGGCCGTCGCAAATCCAGCGTCGCCCGCGTGTTCCTCAAGAAGGGCAGCGGCAAGATCACGGTCAACGGCAAGGAGATCCAGCAGTTCTTCGGCCGCGAGACCTCGATCATGATCGCCAAGCAGCCGCTCGTGCTGACCGACAACGTCGAGACCTTCGACATCCAGGTCAACGTGCACGGCGGCGGTGAGTCGGGCCAGGCCGGCGCTGTGCGCCACGGCATCACCCGCGCGCTGATCGATTACGACGCGAGCCTCAAGCCCGCGCTGTCGCAAGCCGGCTTCGTGACCCGCGACGCCCGCGAGGTGGAACGCAAGAAGGTCGGCCTGCGCTCTGCGCGGCGCCGCAAGCAGTTCAGCAAGCGCTGATCGCCTTCGCGAAACGCCCCCCAGAAACCGCCTGCAAGTCCGCTTGGGGCGGTTTCTGCTTTCTGGGGGCTGTTTTCTTTTGCTTGCAGTTGAGAGGTTTGCATGCGATTGCGCTTCGGACGTAGACGCTGGTCGGCAGGCGCCCCGCGCATGTCGATCCGCAGTGCCCTGCCCTGGCCACTGCGCTGGCTTGGGGCTGCCGTCATGCTGGGCCTGTGTGCGGCGCTGGCGCTGTGGGCCTTCGAGTTCGGCAAGGACATCGCCGGCCTGGACCGCCACGCGCGCGACGAGCTGGAGCGCCTGCGCTCCGAGGTGGTGGGCCTGCGCGAAGAACTGGCGTCGCGCAGCGCGGTCGACCACACCGCCGAGAGCCGCCTGACCATCGAGCGCGCCCTGCAGGACCAGCTGCGCGTGCAGATCCGCCAGCTGGAGGCGGACAACCAGAGCCTGCGCAACGACCTCGGTTTCTTCGAGCGCCTCATCCCCGCGGGTGGCGACGCGCTCGCCATCCGCGGCCTGCAGGCCGAACGCCTGTCGGCCACACAGTGGCGTTGGCAGGTTCTGATGATCCAGGCCGCGCGCAAGGCGCCAGACTTCAAGGGTGCGCTCGAGATCGTCTTCACCGGCACGCTGGCCGGCAAGCCCTGGTCCGCGAAGCACGCCCCCGCACCGCAACCGGTGCTCGTCAAAGGCTACCTGCGGCAGGAAGGCGTTGTTGATCTGCCCGCGCAGGCCGTTGTAAAAACCGTGACCGCCAAGCTCCTCCAGGGCAGCGCGGTGCGGTCGGTTCAGACCTTCGATCCCTGATCGAGGGCCGTCGACAGGAGATCACGCATGTTCGCCAAACCCAAGCAGCCCCCGATCAAGAGCCTGATCGCGCAGGGCACCCGCATCCAGGGCGACCTGCTGTTCGCCGAAGGGCTTCGTATCGACGGCGAGGTCGTGGGCAACGTGCGGGCGGCGGTGGACGGCGCCAGCCTGCTGATCGTGAGCGAGGTGGCCTCGGTGCAGGGCTCGATCGAGGCCGACCACGTCATCATCAATGGCCACGTCAAGGGCCCGGTGCTGGCGCGCCAGCTGCTGGAGCTGCAGCCCAAGGCGCGCATCGAGGGGGATGTGTCCTACCGTGCGATCGAGATGCACCAGGGCGCCACCATCGAAGGCCAGCTGCGCCCCATGGCCGGCGACGGCGCCGAGGAAAAGCCCACACTGAAACTGGCGGCAAACCACCGCTGACGGGCCTACCCGAGCGGCGTACCGTACCATTCGTGGTATTCGCGGGTTCCCAGCCCGCCCCTTACGAGAGGAATCCCCATGAGTGCCGTGGCCGAGAACATCCAGACCGACATGCCCGCGCCGCTGGTCTTCACCGACAGCGCCGCCGCCAAGGTGGCCGAACTGGTGGCCGAAGAGGGCAATCCCGACCTCAAGCTGCGCGTTTTCGTGCAAGGCGGCGGCTGCTCGGGCTTCCAGTACGGCTTCACCTTCGACGAGGTCGTCAACGAAGACGACACCTCCATGAGCAAGAACGGTGTGACCCTGCTGATCGACGCCATGAGCTACCAGTACCTGGTGGGTGCCGAGATCGACTACAAGGAAGACCTGCAAGGTGCCCAGTTCGTGATCAAGAACCCCAACGCCACCACCACCTGCGGCTGTGGCTCGAGTTTCAGCGTCTGAGACCCGCTGTTTGCCGGCCATGAAAAAAGGGAGCCACTGGCTCCCTTTTGTTTTGGGCGGGGCCTTGCGGCTCCCGCGGGGCTCATCGGCCTGAGTCGGTGCTGGCCAGGGCCTGCTGCAGGCGGCCGGCGGCGGCGAGCTCCTGCTGCTGGGCCTGGGCGACCTGGTTGAAGGCGCTGCGCAGGTTCTCGGGCAGCTTGATGGCCTCGCTTTGGCGAGCGATCACCAGCGGGTCGCGGTGCTCGCCGTTGTCGCGGAACTCGAAGTGCAGGTGCGGTCCGGTGGACATGCCGGTGGTGCCGACGTTGCCGATGAACTCGCCCTGGCTCACGCGCTGGCCGGTGCGCACGCCGATGCGGCTCAGGTGCGCGAAGACCGTCACCTGGTTGTTGCGGTGGCGCACGTAGATGACGTTGCCGTAGCCGCGCTGCACCCCGGCGAACTCGATCACGCCGTCGGCCACCGTGCGCACCGGCGTGCCGGTGGGGGCGGCGTAGTCCACGCCCAGGTGGGCGCGCTGGCGGCCGAGCACCGGGTGGAAGCGCATGCCGTAGCCGCTGCTGACGCGCGAAAACTCCAGTGGCGAGGACAGGAAGTAGCGGCGCTTGCTGTCGCCGTTGAAGCCGTAGTAGCCGCCCTTGACGCCGGGCGCCTCGAACCACACCGCCTCGTGCGGGCGGCCGTCGTTGACGAACACCGCCGACAGGATGCGGCCGGTCTTCATCGGCTCGCCTTCGGCGCTCAGGGTTTCATAGACGACCTGGAAACGGTCGCCCTTGCGCAGGTCGCGGCGGAAGTCGATGTCGCTGGCGAACATCTCGGCGAGCTGCACGGCCACCGCGTCGGGGATGCCCGCGGCGTCGGTGGAGGCGAACAGGGAACTGCGGATTTCGCCGCTGGCCAGGCGCGAGGCGGCCTCCAGGGTGCCGGGTTCGAGCCGGGCGCTCAGGCCGTTGGCGCCCCGCTCGACCACCAGGCGCAGAAAGCCGCGATCGTTCTTCGGATCGGGCCAGCGGGCGGTGAGGCGCTGCAGCACCTGCTGCGGGGTGGCCTCGGCGTGCACCAGGCGGCTCTGGCGCGAGGCCAGCAGCTGGCGCGCCAAGGGGTTGCGGGCCAGAAAGGCCTGGGCCTCACCGTCGTTCACGCCCAGGCGCAACAGCAGCGACTGGGGGGTGTCGTCGTTGCGCGTGGTGTCGCTGCGGTACAGGGTCCAGGGCTGGGGGCTGGCGAGCACCGGACGGGCCTCGGGGGGCAGGTCGGCGCTGGCGGGAATGGCGGCGTACAGGGGAGTGGCGGTCACCGGCAGGGCTTCCACCACCTGGCGCACCGGCAGGTCGGCGGCGTCGGGCGCCAGCGGCGCGATACCGAAGGCGGTGACCCCGGTGCCGAGGAGGAGGACGCCGATGCCCCCCATGACGCGACGGGGGTGCTGGGCAATCGATTCAGCGATCTGTTGGCCCCATTGGGCCGCGGCGTTCAAGGTCTGGCGTATCAAGGTCGGTCATCCATGAAAGGGCCGGTGGGGGCACAGGGCCTCACACCGGCATCCAGGGAGTGAGCGGGCAGCGACGCGAGAAGTTCACGCCACGGGCCGGGCTTTACGTGGGTGCGGGAGCGTGTGCAAAAAGCACGCCAACTAAAATCCGGCGATAGCCGGCAAGTGTAGCGGGCTGGCGATCCGTCCCTATCGGAAAAAACACGTATGAATAACGGCTTATCTATTCCCACCTTGCCGGACAGCCCCACCAGCGGCGGCGAGGCCCTGACGGACGGCGTGCGACACGCCCTGGCGGTCACCCGCCGGGGCTGCGAAGAATTGATCCCCGAGGCGGACTGGGCGCAAAAATTGTCACGTGCCGAGCGCACCGGCACGCCGCTGCGCATCAAGCTCGGCCTGGACCCGACGGCGCCCGACATCCACATCGGCCACACCGTGGTGCTCAACAAGATGCGCCAGCTCCAGGACCTGGGGCATACAGTCATTTTTCTTATTGGCGACTTCACCAGCCTGATCGGCGATCCCTCGGGCCGCAACAGCACGCGCCCGCCGCTCACGCCCGAGCAGATCAAGGCCAACGCCGAGACCTACTACAAGCAGGCCAGCCTGGTGCTGGACCCGGCGAAGACCGAGATCCGCTACAACAGCGAATGGAGCCTGCCGCTGGGCTCCATGGGCATGATCCAGCTCGCGGCCAAGTACACCGTGGCGCGCATGATGGAGCGCAACGACTTCCACCAGCGCTTCACCGCCGGCACGCCGATCAGCGTGCACGAGTTCCTCTACCCGCTGATGCAGGGCTACGACTCGGTGGCGCTCAAGAGCGACCTCGAGCTCGGTGGCACCGACCAGAAGTTCAATCTGCTCATGGGCCGCCACCTGCAGGCCGAGTACGGCCAGGAGCCGCAGTGCATCCTGACCATGCCGCTGCTGGAGGGATTGGACGGCGTGGACAAGATGTCCAAGAGCAAGAACAACTACATCGGCATCACCGAGGACGCCAACACCATGTTCGCCAAGGTGCTGAGCATCTCCGACGAGCTGATGTGGCGCTGGTACACGCTGCTGTCCTTCCAGTCGATGGGGGCGATCGAGGCGCTCCAGCGCGAGGTGGCGGGCGGCCGCAACCCCAAGGACGCGAAGGTGATGCTGGCCAAGGAGATCACGGCGCGCTTCCACAGCGCGGCGGCGGCCGAGGCGGCCGAGCAGGACTTCATCAACCGCTCCAAGGGCGGCGTGCCGGTCGAGATTCCCGAGGTGTCGCTGACGGGCGCGCCGCTGGGCATCGCGGCCCTGCTCAAGTCGGCCGGCCTGGCGCCGTCGAGCAGCGAGGCCAACCGCCTCATCGATGGCGGCGGCGTGCGCGTGGACGGCTCGGTGCTGAGCGACAAGGGCCTGAAGCTCTCCGCCGGCACCTACGTGGTGCAGGTCGGCAAGCGCAAGTTCGCGCGCGTGACGCTGGGCTGAGCCGATCCGGCGCCGGGCCGCCCCAAGCCGGATCAGCGCCCTTGGGGCGGCGACCCGCGCCGCGGCGCAGCGTGGGGGGTGGACGTCAGCGAGCGCCGGCCTTTTCCAGCATCGCGACCATGGCCGCGTAGCCGCGTGAGCGGGCCAGCGCCAGCGGCGTGTGGCCGCTGCGGTCGGCCAGTTGCAGCTTGGCGCCTGCATCGATCAGGGCCTGCAGCGTGGCCTGGTGGCGCGGGCCGCCGTCGCCCAGCACGACGGATTCGATGGCGGCCGTCCAGTGCAGGTTGTTCACGTGGTCCAGCGGCGCACCGGCCGCGATGAGCTGGCGCACCACGCCTTCATGGCCCAGGTGCGCCGCCGCGATCAGCGCGGTGCCGTCGTAGCGGCTGGTCACCAGCTTCGCGCTCGCGCCGCCGGCCAGCAGCAGGCGCAAGGTGTCTTCGTCGTCGGCCACGGCGGCGATGGTGACGGCGTCGTAGCGCCCGTGCTCCAGGGCAGCGTGGTTGGCGCCGGCCTGCAGCAGCGCCCGCACCGCCTCGCGCTGGCGCGCGAAGGTGGCCACGTGCAGCGGCGTGCGGCCAGCCCCGTCGGTGGCGTCGATGGCCGCGCCAGACTTCAGCAGCCGCGCGATGGCGGCCACATCGCCGCGCTGCGCCGCGGCGTGCAGGCCCTGGTAGGCCGCGACCTCGCCGGGCGAGGGCGGCACCTGGGCCCGCGCGGCGCCCGCGGCCGCGGTGGCCAGCGCCAGCGACAGCAGCGCGCGCCGCTTCATTGCAGGGCCGCTTTCACCTGCTCCAGCGCGGCCATGGCGCACTGCTCGTCCAGGTGGCCGCCGGGCGCGCCGCCCACGCCCACGGCGCCGATCACGTCGTTGCCCGCGCGCACCGGCACGCCGCCGCCGAGCAGCAGGTAGCCGGGGATGTCCTTCAGGTTGGCCGCGGCGGGGTTCTTCTGCGAGGCCTCCATCATGGCCAGCGTGGTGTTGCGCGCGGAGGCCGAGGTGTAGGCCTTCAGGCGGCTGGCCTCCAGGGTGTGCGGGCCGGCGTTGTCGGCGCGCTGAACGGCGCGCACGTTGCCGGCGCGGTCCACCACGGTGGCGGTGACGGCATAGCCGCTGGCGCTGCAGGCGGCCACGGTGGCGCTGGCGATCTGGTTGGCCAGCGCCAGCGAGACGTTGCGCTCGCTGAGGACGGCGCCGCTCTGGGCCTGGGCGAGGGCGCTGGCACCGATCAGAGCGAGGGCCAGGGCGGTGCGGATGGGGGTGTTCATGAAGCGGGTCTCCGTGAAGGCGTTGCGGTTCGATCAACCGTGCCCGCACTGTAGGAAGCGCCCGCCGCGCGCACCATTCGCGCGGCTACGGGCGCGGCTGCGTAGAACTACGCAGCGCCCGTCTCGTTCACCAGGGCCGCGTAGCCGCGCACCAGCTGGGCGAGCGAGTCCACGCCCAGCTTCTCGAACACATGGGCGCGGTGCGTTTCCACCGTGCGCGGCGACAGGTCGAGCGCGCGCGCGATGGCCTTGTTGCTCAGGCCTTCGACGATGAGCGCGAGCACCTCGCGTTCGCGCGGCGAGAGCTGCTGCCAGCGCTCGCGCGCGGCGCGGTCGGTCTGCGCGCGCTGGCGCAGCTGAACGTGCTGGCGCACGGCCTGCTGCAGGGCCTCGATCAGGGCCTCGTCGTCCACCGGCTTTTCCAGGAACTCGGCCGCGCCGGCCTTGAAGGCGCGCCGGCACATGTCCACCGTGCCGTGGCCGGTGAGCATGATCACGGGTTGGTCCACGCCCTGGGCCACCAGCGTGTCGAGCACGCCCAGGCCGCTGATGCCGGGCATGCGCACATCGAGCACGATGGCGCCGATGCCGTCGCGCTCGAAGCCGGCGAGGAAGGCGCGCGGATCGGCCCAGGCCACCACGCGCAGGCCCACGGTGCCGATCAGCAGCGCGAGGCTGTCGCGCACCGCCTCGTCGTCGTCGATCAGGTGCACGGTGGGGGAGAGCGCGTCGCTGGCGGTGTTCATGGCGGGGTTTCGGTGTCGAGCGGCAGGTGCAGCGAGAACAGCGCGCCACCGCCGGGCGCGGCGCCCGCGCCCAGGCGGCCGCCCTGCGCCTGCGCGAGCGATTCGCTCAGCGTCAGGCCCAGGCCCAGGCCGCCCTCGCGGGTGCTGAAGAAGGGCTCGAACAGGCGCGGCAGCACCTCGGGCGGCAGGCCCGGGCCGGTGTCGGCCACGTCGAGCACGGCCTGCCCGCCCTCGCGCCGCACGGCCAGGCGCAGTTCGCGCGGGCCTTCGGCCTGGCGGTCCATGGCCTGCAGGGCGTTGGCGATCAGGTTGTGCACGATCTGATCGATGGCGATCGGATCGGCCCGCACCACCGCGGGGTCGCTGGCCAGCCAGCGCACGGCCACGCCGCGCCGGTCGATCTCGGGCTGCAGCAGGTGCAGGGCCTCGCGCACGCAGGCGCCCAGGTCCAGCGCGCGCTGTTCGGCCGCGCCAGCCGGCGGCTGCAGGCCGCGCCGCAGCCGGGCCAGCACCTCGGCCGCGCGGCGCGCCTGCGCGCCGGCGCGGCCCATGGCCTCGCGCGCGGTGTCCAGCGCGGGCGGTTCGTCGGCCAGCAGGCGCTGCGCGGCCTGCGTGCTGGCCAGCACGGCGGTCAGGGGCTGGTTCAGCTCGTGCGCCAGGCCGGCCGCGAATTCGCCCATGGCGTTGAGCCGGCCGAGCTGGCCCAGGCGCAGCAGGGCCTCGGCGCGCTGGCGGGCCTCGCGCAGGCGCAGCGCGTGCGCCAGGGCGGCCAGCCCCGCCAGCACGGTGAGCGCCCAGGCGCCCATGCCAAGCCAGGGCAGTTCGCCCCAGCCGACCCAGCGCGTGGCCACGGCGTGGAACGGCTGGCTCTCGGCCGCCACCACCTTGTCGAAGTCGAAGCGCCAGCCCTGGGTGAGCGGCAGGCCGGCCTGCAGGGTATGCGCCTGGCCGTTCCAGCGCAGCGCCACCCGGACCGGGCTGCGCGCGCGGTCCATGGGCCAGTCGGCCTCGGGCACCAGGCCGTCGAGCGCGATGACCAGCGCGTAGGCGCCACCGCCCGCGGCGCCCAGCACCAGCGTGTAGCGGCCCGTGCCCAGGTCGCCATCGGCCATGGCCCCGCGGCCGCCGGTGCGCGAGGCCGCCTCGGCGCGCGCCAGCGCCGGCTGCCGCCAGGCCTCGTCCGGCGCGCGCGCGATCACGCTCAGCAGGCGGGGGTAGATCGCGCTCAGGCGCGGCAAGGCCTCGGCCCGTTCGGGCTCCAGCAGGGCCAGGGTGGCGAGCACCGCGTCGTGCTGCACCACCTGCTGGCTCAGCAGCCGATGCACGATGCGCGCGTCGGTCTCGAAGGCGGCGCGCTGCGCCTCCAGGCCGCGCTGGGCGATGAACCACGCCCCCAGCAGCGACAGGGCCAGACCTGCCGCGATCCAGTTCAGCCGGGACATCCACGCGCGTCGCATGGCGGCGATTCTGCAACGTCCGCTGAACCAGGGTTCGGCGGGCCTGGGCCACAATGCCGCGCGTGATCACCCCGCTGCTCGACCGACTCACGCCGCGCCGCCTGCTGCAGGCCTCGATCGCCGTGGCCCTGCTCACCATCGCGCTGAAGACGGCGGCCTGGTGGCTCACCGGCTCGGTCGGCCTGCTGTCCGACGCGCTCGAGTCCCTGGTCAACCTGGCGGGCGCGAGCTTCGGCCTGCTCATGGTCACCATCGCCGCGCGCCCGGCCGACGCCGAGCATCCCTACGGCCACCACAAGGCCGAGTACTTTTCTTCCGGCTTCGAGGGGGTGCTCATCATCGCGGCGGCCGCCGGCATCGTCTGGGCCGCGGTGGGGCGCCTGCTGCAGCCGCAGCCGCTGGAGCAGCTGGGCCTGGGCCTGTGGCTGTCGGTCATCAGTTCGGTGTTCAACGGCGTGCTGGCCTGGGTGATGCTGCGCGCCTCGCGCGTGCACCGCTCGGTCGCGCTCGAAGGCGACGCGCGCCACCTGTTCACGGACGTCTGGACCTCGGTCGGCGTGGTGCTGGGCATCGGCCTGGTCGCCGTCACCGGCTGGCTCTGGCTCGACCCCGTGCTGGCCATCCTGGTGGCGCTCAACATCCTGCGCGAGGGCCTGCACCTCATCAAGGACGCCTCGCAGGGCCTCATGGACGAAGCGCTCGACCCCGAGCTGCAGTCCAGCATCGAGCGCGTGCTGGCGGGCTTTGCCCAGAAGCAACCACTGGTGCGCTTCGACCACGTCACCACGCGCAAGGCCGGCCAGCGCCGCTTCGCCGACCTGCACATGCACCTGCCCGCCGCCTGGCCGCTGGGCCGCGCGGCGGCGCTGCGCGGCGAGGTGGAGCAGGCGCTGATGCAGGCCGTGCCCGGCCTGCGCGCCAGCATCCAGCTGCTGCCCACCGGCGTGGAAGCGCTGGCCGTCAAGGAACCCGAGGAGACCCTCCAGTGATTGCCCTGCTGCAACGCGTGAGCCAGGCCCGTGTCGACATCGCCGGCCAGACCGTGGGCGCCATCGGGCCCGGCCTGCTGGCGCTGGTCTGCGCCGAGCCCGCCGATACGCCGGCCGTGGGCCTGAAGCTGCTCAACAAGGTGCTCAAGCTGCGCGTCTTTGCCGACGGCGCCGGCAAGATGAACCTCAGCCTGCAGGACGTGGGCGGCGGCCTGCTCATCGTCAGCCAGTTCACCCTGGCGGCCGACACCTCGGGTGGCAACCGCCCGGGCTTTACCCACGCCGCGCCGCCCGCGCTCGGCGAATCGCTCTACGATGCCTTCGTGGCCGCCGCGCGCGCCGCGCATCCCCAGGTGGCCACCGGCCGCTTCGGTGCCGACATGCAGGTGCACCTGGTGAACGACGGGCCGGTGACGATCCCGATGCGCCTGACGGCCTGAGCCCGCGCCGGTGCCCGGGCGCTTTCAGGAGGACCGCTTGCACACCCCCGCCGCCCCCGCATCCGAGGCCCGCGCCCACCTGCTGGTGGGGGCCTTGCAGGCCGCTCTGGCCTACGCCCTCTACGAGACCGCGCGCCGCGGCGCCTGGCCGGCCACCGAGGCCGTGGCCTTCATGCCGCTGTTCCTGCTGATGGCGCTGGCGCCGCTGGGCTTCTACCTCGCCAGCGCGGCCCCGCTGCAGCGCCGCGTGGCCATCGCACTCGGCGTGGGCGCGCTGGCCCTGGCCATCGGGGCCTACCACGGGCTGACCGTGGGCGGGCTGGCCGAGCGCGCGCGCGAGCAGGCGCCTTTCCGCGAGGAAGACTACCTGCGGCCCACCTTCGTGCTGGGCCTGGCGCTCATGGTCGCCGTGCCCGCCGCCGCCGTGGCGCGCGAGGGCCGCGTGCGCTACGAGTCCTGGTTCGACGCCTTGCTGCACAACACCCTGCTGCTGGCGCAGGGCGGGCTGGTCACCGGCCTGTTCTGGCTGGTGATGTTCAGCGCGGCGGCGCTGTTTCGCCTGGTGCGCCTGCCCTTCCTGGGCGAGCTCATCGAACGCGGCGCGTTCTGGATTCCCGCCACCACGCTGGTGTTTTCCTATGGCGTGTCGCTGGCGGTCACGCAGCGCACCGTGGCGCGCTTCCTGTTCGAGCGGCTCACGCAGCTGTGCGGCTGGATCTACCCGCTGGCGGGCGCATTGGGCGTGGCCTTCGTGGCGAGCTGGCTGGTGCAGGGTGTCGAGCCCTTGTTGCAGACGCGGCGCGCGGCCTTCCTGCTGCTGTGGTTCGCGGTGCTGTGCGTGCTGCTGGTCAACGCCAGTTCGCGCGGCGGGCTGGACGCGCCGCGCTACCCGCGCTGGCTGCGCCGCGCCCTGTCGACCGGCCTTCTGGTGCTGCTGCCCATGGTGGCGGTGGCGCTGTACGCGCTGGGCCTGCGCATCGGCCAGTACGGCTGGACGGTGGACCGTCTCTGGGGCCTGTTCGTGGCGGTCGTGGTGGCGGTGTTCGCGCTGGGCTACACGCTCAACGCCATGGCCGAGTGGCTGGGCCGTGCCGAACGCTGCCTGGTGCCCGCCACCAACGCCGTGGCCGCGGCGGTGGTGGTGCTGGGCATCCTGGCGTTGCTGGGCGGCGCCATCGACCCGCGCCGCGTGAGCGTGAACGACCAGCTGCAGCGCCTGGCGCGGGGCACCAGCGACGAGCAGGACCCGATCCGCTACCTCGCGCGCGAGGGCGGCGTGTTCGGCCGGCGCGCCCTGCAGGCCCTGGCCGCCGACGACCCGGTGTTCGGCGGCGTGCCTGCCGCGCGCCAGGCGCTGGCGCGCGACGCCCTGAGCGACCCGACGACGCGGCGCGAGCGCCTGGCCGAACGGTTGCGCGCCCTGCCGGTGTTCCCGCCGGGCGCCACGGCGCCGCCGGCGCTGCTGGAGGCCCTGGCGCGCGACGGCGGCCTGCCGGGCGCCTGCGAGGCCCAGACCTGCCTCATCTGGCGCCTGCCGCCCGAGGTGTTGGGCGATGGGGCCTATGCGCTGCTCGCGCGCCAGGCGCCGGGCGCGCGCGAGGCGGGCGGCGCGCGCATCTGGCGGGCCGACGGGCGCGGGCAGTGGGCCGTGCGCGGCCACCTGCCCGACCAGGGCCTGGACACGAACTGCGCGCCGCAGGCCGGCCACCAGGCCCTGTTCGACGCCGTGCGCGAGGGCCGGGTGGACCTGCTGGTGCCACCCGGGCGCGACCTGGGCGCCGGCGGCCTGCGCTTTCCGGTGCAGCGCTGGGACGGCGCGCGCGACTGCGGTTGAGCCACCGTCGCGCGCCCGTCGCGTGGGATCAGGGCTCGCGCACGTCCTTGCTGGGGCCGTTGGTCTTCACCGAGTCGATGCCGTTCTGGCGCGCGGCCTCGGAGGCGTACATCTGGCTGGTGCCGATGACCTGGCCGTTCGAGGCCTTCAGGTTGAAGTAGGGGCTGCCGTCGCTGGCCGTCTTGAGCTCGTAGCGCTCGCTCAGCGGCGAGTTTTTCTGCACCGACTCGATGCCGCCCTGGGCCGAGGGCTTGGCCTCGTACTGCTCGCTGCGCAGGATCACCTGCGCGTTGCCCGCCTTGAGCACGAAGGAATACTGACCTTTGCCGTTCTTCGTGAGTTCGTACCAGCCTGCCATGGACGCTCCTCGGTTGGGGTGGATGACCAGCCCATGCTAGCGAGCGGGCGGGGCGGCCGGCCGCCGTGCCCCGGCGTTTTGCTGGGGATTTACCCGGGCTTGCGGGGGCGGCGCGATCGGGCGTAGGGATCGGGCTGGCCCAGCGCGGCCAGCACCTCGGTCTCGCGCGCCTCCATGGCCTCGGCGTCGGCCTCGCTGGTTTCGTGGTCCCAGCCCTGGGCGTGTAGCGCGCCGTGCACCAGCAGGTGCGCGTAGTGCTCGGCCAGGGGCTTCTTCATCTGTTTCGCTTCGGCCGCCACCACCGGCGCGCACAGCACCAGGTCGGCCATCACCAGGGGCTCCTGGGCGTAGTCGAAGGTGAGCACGTTGGTGGCGTAGTCGCGGCCGCGGTAGTCGCGGTTGAGGGCCTGGCCCTCCTCAGCGTCGACGATGCGCACGGTGAGTTCGGCGTCGCCATCGAGCGCGCGGCGCAGGCAGCGCGCCACGAAGGCGCGCGGCAGCGCGGCGCGGTGTTCGGTCACGCCGTCGAAGCGCGCGAACTGCAGCGAAAGGGTGAGCGCGGGCAGGGCCATCAGCTGGCCGCCTTGCCGGCGTTGAGGGAGGGGATCGAGCGGCAGTTGGCCAGCAGCGTGCGCTCCTGTGCCGTGTGGTCGGCCGCCAGGAAGCTCAGGAAGCCTTCCTCGCCCTTGGTGTTCCAGCGCAGGCTGTGCTGTTCGTCCAGCGCGATGTAGCGCACACCCGAAGCGCTGGGCCGGCTCTTGAGCAGCGCCGTGCGGCCCTGGTGGTGCAGCGCCGCGAAGCTGTCGCCATGGCCGAACTCCAGGTAGGCCACCTCGATTTCGGCGCCGCCCTCGCAGCGGTAGCGCACGGTCTCGCTGCTGTAGCCCGGGCCCTGAATGCTGCCCTGGGTGGCGGGCGCCGACGGGTGCTGGTGCAGCGCGCAGCCGCCGGCCAGCAGGGCGGCGGCGAGCGGGGCGGCGAGGGTGAGCGGTCTGATCGGTGGCATGCGGGTCCTCCCTGGGGGTTGGCGCGGGTCAGCCGGCGCGTCGGCGGGCCGGTTCGGCCTCTTCGCGCGACGGGCTGCGGGCCTCGTAGGCGTCGACGATGCGCGCCACCAGCGGGTGGCGCACCACGTCGGCGCTGGTCAGGCGCGTGAAGCCGATGCCCGGCACGCGCTTGAGCACGCGCTCGGCGTCGATCAGGCCGCTGAGCTGGGTGCGCGGCAGGTCGATCTGGCTCACGTCGCCGGTGACCACGGCCTTGCTGCCGAAGCCGATGCGGGTGAGGAACATCTTCATCTGCTCGGGCGTGGTGTTCTGCGCCTCGTCCAGGATGACGAAGGCGTGGTTGAGCGTGCGACCGCGCATGAACGCCAGCGGCGCGATCTCGATCTGCTGGCGCTCGAAGGCCTTTTGCACGCGGTCGAAGCCCATCAGGTCGTACAGGGCGTCGTACAGCGGGCGCAGGTAGGGGTCCACCTTCTGGCCCAGGTCGCCGGGCAGGAAGCCCAGCTTCTCGCCCGCTTCCACGGCCGGGCGGGTGAGCACGATGCGCTGCACCGCGCTGCGCTCCAGCGCGTCCACCGCGCAGGCCACCGCCAGGTAGGTCTTGCCGGTGCCCGCGGGGCCGATGCCGAAGGTGATGTCGTGCGCGGCCATGTTCTCCAGGTAGCCCACCTGGTTGGGCGTGCGCCCGCGCACCTCGCCGCGGCGCGTCTGCATGCTCAGCGCGCCCTCGCCGGGGTGTTCCAGCGCGGTGTTGCCGTTGAGCATGAGCTGCACCTGCTCGGCCGGGATCGGGCCGCGCGCCATCTCGTACAGGGCCTGCAGCACTTCCATGGCGCGCTGCGCCTTGGCCTTGGGGCCTTCGACGCGGAACTGCTCGAAGCGGTGCGCCACCTTGACCTGCAGCGCGGACTCGATGGCGCGGATGTGGGCGTCGAGCGGCCCGCACAGGTGGGCCATGCGGGTGTTGTCCGGTGGGCTGAAGGTATGTCTGAGAATCAAGCCGATAATCCCGAAGAAAAAGAGGGCCCCCAACCCTGGCTTCGCCAGGCCCCTGCGAGGGGCGCGGTCGTTCCTGGGGCGACCCGGCGAACGACCAAAAGGACACCGATGATAGGCAAGTTGAGCGGCACGCTGCTGGAGAAGAACCCGCCCCAGATCCTGCTGGACTGCCATGGCGTGGGCTACGAGGTGGACGTGCCCATGAGCACCTTCTACCACCTGCCCGCCAGCGGCGAGCGGGTCTCGCTGCTGACGCACTTCGTGGTGCGCGAGGACGCGCAGATCCTCTACGGCTTCGCCACCGCGCCCGAGCGCGACGCCTTTCGCCAGCTCATCAAGATCAGTGGCGTGGGCCCGCGCACCGCGCTGGCGGTGCTCTCGGGCCTGTCGGTGAACGACCTGGCCCAGGCCGTGAGCACGCAGGAGACCGGGCGCATCGTCAAGGTGCCCGGCATCGGCAAGAAGACGGCCGAGCGGCTGCTGCTGGAGCTCAAGGGCAAGCTCGGCGTGGACCTGGGCCTTCCCGCGGGCGCTGCGCGCAGCGATGCCCAGGCCGATATCCAGCAGGCCCTCATGGCCCTGGGCTACAACGAGAAAGACGCCACCGCCGCGCTCAAGGCCCTGCCGGCCGAGGTGGGCGTGGCCGAGGGCATCAAGCTGGCGCTGAAGGCGCTGGCCAAATAAATGAGCATCCAGACCGACGACTTCGCCCCCGCGCCGCGCGTGATCTCGCCGCTGGCGGGTTCGCCCAAGGAAGAGGCGATCGAGCGCGCGCTGCGGCCCAAGCTGCTCGACGAGTACGTGGGCCAGATGAAGGTGCGCGAGCAGCTGGAGATCTTCATCGGCGCCGCCAAGAAGCGCGCCGAGGCGCTGGACCATGTGCTGCTGTTCGGCCCGCCCGGCCTGGGCAAGACCACGCTGTCGCACATCATTGCCCAGGAACTCGGCGTGAACCTGCGCCAGACCAGCGGCCCCGTGCTCGAAAAACCCAAGGACCTGGCGGCGCTGCTGACCAACCTCGAGCCCAACGACGTGCTCTTCATCGACGAGATCCACCGCCTCTCGCCGGTGGTGGAGGAGATCCTCTACCCCGCGCTGGAGGACTACCAGATCGACATCATGATCGGCGAGGGCCCGGCCGCGCGCAGCATCAAGCTCGACCTGCAGCCCTTCACGCTGGTGGGCGCCACCACGCGCGCGGGCATGCTCACCAACCCGCTGCGCGACCGCTTCGGCATCGTCGCGCGGCTGGAGTTCTACTCGGCCGAGGAACTCGCGCGCATCGTGCGGCGCAGCGCCGGGCTGCTCAACGCGCCCATCGATGAGGACGGTGCCTTCGAGATCGCGCGCCGCTCGCGCGGCACGCCGCGCATCGCCAACCGCCTGCTGCGCCGCGTGCGCGACTACGCCGACGTGAAGGGCAGCGGCCGCATCAGCAAGGACATCGCCGAGCGCGCCCTGGCCATGCTCGACGTCGACCCGCAGGGCTTCGACCTGATGGACCGCAAGCTGCTGGAGGCCGTGATCCACCGCTTCGACGGCGGGCCCGTGGGCCTGGACAACATCGCCGCCAGCATCGGCGAGGAGCGCGACACCATCGAGGACGTGATCGAGCCCTACCTGATCCAGCAAGGCTACCTGCAGCGCACGCCGCGCGGACGCACGGCCACACTGGCGGCCTACCGCCACCTGGGCGTGAACCCGCCGCGCACCGAGGGCGGCCTGTTCGGCGCCGCCGACTGAGCCGCCCAACCCGCCATGTCCAACGCGCCGACCCCCGCTCCCCCGGACACCGCGGCGCTGGCCAGCGCCACCGAGGCGCTGTACCGCGCGGCGCTGGGCCCGGGCCGCACGGCCGACTACCTGCCGGTGTTTGCGCGCTTCGACGAGCGCGGCCTGGCGGGCACGCACTGGAACCACGCGGCGGCCTGGCTGAACCTGAACTGGCTGCTGTACCGGCGGCTGTGGCGCCAGGCCCTGCTGTACGCCCTGGCCCTGGCCGCCGCGCTGGGGCTGTGTTGGTGGGCGCGGGGTTTCATGGCGGCCTGGCCGGCGGGCGTGCGCTGGGGCCTGCTGGCCTCGATCGGCGTGCTGGCGGTGGTGGTGCCCGGCTGGTGGGGCACGGCCTGGCTGCACGCCGACGTGCGCCAGCGCATGACCCAGGCCGTGCGCCGCGCGCGAACGGTGCAGGAGGCCTGCGGCCTGTTGCAGCGCGGCGGGCCGGGGCGCTGGGTCTGGGTGCTGGCGTTGCTGGCCCAGGTGGCGTTGCTGGGCACGCTGGGGCTGCGCACGGGTGGTGGCCCCGTGGCGGCCGCGCCCGAGCCGGTGCTGGCGCCGCAGGGGGTGGCCGGGGCGCCGGCGGCCTCCCCGCCCGTACCCGCGGCCGCGCCCGCGCCGCCGCCGTCCACCGAGGGCGTGATCGAGCCCGTGTCGCCGGTGTCCCCCGCTGTCCCCCCCGGTGGGGCGGTGGTGGTGGGCACGGTGACCTCGGCGGCGCCCACGCCGGCCCCGGCCCTGGCGACGCCCGCAGCGGCGGCGCCTGCTGCCGCGCCGCCGGCCCCCGGCGCGAGCGGCGACAGCGCCGGCCCCACCGACGCGCCGCGCCCCCGCTGGCACGGCCACGGCGTCAACGTGGGCATCTTTGGCGACCCGGCCAACGCCGAGCGCGCGGCCACGCGGCTGCGCCAGGCCGGCCTGCCGGTGCGCAGCGACCCGGTGGAGTCGGCGCGCGGCCCGCTCACGCGCGTGCGCGTCGGCCCGTTCGAGACGCGCGAGCAGGCCGAGACCGCGGCCGAGACCGTGCGCAACCTGGGCCTGGAGGCCCGCGTGTTCGGCCCCTGAGGGCGCGCCGGCCGCTCAGTCCAGCGCGCCGCGCGCGTCCACCCGCAGCACGCGCTCCACGCGGCCCGTGAGCAGGCCGCCGCGCACGCCGATCAGGTGGTCGTGCAGGTTCACGGTGGGGTCGCAGTGGCCCGGCACCAGCCAGACCGTTTCGCCCAGCGCGGGCAGGGCCGGGCCATGCAGCACGCCGTGCTCGTCGCCGCCGTTGGCGAACGCCAGGCCCTCGGGCAGCCAGACGCGCGGCAGGCCGCTGTCGATGGCATGGCTCTTGTGGCCGGCGTCGACCACGGCGCGTCCCTCGGGCCGGCTCATCACCTGCGCCTTGACGAACAGCGCGTGCTCGAAGCCTGGCGCGTTCTCATCGGCGGTGTTGGCGGCGTAGTCGGCGTCCATGAAGAGGTAGGAGCCGGCCTGCAGCTCGCCCCACTGGCCGCTGGCCGCCTCGTGCACGAAGGTGCCGGTGCCCGCGCCCGTGACCAGCGGCACCGCCAGGCCCGCGCCTTCGATGAGCGCGCGCGTGCGCGCCACGGCCTCGGCGGCGCGGGCCACGGTGGCGCGGCGCTGCTCGGGCGTGCGCTGGTGCTGTGCCGCGCCGTGGTAGGCCTGCAGGCCGGCGAAGCGCAGCGCGGCGTGCGAGGCGACGGCCCGCGCCAGCGCCACGGCCGGCTCGCCCGGCGCCGCGCCGCAGCGGCCATGGCCCACGTCGATTTCCACCAGCACGTCGATCGCGCCCGGCGCCCGCACGCCGGCTTCGGCCAGGGCGTGCGCGAGCCGCTCGATGCCGAGGGCGCTGTCCACCGCCAGGGCGAAGCGCGTGCCGCCCGCGCGCACGGCGCGCGCCAGGCGCGCCAGCTTGGTCGGGTCCACCACCTCGTTGGTGATGGTGATGTCGGTGACGCCGGCGGCGGCCAGCGCGAGCGCCTCGCCGGTCTTCTGCACGCACACGCCCACGGCGCCATGCGCCATCTGCAGCTTCGCCAGCTCGGCGCACTTGTGCATCTTGGCGTGCGGGCGCAGCCGCAGGCCGCGCGCCCGGCACCAGTCGGCCAGCCGATGCAGGTTGCGCTCCATGGCGTCCAGGTCGATCACCAGCGCGGGCGTGTCGATGGCGGCCACGCCCTGGCCGACCAGGCCGAGGAAACGCTCAGGCGCTGCGCTCATCCAGCACCCCCTGGTCGTCGCTCACCTGCAGGTGGCCCACATCGCCCCAGCCCACCAGGGCCAGGCCTTCGGGCGACCACAGCAGGCGGTTGATGGCGCAGTTGGCGAGCTGCCAGCTGCGCGGGGCCTGCAGCTCCAGCCGGGTGGCGGCGCGGTAGAGCACGTCCAGCACGCCGCCGTGCGCGACCAGCAGGATCTGCTCGCCCGGATGGCGCGCGGCCAGCTCCAGGGCCGCGCCCACCACGCGCTCGCGCAGCTCCAGCAGGGTTTCGCCACCGGGCGGCGCGAAGTCGGGCATGCGCTTGCGCCAGGCCAGGGTTTCGGTGGGGTAGCGCAGCTCCAGCTCGTCCCAGGTGTGGCCTTCGAAGCGTCCGAAGCCGCGCTCGCGCAGGCCGATGTGCGCGTGCACCGGCAAGGTGCGCGTCTCGGCCACCGCCTGGGCGGTGTCGCGCGCGCGCTTGAGGTCGCTGCTGTAGATGGCGGCGATGGGCTCGTCGCGCAGGGCCTCGGCCAGGCGACCGGCCTGCCAGCGGCCGTGGTCGTTGAGGTCGATGTCGGTGTGGCCCTGGATGCGCGTGTCGCGGTTCCAGGCGGTCTCACCGTGGCGCACGGCCAGGAGGCGGGTGACTTGCAAGGGGCGTCCGTGGGGTGGGTCGATCTGGATGAAATGTACCGGTCCTTGCGAGACAATGCCGCGCATGGCCACGCCCGATGGCGACTTCTCATCGCTGTTCAACTTCCTGCCGATCGGCGCCTACCGCAGCGCCCCCGACGGCCGGATGATCCGGGCCAACGAGGCCCTGGTGCGCTTCAACGGCCACGACAGCGAGACCGCGCTGATCGCCGGCGTCGGCGACATCGCCTCCGAGTGGTACGTGGACCCGCGCCGGCGCGACGAATTCCGCCACCTGCTCGAACGCGACGGCTTCGTGCGCGGCTTCGTGTCGGAGGTCTACCGCCACAAGACGCGCGAGCGCGCCTGGGTCAGCGAGAACGCGCACGCCGTGCGCGACGGGGCAGGCCAGGTGTTGCACTACGAAGGCACGGTGGAAGACATCACCGAGCGCGTGCAGCAGCAGCGCTTCCTCCGGGAACAGCAGGAGCGCATGCAGGCGCTGGCGGACCAGATTCCCGGCGTGGTGTTTTCCATCGTCGTGCGCCACGACGGCACGCGCCGCTACCGCTACGTGAGCTCGGGCGCACGCGAGTTGCTGGGCGTCGAGCCCGAGGCCCTGGTGGACGACCCCACGCTGATCTCGCGCCTTCTGCACCCGGACGAAGGCCTGCGCCTGGCGGCCGAAACGCAGGCGCTGCTGGATGGCAAGGCGGTGCTCTCGGGCGAGTTTCGCGTCGTCACTCCCGATGGCGTCCTCAAGTGGGTGCACAACCGCTCCTGCGAGGTCTACCGCGACGAGGAGGGCGTGCACCGCGTAGGCGTTCTGCTCGACATCACCGAACCCAAGCGCATGGAAGAGGCGCTGCACCGCAGCGAGGCGCTCTGGAAGATGGCGCTGGAGAGCGCGGGCGACGGCGTGTGGGACTGGAACCTGGTCACGGGCGAGGAATACCTGTCCGACAGCCTGCTGTCGATGTACGGCTATTCGCGCGAGGACTTTCGTGGCTTCGCCGCCGACCTGGACGAGCGCACGCACCCGGACGACCTGGCCGCCATGCTCGTCGCGCGCCAGGCGCATTTCGAGGGGCGCATAGCCGCCTACCGCAACGAGCACCGGGTTCGCACGCGCGATGGTCGTTGGATATGGGTGCTCACGCGCGGCGCCGCGGTGGAGCGCGACGCCCAGGGCCGCCCGACGCGCCTGGTCGGCACGCACACCGACATCACCGAGATCAAACAGGCGGAGGAGCAGCAGCGCCAGTTCGAGGCGCAGTTGCGCGAGCGCCAGAAGATGGAGGCCATTGGCACCCTGGCCGGCGGCGTGGCGCACGATTTCAACAACCTGCTGGCGGCCATCCTGGGCAACCTGGTGCTGGCCCGCGAGGACGTCGGACCCGAGCATCCCGCGCAGGAAAGCCTGGCCGAGATCAATCGTGCGGCCATCCGCGCCCGCCAGCTCGTGCAGCAGATCCTCACCTTCAGCCGCCGCCAGGCCCAGACCATGGAGCGGCAAGCCCTATTGCCCCTGGTGGACGAAGCGCTGCGCCTGATGCGCACGCTGCTGCCGGCGGGCGTGCGCCTGGACACGCGCTTGTCGCCGGCACCGCTGTATGTCATGGCCGACGGCACCCAGGTGCAGCAGGTGCTGATGAACCTGTGCAGCAACGCCTGGCAGGCTTTCTCGGGCCGTGCCGGCGAGATCACCGTGGCCCTGGGCCCCGAATCCGTGGACGCCGCGCGGGCGCTGCGCCTGGGCGGCATGGGCCCCGGTGACTATGCCTGCCTGAGCGTGGCCGACAACGGGCCCGGCATGGACGCCGATACGCGGCGGCGCGTGTTCGAACCCTTCTTTACCACCAAGCCGCCCGGCGAAGGCACGGGACTGGGGCTCGCGGTGGTGCACGGCATCGTGAAAGCGCACAAGGGCACCATCACCCTGGACAGCACCCCGGGGCAGGGCACCCGGTTCGATGTCTACCTGCCGCTGGCGGCGGGGGACGGCGCCCCGGTCGCGCCCTTGCCCGCAGCGCGCACCGACCCGGCGCCGCTGCACGCCCTGAGCGGACGGCATGTGCTGTACGTGGACGACTACGAGGCGCTGGTGGGGCTGGTGCAGCGCCTGCTCGGCCGCCACGGCGTGCGGGTGACGCCGTTCGCTTCGGGCGAGACGGCCCTCGACTGGCTCAAGGCCCACCCCGATGAGCCCGCGGATCTGCTGGTGACGGACCAGAACATGCCAGGCCTGTCGGGCCTGGACGTGGCGCGCGCCGTGCGGCTGCTGCGCCCGGCCTTGCGCGTCGCCATCGTGTCGGGGCAGGTGAACGAGTGGCTGGTGAGCGAGGCCGCCGCCGCCGGGGTGCACGAGGTGCTGTCCAAGCAGGACAGCATGGACGCGCTGGCGCTGGCGATCCGGGAACTGTTGGCCGCCGCGCCGGCCTGAGGCGCCTCAGCGTGGCACTTCGATGTTGACCTGCCGCAGGCCCGCGGGCGGCGCCGGGAAGCCCTGCAGCGCGGCGTCGAGCATGGCCGTCCACAGCGCGGGTGTGCTGTTCCAGCGACCATCGTGCGCGGCGCGCGTTTCGTACACCACGCGCCCGCTGGCGGCGTCGCGGATCACCAGCGACACCGCGCGCTGGTAGTAGGGGGTCTCGAAGCGCGGGGCCATCATGGGAAAGAAGACCACCTGGCCGGTGCCCGTGACCACGTAGTCGCGCCCGGGCATGGCGAAAGGCGATCCGAAGGGGCCCCAGCCCCAGGTGTCCCAGGGGTCTTCCCAGGGCGCGCGCGGTAGGCGCACGTTGCTGGCGCCCACCTGAACCGCCCAGGGGGCCGACACGTTGGCGGCGGCGCGCGTCCAGCCCAGCTTGGCCAGCGCGGCCTCGGCGTAGCGCTCCAGCTCGTCCTGGCCGCGCGCGGCGCGCTGGTCCTGTTGCTGCGAGGGCAGGCGCTCGAAGCGGTAGACCTGCGGCGGCGTGGGCACCGCCGCATGGGCCGCGCGGTCCTGCCAGCGCGGAAAGCTCTCCACCTGGTTGTCGACCAGGATGACGGACGCGCAGCCCGACAGCAGCAGCGCGGCCAGGGCAAGGACGAAAAGGCGGATCGAGGGCATGGACGTCTCCTGCGTTGAGGGGCCCTTCGTGGCTGGCGTGGTGCGGATGCGCCTCAGCTGGCTTCGGTGGCGATGGGTATGACCGCGCGCGGCGCGGCCGGGTTCCCCTGCGGCGCGGGCGCGGCGCAGGGCTGCGCGGCCGGCGCGGCCACGGGCTCGTCGTCGAAGGCCTTGTCGCCGCTGTCGTCCGGCACGCCGGTGGCGCGCAGCGTTTCAAACGGAAACAGCGCGCGGTCCATCAGGTGGCTGGGCACCACGTTCTGCAGCGCGCTGGCCATGTTCTCCACCCGGCCGGGGTACTTCTTCTCCCACTCGCGCAGCAGGTTGCCCACCTGCTTGCGCTGCAGGTTTTCCTGGCTGCCGCACAGGGTGCAGGGAATGATGGGGAACTGGCGCAGCTCGGCCCAGCGCACCAGGTCTTTCTCGGGCACGTAGGCCAGGGGCCGGATCACCACGTGCTTGCCGTCGTCGCTCACCAGCTTGGCCGGCATGCCCTTGAGCTTGGCGCCGAAGAACAGGTTGAGCAGCAGGGTCTGCAGGATGTCGTCGCGGTGGTGGCCGAGCGCGATCTTGGTGGCGCCGAGTTCGTCGGCCACGCGGTAGAGGATGCCGCGGCGCAGCCGGCTGCACAGGCTGCACAGGGTCTTGCCCTCGGGGATCACGCGCTTGACGATGGAATAGGTGTCCTGGTTCTCGATGTGGAACCTCACGCCCAGCTTCGTCAGGTACTCGGGCAGCACGTGCTCGGGGAAGCCGGGCTGCTTCTGGTCGAGGTTGACCGCGATCAGTTCGAACTTCACCGGCGCGCGCTGCTGCAGCTTCAGCAGGATGTCGAGCAGGCCATAGCTGTCCTTGCCGCCCGAGAGGCAGACCATGACGCGGTCGCCTTCCTCGATCATGTTGTAGTCGACGATGGCGCGCCCGACCTCGCGGCACAGCCGCTTCTCGAGCTTGTGGTTTTCCAGTTCAATGTTCATGGCCATTCCTTGGCGAGCGCCAGCCCGCATAACCCGGCGATGCCACGGAGCCGGCTTCGCCGGGCCGTCGGCATCGCCCCCCTGGAGGGGGGAGGCGCGCAGCGCCGCAGGGGGTGTCTCTGTTCACCACTGCCCGCTTTCCATGCGGATGGCGACCTCGCAGTCCTCGAAGATTTCCAGCTTGGCGATCTTCACGCGCACGCCGATCACGCCGGGCAACTGCATGAGCCGGCGCGTGAGCTTGCCGATCAGGCTCTCCAGCAGGTTCACGTGCTCGGCGGTGCACTCGTCGATGATGATCTGGCGCACCTTGCGGTAATCGAGCACGTGGGTGATGTCGTCGTCCTTGGGCAGCAGGGGCTGCGTGCCCTGGTTGAGCTCGGCGTCCACCTGTATGGGCTGCGGCGCGTGTTTTTCGCGGTCGAGGATGCCCAGGTTGGCGTCGAAGCGCAGGCCGGTGAGGGTGAGGATCTGGGTGGCGGCGGTCGTGGGGATCATGCGGTCCTCACATGAGGGAGAAGTCGCGCTCGAAGCGCATCAGGTGCTGGCCGCCGTCCACCAGCAGCGTGGTGCCGGTGATGGAGCCGTTGTCCAGCGCGAAGGCCACGGCGGCGGCCACGTCGGCCGCGGTGGAGGAGCGGCCCAGCGGCGACTGGCGGTGCAGCTGCTCGAAGCGCTCGTCGCTGAGCAGGTGGCTGGTGAGCGTGAGCCCGGGTGCCACGCCCACCACCCGCACGCGCGGGGCCAGGGCCAGGGCCAGCATGGTGTTGGCCGCCTCCAGCGCCGCCTTGGACAGGGTGTAGCTGAAGAAGTCGGGGTTCATGTTCCACAGTTTCTGGTCCAGCAGGTTGACCACCGCGCCGCGCGCGTCGCGCTCGGCCAGGTGGGCGTGCAGGGCCTGGGCCAGCAGCACGGGCGCGCCGGTGTTGGCGCGCAGGTGGGCTTCCATGGTGGCGAAGTCGAAACTGCCGGCGCTGTCGTGCTCGAAGGTGGAGGCGCTGTTGACCACCGCGTCCACGGCGCCGAAGCGCGCGGCCACGGCGGGCAGCAGGGCGCGCGCGCCGGCCTCGTCCGACAGGTCGGCGAAGAAGGTGTGGGCGCTGCCGGCGCGGCCGCTCGCGGCCTCGCAGTCGGCCGCCGTCTGGCGGGCCTCGTCGAGCGAGTGGCGGTGGTGCACGGCCACGTTCCAGCCGGCGCGCGCCAGGGTGAGGGCGATCTCCCGGCCCAGGCGCCGGCCGGCGCCGGTGACCAGCGCGGTGCGGGGCGGATGAGGGGAGGGCATGGGTGACAATCGGCGCGTGAACGCCCCATTCGTGAACCAGCCCGGGAGTGTAGCCAGCGCCCTGTCGGCGCGCATCGGCACGGCCATCGACGCGGCCGGTGGCCACATCCCCTTCGAGCGCTTCATGAGCATGGCGCTGTACGAGCCGGGCTTGGGCTACTACGCCACGGCCACGCCCAAATTCGGCCATTTCCCGGCCCAGGGCAGCGATTTCGTCACCGCACCCGAGCTCACGCCGCTGTTCGCCCGCGCGCTGGCCCGCCAGGTGGCGCAGGCCCTGCAGGCCACGGGCACGCGCGAGGTGTGGGAGTTCGGCGCCGGCAGCGGGGCGTTGGCGGCCGGGCTGATCGCGGCGCTGGACGCGGCGGGCGAGCGCCTGGAGCGCTACACCATCGTCGACCTGCCGGGCGAGCTGCGCCAGCGCCAGCGCGAGCGCCTCGCGGCCTTCGGCGACTGCGTGCGCTGGGTCGAGGTGCTGCCCGAGCGCTTCGAGGGCGTGCTGGTGGGCAACGAAATCCTCGACGCCATTCCCGTGACGCCGCTGGCGCGCCTCGGCGGGGTCTGGCACGAGCGGGTGGTCGTGCGCGCCGGCGAGGGCTTTGCCTGGGCGGACCGGCCCACCGCCCTGCGCCCGCCGCTGGCGGTGCCCGGCGAGCACGACTACACCACCGAGGTGCACCCGCAGGTCGAGGCCTTCGTGCGCACCATCGCCGACCGGCTCGCGCGCGGCGCGGCCCTGTTCATCGACTACGGCTTCCCCGAGGCCGAGTACTACCACCCGCAGCGCCACATGGGCACGCTGGTGGCGCACCGCGCCCACCGCAGCGACGACGCCGTGCTCGATCACCCGGGCGAGAAGGACATCACCGCGCACGTGAACTTCACCGGCGTGGCGCTGGCGGCGCAGGACGCGGGGCTGGACGTCATCGGCTACACCAGCCAGGGGCGCTTCCTCATCAACCTGGGCCTGGTCGAACTCGCCCAGGGCGCCGACCCGCGCGAGCGCTCGCGCATGCAGATGCTGGTGCTTGAGCACGAGATGGGCGAGCTGTTCAAGGTCATCGCGCTGGCGCCGCCCGCCAGCGCCGGGGGCTGGACGCCGATCGGCTTCGCGCAGGGCGACCGCACCCACCGGCTCTGAGCATGATCCGCTGGATGATCGTCATCTTCCTGGCGCTGCTGCTCATCAGCTGGGCCACGCCGCTGCTGCGCCGCCTGGGCCTGGGTCGGCTGCCGGGCGATCTGCGTTTCCGCGCCTTTGGCCGCGACTGGTTCCTGCCTTTCGCCAGCACCGTGCTGCTGAGCTTCATCGCCAGCCTCATCGGCTACCTGGTCTGAGCCCGCGGGCTTGCAATCGGCGCGCCGGCCTTCATCTGGGGGCCATGAACGCCCCCGCCGCCCCCCTGCACCTCGTCTGCCCGCACTGTGGCACCACCAACCGGCTCGCGCCCGACGCGCTGGACCGCGCGCCGGATTGCGGCCGCTGCCACGCCCCGCTGTTCACGGGCGCGCCGGTGGCGCTGGACGAGGCCGGCCTGCGCAAGACCATCGAACGCTCCAGCCTGCCGGTGCTGGTGGACTTCTGGGCGCCCTGGTGCGGCCCCTGCCGTGCGATGGCCCCGCAGTTCGAGGCGGCGGCGCGCGAACTCGAGCCGCGCGTGCGGCTGGTGAAGCTCAACACCGAAGAGGCGCCCGGGCTGTCGGCGGCCATGAACATCCGCAGCATTCCCACGCTGGCGCTGTTCTCGGGCGGCCGCGAGATCGCGCGCCAGCCCGGCGCCATGGGCGCGGCCGACATCGTGCGTTGGGTGCGCGCCCACCTGCCCCGCTGAGTGGGCGCGGCCTATCATCGGCCGCCATGAGCCAGCGCATCCCCAGCCCCGGTGGCCGGCTGCTCGCCGACATCGGCGGCACGAACGCCCGTTTCGCCTTCCAGTCCGCGCCCGGTGAGCCCTTGAGCGATGTGCGCGTGCTGCCCGTGGCCCGCTACCCGGGTGTGCAGGACGCCCTGCGCGAGTACCTGGGTGGGCTGGGCCCGCGCCGCGTGCGCGCCGCGGCCATCGCCATCGCCAACCCGGTCACGGGCGACGCGGTGCGCATGACCAACCACGACTGGGCCTTCTCGCAGCGCGCGCTGCGGGCCGAGATGGGCTGGGAGCGGCTGCGCGTGCTCAACGACTTCACCGCCCTGGCCCTGGCGCTGCCGGTGCTGCCGGCGAGCGATCTGCGCCAACTGGGCGGCGGCGATGCCGTGCCGCGCGCCGCGCGCGCTCTGCTGGGCCCTGGCACGGGGCTGGGCGTGTCGGGTCTGCTGCCCTGCGGCGCCGACGGCTGGGTGCCGCTGGAGGGCGAGGGCGGCCACGTCACGCTGCCGGCCGCCACGCCGCGCGAGCGCTTGCTGATGGACGCGCTGGCGGCGCGCCACGGCCGGGCCTCGGCCGAGCGCGTGTGCTCGGGCGCGGGCCTGCTCGACAGCTTCCGGGTGCTCTGCGAAGCCGACGGCGTGGCCGTGCGGGGCGTGCAGCGCGCGGCCGACGTGACCGAGGCCGCGCTCCAGCACGGCCAGCCGCAGGCGCTGGAGGCGCTGAACCTGTTCTGCGCGCTGCTGGGTTCGGTGGCCGGCAACCTCGCGCTCACGCTGGGCGCGCGCGGCGGGGTGTACCTGGGTGGCGGCATCGTGCCGCGCCTGGGCGCCTGGTTCGACACCTCGCCCTTTCGCGCGCGCTTCGAGGACAAGGGCCGCTTCAACGGCTACCTGCGCGCCATTCCGGTGTGGGTGATCACCGCGCGCGAATCGCCCGCGCTGCTGGGCGCGGCGCGCGGCCTGGACGGCTTGGACTGAGCCGCGCCTTGCGCTAACCTGGGCCCTCGCCCGCCGCGCCACCAGGAGACCCCATGACCACCCCGCTCAGAACCGTGCTCGTCTTCACCCCCGAGGACCAGGCCTGGCTGCGGCGCATGCAGCTGGTGGTGCCCGACTACTGGCGCGGCCACGGCGCCGCGCCCATACCGGGCGACGTGTTCCGCGTCGGCGGCCGCCAGTTCACCATCCAGGGCCGCCTGTGGGAGCACGACCTGCAGGGCCCGATGCTGCGTGTCTTCGTGGGCTCGGCCCACGCGGAGAGCGATTCGGTGTTCGCGGGCATGTGAAGGCGGCGGCGGAGGCGCGCGACGGCGCGCGCTAGCTATCGTCCACGTCCCACTCGAACGCGCAGCGCTTGCAGCACACCGGCACCAGGCGCGCCGCGCCGTCCTCGCCGCCGCGCACCGGCCGCTCCGACAGGCTCAGCTGCCCGTAGGCGTGGCAGCGCGGGCAGTTGGCTTGGTTGGCCACTTCCTCGGCGTGCATCAGCAGGTAGGTGTAGCGCTGCAGCGCCCACAGCGTGATGCCGGCGGTGAGCACCACGAAGGCGGTGTTCATCAGCTTCTCGCCCGCGCTGGCGCCATCGAAGGCCTCGAAGCTCGCCAGCATGGCCACGGCGGCCAGCACCGCCAGGGCCATGTGCGCGTGGCTGGAGAGCAGCTCGCGCTCGTACCACTTGCGAAACCCCAGGCGCCGGATGCCTTCGGCGAGTGGTGGGTTGAGCGGGTTGCTTGAGGGCATGGCGGCCTCCGGCGGTAGGAGGAGCCATGGTGGCACCGGGTCGCCCGCGGGGCCAAGGCCGTCCGGAAATCCTGCCTGCCGCGCTCGGGCAATCGCACCACGGCGGGGCGCCGGCCCGGGGCCTCAGCGCGCGGCCGCCGCGGCGGCGGCCTCGCGCAGGCTGGCGGCGTTGGCGGCCTCGGCGTCGGCGTGCACCGTGAGGTTGGGGTAGGGCAGGCGGATGCCGCGCGCGACGAACGCGCCTTTGAGCCGGCGCAGGAACTCGCGGCGGATGCCCCACTGCTCGATGGGCAGGGTGCGGAAGCGGCAGCGGATCACCACCGAGGCGTTGTCCCAGCGCTCCACGCCCGCCACTTCCAGGTCGGCCAGGATGCGTTCGCCGAAGGCCTCGTCGGCCCGCAGCCCGGCGGCGACCTCGCGGATGACCCGGACCACGGCGTCCACGTCCTCGTGCACCGAGACGGCGATGTCGCAGACCGCCTGGCTGAAGCCGCGCGTCATGTTGATGACCGTGGTGATGGTGCCGTTGGGCACGTAGTGCACATTGCCGTCGTAGTCGCGCAGCTGCACGTAGCGCAGCGTGACCTCCTCGACCACGCCGGAGTGGCTGCCCAGCTGCACCACGTCGCCCTGGCGGATCTGGTTCTCCAGCAGCAGGAAGAAGCCGGTGAAGTAGTCTTTCACCAGGCTCTGCGCGCCAAAACCCACGGCCAGGCCGACCACGCCCGCGGCGCCGAGGATGGGCGCCACCGATACGCCCAGCTCGCCCAGCACCAGCATGCCCGCGATCAGGCTGACCACCACCACCACCAGGTAGCGGAACACGCGGCTGAGCGTCTCCGCGCGCTTGATCGCCTCGCGGTCGTCGTCGAGCCGGCCGGCCACGCGGTTGCGCAGCAGGCGGATGGCGCGCTGGGCGACGCCGACCACGACCCAGGCCAGGATCAGGATGAGCACGATGCGCAGCCCGCTGGTGGCCAGGCTGCCCAGTCCCTGCCACCAGCCGGTGGCGACGTCGATGAGGTTCTCGTTCATGGTTCTTTCTCCGGTTCTTGTGTGTCGCGCAAGGCGCGCAGGAAGTTTTCGCGCCACCAGTGCACGTCCTGCGCGCGGATGCGTTGCAGCAGCGCCGCGTGGCGCTGCTGGCGCTCGGCCAGCGGCATCTGCAGCGCGCGCTGAATGGTTTCGGCCGTGCGCGCCGTGTCGTAGGGGTTGACCTGCAGGGCCTCGCTCAATTGTTCGGCCGCGCCCGCGAAGCGCGAGAGCACGAGCACGCCGGGGTCGGCCGGGTCCTGCGCGGCCACGAATTCCTTGGCCACCAGGTTCATGCCGTCGCGCAGCGGCGTGACCAGGGCCACGGCGGCCGCGCGGTACAGGCCGGGCAGGCGCTTGCGTGCCACGTTGCGGTGGATGTAGCGCAGCGGCATCCAGTCGAGTTCGCCGTGCTCGCCGTTGATGGCGCCCGACAGGCTCTCCAGTTCGGCGCGCAGCGCGGCGTAGGCGTCCACCGATTCGCGGCTGGGCGAGGCGATTTGGATCAGCGTGGCGCTGCCCTGGTTCTCGGGGTAGTTCTGCAGCAGGGTGCGAAAGGCCTTGAGGCGCTGCGGCAGGCCCTTGGAGTAGTCCATGCGCTCCACGCCCACCAGCAGGCGGCGGCGCGCGTAGTCGCTGCGCAATTGCTCGAACATCTCGCGCGCGTCCTTGCCTTCGCCCAGGGCCTGGAACTCGTCCACGTCGATGCCGATGGGGAAGGCGCGCACCTGAAGGGTCTTGCCGAAGGCGTGCCAGCCGTGCTGGCCCACCCACTGCGCGCGCAGTTCGTCGCTGGCGTAGCGCTCGAAGTGCGTCACGTCGGTCTGGCTCTGGAAACCCACGAGGTCGTAGGCGAAGAGCGAGCGCATCAGCCAGTCGTGTTCGGGCAGCGCGGCCAGCATCAGCGGTGGCGGCAAGGGCACGTGCAGGAAGAAGCCGATGCGCTGCTCGCAGCCCATGGCGCGCAGCTCGGCCGCCAGCGGGATCAGGTGGTAGTCGTGCACCCAGATGATGTCGTCGGGCCGCAGCAGGGCCTTGAGTTTCTGCGCGAAGAGCTGGTTCACGCGCCGGTAGCCCGCGATGCCGCCGCTGTCGAAGTCGGCCAGATCGAGGCGGTAGTGCAGCACCGGCCACAGCACGCCACTGCTGTAGTTCAGGTAGTAGCTGTCGTGGTCCTCGCGGCTGAGGTCCAGGGTGACGAGCTGCACCGCGCCGGCCTGCTGGCGGTTGACCTCGCCCTGGCCGGGCGCGCCGTTCTCGGCGATGCGCCCGCTCCAGCCGAACCACAGGCCGCCGCTGGCCTCCAGTGCCTGGCCCAGGGCCACGGCCAGGCCGCCGGCCGCGGTCTTGCGCGGATCGGCGATGCGGTTGGAGACGACGACGAGGCGGCTCATACCACCGAATCCCAGTGCGCCGACAGGCGAACGGCGGCGTTGATCAGTCCCACCATCGAATAGGTCTGCGGGAAGTTGCCCCACATTTCGCCGGTGGTGGCGTGCGTGTCCTCGGACAGCAGGCCCAGCGGGTTGCGCACCGCGAGCATGGCCTCGAAGACCTCGCGCGCCTCGCGCACGCGCCCGGTGCGCGCCAGCGCGTCGATGCGCCAGAAGGTGCAGATGTTGAAGGCCACTTCGGGCTTGCCGAAGTCGTCGGCGGCCTCGTAGCGGCGCATGTAGGGGCCGTCGCACAGGTGGGCTTCCAGCGCGTGCAGCGTGGAAAGGAAGCGCGGGTCCTTGGGGTCGATGAAGCCGACCTCGGCCATCAACAGCACGCTGGCGTCCAGGTCGTGGTCGCCGAAGGCCGCGGCGAAGGCCTGGCGCTGCTCGCTCCAGGACTCGGCCAGGATGCGCTCGCGCATGGCCTGCGCGTGGCCAGCCCAATAGGCGGCGCGATCGGGCAGGTGCAGGGTGCGCGCGATCTTGGCCAGCCGGTCGCAGGCGGCCCAGTTCATCAGCGCCGAGGAGGTGTGCACGCGCGCGCGGGTGCGCAGCTCCCACATGCCGGCGTCGGGCTGGTCGAAGACGCGCCGCGCATGCTCGCCCACGGCCTCCAGCCGCTCGAACTCGGCGCGCCCCGGCGGGTGCAGCAGCCGGCGGTCGTGGAAGGCCTGCGAGGACGCGAGAACGATGTTGCCGTACACGTCGTGCTGGAAGTGTTCGTGCGCCTGGTTGCCCGCGCGCACCGGGCCCATGCCGCGGTAGCCCGGCAGGGTGTCGACGACGCGCTCCGGCAAATGGCGCTCCAGCCCCACGCCGAAGAGCGGCTGCACATGGCCGCCGCTGTCCAGGCGCGCGCTGCCCACCACCACGTCGGACAGCCAGCGCAGGTAGTCCTCCATGGTGCCGATCTCGGACAGGCTGTTGAGCGCGCGCACCACGAAGAAGGCGTCGCGCAGCCAGCAGTAGCGGTAGTCCCAGTTGCGCTGGCTGTTCGGCGCCTCGGGGATGCTGGTGGTCATGGCCGCGACGATGGCGCCGGTGTCTTCGAACAGCGAGAGCTTGAGCGTGATGGCCGCGCGGATCACCGCCTCCTGCCACTCCAGCGGCAGCGCCAGGCGCTGGCTCCAGGTGCGCCAGTAGGCGCGCGTTTCCTGTTCGAAGTGGCGCGCCACGTCGCTCACGCTGCCGGCCACGGTTTCGTCGGGGCCGAGCAGGAAGTTGTGCTCATGCACCAGCAGGAAGGGCTCGCTGGAGAGCACGTGGCTGATGGGTGCGTCGGTGTAGAGGCGCAGGGTGAGGTCCTCGCCCACGTAGCGCACGTGGTTGCTGCCCGAGGTGATGCGCGGCGCCTGAGAGCCCCAATGGAAGCGCGGCGCCAGACGCACGCGGATGCGCGGCGTGCCCTTGAGCGCGCGCACGCGCCGCACGATCTGCATGGGCCGGAAGAAGCGCCCGCGCGCGGCAAAGCGCGGCGCGAAATCGACCACCTGCAGGCCCTGGCCGTGCCGGTCCCACAGCTCGGTCACGAGCACGGCGGTGTTGGGTTCGTAGCGCTGGCGCGTCTCGGCCAGGTCCTCGATCTCGATGGCCCAGGAGCCGGACTCGCCGTCGGAGCCGCCCAGCAGCGAGCAGAACACGGGGTCGCCGTCGAAGCGTGGCAGGCAGCTCCAGACGATGCGCGCGCGCGAGTCGACCAGCGCACCGATGGTGCAATTGCCGATCACGCCCAGGTGCAGCGAGGCGGCTTCTGGCGAGGCAAATCCACTCGCTGGGGTCATGGCGAAACCTCGTACGTTTGTTGTCGCAACCAGTCGCGCAGGGCCTGGGGGCTGTCGCAGCGCAGGCGCGCCGCGCTCGGCCCCTGGCCCACCTTGATGCCGTCGCCGCCGTGCGACTGGACCACCGCGAAGCCGTCCTCGTCCGTCACGTCGTCGCCCGCGAACACCGGCCGGCGGCCGGCAAAGGGCGGCTCGCGCAGGAAGCCGGCGATGGCGGCGCCCTTGCTGGTGTGCGCGGCCTTCACCTCCACCACGGCCTTGCCCTGCAGCAGGCGCAGATCGGGGTGGTTGGCGATGGCCTGGAACAGCGCCTCCACGCAGGCCGGCCCCAGTTCGGGCGCGGCGCGGTAGTGCAGGGCCAGGGCGGTCTGCTTCACCTCCAGCAGCAGTGCCGGGTGGCGGGCGGCGAAGGCCTGCGCCGCCACCACCACGGGGCCCAGCTCGGGCGTCACGGCCAGTCGGTCGACGCCATCGGCGCCCACGCGCAGCGCGCCGTGTTCGAAGGCGCCGGGCCAGCGCTGCACCGGCAGCCAGCGCTGCAGGTCGATGCGGGCGCGGCCGGTGACCAGCGCGAGCGCGCCCCCCAGCCGCTCGTGCAGGGCATCGAGCAGGCTCGGCAAATCGGGAGGGATCCGCACCGCATCGGGTCGGCTGGCCAGTTCGGCCAGGGTGCCGTCGAAGTCCAGAAACAGTGCCGACCCATGGGTCGACAGCGTGGGCAGCGTCGTCATCAGCCCGCCACCGTACCGTGGCCCCGCCCCTGGGGCAAGCCGCGGCGGCTTTGTCCGAGCCCTTGGGTGAGAGACTGCGCCGGCGCTTGACGCGCGCGGCTTCAGTCGTTCCAGATGCCGCGTTGCAGCAAATATTGGAGGCGAGCGGTGTGTAGGCGCTCACCTATCTGCTCCCCCGTGGCGCCATCGGCCTGGGCCTGGCGCACGGCGGCGGCGCTGTCGAAGCTCAGCAGGGCCTGCAGCGCCCGGTCCAGGCGGCGGATGCTGCGCCGCACCGTGTCGCCACCGTCGGGATCCGCCAGGGCCAGGCCCTCGATCACCCGCAGCAGTTCGCGGCAGCGCTCGGGTTTGCGCAGGGCGTCGCAGCGCAGCAGGCGCCGCAGCGCCTCGGTGGCGTCCAGGGCCTCGGGCGCGGGCCAGTCGGCGCGCTCGCGCTGCGCCATCTGCGCCAGCGCCTGCAGGGCATTGGGCACGCGCCAGTGCGCGCCCAGGGCCTGCTGGGCGGCCGCGTCGAGCGGCGCCACCAGCCAGGCCCAGCGAACGGCCAGCGACGCGCCGGTGAACAGCGGGTGGCCGTCGGCCTCGCCGGGCAGCGCCGTGGGCAGCCGGCCCGCCTGCGCTCGCGCGGCCGGCGGCAACAGCCGGGGCAGGGCGCCGCAGTCGCGCAGGGTGTCGAGCAGCCGGCCGGGCCGGGCCTCCATCAGGCCGCGCGACACCTCCTGCCACACGCGCTCGGCCACCAGGTGGTCGGCCTCGCCGCGCTCGACCATGGCGCGCATCAGCGCGGCGGTTTCGGGCGCGGCGTCGAAGCCGGGCCAGCGCGCCCGAAAACGCGCCAGCCGCAGGATGCGTACCGGGTCCTCGGCGAAGGCCTCGGTGACGTGGCGCAGCGTGCGCGCGCGCAGGTCGGCCAGGCCGCCCCAGGGGTCGATCAGCGGGGCGCTGTCGGGGTGCTCGGCGTCCTGCGCCGCCACGGCCATGGCGTTGATGGTGAGGTCGCGGCGCGCCAGGTCTTGTTCGAGCGTGACGTCGGGCTCGGCGTGGAAGGCGAAGCCGTGGTAGCCGGGGGCCGTCTTGCGCTCGGTGCGCGCGAGCGCGTATTCCTCGTGGGTGCGGGGGTGCAGGAAGACGGGAAAGTCGCGCCCCACGGGCTCGTAGCCCTCGGCCACCATGGCCTGGGGCGTGGCGCCGACGACGACCCAGTCGCGGTCGGCCTGCGCGGGTGCCGGCAGCCCGAGTTCGCGCGCCATGAGCGCGTCGCGCACCGCGCCGCCCACCAGATAGATCTGCATGGGCGCGAGTGTAGGTGGCCGGTTCGGGCCGGTCCCGCGCGGGGCCCGGCCGTGGGTGTCAGCGGGCGGCCGGGCGCAGGCGGTAGGGCTCGTCGAAATCGATGAAGTCGCGCTCTTTCAGGGCGCCGTCCACCCAGGACCTTACGCCGGGCAGGGCGAGCGCGCGGTCGACGTAGGCACGTACCCCATCCGACACCGGCAGGGCGTAGGTGCGGATGCGCGTGCACACGGGCGCGAAGAAGGCGTCGGCGATGCTGAAGGCGCCGAACAGCAGGCCGTCGTCGGGCTGGGCGGCGAGCAGCTCGCCCCACATCGCCTCCAGGCGCGCGACGTCGGCGCGCAGGCCGGCCTGGTCGCGCCAGAGCAGGGCGCCGGTCTCGGGCAGCGAGGCCTCGATGTTCATGGGGCAGTGGTTGCGCAGGGCCGAGAAGCCGCTGTGCATCTCCGCGCAGACGCTGCGCGCGCGGGCGCGCTGGCGGGCGTCGGTGGGCCAGAGCGACTTGTCGGGGAAGCGTTCGGCCAGGTACTCGGCGATGGCCAGCGAGTCCCAGATGGCGAAGCCGTCGTCGACCAGTGCCGGCACCTTGCCGAGCGGGTTGACGGCCTTCACGCGCTGTTTGAAGACGGAGTCGGCTTCGAAGGAGTCGAAGCGGATGAGGACTTCCTCGAACGGGATGCCGGCCTGGCGCATGAGCACCCAGGGACGCATGGACCAGGACGAGTAATTCTTGTTGCCGATGAACAGTTGCAGGGGCATGGACGGGCTCCGTGAGAACCCCGCATGCTAGGCGCCCCCGGCGGCCGAATCGATGCGAAAAACGGGCCCGATGGATGCGGGCCCGTCATGAATGCCCGGGTGCGCTGCGCTCAGGCGTATTTTTCGAGGATGCGCGTGGAGCGCTCCACGTCGCGCATGGCCGATCCTTCACCCGCGGACTCGGAGACGGCGGTCATCAGGGAGCAGGCCATCATGCGGTAGAAGGCCTTGTCCATGGCCTTGCGCGCCGCCGACATCTGCTGGGCCACCTCTTCGCAGGAGCGCTCGGTCTGCACCATGTCGATGAGACCGCGGATCTGCCCCTCGATGCGCTTGAGCCGGTTGACCACATCGCGCTGGTTTTCGCTGCGCGGTGGGCTGGCGTGGCGGGAAGGGGGCGAAAAACCGTCGTACTGGGTCATGGTCCACCTATCAGTGAAAGGTACTCATTTGCGGAGGCGCGAGTGTGCCCCGAAACACCACCCCCGTACCGTTCGACGGACGCGATAGCGATGATGAAGCGATCAACGTCGCGCCTGCTGCCGCAAATGCAGTAGCTGGCTGCGCGGGTTGCGCTCGCCCAGGTAGGTGGGCGCGATGGCGTGCACGCTGGCGGGCGCGATGCCCAGGCTGTCCAGGCCCGGCAGCGCGCCGCTGGCGACGTTGGGCACCGACAGCGAGGCCACGTTGTCGCGGCTCATGAGCGGCTCGCCGGGCAGCAGTTCCAGCAGAGCGGCTTGCCAGCGGCCAACGGCCAGCGGCAAGGGGACCACGGGACGCGGGGTACTGCCCAGCCGGCCGGCGAGCCGCACCAGCTCGCGCAGCTCCAGCACCTCCGGCCCCGCGCACTCGATGGTGCGGCCGATGCTGGCGCGCCCCCGCTCGTCGTCGTCCAGGCAGGCCGCGACCGCCTCGGCCACGTCTTCCACCCACACCGGCTGCAGGCGCGTGTCGGCGCCGGCCAGCGGCAGCAGCGGGGAGAAGCGCTGCAGCCGCGCGAACAGGTTGAGGAAGCGGTCGCCGCGCCCGAAGATGACGCTGGGGCGCAGCAGGGTGAGGGCCAGGCCCGAGGCGCGCAGCACCTCTTCGCCGCGCGCCTTGCTGCGCTGGTACATGGAGGGGCCGTCGAGCGAGGCGCCGAGGGCGCTGAGGTGCACCAGGCGGCAGGCCGCGTCGGCCAGACAGGCCTCGGCGATGGCCAGTGGCAGCTCCACGTGCACGCGTTCGAAGGCGGCCTCGTCGCCGTGCAGGATGGCCACCAGATTGACCACCGCGTGCTGCCCCTCCATGAGGCGCAGCAGCTGGCGCGTGTCGTGCACGTCGGCCTCGACCACCGTCACGCGCGGCAGGGGAAGCACGGCGGTGGCCTTGGCCGGCTGGCGCGTGGGCACCGTGATGTGCCAGCCGCGCCGCTGCAGCTTCTCGCAGACGTGGCGGCCGACAAAGCCGGTGCCGCCGAGCACGAGGACCTTCTTCATGACGCACCTCCTGGGGCGATGGCTCCTTATGGCAACTCGGTGTTCTCCGCCGGTGCCGCCACGCTGCGCGGCCCGACGGTGCCCAGCCGCTGGCGCAGCGACTGTGGCGCGCCGCTCATGAGCGCGGCGTAGTTGACGGTGTTGGTGAGCACGCGCTGCACGTAGTCGCGCGTTTCCTCGAAGGGGATGTTCTCGGCCCAGATCTCGCCGGGCAGCACGGGGCCGTTGCGCCAGGCGCGCGCGCGGCCGGGGCCGGCGTTGTAGGCGGCCGCGGCCAGCGGCATCGAGCCCTCGAAGTCGTCGAGCGCGAACTTGAGGTAGGCGGTGCCGATCTGGATGTTGGTGTCGCGCTCGCCGATCTGCTGCGGCTGGAAGTTGGACAGGCCGATCTTGCGGGCCGTCCAGCGCGCGGTGGCCGGCATCACCTGCATCAGGCCCGAGGCACCCACCTGCGAGCGCGCCTCCACCACGAAGCGGCTCTCCTGGCGAATCAGGCCATACACGTAGGCCGGGTCCAGGCCGATGTCGCGCGTGCGGGCCACCACCTGCTCGCGGTGCGGCGTGGGAAAGCGCTGCTGCATGTCGATGGCCTCGCGGGTGCGCTGGCTGGTGTTGATGCAGCGGTCCCACAGCTGTTCTCGGCAGGCCAGGTCGGCGGCGGCGAGCAGCTCGCGGTCGCCCATGCCGCCGGGTGCGTGCAGCGCGACCTGGTAATTCCACTCGCGCACGCCTTCGCCGCGCAGGCCCAGGCGGATGGCGGTGAGCGCGCGGCGCAGGCCGGGGTTCTGTTCGGCGGCGCGGCGCTCCTCGGCCGTCAGGGGCTCGGGTGGCGTGGGTGCCACGATGGGCAGGCCCAGCGACTCCATGGCCAGCATGCCGTGGAAGTCGCGCGGCGAGGCGATGGTCTCGTAGATCTCGCGCGCCTGGGCGCGCGCCACGCTGGCGTCGGGGTCCTGCAGGGCTTCGATGGTGCGCGCGCGCCAATAGGTCCAGCCGGTTTCGCCGCGCTGCGCGGGACTCATGGCGTAGATGGCGTCGCGCACCGCGTCCCAGCGGCCCAGGCGCAGGCCGGCGCGCGCCATCCAGGCCAGGTGGTCGTCGGTCATGAAGCGCAGCTCGCCGCGCGCGAAGTAGCCCAGCGCCTCGGCCTGCAGGCGCTGCGCGCTGCGTTTGCCGATCACGCCCCAGAGCCAGCCGCGCTCCTCGGCCGTGAGCTGGGCGCGCCACTTCAGGCTGTCGAGTTCGCTGGCCGCGGCCGCCGGGTCCTGCGAAGCCAGGCGGATGATGGCCAGCGTGACCAGCTCCTTGGTGCGCGGGCGGATCGCGGTGATCTTGTCGTCGAGGTACTTCGCCGGGTTGGCCGCGACGGCGTCCACCGTGGGCACCGCCTCGGGCTGCACCAGGCCCACGGCCTGGCTGGCCGCGCGGCCGCGGCCGACTTCCATCATGAGCCGCGCGCGCTGCCAGGCCACGGCGGGTCGCAGGTGGCCGCTGGCCAGCAGGGCCTGCGCGGCGGTGGCGCAGCCGTCCTCGGCGTCGCGCTGCGCCAGCCAGAGCTCGCGCACGCGCTCGGCCGCCACCTCGGGCGGCAGCCGGCTGCCGGCGGCGTCCAGCATGACCGTGTAGCACGTGACCTGGCGGTCGTCGTTCATGCGGAACAGCGGGCGCTCGGTCTCGAAGCGCGCCCAGTCGCGCGCCTTGCCCAGCTGCAGCAGCCAGTCGTTGCGCAGCCGGTCCTCCCAGTAGGTGCCGGCCATGGCGTCGAGTGCGGCGCGGATCTCAGGCGCGGGCGCGCTGTCCAGCCGCAGGCGCATTTCCCAGTAGCGCGCCAGCGGCTCCAGCACATGGCCGCGCGCGCCGGGCAGCAGGCGCGTGAGTTCGCCGGACTGGCCGCGGCGGTAGGCTTCGCTCATGGCGAGCAGGGTCTGGTCGGACGCGGCGTTCTGCGCCCACGCCATGGAAGGCAGCAGCAGCGCCGCCATAATGAGCCGCGCCCCCTGAATGGGACGGGCCGCGAAACGCGCCATCCAGCGCTTGCGAAATCCCTGCATATCGACCTTCGTGACCACCAGCCGATTATGGACAGCAACGACGGCCAGAGTTCCCCACCGCCCGTGAACAAGACGGCCGGCGGCACGCCCGGCGAGCAGAAGGCTCAGTGGCGCAAGGCGCTGGTGGACAAGCGCCGGCGCCTCGGCGACCGCCTGTGGCGAAACGACCAGTTGCAGCGGGTGATGCGCGTGTGGCTGGTGAACCGGCCCGACAGCGTCATCGGCGCCTACTGGCCCATCAAGGGCGAGTTCGATCCGCTGCCCGCGCTGTTTCGCTGGCAGGAAGCGGGGCTCGAAGAAGACGCGCAGGGCCAGCAGCGGCACCGCCGCATCGCCCTGCCGGTGGTGAACAAGATCGACAAGACGCTGACCTTCTACACCTGGTACCCCGGCTGCCCCATGGAGGAGGACGCCTACGGCATCCCCAAGCCCAAGGACACCGAGATCGTCCATCCCACGCTGATCTTCGTGCCCTGCGTCGGGTACGGACCGGGCGGCTACCGCCTGGGCTACGGCGGCGGCTTCTACGACCGCACGCTGGCCACCTTGCGACCCCGGCCGTTCACGGTGGGGCTGGGCTACGACTTCGCCTTCCTGCCCATGCTGCGGCCCGAGCCGCATGACGTGCCGCTGGACGCCGTGCTGTGCGACACCGGCGTGGCCTGGCCGGTGAACTGAGTGGTCTCAGGGGTGCTCGGCCGTGGCGTGCGCCTCGGTGATGCGGCGCTCGTGGCGGACCAGGTAGATCCCGCTGCCCACCACGATGGCGGCACCCAGCCAGGTGTGCGCGCCCGGCAGCGTCTGCCAGATCAGCCAGTCCAGCCCCAGCCCCCAGGCGAGCGCGCTGTATTCGAAGGGCGCCACGATGGAGGCCTGGCCGTGGCGGAAGGCCTCGGTGATGGCGAGCTGGCCGCAAAACCCCGTGATGGCGAGCGCCAGCAGCAGCGGCAGGTCGGCGCGCGCGATCGGCAGCCAGTTCGGCAGCGCGAGCAGCCCCGCGCCCACGGCCATGGACAGCATCATGGTGAGGATCAGCGATTCGCTGCTGTCGCTGCGGCTGGCCAGGCGGCCCGCCACGGCGGCCACGGCGTAGCACAGCGCCGCGCCCAGGATGGCCAGCCCGCCCGCGGTGGCCAGGCCGGCCTGCAGGTCGCTGCCGCTGGGCCGCAGGGCGATGAGCACGCCACCGAAGCCCACCGCGATGGCCCACCAGTGCGCGGGCGGCACGCGCTCCTTGAGGACCGGCACCGACAGCGCGGTGATCAGCAGCGGGGCGATGAAGAACAGGGTGTAGGCGGCCGACAGCGGCAGCGTGCGCACGCCCAGCGTGAACAGCGTGAGCATGACGATGCCCAGCACGCCGCGCAGCGCGTGCAGCGGCCAGCGCGCGCGCAGCACCGTGTGCCAGGTGCCGCGCCAGGCGATGTAGGCCAGCACCAGCGGCAGCGCGGTCAGGCCGCGCAGCGCGGCGATCTGCAGCGCCGGGTAGCGCGCCGACAGGGTCTTGAGCACCGCGTCCATGAGCGCGAAGAAGCCCACGGCGATGAGCATGGCGACGATGCTGCGGAGGTTGCCGCTGTGACGAGACGCGTTCATGGTCAATCGATGTTGTCGACGGTGTCGGGGTCCGGTACGTCGCCAATGGCGCTGCGCGTGGCGGCGGCCTGGCCGAGCAGCCAGTCGGCGAAGGCCTTCACCTCGGGCCGCTGCTCGCTGCGCGGCGCCAGCACCAGCCAGTACACCAGCGGTGAGTCGATGCGCGTGTGCGGCAGCGGCTCCACCAGCGCGCCGCTGGCCAGGCTCTCGGCCACCAGCGGCAGGCGCGCCAGCGCCACCCCCTGGCCGATGATGGCCGCCTGCACGATCTGCTGCGCGTAGTTGAAGTACAGCCAGCGCTGCGGGTTCAGGCGCGGCTTGCTGCTGGCCCCCTTGCGCCCGCGCGGCGCGGGCTCGGGGCCGGCGAAGTGGTCCAGCCAGCGCTGCCAGGTGAGCCATTCCAGGTGGCGCGTGCGGTGCGCGTCGCCGGCCTCGATGAGTGAACAGCCGGCCAGGTCCTCGATGCGCTGGATGGGGTGGCTTTGCAGCAGCCAGGGGCTGGCCACGGGCGTGAGTTTTTCGCCGAACAGGCGCACCGCGCCCGGTGGCACCGCCTGCGGCACGGCGTAGCGCAGCGCCATGTCGACGTCCGCGGTGGCCAGGTCCACCGCGGAATCGGTGGCGTCGATGCGGATATCGATGTCGGGGTGGTCGCGCTGGAAGGCTTCCAGGCGCGGGATCAGCCACATCGAGGCGAACGAGGCCCAGGTGGTGATGGCCACGCTCTTGCGCCCGGCGTTCTGGCGGATGTGGCGCACGGTGTGGTCCACGCGCTCGAGCGCGCTGGAGGCGGCGCGCAGCAGCATGCCGCCCGCGCTGGTGAGCTCCACCGCGCGCGTGTGGCGCAGGAACAGCGAGGTGCCCACCTCGTCCTCCAGCGACTGGATCTGCCGGCTCACCGCGCTTTGCGTGAGCGACAGCTCTTCCGCCGCGGCGCGGAAGTTCAGGTGCCGCGCGACCGCCTCGAAGGCGCGCAGGTGCCCCATGCCAATGGGGCGGGTGCGGGGGTGGCGGGGCGTCAGGCTCATGAGCGATTGATGCGGTGGACGAATCAATAGCTTAGCCGGCTTTCATTGGACGTGTTGCGCTCCAAGCCCGAGGATCACATCCGCGCCAATACCCCCTGGCGCATGGAGAAACCCCATGGAAACCCGTTCCGAATCGGCATCAACCTCGCAGCGCCCCGGCTTCGCTGTGGGCGCCCACCGGGCCATCAGCCTGCGTCCCGCCGAAGACAGCCGCCTGCTCATCACCGCCGGGCGCGCCTGGGTCACGCTGAACCTGCCGCACCAGGCCGACGGCCTCGGCGACCACCGCGTCTGCGCCGGCGAATCGCTGCTCGTGCCGGCCGGCGCCCATCTGGTGATGGAGCCCTGGAGCCGCGGCGACGCCCTGCGCTTCGACTGGAGCGTGCTGCCGCAGGCCGAGGCCCGTCCGCAGCGCTTCTCGCGTGACGTGGTCAAGCCCTCGCGCGAACTCGCGCTCGCGCTGGGCCAGGCCGCGCTGGCCTTTGGCCGGCTGCTGCGCGGCGTGCTGGGCTACACCGAGTTCCTCGTCGCCGGCCGCGGCCGCGTGCTCTCGCGCTTCGAGTCAAACCCGCCTTGATCGCGCAGCGGCCTTCTTGCGCGGCGCGCGCGCAGCCACCGCGGCTTGCAGCGCCAGTCGCGCCCAGGGCTGCATGAGGGCGGGCGATTCCATCGCCTCCTCGGGCGCCGTGAAGTAGTTCAGCCGCATGGGCTTGCCTTTGGCCTCGTAGACGAAGGGCTGGCAGCCCGCCGCCAGCCAGCGCGGCTCGGTCTCGGCATTGCCCTTCAGGTACAGCGTGTTCCAGGCCACCAGGCCCACGTTCATGCCGTCCACCGACAGGCCCCAGCCCCCGAACATGCGCCGGGCCACCACGGGGCCCAGTGGCGACAGCAGTTCACAGACGTGTTCGACGAAGGGGTCGGGGGCGGCGGGCATGGGCGAATGAAAAGGCGGGAGGCAGAATCCTGACATGGCTCGCCCCAAGTCCGCTACCCATGACCTCAAACGCGACGAAATCCTCGACGTCGCCGCCCAGTGCTTCGCGCGCCAGAGCTTCCCGGCCGCCAGCATGAACGACATCGCCAAGGCCTGTGGCACCAGCAAGGCGCGGCTGTACCACTATTACGAGAGCAAGGAAGCGATCCTGTTCGACCTGCTGGACCGCTACACCCAGCGCCTGCTGGCCCTCATCGGCGAGGCCGAGGGCCGCGCCCAGCGCAAGAACCTGTCCGAGCGCGACGCGCTGAGCGAGCTGGTGCGCGCCTTCCTGGCCGAGTACGAAACCAGCGCCACGCGCCACGCGGCCCTGGTGTCCGACACCAAGTTCCTCGGGCCGGCGCAGCGCGAACTGGTGGTGAACCGCCAGCGCGACGTGGTGGCGGCCTTCACGCGCTTCATCCGCCGCGCCTACCCCGAGCGCGTGACCCCCACCAACCAGACCGCCCTCACCATGATGCTGTTCGGCATGATCAACTGGACCTTCATCTGGCTGCGCCCGGGCGGTCCCATGAGTTACGCGGGCTTCGCCGAGGAGGTGGTGGCGGTGCTGGAAAACGGGCTGGCCGGGCGCCGGCCCGACTGAATCCGAGGGGATTTTGGCGTTTACTTATATGAAATGAATTTCGTTTAGTTAAAATTGAAGCTTCCCCCACCGGAGACAGACCCCATGAGCAAAGCCTTCGCTTCCCAAGCCGACCTGCAGGACAAGAAGATCACCTTCGAGCAGCTCAGCCCGCACTGCTGGGCCTACACCGCCGAAGGCGACCCGAACTCGGGCGTGATCATTGGCGAGAAGTTCATCATGGTCAGCGACGCCACGGCCACGCCCGCCATGGCGCAGGACCTGATTCAGCGCATCCGCCAGGTCAGCGACAAGCCCATCAAGTACGTGCTGCTGACCCACTACCACGCGGTGCGCGTGCTGGGCGCCAGTGCCTACCTGGCCGAAGGCGCCACCGAAATCATCGCCAGCCGCGGCACCTACGAGCTCATCGTCGAGCGCGGCGCCGAGGACATGCAAAGCGAGATGGAGCGCTTCCCGCGCCTGTTCCGCGGCGCCGACAGCGTGCCCGGCCTGACCTGGCCCACCATGGTCATCGGTGATGGCCAACCCGGCCGCCAGGGCTCGCTCACGGTGGACCTGGGCGGTGTGAAGGTCGAGATCTGGCACCCGGGCCAGGGCCACACGCGCGGCGACACCATCGCCTGGGTGGAAGAAGAAAAAGTGCTGTTCAGCGGCGACCTGGTCGAGTACGAGGCTGGCGTGTACACCGGCGACGCCCAGCTCGAGGAATGGCCCGCCACGCTGGAGGCCCTGCGCGCGCTCAAGGCCGAGGCCATCGTGCCGGGCCGTGGCGAAGCCATGAAGGGCAATGCCGACGTGAACAAGGCGCTGGACTACACCAAGCGCTGGGTCACCACCCTGTTCCAGGCCGGCAAGGAAGCCGCGGCCGCGGGCATGGACCTCAAGGCCGCCATGGCCCACACCCGCAAGAGCATGGACCCGGTGTTCGGCCACGTCTTCATCTACGAACACTGCCTGCCCTTCGACGTCAGCCGCGCCTTCGACGAAGCCAAGGGCATCAAGAACCCCCGCATCTGGACGGCCGAGCGCGACAAGGAGATGTGGTCGGCCTTGCAGGCCTGAGCGCGCAGCGGGCGGGCCTACAAGTCCCCACGGCCTTGCAGGCCTGAACGCGCAGCGGGCGGGCCTACAAGTCCCCACGGCCTTGCAGGCCTGAGCGCGCAGCGGGCGGGCCTGCAAGCCAACAGAGCCGCCCGTCCTCGGGTCGCACCCTTCGAGAAGCCGCCTTCGGGCGGCTTTTTGCTGTCCGCCGCTACGATGCGCGCTCCATGCCCTCCAACGACCCCCTGCTGAACGCCGCCACCGACTGGGCCGTCATCGCCATCTTTGGCGTGGTCTACCTCGGCATGTTCCTCGGCGGCCTGCCGCGCCTGCGGCTCGACCGTTCGGGCGTGGCCTTGCTCGGCGCCATCGCCGTGATCGCGGTCTCGGGCATGGGCGTGGTCGAGGCGGCCCAGGCCATCGACCTGCCCACCATCCTGCTGCTGTTCGCCTTCATGGTCATCTCGGCGCAAATGCGCCTGGGCGGCTTCTACGCCACCCTCACGCAGCGCGTGGGCGCGCTGCCGCTGTCGGACAACGCCCTGCTGGCCGCCCTGATCGCCGTGGCGGCCGCGCTGTCGGCCGTGTTTTCCAACGACGTGGTCTGCCTGGCCATGACGCCCATCGTGGCGCGCCTGTGCCTGCGGCGCGGCGCCAACCCGCTGCCCTTTCTCATCGGCCTGGCCTGCGCGGCCAACATCGGATCGGCCGCCACGCTCATCGGCAACCCGCAGAACATGCTGATCGGCTCGGTGCTGCGGCTCGACTTCGCGGGTTACGCGCGCGCGGCCGGGGTGCCGGTGCTCATCAGCCTGGTGCTGCTGTGGGGCTGGCTGGTGTGCGTGCCGCACGTGCGCGTCGAGCCCTTGCCGGCCACCGACCGGCGCTCCAGCGACCCGCCGCTGGACATGTGGCAAACCACCAAGGGCCTGGTGGTGGCGGGGGCGCTGATGGGCCTGTTCCTCTTTCGCGACGGCCCGCACGAAGTGATGGCCCTGGTGGGCGCGGCCCTGCTGCTGCTCAGCCGCCGGCTGGCCTCGGCCGAGTTCCTGAGGCTGGTGGACTGGCCGCTGCTGATCCTGTTCATGGGCCTGTTCGTGGTGAACCACGCCTTCGAACGCACGGGCCTGTCGGCCCAGGCCGTGGCCTGGCTGGCGGGGCAGGGCGTGCGCCTCACCGATCCCGGCCCGCTGATGGTGGTGGGCGTGGTTCTGTCCAACCTGGTGTCCAACGTGCCGGCGGTGATGCTGCTGCTGCCGCACCTGTCGGGCGAGCCTGGCGCGGGGGTGCTGCTGGCGCTGGCGACCACCTTCGCGGGCAACCTGCTGCTGGTGGGCTCCATCGCCAACCTCATCGTGGTCGACCTGGCTCGCGCCCAGGGCATCGTCATCGACTGGCGGCGCCACGCCGTGGTGGGCACGCCGGTGACGCTGCTGTCGCTGGGGGTGATCTGGATCTGGCTGCGCTGGGGGGCCTGAGCCCGGCGGCCACGCGGCTCAGCGCTGGGCGCTGAGCACTTCCATGTCGCGTTCGTACGACTGCAGTTCGCGCACGGCTTTGCGCCGCTGCTCGGGGGTGGTGCTGTTGTGCAGTGCGGCGAATTGCGCGCAGCCGTGGCGCACGCCGGCGTCGCTGTAGGCCTGGTAGCCCGGCGTGGGCGAGTGTTGCAGGCGCTGCAGGTGCGCCTGCAGCGCCTGCTGTGCCTGGGCGGGCTCGGCCTGGATGCGGCGAAGCGTCTGCAACAGATCGGCCTGGCGGCGCTGGCGCTCGGCCTGGGCGCGCTCAGGGTCCCAGGGCGACTCGGCGAGCCAGCGGCGCAGCAGCTCACGCTGCGCCGCGCTGAGCGGGCCGTAGAACGTCTCGCTGCGCGAGACCGCCTGGTCCAGCCGGCGCTGCAGGCGCTGCTCGGGCGAACCGCGCAGGAAGTCGCGCGCGAACTCCTCGTCGCTGCGCGCCTGGCGGCGCTGCAGCTGCTGCAGCTGCGCGGCGCTCAACTGGGGGACCAGGCGGGCGAAAGGGGGAATCAGCCGCTCGCCCGCGCCGACGAGGCGGGCGCGCACGGTCTCGAACTGCGTGCACACCTCGTGCGCCGTGAGTTCGCGTGCGGCCATGGCCTGCCACTGGCGCAGCAGTCCCGCCGCGGCGGGCAACTCCTCGCGCCGGTGCCAGGCGAAGAAGGCGTCGATGTCGCCGCGCACCTGCTCGGCCTGCGCGTCGTCGAAATCGAAATGGCTGTCCAGCCACCAGTAGCTGAAGTGGGGCGCCTGGTTGTAGGCGAAGCGCGCGGTGGTGCAGGCGGCCAGCAGGGCGGCCACGGCCAGGACCAGCAGGGCGCGGGCGATAATCCGCCGCGTTCCGGCGCCGCCCCCCTGGCCGCGTCCGGCGTACGCGAAAGAGGTCTTCATGTCGTTACCGGTGGATGTGGTGGTGATGGCCGCGGGCAAGGGCACCCGCATGAAAAGCCAACGGCCCAAAGTGTTGCACCGACTGGGCGGCCGCGCGCTGGCCCAGCATGTGATCGACTGCGCCGCGGGGTTGTCGGCGCGCTCGGTGGTGGTGATCACGGGCCATGGCGCCGAGCGGGTGGAGGCCGGCCTGACGGCGCCCGCCGCCACGGCCCTGCGCTTCGTGCGCCAGGAGCCGCAACTGGGCACCGGGCATGCGGTGCAGCAGGCGGTGCCGGTGCTGGCCGACGACGGCGTCGTGCTGGTGCTCAATGGCGACGTGCCCCTGATCGAGCCGGACACGCTGCGCGAGCTGATCGCGGCCTGCGCCGGGCAGCACCTGGCGCTGCTCAGCGTGGACACCGGCGAAGACGCCAGCGGCTACGGCCGCATCGTGCGCGCCGCGGACGCCGGGCGCTCGGTGCGGGCCATCGTGGAGCACAAGGACGCGAACGCCGAGCAGCGCCGCCTGACCGAGTGGTACAGCGGCGTGATGGCCGCCCCCGCGGCCCTGCTCAAGCCCTTGCTGGCCCGGCTGACGAACGACAACAGCCAGGGCGAGTACTACCTCACCGACGTGGTGAAGCACGCCGTGGCCGAGGGCCGCGAGGTGCGCGCCATCGTCACCGGCGACGCCGTTCAGGTGGCCGGTGTGAACAGCCCGCAGCAGCTGGCCGAGCTGGAGCGCGCCTACCAGCGGCGCCTGGCGAACCGCTTCATGGCCGATGGCGTTCGCCTGGCCGACCCGGCGCGCTTCGACGTGCGCGGCGAGCTGGTCTGCGGGCAGGACGTGGAAATCGACGTCAACACCGTGTTCGAGGGCCGCGTCGAACTCGGGGACGGCGTGCGCATCGGCGCGAACTGCGTGATCGCCAACGCGCGCATCGGTGCCGGCGCGGTGATCCATCCCTTCACCCACATCGACGGCGAAGCGGCCGGCGTGCGCGTGGGCCCGGGCGCGCTGGTCGGCCCCTTCGCGCGCCTGCGCCCCGGGGCGGACCTGGGCGCCGAGGTGCACATCGGCAACTTCGTCGAGGTGAAGAACAGCACCCTGGCCGCGGGTGCCAAGGCCAACCACCTGGCCTACCTGGGCGATGCCACCGTGGGCGAGCGCGTCAACTACGGTGCGGGCAGCATCACCGCCAACTACGACGGCGCCAACAAGCACCGCACCGTGATCGAGGCCGACGTGCACGTGGGCAGCAACTGCGTGCTGGTGGCGCCGGTCACCATCGGCGCGGGCGGCACGGTGGGCGCGGGCTCGACCATCACCAAGAGCACCGAGCCCGGGGCGCTGGCCGTGGCGCGTGGCCGCCAGGCCAGCATCGCGGGCTGGGCTCGGCCGAAGAAGGCCCCGAAGGCCTCTTGACTCAGCGCCCGCCGCGCACGTCGAACGAACTGCCGTCGTAGCGGCTGTCGCCGCCGCCAGCGCCGCCGCGGCGGCGCTGCTCGCGCGGTTTGAGTTCGTCTTCCAGGTCCATCAGGCCGCTCAGGCCCAGCACCTCGGAGTCGCGGTAGCCCGAGCGGCCATAGCGGTCGTCGAAGCCGGACATCTGCGTTTCCAGCTGCTGCATCACGCTGTCGCGCTCATCGGCCGGCTTGGGCGCAGGCGCCTTGGGCTTGGGCAGTTCCACCAGGTTGAGCTGCTCGCGGAACTCGGCCGGCGAGGGCATGCGGTGGATGCCATTCTTGAGAAAGACGAAGCGCACGCCAGCGGTCTTGAGGATGCGGTTCTTCACCTTCGTGCGCTGGCTCTTGGCCTCGGCGTTGCTCAGGTGGTACTGCTCGATGTCGAAGGCGAAGGTGGGGCGGCCGTCGGTGGCGCACACCACGAAGTCCACGCGGTGCTCGCGCAGGCGCTCCTTCGCGGCCTTCTTGCTCGCGGCGCGGCGCACCGACAGCATCTGTCCGAGGTTGATGTTGGGCAGCACCACCTGGCCGGGGAAGGTGTCCTGCAGGTAGTCGAGCATGGCCACCTGCTCGGCCGACAGGATGCGCTCCGGCCCATAGCGGTCGTCGCGGCCGTCGTCCTGGGCCCGCATGAAGCGCAGGTAGAGCCAGACGCACAGCGCCAGCACCACCGCCGCGATCACCGAACCCGTCACCATCATGTCCATGAAACCTCCTGGAGAGATGCCGCTTTTTTGAGCAAGCTTGAGATTGTATGAGGTTGTAACAGCCGATCGGGGCCGTCAATCCCGTCTCTCCCCACGACTGAGGAAGTGTGCGTTTTGCAATGCCCCCAAGGCGCTGTTTAAGCCGTTCGGTCAGAGGGGGCGGCTGAGCGGCAGGCTGGGTTGGAACTTGGCGCAACGCGTGCTGAAGAAGCCTTTGACATTTCGCACGTTCGCGTCGCCCGTGAACAGGCGTTGCGTGAGGGACAGGTAGTCGGGCATGTCCGCACAGCGCACGATCAGCACGAAGTCGGGCCCGGGGCTCACGCGGTAGCACTGCTGCACGCGCGGCTCGGCCACGGCACGGGCCTCGAAGGCGTCCAGCGCCTCGGCGCTCTGGCGCTCCAGGCTCAGCTCCACCACCACGGTGAGGCCATGGCCCAGCAGCGGGGCGAGGCGGTCGGCGTCGAGCAGGGCCACCTCGCGCGCGATCAGCCCGCGCTCGCGCAGGCGTTTGACGCGGCGCAGGCAGGTGGGTGGGCTGAGGTGGGCGCGCTCGGCCAGGGCCTGGTTGCTCAGGGACGCGTCTTCCTGCAGCAGCTCCAGCAGCCGCAGGTCGATGGCATCTATGTCCAAAAATTCCATGGTCACATTATTCATGGAATAAATCGACTTTCCATCCATTTGGTGAGAAAAATGGTCATTATTCTGTGAATTTTGACCATTCATTTCAGCAAAGGCTCACTAGCATTCGCCCACTTTCTTGTTCAGGAGCGATCACATGTGCGGCATCGTGGCGGGGGTTTCGGGGCGCGACATCGTGCCGGTGCTGGTGCAGGGCCTGCAGCGGCTGGAGTACCGGGGTTATGACTCCTGCGGCGTGGCCGTGCACAACGACGGCCTCAGGCGCGCGCGCAGCACCGCCCGCGTGGCCGAACTTGCGCAGCAGGTGCAGAGCGAGCGCATCGCCAGCGGCACCGGCATCGCCCACACGCGCTGGGCCACGCACGGCGCGCCGGCGGTGCACAACGCGCACCCGCACTTCAGCCATGGCCCGGGGGCCCCCAGCGGCGCGAACGGCGGCGCGGCCGGGCGCGTGGCCCTGGTGCACAACGGCATCATCGAAAACCACGACGAGCTGCGCGCCGCGCTGCAGGCCAAGGGCTACGTGTTCGAGAGCCAGACCGACACCGAGGTCATCGCCCACCTGATCGACTCGCTCTACGACGGCGACGTGTTCGCCGCGCTGGCCTCGGCCGTGGCGCAGCTGCACGGCGCCTACGCGCTGGCCGTGTTCCACAAGGACGAGCCGCACCGCGTGGTGGGCGCGCGCGCGGGCTCTCCGCTGGTGCTGGGCGTGGGCGCGGGCGGCGGCGAGCACTTCCTGGCCAGCGACGCCATGGCGCTCGCCGGCGTGACGGACCAGATCGTCTACCTGGAAGAGGGCGACCTGGTGGACCTGCAGATGGGCCGCTACTGGATCACCGACGCCGGCGGCCGCTCGCTCGACGCCACGCAGCGCCCCGTGCGCACCGTGCAGGCGCACAGCGGCGCGGCCGAGCTGGGCCCGTACCGCCACTACATGCAGAAAGAGATCTTCGAGCAGCCGCGCGCCATCGCCGACACGCTGGAAGGCGTGGCCGGCGTCACGCCCGAGCTGTTCGGCGACGGCGCGCACCGCGTGTTCAAGAACGTGGACCGCGTGCTCATCCTGGCCTGCGGCACCAGCTACTACAGCGGTTGCGCCGCCAAGTACTGGCTGGAGTCGATCGCCAGGATCCCCACGCAGGTGGAGGTGGCCAGCGAGTACCGCTACCGCACCAGCGTGCCCGATCCGCGCACCCTGGTCGTCACCATCAGCCAGAGTGGCGAGACCGCCGACACCCTGGCGGCGCTGCGCCACGCGCAAGGCCTGGGCATGCAGGAGACGCTGACCATCTGCAACGTGTCCACCAGCGCCATGGTGCGCGAGTGCAAGCTGGCCTACATCACGCGCGCGGGCGTGGAGATCGGTGTGGCCTCCACCAAGGCCTTCACCACCCAGCTCGCCGGCCTTTTCCTGCTGACGCTGGCGTTGGCCCAGGTGCGCGGCCACCTGAGCGAAGACGAAGAGGCCGAGCACCTCAAGCGCATGCGCCACCTGCCCGTGGCCCTGCAGGCCGTGCTGGCGCTGGAGCCGCAGGTCATCAGCTGGGCGGAGGACTTCGCGCGCATGGACAACGCGCTGTTCCTGGGCCGCGGCCTGCACTACCCCATCGCGCTGGAGGGGGCGCTCAAGCTCAAGGAGATCAGCTACATCCACGCCGAGGCCTACCCGGCCGGCGAGCTCAAGCACGGCCCGCTGGCCCTGGTGACGGCCGCCATGCCCGTGGTGACGGTGGCGCCCAACGACACCCTGCTGGAAAAACTCAAGAGCAACATGCAGGAGGTGCGCGCGCGCGGTGGCGTGCTCTACGTGCTGGCCGACGCCGACACGCGCATCGCCAGCAGCGAGGGCATCCACGTCATCCGCATGCCCGAGCACTATGGCGCGCTGTCGCCCATCCTGCACGTGGTGCCGCTGCAGCTGCTGGCGTACCACACGGCGCTGGCCAAGGGCACGGACGTCGACAAGCCGAGGAACCTGGCGAAGAGCGTGACGGTGGAGTGAGGCGCCGCGGATCGCTGATCGATTGTTTCTGACAAATAAAGTCGAAAACAGCGAAATAGAGTCGAAAACAAAACAATAAAGTCGAAAACTACGGCAGCGACGCTGACATGGCCATCAACCTGAGTTCAGTCATTGACAGTTCTTCAGTTGGGGAGCTGTGCAGCGACTGCCGCTAGGCGCGTCTACACGTTGAACTCACGGTCTTGGCGTAAGAGCTGTCGTCCAAATGCTAGCCAATGGCAGCATACTGCTGAGAGCTTGCGCTATAGGGGTCGGGCATGCATTTAGGAATTGAGCAACACACAGGACTGGTCTTTGAAGGCACGGGGAACCCCGACATTCCCGCCATGCCGATGCCAACGGTGACGCATGCGAAGTTCATCGATACTGCAGACGATTGGAAGGCGCTCCCGAGTCCTTCGGAGGCTTTTGGTCTCGTGTTCCGAGAGGATTCGTATGACCCGGTAAGCCGAACGCGCAGAGGCCGCCTCTATCAGCAAACCAGCGGTGCTCAGCCTTCGAGGCTTATCGTTTCCGCCCACCCCCATGACCGCGGCTTGATTCCAGGCTACGACAAAGCAACCTACAAGTCGCTGTTCGTCTATACGTCTTGCTTCGAAATCCTACAGCGGCCGAACCAGGGCCAAGGTTCGGTTTTGGCGCTAGGGTCGTCGCGCGCAGCGTCAGCGTGGCGCGTCGTGCAAACGGAGGCGCTATACAGCGGCGCCGTGATGGTGACGCTTAAAGCGTTGTCAGCATTCAGCATCCTGCCTGAGCTCGACCTCAACAAGATCGACGAGCAGCTCCGACCTGCGGTCGCTCAGGCAATCGCGCGCGTCCTCGACTCCGCCTTCAAGGAGTCACCTGGCTCTGTCGTTGACAACTGCCGCGATGCCATGCAGGCGATTCTCTCCTCATGGCTTGCTCAGAGTGGCTCGCCCGACACGATCATTGGCAGGGAGCTTGCGCAAGTCTCTGCGACTATAGAGGGTGCACCCTATGAGCGAATCTGCGTGGGTCACCTGGGCAAGGTGTGCGCGAAGCTGCACAGCCGGAACAAGAGCAATGCGCAGCGCCAAAATGGTTATCGACCCATCATGGAAGAGGACGCCGAGCTCGCCATTCATGCTGTTGGCTTCGCAATCCGAGACCTTGAATGGGCGAAAGCCTAAAGCGGCCTGCAATTTCAACCTGCCCGCGCCTTGCGGCCTATTCAGTTCGAAGTCACTCCAGCCACCCGAGAGGCCGTGCAATCCTGGATCAAATTGGCCGGGTTGAAACAGAAGGCGCTCTCTTGCCCTGCTGCATGAACGAATCGCCGCACTTGGGGACTCGCCAGTATGAACAGATCCTCGGGCGGCAGGTCGACAACCTGGGGCTGGACCGCGCGGATTAGTCTTCGGCTTCGCAGCGGGTGTCGCCGGTCACATTCGGCCCGCGTACTCACGCTGTTGGCGCGAAGCCACCATTGGACGCGGCAACCGGTGCTGACCCGTCTGGCCGTGTTAAGGCGGTTAGCCTCGCCTCCCCTATTCCTTGAGCCACGACTTTTTGATCCCCTCGAAGTTGAGTTGCTTCCACTCTTCCTTCCAGAGCTGGTAGTACGGAATATCTGTCGACGAGGGTGGAGGATCGCAGCGCTGCACCTGGACCAACGATGGCATCACCACCGACTCACCGATCAGAAGCGCCTCGCCTGCACCCAGGGTCGGCAACTTGTCGCACAGGTTACCGAGGGTGTCAGGCAACAGGCGGGCGACGTAACTCTGGTCGCTCGGGTTGGTCAAGCGCATCGCCAGGAAATTGCTGCACTGGGAGAAGATCGTCTCGGAGATTTCTGACGGCCGCTGACTCGACAGAAGCAGCGTGACGCCGTACTTGCGCCCTTCCTTTGCAATGCGCTCGATCGAGAGCTTGGAAGCGCGAAAACGTACCAGGTCGCTGTTGGGCACGTACTTGTGAGCCTCCTCATAAACGAGCAGGAGCGGCGCGTCGGTATTGAACTGCTCTTTCGCCGCCGTGCGCATCACTTTGTAGTGATATCCATATTCGAAAAGGATCCGCGAGATCAGTGACACGGTGATGCTCAGGACCTCAAACGGAACGCCGCTCAAGTCGACGATCGTGACGTTGGACTTCGTATCGCCGTAGCCGATCAGGCTCATCAGAGTACCTTCCAGCGTGGCTGTATCCGCAGCCGGACCGAAGAGGAACTGCAGGCGGTCCTGCTCGACCTTGCCCTCGAACCGCGTGAAGAACTTGTCCAGTGTCTTGTCAGCGTAGCTCCCGCCCGTGATGCTTTGCGACTTGGTCGGATGAAAATCGAGTCGCTTAGAAAAGTAAAGATCCAAGCGCTGATCCGCCGTGAGCAGCAGCCCATGGCCACTATCAGTCTTGCCCTCAGTCAGCAACGCGTAGCTGCCGTCGTTCACCATGTACCGCGCCTCGTTCTTCGAGTTCACGGTTTCGTTCTTGATGTTGTACAGCGCGTTCAGCACTTCATGGATGTCGAACTTGAGAGGACTGTCGTAGAAGACGTTCTTCGCGCACTTGTTGTGGCGCTTCTTGTTCTCCGTGACCAAATGGCGAAACACTGCCGATTGGTTGTAGTTGTCGCGCTCGCCCGTATCCAGAAGCACCTCCTCCAGTTCTTCGCTGTTGAGCAGCCAGTAAGGCAAGGTCAGTGTGCTGGCATCCAGGAAGTTCGCGTCGGGGAATGCCGTCCGGTACTCGGAGTGGATGTCGAAGATGACGACGTGGGAGTTGTTCAGCGAGTAATCGCCGTCTTTCGCGCGCACTGCGGTCTGGATGATCTTGGCGATGGTGTGCGACTTGCCCGCGCCAGTGGAACCCACGACGGCAAGATGCTTGTTGAAGAACCGGTCCCCGTCGACGGGGACGGAGATCTTCTCGTTGGACACCAGCGCGCTGAATGCGAACTTCTTTGCCGGCTCAATCGAATCCTCGAAGATTTTCTTGATGTCTTCGTCCGTCGCCGGCGCCACGCCAGTGGGAGGGATGGTCAGCGTATCGCCGCCACGAATGAACTTGCCGTCAGCGATGATTCCCAGCGGCAAGGCCTCGATGAGGTGACGACGCTCGCCGCTGGCAGTTACTTCGATGCAGAAGTTCTCGATGATCGCGATGAGCGCGCATTCTTCGATATCGGTGATGCGCAGATATGAGCCCACCTTGAGGCTCTTATCGTTTGCGAATGCCGAGATGTTGCCAACCGAGATCTTCACCTTGTCCGGGAAGACAGCAATCACTTCGGCCTTGATGTCATTGGAATCGTTCATGCCTGCATGACCTCCTGAAGCAGATAGGCACTGTCACTCTTGATCGAATGGAGCCCTGTGCCCTTGGGCAGGAGGGCTGAGTCCAACGGCGAGCCTTGGTGAAAGTCGTAGACCTCGACGAGCGAGCCTTTGCAGGCAGCCATGGTCGGCGCTAGCTCGTGCTCATCGGGGACGAATTTGAGCGTCCAGAGTCTTTCTTTGGTGGGGCGCTCCGCCAGCATCTCGGGTGAGAAAGCCGAACCGTGGAAGGGATAGCCGTCAATGAAGGCCACGCCCTGCCTCCAAAGGCTCTCCTTGAGCTCAACCAACTGTTCGGGCGTCAGGCCTCGCAGCAGCACGTAGGGGCAAAACCGATCGGTAGCAGGCGTCCGCATATGCTCCGTGTGCGAGAACTTCCGCCCAAGCCCGGCGAGCATGCGACTGGCCTTGGCCACTTCGAACTCTTCGCCCATCTCGATCACGAAGAATCTCGAAGCCTGGGGCAGCTTAGTCGTGCGATGAGAGAAGTACTTTCGACGGACCATCCTCGCGAAGTACTCGCGCCCCATGTAATCCCTCAGCCAGGCGTTGAAGACCACCTCCTTGCGGTTGATTGCCTTCAAGAACTGCGCCTTGGTTACCTTTCGCTGCGCCACGTCCGCTTCGATTGCGAGTCCCTGAACGACGTTGATCGCCATCGGATAGAAGAAGATCCGCGCATCATCGCTGTTGCACCCGGAGATCTCGCGCACCATCAGTTTGATCAACGTCTCCTTCTGAGCGTCATAGGACGGCGCGCTCACGTTGATGTCCAGCAGCGCGAGAAAGTCGGCCAGCTGTTCGTCGGTGAGCACCAGTTCTTCGTGCACTTTGTGGACCTTCTTTTCCTTCGTGAAGGTAAGAAAGTGTTCCTTCACGAAGTCGCCCGTCAGGGGAAGCGTGAGCTTGTGCTGCCCGCTTTGGTAATAGCCGTGAAGCCGGTACCGGAACATTTGGTCTCTGGAGCAGCCCGCGGCATGGAAATGCCGCAGCATGTGCACGACCGCGTCCTTAATCACCGAGTGGTTGTACTCCGTGCCTTCGTAGTACTTGCACTGCACGAAGGCGCTCTCACCCGGATCATCCAGGTCTATGTCCTCCACGCCTTCGACCGTCACGCTGCCATGAGGGGACGCCTCGAGCAGACTCACGATCGTCTGGTCGAACTGGTAGAAGTAGCCTTTGATCGTCGCGATCGCGCTGCGGTCTTTCACTGTCTATCCTCGGGTGATGCTCAACGGCGGTCGGCCTCACGGCGTAGAGGGTTCGCCGCCGCCGTAGCCAGGCGCATGAGATAGCTCGCGTGCGGCAACGCCAAGGTCCTGCCAGGCGTGCGGGTGGCAGCTAAACACCAGGATCTGATGTCTTTGAGCGGCGTCGTAGAGCACCCGCTTCATCTGGCCCAGTCGATCTTTGTCGGTGTGAACCAGGGCGTCGTCTAGGATGAGCAACGTGGGCTTGCCAGCCTCTTGCAGAAGGTCCGCGTAGGCCAGCCGCGCGACGACACCCATCTGCTCCCGTGCCCCGACGCTGAGTTCCTCGAAATCACCGGTCTCCGCGCCGTTGGTGCCGACTCGGGTGATGCGTCCCGGTGATAGGTCATCACTCACCTCGATGCCCGCGCCCGGGAACAGGATCTGTAGGTAGTGGTTCAGGTGTCGCTGAAGTGGCGCGCGCAGGCGTCGTGCCAGCGCGGCGCGCTTCTCTGTGAGCAGCTTGAGAAGATGGCTCAGCGCCTTGGCCCGGCGTTCGAGCTCGGTGCACCGTCTCTCCATGTGGTCGAGCTCGCGCTGTTTGTCCGCGGCGGCCTCTTCCAGCCCCAAGGCGCCCTTGGCCTCCAGGTCCGCCTCCAACCGGATGATGTCGCTCCCGCGTTGGGCGTACGCGCTCTCAAGCTGCTTGGCGCTCCGCTCAAACCGCTCGACGTCCTGCTGCAGAAGTGCAACGTTGAGCGTGCGCAGTTGCTCGGCGAGTGCTTCCACACCTGCCCGCGCCGTGGTCTCGTTCGCAAGGGCATCGGTCAGGGCATGGCTGGCGTCCGCTTTCCTTTTGGCGCGAAGTGGGTCGGCCAGTGTCGCCTGGGCCGCTGCCAGCTCTTCGCTCGCGACGCTGAGCAGGGCCATCGCTTCGCTCACCGCGAGCTTGGAGTCGTTCAGCTGGGACGTCGCATCTTCCAGTATGACCTTCGCCGTGGATTCATCCGATTCCGCTTGCGACACGGATACGCCGGCAGTTTCAGCCCCGACAGGTTCCGTCAAGTTCTGCAGTGCTTGCTTCGCCTCCGTCAGCTTGGTCGACAGCGCCGCTATGTCCACCGCCAAGGCGGCCACCCCCTTCGGAGCGTGGGCCTCCAAGACGGATTTCGCCGCCTTGGCCTCCGCCGCGCGCTGCACGTGCTGGCGCTCACGCTCTTCCGCAGCCGCCAAGTTCGCCACACCCAGGCGCTGGAGCAGCTCCGCCAGGACTTTGCGCTGTTGATCACGATCCGCAATCAGGCTTTGAAGGCCCTCACCGCCCGGCAGCACCGTGATGCGCCCCACCCCCTCAATGTCGATGCCCGTGCGCTCCACCACGGTGAGGCGGTCGGTGGCATTCACCTGGACACCGGCGACCTGCACCTTCGCGCTGGGCTGGAGGCGGAACTCCAGCGCGGTTGATACCGCATCCAACCGAGCCTGCGCGGTGCGCAGGCTCTCCGTGACTTCGCGCAGGCGCTTGAGCTCCGCGCCGGGCATGGCGAGCGACAGCGTCTCGGCCTGCAAGCTTGTTAGCTCTTCCTGCTTGAGCTGCGCTTGGCGGTGACTCCGGCTCAGGGCTTGTACTTGGGCCGCGAGCTCGGTCACCGCCTTCTCCTGGGCCTGCCAGGTCGCCACTTGGCGCGCCGCTGCCAGTCGGTCGCGCGCCCTCATGCTCGCGTGTTCAGCCTGCGCATGGCGCGGCTCCCAGGCCTGGAGCTGACCGTTGGCCTGCGCCAGCTTGTCCTGCGCCGCCTCCAGCTTCTCCTCGCGCAGCTTCACCGCGTCGTCGTCGCGTGCCATGAGCTGCAGTTGTTGGCGCTGGGCGTCAACCTGCGCCGAAGCCTGCTTGAGCAGCAACTCTTGCGCGGTCCTCCGCTGGGCAAGCCCCAACGCGTCGGCCAGCTTGACCTGCGCTTGCTCAAGTTGCGCGCGCAGGGTCAGCCAGGGCCGAGCCTCGCCGTCTTGCCCATGATCAAGACGCAATGCCGCCAGCCGGTCCACGGCGATTCGGTACGCGTTAATCTCCACGCGCAATAACTGCAGCTCTTCGAGCAGCGCTGTGCGGCGCTTGATCGCTTCCCCGTATGCACCGCGCGGTGCCTCGGTGGACGGCGTCAGCAGCTGATTGCGCTCGGTCTCAACCGCCTTGATGACCTCATCGCCGCTTGTGGCCGCGAGTTCGCCAAGGGAGTCCCCCATCGCGTTGCGCAGATGATCGCTTGCGAACCCGACGACCTTGGCAATTTCATGCGACGTGCCCTGCTTAATCCAGAGCAACCCGGGGATACCCATGTGCTCGGGCGAGCTGGCGCCCTTTCCGGCGAAGCTGAAGCCCAGCAGCTCTCCCAGGTGATCCTCGGCCTCTGCTCCTTCCAGCGTCTTGCCATCGATGATGAGCTGGCATCGCTTCTTGCCCAGAAACGCCTTGCTCAGCCGAGCGGGTTTCCCGCCGAGTGCGAAAGCGATCTCCACAGACGGCGTGGCGGAGCTGTCGCTCCACGGACGCAAGCCACTGATCGCGCTCGACTTGTGCCGCTCGAAAAACGCGGCCCGGATGGCTTCGGCTACGGTGGACTTCCCCGACTCGTTCGGGGCGACGAACAGGTTCAGTCCGTCAGCGAAGTCGCACAACTCCAGCGGGGCCCGAAAGCGCTTGAAATTCTCGATTCGCACCCGCTTGAGCTTCATGCGCAGGCTCCTTTCGCTGGTGCTTGGTCGTCCAGGATCCGCGCCAGCGCTAGCAGCGCGTCACGCGCCAGTTCGGGCTCTGCGCTGGCTTGCTGCTCGCGCAGCTCCTGCAGGGCCTCGCCCACAAAGCCGTCGGCACGCAGCGTTTGAATATCTTCCTCGGTTGGCTCGAGCCTGAGCGCCTCAGCGTTCCACAGGATGGCCCGCGCCTTGGCGCGCGCCGCCCCGAGCGCGGCCGTCAGCTTGCGGTGTCCCGCCAGATTGCAGGTGCCGGACAGGCGCAAGTGAAGGACATCATTGCCACTCACTCCGTCTAACGCTTGCACCACTTCGTCGACGTCTGAATCGACGGCCATATGCTGCTCGAGCTGACGCCAGTTGAATTTTCCGGTGGGTACCGCTGTGACAATAGGCTCGAGTGACGTCGACTCTATGGCCACGAGCAGTGCCTGACCCGACTCGTTGGCTTTAAAGCGGTCCGATTCCGGCGTGCCGGCGTACCAGGTCTTGCTATCCACCTGCTTGGTGCCGTGCCAGTCTCCTAGCCCCAGGTAAGCCAGTCCCGCGCTCTGCGCCCGGCCCGCCGCGATCGGATTGGTCGAGTCCACGTCTGCGGGTAGGATGCCCTGCACACTGCCGTGCGCCAGACCGACTCGCGGCAGGTCGTCCGATGGAACGTGCGTCGCGAACCATTCGGTGAGGTCGGCATAGGTATGGCGCTGGGTCAGCGGTGCCGGCAGCAATGTGAACTTGCCTGCCACCACAAAGGGCCTTGGCTCTAGGCACACGATGACGTTGTCGGGGATTGCCCCCAAGCGATGTGCCCGGTTCCACACCGACTCCGCCAGCGCAGCATCGTGATTACCCGGGATCAGGACCCAGGTCCCGGTAAAGCCTTGCATGGCGTTGAACAGCCGCCGAATAGTCTTCTCGGCCACCGTCTGGGCGTCAAACACGTCGCCAGCGACCAGCACTGCGTCCACGCCTCTATCGGCCGCGATACTGGCCAGGCGCTCCACGGCAGCGAATCGTGCCTCAAATAGAGCGGCCGCGTCGTCGGTCTCAAACTGCGCGAACACTCGACCGATCTGCCAGTCGGCCGTATGCAAAAATGAGATCAAGTCATCCCCCTGATCGCTTGATTTGATGGAATTCCCTTGCAGCGGCGACTTGATGCGCCGTTCACCACCAGTCTAACGTTTTGAAACACTGCACGGCAGTGCACTGCTCGGACGAATCGCGAGAGGTTTCTCCGTTCGTTCGAGCACGAAATCAGGGGTTGTTTCGCGGCGTTGTGACCAATTTTTCAGCGGTCTGTTTGGTGTTACTGACGACCCGTTTTGGTCAACTACGGCCTTTCGGCCTCGAAGCGCAGGTGGCTGCACCCAGTCTCGAGCGGCCGATGCTCAACAACTCGCGCTGCGACCTCCTTGATATGGGATGAGATCCATAGGAACATAGGGCGCGCGCATGGCTCTTGCTCCCATGCCCCTCCCTGGCGACGGATCGTCGACCTGAGCTGCTATGGCCATGGAGCTTCTGCCATTCAATTCTGCGGTTCTTCCTTGGTTGACGGGCGAGACCCTGTTCAGCCTCTGCAGTCGGCATCATCGCCTCTGGGGATTTTCGAACTCATCCCAGTCTACGGAGATTCTTTTCGGTTCACCGAGGCGAGGGACGCAACATGACTTTCCCTGCGCGTTGGATGTGTTCGCGGATCGAACGCAAGGGCTTCTTGGTTCGGCGAACGAGATTGCCAGACAGCGTACTGTGCTGAAGTTCTACGCTCCGTTTCGAGGCGCGGGTGAAGTGCAGGATGCAGTTGTCATGATGCGAAGCGCCTCCGTGGCACATCTGAAGTATCGATTGGGGCTTCTGACGAGTCGGTTTCGTGCGCATCACCCGCTCAAGTCTTGCCCTCAGTGCAGGCATCGTGATCTCGTGGAGTGTGGTTGGGTCTATTGGCGAGGCCATCTTCAATACCCCGGGGTCTGGATGTGCCCGGAGCACAAGATTCCTGTGCAGGAGTCGGCGCTGAAAGCGACCGGGGTGGCTCGTTTCCAGTGGCATCTTCCTGCTGAGGAAGATCAACACAGTCTTGAGGCTTTGAGAACGGACTGGATGCAAGCAAGTGCACTCAAGCTCGCAACCATGACCGTCGATCTGGTGGAGTCCATAACGGAGGATGGCTGGTTGAGCCGGCATCGCTTCCAGGCCGCGGTGAGATCCCGCATGCTGGCCAATGGCTGGCTTCTTACATCGGGCAGGCTGCGGCTCGAAGATGCCGCAAGCTCCTTCCTTCAGCATGTACGACCACTTCGACGTATTCCGGAACTAGCAGCTCTGCCGAGCTCCGTTGAAGAGGCGAAATCACAATTGGGTCGACTTCTGCGGCCGATGAGAAGTGGAACGCATCCGCTTCGATGGATGGTCGTCGCGAGCTGGCTGTTTGACGACGTGGATGATCTTCGAGCGGAACTCGCGCATCCCAGCGAAAGGGACTGTTGGCCGGAGGTGAACAAGGAACTCAGTCAGGGGGCAACTGATAAGGAGGACGTGCGCGTTCGACTGGTGGCGTTCATGAGCGAAGGGGCGTCTGCCACATCAGCAGCGCGTGAGTACGGAGTGGACGTCAAGACCGCCATGGCATGGGCAGCATCTTCTGGGATTTCCACGAAGCGTAGGTCGAAGAAGCTGACGGCGGAAAGCCTGCTTTCAATCTTGCAGGCGCTTCAATTTGGCGACGACAGAAATGAACTCGCTCAGCGGTATAGCATTTCGAGTGGGACCATCACTCGCATCCTCATGACCGAGGTGGGGCTGCACGCCCAATGGGTCGCTGCTAGGAAAGCGAGATCCCGAGAGCGCGCACGTTCGACGTGGCTATCCCTTCTGGCAAGTGGCGAACATCAGGGCTTGAAGTGGATGAGAAAACTGGAGCCAGCCGCTTATGCGTGGCTGTATCGCAACGACACCGCCTGGCTTCGGGCCAACCTTCCGCCTGCTCCGAAAGAAAGTGCCCGCAGGGCGAGCCCAGCGGTTCGTTGGGATGTCCGTGATTTGGAGCTCAGTGCACGTGTCTTTCAGACTGCGCTGTCGCTGTCGAAGAACGGGGCAACAACGTTGCGACTCTGGCAGTTGTACCAGGTCCTTCCAGAGCTGAAGGCGAAACTAGGTCAACTACAACGGCTGCCCTTGACGCAGCGAGCGCTCGAGACCGTCCTTACAAGACGCGCAACTTCCACTTCCCCGAGCGAGCTACTCTGATTGCGCAGCCCGGCCGCTTTCCTGTCTTTGTGCATGATGGTTGACATGCAAATATGCGCTAGATTATGCTTTATGCATGCTCGAAACAGCGTCGCTCGCCAGGTTGCTCAACGCTAGGGAGGCGTGCAGACAGCGCGGCATTTCCCAGGCGCAAATTGCGTCTGCCGTTGGTGCCAGTCAGTCGCAGGTAAGCCGGATCTTGAACGGGCGAGGGCTGCGTAGATCTCGCTTGCTTGAAGATGTGTGCCTCTACGTCGAGCGCTTCGAAGTCGGCGTGACGGCCGATGCGGTGAGGGGCAACGAAGAGCTTGTCGACGCGTTGCGTTCTGCGTGGGACGGATCGGCCGGGCACGCAAAGGCATTGTCAACCGTCATTCGGTCCCTCTCTGCATTGCGACCTACGCCGATCAGTCGGTTGTAGGCTAGAAGGGCCCCCAGATTGCTCGTCGTACCTGCCCCCAAGCCTGGCGAGCTTGCCATCGGCTATTGGGGGGCCGTCCTCCGGTGGAACGGATTGAGTCGGAACGTCGCGGATGGACGTCAAGCGTTACGCCTATTCACAGGGCAATCGGTCAACTTCTGTGACGTACCTCGCGTCGAACTCTTGGCGAAGATCGCAGCAATGGACCTTGAGTCATATGTTCGGCATCACACAATGTTTCCTCTTCGTCGTGCAGTGACAAAAGACGTCTCCGGAGGGATGCTGGGGCAAGGAAAGTACCGTGCTTCCATGATCAGCGGGGGCACGTTGCGAGTGCCAAGACCGCAAGCTTATCTTTGCCAAGAATGCGTGCGCGAGGATCTTGGCTTTCACGGCTATGCCTACTGGCGTCGAGAACACCAACTGCCTGGGCAATGGAGATGTGACAAACATGGCGCCACACTGTCTCGCGTTGGCATAAGCCAGGCGGAGGCGTTCTACGCCTCGCCGGCCCAGATGCTGCCGCAGGCCAAGGTTGAGAGTGACTTGATGTTCGAGAAGGATGCGACGGATTGCGCGACGTACCGGTTCTTCGATATCTGTTCGCACCTGCTAGGCGGCGTTGTTGTCCTCCCCCTCGATGCCGTCTTTTCTGCAGCCAAGTATCGAGCCGAAGATCTTGGGATCAATACTGAAGCCTGCACCCTTGTCCGTCACCTGCTAAAACTAGAAGAAGTCCAGGCCTGCTATGACCGGCGATGGCTCGATGCCTTGAGTCAAGAAGGACTCACGAGACATGTGTTCAGCGATGACGTCTCAGGGAGTGCGATGTTCTCTACGCTGTCGGCCGCCCTTGTATTCGCGGCCTTGTACGAGACGAGTGAAGAAGCGATTTCAGGGATGGTTCTCTCAACAAGAGAGTGCACGAAAAGTCATTGACTCAGATTCGCATAGTTGCTGATAGGTAAACCGGAAAGCAATGGACGGGGCACTGGGGGGACTGCAACAGTGGTAGCGCCTTCCCAAGACAAGTGAGACTCACGAGAACCGACTCCAAAACTCCGACCAGAATGGCGTGTCGCGCAGCACGAGGTCTTCATACATGGCCATCTTGGATGGGCTTCCTTCCCGAATCGCCGCGACGGCTGGTGCGAGCGGCTCGAGCCAGGTTTGAGCTGCCGTGATGAAGTCTTCGAGCCGCAAGCTGTCATCCGCGCGTTCGAAGGCAACGCGGTGAGCAGCGATCCACAGTGCGATGATGACTCGTTGAATGCCTGCGGTCAGATCAATGATCAGCTTGGCAAGGTTGTCGTCGATCGGGAGCTTCTTCTGAACATACTGATACCGCGCAAGCACGTCCAGAAACTGGGACCTAAATCTTGGCGCAGTGTGATCGGAGAACTGTTCGAACCGATGGTAACCGGCAGTATTCAGTCGCTGCAAGGTACTCAAGCGCGAGGTCAGAGCACCGATTCCATCCGGCGTACCGGACACAAGCACTGGTATCTGGCCTGTGTTGACGAGATTGAGGAACCAGCGCACGACGCGATCTTCTACGATGCTGATTTCCGGCCGTTCTGCGGTGCCAGCGCGGTTGACTCGTTGCTTCAGGGACGAGATCTTGAAGAGATTCTGAATTTCATCGAGATGAAGAATCCCAAGGAAGCCAGACACGGCGACTTGCCGCCATTCGTCCAAAGCTCGCATTCCATCTGGAATTCGTTCCTTCGCCAGCCAGTTGTCGAATCGCCGACCGCCAGTGGCCTCGTCCCACGCAAGCATCAGCGCACGCGCAAGGTCCGATGAGCGCCCAGAGGGTGGAGCCTCTACGGACAGCCACAGGACTTGGGTCAACCCCCCGATGACCTTTGGGAATCGTTCATGACGAATGACCTGAGGGCCAAAGGCATGTAGGCATCGAAGGCAGGCCTGTGTTTTGCCGACACCAGACAGCCCCTCTACTGCTGCCGCGGTTGCTTGTGGAATTCGAATGCCGGCGCGAGTCGCATCTCCACTAACTGAGGCCCAGGTAGACGCTTGTCTGGGGTCTCTGTAGCTGTATCCCTGGCGTACCATCAGATCGATTGAATGAAACAGGCGTCGCTCGACCAACGTCGGGACATGCAAATCACGAACAGACATCAAGTCATGCAGACGAACATGCTTCGGAGTCGAGCCCAGATCTGTGGGTTCCGGTGGCAGATAGAGCAGGGAACTGAGAGTGGCGTCCGACGATTGAATGCCTGGCAAACACTCCGTGAGGAGGTTGCCCGCGTATGGGTTTGAAGGGTCCTCTGCCTTCATCTACCTGTCTCGGTTTGCGCGTTCGAGCAGTGTGGACATCATCGCGTCGTGGGCGATCTCCGCTTCATACCGAGGTACTTCCAAAGGGCAAGACTCCGCCATAGGATGCGCAAGTGATGCAGCTTCCTCCAAGTGGCGAGCCTCTGTCATTGTGGGCATCGGCCCGTCGAACTTGTCGATCGCTTCTTGAGTCAAGCGATTTGCATTGTCCCGGATCTCTTGAAGGCGCCTTCGTGACTGAATGGAGGCCGCAAGCCGTGCATGTTCTTCAGCGGGCCTGTCCATGACCTCTTTTGCGAGTACGTCTGCCCACTCATCCATACTGTAGTGAGGCGATGCCCTCGACTCGCCGGTCAAGGTCATCTCAAACATCTGGTGGTCCTTGGGCGACGGCGTCCAAATCGTTTCCATGCCACCAGGGTGATGATGAACGGGTACGTTCCAGCCGCCGAAGTTCCGCGCGCGGGTGGTCCATTCAAGCTCATGAATATGATTGGAGGTGTACATGCAACCAGCATGCCAAACCCCATCTGATTTGACACGCGCCGTAGCCGCGGGGAGCAGCTCAGCGACGAGGTCATGCTCAAACACTTGACGCTGATACGCAGCCCCGACAGAGTGACCCCAGCGCCAAAGGCCTGCCGGAGATGGGAACACGCCGGCAGCTCTCATCTCGCCCGTCATTCGATCGCTACGGTTTGCAGTGAAGTTGTAATCCGCAAACGCAATCGATAAGTAGTCCGCGTAGTCTTTCAACGTAAAGGTGCACTTTCGCGGATCGACCTTGCGCAGCTCGAGTTCATGTCGACGAGCGTCCATTGCGCCTGGAATGAACCAGAATTGCTCGTCCTTGATGATGCGAAACTGCACCTCGACCGTACCCTTCAGATCCCCGCGGTAGGGAGGTGTGTAGGCGACGTCGTAGTCGAGCTTGAGTGCTGTGTGCTTGTGTCCGGCCGAGAGATACTCGCCGCGGTCACACAGGAGGCGGTAGCAGAGAGTTGGGGCTGGAACCAACTGCGTTGCCAGCGCGAACTGAGGAATTCGTGTGGAAAGTGAATGCGACATGCACGCGTTGAAGATGGCGACCTTTGCGGTCGACCAGCTGGGACCCGTGAGGCAAATGTAGAAGCCCATGATGGCCGTCGACCAGATGTCGACAATGATGTACACAATGGGACGACCGATAATCCAGGCTCGTTTCACCGATGATCGAAGATAGATGTCTCCTATCGTTGAATCGATCGCCCAGGTGTGCGCCGGACCGGGTACACCCTTCCAGCTTCGTGCAGTCAGACCTCTCAACTGGCTGTTGAAATGATGTTTTGTAGTTTGCTCCGCTAGACGCTCGAGCTGACTCGAATCCCACATGAGCACGCGTCGAATCTGCTGGGCGTTCGGATACGATCCCTGCGGGCCTAGTTCGTACTTCACTTCACCATCAACATCCTTGGCCGTTGCAACAAAGGATGAGCCCAAGATCAGCTTTATCCGCGCTGGCATCGGCGGCTTAGGCCTGGGGATCTGTTTGTCTGCAGCAAGAATCCGCAAGCGCCAGTCCGTGCTCATGCCAGGCTGAATCGAAGCAATGGGAACTCCAGTGGCGCGTGCGATTCTTTGTGCGGTAGATTTCCGCCCCGCCTTGCCTCGAGTGGGCGCCTCGTTCTTGGGCGGGTCGCACGGCCTCGCTTCCCCTGGGGCGCCACAGCGATGACGCAAGGGGTACAGGCTCGACTCGTGCATGCCCCATCTGCACAAAGACGACCAATGCTTGTAGATGTAGGCGCGACTGACCCGCTTGGTTTGCATCGTTTCACTCACAAGTGGAGCAATGCTCTTGTGAACGATGATGCACTCTTGGAGTTTTACCAAGTCCAGAAAGAGCGCCATCTTGGCGATCCGGTCCTCGTGATCGATTCTTGCCAGCTCTCTATTTCCTCCGCGACCCTTTGACGATGGATCGGATCCATTCGGTACAAAACGACGCTCAACAGAAACTGGCAAAAGGAGCTTCGCCGAGTGAAGCTCCTGGAGTTGCGTGCGGTCGAGCCACAGGAGATTGCCGACCAGCCGCGCGGGTGGCTTCTTTCGAGGTCGCCGGAGGCGCTCTATCGTTACACGTGCTCTCCCTCCCTTGGACTTCGTCGGAGAACTTGCCTCAGAGTAGAGGAGGACCGCGCATGTCACATCCAACTCAGGGGCGTCGAGTATCACCCGGTAGATGCCTGGAAGTATGTTGCTTCGACTTCGCGAGCGATTGACCACACGGAACGTCGAGTCGGCGATCATTTCCACGAGGTCCTCCGCATCTCGATAGGGTTGTAGGCCAGAAAGGCCTCGCGTTCTATCAAGCGGAAGGGAACATGAAACTTGATAGGTCGACGGAGATCGACGGACAGAGGGCCGTGTACGACGGATTGCCACAGAGCCTTCTGCGCTTGCGGCTCCGAGCCGAGATGCTTGGTGAGGAGATGAATCAACTCAGTAATGGATCTGAACTGATTGAGCTCGACGAGCTTTGATGCGAACGTCCTCTCCTGCTCGGTGGTATCACGGTGGCGCGTCCAACATGCGACAGTTTTTAAGTTGTCCGCGACGGCGGGGTGAAAGACCTCGGGAGTGATGAGGAGCCAGTCGATGCCTCTGCATTCCCAGTACGCCCTCTCGACCTCAAGTAGATTCATCTTGCGTTTTGGTAATCGGGCATCTTGCTTGCAGGCCACCGCTGTTGCGTTGAAGCGCCCATCTCCTCCACGCCTAACCACGAAGAAGTCGGTGGACATGCGCCACAGAGCTGTGGCGCCATCGCCGCTGGTTCTCGGGTGTTTGACACCCAGCTGCAGACAAAGTCCGACCGTCCCTGGAAATAGCCTAAGTGGGTTGCCTTGGTCGTAGTCGAGCAGCGGATGATTGGATGGTTCGATGGATAGCCGATACTGCTCAAGGCAGTCCGTCACATCGGTCAGCATCCGGATGAAGTACAGGCCAACGAGTTCTTGATCGCTCAACAAGTGCCGTTGTCGGCCGTTCCAGATATGGAGGTGGCTTCTTCCAACGGAAGCCGGATCACCGCGCCCGACTTGGTGCCAAGGGACATAGAGGTCGTAGGTGCCTGATCCCCTGCCTTGGCGTTCGAAGCGTTCCAGCACCTTGGGCGTAAAGCGTTTCGTCGTTCTCATGCAATCCCCGAGAAAAAGGAGAAACGAAAGGGGATTGACGAGACCGCTTGACGACTCGTACACTGAAGCAGTCCTGCAAAGACTTCTTCGGAATCCCCGGAGAACCGGCGGCGACCCGTTACAGCGGGTCGCCGTTTTTCTTTGTCTACATGTTCAGCCTCCTACGATGGTCGTGTGCGATCACGCACCCAGTGCGAACTGGGACCGTCCTTTCCTGCGTGATGAGTTGCGCGAACGAAGAACTCGTGAGCGAGAGTGAGGTGATAGCCGGCGGAACCCCGTGGGCCTGACACGGTCGTTGTTGCGGCTTGCCAGAGAGTTTCGCTACGGGGCGAACTTGCCTTGACCCGGTGCTTGGATTGAGTACCCTTGGCGTGCCAGTGCTGAGGGGACTTCTCCGAGGCTTCAGGTAGACAGGTCCCCAGAGCGGGATCTGTCTGCTTGATTTCACATGGTTTCCTCCTGCAAAAGGGACATCACACGATCCAGGACATCATCCGGTAGCTGGTTGGATCTTGATCTAAGGGTGAGAATGCAGGCGCTCACTCTCGGAGGAAGGGGATTTCCGGAGTACATGTCCTGAATGGCTAGGCTAACCAGCATCTGCCGATCGTCGTCGCTTAATTCCAGGTACGAGGCAATGCTTGTGACGCGACTTGGGGTGGCCAATCGCTTTGAGTTTTCGAGCTCACTGTAGTAGCTCGTGGAGAGACCAAGCAGAGAAGCCATACTCGCTTGGCTAAAACGTCTAGTGGTACGCAGCCGGTACAGCATTTCGCCAAAGCTGCTAGGTGGCTGAGACACCTTTCCGGTCCGGTTACTGGCTCCGCCGCGAACTGGCGGATGGTCCGGCGACGGACATCCGAGATGGTTCGGCTCAAGAGCCATTCTCATGTGTGGGACCTCGCGCCTTGATCGGAACTTCTGTGTTTGACGGCTCGGAAAGTATGTGACCAGGTCGCTGGTTGAGATCAAGAAGTTGACATGGCAATAGGTGAACTCCTTCTTCTCACCTTTCACCAGCGGTGAGAACAATGAACGAGTTCTTCTCACCGTTCACCAAAGGTGAGAACAACGAACGAGTTCTTCTCACCATACTGAACTGTCAGATTGATCGAGGACGTCGTACCACCATGGTTGGGATTGAAGGAGATGCCAAGCACTGGCCGCAAGAGTGGTTGCGGCAGCTTCCGTTGCGTATGGAGGCCATGCAGCATGCAGGCGTACGTCGAAGTGAATTCCATTTTGCCGCGTACGTTCTACTCTGAAGACAGCATCTCAGTGCGTTCAGCCGCCATTCGACGCCTCTGAATATGCCGTTCACGGTTGGGCACTAGGTCTAGGATGGCGAAGTCGGCGCTTCAATGCAGCCTCTCTGGCCGCCGATGCTCCTGTCCCCACTCATACAGAAACCGCGTAACCATGCGCCGAACCTCCCTGGCATTGAGCCTCGCATTCGAATAGACCGAGCTTGGTGGTATAGGAAGTACGCCTGCTGGGAGACCCCATTCAATTCTGATGTCTTCCACCACACCTCGCGCCAGAACGGGCATGTGCTCCCGCCGAGGCTCAGGCATGTACACGATGATGAACCTCGAAAGCAGTGGTCGCGGAATGTTGCCAAGCCCGTTCGCCGTGGCCCAGAAACTCAGCCGAGTCATGTCGCAGGTCGTCTGAAGGAACGTGTCGTGCCAGCGCTTGGCTGACTCCGATTCGAGGAGACCCAAAAGCACAGACGTGATGGGCGCGCTATTGCTCGTACGACTTGTCACTTTGTCCAGTTCATCGAGCAACACAAGGCCGCTCGCGCTCTGGTGCCGCAACATCAGATTCAAGAGTGGCGACGGTTCGCCAGAGGCCCAACCCCTCGGCGTTCCGGTAATCGGTTTGCTGTCATGCATGCCACCAATTCCCAGCGGCAAGAACGGCAGCTTGAGTAGTTCCGCGATGCGACGTACAAATCGTGTCTTGCCGGACCCCGGGAACCCAACCACGAGCACAGGAGGTAGCTGCAGTTGTTGCACGCCGAACAAGCAACGGGATTGCAGCAAGACCCCCAGTTCGTCGATAGCCGCGTCCGCCCAGGGGAACTCGGCCCTCATGGCGATCAGGATCTCTTCGACGTGATGTAGTGGCGGCATGTGCGCCACTGGCAGGTAACCCAGCAATGGCTCGTACTGCTTGATGACCTCCCTGTCTTCCTTGCAGTTGCCGGGATTGATCGGTCCGTGAACCACCCGAAGCACATGCGCTGTTTGCGTGGCGTCGGCGCTTCCATCGATGGTCGAAAACGCGCCTTGCGCTGTGGAGGCCATTGCAGCGATTTGGTCACCTCCAAAGACGTTCAGCGCGACGATCTGCTGCAGTCGACCATTCCATAAAGTCGCACATTCCATGGCATCCCGTCGTTGGCGCAGGTGCTTGGTCAACGCAATCCAAAGCCCCATGCCCACACTCTCGAAGAACTGCTTGCGAGCCGCTTCTGCGCGCAACGGAAAGTGCTGCGTGTCGTTGACCGATAGGACCGCAATGGCACGGATGACCGCCAAACAGTCTCGCGTGGACCAAGTCGAAAGCTTTGCGTCCCGCTCAGCCTCCATCGCCAAGTCGATGCACTTGAGGAGTGTTTCAGCTACCGATGCGGGAACCAGAAGTTTGGGCGGCGCACTCGCCGAAGCCGTCTCTGCGAGCACAAGCCTGGGCAGCCCATAGTTGCCCAGCGACGTCGGCGCCACTTGCCATGCACCATGAGCGAGCGCCAGATCACTCATGGCCAACTGGACCATGGCGAACGCCTCAAGCAGATAGGCGTTTCGCGTGTTTCGGCCCATCTCGTGCAGCCACTCGTTGCGAAAATTCCGAACGCTGTCATCATCGAGCTCAAGGGCCTCGAGCTCTTCGAGGACCCTGATGGCAAGTTCTGAACGCCTGGGGCTCTCCACAGGGGATGAGAGCGCTCGTCTGATCAGGCGTCGAAACGCGCCGAATCGCCGAGGTGCGTTGTTCGTGTCCGTTGCGATGAGCAGCAACGGGTGGCGGAAGCCTCGTCCGCCAATGAGTGAAGAAGTGGGTCGAGCGTCGGTGCGCTCCTTGGCATCTGCAACCATGTTCGCCTCCAAAAAGGTGGAACGGTTGCGGTGCAGGTCCTGCGGTGTTGCAGGACGTTCGGAGAGCAACCCCCGAGTCGTGGGACAAAGCGCCCACGAAGTCAGGCTACGTCACGTTGCATCGCGAAGCAAGCTTCGAGTTCGAAGTGGCCGACGAACGCGAGCGGACGACGAATTTGCGCTATCGGATACTCCGTACACGACTTCGGATATGCCGCAAATTCTTAGAGCGCGAGACACTTGTTGTCGCTCCGTTCTTTTGCCCACCTCAGACGAGGCTGCGGGCGAATTCATCGACCGTCATCACCTCGGTGCCTGCCGCGCGCGCCCGGTCGAACAGGTCGTCGGCGAGTGATTCGAATCCGGGCACCGGGCTCATGCAGTCGCGAAGCAGGACCACCCGGGGCGTGGCCGCGGGCGTCCTCCTGCCCAGGAACCGCATGAACTGGTCGTAGCTGGCCGCCACGCAGTGGCTCGAGGCCTGGCCCGCGATCGCGATCACCTCGGCACCGTCGGCCAGTGCGGTGGCCAGCGTGGTGTTGAACTGCGTGGCCGGCACCGAGGCCACGGGCGCGTCGGCCTCGAACACACCGAAGTGCTCGCTCAGTGGGTATTCACCCTTGAGCACCTTGGTGACGGCGCGCTGGTGCGCCATTTCCCAGGCCGCGAGGCTGCGCGCCAGATCGCCCTGGATGTTGTGGCCCCAGGTGCCGGTGACGCAGTGCACCGGCCAGACCACCATGCCCGCCTTGCCGGCCGCGGCCAGTTGCTCGAGCATGCCGATCACCTGTTCGGTCAGGCGGGCGTCGCGCGGCCGGTAGGAGCCGGCTCGCACATCGTCCGCGGTGATGAAGCTGAACGGCGCCACGGGCTGTCCGTCCGGGCCGAGCCAGAAGGTGGTGCGCTCGACCGCCACGCTGGCGTGCGAGTCCAGCGTGACCGTGATGCCGCCGATGCGGCTTGCGTTCGAGTCAATGAGGCCGGCCAGGCGCTTGAGGTCTTCGTTGGCGCCGGCCACCGGCAGGGCGGCGCCCTCGATGTCGCAGAAGTCGTTCTGGGGATCGATGATGAGCAGTTGGGTGCGCATGGCAGTCACTCCTTGCTGGCAGGCGATTCGACCGATCGGAAGGTGCGCGGAAAGACCGCGGCGCGCTCGCGGTCGAGGATGCGATAGCCCATGGCCGCACGCCCCGCGTCGCCCGCGATCGAACCCGCCTCGAGCAGGAACTGCGCATCGAGCATGCGCTTGCGAAACGCGCTCTTGTCCATGGGGCGGCCGAGCACGATCTCGTAGGTGCGCTGCAACTGCGGCAGCGTGAAGGGCTCCTCCAGCAGGAAGGCCGGCAGCGAGGTGTACTCCACCTTGCCGCGCAGGCGCTCCACCGCCGCGGCCAGGATCTCCGCGTGGTCGAAGGCCAGGCGCTTGCGCAGGGCCGCGTTGACCTCGATCCACTCCGACGCCGCCGACGCCATCTCCTCGCTGTCGGCGGGCGGTGGGACCAGGGCGAAGTAGACATGGGTGGTGCACCACCCGCGGGGGTCGCGCGTCGCACTGCCCCAACTGCCCAGTTGTTCCAGGTAGGGCGCGCTGAACCCGGTCTTCTCGCCCAGCTTGCGCAGCGCACAGTCGGCCAGGCTGGCGTCCAGGTCCACGTTGACGAATCCGCCCGGCAGGGCCAGGCGGCCCGGGAATGGATCGGTGGCTGCCTCCGGGCGGCGCACCAGCAGCACCTTCAACTGCTCGTCGAGCACCGTGAAGATCACGACGTCGACGGTGACCAGCGGTCGCTCGAAGTCGGGTGCCGCAACGCGAGAAGGGGATCGTTGGCTGGCCATGCTTGACATCTCCGGTTTGAGTTGTACTATACAACCCATAAGAGTTGTACAGTACAACTCAATAAGGAGCCCCAAATGCTTGGCATCCGCTTCATCAAGTCGCAGCCCACCACCCACCTCATGCAGTTCCGCGGCGGCAAGCTCGTGCGCGAAGGGGCCGGGCTGTCCTTCTTCTACTACGCACCCACCACTTCCCTGGTCGCGGTGCCGATCGCCAGCCGCGACGCCGGCTTCATGCTGGACCTGGTGACCAGCGACTTCCAGGGCGTGACGGTGCAGGGCGAGCTCACCTACCGGGTGGGCGACCCGGGCCGCATCTACAAGTTGATGGACTTCTCGCTCGAGCCCGACGGCACCACCTACGCCTCGGAGGACCCGGAGCGCCTGCAGGACCGGGTGGTGATGCAGGTGCGCGCCATCGTGCAACAGGTGATCCAGGGCCTGTCGCTGCGCAACGCGCTCAAGGCCACGGCCGAGGTCGCGCGCGCCGTTCAGGAGCAACTGGGCCGCCAGCCCGAGGTGCAGGCGCTGGGGCTGGAGATCCTGGGGGTGGCGGTGGTGGCGATCAAGCCCACGCCCGACATCGCCCGCGCGCTGGAGGCCGAGGCGCGGGAGGCCAATCTCAAGGCGGCCGACGACGCCATCTCGCAGCGGCGCATGGCCGGCGTGCAGAACGAGCGGGCCATCCGCCAGAACGAGCTGGACACCGAGATCGCGGTGGAGGTGAAGAAGCGCGAGATCCAGGAGACACAGATGGAGGCCCGGGCCGCGGCCATGCGGCGCCAGAACGAGTTGCGCGCCGAGCAGATGGGCGCCGACATCGAGCTGGAGAACCAGCGCAAGGCCTTCGTGGCCAGCGAAGCCGAGAACACGCGCCAGGCGGCCGAGGCCCAGGCGCACAAGGTGCGCGCCGTGATGGACGCGCTGGAGAAGGCCGACCCCCGGGTGGTGCAGGCGCTGGCGGCCGTGGGCATGCAGCCGGGCCAGCTCATCGCCCAGGCCTTCGGCGGCATCGCCGAGCGGGCCGAGCGAATCGGGCAGCTCAACCTGTCGCCCGAGTTGCTCAACTCCCTGTTGGGCGCGGGCGGTGGGGCCGCGGCGTCGGCGGTCACGCGGAGGTCGGCGTGACCACCGCCGCCAGCGATCGGCGGGTGGTGCTGGTGACGCGGCGCACGCGGCTCGATACCCTCATCGCGCGCCACAACACGCTCGGGCAGGCGAGGTTCTATGTGGAGCACCTGGGGGCCGACTTCTCGGACTACCTCAAGGAGAACGAGGCCTACGCGGCCAGCCTGCGGGTGACGGTGCAGGCCCTGCAGGCCTGGGGGCGCTACCAGATCGTCGACCGTTCGCTGCTGGCCAACTTCGTCTTCGCGCCGAGCGACATCGTGGTGGCCCTGGGCCAGGACGGCCTGGTGGCCAACACCATGAAGTACCTCGAGGGCCAGCCGCTGGTGGGGCTCAACCCCGAGCCCTCGCGCTGGGACGGCGTGCTGCTGCCGTTCCAGCCGGCCGATCTCGCCGCCATCCTGCCGGGCGTGGCGGCGGACCGGCGCGACACCCGCACGGTGACCATGGCCGAGGCACGACTGAGCGACGGCCAGGTGCTGCGCGCGGTGAACGACCTGTTCGTCGGTCCGCGCAGCCACACCTCGGCGCTGTACGAGCTGTCGCACGGGTCGACCACCGAGTTCCAGTCCTCCTCGGGGTTGATCGTCTCCACCGGCCTGGGCTCCACCGCCTGGCTCAAAAGCATCGTCACCGGGTCGCTCGCGATCGCGCGCAGCCTGGGCGCCAGCACCGACGACGAGGACTACCAGCCCATGCCCTGGGAGGAGCGGGCCCTGGTGTTCGCGGTGCGCGAGCCGTTCCCCACGCGCACCTCTCAGGCCACGCTGGTGCACGGGCGGGTGCTGGCGGGCGCGCCGCTGCGGGTGCGCTCGCGCATGCCGGACAACGGGGTCATCTTCTCGGACGGCATGGAGGCCGACCACTTGCAATTCACTGCGGGGATGGAGGCGAGGATTGAGCCCTCGAGGACGACCGGCAAACTGGTGCTTTGAGCAGTGTTTGGGTATCGGTGTTGAGCAAATGAGGGTCTTGTCTAGTGGGGCAGAGATGGGCCCTCATCGGGGGAATCGAGGCGCATTGCCGTGCGGCTGCCTCAAGCCAAGCCGCATCATCGTGGCCTAGAAGTGACGCTGCAGATACCGAGCTTTGCAGCACCCAGGTATTCGGACTCGGCGAGATTTGTTGGCGCTTGTCAGTGGGCGCGCGCGCCAACGCCCGGCGCGCCGCTGATCTACTTCATTGCGCCTCGTGCCTTCACCCTCGAGGCCGGTAACCTGTTTCTGGACTCCAATGGCATCAATGTCGTCTCCGGCGCCTTGCTCGCGCCTTCGCGGCTGAGCTGTGCCACACGCCGGCGCAGTTGCTGGTGCAGACGCACTGGACGCAGGACCGCATCGCCAGCCGCAGCGGTTTCCGTTCGGTGGACGCGCTGCAGCGCGCGTTCGCGCGCCAGCACGCCGTCACGCCGCAGGCCTATCGCGACGGCGCGCGGCGCCACTGAGGCTGACACGCGCTGCTTCCATTACAGTAGCGCTGGCACCTGTCCGCGCTGACTGACCTTAGGGAGGCAAGAGCTGTCATGACAAGGAAGACAAACGATGCCGTGTGCCACCCGGTGCGGGGGCAGCGTCGCGATGGATCCTTGCGCCACCGGCGCTCGCGCCTGTCGACGGCGGTGCTGGCCCTGGTCTGCGCGACCCTGGGCGCCCCATGGCGCAATCGATCACGGCCATCGGTGACGTGAATCCGGCCCCTGTCTCGACGCCGACCTGGGACGTGCCGGGTGGCGAGATCTATGTCGGCGACACCGGCGGCGTGGGCACCTTGACCATCCAGGGCGGCGCCACGGCGAGCAGCGCGACCGGCGCGCTCGGCTACACCGGGGGCGACGGCACTGTCACCGTCACGGGCAGCGATGCCAGCGGCAGCGTGTCGAGTTGGACCATGCCGGGCGATCTGGCCGTCGGCGCGGGCGGCACGGCGTCCCTCTCCATCCTGAATGGCGGCCTGGTGAGCAACGCGTTCGGCAACATCGCCTCGGGCGGCGGCACGGCATCGGCCACCGTCTCGGGCGTTGACGTCCATGGCAACCGCTCGACCTGGATCAATGCCGTTACCCTCACCGTGGGCAATGCCGGCGCGGGCTCGCTGCTCATCGAGAACGGAGGCCTGGTGCGCAGTGTCCAGGGCGCCATCGGCGGCACCACCGGCGTGGGCCCGGGCGTTTCCAGCGGTACGGTCACGGTCAGGGGCAGCGACGGCAATGGCCGCGTCTCGACCTGGGAACTCGGCAACAACCTGTATGTGGGTTTTCTGGACCCTGGTGACTTGTTCGTTGAAGACGGCGGTGCGATCACGGGCCACACCGCCTACATCGGTTACCAGGTGGGCGGCAACGGCACGGCCACGGTGTCGGGGCAAGACGCCGTCAGTGGGCGCGCGTCGAGCTTCGATTTCTCCGCGCAACTGAACGTCGGCTACGAGGGCACCGGCGAACTGACCATCGAAGACAGCGGCACGGTGCGAACGTCACTGGCCCGCATCGCCGTTCAGGCCGGCTCCACCGGCACGCTGCACCTCAACGGCAATGCGCTCGCGCGCGGCGTACTTGAAACCGACGTGGTGATCCGGGGCGACGGCGCCGCCACGCTCGACCTCAACGGCGGCATCCTGCGGGTGACCTGGGACGAGTCGGACTTTCTGCGCGGCTTCACCACACTGGCCGGGGGCGCTGAGGGCGTGTGGCTCGACACGAACAACCATGCGGTGGGCATCGGCACCGCCTTCACCGGCGCGGCCAGCTTCAACAAGCTCGGCCTGGGGGCGCTGACGATGTCCGGTCTCAGCACCTACGCGGGCGCCACCACCATCACCGCCGGCACCTTGCGCGCCGGCGTGGCCAACGCCTTCAGCGCGGCCTCCGCGCACACGGTGGCGGCCGGCGCCACGCTCGACACGGCGGGCCTGGACCAGACCGTGGCCAGCCTGGACAACGCGGGCACCGTCGCGCTGCTGGGCGCCGCGCCGGGCAGCCGGCTGACGGTGAGCGGCGCCTACGTGGGCCACAACGCGCTGCTGAGGATCGGCACCGCCTTGGGCGACAGCAGCAGCGTCAGCGACCGGCTGGTGCTCGATGGCGCCGGTGCCAGCGCCAGCGGCACCACCACCGTGCAGGTCACCAACCTCGGCGGCCTGGGCGCGTTGACCACGGGCGACGGCATCGAGGTCATCAGCGCCATCAACGGCGCCACCACCACGGCCCAGACCACCCGAGACGCCTTCCGGCTCGCGGGTGATCACGTCGACGCAGGCGCCTACGAGTACCGCCTGTACGCGGCGGACGCCAACGGCGCGGGGGAGAACTGGTTCCTGCGCTCCAGCGCGCTGGCGGCCGATGCCGCCACGCCCGCCTACCGCGTGGAGGTGCCGCTGTTCGCCGCGCTGCCCGAGCAACTGCGCCTGGGGAACGCCGTGATGCTGGGCAACTGGCACCAGCGCATCGGCGATGGCATCGCCCGCGGCGCCGAGCGTCAGACCTGGGCGCGCATCATCAGCGCGGAGCGCACCATCAGCCCCAGTTCGTGGTCAAGGTGGCGCAGCAATTTTGGGGGCACGACCCGCACACTGTTCAAGGACCGGCCGCTCATGAGCGCGAAGCCGATCTGCAGTGCCAAGCCCAGCTTGAGGCTGCCGCTGCGCCATCGCGCCAGCAACTAGTGCTCGGTGCACTGCAGCTGAAAAACGCCTGCAACTCGAACTCGCTGAGTTCGCACGCGATGTCGCGCAGGCACAGGTAAGACGTTTGCAAGCCTTGCATGGCCGCGCTCCTCGACGATTTGGGGGCCGAAAACGATTCGCTGCGGCGAAGTGAACAGCAATGTTCGAACAATCAATGACTTACCGACCACCCCCCCGCGTCAGTACTGGAGAGTTATACGTCACTTTTTGCACTGAAATCAAAAGGACCCCTTGATCGGAACCTTCGCATCTGCCGACCGGCCTCGCGCGGTGGCTGCCCAGATTCAGCCAATCGAACAGACCTATCGTCCGTGCGAAATCCTCGCCATGCTGCCCGGAGCGATGTGGCGCATGGAGTATCGAAGTCGCGCACTCGTTGACATCATGATTGCTAGCCTGAGATTGGAGAGTAGCGCGACCTTCACGACTTCAGTGCATACCATGCGACGCCGTCTCCACTCACGGCGCATTCCACGGCGCTTTCCGCGATGAGGTAGTTCATGCAAGCCACGGCCTCGCCCGTGGCGAGACTCAGTTGCTGTCCATCCTGCGCCCCTATGGCGCGGTGAAAGAGGGCGGGGAACACGTCCACGATCCGTTGCGGCCCGTTGCATAGCGATTGGCGCAGCCGCTCCAGCGCCTGGTCCTGGCTGGCCCTGAGCGAGTCCAGGCGTTGGTGCAGCCCGTAGAAGGGCTCGTTGTGGGAGGGCAACACCAGCACATCGGCGGGCACCTCCCGCGCCAGCTTGTCCAGCGACTCGTACCACTCCTTGAGCGGATTGGCCTGAGGTTCGGTGGCGAACACCGATACGTTCGACGAGATTCGCGGCAGCACTTGGTCGCCCGCGATCAGCAAATTCAGGTTGTGGCAGTACAGGCAGGCATGCTCCGGCGAATGGCCGCCGGTGGTGATGACCCGCCAGTCGTGCGGGCCCAATGGCACCAGATCGCAATCCTGCAGGCGCCGGAAGCTCTCGGGTAGCGCGTGGATGTGCTTGCCGAAGCTGCCAAAGCGGCTGCGGTAGCCTTCGATGGCCGCTTCCGACCAGCCGGCGCGGCGGTGGAACAGCACGCCGTCGGGCGGCGCCTCGCGATTCGTGTCGGCATGCATCACGCGGCAACTCAGGTATTCCAGCCGGCTCATGTGCAATGGTATGCCTGCACGGCGCGTGAACCAGCCGGCCAATCCGATGTGGTCGGGGTGCATGTGCGTGGCGTACACCCCCTGCAGGGGGCGCGCCAGCGGACCCTGCGCCATGAGGGCCAACCAGTCGGCCACGGTGGCGGGATCGTTCAGGCCGGTGTCCACCAGCACCCAGCCATCGCGCGTGTCGATGGTCCAGACGTTGATGTGGTCGAGCCGGAATGGCATCGACAGGCGGATCCAGCGCACGCCGGGGGCGAGTTCGACCGTGTGGCGCGGCGCGGGCGGCTCGAACGGGTAGGTCAGCGCAGCAGTGTCGGGCTTCGTCATGGTGCAAGGTCAGATGCCGGTGAGCCCGCCCGTGCACAGCAGGGTCTGGCCGCTCACGTAGTCAGACTCAGGAATGCAGAACAGGTAGGCCGCGCCGGCGGCCTCCTCGGGCGTGCCGGCCCGGCCCAGCGGGATGCTGCGCTCAAGCATGGCCATCAGGTCCGGGTTCACGCCCACCTTGATCGCGCGTCCATCGACCTGGATGGCGGCGCCGGCATCGGTGGTGGCCTCGGTCATGCGGGTCCCGATGAGGCCGTAGGCCACGCAGTTGACCGTGGTGTTCAGGCGACCCCACTCCTTGGCCAGCGTCATGGTCAGGCCCACGATGCCGGCCTTGGCGGCAGAGTAGTTGACCTGCCCCACGTTGCCGAAGACACCCGCGACCGAGGAGATGTTGACCACCTTGCGCACCACGCGGCGGCCGGCCTCGGCGTCGGTCCGGCTCAGCGCCCGGATCACCGGCTGCGCCGCCCGCAGAATGCGGAACGGCGCGGTCAGGTGCACGTCGATCATCGCATGCCATTGCTCGTCGGTCATCTTCTGGATGACGTTGTCCCAGGTGTAGCCTGCGTTGTTCACAAGAATGTCCAGCCCGCCGAACGCGCTGGTGGCCGTGCCGATCAGCCGGTCCGCGAAATCTGCGTCCGCCACGCTGCCGCAGCAGGCCACCGCCTCGCCGCCCAGCGCGATGATTTCCTCGCGCACGGCCATGGCGGGCTCGTTGTCGAGGTCGTTGAGGACGAGCCGGGCGCCTTCGCTCGCGAGCTTGAGGGCCATCGCCCGGCCGATGCCCCGGCCCGATCCGGTGACCACGGCCACCTTGCCCCGCAATTTTTCCGACATGGTGTGCTTCTGTGTTTACCGGGCGGTTGCCGCCTCGGCGTCGTAGGCGTCAACGCTGCCTTGCTGGCGCAGGACGGCGCGCTGGATCTTTCCGGTCGCCGTCTTCGGCAAGCTGTCCATCTGGCGCAAGTAACGCGGCTTGGCAAAGCGCGGCAGCTGAGCGCTGGCCTGGCGGACGATGTCCGCCATGTCCAGCACCGCGCCTTCGCGGGGCACCAGGGCCAGCATCACCTCATCCTCCCCGCCCGCGCCCTGCGCCGGAACGGCGTAGGCCGCCACTTCGTGGATACCCGGCAACTGGCCCACCACGGCCTCGACTTCTGTGGCCGAGATGTTCTCGCCACGTCGGCGAATGCAGTCCTTGATGCGGTCCACGAAGGTAATGAGCCCCTGCGCGTCCCGCGTGCCGGCGTCGCCCGTGTGAAACCAGAGGTTGCGCCATGCCTCGACCGTTTTCGCCGGGACGTTCAAGTAGCCCGCCATGAAGCCGAAGGGCACCTTGGGCCGCACCAGGATTTCGCCCACCTGCCCGACCGGCACGGGTACGTCGGTCTCTGGGTCGGCGATGCAGATCTCGAATCGGTCCTCGTGCGCCCAGCCGGCCGCGTTCGGCGCCGGCTGCCCGATGCGTCCCCAGATGGGAATGCCGACCTCGGTCATGCCGAACCCGGACAGGACGTCCTTCACGCCGAAGCGCTCGCGGAACACGGCTTCGTGCTGGGCGGGGTTGGGTGCGCTCAGGCTGGCGCGCAAGCGGTGGTTGCGGTCCTGCTCCGTGGGCGGCTGATTGATGACGAACATGGCTGTGGTGCCGAGGTGGTTGGTCAGCGTGGCACCGGATTCCCGGATGTCGGCCAGCCAAGTGCTGGCGCTGAAGCGCTGCTTCAGGAAGGCCGGGATGCCCGCCAGCACCGTGGCCCCCAGTTGCAGGAACAGGCCGTTGGCATGGAACAGGGGCAGGCAGATGTAGTACTTGTCGGTTTCGGTGATTTCCAGGCTGCGTATCGACCCCAGCCCAAGCAGTGCGCAGTGGCAGTGCGGCATCAGCACGCCCTTGCTCGGCCCGGTGGTGCCGGAGGTGTACATGATGCAGAAGATGTCCTCGGGCCTCGGCGCGGGGCCCTCCCAAGGCGCGCAGGCGTTGCTGTCCGTCCAGGCCACCTGGCGCAAGTGCTCGGGCACGGCGGCGGGCGCATCGCCCACCACGATCAGGGTGCGCAGGTGGGGCAGTTCCTCCGCCAGGATGGCGATGTGTTCGACCAGCGATGCGTCCACCACTATGGTGGCCAGTTGGCAGTCGTTCAACTGGTGACGAAGGAATGAGGAGCGCAGCTCGGTGTTGAGCATCACCGCTGTGGCCCGCAGGTAGCCGATGCCGAACGTGGTCGCCACCATGGCGCAGCTGTTGAACATGAAGACGCCGACGCGCTCCTCAGGCTGCACGCCCAGTTGGTGTAGGAAGCCGGCAAACCGCTGGCTGCTCGCGAAGGCCTGCTCCGCAGTGAGGGTGCTGCCCCGGCTGTCCTCCAGCCAGGGCGCGCCAGGGTGGCTGGTGGCCCATTCGCGCAGGGCATCGGTCAGCGTGCATGCGTGGGGTTCGTGGATACGGCTGTACATGGGTCTCTTTCTCCATTCCTTGGAATATCGATGTGGGGCAGGCTCAGACTTCCAGGTTCTTGAGCCAGGGAACGTGGGCCAGCGCCTCCGAGGGAACTGGCTCCAGCACCGATCCCATCAGGCCGTTCCAGCGGTTGAACCATCCGACCATGGCCACGCAGGACACGATCTCGACGACTTCCTCCTCGGTGAAGACCTGCCGGGCCTGCCCGATGGCCTGGGCTGGTTCGCGCACCGGCAGGGTGCCGCCCGCGGTGGCGATGGCCAGCGCCTTGCGCTCCTGCCCGGTGTACCGGGGATCGTCCAAGTAGGACGGCAGCGCGGCCAGCTTGTCCCAACCGATGCCCAGGTGGTGGGCGGCATGGACGAGGTGTGTCGTCGTATAGCGGCAACGCGCGCCGCGCGCGGCTTCCGCGGCGACCAGGAAGCGCAGTGGCTCCGTGAGCAGGCCGTCGCCGCGCAGCGTCACGCCTAGCAGCTTGAGCAGCGCGGGCACCACGCCGGGCTTGCGCGCCATGGTCAGCAGCGCATTCGGGCGATAGCCGACGAAATCCACCAACTCTTCCAGCACGGGGTCTTGGGAGCGGGGGTCGTTTTCATGCAGGGGCACGATGCGCGCGGCGGTGTGGACGTTCATGGGCATGCCTTGACTTGAGATTTTTGTGAACACGGAGCGGTCACGCCGCCGCGCCCGTCGTGATGAGACCCTCGACGTGGGCGCGCTGCGCATCCAACTCCTGGGCCGTGCCGGACCAGGCGACCTGGCCGTGGTCCAGCACGTACTGACGGTGGGCCAGCTTCATCGGCACCTTGAGGTTCTGTTCCACCAGCACGATGCCGGTGCCCTGGCGATGGACCTCGCTGAACACCCGGACCAGCTGGGCTACGATGACCGGCGCCAGCCCCTCGGTGGGTTCGTCGAGCAGCAGCATGCGCGGGTTGCCCAGCAGGGCGCGCCCGATCGACAGCATCTGCTGCTCGCCGCCGGAAAGCTGGTCACCGCCAAAGTTCAGCCGCTCCCGCAACCGCGGGAACACGTCCAGCACCCGATCGAGGGTCCAGTGCCCCGGCTGGTGGGCCAGCGCGCCCATCTTCAGGTTCTCCAGCACCGAAAGGTTGGGGAAGATGCGGCGCGTGTCCGGCACCAGCGCCACGCCGAGCTTGGCGATGGCTTCCACGCCCAGGCCCGAAATGTCCTGCTCACCCAGCAGGCGCCGGCCGGCCACCAGCGGCATCAGGCCGATCAGGGCTTTCAGCAAGGTGGTCTTGCCCGCGCCGTTGCGCCCGACGATGGCGACGATCTCATGAAAATCGATCCGCACTGAGATTTCTTCCAGCGCCAGGGCCTGGCCGTACTTGATACTGGCTTTTTCGAGTTCGATCACTGCGCGTCCTCCCCGAGGTAAATCGAGCGCACCGATTCGTTCCGGCGGATAGCCTCGGGAGAGCCGCACGCAATGACCGAGCCGTTGCTCATGACCACAATTTCGTGGGAAAGCGACATCACCACGTCCATGTTGTGCTCGATCAGCAGCACCGTCCTCCCCTGCGCGGCCTTACGGATCAGGGCCAGTGCGGCCTGGATCTCATGGTGGCCGATGCCGGCCAGTGGCTCGTCCAGCAGCAGGATTTTGGGGTCGGGCAGCAGGGTCACGCCCAGCTCCAGCGAGCGCTGCAGGCCGTAGGGCAGCGTACCCGCGATGTCGTCGCGGTGGGCCGTCAGCCCCGTCAGCTCCAAAATGGCATCCAGTTGCTCGCGGAATTGCCGGTCAAAGTGGCGGCTCATCCAAAAGGGCTGGAACCCCGGCCTGCGCGACTGAGCCGCGACCATCAGGTTCTCCGCCACCGTCATCTCGCCGAAGATCTTGATGATCTGGAAGCTGCGCCCGATGCCCATGCGGGCCCGCTCGTGGGCTGGGCGCTGGCTGATGTCCCGGCCGCCGCAGTAAACCTTGCCGGAATGGCGCATCTGCCGCCCGGCGAGCACATTCAGCAGCGTCGTCTTGCCCGCGCCGTTGGGCCCGATCAGGCCGTAGATGCGGCCCTCCTGGAACTCATGGCTGACGTCGTTGACCGCCTTCAGGGCGCCGTAGCTGACGGTCACGCCCTCGCATCGCAGTGCCGCCTGGCTCATCGGGGACTTCTCCGCCGGTTCTTCTGGTACACCGCAAAGCCCTTCTCCAGTTCGCCGACGATGCCCCGCGGGAAGAATATGGTCGTGAGGATGAACACCAGGCCCAGCACGCCGTACCAGTACTCGGTCCAACTGCTCAGCCACTCCTTGAGCACCTCGAAGGCGATCACGCCGACAGTGGCGCCCCATAGCGAGCCGGAGCCGCCCAGCAGGGTCATGATGATCACGTCCCCAGAGGTCGTCCAGTGCAGCATCTGCGGGTTCATGTACATCAGCAGCGAGGCCAGCAGAGCCCCCGCCAGGCCGCTCAGGCCACCCGAGATCACGAAGGTGATCTGCTTGTATCGATTGACGTTGAAGCCCAGTTGGTCGGCGCGGGTCTCGTTGCCGCGGATCGCCGCGATCACGCGGCCGAACGGCGAGCTGCGCAGCGAGATCACCGCCAACATGACTAGGGCATACACGCCCAGCACGAACCAGTAGTAGTGGACGGGGTCGTAGAAGTCGATGCCCAGGAAACCCGGCCGCTCCACGCCCGAGATGCCGTCCGACCCGCCGGTGAAGCCGCGCAGCTTGCTGTCCGCCAGGATGAAGATCAACTGGGACAACGCCAGGGTCACCAGCGCGAAGAAAATGCCGGACACCCGCAGCGCAAAGAAGCTGAACAGCAAGGCGAACGCGGCCCCCACGATGATGGCCAGGCCGACGCCAGCGGAGAAGGGCAACCCGTACTTCTGCGTCGCCAGGGCCACGGCATAGCCGCCCACCCCGAGGAAGGTGGCGTGCCCGAACGACACCATGCCCAGCGCGCCGAAGACGAAGTCAAAGCCGACGGCGAAGATCGCCCAGATGGCCGCCAGGGTGACCAGTTGGATCAGCGCCTCCCCTGGGTGAAGGAAGGGCAGCAAGATGCCCGCCGCGGCCAGCAGCAGGCCAAAGCAGATGTCGAATCTGGTGAGTTTCATGCCGTCCTCGCCGTCCGGTAGAACAGGCCCTGCGGCCGCGTCAAAAGGGTGCCAATCAGCAGCACGAAGGTCATGATGTCCACCCAGCCGGGCAGGTACACATAGCCCAGCGCACGCACCATGCCGATCAGCATGGACGCGGCAATCGCCCCCCGGATGTTCCCGAGGCCGCCCAGGATCACGACGATGAAGCAGTCGATGATGGTGTTGGTCGCCATGCCCAATTCGATGGGGAACAGCGGCGCAGCAATTGCGCCCGCCAAGCCCGACAGGCCACAACCTGTGGCGAAGACCGCCATGCGGATCGTGCCCACCGGCAGGCCCAGGATGCGCACCATTTCCGCGTCGCTGCTGGCGGCCCGCACGAGCATGCCGAAGGTGCTTTTCTCCAGCACCAGGTACAGGCCCGCCGAGACAAGTGCGCCGAACCCGATCACGAACAGCCGGTACATCGGGATCGTGCTGCCCAGCATGTCCACGGTGCCGTTCCACAGCTGCGGAATCGCTACTTCCTGGTAGCCAGGACCCCAGACGAATCGCACCAGGTCGCTCAGGATCAGGATCAGACCGAAGGTCAGGATCAACTGGTAGAAGTGCGGGCGCTCGTAGAGCGGGCGCAGCGTCAGCTTCTCGATCACCGCGCCCGCCAGCGCGGTGAAGAACGTGGCAGCCAGCACCCCCATGAGAAACGAGCCCGTTCGCCGCCCCGTTTCATACGAGACGTAGGCGCCCAACATGTAGATGGCACCGTGGGCGAAGTTGATCACGCCCAGCATGCCGAAGATGAGCGTCAGACCCGCCGCCAACAGGAAGAGCAGCATGCCCAGGCTCAAGCCAATCACGATAGTTGACATAGTGATTCACCAAGTGCGGGGGGCCGGGGCGGCGCCCCGCAACAGCCCTCAGCTCTTGCAGGCCTCGAACAGCTTCTCTTCGGGGAAGACCTTGGTGATTTTCATCGTCAGGAGGGGGGCCGGCGGGGTGCCCTGCACCACCTCGCCCCAGAAGCCCGGCTGCAAGGCCTGGTGGTCGCAGGCGCGCATGGTCTTCTTGCCCTCCACGGAGTTCTCGCGGACGCTGGTGGCGAAGGCGTCCACCCACTTTTCCTTGTCCCAGGAGCCAGTCTTTTCCACCGTGTCCAGCCACCAGGCCATGCCGTCGTAGGCTTCCCCGGCCGTCATGCTGGGAGAGACGCCGAACTTCTTGCGGTAGGCTTCGACGAACTTGCGGTTGGCGGCGGTGTCGATGGTGTGGTCATAGCGCAAGCCGGAATTGACGCCCAGCGAGGCCGGCCCAGCGGCCGCTGCCATGGTTTCATCGGCAACCACAGGTCCGAAAAGCACCTTGCTCTTGCCCAGGTTCACCTGGCCCGCCTGTTTGAGTAGGGTGACCACGTCCGAACCCGTCAGCATCAGCAGCACGCCGTCGGCGTCGGACTTGGCGATCTTGTCCACGATCGACGAGTAGTCGCGGTTGCCCAGGGGCGGAAAGTCCTCGCCCACGATCTGTACACCGGTGGACCCGACCTGGCTCTTGATCCACTCATAGCCGTCGCGGGTGGCTTGGTAATCGGCGGTGACGGCGTAGATCTTCTTGAGCTTCTTGTCCTGCATGTACACCAGCGCCATGCGGTTTTCCATGCCCAGGTTGTTCGACGTGCGGAAGGTGTAGCGGGAGCCGCCAGGCACGGTGATTTTGTCGTCCGCCGAAATGGTGACGAGGTGGGGAACCTTGCGCTGCTTGGTCAGGTTCATGACGGCGAGCGTGGAGGCGGAGCTGAGCGCGCCGAAGATCATGTGCGAGCCCTCGGAGATCAGCTTGGTGGCCTTCTGCACGGCCGGCTGGGGCTTGGTCTCATCGTCCTCCCAGGTGATTTCGATGGGGACGCCCAGCACCTTGCCACCGCGCTCCTCGACAGCGACCTGCGCGCCTCGACGCATGTCCTCGCCCAGCAGCCCGTAGGGGCCGGACAGCGACAGCACGCCACCGATCTTGAACTTTTCCGGCTTGGTCTGGGCGTACCCGTTGGACACCAACCCCATGGCCGCCGCCGCGGCGACCACCATGCTCTTCTTGAACCATTTCGCAACGCTACCCATGATCTGTCTCCTGTCGTTGGTCACCATGAATTCCAGGTCAGCCGATGCCGGCGAAAATGCCGCCATCAACCATGATTTCAGCGGAAGTGACGTACTTGGATTCGTCACTCGCCAGCCACAGGGCCGTGTAGGCCACGTCCCATGCCTCTCCCATGCGGCCCATGGGACGCTGCCGGTCCCGCTTGGCCAGCGTTTCTTCCAGCGAGGCCTCCTGATATCCGTCCGCCAAGGCCAGTGAAGGTTGCCGAACCATGGGCGTATTCATCAGGTCGGGCATCAGCACGTTCGAGCGGATGCCTCGCTCAGCCTGCGCGCCCGTACAGGGTTACCACGGTGACGCCACCCAGGCCCGCGTTGTGCTGCAGGGCGAATCGCGCACCCTCAACCTGGCGTTCTTCGGCGCTACCGCGGATCTGGTGGGTCAGCTCGTAACACTGCGCCAGGCCGGTCGCGCCCAGCGGATGGCCTTTGGACAGCAACCCGCCCGAGGGGTTGACGACGACCGCGCCGCCATAGGTGTTGCCGTTGGCCTCGACGAAGGCCTGGGCCTCTCCGACGGGGCAGAACCCCAAGCCCTCGTAGCTGAGCAGCTCGTTCTGCGCGAAGCAGTCGTGCAGTTCGCACACGTCGATGTCCTGCGGCCCCACGCCCGCCGCCTTGTAGACCTGGTGGGCGGCCTCGCGCGTCATGTCGAAGCCCACGACGGAAATCCCCGACTTCTCGTCGAACGTGCCGGGACGGTCGGACACCAGCGACTGCGCCAGCACCTGGACGTTGGTGCCCAGCCCCATCTTCTGCGCGAACTTCTTGCTGACAAATACCGCCGCCGCGGCGCCGCAGGTTGGCGGGCAGGCCATCAGGCGGGTCATGGTGCCGGGCACCAGGGACGAGCTAGCCATCACTTCTTCCTCCGTCACCTCCTTGCGGAACAGCGCCAGCGGATTGCGCGCGGCATGGCGGCTCGCCTTGGCGCGGATCTTGGCGAAGGTTTCCAGCGAGGTGCCGTACCGGTCCATGTGCTCGCGGCCCGCCGCGGCGAAGTAGCGGATCGCCATGGGCAGCTCCGGATGGCCGAACACTTCGTCCATGACCCCGTTGAAGCGATCAAGCGGGTCGGGCCGGTCATCCCAATAGTTCTTCAGGGCACCGGAAGGCATCTGCTCGAAGCCCACCGCGAGGGCGCAGTCGACCGAGCCGTTGGCCACTGCCTTGCGCGCCAGGTACAGCGCAGTGGAGCCGGAGGCGCAATTGTTGTTGACGTTGATCACCGGCACGCCGGTCATGCCGACTTCATAGACAGCGCGCTGGCCGCTGGCCGAGTCGCCATAGACATAACCCGCATAGACGTCCTGCACGTCGGAGTAGGCGAGGCCGGCGTCCTGCAGCGCCTGGCGGATCGCCTGCGCGGCCATTTCCGGATACGGCAGGTTGTCTCCGGGTTTCTTGAAAGGGGTCATGCCGACACCGGCGACGAGAACGGGTTCTGACATTGCGATACCTCCGGGTTGATTCATCAAAACGTACGTTGAATCGAAGCGCACCGCACAATCCGCATGCTGTCCGCAACAGCGGGAAGGACGTTGTGCATGCTTTTCAGTGGGTACTATTTCGCATAAATTGGTACCATTAGATGCCCTTCATCGGTACCATGTCAAATGATTTGGTACCGAATTTGACTGGTGAAAACCCTTATGAGAAAGAATCTCACCGACGACGACTTCATGGATGCGTTGACCGATCTGCTGCTCGCGGAGGGCATCAACGGCCTGACGGTGGGCGAGATCGCCGCACGGCTGCACTGTTCGCGGCGGCGCCTCTACGACGTTGCGCAGACGAAGGAAGAGATCTTCTGCGCGGCGGCTGAGCACTTCTTCAACCGCATCCTGGGCCAGAGCGAAGCGCTGGTCGGCCGTGAGCAGGATCTGACAGCGGCGCTCGCCGCCTACCTCAACGTAGGTGTTCAGGCGGCCGGCCGGATCGGCGTCCAGTTCCTGAAGGATCTGGAATACTCCGCGACCGCCAGGAGCATCTTCGACCGCTACCAACAGGCGCGCACCATGAGGCTGTCCCAACTGATCGACGAGGGAGTGCAGCAGGGCGTGTTCGCGCCCTGCCACGGGTTGGTGGTGTCCGAACTCATCCTGGGCGCCGCGCTGAGGCTGCGCCGCCCGGCCTTCCTCGCCCAGGCCAACCTGACCATCGAGGAGGCCTTTCAGGAGTTCTACCGGGTATTGCTGGGTGGACTTCTGATCGACTCAGCCACTCCGAAAGTGACTCAGGATGGCACGCGGACAGGCCGGACTACCGCGCGGCGCACATTCGCAAAGAAAGATGTTGGTGCTGACGAGGTCGGCGCGATGTTGATGGCCGCCTGGAACCGCGATTAGTACTACAGCCGTAGCGATATCCGCTGCGGTGATGGTCTTCGAGAAGCAGGCGTTCATACCCGTCTGCAGATCTTCGGACGTCGTAGCCGTTCTGATCGTTCATCGTCTGCTCATCTTTCAGAGCTGGTCGTCCGACAATGCCAACGTGCTGGCCGCTCCATTGATCACGATGTCGCGCAGCGCGGAAGCCTCCACTAGGACGTGCGTCGCGTAGTGACTGGCCGTGATGCGCTTGGCACTCAGGAAGCCCGCATCGCCAGCGCCCGCCGCCAGTTGCGCCGTCGCGGCCTCAGCCATGCGCGCCGACAGCCAGCCCCCGATCACGGTGCCCGCCAGTCGAAGGAAGGGTACTGCGCCTGCGGCACAATCCTGCGACTGCGCATCACTGTGGACGAGCAGCCAATCAGCGCTTTCCTCCAGGGCATGAGCTGTTTTCATCAGCGCATCCCCGATTGGCTCGAGTTCCGGGTCGCGCGCATCCATCAGCCGGCGCGCATCGCTGTCGATACGAGCCAGTAACGCCTTCAGCGTGCGCCCACCCTCGCGCGCCAGCTTGCGGCCAATCAGGTCGTTGGCCTGGATGCCCGTGGTGCCTTCATAGATCGTCGTGATGCGGGCGTCGCGGAAGTACTGCGCAGCACCGGTTTCCTCGACGTAGCCCATGCCGCCATGGATCTGCACGCCGTCGGAGGTGATGCCCTGCGCGCTGTCAGTGCACCAGCCTTTGACCACTGGCGTCAGCAGGCCGACAAGGGCCTGTGCCTGCGCGCGCTCCTGGGTGTCGGGGTGACCGGCGGCACGGTCCATCTGGCCGGCGCAGAAATAGGCCAGCGCGCGCATCGCCTCGGTTCGCGCCTTCATGTCCATCAGCATGCGCCGCACGTCGGGGTGGCCGGCGATGGTGCCGCTGACGGCCAGCGCCGGCTTGCCCTGCACGCGCTCGAGCGCATAGGCCCGAGCATGCTGGTAGGCGCGCTCGGAAACGCCCACGCCCTCCAGCCCCACATTCAACCGCGCGTGGTTCATCATCGTGAACATGCAGGCCAGCCCCTGGTGCGGCTCACCGACGAGATAGCCGATGGCGCCCCCGCGCTCGCCGAAGCTCATGGACGCCGTGGGGCTGCCATGGATGCCCAGCTTGTGCTCGATCGAAGTGCAGGAAAGGTCATTGCGTTCACCCAGGGAGCCGTCGCCGTTGACCAGGAATTTCGGGCACAGGAACAGCGAGATGCCTTTGACGCCCGGCGGCGCATCGGGCAGGCGAGCGAGCACCAGGTGCACGATGTTCTCGGCCATGTCGTGCTCTCCCCAGGTGATGAAGATCTTGTTGCCGCTGATGCGGTAGTGATCCCCCTCGGGTACGGCGCGGCTGCGCAGCGCGGCCAGATCGGATCCGGCCTGCGGTTCGGTGAGATTCATGGTACCGGTCCAGCGACCTGCGATCATCGGCTCGAGAAAGCGCTGCTTGAGGGCGCCGCTGCCGTGGTGGGCGATCGCCTCCACGGCACCGAGCGTGAGCATCTGGCAGAGGCTGAAGGCCAGGTTGGACGACTTCCACATCTCCAGCACGGCGGTGGACACCAGCGTCGGCAGGCCTTGGCCGCCCCATTCGGTGGAGGCCGGCATGCCGATCCAGCCGTTCTCGCAGAAGCTGGACCAGGCTTCGCGAAATCCATCGGCAGACGTGACCTCGCCATCGTTCCAGCGCGCGCCCTGCACGTCGCCCGGACGATTCAGCGGATCCAGCACGCCAGCGGCATAGTTGGCAGCCTCCCGCAAAATTGCCTCGACCAATTCAGGCGTGGTCTCCTCATGGCCGGGCTGGGCGCAGATCGCCTCCAGGCCTCCCACTTCTTTCATCGTGAACAGCATGTCGCGCAAAGGCGCGGTGTAAACGGACATCGCTTACTCCTTGTATCCCCGCACTAGGAGTGCTTCCGATCGACCAGCAAGGGGGCATCAACGGCCAGATCGTCGGCTGATATCCATTCGATAGCGTCCAGCTTCAAACGGGTGCGTTGCTTGAAGATCTCGTGAAGAGCCTTCTCGGCCATTGCCGCCTCTCCGCCTGGGTTCAAGACGCCACGCAAGGTGATCGTTTCGCGATGCTGCTGGCTCGTGACCACCACTTGAGCTCGCTGGATAGGCGGAACCTGCGCCAACACCTCCTCGACGTTGCGCGGATAGATGAAGATTTCCCGGGCCTTTACACCCTGTCCGACCCGGCCTTCCAGAAGGTTGATGTGGCTGACGAAACCATCCGCTGAGGCGGCGCGTCCGCTGGCCACGTCGCCGGTGCCAAACCGCACGAGTGGCCAGCCACGGTTCATGGTGGTGACCACGATTTCACCGGTTTCACCCAAGGGCAGGGGAACGCCGGTTTGCGGGTCGCAGATCTGGACCAACCTTTCCGGTTGCACGGTGTAGCCTTCCTCGTCCGCTTCTTCGTAGCCGATGAGGCCGAAGTCACCGGTGGCGTATGCGGAGAAGATCTTGATGCCGTACCGGCTCTCGAGCGCGCGTCGCTTGCCCATCCAGTCGCCCATCTCCCCGCCGAGGAACGCCGACTTGAGCTTCCAGGCGCACGGCAGCGCGTGTCCCATGTTCTCCAGGGTCCGGATCAGTGTGAGAAAGAAGGCGGTGGAGGCACAGATGCAGGTGATGCCCAGTTCCAGGATCAGCTGGGCCTGCTGCTCGGCGCCACCTGGGCCGCAGGGGACGACGGTGGCGCCTGTGGCGGCGATGCCCTGATCGAGCAGCACGCCGGCGGGCACCAGGTGGTACGACCAGGTGTTCAGCACTCGGTCCTGCGGGCCGAGGCCTGCGCGCTGGAAGCAGTGGGCGAAACCGTGGCCGTCCTGGTCGTCCACCAACTGGGGTTCGTAGATGGGGCCGGGTGACACGAAGATGCGCTGGATCGCCGCTTCATCGACTGTCAGGAAGCCGCCAAAGGGCGGCGCCCGGCGTTGGCGCTCCAGTAGCGCGTCCTTGCTCGTGACGGGCAGGCGCGCCAGGTCCGCCGCGCTGCGGATGTCCTGTGGCGTCATGCGCGCGCGCTCGTAGATCTCGCGGATGGCGGGCGCCCGCTCGAAGGCGTGCTGCTGCGCCGCGCGCAGCGCGCCGAGACGATCGGATGGGAGGGAATGCGTCATGGCCCGGCGCTCCCTTACTGGCCGGTGAACCGCGGTGAGCGCTTCTCTTCGAAGGCCAGCAAGCCCTCGCGCAGATCGGCGCTGTGCGCATGCACCTCCGAGGCGAGCAGCTCTAGGCGCAGCGCGGTCTCGATGGGTTGTTGCAGGCCGTCGTCGACCAGCGCTTTCATGCGCCTCAGGCCCAGCGGGCTCTTGGCGGCAATCTTGTCCACGAGCGCCTGGGTGGCCGTTTCCAGTTCACCAGGGGCCACCACCTGGTTAACCAGGCCGGCCTCCATCAGTTCTTCCGCAGTGAGGAAGTCGCCGGTGAACAGCAGGTACTTGGCGCGTGTGGCCCCGATGATGCGGGGCAGGCGCACCGACCCCCCTCCACCAGGCAGCAAACCGTAGTTGGCGTGGGCATCGCCGATCTTGGCGCCGCGAACGGCGAGCACCAGGTCGCAGCAGAGCACCAGCTCGAGGCCGCCCGCCAGGGCCAGCCCGTTGAGTGCGGCGATCACCGGCTTGGGGAAACTGTCCAGCCGGTTCATCGTGGCCAGCACGGTGTCGAGGAAGCGGCGCGGGCCGTCCAGATCCAGATCCGATTGCGACCGAACGTACTTGAGGTCGGCCCCGGCGCAAAAAGCCCGGCCCGTGCCGGTGAGAACCACCGCGCGCACGTCTGGGTTCTTCTCGGCGTCGTTCAAGGCCTGATCGAGGCCGCCGAGCACTTCGGGCGTAAGGGCGTTCATCGCGTCCGGCCGGTTCAGGCGGATCCACATCGCACCTTGGCGGACTTCCGCGGCAACAGCGGCGGGCGGCATCGTTTCCATTTCCTGGGCTTGGTTCTTCATGGGCGGATTCTGCGATTCAAGGGTCGGTTTGGCTCTCAGGGGATTCCATTACTGCATGGTCGTTCAATTTACTTTACAGTAAAAATGATCAACAGAAAGGTCGACATGAATCCACCGATTGCATCGCAGGGATCTCCGCTGAAGGGGATCAGGATCGTTGAGTTCGAGGGCATCGGCCCGGGGCCGCTGGCCGGCCTGTTTCTGGCGCAGCTGGGCGCGGATGTCACGGTCGTGGCTCGTCCGGGTCCTGGCGCTTTGCCGAAGGACATGACGCCGCGCGAGGACGGCTTGCTGTCGCGTGGCAAGCGTCGGGTGGTTCTGAACCTGAAGCAGGAAAACGACAGGGACCGCGCGTTGGAGATCGTCGCGGCCAGCGATGGCTTGATCGAGGGCAACCGGCCGGGTGTCATGGAACGCCTAGGCCTGGGGCCCGGCGTCTGCGGGCGCTTGAACCCGCGCCTGGTATATGGGCGCATGACCGGCTGGGGACAGGACGGACCGCTGGCCCAGGCCGCCGGCCACGACATGAACTACGTGGCGCTCACGGGCCTGATGGCGCTGACGGAGCGCCCCGGCCACCCGCCCATATTGCCTCCCACGGTGCTCGGCGATGCGGCGGGCGCACTGGGCTTCTCGCTGGGCATGGTGTCGGGCCTGCTGGCCGCCAGGACGAGCGGGCAGGGCTGCGTGGTGGATGGCGCCATCGTGGATGTGCTGGCCATGCTGTCGCCGCTGGTACAGCTCGTCAGCGCCGCGGGCGGCTTCGATGCAGGCGTGCCGAGTGTGTTCCATGACTCGCCCTTCTACGACCGCTACCTCTGCGCCGATGGTCGCTACGTCACCGTGGGAGCGATCGAGCCACCGTTCTACGCACTGCTGCTGGAGCGGCTCGGGCTGAGCGACGTGGTGCTGTCCGAGCAGATGGACCGGTCCGCTTGGCCTGCATTGAAGGCGCGCATGGCGGCGCTCTTTGCATCGCGGCCCAGTGCGCACTGGACGCAGTTGCTGGAAGGCACAGACGCCTGCTACGCGCCGGTCTTGAACATGGCCGAGGCGGCCAGGCACCCTCACAACGTGGCGCGTGGCCTCTACCACGTGACACCGGCGGGCGATGTCGAGACCGTCAGAGGGCTGCGCTTCGCCGCGCTGGCGGACCGCGCCACCAGGGCCTGATCAGCCTCGGGATTTCCCTAGGCGGCTTGCGTGAATTTGACTATATAGTAAATCACTTTTATTTATAGTAGATTGGCGCTGATGCGGCGCCAACCATCGATCCAGTACAGGAGAAGCGCGTTGGAAGACATCTACGTCGTTGGTGTGGGGATGACCCCGTTTGGCCGGCATCTGAACAAGGACATCAAGCAGCTGACGCGCGAGGCCACTGAGGCGGCGTTGCTGGACGCCGGGATCCGGCGGGAGGACTTGCAGGCAGCCTTCTTCGGCAACACCTCGCAGGGCCACATGGATGGTCAGCACATGATCCGCGGGCAGATCGCCCTGCGTGCCATGGGGATCGGCCGCATTCCGGTGGTCAACGTAGAAAACGCCTGCGCCAGCGGCTCGTCCGCGTTCGTGCTGGCGTGCAACCACGTCCGCTCCGGTGCCGGCGAGGTGGCTCTGGCCATCGGTTCGGAGAAGATGTTCACCGCGGACAAGCAGAAGATGTTCTCGGTCTTCGACAGCGCCTGGGATCTGTCGAGGGCAGGCGAGATTCGCGAAAACCTGATGCTGCTCGGGCGCGACGTGGTGGTGCCGGAGGGCTCCACTTCGCCCAAGCCCTACAGCGTGTTCATGGATGTGTACGCGGCCTTCGCCCGTTCCCACATGCGCAGCTTCGGCACTACGCAGCGCCAGCTGGCGGCCGTCTCGGCCAAGAACCACGCGCATTCGGTGCACAACCCGCTGTCGCAGTACCAAGTGGCCTACAGCATCGAAGACGTGCTGGGCGCCCCGCCCATCACCTACCCTTTGACGCTGCCGATGTGCTCGCCGGTGTCGGATGGCGCCGCTGCGGTCATCGTGTGTAGCCGGTCCGCGCTCCAGCGGCTGGGCATCGACACGCGCCGGGCGATCCGGGTGCTGGCAGCCCTCGTTCAAAGCGGCTCGGACCGCAGCGAGGACGACCATGCCAGCCATTGCACCGCGCTGGCGGCCCGCCGGGCGTACGAACTGGCCGGTGTGGGGCCGGACGACATCTCCGTGGCCGAAGTCCACGATGCCACGGCCATGGGCGAAATCATCCAGTCCGAAAACCTGGGCTTCTGCGAGTTCGGCCAGGGCGGTGTGATCGCCGAGCGGGGCGACACCCGCATCGGTGGGCGCATTCCCATCAACCCCTCTGGCGGCCTGGAGTCCAAGGGGCATCCGGTCGGCGCGACGGGGCTGGCACAGGTGCACGAGCTGGTGACTCAACTGCGCGCGGAAGCCGGTACCCGGCAGGTAGAAGGCGCGCGCATCGCCCTGGCAGAAAACGGCGGGGGCCTCGAGGGCATCGAGGAAGCCGTGGCCTGCATCACCATCCTGGCGCGTTGAGCGCCCTACCCAAAGCGACAAGCAACATGGACATCAAGAACACGGTAGCGCTGGTGACCGGCGCGGGATCAGGCCTCGGCCTGGCGACTTGCAAAGCCCTGGTCGAAGCAGGCGCCCAAGTGGTGGCCGTCGATCTGGACGAAGAACGCCTGGTACGCGAGATGGCCCCGCTGGGCGAGCGCGTGCACACCCTGAAAGTGGATGTGGCCGACGACGCCAGTGTGGCGGCCGCCGTGGCGTTTGCGGTCGACACCTTCGGTGGCTTGCACGTGGCCGTGAACTGCGCGGGCATCCTGGGGCCGTGCAAGACCTTGTCCAAGGGTGAGCTCTTTCCGCTGGATCTCTGGAACCGAGTGATCGGCGTCAACCTCACCGGCACCTTCAACGTCATCCGGCACGCCGCACGTGCGATGGCGGCCAACGAGCCCAACGAGGATGGAGAGCGTGGCGTGATCGTCAACACATCGTCCGGCGCGGCCTGGCAGGGGCAGATGGGGCAGGCCGCCTATAGCGCGAGCAAGGCCGCTGTCATGGGTCTGACGCTACCGGTGGCACGCGACCTGGCGTCGCACGGGGTGCGCGTCGTCGCGCTAGCGCCCGGCCTGTTCGAGACCGGCATGTCGGCCGGCATGCCGGCCAAGGTGGCGCAAAACATCATCGACAACGTGATCCTGTTCCCGAACCGCATGGGGCAGGCGCCGGAGTTCTCGGCCCTGGTTTGCCACGTGGTGGAGAACGCCTACCTGAATGCCACCACGCTAAGCATCGACGGCGGGGCCCGGCTCTGATGCCCATCGTGCAAGCGCGCCACGACCTGAACAAGGAGACCCGATGGACATGATCCAACCTGGCAAAGGTCATTCGGCATGACGGCCGCCCACCCTGCCCACCACGACGACGTCGTGCTCTCGGCCCGCAACCTGCTGCTGCAGTTCGGTGGCATCGTCGCGCTCAACGACGTGTCCATCGACGTGCGCAAGGACGAGTTGCTGGCCATCATCGGCCCGAACGGCGCGGGCAAGTCCTCGCTCATGAACTGCCTGAGCGGCTTCTACCGCCCCAAGAAAGGTGACATCACGCTCGGCGGGCGCAGCGTGCGCCAGATGGCGGTGCACGAGGTTGCGGGCCAGGGCCTGGCCAGGACCTTCCAGGGCACGCACATCTTCTCGGGCATGACGGTGGTCGAGAACCTGATGGTGGGCCGCCACCTGCACATGCGCACGAACCTGGCGCAGTCGTTCTTCTACTTTGGCGCGGCCCGGCGCGAAGAGGTGGCCCATCGGGAAGTGGTGGAGGAAATCATCGAGTTCCTGGAAATCGAGGCCATCCGCCATGCCCCGGTGGGCAGCCTCGGCTATGGCCTTCGCAAGCGCGTCGACCTGGGCCGGGCGCTGGCTCAGGATCCTCGCATCCTCTTGATGGACGAGCCCATGGCGGGCATGAACGCGGAGGAAAAAGAGGACCTGGCGCGCTTCATCCTAGACGTGCGCGAGGCCAAACGCATTCCGGTCGTACTGGTGGAGCACGACATGGGCGTGGTGATGGACCTGGCCGACCGCATTGCGGTGCTCGACTTCGGCCGCAAGATCGCCGAAGGAACCCCCAAGGAGATCCAGGCCGATCCTGCCGTCATGAAGGCCTATCTCGGGGAGGACGGGCCATGAAGCTCCAGATCGAAACCCTGCCGCAGCTGTTGCAGCGCCGTGCGCAGGCCACGCCCGATCGGCTGTCCCAACGCCACAAGCAGCGCGGCATCTGGCGCGAGTACAGCTTCTCGGCGGTGCAGCGCCATGTGCTGGAGCTGACCCTGGGGCTGCACCGCATGGGCGTGCAGCGCGGCGCCACCGTGGCCATCATGGGCGAGAACGAGCCGCAGCACTACTGGGCCGAATTCGCGGCGCACGCGCTGGGCTGCAAGGTGGTCTCGCTGTATCCAGACCTGACGGCGGAGGAAGTCCGGTACCTGCTGGAAGACAGTGAGACGGTCTGCCTGTTCGCTCAGGACCAGGAACAGGTGGACAAGGGCCTGGAGGTCAAGGACGGACTGGGGCTGCTGCGCCACATCGTGTACTGGGACGACACGGGCATGTGGTCCTACAAGGACCCCGTCCTTAGCACCTTCGGGGCGGTGCAGCAGCAAGGGCGCGAGCTGGATGCGCAGGCCCCTGAATTGTACCGCTCGCTGGTGGCGCAGGGCACGCCCGACGATGTGGCGGTGTTGTCCTACACCTCGGGCACCACCGGCAAACCCAAGGGGGTGGTGCTCACGCACCGCTTCCTGATCGACAACGCGCAGCGCCTGATCCAGGCCACCGATGCCCAGCCGGGCATGGAGTACCTGAGCTACATCGCGCCGGCCTGGGCCACTGAGCAGATCAACGGGATTTCCATGGGCCTGGGCTTGCCCATGGTGGTCAACTTCCCGGAAAGCCCCGAGCAGGTGCTGGCCAACATCCGGGAACTGGCGGTCGAGGCCATGACCTTCGCCCCGCGCCAATGGGAAAGCATGGCCTCGTCGGTGCAGGCTCACATGCTGGACGCCGGGCCGGTGCGGCGTGCCGTGTACGAATGGGGCTTGAAGGTGGGGCATGCCTTCCACGTCGGCCGCCTGGATGGCAAGCCGGTCGGCTGGCTGGATCGCCTGCAGTTCCCCCTGGCCGAAGCCCTGGTCCTGCGGCCGTTGCGCGACCAACTGGGCCTGACCCGGTTGCGAATCGCCAGTTGCGGGGGGGCCACCATGGCGCCCGACGTGTTTCGCATGTTCCACGCCATGGGCGTGCCGCTGCGGAACATCTACGGCTCCACCGAAACTGGCCTGCTCACCTGCCACCAGGGCGAGCGCTTCGATCTGGAAACCGTAGGGCACTGGATGCAGGCGCACCCGCAGGCGGGCGCACCGCTCGAATGGCGGGTGAGCTCCGACGGCGAGCTCCAGATCCGGGGTGGGAGTCCCTTTCTGGGCTACTACCGACGGGAGGGCTCGGTCGAGTCCAAGGTCAAGGCCGGCTGGTTCCACACCGGCGATGCCGTGACCAGGACCGAGCGAGGAGAGCTGGTCTTTCTGGAGCGGCTGTCCGACCTGAAGCGGCTGCGCAGCGGTGACACCTTTCCGCCCCAATTCGTCGAGACGCGCCTTCGCTTCAGCCCCTTCATCAAGGACATCATGACCGTGGGCGATGAGCAGCGCGATTTCGTGGCCGCGCTCATCAACATCGACATGGCCGTGCTGTCGCGCTGGGCCGAAGACAAGCGCATCGGTTTCTCGACCTTCACCGATCTGTCGCAGCGGCCCGAGATCGCGGCCCTGATCAGCCAGGAAATCGCGCGTGTCAACCAGTTCCTGCCTGCGCATGCGCGGGTGAAGCGATTCGCCAACTTCCCCAAGGAACTTGATCCCGACGAAGGCGAGCTGACGCGTTCGCGCAAGCTGCGGCGCGAGTTCCTGGAGGAGCGCTACGGCGCCCTGATCCAGGGCCTGTACGACGGCTCCCGTGAGGTGCGGATCGACATCCCCGTGACCTACCAGGACGGACGCCGGAGCAACTTCAACGCGAACGTGTTCATTCACGATGCCGACGGATCCGGTGCAAACACCTCGACCGAACCCCAGCGCAGGAGGCCTGCATGAGCGATTTTCTGAACTACCTCATCAACGGGGCATTGACCGGTCTTCTCTACGCCCTGATGGCCATGGGCTTCGTGGTGATCTACCGCGCGTCCAAGGTGTTCAACTTCGCGCAGGGAGAGCTGGTCGTCTTCGGTGGTTACATGGTGTGGTGGACCATCATCCAGATGGGCATGCCGATGTGGCTTGGTCTGCCCGTGGCCTTCGCGAGCGCGGCGATCTTCGGGCTGATGATCGAGCGGATCTTCTTCGCTCGCCTCGTGGGCGAATCCGTCTTCTCGATGGTGATGGTGACCATCGGGCTGCTGATCCTGATCCGCGGCATCGTGCTGGTGTTCTTTGGCCCCCAGGTGCGCGCGTTCCCGATCATCTTTCCGATCGAACCCATCATCCTGGGTGACGTGGTCATCTCCCGCTCGCTGCTGTACGGCGGCCTGCTGACTATCGCCTTCGGCTTTGGCCTGTCCTGGTTCTTCAACCGGACCCGCATGGGCTTGACGATGACGGCCGTGGCCGAAGACCACCAGGTGGCCATGTCCATGGGTATCTCGGTGCAGCGCTCGATCGCCTTCGCCTGGATGCTGGGCGCCGCGCTCTCGACGCTGGGCGCCATGGTCCACCTGAGCGGCCGCTCCATCAACATGATGAGCTCCGACATCGGGCTGGCGGCGCTGCCGGTGGCCTTGCTGGCGGGCCTGGAGTCGCTGGCCGGGCTGCTGCTGGCCGGCATTCTGGTCGGCGTCATCCAGGGGCTGGCATCGGCCTACCTCGATCCCCTGGTGGGCGGGGCGCTGGGCTCGGTCTTCCCTTTCATCATCATGCTGCTGATGTTGTTGATCCGTCCCACCGGCCTGTTCGGCTGGAAAACCATTGAGAGGGTATGAGCATGGATCCCGCAGGCGTCTTCGCGACCTCGTTTACCCAGGACCAAGCGCTGGTGCGCACGCGCCGCCAGGCCGTGACACTGGTCCTGTTCGTGCTGGCCATGTTCTCGCTGCCCTTCGTCGCCGACGCCCGCGCGGTGGCGGTGATGACGTCGATGCTGATCACCGCCGTGGTGGTGATCGGCCTGCAGATCAACACCGGCCTGGCCGGCCAGATCAACATGGGCCAGGCGGCCTTCATGGGAGTGGGCGCGTACGCCACCGCGCTGCTGGCAACCAAGGGCGGCCTGCCGTTCTGGCTCGCGCTGCCGGCGGGCGGTGTGTGCGCGGCTCTGTTCGGCCTGGTGTTCGGCTTGGCCGCCGTGCGCATCAAGGGCTTCTACCTGGCCCTGACGACGATCGCGGCACAGATCCTGTTCCATTTCATGGTGCTGAACATGCCCGCGGCCTGGCTGGGAGGCTCCAACGGCATCACGGTCGAAGCGGCCCGGCTGTTCGGCCTGGTGCTCGACACCGACACCGGCGTCTACTACCTGTGCCTGGTGGTCGCCTGCATCATGATCGCCGGCGCCTACGGCGTGGCCCGCAGCCGGCACGGTCGGATCTTCGCCGCCGTTCGCGATGACGATGTCGCCTCCGGCATGATGGGCATCAACGTGGTGCGCACCAAGGCACTGGCCTTCCTGCTGGGTGCGTTCTACGCGGGCATCGGGGGAGGGCTGTGGGCGTACTACGTGCGCTTCGTCTCGATCGACCAGTTCACCCTGATCCACTCCATCTGGTTCATCGCCATGATCATCGTGGGCGGCATGGGCTCGGTGACGGGCGCATTGATTGGCGTGTTCGTCATCCGGCTTGCGCAGGAATCCTTCACCAGCGTGGGCCCTTCGCTGGTCGAGAGCTTCTCCTTCCTGAGCGGCGACGTGGTCTTCGCCGCGATGAACATTTTCCTGGGCGGCATCATCGCCGGCTTCCTGATTTTCGAGCCGCGTGGATTGATGCACCGCTGGAACATCCTCAAGCGTTCCTACCGGATGTGGCCCTACCCCTACTGATGCCGGATCTTCGCGGCCGTCCGCTGCGCTGGAGGACGGTCGATTCGTGTTGGACAGCGTGATCAAAATCAGGAGACTTGTGTGAATACAAACAATGGATGTCTGTCGGCCCTCGCGCGTCTGGCGCAATACGGCGCCTTGGCCGCGGGTGTGTTCGGTCTGGCGGGCACGGCCCAGGCGCAGACCACGTACAACATCGCCGGCCTGGCCGACTTCACGGGGCCCTATGCCGATGTCATGAAGGACATGACGGGCTGCCGCAAGGGCGTTCTGGACTGGTGGAGCGAAGAGGTGGGCAAGGCCCAGGGCGTGGCGCTTCGCATCAAGGAGTACGACACGCGCTACGATGTCGCGCAGGTGGCCAGCCTGTGGCCCGGCATCAAATCGGAACTCGACCCCGTGGCGATCCTGGGCATCGGCGGCTCGGACGCGGCGGCACTGCAGCAGCGCCTGCCCAACGACAAGGTGCCTCAGATCCTGGCCACCGCCGGCTATGGCTTCGCCTGGAAGAGCGACAGCTGGGTGTTCAACGCACGCGCCACCTACCCGCACGAAGTGGCGGCCTTCTACACCTGGCTGCAGAAAAAATCGGGTTCCACGGCGCCGATCAAGGTCGGCGTGATCTCGTCCGAGGTTTCCCCGGCCTACGTGGACATCCACAAGGGCACCGAGAAGTTCGCGAAGGACAACCCCAAGATCCTGGAGGTCGTGGAGACGGTCTACACCGAAGCCCAGCCGACTGACCTCACCCAGCAGGTGAACCGCTTGGTCCGCAAGGGCGCGACCGTGCTCCAGGTCTTCAACAACACGGCCTCCGTGGTGGCGACCCGCCGTGCACTTCAGAGCCTGGGCAAGACCAACATCCCCATCGTCATGTCGGCCCACAACGGCCTGGTTTCCTCGGGCAAGGCCCTGGGCGGGCTGGAGCAGATGGAGGGCAACTTCGAGGTCTACGGCATGGCCATGTCCACGGACGATCCCACTCCGGCACGCGCCTACTTCGAGCAGTTGCGCACCAAGTACAAGGCGCAGGTCAGCTACACCTCGGCCTGCATCATGGGCATGAGCCAGGGACTGATCGTGGCCCGTGCCGTCGAGCAGGCGATCAAGACCAAAGGTGCCAAGGGCGTCAAGGGCGAAGACGTGCGCGCGGCGCTGCTGACCACGCCGATGCCGAGTGAACGCAGCTTCGGCGTGCTGCCCGACCTCCAGTATGGCAAGGACGCGCCCTTCCCCACCGAAGGCCTGGCCGTGAACATCGGCACGGTCGAAAAGGGCAAGTACAAGCTGCTGGAGCAGAACGTTCCCATGCCCGTGCTGAACAAGTGGTAAATGAACCCTGGCCTGGATCCGGATCGATTCCGATCCAGGCCCACTCCAATGGAGTCCCCTGTGCTTGAACTGAACAACGTCGAGGTCCTGTACAGCGATGTCATTCTCGCGGTCAAAGGCATTTCGGCCAAAGTGCCTGCCGGGCAATGCGTGACCCTCCTGGGGGCGAACGGTGCCGGCAAGAGCACCACGTTGAAGGCCATATCGAACCTGATCAAAACGGAAGACGGCCGTGTGACGGCCGGCACCATCAGTTTCGATGGTATCGACATCGCGGGGGGCAATCCGGCCGACCAAGTCCGTCGAGGCATGGTGCACGTGATGGAGGGCCGCAAGGTGCTGCGGCATATGACGGTGGAGCAGAACCTGGTGGTCGGCGGACACATGGGCTCCGGGCGCGATGCCAGGGCCCTGCTGGACGAGGTATATGGTCGCATCAAGCGGCTTGCCGCCCTGCGTCACCGCACGGCGGGCTACCTGTCCGGGGGCGAGCAGCAGTTGCTGGTGATCGGGCGTGCCCTCATGGCCAAGCCCAAGCTGGTCATGATCGATGAACCCTCGCTGGGCCTGGCCCCGCTCATGGTGGAGGAGGTCTACGGCCTGCTGTCCGAGCTCAAGGCCAGCGGCCTGACGCTGCTGATCGTCGAGCAGAACACGCGCGTCGCGCTGGAGCTGGCCGACTACGGCTATGTGATGGAGGGTGGCCGCGTCGTGCTCGAAGGCCCGTCGACCAGCCTGCGGAGCAACGAGGACGTGCGCGAGTTCTACCTGGGCCTGACGGTGGAAGGTGAACGCAAGAGCTTCAGGGACATGAAGCACTATCGCCGCCGCAAGCGGTGGTTGGGCTGAGGGCATGGCCCGTCGGAACCGACAGACAAAATTCAAGGATGAGCAATGAGCAGCGTGTCGAATGCGTTTTTGAGCGAACAGGAAGTGATGATCCGGGAGTCGGCCCGCCGCGTGGCCAACGAGGTGGTGGCCAGCACCGCTGCCGAGCGCGACCGCAGCAGCGCCTGGCCTCACGATGAAATCCGGGCGGTGGCTGAACTCGGCTTCATGGGAATGCTGGCGCCCCAGGCCTACGGCGGATCTGGGCTGTCGTTCGTGGAGTACTGCCTGGCTATTGAGGAATTCGCCGCAGCCGATGGCGGCTTTGCCACCATGATGCATGTGCACAACTCGGCCGCGCACGTGCTGCGGTCGTTTGGCACCGAGGAGCAGATGAACTCCTTTCTGCCCGAGCTGGCCAGTGCGCAACGTATCGGGGCCTTCCTGCTGTCCGAACCCCAAGCTGGATCGGACACCGCCGCCATCCGCACCACGGCCCGGCGCGAGGGCAACAGCTATGTGCTCAATGGGAGCAAGCAATGGATCTCAAACGGCAGCGAGGCCGGCTTCGCACTGGTGGTCGCCGCCACGGGCGATCCGGGCTCCCGCGACCGCTTCAGCCTCTTCATCGCGGATCCGAAGGAACCGGGGTACCAGTGCCTTCGAATCGAGAACAAGCTGGGTCAGCACACGGCTCACACCGCCCAGATCCAGTTGGACAACCTGCGTGTGCCAGCGAAGAACATGGTTGGCGAGGAAGGGCGTGGCTATGGCAAGGCGCTCTCCTTGCTGTCGGATGGCCGCATCGCGATCGCAGCGCTGTCCATCGGCATTGCCCGTGCTGCTTTGGAGGCCGCGATCCACTACGCGAAGGAGCGGGAGGCCTATGGCAAACCGATCGCCGAACTGCAGGCCGTGAGCTTTGACCTGGCGGAGATGGCCACGCAGGTGGACGTGGCCCGCCAGTTCATGCTGTACGCCGCGCGCCTGACGGATGCGAAACTGCCGTCCATCAAAGAGGCTGCGATGGCCAAGCTATTTGCCAGCGAAATGGCAGAGAAGGTCTGTTCGGCTGCGCTGCAGGTCCATGGCGGCTACGGCTACGTGAATGACTTCCCCGTCGAGCGCTATTACCGCGACGTGCGGGTGACGAAGATCTACGAAGGCACCAGCCACATCCAGAGGCTGATTATTGCGCGCCAGATCTTGGCAGGATGACTCGGGCTTGCGACTTGAAGCTGCGATTAGCCTGTCCGATATCATCGAAGCCCAGCCTGCATCCGGGTTAACGCGCAGAGGACACTGCAAGAATGAGCACGCAGATTGACGCCAAGCCTAAGTCGAGACCCCGCGGCAACGCCGCCAGACGTCCAGGCAAGGGCGTTAAGTGGAACAACGCGGTGGGTGGCGCGGATGAGCAGTACCAGCTCAAGAAGCAGGCGGTCATTGCCGAGGCTTCTCGCACCTTTGGCCGCCATGGGTACAAGAACGTGTCCCTGGACGAGATTGCCGCCGCGCTCAATGTCACCAAGCCCGCTCTCTATTACTACTTCAAGAACAAGCAGGAGCTGATCTACGAGTGCCACGAACTGTCGATGAGGCTTGGTGACCAGGTGCTGAAAGACGCCATTGCATCAGAGGGAACCGGGTATGGGCGCGTCACTACCTTCATCAAGAACTACATCTCTCTGCTGACCGACGAGATGGGGGCCCCTGCCATCCTCCACGACTTCTCTGCGATGACGGCGGCGGATCAGCGCAAGATCACCTTGAGGCGCCGCAAGTTCGATTTGGAGTTGCGCCAGGTGTTCGAAGAAGGCATACGGGATGGATCCATCGCACCGTGCGATGCCAAGCTGGCGGTCTTCTGGTTCATGGGAGCCGTCGGCGGGATTTCCCAGTGGTTCCACGCAGAAGGTCGTCTGCGTGGGGATCAGGTCGCCGACATATTCATCGGCCTGCTGGCCCATGGCATTCGACCGGCTGCGCCGGAAAAGGGCGGCGCGAGGGGGAAGTCTTGATCCGATGTTCGGAACCATTGACCGTGATCAGCCAGCCCTGAAGCGCGTAAAGAAGTCGAATGCCACAGTCGATTGACCCAGACCCTGCCGCAAAAGCGGGGCGTACCGAGCCCGAGGTCGAGCGGGCCAAGTGCGCCTTGCGGCCGCAAAGACTTAGGTCTTCGGCGGCCGCAGGTTCTCAGTTGGGAAAGTCCGCACCGCGGATGTCGTCGAAGAACCACTCGTCAACGGTCAGCTTGAGCGTACCGCGCTTCTTCATCAGTTTGGCCGCAAGCTTCGGAGACGCGTAGTTGGTGAAGTCGAACTCGAATCCCGTGCGCACGTCCCCACTGTGGTTCGTCAGTTCCATCGCCTCTGCATCGGTCAGCTCGTGCGCTTCGGCCACAGTCAGCTTGAGCTCTGCGGCCAATGCCTCAGCCAGTGTGCGATGGCGCAACTCCCCGCCCTCAAACTCGCGCCAGGCCTGACGCGCGGCGCGAACGACGTGTGAGCCGTAGCCCGCAAAGTAGTCTTCCACCTCGCGCCAGGTAGAAGCCCCGATAGGGAAGGATTTGTCACGCTGGATGTCGCCAGCGACATCACCAATTGGGTCACTGCGACCTCGCTGGCCTTCGAGCCAGCGATGGAATGGAGCGCGCGCAGCCTCTTTTGCGACCTGTGTTGCACGCAAAGGCGTCTCCAGCACGTTCGGGGCACCGTCAGGGCGGTACTTCCGGCCGCGCTCCTCGGCCGGCAAGGTGTTCCATTGAGCAAGGCTGGAGAGGAAGCGCTCGCCGTCCTTGCCGTCGGTGTGATAGCTGGTGGGCACCAGGTGGTCCAGTGGCCAAAAGACGTCACAACGGGCGCAATAGCACTTCGTAGGGTCGTCTTCCACAACGTCTCCGTGCAGGTAGTAGCGGTACGGACCGGATGGGCGCAACGGCTTCGGCGCGTCCGCGACAGCCTGCGACGAGCTATCGCTGTGCTTCGACAGCAGCGACCAGTTGGTGAAGCCGTTCTGCACCGCAATGCGGTCCAGGGCTTCGCTGTGGCAGATGGAGAGTGCGCGGCCGAGCTTCTTCGCTTCGCGGCGGAAGCGCTCGAGCTGCAAGGGAGAGAAAGATGTAGCCATGACTTGACTCCGCGGTCGCGGCAAGTCCGATGCGCCCACACACCGAGCCAGCGGCGACCATTGGAAGGTCAAGGCAGGACTCGTCTTGAAACTCGCGCTGTCAGTACGACTTCGCCTCGTGGGCGGGCAAGCCGGCGGAACGGCTTGAGCCGAAGCATAGCGACACTTGGGCCGAATTGTCTAGTACCCCTGGAGGCGTCAGCAGCGCACCAGACGCCTACCTGTTGAACGTTCGTAAAGTCGCGTGCCTGTCTCACGTACATCTAGGTGCTCAGGCCGCCATCGACCATCAGGAGACTTCCGGTAGTGAAGGAGCTCATGTCCGACGCCAGATACAACGCCGAACGTGCGATTTCCGGAGGAGTGGCATGGCGTCCCAGCGAAATCTACTCGTCAAACATGGTTGCGGCATCTCGTTGGATGGCCTGCGAAATCTGCCGCTCTATGCCGAGCTGGAAGTCATTGGAAACCGGTCCAGGGTGAAGGGTGTTCACTCGGATGCCCCGGTGGCCTGCCTCCTTCGAGATGGAGCGCATCAGACCAATCTGCGCATGCTTGGCAGTGATGTAGGCGTACACGCCCTCAGCTCCAATGACGCCTGCCACACTGCTCGTGATGATGATGCTGCCGAAGTCGGCCATGTGCGGAAGAGCGTACTTGCAGACCAGAAACGCGCCGCGAACGTGTACAGCCATCACGCTGTCAAACACGTCTTCCGGGTACTCCGCGAGCGGCGCCACGACGCCAGCATTGCCAGCGTTGCTGAACAATACGTCGATGCGGCCCCAGGCTTGGCGCGCGGCTTCGATGAACGAACGAACGTCCTCGGCGCGTCTTACATCGGTCATGTGCACGTGAACCCTGTCGTCGTTGAGTGACTTCACTGCCCAAGAATCACTTTGCCTTGGAGCAACGTCTCGGACTGAGCCTGCTTTTCGCGGTGGGCAGTTGCCGTGCCACTTCAGGCATTGTCATTCCTTCCAGCACGTGGGTGATGACTTGCCGCTCTCGTCCCGAGAGAGCCGCCATGGTGTGCCTGGAGAGCTTGGCTGTCGCTCTCTCCTGCCTCGCCACTTGCATGTGGCGTCTTACCGCGCTGCAGGTAAGTCGTGCCTTCTGAGTCAACGCAGAGATGTCTTTTCCGTCGAAATCAGGGTGGGAAAGGCTGCGGCAGAGGTTCACGGCTACGCGGCAGCCATCGCGGAACACCGCCAGCAGGGAGAGTCGTTCTCGAATTCCCGTCTCTGCGTAGCAGACGGCGCGGTACTCCTCGTTGGAGACGTGTTCGGCCAACTGGTGGCTGCACCACAACTGCAATGCGCTCGTTGGCTTCTGTCTGCCAAGCCACAGCATGTTGGAATCCTGCAGGTCGAATCCCATGCGCAGGTAGTCGACCGCGGTCATCGATGCGGCTTACATAAGGGAGTGTTCAGCACCGCATGGGTGAACTCAATCAGCGGTGCGGGCGCTTTCGGCGCAAGTGCTGCGCTCGATATCGTTTAGGTTGAAAGCACTTTTCTCCGTTGGATTTCTTGTCTCTCCCTGGTCGTTGATACGCTCTGTAGCGCACGTAGAGATTCTCTAGACCAATGGCCGATTCGATGTCCTACGGAATCAGGACGGGCCAACCCGAAAAACCTCACCGCGTCAGTAGCGAGTCGACGGTCCAGTAACTGGTCGCCGTGGCCCATGCCGCATTCGCACTCACCGTCTTGTCGCTCTCAATCTGCGGTGGGGCTGGGGGTGCTTCCACGTCAAACCAGCCGTAGAGTGGTCGGCACTGGTGCTTCAGCCTTGGGAGCGTTGTCAGCGGAGAGGCCAAGATCATGGCGACTTTGGTGGAGATTGCAAACGCACTGGTCTATGCGGGACGGACCAAGCTGAGCAGCGTCACTCTAGAAACGCGGGCGCGATGCATCGGCGTTTCGATGTTTGTAGAAGCAGACTCCTCGAAACTCGTCGTGCCTGTCTGGGACGGTCTTTTGAGGCCGAAGGGGTTGCCCGAGGACGTCCACGCCAAGCCGTTGGCCCTCGTTGTGCGCGCCATCTACTCCGACGAATTGCGCGCGTAGTTGGTGGCGTTGGGAATTGAGTGCAAGTCAAGTGTCCTGAAGAATGGACCAAGTTCTTGAGGGAGGATTCTCAGATGAGGCAGAGGCGTCATCCGCAAGGCCAACATTCCGCTCGAAAACTGAGGGTGTGGTCCCCCGAAGGCGGCAGAAGATCGGTCTACTGATCTATGTTGCTTAGACGAAGAAACGCACCAGGATGCGCAGTTCTCGACTCTATTTGCTGCAACGCAGCGGTAGGCCACGCGGACTGCGGCGGCAGTTTTCGACATTGGGCGGAGTACGATGTCCTTCGACCTTGGCGAAGACCGCATGCGCCCTAGCGGGCAGTTTGCGACATTATTTGATCAGAATATCGATTGCGCGATCCGGCGCCAGCCCTCGGCGAATCCGCCGAGCGGATGGGGGGCTATCTCGATGCCACGGCGGGCTGCTCGTAACTGGGTGGCGGCGCGTTTCCCTGCTTCAAGGCCGCCGCCAGCCCACGAATCGAGCTCAACTCGGCGTCCGACATCACGATGTCGCCCACCGGCATCTTCTGCGCCTGGGCCCGAGCGAACATCTCGATGCCTTGGGAGGGGTCTTCGCCCAGTGCGTGCAACTCCCGCGTCGCGAATTCGGCGGCCGTCGGGTAGACGCCGTCCAGGCCGAAGTAGAGGATCGACTTCGAGACGTACCGTCCGGACAGCCAACTGCCTCCCGGGATGATGGCCAGAGCCACATGCCCCGCCAGGCCAGGCACCGCCGCGAGTCGCGCCTTGGTTCTGCGCGACTCGGCTTCGGGCGACGAGGTGATGTACAGGCCATAGGCCGCCAGCCAGCGCAGATCGTTCGCCGTCTGGGCTTGCTTGAGCAGGTTCGTCGGGAGTTTGATGCCCGGCGACAGGTCGAACCCCAGCTGGTGCGGGTTGGGATCGAAATAGGTGCTGTACACACCCGCTTCGCATGCCGGCTTTCCGAGCAGCTCCACCGCCTGGCCATCGTCGAGCGTCACCTGGAAGGGCTGGCCTGGCTGCAGGCCATGGCGGGCCTTTCGAAGCGCCACCATCGCCGAGTAGGGCTCGTCGGGTTCAATGGCCCGGCCGTTGATGGCCACCACGACGTCGCCGACCTTGAGCTTGGGCTCGGCCGTCGGGTCCACCCACACGACACGGGCCTTGTGGTCCACGCCAAGCTTGGCATAGGCCGCGCGCAGCTCATCGCTCAGCTGCTGGGGGTCGACGTGGCCCGTCGTCATCAGAATGAAGGGCTCGTGCGGGTGAGCCGTGCTGCAGTAGCGCTGTGTTGCCATGCGCTGGGCCTGTTCGTAGACGGCGCGCAGCAGGCCGATCTCGTTGTGGAGCTGAACCCGCGCCTGCTCCAGGGCGCCGGGGGAGACAGGCATGTCTTTGGCGATGCGCTGCGAGGCGCAGCCCGCCAGGGCGAAAAGCGACATCGCCAGAAGGAATGTGCGCAGTGTCATTTCAGATGGTTCGGCGCTGTCCCATGGCTGTGCCGACAGCCGGTGGCCCCGCGGTGGCGAAAGCCCGCCAGGTCGCGGGCCGTGGATGCTTGCATTTGAGCTAGCTATCGGCGACGGCGCCGAAAGCTTGAGGCCTTGCCGGCCGCGCTCGGTTCAACGCGGAAGACCCAGCCCCTGCCCATTCCTTCCGCGTTGAGCGCTCGCTCGCGCCCCCCCACCGGGTGCTCGACGCGCGAGGGGGCTCTCAATGCGTATGGCCGTGGTGCAGGTCGGGCACATGGGGGTGCGCATGCACCTGTGCCGCATGGACATGGCGATGGCTGTGAGCCCCCTGGGGCATGGGCTCGTGGTGGTGGTCGTGGTGGCCGTCGTCGTGCGTGTGGGCGTGCTCGTGTTCGGTGGGCTCGTGCGCGTGTTCGTGCTCATGCGACTCCAGCAGATGCAGCGCGATGCCCGCGAGCATGAGTGCGCCGCCCAGCACCAGCAGCAACGATCCACCGCGTTCCCCGAGGCCCCATGCACCCAGCGCGCCAATGAAGGGCGCAAAGGCGAACACGGATCCCGTGCGCGCGGCGCCAAAGCTGCGCTGGGCCAGCAGGTAGAAGCGAAGGCTCAGGCCATAGCCGCTGGCGCCGATGCCCACCAACCCGCAGGCCACCCAACCGCCGGGCAGGGGTTCGCCGAATGCCCAGGCCAGGGTGAACGTGGCCACCGCGCCCAGACAGGATTTGCTCAGCACGACTTGCCCGGGGTCGCGGTCGGCGAGCCCTCGCGACAAGCTGTTGTCCACGCCCCAGGCGGCGGTGGCCACCATCACCGCGACCAGGCCGAACAGCTGCGCGTGGCCCTGCAAGCCTTGCTCGAATGCGAGAACCACGCCGCCAGCCAGCAGCGAGGCCATGGCCAGGACGACGCGCTTGTCCACGGTCTCCCCATACAGGCGCCATGCCAGAACGGCGGTGAAAAAGGCTTCGAGGGTCAACATCAGCGAGGCCGAAGTGCCGCTGGTGCGCTGCAGGCCCCAGGCCAGGGCAACCGGCCCGATGACGGCACCCGACAGCGCCATCCCCAGCAAACGGCCGGTGTCGCCGAGCCGCAGTGGCGCTTCGCGCTCCCGGGGGCGGCGCACAAACAGCGACACCAGGCTGGCACCGCCGTAGAGGAGGGCGGCCGTGGTGAATGGGCCGAGGCCCTGGCCCCACCGCTGGACGAAGGGTGTGCTCAGGCCGAAGAGCGTGGCCGCCAGCAGCGCCAGCAGGCCACCTTTGAGCACGGGTGAAAGCGATCCGTGTGTCATGTCATGGCGACGGGTGAAGGGCGAGGCAACGAAGTGGCCCGGGTGAGAGAGAACGGCATGCGGATTCTGCTTCCTTCTGTCGGCCGCGACCGGCGCGCGTGAACGCGTCGCCCACGGGGGCTTGGGTGCGCGGCGCACCGGCCCGCGGTCCAGCGGTCGGCGGGCGGCTCAAGAACACCCACACGCCGTCGATACGGGAAGCACGCCCCCGCCGTGTCTGGCGCAGGGGCGAAACCCACCTTTCCGTACTACATCGGTTCTATCGGATGACACTCAATGACCTCAAGGTCGGCAGCCGCCTGGCCTTTGCCTTTGGACTGGTTCTGCTCATCACGGCCCTCATGTCCGGCATCGGGGTATGGCGCCTGCAGGAACTGGCCGACACGACGCAACGGCTCGCCACCACCGACAACGAGAAGCTCCAGCTGGCCGTGCGCTGGCGCCAGACCATCGATCTGAACTGGGTCCGCACGCGCGCCGCGGTACTGGACTCGGACACCAGCCGCATCAGCGATTGGCAGGCCCGCATGGACAAGACCTCCGAGATCACCCTGGCCTCGCGCAAGCGGCTGGTGGAGCTGGTGCAGGAGGACGAAGGCAAGCGCCTGATCGCGGCCATTGATGCCGCGCGCGAGGCCTACCGCACGCCGCGCGCGAACCTGCTCAAGCAGCGCCTGATCGGCGAGGACGTGAGCGCGGCGCTGGAGCGCGATCTGCGCCCGCTGGCCGAGGCCTATCTGGGCTCCATCGCCAAGCTCGAGGAGTACCAGCAGTCCCTCTATGACCAGGCCCTGGCCCAGGCCCATGCCAACGCGGCCCAGGGCCGCTGGATCCTGATCGTCGGCGGTGTGTTCGCCGTGCTGCTGGGCGCGGCCGCCGCCTTCGTGTTGAGCCGCTCCATCACCGTGCCACTGCGCCAGGCCGCCGACGGCGCGCGCCGCATCGCCGAGGGCGACCTCACCAGCCGCATCCACAGCGAAGGCCGCGACGAAGCGGCGCAGCTGCTGCAGGCCCTCAAGGGCATGCAGGACAACCTGGCGCGCGTGGTCGCCAACGTGCGCGGCAACGCCGAAGGCGTGGCCTCGGCCAGCACGCAGATCGCGCAGGGCAACAGCGACCTCTCGGCCCGCACCGAGCAGCAGGCCTCGGCGCTGGAGGAGACGGCCGCGTCGATGGAGCAGCTCAGCGCCACCGTGCGCCTGAACGCCGACAACGCGCAGCAGGCCAACCAACTGGCGCGCAGCGCCTCCACGGTGGCCGAGCAGGGGGGCGAGGTGGTGGCCCAGGTGGTCGACACCATGAAGGGCATCAACGACAGCTCGCGCCGCATCGCCGACATCATCAGCGTGATCGACGGCATCGCCTTCCAGACCAACATCCTGGCGCTCAACGCGGCGGTGGAAGCCGCGCGCGCTGGCGAGCAGGGCCGCGGTTTCGCGGTGGTGGCGGGCGAGGTGCGCAACCTGGCCCAGCGCAGCGCCGAGGCGGCCAAGGAGATCAAGGGCCTGATCACCGCCAGCGTGGAGCGTGTCGAACAGGGCTCGGCCCTGGTGGACCGCGCCGGCGCGACCATGACCGAGGTGGTGGCCAGCATCCGCCGCGTGACCGACATCGTGGGCGAGATCAGCGCCGCCAGCAGCGAGCAGAGTTCGGGTGTGGCCCAGGTGGGCGAGGCCGTGACGCAGATGGACCAGGCCACGCAGCAGAACGCGGCGCTGGTGGAGGAAAGCGCGGCCGCGGCCGCCAGCCTCAAAACCCAAGCCGCCCAGATGGTGGAGTCGGTGGCGGTGTTCCGGCTGAACCAGGGCTGAGCCGCGGGCGCTGGTGCCCGAGACAGTTGCCTAATCAGCAACTATTCATTTCCGTTTGGCTTGTTTATTCCTTTGAAGGCAGTCTTTACAGTTCATCCCATGCCGAACAGAAAGCGGCATCGAGATTCAAATCACTGTCTATCCGCTGTCTTTTTAAAGGAATTGTCATGAAAACCGCCAAAAACATCGCCCTTTCCCTTGCTCTGGCCCTGGGCGCCGGTGCCGCCTTCGCCGAAGGCCCCATCGAAGGCAACGAAGTCTTCAACTTCCAATCCACCCTGAGCCGCGCCGAGGTGCAGGCCCAGGCCGTGCAAGCCAATCAGGCCGGCCTGGTCGCCCGCGGCGAGATCTTCCCGGTCGACCAGGCCGTGGCCAGCAGCGGCCTGAGCCGCGACGAGGTCCGCGCCGAAGCGATCCAGGCCCAGCGCACGGGCCGCACCGCGCGCGGCGAGATCGTGTCGGTGGAAGCGGGCGCCTGAGCCCCAGGGCGCGCGCCGCGCCCTCGCCCGACATTCACAGCGGCGGCCCCTCGGGGCCGCCGCTTTTGCTTGGGCGGTTTACCCTCCGGGCGCCCTGGCCGGCGATGGGGGCGCGGCCGGTGGCGGTGTGAGCGCCATCGCACGCGCCACCGCCGCCGCCGCGTCGGTGGCCAGGCGGTCCAGCAGCGCGGCGTAGGCCTGGGCCTGGGCCTGCGGCGTGTCCGCGCCGGCCGCCAGTTCGTAGTCGAGCCGCTGGCTGGTCGCCGTGCGTGGCGCGGCGCCCATGGACGCCACCACGAGGCGCGCGCTCGCCTTCAGCTGGCGCTGCGCGCGCGAATAGTCCATGCGGTCGATCACCACGCGCAGGCCCGCCACCGGCGACCACTCCGAACACTGGGCCTCGCAGATGCGCCAGTCCGGCAACCGGGCGCGCAGTCCGGAGGTGAACTCGCGCGCCAGGCCCACCTCGATGCGCTCGGCCCAGAAGGTGTCGGGCCATTCGGCCAGGGTGCTGCCGTCGGTGCGGTAGCGCACGCGCCGCGAGACGAGGTACTCCGGAATCTGCAGGCGCGCGACCGCGAGCGTGGCGCCCTCCACCGGCGGCGCGGCCGCTGGCGCGGTGGCGATGGCCGGGGCGCCCGGCAGGGTCAGCAGCGTGGGCGCCCGCTCGGGCGCCGAGGCGCAGCCGGTGAGGACGGCCGCGGCGGTGGCCGCGAGCGTGAGGGCCGCGGCGCGGCGGGGGAAGGAGGGCGTGCTCATTCGCGTCGGTTCCCGAAAATGATGGCGTTGGGTTGTTCTTCGAGCAGCTCGGCGAACGAGCGCAGACCGCGCGCGGCCTGCGAGAGGTCGCGCACCGCGGTTTCCAGGTCGGCGCGCAGCGGCGCGTCCGGCGCGGACAGGTCGGCCAGGCGGTCCATGGCCAGCTTGGCCGATTGCGTGGCCTCGCGCGCGCCGACCAGCGCGCGCTGCAGCTCCGGGCGCGCTTCCTGCAGCGACTGTTCGGTGCTGCGCGACAGCCGCTCGACGGACGCCAGCGCCGCCGTCGAGCTGGCCTGCACCTGGCGGATGGTCTCCGTGGCCGCGGTCAAGGTCTGGCGCGAGGCCGCCGCCGTCAGCTTGAGCTCCGCCGAAGCCTCGGACAGCGCCACCTGCACGCCGCTCAGCGTCTTCTGCACCACCACGAGGGTGTTGCGCATTTCCTCTGCCGTGGCGCGCATCTCGCTCACGGTGTCGCGCAGCGGCAGTTCGGCCACCTGTTGGATCAGCGGGCCGAAGCGGTCCTGCAGCGCCGGGATCTCCGGGTGGCGCGAACCGCCGTGCAGCGTCGCGGGCGTCTGCGGCGCGAAGTCGAGTTCGACCGCCTTCTGGCCGGTCACGATGCTTTCGGACACCAGCCGCGCGCGCAGGCCGCGCGCCACCAGCGCGGGCACGTCGACGCCCGCGCCCGCGAGCGCCGAGGCCTGCAGCCGCAGGACCACGGGCACCGTGGTGCGCAGCGTCGCGCCATCGACGCGGATGCCGATCTCGGTGACCTGGCCGATGGCCACGCCGCGAAAGGTCACCGGCGCGCCGATCGACAGGCCGCTGACGTTGTCTTCATAGAACACCGTGGCCTTTTGCTGGTCGCTGAACCAGTCCTTGCCGCCGAGCCAGAAGATGGCGGCCAGCACGATGAACAGGGCGGCGACGACGAAGCTGCCGATGAGCAGGGCGTAGCGTTTCATGCGGAATCTCCCCGCGCGCTGGGCGCTGGTGGGTCGGGCGGCGCTTCCCTTCGCAGGAAGGCATCGACCGTGGGATGGACGTGGGCCCGCGCGAGTTCGCGCGGGCAGCCGCGCGCGATCGGCGTTTTGCTGTCGGCGTCCAGGAACAGGCCGTCGTCCGCGATGGCGAACAGACTGGGCAGTTCGTGGCTGACCAGGACCACGGCCGCGCCGGTGCGCTGGCGGATGTCGAGGATCAGGTCGTCGAGCCGGCGCGAGCTGATCGGGTCCAATCCCGCCGAGGGCTCGTCGAGGAACAGCAGCGGCGGCTCGGCGGCGATGGCGCGCGCCAGCCCCGCGCGCTTCTTCATGCCGCCGCTGAGTTGGGCCGGCATCTGGTCGGCGGCGTGGTCCAGGCCCACCCAGGCCAGCACCTCGCGCGCGCGCGCTTCCTGCGCCCGGGCATCCAGGGCCGTCTGCCGCGCCAGCGCCAGGCAGACGTTGTCCAGCACGGTCATGGACGACCACAGCGCCGCGCTCTGGAACAGCATGCCGAACTTCAGCCGCATGGCTTCGCGCTCGGCCTCGCCGCTGGCCCAGTAGTCGACGCCGCCGTGGCGCACCGTGCCGCTGGCCGGCGGCAGCAGGCCCACCAGGTGCTTGAGCAGGGTGCTCTTGCCGCAGCCGCTGCCGCCCATGATGGCGAAGATGCGGCCGGCTTCCACGTCGAACGAGATGCCGCGCTGGATCAGGCGATCGCCGAAGCGCATCTCCAGGTCTTGCACGCTCAGCAGCGCCGCCATTCAGATCCCCAGCGTGTTCGCGACCAGCGCGAACACGGCGTCGATGACGATGATGGCCACGATGCTGGTCACCACCGCGCCCGTGGTGGCCAGGCCCACGCCCGCGGCGTTGCGCTGCGCGTAGAGGCCGTGGTAGCAGCCCACCATGCCGATCAGCGCGCCGAACACCAGCGACTTCGCGGCGCCCAGGCCGAGGTGTGTCCAGGTGAGTGCCTCGGCCGTGCGGTGCATGTAGGCGGCGGGCGAGAGATCGAGCATCACCGAGGCCACCACCATGCCGCCCACCAGGCCCGCGAGACAGGCGAAGACGAACAGCAGCGGCATCATCACCAGCAGCGCCGCCACGCGCGGCAGCACCAGGAAGTCCATTGCCGGCAGGCCCAGCACCTCCAGCGCGTCCACTTCCTCGTTGGTCTGCATGGTGGCCAGCTCGGCCGCGAAGGCCGCGCCGGTGCGCCCGGCGATGACCACGGCGGTGATGATGGCCGCCATTTCGCGCGCCACCGAAATGGCCACCAGGTCGGCGACGAAGATGCCGGCCCCGAACTTGAGCAGCTGCACGGCGCCGACGAAGGCGAGGATGGCGCCCACCAGGAAGTTGACCAGGCAGACGATGCCCACCGCGCGGGCGCTGGTGTCGGCCAGCACGCGCAGGGCGTCCTGCACTCGGTAGCGGCGCCGTCCGCCCAGTGCCGCCACGGCCGAGAGCAGGACCTCGCCGAGAAAGGCCACGGGCCGGCGCGCGAGGGCGAGGGAGACCGGCATCAGGCGCGGACCTTTCGGCGCACGGGGGTGGCAGCGGGAGGGGCTGTCATCGGCCTATCTTATGCAGCCGAGGGCGTTTCCGGCTGTAACCGGTCTCGGTGCGCCAGCGCCGGGAATACCCGCCACCACACGGCCACCACCACCAGGGTGCCGATGCCGCCCAGCAGCACCGAGCCCACCGGCCCCAGCAGCGCCGCCGTCACGCCCGACTCGAACTCGCCGAGCTGGTTGCTCGCGCCGATGAACACCGCGTTCACCGCGCCCACGCGGCCGCGCATCTCGTCCGGGGTCTCGAGCTGCACCAGCGACTGTCGGATCACCACGCTGAACATGTCGGCCGCGCCGCCGACGGCCAGCGCCGCGAAGGCCGCCCAGAAGCTGGTGGCCAGCGCGAAGGCGATCATCGCGGCGCCGAACACCGCCACCGCGCCCAGCAGCCGGCGCCCTGCGCGGCGTGCAATGGGACAGCGCGCCAGGCACAGGCCCACCAGCACCGCGCCCAACGCCGGCGCCGAGCGCAGCAGCCCCAGGCCTTCGGGACCCGTGTGCAGCACGTCGCGCGCGAAGATGGGCAGCAGCGCCGTGGCGCCGCCCAGCAGCACGGCGAACAGGTCCAGCGACACGGCACCCAGCAGCACCGGTCGCCGCCAGATGAAGTGCAGGCCGGCCGTGAGCTGCGACAGGCCAGGCGCCGCGCGCGGTCCCGGCGCGGGCCGGTGGTGCATGCGCAGCACGCCCGCGATGGCCCCCATCAGCAGCAGCCACGACAGCGCGTACACGACCGCCGCGCCCCAGTGCGCGCCCAGGGCGCCGGCCTGGCCGGCCGCATCGGCGGCGGCCAGTGCCCGCGGGTCCATCCGCCGCGCCACCGTCGGTCCCAGGGCGTACAACGCGCCGCCCAGGGCGGGCCCGCCGATCACGGCGGCCTGCATGGTCGAGCTGGCGGCGGCCACCGCGCGTGGCAGCAGGCCCAGCGGCACCAGCGAGGGCAGCAGCGCCTGATGCGCGGGCATCTGCAAGGCGCGCGCCGCGCCCAGCAGAACGGACAGCAGCAGGATCACGTGCGGCCCCACCCAGCCCCCGGCGCTGGCCAGGGCCAGGCAGAAGGCGGCCAGGCATTGCAGGCCCAGGGCGCCGGCCAGCAGCAGGCGCCGGTCGTGCCGGTCCACCAGGTGGCCCGCGGGCAGGGTCAGCAGCAGCGCGGGCAGGAACTGCGCGAGCCCGACCAGGCCCAGGTACCAGGCGCTGGCGGTGAGGTCGTACATCTGCCAGCCCAGCGCCACCATCAGCATCTGGTTGGCGGCGCCGCCGGTCACGCGCGCGGCCAGCAGGCGCAGGTAGTCGCGCTGGTCGCGCAGCCGCGCTGGGACCGTGCCGGGCCGCGTGTCGGTAGGGCTCATGCGGCGAGTCTAGGCGGGTGGGCCACGCCGCCTCGGCGACCGGGAACATGCCCACCCGGTTCACAGACCGATACAGCGGCCCGGGAACGCCGCTTGCCGCGTGGGCTTCCCACACCCATGGCAACGCCGTTCCACGTCCATCGCCGGGGCCCTGGCTTGTCGCGGGGCCGCCCGGTGCGCGCCCTGCGCGGGGGGGACTGAATGGCCCCGCGGCGGCGCACCTTCATGGGCCTGGGCCTGGCCGGCGCGGCGCTGGTGGCCGCGCTGGTGGTGGCCGAGCACCAGGGCTGGCCCTTTCTGCGCGAACCGGTGCAGCGCGCGGCCACGCGCGCCGCGGCGGTGCCGGTGCGGCTGGAGGGGCCGTTTCGCCTGCACCTGTTCGGGCGCCCACGCATCGAGGTGGGCCAGTTGAACCTCGCCTCGGCCGAGCGCTTCGGCGCGCCGCACCTGGTGGACGCGCGCGGCGTGCGCCTGTCCTGGCGCTGGGGTGATATCTGGCGCTGGTGGCGCGGCGATCGCCTGCGCCTGCAGGCCCTGAGCGCGGACGCGCTCGACGCCCGGCTGCGGCGCCTGGGCGATGGCAGCGCCAACTGGCAACTGGGCGCGCGCGAACCCCGGCCCGAGACCGAGCCCCTGGGCGGCCTGCCGCGCTTCGGCTCGCTGGTGATCGGCCAGGGCGAGGTCGATTGGAAGGACCCCATCGCCGACGTCGACATCGGCATCCGCCTGCGCGGCCGCGAGGGCGAGGCCGAGGCCGCGAACGCCGGCTACCAGGCCTCGTTCAGAGGTCGCTACCGCGCGCTGCCGCTGCGCCTGCAGGCCCACGCGGGCGGCACGCTGCCGCTGCTCAACGACCCCGAGGCCAAGCCCGACGCACCCTGGGTGCCGGTGCGCGTGGAGGGCATGGCGGGCGCGGCGCGCCTGCGGTTCGATGGCGAGGCCGCGGCGCTGCTGGGTCTGCCGCGCCTGCGGGGCGCGCTGGCCTTGAGCGGCCCCTCGCTGGCGGCGGTGGGCCGGCCGCTGGGCATCACACTGCCGCGCACGCCACCCTTCGAGCTGCGCGGCACGCTGTCGCAAGGCGACGGCGTGTGGCGGCTGCAGGCCGAACGCGCCCACATCGGCAGCAGCCGGCTCGCGGGTGATCTGCGGTTCCACCAGCGCGCCCAGCCGCGTCGCCTGACGGGCGAGCTGCAGGGACAGCGGCTCGCGCTCGCCGACCTCGGGCCGGCGATCGGTGCCGGGGGCGGTGCCGCCGCGCCCGCCCCCCAGGGCCCGCGCCGCGTGCTGCCGCAGCGCCGCTTCGACCTGCCGTCGCTGCAGGCCATGGACGCCGACGTGCGCGTGGCCATCGAATCGCTGGACTTCGGCACGCGGGCCATGGCGCCGCTGCGCGGGCTGCGCACCCGCGTGCGGCTGGCGCAGGGGGTGCTGAGGCTCGACGATCTGCGCGCCGAGGTGGCCGGCGGCCGCGTCGAGGGCATGACCCAGCTCGACGCCACGGTCAGGCCCGCGTCGTGGCGGGCGCGCATCGAGATGAGCGGCGTCGACGTCGCGGGCTGGCTGCGCGGCCTGCGCCGCGAGGGCGCGGCCGCGCCGAGCGCTGCCCGCGCCCTCAAACGGGAGCGCGAGCGGGCGCGCCAGGGCGGCGAACAGGGGCTGAAGTCCTACCTCACCGGCGTGCTGTCGGCGCGCCTGGACGTGACGGGGGCGGGCCAGTCCACGGCCGAGATCCTGGGCTCGCTCGACGGGCCCATCGACCTGCGCCTGCGCGACGGCACCATCTCCCACGTGGCCACCGAAGCCATGGGCCTGGACCTTGCCCAGGCCCTGGGCGTGGTGGTGGGCGGCGACCGCCCGCTGCCGCTGCGCTGCGCGCGTTTCGACCTGCGCGCGCGCGAGGGCGTGGTCGAGCCGCGGCTCGCGGTGCTCGACAACCGCGACAGCACGGTGCATGTCGCGGGCCGCGTGAACCTGCGCGACGAAAGCCTGGCGCTGCGCCTGGTCACGCAGCCCAAGGACTGGTCGCCGCTGTCGCTGCGCACGCCGGTCACGGTGGGCGGCACGCTGGGCCAGCCCCAGGTCGGCATCGAGGGCGGGCGCCTGGCGGGGCGCGTGGCCGGCGCGATCGCGCTGGGGGCCGCCGCCGGCCCGGTGGCGGCGGTGATCCCTTTCATCGAGCGCGGCCGCCAAGAGCAAGGCGACCCCTGCGAGCCGCCGGCGCCCGCCGCGCCCGCGAACAAGCGCTGAGCCGATGCGCACCGGTGGGCACGGGTGCGCGGTGGGTCCGCGGCCGTCCGTCAGAATCGGCCTGCGCGGCGCGTGCCCCAGGGGCCCGTGGCCGCCGCAGCAGGAGACCCCATGGACGACCCCTCGTACGCCGAGGTGCGCGGCATCGACGTGACGATGCTGCGCGCCTTCGACGCGCTGATCCGCGAGCGCAGCGTGTCGCGCGCCGCGGCGCGGCTCTTCCTGAGCCAGCCCGCCGTCAGCGCTTGCCTCAAGCGCCTGCGCGTGGCCTTCGGCGACGAGCTGTTCGTGCGCACCCAGTACGGCGTCGAGCCCACGCCGCGCGCGCTCGCGCTGGCGCCTGGCGTGGAATCGGTGCTCTCGGATCTCCAGCGACTCATGAGCCGCCACCAGCCCTTCGACCCCGCCGCGTCCGACCGCATCCTGCGCGTGGCCGGCAGCGACCACCTCTGCCGCACCCTCATGCCCGGCCTGTGCCAGACGCTGGGCGCGCTGGGCTCGCGCATGCGCGTGTCCTGGTCGCTGGCCGACTACAGCAAGACCGCCGAGGAACTGGCGCGCGGCGACATCGACCTGGCGCTGATCCCGCGCATCACGCAGGTGACCGGCGTGCAGACCTCCATCCTGTGCGAGGACTCCTACGTGGGCGTGGCGCGCCTGGGCCACCCGGTGCTGGCCAGCGGCCTCGACCTCGACGCCTTCTGCGCCTGGCGGCACGTGGTGCTGGGCCAATCGCGCTCGGTGTTGGACGACACCATCGACAGCCAGCTCGCGCGCCTGGACCGCCGCCGCGTGGTGCAGGCCGGCGTCAACTCCTTCAGCCAGATGGTGGACCTGCTGGCCGAGACCGACCTGATCGCCGTCTTCCCGCAGCGCGTGGCGCGCCGCTACCTGCAGGCGCTGGGTTCGCGGCCGCTGCCGCTGGAGCTGCCCGACTACCGCCTGCACGCCTGCTGGCACAAGCGCAGCGAGGCGGACGAGGCCGTGGTCTGGCTGCGCGGGCAGGTGATCGAGGCCATCGAGCGCACGCTCTGACGGGCGCGCCGGCGGCGCGGCCGGGGGCAGCTATCAGCCCCACGCATATCTCATATCCAAACGTTTGCTTTGATCCGGCGCCCGCACCGGCCTATCGTGCGGCCCCGCATTGCACAACCCACGACGGAGACACGCATGAACCGACGCGACCTGGTGGCCCTCGGCCTGGCCTCGCCTTTCCTGGGCACGGCCCTGGCCCAGACAGCCCCCAGCTTTCCCAACCGCCACGTGCGCCTCATCGCCTTCGGCGAGCCTGGCGGCCCGCTGGACATCCTGGGCCGCGTGTTCGCCGAGCGCCTGTCCAAGGCCTGGGGCCAGCCGGTGGTGGTGGAGACCCGGCCCGGCGCGGGCGGCATGATCGCCGCCGACTTCGTCGCCAAGGCGCCGGCCGATGGGCACACCTTCCTGTTCACCATCACGCACACGCAGCTGGTGCTGCCCTTCCTGCAGAAAACGCCGTACGACCCGATCAAGGACTTCCAGCCCCTTACGCCGGTGGGCGTGGGCGGCCCGGTGCTGATGGTGCGCGCCGACTCGCCGGTGACCAATGTGCAGGAGTACGTGGCCTGGGCCAAGGCCAAGGGCCGCGCCACCTGCGCCACCTGGGGCCAGGGCACGGCCGCGCACCTCTACACCGAGCTGCTGCGCAAGCAGACCGGCGCGCCCATCGACCACGTGCCCTACAAGGGGCAGGCCGGCGCGCACATCGACCTGTTCGGCGGCGTCATCGACTCGGCATGGGCCAACCCCGCCACCGCCAAGGTGCACCTGCAGGGCGACAAGAACTCGGGAGGCAAGCCCAAGGTGCGGGTCATTGCCATCGCCGGCAGCCAGCGCAGCGGCACCCTGCCCGACGTGCCCACCTTCGTCGAGCAGGGCTTCAAGGGCGGCTTCGAGACCGAGAGCTGGTTCGGCTTCCTCGCGCCGGCGAAGACGCCGCGCCCGATCGTCGAGCAGATCGCCAAGGGCCTGCACGAGGCCGCCAGGACCGACGAGGTGCGCCAGCGCCTGGTCGACCTCGGCCTGACGCCTCTCACGCAAAGCCCCGACGAGTTCGCCCAGTCGCAGCAGAAGGAAATGCCGCAATGGGAGGCGCTGATCCGCGCCGCCGGCATGCGCGCCAGCTGATCGCCCCCTACCCATGAACGCACGGACCATTCCCATCGTCCCCGACCAGGGCACGGCCTACGGCCGCCCGGCGCCCAGCCACAAGAAGGAACTCACCGAGGTGGGTCCGGGCACGCCCATGGGCGAGCTGCTGCGCCGGTACTGGCACCCCATCGGCCTGGCCGCCGACGCCACCGACACGCCGCGCCAGGTGCGCGTGCTCGGCGAAGACCTGATCCTCTTTCGCGACAAGCAGGGCCGCGCCGGCCTGGTCTACCCGCACTGCGCGCACCGCGGCACCTCGCTGCTGTACGGCAAGGTGGAAGAGAACGGCATCCGCTGCTGCTACCACGGCTGGCTGTTCTCGGCCGACGGCCGCTGCCTGGAGCAGCCCTGCGAGCCCGAGGGCGGCAAGTTCCGCGAGAAGGTGCGCCAGCCCTGGTACCCGGTGCAGGAACAGTACGGCCTGGTCTGGGCCTACATGGGCCCGCCCGAGAAGAAGCCCACGCTGCCGCGCTACGAGGCGCTGGAGAACCTCGATCCGGGCGAATTCCTGGAGGCCAATGACCGCAGCATCGGCGGCGGTGGGCCGCAGATCATCGACTGCAACTGGCTGCAGCACTACGAAAACCTGGTCGACCCCTTCCACGTTGTGGTGCTGCACTCGACCTTCAGCGGCACGCAGTTCGTCGAGCAGATGGCGCTCATGCCCCAGGTCAGCTGGGACAAGGTCGAGCTGGGCGTGCGAACCACCTCGGTGCGCCAGCTCGACGACGGCAAGACCTTCCGCCGCGTGAGCCAGGCCGCCATTCCGACGCTGCGCGTGATTCCCAGCCCGCGCCTGGGCAAGTTCGGCCGCGTCGAATCGCTCGGCTGGATCCTGCCCATCGACGACCACCATTTCCGCATCTACGTGGTGGGCCGCGTGAGCGAGGCCGGCGAGCTGGCCAAGATGCGCTCGCGCCAGAACGGCAAGCTGTGGGAGGAGCTCACCGAAGAAGAGCACCGCGCCTCGCCCGGCGACTACGAGGCCATGGTCAGCCAGGGCAAGATCGCCAGGCACTCCGAGGAGCACCTGGCCACCTCCGACCGCGGCATCGTGATGCTGCGCCGCTTCCTGCAGGGCCAGGTGGAGGCCGTGCAGCGCGGCGAAGACCCGGTGGGCGTGAGCTTCGACCCCGAGGCGCCGCCGGTGTTCTTCGACGCCGGCAACTTCCTGGAAGGCTGATCGCGGCGATGGGCCTGGATTTGGTGGTGAAGGTCGTGCGCAAGCGCGTGGAGGCCGAAGGCATCGTGCTGCTCGACCTGGAGGGCGACGGCGCCGCGCTGCCGGCCTTCACCGCCGGCGCGCACATCGACGTGAAGACGCCCTCGGGCGCGGTGCGGCAGTACTCGCTGTGCGGTCCGCCCGGCCAGCCCGGGCCGTACCAGATCGCCGTGCTGCGCGAGGCGTCGGGACGCGGCGGCTCGGCGTCAATGCACGACGCGCTGGCCGAAGGCGACCGGCTGGCGGTGTCCGCGCCGCGCAACCACTTCGCCTTGAGCGAGGCGCCGGGCGCCAGCCTGCTGTTCGCGGCGGGCATCGGCATCACCCCCCTGGTGGCGATGGCCGAAGCCTTGCACGCCCAGGGCCGCGAGTTCACGCTGCACTACTGCGCGCGCAGCGAGGCGCGCACCGCCTTCCTGCACCGCTTGCGCGAGCGGCCCTACGCCGGTCGCGTGCGCTTCCATTTCGATGGCGGCGAGGCCAGCCGGCAATTGGACATCGCCGCCGCGCTGGCCGCGGCGCCGGACGGCGCGCAGGTCTACGTCTGCGGCCCCCAGCCCTTCATCGCCGCCGTGCGGGACGGCGCGGCCCGGGCCGGCTGGCCCGCGGCGCGCGTGCACTTCGAACACTTCTCGGGCCTGGCCGCCGACACCAGCGGCGACGGCTCCTTCGACGTCGTGCTGTCGCGCAGCGGGCGCACGGTGCGCATCGCGCCCGACGTGTCCATCACACAGGCGCTCGCGGCCGAGGGCGTGGCCATCGACACCTCCTGCGAGCAAGGCGTCTGCGGCACCTGCCTGATCCGTGTGCTCGAAGGCGAGGTGGACCACCGCGACCTCTACCTCACACCCGAGGAGCAGGCCTCGCACACGCAGATGCTGCCCTGCTGTTCGCGTGCGGCGTCGGCGCGGCTGGTGCTGGACCTGTAGGCGCGCCAGCGGCGCCGGCTCACGCCATTTCGGCGCCCATCAGCGCCTCCTTGCGCGATTGCAGCTCGTCCTTCATGGCCACCAGGTCCAGTTGGCGCGCCGCGCGCGCCTTGGGAAATATCTGGCCACGCTCTTCCTTGACGTGGTGATCGATGTGCTCGCCCAGCACCTTGACCTTGGCGTCGAACATTTCGTCGACCTCGTCCATGGACTCGAGCTGGGCGATCAGTTCCTTGGCGCTGGCGTGCTCCACCTCGGCCTCGGCCAGGGGGGTGGTGTCCCTGAGGGCGGCGCGCAGCGCGGGGTAGAAGACCTCTTCCTCAAGGGTCGCGTGCACCGTGAGCTCGTGGCAGATCTCGCGCGCGAGATCGAGCTTGCGCTGGGCGATGCCGCGTGCGCTGGAGTGGGCGATCTCCTCGTACGCCTTGAACAGCTTCTTGACCGCCTTGTGGTCGGCGTCGAGCAGGGTGCAGGCATCGGATGCGTGGCGGGTGGTGGGCATGAAGGACTCCTTGTATCGAGGGTGGGCCGGCCGCGTGGTACCCGGCCGGCTGGCAGGCAAATGGCGTTCCCAGGCCGCGCCCGCGCCCGCGCCGCGCGAGCTAGCGGGGCGGCCGCATGCCCAATGCGTACAGGGTGTCGATCAGCGTGCGCAGCATCCAGGCGGCGAGGCGCTCCAGCCAGCCGCCCGTGACGGCCTCGCCCGGTCGCGGCGACGGCGGGCGCACGCGGGCCTCGCGCGCGCCATAGCCCAGGGCCTGCACCGCCGCGCGCTCGGCCGCGTTCGGGGTGTGGCCCGGGGCGTGCACCAGTTCCAGCCGGCGCACGCCCCGCGCGTGCAGGGCCTGCATCAGCGCTACCAGCGCCGCCCGCTCGGGCCGCCAGAACACGGCCTCGCGCGCGTGGCGGCGGGTGTCAAGCACGATCACCACCTCGTCGCTCGGCGACACATGCGGCAGGCCGGCGCGCCAGCCATCGCCGTCCACCACCGCATGGCCCAGGCCGCGCGGCAGGTGCGCGAAGGCGCGTGTGCAGAGCACGGTCACCGGCACCGCGTCCACCCGGCCCAGCCGCTCGCGCAGCACCGCGGCGCCGGCGCGGCCGACGGCGCCGATCACGAGCACGCGGTGCTGGGTGGGGGAGGGACGCATCGCCGGCGTTCAGGTGGGGAAGGGCGCCGCCAGCGCGAACCACACGCCCAGCGCCACCGAGATGATGAAGGCGCCGTCGAGCAGGCCCGCGAGCAGGAAGACCTTGGGTTGCAGGGCTTCCATCATCTCCGGTTGCCGCGCCGAGGCTTCGAGGTAGCGGCTGGCCATGAGGCCGATGCCGACGCACGAACCGAGCGCGCCCAGGCCAATCATGTGGCCGACGGCGAGGGGAAGTTGGGAGAGGTCCGACATGTGAAGCTCCTGGCTGTTGATGGCCCCACTGTGCCGGGCGGCGTGCATCGAATCCATGACCTAGCAGGTCAAGGCGGGCCGGACGCCTCTTGCAGCAGCCCGTCGCGGAAGCTGGCCAGCGGCGGCAGCTGGCGCTTGTCCTGCACGCGGCGGGCCAGGGCGCGGCGGGGCCGCCACAGATCAGTGGCTTAGGTCCTACAGATGGGCGACAGTGAGGGGCTTCCCGGGGGTGCGCCGCGGCGACCCAGTGCTCTAATTTCTTCATGTTGAAGAAAGCGTGGTTTCGTTTCGGCCTGAGCCGCGCCCTCGGCGAACTGGGCATTCCGTCGAACACGGTGCCCTCGCACCTGCGCCAGGCGGTCATCGACCTGGGCCTGAGCGAAGGCTTCAACCCACGCGAGGCCGCGCTCATCATCTACTTCCGCACCCCGGCCATGCGCCTGCTCGAGGCGCAGCGGGCGCAGACCACCATCGCGGCCTGGCAGACCAGCCAGGCCGTGCGCCAGGGCTACTTCGGGCGCGCGGTGCGCCAGGAATTCCCGCTGCCCGAAGTCTCGGGCGTGCGGGAGAGCCTGTTCCAGGATTCCTGAGCCGGCTCAGCCGCCCGGGGCCGGCTGCGGCGCGGCCGAGGCCGGCAGGCCGAACACGCGGTCGAAGCCCAGGTTGAACACGTAGGTGTAGACCAGGAAAAACACGATCAGGCCCAGGTCCAGCACGAAGGCCTGCCACAGCGACACGCCCAGCCACCAGGCGAACAGCGGCACCAGCATGAGCACCAGGCCGGCCTCGAATCCCAGGGCGTGCGCGATGCGGCGCGCCACGCCGCGCCCCTTGGTGGCCTGGCGCGCTTCCCAGCGCTCGAACAGGGTGTTGTAGGCCAGGTTCCAGACCACGGCGATGGCCGAGGCCGCGACCGCCGCCACGCTGGCGTGGCCCAGGCCGCTGTCGGACAGCAGGGCCAGGCCGGCGCTGGAGGCGGCGATGGCGAACAGCTCGTAGAGGGAAACGTAGACGATCTTGCGTCGAATGCCTTGCATGGTACGAAATCCTTGGGGGAGGCCCCCGGCGGATGGGCGGGGGCGATGGGGGCACTGTATGCGCGCATTTCTGAAGGGAAAAGTCAGATAATTTCAGAAAATCTGATAGATCGAGGCGGCCATGGCCTTCACCAGCGACAACCTGCGCACCTTCCTGGCGGTGTTGGACACCGGCTCCTTCTCGGCCGCCGCGCGCCAGCTGGGCCGCGTGCCCTCGGCGGTGAGCATGGCCATCGCGCAGTTGGAGGCCGAGCTGGACCTGGTGCTGTTCGACCGCAGCGCGCGCGAGCCCCGGCCCACCGACGTGGCGCGCGCGCTGGAGCCGCAGGCGCGCCAGATCGCCAGCCAGCTGCGCCGCCTGGGCGCGCAGGCCCAGGCCCTGCACCAGGGGCTGGAGCGCCAGCTCACCATCGCCATTGCGCCCGAGCTGCTGTCGGCGCCCTGGAGCCGGTCACTGGCGGTGCTGGCCGAAGAATTTCCGGCGCTGCTGGTGGAGGTGCTGTCGGCGCCGCAGGCCGACGCCTTGCGCATGTTGCACGCCGGCGAGGCGCAGCTGGCCCTGGTGTTCGAGCGCCCGGGCAGCGACGAGCGCGAGGGCTTCCAGGAGTTGGGCACCGAGCTGTTCGTGGCCGTCATCGCCGCCGACCACCCCGAGGCCCAGGCGCGACAGGGCGCGCTGCAGCTCAACGACCTGATCGAGATCCGCCAGATCGCCGTGGCCAGCCGCGACCCGCGCGGGCGCGACCCGCGCATGCTGCTGTCGCGCCACCTCTGGCGCACCGACAGCCACCTGGCCACCCTGAGCCTGGTGCAGGCCGGCCTGGGCTGGGCCTACCTGCCGCGTCGCCTCATCGAGCCGCTGGTGGCGGCGGGCGGGCTCACCGAAATCCGCTTCGGCAACATCAGCAACCAGCTGCGCCTGTGGGTGGACGTGGTGTGGAACGCGGAGCGGCCGCTGGGCTTGGGGGCGCAGCGGTTCATCGAGCTGATGCGGCAGGCGACGCGGGAGGCGGGGGAGGGCCCTGGCCTGGGCTGAAGCGGGCGCGCGGTTCAAGAACGGGGGAGACCGACCGATACCAGGAGCAAGGCATACCGCAACAGGAGTTCCCGTGGACGTTTCACCCGCCGCCATGGTCCAGGCCGTCGTGGCCAACCAGCAGGCCGACGTGGCCCAGAAGGTGCAGCTTGCGATGCTGCGCAAGTCCATGGACATGCAGGGCAGCGCCGCGCTGGCGCTGCTGCAAGGCGTCACCGGCGCGTTGCCCCTGGCCACGTCGGGCAGCGTCGGCACGCAGGTGAACGTGCTGGCCTGAGCTCGCGCCGCGGTCTTCAGGTCTTCGCCGCGCCGGGCCTCCCGGCCGCGAGCGCCACCTCCGCCACGGTCTCGCGCAGCCAGGTGTGCGCGGCGTCGTGGTCGTGTCGGCTGTGCCAGACCGCGCGCGTGGTGGCCACGGCGGACGGGTAGGGCGGCTGGCGCATCACGAGGCCGCTGTCGCCGCGCGTGAGAGCGCGCGCCAGCGAGGCCGGCACGATGGACAGCATGTCGCTGTCGCGCAGCAGCGCAGGGATCGCGAGCGAATGCGGCACGGTCACGCGCACGCGCGGCTGCACGCCTTGCCCGCCCAGCGCCTCGTGCAGCGCGCCGCGATCGAACATCTCCGACTGGCGCGCCAGCCCGCGCTCCAGAATGAAGCCATCCACCGCGCCTTCCTCCTGCCCACCCACCGAGATGGTGACCAGCGGGTGGCGCGCGAGGGCCGTCAGCGTGAGCCGGCCGCGCGACGCCGGGTGGTCCTTGCGCATCAGGATCGCCTCGCCCTGCGACAGCAGCGTGCGCGCGCTCATGCGCGGTGGCACCTGCGAGAAGATGCCGATCGCGAGATCAATGCGGCCGAGGTCGATCTGCTCGGCCAGATCCAGCCGCGTGGACGGGCGGATGACCAGGTCCACGCCCGGCGCGGCGCGCTGCAGCTTGCGCGCCAGCGGCGCTACCAGAACGGCGGTGACGTGGTCGTTGGCCGCGATGACGAACTGGCGCTGCGAGGCGCGCGGCGAGAACGGCGCCACGTCCAGCGTCGATTCGATGCGGCGCAGCGCGTCGCGCAGCGCGGGCGCCATGCGCAGCGCGCCGCCGGTGGGCACCATGCCGCGCCCGGTGCGAACGAACAACTCGTCGCCCACCACCTCGCGCAGGCGCGACAGCGCGTGGCTCACGGCCGACTGGCTCAGGTGCAGCCGGCGCCCCGCGAGCACCAGGTTGCGTTCTTCGAAGACCGCGTCGAAGACCTTCAGCAGATTGAGGTCCACCTTGCCGATGCTCATGAGTGCCCACTCCGATATGAATGCCGTGCAATGAACCATTGCACAGAGACCAGTTCCCTGCAACCCGCGATCGTCGCAGCATTCGGTCCATCGGCGATCGGTCGCCGTTGAAAGCAGAGGACCCCATGAATGCACTCTCCCGTCGCGCGTTCGCGCAACTGCTGGCGGCGCTGCCGGTCGCCGGCGCCTCGTGGCCCTTGCGGGCCAACACCCCGGGCAAGATGCTCGTGGGCTACCCCGCCGGTGGCACGCTGGACACCACGGCGCGCCACCTCGCCGACGCGTGGCGGCGCGATGGCCGCACGTACATCGTGGACAACCGCGCCGGTGCAGCCGGGCGCATCGCCAACAGCCAGCTCAAGCGCGAAACCGCCGACGGCAACACCCTGCTGTGCACGCACACCTCGGCGCTCACCATCTACCCGCACGTCTACACGAAGCTCCAGTACGACGCCGATGCCGACTTCGTGCCCGTGTCTTCCGTGGTCACGGCGGGCTGCGCCTTCGCGGTCAGCGGCACCGTGCCCGCCAGCGTGAAGACCTTGCCCGAGTACGTGGCCTGGGTGCGCCAGACGCCCCGCGCGGCCCTCTACGCCTCGCCCGCCGCGGGTTCGGTGGCGCACTTCCTGGGCTACCAGCTGTCGGAAGCGGGTGGCCTGAAGCTGGAGCACATCGCCTACCGCGGATCGGCCCCCGCCATGCAAGACCTGCTGGGCGGGCAGATCCCCGCGTACTTCGGTTTCGTGGCCGACTTCCTGCCCTACCTGCAGCAGGGCAAGGTCCGCATCCTGGGCGTGACGAGCGAGCAGCGCTCGCGCTTTCTGCCGAGCGTGGCCACCTTCGGCGAGCAAGGCTTCGGCCAGATCCGTGGCGCGGAAACCTACGGCGTCTTTGTGCCACCCGGCACGCCGGCCGACACCGTCAACGCCCTGCACGCCGCCATCGAGAAGGCCAGTCGCGATGCCGCGCTGCGCGCCGGCTACGAGAAGGTGGGCCTGGAGGTGCGCACGCGCACGCCGAAGGAGTTCGCGGCCATGATCCGCCAGGAACGCGAGACCTGGGCGCCGGTGGTGCGCGCCTCGGGCTTTCGCATGGAGGAGTGAGCCATGTCCGCAGACACCGTCATTCGCGAACGAGATGAACTCATCGAACGCTGCCTGCCTTTTCTCGCCGAAGTGAAGGACATGACGGCGGGCACCGAGGTCGAGCGCTGGCTCAATGAGCAGCGTGGCCCGGGCAGCGCGCTCTACGACAACCTGGCGCGCCTGATCAGGCGGGGCGTGCAGGACGGGTGGGCCGCCAACGTCGAGATCGACGGACCCATCTACCGCCGCAGCCGCTTGCTGGAGCCGTCGCAACGCACGCACCACTTCAGCATCACCGCCGTCTACATGGACAGCCGGGGCAACACGCAAGGCAATCCTGGCGGCACCTACCGCGGCCAATACCACGCGCATCCCTATGGCGAATTCAACATGGTGATCCCCGTGACGCCGGGGGCCGCGCTGGCCGGGCCCAACGGCTGGTGCGAGGCCGGCTGGACCGCGCCGCCGCCTGGCAGCCACCACTACCCCGAAGCCAAAGGTGGCGCGGTGATTGCGCTGTTCTTCCTGCCGGCCGGGCGCATCGCTTACCACCCCGCGCCGGGCGAGGGCGCGCGATGAGCACGTCGACGTTCGACACCACCGCCTGCCTCGATGGCTTGCTGCGCTCGCGCTGCTCGGTGCGAGCGTTTCGCGACGAAGCCGTGCCTCGCGAGACGGTGCTCGAGATCCTGCGCGTGGCGTCGCGCGCGCCGAGCAATTCGAACACGCAGCCCTGGCAGGTCTATGCGCTCGCGGGCCCGGCGATCCGCGAGCTGGAGGCCGCCATTGCCGCCGTGTTCGACAGCGGCCAACTGCCGCCGCCGCACCACTTCCCGGTGCCTTTGCCAGACGAATACGGCGTGCGCCAGGCCGACTTTGCCGCGCGCTACTACCAGGCCCTGGGCATCGACCGCAGCGACGCCGCTGCCCGCGCCCGCCAGACGCGGCGCAACTTCGGCTTCTTCGGCGCGCCGGTGGGCCTGATCTTCGCCATCGACGCCTGCCTGAAGCCGCACAGCTGGCTGGACCTGGGCCTCTTCCTGCAGAGCGTGATGCTCGCGGCGCGCGCGCGCGGGCTCGACACCTGTCCGCAGGTGAGCTTCGCGCCCTACCACGCGGTCATCGCGCCGTTGCTGGGCATGCCTGACGGGCAGGTGACGGTGTGTGGCCTGTCCCTGGGCTACCGCGACGAGCGCGCGCCGGTGAACAGTGTCGAGACGCCGCGGCGTGGCGTGGACGCCTTCGTGCGAACGCTGGGGTTCTGACGATCGCCCCTGTCTTGGCGTTCACGCCATGCAATGGGCTGGTCGCCAGCGCTCAGCCGCGCCCCCGCTCGGCGTCCCAACCGCCACCCAAGGCCCGGATCAGCCGCACCGTGGCCTGCTGCCGCGCCGCCTCCACGCGCTGCGCCTGGCGGCGGTTCAGCAGTTCGTTGCGGCGCGCGTCCAGCAGCTCGAGCTGGCTCACCAGCCCGTTGCGCCAGCGCGTTTCCGAGATCGCGCTGGCGCGCTGCGCGGCGCTGACCGCGCGGCCTTGCGCCAAGGATTGCTCGCGCAACAGGCGCAGGGCCGAGAGCTGGTCCTCCACCTCGCGCAGGGCGTTGAGCACCTGGCTGCGGTACTGAGCTGCGGCGGCGTCGAAGCCGGCCCGCGCGTCCTGCACGCCGGCCTCGCGCCGGCCGCCGTCGAACAGCGGCAGCGACAGCAGCGCGCCCACGCCCCAGGAGCGCGCGGACCACTGGAACAGCTCGCCGAGTTCCGGCGAGGCATGGCCTGCCGCACCGGTGAGCGAGACCCGCGGGAACCAGGCGGCCTGGGCCACGCCCACGCGGGCCTGCGCGGCCAGCAAGGCGGCCTGCGCGGCGGCCACGTCGGGCCGGCGCGCGAGCACGGTGGCCGGCACGCCGGCCGGAATCGCGGGCAGTGCGCGCGCCGTGGTGGTGGCGGCCAGCGAGAAACCCGAGGCGGGTTCGCCAAGCAGCACGGCCAGCGCGTGTTCGAGTTCGGCGCGCGCGCGGTCCAGCGCGATCACCTCGGCCTCGGTCGCCGCCAGTTCGGTCTGGATGCGGATGACCTCGAGCTCGGCCACGTCGCCCGCTTCGAAGCGGCGCTGCGTCAGGCGCAGGGTGTCGGCATAGGCCGTGGCGGTGTCGCGCATCAGCGCGCGTTCGGTGTCGGTGGCGCGCAAGGCCAGGTAGGTCTGCGCCACCTCGGCCTGCACCAGCAGGCGCGTGCTCTGCAGCAAGGCCTCGCGCGACTGCGCGTCGAGCGATGCGGCGTCCTGCGCGCGCGCGAGGCGGCCGAACAGGTCCACTTCGTACGAGAGGTTCAGGCCCGCCTGCAGCAGCGTGGCGGGCGCCGGTCCGTTCGCGGTGTCGGCGCCCGCGCCGCGTTGGGCCGAGGCGCTGGCGCCGATCTGTGGCGCCCGCTGCGCCTGTGCGCCGCGCAGCAGCGCGCGCGCCTGGGCCAGCCGCGCGGCGGCCTGCTGGATGTCGGTGTTGCCCGCGGCCGAGCGTTCGATCAGTTCATCGAGCACCGGGTCGCCGAAGGCCTTCCACCAGGTGCCGCGGCTCTGGGCCTCGGCGGGCGGGGCGGTGGTCCACTGCGCAGCGTCCGTGGCCTGCGCGGCCTGGCCCTGTTCCTTGAATTGCGCCGGCGTGTCCACCGACGCGGGCAGCGGCGGCAGCGCGGTGGCGCAGCCGGCCAGTACCAGGGCAGCGGCCAGTGGCAGGAGGCGGTTGATGGCGTTCATGGTGGGAAATCCTTCAATGCGTGACCGGGGCCGCGGGCAGGGGCCGGGCGTCGGCGCCGCTGGCAAAGCCCTCGAAGTGGGGCGTCTCGCCGTGTTGCCGCAGGGGGCGGTTGCCCGTCAGCTGGCGCAGCAGCACGTAGAACACCGGCGTGAGGAAGAGGCCGAAGGCGGTCACGCCGATCATTCCGGCGAACACCGCCACGCCCATGGCCGAGCGCATCTCGGCGCCGGCGCCGCTGGCCAGCACCAGGGGCAGCACGCCCATGACGAAGGCCAGCGAGGTCATGAGGATGGGGCGCAGGCGCAGGCGGCTGGCTTCGATGGCGGCCTGCACCGGCGTGCGGCCCGCGAACTCCAGTTCGCGCGCGAACTCGACGATCAGGATGGCGTTCTTCGCCGACAGGCCCACCAGAACGATCAGACCGATCTGCGTGAAGACGTTGTTGTCCCCGCCGTCCAGCCACACCCCTGTCATGGCCGCGAGCAGGCCCATGGGCACGATGAGGAGGATGGACAGCGGCAGCGTCAGGCTCTCGTACTGCGCGGCCAGCACCAGGAACACCAGCAGGATGGCCAGCGGGAACACCCAGAGCGCGGAATGGCCCGCCAGGATCTCCTGGTAGGTGAGTTCGGTCCATTCGAAGCCGATGCCGGCGGGCAGGGTTTCGGCGGCGATGCGTTCGATGGCGGCCTGTGCCTGGCCAGACGAGAAGCCAGGCGCCGGGCCACCGTTGATGTCGGCCGTGAGGTAGCCGTTGTAGCGCATGGCGCGCTCGGGGCCGAAGCTGGCATCGACCTTCATCAGAGCCGACAGCGGGATCATCTCGCCGCTGGTGGCGCGCACCTTGAGCAGGCCGATGTCTTCGGCGCGCGCGCGGTAGGGCGCGTCGGCCTGGGCGCGCACGCTGTAGGTGCGGCCGAAGCGGTTGAAGTCGTTCACGTACAGGCTGCCGAGGTAGATCTGCAGGGTGTCGAAGATTTCCGTCACGGGCACGCCGAGCTGGCGCGCCCTGGTGCGGTCGATGTCGGCGTAGAGCTGCGGCACGTTGACCTGCCAGCTCGTGAACATGCCGGCCAGCTCGGGCGTCTGGTAGGCCTTGGCCATGAAGGCCTTCACCGCCGCGTCCATGGCCTCGTAGCCGAGCGAGGCCTGGTCTTCGAGTTGCAGCTTGAAACCGCCGGTGGTGCCCAGGCCCGCCACCGGTGGCGGCGGGAACATCACCACGAAGGCGTCCTGGATCTCGCCATAGGCCTGGTTCAACTGGCCCGCCACGGCGGCGCCGCTCTGGTCGGCGTTCCTGCGCTCGGCGAAGGGCTTGAGTGTGGCGAACACGATGCCCGCGTTGGAGCTGTTGGTGAAGCCGTTGATGGACAGGCCCGGGAAGGCGATGGCGTCTTCCACGTTGGGGTTTTGCCGGGTGATCTCGCCCATGCGCTGGATGACCGCGTCGGTGCGGTCCAGCGTGGCGCCGTCGGGCAACTGCGCGAAGCCGATCAGGTACTGCTTGTCCTGCGCGGGCACGAAGCCGCTGGGCACGGCCTTGAACAGGCCAACGGTCAGGCCCGCGAGCGCGAGGTAGATCGCCATCATCAGCGCCTTGCGCCCGATGGCGCGGTGCACGCCGCCGCTGTAGGACGCGGCGCCGCGGAGGAACACGCGGTTGAAGGCGCGGAAGAAGCCGCCGAACGCGCGGTCCATGCCGCGCGTGAGCGCGTCCTTCGGTTCGTGGTGGCCCTTGAGCAGCAGGGCCGCGAGCGCCGGCGAGAGGGTGAGCGAGTTGATCGCCGAGATCACCGTGCTGATGGCGATGGTCACCGCGAACTGCTTGTAGAACTGGCCGGTGAGACCGCTGATGAAGGCCAGCGGAACGAACACGGCCACCAGCACCAGGGCGATGGCGATGATGGGCCCCGAGACCTCGCGCATGGCGCGGTAGGTGGCTTCGCGCGGGCTCAGGCCCGCCTCGATGTTGCGCTCCACGTTCTCCACCACCACGATGGCGTCGTCCACCACGATGCCGATGGCCAGCACCAGGCCGAACAGGGACAGCGCGTTGATGGACAGGCCCAACAGGTGCAGCACCGCGAAGGTGCCCACCACGGAGACCGGCACCGCCAGCAGGGGAATGATGGAGGCGCGCCAGGTCTGAAGGAACAGGATCACCACCAGCACCACCAGTGCGATGGCTTCCAGCAGGGTGGTGATGACCGAGTCGATGGAGGCGCGCACGAACTGCGTGGGGTCGTAGGCGATGCGGTATTCCACGCCCTCGGGCATGTGCTGCTGCAACTCGGCCATGGTGGCGCGCACCTGGGCCGAGATCTCCAGGGCGTTGGAGCCCGGGGCCTGGAACACGCCCATGCCCACGGCGGGCTGGTTGTTCAGCAGGGAGCGCAGCGAGTAGTCGGCCGCGCCCATCTCCAGGCGGGCCACGTCGCGCAGCCGCGTCACCGCGCCGTCGGTGCCGGTCTTGACGATGATGTCGCCGAACTCCTGCTCGGTCTGCAGGCGGCCCTGCGCGTTGACGGAGAGCTGCAGATCCACGCCCGGCAAGCCGGGCGAGGCACCCACCACACCGGCGGCGGCCTGCACGTTCTGGCCGCGGATGGCGGCCACCACGTCGCCGGCCGACAGGCCGCGCTGCGCCACCTTCTGCGGGTCGAGCCAGACGCGCATCGCGTAGTCGCCGCCGCCGAAGATCTGCACCTGGCCGACGCCTTCGATGCGGGCCAGCCGGTCCTTCACGTTGAGCACCGCGTAGTTGCGCAGGTAGTTGATGTCGTAGCGGTCGTTGGGCGAGACCAGGTGCACGACCATGGTGATGTCGGGCGAGCTCTTGACGGTGGTCACGCCCAGGCGGCGCACCTCCTCGGGCAGGCGCGGCTCGGCCTGCGAGACGCGGTTCTGCACCAGTTGCTGGGCCTTGTCGGGGTCGGTGCCGAGCTGGAAGGTCACGGTCAGCGTCATCACGCCATCGGTGGTGGCCTGGCTGCCCATGTAGAGCATGCCCTCGACGCCATTGATGGATTCCTCCAGCGGCGTTGCCACGGTCTCGGCGATCACCTTGGGGTTGGCACCCGGGTACTGGGCGCGCACCACCACGGAGGGCGGCACCACCTCGGGGTACTCCGAGATCGGCAGCCCGCGCAGGGCGACCAGGCCGGCGATGACGATCAGCAGCGAGAGCACGCCCGCGAAGATCGGCCGGTCGATGAAAAATTTGGAGAGGTTCATGGGGAGCCGTTTCTGCGGGGCGCCTCAGGGCTGCTTGGCCGCGAGTTGCTGCGCGTCGCGGGTGGCGCGCGCCTGGTTCATGGGGACGGGCTGCGGCTGCACCAGCGCGCCGGGCCGCACGCGCTGCAGGCCGTTGACGACGATGCGCTCGCCCGCCTTCAGGCCGCCGAGCACGCTGCGCAGGCCATCCACCGACGCGCCCAACGCCACCTCGCGGTACTCGGCCTTGTTGTCATCGCCCACCACCAGCACGAACTTCTTGTCCTGGTCGGTGCCGATGGCGCGTTCGCTCACCAGCAGCTGGTGCGCGCTGCGCGGCTGCGCCATGCGGATGCGCGCGAACTGGCCCGGCATGAGCGTGCCGTCGGCGTTGTCGAAGACGGCGCGCACGCGCACCGTTCCGCTGCGCGGATCGACCTGGTTGTCGATGAGTTGCAGCCGGCCGGTGAAGGGCGTGTCGGCGTCGCCGGCCGTGCCCATCCGAACGGGGATGCGTTCGAGCGATCGGTGGGCACTGGCGCCACCCCGGTTCAGGCCCTGCAGCGCGCGCGCCACGGTCTGTTCGTCGGCGTCGAAGCTGGCGTAGATCGGGCTGACCGACACCAGCGTGGTGAGCATCGGCGCGCCCGGTCCGGCCGCGACGAGGTTGCCCGCGGTCACGTCGACCTTGCCGATGCGCCCGGCCACCGGCGCGCGCACCTGGGTGTAGCCCAGGTTGAGGCGGGCGGCCTGTACCTGGGCGCGCGCGGCCTGCAGGTTGGCCTCGGCTTCGCGCAGCGCGTTCTGGCGGTCGTCGAGCTCGCGCTGGGCGATGGCCTTGTCCTGCCAGAGCCGCTGCGAGCGCGCGAACTCGCCGCTGGCGTGGCTCAGGCGGGCCTGCGCGGCGCTGGCCTGCGCCTCGGCCCGCGCCACCTCGGCCTCGTAGGGGGCGGGGTCGATGGAGACCAGCAGCGCGCCCTTGGCCACCAGCGCGCCCTCTCGGAAGTGCGTGGCCAGCACGGCGCCCGCCACGCGCGAGCGGATCTCCACGCGCTCCACCGCTTCCAGGCGGCCGGAGAACTCGTCCCAGAGGGTGGCGTCGCTTTCGGCGACGGTGGCGACCGACACCGGCAGGGGCGGCGGTGCCGCATCGGCGGGCGCGCTGGCCTGCGCGGTCATGGCCTGTTGCGCGATCGCGAACGCGGCCGCTGAGATGGCGGCCAGCGCGGCGATGGGCAGCCAGATGCGACCCAGGGACGAAGGTTGGGTGGACGGGCGGGGCATGGTCTGATCCTTTTTGAGGGTGAGCAAGGCCATCCCCGGCGTGTGGCCGGGGATGGCGTCGGGAGAACGGGGGGAGAGGGGCGCGGGCGCCCGTCAGGACGGTGGTGGCGGCGTGGCGGCCTGGAAGAAGGCGCGCAGGTGTTCCCGCGCCTCGTGGGTGCAGGGACATTCCGCCGTCAGTGGCTCGGCCAGCGAGTCGGGCCAGCCCGTGTCGATGCCGAGCACATGGGCCCGCACGGCGATGCCGGCGCCGCGCAGGCGCTCGGCGTAGGCCAGGGCCTCGTCGCGCATGGGGTCGTCGGCGCCCGTGAGCACCAGCGCGGGCGGCAGACCCGCCAGGCGCTGGGCCAGACCGGGCACGGCGTAGGGGTGCTCGGCGTCCATGGGACCTCGCAGGTACTGTTGCCAGCCTTCGGCCCACTTGCATTCCACGCAATCGCCCAGCGTCTCGCGCAGCGAGGCGGTGGCGTTGCACGGGTCCAGCATGGGCGCCACCAGGATCTGCCCGGCCAGCGGCGGGTGGGCGCGGTCGCGCGCCATCAGCGCGGTGGCGGCCGCGAGGTTGCCGCCGGCCTCTTCGCCGGCCACGAACAGGGGAGCGTCCTTGCCGGCCAGGCGCGGGCGCTGCTTGTGCAGCCACTCCAGCGCGGCGTAGCCGGCCTCCAGCGCTTCGGGAAAGCGGTGCGCGGGCGCCAGCGGGTAGGCCAGCGAGGCCACCACCGCGCCCGCGCCGGCCAACAGTTCCGCCAGGCAGGCGCCGCTGTCCAGGTCGCCCGAGACGAACGCGCCGCCGTGGAAGTGCAGCACCAGCGGCCGCGCGCCGCCGCGCGGCTTGCGGCCCAGCACGCGCAGCGTGAGCGGCGGCTGGCCCGGCACCGACAGCGTCTGCGCCGCCGCGGCGGCGAAGGTGGAGGCAGTGGAATCCATGGCCGCGACTATAGGCACAGCGGCCGTGCGGAAAAAGCGGGATGGCGCCACCGCTCTGTTTCCGGTGCATGAACAATCCGGCCCCCACAATCGCCGCACAGCACAAACAGGAGCCGGGGAATGGACCAGTTGCAATCGATACGCGTGTTCGCGCGCGTGGTGGAGGCGGGCACCTTCACCAAGGCCGCGGAATCGCTGGACCTGCCCAAGGGCACGGTGACCAAGCTGGTGCAGCACCTGGAGTCGCGCCTGAAAGTCAAGCTGCTCAACCGCACCACGCGGCGCGTGACGGTGACGCCCGACGGCGCGGCCTATTACGAGCGGACCTCGCGCCTGCTCAACGACCTCGACGACGTCGAGGCCAGCATGACCAATGCCCAGGCCAAGCCCAGCGGGCGCTTGCGCGTGGACGTGGGGACCTCGGTGGCGCAGCTCATCCTCATTCCCGCGCTGGCCGACTTCTATCGCCGCTACCCCGACATCCAGCTCGACATGGGCGTGACCGACCGCCCGGTGGACCTGATCACCGACAACGTGGACTGCGTGATCCGCGGCGGCGAGCTGCTGGAGCAGTCGCTGGTGGCGCGGCGCATCGCCAACCTGCCGCTGGTGACGGTGGCCTCGCCGGCCTACCTGAAGGCGCACGGCAGGCCCACGCACCCCGAGCAGCTGCAGACCGATCACACGGTGATCAACTACTTCTCCACGCGCACGGGGCGGATGTACCCGAACGAATTCCACAAGGACGGCCAGAAGCTGGAGATTTCGGGCCGCTACCGGCTCTCGGTCAACGAGAGCAACGCCATGACGGCCGCGCTGCTGGCCGGCCTGGGCATCGGGCAGACCGGGGGCTTCGTCGCCATGCCGCTGATCGAGCGCGGTGAGCTGGTGCAGGTGCTGGAGGAATGGGCCTGCGAAACGATCCCGGTGTACGTGGTGTACCCGCCCAACCGGCACCTCAGCGCCAAGGTGCGGGCCTTCGTGGAATGGGCGGCGGAACTGTTCGCCAAGCACCCGCACCTGGGGCGCTGATAGGCTTGGCCCATGGCAGGCGAGCGACAGAGGAAAGGCCGATCCCGCGATGTCCGAGCAGCAGCAACCGAGAACCCTACTGGTGGTGGACGACCATGAGCTGGTGCGCGTGGGCCTGCGCCAGGTTATCGTCCAGCGCTTCGCCGATCGCTTCCCTGTCGAGGAGGCGCACAGCCTGGCGCAGGCCCTGTCGTTCCTGGAGCGCCGCGCCGACGAGGTGTTCCTGCTCCTGCTCGACTTGAACCTGGGCGATGCGCGTGGCCTGTCCGGGCTCAAGCTGCTGGGCCGGCTCTACCCGCGGCTGGGGGTGGCCATCGTGTCGGGCACGCACGACGCCCGCGTGCGCGAGGAGGCGCTGGCCCACGGCGCCCTGGGGTACTTCTGCAAGACGGGCGACACCGGCGACCTGAGCGGCTTGCTCGACACGATCGAACGCGCCGCGGCGCCGGGCGCGGCTGGGCCGAGCGCAGCGCGTGGCGCGGGGCTGCCGTCGGTGCCCTTGAACAACCGCCAGATCCAGGTGCTGGAGCTGCTGCTGAGCGGCCTGGACAACCGGGCGATCGCGGCCGAGACCGGGCTGGCGCTGGGCTCGGTGAAGAACTGCGTGTCGGCGATCTTTCTCTCGTTCAACGTGCGTTCCCGGGCCGAGCTGATCGGCCGTTTTTCCTGAGGCCCGCCATGACCGCCTGGCCATGGCAGCTCCCCCCCGCGCTCGCCGCGCCGCTGGCGGTGCAGCGCATCCAGCTCGAGCTTCTGCTGGAAAAAACCGGGCCGGTGCGCATCCTCTCGCCCATTCCCTTCGCGACGCCGCTGGCGATCGTTTTCCACCTGAAGTGGGCCTCCAGCCTTCCGCTGGTCTGGCTCGGTCTGTTCTATGCCGCCGTGCTGCTCACCTACCTGCGGCGGCGGCGGCTGCAGGCCCGGGGCCCGCTGCAGGACCACGAGCTGTCGGCGGTGCTGCGGGGCCGCGTGCGCGACATCTTTCTGCTGGGCGCCATGTGGGGTTGCGCGCCCTGGCTGCTGAGCGCGCACCGAAGCGTCGACGGCCTGCTGCTGATCTCCCTGTTCATCATCGGCGCGATCTCGCTGGGCTCGGCCATCGTCTCCACGCACCGCCAGACCATCGCCGCGTTCAGCGTCCCGGCCGCCGCTGGCATGGTCACCGCCTGCCTCTGGCACGGTGGCCTGGTCGGCTGGGTGCTGGCCTTTTGCATGGCGCTTTTTCTGGCGATGACGCTCAAGTGGACATTCCAGCAGGCCGATCTGCTGGCGCAGTCGCTCACGGTTCGCTTCGAGAAGGAAGACCTCGCGCGCCGCCTGGCGCAACAGGTGGAGCTGGTCGAACACGCCAACCGGGAAAAGAGCCGCTTCCTTGCCTCCGCCAGCCACGACCTGCGCCAGCCCCTGCACGCCATCTCGCTGTTCACCTCGGTGCTCGAGCGCGCCCGGCTCGACGCCGACAGCGCGCGAACGGTCGCGCGGCTGGGCCACTCGGTGCGCGTGTTGAACCAGTCGCTCGACACCATGCTGGACATCTCGCGGCTGGACGCGGGGGCGGTGCAGCCCCGGTTGGAGCCCCTGCGGGTGCACGATCTGTTCCTCGCGCTGAGCCACACGTTCTCGGGCAGCGCCCAGGCGCGCGACCTGCAGATCCGCTTCCGCGCGCCGGGGGACCTGGCCGTCGTGAGCGACGCGCAGCTGCTCACCCGCCTGCTCGGCAACCTGATCGACAACGCCATCAAGTACACGCGCTGCGGCGGCGTGCTGGTCGCGGCGCGCTCGGGGGCGCCGGCGGCCCGCGAGGGCTGGGTCTGCTTCGAGGTGATCGACACCGGGATCGGCATCGCCGCCGAACACCAGCAGCGGGTGTTCGACGAGTTCTACCAACTCGCCAACCCGCAGCGCGACCGCGCCCATGGCCTGGGCATCGGCCTGTCCATCGTCAAGCGGCTGTCCGGCCTGCTGGAGCACCCCATCGCGCTGGTGTCCGCGCCGCAGCGGGGCACGCGCTGTCGGGTCTGGGTGCGGCGGGCCGCCGCGCTCGACGCGCCCCGGGCGGCGGACACCGGGCGGGCGCCGGCCGAACAGCCGCTGCCGCGCCATGTGCTGGTCATCGACGACGAGCCGGTCGGCCGCGAGGCCCTGGCCTTGCTGCTCTCGTCCTGCGGTTGCACCGTGTACCCCGCCGGCGACCTGGGGCAGGCGCGGCAGCTGCTGGATCGGCACCCGATCGAGGCCGTGGTGTCCGACTTCCGCCTGCCGGGCGATGGCAATGGCCTCGAGCACCTGCTCGCACTGCGCCGCGCGTCGCCGCACCTGCGCACCCTGCTGGTCACCGGCGAAACCGCGCCCCAGCGCATCGCCGACATCAAGGCCAGCGGCGTGCCCTACCTGCACAAGCCCGTGCGGGCGCAGCAGCTGATGGACGCGCTGGCGGGCGCTGCGGTGGCCCCGCCGGCGATGTGACCGGGGTCACTTACGCCGGGAACCGGCGCCCGGGATACTCGCGGCCGTCCACACAACGCCCCCGCTCGGGCCCGCTCCCATGTCCCCTTCGCTGCTCGGTCTCGTCCTGTCCCTTCTTGCCACCACCGCCCTGGCCGCGCCCGACCCGCAGTGCGCCGAGTACGACACCTTGCGCGCCCAGCGCGACAAGGCCTTGCAGGCGAAGAACCTCCAACAGTACTGCGGCGCCCTCTCCGGCCTGATCCGCCTGATGCCGGCCACGCCCCCCGCGCCGGCGCGGCTTCAGTGCGAGGCCAAGGCCACGGGCATGAAGGCGGAGACCTGGCTGGGCGTGCGCCCCGACGTGATCGCCAACATGAAGAGCACCTGGGACGGACAGTGCCGCTGATCCGCCGTCACTGAGGCCGGTCGGTGCCGGCCTTCACCTGGGACAGCTTGCAGTCCTTCTTCAGGAACAGGTCGGCCAGGTGTTCGCTGCGCGCCTGCGTGCGCTCCAGGGCCTGCTCCGCGTTCATCTGCCGCGTGGTGGCCTGCATCATCTTGTCGACGCTGTCCTGCATGTCCGCCCGGCGCGCCTCGGCCGCGGCTTGCATGGCATAGCCCTGCACCTGCGCGCCGCCCGGGATCAGACCGAGCAGCCCGCCGCCGATGGCCGAGCCCATGCCGCCGCGCGCGCCGCTGGCCTGCTGCATCATCTGCTGCTGGATGTCCGCCATCGCCTGCTGCGCCTGCTGGGCATCGGCCCGCTGCGCCTCGCCGGCTTGCTCCAGTGCCTGGCTCTCCGCGTAGATCTGCGCGCAACTCAGTTCACCGTCGCTCAGCTTGCGCACGCTTTGCGCGCCGGCGACCACGGGGGCGAGGGCCAGCAGGCCATACAGGGACAAACGCGTGAACGGGGCGGGCGGCATGGGGTTCCTTCGTGCGGGGCGGGGCCGCGCGGGCGGCGATCCGGCCAGTGTCGGGCAGGCGCCAGCCGGCGGGAAGTGACCCAGGTCACACCGCGCCTGTGACTCAGACCACGCTGCGGTGCCGGGCGATGCAGGTTTGCAGCACCTCGTCGTGCCCGCGCTGCCACCAGTGGCCGGTGGAGAAAATTTCCACCTCGCTGAAGCCACCGAAGCCCTGGTCCTCCACCCAGCCGCGGATGCGCGGGATGTCGATCACGCCGTCGCCCATCATCCCGCGGTCGTTCAACAGGTCGGTGGTGGGCGTGAGCCAGTCGCACACATGGAAAGCCAGCAGGCGCTCGCGGCCCGCGCGTTCGATCTGCGCCTGCAGCTTGGGGTCCCACCACACGTGGTACACGTCCACCGCCACGCCGAGCGCACCGCTGCGCCCGGGGTCGAGCGTGTCGCACACGTCCAGGGCCTGCTCCAGGGTGTTGATGCAGGCGCGGTCGGCCGCGTACATGGGGTGCAGGGGCTCGATGGCCAGCGGCATGCCCTGGCCCTTGGCGTAGTGAAGCAGCTCGGCGATGCCCTCGCTCACCTGCTGGCGCGAGCGCGCGATGTCCTTGTGCGCGGCTTTGCCCGCCAGGGCGCCGGGCAGTGCGCCCACCACCAGCACCAGGCAGGGCGCGCCGAGCTCGCAGGCCTCGTCCACGGCGCGCCGGTTGTCGTCGCGCGCGGCGGCCAGGCCGGCCGGGTCCACGGCGGGGAACATGCCGCCCCGGCAATAGCCCGAGAGCTTCAGGCCCAGGGCCTTCACCTGCGCGGAGACGGCCTTCAGGCCGGCGGCCGCGACCTGGTCGCGCCACGGCGAGATGGCGGGGATGCCGTGGCGCGCCACGGCGTCCAGGATCTGCGGCAGCGGCAGGTCCTGGCCCTGGCTCTTGCGCACCGTCGCGGTGTTGATGGACAGCCAGCGGTGGTCGGTGGAGAAGTCGCGCATCACTCGATCCCGTGCAAGGCCAGCAGCGTCTTCATGCGCCGCGCCGCCAGCTCGGGCTGTTCGAGCAGGTTGGCCGCGTCGGCCAGGCGGAACAGCTCGGCCAGGTGCGGCAGCGAGCGCGTGCTCTGCTGGCCACCCACCATGCTGAAGTGGCTCTGGTGGCCGTTGAGCCAGGCCATGAAGACCACGCCCGTTTTGTAGAAGCGCGTGGGCGCCGCGAAGATGTGGCGCGACAGCGGCACCGTGGGGCCGAGGATGTCGTGGAACTGGCGGGTGTTGCCCCGCGCCAGCTCGCCCAGCGCGGCGCTGGCGGCGGGCGCGATGGCGTCGAAGATGCCCAGCAGCGCGTCGCTCTTGCCGTGGGTGGGCTCGCTGCCCCAGCCGTCGCCCGCGATGAGTTCGGCGTAGTTGAAGTCGTCGCCCGTGTACATGCGCACGCCGGCCGGCAGGCGGCGGCGCATGGCGATCTCCTTGTCCTTGTCGAGCAGCGAGATCTTGATGCCGTCCACCTTGCCGGCGTGCGCGGCGATGATGCCGAGCGCCGTGTCCATCGCGGCGTCCAGGTCCCTGGTGCCCCAGTAGCCGCTGAGCGCGGGGTCGAACATGTCGCCCAGCCAGTGCAGCACCACGGGCTGGCGCGCCTGGCTCAGCACGCGGCCGTAGACGCGCTCGTAGTCGGCCGGTCCCTTGGCCACGCGCGCCAGCGCGCGGCTGGCCATCACGATGAGGCGGCCGCCGAGCTTCTCGATCGCGGCCATCTGCTCCTCGTAGCCGGCGATGACCTCGTCGACCGTCTTCACGTTCTCCAGCACCAGGTGGTCGGTGCCGCAGCCCGAGGCCACCAGCGCGCCGGGGTGGTCCTTGGCGGCGTCGAGCGAGCGGCGGATGAGCTCCAGCGAGGTCGGCCAGTCCAGGCCCATGCCGCGCTGCGCAGTGTCCATGGCCTCGGCCACGCCCAGGCCCAGCGACCACAGGCGCTGGCGGTAGGCGATGGTGGCGTCCCAGTCGATGGCGCATTGCAGCCAGGGGTCGATGGCCGCGCGTGGGTCGGCCACCACATGCGCGGCCGAGTAGGCGATGCGGTTGAATGTCAGGCTCGGCGCGGGCTTCACCGGCGCGCTGCCGCGCAGGGTGTAGGCCTCGATCGCGCCCGAGGCGGTGGGCAGTGGCAGGGAGATCGCCATGTCAGACCTTCAGTGCCGGCACGTCGATCCAGCGGCGCTCGCTCCAGCTCGCCAGCGCGGCCTCCACCAGTTGCACGCCCTTGGCGCCTTCGGGCAGGGTCCATTGGTAGGGCGCGTCCTCCACCACGTGGCGGATGAAGTGCTCCCACTGGATCTTGAAGCCGTTGTCGTAGACCTGGGTGTCGGGCACGTCCTGCCACTGCTCGGCGAAGTTCATGGTCTGCTTGACGTCCGGGTTCCACACCGGGCGCGGCGTGTTCACGCGGCTCTGCGCCTTGCAGCCGGTCAGCGTGGCGACGGCGGACCCGTGGGTGCCATCGACGTGGAAGGTCACCAGGTCGTCGCGGTTGACGCGCGTGGCCCAGCTCATGTTGAGCTGCGCGATCACGGGCTCGCCGTTGTGGCCGGTGAGTTCGGCGGTGGCGTAGGCCGCGTCGTCGGCGGTGCACTCGTAGGGCTGGCCGGCCTCGTCCCAGCGCTGGGGGATGTGCGTGGTGCCGATGCAGGACACCGCCTTCACCTCGCCGAACAGGTTGTCCAGCACGTAGCGCCAGTGGCACATCATGTCGAGGATCATGCCGCCGCCGTCTTCCTTGCGGTAGTTCCAGCTCGGGCGCTGGATGGGCTGCAGGTCGCCCTCGAACACCCAGTAGCCGAACTCCAGGCGCACGCTGAGCATGCGGCCGAAGAAGCCGGCGCGGCGCAGCATGTCGAGCTTGCGCAGGCCGGGCAGGAAGAGCTTGTCCTGCACGGCGCCGTGCTTGAGGCCCCGCTTCTGGCTGGCCTCCTGCGCCAGGCGCGCGATCTCCACCGCCTCGTTCAGGTTGGTGGCGATGGGTTTCTCGCAGTAGACGTGCTTGCCCGCACGGATGGCCTTGGCCAGCAGTGTGGGGCGCATCTGGGTGGTGCCGGCGTCGAAGAACACCGTGTCGGCCGGGTTGGCCAGTGCGGCGTCGAGGTCGGTGCCCCAGCGCGCGATGCCGTGCGCCTTGGCCAGGGCCTCGATCTTCTCGGCGTTGCGGCCGATGAGGATGGGGTCGGGCATCACGCGCTCGCCGTTGCTCAGGACGACGCCGCCCTGGGCGCGGATGGCGCAGATCGAGCGGATGAGGTGTTGGTTCATGCCCATGCGCCCGGTCACGCCGTGCATGATGAGGCCGAGTGTCTTGACTGCCATGTGAAGGTCCTTGCTGGTGCTGTCGTCGTGCGGGGGATTCAGTTGCCGACCTGCAGGCCGGCGGCCTTGACCAGGGCCGCGTTGGCCTTGATCTCGTCCTTGATGTAAGCGTCGAACTGCTCGGGCTTGAGCGTCCAGGCGTCGGCGCCGAGCTTGAGGAAGCGCTCCTTCACCTCGGGCGTGGCCAGGGCCTTCACCACCTCGTCGTGCAGGCGGTTGACGATGTCGCGCGGCGTCTTGGCCGGCGCCATCATCCCGATCCAGAAGTTGAACTCGGAGCCGGGCACGCCGGCCTCGGCGGTGGTGGGCACCTCGGGCAGGGCGCTGGCGCGGCGCGGCGAGCCCACGGCCAGGGCGAGCAACTGGCCGTCCTTGATCTGGCCGATGACGGGCGCGATGGGCGAGAAGTAGTAGTCCACGCGGCCCGCGATGACCTCGGTCACGGCCTCGGCCGAGCCTTTGAACGGGATGTTCACCGCGTCGATCTGCGCGGCCATCTTGAACTTCTCGGCGTTCAGGTGCGTGGCGCTGCCCTGGCCGGCCGAGGCGAAGTTCATCTTGCCGGGGTGGGCCTTGGCGTGGGCCACGAGCTGGGGCAGGGTCTTGAGGTTCTTGCTGGGCGCGATCACCAGCACGTTGGGTGTGGAGGAGATCGGTGTGACCCCGGCGAAGTCGTTCGCGGTGTCGAAGGAGAGTTTCGCGAAGGTGGAGGGGCTCACCGTGTGCGAGGACGAGTGGATCATGATGGTGTAGCCATCGGGCGCGGCCGTGGCCACCGCGGCCTGGCCGATGGTGCCGCTGGCGCCGCCGCGGTTGTCCACGATCACCGGCTGGCCCATGCTCTGGCTCATCTTGTCGGTGATGGCGCGGGCGATGATGTCCGTGGTGCTGCCGGCCGCGAACGGCACGATCACGCGGATCGCCTTGTTCGGGTAGCCGCCCTGCGCGGCGGCGGGCAGACCCAGGGCCAGGGAGGACACGGCCAGGGCCGCGGCGAAGAGGGATTTCATGGGTCTCCTTGGGGGATGGGGAAAGTCAGTCGATGGCCTTCAGGCTGTGCCACAGCGGCGCCGCCGCGCTGGCGAAGCCCGGTGTGTGCAGCGAGCGCAGGTCCAGCCGGCCCTCGCGCACGGCCAGGCGCGGCCGGCCGCCGCCGTTGTCGTAGAAGCCCGCGTGGGCGCTGGCGAAAGCCTGGGCCTCCTCGGCGGGCGCGCTGCCGAAGCCGTCCACGTAGTGGTGGCCGTTGCGTTCGATGTGGCGCACACCCAGGCTGGCGGCGAGCAGCGTGTCCTGCTGCACCGCCAGGCCGGCCTGGCAGGTGAGGTCCTCGCCCGACAGCAGCAGGCGCGGGTCCTGCGCGATGCGCCGCGCGTTGCGCAGCGAGCGGTAGATGCCTTTGCAGGCCTTGCTCGAAATGCCGCGGTAGCCCAGGGCCAGGCCCTCGTCGAGCGCGTGGGCGTGGTCGTCGGACTCGTCGAGGATCACGGGGACGTCGATGCCCAGCGGCGCGATGGGTTCTCGCAGCGCCACGGCGCGCGCCAGCGGCTGCTCCAGCAGCAGGGTGCGCCGCAGCAGTTCGGCCAGCGCGGGCGTGGCGCGCAGCGCCTGCCAGTAGGCGCCCAGGCTGGCGGCGTCGGCGAAGGTTTCGTTGCCGTCCAGCGTGACGCGGTGCTCGGGCGCGTGCGCGCGCAGCACGGCGGCGATGCGCGAGAGGCGGTCCACGTCGGCCTCGACGCGTCCGCTGAGCTTGAGCTTGAAGTGGTGCAGGCCCTGGCGGCGGATGGCGGCTTCCAATGTGGCGGGCAGCCCATCGCCGGGGTCGCTGCCGGGGTCGTCGTCGTTGAGGCGGTCGGCCAGGCCCACGGTGTGGCGCAGCACCACCGCGTCGGGGTGGGCGATCGTGAGGCCCGCGCTCCAGGGATCGCCCAGCGCGCCGGCGCGCAGGCCGTCCACCCACGAGAGGCCGGCCGCGCGCAGGGCCGCGTCGGCCACGGCCTTGTCCAGCAGCGCGGCGCCGAACTGCGCGGCCAGGCGCGGCAGGCCGCGCGCCACCGACACGGCGATGGCCGATTCGCCACCCGACTGCGAGTGCGCGAAGGGCGTGAGTGGATCGCGCTGGGCCAGCAGCGCCTCGCGCGCGTTGCGCAGCGACTCGCGCAGCTGCTCGAAGTTCTGTTCGTGCGTGAGCGCGGGCGACTTGTCGAACCACTTGGGCACCATCAGCTCGGCGCCGGCGCCCTCCACGCGGCGGCCCTGGGCCTCGGCGTGCACGCGCACGAAGGCCTGCGGGCATTGCGTGACGGTGGCCGCGCCGAAGCGAAAGGGCAGGCGCAGCGTGACGTGGCGCTCGTACAGATCGATGGCGTGCAGGCGAAGGTTCACGCCGCTCATGTCAGGCCTTTCCAGAGTTGGTGCACGTGCCGCGCGCTGGCCTCGGCGCAGCCCGGGCCGTCGGGGACGCAGTCGAAGGGTTCCACCGCCACCCAGCCGGCGTAGGCGCTGTCCTTGAGCACCTGCAGCACGGGGCGCTGGTCGGTGTCGCCCTGGCCGGGGCCGCGCCGGTTGTGGTCATTGAGCTGCACGTGCGCGATGTGCCCGCTGGCCAGGAAGCGGCGCAGCACCTCGTGCACAGGCTCGCTCTCGCTGTGCGAGGCCGCGCTCACGTCGAGCATGGTGCGCAGCGCGGGCGAGCCGACGCGGTCGACCAGGTCGGCGGCCTCCGCCACGGTATTGATCACCGGTGTCTCAAAGCGGCCCAGGGGCTCCACGCAGTAGGTGACACCGGCCGCGGCGGCGTGCGGCGCGAGCTCGGCCAGCGCGGCCTCGAAGCGCGCGAGCGCGTCGGCCACGCTCTGCCCCGGGCCGGGCGAGCGCTGGCGCGGCGAGCCGTGCACCAGCACGCGCGCGCCGCAGGCGGCGGCCAGGTCGATCAGCTGGCGCAGCAGGTCCAGCGTGCGCCGGCGCTGCGCGGCGTCATCGCTCACCAGCGACAGGCCCTCGGGCCGCACCAGCAGCCAGTGCAGGCTGCTGATGGCCAGGCCCTGTTGTTGCGCCGTGTCGCGCCAGCGGCGCGCATCGGCGGCGCGCAGCGTGGAGGGGTCGTCGGCCAGGGTGAAGGGCGCGAGTTCCAGCGCCGCGTAGCCCCAGCGCGCGGCGGCCTCGCACTGCGCGGCCAGCGGCAGCGGGAGCAGCACCTCGTTGCACAGCGAGAGCTTCATGCCGGCGCGCGCCCCGCGCGGGAGGGGCGGACCAAGGACCACACCCGCCAGGCGATGGTGGCGAAGATCAGCGCCGCCACGGCGGCGGCGATGGGCCGGGTGAAAAAGGGCGTGAGGTCGCCGTCGGAGAGGATCAGCGCGCGGCGCAGGTTCTTCTCCAGCAGGTCGCCCAGCACGATGCCCAGCACCAGCGGCGCCATGGGGTAGCCATGGTGGCGCAGGGCGAAGCCGATCAGGCCGAAGGCCAGCATCACGTAGATGTCGAACAGCCGGCCCGCGATGGCGAAGCTGCCGACCGCGCAGAGCACGAAGATGATGGGCACGATCAGGTGCTGGGGCACGCGCAGCACCTGCACCAGGGCCTTGGTGAGCACCAGGCCGTAGATCAGGATGCCGATGGTGGCGAACAGCATCATGGCCACCACGTCGTACACGAACTGCGGGCTCTCCACCATGATCATCGGTCCCGGCTTGACGCCGTGGATGATCATCGCGGCCATCAGCACGGCCGCCGGCGCCGAGCCCGGAATGGCCAGCGTGAGCACCGGGATCATCGCGCCCGGCACGCAGGCGTTGTCGCCGGTCTCCGCGGCCATGAGGCCTTCCACCGAGCCCTTGCCGAACTTCTCTTTTTCCTGGCTGGCGCGCTTGGCGGCGGCGTAGGACGACCAGGCCGCCACGTCCTCGCCCACGCCCGGCACGATGCCCACGCCGGTGCCGATGAGGCCCGAGCGCAGGATGGTGCGCCAGTACTGGAAGACGTCGCGCAGCTTGGGGATGACGGTGTCGAAGGCGCTGATGGTCACCGGCGCCTGGCGCGCGCGCATGCTGGTGAGCAGCTCGGCGAAGCCGAAGGCGCCGACCAGGGCGGGCACCAGCTGGATGCCGCCGGCCAGGTCGCGCAGGCCCCAGGCGAAGCGCTCGTAGCCGTACTGCGGCTCTTGCCCGATGGTGGCCACGAACAGGCCGGCGATGCCGGCGATCCAGCCCTTGAGCGGGTCGTCGCCGGTGAGCGTGCCGGCGATGATGACGCCGAACAGCGCGAGCCAGAAGAATTCGTAGGCGCCGAACTTCAGCGCCAGTCCGCCCAGCACCGGCGTGAGCGTGGCGAGGAAGAACATGCCGATCAGCGTGCCCATCACCGAGCCGGTGGTGGCGATGCCCATGGCGCGGCCGGCCAGGCCCTGGCGGGCCAGGGTGTAGCCGTCCAGGCAGGACGCGGCCGAGGCCGGCGTGCCCGGGATGTTGAGCAGGATGGCCGAACGCGAGCCGCCGTAGATGGAGCCCACGTAGGTGCAGATCAGGATCAGCAGCGCCTGCGAGGGCGGCAGCTTGAGCGTGAGCGTGGTCATGAGCGCCAGCGCCATGGTGGCCGTGAGGCCGGGCAGGGCGCCCATCACCACGCCCACCAGCGAGGCCAGCAGGGCCAGGCCGACCGTCGAGGGCGAGGAGAAGTTGGCGATGGATTGGCCGAACAGGAGCAGACCGTCGAACATGGTGCGGGGGGCTCAGGGAAGGCGAACCAGGAAGATGGACTGGAACACCCAGGTGACCACGGCCGAGGTGAGCGCGCCGGCCAGCAGCGCCACCGCCAGGCGGCGCGCGGGGCGCTGTTCGGGCGGCGCGTACAGCGCCACGAAGGCCGCGACGAAGGCCGCCGTGGCCAGCCAGAACGGCAGGCGCCCGATCAGCACCGCCGCGTAGGCCAGCGTCAGCGCCAGCGTGGCGGCGATGCGGCGGTTGATCAGCGGCGCCGGGCCGGGGTCGGCCTCAGGGGCAGCGCCCGCGCGGGCGGCGTGGCGCCGGCGCATCCAGCCGCGCAGCATCAGCACCGCGCCCAGCAGCACCAGCGCGCCGCCCAGCAGGGCCGGGACGAAGCCCGGCATGGCGTAGAGCTGCGCGCCCATGGACTCGAAGCGCTCCATGCGCCAGGAGCCGATCAGGATCAGCAGGCCAAAGCCCACCCAGCCCGCCCCGCCCCGCAGATCGGAGCGGGCGGCGGTTCCACCCTCGGTCATGTGGGACCCCGCGGTGCGTCAGGGCTTGGGAATGCCCACGGTGTCGGGCGACACCTTGGCCTTGCCGGCGGCCTGCTGCGTCCAGGCGTAGGCCTGAACCGCGGGGAACACGGCCTTCTGCGCTTCCTCGCCCGCCATCGGCGCGAACATGGCGCCGCGCGACTGCGCGTACTTCCTCAGCGCCTCGCTTTTGCTCATCTCGGTGGCCCAGAGGCGGTTGAGCGTCTGCGCCACCTCGGGCGGCGCGGCCTTGGGCACGAAGACGCCGAAGTAGTTGATCGGGTCCTTGAAGCCCGGGACGAACTGCGACAGCGGCGGGATGGTGCCGAAGCCCTCGATCTCGATCGACTTGTCGCCCACCACCGCGAGCGGGCGGATTTTTTTGGCGCGGATCATGTCGGTCTGCTCGGCCGCGAGCTGCGTGGTCACCTGCGTCTCACCCGAGGCGGCGGCCACCGCCGCCGGCGCGCCGCCGTCGTAGGTGACGTGCTTGTAGGTGACGCCGGCCGCGCGCGACAGCGCCTCGATCGCCGAGTGGCCGCTGGAGTTCACGCCCGCCGTGGCCACCGAGACCGTGCCTGGGTTGGCCTTCATGGCCTTGAGCAGGTCGTCCATGGTCTTGTATGGCGTGTCCGCGTTGACGCCGACCACCGCGATGTGCGCCACGTTGAGGTACAGGTTCCAGTCGCTGATGGAGGTGTCCAGCATGCCCAGCACCTTGTAGGTGCCCAGGTCCTTGGCGCCACCGGCCGTCCAGGTGTAGCCGTCGGCCGGCGCGGCCAGCGCGTTCTTGGTGCCCACCGAGCCCGAGGCGCCCGGCTGGTTGAGGATGACGATCTTCTGGCCCAGGTGCTTTTCCAGTTCGGCCGCGGTCACGCGCGTGACCTGGTCGGTGGAGCCGCCGGGTGCCCAGGGCACGATCAGCGTGATCGGGCGGTCGGGCTTCCATTGGGCGAAGGCGCCGCCGGCGGCGGCGGCGAGCAGAGAGGCGACGAGCAACTGGCGCAGCGGCCGGGCGGTGGTCATGCGATGTCTCCTGGAGGGGGGGGGGGTTAATTCACCGAACGGTTAATGCTAGGAACCGCTCCCCTCGCCGTCAAGGCGCCCGCCGGCTCAGCCTCTCAGGACATACCCTAGGATCACGTCGCACATGTGCGAGAGCCGTTCGTTGAGGGCCTTGGGGGCCATCAGGTCGCGCCCGAAGATGGCCGACAGCGTGTGGTTGTTCGACAGGTAGAAGTACGCCAGCCCGGCGATCGACACGTAGAGCTGCACCGGGTCGATGCCGCCGCGAAAGCTGCCGTCGGCCTGGCCGCGCTCGATGATGTCCTGCAGCATGAGCACCAGCGGCGAGTTCAGTTCGCGGGCCCGCTCGGACTGCGCCAGGTGCCGCGCCTTGTGCAGGTTGGCGCTGTTGAGCAGGGTGAGGAACTCGGGGTGCTCAAGGTAGTAGTGCCAGGTGAACTCCACCAGGCGGCGCAGCGCGGTTTCGGGCTTGAGGTGCAGCAGGTTGAGCTTGTGCTCTTCCTCGCGGATGTGGTGGTAGGTCTGTTCCAGCACCGCCTGGAACAGGCGTTCCTTGTCCTCGAAGTAGTAGTAGATGAGCCGCTTGTTCAGGCCCGCGCGCTCGGCGATGCGGTCCATGCGCGCGCCGCCCAGCCCGTGTTCGGAGAACTCGTCGCGCGCGGCCTTGAGGATGGTGGCCTGCGATCGGTCGGCGTCGCGCAGGCGCTCTTCGGGGGCCGCTGGGGAGGGCTTGTTCACGCGCTTTAATTCTCTAATGAGTTAATTAAGTCCAGTATCGCAGATCGGATTCTGCGGGACCGCGCGGGCGCAAAAGAAAACGGCCCCGCAGGGCCGTTGTCGTGGAGGCGCTGGCCGCTCAGTTCGCGGTCACGGCGGGCTGGCCCGATTGCACCAGCTTGTCGCCGGTCGCGGCGCGCAGGCCGGCGGTGCGGATCTGCTCGACCTGGGCGGGCGTGGCCACCGGCAGGATCTCGCCGCTGGCGATCAGGCCCAGGCGGCGGGCTTCGATGGCTTCGGCGCGAACCTGCGCACGGCTCAGTCCGCTGTCGGCCAGGGTTTCCTGCACGGGGACGATCTCGCCGCGGGCGACCAGGCCGGCCTGGTTGGCTTGCACGGCCTGGGCCTGCACTTCGGCGCGGCTCAGGGTGGATTGGAAGTTGAAGACTTCGTTGCCTTCGATGGGGCCTTCGGCGAAGGCGGCACCGGCGCCCAGGGCGAGGGCGATGGAGAGGGCGAGGTTTTGAGCGGTTTTCATGGCAATTCCTTGAAGAGGGTTGGTTGTTGGTGGTGTTTGTCTGTCAATGCCGTTTTCTGTTTGGCATGGGTGTACTCTAGGGTTTTCCCTTAATTGGAAAAACCACCCCCGGGGCAACGCAGCGTTTCTGTTTCCGCAACGGTGCGGGCCGCGCCCGCCCCGTGATGTCCCTTGACACCCGTCAAGCCCCCGCCGCCGCGCCCGGCCTACGGTGCGCGCATGGTCCTGCCGCCCGCTCGCGCGCGCTCAGCGCGCGAGGTAGCCGCCGTCCACGGGGTAGTAGGCGCCCGTGACGAAGGACGCCGCGGGGCCGCTGAGCCAGAGCACCAGCTCGGCGACCTCCTCGGGCCGGCCCAGGCGCCCCATGGGGTGCAGCGCCACGAGCTGCGCGACCGAGGCGGGGTCGTCTTCCAGGCGCGCGATCATGGGCGTGTGGATGAAGCCCGGGCCGACCGCGTTGAGCCGTATGCCTTGCGCGCCGTACTCCAGCGCGGCCGCCTGCGTGAGCCCCACCACGCCGTGCTTGGCCGCGGTGTAGGCGGGCGCGTTGGCGAAGCCCACCGCGCCCAGGATGGAGGCGATGTTGACGATGGCGCCACCGCCGCCCTTGAGCATGGCCGGGATCTGGGCGCGCAGGCCATGGAATACGCCCGAGAGGTTGATGGCGATCACGCGGTCCCAGGCCTCCAGCGGGTAGTCGGCGGTGGGCGCCAGTTCCCCGCCGATGCCCGCGTTGTTGCAGGCGATGTCGAGGCGGCCGAATTGCTTGAGGCAGCGCTGCACCAGTCGCTCGTGGTCGCGGGGCTTGGCGACGTCGGCGGCGACGAAGAGGGCCTGGCCGCCGCGCTCGCGCACCTGCGCCACCGTGGCCTGCCCGCCGTCGGCGTCGGTGTCGGACACCACCACGCGCGCGCCTTCGCGCGCGTAGGCCAGGGCGATGGCGCGGCCGATGCCCGAGGCGGCGCCGGTCACCAGGGCGGTCTTGTCGTTCAGCATGGCCGCTTCAGCCCATCGCCGCGCTCAGGCGAGCGGTCGTGTGTCCGGGGCGCAGCCGCTCGCCCATGTCGAGCAGGCGCGTGGTGCCGCTGCCCGTTTCCACCTCGCGCGTGGTCAGCGCCAGCGTCGCCACCGGTGGCTTGCCGGTGAGCCGCTGGACCTCGGCGAAGGCGTTGGAGGCGCCGGCCGAGCCCATGGTCACGACCACGGCCACGCGGCGCAGGCGGTGTTCGTGCAGAAAGCTGCGCATCGGCCCCGCCAGGCGGTACATCCAGATGGGTGCCACCAGCACCACGGTGCGGAAGTCCTCGGGTCGGGGCCCCGCGTAGCGGATGCGCGGCCGCCGGCTCAGCAGGGAGTCCAGTACGCAGCGCCAGCTGCCGCTGGCGCCGGCGCGCCGGTGCAGGTCATCCACCTGGCCCAATGGCCAGCCGTGGTGCGAGGCGAGCAGCTGCGCCGCGCGGCGCGATACGCCGGTGTACGAGTAGTGGACGACGAGAATGCTGTCCATGTTGCCCTGGCCTCAGTGCGTGGCCGCCGTGCCGAAGTAGGGGTACACCGGCCGCTGTCCCTGGGGTGGCAACGGGGTCTGGCGGTCCTGGTGTTCGTGGGCGAGGCCCTTGCGCAGCGCGCCGGCGAGCAGCCGCAGTTCCTCGGCCACGGCGGCGAACAGGTCGTCGATGGAGAGCACGCCGACCACGCCGCCGTCCTCGTCGACCACCAGCAGCCGGCGCACACCGGCCTGCTCCATGGCGCTGGCCGCTTCGTGCACGTCGGCCGTGCCGCGCACCGCGACCGGCGGTGACTTGGCGAGGTGGCCGATGCGCAGGTCGGCGCCCGCCGCGCTGGAGCGCGCCAGGGCGTCGATCACGATGTCGCGGTCGGTCACCACGCCCACCACCTGGGGCGGGTTCTCGCCGGTGACCACCAGCAAGGCGCCGACGTGTTCGTCGAACATGCGGTGGGCGGCTTCGTTGAGGGGGGCGTTGGCGTCGATGGCCACGGCGGCGCGTTGGCACAGGCTGGCGATGTTCATGGGCTTCTCCGGTGAGGTCCTGGGGGCCGCAGGGCGCGGCAACGGGACCCATCTTGGAACGCCGGGCCAGCGCCAGGATGATGCGCGTCAAGTCGCGCGCGTGCGGCGCCGCCGCCGGTCCGACCGGGGGCCGTGGACGCGGGCTAGACCGAGTCGGCGTAGCTCGCGCGCAGGCCCTCGGGGTCGATGATTTCGATCTGGCGGCGGCGCACCGTGACGAAGCCCTGGCGCGCCAGCGAGGACAGGCAGCGGCTCACGGTCTCCAGCGTGGCGCCGAGGTAACTGCCGATCTCTTCGCGCGTCATGCGCAGCTGGAAGGCGCTCGCGGAATAGCCGCGCGCGTGCAAGCGCTCCGACAGGTTGAGCAGGAAGGTCGCCACGCGCTCCTCGGAGCGCGTGCTGGCAATCAGCGCGGCCACGTGGCGCTCGCGCACCAGCTCGGCGCTCAGCGTGCTGGTGAGGTGGTGCAGCACCGAGCGGCTCTCGCCCGCGGCCTCGCTCAGTTCCGCATAAGGCAACACGCAGACCTCGGCGTCCTCGATGGCGCGCACCGTGGTGGGGTGCTTGCCGGTGGCCAGGCCGTCGAAGCCGAACAGCTCGCCGGGCAGGTGGAAGGACATGACCTGCTCGCGCCCATCGCGCAGGCTCGCCACCGACTTGAAGGAGCCGTAGCGCACCGCGTAGATGAACTCGCAGCGCTCGCCGTCGCGGAACACGCTCTGGCCCTTGCGCAGGCGGCGCCTGGCGATCGGCGCGCGTTCCAGCGAGGTGTGCGTGCCCGGCTCCAGCCACGAGGGCAGGCAGACGTGCCGCACCAGGCAGGTGTCGCAGGTGCTGTGGCCGGGCGTGGCGGCCAGCGACGGGGCCGCGGGCAGGGGCAGCGACGAATCGACGAAGTGGATGGGCTGGACAGCGGCTTGAAGTTCCATGCGGGGCTCCTGGCGGGGGCGTCGGGGTGGGCCGGGCGAGTGGTCCGACGGTGGGACATGCGCGTCGGCCGGCGCGCGCCATGCCATGTTCAGTGGCCGGCCGCCGGCCTGGATAGGTACCTGTACCTAGGCGGCCAACCGCTGGTGCGCCGGGGCCTTCAGGTGCGCCGCATGCCGGAGGCGATCACCGCCGCGGCGCTGCGCAGGCCCAGCTTGCGTTTGATGTTGGCGCGGTGGATGTCGACCGTGCGCGCGCTCAGGCCCAGGGCGCAGGCGATCTCCTTGGTGGCTTTGCCCTGGTGCACCAGGTCCAGCACTTCGCGTTCTCGCAACGTCAGTGAATGCTCACCGTCTGTTGCCTCCGTCGTGTCCGGGCGGTGGCGTTTGAGCGTGCGGCTGAGCAGCCGCGCGTTCAGCCGCGGGCTCATCCACAGCTCGCCTTTGAGCGCCGCCAGCGCGGCCGGCACGATCTCGGCGGAGGCGCGCTCCTTCATCAGGTAGCCGCTGGCGCCCAGGGCCATCACCGGCTCGCCGTAGAGCATTTCGTCGTGCATGCTGAGCACCAGCGTGGCGCGCGGCCCCTGGGCCGCCAGCACCGCTCGCACGGTGGCCAGTCCGCTGGAGTCGCCCGTGCCCATGTCGGTGATCACCAGCGCGGGCTGGTGGCGTTCGATCAGGGCCAGGCCGTCGCGCAGGCTGGCCGCGCTGCCCAGCAGGCGCAGGTGGGGGCTGCCGGCGATCAGCGTCTCCAGGCCGAGGCGAACGATGTCGTGGTCGTCGATGACGATGACGGTGTTGTCCATGGAGAACCCGTTCCGATGGAGCGGAAGGCGGCACCTTATGCCCAGCCGCCGCGCGCGCCCCTGATGAAGATCAAAGTTCGTCGGGGGGTTCCGACCAGCGGAGCACCACCTCGCAGCCGCCGCTGCGCCGGTTGCGCAGCGCCAGCCGTCCCTGCAGCGCCCGCGCGCGTGCCTGCATGGACTTCAGGCCCATGCCGGGGTGCGAGGGGTGTACCAGGCTCAGGTCGCAGCCCTTGCCGTCGTCGCGCACCGTCAGGCCGCACAGCGCGCCGGCGCGCGCCAGGTGCACGGTGATGCGGCGCGCCTGGCCGTGGCGAACCGCGTTGGTGACGGCTTCCTGCACCACGCGGTAGACGTGGCCCGCGCTCTCGGCGCGGACGTCGCTGAAGTCGCCGCGCGCGCGCAGCGTGCATTCGATGCCCATGAGCGCGGCGGCGTCGAGCAGGTACTGCTCCAGCGCCTGTTGCAGCGCGCCAGCCTCGCTGCCCGCGGGCACGATGCCGCGCGAGAGCTGGCGCAGCCGCTCGGCCACCAGCTGCACCTGTTCGCGCGACTTCTCCAGCAGCGCGCCCACCAGCGCGGGGTCGTTGCGCCGCGCCGCCGCCGCTTCCAGCAGCAGCGAGACGCCCGCCACCGCGGAGCCCACGGCGTCGTGCAGTTCGCGCCCGATCTGATCCTGGCGGGCGTCCATCTCCCGCAGCAGCATGCGCTCGAAGCGCTGGCTCACCTCCTGCACCTCCTGGTGGGCGGCCAGCAGCGAGGCCTGGAACTGCTCGCGCTCGGTGACGTCGCGCACCGTCACCGAGAGCAGTCGCTCGCCGTCGGCGCGGGGAATCAGGGCCACCGAAAACTCGGCCGCAAAGACGTCGCCCCCCAGCCGCACGCAGTGCCCTGAGACGACGCCGTCGGGTCCGCGCACCGTGCCGCTCAGCACCTTCGCGATCTCCCCCTGGCAGTCCCGCCAGCTCAGCGGCGTGAACAAGGGTTCCAGGCCGCGGCCCAGGATCTGTTCCGGCGTGTGGCCGAAGAGCGCGCGCGCGGCCGGGTTGAAGGCGCGCACGCGGTTCGTTTCGTCGATCAGCAGGGTGGCGATGGGCGCGGCCTGCAGCATGCCCTCCAGGCGCTGCTCGCCCCGCAGACGGCCTGTTTCGGCGGCCTCGGTGGCCGTGCGCATGCCGTTCAGTGCGGCCGTCAGGCGCCGGCGAACCAGCCAGGCGCCCGCCAGCCCGGCGGCGATCACCAGCCCCATGGGCACGCCCAGGAGCAGCAGGCTTTGCCGGGTCGGCGCGTTGAAGGTCTCGGCGGGCATGCTGACCACCGCCGTCCAGTGCGTGGCCGGTGAGGTCCAGTACGACACCGCCCGGGGCGCGCCGTCCGCGTCGTCGATGCGGAAGCTGCCATAGCCCTCGCGGGCCAGGCGGTCCTGCAGCGCCAGGCCGATGCGCTCGCCTGCCGGTGCCGGCTCCGCTGGTCCGCGCACCAGGTAGCGGCCGCTGTTGTCGACGATGGCCGCTTGCCAGCGCGCTGGCAGCAGCGGGGCCTCGATCAGCGGGTACAGCCGCGACAGTTCGATCACGGCCTGCAGGGCCAGGACCTCGCCATTGGCGCGGATCACCGGCACACCGATGCCCACCACCGGTGTGTCGCGCCCGGGCCAGCTCGTCACGTCGACCACGCCGGTGCGGGCCATGCGGGCCACCTCGGCAAAGGCGGGCGGCGCGGTGCGTGGCGGCTCGGCCCCCGCCAGCGGCGGACTGCTGAGCAGCGCCTGTCCATTGGCGCGCACCAGCACGATGGCGTCGACCTCCAGGTCGCTCGCCAGGGCGGTGGCGGCGCGCTGGAAGTCGCGCAGGTCCTGGCCCTCGGCCGGCAATTGCTGGGCCAGGCGCTGCAGTGCGCCCTGCACATGGACGACATGCGCGTTCACGCGGTGCGACAGGGCCACGGTCCGCGTCATCAGGTGCTGCCCGGTCTCCACCTGCTCGCGATCGATCGCCAGCCAGGCCGCCACCCCGAACAGCAGCAGCGCGGGCAGCTGCAGGGCCAGCAGCATCCACAGCAGCAGCCAGCGCAGCCGGGGAGGGCCGGGAGGCGGCCCGGCCGCCGCCTCTGCGGAGGGGGCGCTCAGCGCCTGCATCATGGCGGCGTGCCCGCTCCCCCGGGCGCCGCGGGGTCCGCCGCGGCGCGCAGCGCGCGCACCACCTCGGCGTCCTCCACCTGCGGAAAGTGGGCGTAGAACTGGCCCACGGCCTGGAAATCGGCGGGCGTGAGCAGGCACACCAGTTCGTCGGCCGCCGGGCGCACCAGCGCCACGCTCTCGCGCGAGCCCACGGGCACGGCGCACACCAGGTGCGCGGGCGCGCGCTGGCGCACCGCGTGCAGCGCGGCGAGCATGGTCGCGCCCGTGGCCAGGCCGTCGTCGACCACGATCACCGTGCGCCCGCGCGCCGATGCGGCGGCGCGCCCCGGCGTGTAGGCGGCGCGGCGCCGCGCGATCTCGGCGAGCTGTTCGCGCCGCACGCGCGCGAGGTAGTCCGCGTCCGCGCCCGCCAGGTTGGCGTGCGGGGCCACGTAGACCCAGCCCGATTCGTCCACCGAGCCCACCGCGAATTCGTTGGAGTAGGGCGCCGGCAGCTTGCGAACGAGCACGATGTCGAGCTCGCCACCGAGCGTCTGGGCCAGGTGCGCCGCCATGGGCACCGCGCCGCGTGGGATGGCGAGCACCAGCGGGTGGCTGCCGCGGTGGTGGGCCAGCGCGGCAGCGAGCTGGCGGGCGGCGTCTAGGCGGTCATGGAACATGTTGGCTCGCTGTCGTGGGCCGGGCCCGGCGCGCGGTGGCCAGGCCACTGTAGTGGCCTGGCGGCGCCGCCGTTTGCGCCAGATCAAGGGGGGCGCATGCCGCGCCCTGGCGCGGGCCGGCGCGCCGCCTGCAGGTGGCGCGCCGCCAGACGCAGGTACTGCCGCGCGCGACGGCGCCAGCGCGCCTCGCCCTGGTAGCGCGCCTCGGCCAGGTGCGCGATCGCCAGGCCCGCGCGTTCGCAGGCCCGCAGGGCCTGGTAGAAGTGCACGAGGGCGCGCGGCGGTTCGTCGCCGCTGGCCTGCGCGTAGTGGCGCAGCAAGGTCTCGCCCAGGGCCGGGGCACCGGCGCGCTCGCATTCCAGCGCCAGGAAGCCGACCTCGTCGGCGCCGTCCTGTGTGCGCAGCGCCTTGGAGAACTCCAGGGCGTCGATGATCGCCAGTGGGTCGCCGAGCCAGATGTGCTCCGGCCGCAGGTCGCCGTGGGCCTCGAGCACGCACCCGGCCATGGCCCGCGCCTCGATCAGCGGCGTGCTGGACGCCAGCCAGGCGCGCAGCGTGCCCAGCAGCACGTCCACGCGCGTGCGCGGCAGCCGCCATTCGGGGCGGCCCAGCAGTTGCTCGCAGTCGGCCAGGCGCTGCCACAGCCGCAGGCGGTAGCCATTGGGGTCCAGGCGCGGGCGAGGCTGCCAGCGGTGGAAGCCGGCCAGCTGCCCGGCGATGCGGCGCATGTCGTCCTCGTTGGCCTCGCCGCGCAACAGGCGCTGGTCCAGCATGGGCCCCGGCGGCAGGCGGCGCATGGCCACCAGCCACTCCACCGGCTCGCCCGGCCCGTCCAGGCGCAGGCGGCCGTTCTCGTCCGCCGCCAGCGGCACCAGGCCCAGGTAGACCTGGGGCGCCAGGCGCCGGTTCACGCGCAGTTCCTCGCGGCAGTAGTGGCGCCGCCGCTCGAGCGTGGAGAAGTCTTGCAGGCCCTGGTGCAGCGGCTTCTTCATCTTGTACGCGCGCTCGCCGGCCAGGAACACCCAGGAGAAATGGGTTTCGATGGCCTCGACGGACGAGACCGGCAGGCGATGGTTCGCCGGGTCCCGCAGCGCGGCCACCTTGTCCTGCAGTGTGTGCTTCATGGCAAGCACTATCCGGCCGGTCGCCAGGGCGCGTGCTTGACGGCGGTCAAGGATGCGCGCGCCGCAACGCAGCGGTGCGCGCAGTGGGCGAGCTTGACCGGCATCAATGAACGCCCCGCCGCCCGCGCCGACAGTGTGCAGACGCCCGATGTGGGCGTTTTTGCCTCACACAGGAGGGCGTCATGAACCGATTCATTCCCCCACTGCTCGCGGCCGCCGCCCTCATGGCGGCTTCGGGCCCGAGCGCAGCCGCCGACAAGGAACTGAGCTGCAAGCTCACATTCACGTCCAGGCAGTGGTCGGCCGTGTACTCGAGCGCCGAGGGCGAGGGCACGGTGAGCTGCGACAACGGCGCATCCCTGCCGGTGACCATCAGCGCGAAGGGCATCGGCCTGACCGCGGGGAAATGGAAGATCACCGATGGCACGGGCAAGTTCACCCACGTGTCCGCGATCGAGGACGTGCTGGGCAGCTACCTGGCGGTCAGCGGCGACGCCGGCGTGGCCAAGGCGGGCACCGCGCAGGTGCTGACCAAGGGCAAGGTGTCGCTGGCGCTGGCGGGCAAAGGCGAAGGCTTCGACCTCGGCATCGCCATCAGCGACTTCAAGATCGCCAAGCGCGCGGCCGAAGCGAAGTAGACGAGGCGGACCGCGCCGCCGCGCACGGCCACAGGGTCCGCGCCACGCCGGGTGGGGTTTGCGCGCCCTAAAGGGGCGGGGCCGCAACGGGCCCGCCGGTGCCGAAGGCCTGTTCGAACGCGGCGAGAAAGGCCGCCAGGCGCGCGCGCGGCAAGCGGTCGATGCCGGCCGCCCCCGCGCGGCCCCCGCCACCGAAGCCGCGACACAGGCGGTCCGCGTGCGGCCGCTGCCGGGGCGCCCGCACGTTCACCATGAAGGCGTCGTCCCCGGCCGCGCGCAGCACCGCGCAAGCCCGCCCGGGTTCGCGCTCGATGCAGCGGTAGGCCAGGCTGCCCTGCACGCGCCGCGCCCAGGCCTCGTCGGGCAGCTCATACACCAAACCGGCGGCCAAGCGCCAGCGCGGCGCCAGCGCGTCGGCGCGCTCAAGGTCCTGGCGGCGGCGTTCGATCAGCGCGGCGGCCACGGGCTCGCACCGCAGAAAGTCCAGCGGGGTGGCGTGCGCCCGCATGAGGCCGTGCAGCGCGGCCGGCGCGATCAGCACGTCGGCCTCGGACTCGCCATAGGCGTTGTGGTTGATGGCTTCGCCGAGCGTGCGCAGCGTGGCCAGGTGCGGGTCGTCCAGCCCCGCCGCGTGACCGAGCGCGCGCGCGCTCGCGCCCATGCCGTCGCCGAAGGCGCCGGTGACGGCCCAGGCCGCGTGCGGCCCCCCCAGGTGGCGGTGCACGATGAGGCTGGTGCAGCGCGTGGGTGCGGTCTCGATCACGAGGGTCAGGGCGGGGTGGCGCGGCAGGGGGTCGTCGCCGGCGTGGTGGTGGTCGAAGTACTCGATGCGCACGCCGCGCGCCAGCAAGTCCAGCAGGGGCGTGCGGTTGCGCGCGAGGGAGATGTCGAGCACCGTGACCGTGTCGCCCGGGCCGGCGTCCACGCGCTCGAGCAGCGCGATCTCGCGCTTGAGGCCGGTCACCAACTGCGATTCGCGCGGCCGCGCCAGGCGCAGCTGCTGCAGCGCGCACAGGCCGTCGGCGTCGCCATTGAACACGTCCCAGTGGTTCAAGGCGCGGCCTGGTCGGCGGGGCCGGTGGGCGGCGGGCCGAGCGCCAGCCGCAGCTCCAGCGTGCCGTCGGCGCTGCCGCGCATGCCGAAGCCGATCGCGCGCGCCAGGTTCACCATGCCGTGGTTGCCTTCGAGGCACCAGCCCACCAACTGGCGCGTGCCGCGCGCGCGCAGGTGGTCGATCAGCATCCCCAGCAGCGCGAGGCCCAGGCCGCGGCGCTGCCAGGGCCGCGCCACCTGCACCGCGAACTCGGCGGTGTCGTTGTCGGGGTCGCAGGCGGCGCGCGCCTCGCCGCACAGGGTGTCGCCGGACAGGGCGATGAAGCACATCTCGCGCTCGTAGTCGATCTGGCAGTAGCGCGCCAGCTCGCTGGGCGGTACCTCGCGGCGCGTGAAGAAGAAGCGCAGGCGCAGCTCCTCGGGCGAGCAGGCGGCGTAGAAGCGCGCGAGCCGTTCGCCGTCCTCCGGCCGGATCGGCCGCAGCTGGAGCGCTTCGCCGTCGATGACGGTGACGCGCTCCAGGCCCGAGGGGTAGGGGCGCAGCGCCAGGTGCGCGCCGTCGCGCGTGGTCGCGGCGGGGCGCACGCGCACGCGCGCGTCCAGCGCCAGCGCGCCCTCGGCGTCGACCAGCAGGGGGTTGATGTCGAGCTCGGCCACCGGCGCGAGGTCGCTGGCCAGCTGGCTCAGGCGCAGCAGCACGTCGACGACCGCGTCGATGTTCGCCGGGGGCCGCGAGCGGTAGCCGCGCAGCAGGCGGGCGACGCGCGTGCGGCCAATGAGATCGCGCGCCAGCACGGCGTTGAGCGGCGGCAGCGCGATCGCGCGGTCCGCCCGCACCTCCACCGCCGTGCCGCCTTCGCCGAACAGCAGCACCGGCCCGAACACCGGGTCGCTGGCGATGCCGACGATGGTCTCGACCGCCAGCGGGCGGTGCGCCATGGCCTGCACGGTGAAGCCGGTGAGGTGGGCGTCCGGGCGCGCCAGCGCCACGCGCTCGCGCATGGCCTGCGCCTGGGCGCGCAGCTGCGAGGCGTCGGCCACGTCCAGCACCACGCCGCCCACGTCGGATTTGTGCAGCACCTCGGGCGAGACGATCTTGAGCGCGACCGGGTAGCCGATGCGCGCGGCCGCGGCGAGCGCGGCGTCCAGGTCGGGCACGCGCTCGGTGGCCACGCAGGGAATGCCGTAGGCGCCCAGCAGGCGCTTGGCGTCGAGTTCGTCGAGCCAGTCGCGCCCGCCCGCCAGGGCGGCTTGCACCAGGGCGCGCGCGCCGTCGCGGTCGGGGTAGTGCAGCTCGGGTCGCGACTCGGGCAACTGCAGCAGCGCGGCCTGCGCGGCCTGGTGGTCGCGCAGCTGCAGCCAGGCCGCGGTGGCGTTCTCGGGCGTGTCGTAGCAGGCCACGCCCTGCGCGTCGAACAGCTCGCGCGCGCCGGCCACGCGCTGGCCGCCGAGCCAGCAGGCCAGCACCGGCCGGTCGGCACCGCGCAGCAAGGGCAGGCAGGCCTGGGCGATGTCGGTCGGCGAGGCGATGGCGGTGGGCGCGTGCATGAACAGCAGGCCGTCCACCTCGGGCGCGGCGAGCAGCACCCGCAGCGCGTCCAGGTAGCGCTGCGGCGGGGCGTCGCCAATGATGTCCACCGGGTTGCCGCGCGACCAGTTGGCCGGCAGGCAGGCATTCAGCGCAGCCAGCGTGTCGGGCGCGAGCGTGGCGAGTTCGCCGCTGCCCAGGGTGTCGGCGGCGAGCACGCCGGCGCCACCGCCGTTGGTGAGCACGGCCAGGCGCGGGCCGCGCCAGCGGTGCACGCGCGCCAGCGTCTGTGCGGCGTCGAATAGGGCCTCCAGCGTGTCCACGCGCAGCATGCCGGCGCGCCGCACGGCGGCGTCGAACACCGGGTCGGAGCCCGCGAGCGCACCGGTGTGGGAGGCGGCGGCGCGCGCGCCGTCGGGGCGCCGGCCCGACTTCACCAGCACCACGGGCTTGTTGCGCGCGGCCGCGCGCGCGGCCGACATGAACTTGCGCGCCTGCTTGACCGACTCGATGTAGAGCAGGATGGCGCGCGTGCGGGGGTCGCTGCCGAGGTAGTCGAGCAGGTCGCCGAAGTCCACGTCGGCGCTGTCGCCGAGCGAGACGAAATGCGAGAAGCCGACGCCGCGCGCGTTGGCCCAATCGAGCATGGCCGTGGCCAGCGCGCCCGACTGCGTGACGAAGGCCAGTTCGCCCTGGCGCGCCTGGCCCGGCGCGAAGCTGGCGTTGAGCGCCTGCCCCGGCACCAGGGCGCCGATGCAGTTGGGCCCGAGCACGCGCAGCAGATGGGGCCGGGCGGCGTCGAGCATGGCCTGTTCCAGGCTGCGGCCGTCGCTGGTGCGGCCTTCGCGCAGGCCGGCGGTGAGCACGATGGCCGCGCGCGTGCCGCGGCGGCCCAGCTGGTCCACCAGCTCGGGCACGCTGGCCGCCGGCGTGCAGATCACCGCGAGCTCGGGCGCCTGCGGCAGCGCGTCCACGCCGGTGAACACGGGTGCGCCGTCCAGTTCGAAGGGCTGGCGGTTCACCGCCCACAGCGGCCCGGCGAAGCCGCCTTCGCGCAGGTTGCGCCAGACCAGCGCGCCCACGCCGTCCGCCCGGCGCGAGACGCCGATCACCGCCACGCTGCGCGGCTGGAACAGGTGCTCGAGGTGGCGAACGCTCATGGGACGACCCTCCGTGCGGCGCACTGGGGGGCTGAGCGCCTGGGGAACGGCCCAGCGGCGCTCATTCGCTCACCTCCGCCGCGGGGTCGAACACGTAGGTGCCCGGCGCGGGCACGGCATGGCCGCGCACGCGCAAGCCCGACACGGTCCGGGCCTTCACCCGGCGCGAGGAGTGCGCGGCCAGCCATCGCTGCCAGTGCGGCCACCACGAACCCGGCGAGGCTTTCGCCTGCGCGAGCCAGTCCTGCGGGTCGGCCGGCGCCGCGCGCGGCGCCCACTCGCCCACGCGGTAGGAGGCCTCGGGGCTGGCCAGCGGCCCCTCGGGCGGGCTCACGATGCCCACGTTGTGGCCGCCCGAACTCAGCACGAAGTGGGCGTTCGAGTGCGTCAGGCGCATCAGCTTGTAGACCGATGTCCAGGGCGAGACGTGGTCGCGCTCGGTGGCCAGCAGGTAGAGCGGAACGCGGATGCGGTCCAGGTCGACCGGCTCGCCGCGCACGCGGTAGCGGCCTTCGGCCAGGTCGTTGTGCAGGTACAGGCGGCGCAGGTACTCGCTGTGCATGCGCGCGGGCAGGCGCGTGGCGTCCGCGTTCCAGGCGCGCAGCGGCGTCACGGGCGTGTGCGCGCCCATCAGGTACTCGTGGACCAGCTTGGACCACACCAGGTCCTTGGAGTTGATGAGCTGGAAGGCCCCGGCCATGCGCTGGCCGTCGAGGTAGCCGCGCTCGGCCATGATGTCCTCCAGGAAGGCGATCTGGCTTTCGTCGATGAACAGCCCCAGCTCGCCGGGTTCCTGGAAGTCCACCTGCGCGGCCAGCAGCGTCAGGCTGCGCAGGCCCGGGTCGCCGCGCGCGCCGAGCAGGGCCGCCGCCATGGACAGCAGGGTGCCGCCCAGGCAGTAGCCCATGGCGTGCACGCCTGCGCCGGGGCAGCGCTCCTGCACCGCCGCCAATGCCTGCAGCACGCCGAGGTCCAGGTAGTCGTCCATGCCGAGGCCGGCGTCGGCGCTGCCCGGGTTGCGCCAGGACACCATGAACACGGTGTGGCCCTGAGAAACCAGGTAGCGCACCAGCGAGTCGTCCGGCGTCAGGTCGAGGATGTAGAACTTCATGATCCACGAGGGCACCACCAGCACCGGTTCGCGCCACACCGTGGGCGTGGCGGGGGTGTACTGGATCAGCTCGATCAGGTGGTTGCGCATCACCACCTGGCCCGGCGTGAGCGCGAGCGCCCGACCAGGTTCGAAGGCCTGCAGCCCGCGCGCCTCCCCGCCCGAGGCCACGGCCATGGCGTCGCGCGCCCAGTTCGCCGCGCCGCTGGCGAGGTTGGCGCCGCCGGTGCGCAGTGTTTCCTGCAGCACCTGCGGGTTGGTCAGCGGCGAGTTGGACGGCGACAGCATGTCCAGCCACTGGCGCGCCACGAAGGCCGTCACCTCCTCGTGGTGGCGCGAGACGCCGCGCACGCCGTGCGTGGCCTCGTCCCACCAGCGCTCCTGCAGCAGGAAGCCCTGGGCCAGCGCGTTGAAGGGAAAGTGCCGCCACTCGGGCCGGCTGAAGCGCTTGTCCTGGGGCGCGGGCGTCACGCAGTTCTCGCACGGGCCCTGGGCGGCGCGCCAGAGGTAGTGCGCCCAGGCTTGCGCCTTGTGCAGCGCGCTGGCCGACAGCTGCGCCTGCCGGGTGGGCGACACCAGGAGGTGCAGCCACCAGTCGGCCTGGGCCTGCGCCAGCGCGACCGGCGACAGGCCGTTGGACAGCCGGGCGAGCCACAGCTTGAGCGGCAGGTCCATGGGCGGCGGGCCGGTCGTCGTCGGCGGCGGGTCGTCGGTTCGCATGCCGCCATGATCGGCCCCGGCCGCCGCGCGCGCTTGCGCTATGTCAAGGGCGGCGCGGATCGGGCTTGCGCCGCGCCCGGGGGCGTCTAGCATGGGCCGGACGGGAAGCGCCGCCGCCGGGGCGCGCGCCACACCCCGCGCGGAGGGAGTCCATTGAGCGTTTCGAGCATGCGGGCCATGGCCATCGACGCCGCCACCCGGCAACTGGTGCCGGTGCGCCGGCCCGTGCCCGTGCCCGGCCCGCGCGAGGTGCTCCTGCGCGTGCGCGCCTGCGGGGTGTGCCGCACCGACCTGCACATCATCGACGGCGAACTGCCGCGGCGCGAACCGTCGGCCGTGCCGGGCCACGAGGTGGTGGGCGAGGTGGTGGGCCTGGGGCCGCAGGCGCGGCGCTTCGTGCCGGGACAGCGCGTGGGCGTCGGCTGGCTGGGCCGAAGCTGCGGGGCCTGCCCCTTTTGCGCCATGGCGCGCGAGAACCTGTGCGATGCGCCGCTGTTCACCGGCTACGACCGCGACGGCGGCTACGCCGAGTACTGCGTGGCCGACGAGCGTTTCTGCTTTGCCCTGCCCGAGGGCGTCGACGACCTGCACGCCGCGCCGCTGCTGTGCGCGGGGCTGATCGGCATGCGCGCCTGGCGGCTGGCGGGCGGGCGCCGGCCGGCGCGCCTGGGCCTGTGGGGCTTCGGCGCCGCGGCGCACATCGTGTGCCAGATCGCGGTCGCGCAGGGACAGCAGGTGCACGCCTTCACGCGGCCCGGCGATGCGGCGGCGCAGGCCTTCGCGCGCCGCCTGGGCGCGCACTGGGCGGGCGCCAGCACCGAGGCGCCGCCGGACGGGCTGGACGCGGCGCTGATCTTCGCGCCCGACGGCGCCCTGGTGCCGGCGGCGCTCGCGGCCGTGCGCAAGGGCGGCGTGGTGGTGTGCGCGGGCATCCACATGAGCACCATCCCGGCCTTCGACTACCGCCTGCTGTGGGGCGAGCGCGAACTGCGGTCGGTGGCCAACCTCACGCGCGACGACGGCGAAGCCTTTTTCCACCTGCTGCGCGAGGTGCCCGTGCAGACCCACGTGCAGGCCTTTGCGCTGGAGGAGGCGCAGGCCGCGGTGCAGGCGCTGCGCGACGGGCGGCTGCAGGGCGCGGCGGTGCTGGTGCCCTGAGCGGTGGGCGGGCGCGCGCAGCTTGCGCCACATCAACAAGCGCCGCGCGGGCGCGGCCTAGAGTGAAACCGCGTCACACAGTGCGCACCCGATTCCACTATCTGATGAGGACACCACCATGAGCAATCTTCGCCTGCTGGACCCGATGTTCAGCGACTCGTTCGACAACGCCATGCGCCGCTTCTTCTCCCCGGCGACCTTCGACATGGAGCCCGCGCCCCTGCTCAAGATGCGCGTGGACGTGACGGAGAACGACAAGGCCTACGAGGTCAAGGCCGACATCCCCGGCGTGAAAAAGGACGACATCAACGTGCGCATCGATGGCAACGTGGTGCAGATCGATGCCGAGGCGCGCAGCGAGAAGGAGACCAAGGGCAACGGCGACAAGGTGCTGCGCAGCGAACGCTACCAGGGCACCATCTCGCGCACCTTCAGCCTGGCCAACGACGTCGACGAGGCCAAGGTGGACGCGCGCTACGCCGACGGCGTGCTGACGCTGACGCTGCCCAAGAAGGCCACCGCAGGCGCGCGCAAGATCGCCATCCAGTGAGCGAGGCCGGTGCCCGCCCGCCCGACGCGTCGGCGCGCAGCGCGGCGCTGGCCCATGCCCTGGCCACGCGCCTGGGTGCCTCGCTCATCGAGACGCACATCTCCTGGGTGCTGCTCACGGGGGACCGCGCCTACAAGCTGAAGAAGCCGCTGCGCCTGCCCTTCCTCGACTACTCGACGCTGGCGGCCCGCCAGCGCTGCTGCGAGGAAGAGCTGCGGATCAACCGCCGGCTCGCGCCCTCGCTCTACCTGGACGTGGTGGCGGTCACCGGCGGCGTGGACGCACCCGCCATGGGCGGCGCCGGTCCCGCGATCGACTGGGCCGTGCGCATGCGCCGCTTTCCCGAGGGCGCGCTGTTCGACGAGCGGCTGCGCGATGGGCGCCTGGGCGAGACCGAGGTGGACGCGTGTGCGGCCCTGCTGTCGCGCTTTCACCTGGAGGCCCCCGTGGCGCGCGCGAACAGCGGTTTCGCCGGCGCGCCGCACCGCGCGGCGCTGGCCGCCGCCGCGCTGGCGGGGGCGGCGCCGGTGGTGTCGACCGAGGAAGCGGCGCTGCTGTCCGGCTGGCTGCGCGCGCAGGCGCAGCGGCTCGCGCCGCACTGGGCCGAGCGCCTGCGCACCGGCCACGTGCGCGAGTGCCACGGCGACCTGCACCTGGCCAACCTCATCGTGGTCGACGGCGACGTCAGTGCCTTCGACGGCATCGAGTTCGACCCGGCGCTGCGCTGGATCGACGTCATCGACGACATCGCCTTCCCCGTGATGGACCTGCGCGCGCGCGGGCGGGCCGACCTGGCGTTTCGCCTGCTCAATGCCTGGCTGGACGCCACCGGCGAGCACGCCGGCCTGCCGGGTTTGCGGCACGCCCTGGTGTACCGCGCGCTGGTGCGGGCGCAGGTGGAGTGCCTCAGGGGCCACGAGGCGTCGGCCCGCCGCTATGTCGAGGCCGCCTTGCGCTGGGTGCGCCGTGCACCGCCCTGGCTGGCCCTGATGCACGGCCTGCCCGGCTCGGGCAAGAGCTTCGTCTCGCAAGGCCTGCTGCAGGCGCAGGGCGCCATCCGGCTGCGTTCGGACGTGGAGCGCAAGCGCCTGTTCGGTCTGCCGGCCAGCGCCGATTCGCGCGCCAGCGGGCGGGACATCTATGGCGAGGAGGCCACGCGGCGCACCTACGACACGCTGTTCGCGCTGGCGCACACCGCGCTGGAGGCCGGCTTCCCCGTGATCCTGGACGCGGCCTTCCTGCGCCGCCACGAGCGCGAGGCCGCCGCCGCGCTGGCGCGGCGCGCGCGCGTGCCCTGGCGCATCGTGCACTGCGAGGCGCCCGACGAGGTGCTGCGCGAGCGCCTGCGCGCGCGGCGCGGCGATGCCTCGGAGGCCGACGAGGGCACCCTGGCCGCGCTGCGCGGCGCGCAGGAACCGCTGGGTGAGGACGAGTGGCTGCGCACCGAGGTGGCCTCCCAGGCCCTGGCCCCACCGACCGCCCCGCCCGCCGGTTCTTGACGGCGGTCAAGCTCGCCCGCGCCGGGCCTGCCAGACTCGCTTGCCTGGTGGGCGCCAGGGAACGATTCGATTCAAGGAGATCCCATGTCCGCCATCGATCCAGCGCGCCGCGACACCAACGCCGACCTGCGCGCCCTCATGCACCAGCGTCGCCAACGCCTCGTCGCCCGCCTCTGCCGCGAGAGCCTGCCGCTCGGGCAGGCCGACGACATCGTCGAGGAAGTGGACCGCCTCGACAGCGCCATTGCCCGCCTGGAAGACCCCGGGCCTGAGGGTTGCGCCCGCTGTGGCGAGCCGATTTCGATCACGCGCCGCACCCTGTCGCCCGATGGCGACCTGTGCACCGCCTGTTCCCTGGTGCCCGACAGGGCCCCGCGCGGCGACCGCGAGGGCCCGGCCTCGACCTGGGACGCCGAGTTCCTACCCGAACTCGGGTAGACCCCGCATCGGCTGGGCGCCCTTGGGCGCTCTCGCCGAGAAGGCGGCGAGGCCAACCGCGGTCACCGGTGGGGTGGGCGCCCAACGCTGCCTGCGTCCATGGGCGGCGAGCGCGGGTCGTGCCGCAGCGGCCGGCGGGGGGCGCCGGCCACCCTTCACCACCCCCGACAGCCAGGACAGCCACCAGTGGCGCGGTTGGCGAGGCCACTGTGCGCGTGGCCCGGGCGGCCGTGTTTGCGGCGGATCAAGTTCGCCCGCGCGCAGCGGTCGGGGCAGGGCGGCGGCCTTCTTGCGCCACGTCAACTTCCCTTTCGTCGCCAGGCCTAGATTGGCCGAACCCATTCAACGAGCCGGAGACCACCGTGACCAAACTGTCCCCCGACAAGCTGCTCTGGATGTACGAGACCATGCTCGTGATCCGGCGCTACGAAGAAACCCTGGCGCAGGTGTACCTGGAGGGCAAGCTGCCGCCGCACATCCAGCAAGGCCTGGCCTTCGACATCGCGTCGGGCCCCGTGCCCGGCGAGATGCACCTGGCCGCCGGGCAGGAGCCCGTGGCCGTGGGCGTGTGCGCCCACCTGAGCGAGGCCGACACCGTGGTCGGCACGCACCGCCCGCACCACTTCGCCATCGCCAAGGGCGTGCCGCTGGACCGCATGACGGCCGAGATCTTCGGCAAGGTCACCGGCCTGGGGCGCGGCAAGGGCGGCCACATGCACCTGTTCGATCCGGCGCACCGCTTCAGCTGCAGCGGCATCGTGGGCGCCAGCCTGCCGCCGGCCTGTGGGGCGGCGCTCGCGGCCAAGCTCACCGCCAGCCAGGCGATCGCCGTGGCCTTCTTCGGCGAAGGCGCGGCCAACCAGGGCACCTTCCACGAGGCGCTGAACCTCGCGGGGCTGTGGCGCCTGCCGGTGGTCTTCGTGTGCGAGGACAACCGCTGGGCGATCTCGGTGGCCAAGGACAAGGCCACGGCCATCGCGTCCAACGCCGAGCGCGCCAGTGCGTATGGCATCGCGGGCATCGCGGTGGGGCAGAACGACGCCATCGCGGTGTACGAGGCCGCCGCCCAGGCGGTGGAGCGCGCGCGCAGCGGCGGCGGCGCCACCCTCATCGAGGTGAAGACCGACCGCTACTTCGGCCACTTCCAGGGCGATGCCGAGGTCTACCGGCCCAAGACCGAGGTGAGCGAGCTGCGCCAGCACGACCCGATTCCCGCCCTGGCCGCTTCGCTGCGGCGGCGCAAGCTGCTGGACGACACCCTGGACCACAACATCCACCAGCGCGCCGAGGCGCGCGTCGCGGCGGCCTTCGAATTCGCGCGGGGCAGCCTGTACCCGGCCGCGTCGGAGGCCATGGACCATGTATTCGCCTGAGCGGCGAGGAAGGACCCCACCATGAGCACCCCTGAGAGCGCTGCCGCCGGCGCAGCGCGCACCCTCACCATGGCCCAGGCCATCGCCGAGGCGATCGGCCAGGAGATGGCGCGCGACCCGCGCGTCTTCGCGATGGGCGAAGACATCGGCCGCTACGGCGGCATCTTCAGTGCCACCGGCGGCCTGCTGGACCGCTTCGGTCCCGAGCGCGTCCGCGACACGCCGATCTCGGAGAGCGCCTTCATCGGCGCGGCCACCGGCGCCGCCGCCGCGGGCCTGCGGCCGATCGCCGAGCTGATGTTCGTGGACTTCTTCGGCGTCTGCATGGACCAGATCTACAACCACCTGGCCAAGAACCGCTACATGTCGGGCGGGCAGGTGAAGCTGCCGGTGGTGCTGATGACGGCCATCGGCGGCGGCTACGGCGACGCGGCCCAGCACTCGCAGTGCCTCTACGCCACCTTCGCGCACATGCCCGGCCTCAAGGTGGTGGTCCCGTCCAACGCCTACGACGCCAAGGGCCTGATGACCCAGGCGATCCGCGACGACAACCCGGTGATGGTCTTCTTCCACAAGGGCATCATGGGTCTGCCGTGGATGCAGTTCTACGAAGGCGCCAGCAACGCCGTGCCCGAGGAGGCCTACACCCTGCCTTTCGGCCAGGCGGCGGTGGTGCGCGAGGGCCGGCACGTGACGATCGTGACGCTGAGCCAGATGGTGCACAAGGCCCTGCTGGCCGCGCGCACGCTGCACACGCAGGGCATCGAGGCCGAGGTGATCGACCTGCGCACGCTGGTGCCGCTGGACACCGAGACCGTGCTGCAATCCGTCGGCAAGACCGGGCGGCTGCTGATCGTGGACGAGGACTACCTCAGCTTCGGTCTGTCGGGCGAGATCGCGGCGGTGGTGGCCGAGAACATGGACCGCATCGCGCTCGCCGCGCCGGTGCGCCGGCTGGCGGTGCCCGATGTGCCCATTCCCTACAGCCGGCCGCTGGAGCAGGCGGTGATCCCCTCGGTGACGCGCATCGTCGAGGCCTGCTGCGAGCTGGTCGATGCCAAGCTGAAGGCGGCGGCATGACCACGATCGCCCGGGGCCGTGTGGAGCTGGGCCTGCCGGCCGACCACTGGAGCGGCGTGGACGAAGGGGTCCAGGCCCTGCTGGACCGCTGGCTGGTGGCCGAGGGCGCGCGGGTGAGCGCCGGCCAGGCCGTGGCGCGCGCGGTGCTCGTCAAGAGCACGCTGGACATCGTCGCGCCGGCGGACGGCGTGCTCGAGCGCATCCTGGTGCCGGCCGGCGCGAGCTTCGCGCGCGACCAGGCGATCGGCTGGCTCGCGCGGGGGTGAGCCATGCAGATGCCGATGGCGCTGGCCGGGGTGTCCTCGCACGCGGGCCTCTCGCTGGGGCGCTCGCAGCGCGGCGACACCGCCGAGGCCTTGTCGCCCTGCCGTCTGCGCGCCAGCGGTGGCGGCGCGGTGCTGCTGGGGCCCTGGCTGCTGCGCGCCGTGCTGCTGTTGCCGGCGGCGCACCCGCGGCTGCAGCAAGGCCCCGGGGCCGCCGCGCTGTGGTTTGGCGCGCTGCACCGCGACTGGCTGCGCGGCCACGGCATCGACGCCATCTGCCACGAGGGGCCGGTGGTGCCGCACTGGGCCTGCTTCGCGGGGCGCTCGCCCGGCGAGGTGCTGGTGGACGGACACAAGCTCACCGGCGTGTCGCAGACCTGGCGGCGCGAGCGCGTGCAGCTGTGGTCGGGCACGCTGCTGAGCCCGGTGCCCTGGTCGATGCTGTGCCAGGAGCTGAACCGGCGGGCCGAGCACGCGCAGGTGCTGGCCGCCACCACCACCACCGTGCAGGCCTGCCTGGGCCACGCACCCAACGCGGCGCGCTGGGCGGCCGAGCTGGCCGTCTATCTGCGCGAGGCCGCGGCGCGAGACGCAACTTGCGCCGCGTCAATGCAGGGGCCGCGCGCGCGGCCCAGACTGGGGCCTCCCGTCGAAGCCCCCGGGGCCGACGGCCCCCTTCGACACGAGGAGTTGTTTTCATGAAGACGGACGAGCAACTGAAGCAGGACGTGGCGGCGGAACTCGCCTGGGACCCCGCCATCAACACCACCCAGATCGGCGTGGCCGTGCGCGCGGGCATCGTCACGCTCAACGGCACGTTGGACAGCTACGCGCAAAAGCACGCGGTGGAGCGCGCGGTGCGCCGCGTGGCCGGCGCGCGTGGCATCGCGCTCGACCTGGAGGTGCGCCTGTCCCCGGGGCACGCGCGCACCGACAGCGACATCGCGCAGGCCGCGGCGCATGCCTTGCGCTGGCATTCGCTGGTGCCCGACGACAAGGTCAAGGTCGAGGTCGAGGAAGGCTGGCTCCGCCTCTCGGGTGAAGTCGACTGGGCCTACCAGCGCGCGAGCGCCGAACAATCGGTGCGCCCGCTCGTGGGCGTGCGCGGCGTGACGAACGAGATATCGATCAAGGCGCGCGCCAACGCCGGCGAGATTTCGCGCGGCATTGCCTCGGCCCTGGAGCGGCACGCCCGGCGCGAAGCCCAGCGCATCGCGGTGGACGTGGAGGGCGGCGTGGTCACCCTCAGCGGCACGGTGGAGTCGCTGGCCGACCGGCAGGCCGCGGTCGGCACCGCCTACGCCGCCCGCGGCGTGTCGCGCGTGGTCGATCACCTCGAGGTCGCCGCCTGAGGCACGCCCCGCGCGCCCGGCGGCCAGCCGTGTGCGCCCCCCTTTAACGATCAGGAGCCGACCATGGCCACCAAACGCCACACCTCCCCCAGCGCCGCGCCGGTCGCGGCCACGCCCGAAGCGGCCTGGAACGCCGCGAGCGACCTGCCGCGCCAGCAATTGAGCCTGGCGACCGAAAGCGCCTGCGCGATGTTCCGCGGCTTCGAGGCGATGCGAAAGATTCAGGAGAAAGCGGCGCACCAGGCGCTGCAGCACTACTCGCGCGCGGCGGAAAAGCTCAAGGAGGCCAGCGAGCCCGCGCAGCTCATGCAGATCCAGGCCGACCTGATGCGCTTCGATCTCGAGAGCGCCACGCAGTACTGGCAGCAGCTGGGCGCCGTGGCCGCGGACATGCAGCGCGAATGGATGGCCTGCTACACCCACCTGGCCGACAACGGTGCCCTGGCGCGCGTGGGTTCGGCCGTGGACGGGTTCTCGGGGCTGGCGAACGGTTTCAACCCGTTCTTCCCGGTGTCGTCGCGCACCGAGGCTTCCTGAGTGGCGGCCCGCGCCAGCGGCGCGGGCTCAGCCGGCCGCGCCGCCGCCCGATGAGGCCAGCTGCCTGAGCACCTCACGCTTGCCCTGGCTGCGCAGCGCCAGGATGGCCGGCAGGAAGCGCGCGCGCGGCGTCACCTGGCCGGTTTCCCACTTCCACACCGACAGCGTGGAGGTGCCGAGGTAGGCGGCCATTTCCTTTTGCGTGAGGCCCAGGCGCTCGCGCTGGGCCTTCAGGCGCTCGGCGCTGAACACCGCCCGGCGCCCGCGCTGGGGCGCCTCGGCCGGCGCGTCGGGCGCCACGGTGTGCAGGGCCTTGTCGGCGCGGCGGCTGGTCTGGCGCAGCGCCACCTGCAGTTCGCGCACCTGGCGCTTGAGCGCGGCGATCTCGCTGCGGTGGCTGGCGCTGGCCTTGCGCAGGGCGTCCAGCTCCTCGCGCAACTCCTTGCGCGCGACCCGCGCGATTTCCTTCTTCAGCGAGGAAGCAAATGTGGTCATCGTCCCATCCGACGGCATTGGTGCCGAACAGCAGAATAGCGCAGGCCCGAGATGTGACCGGATGTGACGGACGCCCGGGGCGCGGTGGATGTCCAACCTGGACCGCTTCGTAGCGCAGCGGCGCGAAGCCGGAGCCGAAGGCCACGATGAGCTCATCGAGCAGCCCGTGGTGGTGGAACTGGCCGACGAGCGTCGCCGCGCACGAAGCGGATTCAGCGGCCCGCCCGCGCCATCAGCCGCCGCGCCCGTTCCACGATGGGCTTGTCCAGCATGCGGCCCTGGTGCTGCACGGCGCCGCGGCCCTCGGCCAGGGCGCGCTCGAAGGCGGCCACGATGGCCGCCGCGTCCTGGAGCTCCTGTTCGTTGGCACCGAAAGCCTCGTTGAACACGGGCACCTGCGTCGGGTGGATGGCCAGCGCGCCGGTGAAGCCCGCGTGCCGCGCCGCGCGCGCCATGCGGCCCAGCAGCGCCAGGTCGCCGAACTCGGCCAGGCTGCCGACCACGCCCCAGGCCGCGCGGCCGTGGGCGCGCGCGGCCAGCGCCACGGCGTGCGCGGCGTATTGCATGGACTCCATGGTCGGCACCACGCCCAGGGCGTTGGCGTAGTCCTCGCTGCCGAAGACCACGCCGATCACCTCGTCCGGGCAACAGGCCGCGAGCTCGGCCGCGCGCAGCACCGCCGGCGGTGTCTCCAGCAGCAGCACCAGGCCCGCACCGGCCGGGCGCAGGCGCGCGGCCACGGCGCGCACCTGCGCCGGGTCCTCGGCCTTGGGCAGGAAGACGCCGGCCAGTGGCGTGGCCAGCGCGGCCTCGAGGTCGTCGTTCAACAGGGCGGGGTCGTTGTTGACCCGCACGAACACCGGCACGCCGTGCGCGGCGATGCGCCGCACCACGCCGGGCAGCGCACGGCGCGCCTCGGCCTTGGCCTCGGGCGCGATGGCGTCCTCCAGGTCCACGATGATGGCGTCGGCGCCGCGCTGGTGCGCCTTGTCGACGAAGCGCTCCGACAGGGCGGGCACGAAGAGCTGCGAGCGCAGCGCGTGGGCTTGTTCGAGGTTCATGGGGCGATGAGTTTCTGGTCGATGAGTGCCTGGATGGCCGCTTCGCTCAGGCCGGCGCCGCGCAGCAGCTCCAGCGTGTGTTCGCCCAGGCGTGGCGCGGGCCGTGCCAGCCCGCCGGGCGTGCGCGACAGGCGCGGCACGACGGCGTGCATGGGCAGCGCGCCGGTGTCGGCGTCGGGCGCGCGCACCACGATGCCGCGCGCCACCACGTGCGGGTCGGCCACGATCTGGCCGATGTGATAGACCGGGCCCACGGTGACCTCGCGCTCGCGGAAGAAGGCGAGGTTCTCCTCCAGCGTGCGCTCGCCGATGAAGCCGCCAACCACGGCGTCCAGCGCGTCCACGTGGGCCAGCCGGTCGGCGTTGGTCCGAAAGCGCGGATCGTCGATCAGCTCGGCGCGGCCGATGGCGCGCAGCAGGCGCTCGGTCATGCCCTGGGTGGAGGCGGACAGGGCCACCCAGTCGCCGCCCTTGGTGCGGTAGATGTTGCGCGGCGCGGTGATGGAGGTGCGGTTGCCGGTGCGCGCGGGCACCTGGCCGCTGACGTGGTGGGCGGCGGCGTCGGGGCCCATGATGGACAGCAGCGGCTCCAGCAGCGACAGGTCGATGACCTGGCCGGCGCCACCGTTCGTTTCGACTTCGCGCACGGCGGCGGCCACGGCGAAGGCGCCGTACAGGCCGGCCACCATGTCGGCCAGGGCCATGTTGGGCAGCATGGGCGGCGCCTCGGGCGCGCCGTTCTTGGCCGCGAAGCCGGACATGGCCTCCACCAGGCTGCCGAAGCCGGGCTGCTGGTGGTAAGGGCCGGTCTGGCCCCAGCCGGTGAGGCGCACGATGACCAGCTTCGGGTTGAGCGCCAGCAGCGCCTCGGGCGCGAGGCCCATCTTCTCCAGCGTGCCGGGCCGGAAGCTCTCGATCAGCACCTGGGCGCCGGCGGCCAGCGTGCGCAGCGCCGCGCGCCCGGGCTCGCTGCGCAGGTCGATGGCCAGGCTCTTCTTGTTGCGCGCGTAGACCTTCCACCAGACCGGCACGCCCTCGGGGTGGTTCGGCCCGCGCTCGCGCCACTGGCGCAGGGTGTCGCCGCCGTCCGGGTCTTCCACCTTGATGACCTCGGCGCCGAAGTCGGCCAGCTGCAGCGACAGCATGTTGCCCGCGACCAGGCGCGAGAGGTCGAGCACGCGCAGGCCGCGCAGCGGGCCGCTGTGGGTGGGGTCGAAGCGGACGTCAAGCATGCAGGACGGGCGCGGCGCGCAGGTGGTGGTCGGTGAGGGACTGGTAGGCGTGCCCCAGGCGGAGCGCGGTGGGCTCGTTGTACCAGCCGGCGGCCAGCTCCAGCGACATGGGCAAGCCGTCGCTGCTCAGTCCGCAGGGCACGGCCAGGCTGGGGATGCCGGCGATGGGCCAGGCGCAGCTGAAGCGCGGGATGCGCCGGATCGCCTGCGCGAAATCCAGGCCCTGCGCGGCGGGCGCGGTGGCCGGCGTGGTGGGCGAGAGGATCGCGTCCACGTGCTGGAACACACCGCGCAGGCGGTGGCGCCAGCCTTCCATCCAGCGCATGGCCTGCGCGTACTGCTCGCCGCTGACGTTCTCGCCCAGGCGCATGCGCATGAGCACGTCGGCGCCGTAGTCGGCCGCGCGCTCGGCGATGCGCTCGCGGTGCAGGCGCATGGCGTCGGCGGGAATCATGGTGAAGCTGAGCATCTGCTGCGCGTTCTGCACGTCGCCGAGGTCGATGTCCACCAGCTCCACCCCGAGCGAGCGGAACACGTCCAGGGCGCGCTCCATGGCGGCGGCGATGTCGGGGTCCAGGTCCTCGTAGAACCAGCGCCGCTGGATGCCCAGGCGCAGGCCGCGCACCGGCTCGTTGAGCTGGGCCAGGAAGTTCGGCACCGGCACGTCGGCCGACATCGGGTCGCGCGGGTCGTGGCCGGCGATGGCGGCGAACACCCGCGCCACGTCGCTCACGCGGCGCGCCAGCGGGCCCAGGGTGTCGAAGGTCGGGCTCACGGGCAGCGAGCCGGTGGTGGAGATGCGCCCCACCGTGGGCCGCAGGCCGGCCACGCCGTTGAACGAGGCGGGCAGGCGGATGGAGCCGGCCGTGTCGCTGCCGATGGAGGCCACGCACATGCCGGCCGCCACCGAAGCGCCGGAGCCGCCGCTGGAGCCGCCGGCGATGTGGCCGGTGTTCCAGGGGTTGCGCACCGGGCCGAAATGCAGGCTCTGGCTGGTCGGGCCGAACACCCATTCGTGCAGGTTGGCCTTGCCCACGATCACCGCGCCGTTGCGCACCAGGCGGTCCACCACGAAAGCGTGGGTGCGCGCGACGTTGTCTTTCAGGATGACCGAGGCCGCGGTGGTGGGCACGCCGGCCACGTCCACGTTGTCTTTCACGCTGACGGTCATGCCGTGCAGCAGGCCACGCCATTCGCCGGCGGCGGCCGCGCGGTCCAGCGCCTCGGCCGTGCGCAGCGCGGGCTCGGCGGTGGTGCAGATCATGGCGTTGATCGAGGGGTTCAGCCGCTCGATGCGGTCCAGCGCGTGGCGCGTTTCCTGCACGGCGCTGCCCAGGCTGGACGGGAAAAGGGGGGTCTCGGGATCGGACACGGGCGCTCCTCTTGGGTGGACGTCGGGTGGGGAACCGCTGTTCACTCTATCTCATTTAATGGTGTTGACATACCGTTAAATGGTATGCATAGTCCGCCGCCTGAAATCGAATAAGCTTTCGTTTCATTTAATGAGACGAAAGGACGTCCCAATGCCCGCAGTCGCCGAATCCGACCACGACACCGCCAGCCCCCAGGCCTCGCTCACGCAAAGCCTGGACCGGGCCATTGGCCTGCTGGAAGAGGTGGTGAACCACGCCGCGTCTGGCGCCGCGCTGGGCGCGCTGGCCGAACAGGCGCGCCTGTCCAAGCCCACGGCGCACCGCCTGCTCAACGGCCTGCGCAAGCTGGGCCTGGTGGACTACGACGAGAAGACGCGCCTGTTTTTCCCCGGCCTCAAGCTCTACCGGATGGGCCTGGCCTCGGCCGCGCGCTTCGACCTGGTGCAGCTGGCCCAGCCCGGCATGGCCCTGCTGGCCGAGGAGACCGGCGACACGGTCTACCTCTCGCTGCGCGCCGGCGACAGCGCGCTGTGCGTGGCGCGCCAGACCGGCTCTTTCCCGATCCGCACGCTCACGCTGGAGGTGGGCGACTACCGCCCGCTGGGCCTGGGCGCCGGCAGCCTGGCGCTGCTGGCCGCGCTGCCCGACGATGAGGTCGAGCAGGTGATCGCGCGCAACCGCGAAAAGCTCGCGCCGCACGCCAACTTCGACCCGGCCAACCTGCGCGCCATGGTGCGCCAGACGCGCGAGCAGGGCCACTCGCTCAACGACGGCAAGATGCTGCCCGAGATGGCCGCCATCGGCGTCACCGTGCGCGACGTGGCCGGCCGTCCGGCGGCGGCGCTGTCCATCGCCACCATCACCAGCCGCATGCGGCCCGAGCGGCGCGCCTCCGTGGTGGCGCTGCTGATGCGCGAGGCGCGCGCGCTCGAGCAGGCCCTGGGCGTGGCGCCCGCGCCGGAGGCGCGCCCATGACGGCGGCGCAGCGGTTCAAGCAGGCCCTGCGCGAGGACCGGCCGGTGGCCGTGATCAACGCCGACTACGCCAACGCCGGCCTGGTGGAGTTTCTGGCCCGGCCCGAGCTGGGCGTGGACGCCGTGATGCTGGACGCCGAGCAGGGCAGCCCCGACTTCGAGCGCATCGAGGACATGGCGCGCGCCGCGCGCCTGAGCGGCCTGTGCGTGCTGGTGCGCCTGTTCTCGCCCGAGCCCTGGGTCATCGAGCGCATGCTGCTGCGCGGCATCGACGGCCTCATCGTGCCGCGCCTGGACACCGCCGAGCAGGCGCGCGCCGCGCTCGAGGTGCTGCGCTACTGCCACCCGCACGACGCCGACGACAAGCTGTTCGTGGTGCAGATCGAAAGCGCCGCCGCGCACGCCAACCTGGACGACTTCCTCGCCGTCGACGGCATCGACGCGCACTTCATCGGCCCGGTGGACCTCTCCCGCAGCATGGGTCACCGGGGCGATTACGCCGCGGCGCCCGTGCAGGCCGCCGTCGACGACATCCTGCGGCGCAGCCGCGCGGCCGGCCGCGCCGTCGGGACCATGGTCAAGCCGGGCGACGCCGAGCAATGGATGGCGCGCGGCGCGCGCTTCCTCTACTTCCACGTCAACGACTGGCTGCGCATCGGCGCGCGCTCGTTCCCGATCGCGCGCGGCTGACGCCGCCCCCTCTTCGCAAGGCCCCTCGCATGGACACGACTTCCCCGCCCGCCGCCGACAAGGCGTCCGTCTACCAACCGTCCCAGCAGGGCCTGTACTTTCCGCGCCCGCCGGTCTTCCAGACCCTGGAAGAGGAGCGCCTGCACCGCAAGCAGCGCCTGGCCGCCGTGTGCCGCGTGTTCGCGCGCTACCGCTACGAATACGGCTTCGCCGGCCACGTGACGGTGCGCGACCCGGAGTTTCCCGACCGCTTCTGGACCAACCCCTTCGCCATGGACTTCGGCCGCGTGCGCGTGTCCGATCTGCTGCTGGTCGACCACGACGGCACGGTGCTCGAAGGCAGCTGGGCGGTGAACCAGGCCGGCTTCGTGCTGCACTCGGCCATCCACCGGCAGCACCCGCACGTGCTGGCCTCGTGCCACATGCACACCGCCAACGGCATGGCCTGGGCCGCGCTGGGCCGCCCGCTGGACCCCATTACGCAGACGGCCGCCGGCTTCTACAACGACCACGCGGTCATCACCGAACAGGCCGGCGCCGTGGTGGTGGAGCGCGAGGCCGGGCAGGCCGTGGCCGCCGCCTTCGGCGACAACAAGGCCGTCATCCACCAGAACCACGGCCTGTTCACCGTGGGCCGCGAGAGCGTGGACGAGGCCGCCTGGTGGTTCATCGCCATGGAGCGCGCCTGCGAGATCCAGCTCAAGGCCGAGGCCACGGGCCACCCGCTCAAGCTCATCTCGCCCGAAGCCGCCGCGCACTCGGCCAAGCACCTGGCCACGCCGCTGGCGGCCTGGCTGCATTTCCAGCCGATCTACGACGCCGTCGCGCGCGCCGAGCCCGACCTGTTCGATTGACCGGTTCGACCGATCGCTCCCGTTTTCCCCACCCCTCCCGCAACCCTGACCTGGAAGAAGACCTGCATGAACACCTTCGGACGATTCTTCAAGGGCGCGCTGATCGCCGCCTGCGCCCTCACCGCCCTCGGCGCCGCCGCCCAGCAGCCGCGCAAGCTCACCTACGCCACCTTCTACGGCTCCAGCGAGTTCTATGAGATGTCGGCGAAGTACTTCATGGACGAGGTCACCAAGCGCACCCAGGGCAAGGTCACTTTCCAGCCCTACTACGGCGGCACCCTGCTCAAGACGGCCGAGATGAGCACCGGCCTGGCCAAGGGCGCGGCCGACGTCGGCGCCGCCGTGCCCGCCGCCTTCAACCCGCGCGAGTTCCCGCTCACCGGCGTGGTCATGCCCTTCATCTCGGAAAACCCGATCGCGGTGACCTACGCCTTCAAGGAGCTGATGGACACCACGCCCGAGCTGCAGCAGGAGTACCAGCGCAACAACCAGAAGCTGCTGTGGGCCCTGGCGTCCGGCGAGAACTCGCTGTGGACCAACAAGCCCATCCGCACCGCGGCCGACCTCAAGGGCTCGCGCATCCGCGCCATCATCGGCGTGGCCGACGGCATCAAGGCCCTGGGCGGCACGCCCATCAGCATCCCCTGGGTGGAAGCGCTGGAGCTGGTGCAACGCGGCGGCGCCGAAGGCGTGAGCGGCACGCCCTTCAACCAGGCCGTCATCACCAAGGTCTACGACATGGCGCCCTACGCGTCCAACGCCGGCCGCATGGGCGTGTACACGCCGGTCACCTGGTCCATCAACCTGGATACCTGGAAATCGCTGGACGCGGCCACGCAGAAGGTGATGGAAGAGGTGGCGGCCGAGGTGCCGGGCAAGTACTTCGCCGCCTACGAAGGCGAGATGAACAAGGCCGTGGAGCAGGCGCGCGCCGCCACCAAGATGACCTACGTGCCCATGGACGAGGCCGAGGTCAAGCGCTGGCAGGACGTGGCGCGCCCCGAGGTGCAGAAGAAGTGGGCCGACATGGCGCGCCGCTACTACAAGGAGCCGCAGCAGCTGGTCGACAAGTTCACCGCGCTGACCCGCAAGTACGAAGCGCAGCACCCCTACGTGACCGGCTTCGACCGCCTGAGCAAGAAGTAAGTCCCATCCCTTGGTGGCCCTCGCGCGCCCAGCGGCGCGGGGGCCGGGAGACCCAGCCGTGTTCTCAACTCTGTCAGGCGCGATCCGGCGCCTCAGTCTGGCGCTGGGCGTCATCGCCGGCGCGGGCACCGCGCTGCTGATGCTCACCGTGGTGCCCGACCTGTTCTCGCGCAGCTTCCTGGGCGAGGCCGTCTACGGCATGGCCGAGACGGGCATCTTCCTGCTGGTGCTCATCGTCTACCTCGCGCTGGGCTCGGCCCAGGTGCGCAAGGAGCACTTCCACGTCGGCGTGCTCGACACCCTGATCGGCCGCGACGCGCAGCGCTGGGTCTGGGTGCTGCGCTTCGGCATCTCGGCCCTGGTGTGCGGCGTGTTCACCTGGTACGCCAGCAAGGGCGCGATCGACTCCACCCTGAGCCTGGAGCAGTCCTACGCGGTGATCGAGTACCCGATCTGGCCCGCCAAGATCGTGGTGGCGCTGGGCCTGCTGCTGCTCACCGTGCAGTTCCTCATGGACCTGGTCGATGCCCTGACCACCCCGCAATACCTCCCCGACGGCGGCCACGAAGGCGCGCCCGACCACGCAGGCGAAGCACCATGACCCCATTGGAAATCGGCTACCTGATGGTGGCCGGCGTGATCGTTCTGCTGGCCCTGGGCATCCCCGTGGCCTTGAGCCTGCTGGCCGTGGGTGCCTCCGGCCTGTTCGCCATCCGCGGCGTGCGCGGCACCGAGTTCCTGCTGGAAAGCCTGCCCTACACCAGCGTGGCCAACCTGGCGCTGATCGTCATTCCGCTGTTCATCCTGATGGGGCACTTCGCGTTCTCCGCCGGGCTCTCGGAGAAGGCGTACAAGGCCGCCAAGGCCTGGGTCGGCCACATCGCGGGCGGCCTGCCCATCGCCACCGTGTTCGCCTGCGCGGGCTTCGCCACCGTGTGCGGCTCCAGCGTGGCCACGGCCGCGACCATTTCCAAGGTGACCGTGCCCGAGATGCTGCGCGCCGGCTACAACCAGCGCCTGGCCGCGGGCCCCGTGGCCATCGCGGGCGCGCTGGGCATCCTGATCCCGCCCAGCGGCATCCTGGTGATCTACTCGATCGCGACCAACGTCTCGGTGAGCGACCTGTTCATCGGCGCGCTGATCCCCGGCATCCTCACCGCCATCGTCTACGCCTTCGGCATCTACTTCATGGTGCGGCGCGACCCGGAGCTGGTGAAGCGCACGCGCATCCCCAAGGCCAGCTGGGGCGAGCGCGCCAAGGCCACGGCGGCCGCGTGGGAGGTGGTGGTGCTGTTCCTGGTGGTGATCGGCTGCATCTACACCGGCGTGGCCACGGCCACCGAGGCGGCCGGCATCGGCGCCGCGCTGGCGCTGGTCTTCGCGCTGTTGCGCAAGGGGCAGAAGGGGACGATCTGGAAGGGCCTGGTGGAGACCGGCTCCAGCACCGCGTCCATCTTCCTGCTGATGATCGCCTCGGCCGTGTTCAGCGTGGCCCTGGGCACCACGCAGCTGCCCACGGTGCTGGCCGAGGCGGTGACGGGTCTGAACCTGTCGCCGGCGGTGCTGCTCCTGCTGCTGATCGTTCCCTACCTGATCCTGGGTTGCCTGATCGACGGCATCTCGATGATCTTCATCACCATGCCCGTGGTGTTTCCCATCATCGAGGCGGCCGGCATCCACCCGGTGCTGTTCGGCATCTTCGTGACCAAGCTGGTGGAGGTGGGCGCGGTGACGCCGCCGGTGGGCATCAACGTGTTCGTGGTGCAGGGCTCGGTGCCGGGCCTCAAGCTGGGCGAGATCTTCCGTGGCGTGATCCCCTTCATCCTCATGGAGCTGGGGCTGATCGGCCTGATGATCGCCTTCCCGCAGATCGTGACCGGGGTGCTGTGATGGACGATCCCCTGCGCCTGGGCGCGACCGAGCTGCGCGAGGCCTACCAGCGCCGCGCGCTGTCGCCGGTGGAGGTGACGCGCGCCTACCTGGAGCGCATCGCCGCGCGCAACGGCCACCTGCACGCCTACCTGGAGGTCTACGCCGAGGGCGCGCTGGCGCAGGCGCGGGCCAGCGAGCAGCGCCTGGCCAGCGGCCTGCCCGTGGGGCTGCTGGAAGGCGTGCCGCTGGCGCTCAAGGACCTGCTGCACATCGAGGGCCGGCGCACCACGGCCGGCTCCACCGTGTTCGCGGACCGCGCGCCGAGCGGGTTCACGTCCACCGTGGCCGCGCGCCTCATGGGCGCGGGCGCGGTGGTGCTGGGCAAGGCCAACCTGGTGGAGTTCGCCTACGGCGGCTGGGGCACCAACCAGGGCCTGCGCTCGCCGGTGAACCCCTGGGACGGCGCGGTCGAGCGCTGCGTCGGCGGCTCCAGCAGCGGCTCGGGCGTGGCGGTGTCGGCCGGCCTCGCGGCCGGCGCGATCGGCACCGACACGGGGGGATCGGTTCGCATTCCCTCGGCCTTCTGCGGCCTCACGGGCCTGAAGACCACGCAGGGCCGCGTGAGCAACTTCGGCGTCGACCTGGTGAGCCACACGCTGGACACCGTGGGCCCCATGGCCTGGACGGCCGAGGACGCGGCCCTGCTGCTGCAGGCCATGCACGGACCCGACCCGCGCGACCCCGCCACGCTCGCGCACGCGCCCGAGGACTTTCTCTCGCGCCTGCGCGAGCCCATCGCCGGCCTGCGCATCAGCGTCGCGCCGGCCGGCGTCCTGGGTGCCGTCGAGCCCGCCATCGCCCAGGCGGTGGACGAGGCGGTTCGCGTGCTGCTCTCGCTGGGCTGCCTGCGCCGCGACGAGGCCTTCGCCCGCATCGACTTCGTCGCCGACCAGGCCGAAACCGGCGTGATCATCTCCAGCGAGGCCTACGCCGAGCACGGCCACCTGCTGGCCGGCTCGCCGCCGCCGGGCGACGCCGCCGCGCGCGCGCGGCTGCTGAGCGGCGGCGCCATCGCCGCGCCGCGCTACGCCGCCGCGCTGCGCGAGCGCCAGCGCCGCGTGCGCGACTTCGCCCGCGTGTTCGAACACACCGACCTGCTGGTGCTGCCCACGCTGCCCGTCACCGCGCGGCCGCTGGCCACGATCGACGAGGCCGATCTCGCGCCCAGCCGGCTCACCCGCTTCGTCGGCTACCACGGCCTGAGCGCCATCGCGCTGCCCTGCGGCCTCTCGCCCGAGGGTCTGCCGGTGTCGCTGCAGCTCGTGGCGCCCGCCTTCCACGAGGCGCGCCTGCTGCGCGCCGGCGTGGCCTTCCAGTCCGCCACGGATTTCCACCGCGCGCGGCCGTCCACCTTCTGAGTTGTCCGAATGTCCACCGCTTCTTCCGCTTCTCCCGCCACCCTGACGATGTCCGGCGGCGCCGCCATCGCCCGCATGATCCGCGCCTTCGGCGGCGGCCCCATGTTCGGCATGGGCGGCTTCCAGGTGCTGCCGCTCTACGAGGCCGCGCGCGAACTGGGCCTGCCGCACCACCTCATCCACGACGAGCGCAACGCCGTCTTCGTGGCCGACGCCTACGCCAAGGTCAGCGGCCGCGTGGGCCTGGCCGACGCCACCGTGGGCCCCGGCGCCACCAACATGCTCACCGCGTTGGCCGAGGCGCTGAACGCCGGCTCGCCCCTGGTCTGCGTGGTGGGCGATACGCACCGCGACCACTCCTGGAAGAACATGACGCAGGAGAGCCGCCAGGTGGACGCGCTGCGGCCCATGTGCAAGGAGCTGATCCGCGTCGAGTCCATCAAGCGCATCCCCGAGCTGATGCGCCGCGCCTTCGCCGTGGCCACCACCGGCCGCCCCGGCCCGGTGGTGGTGGACGTGCCCGAGGATCTGATGCACGACACCTTCGACTTCAGCGAGGCCGACTTCGTGGTGAACCCGGCCTACGAGGCCGCGCCCGCGCTGCGCTCGCGGCCCGACGGCGAGGCGGTGGCGCGCGCGGCCGATCTGCTGGCGAACGCGAAGCAGCCCATCGTGCTGGCCGGCGGCGGCGTGCACCTGTCGGGCGCGGCGCAGGCGCTCACCGACTTCGCGCGCGCCACGAACATCCCGGTGGCGCACACGCTCACCGGCAAGGGCGCCATCCCCTGCGTCGATCCCTTGAGCGCCGGCCTGTTCGGCCGCTACGACCGCATCGCCAACGGCCTGATCGAGCAGAGCGATGTGGTGCTGGTGGTGGGCTGCAAGCTGGGCGAGATCGCCACCAAGCGCTACACCGTGCCCGCGCCGGGCAAGACCGTCATCCACCTCGACATCGTGGCCGAGGAGTTCGGCCGCACCCTGCAGCCCGAGGTGATGCTCTGGGGCGACGTGAAGCTGGGCCTGCAGGACCTGATGGCCGCGCTCGGCGAGCGCGCCGCCGCGCTCAAGGCCCGCCTGCGGCCGCTGGCCGAGAGCGTGCCCGCGCGCATGGCGAAGTGGCGCGAAGAGGTATCGGGGCGCCTGTATTCCGAAGAGAAGCCGATCTCGGTCGCGCGCCTCATCACCGAGATCAACAAGGTGCTGCCCGAGGACGGCATCCTGGTCGCCGACGGCGGTTTCGCCGCGCACTGGGCCGGCCTGCTGTTCGACACCAAGCGCGCCGGCCGCGGCTTCGTGCCCGACCGCGGCTTCGCCTCCATCGGCTATGGCCTGCCGGGCGCCATCGGCGCCGCGCTGGCCGCGCCGGGGCGCCCGGTGTTCAGCCTCACCGGCGACAGCGGCTTCTGCATGGTGCTGGGCGACCTCGAAACCGCCGCCCGCCTGAACCTGGACTTCACCGTCATCGTGGTCAACAACGCCGCGTCCGGCTACGTGAAGGCCTTGCAGCACCTGGTCTACGGCGCGGGCAAGCACATCAGCGCGGACCTGAACGAGGTGAACTTCGCCAAGGTCGCGCAGGCCTTCAACTGCACCGGCATCCGCGTGGAAGAGCCCGGCGAACTGGAAGGCGCGCTGCGCCAGGCCATGGCCACCAAGGGGCCGGTGGTGATCGACGTGATCGTCACGCGCGACCCGGCGAAGATGCTGCCCGGCGTGGACAGCCGCGCCGCGGTGATCAAGAAAGGGGACCGCATTGCCTGACGACGGCCGGCCGAGCGCCCCGCCCAGCGCCGGCGCGCGCCGCCGCGTGGGCGTCATCGGCCTGGGCATCATGGGCGGCGCCATGGCGGCGCGCCTGCTGGAGGCCGGCCACGCGGTGAGCGGCTTCGACATCGACGCCGCCGCGCTCGCGCGCTTCAGCGAACGCGGCGGCACGGCCTGCGACTCGCCGGCCAGCGCCGCGCAGGGCGCCGAGGTGCTGCTGCTCATGGTGCACGACCAGCAGCAGGTGGAGCGCGTGCTCGACGGACCCAGCGGCGCCCTCAAGCGCCTGCTGGCGGGCAGCGTGGTCTGGCTGGGCAGCACGGTGCCGCCGGCCTGCGCCCGCGCCTGGTCCGAGCGGCTGGCCGAGCGCGGCATCGGGCTGATCGACGGCCCGGTGAGCGGCGGCGCCACCGGCGCCGAAGGCGGCGAGCTGGTGGCGATCTGTGGCGCCAGCGACGAGGCCCTGGCGCGCGCCGGCTTCGCGCTGCGCGCCTGCGCCCGGCACGTTTACCACGTGGGTCCGCCCGGCGCGGGCGCCACCGTGAAGATGATCAACCAGCTGCTGGTGGCGGCGCACGCCGCCCTCACGGCCGAGGCCATGGCGCTGGCGCACCGCGCGGGCGTGGAGCCGCTGCAGCTCATCGAGGTGGTGTCGAACAGCGCCGGCCAGTCGCGCATCTTCGACAAGCGCGCGCCCCGCATCGCGGTGGGCGATCACGCGGTGCACGTGTCCATCGACACCTTGCGCAAGGACCTGGGCATCGCCATCGATACCGCGCGCCAGTTCGGGCTGGAGCCGCGCCTCGCGCTGGGCGTGCAGGCGCTGCTGGACGAGGCCCACGGCGCGGGGCAGGGCGCCGACAGCGACACCCGGCTCATCGAGCGCTACCTGGCCCCCCCAGGACCGCGCTGAGCCGCCCAAAGAAAAACGGCCCCGAAGGGCCGTTGTCGTGGAGCCAAGGGCTCGCCGCGGCTTAGGCGCCGGTCGACACCGTGCCGATTTCGCCCCGGGCGATCAGGCCCAGGCGCTCGGCTTGCGCGGCCTCGGCGCGCACCTGCGCACGGCTCAGGCCGCTGTCGGCCACCTTGTCTTCCACCGGGAAGACTTCACCGCGGGCCACCAGGCCGGCGCGGTTGGCTTGCACGGCCTCGGCTTGCACTTCGGCGCGGCTCAGGGTGGATTGGAAGTTGAAGACTTCGTTGCCTTCGATGGGGCCTTGGGCGAAGGCGGCACCGGTGCCCAGGGCAAGGGTCAGGGAGAGGGCGATGCTTTTGGCGGCGTTCATGGCAGTTCCTTAAAGATAACGGGTGGTTAACGGGGTTTGCTTTTCATGCCGCTTTGTGTTCCGGCATGGGATGAACTGTAGAGATTGCCGCCCGAGGAATAAATAACTGGACGGAGAATGAACAGTTGCCGAAATGGGAATAATCCCCGGCTCCGCTAAGCTGTGCACCCATGCCACGCGACCCCGACGCCCTGTTCAAGACCGTGCTGCAGGTGCTGGCCATCCTGGGCCTCATGGGCCTGCTGGCCATGGTCTTCCACAAGGCCTTCGCCGACCTTGCCCTGCTGTGGCAGCAGCACCCGGGCAGCGACTTCTGGCCCGCGTTCGTGCGCTACCTGTTCAAGAACCTCGCGGGCTGACGCCGTCGCCCGCCCCTTATCGGGCCCCCCATGAACCCCACCACCCTGAACTACCAGCTCGCGGCCGAGGTGCTCGCCGACCACCCGGGCTACTGCCGTGGCGTGGTGGTGGTGCGCGGCGCCGACAACACCCGCGCCGCACCGGCCCTGGTCGCGCTGCTGCGCGAGGCCGAGGCGGGCCTGCGCGAGGCGGTGCGCGGCAACGTGGCCGAGCACGAGCGCATCGCCGCCTGGCGCGAGGCCTACCGCCGCTTCGGCGCCAAGCCCTCCGAGCACCGCGCCGCCATCGAGGCCCTGGCGCGGCGTGTGCTCAAGCCCGACCAGCTGCCCTCGATCAACCCGCTGGTCGACATCGGCAACATCGTCTCGCTGCGCCACCTGCTGCCGGCCGGCGTGCACCCCCTGGGCGAGGGCGAGAACCGGCTGGCGCTGCGCCACGCGCGGGCGGGCGATGGATTCGCGCCACCCGATGGCGGGCCGGCGGAAGCGCCGCCCGAGGGTGAGATCGTGTTCGCCGACGGCGCGCGCGTGCTCACGCGCCGCTGGACCTGGCGCCAGGCGGCCAGCACCCAGACCCTGCCCGAGACCACGCGGGTGTTCTTCAACATCGACGGCCTGCCGCCCACGCCGCGCGAGGCCGTGCTCGCCGCCATGGACGACGTGCGGGCGCTGGTGCGCGAGCACACCGGCGGCGAGGTGGTGGCCGCGCAGCTGCTGTCGGCCGAACAGCCCGCCATGGCGCTGGACCTGGGCGGCTGAAGGCCGACCGTCTGGCGGCCCATGTGAAGAGCGGCCCGGCCAGGCGGCCGGTGCCGTGAATGGGGCCGCCTCGGCCACAGGGCCGAGGGTATGCGCGGGGCCCGCGCGCCACACTGGTGGTTTTTTTCGGCCCGCCCGGGCCCGCCGCCATGGCCTACAGCGTCAAGGAAATTTTCTACACCCTGCAAGGGGAGGGCATGAACGCGGGACGCCCCGCCGTGTTCTGCCGTTTCGCCGGCTGCAACCTCTGGTCGGGTCGCGAGGCGGACCGGGCCGGGGCGGTCTGCCGTTTCTGCGACACCGACTTCGTCGGCACCGATGGCGGTGGCGGGGGGCGCTTCGCCGATGCCGCGTCGCTGGCCGGCGCGGTGGCCCGGGCCTGGACCGCCGACGCGGCGCGGCGCCTGGTGGTGCTCACGGGCGGCGAGCCCCTGCTGCAGGTGGACCCGGCCCTGATCGAGGCCCTGCACGCGCAGGGGTTCTTCATCGCGGTGGAAACCAATGGCACCGTGGCCGCGCCCGCGGGCATCGACTGGCTGTGCGTGAGCCCCAAGCAGGGCGCGCCGCTGGTTCAGCGCGAGGGCCAGGAGATCAAGGTGGTGGTGCCGCAGCCGGGCCTGGACCTCGACGCGCTCGCGGCCCTGGGCTTCGAGCACCGCCTGCTGCAGCCCATGGACGGGCCCTCGCGCGCGGCCAACGCGCGCCTGGCCGTGGCCTTGTGCCTGCGCGACCCGCGCTGGCGGCTCAGCGTGCAGACCCACAAGGCGCTGGGCATCCGATGAAGCTGGAGCTGACGCAGCGCTTCTTCTTCGACGCCGCTCACACGCTGGAGCGCGCGCACGACAGCGCGCCAAGCCGGCGGGTGCACGGCCACACCTACCACGCGGCGGTGACGGTGAGCGCGCCGGCCGCCACCGACAGCGGCATGGTGGTGGACCTGGCGCTGCTGCGCCAAGGCATCGCCGCGGTGCGCGAGCGCCTGGACCACCACCTGCTCGACGAGGTGCCGGGCCTGGGGCGACCCACCCTGGAGAACCTGTGCCGCTTCATCTTCGAAGGCATGGCCAGCGGCCTGTGGGTGGTGGAGCGCGTGGACGTGGAGCGGCCCGCCAGCGGCGACGCCTGCCGGCTCAGCCGCTGAGGCGCGGGTCGCCGCCGTCCGCCAGTTCGCGCAGGCGCGGCAGCCAATGCGTGGTGCCGCGCGGCGTGAGCGCCAGCGCGCGGCCCTCGCCCTGGCGCAGCCAGCCCTGTTCGATGACGTGTCCCAGCAGTTGCTCGGCCAGCTCGCCGGCCAGGTGGTCGACGCCCTCGGACCAGTCGTGGCAGGCGTAGGCGTAGCGGCGTCGCCGGCCCGAGGGCGTGGGCGTGAAGCCGAAGCCGCGCAAGGCCTCGTGCCCAGCGGGCGTGAGCGCCAGGCCCTCGGGCACGGCCTCGAAGGCGCCGCGCCGCATCAGGCCCGAGAACAGCGCCACGCCCAGTTCACCGGCCAGGTGCCGGTAGCAACAGCGGGCGTACTTCAGCCGCGCGCGTGCCGGGTGGCGCCAGGCGGGGCTGGTGGCTTCGCGCTCGGACACCGAGGCCAGCGATTCGAGCAGGCGCGCCACCGACTCGTCGGCCAGCGCGTAGTAGCGGTGCCGCCCGCGCGGCTCCACGCGGATGAGCCGGCCGTCGAGCAGCTTGTGCAGGTGGCCGCTGGCCGTGGCCGCCGACACGCCGGCCACGGCGGCCAGGTCGGAGGCGCTGGCCTTGCGCCCGCCCAGCAGGTGCAGCAGCATGCGCGAGCGCGACGGGTCGGCCAGCAGGCTGGCCACGGCGGTGAGGGCGGGTTCGAACGGGGCGTGCATGCGGGGGGCTTCAGTTCAGCGCGGCGCGTGAATCGGGCGGGGCCTGATCGCGTTCGCGCAGGCCATAGTCCCGGACCACCTGGGCCACGCGGATGCGGTAATTCTGGAACACGCCGCCGCGCCCTTCCCGCTGGCCCTCGCGGTGGGCGCCCTGGCCACGCCAGGCGTGCACCGCGGCCTCGTCGCGCCAGAAGCTCAGCGAGAGGAACTTGCCTGGCTGGCTGAGGCTTTCGAAGCGCTCCACCGAGAGAAAGCCGTCGATGTGCGCGAGGTGCGGGCGCAGGTCCTGCGCGATCTGGAAATAGCGCTGCGCGCCGCCCTCGACCGGTTCGACCTCGAAGATCACCGCGATCACGGCTGCACCTGGCGTGGCTGCGCGAGGGTGCCCGGCACGCCGCTGAGCCAGCTGCGCTGCTCGCGCAGGATGAAGCGCTGCGTGCGCGCGCGCTCGAAGTTGGCGCGCCCGGCCTCGTCGGCGCGCAGCCGGGCGCGGTAGCGCTCGTAGGCGGCCAGGTCGTCGAAGCCGATCAGGCCCCAGGCGATGTCGTTCGTGCCTTCGCTGGGCACGAAGTAGCCGATGAGGTGGCCGCCGCAGCGCGGGATGATCTCGCCCCAGTGCTTGGCGTACTCGGCGAAGGCGGGGACCTGGAAGGGGTCGAGCTGGTAGCGGATGAAGCAGACGGTGTTCACGGGGCGTTCTCCTGAGTTGGGCCAGGGCCCCACTGTGGCGCGGATCGCGCGCGCCACGCTTCGGCGCGTGGCGAAGCGTGCGCTCAGGCCCGGCGCCCGCGCAGCAGCCCGCGTTCCGCCAGCACCAGCAGGGCATGGCCCGCCAGGCCGATCAGGCTCAGCAGCACCAGGCAGGCGAACAGCTCGCTTGCGCGGTAGGCGCGCGCGGCCAGCAGAATGGTCAGGCCCAGGCCGTCCTGGGTGGCCAGCATCTCGCCCAGCGTGCAGACGAGCAGCGACACCGTGAGCGACAGCCGCAGGCCGGCCAGGATGTCCGGCGCCGCGTGCGGCAGGCCCATCTTCCAGAGAAAGGCCGGGCGCGACAGCCGCAGGCAGCGCGCCACGTTGATCAGGCGCGGCTCGACGCTGGACACGCCATGCACCGTGGCCAGCAGGGTCGGCCAGATGGCGCCGAAAGCGATGACGGCCAGCACCATGGCCGGGGACAGGCCGTACAGCGCGATCGCCAGCGGCATCACCGCCGAGGCGGGCAGCGGCCGCAGGAACTCCAGCGTGGGCTGGACCCAGGGGCGCAGGGCGGACGAACTGGCGATGGCGGCCCCCAGCACGACACCCGCCGCGGCGGCCAGCAGCCAGCCGAGCAGCAGGCGCCCGATGGTGTTCAGGCTGGCGCCCAGCAGGTCGCCGCGCAGGCCCTCAACCAGGCTGAGCGCGGTGGCCTCGGGGGTGGGCAGGAAGGCCGGGCTGACCCAGCCGGCACGGCCGATGGCCCACCACAGCGCGAGCAGTGCAGTGAGCAGACCGAGCGACGCCGGCCAGTGGCTGGGCTGGGGTTGTTTCATGGCACGGCCGCGCCGAGGCGGCGGTTCAGCGCGCGCTGCAGGCGCAGCATGCCGGTGTTGATCAGCACGCCGATGGCGCCGATCCACATCAGCCAGCCGATCATCATGGCCGGCTCCAGGCTTTGCTGGGCCAGCAGCATGGCGAAGCCCATGCCCTGGGGATTGCCGGCGATCTCAATGGTGAGGGCAATGACCAGGGCGAAGCCCGTGCCCATGCGCACGGCCGTGAGCAGGCGCGGCGCGATGGCCGGCAGCACGATGAGGCGCAGGCGCCGCGCCGTGGACAGGCCCAGCAGCGGGCCCAGCTCAAGCAGCTGGGGATCGACCTGCCGCACCGCGCTCTGCACCAGCAAGACCTGGGGCCAGAACGTGCTGAAGGCCACCAGGCTCACTTCCAGGTTGGTGCCGAAGCCGAACAGCAGCAGCATCAGTGGCAGCAGCGCCACCGACGGCAGCGGCCGCAGCAGTTCGATGCTCAGAAAGCCGGCGCGCGAGGCGCGCGGCGACAGGCCCAGCCCGATGCCGACCAGCGTGCCCAGGCCGGCGCCGATCAGCAGGCCCAGCGCGGCGGCGCCGAGCGTGAAACCGGTGGCGGGCCACAGCGAGCCGTCCAGGGCCGCGCGCAGCAGCGCGCGCAGCGCGGCGCTGGGCGGCGCCAGCTGTTCGCTGCCCAGGGCGGCCGCGCGCCGGGCGAGTGCTTCGAACAGGCCCAGCAGCAGCAGGGGAAGGGCCATGGCGCGCACAGCGCGCCATGGCCCGGGTGCGCGGCCACGCGCTTCAGTCATGGCCCCGTTCGACGTGGTCGAACAACTCGCGGCGCAGGCGCAGAAAGTCGGGGCCTTCGCGGGTGCTGAGCTGGTGGCGCGGGCGCGCGATGGGCACCTCGATCGCGTGCGCCAGGCTGGGCCGCCCGGGCCCGGGGTGGGCGCGCATGGCGATCACGCGGTCGCCGAGGTAGATGGCCTCTTCGAGGTCGTGCGTGACGAACAGGACGGTGAGGCCGTGCTCGCGCGCCAGGCGGGCCAGTTCGTCCTGCAGGCCCTGGCGCGTGAGCGCATCCAGTGCGCCGAAGGGCTCGTCCAGCAGCATGAGCCGGGGCCGCTGCGCCAGGCAGCGCGCGATCTGCGCGCGCTGCTGCATGCCGCCCGACAGCTGCACCGGGAAGCGCTGGCCGTGGTCTTGCAGGCCCACCTTGCGCAGGGCGTCGGCGATGCGGGCGGGCCATTCGCCGCGCGGCACGCCGGCGGCCTCCAGCGCCAGGCCCACATTGCCTTCCACCGTGCGCCAGGGCAGCAGGGCGCGGCCGTAGTCCTGGAACACCAGGGCCATTTCGCGCCAGGGGGCGGTGATCGGACGGCCCTCGCAGCGCACCTCGCCTTCGGCCGGGCGCAGCAGGCCGCTGGCCGCGCGCAGCAGCGTGGTCTTGCCGCAGCCACTGGGGCCCACGATGCAGACGAACTCGCCGCGCGCGATGTCCAGCCGTTGAATGGAGACGATGTCCTGTCCGCCAAGGCGGATGGCCACCCGGTCGAAGCGGAGGAAAGTGTCGGACGGGGCAGCGGGGTTCACTTGGCGATCAGGCGCTGAACGTCCGGGTTGGTCTTCAGCATGTCCTGGTCCTTCATCAGCTCGACCCAGTAGGCGAGCTGGTCCGGGGTCAGCGTGGCCTTGGGCCGGGTGATCGGCACCTTGGCCAGCACCTCGGCGGGCAGCTTGAGAAACTGCTTCAGGGCCGCCCGCACGCGCGGTTCGTTGGCCGGCTGCCGCACGAACCGGGCGCCCTCCTGCACCGCTTCGCGGAAAGCGCGCACGGCCTCGGGGTGGCCTTGCACCCAGTCGCGCCGCGCCACGTGCAGCACGGTGGGCCGGTTCTCGGGCAGGAAGGTGGTGTAGTAGGAGACGACCTTGGCGAGCCCGCTGTCGACGAGGCGGGTCAGGAAGGGTTCGGCCGTCACCGTCGCGTCGAGGGAGCCGCCGCGCAGCAGATCGGCCTGCAGGATGAAGGGCACCTCGATGAACTGAACCCGCCGGTGGTCCACCCCCTGCTGCTTGAGCCAGGCGCGAAAGGTGATGTGCAGGAAGGCGTTGAGGCCCGGGACGCCGATCCTGCGGCCCACGCAGTCCGCGGCGGTGACGATGCCCGCGCCCGGGCGGGCGACCAGGCCGGTGTTGACGATGTCCTTGGCGGTGACGCCGCCGCCCGCGACCGCCACCAGGTCCAGGCCGCCTTCCACGGCCTGCAGGAAGCCGGAGGGGGTGGGGCCGCCGATCTGCAGCGCGTCCGCCTGCAGCGCCGCCGGAATCGTGGAGTTGACGGGAATGAAGCGGAGCTCGATGTCGAGCTTGCGCTGGCGGAAGAAGCCCTCGGTGGCGGCGACGAAGACCGAGGCGAAATCCGTGACGGCGCTGTAGCCGAACTGAATGGGCGAGGCCGCCTGGGCCAGACGGGGAAGGCCCAGGCTGGCCGCAGCGGCCAGCAGCAGGGGGCGTCTTGAGAGTGGCATGCGATGGCTCCTGCAGACGTTGACGGCATCCGCCACCCATGGGTGGGTGCCGGGGGGCGCTCCCTGTCTTGTCGGGCCTGGGATCGCGGTGCTGATCGCTGTTGATCCGATCAGCGGTTGTCGATGTCCGGGCCTCTCCTTCGTCGAGACAATGCCAGGACCATGGGTCTTGGGTGGTGTGTCGGCCGAGTGGCCGTCATGATTTGGTTGCTTGTCTTAAAGGAGTCTTACATGCCCACCGGAACCGTCCGCCTCCACCGCGTCCTCAAGGCCCCGCCGCAACGGGTCTTCCGTGCCTTCACCGAACCCGCCGCCATGTGCCGCTGGCTGCCGCCCTACGGTTTCACCGCTGCGGTGCAGCAAATGGACGCTCGACTGGGCGGCAAGCACCGCATGTCCTTCACCAATTTCGGCACCGGCCAATCGCACAGCTTCGGTGGCGAGTACCTGGAGTTCGTGCCGGGCGAGCGCCTGCGCTACACCGACAGCTTCGACGACCCGAACCTGCCCGGCACCATGACGGTGAGCGTCACCCTCAAGGCCGTGGTCTGCGGCACCGAGCTCCAGGTGGTGCAGGAGGGCATTCCCGAGGCGATTCCCGCCGAGATGTGCTACCTGGGCTGGCAGGAGTCGCTGGAACAGCTGGCCAAACTGGTGGAGCCCGAGATCCCCAGTGAGTGAGGGTCAGCCCGAAGGGAACAGCAGCGAGCGGTGCGCCGCCGCGCCGGCCAGGGCACCGTCGCCCACGGCCAGGGCCACGTTGCCGGCCGCGCGCGCCAGGTCGCCGCAAGCGAACACGCCGGGCACGGTGGTGGCCTTCATGGCGTCGGTGCGCACGAACTCGCCCATGGGGCCCTGGTCGATGGCGCAACCCAGTTGCTCCGCGAGCGGCGTGGCCGAGCGCGTCCAGCTCAGCGTGAACAGGCCGTCCATGGGCAGGCGACGGCCGTCCTCCAGCTCCACCGTGGCGTGCTCTACCACGCGGCGCACGCGCGCGCGCTCGATGGCCACGCCGCGCGCGTCCAGTTCGCGCAACTGCTGCTCGCTGGGCGAGAAGGCTTCATCAAGGAACAGCGTCACCTGGCCCCAGTCGGGCAGCATCAGCGCGTGGTGCATGGACAGCTCACTGCGCGCGAGCACGCCAATGCGGCCCTGTTGCAACTCGTAGCCATGGCAGTACGGGCAGTGGAAGACCGCACGGCCCCAGCGCTCGGCCAGACCCTCGATCGGTGGCAACTGGTCCACCACACCGGTGGCCAGCACCAGGCGCGTGGCGCTGAATGCATCGCCTTGGTGGGTACGAAGCTCGAAGCCGCCTTCGGTGCGCGTGGCCTCGGTCACGCTGGCGTCCAGCCAGCGCACGGTGGGGTAGGCACGCAGCTGCGCCTGGGCGTCGGCCGCGATGTGCTGTGGCGGCCGTCCGTCCTGGCCGAGAAAGCCGTGTGAAGACGCGGCGAAGCGGTTGCGGCGCTGGCCGGCGTCGATCACCAGCAGGCGGCGACGCGCGCGGGCCAGTTGCAGACCGGCGGATAGGCCGGCGTAGCTGCCGCCCACGATGGCGGCGTCGAAAGGCTCAATGTTCATGGCTGTGCTCCCGGTGCGGATGGGCGCGCAGGCGCCGGTCGAAATCGGCCGACAGATCGGCCAGAGTGATGGCGGCCAGGCGCTGGTCGATCAGCGCGCGCGCGGCGGCGAGGGTGTCGTCGAGCGCGGCGTTCACCGCCTGTTCGACCAGGCAGGCGGGCTGCTCGTTGCGGTGGCCCATGGCGAACACCGTGGGCGCGCCCACGGCCTCGTAGACGTCGCGCAGCGTGACGCGGCGCAGGTCGACACCGATGGTCCACCCGCCGCCATGACCCTTGCCAGCCACCACGAAGCCCGCGTCGCGCAGGCCGGCGAGGATCTTGCGCACCACCACGGGGTTGGTGCCCAGCATGCGCGCGAGCTGTTCGGAGGTCATGGGCGCGCCGGCTTGCGCCATGTGCAGCAGCACATGCAGAACGGAGGATAGCTTGCTGTCTTTCATGTATTTTTAAATGATACATGAAATGAAGCCCCGCCACGAGCAGGGCGTCAACGATCGGCGAATCGCCTCAGCCTTCGCGCGGCTCGATACAGGATTCGAACAGCCGCAGCGCGGCTTCCAGCACGTCGTGGCCGCCGGCCACCTGGGCGAAAGGCGCCAGGCGCTCGTTGAACTCGGCCCGCATGCGCGCCATCACCGTGTCCACGATGCGCTTGCCTTGCGGGGTCAGGCGCACCAGATAGCCGCGCCGGTCGCGCGGGTCGGGCAGGCGTTCGGCCAGGTCCTGCTTGGCGAGTTGGTCGATGCGATAGGTGGCGGTGCCCGAGGTCACGCTGTGCATCTTCAGGATGTCGGTGGGCCGCATGGCGTAGGGCTCGCCCAGGCGGCGAAGGGCCATGAGCAGCAGGAAGTCGGTGTGCTTCACGCCTTCGGCCTCGCAGTGCGCCATGGTGAGCTCGTCCAGCAGCATGCCGATGCGCCGGATACGGATGCCCATCAGAACGCCCTCGGATCCTTCGTCGCCCAGTTCGCGCCGCCACTGGTGCACGAGCACATCGGCGTTGCCCCACACAGTGTTCAGGTCCGGCACCCGAGGGGGAGCGGGCAGGGCCTGGGCGTAGTCGGCCAGCAGCGCCTGGGCGGAAGCGTCGGCTCGCGCGCGGATGCTCTTGCCGCGTGTCCTGGTTTTTGGCGGGTTCTTGCTCATCGTTGGAAGGCGGTTCAGGTGCTTCTGCGCTCAAGTATCGGGGTTTTCACTTATCTTAAAATTCAAGATACTTAATATTATTTCAATCTCTTCCCGGCTTTCCTCCCACCGACACGCACAGGACCGTCCCATGAGCACGAGCATGAGCAAGACCATCCCCATCGCCGACGCCGCCCAACTGGCGGGCAGCGCCTACCGGCACACCCCCGCCCACCCCGATCCGCTGCTCAGCGGCGTGGCCAAGGGAACGCCCACTGGCGAGTACCTGCGCCGCTACTGGCATCCGGTGGCGCTGTCGGCAGACGTCACCGATCGACCGCAGATGGTGCGCATCCTGGGCGAGGACCTCGTGCTGTTTCGCGACAAGTCGGGCCGCGCCGGCCTGCTGTACCCGCGCTGCATGCACCGCGGCACCTCGCTCTACTACGGCCACGTGGAGGAGGCGGGCATCCGCTGCTGCTACCACGGCTGGCTCTTCGCCGTGGACGGCACTTGCCTGAACCAGCCCTGCGAACCCGAAGGCGGCCTGCGCCGCGAGGCCGCGCGCCAACCCTGGTACCCGGTGGAAGAGCGCTACGGTCTGGTGTTCGCTTACATGGGCCCGCCCGAGAAGAAGCCCGTGCTGCCGCGCTACGACATCCTGGAAGACTTGCAGGACGGGGAGTTCGTCGAAGTCATCGGTGGCGGTTTTGCCGGCTATGCCGACCATGTGGAGGAGCCGCACGTGCCCTACCACTGGCTGCAGAACTGGGAAAACATCATGGACCCGTACCACGTGTACGTGCTGCACTCCACCTTCAGCGGCATCCAGTTCGCCGAGAACTTCAAGATCCTGCCGCGCGTGGACTTCGAGGCCGTCGACGGCGGCGTGATTTACCACGCCTGGCGCGACCTGGAGGACGGCCGCCAGCTCGAGCGCATCAACTCTGCGCTGTTCCCCAACATCTCGGCCATTCCCATGATCGACCTCTCGCCGGGCCATGGCCGCTGGATCGGCTGGCACGTGGCGGTGGACGACCAACACTTCCGCGGCTTCTTCGCCGCGCGCACGCGACAGGCGGGCAACTTCGCGCCTTTCAAGATGCACAACGGCAAGTCCTGGATGGAGCTCAGCGAGCAGGAAAAACAGGACTTCCCCGGCGACTTCGAGGCCCAGTACGGCCAGGGGCGCGTCACGCTGCACGGCGAAGAGCACCTGGCCACCAGCGACCGCGGCATCGCGTTGCTGCGGCGCCAGATGAAGCAGCAAATCGCCATCGTTCAGCAGGGAGGGGATCCCGCGGGCGTGCACTTCAACGAAGCCGACGCCCTGGTCCGCATCCGTTCGGGCAACTTCTATTCGACCTCGCGCACGACCGACACCGCCACGGCCTGATCACACCGAGCAGCCGTTTCCACCCCACGACCAGGAGACAAACCCATGAAACGCCTCATCCTCGCGGGCGTGCTCGCGCTCGCCTGCGGCGCGTCCGCGCTGGCCCAGACCGTCAAGGTCGGCATCATCGCGCCGCTGTCCGGCCCGTTCTCGTCAAACGGCAAGATGTGGGAGGCCGCCGTCAAGGCCTACCAGAAGATCCATGGCGTCCAGGCCGGTGGCGCCACCGTCGAAGTGGTCTGGCGGGACCTGGCGGACATCAACCCCGCCCAGGCCCGCGCGCTCGCGCAGGAGCTGATCGTGAAAGAGAAGGTGCAGTACCTCGGCGGCCTGTACTTCACACCCGACGCGCTCGCGGTCGGCGCGATCGCGCAGGAGGCCAAGGTGCCCACAGTGATCTTCAATGCCGCGACCTCGTCCATCCTGGACAAGTCCGACCACCTGCTGCGCACCTCGTACACGCTGCCGCAGGTGTCGGTGCCGGCCGCGCGCTACGCGCTGGATCAGAAGCTGCGCACCGCCGTCACGCTGGTGAGCGACTACGGGCCGGGGTTGGACTCCGAGAACGCCTTCGTGAAGACCTTCACCGCCGGTGGCGGCCAGGTGCTGGAGCAGATCCGCGCTCCGCTCAAGACGTCCGACTTCGGCCCCTTCATGCAGAAGATCAAGACGCTCAAGCCAGACGCTGTCTTTGTCTTCGGCCCCGGCGGACCGCCCACCTACGCCATCATCAAGGCCTACTCGGAGGCCGGCCTCAAGCAGGCGGCCGTGCGATTCATTGGTACCGGCGAGACGAGCGAACTCGACCTGCCCGCGATTGGCGACGCCGCGCTGGGCCTGGAGACGGCGCTGCACTACTCGCCGGCGCACGACTCGGCGATGAACCGGACCTTCCTCAAGACGGCGGCGGAACTCTCTCCGCAGGTGGTGCTGAACGCCGCATCCGTGGGCGCCTACGACGGCATGGCCGTCATCTACCGCATGGTGGAGGTCACCAAGGGCCAGCGCGACCCGGCCAAGGCGCTCGCGGCGGCCAAGGGCTGGCAGTGGGAGAGCCCGCGCGGCCCCGTGAAGATCGATGCGCAATCGCGCGAGCTGGTGCAGAACGTCTATGTGCGTGTGGTCGACAAGGACGCCGAAGGGCGGCTGCGCAACCGCGAAATCAAAACCTACGAGATGCAGCCCGACCACGGCCGGTCGGCCGCGCTGCAGGCCAAGTGAGCGCGCGGTCGCGGAGTCAACAATGTCCCTCCAACTCGCCGGCAGCATCCTGATCGACGGAGTGGCCTACGCCATGGTCCTGTTCATGATCACCATCGGCCTGTCGATGACCATGGGTCTGATGCGCGTGATCAACCTGGCGCACGGCGCCTTCGCCATGGCCGGCGGCTTCATGGCCGCCGCGCTGTCCACCTCGCTGGGCCTGCCGGTGTGGCTGGGCATGGCCTTGGCCATCGCCTTGGTGGCGCTGGCGGCCGTGCCGATCGAGCGCTGGCTGCTGCGCCGTTTCTACCGCCGCAGCGAACTCGATCAGATGCTGGTGACCATCGGCATCATGTTCATCTGCATGGCGCTTGCCAACATCGCGTTCGGCTCGGCCATCACCAGCGTGCCGCTGCCCGAGGCGCTGCAGGGCTCCATCGATATCGGCTACCGCCTGGTGCAGAAGCACCGCCTGTTCGTGGTGGCGCTGGGCGTGGCGGCTCTGGTGCTCCTGTGGTTCGCGGTCGAGCGATCGGACTTTGGCATCCGCGTGCGCGCGGCGGTCGACAACGCGCCGACCGCGCAGGCCGTTGGCATCGACACCGCGCGACTGTATGCCGTCGCCTTTGCGGCGGGCGCGGCGCTGGCCGCTCTGGGTGGCATCGTCGGTGCCGAACTCTTGCCCATGGATGCCTCTTACGCGGGCAAGTACCTCGTCACCTTCCTGGCCGTGGTGGCCGTGGGCGGCCAGGGCACGCTGGCGGGCTCCTTTGTCGCGGCCCTGCTGCTCGGTGGGGTGGAGACCACCATGAAGTACCTGGTGCCCCAGCTCTCGTCCGTGGCCTTCTTCCTCACCATGTTCCTCGTGCTCCTGCTGCGACCGCAGGGTTTGTTCGGACGCCGCGCATGAATACCTTGACTTCTTCCCTCGCGCCCGCCCCTGGCGGCATGCGCCGCTGGCGCGTGCCGTTGCTGCCGGAGGCCTTCATCGGCCTCGTCGCCCTGTGCGCCTATTGGGCTTTTACCGATGACGTTGGCCTGCTCACGAACATGGTGGTCATGTCCCTGCTCGCGCTCTCGCTTAATCTGGTGCTCGGGCAGGCCGGCATTGCCTCCATGGGCCAGGCCGCGCTGTACGGCGCGGGTGCCTACGCGGCCGGCCTGGTGGCGCTGCACGTTTCGCCTTCGCCGCTGCTGGGCCTGGGCGGTGGCGTGCTGGCCGGTGCCCTGGTGGCCGGGCTCAGCGGCGCGGTGTTGCTGCGCGCTCACGGCCTCACGCTGGTGATGCTCACCATCGCCACCGCGCAACTGCTGCTCGAACTCGCCAACTGGCGGCGCGACCTCACGGGTGGCGACGATGGACTCTCGGGCTTTTCCATCGACCCGCTTTTCGGCGTGTTCGAGTTCGACTTCATGGGCCACACCGGTTTCTTCTACGCGCTGGTGGTGCTGTTGCTGGTGCACGCGGCGCTGCGCGCGCTGGTGGACTCGCCCTTCGGCCTCAGCTCGCGCGCGGTGCGGCAGGACGCGGGGCGGGTCGAGTCGCTGGGTGGGCGGGTCTACGCGCAACTGCTCACGGTGTACGTGGTGGGCGGCGCGGTGGCTGGCGCGGCAGGCGCTCTCTCGGCCCAGACCACCAAGGTCGCCAGCCTGAGCACGCTGGACTTCCACCTCTCGGCGGCCGTGCTGATCATGGTGGTGCTGGGCGGCACGCGCCGCCTGGCCGGCGCGTTGCTGGGCACCGTGGCCTACATGCTGATCCACCACATCGCCTCGGGCCTGAACCCGCACCACTGGCTGCTGGTCATCGGCGTGGTGCTGGTGGCCGTGATGCTGGTGCTGCCGGGTGGCCTGCTCGACGCCTGGGACCGGCTGGTGACACTGGTGCGCCGCAGCAAGGAGGCCCGCCATGGCAGCGTCTGATCGGTTGGAGGCGGCGGGTCTGTGCAAAGCCTTCGGCGGCCTGCAGGTCACGCGCGACGTGTCGCTCGCGCTGCCGGCCGGTGCGCGCACCGCGCTCATCGGCCCCAACGGCGCGGGAAAGACCACGCTGGTGAACCTGCTGGGTGGCGTGCTGCGGCCGTCCGCGGGCACGGTGCGCCTGGACGGCGAGGACGTGAGCGCCTGGAACCCCGCGCAGCGGGCACGCTCGGGCATCGTCCGAACCTTCCAGATCAACCGCGTCTTCAAGGAACTCAGCGTGCAAGACAACGTGCGCTGCGCGGTGCTGCACCGCCACGGCCTGGCGCAGCGCGTGTGGCTGTCGCGCGCTCAGCGCGCGCAGGTGGACGCCGAGGTCGACGAGGCTCTGGGCAGCTTGCACATCCACGGCCAGGCGCGGCGCATCACCGGGCAGATGGCCCTGGGCGAGCAGCGGCTGGTGGAAATCGCGCTGGCGCTGGCCATGAAGCCGCGCGTGCTGCTGCTCGACGAACCCGCCGCCGGCGTGCCCGAGAGCGAGAGCGGGCGCATTCTGGAAGCGGTGGAGCGGCTGCCGGGCGACCTGGCCGTGATGCTGATCGAGCACGACATGGACCTGGTGTTCCGCTTCGCGCGCGACATCGTGGTGCTGGTGCAGGGCGCCGTGTTCGCGCGCGGCACGCCGGCCGAGATCGCAGCCAACGAGGCCGTGCGCGAGATCTACTTTGGAAGGAGCGGCCATGCAGCCGGCCACTGAACTGCGCTTCGAACGGGTGGACGCCGGCTACGCAGGTGCGCGCGTGCTGCACGGCGTCGACTTCACCCTGCGCCAGGGGTGCAAGCTGGGCCTCATCGGCCGCAATGGCGCCGGCAAGACCACGACCCTGGCCAGCGCGGTGGGTCACGCGCAACTGCAGGGTGGGCGCGTGCTGCTGGACGGGCAGGACGCCAGCGCCTGGCCCACCCACGCGCGGGCCCGCGCCGGCTTGGGCTACGTGCCACAAGGCCGTGAGATCTTTCCTTCGCTCAGTGTGGAGGAAAACCTCATCTCGGCGTTGCAAGGCCACCCGCGCGGCCCCGCGCTGGACCGCGTCTACGGCCTGTTTCCGCGCCTGCGCGAGCGCCGCCGCAACGGCGGTACTCAGCTCTCCGGGGGCGAGCAGCAGATGCTGTCGGTGGCGCGCGCGCTCATGGCCGGACCGAGCCTGCTGCTGCTCGACGAGCCGTTGGAGGGCCTGGCGCCCAAAGTGCGCGACGAGCTGATGGACGCGATTGCGGCCCTGGTGGCGAGCACCGGCGTGGGCTGCCTGCTGGTGGAGCAGCACGTGGACGTGGTGCTCGATTTCGCCGACGAGGTGATCGTGCTGGAGCGTGGCGTGCCGGTGTTCCACGGACCGGTCGAAGCCCTGCGGCGTGACGGCGCGATCCTGGACCGCGCGATCGGCCTGGAGAAGGTGTGAGCGCTGCCACCGCCATGGCCCCCGTGCCGCTTCGCATCCATGCCATCGCCTACGGCGCCGACGACGTGCTGCTGTTCGACTTGCGCGCGCCCGCGAACGGCGGGCTGCCGCCGTTCGAAGCTGGCGCACACATCGATCTGCGCCTGCCGCGCGGCCTCATTCGCAGCTACTCCCTGCTCAACGACCCGGTCGAGCGTCACCGCTACGTCATCGGTGTCAAGCGCGAGCCCGACAGCCGGGGCGGTTCGGCCTGGCTGCACGGCGAGGCCCGCGTCGGCGCACTGATCGAGGTGGATGGGCCGAGCAACCACTTCGCGCTGGACGAATCGGCTCCGCACGCGGTCTTCATCGCGGGTGGCATCGGCATCACGCCCTTGTGGAGCATGGTCCAGCGACTGCAACGCCTGGGCACGCCGTGGACCCTGCATTACCGTGCGCGCAGCCGTGGCAGCGCGGCGCTGTTGCACGAACTGGCGGGCCATGCCGGGTGCGTGCATCTGAGCTTCAGCGACGAAGGCGGGCCGTCCCTGAACCTGGCGGCCGTCGTGGCGGCGGCGCCCGAGGGGGCGCACTTCTATTGCTGCGGTCCGGCGCCCATGCTGGAGGCCTTCGAAGCCGCCTGCGCCGGCCTGGATCCGGCGCGCGTGCATCTGGAGTACTTCGCGGCCAAGGAGGCGCCCGCCACCGAGGGCGGCTTCGTCGTGCGCCTGGCGCGCAGCGGGCGCACGATCCCTGTTGCGGCCGGCAGCACCATCCTGGACGCCCTGCAGGCCCAGGGCGTACCCGTGCCATCGTCCTGTCAGCAGGGTGTGTGCGGCGTCTGCGAGACGGCGGTGTTGTCCGGAACGCCGGACCACCGAGATCTGGTGCTCTCGGAGCAGGAGCGCGCGGCAGGCAGGACGATGATGATCTGCTGCTCGGGCTCGAAGACCCCGGAGCTGACGCTGGACGTCTAACCCGGCGATCCCGTGATCGCCGCCTCCAGCGCCGCGCGGTGCCTCCGGCTGCAGGGCACCTCGGCCCCGTCGCGCAGGCGCAGGCGTGCGTCGCCGCTGTCCAGTGGCTCGATTTCGGCGACGCGCTCGAGGTTGACGAGGTAGCTGCGGTGCACCTGCACGAAGCGCGCGGGGTCGAGCTGGCGGGCGAACTCGGCCAGGGTGGAGCGCAGCAGGTAGTCGTGCCCGTTCACGCGCAGGCCCACGTAGTTGGCCTGGGCCTGCACCCAATCGATATCGTTGGCGGCGATCAGGAATTCCTTGCGCAGCTGGCGCACCAGGAAGCGTTCGGGGCGGGCCGGCGGCGGTGGGTCAGCCGGCGGCGAGGCCACCACCGCCTCGGCCCGCGCCGCGGGCGCCTGGGCGGAGGCTGGGACGGGCGGCTCGGGCGCGTCGAGCACGCGCGCCTCGCCCTGCAGGCGCAGCAGCAGCAGCTGATAGACCATGAGCGCGGCCACGATGGCGGCATAGGCGCGCACGTCTTTCAGGTATTCGTAGCCCCATTCGGACCACCACGGCCCGAAACCATAGGTCTGGCCAGCCGCCGCATGCAGCGCGTGGCGCAGCGCCACCATGCCGGCCACGTGCGCCAGGCTGAACAGCACGCTGCCCAGCAGGTGCCAGGGCAAGTGGCGCGCCAGGGTGCTCCCGTGCAGCGGAAAACGCCGGTTCCAGGCCGCGATGGCCGGGATCAGCGCCAGCAGCACGGCGTGGCTGCTGCCTTCCCACACCGCGGCTTCCCACCAGCCCCAGGGCAGGCCGGCCTCGCGCATGTCGGCGCGCGCCACGACCGTGTTCAACAGGGCGTGCACCCCAATGACCACGGTCCAGAACGCCACCTCGGCGGCGCAGTGCCAGCGAGGATGCTGCCGGAGCCAGGCCAGGAGAGGCGGGGTCATGGCCGCGAGTCTAGCGACGGCTGTCCCCGGGGGCGTGCGCTTCGTCCCCGGTGGCCAACGGGCCGTCCCGTTGTGTCCCTGGAAATGCCCGGCCGGCCGACCATGCGCGACATGCCACGCCGACACGACATCGACACCCTGCGCATCCTGGCCTTCGGGCTGGTGATGGTTTACCACCTGGGCATGGCCTACGTCGCCGACTGGCCCTGGCATTTGAAGAGCGCGCACACCGCCGAATGGCTGCAGTGGCCCATGCGCGCGCTCAATTTTTGGCGGCTGGACCTGGTGTTCCTGGTGTCGGGGCTGGCGCTGGGCCTGCTGATGCGCCGCCGTGCGGACGGGGTGTCGGACCGGGCGCTGTGGCGCCAGCGCAGCGCGCGCCTGCTGCTGCCTTTGGCCTTCGGCATGGCGGTGGTGGTGCCCTACCAGGCCTATGCACAGGCGCTGGCGGGCGGCTTCGTCGGGCCCGGTTTCGGCGCCTTCCTGTGGCGCTACGTGCAAGGCGGGCCCTGGCCGGCCCAGGCCTTCGACGGCGCGCACATTGGCGTCACCTGGAATCACCTGTGGTTCCTGCCCTACCTGTGGATCTACACCTCGGTGCTGCTGCTGGCGCGCCGCGCGCTGGCGCCACTGGGTCCGCGCTTCCAGGCGCTGCGTGGCGCAGGCCTCATGTTGGTGCCCCTGGTGCCGCTGATGCTGTGGTCGCTGCTGCTGCGTCCGCACTTCCCGCCCACGCACGACCTGGTGGGCGACGGCTGGCTGCATGCCGTGTATTTCACGGTCTTTGTCTGCGGTTGGTGGGTCGGCACCGACGCCGCGCTGTGGCGCGAGCTGGTGCGCTTGCGATGGCGCGCCCTGGCGCTCGCGGCGCTGGCGTTCGGCACCCATTGGGGGCTACGGCAGGGGCTCGCCACGCCCATGCCCTGGGCGCGGCTCGCGGCCGACGCCGTGTCCTGGTGGGCCGTCGTGGCGGTGCTGGGCTTTGCCCACCGGCACCTGAACCGGCCTTGGCCTTGGCTCGGATGGGCGCGCGAATCGGTCTATCCCTGGTACGTGCTGCACCAGACGCTGATCGTCGCGGCGCTGGCCGGGCTTGCGCCGCTGGGCCTCGGGCCGGCGGCCGAGCCCCTGGGCGTGCTCGCGCTCGCCGTGCTCGGCTGCTGGGCACTCAACGACGGCCTGATTCGCCGCGTGGGCTGGTTGCGCGCGTGCTTCGGGTTGGCGCCACGGCCACCGCTTCTTCGGCCGCCAACCGCCGCCGTGGGCCGAAGCCGGGTGTGAGTCAGGGCGCGCAGGCCGCTCAGCCGCCCGGCTCGCCGGTCGGCAGCGGTGGCCTGTCGAGCGCCGCAAGCTCGCGCAGGCGCCCGGGCGTGGCCACGGGAAGACCGAAGAATTCGAGGTAGGCGGGGATTTGCTCGAACAGCATGTCGGTGCCCACCTGCACGCGGCAGCCGCGCGCCCGGGCGGCCGACAGGAAGGCCGTGACGCGTTCGCGCATCACCACCTCACCGACCAGACTGCGCGGCTCCAGGCGGTCCACGTCCAGGGGCAGCGGGTCGCCCGGCTCCATGCCCAGCGGCGTGGCGTTGACCACGAGGTCGAACCCCGCCGGATCGCGTGCGCCGGTGCGCACCTCCAGCGCGGGGTAGGCCGCCAACAGGCGTTCGCGCAGGGCCGCGCTGGCCGCGCCGTTGGTGTCGAACAGCGCCAGGCGGGTTGCGCCCGCCGCCGCGAGTGACGCGGCAATGGCCGAGCCCACACCTCCACTGCCCACCACCAGCGCGCTCGCGCCGCTCAGCACCAGGCCCTTGCCCTGCACGCCGCGCACGAAGCCCTCCCCGTCGAACATGTCGCCGATCAGGCGGCCGTCGGCCGTTCGCTTGACGGCGTTGCAGGCGCCGGCCACCCGCGCGGTGCGCGACACCTCGTCGAGCAGCGCCACCACGCCCCGCTTGTGCGGCATGGTGATCAGCGCACCCAGCACATTGGGTGCCGCCATCAGCGGCGGCAGCAAGGTCTCCAGCGCACCGGCGGGGCAATCGAGGGGCACGACCACGGCGTTGGTGCCGCTGGCCGCGAACCAGGGGTTGTAGATCAGCGGCGCCTTGAAGCTGTGCGTGGGATGGCCCAGGTGGGCGATCACCCGGGTGTGGCCGTCGATGCGGGGCGTGTCCATGCCGCGGCGTCCCCGGACATCAACCCGTGTAGCCCGCCAGGCGCGGCAGGAAGAGCACGAAGTCGGGCCAGAAGGTGGTGATGGCCAGCGCGATCATCATCACGCCCAGGAAGGGCAGGGTGGCGCGCACCAGCGCCCCCAGCGAAACGTCGGCGATCTTCGTCATCATGAACAGCAGCAGGCCATACGGCGGCGTGACCAGGCCGATCATGATGTTGAGCACGGCCACCACGCCGAAGTGCACCGGGTCCACGCCCAGCGCCACCGCCGTGGGCAGCAACACCGGCAGGATCACCAGGATGATGGTCGAGCCTTCGAGGAAGGCGCCCAGCACCAGCAGCAACAGGTTGGCGAGCAGCAGGAAGGTGAAGGGCGAAAGCTCCAGACCGCGCATCATCGCGCTCAGCGAGGCGGGGATGTTCTCCGAGGTGATGACGAAGTTGAACACCGTGGCGCCCGCGATGAGGATGCCGATGGAGACGCTGGTGCGCGCGCTCTGCTGCAGCGACTGGTAGACGTCGCGCAGGCCCAGGCTGCGGTAGTAGAAGGCCGAGATGAGCAGGGCGTAGGCGGCGGCCACGCCGGCGGCTTCGGTGGGCGTGGTGATGCCGCTGTAGAGGCAACCCAGCAGCAGCACGGGCATCATCAGCGCGGGCAGGGCTTCGCGTGTGATGCCCGGCAGCTCACGCATCGGCACCGGGTCTTCCACCGGGAAGCGGTGGCGCTTGGCCAGGTAGTGGATCAGCGCCATCTGCACCGCACCCAACAAGAGCCCGGGCAGCACGCCGGCCAGGAAGAGGTAGCCGATGGAGGTGCCCGAGACCAGCGCGTACAACACCAGCGGAATCGACGGCGGCAGGATGGGCCCGATGACCGCCGAGACGGCGGTGAGCGCGGCCGCGAAGGCAGGCGGGTAGCGGCCATCGCGCGTCATCATGGCCTGCATCAGCTTGCCCGAGCCGGCGGCGTCGGCCAGGGCCGAGCCCGACATGCTGGCGAACACCACGCTCTGCAGCACGTTGACCTGGGCCAGGCCGCCGGGAAAGCGGCCCACCAGCGCGTTGCACCAGCGCAGCAGCCGATCGAGCACGCTGCCCGAGCTCATGAAGCTGGCGGCCAGGATGAACAGCGGAATGGCCAGCAGCAGGTAGCTGGAGTAGGTGCTGTTGAGCAGCTGCTCGGCCGCGCTGCCCATGTCCATGCCCTTGAGCCATAGGTACAGGATGGACGCGCCGATCATGGCCTGGCCGATCGGCACGCCCAGCAGACTCAGCAGGACGATGGCCGCCACGGCCAATGAGAACGGACTCGTCGGATTCACAGGGAACCTATGTGCGTGGAGTCGGCCGACGAGCGTCCGCGCAGGGCGTTCACGATCAGCCACAGGTGGCGCGCGATGACGGCGGCGGCGAACACGAGGTAGATCGAGTACAGCCAGTCGAAGCGGATCTTCAGGTACGAGCTGCTCTCCACCTTCATGAAGCTCACGTAGTCCCAGGTGGCGGGCATGGCCAGTGCGAACAGCGCGACGGTGGCGATGGAGCCGATGGAGGCCAGCACGCGTTGCCCGCGCGGGCCGAACAGGGCCTTGAGCAGGTCGATGCGAATCTCCTCCTCGTCGCGCAGCACGAAGGCGGCGCCCCACAGGATCAGCCAGAGCCAGGCGACGAGCGAAATTTCGGCCGTCCAGCCCACCGGCAGATCGAACAGGTAGCGCAGCGCGATCTGCAGGATGAAGGCGAGGAAGATCACGCCGAGAAGGAGGGCGGCCACGGCCTCGGCCGCCCGCGCGAGCAGGCGCATCACTTGATCGCGGCGATCTTGTCGATGATCCCCGGGGCCCAGGCCTTCGCTTCGTCGGAGGCCAGGTAGATCTTCTGCGCGTGCTCGCGGAACGCGTTGATGTTGGGCACGTACACGTCCAGCCCCTGGCGCTTGAAGCCCTCGGCCAGCTCGGCCTCGCGCTTGACGTGCTCGTTGGCGCTCCAGGTGATGGCCTTGTCGACCGCCGCCTGGAAGGCTTTCTGCTTGTCCGCCGCCATGGCCTGCCAGGCCTTGAGATTCATGGTGAGCAGGTCGAAGGCCACCAGGTGCGAGGTCAGCACGATCTGGCCCATGACCTCGTAGAACTTCATGTTCTGCACATTGGGCAGCGGGTTGTCCTGGCCGTCCACGGTGCCGGTCTGCAGGCCGGTGTAGGTCTCGGCGTAGGCCAGCGGCGTGGGGTTGGCGCCGAGCGATCGGCCCAGCAGCTGCCACGCGTCGCCCGCGGGCATGCGCAGCTTCACGCCGGCCAGGTCGGCCGGCACATTGACCTTCTTCTTGCCGCGCAGGCCCACGTGGCGCGTGCCGAAGAAGGTGGGGCCCAGGATCTTCACCTTGAGCTGGTCCTCCACCTGCTTCTTCATCTGCGCGCCCAGTTCACTGGCGAAGAAGGCGTTGAGGTGGTTGGCGTCGCGGAACAGGTAGGCCGAGGTCAGAACCGACCAGGCCGGCACCTGCTTGGAGATGTCCTGCGGCGCGATGTTGCCCATCTCCAGGTTGTCGCGCTGCAGGGCCACCAGCTCGGTGCCCTGGCGAAACAGCGTGGAGTTGAGGTGGGCTTCGATGCTGTGATCGGGCGCGATGTCGGCGCCCAGGCGCTTGATCATCTCGGCGCGGATGTCGGTGTCCGAGAACACCGCGGCGAAACGCAGCTTGGTCTGGGCGCGGGCCCGCCCGGGCAGCAGCGCCCCGGCGGCCAGGCCGGCGCCGGCGCAGAGGAGGGAGCGACGATCGATGGTGCGTTTCATGGTGCTTGTCTCCAGGGAATGGCGGTTGTTGTGAAGGAAAGCGCGTCAGGTGGTGGTCTCGCGCAGCCGCTGCGCGACCGCGTGCAGCGCGAGCTCGTAGCCCAGGGGCCCCAGCCCGCAGATCACGCCGGTGCTGGCCAGCGAGGTGAGCGAGTCTCGGTACGGCGCCTCGCGGCGGTGGATGTTGGTGAGGTGGACCTCGATCACGGGCTGCTCGAGCATCTTGAGCGCGTCCAGCAGCGGAATGGAGCGGAAGGACAAGCCGGCCGGGTTGATGATCACGGCCGCCCCCTCGGCGCGCGCTTCCTGAACCCAGTCCACGAGCACGCCCTCGTGGTTGGACTGGCGGAACGCGCAGCGCAGGCCGAGTTCGGCGGACAAGGCCAGGCATCGGTCCTGCACCTGGGCCAGGGTGGTGTGGCCGTAGAGGTGCGGCTCGCGCACGCCCAGCAGGTTCAGGTTGGGGCCGTTGAGGATGTGGACGGTGGCGGTCATGGTGGGGCGGGAATGCGGCGGCGGGCTTGGCCGGAAAGGGCGCCTGGCCTACAGTCGTCTCCTGTTGTCGCTTGGCGGTGAGGCGATTTTTGTGCCGCCACAGGAAACACTTTCCAGGCTGGAAACAGCTTCCGCATCACAAAAATCTCGAGACATGAACCTTGCCCTGGACCGCGGCCTCTCGCTGCTCGAGCACCTGTCGCGCCACCCCGACGGCCTGCCCCTGGCCCTCATGGCCGAGGAGCTGGACATTCCGCTGAGCGCCTGCCACCGCCTGCTGGCCGATCTGCAGCAGCGCGGCTATGTGCGCCAGAAGCGCAAGCAGGGCGACTACCAGCTCACCACCAAGGTGGTCTCCATTGGCCTGGGCTACCTCAGCCACGGCGGCATCGTCGATATCGCCGGGCCCTTGCTGGAGCGGCTGGCGCAGCAGTCGGGCGAGCTGGTGCGCCTGTCCCTGGTGGACGACGACCGCCTGACCTTCGTGGCCAAGGCCCAGGGCGTGCGCCAGCAAGGCGTGCGCTACGACCCCGACATGGGCGCGGACGTGTGGCTGTCTTGCTCGGCCTCGGGTCATGCCTGGCTGCACACGCTCAGCGACGAACGAGCGCTGGAGCTGGTGACGCGACAGGGCTTCGGGCAACCCAAGGACTACGGCCCCAAGGCGCCGACCACGGTCAAGGCGATGCTGGGCTTCCTGCACGCGGCCCGCGTGCGGGGCTACGCCATGATCGACGAGGTGTTCGCGCCTGGCATGAGCGCGATGGCAGCGCCAGTGATGCGTCGCCACGAGGCCATTGGCGTCATCAGCATCGCGGGGCCGCGCACGCGCCTGGGCGTGGCGCGCATGCAGGAACTGGCGCCCTCGCTGCTGGCCGCGGCCGCCGAGTTGGGGCCGATCAGCAACGCGTCCAGCCTCTTCGGGCGACCCCCCCTGGGCAAAGGGTGAGCCCGCTGCGCTAAGGGATTTCACGCCGCGGAGCAAGGCGGGCCTCGGCGTAGCATGGGGCAGGAGGAACCGCGATGGACCCGTTGAACCTGCCCGATCCCGAGACCCTGGCGCTCTACAAGGAAATCGCGCGGCACCTGCTCTTCGCCATGGTGGCCGGCGGCCTGATCGGCCTGGAGCGCAGCTTCCATGGCCGGCCCGCGGGCTTTCGCACCCACACCCTGGTGTGCCTGGCCTCCAGCCTGCTGATGCTGGTGACGCTGTACCAGGGGGTCTGGTTCGAGCAGAACAGCAAGGGCAACGTGACCATGGACCCCACGCGCATGGCGCAGGGCATCATGACCGGCATCGGTTTCCTGGGCGCGGGCGTGATCTTCAAGGAGGGCCTCACGGTGCGCGGCCTCACCACCGCGGCGTCCATCTGGATCACCGCCTCCATCGGCGTGCTCATGGGCATCGGCTTTTACTTCCCGGCGGTGCTCGCCACGGTGTTGACGCTGGCGACATTGGTGCTGCTGCACCGCGTCGAACGCGTGGTGCCGACGCATATCTACGCCCAGCTCATGGTGCGCTTTGACCGCCTCAAAGCCATGCCCGAAGCCGACCTGCGCCAGCTGCTCAAGGCGCACGGCTTCACCATCGCCAACCTGAGTTATCGGCTGGAAGAGGGCGATGCCTTCGAGTACCGCATGATGCTGCGCACCAGGCGGGCGAAGAACCTGGGGGCGCTGGCGCGCACCCTGGGCACGCAGAAGGTGGTGGAGCAGTTCCGCCTTTCGCCCACCGGCGACTGAGCCTCAGACCCTGTAGCGGTCCCAGAAGCCGGTCTGCGGCTCGATCTGCTCGACCACGTCCACCCACAGGCCCGAGGGGTCGCGAAAGCCGAAGCGGCGCTGGCCGAAGGCCTCGTCGCGCAAGGACAGGCCTGCCACACCGCCGCGCGCCAGGAAATCCGCGTGCGCGGCGGCCGCGTCGGCCACCTGCAATTCGAAGCACAGCCCCTGGCCGCCGAAGGGTTCGGGCCCGGGCGGGGCCGAGGGGTGGTCGGGCGCCATGAAGGCCAGCGAGGCGCTGCCGTCGTCGGCGCACAGCCACACGAACCAGCTGCTGGCGAAGCCGCATTGCCAGCCCAGGCGCTGCTCCCAGAAGGCTTGGCAGGCGCGAATGTCCGGCGTCACGACGATGGGGTAGCGATCCTGGTAGCGGGAAGTTTGGGTCACGGCAATCTCCTAAAAAATAGACAGTCAGTCGGTTTGTTCAATGTAAAATACAGACAGACTGTCTGTCAATGATCGGGAAGATCAAAAAGGAGCACGCATGAAGAACGCCGAACGCGCCAGCGCCACCCGCGCGCGCCTCATCGCCGTGGCGCGCCGCATGTTTGGCGAACAGGGGTATGCCGGCACCGCCACCGAAGCGGTGCTGCAGGAGGCCGGCGTGGCGCGCGGCGCGATGTACCACCACTTCGCCGACAAGGCCGCGCTGTTCGAGGCGGTGTGCCTGGCGGTGTGCGAGGACATCGTGCCTGCCGTGGAGCGGGCGGCCGACGCGCGGCGCGACCCGCTGGACGCCCTGGTGCAGGGCTCCATCCGCTGGATCGAGAAGACCTCGGAGCCCGAGGCGCGCCGCATCCTCATGATCGACGCGCCCACGGTGCTGGGCTGGGCCCGCTGGCAGGCGCTGGACGACCGCCTGAGCCAGGCCTCGCTCGCCGAGGGCATGCAGGCCGCGATCGCGGCTGGGGCGATCCGCCTCGACTGCCGCCTGGAGCTCGCGGTGGCCATGATGAATGGCGCGCTCAATGCGCTGGCGCTGCGCGTGAACGCGCCGCAGGCGCCGGTGCCGCCGCGCGAATGGCGGCGAGCGGTGCGCGCCCTGTGGGCCGCGCACGCGGTGTGACGGACCGCCATGCGCGCTGTGCGCGGCAGGTTCGCCGTTTGCCGGATGCCCCGGCCCGCCGCTTGACGAACATACCAACTGGTCGGTAGTCTGCGATCCCTTCCCGTCAGCCCCCCGGAAATTGCCATGGCCACTCCCGCGCCCAGCTCCCGCGACCGACTGCTCGAAGCGGCCATGACCCTGGTTCGAACCAAGGGCTACGCCGCCACCACGGTGGACGAGCTGTGCGCTGCCACGGCCCTCACCAAGGGCGCGTTCTTCCACCACTTCAAGACCAAGGAAGACGTGTTCGCCGCCGCCGCGCAGCGCTTCGGCGAAGAGGCCGACGAGCTGTTTCGCCACGCCGGCTACATGGACAGGGCCGACCCCCTGCAGCGCCTGCTGGGCTACGTCGATTTCCGCATCGAGCTGCTGCAGGGCGAGATCGCCGAGATCACCTGCGTGCTCGGCACCCTGGTGCAGGAGGTGCACATCACGCACCCCGTCCTGCGCGAGGTCTGCGACCGCCACATCGGGGTGCACGTGGACATGCTCACCGAGCTGATCGCGGCCGCCAAGCGCCAGCACGTGCCGCGCGCGCGCTGGAGCGCCGAGGCCCTGGGGCTGTACATCCAGGCCGTGGTCCAGGGCTCGCTGCTGCTGGTCAAGTCCCGGCAGTCGATCGAGCCCGCGGTTGAGTGCCTGCGCGTGCTGCGCCGCCACCTCGAACTGCAATTCCTTCCCAGACCCACCCAGGAGACAGTGAAATGAGCTACGTCGATGGATTCATGGCCCCTGTTCCCACCGCCAACCGCGAGGCCTACCTGAAACACTGCAAAGACGCCGCGGCGGTCTTCAAGGAGTACGGCGCCACGCGCGTCGTCGAGACCTGGGGTTTGATCTATGGGGGCTTCAAGGTGATTCTCGATGTCTGAACACACTTCATCCGCGCCGGCCGAGGCCACCAGCCGCGAATGGCTGGGGTTGGCGGTGATCGCGCTGCCCTGCATGGTCTATGCCATGGACATGACCGTGCTCAATCTCGCGCTGCCCGTGCTCAGCGCCGAACTGCGGCCCAGCGCCGCGCAACTGCTGTGGATGGTCGACATCTACAGTTTCCTGGTGGCGGGCTTCCTCATCACCATGGGCAACCTGGGCGACCGCATCGGTCGGCGCAAGCTGCTGCTGATCGGTGCCGCCGCCTTTGGCCTGGCCTCGCTGATCGCCGCCTATTCGACCAGCGCCGAGATGCTGATCGCCATGCGCGCCCTGCTGGGCGTGGCCGGCGCCACGCTCGCGCCGTCCACCATGTCGCTGATCCGGAACATGTTCCACGACGAGGCGCAGCGCCGTTTCGCCATCGGGGTGTGGATCGCGAGCTTCTCCATGGGCGCGGCCATCGGCCCGCTGGTGGGCGGCGCGCTGCTGCAGTGGTTCCACTGGGGCTCGGTCTTTCTGGTGGCGGTGCCGGTGATGGTGCTGCTGCTGGTGCTGGGTCCGCTGCTGCTGCCCGAGTTCCGCGACCCCGAGGCCGGCCCGCTCGATCTGGCGAGCGCCTTGCTGTCCTTGGCCGCGGTGCTGGCGGCGGTCTACGGCATCAAGACCATCGCCACCGACGGCCTGGTGGCGGCCGGGCTGCTGCCACTGCTGGCGGGCGTGGCCCTGGGCTGGGTGTTCGTGCGCCGCCAGTCGCGACTGGCGCACCCGCTGCTCGACATCGCGCTGTTCCGCCAGCCGCGCTTCGCCGCCGCGCTGTCGGCCTACGCGCTGTCCTGCCTGGCCATGTTTGGCATCTACATCTTCATCACGCAGTACCTGCAGGTGGTGCGCGCGCTCGACCCGCTGAGCGCGGGCCTGGTGACCTTGCCCTGGGCGCTGGCCTTCGTGGTCGGTTCGCTGGGCGCGCCGCGCCTGGCGGGTTGGTTCGCACCGGTGCGCATCCTCGTCGGCGGCCAGGTGGCGGCGGTGATCGGCTTCCTGATGCTGCTGATGGTGGACACAGGCACGGGCCTGCCCTGGCTGGTGGCGGGCACGGTGATCATGAGCCTGGGCATGGCGCCGGTGTTCACGCTGGGCAACGAGATCATCATCACCTCGGCCCCGCCCGAGCGCGCGGGCGCGGCCTCGGCGCTGTCGGAGACCGCATCCGAGCTGAGTGGCGCGCTGGGCGTGGCCTTGCTGGGCAGCCTGGGCGTGGCCTGGTACCAGGCGCGCGTGGGCGCGGCGATGCCGGCGGCCTTGCCCGCCCCGGCCGCCGACGCGGCGCGCGACACGCTGGCGGGCGCGCTGCACGCGGCCAAGGCGCTGGGCGGATCGGACGGTCCGCTGTTCGCCGCGCTGGCGCGCGGCGCCTTCGTGGAGTCGCTGCACCTGGTCACGCTGGCCGGCGCGGCGGTGATCGCCTTGGCTTGCCTGACGACGGCGCTGCTGCTGATGCGGCGCTCGGCGGTGGCGGCGCCGGGCTGAGGCGCGGCGCTCAGGCGGGGCGCGGGAACAAGCAATCGTGCGGCGTGTCGCCGAGGGCATACGCGCCGCCAGGGCCTTGGGTGGACGGGGCGTTCATGAGAAGAAGGGGGACGGCGTCAACAAACACGAGGTCCCGAAAGCGAATCAGTGGAAATCCCGGCTTTCGGTCGCCAGCCGACCGAGCAACGGGGTGAGGTCTTCCAACCGTCCCGCGATCAGGTTGCACAGCGGGCCCTCGCGCTGCCACACGCCGTGCACTGCGAGCAGCCGCGCGTGCAGCAGCTCGGCGCGCTGGCGCTCGCGCACATGGCGCCAGACGATCACCTGCACCGCGCCGGTCTCGTCCTCCAGGGAAACGAAGATGGTGCCGTTGGCCGTCTGCGGCTGCTGGCGCACGGTGACGATGCCGCAGGCGCGCGCGAAGCGTTTGTCGGGCAAGGTCTTGAGTTCCTCGGCCGTCATCAGGCGCCGCGCGCTCAGCTGCGGCCGCAGCAAGGCCAACGGGTGGCGGCGCAGCGTCAGGCGCGTGGCCGCGTAGTCCCAGACGATGGCCTCGCCCTCGGGCGCGGGCGGCAGTTCGATGGGCGCCTCGTGCACGGGGGCCTGGCGCAGCAGCGCGGGCGGCGCGCGCAGGGCCGCCGCGTCCCACATCTGCAGGCGCCGGTGGCCGGACAGGCCGATCAGCGCGTCGGCCGCGGCCAGGGCCTGCAGCTCGCGCTGGTCCAGGCCCGCGCGCCGCGCGAGGTCTTCGGCGTCCTGGAAAGGCGCGTCGCGGCGCGCGGCGGCGATGCGGTCCGCCGCCGCGCGCGACAGGCCGCCCACGCGGTTCAGGCCCAGGCGCACCGCGGGTTCGCGCGGCAGGTCTTCCAGCGTGCAGTCCCGGTCGCTGTGGCACACGTCCACCGGGCGCACCACCACGCCATGGCGCTGCGCGTCCTGCACCAGCTGGCTGGGCGTGTAGAAGCCCAGCGGTTGGCTGTTGAGCATCGCGACCAGGAAGGCGGCCGGGTGGTGGCATTTGATCCAGCAGGAGGCGTAGACCAGCAGCGCGAAGCTCGCGGCGTGGCTCTCGGGAAAGCCGTAGTCCGAGAAGCCGTGGATCTGCTGGTAGATGCGCTCGGCGAATTCGACCGAGTAGCCGTTGCCGGTCATGCCCTTGACGATCTTCTCGTGGTACTTGTGCAGGCCACCCTTGCGCTTCCACGCGGCCATGGCGCGGCGCAGCTCGTCGGCTTCGCCGGGTGTGAAGCCGGCGGCGATGATGGCCAGCTGCATGACCTGCTCCTGGAACACGGGCACGCCCAGGGTGCGCTCGAGCGCGGGTTTGAGTTCGTCTTTCTCGAAGTTCACCGGCTCTTTCCCCTGCCGCCGGTTCAGGTAGGGGTGCACCATGCCGCCCTGGATGGGGCCGGGCCGCACGATCGCGACCTCGATCACCAGGTCGTAGAAGGTGCGGGGCCGCAGGCGCGGCAGCATGCTCTGCTGCGCGCGCGATTCGATCTGGAACACGCCGATGGTGTCGGCCTCGCAGATCATGTCGTAGGTGGGATCGTCGCCGTCGGGGATGTCCTGCAGCTCGAAGGGGCGGCCGCGTTGCTGGCCGATGGAGACCAGGGCCTTGCGCAGCGCAGTGAGCATGCCCAGCGCGAGCACGTCCACCTTGAGCAGACCCAGGGCGTCGAGGTCGTCCTTGTCCCACTCGATCACGGTGCGGCCTTCCATGGCCGCGTTCTCCACCGGCACCAGGCGCGTGAGCGGGTCCTGCGTGAGCACGAAGCCGCCCACGTGCTGCGAGAGGTGGCGCGGAAAGCCCGTGAACACGTCGCTGGCCTTGTCCTCCTGTTGGCCGATGGCCTCGCCCGTGAGCACGCCGACCAGGTCGATGAGCTGGCGCACGGCCAGGTCGTCGGGCCGCAGTCCCACGGCCAGCAGGCGTTCGGCTGACGGCGTTCGGCCGTCGAACCACTGCTGCTCCTTGGCCAGGCGGTCGATGACCTCGGCGTCGAAACCCAGGGCCTTGCCCACGTCGCGGATGGCGCTGCGCCGGTGGTAGGTGATGACGGTGGCGGTGAGCGCGGCGCGCTCGCGGCCGTACTTTCGGTAGAGGTACTGGATCACCTCCTCGCGCCGTTCGTGCTCGAAGTCGATGTCGATGTCGGGCGGCTCGTTGCGCTCCTTGCTGAGGAAGCGTTCGAACAGCACGGTCTGGCGCTGCGGATCGACCTCGGTCACGCCCAGGCAGTAGCAGACCACCGAGTTGGCCGCGCTGCCGCGGCCCTGGCACAGGATCTTTTCCCCGCGCGCGAAGCGCACGATGTCGGCCACGGTGAGGAAGTAGTGCTCATAGCGCAGCTCGGCGATGAGCGCGAGTTCGTGTTCGATCTGCGCGCGCACCTTGTCGGGTGTGCCCGCGGGCCAGCGCCGCGCCGCGCCCCGTTCCGTGAGTTCGCGCAGGTAGGACGCGGGCGTTCGCCCTCGGGGCACCACCTCGGCCGGGTACTGGTAACGCAACTCGTCGAGCGAGAAGGCGCAGCGCTCGGCCACGCGCAAGGTCTCGGCCAGCAGATCGGCCGGGTAGGTGGTGGACAGGCGCAGCCGCGAGCGCAGGTGGCGCTCGGCGTTGGGCTGCAACTGCCGGCCGCAGTCGTTGAGCGGGCGGCCCAGACGCGTGGCGCTGAGCACGTCCTGCAGGGCCTGGCGCGAGCGCCGGTGCATCAGCACGTCGCCCGTGGCCACGAGCGGGATGGCGCTGAGTTCGCCGGTTTCGCGCAGGCGCGCGAGCCAGGCCTCGTCGTCGAGCTGGCGCAGCAGCGTGACCGCGAACCAGCAGCGCCCGCTGAAGCCGGTGAGCAGCCAGCGCGCGAGTTCGATCAGGCGCGGCAGCGACGTGCCGCGCTCGGGCGCGGCGAGCACCAGGCAATCGGCCAGCGCCGTGGGGTCGATGTCGGCCAGGCGAAGGCGGTATTCGCCTTTGGTCGGGCTGGCGCGGCGCAGCCGCGAGATCAGCTCGCACAGGTTCCCATAGCCGTTGCGGTTCTGCGCCAGCGCGACCAGTGTGAAGGGCGCGTCGTCCACGCGGAACTGCGCGCCGATGATCAGTGGCAGGCCGCGCGCCTTGGCCTCCACGTGCGCGCGCACCACGCCGGCCATGGAGCATTCGTCGGCGATGGCCAGCGCGGCATAGCCCAGTTGCGCCGCGCGCCGCACCAGTTCCTTGGGGTGGCTGGCGCCGCGCAGAAAGGTGAAGTTGCTGAGGCAGTGCAGTTCGGCGTAGGCGGGCAGGGCGGGCGTGTTCATGCAAACACCCCATGCAGGTACCAGGCGCCGCCTTCGTCGGCCAGGCGTTCCTGGAACACCCAGAGCACGCCCGCCCGAGCGTCGAACGCGACGAAGTAGTCGCGCTGCGCGTGGCGGTGCTGGACGCCGCCGGGCGCGCGGTCCCACCAGCCGCCTTCCACGCGGTGCGGCCCGGCGATGAGTTGCAGCGTCTCGCGGTACACGGGCCGGTGATCGCGCACCGGCAGTCGCAAGGGCTGGGGCAGCACCCAGCTCGGCTGCGGCGTTCGGTCGGCGGCGCAGGGCGCGGGACGGGCACGCGGCAGGGGTTCGCCCACAGGCTGCCAGCGCTGCATGTGCTCGAGCCGGTGGTCGTCCAGCGGCACGGGCCGCAGCACGCGCGCCGCGCCCAGCCGCGCCGCGAGGCGCTCCAGGGCGTCGTCCAGCGCGGCGTCGCTCGCGCCGTCGTCGGGCAGGAGCGAGGCGCTGGGCGGCGCCAGCGGCTGCGTGTCCAGGGCCTCCAGTTCCAGCTCACCCACCGGGGCCAGCAGTTCGGTGCGCGCCAGGTGCTCGGCGAGCAGGCGCGTCAGGTGCTCGACGCGGCGCGTGGGCGTGCGCGTGCGCAACACCAGTTCGCCGCCTTCGCCCGCGGCGCGCGCGCGCAGGGCGTCGTGCGCCCAGCGCAGCGCGAAGGCCGTGACGCCGCGGTGCCGCGCGCTCAGCCAGCCACCCAGACGCAGCAGCAGACGGTGCGCGCCATACATGAGCGAAGGCGCGTCTTCCACGCGCGACATCAGTTCCAGCCGCGCGCGAAAGGTCTCGGGGGGCGCGAGCCAGCCGTGTGTCTCGGGGCGTTGGCCATGGGCCTGGTCCAGCGCCTCCAGCAGCGCGGCGTCGAAGCGCCGGCCCAGGCCCGCGCGCGGCAGGCGGCGCAGGTCGCCCAGCGTGCGGCAGCCCAGGCGCGCGAGCGTGCCGCGGTGCGGGGCCACGGCACCGAGCGTGTCCATCGGCAAGCGATCCAGGGCGTGCGCCAGCGGCACACCGGGGTCGATGCCCTCGACACCCGCGCGCGCGAAGGCCAGCGCGGCCAGGCCGGTGGGGGCCCAGCCGATGCGGTGGATGCCGAACTCGGCCGCGGCCGCCTCGCGCACGCGCTCGCGCAGCGCCGCCTGGCCGCCGAACAGGCGTTGGCTGGCCTCCAGCTCCATGAGCGTGGCGCCCTCGACCTGTGCCACCCGCGGCGTGAATTGCAAGGCCCAGGTGCCCAGTTCGGCGAGGCGCCGTCCTGGCGCTTCAGGCGCGCTGCCGCTGTCGCCGCTCGCTTCGGGAAGGATCAGTGCGGCCCACCACATCGGCGGCCTCCTCGCTTTCAGGGGTCCATCGGCCCAGCGCGCGCAGGCGCGGCGTGATCACGGCGTCCAGCGTGCCAGGCACCGAGGGCAGGCGCAATTCGCTGTCGTGCGGCGGGCCGCGGCGCTTGAGCAGGCGCACGCGCAGGGCCCAGTCGGGGCTGTGCTGCACCAGCAGGCGCAGCGGCGCGGGCGAGGCCTGGTGCCGCGCGGCCCGCGGGCGGAACAGCAGCACCAGGCCGTCGTTGCCTTGCGCGCTCACTTGCAGACGGCGCAAGGCCTCGGGGCTGGCCTGCGGCAGCCAGGCCAGCAGCGCACCGCAGGCGTTGGCGCGGATGAGTTGCTCGCTCGCCCACAGGCGCTCGGCCTCGCTGTCGGCTTGTACCCAGATCAGCTGGCGCGCCGGCAGTCCCAGCTGCTGCAGCCCCGGCCCATGCGGCACCCAGGGCGGCCCCACCAGGGCCAGGCGGCGCCCCGCGCTGGCCAGGCGCGGCAGGCAGGGCGCGAGCAGGCGCCACTCATGGGCGCCGGCGCGGGCCTGCAAGACCTCGGTGAGCGCGCGGCAGGGCCAGCCGCCGCCGGGCAGCTCGCGGTCCAGCGCGTCCCAGCCCGAGGGGTGCACGCGCGCCAGCGGCGCGCCGATCTCATGGCCGCGCCAGAGGGCGTCGGCCACGCGGCGCGGCCAGGGCGCCGCGGACGGGGGGAGGGCCGAAGGCTCGGCCGAGGGGGAGGGCATGGCATCCAGATACTGTATTTATGTACAGTATCACATGTGATGCTTGCCTGAAGAATTCAAGCGATGAACCGAAGGCTGGTGCCCCCTCAATAAGGAAACCCGCTGTCTCAGCGCTTGTGCTGCGCGCTCAGCTGTTCGCGCAGCCGCTCCTCCTGTTCACGCAGCTCGGGCGTGAAGGCCTCGCCGAAGTCCTCGGCCTCGAAGACGCGGCGGATTTCGATCTCCGAGTCGCTGCGCATGGGGTTGGGGCAGCGCTTGACCCAGTCGATGGCTTCCTGCAGCGAGGCGCACTGCCAGATCCAGAAGCCGGCGACGAGCTCCTTGGTCTCGGCGAAGGGGCCGTCGATCACGCTGCGCTGCTGGCCCGAGAAGCGCACGCGCGCGCCCTGCGAACTCGGGTGCAGGCCTTCGCCCGAGACCATCACGCCGGCCTTCACCAGTTCTTCGTTGAAGCGGCCCATCTCGGCCAGCTCCTGTTCGGTGGGCATCACGCCCGCTTCGCTGTCGGCCGTGGCCTTGACCATCACGATGAATCGCATGGGGTTCTCCTGTGTGTGTTGAGTGATCGCAATAGGGCATTGCATCACCACGACGGCCCAGCCCACGCGGCATCGACACCCCGGCCGGTGGCGCGGCCCACAAGCCGATGAACGGCGGATCCAAGAAAACCCTGGGTGGGTGCCGGTTGACACCGGCCAAATCTGGAATCACACTTAAACCTAACGAACGATTGCTTTTTATATGCCGGCCGCCACCAAGACCTCCCGGGGTCCACGCTCCGACAACCGCCTGCCCGATCTGCTCGACGCAGCCGCGCGGTTGTTCGCGCTGCATGGCTACGCGGGCACGTCCATGCGCGACATCGCGGTGGAGGCCAAGATGCTCGCGGGCTCGGTCTACTACCACTTCCCTTCGAAGGACGAGCTGCTGCTGGCCGTGTACGCCGCCGGCGTGCAGGCGCTGGAAACCGCTTCCGCCGCCGCCGTGGCGCGCGAGGCCGATCCCTGGCAGCGGCTCGAGGCCCTGTGCCGCGCCCACCTGGAGACCGTGCTGCGCGACAGCGACTACGCGCAGGTGCTGATCCGCGTGCTGCCCGACGACATTCCCCGCATCGCCGATCGCCTGCGCGATCTGCGCGGCAACCACGAGCGCTACTTCCGCGAAGCCATTGCTGGCCTGCCGCTGGCGCCCGGCATCGACCGCCGCTCGATGCGACTGATGCTCATGGGCGCCCTGAACTGGGCGCCTTTCTGGTTCGACCCCCAAGGACGCGATACCCCACGCGCCCTGGCGCGGAAATTCGTGGGGCTGGTCAAGGAGAAGCAGGATGTTGAAGCGTCCGCCTAGGGTGATCGTCACCAAGATCGGATTTGATGGCCACGACCGTGGCAGCCGCGTGATCGCGGCCTGCCTGCGCGACGCGGGCATGGAAGTGATCTACACGCCGCCGTGGCAGGAAATTCCCACCGTGGTGAAGCTGGCGTTGGAAGAGGACGCCGACGTGATCGGCATCTCCTCGCTGGCCACCGATCACCTCATCGTGCCCCAGCTCATGGCCGCGCTGCGCGAGGCCGGCCTGGGCGACGTGCAGGTGATCGTCGGTGGCATCGTGCCGCACAAGGACGAAGGTGTGTTGCTCGAGAGCGGCGTGGCGCGGGTGTTCCACCCGGGCACCTCGCTGGACGAAGTGGTCGAGCACGTGAAGGCGCTCACGACCAAGCGCCGCGAACTGCAAGGAGCGCAAGCATGAACGCCGTCGACAAGCACCTGCACGCCGCGTCCGTGCCCGAAGGCGAACAGCGCTGGGCCGATGAGTTCGCCAAGGCGGTGCCGGGCGATGCCACCGTGCACAACCGCTCGGGCATCCCGGTCAAGCCGCTGTACACGCCCAGCGACCGGCGCGCCGAGTCCTACGCGGAGAGCCTGGGCTATCCGGGCCAGTACCCATTCACGCGCGGCATCTATTCCACCATGTACCGGGGCCGCAGCTGGTCGCAGCGCCAGCTCATCGGCCTGGGCGTGCCCGAGGACTACAACGTCCGCGTCAAGGAGATCCTGGGCCTGGGCGCCTCGGCGCTGTCGCTGATTCCCTGCAACTCGGTGTTTCGCGGCTACGACGCCGACGAGGTGCCGGCCGAGTTGCTCGGCACCTGTGGCACCGTGGTCAACAACGCCGACGACATGCAGGTCGCGCTCGATGGTGTGCCCATCGACAGCATCTCCACCGCGATGAACGACCCCTCGCCGTTCACCCTGCTGGCCTTCGAGCTCGCGGTGGCGCGACGCCGCGGCATTCCGTGGACGCGCATCACCGGCACCTCCAATCAGAGCGACTGCATCTCGCACTTCGTGGCCAACCACATGTTTTTCCGCCTCGCGCTGCAGGGCGCGCGCCGGGTCATCGTGGACCACATCCGCTTCTGCAACGCGCAGGTGCCCCACTGGAACCCGCTGTCCATCGTCGGCCAGCACATGCAGCAGGCGGGCGCCACGCCCGCCGAAGCCATGGCCTTCACGCTGTGCTCGGGCATCCAGTACGCCGAGGACTGCATCGCCGCCGGCATGGACCCGGACCAGTTCCTGCCGCGCTTCACCTTCTTCTTCGACATCTCGATCAGCTTCTTCGAGGAAGTGGCCAAATTCCGCGCCGGCCGCCGCGTCTGGGCGCGCCTGTGCCGCGAGCGCTTCGGCGCCAAGGACCCGCGCTCCTGGCGCTTCAAGTTCCACGGTCAGACCTCGGGCGTGGACCTCACGCGCCAGCAGCCGCTCAACAACATCGCGCGCGTCACCACGCAGGCCATGGCGGGCATCTTCGGTGGCCTTCAGTCGCTGCACACCGACGCCTACGACGAGGTGTTGTCCACGCCCAAGACCGAGGCCGCGCGCATCGCCGTGGCCACGCAGAACATCCTGCGCGAGGAGGCCCACCTCACCGACGTGATCGACCCGCTGGGTGGCTCGTACTACATCGAGTCGCTCACCGACCAGATGGAGGAGCGCATCAACGCCATCATCGACATGATCGACGGCGCCGGTGGCATGTACCAGGCGGTCGAGAAGGGCATCGTGCAGCAGATGATCGGCGAGTCCGCGCTGGCTTTCCAGAAGCGGGTCGACACGGGCGAGCAGACCATCGTGGGCGTCAACGCCTACCAGGTGGAGGAAGACCCGGCCACCTACCCCTCGCTCGAGTACCCGGCGCCCGAGCGCATGCGTGCCTACGTGGAACGCCTCGGCGCCTACAAGAAGAACCGCTCGAATGCCGAGGTCGACAAGGCCATCGCCGCGCTCGCGCGCTCGGCCAACGACCGCGAGCAGAACGTGTTCGAGCACGTGGTCCGGGCGGCCGAGGCCGGCGCCACCCACGGCGAGATCTGCGGCACGCTGCGCAAGGAACTCGGCTTCGGTCAACCCTTGACGATGGTGTGATCGCCTTGATCAATACCCTCAGCGAACGCATCGCCTGCGGCGATCGCCTGACCCTCGCGCGGGCCATCAGCAGCCTGGAAAGCAACGACGAGCGCGCGCACGACGTGCGCCAGGCGGTGGCTGGGCGCACCGGCCGCGCGCATGTCATCGGCGTCACCGGGCCACCGGGCGCGGGCAAGTCCACGCTGGTGTCCGCGCTCATCGTGGGCCTGCGCCAGCGCGGTCGCACCGTGGCCGTGGTGGCGGTCGATCCGTCCAGCCCCTTCACCGGCGGCGCCGTGCTCGGCGACCGCATCCGCATGGGCGAGCGCCAGTCCGACGAGGGCGTCTTCATCCGTTCGCTCGCCTCGCGCGGCCACCTGGGTGGCCTGGCCGCCGCGGCCGGCGACGTGATCGACGTCTTCGACGCCGCTGGCTTCGACGTGGTGATCGTCGAGACGGTGGGCGCGGGCCAGTCCGAGGTGGAGATCACGCGCTACGCCGACACGCGGGTCGTGGCCTGCCCGCCGGGCCTGGGCGACGACGTGCAGGCCATCAAGGCCGGCGTTCTTGAAATCGCCGACATCTTTGTCGTCACCAAGGCCGACCTGCCCGACGCGCGCCGCACCGAGTCCGACCTGAACGCCATGATCGGCCTGCGCCGCCACGCCGAATGGACGCCGGTGGTGAAGAAGGTGTCCGCGCCGTCCGGCGAAGGCATGGACGCGCTGGTGGAATGGCTGGAGCAGCGACCGCAGCGCGGCCTGCGCCACGCCCCCGGTGGCGCGCAACAGGCCCGGGCCTTGGTCACGCGCTGCCTGGGCGCCGATGGCTTCGGCCAGGCCATGGGCATGCAGCTGCTGTACGCCGCGCCCGGTGAAGTGAAGCTGCGCATGCGCGTGCAGCGCATGCACATCAACTTCAACAAGCGGTGCCATGGTGGCGCGATCTTCTCGCTCGGCGACATGGCGCTCGGCCTGGCTTGCAACACGTACGGCAGCATTGCCACGCTGGTCGACTCCCAGATGAGCATCTCCACCGCGGTGGAAGAGGGCGAGTGGCTGATCGCGCACGCCACCGAGGTGGCGCGCTCGCGAAAGATCGGCACTTACCAGGTGCGGGTTTCGCGCGCGCGCGACGACGCGCACGTCGCGCTGCTCAATGGCGTGGTGTACGTGATCGACAAGCCGGTCGAGGTGGCCGGGGACGGACCGGCATGAGACCGTCGCCGCCTTCGCCGCCCGCGCGTGGCGGGCGCCAGCAGTTGCGCTCGCTCAAGCGCCAGGTCCGCCGCGGCGCCGCGCCCGGTGCCTCGCCCGTGCAACGCGAGCAGAGCCAGCGCATCGCGCTCGCCTTGCTGGAACGCAGCATGCGCTTCGGTCACGGCCGCCTGGCCGTGCAGCGCCTGTGCGAGGCCGTGAGCCTGGGGGTGCCGCTGGGCCTCGAGCACTGGTCCTACGGCGAAGGCGTGGTGGCGGGCTCCAGCGACCGCCAGCTCAAGGACCGCTTCCTGGCCGCGCGCCAACAACACGTGCCTCTCTGAGAAAGCCTTTCCGTGGACACCACTTTCCCCCGCCAGCTGAAACAGCAGGCCGCCCGACACCCCAACCGACCCGCGATGCGAGAGAAGGCGTACGGGATCTGGCAGACGACGAGCTGGGGCGAGATGCTGCGGCTGGTGAGGGGTCTGGCGTGCGGACTGCACGAGGCGGGTTTGCGCCGTGGCGAGCACCTGGTGGTG
>NZ_QVLS01000006.1 GCF_003417535.1 Hydrogenophaga borbori
CGCCGCCGTCAGCGTCGTCTTGCCGTGGTCCACGTGCCCGATCGTGCCAACGTTCACGTGCGGCTTGGTCCGCTCGAATTTTTCCTTAGCCATTTCTTCAGCTCCAAAAACGAAATTGCCGAAACACCCAATCAAGCAACTGGTGCCCATGGCGGGAATCGGACCCGCGACCTCTCCCTTACCAAGGGAGTGCTCTACCACTGAGCCACATGGGCCAAGGCGCCGGCGGCAAGACCGTCGCCTGGAATACTTTCACTCACCACCGACAGGACATGGAGCGGGAGACGGGAATCGAACCCGCGTCATCAGCTTGGAAGGCTGGGGTTCTACCATTGAACTACTCCCGCCCGGGCTGGCATGCCACATCGGTCGCGCTTTGGTGGAGGAGGCTGGATTCGAACCAGCGTAGGCGTAAGCCAACAGATTTACAGTCTGCCCCCTTTAGCCACTCGGGCACCCCTCCGTAGCGCAGCCGACGATTATGCCATGGAAATATGGCCACCGCCCAGTGACCCCGGATAGGGCTTCACCACTGGATCGGCGCGGCGCCCTGGCCGGCCAGCCAGGCGTTGACGGCGCCGAAATGCCCGCATCCCAGGAAAGGCAGCGGCCCCCGGCGGGCCGACAAGGGCGACGGGTGGTTGGCTTGCAGCACGTGGTGCCGGGCGTCGATCAAGGCCGCTTTCTTCTGGGCGTGAGCCCCCCACAACAAGAAGGCCTTGGGGTCCGTCGATGCCCCCACATAGCGGATCACAGCATCAGTGAGCACTTCCCAACCACGACCAGCATGGCTGGCTGGAGCGCCGTCCTCGACCGTTAAGCAGGTGTTGAGCAGCAGCACGCCCTGCTCGGCCCAGCCGACCAGGGAGCCGCTCAAGGGCGGCGGCAGGCCCAGGTCGCGCTGGCGCTCCAGGAAGATGTTGCGCAGGCTCGGCGGCCACTTCACGCCCGGGGCAACAGAAAAGGCCAGGCCCTCCGCCTGGCCCGGGCCGTGGTACGGGTCCTGCCCCAGGATCACCACACGCACCGACGCCGGCGGGGTGAGCGCGAGCGCGCGCAGCGGCTCCGGCGGGTAGAGGGTGGCGCCGGCGGCCAGCCGGGCGCGCAGGAAGGCCATGAGTGCCGCTGCGGCCGGCGAGGCGGCGAAGGCGTCCACCACGGGCGACCAGCCGGGCGCCACCGGCCAGTGGGCGAAGTCGGCGCTGTGCAGGCTCATGCGAAGAGCTCGGCCAGGGCCAGGCCCGGCTCCGGCGCCCGCATGAAGGCCTCGCCAACCAGGAAGGCGTTCACGCCCGCCGCGCGCATGGTCTGCACGTCGGCGCGCGAGAGGATGCCCGACTCGGTGATGAGCAGCTTGTCGGCGGGCACCTCGGGCAACAGGCCCAGCGTGGTCTGCAGCGATACCTCGAAGGTCTTGAGGTTGCGGTTGTTGATGCCCAGCAGCGGCGTCCGGAGCTTGAGCGCGCGGTGCAGCTCCTCGCGGTCGTGCACTTCGACGAGCACGGCCATGTCCAGCCCCATCGCGATGGCCTCGAGTTCGGCCATGCGCGCGTCGTCCAGGCAGGCCGCGATGAGCAGGATGGCGTCGGCGCCCATGGCGCGCGCTTCGTAGACCTGGTACGGATCGACCATGAAGTCCTTGCGCAGCACGGGCAGCGCGCAGCTCGCTCGCGCCTGCTTGAGGTAGTCGGCCGAGCCCTGGAAAAACTGGCGGTCGGTCAGCACCGACAGGCAGGCCGCGCCGATGGCGCCATCGCCTTCGGCATAGCTCTGCGCGATGTCGGCCGGGATGAAGTCTTCGCGCAGCACGCCCTTGCTGGGGCTGGCCTTCTTGACCTCGGCGATCACCGCGGCCTGGCCGGCGGCAACCTTGGCGCGCAAGGCGCCGACGAAGTCGCGCGTGAGCACGCGGCTTTCGGCGTCGGCGCGCATGGCCTCCAGCGGCTTTTTCTTCTTCGCGGCCACCACCTCCTGGTGCTTGACCGCCACGATCTTGTCGAGGATGTCGCTCATGCCCGCCCCTTCATGCCGCCGCGAAGGCCTTGAGCTGCTCGAGCTTGGCCAGCGCCGCGCCCGAGTCCAGCGTACGCCGCGCCAGCGCGATGCCCGCCTCCACATCCGCCACCACGTTGGCGGCGTACAGCGCCACGCCCGCATTGAGCACCACGATCTCGCTCGCGGCCCTGAAGGCCGGGTCGTCGCGGCGCTCGAGCACGCCCAGCAGCATGGCCCGCGAGGCCTCGGGCGTCTCCACCCGCAGCGCGCGGTTGCTGGCCATGGTCAGGCCGAAGTCCTCGGGATGGATCTCGTATTCCACGATCTCGCCGTTCTTGAGCTCGCCGACCATGGTGGCCGCGCCCAGGGACACCTCATCCATGCCGTCGCGGCCATAGACCACCACCGCGTGCTCGGCGCCCAGGCGCTGCAGCGCGCGCACCTGAATGCCCACGAGGTCGGGGTGGAACACGCCCATGAGGATGTTGGGCGCCGACGCCGGGTTGGTGAGCGGGCCCAGGATGTTGAAGATGGTTTTGATGCCGAGTTCGCGCCGCACCGGCCCGACGTTCTTCATCGCTGGGTGGTGGTTGGGCGCGAACATGAAGCCCACGCCCACCTGTTCAATGCAGCGCGCGATCTGCTCGGGCGTGAGGTTGATGTTGACGCCCAGGCTTTCCAGCACGTCGGCGCTGCCGCTCTTGCTGGAGACACTGCGCCCGCCGTGCTTGCTGACGCGCGCGCCGGCGGCGGCGGCCACGAACATGCTGCAGGTGGAAATGTTGAAGGTGTGCGAACCGTCGCCGCCCGTGCCGACGATGTCGACCAGGTGGGTCTTGTCGGCCACGTGCACCTTGGTGGAGAACTCGCGCATCACCTGCGCGGCGGCGGTGATCTCGCCGATGGTTTCCTTCTTCACGCGCAGGCCGGTGATGAGCGCGGCCATCATCACGGGCGACATCTCGCCGCTCATGATGAGCCGCATGAGGTGCAGCATCTCGTCGTGGAAGATCTCGCGGTGCTCGATGGTGCGCTGCAGTGCCTCCTGCGGCGTGATGTGGTGGATGCGTTGCATGTGGCGTCTCCTCAGGCGCGGGAAGAAGGGTGATCGGTGAAGGCCAGGCGCAGGCCGAAGCCGATGAACAGAGCGCCCGCGGCGCGGTCCATCCAGCCCATGGCGCGCTGCAGCGTGTGCAGGCGCCGCGCGGCCCAGGCGGCCAGCCAGGCGTAGCCCAGGTTGATGGGCAGGGAGTTGAGGTTGAACAGCACGCCCAGCAGCAGGAAGCTCAGCGCCGGGTGCGCCGCGTCGGGCCGGATGAACTGCGGCACGAAGGCCAGGAAGAACAGCGCGACCTTGGGGTTGAGCACGTTGGTCAGGAAGCCGCGGCGCCACACCGCCCACAGGTCGGTCTCGGGTGGCGCGCCGTCCCCCAGGTTCAGGCGGCCGGTGCGCGAGAACAGCAGTTTCACGCCCATCCACAGCAGGTAGGCCGCGCCGATCCACTTGACCACCGTGAAGGCCGTTGCCGAGGTGGCGAGCAGCGCGCTCAGGCCGGCGGCGGCCGCGAACACGTGAACGAAGCAGCCGCCGACGATGCCCAGCGCGGCCACCATGCCGGCGCGCGCGCCGCCGCGCAGGCCGTGGCTCACGATGTAAAGCACGTCCGGCCCGGGCGTGAGGTTGAGCAGCCAGCCGGCCGCGACGAACAGGAGCAGTTGCGGCAGGTCGGGCACGGCTTCGCTCCGGTTCAGTAGACCGCGGCGCCGCTCGGGCGCGGCGCCTGGCCCGAAGGGGCTTGGTCGAAGAAGCCGCGCACGGCGGCCAGCGCCCGATCGATGCCCGCCACGTCCACGCCCAGGTGGGTCACGAAGCGCAGGCCGATCAGGCCGGTGGCCAGAACGCCCTGGCGCTCCAGGTGGGCGAGCAGATCCGGGCCGCGGCCGTTCGCGACGTCGACGAAGACAATGTTGGTCTGCGCCGAGCGCACCGCCAGGCCTTCGATGGCCGCCAGGCCCTGCGCCAGCCGCTGCGCGAGCGCGTGGTCGTCGGCCAGGCGGTTCACATGGTGGTCCAGCGCGTGCGAGGCCGCCGCCGCGAGCAGGCCCGCCTGGCGCAGGCCACCACCCACCATCTTGCGCCAGCGGCGCGCGCGCTCGATCAACTCGCGCGGCCCGCACAGCGCCGAACCCACGGGCGCGCCCAGGCCTTTGCTGAAGCACACCGAGACGCTGTCGAAGCGGCCGGTGATGGCGCGCAGCGCAGCGACCACGTCGCCGCCCGGTCCGGCGTCGGCCACCGCCGCGTTGAACACGCGCGCGCCGTCGAGGTGGAGGGCCAGCCCGTGGCCACGCGCCAGCTCGGCCATCTCGTCCAGGTAGGCCGCCGGCATGGGGTGCCCGTTCCAGGTGTTCTCCAGGCAGAGCAGCCGCGTGCGCGCGAAGTGCGGGTCGTCGGGCTTGATGGCGGCCCGCACGTCGGACGGGTTCATGAGGCCCTGCGGGTCCTGCGCCAGCGGCTGCGGCTGGATGCTGCCCAGCACCGCCGCGCCGCCGCCCTCGTAGCGGTAGGTGTGCGCGTTCTGGCCCACGATGTACTCGTCGCCACGGCCGCAGTGGGCCATCATCCCGCACAGGTTGCTCTGGGTGCCGCTGCTCATGAACAGCGCGGCCTCCTTGCCGGTGAGCGCGGCGATCTTCTCCTGCAGCGCGTTGACCGAAGGGTCGTCGCCGAACACGTCGTCGCCCAGGGGCGCGGCCATCATGGCCTCGCGCATGGCGGGCGTGGGCTGGGTGACGGTGTCGCTGCGCAGGTCCACGGTGTTCATGGTTTTTGCTCCAGGAAGTTCTTGAGCATCGCGTGCCCATGCTCGGTGAGGATGCTCTCGGGGTGGAACTGCACGCCCTCGATCGCCAGCGTGCGGTGCTTCACGCCCATGATCTCGCCGTCGTCGGTCCAGGCCGTGACCTCGAGATCGGCCGGGCAGTCCTCGCGACGGATCGCCAGCGAGTGGTAGCGGTTGACGGTGAAGCGTTCGGGCAGACCGGCGAACACGCCGCGCTGGGTGGTGCTGATCTCGCTGGTCTTGCCATGCATCAGTTCCTTGGCGCGCACGATGGTGCCGCCGAAGGCCGCGCCGATGCTCTGGTGCCCCAGGCACACGCCCAGGATGGGCAGGCGGCCCGCGAAGTGGCGGATGGCGGGCACCGAGATGCCGGCCTCGGCCGGCGAGCAGGGGCCGGGCGAGATCACCAGCCGGTCCATGCGGCCACCGTCGAGCCGCGCCTGCAGTTCGTCGAGCGTGACCTCGTCGTTGCGGACCACCTCGACCTCGGCGCCCAGCTCGCCCAGGTACTGCACGATGTTGAAGGTGAAAGAGTCGTAGTTGTCCACCATCAGGACTTTGATCGCGCTCATTCCAGTCCCTCCTCCACCAGTTCGGCGGCGCGCAGCAGCGCGCGCGCCTTGTGCTCGGTTTCTCTCCACTCCATCTCGGGGACCGAGTCGGCGACCACGCCGGCCGCGGCCTGCACGTACAGCACCTGGTCCTTCACGATGGCGGTGCGGATGGCGATGGCCACGTCCATGTCGCCGGCGTAGCTGAGGTAGCCGCAGGCGCCCCCGTAGATGCCGCGCTTGACCGGCTCCAGCTGGTCGATGAGTTCCATGGCGTGCACCTTGGGCGCGCCCGTGAGGGTGCCGGCCGGGAAGGTGGCCTTGAGCACGTCCATGTTGGTCATGCCTTCGTTCAGGAGGCCCTCGACGTTGCTCACGATGTGCATGACGTGGCTGTAGCGCTCCACCGCGAAGGCCTCGGTGACCTTGACGCTGCCGGTCTTGGCGATGCGGCCGATGTCGTTGCGCGCCAGGTCGATCAGCATCACATGTTCGGCCCGCTCCTTGGGATCGTTGACCAGTTCTGCCTCGGTGGCCTTGTCCTTCTCGGGCGTGGCGCCGCGCGGGCGCGTGCCGGCCAGCGGGCGGATGGTGATCTTTTGCCCCTCTTCCGTGTGCTCCTGGCGCACCAGGATCTCGGGGCTCGCCCCCACCACCTGGAAGTCACCGAAGTGGTAGTAATACATATAGGGCGAGGGATTGAGCGAGCGCAGCGCGCGGTAGAGCGACAGCGGCGACTCGGTGTAGCGCTTCTGGATGCGCTGGCCCACCTGCACCTGCATGAAGTCGCCCGCCGCGATGAGGCCCTTGGCGCGCTCCACCGCCGCCAGGTAGTCGGCCTTGGCGAAGCCGCGCTCGGCCGGGTGGTGCTGGGTGGGCTTGACCTGCGGCGCGCTCACCGAGTACTTGAGCGCCTCCTTCAGTTCGCGCAGGCGCTTCTTGGCGCCGCTGTAGGCCTCGGGCTGACCGGGGTCGGCATAGACGATGAGGTAGAGCTTGCCCGAGAGGTTGTCGATGACCGCCAGCTCCTCGCACTGCAGCAGCAGGATGTCGGGGCAGCCCAGGGTGTCGGGCGGGCAGCCGGCTTCCAGCTTCTTCTCGACGTAGCGCACCGCGTCGTAGCCGAAGTAGCCGGCCAGGCCGCCGCAAAAGCGCGGCAGACCGGGGCGCAGCGCCACCTTGAAGCGCTGCTGGTAGGCGGCAATGAAGTCCAGCGGGTTGCCGTGCGCGGTCTCGACCACCTCGCCGTCGCGCACCACCTCCGTCCGGGCCTCGGCGCCGAACCCGCTGGCGCGCAGCAGGGTGCGCGCGGGCAGGCCAATGAAGCTGTAGCGCCCGAAGCGCTCGCCGCCGACCACCGACTCGAGCAGGAAGCTGTGGCGGCCGTCGCCACGGCCGTGGGCCAGCTTGAGGTAGAGGGAGAGCGGCGTTTCGAGGTCGGCAAAGGCCTCGAGCATCAGCGGGATGCGGTTGTAGCCCTGCTGGGCCAGGCTCTTGAATTCCAGTTCGGTGATCATGTTCGTTCCATCCGTCCGGGGCCGCCGCGAAGCGGTGGGGGGGCTGGCGGCCGGGGGGTTCCATCGGTCCGGCAGGCGGGCTGCCGGGAGGCGCTGCGGGGAGCGGCGGCGCTCAGGCGCCCGGCCGGTCCCCGCGGGGGGAAGGGTGCACGTTCAGGCTGGCTTGCGCCAGGGCCAGGCTCCCCCGCCGAAGAGGCGCGGCAGCGAGCCGTGGGTGAGCGTGCAGGGACGAAACATGGTGGGCGCACTATATCAAAGCCCCGTGACGGGCCCATCGGGCGTGCGGCGGATCACGCCGCCAAGCTTTCGTTCTAGAGCCTTACCCGCTGGACCGGGACCGGTGGCGCGGGGACAATCCCAAAAATCGAACGATCGTTCACTTTTTTGAAATGCACCCGATGCGGACCCCTTCCTGGCGCGCGCTGGCCCTGGCCGGCGCCCTGTTCTGCAGCGGCTTTCCGGCTGGGGCCACCACCGTCGATGTGGCCGGCGTGCCGCTGGAAGACCGGATCACCGTGGCCGGCAAGCCCCTGGTGCTCAATGGCGCGGGCGTGCGCTACAAGGCGGTGTTCCAGGTCTACACGGCAGGCCTGTACCTCACGGCCAAGGCCGACACGCCCGAAGGCGTGCTGGCCAGCACGGGCCCCAAGCGCATCGGCATCACCATGCTGCGCGACATCGACGCGTCCGAACTGGGCAAGCTGTTCTCGCGCGGCATGGAGGACAACATGGACCGTGCGGCCTTCTCCAAGCTCATCCCCGGCGTGATGCGCATGAGCCAGATCTTCGCCACCCACAAGAAGCTCAACAAGGGCGACACCTTCACCGTGGACTGGGTGCCGGGCACGGGCGCGGTGCTGACCGTGCGCGGGCAGATCGAGGGCGAGCCCTTCAAGGAGCCGGAGTTCTTCGACGCGCTGCTGCGCATCTGGCTCGGCCCCAAGCCGGCCGACTGGCAACTCAAGGACGCGCTGTTGGGCAAAGCCCGCACCGGCAACCGCCCATGACGGGCTGAGCGCCGGCCATCCCCCGAAACGGCCTTGCCGCGCGACGGGCGGCGGCATCCTGGGTACGGTATGGGGTTCCCCTCGTTCCAACCCGTCACCGAGACCCATGCGCCGCCGTCACGTCCTCCAAGCCGCCGCCATTGGCGCCGTCCCGCTGATCGCGCGGGCCCAGGAATCCAGCGACCTGGTTGTCGCCCACATCGGCCCGTTCACCGTGCTGCCCGCGCCGGACGCCAAGGAGCTGCACGAAGGGGCCTCGGCCGCCTTCAACGACCTCAACGGCAGGGGCGGCATCGCCGGCCGCAAGGTGGAGCTGCTGCGGCTGGACGACACCTACACCTTCGACGGCTTCAAGGCCCGCCTGGCCGAGGCCATGCCGCGCAAGCCCCTGGCGCTGCTGACGCCCCTGGGCTCGGCCACGCTCAAGCACATGCTGGACAGCAAGCTGCTGGACAGCACGGACCTGGTGGTCATCAACGCCGTGCCCGGTGCCGCCGTGCTGCGCGACCCCGGCCACCCGAAGCTGTTCCACATCCGCGCCGGCGACGACCAGCAGATCCGCAAGATCGTGTCGCACGCGCGCGCGCTGAACGTGCAGTCCATGGGCGTGCTGTACCAGAACATCCCGATCGGCTCGTCCGGCCTGGCCTCGGCCAAGGCGGCGGCGCAGGGCACGGGGCTGGAGATCATCGGCGCCGAGTCGGGCACGGAGCTGGCCGACATCACCAAGGCCGCGCAGGCCATCGCCTCGCGCAACCCGCATTCGGCCATGGTCATCGGCTCGCCCAAGTTCATGGGCCAGAGCATCGCCGCGCTGCGCGCGGCGGGCGTCTCGCAGCAGCTGTTCTCGCTGTCCTACCTGCCGGCGCCGGCGCTCAAGGCCCTGGCCGGCGCGGGCGCGCGCGGCGTGGGCATCGCCCAGACCTTCCCCAACCCGAACGGCGTGACCTCCCCGCTGCAGCGCGCCTTCCGCGCGGCGATGCAGCGCTCGCACCCCGAGGTGAAGACCTACACCCCGTTCCATCTCGAAGGGTATGTGACGGCCCAGGTTTTCTCAGAGGCCGCGCGCCGCGCCCGCCCGCTCACCCCCAGCGGCCTGGCCGAGGCCCTGCGCCGCATGGGCGAACTCGACCTCGGCGGCTTCCGCGTGGATTTCAGCAAGGGCAATGAGGGCAGCCAGTGGGTCGACATCGGCGTGGCCACCGCCGAGGGCCGGCTGCTGTACTGATCTAGGGCAGCAGACGCGCCGGCAGCTCGTCGAGCCGGTCGAGGTAGGCGTCGGCGTCCACGCCGCGCACCGGCTCGCCGCGGTTGTAGCCGTAGCTCACCAGCGCCACCGGGCAGCCCGCCGCGCGCGCGGCCAGGGCGTCGTTCTGCGAGTCGCCCACCATCAGCGTGTGCGCGGGCGCCACCGCCAGCGCCCGGCAGGTTTCGATCAGGGGCAGCGGGTCGGGCTTGCTGCGCGCAAAGCTGTCGCCGCCGAAGACCTGCGCGAAGAACGGCGCCAGGCCCTTGGCGTGCAGCAGATCGCGCGCGAAGGCCAGCGGCTTGTTGGTGACGCAGGCCAGTGCCAGGCCGCGCCCCTGCAGGGCGTGCAGGCCTTCCACCACGCCGGGGTAGACGGCGCTGTGCGCGCCGTTGGCGACCGCGTAGTGCCGCTGGTAGCTGGCCCAGGCCTCGTCCAGCCGCGCCTGCGCCCCGGCCTCGTCCAGCCCGCCATGCCGCAGCGCGGCGCGGATCAGGTGCATCGAGCCCTTGCCCACCATGCGCTCAATGTCGGCGCGGGCCACGGCCGGTCGGCCGAGCTCGCGCAGGGTGGCGTTGAGCGCGGCGTCGAAATCGCCGAGGGTATCGACCATCGTGCCGTCGAGGTCGACGATGGCCGCGCGGATGCCGCGCATCACGCCAGCGCGGCCCGCATCTGCTCGATCACGGCCCGGTAGTCGGGCTTGCCGAAGATCGCGCTGCCGGCCACAAAGGTGTCGGCACCAGCGTCGGCCACGCGGCGGATGTTGTCGGGCTTGATGCCGCCGTCCACCTCCAGGCGGATGTCCTTGCCGCTGGCCTCGATGCGCCGGCGCGCGTCCTCGATCTTGCGCAGCGCCGAGTCGATGAAGCCCTGGCCGCCGAAACCGGGGTTGACGCTCATGATCAGGATCAGGTCGATGTCGTCGATCAGCCAGTCCAGCACGTCCAGCGAGGCCGCGGGGTTGAAGGTGAGCCCGGCCTTGACGCCGCGCGCCTTGATGGCCTGCACGCTGCGGTGGGCGTGGGTGCTCGCATCGGGGTGGAAGCTGATGAGGTCGGCGCCGGCGTCGGCGAAGGCCTGGGCCAGCGCGTCCACCGGCCGCACCATCAGGTGCACGTCGATGGGCACCGGCGTGCCGTCGGGCGTCTTCGCGTGCGGCTTGAGGGCCTGGCACACCATGGGTCCGAAGGTGAGGTTGGGCACGTAGTGGTTGTCCATCACGTCGAAGTGGATCCAGTCGGCGCCGGCGGCCACGACGTTGCGCACCTCCTCGCCCAGGCGGGCGAAGTCGGCGGAGAGGATGGAGGGGGCGATGCGGTACGTGGTCATGGCGGGCGTGGGGCGGCGGGATCGGAGCCCGGCATTGTCTCAGGCCTCCCGCCGGGCCGCCCCAAGGGAGGTCAGGCCCCGGCGGCGCGCACGGGCCACGGGTAACATGCCGCCCATGCCCAAGTACCTCTTCACCTGCGAGGCCGAACCTCAGTACCTGAGCGAGCAATCCGCGCCCGAGGAAGAGCTCTACGCCTTCGCGTACACCATCACCATCACCAACCACGGCGAGGCCCCCGCGCAGCTGATCTCGCGGCACTGGATCATCGAAGACGCGCACGGCCACACCGAGGAGGTGAAGGGCCTGGGTGTGGTAGGACATCAGCCGCTGCTGCGCCCGGGCGAGTCCTTCCAGTACACCAGCGGCACCCGCCTGCGCACGCCCACCGGCGCCATGCGCGGCAGCTTCTTCTGCGTGGCCGAGGACGGCGAGCGCTTCGAGGCCGCGGTGCCCGAGTTCGAACTGCGCGCGGGTGGCGCCGGTGGCGCGCAGGCCCCGCGCGTGCTGCACTGACGCCTCCACTCCCTGGCCCGCATGGACCTGCAACAGCTCCTCGACTCGATGGCGCCCGAGGCGCCGCTGGCGCAGCGGCACCTCTGGCTGGCCGACGCGCTGGCCTGGGTGCGCGGCGACGCCATCGACGTGGCCGCCGCCCTTTCGCGCGTGCGCCTGTTCGTCGGCGCGCTGGAGGCCGACCCGGCGCTGCGCGAGCGCTGGCACACCTGGCTGCGCGCCTTCGTGGCCGGTGTCGACATCACCCCGCTGCTGGCCGACTTCGGCTTCGCGCCGCGCACCGCCTTCCTGAGCGAACTCGGCCACCGCCTGCGCCGCAAGCTGCTGCCCGGCACGCCCGAGACGCGCGACCTGGCCGAACTGTTCTCGCTGCTGCTGCCCTCGCCCTTCGACGTGCGCTGGATCAAGGCGCTGGACACGGCCACGCTGGAGCGGCTGGCCGCGCTCACGCCCGAGCGCGGCACCGACGTGTGGAATCAGTCGCTGCTGGACGCGCTGACCTTCTGCACCAGCCAGGTCAGCGCCACCGGCTTCGCCTCCGAGATCCGCATCCGCATGTCGGCCGAGGCGCAGTCCGAGCGCCCCTTCCACGAACTGCCCAGCGTGTTCGAGGCGCTGCGCCGCGAGCTGCGCGTGCATGGCCCGCGCAGCGCCGAGGCCGAGCAGGCCGCCGAGCGCCTGCGCGGCCAGCTCGACGCCTGCCGGCACGCGGCCTACACCGTCTACCAGCACCTGGAGGAGCACGGCGTGTCGGTGGGCATCGTGTTCCGCCTGCGCCAGCTGCGCGAGCGCATCGTGCGCATCAAGCAGCTGCTGGACTGCCTGCTGGCCGCCCAGCCCGGCCGCGCCAATGCCGCCCTGCTGGCCGACCTGGTGCAGGTCGGCATCGAAAACCGCAGCGTGCGCGCGCTCATCGCCGCCAGCTCGCACCTCACGGCCGCCAAGGTGGCCGAGCGCAGCGCCGAAAGCGGCGAGCACTACATCACCCGCGATGCCGCCGAGTACAAGGAAATGCTGGGCAAGGCCGCGGGCGGCGGCTTCGTGCTGGGCTTTACCACCTGGATCAAGTTCGCGCTCTATGGCGTGGGGCTGTCGGCCTTCTGGGGCGGCTTCGCGGCCGGCTTCAACTACGCGGCCTGCTTCGTCCTGATCATGCTGCTGCAATGGACGGTGGCCACCAAGCAGCCCGCCGTGACGGCGCCGGCCATGGTGGCCAAGCTGCGCGACATCAAGGCCACGGGCGCGGTGCGCCGCTTCGTCGACGAGGTGGCCAACCTGTTCCGCTCGCAGATCGCGGCCATCCTGGGCAACGTCGGCATGGTGGTGCCCACGGTGCTGCTGATCAGCTCGCTGCTGTGGTTTCTGGGCGGCGAGGCCATGATCGACGCCGACAAGGCCCGCCACGTGCTGCACGACCTGCACCTGCTCGGCCCCACCGCGCTGTTCGCCGCCTTCACCGGCGTGCTGCTGTTCGCCAGCAGCATCATCGCGGGCTGGGTGGAGAACTGGTTCGTCTTCCACAAGCTGGACTCCGCCATCGCCCACAACCCGCGCTTCACGCGCGTGCTGGGCCGCGCGCGCGCCGCGCGCTGGGCCGGCTTCGCGCGCGCCAACGTGTCGGGCCTGGCGGCCAACGTGTCGCTGGGCTTCATGCTGGGCCTGGTGCCGGTGTTCGCGCAGTTCTTCGGCCTGGGCCTGGACGTGCGCCACGTCACCCTCTCGGCCGGCCAGCTGGCGGCCGCGGGCTTCTCGCTGGGCCTGGAGGTGCTGCGCGAGCCGGCCTTCTGGTGGGCCGTGGCCGGCGTGCTGGTGGTGGGCCCGCTCAACCTCACGGTGAGCTTCTACCTGGCTTTCCGCCTGGCGCTGCGCGCGCAGGCCATCAGCACCGGCAACCGCCAGCTCATCCGCCAGGCGATGCGCCGGCGCCTGCGCTCCGCGCCGCTGAGCTTCCTGCTGCCGCCGCGCGAGCGCCCGGGCCCGGACGACGAAGCCGCCGAGCCCTCCGCGCATGGGTGAGTTCGAGCTGATCGCGCGCCACTTCGCGCGCGCCGCACCGGCCGGCGGCGCCGTGGTGCTGGGCGTGGGCGACGACTGCGCCCTGCTGCAGCCCACGCCCGGCCACCAGCTCGCCGTCAGCACCGACATGCTGGTCGAAGGCCGCCACTTCTTCGCTGGCGCCGAGCCCGAGGCCCTGGGCCACAAGGCGCTGGCGGTCAACCTGTCGGACCTGGCCGCCATGGGCGCGCGCCCGCTGGGCTTCACGCTGGCGCTGGCCCTGCCGGCGGCCGACGAGGCCTGGCTGGCGCCCTTCGCGCGCGGCCTGTTCGCGCTGGCCGACGCGCACCACTGCCCGCTGGTGGGCGGCGACACCACGCGCGGCCCGCTCACGCTCAGCCTCACCGTGTTCGGCGAGGTGCGGCCTGGGCGCGCGCTGCGCCGCGACGCCGCGCGCGCAGGCGACGACCTCTGGCTCAGCGGGCGCACCGGCGAGGCCCGCCTGGCCCTGGCCCTGCGGCGCGGCGAGCCCTGGGCGCGCGGCGAACTGGCCGCGGTGCAGGACCGCATGGACCGCCCCACGCCGCGCCTGGCGCTGGGCCAGGCCCTGGCCGCCACCGAGGGCGTGCGCGCCGCGCTCGACGTGAGCGACGGCCTGCTCGGCGACCTCGGCCACATCCTGCAGGCCAGCGGCCTGGGCGCGGCGATCGACGCCGAGGCGCTGCCGGTGGCGCCCGCGCTGGCGGCGCTGGACGCCGAGCACCGCCTGGACTGCCTGCTCGCCGGCGGCGACGACTACGAGCTGCTGTTCACCGCCGATCCTTCAGCCCACGCGGCCGTGCTGGCGGCTGGCGCCAGCGCCGGCGTGGCGGTCACGCGCATCGGGCGCCTGCGGAGCGCACCGGGGTGGCGGGTGCTCGATGCGCAGGGCCACGACCTGACCATCCGCGCGCGCGGCTTCGACCATTTCGCCGGCGCCTGAGCGCCGGCACCGGCGTGGGGTCTGTCACGCCCGCGTCAGGCGGTGTCGAATCGGCCCCACATTGCGCCGCCGCGGTCCCCGCAAACGCGCCGATGTCGCCTACGATGCGCCCGCCGCGCGACCGCCCCGACCGAAAGCCGCTCAGAGCCATTCACCGGTCCGCGCCAGGAGGAGACCACCGTTATGACATTCACCCTGCCCCGCCTGTCGTCCGCCGTGCTCGTGCTGCTGGCGGCCCTGCTGCACGGCTGCGCCATCCAGGCCCCCGCCTACTCTCCCAGCGCCGACGCCGTCGAGCGGGCGCGCAACAGCGGCATCCAGCCGGCCACGGTCGGCGGCTTCACCATCAAGCCCGGCGCCACCGGCGCCGACAGCATCAGCCTGCGCGGCAATACGATGGCCTCGCCCGTGGGTGGCAACTACGCCGCCTACCTCGCCGAGGCGCTGCGGACCGAGCTGCGGCTCGCGGGCAAGCTCGACCCCCAATCCCGGCTCGAGATCAGCGGCCAGCTGCTGGGCAACGACATTGCGGCTGGCGGCTTCTCGACCAACAGCGGCTACATCGAAGCCAGCTTCGTCGTGAAGCACGCGGGCCAGACGCGCTACGAGGCCGTCAAGCGCGCCGAAGCGAGCTGGGATTCGTCCCTCGTCGGCGCCATCGCCATCCCGCGCGCGCAACAGCAGTACCCGGTGCTGGTGCAGCAACTGATCGGCACGCTCTGGGCCGATCCCCTGTTCCTTGCGGCCCTGAAGTAAAGGACTTCCGACCATGCGATCCCGCCTGCTGGCCTTGGCCACCCTCGCCCTTGTGCTGCTGCTCGGGGGCTGCGCCCACCCCATACAGCTCGTGCCCGAGCCCACCCAGCTCGTCGGACAAGGGGGCGCGAACAAGATCGACCGCCCCGTGGTTCTCATGGTCACGGACGCCCAGCTGTCGCAGGAGGTGGTTTCACCAGGCGGTGGCGGCGACAAGGTCAGCTACAAGCCCTACAAAGACCTGCAGACCGGCATGTACATCGTGCTGGGCGAGGTGTTCAGCACCACCCGCCTGGCCAACAGCCCGCAAGATCCGCGCATCGGCACCGACCCCGCCACCGTCGTCGTCACACCGACCATCACCACGACGTCCCACTCGCCGAGTCTGCTCACCTGGCCGCCGACGGTCTTCACGGTCTCGCTCGAGTTCGCGTTTCGCGACACCAGCGGCGCGCGCACCCTGGCCACCGTCCGTGTGCAGGGCGAAGGCCGCGCGGAGTTCGACGAATTCAAAAGCGATTTCTCGCTGTCCGCCAAACGCGCCGCCCAAGACGCGCTCGCGCGCATGCTCAAGGCCATTCAGGAACAGAGCGACGCGCTGCGACGCTGGAGCACGGCCGCGCGTGCGGCCGGCGGCACAGCGCCCTGAGGTCGCGCTCTCGGCCACCGAGCCGGATTGGCTGGACGACGAGGCGCCCGGCAGCGCGGGCTGAACCGCTTGAAACCGCCGCCCACCTATCATCGGGCGATGCCCTCCGACGCCCCCGCCCGCCCGACCTGGCGCTTCCTCTTCGCCCACCCCGCCCACTTCATCGCGCTCGGCGCGGGCGCGGGCCTGTCGCGGCTGGCGCCGGGCACCTCGGGCACGCTGTGGGCCTGGGTCGCCTGGCTGGTGCTGGAACCCCTGCTGCCGCACAGCGCCTGGGGCCTGCTGCTCGCCGCGGCCACGCTGCTGGGCTGGTGGGCCTGCACCGTCACCGCGCGGCACCTGGGCGTGGCCGACTCGGGCCACATCGTGTGGGACGAGGTGGTGGCCTTCTGGCTCGTGCTCTGGCTGATCGCGCCCGCCGGCTTCTGGGCACAGCTCGTGGCCTTCGCGCTGTTTCGTTTCTTCGACGCCGTGAAGCTGGGGCCCATGGCCTGGGCCGACCGGGCTTTCAAGGGCTTCGGCCCGCGCGGCGGTTTCGGCATCCTGCTCGACGACTTCGCGGCCGCGCTGTGCACCCTGCTGGTCATCGCGCTCTGGCGCTTCTGAGCATGGACGCCGAACTGCGCACCCTCGTCACCGAACTGGCCGCCCGCCTGCGCGCGCGCGGCGCCCTGATGGCCAGCGCCGAAAGCTGCACCGGTGGCCTGGTCGCCGCCGCCTGCACCGAACTCAGCGGCTCCAGCGACTGGTTCGAGCGCGGCTTCGTCACCTACTCCAACGCCGCCAAGACCGACTCGCTGGGCGTGCCCGCCGCGCTCATCGCCGCGCATGGCGCGGTGAGCGAGCCCGTGGCGCGCGCCATGGCCGCGGGCGCGGTGGCGCATTCGGCGGCGCGCGTCGCGCTGGCGGTCACCGGCGTCGCCGGCCCCACGGGCGGCAGCGCGGACAAGCCGGTGGGCACCGTGTGGTTCGGCTGGTGCACGCCGGCCGGCGTGGCCAGCGAGCACCGCCGCTTCGATGGCGACCGCGCCGCCGTGCGCGCGCAGGCCGTGCGGCACGCCCTGGCCGGCCTGCTGCAGCGGCTGGATTGACAACCCCTGGACCCACGCATGGCCGAAGCCTTCAAGCTGCTCATCAACCCCGACACCGTGGCGCACACCGCGCGCCACCTGCGCCGCGCCTGGCGCGGCTTCGACGCCGAGCGCTTCTCGGCCATCGCGCTCGAGGGCCAGGACGGCCTGGAGTTCAAGGCCCGCGCCCACCGCCTGGCCGACGCGCTGCAGGCCACGCTGCCCGCCGACTTCGACCGCGCCTGCGGCGTGCTGGAGGCCGCGCTCGCGCCGCCGCTGGCGCTGGACGCCGACGGCGAGCCCGTGGGCCTTCAAGGCCTGCCGCCGCAGGGCGTGGGCGGCTGGGCGCTGTGGGGCGCGGGCGAATGGGTGGCGCGCGCCGGCCTGGACGAGCCCGAACGCGCCCTGCTCTGCCTGCGCGAGCTCACACAGCGTTTCACGGCCGAGTTCGCCATCCGCCCCTTCATCGCGCGGCGCCCCGAGCTGGTGTTCCCCCTGCTGTCGCGCTGGACCGGCGACGCCAGCGCCCACGTGCGCCGGCTGGTGAGCGAAGGCAGCCGCCCGCGCCTGCCCTGGGGCCTGCGCCTGCAGGCCCTGGTGGCCGACCCCGCGCCCACGCTGCCGCTGCTGCGCGCGCTGCAGAACGACGCCAGCGCCTATGTGCGCCGCAGCGTGGCCAACCACCTCAACGACATCGCCAAGGACCACCCCGAACGGGTAGCCGACTGGGTGCGCGAGCACCGCGTGGGCGCCGATGCGGCGCGCGAGGCCCTGCTGCGCCACGCCAGCCGCGGCCTCATCAAGGCCGGCCATGCGCCCACGCTGGCGGCCTGGGGCCTGCGCCATGGCTTCGACGGCGAGGCCACGCTGCGCATCGCCCCCGCGACAGTGGCGGTGGGGGGCCAGGTGCGGCTGCAGGCCACGCTGCGTTCGCGCGCGCGCACGGCCCAATCGCTGGTGGTGGACTACGCGGTGCACCACGTCAAGGCCAATGGGTCGGCGTCGCCCAAGGTTTTCAAGGGCTGGAAGATCGAGCTCGCGCCCGACGAATCGCGTGAGCTCGACAAGGCGCATTCGCTGCGCGAGGTGACGACGCGCCGGCTCTACCCGGGCCGCCACCGCGTCGAGCTGCTGGTGAACGGCGTGGCCGTGGCCGCGGCGGCCTTCGATCTGCGGCCCTGAGCCGGTCCGGGGCCATGGCGCCCGGTCGAAAGAGGCCATGGGCGCCCGGTCGTCATACCCCCCTCCTATACTGGCCGGCCGACCAACGACCTCAGGAGACCGCCATGGGATTCTTCAGCACCATCCTCGACAAGCTCGGACTGTCCACCGCCCAGGCCGCCACACCGCCCGCCGCCGCGCCAGCGCCCGCCCCGGCGGCGGCGCCCAGCCCGGCCCCAGCCGCCGCCGCACCCGCGCCGGCCGTGGTCAACCCCATCGCCATGGTGGACGTGGTCGCCCAGATGGAAAAGCGCGCGGCGGCCAACCCGCAGAAGCTCAACTGGCGCACCTCCATCGTCGACCTGCTCAAGCTGCTCGACATGGACAGCAGCCTGCAGGCGCGCAAGGAGCTGGCCAAGGAGCTCTACTGCCCCGACGAGTTCATGAACGACTCCGCCAAGATGAACGTCTGGCTGCACAAGAACGTGCTCGCCCACATCGCGGCCAACGGCGGCAACGTGCCCAAGGAGCTGCTCGACTGAGACCGGGACCACCCAGCCCATGATCCGCGTCCACCACCTCAACCACTCGCGCTCGCAGCGCGTGCTCTGGCTCCTGGAGGAGCTGGGCCTGCCCTACGAGATCGTGCGCTACGAGCGCGATCCGAAGACCCTGCTCGCGCCGCCCGAGCTCCAGCGGGTGCACCCGCTGGGCAAGTCGCCGGTGGTGGTGGATGGCGCGCTGGTGCTGGCCGAATCGGGCGCGATCCTGGAAACCCTGGTGGAGCGCCACGGGCCGCGGTTGCGGCCCGAGCCCGGCACACCCGAGTTCCTGCGCTACCGCTACTGGATGCACTACGCCGAAGGCTCGCTGATGCCGCCGCTGCTGCTCAAGCTGGTGTTCGACCGCGTGGAGAAGGCGCCGCTGCTCGTGCGGCCGGTGGCCAAGGCCATCTCGGCGATGGTGAAGGCGCGCGTCATCACGCCCAACCTCACGCGGCACCTGGACTTCCTGGAGGCCGAACTGGCCGGCAGCCCCTGGTTCGCCGGCCCGGCCTTCAGCGCCGCCGACGTGCAGATGAGCTTTCCGGTAGAGGCCGCCACCGCGCGCGGCGGGCTGGACGCCTCACGCCCGCGCCTGATGGACTGGCTGCGCCGCATCCACGACCGCCCGGCCTACCGCCGCGCGCTCGACAAGGGCGGACCGTTCGAGGTCCTGGGCTGACACGGCCAAACGAGCCCGCGGGGCCCCGTTCGCCGCGCCGCCTGCCGCGGGCCTCAGGCCCCGTGGCACTTCTTGTACTTCTTGCCACTGCCGCAGGGGCAGGGGTCGTTGCGCCCGGGCGTGGCCGCCTGGCGCACCGGCTCGCTGCGCGGGCCCAGGCTGGTCCAGATGCGGCGCAGCTCGTAGACGGCCCAGATGGCGGCGTCCAGTTCGTCCAGGCGGGCCTGGCTCACGCTGGGCGGCGCCTCTTCCTCGTGCAGGTTCAGCTCGGGCGTGCCGCGGTCGTCCTCGACCACCGCGGCGATGGCGTCGAGCGCGTCGTGGATCCAGCCGGCGGTTTCCTTGTCGCGCGGCGGCACCCAATCGTCCTCCCAGAGTTCCACCACGGCCAGGAAGCCCTCGGCCCAGGCCTGGCCGAACGCGGGCAGGGGTTCGCCGTCGGTGCGGGGCCGCTCGGCCTCGGGCATGGCGGCCACGGCGCCGCGCAGGTCCACCAGCTCGGGGTGGTAGCTGCGCTCGTCCGCCAGGCTGTCGACGTCGGCCAGCAAGGCGGCGCGCACCTCGGCCTCGCGGCGGGCCCACAGCGCCATGAAACGTTCGTAACGCTCGGTGCTGGGAAAGTGGGTGCCGTCGCCGTGCGGCACCGTGGGCAGCGGGCCGGTGCCCAGCAGCGCGGGCATCCATTCGCTCGCCTCGATGGGCCGGCGGGTGCAGATCAGGGCGGCCATGGCGCCTTCCAGGAATTCCCAGGGCGGCACCGCGTCGTCGCGCGAGGCGAGGTCGACGAGGATGGCGTCGAGTTCGTCGAAATCGCTGGCTTGCAAGGGGCTGTCGCTGTCGGGGGTCATCGGGAGGCGCTCGGGCGGGAAAAGGGCCGCCAGTGTAGTGCCGCCCACCGCGCCACCGCCGGCCGCGGCGCGGGCTTCCATGGGGGGCGCGCCCCCGCGGCGCATCAGTGGTGCGTCTGGCCCGACGGGTCCACCGTGCCCATGGCCAGCGAGGCCAGCGCGCTGGGCGTCGGCGGCCGCTCCGCCGGCTCCAGGTGCGTGGCGGGCGCAGGGGCCTCGTACACGCTGCGCCAGGCGTTCTGCAGGGTTTGCCACACGCTGGGGGCGACCGTCATCGAATCGGGCTCGTCCATCATGATCGGGAACATGGCGACATCCTTCGCGGCAGGCCCTGGAAAACCGACCCCGCGTCGCCTGCCTGGGCGCGTGCGGTAGGGGGATTCAAGTCATTGTTCGCTCGTTCAAAACACGCCCCAATAATGCAGACGCAGGATTTTTGCCCCTTCGACCAGACGACGAACGCCGATGCTTGACCGACTCAACGCTCTCTATCCCGTGCGCTACACGGCCCTGGGCCTGTGCGCCTTCGTCGCGCTGCTGAGCCTGTTCGCCCTGGTGGCCTTCGGCGTCGGCGGCTTCTGGTTCCTGCTGTTCGGCGCGCTCACGCTGGTGGGCCTGTGGGACCTGCGCCAGACGCGCAGCTCGGTGCTGCGCAACTACCCGGTGATCGGCCACCTGCGCTTCATGCTGGAGTTCGTGCGGCCCGAGATCCGCCAGTACTTCCTGGAAAGCGACACCGAGGCCCAACCCTTCTCGCGCGCGCAGCGCAGCCTGGTGTACGCGCGCGCCAAGGGCGAGACCGACAAGCGCCCGTTCGGCAGCCAGCTCGACATGCTGAGCAACGGCCACGAGTGGATCAACCACTCGATCGCGCCGACCAGCCTGCCCACCCACGATTTCCGCGTGCGCATCGGCGGGCCCGACTGCACCCAGCCCTACGAGGCCAGCGTGTTCAACATCTCGGCCATGAGCTTCGGCGCGCTCTCGGCCAACGCCATCCAGGCCCTCAACGCGGGCGCGCAGCGCGGCGGCTTCGCGCACGACACGGGCGAAGGCTCCATCTCCGCCTGGCACCGCCTGCACGGCGGCGACCTGATCTGGGAGATCGGATCGGGCTACTTTGGCTGCCGCGACGACGAGGGTCGCTTCAGCGAGGAGCGCTTCAGCGCGAACGCGCTCGACCCGCAGGTGAAGATGGTCGAGATCAAGCTGAGCCAGGGCGCCAAGCCCGGCCACGGCGGCGTGCTGCCGGGCGCCAAGGTGACGGCCGAGATCGCCGCCGCGCGCGGCGTGCCCGAGGCGGTGGACTGCATCTCGCCGGCCGCGCACAGCGCCTTCTCCACGCCGCTGGAGCTGATGGCCTTCATCCAGAAGCTGCGCGCGCTCTCGGGCGGCAAGCCGGTGGGCTTCAAGCTGTGCATCGGCCACCCCTGGGAGTGGTTCGCCATCGTCAAGGCCATGCGCCAGAGCGGCGTCACGCCCGATTTCATCGTGGTCGACGGCGCCGAGGGCGGCACCGGTGCGGCGCCGCTGGAGTTCACCGACCACGTCGGCGCGCCGCTGCAGGAAGGCTTGCGCCTGGTGCACAACACCCTGGTGGGCGTGAACCTGCGCGATCGCATCCGCATCGGCTGCGCGGGCAAGGTGGTGAGCGCCTTCGACATCGCGCGCGCGCTGGCCATCGGCGCCGACTGGTGCAACAGCGCGCGCGGCTTCATGTTCGCGCTGGGCTGCCTGCAGGCGCAGACCTGCCACACCGGCCATTGCCCCACGGGCGTGAGCACGCAAGACCCGGTGCGCCAGCAGGCCCTGGTGGTGCCCGACAAGGCCGAGCGGGTGTGGCGCTTCCACCAGAACACGCTCAAGGCCTTGAAGGAGCTGGTTCAGGCCGCCGGCCTGCAGCACCCGGGCGAGATCAGCGCGCACCACCTGGTGCGCCGCGTGAGCGACAACGAGGTGCGCCTGCTGGCCAACCTGCTGCCCACCACCTCGCCGGGTTCGCTGCTGGACGACGACGCCGAGGGGGAGCACGCGGTGTTCACGACCTGGTGGCGGCGGGCGCGCGCGGAGAGCTTTGCGCAGGTCTGAGGCGGCGCCTCAACTGCTCGACGGGTCCTCGTTCACCCGCTCATCGCGCAGCAGCCGGCCGCTGGGGTCGTGGAGCCTGAGGCGCAGCAACAGGCCGCGTTCCCCGTACTCCTCCTCGCGTTGCAGCGCGCCGCCGGGCGCGTGGTACTGCTGCCAGCCGAACAGCCGGCCGTTGCGTTCGCGGTTGAGCGCCGCCTGCGCGCCGTCCTCGTAAAAGCTGCGCGTCTCGCGCAGCTCGTCGCGGCCCAGGCGGCGGATGGTCTGCTCCATCTTGAGCTGACCGTTGAGGTGCCACTGGCGGATGCGCCGCTCGCGCCCCGCGGCCCACTCCACCTCCTGCGTCAACTGACCCGACTCGGCGAACTCGCGGCCCACACCCTCGCGGCCGTGGTACTGCTCGGGCGGCGGCTCGGCCAGGTCGATCTCGTGCCGCAACCGCCCCGAGGGGTAGTACACGCGCTTGATGCGGCGGTCGGGCCCGACGCTGTTCTCGACGAGCTCCTCGCTGCGCACCACGCCGCCCTGCGGATTCACGATCACCTGGCGCATCAGCACGCCGCGCCGGTGGCTCACGGTGCCCAGCGGCTTGCCGGGTTCGCGGTAAAGCGTGACCTCGGCGAGCGCGCCGCCATGGCCGCACGGCTCGCGGTCCTCGGGCAGCAGGCTGGTGGGCGCGCAGCGCAGCTCGGCCAGGCTGCCGTCGGCCCAACGGCGCAACAGCACCAGGGCGCGGCGGCCGTCCGCACTCATCACGCGCAGCAGGCTGGCGCCATCGGACCAGGCACAGCGCTGCTGGCCGGCCGGCCCCACGGGACCACAGCGCGGCGCGTCCTGCGCCCGGGCCGGCGACAGCCCCGCCAACAGCGCGAGCAGCGCGGCCGCGGGCCAGGCGTTCACGCCACGGCCCCCTCGGCGCTCGGCGCCCAGACGCGGCGCACGGACACGCCGATGCGCGCGAGGCGGCGCGCCAGCGCCAGCACCTGGGCGTCCTTGCTGAGCAGCGCGGCGCCATGCGCCACGGCCAGGTCGATGAAGCGCTGGTCGTCGGGGTCGCGGCAGGTGAACGCGGCTTTGGCCGCGGGCTCGACGCGGCGCGCGTGGCGGTCGAACGCGGCCAGCACGGCCTGCGGTCCGCGTTCGCCCAGGCGGCGCGCGAGGTGTGGGTAGTCCAGCACCAGCCGCAGCTCCTCGCGCATGGCCTCGCTCGCGATCCAGGCCACGCGGCCCTGCGCCAGGGCGGCGCGCAGCGGCGCCACGGCGGGGTCGTCGAAGACGAACAGGTCGAGCACGACATTGGTGTCGATGACGACCGTGTCCATGCTCAGGCCCCGGTCTCGGCCGGGCGCGGCCCGCGCGCGGTCAGGTCGAAGCGGAACAGGCGGCATTCGATGGGGCCGTTCCACAGCGGCACGCGACGCGACTCCTTGAGCCGCATGCGGCCCGGCAGCTTCAGGTCGGGCGTGAGCAACCAGGCGCTCCAGCCGGCGTAGTGCGATTTCCAGTGCGCGGCCAGGCGCTCGAAGAAGGCGTCGGCGGTGTGGCCGTCCTCGTCGCGCGCCTGTTCGCGGCCAGCGCGCGCGGCACCGGCGGCGCGTTCGGCGGCGTTGCGCCCGGCCACGCCGGCGGCGGCGATGCGCTCGCCATAGGGCGGGTTGAGCAGCAGCACGCCCGCGCGCGGGCTGGGCGGCAGGCGCTGCAGGGCGTCGCCGCCGCGCAGCTCGATCGCCTGGGCCACGCGCGCGCGCTCGGCATTGCGCCTGGCGAAGTCGACCATGCGGAAGGCCACGTCGCTGCCGAAGACGATGGGCGCCTGGCCGGCGGGCCAGGGCCGCTCGGCCGCGCGCGCCTCGTCGCGCAGGCCCTGCCACACGTGCGGCTGGAAGGGCAGCAGCTTCTCGAAGGCGAAGCGGCGCTGGCCGCCCGGGGCGATGTTCAGCGCGATCTGCGCGGCCTCGATGGGCACCGTGCCGCTGCCGCAGCAGGGGTCGGCCAGCGGCGGCACCTCGGCCAGCGTGGCGGCCTCGCGCGCCTGCGCGTCCCAGCCGGTGGCGGCGATCATGGCGGCGGCCAGGGTTTCCTTCAGCGGCGCGTCGCCCTTGTCCTCGCGCCAGCCGCGCTTGAACAGCGGCTCACCGGTGGTGTCGATATAGAGCGTGAGCGTCTCGGCGGTGAGGTGGCCGAACAGGCGCACGTCGGGCCGCTGGGTGTCCACGCTGGGGCGCTCGCCGCGCTTGTCCCGGAAGCGGTCGCAGACGGCGTCCTTGATCTTGAGGGCGGCGAAGTTCAGGCTCTTGAGCGGGCTGTGCTGCGCGGTGAGTTCGACCTTGATGGTCTGGCGCGGCGTGAACCAAATCTCCCAGGCCACTTCGGCGGCGGCTGCGTAGAGGTCTTGCTCGGCCCGGTAGGGGCCGTGCCACAGGCGCGCCAGCACGCGCTGCGCGAGCCGGCTGTGCAGGTTCAGGCGCAGCGCGTCGCGCCACGAGGCCTCGAGCGAGACGCCGCCGCGCGAGCGCCGCAGCGCGGCGATGCCGGTGATGCGCTGCACCTCGGCGGCGAGGAAGTCCTCCACGCCGGCGGCGCAGGGGAGAAACAGTTGTAGCGAGTTCATGGATCGTGTCGCCGCCGGGCCGCCCCAAGCCGGATCGGCCCCCTCGGGGCTGAGCCCCGCGGCTCCAGGCCTGCGCAGGCAGGCCTGGACGGGCGAAGAGGCCTTGTCTCCGACAACGCCGCGGCCTGCAAGGCCTCGCGACCCGCGAAGCGGTGGAACGTGGGGACCCTATTCAAAGCGATTTTCGAAGGTTGGCCGGGGCGATGCGCATGGCCTCGCGGTACTTGGCCACGGTGCGGCGCGCGCACTCGATGCCCTGCTCCTTGAGCAGGTCGGAGAGCTGATTGTCCGACAGCGGCTTGGCCGGCGCCTCGGCCGCGATGAACTGCTTGAGCAGCGCGCGCACCGCGGTGCTGGAGGCGTTGCCGCCGGTCTCGGTGCCCAGCGAGGAGCCGAAGAAGTACTTCAGCTCGTAGGTGCCAAAGGGCGTGGCCATGTACTTGGCCGTGGTCACGCGGCTGATGGTGGATTCGTGCAGGCCCAGCTCGTCGGCGATCTCGCGCAGCACCAGCGGGCGCATGGCGAGCTCGCCGTGCATGAAGAAGTTGCGCTGGCGCTCGACGATGGCGCTGGACACGCGCAGGATGGTGTCGAAGCGCTGCTGGATGTTCTTGATGAACCAGCGCGCCTCCTGCAGGCGCTGCTGCATGGCGGCATGGCCACCTTCGCCCCCATCGCGCCCACCGCGGTTCTGGCGCATGGCGTTGGCGTACACGTCGTGCACGCGCAGGCGCGGCATCACGTCGGGGTTGAGCACCACCTTGAAACCGCGGCCGGCGCGCGTGACGATGACGTCGGGCACGACGATGTTGCGCTCGACGTCCGCGAAGCGGCGCCCGGGCTTGGGCTCCAGCCTCGCGATGAGCGCGAGCGCACCGCGCACGCTGTCTTCGTCGGCGCGGCACAGCTGCACCAGCTTGCGCACGTCGCGCTTGGCGATCAGCTCCAGCGGCTGCGCGCAGATCGCCAGCGCGGCGCGCGCCTCGGGCGTGTTGCGCAGCTCCAGGATCTGCAGCTTCAGGCACTCGGCCAGGTCGCGCGCGCCCACGCCGGGCGGGTCCATGTGCTGCAGCAGCTGCAGGGCGGTGCGCAGCAGCTGTTCGGCCGCCTCGAGGCGTTCGGTGGCGGCGGCGTCGGACAGGTCGGCCTCCGGGGCGGCCTCGCCCTGAAGGCGCAGCAGCGCCAGCGCGAGTTCGGGCAGCGGATCGGCAAGGTAGCCGTCCTCGTCCAGCGATTCGATCAGGAAGTGCAGCGCGGCGGCGTCCGCCTCGGACAGGCGCAGGCAGCGCGCCTGCTCATGCAGATGGTCCTGCAGCGACACCAGCGCGCGCGCCAGGTCGGCCGCGCTGGCGGTCTCTTCGTCGTCGCCGGAGCCGCTGCCGCGCGGCGGCGCGTCGCCGCCCCATTCGCTGTCGTCGGGCGCCATCTCCACCGTGCCGTCGCCGTCCCAGCTCTCCTCCACCGGCGGGGCGCCGTCCACGCTGGCCTCCACCGCGTCGCCGTCGGTGGCGCTGGCCTTGTCTTCGTTGCGTCCCTCGCCTGCGTCGGCGCCCGGGCCGGCAACGGACGCGGCGTCGGCGATCTGCTCGCCCGCGCTCACCGGCGCATCGGTCGCGGCCAGGCCGAATTCCTCGCGCTCCAGGCCTTCGTCGGCGCGTTCCAGGAAGGGGTTCTCATCGAGCATCTGCTCGACTTCCTGCGCCATCTCCAGCGTCGAGAGCTGCAGCAGACGGATCGACTGCTGCAGCTGGGGCGTCAGCGCCAGGTGCTGCGAGACGCGTAGCGACAGGCTCTGCTTCATCACATCCGGAAATGCTCGCCGAGGTAGACCCGGCGCACGTCGGCGTTCTCGACGATGTCCGACGGCGTGCCGCTGGTCAGCACGTGGCCGTCGTTGATGATGTAGGCGCGGTCGCAGATGCCCAGGGTCTCGCGCACGTTGTGGTCGGTGATGAGCACGCCGATGCCGCGCGACTTGAGGAAGCCGATGATGCGCTGGATCTCGATCACCGCGATCGGGTCGATGCCGGCGAAGGGTTCGTCGAGCAGGATGAAGCGCGGATCGGTGGCGAGCGCACGCGCGATCTCGACGCGGCGGCGCTCGCCGCCCGACAGCGCCGGCGCGGGCGAATCGCGCAGGTGGTCCACGTGCAGGTCGCGCAGCAGCGTGTCCAGGCGCTCGTCGATGGCGGCGGCGCTCAGCGGACGGCCGCGCGCGTCCACCTGCAGCTCCAGCACGGCGCGCACGTTCTGCGCCACGCTGAGCTTGCGAAAGATGGAGGCCTCCTGCGGCAGGTAGCCCAGGCCCAGGCGCGCGCGGCGGTGGATGGGCAGGCGCTCGATGGACTGGTTGTCGAGCAGGATCTGCCCGCCGTCGGCGCGCAGCAGGCCGACGATCATGTAGAAGGAGGTCGTCTTGCCGGCGCCGTTGGGGCCCAGCAGACCCACCACCTCGCCCTTGTCCACGGCGAGCGAAACGTCCTTGACCACCAGGCGGCTGCCGTAGGACTTCTTCAGCCCCGTGGCCTCCAGCCGGCTGGTGGTCAGCAGCTGGGTGTCGGGAAAGCTGGTCGAGGGCGACTCGCTCGCGCTCACGGGCGTCCTCCGCCGAGCTCGCCCGACGGGCGCAGCGGCGTGGGGGCGGGCGCGGGCGCCGGGGCGGGCTGGCCTTCGCGCGGCACCGGCGTGAGCGTGGCGCGCACACGGCCCGATGGATTGCCGGGCGTGGCGCCGGCCGGGCTGCTCTCGACGGTGAACACCTCGCTGCGGTTGTCGTAGACGATCACGCTACCGCGCGTCTCGTCGTTGAGCTGGGTGCCCAGGTAGCGGCGCAGCACGGCGTCGCCGATGAAGCGCACCTTGTCGGCGCTGCTGTCGTACTCGATGCGCTTGGCCTCACCTTCGATGAACTCGTTGAGGCCTTCTCGCTTTTGCTTGAAGTAGCCCGGGCTGCCCAACACGACGCCGAACTGGTTGCCCTGCGCGTCCTGCCGCACCTCGACCTGGGCGCCGCGGATCACGATGGTGCCCTTGGTGATGACCACGTTGCCGGTGAAGATGCTGAGCTGGCGCGCGTCGTCGTAGCGCAGGTTGTCCGACTCGGCGTTCATGGGCTTGAGCCGGTCGGCCTGCTCGGCCTGGGCGGCCCCCGCCAAGGCGCAGGCGGTCAGCAGGCCAAGGGTGAGGCGGTGCAAAGGAGGAAGGGCGTGTGGCATGTCAAGGGCACGAAACTTGCATGCATTCTAAACACCCACATGCCCCGGTCTTGCCAGGTGCCCGCCAGAGACAGCGCCGAGCCCGCAGTGTGGGGCCGCAGGCCCTCCCCTCAGGGGCCGCGCGAAGCGCGGCGGGGGTGCATCACGCTTTGCGCGCTTCCATGATCAGCCAGTTGGCGATGGTCAGCGTCTTGGGCCCCTGGCCGGGAACGTAGTAGCGGCCGGCGACGCCCAGCGCTGGCGTGCCCTCGACACCGTAGGCGTCCTGCAGCGCTGCCGCGCGTTCGGCCTTCTTCTGCGTGTCGGCGTGGTTGAAGATCTCGGAGAACTTCGCCCGGTCCACGCCCTGCTTGACCACCCAGTCGGTGATCGGCGCCGGCGTGGTCAGCGGCAGCCGCTCCACATGGATGGCCTTGAACACCTCGGCGTGCAGGCGCTCCACCAGGTTCATGGCCTCCAGCGTGTAGTAGAGGCGCTGCATGGGCACGAAGGCCGGACTGAAGGCCACCGGCACGCGGCGCAGCACCGCGCCCTCGGGCCTGCGCTTCTCCCAGTCCTGCAGCAGCGGCTCGAAGTTGAAGCAATGGATGCAGGAGTAGGCGAAGAACTCCACCACCTCCACCTTGCCGGCCGGCGCCTCGACGGGCACGGGCTTGCCCAGGCGCAGGTACTCGGTGCCCTCTTTCGGGGCGACCCGCTGGGCCAGGGCCGGCAGCGCCGCGCCGGTGGCGAGCAGGGACAGGGCGAAATCGCGACGAAGCATGGGATGGCACTCCAAGGGGTATGAACCAGCGTTTGGGGCCTGGCCGGGCACGGGAAGTTCCCGCGCGCCCGGCGCGGGTCAGCGCTGCACGCGCACCAGGGCCGACTCGACGCCGTTGACCTGCAACTGCTCGATCGTCAGGTCGGCCAGGGCCTTCTGGGCAAAGGGGCCCACGCGCACCCGGTACAGGGTGCGGCCGGCGTTCTCGCGCTCGTCCACCGTGGCGGCGATGCCCAGCATGGCCAGGCGCGCGCGCTGGGCCTCGGCGTCGGGCGCGTTGCGGAAGGCGCCGGCCTGCACGAAATAGGTGTAGGGGTCGGCGCCGGGCGCGGGGGCTTCGGCGGGCGCCGCACCGGGCTTGGCCGGCGCGGCCGCCGGGGCCTGCTGCTCCGTGCGCGAACGGGCCAGGTCACCCAGCGGGTCGGCCGAGGGCGCGGGGGCGCCGGCGGGCGGCAGGGTGCCGGCGGTGCCCGGCGCGGTGATGGCACCTTCGCTGCCGGGCGCGGGGGTCGCCGGGGCGGGCATGCCGCCGACGGACCGGTTGGGGTTCCAGCCCTTGTTGCGCTCGGCTTCCTTGGCGTCGTCCTCGGCGCTGCGCGACAGACCACGGTCGACGAAGGGCACGGGCACGCGGGTCACGTAGACCGCCACGGCCAGCGCCGCGGCCAGGCCGACCAGCAGGCCGACGATGAAGCCCACCAGCGTGCCGCCCAGGCTGCTGCGGGACGACTTGGTGGAAGAGGATTTTTTGCTCATGGTGGCTCTTACATCTTCTGCGGCGCGCTCACGCCCAGCACGGCCAGGCCATTGTGCAGCACCTGCCGGGTGGCGGCGACGAGCGCCAGGCGGGCGAGCTTGACCGCTTCATCTTCGACCAGGATGCGTTCGGCGTCGTAGTAACTGTGGTAACTCGCGGCAAGCTCGCGCAGGTAGAAGGTGACGTCGTGCGGCGCGAAGTCGCGCGCGGCGGCGCTGAGCATCTCGGGGTACTTGGCGATCTGGCGCATCAGCGCCTGCGCGGCCGGGGTGTCCAGCGGCGACAGGTCGGCACCGGACAGCGTGGCGGCGTCGCCGCCCCAGCCCGCCAGCACCGAGCAGATGCGCGCGTGCGCGTACTGCACGTAGTAGACCGGGTTGTCGTTGTTCTGCTGCACGGCCAGGTCGACGTCGAAGGTGTATTCGGTGTCGGGCTTGCGGCTCAGCAGGAAGAAGCGCACCGCGTCCTTGCTGGTCCATTCGATCAGGTCGCGCAGCGTGACGTAGCTGCCCGCGCGCTTGCTGATCTTCACCTCCTGGCCGCCGCGCACCACGCGCACCATGGTGTGCAGCACGTAGTCGGGGTAGCCGGCGGGAATGCCCACGTCGGCCGCCTGCAGCCCGGCGCGCACGCGCGCGATGGTGCCGTGGTGATCGGTGCCCTGGATGTTGATGACCTTGCTGAAGCCGCGCTCCCACTTGGCGATGTGGTAGGCCACGTCGGGCACGAAGTAGGTGTACGAGCCGTCGGACTTGCGCATCACGCGGTCCTTGTCGTCGCCGTAGTCGGTGCTGCGCAGCCACAGCGCGCCGTCCTGCTCGTAGGTCTTGCCGTTGGCGACCAGCCGGTTCACCGCGGCCTCCACGCGCCCGCTGGTGTACAGGCTGGACTCGAGGTAGTAGTGGTCGAACTTGACCGCGAAGGCCTGCAGGTCGAGGTCCTGCTCGTGGCGCAGGTAGGCGACGGCGAACTGGCGGATGCCGTCGAGGTCTTGCACGTCGCCACTGGCGGTGAAGGCGCGGTCGTCGGCCGTCACGGTCCGTTTCGCCAGGAAATCGTTGGCGATGTCCTGGATGTAGTCGCCGTTGTAGGCCGACTCGGGCCAGCCGGCGTCGCCGGGCTTCACGCCCTGGGCGCGCAGCTGCGTGGACGTGGCCAGGGTGTTGATCTGCACGCCCGCGTCGTTGTAATAGAACTCGCGGTGCACGTCCCAGCCCTGGGTCTGGTACAGGTTGCAGATGGCGTCGCCCAGCGCGGCCTGGCGGCCGTGGCCCACGTGCAGCGGGCCAGTGGGGTTGGCCGAGACGAACTCGACCATCAGGCGCTGGCCGTTGGCCGGCTGGCGGCCGAAGCCCTCGCCCGCCGACAGCACCTCGCGCACCACCTGCTGCTTGGCCTCGGGTTTCAAGCGGATGTTGATGAAGCCCGGGCCGGCGATCTCGATCGCCTCGACCCAGCGCTGGACCACCGGCTGGGCCAGCAGGGCCGCGCGCAGCTGCTCGCCCACGGCGCGCGGGTTGAGCTTGAGCGGCTTGGCCAGCTGCATGGCCGCGGTGACCGCGAAATCGCCATGGGCCGCCACCTTGGGCGACTCGAAGGCGGCCTTCTCGCCCGCGCCGGGGCTGAGCTTGTCCAGCTCGTCGCGCAGGGCCGAGAGCAGGTCTTGTTGGATCTGGAGCATCGCGCGATTTTAGGTGGCGGCCCGGGCCGGGCCCGCGGGACCCGCCAGCGGGGCCAGGCGCTCGCGCGCGGCCGCCTTCACCGCCGCCGTGAGCCGCTGGGCCGACGGCGGTTCGTGCGTCCAGTGCTGCCAGTACAGGGCCACATCCACCGTGGCGCCGGGCAGCAGTTCGGTCAGGGCCGGGTGCTTGGGCAGGTGCTGCTCGGGCACCATGCCCCAGCCCATGCCCAGTTCGATGGCGGTTTCGAACGCCTCCACCGCGGGCACGTAGTGGCGCGGGTAGGCCGGCTGGCGCAGGCCGATGTGCTGCTCCAGGAAGGCGTCCTGCAGCGCGTCCTTGCGGTTGAAGATGACGGCCGGCTGGGCCAGCAGCCGGTGCGGCGAGACCGCGCCGCGCGGCGTGCGGCAGCGCTGCACCACGGCGGGCGTGGCCACGCAGTGGTAGCGCATCACGCCCAGGGGCTCGGCCACGCAGCCGCGCATGGCGTCGGCGCGGGTGGTCACGCAGCCCACCACGTCGCCGCGCTTGAGGGCGTCGTGGGTGTGGTCCTGGTCGTCGATCACCACCTCCAGCAGCAGGCGCTGGCGCGCCAGCAGCGGCGCCACGGCGGGCAGGAACCAGCTCGACACCGAGTCGGCGTTGATCGCCACCGACAGGCTCTGCCAGCGCTCGCCCGCGCGCGCCTCGCCCCCCACCAGGCCGGCCAGCAGGTCGGCCTCCATCAGCCGCACCTGCTTCACGTGGCCCAGCAGGGCCTGGCCGGCCGGCGTGGCGCGCACGCGCTTGCCGCGCACCAGCAGCCGCTGGCCGAGCTGGTCTTCCAGCGACTTGATGCGCAGCGACACCGCCGCCAGCGTGAGCTGGAGCGCGCGCGCGGCCGGACCGAAGCCGCCGTGCTCCACCACGGCGGCCAGGGCTTCCAGTGGGCGGGGGTCGAGCATCGCTTAAACCGAATTTGAGTGATTGGATTTCGAATCAACTTGATTAAACACCAACCGGCTTTGCGGCACCATGCGCCCCGCTGTCACCCTCACCCGAGACGTCCATGACCCTGAGCTTTCCCGTTTTCTCCGCCGGCATGGTGCTGAGCCTGTCGCTGATCATGGCCATCGGCCCGCAGAACGCGCACGTGCTGCGCATGGGCCTGCAGCGCCAGCACCTGTGGCTGACGGTGGCCCTGTGCGCCCTGTCCGACATCGCGCTCATCGCCCTGGGCGTGCTGGGCCTGGCCCAGCTCGGCGGCCTGTCGGACAAGCTGCAGGGCGCGCTGATCGGCGCGGGCGTGCTGTTCCTGGCGGTCTACGGCTGGCAGGCCTTCCAGCGCTTTCGCTCGCCGCTGGCGCGCACGCTGGAGGGCCAGCCGCTGGCGCCACCGCCCACCACGCGCCGCCAGGCGGTGTTCTCGGCCCTGGCCTTTTCCTGGCTCAACCCGCACGCCTGGCTGGACACCGCCGTGCTGATCGGCACCGCCTCGCTGGCCTACGGCCCGGCGAGCGAGGTCTTCGGCCTGGGCGCCGCCACGGGTTCGCTGATCTGGTTCACCGCCCTGGGCGCGGCCGCCTTCTGGGCCGGCCGCCGGCTCAACTCCCTGCACATCTGGCGCGTGCTGGATGGCCTGGTGGCGCTCATGATGTGGGGCACGGCCGCCTGGCTGCTGGCCTCGCTGTTCTGAACACCATGCCATCGAAGAAACCCGTCACCGTCTTCGGCCCCGACTTCCCCTTCGCCTACGACGACTGGCTGGGCCATCCCGCGGGCCTGGGCGTGCTGCCGCGCGAGCGGCTGGGCAGCGAGGTGGCCATCGTCGGCGCCGGCATGGCCGGCCTGACGGCTGCGCACGAGCTGATGAAGCTGGGCCTCAAGCCCGTGGTGTACGAGGCCTCGCGACTGGGCGGTCGGCTGCGCTCCCAGGCCTTCGAGGGCGGCCAGGGCGTGGTGGCCGAACTCGGCGGCATGCGCTTTCCGCGCTCGGGCACGGCCTTCTTCCACTACGTGGACCAACTCGGCCTGGCCACCGCGCCCTTCCCCAACCCGCTCACACCGGCCGCCGGCTGCACGGTGATCGACCTCGAAGGCCGCACGCACCGCGCGCGCCGCCTGGCCGACCTGCCGCCACTGTTCGCCGAGGTGGCCCGGGCCTGGACCGACGCGCTGGAAGAAGGCGCCGGCTTCACCGGCCTGCAGGACGCCCTGCGCGAGCGCGACGTGCCGCGCCTCAAGGCCCTGTGGGACGCCCTGGTGCCGCGCTGGGACGACCGCACCTTCTACGACTTCGTCGCCCAGTCCAGCGCCTTCCAGCAGCTGTCCTTCCACCACCGCGAGGTCTTCGGCCAGGTGGGCTTCGGCACCGGCGGCTGGGACTCGGACTTCCCCAACTCCATGCTGGAGATCCTGCGCGTGGTGCTCACCGGCTGCGACGAGGACCAGCACCTGGTGGTGGGCGGCGTGCAGCAGGTGCCGCAGGGCCTGTGGCTGCGCGCGCCGGCGGCCCGCGAACTGCGGCACTGGGGGGCCGGCACCTCGCTCGCGCAGCTGCACGGCGGCGCGCCGCGCCCGGGCGTGGCAGCCATCGCGCGCGCGCCGCACGGACAGATCGCCGTCACCGACGTGCTCGGCACTACGCGCCGCTACCCGGCCGTGCTGGTGACCTGCCAGAGCTGGCTGCTCACCACGCAGATCGCGGTGGAGGAGTCGCTGCTCTCGCACAAGCTCTGGATGGCGCTGGACCGCACGCGCTACATGCAGTCGTCCAAGACCTTCGTCATGGTGGACCGGCCGTTCTGGAACGACCTGCGCGCCGACGGCTGGCCGGTGATGGGCATGACGCTCACCGACCGGCTCACGCGCGGCACCTACCTGTTCGACAACGGCCCGGACAAGCCCGGCGTGATCTGCCTGAGCTACGCCTGGATGAGCGACGCGCTCAAGATGCTGCCGCACCCGACCGCCCGGCGCGTGCAGCTGGCGCTGTCGGCGCTGAAGCAGATCTACCCCGACGTGGACATCGCCAGCCACGTGATCGGCGACCCGATCAGCGTCTCCTGGGAGGCCGACCCCTACTTCCTGGGCGCCTTCAAAGGCGCGCTGCCGGGCCACTACCGCTACAACCACCGCATGGTTGGTCACTTCATGCAGGAAGCCCTGCCCGAGGCCGAGCGCGGCCTCTTCCTGGCCGGCGACGACGTGTCCTTCACGCCGGCCTGGGTGGAGGGTGCCGTGCAGACCGCGCTGAACGCGGTGGCGGGCATGGTGCGCCACCTGGGCGGCGCCTGCCACGCCGACAACCCCGGGCCTTGCGAGGCCTGGCCGGGCATCGGGCCGGTGGCGCTGGGGGACTGAGGCGATGGAACCGCTGCGCCTGGCACTCTGGCAGACGCCGCACCCCCGCGACAGCGACGAAGCGCTCCAGCGGCTCGACGCCACCGCGGGCGAAGCCGCCGCCCTGGGCGCGCACTGGCTCATCACGCCCGAAATGTTCCTCACCGGCTACCTGATCGATCCCGCGCGCCTGTGCGCGCTCGCCGAACCGGCCGACGGCCCGCTGCTGCGGGCGGTGCGCGACCTGGCGCGGCGCCATGGCCTGGGCATCGTCACCGGCTGGCCCGAGGCAAGCGGCGGCGCACGCCCCTTCAACAGCGCCGTCGCGATCGACGGCACCGGCGCGCCGCTCGCGGTGCACCGCAAGATCCACCTGTTCGGTGACGGCGACGCCCAGCGCTTCATGCCCGGCGGCGCGCCGCCCGCGTGGTTCGACTGGCGCGGCTGGCGCCTGGGCCTGCTGATCTGCTTCGACGTGGAGCACGACGAACCGCTGCGCCAGCTCGCCGCCGCGGGCGCGCGCGCGGCGCTGGTGCCCACGGCCAACATGGTCGGCTACGACGCCGTGCAACAGACCCGCCTGCCCGAGGCGGCCCGGCGCTTCGGTCTGGCGATCGCCTACGCGAACGCCTGCGGGCGCGAGGGCGGGACGGCCTACAACGGCTGGTCGTGCGTGTGCACGGGCGAAGGCGAAGGCCTGGGCATGGCCGGACGCGGCGAAGCCCTGCTGGCCGCCGCGCTCAGCGCCCCGCCCAGTACTCCCCCCGCCCGTACTCGTGCTTGAGGTAGTCGATCCACAACCGCACGCGCAGCGCCAGGTGCTTGCGCTGCGGGAACAGCGCGTAGATGCCGTTGGGCGGTGCGGCGAAGTCGTCGAGCACGCGCACCAGGCGGCCCGCCGCCACATCGGCCTCCACCTCCCAGGTGCTGCGCCAGGCAATGCCCTGGCCCGCCAGGCACCACTCGTGCAACACCTGGCCGTCGCTGCAGTCCATGGGGCCGCCGGGGCGCAGGTAGTGGATCTCGCGCCCGTCCCCGCCGCCCTCGGCCGGCTGCGAGAAGGCCCAGCCGCGCGTCTGCGAGGCGTCGCTGGACAGGGTGAGGCAGTCGTGCCGCGCCAGGTCGGCCGGGGTCTCGGGCGTGCCGCGCCGCTGCAGGTAGGCCGGCGCGGCCACGCAGAGGCGGCGGTTGTCGGCCAGGCGCACGCTCACCAGCGACGAGTCCGGCAGATCGCCCACGCGCACCGCGCAGTCGTAGCCTTCGCCGGCCACGTCCACCACGCGGTCGGACAGGTTGAGCGAGACCGTCACCTCCGGGTGCAGGTCGCGAAAGCGCGGCACCAGCGGCGCCACGTGGCGCCGGCCGAAGCCCGCCGGCGCGGTGATGCGCAGGTGCCCGCTGGCCTTCACGCCACCCGCGCTCACGCTCGCCTCGGCGTTCGACAGGTCGGTCAAGAGGCGCTGGCAGTCCTCCAGGAAGGCGCTGCCTTCGTGCGTGAGCGAGATGCGCCGCGTGGTGCGCACCAGCAGCTTCACGCCCAGGCGCGACTCGAGCGCGTCGAGCCGGCGGCCGATGATGGCCGGCGCCACCGACTCGGCGCGCGCCGCCGCCGTGAGGCTGCCGCGCGTGGCCACCGAGACGAAGGTTTCGAGCTGCTTGAGCTTGTCCACGGCCCTCAGCCTTTTGTCGTGGTGCGCGACAGGCGCTCCGCGCTTGCCGCGTCGTAACCCAGAGCGCGCAGCACCTCGGCGCTGTCGGCGCCCAGGCGCGGCGGGCTGCGCACCGGCAACCGCTGCTCGCCCAGCGTGAAAGGCAACGGCACGGTCATCACGGACTGGCCGGCGCGCTCGCCGTCCGGCAGGGTGATGGGCGCCAGGCCGCCGGTGGCCCGCAGGTGCGGGTCGTCCAGCAGCTCGTGCGGCTTGGCGATGGGCGCGAAAGGCAGGCCGTGGCGCTCGAACAGCTCGGCCAGTTCGGCCGCCGGGCGCTCGGCCACGCGCGCGCGCAGCTCGGGGATGAGCCAGTCGCGCGCGCGCACGCGGTCGTTGTTGGTCCGCAGCCGAGCGTCGTCCCGCCAGTCGGCCCAGCCCATGGCGCTGCAGAAGATGGCCCACTGGGTGTCGCTCACCACCGCCAGGAAGATCTGCTCGCCCCCGGCCGCGGTGAACACGTCGTAGATGCCCCAGGGCGAGATGCGCTGCGGCATGGGGTTGGCGGCCACGCCCGTCACCGCGTACTGCAGCATGTGCTGGGCCACCAGGAAGATGTTGTTCTCGAACAGCGCGCTCTGCACCGCCTGGCCGCGCCCGCTGCGCTCGCGCTCGCGCAGCGCGGCCAGCACGCCGATGGCGCCGAACATGCCGCCCATGATGTCGTTGACGCTGCTGCCCGCGCGCAGCGGGTCGCCGGGGCGCCCGGTCATGTAGGCCAGGCCGCCCATCATCTGCACCACCTCGTCGAGCGCGGTGCGGTGGTCATAGGGCCCGGGCAGGAAGCCCTTGTGGCTGACGTGGATCAGGCGCGGGAAGCGCGCCCTCAGGCTCTCATGGTCCAGACCCAGCTTGCGCATGGTCTCGGGCTTGAAGTTCTCCACCAGCACGTCGGCCGTGGCCACCAGGCGCAGCGCGGCCTCGCGGCCCTCCTCGGTCTGCAGGTCCAGCACCAGGCTCTTCTTGTTGCGGTTGAACAGCGGGAAGAATCCGGCGCCCGAGCCCAGCAGGCGGCGCGTGTTGTCGCCCGCCGGCGGCTCCACCTTGATCACCTCCGCGCCCAGGTCGGCCAGCACCATGCCGCACATGGGGCCCATCACCATGTGCGAGAACTCGGCGACGCGGATGCCGGCGAGCGGCAGGGGCGGGGTGGTGGGGGTATCGGGGCTCAATCGGGTCTCCTGGGCAAACAGGCGCAGATTACACACAAAAAAGTCATGGATCCATGGCGCGCGAGCGTCTCAATGCGCGCCGATGTTTGCAATACAGTGCCTTCCCATGGCCAAACCCCGCGCCGTGCTCTTCGACGCCTACGGCACGCTGTTCGACGTGTACAGCGTGGGCCTGCGCGCGGAGCAGCTGTTCCCCGGCCGGGGGGCGCGCCTGGCCGTGCTCTGGCGCGAGCGCCAGCTGGACTATTCGCGCCTGGTCACCATGAGCGGCGACCCGGCCCGCTACCGGCCCTTCTGGGAACTGACCGAGCGCGCGCTGCGCTACGCCATCCAGGCCCTGGTGCCGCAGGCCGCCGAGCGCTGGGACGACTACGCCGAGGCGGCCGCCAGCCTGATGAACCAGTACCGCCACCTCTCGTCCTTTCCCGAGAACCGCGAGGTGCTGCAGGCCCTGCGCGCGCAGGGCGTGACCACCGGCATCCTGTCCAATGGCGACCCCGAGATGCTGGGCATCGCCCTGCGCAGCGCCGGACTCGATGGCCTGCTCGACCACGTCATCAGCGCCGACGCGGCGCGCGCCTACAAGGTCTCGCCCACCCTTTACGCCCTGGGCGAGCAGGCCACCGGCCTGCCGCGCGGGCAGATCGTCTTCGTGAGCAGCAACGCCTGGGACGCGCTGGGCGCCACCTGGTTCGGCTACCAGACCCTCTGGGTGAACCGCGCCAACCTGCCCTTCGAACAGCTCGACACCCAGCCCACCGCGACCGGCACCCACCTGCGCGCGGTGCTCGACTTCTTCTGACACCCACCCTTTCGCCTTTTTCTTCCGGAGCCCTTGCATGACCCAACGCACCCAGATCCACAGCCTGCAGGTCGACACCGCGCTGTACCAGTTCATCAACGAGGAGGTGCTGCCCGGCACCGGCACCGAACCCGCCGCCTTCTGGCAGGGCTTTGACACCCTGGTGCGCGGCCTGGCGCCCAAGAACGCCGCCCTGCTGGCCGAGCGCGACCGCCTGCAGGCCGAGCTGGACACCTGGCACAGCGCCAACCCCGGCCCGGTGCGCGACATGGCGGCCTACCGCAAGTTCCTCGAAACCATCGGCTACCTCGTGCCCGACCCCGGCAAGGTGAAGGCGAGCACCAAGAACGTGGACGACGAGCTGGCCGTGCAGGCGGGCCCCCAGCTGGTGGTGCCCATCCTGAACGCGCGCTACGCGCTCAACGCCGCCAACGCGCGCTGGGGCTCGCTGTACGACGCGCTCTACGGCACCGACGTGATCGCCGAGGACGGCGGCTGCGAGAAAGGCACGCGCTACAACCCCAAGCGCGGCGCCAAGGTCATCGAATGGGCGCGCCACGTGCTGGACCGCACCTGCCCGCTGAAGAAGGGCTCGCACGTGGGCTCCACGGGCTACCGCGTGAAGGACGGTGAACTGGTGGTCTCGCTGGCCGGCGGCGGCACCAGCAAGCTGGCCGACCCGCAGCAGTTCGTGGGTTACCAGGGCGACGCCAAGAAGCCGTCGGCGATCCTGCTGGTGCACAACGGCCTGCACCTGGAAATCCAGGTCCGCCCCGACAGCGCGATCGGCAAGACCGACCCGGCGGGCGTGAGCGACCTCGTGGTCGAGGCCGCGCTGTCCACCATCCTCGACCTGGAAGACTCCGTGGCCGCCGTGGACGCCGAGGACAAGCTGCTGGCCTACCGCAACTGGCTGGGCATCCTCAAGGGCACGCTGACCGAAACCTTCGACAAGGGCGGCCAGACGCTGACCCGCGGCCTCAACGGCGACCGCGAGTACACGGCGCCCAAAGGCAAGAAAGCGGTGCGCCTGCACGGCCGCTCGCTGCTCTTCGTGCGCAACGTGGGCCACCTGATGACCAACCCCGCCATTCTGTGGGGCCCCGAGGGCCAGGAGATCCCCGAGGGCATCATGGACGCGGTGATCACCACCGCCATCGCGGTGCACGACCTGAAGAAGGACAAGAAGCACCCCCTGCGCAACTCCCGCAAGGGCTCGGTCTACATCGTCAAGCCCAAGATGCACGGCCCGCGCGAAGTGGCCTTCGCCGACGAACTGTTCGGCCGCGTCGAACAGCTGCTGGGCCTGGCGGCCAGCACGGTCAAGCTGGGCATCATGGACGAGGAGCGCCGCACCTCGGTCAACCTGAAGGCCTGCATCGCCGCCGCGCCCAGCCGCGTGGCCTTCATCAACACCGGCTTCCTCGACCGCACCGGCGACGAGATGCACACCGCCATGCTGGCCGGCCCCATGGTGCGCAAGGGCGACATGAAGGCCAGCGCCTGGATCCAGGCCTATGAGCGCAACAACGTGCTGGTGGGCCTGGCCTGCGGCCTGCGCGGCAAGGCACAGATCGGCAAGGGTATGTGGGCCATGCCCGACCTCATGAAGGCCATGCTGGAACAGAAGATCGCCCACCCCAAGGCCGGCGCCAACACCGCCTGGGTGCCCAGCCCCACCGGCGCCACGCTGCACGCCATGCACTACCACCAGGTGCTGGTGAGCGAGGTGCAGAAGGACCTGGAAAAGATCGACGCCGACAAGGAGCGCGACACCCTGCTCACCGGCCTGCTCACCGTGCCTGTGAGCGCCAACCCGAACTGGAGCGCGGCCGAGAAACAGCAGGAGCTGGACAACAACGCGCAGGGCATCCTGGGCTACGTGGTGCGCTGGGTCGACCAGGGCGTGGGCTGCTCCAAGGTGCCCGACATCAACGACGTGGGCCTGATGGAAGACCGCGCCACGCTGCGCATCAGCAGCCAGCACATCGCCAACTGGCTGCACCATGGCGTGGTCACCGAGAAACAGGTGCGCGAGACCTTCGAGCGCATGGCCGCCAAGGTGGACAAGCAGAACGCGGGCGACAAGCTCTACCAGCCCATGGCCGGTCGCGCCAAGACCAGCAAGGCCTACCAGGCCGCGCTTGACCTGGTGTTCAAGGGTAAGGAGCAGCCCAGCGGCTACACCGAGCCGCTGCTGCACGCCTGGCGCCTGAAGGTGAAGGCCGCGGCCTGACGGCGGGCACCGCCAGAAGGCGAGAAGGGCGCCGTTGGGGCGCCCTTCTCTTTGGCGGCCCTTGGTGGCCGCGCATCAACCGCTTAAATCGTTTTCGCGAGTTCGAACATCACCGCCGTGCCCAGGGACTCGCGGATGTTGCCCCGGCCCACCTTGGCCATGGAGAACTCGCCGAAGCCCGACATGTCGAACGACGTGTCGTCCGAGGAAATCTCGACGAAGGGCATGTCCATGGCCTCGCGCAGCAGCCCGCGGCGGAACTGCTCGAAGGCCGGGCCCTTGAGCGTGGAATCGATGACCACGATGCCCGGCATGCGGTGCGCCGCCACCTCGCGGGCCTGGTCGAGGTCGACCACGCTGTCGGCGTTCACGCCGATCTCGCGCAGCGCCTCGCGCACGTCGGCGCGGATCTGCAGCGACGGCGACACCACCAGGGCATAGATGTTCTGCAGCGTCTTGAAGGCCGAGGACGGGTCTTCGCTGATGTCGATGGCCGACATCCCGTCGATGGCCTGCACCGTGCGCTGGAACATCGCGACGGCGGTGATGCCCTCGGGCGTCACCCGCCGCTGCAGTTCGATGCCGCCGACGGAGGCGGCGATCTGGCGCACCAGCGCCCAGTCGATGTTGTCGAGTTCGGGCGTGCGGGACGAAGGCGATTCCTCGCCATGCACGCGCACCTGCAGCCGCGCGTGCGGCGGCCAGTCGTTCACGTCCACACGCACGTCGATGCGGCGGCCCAGCGGCAGGGCCCAGTCGACCAGGGCGTTGAAAAAGGCGTGGGTGACGGTGGGATCGATCAGCACCTCCACAGGCCTGAGCTTGCGCCGCATGTCCACGCCGATCAGCGCGAACTCCTTGCGGCGCTCCTGCAGGCAGGCCTCGGCCAGCTCGGCCAGGTCGAGCCGCTCGTGCGACTGGCGGATGTGCCCCGCGTGGAAGCGCTGCAGCTGCTGCATCACCACCGTCAGCCGCTTGATCCGCTCCAGCGGCACGCTCAGCGCCCACTGCTCCTGCTTGTCGAGGCGGCCCTGCGCCTGGAGCCGGTCGACGCCGCTCTGCAGCGCCTGCAGCGCGTCGCTGATCTGCCCCGCCGCGGAACCGAGCAAGGCCCCGCACTGCTGGGCCAGGGACCAGGGTTCGTCGGCCTGCTGCTGGCCCGCAGTGCCCGCCGCCTCGGGCTGGTTTTTCTTCGGAGTGGCCATGGTTTGTTTCAACACGTCGGTGATCCGCTGGAAGGTGGGACGGGGGCTCCGGGAGCGCCCTGGAAGCCCTCACATCGGGCCATGTACGAAATTTGCACCATGTTGAAGGGGGTGTACTCCCCCGTGTAGTCGAAAAGCTCGCTTTTCCGTGGAAAGCGGCACGCCGGGCGCCCCCGCGTCGGGGCCATGGGCCGTTTGCCACAATAGCCCTCATGCAGAATCCCGCCCCTTTCCCCGCCGCCCGGCCACGCCGCCTGCGCCGCGACACCTTCACGCGTGAGCTGGTGCGCGAGCACCGCCTGCACCCGTCCGACCTGATCTACCCCGTGTTCGTGCTCGACGGCGCGAACCGGCGCGAGGCCGTGGCCTCCATGCCGGGCGTCGAGCGCCTCAGCCTGGACCTGCTGCTGCCCGTGGCCGAGGACTGCGTGAAGCTGGGCATTCCGGCGCTGGCGCTGTTCCCGGTGATCGACCCGGCGCTGAAAACGCCCGACGGCCAGGAGGCGACCAACCCCGACGGCCTGGTGCCACGCGTGGTGCGCGCGCTCAAGCAGCGCTTCCCCGAACTCGGCGTGATGACCGACGTGGCCCTGGACCCGTACACCAGCCACGGCCAGGACGGCGTGCTCGACGAGGCGAACTACATCATCAACGACGAGACCGTGGCCATCCTGGTGCGCCAGGCGCTGACGCAGGCGGCCGCGGGCGTGGACATCGTGGCGCCCAGCGACATGATGGACGGGCGCATCGGTGCCATCCGCCAGGCGCTGGAGGCCGACGGCCGCATCCACACGCGCATCATGGCCTACAGCGCGAAGTACGCCAGCGCCTTCTACGGTCCGTTCCGCGACGCCGTGGGCTCGGCCGCCAACCTGGGCAAGGCCGACAAGAAGGTCTACCAGATGGACCCGGGCAACAGCGACGAGGCCCTGCGCGAGGTGGCGATGGACATCGCCGAGGGCGCCGACATGGTGATGGTCAAGCCCGGCATGCCCTACCTGGACATCGTGCGCCGCGTGAAGGACGGGTTCGCCATGCCGACCTTCGTCTACCAGGTGAGCGGCGAGTACGCCATGCTCAAGGCCGCCGCGCAGAACGGCTGGCTGGACCACGACGCCGTGATGATGGAAAGCCTGCTCGCCTTCAAGCGCGCCGGCGCCGACGGCGTGCTGACCTACTTCGCGCGCGACGCCGCGCGGCTGCTGCGCGGCTGAAGCGGACCGGGCGATGCGGGTCTTTCACGTGCAGCCCGGGTCGGTGAGCGAAACCGCCGGGCTGCCCATGCTGCTGCCCGCGCGCGGCTTCCTCTGGGTGGCCTGCGGCCGGCGCGAATTCGAGCTGGAGCACGGCCACGTGCAGGCCGCGCTGCAGGTGATGTGCGGCACCACGCTGGTGGACCTGCACGTGAGCGACCTGCTCAACAACCAGCTGCCCTCGCACTACGACTACACCTCGCAATACGACATCCTGGTGTTCCGCCGCCTGGCCGCGGGACAGGCCGAGACCGACATGTCGCAGCCCGGCGCGGTGCTCACCGAACCCGTCAAGCGCAGCGGCCCGCCGGTGCTGCGGCGCATCGACACCAGCCCCGTGGGCTTCGCGGTGTTCGACCGCGTGCTGGTGACCGTGCACCCGGCCGGCTGCGGCGTGCTCGACCAGTACTCGGCGCGGCTGCTGGCCAGCGCCGGCGTGGCGCCGCGCGCCGCCGGTGCCGGCCTGCCCACCAGCCCGGCCGACCTGATGCTGCGCATCGTCAACCAGATGGTGGACGGCTACCTGGACCTGCGGCGCGAACTCACGCGCCAGCTCGACCACTGGCAGTCCGAGCTGCTGCAGCCCAAGACCCGCTTCACCAACTGGAACTCGTTGCTGGACGCGCGCATCTCGCTGCACCAGCTCGACGAAATCTGCGAGGACCAGCGCAGCGCCATCCAGGACTGGATCGAGGCGCTGGAGGACTGGGAGCCCCTGGACGCCATCGGCGGGCAGCGCGGGCTGGAGCTGCTCAAGGTGCGCAGCCGCGACGTGCTGGAGCACATCGAGCGCGTGGTGCACCACGTGCGCCGGCTGGAGCAGAACGCCGAGACCGCCGTGCAGATGCACTTCTCGGCGCAGAGCAACCGCACCAACGACATCATGCGCACGCTCACCGCGCTCACCGCGGTATTCCTGCCGCTGAACCTCATCGCCGGCATCTTCGGCATGAACTTCGAGTTCATCCCCTTCGTTCACGAACGCACGGGCTTCTGGTGGGCCATGGGCTCGATGGCCTTCGTGGCCGTGGCGCTCAGTGTCTACTTCTGGCGCAAGCGCTACCTGCGCTCCTCGGGCCGCTGAGGTTCAGACGTAGGGCTCGGCCAGGCCCTCATTGGCCATCACGCGGCGCAGCGCCGGGCGCTCCAGCACGCGCCGCAGGTAGGGGCCCAGGTGCGGCCGCTCGCGCGCGGGGCGCACCGGCGAATCGGGCGAGAAGTGCCGCGTCCAGCGGCACAGGGTGAAGACGTAGGCGTCCAGCAGCGAATGGGCCTCGCCCAGGAACCAGGGGCCGCCGTGGCGCGCCAGTTCGGCGTCGAGCAGGTCGAGCAGCGCGCCGACGCGGCGCTTGGCCACGGCCTTCACCTCGGCTTCGCTGGCACCGCCCGCCTCGTTCACCCAGCGGTGCGGGTAGAAGTAGACGATGAGCGTGGCCTGCAGGGTGTTGGTGAGCCACATGAGCCATTTGTAGGCCTGCGCGCGCTCGCGCGTGCCCAGGGCCGGCATCAGCTTCGCCTCGGGGTGCGTGTCGGCGAGGTGCAGGCCGATGGCGGCGGTTTCGTAGAGCACCAGGTCGCCGTCCTCCAGCACGGGGATCAGGCCATTGGGGTTGAGCGCGCGGTAGGCGGGCGAATCGAGCGCGCCGTGTTCGCGGTCGATGAGCCGGCGCTCGTAGGGCACGCCAAGCTCTTCGAGCAGGATGTGCGGCACCATGGCCGCGGTGCTGGGGTAGAAGTGCAGTCGGATCATCGGGGGCTTGGTTCGGTGAGGCCAAACAGCGCGGCGCCATTGTCCCAGGCGATCTTTTTCGCGACCTCGGGCGGCAGTGTGCCGAGCCAGGCGCGGTAGCCCTGCATCAGGCCGTCGTACTGCAGCCAGCGCTGGTTGACCCAGGTGTCCGAGCCGATGAGGAAGCGGTCGGGGTACTTGAGCAGCAGCGCGCGCCACTCGGGGCACAGCGTGCCCTCGCCGCAGGTGAGGCCGGGGCGGTAGGACAGCTCACCGTGCAAGCGCGGAAAGCGCGCGAAGAGCGCGTCCACGCGCGCCACGGACGATCCGCCGATGCCCGTGTGCGCCCAGATCAGGCGCGTCGACTGCCCCTTGGAGGGCGTGTGGCCCATGAGCTTTTCCACCGCCACGTCGTCCACGTGGGCCAGGATCGCCAGGTCCTTCCGATCGGCCAGGGCCATGAGCTGCCTGGCCACCGGGCCGTCGGCGTTGCCGCTGTCGTACAGGTGGAATTCGCCCAGGCCGCGGTAGGGGCCGGCGGGCGTGCCGCGCGCCAGCTCGGTGTTCACCATGTCCAAGATGCTCGGGTCGCGGAACCAGTTGTTGTAGTCGGCGCGGTCACGGTAGAGCCGCACGAAGGGCACCACGGCCACGCCAGCGGCACGCGCCTGCTCGCCCGCCTGGGCCAGCGCGCGCGTGCCGTCGTTGGGGCGCGAATTGGCCACGATGGCGCGCACGCCGTTGCGCTGCAGGCGCTCCAGCACGTCGGGCAGGGGGTGCGGGCACTCGGTCGTGGTCGTGGCCGCGGCGGCGTGCCCGCAGGCCTCGACGTTGTAGTGCAGGTGGGCGTCGAACAGGGGACCGCGGTACTGCGCGGCGGCGCTGCCGACGACACCCGCCAGCAAAAGCCCCAGCCAGCGGCTCCGCGGAACCGGCGCTGCCGGGCCGCGGGTGCCGCCCCCGGGAGGGGGGACGGGCGAAGCGCGGCGGGGGCGCGCCATGTCAGCCCACGTGCTGAGCGAAGAAGGCCAGCGTGCGCTCGCGCGCCAGCGTGGCGGCCGCTTCGTTGTACGAGCCGCGCTGGTCGCAGTTGAAGCCGTGGTTGGCGTGGTAGACGTGCACGGTGGCACCGGGCTGGGCCTTCTTGAAGGCCTCCACGCTGTCGAGCGGGATCCAGTGGTCCTGGTCGCCGAAGTGCGCCATCACGGGCACCTGGGGCTTTCGCGCGGCCTCGTCGGGCATGGTCATGCCGCCGCCGTAATAGGGCGCGGCCGCGCTCAGGCCCTTGAGCGTGCAGGCCGCGCGCCAGGTCAGCAGGCCGCCCCAGCAGTAGCCCACGATGCCCACCTTGCCGGCCTGCGCGGCGTGGTCGATCGCGGCCTGGATGTCCGGCATCACGCCGGGCGCGGGCAGCGCCTCCACGGCGGCCTTCAGGCCCATGCCCTCTTTCATGTCGGCCTCCGTGTAGCCGATCTCCAGATCGCCCTTGCCGATGCGCGAGAAGGTGCTGGGCGCCACGGCGAAGTAGCCCGCTGCGGCATAGCGGTCGGCCACCGAGCGGATGTGCGAGTTGACGCCGAAGATTTCCTGCAGTACCACGACGCCGCCCTTGGCCGGGCCGGCGGGGCGGGCGATGTAGGCGGGAAAGGCGTGGCCGTCGGCGGCCTTGAGGGTGGTGGTTTCGCTCATGCGTGTGCTCCTGGTTGGTGCGGAATGGGTCGTTCAGGCCCGCAGGCGGCGTTCAACGAAATCGAGCCGGTCCTGGCCCCAGTAGACCTCGCCATCGATGACGTAGGCCGGCGCCCCGAAGACACCCGCGTCGATGGCGGCCTGGGTGTGGGCGTCGGCCAGGGCCTGGCCTTCCTCGGCCTGCGATTGTGCGAGCCGCGCGGCGTCCAGGCCAGATTCGCGCAGCAGCGCGGCCAGGGTGGCGGTGTCGGCGATGTCGCGCTCCTGCGCCCACACGGCCGCGAGCACCGCGCCCGTGAGCCGCAGCGCGGCCTCGGTGCCGTCGCGCTCGGCCACCACGCTGATCAAGCGGCACGAAGCGTCTCCCGACACCGGGAAATGCTTCGGGTGCAGGTTGAGCGGCAGCTTCAGCCACTCGCTCCAGCGGCGCAGCTCCACCAGGCGGTAGGCCTGGCGCTGCGGCGCGCGCTTGCCCAGCGGCAAGCCGCCCGAGAGCGGAAAGATCTTGCCCAGGTCCATGGGCCGCACGCGCACCTCGGCGCCGGCGGCGCTGGCCAGGCGCACGAAGCGTTCGTGGCCCAGGTAGGCCCAGGGGCTCATGGTGGCGAAGTAGTAGTCGACCGTGCGACGCATGCCGTCTCCGTTTGGCTGTTGTAATGGACCTCGTTCGAGGACGAAGCTGTCCTTGTACGGCAAGCGCAATGGCTGTTGCAGGAGATCGGGAATGGGCGACAAGGTATTGCTGGTCACGGGCGGCTCGCGCGGCATCGGCGCGGCCACCTGCCGGCTGGCCGCGAAGGCGGGTTGGGCCGTGGCGGTGAACTATGCGGCGAATCCGCTCGCGGCCGACGAGGTGGTGCGCGCCATCCGCGCCGACGGCGGGCGCGCCATGGCCGTGCAGGCCGACGTGGCGGACGAGGCCCAGGTGCTGCGCCTGTTCGAGCAGGTCGACGCCACGCTCGGCCGCCTCGGCGGCCTGGTGAACAACGCCGGCGTGGTGGACCAGCGCGCGCGCCTCGACGAGATGGACGTGGCGCGCTGGCGGCGCATGTTCGACATCAACGTCATCGGCAGCCTGCTCTGCGCCCGCGAGGCCGTGCGCCGCATGAGCCCCCGGCACGGCGGCTCGGGCGGCGCCATCGTCAACCTGTCCAGCGCGGCCGCGCGCCTGGGCTCGCCGGGTGAGTACGTGGACTACGCGGCGTCCAAGGGCGCCATCGACACGTTCACCCTGGGCCTGGCCAAGGAGGTCGCGGCCGAGAACATCCGCGTCAACGCGGTGCGCCCGGGCCTGATCGACACCGACATCCACGCCAGCGGCGGCCGGCCCGACCGCCTGCGCGAGCTCGCGCCGCAGGTGCCCATGCAGCGAGGCGGCCAGGTCGACGAGGTGGCCAGCCTGATCGTCTGGCTGCTGTCCGACGCCGCGAGCTACACCACCATGAGCCTGATCGACGTGTCCGGAGCCCGCTGATGACCGCACCGAAGAAAGAACCTCGCCTGTACTGGGAAGACCTGAGCGTCGGCGAGACGCGCGACCTGGGCAGCCTCTCGCCCACGGCCGAGGAGATCGTGGCCTTCGCCAGCCAGTGGGACCCGCAGCCCTTCCACCTGGACCCCGAGGCTGCCAAGGACTCGGTCTTCGGCGCCCTGTGCGCCAGTGGCTGGCACACCTGCGCCATGGCCATGCGGCTCATGGTCACCAACTTCCTGCACGAGACCTCCAGCCTGGGCTCGCCGGGCCTGGAGAGCCTGAAGTGGCTCAAGCCGGTGTTCCCCGGCGACACACTCACGCTCAGGCACACCATCACCGAGAAGCGCGTGATGGGCAAGCGCCCCGACGTGGGCCTGGTGCGCACCGTCTGGGAGATGGTGAACCAGCGGGACGAGCCGGTGCTGCGCATGGAAGGCTACGGCATGTTCCGGCTCAGGCACCCTGCCCAAACGGCCTGAAGGCGGCCACAATGCGGCGCGTTCATCCGCCGCCGCCATGGACTTCAAACCCCTCATCACCCTGCTGGCCATCGTCAATCCCCTGGCCATCGTGCCCTTCTTCATCCACTACACGCAGGGCTTCAGCCGCCAGCAGCGCCAGCGCACGGTGATGATCTCGGCCTTCAGCGCCTTCGCCGTGATCGCCACCTGCGCGCTGGTGGGCCTGCAGATCCTGGAGTTCTTCTCGATCTCGCTGGCCAGCTTCCAGGTCGGCGGCGGCATGCTGCTGCTGACCTCGGCGCTGTCCATGCTGAACGCGCGCCCGGCCGAGGCCAAGGCCACCGACCAGGACCTCAGCGCCGACTCCCCGCGCACCAGCATCGCCGTGGTGCCACTGACCATTCCGCTGCTCACCGGTCCGGCCACCATGTCCACCGTGGTGATCTACGCCGACCAGGCCAAGACCTTCTTCCAGCACGCCATGCTGGTGGGCTACGGCGTGGTCATCGCCCTGGCCACGGCGGTCTGCTTCGCGCTGGCCGAGCCCATCGCGCGCGGCCTGGGCCAGACCGGCATCAACGTGATGACGCGCCTGATGGGCCTGATCCTCGCGGCCCTGTCGGTGGAGGTGATGGCCGCGGGCCTGGTGAAGCTGTTTCCCGCGCTGGGGAGCTAGCCCAGCGCGAGGGGTTGGCGGCTCACTTCAGCTTCTGCGTCTCCGCGCGGAACTCCGCCAGCACCGCGCGCGCGTTCTTGAGGCCGCGCGCCTCGGCCGCCGCCACCCACTTGTCCTCCAGCTGGGCCTGCTTGGCCTTCACGTCGTTGACGAAGGCCTCGTTGGCCATCTGGCGCTGCACGCCGGTGGTCTTCTGGATGTCGCGCGAGGCGGCGTCGGTGCGGTCCCAGCCGGCGGCGAACAGGCGCGCGGCGTGTTCGCCCGAGACCTTGGTGATCGCCGCCTTCTCTTCCGGCTTGAGCGAATCGAACTTGGCCTGGTTCATCATGAACACGAAGCTGGTGTTGTAGAGCCCGCCCGGGAAGGTGGTGGCGTACTTCACCATGCCCAGGCGCATGGACTGCAGCGACTCGTCGGGGAAGAAGGTGCCGTCCATCACGCCGGTGGACAGCAGCTCGAAGGAATCGGTGGCGGGCTTGAGCGTGGTGTTCCAGCCCATGAGCTTGGACAGCTCGTTGATGTTGCCGCCGCCGATGCGGAACTTGAGCTTGGCGGCCTCGGCCGCGCTGGTCACGGGCTGCTTGACCGTGAAGATGATGCCCGGGCCGTGCGTGAACACCGCCAGGGTCTTCACGCCACGGTGCTCGCCCAGCGGCGCGAAGTACTTGTCGTAGATGCGCTGGTAGGCCACGCTGGTGGCGGTGGAGGTGTCGCCGAGGAAGGGGAACTCGGCCACCTGCGTGAAGATGAAGCGGCCGGGCGTGTAGCCGTCCACCGTGTACGACACGTCGGCCAGGCCGTCGCGCACCGCGTCGAAGGTGCCGGGCGGCGCGGACACGGCCTTGGGCAGCAGGTGGCACTTCACGCTGCCCTTGGTCTCCTTCTCCACTGCCTCGCACCACTGGTTCTGCGCCATGGTGGCGCCGTGCGCGGGCGGCAGCCAGGTGGAGACGTTGAGCACGGTCTGCGCGAGCGCGCCGCCGCTGGCGGCGAACAGGGCGGCGGCGGCGAACGGGGCAAGGCGGAAGGTCTGGCGGGTCATGTGTCTGTCTCCGTGGTGTCGGCTCAGGCCAGGGCGGCCGGTTGGGTGGGGGAAAGGGTCTGCTGCGCCTGCTGCTCGGCGCGCACGCGCGCCTCGAGCAGGCGGCGGAACTGGATCAGCGCGGCGTCCATGGCCAAGGGCAGCATGGACAGCGTGGGGTTGTGCTGGATGTTGCGGTGCTGCGCGGTGATCATGTCGCGGTCTTCGTTGAAGGCGCCGATCAGGCTGTCGTAGATGCTCTGCGTGACGGTCTGATCGCCTTCGCCCGTGGGGTGGGACTGCTGGAAGAAGTAGTGCGTGGTGGTGGCCGTCTCGGGCGTGAGCGTCTGGCAGGAATGCAGGCGCACCGAAGGACCGGGCGCGTCGGGCGCGCTGCCCGTGGGGCGGCCGCCCGAGTGCATGAGCAGGGTGCCGGGCAGCAGGAATTCGTAGACGAACCAGCGGTCCAGGTGGGTGTCGAAGCGGCGGAAGCGCTGGTAGAAGGGCGGCGCCGGCACGTCGTTCACCTGGCGCGAGACCTTGATGCCCAGCTGCGGCCAGTCGGCGTTCGGGCCGGGTACGGGCTCGATGGTGGGGCGCGCCTGCGCGATGCGCGTGGAGCCGCCGAGCGACTTCTCGTGCACGTAGCTCAGGTGCGAGAAATCGAGCAGGTTGTCGCAGATCAGCAGGTAGGGCGTGTCGTAGTGCAGGTAGCCGGGCTGGTTCTGCCAGTCGGGCGAGTCGCAGCTGAAGTTGTCGGGCAGCAGCGCGTCCTCGGCCAGCGCGGGGTCGCCCATCCACACGAAGACCCACTTGTTGCGCAGCACCAGCGGGTAGCGCTTGACCTTCGCCTTGGCGGGGATGATCTCGATGCCCGGGGCCTCCACGCACTGCCCCATCCGATCGAACATGAGGCCGTGGTAGCCGCAGCGCACGCAGTCGCCCTCGCGCCGGCCCACCGACAGGGGCGCGTGCCGGTGGCAGCAGCGGTCCTCCAGGGCGACCAGTTCGCCGGCCTGCGTGCGGTAGACCAGCACCGGCTCGCCGAGCACGGTGCGCGTGAACAGGGTGGGCGAATCGGCCGGCGGGATCTCGTGGTCCCAGGCGATGACGTACCAGCAGTTGCGCAGCCACATGGCCTTGTCTCCTCCTCGTGGGGATGGGAAGGCCATGCTAGGAGGCGCCGGGGGACGGCCTGTCCCCTGCGAAGGGGATGGACGGGGGATTGCGGAAGCCCACGCCGCGCCGCTGGCAGGCCGCGCCTTGTCAGCCCAGCCAGCGCGCCAGCCGCAGCCGGTCCGCCGGCAGCCCCGCCTCGGCGAGCTTGGCGTAGGCCCGCTTTCTCAGCGTCACCACGGTCGACGGCGCCACGTCCAGCTCGGCCGCGATGCCGTCCGCGCTGAGCCCGTGGGCGATGCGCGCCACCACCTCGGCCTCGCGCGGCGACAGCGCCGGCACCAACCGCGCCAGGCGCTGCCGCGACAGCGCGACCTGCGCCTCGCGGTCGGCCGCCACGCCCTCGGCGTTCAGGGCCGCCTGGTGCGCTTGTCGCAGCAGCGGCGCCAGGCCCAGCAGGCGCTGGATCTCATCGGGCCGGAACAGGCCCTGGCGCTCGTCGCGGTACAGGTGGATGGCCTGCACGGCCCCGCGCGCCGGCGCGTGCAGCAGGGTGAAGCGCTCGGTCAGGCGCTCGCGCTTGTAGATCTCGTTGCGCCAGCCCGCCACCGGCAGTTCGTCGGCGCGGCAGTGCAACACCGCCACCTCGCGCGCCGGGCGCTGCGAGACGCGGTCGGCCAGGCGCATCACCGCGTCGGCGCGCCAGTAGCTGCGGCGGTAGATGGCGAAGCACTCGGCCACCACGTCGCGGCCGTGCCCTTCGTGGGGATGGCGCGAGCTGCCTTCGATCAGCTCGGGCGTGTCGCGCCGGAAGTTGACGAGCGAGAGGTATTCCACCGGCACCACCGTGTCGATGGCCCGCAGCAGCCGCGCGGCGCTGGGCGGCGCGCTCGCGCAGTCAAGCAGGGCCGAGACCGCGGCTGGGCTCAGGGCCTGGCCGGGCGCGGGGGCATCGAAGGACCAGATGGCAGGCATGCACCCATTCTGGAAACACGCCCGCCCGCCGCGCCAGCGGGCTAACCCTGCCGGCGTGCGTTACGCCGGCGCCGGGTACAGGCCCAACGTGCGCGCGCGCAGCCGCGCCAGGCCGAGCAGCGCCTCGGTGAAGGGGGTCGGCACCTCGGTCAGGCGGCCCAGTTCGGCCACCACGGCCACCAGGGCGTCCAGCTCCACCGGGCGCCCGGCCTCCACGTCCTGCAGCATGGAGGTCTTGAAGGCGCCGAGCTTGAGCGTGACGGCGTGGCGGTCCTCGGGCTGCTGGTCGATGGGGATGCCCAGCCTCGCGCCGATGGCCTTGGCCTCCAGCATCACCGCGCTGATGAAGCCGCGCACCTGCGGGTCGTCGAGGATGCGGTCGGTGGTGGCGCCGGTGATGGCGCTCACCGGGTTGACCGTCATGTTGCCCCAGAGCTTGTACCAGATGTCCTTCTGGATCTGCGGCGACAGCTTGGCCTCGACGCCGGCCTCGCCCAGCGCGGCCACCACGGCCCGGGCGCGCGCGCTCGGCTCGCCGGAGGGCTCGCCCACGAGCAGGCCGTTGCCGAAGTGGTGGCGCACCAGGCCGGGCGCGTCGAGCGAGCAGCTGGCGTGCACCACCCCGCCCAGCACCTGGCGGCCGGGCACGGCGCGCGCCATGGCGCCGCCCGGGTCCACCACGGGCAGCGGCGTGCCTTGCAAGGCACCGCCGAAGCCTTCGAAGAACCACCAGGGCACGCCGTTCATGGCCGTGAGCACCACCGTGCCGGGGCCGATCAAGGGCCCGATGGCGGGCGCGATGCCGGGCAGCGCGGGCGCCTTCACCGCGAGGACGACGAGGTCGTGCGCGCCGAGCTCGTCGGCCCGCTCGGACGCGCGCACCGGCGCCTGCAGCAGCTCGCCGCCCTGTTGCAGGCGCAGGCCGTGCGCGCGCAGCGCGGCGAGCGTGTCGCCGCGCGCCAGCGCGCTGACCGGGCGGCCCGAACGCGCCAGGCGCGTGCCCAGCCAGCCGCCGATGGCGCCGGCGCCAACAATCGCCACGCTGCGGATCTCGGTGGGCAGGTTCATCGTGTCGCTCATGCCCGGTAGCTCGAATCGATGCGGTCGACCTGGCGCACCAGGGCGTCGAACACGTCGCGGCCGGCGCCGTGCTTGGGGTCGAACTGGAAGGAGTCGCGCGTGCACTTGGCGGCGATGGCCTCGGACACCGGGATCGCGGCCTGCGGGCCGCCCATGCTGAAGGTGGCGAGCTGGATCTCGCAGGCACGCTGCAGCGTCCAGAGGATGGCGAAGGTCTGCGGCAGCGTGCCGCCCCAGGCCAGCAGGCCGTGGTTGCGCAGGATGACCGCGGGCTTGTCGCCGATGCTCTGCAGCAGGCGCGGGCCCTCGTCGGCGTGGATGGTGATGCCTTCGAAGTCGTGGTACGCCACCAGGCCGTGCAGCTGCGCGGTGTAGAAGTTGGTCTGCTGCAAGCCGTCCTTCAGGCAGGCCACGGACACGCCGGCCGTGGTGTGCGTGTGCATCACGCAGTGCGCGCCTTCCAGGCCGTCGTGGATGGCCGCGTGCACCACGAAGCCGGCCGGGTTGACGCGGTGGGTGGAGCCGTCGAGCACCTTGCCCTGCAGGTCGATCTTCACCAGGTTGCTTGCCGTGACCTCGCTGTAGTGCAGGCCGAAGGGGTTGATGAGGAAGTGCTTCTCGCCCCCGGTCACGCTGTCGGGCAGGCGCAGCGTGATGTGGTTGTAGATCATCTCCGTCCAGCCCAGCATGGCGAAGACGCGGTAGCAGGCGGCGAGCTCCAGGCGCGCGGCCCATTCGTCGGCGTGCATGCCGGGCGGCAGCACGGTGCTGGTTTGCAGGGCAGCGTTCATGTCTCGTCTCCTGGGTCTGTGGGGATCGGGTGTGGGATCAGTAGGTGTTCGGGCCCTGCTCGCGCGGTCCTTTGAACGTCGCGAGCAGCTGCGCGGCGGCGGACGCCAGCAGCATGCTGTCGGCGCCCACGGCCACGAACAGCGCGCCGGCGTCCAGCCATTGGCGCGCGCCGGCCTCGGTGGTGGCCAGGATGCCCGGGGCCTTGCCCGCGGCGCGGATGCGGCGGATGCCGTCGGCGATGGCGGCCTGCACCTCGGGGTGGCCGGCGTTGCCGCGGTGGCCCATGCTCGCACTCAGGTCGGCGGGGCCGATGAAGACGCCATCCACGCCCGGCGTGGCGGCGATGGCGTCGAGGTGCTTCATGGCCGTCACGGTCTCGGCCTGCACCAGCACGCAGACCTGCTCGTCGGCCTCGTGCACGTAGCGCGCGTGCGCCTGCCAGCGCGAGGCGCGCGCCAGGGCGCTGCCCATGCCGCGCACGCCCTGCGGCGCATAGCGCGTGGCGGCCACCACCTGGGCGGCCTGCTCGGGCGTGTCGATCATGGGCACCAGCAGGGTCTGCGCGCCGATGTCCAGGTACTGCTTGATGAGCGCGGTGCCCACGTCGCCGGTGCCCACGGGCACCCGCACCACCGGGTGCGAGCGCAGGTCGCCGAAGCCCTGCTGGGCGCTGGCCACCGCCTGCAGCTGCGCCAGCGTGCTGCGCACGTCGTTGGGCGCGTGCTCGCCGTCGAGCAGCAGCCAGTCGTAGCCCGTGCCGGCGATGAGTTCGGTGCTGTAGGCGCTGGCCAGCGCGGCCCACAGGCCGATCTGGGCGCGGCCTTCGGCCAGGGCCTGCTTGAAAACGTTCGTGGGGATTTGCATGGCGACAAAGGATCAGACGAAGCGAAAGCGCAGCACGCCCAGGGGGCCGTAGTCGGCCTCGAAGCGGTCGCCGGCCTTGGCCGGCACGGGGCGCGTGAAGGAGCCGGCGAGCACGATCTGCCCGGGCTGCAGGGTCTCGCCCCAGGGCGCGAGCTTTTCGGACAGCCAGGCGATGCCGATGGCCGGGTGGCCCTGCACGCCGGCGGCCAGGCCGGTCTCTTCCACCGCGCCATTGAGCTTGAGCGCGGCGCCGCACCAGGGCAGATCGGTGCTCAGCGGGTCGGCGCGGTAGCGGGCATCGCCCTCGCCGATGACGATGGCGGCGTTGGCCGCGTTGTCGCTGATGGTGTCGAAGACCTTGCGCGGCTTCTTGGTGTCGCGGTCGAACTGCTCGATGCGCGCGTCGATGATCTCGATGGCGGGCGTCACGTACTCGGTGGCGGCCAGCACCTGCTCCACCGTGACCGGGCCCGAGAGCGCGCGCTTGAGCACGAAGGCCAGCTCCACCTCCACGCGCGGCGACAGGAAGCGGTTGACCGGGATCTCCAGCTCCTCGCCCGCCCGCGCCACCAGCTTCATGGAGCCCAGCAGGGTGCCGAAGTCGGGCTCGTCGATCTGGCTGGAGATCTGCATGGCGCGGCTGGTCAGGCCGATCTTGTGGCCGATGACCGGGTCGCCGCGCCCGCGCTGCAGCGCCACCCAGGCGCGGCCCACGCGGTAGCCGTCGTCGATGGTCATGCTGGGAAAGCGCTGCGAGAAGTGGCGCAGCGGCGTGCGCGTGCGCGCGGACTCGTCGAGTTCGGCGGCGAGTTGCTGGAGGGTGGCGTCGTCGAGCATGGTCAGGTCGATCGCAGGGGCGTGAAGAGGGGATGCAGGGAGCTGATCTTGGCGTCGAAGACCTCGGGGCCTTCGTCCACCTGCACGGTGATGCCGATGGGTCGGCGGCTCAGCTGCTCGGCGAAGTGCTGGCGCGCCACGGCCTCGAGCGCGCCGCCCGAGCGTTTCTGCACGGCGGCGCTGCGCCCGCGGCCCATGCGCAGGTTGAGGTAGATGAAGGCGTAGTCGCGGCCCATGCCGGCGGCCTCGCCCGCGTCGCCGCCGTCGGCGATGGCCCAGTGCGCGGCCGGGAAGGCCAGCACGCGCGTGCCGCCGGTGGGAAAGACCTGGCGGCCGCCTTCGTCGTGGATGGTGAGCATGGCGTCGGCCAGGGCGCGGCACAGCGCGCGCATGTCGGTGCCGCCCTCGGCCTCGGGCCGGTCGAGGTTGCCGCTGTAGAGGATGACGAGGTGGGGCATGGCGTCGCCCCTCAGAGCCGGGAGACGGCCTGGAAGCCCTGGGCCGAGGAGGCCTGGGGCTGCGGAATGGCCTTGCCCGTGACCGGCGTGACCGGGAAAACGATGTTGATCTGCCCCGTGCCCGAGGCGCCGAAGTACGGCGTGATGACCTCGCCGTGCCCGTCGTACTCGCTCCAGCCCAGCGCGCCCAGCATCATGGCGGTGTCGTGCATGAAGCCTTCGCCATGGCCCTTGACCGCGTACTCGGGCAGCATCTCGCAGAAGGCCTTCCATTCGCCGCTCTGCCACATGCGCACCACCTCGTGGTCCATGGTTTCCAGGAAGGGGCTCCAGAGCTTGAAGGCGTACTCGGGCGCCAGGCCGTTCTGCGCGAAGCGGTGGCTGAGCGAGCCGCTGGCGAGGATGGCGACGGTGCCGTCGTACTCGTCCTCGATGGCGCGGCGCAGGGCCCAGCCCAGGCGCGCGCTGTCGTTGAGGTAGTGGGCCATGCACAGGGCCGACACCGACACCGCCTTGAAGTGCTGGTCGGGGTTCATGTAGCGCATGGGCACCAGGGTGCCGTACTCGGGCGCCAGCGTGGTGCCGTCGTGCGCGAGCGTGTCCACCTTCCATTCGTTGGCCACCTTGGCCAGCAGCTTGCCCAGCTCGGGGTTGCCGGGGATGGCGTAGGGCATGTTGCTGATGAAGTGCGGCAACTCGTTGCTGGTGTAGTTGCCTTGCCAGTGTTTGGCGCAGTTGATGTGGTAGCTGGCGTTCACCAGCCAGTGGGTGTCGAACACGATGAAGGTGTCGACGCCCATGTCGCGGCAGCGCTGGCCGATCGCCTTCAGGCCGTCGATCGCGTCCTGGCGCGTGCCCTTGCGCGGGCCTTCATCGATCTCGCTGAGGACGATGGAGGGAACGTGGGTGATCTTGGCGACCAGTGCTAACTTGCCCATGGCTGTCTCCTTGTGCCGTGTGCGCGCGCGGCGAGCGCGCGCGCCATCTCAGATGCCCCAGTGGGGAATGTGGTGCGAACCCAGCGACACCGCGACGTTCTTGGGCTCCAGGAACACTTCGTAGCTCCAGGTGCCGCCCTCGCGACCGGTGCCCGAGGCCTTGGTGCCGCCGAAGGGCTGGCGCAGGTCGCGCACGTTCTGCGAGTTGACGAAGCACATGCCGGCCTCGATGGCCGCGGCCACGCGGTGCGCCTTGCCGAGGTTCTCGGTCCAGACGTAGCTGGACAGGCCGTACTGGATGTCGTTGGCCAGCGCGATGGCATGCGCCTCGTCCTTGAACGGGATCAGGCAGGCCACCGGGCCGAAGATCTCGTCCTGCGCGATCTTCATGCGGTTGTCCACGTCGGCGAACACCGTGGGCCAGACGTAATTGCCGGCCTTCACGCGGCCCGGCAGCTCGGGCGCGTAGCTCGGGCGGTCCAGGCCGCCGCACAGCAGCGTGGCGCCCTCCTTGGGGCCCAGCTCGATGTAGCTCTTGACCTTGGCCAGGTGGGCCTTGCTGATCATGGGGCCGACGATGGTCTTGTCGTCCTGCGGGTCACCCACCACGATCTTCTTCGCGCGCTCGGCGAACTTCTGCGCGAAGTCGGCGTAGATGCTCTGCTGCACCAGGATGCGGCTGCCCGCGGTGCAGCGTTCGCCGTTGTTGCTGAAGATCATGAACACGGCGGCGTCCAGGGCGCGGTCCAGGTCGGCGTCCTCGAAGATCACGAAGGGGCTCTTGCCGCCCAGCTCCATGCTGAACTTCTTCAGACCCGCGCTCTGCACGATGCGGTTGCCGGTGGCGGTGGAGCCGGTGAAGCTGATGGCGCGCACATCGGGGTGCGAGCACAGCGGCTCGCCGGCGTCCTTGCCGTAGCCGTGCACGATGTTGAGCACGCCCGGGGGCACGCCGGCTTCGAGCGCGAGCTCGCCCAGGCGGGCCGCCGTCAGGGGCGACAGCTCGCTCATCTTCAGCACGGCCGTGTTGCCGAAAGCCAGGCAGGGCGCGGTCTTCCAGGTGGCCGTCATGAAGGGAACGTTCCAGGGGCTGATGAGCGCACACACGCCCACCGGGTGGAACAGGGTGTAGTTCAGGTGCGTGGGCGTGGGGTAGGTGTGGCCGTCCACGCGCGTGCACATCTCGGCGAAGTAGCTGAAGTTGTCGGCCGCGCGCGGCACCAGCTGCTTGCCCGTCTGCGAGATCACCTGGCCGGTGTCGTCGGTCTCGGTGCGCGAGAGCTCGGGCACGTGCCTGGCGATGAGCTCGCCCAGCTTGCGCATGATGGCCGCGCGCTCGGTGGCGGGACGACCGGCCCAGGCGGGAAAGGCGTCCTTGGCGGCCTGCACGGCGGCGTTGACCTCGGCCTCGCCGCCAGCGGCGACCTCGGCCAGGGCTTCCTGCGTGGCGGGGTTGATGGTCTCGAAGGTGGCGGCGCTGGCGACGGCCTTGCCGTTGATGAGGTGCTGGATGGTCATGGGGGACGGGCCTACGAAAGCGTGGGGGCGGTGATGGTGTTGTGCAGTTCGCCAACGCCCTCGATGGACGTGATCACCACGTCGCCGGGCTGGCAGTCGACCACGCCGTCGGGCGTGCCGGTGAGGATCAGGTCCCCGGGCTGCAGGGTCATGAAGGAAGTGAAGTACTCGATCAGCGTGGGCACGTCGAACACCATGTCGCGGGTGTTGCCGCTCTGGGTGACTGTGCCGTTCACCGTGGTCCGCAGCGCGAGGTTCATGGGATCGGGCAGGTCCGCCGCGTCCACCAGCCAGGGGCCGATGGGCGTGCAGGTGTCGCGGTTCTTCACGCGCAGGTTGGGGCGGTACCAGTTCTCCAGGTAGTCGCGGATCGCGTAGTCGTTGGCCACGGTGTAGCCGGCGATGAAGTCCATCGCGTCGCCGCGCTTCACGTGTTTGGCGGTGCGGCCAATGACCACCGCGAGCTCGCACTCGTAGTGCATGAACGCCACGCCGGCCGGGCGCACGGTGAACGCCCGGTGACCAATGAGCGAGGCCTCGCCCTTGGCGAAGGCCAGCGGTTCGGTGGGCGGCTTGAAGGCCAGTTCCTTGGCGTGGTCGGCGTAGTTCAGGCCCAGGGCCAGCACGGTGCGCGGGCGCGGCACGGGCGCCAGCGGCGGCAGCCAGACCACCTCGTCGGCGGCGACCCGGCGGCCCTTGAAGGCGGGCGTGAGCAGCTCCAGCTGGCCGTCGCGTTCGACGGCGTCGTGAACCGCGCCGGCCCAGGCGATGCGGGCTCTTTTCATGAGAACCGTCCCCCCACGCTCTGCGCCAAGGCGCTGCCGCTGCCCCCCGAGGAGGCCCTCGCGACTTGGGGCGGCCCGGCGTCGCTCGCCTCCTCTGCCACGAAGCGCTGCAGGGCCGGCTTGAGGCCCGGCGCGCTGATTTCCACCGCGTCCCCGACGGCCACGCGCGGGCGCGTGCCGTCGGCCAGCACCTCGCTGCCAACCAGCAGCACGTCGCCGGGGCGCATCGTCATGAATTCGCCGACGTCTTTCAGCAGCGTGGGGATGTCGCGCACCAGGTCCTTGAGCGCGGTGGTCTGCTGGTGCACGCCGTGGATGCGCAGCTCCAGTTCGAGCGCGGCCAGGCCCCCGATGCCGCCCAGCGCCGCCAGCGGCGTGGGCTCCAGCGGCAGGCCCAGGAAGCCATCGCGGTTGCGGAACTTCATGGGCGGGCGGTAGTAACTCTCGTGCGCCAGGCTCAGGTCGTTGACCAGCAGGGCGTGCGTGGGCGCGCCGTGTTCGCCGATCAGCAGGCCCAGGCTGGCCGATGCCTCGACCACCTCGCCCGCCGGCAGGGCCACGCTGGCGCCGTGCGGCGCGAAGGTGTTGGCCGTCTTCACGTACAGCACGGGTGCCTTGGGCGCGCCGCCATAGGGCTTGTCGCCCATGCGCGGCTGCCAGTGCGCGTATTCGCCGCGAAAGTTCAGCAGCGTGCCGTACACGGTGCCCGTGGGCACCCATCCATGGGCAGTCATGCCGCCTCCTCATCCAGGTTGTCGTCCACGTCGCCTTCGAGGGCGATCACCTCGTCCAGCAACACATAGAGCTGCGCAAGACGCGCCTTGCTCAATCGCTCCTCCAGCCAGGCGTAGTGCGCCTCGATGGTGGCGGACAGCTTGCGCACCAGCTTCAGGCCCGTCGGCGTGGCGCGCACCACGGTGCGCCGCGCGTCCTGGCTGCAGCGCTCGCGCGCGATCAGGCCGTCGCGCTCCATGCGCGTGAGCACGCCGGTGAGGCTGGGGCCCAGCAGAAAGGCCTCGCGCGCGATGCGCCCGGTTTCGATGCCGGCGGGGTCGCGCGCGTGTTCACCCAGCACGCGCAGCACGCGCCACTGCTGGTCGCTCAGGCCGTGCTCGCGCAGGCTGGGCCGCGTGTGCTGCATCACCGACTCCCGCGCCTGCAGCAGCAGGCGCGGGAGGTTGCGGTGGGTGAAGGTCTTGTCGATCGGGTCCATGGCGATTTATTTAACATGTTAAATGAAATCGCCCGATCCGCCTACCCCAGCCTGTTCTGGGGTTTTCCCGAGCCTGGCCGTCAGTCGATGGTGGTGCCCGAGGCGCGCACCACCTTGCCCCAGCGCTCGGTCTCGCTGCGCACGTAGGCGGTCAGCTGCGCCGGGCTCATGGCGGTGCTCACGGGCTCGAAGCCGTCGCCTTCCAGGCGCGCGCGCAGCGCCGGGTCCTGCATCACCTTGGCCAGGGCTTGCGCGCAGCGGTTGATGACTTCGGGCGGCGTGCCGGCCGGCGCCACCAGGCTCTGCCAGGCCACGGCCTCGAAGTCCTTGGTGCCGGCCTGGCCCGATTCGGCGATGGTGGGGACCTCGGCCACGGCGGGCTGGCGCTTGGCCGAGGTGACGGCGATGGCGCGCAGCTTGCCCACCTTGACGTGGCCCAGCGCGGGCGGAATGTCGCTGAACATCAGGTCGATCTGGCCGCCGAGCAGGTCGGTGATGGCCGGGCCGCTGCCGCGGTAGGGCACGTGCTTGAGGTTGGCGCCGGTGGCGGCCTTGAACATCTCGGCGCCCAGGTGGTGCGGGCTGCCGTTGCCGGCCGAGCCGTAGACCAGGCCACCGGGGCGCGACTTGGCCAGCGCCACCAGCTCGGCGATGCTCTTGACCGGCAGCGAGGGATTCACCACCACCAGCAGCGGCACCGCGCCGATCATGCCGATGGGCGCGAAGTCCTTGGCCGGGTCGTAGGCGAGCTGCTTGTAGAGCCAGGGGTTGATGGCCAGCGTGGTGCTGGTGGCCACCAGCAGGGTGTTGCCGTCGGCGGCGGCGCGCGCCACCTGGGCCGCGCCCACGCCGCTGCCGGCGCCGGGCTTGTTCTCCACGATCATGGTGCGGCCCAGCAGGGGCGACATCTGCTGCGCGAGCATGCGCCCCAGCAGATCGGTGGTGCCGCCGGGCGCGTAGGGCACGACGATGGTGATGGGCTTGTCGGCCTGCGCGAAGGCGGCGGGCGCGGCGCTGGCGGCGCACAGGGCGGCGAGCTGGGTGAGGGCGTGGCGGCGGTTCATGGCTTGTCTCCTTGGGGTGAATGGTGTCAGGCGGGCACGGCGGCGCCGCGCAGGCGGTCGATCAGCGCGAGCGGGTCGGCGGGCGGCGCGTCGCCGCGCCAGGCCACGTGCTGGTCGGGGCGCGAGAGCAGCAACGCGGTCGTGTAGAGCGCGCCGGCCTCGCGCGGGCTGAGGTCCAGCACGCGCAGCGGCACGCCGCGCGCGCGCGCCGCGTCTTCGAGCGGGCGCACGTCCACGCCCGGGTCGCGGCGCAGCAGGGTGTAGTCGGGCCCGAGCGCGTCGTACAGCGAGCGGCCGTCGTCGAGCCAGACGTGCGGCGTGCGGCAGCCCGGCACGGTCGAGGGCGTGAAGCCGTCCATGGTGTAGCCGGGCGCGGCTTCGCCGTCGTAGGCGATCAGCGGCGAGTCGTCGTAGAAGTAGCCGAAGTTCAGGCCGCCGCAGCAGTACTGGCGCACGTTGAGCTCGTACAGCGCGGCGCCGGCCCGGGCGCGCGCGGCGGCGCCGGCCTCGCCCGCGTCCTCGATGCCGGCGGGCACGCCCTCGCGCTGGGCCTGCAGGGCCAGCGCGTGGTTCATGGCGAAGCGCGAGACCTGCTCGGTGATGGGCTGGCGCTCGCGCTCGTAGGCGCCCAGGATGGCCTCGCCGGCCCAGCCGTTCAGGTGCGCGGCCAGCAGCCACGACAGGTTCATCGCGTCCGCGATGCCGGCGTTCATGCCATAGCCTGCCATGGGGATCCACAGGTGCGCGGCGTCGCCGCAGATGAAGACGCGGCGGTCGCGGAAGCGGTCGGCCACGAGGCGGCGGCCGATCCAGTCTTCCTTGCTGATGATCTCGTACTGGAAGTCCGGGCCCACGCCCAGGATCTCGCGGATCGCCCAGTCGCGGTCGACGGACTCGAAGTCGGCCTCGTCGGCCTTGAGGTAGTTGTGCAGCAGCCAGGTCTCGCGCCCGTCGATGGCGTAGACGTTGCCGCAGCGGCGCGGGTTGAGCGAGAAGGTGGCCCAGGCCGGGCCGTGCTTGGCCAGGCCCAGCAGCGCGGGCGCGCGGAAGTAGGTGGACTGCACGCGGCCCACCTCGTCGGTGCCCGAGAGCTTGGCGCCGATGCTCTTGCGCACCAGGGAGCGGCCACCGTCGCAGCCGATCAGGTAGTCGGCCCGCAACTCGATGGCCTCGCCGCTGTCCAGGTTCACGCCGGTGGCGCGCACGCCGGCCTCGTCCTGCGTGACGGCGTCGATGCGCGTGCGGTTGAGGATGCGCAGGCCGCTCTGGCGCTCGGCGTGCGCGAACAGCACGGGCTCCAGGTAGATCTGGTTGATGCGGTGCGGCGGCTCGGGCGTGGGCCACCAGGTGTCGGGGCCGCCGGTGGCCGTGTAGCGGCTCTGGCGCGCGGGAATGGGGATGCGCGAGAGCTCATCGCCCGTGAAGCTGGTGCGGTAGGACACGTCGTTGGGGTAGTCCGCCGGCAGGCCGGCCTCGCGCAGCGCGCCGGCCACGCCGAGGCGGCGGAAGATCTCCATCGAGCGCGCCGACACGTGGTTGCACTTCACGTTGGGCGGCTCGCCGCGGTGGCGGGTCTCGGCCACCAGCACGGCGATGCCGCGCTGGGCGAGGTCCATGGCGAGCGTCAGGCCCACCGGCCCGGCCCCCACGATCAGCACCTGCGCTTGCAGGGTCTGGGTCATGCTGGTCTCCATTCAACAGACGAAAGCCGACAATTACAGGCCTTCGCGCGCCGCGTGAAAAATGAAACTTCGATGGCGATTCATAAAAAACCCGCACACCTCGGCAGCCTGCCCTCGGTGCGCCAGTTGCGCGCCTTCGTGGCGGTGTACGACAGCGGCCAGCTCTCGGCCGCGGCCGAGGCCCTGTCGCTGACGCAGCCGGCCGTGACCGTGCTGCTGCGCGAGCTGGAGGCGCGCCTGGGTGTGCGCCTGTTCGACCGCAGCACGCGCAGCCTGCGCCGCACCGAAGCCGCGGCCGAGGCCATCGGCTACGCGCGGCGCGCGCTGGCCGAGATGCAGGCCCTGAGCGGCGGCATGGCGGCGCTGGCGCGCGGCGAGCGCGGGCGCCTGCGCATCGCGGCCACGTCCACGGTGGCGCAGACCCTGCTGCCATCGGCCGTGCGCCGCTACCTGGACCGCTACCCCGGCATCGAGCTGCAGATCGACGACTGCGCGCCCGGCGAATTCGCCGAGCGCGTGCTCGCGGGCCACGTGGACCTGGGCCTGGGCACGCTCGAAGGGCCCACGCCCGGCCTGTCTCAGCGCGTGGTGCTGCGCGACCACCTGGCCGCGATCGCGCCCGCCGGCCCGCGCTTTGCGGCGGACCGGCCGCTCACCTGGAAGCAGCTGGCGGCCTGGCCGGTGATCACGGTGCGGCCGGGCTACGGCGTGCGCCGGCGCATCGACGCGGCCGCGCGCGAGGCCGGGGCGGACCTGCGGATCGCGCACGAGGTCTCCCTGCTCACCACCGCGGTGGCCCTGGCCGCCGCCGGCCTGGGCGTGGCGGTGGTGCCGGGCAGCGTGTTCGCGCCCGCGCGACACCCCGAGCTGGTGGCGCGGCGCCTGGTGCGCCCGCTGGTGGAGCGCGACACCGCCGTGGTGTTCAAGAGCGACCGCTCGCTCTCGCCCGCCGCGCGGGCGTTTGCCGAGCTGCTGGAGGGCGGCGGGGCCTGAGCCACGGACGGCGCGCGGGCCCTGGGGACATTGCCGCCTGCCTACACTCGCGCCATGAACCGACTCACCGAGCTGCTGGGCACGCGCTGGCCCCTGATCCAGGCGCCGATGGCGGGCGCGCAGGGCGCGGCCCTGGCGCTGGCGGCGGGCGAGGCCGGTGCCCTGGGCTCCCTGCCCTGCGCCATGCTGGCACCCGAGGCCATGCGTCGGGAGCTGGATCTGCTGGTCGCCAGCGGCCGCCCCTACAACGTCAACTTCTTCTGCCACACGCCGCCCGAGCCCGACGCCGCGCGCGAGGCGGCCTGGCGCGCGGCGCTGGCGCCCTACTTCGACGAAATCGGCCTGGACCCGGCGAGCCTCCCGGCCGGCCCGGGGCGGCTGCCCTTCAGCGCGGCGGCCGCCGACGCGCTGGAGCCCTTGCGGCCGCGCGTGCTGAGCTTTCACTTCGGCCTGCCCGCGCCCGAGCTGCTGGCGCGCGTGAAGGCCTGGGGTTCGGTGGTGCTGAGCTCGGCCACCACGGTGGACGAGGCGGTCTGGCTGGAAGCCCACGGCGCGGACGCGGTGATCGCCCAAGGCCTGGAAGCCGGCGGGCACCGGGGCCACTTCCTCAGCCACGATCTCACGCGCCAGAGCGGCACCTTCGCGCTGCTGCCGCAGGTGAAGGCCGCCGTGCGCGTGCCGGTGATCGCGGCCGGCGGCATCGCCGACGCGGCCGGCGTGCGCGCGGCCATGGCCCTGGGCGCGGATGGGGTGCAGGTGGGCACGGCCTACCTGTGCAGCCCCGAGGCCACCACCAGCGCCCTGCACCGCGCCGTGCTGCAGAGCGAGGCCGCGCGCCACACCCAGCTCACCACCCTGTTCACCGGCCGGCCCGCGCGCGGCGTGCCCAACCGGGTGATGCGCGAGCTGGGCCCGCTGAACCCGGCCGCGCCGGCCTTCCCGCTGGCCACCGCGGCCATTGCCCCGCTGCGCGCGCACTGGGAGAAGCAGGGCAAGAGCGACTTCACGCCGCTGTGGTCGGGCCAGAACGCCAGCGGCTGCCGCGCCGCCGGCGCGGCCGAGATCACGCGCGCCTTGGTCGAGGGCTTCGGGCCGATATAGTCCCGGCCTCATGGCCAAGGACAAGACGATCTACACCTGCGGCGAGTGCGGCGGCACCAGCCCGCGCTGGCTGGGCAAATGCCCGAATTGCGGCGCCTGGAACACGCTGGTGGAAGGCGTGGCCGAGGGCGGCGGCGCGCCGCCGAAGAACCGCTTCGCGGCGCTGGCCAAGACCAGCGAGGTGATGCCGCTGTCGCGCATCGAGGCCCGGGACGTGCAACGCACGCCCACCGGCCACGAGGAGCTGGACCGCGTGCTGGGCGGGGGCATCGTCGAGGGCGGCGTGGTGCTGATCGGCGGCGATCCCGGCATCGGCAAGTCCACCCTGCTGCTGCAGGCCCTGGACAGCCTGCAGCGCGCCGGCCTGCCCACGCTCTACGTGACGGGCGAGGAGAGCGGCGCCCAGGTGGCGCTGCGCGCGCGCCGCCTGGGCATCGAGGGCTCGCAGGTGCAGGTGCTGGCCGAGATCCAGCTGGAAAAAATCCTGGCCACGCTGGACGCCGAGAAGCCCGCCATCGCGGTGATCGACTCGATCCAGACCGTCTACTCCGACCAGCTCACCAGCGCGCCGGGCTCGGTGGCGCAGGTGCGCGAATGCGCGGCCCACCTCACCCGCGCGGCCAAGGCCTCGGGCACGGCCATCGTGCTGGTGGGCCATGTCACCAAGGAAGGCGCGCTGGCCGGCCCGCGCGTGCTGGAGCACATGGTGGACACCGTGCTCTATTTCGAGGGCGATACGCACAGCAGCTTCCGGCTGATCCGCGCCATCAAGAACCGCTTCGGCGCGGTCAACGAGATCGGCGTGTTCGCCATGACCGAGAAGGGCCTCAAGGGTGTGAGCAACCCGAGCGCGATCTTTCTCTCGCAGCACGCCCAGCCGGTGCCGGGCAGCTGCGTGATGGTCACGCTGGAGGGCACGCGGCCGCTGCTGGTGGAACTGCAGGCCCTGGTGGACAGCGGCGGCCCCAGCCCGCGCCGCCTGAGCGTGGGCCTGGAGCGCGACCGCCTGGCCATGCTGCTGGCCGTGCTGCACCGCCACGCGGGCGTGGCCTGCCTGGACCAGGACGTGTTCGTCAACGCCGTGGGGGGCGTGCGCATCAGCGAGCCCGCGGCCGACCTGGGCGTGATGCTGGCCATCACCAGCAGCCTGCGCGGCAAGCCGCTGCCCAAGGGCTTCCTGGCCTTCGGCGAGGTGGGCCTGGCCGGCGAGGTGCGGCCCGCGCCGCGCGGGCAGGAGCGCCTGAAAGAGGCGGCCAAACTGGGCTTTTCCGTGGCGGTGGTGCCCAAGGCCAACCTGCCCAAGAAAAACGACAAGGCCTTCGACGGCCTCACCGTGCATGGGGTCGAGCGCATCGAAGAGGCGCTGGATCTGGTGCGCCGGATGGAATGACGCGCGCGCGGCGGATCGCGCGCCCTGCAACGGACATTGAAACGACATGAACCTTCGACGCATCGCGATGGCCCTGATCGGCGCCGCCCTCCTGTTCTGGGGCCACTGGCAGTTCGGCTGGGCCGGCGTGGCGGCCGTCGGCGGCGGCCTGGTCCTGTGGCTGCTGCTGCACTTCACGCGCCTCATGGCGGTGATGCGCCGCGCCGCCCAGCGCCCGATCGGCCACGTGGACAGCGCCGTGATGCTGAACTCGCGCCTGCACGCGGGCATGCCCCTGATCGGCGTGATCGGCCTGGCGCGGGCCCTGGGTGAGCTGGCCTCCCCCGAAGGCGAGCAGCCCGAGGTCTACCGCTGGACGGACCCGGGCGGCGCCTCCGTGCAGGCCCGCTTCGCCCACGGCAAGCTGCAGGACTGGGGCCTCAAGCGCCCCGAGGCGGACGCCCCCGCCGGCCCAGCGCCCCAGGCGGCGCCGTAAAATCGCCGGTTGACCCGAATACCCCCCATACCTCAAGGAAACCCATGAGCGCACCCGTTCCCTCGATGTCCGACCGCGACGGCAAGATCTGGATGGATGGCCAGCTGGTGGACTGGCGCGACGCCAAGATCCACGTGCTCACCCATACCCTGCACTACGGCTGCGGGGCCTTCGAGGGCGTGCGGGCCTACGACACGGTCAACGGCACGGCCATCTTCCGCCTGCAGGAACACACCGAGCGCCTGTTCAACAGCGCCAAGATCCTGCGCATGAAGATCCCCTTCACCGTGGAGCAGGTGAACGAGGCGCAGAAGGACGTGATCCGCGCCAACGGCCTCAAGAGCGGTTACATCCGCCCGCTCACCTGGATCGGCGACAAGAAGCTCGGCGTGAGCCCCAAGGGCAACACCATCCACCTGAGCGTGGCCGCCTGGGCCTGGGGCGCCTACCTGGGCGACGAGGGCATGAAGCGCGGCATCCGGGTCAAGACCAGCAGCTACACCCGCCACCACGTCAACATCACCATGACGCAGGCCAAGGCGGTGAGCAACTACACCAACAGCATCCTGGCCAACACCGAGGCCACCGACGAAGGCTACGACGAAGCCCTGCTGCTCGATTCCTCCGGCTTCGTGAGCGAAGGCGCGGGCGAGAACATCTTCGTCGTCAAGGGCGGCGTGATCTACACGCCCGACCTCTCCGCCGGCGCGCTCAACGGCATCACGCGCAACACGGTGTTCCACATCGCCAAGGACCTGGGGCTGGAGATCGTCCAGAAGCGCATCACGCGCGACGAGGTCTACATCGCCGACGAGGCCTTCTTCACCGGCACCGCCGCCGAGGTCACGCCGATCCGCGAACTCGACCGCATCGAGCTGGGCAGCGGCTCGCGCGGCCCCATCACCGAGAAGATCCAGAGCGCCTTCTTCGACATCGTGAACGGCCGCAACCCCAAGTACGCCCACTGGCTGACCAAGGTCTGAGCGGAGCACAGCATGAGCAAGGCGGTGATCGAACTCAAGGCCAAGGACCTCAACGCGCACGGCGGGGTGTTCTGCCCCAGCCCGCTGGCCGACATGAAGCTGTGGAACAGCCACCCCAAGGTCTACCTGGACGTGGCCACCACCGGCGAAGCCATGTGTCCCTACTGCGGCACGGTCTACAAGCTCGCCGCGGGCGAGCACGTGGCGCACGGCCACTGAACACGCGGCAGGGCGGGCGGTGATGACCCGGCACCGCACAGGGAGGCGATTCGAATGATCCTGGTCACCGGCGGCGCCGGCTTCATCGGCAGCAACTTCGTCCTGGACTGGCTCGCACACCGCGACGAGCCGGTGCTCAACCTCGACAAGCTCACCTACGCTGGCAACCGGCGCAACCTCGCCAGCCTCGATGGCGATGCGCGCCACGTATTCGTGCGCGGCGACATCGGCGATGCGGCCCTGGTGGCGCGCCTGCTGGCCGAGCACCGGCCGCGCGCGGTCATCAACTTCGCGGCCGAAAGCCACGTGGACCGCTCCATCCACGGCGCCGAGGACTTCGTCCAGACCAACGTGGTGGGCACCTTCCGGCTGCTCGAGGCCGTGCGCGCGCACTGGCTCGCGCGGCCCGAGGCCGAGCGCGCGGCCTTCCGCTTCCTGCACGTGAGCACCGACGAGGTCTACGGCAGCCTGGCGCCCGACGCCCCCGCCTTCACCGAGCGCCACCCCTACGAACCCAACAGCCCCTACAGCGCCAGCAAGGCCGCCAGCGACCACCTGGTGCGCGCCTGGCACCACACGCACGGCCTGCCGGTGCTCACCACCAACTGCAGCAACAACTACGGCCCGTTCCATTTCCCCGAGAAGCTGATCCCGCTGATGATCGTCAATGCCCTGGCGGGCAAGCCGCTGCCTGTGTACGGCGACGGCCTGCAGGTGCGCGACTGGCTCTACGTCGGCGACCACTGCAGCGCCATCCGCCGCGTGCTCGAGGCCGGCCGCGTGGGTGAGACCTACAACGTGGGCGGCTGGAACGAGCAGACCAACATCGCCATCGTGAAGACCATCTGCGCCCTGCTCGACCAGCTGCGTCCGCGCGCGGACGGGCAGTCCTACGCCACGCAGATCACCCACGTGAAAGACCGCCCCGGCCACGACCGGCGCTACGCCATCGACGCGCGCAAGATCGAATCCGACCTGGGCTGGCGCCCGGCCGAAACCTTCGACAGCGGCATCCGCAAGACCGTGCGCTGGTTCCTGGACCACCCCGAATGGGTGGCCGAGGTGCAGAGCGGCGCCTACCGCGACTGGGTGCAGGCGCAGTACCAGGGGGCCGCGTGAGGATCCTGCTGCTGGGCGCCAATGGCCAGGTGGGCTGGGAGCTGCGCCGCAGCCTCGCCCCGCTGGGCGAGGTGTTCGCCTTCGACCGCGACCCGAGCGACGCGGGCGCGGTGGACCTGGCCCGGCCCGACAGCCTGGGCGCCCTGATCGAGCGCGTGGCGCCCGACGCGATCGTGAACGCGGCCGCCCACACGGCGGTGGACAAGGCCGAGGCCGAGCCCGCGCTGGCGCACACCATCAACGCCGAAGCCCCCGCCGCCCTGGCGCGCGCCGCCGCCGCGCGCGGCGCCTTGCTGCTGCACTACTCCACCGACTATGTCTTCGACGGCAGCGGCGACGCGCCGCGCGACGAGGGCGCCGCCACCGCGCCGCTGAGCGTCTACGGTCGCACCAAGCTCGCCGGCGAAGACGCCGTGCGCGCCAGCGGCGCACGCCACCTGATCCTGCGCACCAGCTGGGTCTACGCGGCGCGCGGCGCCAACTTCCCGCGCACCATGCTGCGGCTGGCGCAGGAGCGCGAGCACCTGCGCGTGGTGGCCGACCAGGTGGGCGCACCCACCGGCGCCGAACTGCTGGCCGACGTGAGCGCGCATGCCCTGCGCTCGCTGGCCGCGAAGCCCGCGCTGGCTGGCACCTACCACGTGGCCGCGGCCGGCGAGACGAGCTGGCACGAGCTGGCGCGCTACGCCATCGAACAAGGCCGCGCGCTGCGGCCCGAGCTGCCCTGGAAGGTCCGCGACATCGAGGCCATCGCCACCGCCGACTACCCGACGCCCGCCCAACGCCCGCTCAACTCGCGCCTGGACACGCGCCGCCTGCGCGAGGCCTTCGGGCTGAGCCTGCCCGCCTGGGAGGCTGGCGTGCGGCGTATGCTCGTGGAGTACCTGGGGACGGCATGAACCACACGCGACGCAAGGGCATCATCCTCGCCGGCGGCTCGGGCACGCGCCTGCACCCGGCCACGCTGGCCATCAGCAAGCAGCTGCTGCCGGTGTACGACAAGCCCATGGTCTATTACCCGCTGAGCACGCTCATGCTCGCCGGCATCCGCGAGGTGCTGATCATCAGCACGCCGCAGGACACGCCGCGCTTCCAGCAGCTGCTGGGCGATGGCAGCGCCTGGGGCATGCGCCTGCAGTACGCGGTGCAACCCAGCCCGGACGGCCTGGCGCAGGCTTTCATCATCGGTGCCGACTTCGTGGGCGACGGCCCGAGCGCGCTGGTGCTGGGCGACAACATCTACTACGGACACGACCTGGCGAACCTGCTGCGCGGCGCGGACGCCCAGGCCAGCGGCGCCACCGTGTTCGCGTACCACGTGACCGACCCCGAGCGCTACGGCGTGGTGGCCTTCGACGAACAAGGCAAGGCGCTGAGCATTGAAGAGAAGCCCGCCACACCCAAGAGCAGCTACGCCGTCACCGGGCTGTACTTCTACGACGCCCAGGTGGTCGACATCGCGCGTACGGTCAAACCCAGCGCGCGCGGCGAACTGGAGATCACCGCCGTGAACCAGGCCTACCTGGAGCGCGGCCAACTCAACGTGCGGATCCTGCAGCGCGGCTACGCCTGGCTGGACACCGGCACGCACGACAGCCTGCTCGACGCGGGGCAGTTCATCGCGACGCTGGAGCACCGGCAGGGATTGAAGATCGCCTGCCCGGAAGAAATTGCCTGGCGCCACGGGTGGATCGACGCGGCGCAGGTGCGGCGGCTGGCAGAACCGTTGAGCAAGAACGGCTATGGGCAGTACCTGATGCGGTTGCTGGAGGATCGATTGATCGGGAGGCCATCGGCATGAGCGACACGCTCAAGGTCACCCCCACCGCCATCCCCGGCGTGCTCATTCTGGAGCCCCGGGTGTTCGGAGATTCGCGCGGCTTTTTTCTGGAGAGCTTCAACCAGGAGGCTTTCAACGAGGCCACGGGCCTGGACGTGCGCTTCGTTCAGGACAACCATTCGCGCTCGGCCCAGGGCGTGCTGCGCGGCCTGCACTACCAGGTGGCCCCGCATGCGCAAGGCAAGCTGGTGCGCGTGGTGCGCGGCAGCGTATTCGATGTGGCGGTGGATATCCGGCGGGAATCGCCCACCTATGGCCAGTGGCTGGGACTCGAGCTCAGCGAGGACAATCACCGGCAGCTGTGGATACCACCGGGGCTCGCACACGGCTTTCTCGTGACCAGCGAGAGCGCGGACTTCCTCTACAAGACAAGCGACTACTACACGCCCGAGGCGGAGCGCAGCATCCGGTGGGATGACGCCTCCCTTGGCATTGACTGGCCGCTGAACGGCCCCCCCACTCTGTCGGCCAAGGACCAGGCCGCGCCAGGCCTGCCCCCCCGTTGACCTTTCGCCATCCCATGAACTTCGACAACAAGACCCTTGCGATCATCGGCCTCGGCTATGTGGGCCTGCCCCTGGCGGTGGAGTTCGGCAAGCGCCGCCCCGTCATCGGATTCGACATCCAGCCCGCGCGGATCCTCGAGCTGCAAGGCGGCAACGACCACACCCTGGAATGCAGCCCGGCCGAACTGGCCGAGGCCCACCAGCTGCGTTACAGCGCCGACATGGCCGACCTGCGCCAGGCGCAGATTTTCATCGTCACGGTACCGACGCCAGTGGACGGCGCCAACCGGCCCGACATGACGCCGCTGGTGAAAGCCAGCGAAACCGTGGGCAAGGCGTTGAAGGCCGGCGATGTGGTGATCTATGAATCCACCGTCTACCCCGGTGCCACCGAAGAAGTCTGTGTGCCCGTGCTGGAGCGCGTGAGCGGACTTCGGTTCAACCGGGACTTCTTCTGCGGCTACAGCCCCGAACGCATCAATCCGGGCGACAAGGAGCATCGCCTGCCCACGATCAAGAAGGTCACCAGTGGCAGCACCCCCGAGGTGGCGGAGGCCGTGGACGCGCTGTACCGGGAGATCGTGACCGCCGGCACGCACAAGGCCAGCAGCATCAAGGTGGCCGAAGCCGCGAAAGTGATCGAGAACACGCAGCGCGACCTCAATATTGCCCTCATGAACGAACTGAGCCTGATCTTTCATCGGCTGGGCATCGACACGCTGGAAGTGCTGCAGGCCGCGGGCACCAAATGGAACTTCCTGCCTTTTCGCCCTGGCCTGGTCGGCGGCCACTGCATCGGCGTGGACCCGTACTACCTCACGCACAAGGCCCAGGAAGTGGGCTACCACCCCGAAGTCATTCTCGCGGGCCGCCGCATCAACGACAGCATGGCCTCGCACGTGGCCGACGAAACGGTGAAGCTGATGCTGCGCAAGGGCAAGCCGGTGCTGGGGAGCCGTGTGCTGGTGCTGGGCCTGACCTTCAAGGAAAACTGCCCCGACGTGCGCAACACCAAGGTGGTCGACATCGTGAAGGCGCTGCGTGGCTACAACACGGAGGTCGATGTCTACGACCCTTGGATCGACGTCGAGGAAGCGCGGCACGAGTATGGACTGGACTGCCTGCGCGAATCCCCGTTGCAGGGGCGGTACGCGGCCGTCGTGCTGGCGGTGGGCCACCGGGAGTTTGTCTCGCTCGGCGAGAGCGGCATCAAGGCCCTGGGCGAGCCGGGCGCCGTGCTGTACGACGTGAAGGGCATTCTGCCGCTGGGTGCGGCGGACGGTCGACTGTGAACGGGGCCATGCCATGAACGCCTATCAAGATCTTTTGCAACGCCTGCCGCGCGAACCGCGCACCTGGTTGATCACGGGTGTCGCGGGCTTCATCGGCAGCAACCTGCTCGAAACCCTGCTCAAACTCGACCAGCGCGTCGTCGGCCTGGACAACTTCGCCACCGGTCATCGGCACAACCTGGCCGAGGTTCAGTCCCTCGTGCCACCTGAGCAGTGGGCGCGCTTCCGACTTGTTGAAGGCGACATCCGCGAGCTCGACGATTGCCGCCGGGCCATGCGCTGGGACGACACCCAGGGCGTCGATCATGTGCTGCACCAGGCCGCGCTGGGCAGTGTGCCGCGCAGCATCGCCGACCCGATGGCGACGAATGCGGCCAACGTGACGGGCTTCCTGAACATGCTCGTGGCTGCGCGCGACGCGAATGTCAAAAGCTTCACCTATGCGGCCAGCAGCAGCACCTACGGCGATCATCCCGGCCTGCCCAAGGTCGAGGACAAGATCGGCAAGCCGCTGAGCCCCTACGCCGTCACCAAGTACGTCAATGAGCTGTACGCCGACGTCTTCGCGCGCAACTACGGCTTCCAGACCATTGGCCTGCGGTACTTCAATGTGTTCGGTCCGCGCCAGGATCCCAACGGGGCCTATGCCGCGGTGATCCCCAAGTGGACGGCCTCGCTGCTGAAGGGGGAGCCGGTTTTCATCAACGGCGACGGCGAAACCAGCCGTGACTTCTGTTTCATCGCCAATGCGGTGCAGGCCAACCTGCTCGCGGCGACCACGGACAACGCAGAAGCGCTGAATCAGGTCTACAACGTGGCGGTGGGCGAACGCACAACGCTCAATGACCTGTTCCGGCTCATTCGCGACGGACTGGCCAAGCACAGGCCCGATCTGGCCGAAGCGCAAGCGACCCATCGCGACTTCCGCGCTGGCGATGTGCGCCACAGCCTGGCCAATGTGGACAAGGCTGGCGCGCTGCTGGGCTATGTGCCCAGCCACACCCTGGCGCAAGGGCTGGAGGTCGCCCTGCCGTGGTACCGCAAGGACGCCTCATGAACGACAAGCCCATTTACGTCACGCGCCCCCACCTGCCGCCGCTGGAAGAGTTCATCCCGTACCTTGAGCAGATCTGGTCCAACCAAATCCTCACCAACGGCGGCCCGTTCCATCAGCAGCTCGAGGCGGCGCTGTGCGAGTACCTGGGCGTCAAACACATTTCGCTGTTCACCAACGCCACCATCGGGCTGGTGACGGCGCTGCAGGCCCTGCGTGTCAGCGGCGAAGTGATTACCACGCCCTACTCGTTCGTCGCCACTTCGCATGCCTTGGCCTGGAACGGATTGACGCCTGTATTCGTGGACATCGACCCCGAATCGATGAATATCGACCCCGCGCGCATTGAAGCGGCGATCACCCCCCGCACCACGGCCATCCTGCCGGTGCATTGCTACGGCCGCCCCTGCGACGTTGACGCCATCGAGCGCATCGCTGAGCACTTCAATCTCAAGGTGATCTATGACGCCGCACACGCTTTCGGCGTGCAAAGCCGCGAGGGCCACAGCGTGCTGCAACATGGTGACCTGTCGGTATTGAGCTTCCATGCGACCAAGGTGTTCAACACCTTTGAGGGTGGGGCGATCGTGAGCCCCGACCTGAAGACCAAACAGCACATCGACCGACTGAAGAACTTCGGCTACGTCGACGAACTCACCGTGGCGGCGCCCGGCATCAACGGCAAGATGTCCGAAGTCAACGCGGCATTTGGTTTGCTGCAGTTGCGGCACCTGAACGAAGCGTTGCTGCAGCGCGCTGCACTTAGCCAAAGATACTGCGAGCGGCTCGCCGATGTAAGCGGCATTCGGATCGTCGATACCGCCAAGGCGGCCAAACCGAACCACGCCTATTTCCCTATATTGGTGGAGAAGGAATACCCACTGGAGCGCGACGAGTTGTATGCGCAACTCAAGGCCGCGGGCATCCATGCTCGTCGCTATTTCTACCCCCTGATCACCGACTTCCCGATGTACCGCGGCCTGCCGTCGGCAAATTCGGACAACTTGCCGGTCGCCAATCGCCTGGCGAGACAGGTCATTTGCTTGCCTCTCTATCCAACTCTGCAACCATCGGAAGTCGACCGCGTCGCCGATCTCATCCGCCAGAAAGGTTTGCTCCGGTGAAGAAGCTGGCGGTAATGCAACCGTACTGCTTTCCATACCTTGGGTATTTTCAGCTCGCGTGTGCCGCTGATGAGTTTGTCTTTCTCGACGACGTGAATTTCATCAAGGGCGGCTACATCAATCGGAACAACATCCTGGCTGACGGACAGGCGCACCGGTTTGCCCTGCCCGTGCATGACATCAGCTCGTTCCGATCGATCCGGGATCATCGCTACCTCGATACACCGCGGAAGTTCATGGACCTCCTGCGACACGCTTACCGCAGGGCACCCTTCTTCGACGAAGTCCAAGCCTTGGTATCCCGGGTGCTGGCGAGCCCTGACCGTTCCGTGGCAACGATCAACAGTCTGTCCGTTATGGCCACATTGGACTATGTTGGAGTCCAGCGACGATTCGTGGCCAGTTCGGACATCGACCCCGATCCAAGGGTGGGCGGTGAACAGCGCGTGATCCGATTGTGCGAACATAGACAAGCTTCGATCTATGTCAATGCAGCTGGGGGGCGAGAGCTCTACGATCCGGCCCATTTCGAAACCAAGGGAATCGTTCTAGGGTTCATTCAGCCCCGCTTCCCCCAGTATCGGCAAAGTGTTTCGGCCTTTGTCCCCGGGCTCTCCATCATTGACGTGCTGATGTGGAATGCCCCGGAGCAGGTCGCAGACATGCTGAAGGACTATTCGATCGACTACCCGACTCCTGAACGGAGGCCATGAGTATGCATACCGAAATCCATCTAGATCAAGCCGAGCTGTCCGAAGTGGCAGCGGCGATTCTTGCGCTCGAGCACAGTGACAATGCCCTGGTAATTCGAACCGGCAAGCGACAGCAACTTGCACGCAGCGACTGGTCGCAACTGCTTCAGGAGCAATGCCATCTAACGCTCGATGCACGGCAGTATTCTTACGATGAAAATCTTGTGTTGGAGCCCTGGTGGGAAATTTCCAACCAGCCTGACAAGGCCAACAGTTACGCCTACAGCACGACGCCTCAGCCTTTTCATAACGACAATGCCTGGTTCGCGGACCCGGCCGAGATCAACTTCTTCGTGATGGAGAAGCAGGCCGTGTCGGGCGGCGAGCAACTCATCTACCCCGTCTCGCGCCTGATCAACGACCTTCAGGCGCTGGATGCCTCCCTGTTTGACGATCTCACGACCATCCCCGTGACCATCCGCAAAGGCGGCGATGACTTCCAGAACCTCACACCCATCATCACGCTGGAGGATGGCGGTCGCGTGTATTGGAACTATTACCGTACCGTGAAGACCGATCCCCATGTGAATGACATGTGCGAGCGCTTCTTCGCCTTTCTCAAGCAACAGGAAGGCTCGTCATCCACCTACTCCGTGCGATGCGAGACGGGCGACAGCCTGGCGTTCAACGATCAACGCCTGCTGCACGCCCGCACCGCTTTTGTCGCCCACCAACCGCGCGACCGCGTCCTTTACCAGTCCATGTGGCGCCTGCCACGCCGCAATCCCTGAACGCCCAACCTCGTCCGAACATGAGCACCGTCATCGACCCCAAGAAGTCCCTGATCCAACAGATCGAGGCAGTGGCCAACACCATTCCCGGCTGGACCCCCGTCGACCAGCTTTTCGCGCTGTATTCCTTGTCCGTCGCGTCCGCCTCCATCGGGGGCGACATCGTCGAAATCGGCAGTTGGTGCGGCCGCTCGGCGGCCATCCTGGCCCTCGCCGCGCGCGCCACGCCTGGCACGCGCGTGGTCGCGATCGATCTGTTTCCGGCGAAAGAGGATTGGTCTGAAAACGCCGACGGGAGCTACTCGTTCAAGGTGAAGCTCCCGCAAGTCGGTGAAATCGGCGGCTACCAGGAGCAGACCGTCTGGAAAGAGCCCTTCGAGCGCGACATCGCACCGATCTACGCCAAGTACAACTCCGTGTACGACGTGTTCACCGAGTCGATGCAGAAGCACGGCCTGAGCGACCTCGTCACGGCCCACCGTGGCGATGCTGCCGTGATATCGAGCCTGCCTGGCTTGAAAGCGCGGCTCGCGTTCATTGATGGCGACCACAGCTATGACGCCGTCTGCCGCGACATCGCCCAAGTGGAGCGGGCGCTGCTGCCTGGTGGCTGGATTTGTTTTGACGACGCGTTCTCGCACTACGATGGCGTCAACCGCGCGATCGAGGACAAGGTCATCGGCAGCGGCCGCTATGAGCTTTGCCAGCAGATGACCCGCAAGCTGTTCGTTGCTCGGCGCCGTGGCTGACACAGCCAGTCAGCGACAGGACCACACGCAGCGCCGACTGACCATCTGTTTCGTCGGCAATACGAACAACTATCCTTTTCTCGTGGCCTCGGCCATGCGTGGCATGGGCCATGACGTCACGGTGCTGCTGGACCGAACGGAACAGTTGCACCGCCCTCATGGGCGCTACGAAGGCTTCGATCTGGTCACGGCGCCGTGGGTCCGGGATATCAGCCAAGAGGTCACCGCCGATGGCTGGACGCTGAACCACTCGGAGGAGCTTCGCCCGCAACGGCTGAAGCAGTACGACCTGCTCGTTCTCAATGGGTTTGGCCTGGCCTTGGCGGGCGGACGAGGCACACCCTCCTTTGCCATGCTCACGGGCTCGGACTTGACGCAGCTGGCCAACTGGTCGTCGGTCGGGCTGCTATGGAAGAACCTCCACTCGCTGGGGCTGCTCCGACGCGTGCTGGCGTGCCTGCTGCATGCACGGACCGTGCGCCGCCAGCGACGCGCGATCCGTCGCTCGTTCGGTGTCAGCTATTTCGTGCGCGGCGTCGTCCCTGAAGCCGATCGCTTGCTGGACGGTCTGGGAGTCGGCTCGCGGCAGCGGACGTCCTTCATGCTGTCGGATGTCGACCACATCGTGCCCCAGCCACTCTCGGCCGTACAGCGCCCTCCGTCGACCCTGCGTGTGTTCAATGTGGCACGGCTCAATTGGCGGCAGCCGAAGCCCGCGCACATGTCTGAACTGGACATGAAAGGGACCGACGTCTTGCTGTCCGGCTTTGCTGCCTTCCTGCAACGCACGAGCGCCGACGCGCAATTGGTGCTGGTCCGCAAGGGCATCGACATCGAAGCCACCGAGCGCGAAGTTGAACGCCTGGGCATTGCAAAGAACGTCATCTGGCTCGCGGAGATGTCTCAGGCCGAGGTATTCGAACAGTACGCCATGGCCGATGTGGTGACCGAGCAGCTTTCAACCAGCTATGTGGGCATGGGAGGGTTGGACGCCATGGCCGCTGGACGGCCAGTCATCGCCAATACACGACCCGACGCCCGAGGAGAAGGCCTGCTGCGTGAAGACGCGCCGGTGTTGCACGCCGAAACCTCCGACGACGTGTGCCGCCATCTGCAACGGCTGGCGGGCGCACGCCAGCAGATAAGCAGCTTGGGCGAACAATCCCGGCGGTACGTGGAAGAGTGGCATTCGCCCGCCGCGGCAGCACGCCGCATCCTGTCCATGCATGCGGCGACATGCCGCGGTTTTGCGGAGACCCTGTGAACGTACTGCGGACCTATTGGCCGTTCATGCGGCCTTGGCGCCACCGGGTGTCGGCCGCCATCGGCCTGGGCGGCGTCGCGGCCTTGCTGGAAGGTGTGGCACTGGCGGCCCTGCTGCCCGTCCTCTCCGCCGATGCGCAACGCTCACCAGGCGCGCGCGCACCCTGGTTGCCCGATGGGCTGCCCTTGCCCGGCACCGAGGGTTTCGTGGCACTGGCGCTCACGGCATTTGTTGTTCTCGCGGCGCTGTCCGCCTGGGTTCGTTATGCCACCGACGCGCTGACCTTGCACATCAAGACAGACATCGAAAAGAAGGCCCGCCGCGACATGACGGATGCGCTGTTGAACATGTCGTGGACTCAGTTCATGCACCTCAACCAAGGAGACATCGCCAAAGCGCTCGTGGTCGAGGGTCTGCAGATTGGCGCCGGTGTGCAGCAAGTGATTGGTGGGCTGGCCGCGGGCCTGGCGGCGCTGTGCTACTTCGCCGTTGCCATGTTCGTCTCACTGCCGGTCGCCAGCATGGCCGCAGCCTTTGCGGCCATTTCCTTCGGAATCCACCGCATCGCCTCCAGCCGCACCCGCGAGTCGGCCAGCAGCCTGTCGCGCTTGTCGAGCGAGATTGGAGATGCTTCGGCGGCCATCTTCGGCAACCTCAAGTACTTTCGATCCACCGGATTCGAAGACGTGGCGCGCGCGCGCGCTCGCGACGTCTTCGATCGCTTCGCCCAGGCCTACTACGACGCCAACATTCAACCCCCCCGATCGCGCGCGATGATCGAGGGCTTGGGGGCTGCCTTCATCGCCCTCTTTCTGGCCGCGCAGTTGTTCGCCTTCAGGGGCAGCGCTATCGAAGCACTGGTCGCGCTGGCCATCTTCTATCGCATGGCGCCACGGTTGATGACGCTGCAGGGCAGCCTCCTGCAGGCCTTGAGCGTGGTGTCCTGGCTGCAGACCTACGAGTCTCGGCTGACGCTCGCTCTGGCCCATGCGGATCCGCCCCTGGCCCAAGGCCAGGAGGTGAGCCTGAACCGGGGGCTGCAGCTCCAGGGCGTCACGTTCGCCTACCCTGGCGCGCCACCGGCCGTGCGCGACATCGACATCGACATCCCCCGCGGGGCCCATATCGCGCTGATCGGTGCATCGGGCAGTGGAAAGTCCACGCTGGTGGACCTGATCACAGGCTTGCTCTCCCCATCCCGGGGGCGGGTGGTGATCGATGGTGTTGACCTGTCCCTCTGCGACCGTCCCTCGTGGCGCCGGCGCATCGGCATCGTCATGCAGGATGCGATGCTGCTCAATGACACCGTCGCCCGCAATGTGGCATTCGGTGAGGACGTGGTGGATGAAGCGCGCGTGGTGGACTGCCTCAAGCTCGCCAACGCCTGGGAATTTGTCGAGGGCTTCGCCCAAGGCATCCACGAACCAATCGCCGAACGGGGCGCCCGCCTGTCCGGTGGCCAGCGGCAGCGCCTGGCCATCGCCCGGGCGCTGTACCATCAGCCGTCGCTGCTGATTCTCGATGAAGCTACCAGCGCGCTGGATTCCGGTTCGGAGCGCGAATTCCAATCGGCCATTGAGTCCCTTGATGGCAAGCTGACCATTCTGTCCATCGCACACCGTCTGCATACGGTGCGCCAGGCAAAGTGCATCCATGTGTTGCGGGACGGGCAGATCGTCGAATCGGGCAACTGGGACCTGCTGCTCGCCCAACAGGGCGAATTCCATCGGCTCCTTGGCCTGCAACAACACGCCTCCACGACCTGAAGGTCAACCCGCGATCCGCCTCTGACTCAAACCATGCCAGACACGCAACACGCCGCCGAAGTCGATGCCGGCAACCGCTTCCGTTTTGGAGAGAACTGGGCACGGTTCCTTAGAACGCTGAATGAAGCCCGCATCGCCGTTGCAGAACAATCCCTCAAGTCGATGCTGGGCCGCGACACGCTCGCCGGACTGCGCTTCATTGACGTCGGCAGCGGCAGCGGCCTCTTCTCGCTGGCTGCGCGGCGGCTTGGCGCTCAAGTGCACTCATTTGACTTCGACCCACAATCGGTGCAATGCGCAATGGAGTTGCGCTCACGCTATTTCCCGGATGATGCGCAGTGGACGATCCAGGAAGGATCTGTGCTGGATGCGGACTTCATCGATGGATTGGGCCAGCACGACATCGTGTACTCATGGGGCGTGCTGCACCACACAGGCGAAATGTGGAAGGCGTTGGAACTGGTCACTCGACTGGTCCGAAACGGTGGTCAGCTGTTCATTGCCATTTACAACGACCAGGGGCACATCTCGCGCCGCTGGACCAGCATCAAGAAGCTTTATTGCTCCGGGCCACTGGGACGACTGCTGGTGAAAGCGGTCTGCATTCCCTATTTTGTGCTTCCGCCCCTTTTGCTCGATCTGGTCAAGCTGCGCGATCCCACGCGCATTTACCGTGAGTACTATCGTGAGCGCGGCATGTCCCGCGTACATGACTGGTACGACTGGCTGGGTGGCTATCCGTTCGAGGTGGCCAAGCCTGAGGAAATTTTCGACTTCTACACAGCCAGAGGGTTTCGCATGGAGCGCATGACGACCTGCGGCGGTGGCCTTGGCTGCAACCAGTTCGTCTTTCGTCGGTCTCTCGACTGAACAATGAAGATCATCTATGTCATTGGCTCGCTGGAAGTCGGTGGGGCCGAGCAGCACTTGGTGCGCGTGGCTCGCGCGATCAGGGCACGAGGATACGAGCCAGAGGTGTTTGTCCTGAGTCCAGGTGGTCCCCTCACGTCGGCGTTGATTGAGGGTGGCGTTCCGTTGCATGGCATGCGCGTGCCAGACTGGCTGCGCCGGGTGCTGCGGCATGAACGGGCCGTCGCATGGACAGGTTTGGCGCTGTCTGCCACCGCGTTGTGGTGGCTGTATTGGAGGCGCAGGGCCGATGCAACGCATTTTTTCCTGCCCTCGGCGTATATCGTGGGTGGAATAACGGCCTTGCTGGCCCCTCGCATGCTGCGCGTCATGAGCCGCCGCAGCCTCAATCACTACCAAGCATCGCACCGCTTGTTCACCAGGATCGAATACCGCCTGCACCCCCACATGGACCTGGTATGCGGCAATTCGCGGGCGGTGGTGCGGCAGTTGCGCGAAGAAGGCGTGCCCTCCTCGCGCCTACGCCTGATCTACAACGGTATCGACACGCAGCAGTATCGGCCCCAGCGCAGCCGCGGCGAGGTCCGACGGGAGCTGGGCATCGCAGACACGGCGCTGGTGTTCGTGACGGTGGCCAACCTCATTCCTTACAAGGGCCATGCCGACCTGATTCGCGCCCTGGCGAGCATCGCCGATCGGCTCCCACAGCCATGGGTGTGTCTGTGCGTGGGTCGCGACGATGGCATCGGCCCTGCGCTGCAGGCACAAGCCGACGAGGCAGAAATCGGCAGCAAGCTGCGCTTCCTGGGCGCCAGGCACGACGTACCCGATTTGCTGGACGCGGCCGACATCGGATTGCTGTGCTCGCACCAGGAGGGATTTTCGAATGCGGTCATCGAGGGCATGGCCTGCGGACTTCCCATGGTCGTCACCGACGTCGGCGGCAACGCGGAAGCCGTGATTCATGGCCATTCCGGTCTTGTGGTGCCGGCGCAGGACCCAGCTTCGCTGGCCCGCGCCCTGTTGGACCTGGCTTTGGATGCCGCGGCCCGCTCCCGCATGGGAGCGGCCGGCCGGGACCGTGTTCAGGAGCTTTTTTCAATGGACGCCTGCATCGACCATTACAGCAGGCTATACAGCGGCACTCTCGAGCCGGGAAGTGCCGAACCGAAGAACCCAGGAGAAACCAGTGAGTCACGCTGAAGAAATACAACGAGGCGACCGCTTCGAGTTCGGCGCCAATTGGGCGCGATTCCTCACGGTCTTGGACGACGAGCGCATCGCGCAAGCCAGGGCGTCTTTGAAAGCCATGCTGGGCGTGGAAACCCTGGAAGGCAAGTCTTTCCTGGATGTGGGATCGGGCAGCGGCCTGTTCTCGCTGGCGGCCCGTTCACTGGGCGCGCGGGTGCGATCCTTCGACTACGACCCCAATTCGGTTGCCTGCACGCGTGAGCTGCGCCGCCGCTATTTCAAGGACGATCCCGACTGGACCGTTGAGGAAGGGTCCGTTCTGGACCCGGCCTTCTTGTCCACCCAAGGCACGCATGACATTGTCTACAGCTGGGGCGTTCTGCATCACACGGGGCAGATGAACCAGGCGCTGGACAACGTGGCCCCGTTGGTGGCCCCGGGCGGGCAGCTGTTCATCGCCATCTACAACGACCAGGGGGGCACTTCGCGCCGCTGGACCGCGGTGAAGAAGCTCTACTGTTCCGGGTTGCCCGGTCGGGTGGTCGTGCGCCTGGTGTTCTACCCCTACTTCGCGGCCGGGCGCCTGCTCGCGGATATCCTGAAGCGGCGAAATCCGTTCACGAGCTATGCCGCCTACAAGAGCGCCCGCGGCATGTCCGTTGTGCACGACTGGGAAGATTGGCTGGGGGGCTACCCATTCGAGGTGGCCAAGCCAGAAGAGATCTTCGAACGCTTCCGCCGCCATGGCTTCACGCTCGAGAAGATGAAAACCTGCGCGGGCGGGCTGGGTTGCAACGAGTTCATCTTTTCGCGCAACCCCAAGCATTGAGCATGGGCCAACCAAGGGAATGAACGGACATGTGTGGAATCGCGGGTGAACTGAGAGCGGGTGGTCCCGGACCGGACGATCGCCACCTCCATGCCATGGGCCAGGCCATCGCCCACCGCGGCCCCGATGATGCGGACATCTGGCGCGACACGGACCAGGGCGTTGGTCTCGTTCACCGCCGCCTGTCCATCGTCGACCTCTCCCCCGCGGGCCGCCAGCCCATGTTGTCGGCCTCCGGCCGCTACGTGATCGTCTACAACGGCGAGATCTACAACCACCTGGATCTGCGGCGGCAGATCGAAAGCCAGGCCCGGGCGCCCGCCTGGCGGGGCCACTCCGACACCGAAACCCTCCTCGCCGCCATTGAGGCCTGGGGCGTGGAAGACGCGCTCAAACGCTGCATCGGCATGTTTGCCCTTGCGCTGTGGGACCGTGAACGCCACACCCTGACGCTGGCTCGCGACAGGCTCGGCGAAAAGCCCTTGTACTTTGGCTGGCAGGGCCAAGGCAGCGATGCCGTCTTCCTTTTCGGCTCCGAACTGAAGGCCCTGCGCGCCCATCCCGCGTTCCGCGCGCCCATCGACCGCGATGCGCTCGCGCTGTTCCTGCGCCACAACTACATCCCGGGTCCGCACTCCATTCATCAGGGCATCCAGAAACTGCCACCGGGCTGCCTGGCGACGGTGTCGCTGAGCCAGCGCGAACCCCGCATCACGGCCTATTGGTCCGCCATCCAGGCCGCGCTCGATGGCGCCACCCGCCAGCGCCTGGAGCTGTCGCCCGAGGAGGCGGTTGACGAGCTGGAGACCTTGCTCAAGTCCGCCGTGGCCCAGCAGATGGTGGCCGATGTCCCGCTGGGCGCCTTCCTGTCGGGCGGCATCGATTCGTCCACCATCGTGGCGCTCATGCAGGCGCAGTCGAGCCGCCCCGTCAAGACCTTCACCATCGGGTTCCATGAAGCGGGCTACAACGAGGCGGAACACGCCAAGGCGGTGGCGGCGCATCTGGGCACGGACCACACCGAGCTGTACGTGACCCCGCAGGAAGCCATGGCGGTGATTCCTCGCCTGCCCACGATGTACGACGAGCCTTTCGCCGATTCGTCGCAGATCCCGACCTTCCTGGTGTCGCAGCTCGCGCGCCGCCATGTGACGGTGTCGCTGTCGGGTGATGCGGGCGATGAACTGTTCAGTGGCTACACACGCTACACCGCCACCGCAGGCATGTGGAGCAAGCTCTCGCGTTTGCCGCTGCCTCTGCGGCGCACCGCCGCACGCTCCATCACCGCGCTGTCGCCGGATACCTGGAGCGCCATGGCAGGTTGGCTGCCGTCGCGGCGCCTGGGCCACCGTTTTGGCGACAAGCTGCACAAGGGTGCTGGCGTATTGGGCAGCGCCACGATCGATGGCCTGTACCACGGCCTGGTCTCGCACTGGCCCGACCCGGCGCGCTTGGTCCTGGGGGGGCAGGAGCCACCCACGCTGCTCACGGGCCTGCGACCCGATCTGCGGGGGCTGGATCCCGTGGAGCGAATGATGGCCCTCGACCTGGTCACCTACCTGCCCGATGACATTCTTGCCAAGGTGGACCGCGCCTCCATGGCCGTGAGCCTGGAGTCGCGCGTGCCCATGCTCGATCACCGCGTGGTGGAATTCGCCTGGCGGCTGCCCCAATCGCTCAAGCAGCGCAATGGCGTGGGCAAGTGGGCGTTGCGTCAGGTGCTGTACCGGCATGTGCCTCAGACGCTCATTGACCGCCCCAAGATGGGCTTCGGCGTGCCCATCGACATCTGGTTGCGGGGCCCGCTGCGCGACTGGGCCGAATCCCTGCTGGACGATGCCCGCCTGCGCCGTGAGGGTTACCTGAATCCTGCCCCGATCCGAGAAAAGTGGAACGAGCACCTCAATGGAAGCCGCAACTGGGCGTACCACCTGTGGGACGTGCTGATGTTCCAGTCCTGGCTCGAGACACAGAAGCCGTGACGCGCCCTCGGCTGCTGTTCGTCGTCAACGTCGACTGGTTTTTCCTGTCGCATCGCCTGCCCGTGGCGCTGGCGGCGCGCGACGCGGGCTTTGAGGTCCACGTGGCGACAGGGCTTAGTGGGCCTGCCGAAACGATCGAGTCGCACGGGTTCGTCCTGCACCCTCTGCACATAGATCGACGCGACACCGGCCTGCGAAACGCCTGGGTGCTCTGGCTCGACTTGGTCAGGATCTTTCGCCGGGTGCAACCGGATGTCGTGCACCTGGTGACCATCAAACCGGTGCTGTTGGGCGGTCTCGCCGCGCGGGTGACGCGTGTGCCGCGGGTCATCGCCGCGATCTCCGGCCTGGGCTTCATCTTCACGGCGCGCGGGCCGCTGGCCAAGATTCGCAGCGCCCTGGTGTCCAGGCTGTACCGGCTGGCGCTGGCGCGCCCGGGCGTGCGCGTGATCTTCCAGAACGGGGACGATCAGGCGCTGCTGCAGCGCCACGCGGGCATCCGCGACGAGCAGGTGGTTCGCATCCGTGGATCGGGCGTGGACGTGGCGGCCTGGCCGGTGCAGGCGCTGCCCGCGGGCGCACCCGTCGTGTTGATGGCGGCCCGACTGCTGGTCGACAAGGGCGTGCACGAGTTCGTTGAGGCCGCTCGGCTGTTGCGTGGACACCGGGGCGCTCGCTTCGTGTTGGCGGGCGATCTCGACCCCGGCAACCCCACAAGCCTTGCCCGGCAAGATCTGACGCAATGGGTCGACAACGGCTTGATCGAGTGGTGGGGCCACCGCGAGGACATGCCAGACGTGCTGGCTTCGGCCCATGTGGTGGTGCTGCCCTCGTATCGCGAGGGCCTGCCCAAGGTGCTCATCGAAGCCGCGGCCTCCGGCAGGGCTGTCGTCACCACCGACGTGCCCGGCTGTCGCGACGCGATCGACGCTGGCACCACAGGGCTGCTGGTGCCAGCACGCGATGGCCCTGCATTGGCACAGGCCATCCGCAGCCTGTTGGACGATCCGGCACGCTGTGCTTCGATGGGCCAAGCCGGGCGGCGTCTCGCCGAAGCAGCCTTCGACGTTTCCCGCGTGGTCGACAGCCATTTGGCGCTCTACCGCGAGGCGGTGGGATCGACATGAAGCTCCTCGTCACAGGCGTGAACGGCTGGATCGGCGCCGCTCTGGCGCACCACTTCCGCGGCCAGGGCCACGATGTGCGAGGAACCACCCGCCAGGGTGGCGGGCCCGGCATCCTGGCGTCGGGCGACATCGATGAACGCACCGATTGGCAAGAAGCCCTTCGCGATCGCGAGGTGGTGGTCCACACCGCCGCGCGCGTCCACGTGATGCACGAGCGCTCGTCAGACCCTCTGCGTGCCTTTCGACAAGTCAACACCGAAGGCACGCTCAGGCTGGCCCGCCAGTCCGCCGCCGCCGGCGTGCGGCGATTGGTATTTCTGAGCAGCGTCAAAGTCAACGGCGAGTACACCGCCCCGGGTCGGCCGTTTCGCCATGACGACGAACCCGCGCCGCTCGACCCTTATGGACGGTCGAAGCAGGAAGCAGAAGAGGGCCTGCGCCACATCGAAGCAGAGACAGGCCTCCAGGTGGTGGTCATCCGGCCCCCGCTGGTCTATGGCCCAGGCGTGAAGGCCAACTTCGCCGCCCTGGGACGATGGGTTGGACGCGGCCTGCCGCTGCCGTTCGGACGCCTCGCCGACAACCGGCGCAGCCTGGTGTCCTTGCGCAATCTGGTGAGTTTGGTAAGCACCTGTATCGACCACCCGAAGGCCGCTGGCGAGACGTTCCTGGTCAGCGACCACCACGACTTGTCCACGCGCGAGTTGGTCGAGTTGCTGGCCGCGGCCCTGCACCGTTCCCCCTGGTTGATCGATGTCCCGCCGTGGTGGCTGCAAGCCGTTGGGCGCGCCACCGGCCGCCAAGCCGCCATCGACCGACTGACAGGCAGTTTGCAAGTCGACATCGAACATACGCTCACAACCCTCGGGTGGTCCCCGGCACAGACTGTGCCGCAAGCACTGTCTGAGTGGGCCGGCCCGTTGACGTGATCGTTGAGGGCGTTCCGGCCCTGTGTCCGGAATGCCCATAGACCCGATCCCCCTCATCCTCTGGGCCATGGCCGCGGCGACCTTAATGGTTCCGCTGCTGCGCATCGCTCCCGCCAATCAGCGCACGACCGTGTTCGCATGGACGCTGGTGGGCGCCGTGGCATACACCGCCAAACACCTGCTGATCATTGCACTGCCGCAGTGGACCGATGCTCCATCGGACGCCAGCGGCTACGTCGCTCATGCAGAAGCCCTATTCCTGCACTGGAGCGCGGTACCGGTCGATCCCGACGCGTATCGCCTGGCGGGCTATTCGCAAGACTGGGCCGCCGCCCATGGCCGCTTCTGGGCACCGCATGCGCAGATTCCCTACACCAGCGTGCTGGGCACCTCCGAGTGGCTCTACTCCGCCCTGCTCGCCCTGCACCTGCCGATCGGCCCGGCATGGCCGGCATGGGCCGCCGGCACCAACCTGTTGTTGGCCGCCATGCTGCCAGCCACCAGCTGGCTGCTCGCCATCGAACTCGGCGCTGACCGGATGGGTGCCGCAGCGGCCGCCGCACTGATGGCGATCGACCCCACAACCAGCGTCAATGCCTCCTGGCTACTGAAAGACGTCTTCACCGCGGCCGTTGCCGCGCTGGCCTTGCTGGCGGCCTGCCACCTCCTCAGGCGCGTCAGCCTGCAGGCCATGTGGATCTTGACCCTGACCCTCGCCGTGCTGGTGGCCACGCGCTTCGTGGGATTCCTCGCCATCGCATGCGCCCTGGCGGGCCTGTTCCTCATCGGCGTTGTCCAGCACGACAAACCGCGTTGGGCGCCGCTGGTCGCGGTCGGACTGTCGCTGGTGGCGGCGACCGGGATCGCCGCCTATCCATTGGCGCCCGACCCCGCGCAGGTCATTGACACCCTGCTCGGCCGATTCGATGCGGCAAATACCACCATGATGGCTGGCGCGGGCGAGCGGGCCTTCGACCCCAGCGTGGGCGAATGGTGGAGTCGCCTGAAAGACAACCCCTTGCTCGCCATGCTGCAGGCGGTGGCCCGCACGCTGTTCGCCCCCTACCCGTGGTCCATCCTTCAAAGCCCCCTGACGTGGGACAGCCACCTCGAGCTCTATCTCCCCGGCAGCCTTGTGTGGCTCCTGTGCTTGCCGCTCATCGGCATCGGCCTGGTTCACGCGGCACAGCGCCGGAGCTTGCGCGATCTGCTCTGCCTGGGCACCGTTTTCGCCCTGGCGATCGCCTACATCCTCATGATGGGCGAATGGAGCACTCGGCAACGCGCTTTCATGAATCCGCTGTTTTTCGCCTTTTTCGGTCTCGGACTGATGCAAGTGAAGCGCTGGCTATCGGTTCGTCGGCCCGACAGCAAGGCCAAGGTCGCGTACGGCTAGCCAACTAGAATCGCAGGCCCCACACGACCTGCGATGAAGCGCCTTTTCGACCTCGCTCTAGCGATCCCCGCGGCACTGCTGCTGCTGCTGCCTATCTCGACCATCGCGCTGGCCGTGCGCCTCACCTCCCCCGGCCCCGCGCTCTACTGGAGCGACCGCGTGGGCCGGCGCAACCGCCTCTTCCGCATGCCCAAGTTCCGCAGCATGCGCACCGACACCCCCGCGGTGGCCACCCATCTGCTCGACGACCCGGCGCGCTGGCTCACGCCCATCGGTCCTTTCCTGCGCAAGACCAGCCTGGACGAGCTGCCGCAACTCTGGAGCATCCTCAAGGGCGACATGAGCTTCGTCGGTCCGCGGCCGGCGCTGTTCAACCAGGACGACCTGATTGCCCTGCGCACTGAGGCCGGCGTGCACGAACTCGTTCCCGGGCTCACCGGGTGGGCGCAAATCAATGGCCGCGACGAGCTGCCCATTCCACAGAAGGTCGCCCTGGATATCGAGTATCTTCGGCGCCGGAGCTTGGCTTTCGATCTGCGCATCCTCTGGCTCACGGCCGTGAAGGTGCTGCGGCGCGAGGGCGTGCAGCACTGACCTATTGGACATCCAGGGAGACAAGGTCGAATGAGCCAGCCGACGCCGCTCGTCATCGTTGGAGCCGGCGGCCACGGCCGCAGCGTGCTCGAGCTCGTGCGCCTGGACGGCCGCTACGAGGTCCAGGCCTTCCTCGATGACCAGCAGCCCGCCGGCACAGACGTGATGGGCGTGCCGGTCTGGGGACCGACGACCCTGCTCGATCAATTGCCCGTCCGCGGCGTTCCCTGGGTGCATGTGGCCATCGGCCACAACCGCACCCGCCAGACCCTTTGCGCGCGCGCACGCGCGGCCGGGATTGAACTGGCCACGCTGGTGCACCCCCGCGCCTTCGCCTCGCCCAGTGCCGTGCTGGGCGCCGGAACGGCACTCATGGCCTGCGCCGTGCTCGGCACCCAGGCCCGGCTGGGCGAAGGTGCCATCGTGAACGTCGGCGCCGTGGTCGACCACCACGCGCAGGTCGCGAATTTCGGCCACCTCGGCGCCAATGCCACCATGGCCGGCGGCAGCACCATCGGCGAGCGCGCCTGGCTGCAAGCCGGCGCCGCCCTCGGCTACGGCGTGCACCTGCCCGACGACGCCATCGTCGCCCCAGGCGAGGGGCGCTCATGAGCGAGCTTCAGAGCCGATCGCGCGAGCAGGCCGACGAGGGCCTGGCCGGCGCCTTGCTGCACATGCCGCGGCCGCTGAAGCGGGCGTTCGCCGTGGCCGTCGACGTGGCCCTGTGCGTGCTCGCCGTCTGGGTCGCCCTGTACCTGCGGCTGGAGGTCTGGCTGCGCCTGGAGATGCCATACCTCTGGGCCGTGATCGGCTCGGTGCCACTGGCCATCCCCCTCTTCGCCAGGTTCGGCCTGTACCGCGCCATCTTCCGCTACGCCGGCTGGAACGCCATGCTCAGCCTGGGCCAGGCCATGGCGCTCTATGGCCTGTTCTATGCCACGGTCTTCACCGCCATCGGCGTGCCGGGCGTGCCGCGCTCGGTGGGCGTGATCCAACCCCTGCTGCTGTTCATCTTCATCGGCCTCAGCCGCCTGTTCGTGCGCGTCTGGCTGGGCGGCCTGTACCGCAAGGTGCTGATGCGCAAGGGGCTGCCCGGCGTGCTGATCTACGGCGCCGGCACCGCCGGCCGCCAGCTGGCCGCCGCGCTGGCGCGCAGTCCCGAACACCGCCTGCTCGGCTTCATCGACGACGACCCGGCCCTGCAGGGCAACAGCCTGGACGGGCGCAATGTCTATCCGCCGGACAAGCTGCGCGAACTGGTGACCGCCATCGGCGCCACCGACGTGCTGCTGGCCCTGCCCTCGGCCTCGCAGAAGCGCCGGCGCGAGATCCTCGAATCGCTGCGCCCCCTGCCCCTGCACGTGCGCACCCTGCCCGGCATGTCCGACCTCGCCTCGGGCCGCGTCAACCTCAGCGACCTGCGCGAGCTCGACATCGAGGACCTGCTGGGTCGCGAACCCGTGACGCCCGACCCCGCCCTGCTGGACAAGCTGATCCGCGATCAGGTGGTCGCCGTCACGGGCGCAGGCGGCAGCATCGGCAGCGAGCTGTGCCGCCAGATCGCCTCGCTGCGGCCTCGCACCCTGCTGCTCATCGAGCAGAGCGAATACGCCCTGTACGCCATCCACCAGGAGCTCATGCAGCGGGTGGACACCGACGCCATGGAGGTTGTTCCGCTGCTGGCTTCCGTCCAGGACGAGGACCGCATGGGCCAGATCCTCAAGGCCTGGCAGCCGCACACGCTCTACCACGCCGCCGCCTACAAGCACGTGCCCCTGGTGGAGCACAACGCGGTGCAGGGCCTTCGCAACAACGTCTGGGGCACCTGGGTCACGGCCCAGGCCGCGCTGGAGGCCGGCGTGCGCCACATGGTGCTCATCAGCACCGACAAGGCGGTGCGCCCCACCAACATCATGGGCGCCAGCAAGCGCCTGGCCGAGCTGGTGCTGCAGGCCTTGGCCGAGCGGTACGCCGCCCGCACCGTGTTCAGCATGGTGCGCTTCGGCAATGTGCTGGGCTCCAGCGGCTCGGTGGTGCCGCTGTTTCGCGGGCAGATCGCCGCCGGCGGGCCCGTCACGGTCACGCACCCCGACATCACGCGCTTCTTCATGACCATCCCCGAGGCGGCGCAGCTCGTCATCCAGGCCGGCGCCATGGCCGAGGGCGGCGACGTCTTCGTGCTCGACATGGGCGAGCCGGTGCGCATCGTCGACCTCGCCCACCGCATGGTCGAACTCTCCGGCCTGCAAGTGAAGAACGAGCAGCAGCCCTGGGGCCAGATCGAAATCCAGATCACCGGCCTGCGGCCCGGCGAAAAGCTCTACGAGGAGCTGCTGATCGGCGACAACCCGCTGCCCACGCGACACCCGCGCATCCTGCGCGCCCAGGAAGCGCTGCTCCCCCCCGACACGCTGCTGGGTCTGCTGGAGGCCCTGGACACCGCCATGCGGTCCAACGACGTCAACGCCATTCGCGCGTTGCTGCAGCAGGCGGTGCAGGGCTACCAGCCGGCGGGCGAGGTGGTGGATTGGCTGCACACCGACCCCGGCGAGTTGCCGGCAAAAGCGGTCCCTGCGTCGCTGACCCGCGTTTAGATCACATCGCACGCCGCCCTGGCCTGCTCTAAGAAGGCATTGATGCTCTCGAGTACCGTGCGCCGAAGCGCCACCGCTGTTGCGGGCTTGTCCCTGTTTGGGGTCGCCCTGTTTCTGGCGTCGCCTCAGGGTCTGCTGGCCCAGCTCCACCAACTGTCCCTGACCACGGCGTTCTGGGTCACGCTGTTGGCCATCAGCAATCTGGCGGTGGTGGCATTCCGGTTCTGGCGAGTTCTGCGGCATTGCAATATCCCCTTGTCGTGGGAAACCGCCTGGCGGGCCTGCCTGTCGGGCAATCTGGCCAGCCTGGCGTTCATTCCCCTGCTGGCCCAGGTGGCGGGCCGGCAAGCGATCCTCCACCGCATGGGTGTCAGCCCAGTCACCACGGCCAGCGTATCGGCGCTCGAACGCGTGCTCCTGGCGGGCACGTCGGCCATGGCGGCCTGTGCGGGGGCGGGGTACCTGATGGGCCAGGAAGCCCTTCAGCGCTTCGTTGCTCAACTGGCCTTGCCGCAACTCAGCCTGGTCGTGGGCGTTGCCGCCCTCGTCGTGTTCGGCTTCACCCGTTCGGCGTTCGAAAGCCGCCTGATCCGACGCTCACTGTCTCGGCGCGTGTTCAGCGCGAGCCTCGAGACACTGGGCATCACGGTGATTGGCCATGCGCTGATCGTGGCGGCCTTTGTCGTTGCGTTCTCCGCCGTGGGCGTCGACCTGTCGCCCATGCAGTTGCTGGCGGCTGCGGCCATCGTGAGTTTTGCGGCCAGCCTTCCACTGAGCGTGGGTGGTTGGGGCGTCCGCGAACTCGCCTCGGTCATGGTCCTTGGAGGGCTCGGGGTGGACGCGGCAACCGCGATGGCCGGCTCGGTCGCCGTGGGCCTGTGCTCAACCCTCGCGATCCTGCTGACGTCCACGGGCTTGCTCAAAAGGCCCCTTCGCTCTTCGCCATCCATCACCGCCAAACCCCTGCGCATGGACCGCCACGATCTGGAAAACACCGCCTCCTGGCTGTTGGGCATGACAACGGTCGCCTTGGTCTTCTTCCAGGTTCACCTCGATTTGGGCGGGCACGTGGTCAACGTCAACGTCGGCGACCCGTTTGCCATGCTCGCCCTCTCTGCCGTCGGTCTTTGGCTCGTCTCGCAGCGAACTTTGCCTTCCTGGACCCTCGCGGGATTCAACACATGGCTCCTGTGCTTTTCGGCCGCTCTGCTGCTGGCCTTCGCCGTCGGCGCAGCCCGCATGGGCATCACGCCCTGGGCGCTGGGCAACAAGCTGACGGGGTGGCTGGTGCTGCTGGGCTACCTGAGCGCCGGCTACCTCTTGGCTCGTGACCATGGCCGCGTCGGCGTGCTGAGGATGATCGAGGTCGCGCTGGTGGTGATCTGTACCATCGTCTGGGCCAAGGTGATCATTCGCGCCACCCCCTGGTTTCCCGGGCAACTCGCCGCAGAGCCCATCAATTTCGAGGGCTTCTCAGGCAACCGCAACGCGTTGGCGTTCCAGTTGTGCGCGGTGCTTGCGGTGACCTTGGGCCATCTGCGCATCCTCTCGCGTCGATTGATCGAACGCCCCTGGCTACACGCGGCCCTGCTGGGCGGCCTGTCCACGGTGCTGCTGGGCATCGTGCTCACCGGCTCCCGAACCGGCATGGGGGTGGCAGCCGCCTTGTTGCTGGCGGCCTTTTTCTCGCAACCCACCATGCGCAAGATCATTCTGACAAGCGTCCTCGGCGCCTGCATCGCTTGGCTGGTGGTGACGCAACTCGCCTCCGCCATTCACTGGGTGTTCTCAAGCCTGGGCGCTGGCGAGGCAGCCGGTAGCGTCGGTAGCGTCGGCAGCGGTTTTTCCGAGGACACCAGCGACGGCCTGAGATGGCGAGCCAACCACGCCGCGCTCGAGATGTGGTGGCAGTCACCGTGGTTGGGGGCTGGCTTGGGCAGCTTCATCCATGGCAGTGAAGCCCGCTTCGGCGAAACATTGACGATTCACAGCACCCCACTGTGGATACTGGCCGAGTTCGGTCTGGTGGGTGTGGCTGTCATGGCCTTCGCGGTGTTCATCGTGTGCCGTCACCTCTGGCGGCACCGCCCGCTGGACGCTCGAAACCTCTCCGCGGCGCTGCTGCTCATCGGTTTCGCGCTGTTCAGTCAGCTGCACGAGATGCTGTATCAGCGAACTTTGTGGCTATTTCTCGGTGCGCTTTTGGCCGCACAAATCCATCGGCGCCCATCAGAATAAAAAAAAGCCACCTTTCGGTGGCTTTGCCAAGTCCTCGAGAGGACGTCGTTGGGAGACCTGATCGATGCGGTGTCTCGGGCCTGGTCGATATGCGCCACGCACATACCTGGGCTCTGAACGGGTGTCGTGACAGCAACTGCTGCATTCTCACGGGTCTCCCACGCCGATGACATCCCCAATTTGGGGGACGCGGGCGCCCCCCGGAACCGAACCGCCGTTCAGGCCGGCAGCGTGACCACGAACCGTGCCCCGCCGCCCGGCCGGTCCTCGCAGCGCACCGCGCCGCCGTGGCGTTCGACGATCGTTCGCACCAGCGCAAGGCCCAGGCCGACACCGCCTTCGCGCTCGCTGGCGCCCGGCAGGCGGTAAAAGGGCTCGAAGATGCGCTCGCGCAGCTCGGGCGGCACGCCCGGGCCATGGTCGTCCACCGTCAGCACCGCCACGCGCGATCGGCCGCTTTCGCGCACGCTCAGGCCCAGCCGCACCTCGGCATCGGCCTTGCCGGCACCGCGGCCGTAGCGGCGCGCGTTCTCCAGCAGGTTGCGCAGCACGCGGCGCAGCAGCTTGGCGTGGCCGTGCACCACCACCCCGCCCGCGGCGGGCGCGGCCTCGAGTTCGGCCCCGGCGCGCGCGCACTCCTCGGCGGCCAGGCCCAGCAGGTCCACCCCTTCCTCCGGGCCCAGCGCGGCCGGGTCGGAGGAATCGCTCAGGTCGAGCCGGCTCGCCAGCAGGATCTCATCGATGAGCTGGTCCAGCTCGTCGATGCTGCGCGCGATCTCGGCGCGCTGGGCCTGCTGGCTGGGATCGCTGCCGATCAGCGCCAGCCCCATGCGGATGCGCGCCAGCGGCGAGCGCAGCTCGTGCGAGGCATTGGCCAGCAGGCGCTTGTGCGACTGCAGCAGCGTTTGCACGCGCTCGGCCGCCACGTTGAAGCGCTTGGCCAGAAAGGCCACCTCGTCCTGCCCATTCACCGACAGGCGCGTGGACAGGTCGCCCGCCCCCCAGCGCTCCACGCCCTTCTGCAGGGTCTCCAGGCGCTTGGTGAGGCGGCGCACGATGGGATAGGCCCCCAGCGCCACAGCCAAGGCCACCAGGCCCAGCAGCCAGGCAAAACCGGCGGGCGTGAGCAGCCAGGCCGGCGCCCGGCTGCCCGGGTTGGAGGGCGCGCCGCGGTTGGAGAACGGCAGCATCACGTACAGCTTCTCACCGTCCCGCATGATCACCTCGAAGCGCCAGCCCTCGCCGGGGATGCGCTCGGCCCGCGCGGGCGCATCGCCCAGCACGTCGCCCGCGGTGTTCTCCACGATGATGGTGCGCATCACGCGCGCTTCACGCTCCTCGCGGTCACGCTCCAGGGCCTGCTGCCACAGCCAGCCCACCACCAGCGTGAGCACGGTCACGGCGGCCACCACCGCCAGCCAGATACGCAGGTACAGGCGTTGACCGAACAGCGACAGGCTCACCGGGCTCAGTCTTGCTGCTTGGCGAACACGTAGCCCACGCCGCGCACCGTGAGGATGCGCTTGGGGTTCTTGCTGTCCGCTTCGATCGCGCCGCGGATGCGCCCGATGTGCACGTCGATCGAGCGGTCGAAGGCCTCCAGCTCGCGGCCGCGCACGGCTTCCATGATTTGGTCACGCGTGAGCACGCGTCCCGCACGCTCGGCCATGGCCACGAGCAGATCGAACTGGTAGGACGTGAGCTCTGCCGGCTGGTCGGCCACGGTGACGGTGCGCGCGTCGCGGTCGATCTCCAGCGAACCGAAGCGCATGACCGGCGTGGCACGGCTGCCGCCGTTGCCCCCGCTCTCGGCGCGGCGGCGCAGCACGGCGCGCACGCGCGCCAGCAGCTCGCGCGGCTCGAAGGGCTTGGGCAGGTAGTCGTCGGCCCCCAGCTCCAGGCCAATGACACGGTCCATCGGGTCGCCCTTGGCCGTGAGCATGAGCACCGGCACGCGCGCCTGCGCGGTGCTTAGCGAGCGGATGCGCCGGCACACCTCCAGGCCGTCGATGCCGGGCAGCATCAGATCGAGGATGACCAACTCGGGTTGCACCAGCGGCAATTGCTCCAGGCCACTTTCGCCGTCGGCGGCGTGGGCCACCGCGAAGCCCGATTGCCCCAGGTACTCCTGCACCATCTGGGCCAGCCGGGCGTCGTCCTCGATCATCAGCAGGTGGGCGGTCGTCATGCGGTTCAGTGTAGCGGTGGCTGCCGGAGCGGCCGATGCTGCACCCGCGGGATGAACCGGCCTTGCGCTGCACGTAAAGTTGGGTAAATCATGGTGCTCTCCATGTCCGCCACCCGGTGACCATCCCCGCCCCCGCCATGCCCCTGTCCATGCCGACGACCGCCGCCGACACCCTGGACGCGCTGCTCGCGCAACGCGCCCAGATCCATCCCCGCCACCCCGCTCTGCGCTGGGACGGCGGCGATCCGCAGTGGCAGTCTCTCGACTACGCCACGCTGGCGCAGCGCGCCCGGGCGCTGGCGCAGGCCCTGCCCGTAGAGCGCGGCCTGCGCGTGGCCTGGCTGGGCTTCAACCACCCCGCACAGATCGCCCTGCTGTTCGCGCTGGCCCGGCGCGGCGCCCTGCTGGTGCCGCTGAACCACCGACTGGCGCCCGCCGAATGGGCCGCCGTGCTGAACGACAGCGCCCCGGTGTTGCTGGTGCACGACGAGGCCTTTGCCGAACCGGCCCGCGCGCTGGCCGCCGCGCACGGCCTCGCGGCGATGCCCGTGGAAGCCCTGGATGGCGGCGACGAGCCGCCCACCGAGCCCCCGGACGGCCACGCGGCCCACGAGGGCGGCCCGGACGACCCGGTGCTGCTGGTCTACACCTCGGGCACCACCGGCCAGCCCAAGGGGGCGGTCCACACCCAGGCCAACCTGCTCGCCAACATGGCCATCGCCGCGCAAGTGCAGGAGATCACCGAGCGGGACACGGTCCTCACCGCGCTGCCGCTGTTCCACGTGGGCGGCCTGTGCATCCAGACGCTGCCCGCGCTCTCACGCGGCGCCACCGTGTTGCTGCACCGCCGCTTCGACCCCGGCGCCGTGTTCGACGCCCTGGCCGCCTCGCACCCCACGCTGACGCTGCAGGTGCCCGCCACGCTGCAGGCCCTGGTGCAGCACCCGCGCTGGGCCCGGGCCGATCTGTCCTGCCTGCGCGCCCTGTGGGCGGGCTCCAGCCTGCTGCCGGCCGACCTGCTGCGGGCCTGCCACGCGCGCGGCCTGCCGGTGTGCAACGTCTATGGCAGCACCGAGACCGGCCCGTTCTCCATCGCCCTCGGCCCGGCCGAGGCCATGGACCACGTGGGCTCCTGCGGCTGGCCCGCGCCGGGCGTGGAGATCCGGCTCGTCGGTACCGATGGCGAGCCCGTGGCGAGCGGCCGTGTGGGCGAAATCTGCGTGCGCGGCCCCAACGTGGTGGGGCTGTACTGGCCCGACATCGCGGCGCTGGACGCCGAGGGCTTCTTTCACAGCGGCGATCTGGCGCGCCAGGACCCCGACGGCAGCTACGTGGTGGTGGGCCGCGCCAAGGACATGATCATCTCGGGCGGCGAGAACATCTACCCGGCCGAGATCGAGCAGCTGCTCGCCGAGCACCCCTGGGTGGCCGAGTGCGCCGTGGTCGGCCGCCCCGACGAACGCTGGGGCGAGGCCTGCGTGGCCGTGGTGGTGCTGCGCGAGACCGCTCCCGAGGACTGGCAGAGCGGCGTGTCCGCCGCGCTGGAGGGCCGCCTGGCGCGCTACAAGTGGCCGCGGCACTGGCACCGCGTCGACGCCCTGCCGCGCACCGCGCTGGGCAAGGTCGTCAAGCCGGCGATCCGGGCCTGGCTGGTGAGTCAGCGCTAGGGGCCGCGGCCGTGGACGGCACCGGCAGCCAGCGCGTGGCCAGCCAGATCAGCAGCAGCACCGGCAGGCCGAGCAGCGCCGTGCCGATGAAGAACGGCGTGTAGCCGAAGTGGTCGACGAAGGCGCCCGAGTACCCCGCCACCCACTTCGGCGCCAGCAGCATCATGGAGCTGAACAGCGCGTACTGCGTGGCCGAGTAGCTCACGTTCGTGAGGCCTGAGAGAAAGGCGATGAAGGCCGCCGAGGCCACGCCGGCGCTCAGGTTGTCGGCCGAGATGACCAGGATCAGCGCCGTCAGGCTCGCCGCCTGGCCGGAGAGCCAGGCGAACAGCAGGTTGCTGGCGGCCGACAGCACCGCGCCCAGCATGAGCACGCGCATCACGCCCAGGCGCATGGACAGCGCGCCGCCGATGAAGGCGCCCAGCAGGGTCATGATGACGCCATAGACCTTGCTCACCGCGGCCACCTGGTCCTTGGTGTAGCCCATGTCGACGTAGAAGGGGTTGGCCATGATGCCCATCACCACGTCGCTGATGCGGTAGACGCCGATCAGCGCCAGCACCAGCACCGCGTGCTTGCCGTAGCGGCGCAGGAAGTCGGCGAAGGGCTCGATCAGGGCGGTGCGCAGCCACTCGCGGAAGTCGCGCGCGGGCGGCAGCTCCACGCGCACCGGCTCGCGCGAGAACAGCACGGTGAGCACGCCCACGGCCATGCTGGCGGCCATCGCCAGGTAGGCCGTGGACCAGGCACCCTGCTGGTAGCCACCGCCCGTGGTCTCGGCGCGCGCGGCCAGCCACAGCACCCCGGCGCCGGCCCAGATCATGGCCAGGCGGTAGCCGGTCTGGTAGGTGGCGGCCAGCGCGCCCTGTCGCTGGGTGTCGGCCGATTCGATGCGAAAGGCGTCCAGCGCGATGTCCTGCGTGGCCGAGGCGAAGGCCACCGCCAGGGCGCACCAGACCACGGCATCCAGCCCGGCGCGCGGGTCGGCCAGCGCCATGCCCACCAGCCCCGCCACGATGGCCAGTTGCGAGAGCAGCAGCCAGCTGCGGCGCCGCCCCAACGCGCGCGTCAGCAGCGGGATCGGCAGCCGGTCCACCAGCGGCGCCCAGCACCACTTGAAGCCATAGGCCAGGCCCACCCAGCTCAGGTAACCAATGGTGGTGCGGTCGATGCCGGCCTCGCGCAGGCGAAAGCTCAGCGTGCCCAGCACCAGCAGCAGCGGCAGGCCGGCCGAGAAGCCGAGCGCGAACATGCGCAGGCTGGCGGGTTCGAGGTAGACGCGCAGCGTCTGGGCCCACGACAGGCGTTGATCTGCGGCGGGCGTGGGCGGGTTGGCGTCGGTCGGCATGCGATGGATGGTGAAGGGCCGTCACGCAGGCGCGCGCGGCTTTGCCTATTATTCGCCCATGTGCTTCCTCTGCGACCTCAAGACCCGTGACTGCGCCCCGCCCCGCACCGAACCGGTGTGGTCGGCGCGCCGCGCCTTCGTGCTCGCCGCCGGCGCGGCCGCCGCCGCGCCGGCGCTCGCGCAGGTCGACGTGGGACAGGGCTCGGCCCTGCGCAACCTGGTGCCGGCCGAGGAATTGGAAAACGCCGCCACCCAGCAGTACGGCCAGATGATGGCCGAGGCCAAGGCCAAGGGCGCGCTGGTGGCTGGTGGCGACCCGCAGGTCCTGCGCCTGCGCAACATGGCGCAGCGCCTCATTCCGCATTCGCCGCAGTGGAACAAGCGCGCCACGCGCTGGCAGTGGGAGGTCAACCTCATCCGCAGCGAGCAGATCAACGCCTTCTGCATGCCCGGCGGCAAGATCGCCTTCTACACCGGCATCCTCGACAAGCTCAAGCTCAGCGACGACGAGGCCGCGATGATCATGGGCCACGAGATGGCGCACGCCCTGCGCGAACACGCGCGCTCGCGCGTGGCCAAGACCAACGCCACCGGCATCGGTCTGTCCATCGCCGCGCAGCTGTTGGGCCTGGGCCAGCTCGGCGACGTGGCGGCCAACCTGGGCACGCAGCTGCTGAGCCTGAAGTACAGCCGCGACGACGAAACCGAGGCCGACCTGGTGGGCCTGGAGCTCGCGGCGCGCTCGGCCTACCAGCCGCGCGCGGCCGTCACGCTGTGGCAGAAGATGGCCGCGGCCGGCGGCGGCGCGGCGCCGGGCTTCCTGTCCACCCACCCGACGGGGCCGGAGCGCATCCGCCAGCTCGAGGCCAACGTGCCCAAGGTGCAGGGGCTGTACGAACGGGCCCGCAAGGGCTGAGGCTCAGCCCCGATCGCCCACGAAGGGGTTGGAGCGCCGCTCCTGCCCGAAGCGGCCCTCGGGCCCGTGCCCGGGGATGAACACCGTCTCGTCCCCCATGGGCCAAAGCCGCTCGCGGATGCTGGCCAGCAGTTGCGCGTGGTTGCCGCCGGGGAAGTCCGTGCGGCCGATGCTGCCCACGAACAGCACGTCGCCCACGAAGGCGCGCTGCGCGTCCTTCGAATGGAACACCACATGCCCCGGCGTATGGCCCGGACAGTGGCGCACCGCGAGTTCGCAGCGGCCGATGCGCACCGTGTCGCCATCGACCAGCCAGCGCGTGGGCGTGAAGGTCTCGGCCGGCGGGAAGCCGAACATGGCGCCCTGTTGCGGCAGGGCGTCGATCCAGAAGCGGTCGCCTTCGTGCGGGCCGATGATGGGCAGCGACAGGCGCCGCGCCAGCTCGGCCGTGGCGCCCGCGTGGTCGATGTGCGCGTGCGTGAGCCAGATGGCCTTGAGCGCGACGCCCAGGCGCCGCGCCTCCTCCAGCAGGGTGTCCAGGTCGCCGCCCGGGTCGATGACCGCGGCCTCCATCGCCTCGTCGCACCAGACGATGGAGCAGTTCTGGGCGAAAGCGGTGACGGGAATGGTGCGGTAGCGCAGCATCGCTCAGCGCCTCCCTCGGACCTCGACGCGCTGGTCGATGGCGCCGAACAGGGCGTCGGACGGGTCCGCGCCGACCGCCTCGATGCCGACGCGGTCCCCGTGGCGCAGGTAGCGCGGCAGATCGGCCTCGGGCGCGCCACCCAGCTGCGCCCGCACACGGGCCTCGGTGATGCAGGCGCTGCCCGAGCGCGGGTCGGCGTTGCTGATCGTGCCGGCGCCGACGATGCTGCCCGCGCCCAGGCCACGCGTGCGCGCCAGGTGCTCGATGATCTGCGGGAAGTTGAAGACCGTGTCCTCGTTGGCCGAGGGTTCGCCGAACCAGCCGCCGTTGATGCGGATGCGCACCCGCAGGTCGGGCATGCCGTCCTTCCAGGCGGCGCCCAGGGCCGCGGGGGTCAGCGCGATGGGGGCGAAGCTCGTGGCCGGCTTGCTCTGGTAGAAGCCGAAGCCCTTGGCCAGTTCGCTGGGGATGAGGCCACGCAGCGACACGTCGTTGAGCAGCACGACCAGGGCGATGCAATCGCCCGCCTGGGCCGCCGAGGTGCCCATGGGCACGTCCGTCGTCACCACGGCGATCTCCGCCTCCAGGTCGATCTGGTGCGCCTCGTCGACCGCGACGATGGGGTCCTCGGGGCCGATCATCACGTCCGAGCCGCCCTGGTACACCAGGGGCTCTTCCTCGTAGCGCGGCGGAATGGGCTCCTGGCGCCACTGGTAGATCAGGCGGGCGTGGTTGCGGTAGACCGAGGCGTCGGCCCACTGAAACGCGCGGGGCAGCGGGGCCATGCAGGCGGACGCCTCGAACGGCGCCGCCGAGGCCCAGCCGCTGGCGTCCAGCCCGCGCCGCTGCTCGTCCAGCGCCGGGGTCAGGGCCGCCCAGTCGTCGAGCAGGGCCTGCAGGGTGCGGGCGGGGCCCGCGGCCGGCGCCCAGCGCCGGGCGTCGGGGCTGACCAGCATGAGTTCGCCGTCGCGGGCGCCGTTCTTTCGCGTGGCCAGGCGCAGGGGGAAGTCGGTCATGGGTGGGGCGTGTTTCGTCGGGGCATGCGCGCACCGCGGGCCGGCGGCCCAGGCGCGGTGGCCCTCTCAGAGCGTGAAGTCGTAGCCGATGGTGATCGGCGCGTGGTCCGAGAAGCGCTGCGCCTTGTAGATGGCCTCGGTGCGCGCGTGCGCGGCCATCGCTGGCGTGGCCAGGTGGTAGTCCAGCCGCCACCCCACGTTGTTGGCCCAGGCCTGGCCTCGGTTGCTCCACCACGTGTAGCAGGCGTCGGTGGTGTCGGGCTGCAGTTGGCGGTAGACGTCGATCAGGCCCACTTCGGCGAACAGCTGGGTCATCCAGGCCCGCTCTTCGGGCAGGAAGCCGCTGTTCTTCTGGTTGCTGCGCCAGTTCTTCAGGTCGTTCTGCGTGTGCGCGATGTTCACGTCGCCACAGAGAATGAATTCGCGCTGCGACTTGAGCGTCACCAGGTGCGGGAAGAAGGCCGCCAGGAAGCGGTACTTGGATTCCTGCCGCTCGGGACCGGACGAGCCGCTGGGGAAGTACACGCTGATGATCGACAGCTTGCGCCGGGGCGTGTCGAAACGCAGCTCGGTGTAGCGGCCCTCGTCGTCGAACTCGTGCGTGCCGAAGCCGGTGAGCACCGCGCTCGGCTCGTGGCGCGTGAAGACGGCTGTGCCCGCGTAGCCCTTTTTCTGCGCGAAATGGAAGTGCCCGCGCATCCCGGCCAGTTCCTCGAAGCGACCGGCCACATCGGCCGCCTGGGCCTTCACTTCCTGCATGCAAATACAATCCGGCGCACTTTTCGCCAGCCAGTCTTCGAGGCCTTTGGTGGTGGCCGAGCGGATGCCGTTGAGGTTGAGGCTGGTCAGATTGAACACAAGGAAATCCTCATATGGTGATGGCAGGCGCGGCCGATGAGCCGCTGGCCCAGGCGTTCGTGAAGTTCTGCGTCGAGGCCGGCGCACTGAAGTTCGGCGAATTCAAGACCAAGGCCGGGCGCCTCTCGCCCTATTTTTTCAACGCCGGCCTGTTCGACGACGGGGCCAAGCTGGGCCGGCTCGCGGCATTCTATGCACGCGCGCTGCTCGACAGCGGGATTGCCTTCGACATGATCTTCGGCCCGGCCTACAAGGGCATCCCGCTGGGCGCGGCCGTGGCCATCGAGCTCGCCCGCCTGGGCCGCAACGTGCCCTTCGCCTACAACCGCAAGGAAGCCAAGGACCACGGCGAAGGCGGCACCCTGGTGGGCGCGCCGCTGCAAGGCCGCGTGCTGATCGTCGACGACGTCATGAGCGCCGGCACGGCCGCGCGCGAGTCCATCGCCCTGATCCGCGCCGCCGGCGCCACGCCGAGCGCCGTCGCCATCGCGCTGGACCGCCAGGAGAAGGCCACCGAGCCCGGCCCCGACGGCGTGGTCCGCGACGTGGATCACAGTGCCGTGCAGTACGTGCAACGCCAGCTCGGCCTGCAGGTCTGTTCGATTGCGAAGCTCGATGATTTGCTTCAGTATCTGTCCGCCCAGGCGGGCGGCGAGGTCGCGGCGCACCGCGACCGCGTGCTGGCCTACCGGGCCCGCTACGGCGTGAACTGACCCACCCCACCACCATGAACCGCCTGCCGCTGCCGATGTCCCTGCCCCACCGCTCCCGACTCGCTGGCGCGGCGGCCCTGCTGCTGCTGTCGCTGGGCGCGCAAGCGCAGAACAACACGCAGTCCATCTACACCTGCACCGACGGCAAGGGCCGGCGCATCACCTCCGACCGGCCCATCGTCGACTGCCTGGACCGCGAGCAGCAGCGCCTGGGCCGCACCGGCACCGTGCGCGAGGTGATCCCGCCCAGCTACACGCGCGAGGAGCGCGAGAAGGTCGAGGCCAAGCGCCGCGCCGAGCAGGAAGAGCAGGCCCGCCTCCAAGAGGAGCGCCGGCGCGAGCGCGCGCTGCTGATCCGCTACCCCAACCAGGGCGTGCACGACAAGGAGCGCCAGGAGGCGCTGGCGCAGATCGACGACGTCATCGCCGCCGTGCACAAGCGCGAAGCGGCCCTGATCGAACAGCGCAAGGGCATCGCGCAGGAGCTGGAGTTCTACCAGGGCGACCTGGCCAAGGCCCCGCTGTGGCTGCGGCGCAAGGTCGAGGACAACGACAAGCAGATGGACGTGCAGAAGCGCTTCCTGGTCGACCAGACGCAGGAGAAGCAGCGCGTGAACGCGCGCTTCGACGAAGAGCTGGCCAAGCTCAAGCAGCTCTGGGCCGGCACCGCCGCGCAGAGCCGCTGAACCGGCCCCCGTCCGCGAACAAGGGCCCCAACAGGGGCCTCAACCCAGTTTCTGGCGCAGCAGGTCGTTCACCTGCTGCGGGTTGGCCTTGCCCTTGCTGGCCTTCATGGCCTGGCCCACCAGGGCGTTGAAGGCCTTGTCCTTGCCGGCGCGGAACTGGGCCACCATCTCGGCGTTGGCGGCCATCACCTCGTCGATGATCTTCTCGATCGCACCGCTGTCGCTGACCTGCTTGAGGCCCTTGGCCTCGATGACCGCGTCCACCTCGGCGCCTTCGCCCGTCCACAGCGCATCCATCACCTGCTTGGCCGCGTTGTTGGACACCGTGCCGTCGGCGATGCGCTGGAGCAGGGCGGCGAGCTGCGCCGCGCTCACGGGCGCGTCGGCGATGCCCTTCTCTTCGTTGTTGAGCCGGCGCGAGACCTCGCCCATCACCCAGTTGCTGGCCATCTTGGCCTGGCCGCTGGCCTGGGCCGCGGCCTCGAAGTAGGCCGCCATCGCGGGGCTTTGCGTCAGCGTGGTGGCGTCGTATTCGGGCAGGGCGTACTGCTGCACGAAGCGCTCGGCCATGGCGCGCGGCAGCTCGGGCATGGCGGCCTTGACCTCGGCCACCCAGTCGCGCGACACCACCAGTGGCGGCAGGTCGGGGTCGGGGAAGTAGCGGTAGTCGGCCGCGTCTTCCTTGGTGCGCATGGCGCGCGTCTCGCCCGTGTCGGGGTCGAACAGCACCGTGGCCTGCTCGATGGCGTGGCCGTCCTCGATCTGTTCGATCTGCCAGCGCACCTCGTAGTCGATGGCCTGCTGCATGAACTTGAACGAGTTCAGGTTCTTGATCTCGCGGCGCGTGCCCAGCGGCGCCCCGGGCTTGCGCACCGAGACGTTGGCGTCGCAGCGGAACGAGCCCTCCTGCATGTTGCCGTCGCAGATGCCGATCCAGGTGACGATCTTGTGCAGCTCCTTCGCGTAGGCCACGGCCTCGGCGCTGGAGCGGATGTCGGGCTCGGTCACGATCTCCAGCAGCGGCGTGCCCGCGCGGTTGAGGTCGATGCCGCTCTGGCCGATGAAGTCCTCGTGCAGGCTCTTGCCGGCGTCTTCCTCCAGGTGCGCGCGCACCAGGCGCACGGTCTTCTTGTCGTCGCCCAGGTAGAAACTGACCGCGCCGCCCTGCACCACCGGAATCTCGTACTGGCTGATCTGGTAGCCCTTGGGCAGGTCGGGGTAGAAGTAGTTTTTGCGCGCGAAAACGCTGCGCTCGGCGATGTGCGCGCCCACGGCCAGGCCCAGGCGGATGGCGCAGGCCACGGCCTCGCGGTTCATCACGGGCAGGGTGCCAGGCAAGGCGAGGTCCACCGCGCTGGCCTGGGTGTTGGGCTCGGCGCCGAAGGCGGTGGCCGCGCGGCTGAAGATCTTGGACCGCGTGGCCAGTTGGGTGTGCGTCTCGAAGCCGATCACGACCTCGTAGCCGTGCACCAGCAGGGAAGGGCTTGCTTTGCTCATGGTCAGTACCCCGCGGGGGCGTGCGTGTGCCAGTCCGTGGCCTGCTGGAGGGCGTGCGCCACCTGCAGCAGCTCGGCCTCCTTCAGGTAGTCGCCGACGAGCTGCAGGCCGACGGGCAGGCCGCTGGTGGCGCCGAGCCCGGCCGGCACGCTCATGCACGGCAGGCCCGCGAGCGAGGCGGGCAGGGTATAGATGTCCGCCAGGTAGGCGGCGACCGGGTCGTCGGCCAGTTCGCCGATCTTCCAGGCCACCGTGGGCGCGACCGGCCCGGCGATCAGGTCGCATTCGGCGAAGGCGGCGCGGAAGTCCTGCGCGATGAGGCGGCGGATCTGCTGGGCCTTGAGGTAGTAGGCGTCGTAGTAGCCGTGGCTCAGCACGTAGGTGCCGATCATGATGCGCCGCTGTACCTCGGCGCCGAAGGCCTCGCTGCGCGACTTTTTGTACATGTCCAGCAGGTCGTCGTACTTCGCGGCGCGGTGGCCGAACTTCACGCCGTCGTAGCGGCTGAGGTTCGAGCTCGCCTCGGCGGGCGCGATGATGTAGTACGCCGGGATGGACATTTCGGTCCGCGGCAGGCGGATGCGGCGCAGGCTGGCACCGAGCGCCTCGAGCTGCTTCAGCGCGCCCGACACCCTCAGGGTGACGTCGCCGGACACGCGCTGGTCCGTGGTCGGGGCGTCGTCCGCCCAGTTCATCCACTCTTCGGGGATGCCGATGCGCAGGCCCTTGAGCGGCTGCGCGGCGCTGGCGCCGTCGCGCCCCTCGCCCCAGGTCTTGCCCAGCAGGCGGCCGTAGTCCTCGGCCGGGTGGTCCAGGCTGGTGGAATCGCGGTCGATGTCGGGCCCGGCCATGGCCGTGAGCAGCGTGGCGCAATCGGCCGCGCTGCGCGCCATGGGGCCGGCCTGGTCCAGGCTGGAGGCAAAGGCCACCATGCCGTAGCGCGAGCAGCGGCCATAGGTGGGCTTGATGCCGGTCACGCCGCAGAAGCCGGCGGGCTGTCGGATGGAGCCGCCGGTGTCGGTGCCGGTGACGGCGGGCGCCAGGCGCGCGGCCACGACCGCCGCGGAGCCCCCCGACGAGCCACCCGGCACGCGGGCCGGGTCCCAGGGGTTGCGCGCGGGGCCGAAGGCGGAGTTGTCGTTGCCCGAGCCCATGGCGAACTCGTCGCAGTTGAGCTTGCCCAGGGTCACCGCGCCCTGCTGCCCGAGCCGGGCCACCACGGTGGCGTCGAAGGGGCTGCGGTAGCCCTCCAGCATCTTGGAGCCGGCGGTGGTGGGAAAGTCGCGCGTGACGAAGATGTCCTTGTGCGCGATCGGCACGCCCAGCAGCGGCGTGCGCTCGCCGGCGGCGATGCGCGCGTCGGCGGCCCGGGCCTGGGCCAGCGAGACCTCTTCGTCGAGCGCCAGGTAGGCGCCCAGGGCCTCGTGCTGTTTCGCCCGCGCCAGCAGGTGTTGCGTCGCCTCGGTGCTGCTGGTCTTTTTGTCGGCCAGGGCCTGGGCCAGCTCGGCCACGCCCATCTGGTGCAGATCCGGCGCGCTCATTCGATCACCTTCGGCACCAGGAACAGGCCGTTTTCCACGGCCGGGGCGCTCTTTTGGTTGGCCTCGCGCGCGTTCGGCTCGCTCACCACGTCGGGGCGCAGGCGCAAGGCCACGTCCTCCATCACGGCGGTGGGATGGGCCAGGGGCTCGACGCCGGTGGTGTCGACGGCCTTCATGCGCTCGACGATGTCGAAGAAGCCATTGAGCTGGCCAAGCAGGCGCTCGCTGTGCTCGGCGTCGAGTTCCAGGCGCGCCAGGTGGGCGATGCGCCCGATGTCGTTGGGGGTCAGGGACATGGTGCTGGGAGGTGAAGGGACCCGCGCCGCCAGGGCGGCACGGGCCTGCAACCGGATGCAAAACGGCCCGTTTGAGGGGCAAACAGGCCTGTTTTGATGCGGTTGTACACAGGCGTTCGGGTATTATCCTGCGTTCAGCGGAGCCGGCCTTTTGGCCCGGTTTTCGCCACCGAATCAATCACTTAGCCCCGATGCCCCGGTCCGACCCCGGCCCCACCCCCGGCTGCACGCGTGCGCGTGAGCTGACGCATCCCACAGGATTCACCCACCATGTTTGAAGCGTTCCGTCGGAGTTTTTCGACCGACCTGGCCATCGACCTCGGCACCGCCAACACCCTCATCTACGTGCGCAACAAGGGCATCGTGCTCGACGAGCCCTCGGTCGTGTCCATCCGCCACGAAGGCGGTCCTCAGGGCAAGAAGACCATCCAGGCGGTGGGCCGCGAAGCCAAGGCCATGCTCGGCAAGGTGCCCGGCAACATCGAGGCCATCCGCCCGATGAAGGACGGCGTGATCGCCGACTTCACGGTCACCGAGCAGATGCTCAAGCAGTTCATCAAGATGGTGCACCCGCGCTCGATGTTCAAGCCGAGCCCGCGCATCATCATCTGCGTGCCCTGCGGCTCGACCCAGGTCGAGCGCCGCGCCATCCGCGAGTCGGCCCTGGGCGCGGGCGCCAGCGAGGTCTACCTGATCGAAGAACCCATGGCCGCGGCCATCGGCGCCGGCCTGCCGGTGTCCGACGCCTCGGGCTCCATGGTGGTCGACATCGGCGGCGGCACCACCGAGGTGGGCGTCATCAGCCTCGGCGGCATGGTCTACAAGGGCAGCGTGCGCGTGGGCGGCGACAAGTTCGACGACGCCATCATTGCCTACATCCGCCGCAACTACGGCATGCTCATCGGCGAGCCCACCGCCGAGGCGATCAAGAAGGAAATCGGCTCGGCCTTTCCCGGTTCGGAAGTGCGCGAGATGGAGGTCAAGGGCCGCAACCTCTCCGAGGGCGTGCCGCGCAGCTTCACCATCAGCTCCAACGAGGTGCTGGAAGCCCTCACCGAGCCGCTCAACCAGATCGTCAGCGCGGTGAAGAACGCGCTCGAGCAGACCCCGCCCGAGCTCGGCGCCGACATCGCCGAGCGCGGCATGATGCTCACCGGCGGCGGCGCGCTGCTGCGCGACCTCGACCGCCTGCTCGCCGAAGAGACCGGCCTGCCCGTGCTGGTGGCCGAAGAGCCCCTGACCTGCGTGGTGCGCGGCTGCGGCATGGCCCTGGAGCGCATGGAGCGCCTGGGCACGATCTTCACCAGCGAATAAGGGCCGCGTTCCGCGCGGCGAGCCGCCATGCCACTGGGCACGCTGGACCGCACCCCACCGCCGTTCTTCAAGCAGGGCCCCTCGGCCCTGTCCAAGCTGATCGTGTTCAGCGCCGTGGCGCTGTTCCTGATGGTGGCCGACCTGCGCTTTCGCGTGGCGCAGCCCGTGCGCGCGGCACTGGCCACGGCGCTGTACCCCGTGCAGTGGGCGGTGCTTCAGCCCGTGCAGCTGGTGGGCGCGGCCGGCGGCTACGTCACCAGCCTGCACACCGCCCAGCAGAACGAAGCCGATGCCGTGCGCCGACTGGCCGACCAGGCCGCGCGCAGCCTGCAGGTGGACCAGCTGATGAATGAAAACCAGCGCCTGCGCGAACTGCTGTCCATGCGCGAGCGCGTGAAGGCCGGCGCCATCGGCGCCCAGGTGGTGTACGACGCCGCCGACCCCTACTCCCGCCGCGTGGTCATCGACCGCGGCCAGACGCATGGCGTGGTGGCCGGCGCGCCGGTGATCGACGAGTCGGGCGTGCTGGGCCAGGTGACGCGCGTGTACCCGCTGATCGCCGAGGTCAGCCTGCTGGTGGACCGCGACCAGGCCATCCCCGTGCTCGACGTCCGCTCCGGCGTGCGCAGCGTGGCCTACGGCCAGCCGGCCAGCGACGGCGACGGCCTGGAACTGCGCTACACCCTGGCCGAGACCGACATCCGCGAAGGCGACCTGCTCACCACCAGCGGTGTGGACGCGGTGTACCCGCCCGGCCTGCCGGTGGCGCGCGTCACCGCCGTGGAGCGCCAGAGCGGCTCGTCCTTCATGCGCATCCGCGCCGAGGCCCTGGCCCGCATGGACGGCGCGCTGCACGTGCTGGTGCTGGAGCCCGCGGGCGCGCAGCTGCCGCCGCCCCCCGCGGCCGCACCCGCCGCGGACGCCACCCAGCCCGGGCCCGTGCCGGGCGCCAAGGCCGCCAGCCGGCCCGGTCGCCAAGGGGCTCGACCATGATCATGCGCCCCGGCCAGCAACTGCTGCTGCCCGCCAACCCCGTCTTCATCTGGTTCAGCCTGATCTGCGCGCTGGCGCTGAACATGCTGCTCAACATGGGCCTGTTCGGCCGCGCCGCCTGGGTGCCCGACCTGCTCGCGCTCAGCCTGGTGTTCTGGTGCGTGCACCAGCCACTGCGCATCGGCGTGGGCACGGCCTTCTTCTTCGGCCTGGTCATGGACGTGCACCAGGGCGCCCTGCTCGGCCAGCACGCCTTGTCCTACACCGTCATGGCCTTCGGCGCCGTGGCCATGCACCGGCGGCTGCTGTGGTTCCCGGTGCCGGCGCAGTCGCTGCAGGTGCTGCCGCTGTTCGTGGCGGCACACCTCATCGGCATGGTGGTGCGCCTGCTGGCCGGCGGCAGCTTCCCGGGCTGGCCCTACTTCCTTTCGCCGCTGTTCGAGGCCATGCTGTGGCCCGTGGTGACGGTGATGCTGCTGGCCCCCCAGCGCCGCGCACCCGACCCGGACGACAACCGACCGATCTAGATGGACACCCCCGCCGCGCTTCGCGCGCCCCCCTCGAGGGGGCTGAGGGCCGCGGCTCCGAGCCTGCCTGCGCAGGCTTGGGCGGCCCGAAGAGCCTGCACCTCTGGCACGGGCGCGGCCTGCAAGGCGCGCCCCCGGCCCGGCAACGCCGGTCCGGGGTGCCCTGGGTCGGGCCACCTCGCGCACAGAGCCCTCGGGTGAACGCACATGACTGAACTGCGCAACGTCGACGCGGACATCTGGCAGTTTCGCCAGCGCGTGATCGTGATCGCGCTGACGGTGCTGTTCGCCTTCGGCCTGATCGTGGCGCGCATGACCTGGCTGCAGGTGACCCGGCACGAGGAGTTCATGGCCCAGGCCGAGAGCAACCGCACGGCGGTGCTGCCGGTGGTGCCCAACCGGGGCCAGATCGTCGACCGCGAAGGCCGCGTGCTGGCCAGCAACTACTCGGCCTACACCCTGGAGATCACGCGCTCGCAGATCGAGGACCTCGACGACACCATCGCCGGCCTGCGCGAGCTGGTGGAGATCTCCCCGCGCGACGAGCGGCGCTTCCGCAAGCTGCTGGAGGAGTCGCACCGCTTCGACTCCCTGCCCATCCGCACCCGGCTGAGCGACGAGGAGGTGGCGCGCTTCACGGCCCAGCGCTACCGCTTCCCCGGCGTGGAGGTGCGCGCGCGGCTGCTGCGCCACTACCCCAACGGCGAAACCGCCAGCCACGTGATCGGCTACATCGGCCGCATCAACCAGCGCGAAAAGGAGCTCATCGCCGACTGGCCCGAGGAAGACCAGGCCAACTACCGCGGCACCGAGTACATCGGCAAGCTCGGCGCCGAGCAGCAGCACGAGCAGACCCTGCACGGCACCACCGGCTTCGAGCGGGTGGAGACCTCGGCCGGCGGGCGCGCGGTGCGCTCGCTCGCGGCCACGCCGCCCACGCCGGGCGACACCGTGGTGCTCACCATCGACGCCAAGCTGCAGAACCTGGTCGAGACGCTGTACGGCGATCGCCGGGGCGCCCTGGTGGCGATCGACCCGCGCAACGGCGAGGTGCTGGCCCTGGTCTCCAAGCCCACCTTCGATCCCAACCTCTTCGTCGAGGGCATCGACGTCGACAACTGGCGCGCGCTCAACGAGTCGATCGACAAGCCGCTGCTCAACCGCGCCCTGCGCGGCACCTACCCGCCGGGCTCCACCTACAAGCCCTTCATGGCCATGGCCGCGCTGGAGACCGGCGCGCGCAAGGCCGAGACCGCCATCAACGACCCCGGCTACTGGATGCTGGGCAACCACCGTTTCCGCAGCCACGGCGACGGCGGCCTGGGCGCGGTGGACATGCGCCGCGCCATCATCAAGTCGAGCAACGTCTACTTCTATTCGCTGGCCAACGAGATGGGCGTGGACGCCATCCACGACTTCATGAAGCCCCTGGGCATCGGCCAGCTCACGGGCATCGACCTCAAGGGCGAGGTGCGCGGCGTGCTGCCCAGCCAGCAATGGAAGCGCGACACCTACAAGCGCCCCGAGGCACAGCGCTGGTACGCGGGCGAGACCGTTTCGCTGGGCATCGGCCAGGGCTACAACAACTTCACCATGCTGCAGATGGCCAACGCCATGGCCACCCTGGCCAACGGCGGCGTCAAGCGCACGCCGCACCTGTCGCTGGCGCGGCGCAACCCACTCACCGGCCAGGTCGAGCCGCTGCCCACGCCGCCGACCGAGAACCTGAACTTCAAGCCCGAGCACGTGCGCGTCGTGCTCAGCGCCATGCAGGCCGTCACCACCGAGGGCACTTCGGCGCGCGTGTTCTCGGGCGCCGGCTACACCAGCGGCGGCAAGACCGGCACGGCGCAGGCCGTCACCATCGGCCAGCGCGAGCGCTACGACGCCCGCAAGCTGGAAGAGCACCAGCGCGACCACTCGCTCTACCTGGCCTTCGCGCCGGCCGACGAGCCGCGCGTGGCGCTGGCCGTGATCGTGGAAAACGCCGGCTTCGGCGCCGCCGCGGCCGCGCCCATCGCGCGCCGCGTGTTCGACTACCTGCTGCTCGGCCAGTACCCGAGCGAGCAGGACATCGCCGCCCTGCAGGCCGGCGGGGGCGGTCCGCCCATCGGCACGCCGCGGCGCGTGAGCGACGTGGTCTGGCCACCCGAGGTGCCCGCGGCCACGGCGCCCTGAGGCGGCGCCGGCGGCGCGGGTGCCCGCCCGGCCCGCCAGGGCGGGCTCCCCGCCTCAGTCCAGGAAGCGCGGGCGCTCGTCGGCGCGGCGGCGCTCCTGCGTCTGCTGGTCGAACACCGCCTGCGCCGCGGCGGACGTGGGCGCGCCGGCCATGCGCCGGTCCAGGCAGGTTTGGGGCGTGAGCCCGCCCGGGTTGCAGCGGCTTTCCGATGCCTGCACGCAGCGCGCCTGGGCCGCGCGGGCCTCCCGGTTGGCCTGGCACTGGCGCGACAGCTCACCCCATTGCGACACCCAGGCCGCTTCCCTGGCCTCGAATTCGCGCGCTTCGCGCTCGCGCGCCTGGCGCGCTTCCTCGCGGTTGCGCTCGCGCTCGCGTTCGCAGCGCGCGTCGCAGGGCGAGTTGTCCACGCGCGTCAGCAAGGGGCCGATGTCGCGCCACGGCCGGCCCGGCATCGCCTTGCAGCGGGCCTCGTCGGGGCCCTGCGGGTCGGGGCATTGCTGGCGCCGGCAGGCCTGCACGGGCGCCAGTTCCTGGCGGCAGGCCGCCTCGGACGCCTGGCGGAAGGCCTCGACCAGGCGCGCGTGCACGCGGCGCACGTCGGGGGCGTCGGCCGCTTTGTCCAGGGCGTCGGCATGGGCCAGATCGGGTTTGTCCGGCTTCGGCTTTTTCTCGCAGTACGCGAGCTGCGGCGTCTTCTCGCAGAACGCCTGCAAAGCGCTCGCCAGCGCGCTGGCGCTGGCCGAGCTGCGCGGGCAGATGATCAGTTCCGTCAGTTTGACGCCCCCGCGCATGGCGTCCTTGGCGTCGGCCGGCGACAGGTGGCTTCGCCCCTCCCGGGCGCACCAGCCCTGCTGCCCCATGGTGAAGTCGCCGCTCGGGAGCCGGCTGGAGCCGCCGCTGATGATGAAGCGCGACCAGTCGGGGCTGCCCGGCACGTTGAACGACACCTGGCCATCGGGCCGCACGGGCGCGCCCGTGTCCAGATCGACGGCCAGGATCGCCCCGCCCTTGCCGATGAAGAGGCCCAGGCCGTAGACCATGAGCTCGCTGCGCCGGGCGGCCCGCTCCAGCGGCGCGGGCAGCTGCTCCACGGGAAAGCCCCGGACCTCCTTGCCCACGCGGATCTTCACCGAGCTGATGGTCCACACGAGCCCGGCGTTGGCCACCGGCTCGCCCATCAGCGTCGTGAGCTTCCAGCGAATCTCGTGGATCCCGCAGACCTCGGGGACGTCCGGGGTCGCGCTCTTGAAGCACTCCACCCGGGCCAGACCGCCGCCGGGGCGCAGCGTGCCCTGGCCGCCGATCTCGGCCGCCCGGGCGGACGCCCCCCCCAGCGCGGACAGCGCCAGGGCCGCCAGCGCCACCCCCAGCGCCACCCCCAGCGCCACCAGACGCCCGCCGTGCCGCGCAAGCCCGCCGCTCATTCCTGGCGCGACCTCATGCCTTCGAGCGTGGAGCCGCTGCCCGAATGGGTGCGGTACTTGCGCTCGCCGTGGAAGGTTTCGCGCTTTTCCTGCAGCAGGTTGCCTTGCCAGGTCACCGTGCACCTGATCTCCTGGTGGTCGCGCCAGGCCGGGTGTTCGATGAAGCCGGTCTTGCACGAGCAATCGAGGTTGCGCGCGCTCGGCGCGTAGCGTTCGATGCGGCTCTCGGCGCGTTCGCAGCCGTCCTCCAGCTCGTCCACGCTCCACCAGGTGGTCTTCACGTTCACCCAGGCCGCGGCCACCGCGGCCCGCTGGCGCGCGGCTTCGTCGGCCGCGGCCTTGCCCGCCTGGGCACTGGTGTAGATCTGCAGCGCCTGGCTGTAGTACTTGCCCTTGGTGCCGTGCACGCGCAGGTAGCGCTCCAGGCGCTCCAGGGCGGCGGCGTGCTGGCCCGTGGCCTGCAGGGCGCGGCCGTAGTGGTAGTCGAAGTTGGCCGGCATGGGCACGCCAGTGGCCTCGGCGGCCTTGAGCGCAGCGGCCGCCTTGGGCCAGTCGGCCTTGCCGCCCTTGTCCTCCTTCTCCATTTCGCCGGAGGCCAGTTGCAACTGGCGGTCGGCCTCCACGGTCGGCGGCAGGCCCTGAGCGGTGGCGGCGCCCGACCCCAGCAGCGTGGCGGTCAGGCAGGCAAGCAGAAAGCGCGGGAGGCGGGTATGGGGCATGGCGGACAGGATCTCCATCGTCGAAGGCGGACCAAGCCACCCTGGCCTGGGCATCGGCGCACGGGCGGCCAGCTTGATACTAGGCAGGGTTTCCCAGCACGCGAATAGTGCAGATGCACCAAGGCCACGGCCGGAACTAGCGCAGCCAGGCGTCCCAGGTGGTCTTGAGGATCAGCGCCCCCACCACCCCGATGAACACCCAGCGCACGAAACCGCTGCCGTGCTTGAGCGCCAGCCGGGTACCGGCCAGGCTGCCCACCACATTGGCCAGGGCCATCACCAGGGCGTAGTGCCACCACACATGGCCCTTGAGCGCGAACAGCAGCAGCGCCGCCAGGTTGGACGCCGTGTTCAGCAGCTTGGCGCTGGCGCTGGCGTGCAGGAAGTCGAAGCCCAGCCAGCGCACGAACAGGAAGACGAAGAAGCTGCCGGTGCCCGGGCCGAAGAAGCCGTCGTAGAAACCGATGACCGCGCCCATCAGGCAGGCCGCCGCCGTCAGCCGGCGCCCGGCGAAGGCCGGATCGTGCGCGTGGCCCAGGTCCTTGCGCGCCAGGGTGTAGAGCAGCACCGCGCCCAGCACGAAAGGCAGCGCGCGGCGCAGGAAGTCGGGCGAGACCACGGTGACCGTCCAGGCGCCCGCCATGGCGCCAGCGAAGGCCATGGCCGCCGCCGGCAGCAGCGCGCGCCAGGGCATGTCCACGCGCCGCGCGTACTGCACCGTGGCCGCCGCCGTGCCCAGCACGGCCGCGCCCTTGTTGATGCCGAACAGCGTGGCCGGGTGGGTGTGGGGAAAGACCGCGAACATCGCGGGCACGAGGATCAGCCCGCCCCCGCCCACGATCGAGTCCACGAAGCCGGCCAGCAGCGAGGCGGCCGAGACGAGCAGCAGTTCCATAACGGCGGCGATTGTCGCCGCCCGCGCTCAGGCGCCGCGCCGCCCCGCCGCGCCCCGCTCGTACCAGGCCTGGCTGCGGTTCACGGCGGCCACCACGGCCAGCATCACCGGCACCTCGATCAGCACGCCCACCACCGTGGCCAGCGCCGCGCCGGACTGAAAGCCGAACAGGCCGATGGCGGTGGCCACCGCCAGTTCGAAGAAGTTGCTCGCGCCGATCAGCGCCGACGGCCCCGCCACGCAGTGCGCCACGCCGAACCGGCGGTTGAGCCAGTAGGCCAGCCCCGAATTGAGCAGCACCTGGACCAGGATCGGCACCGCGAGCAGGGCGATGACCAGGGGCTGCCCCAGCAGGGCCTCGCCCTGGAAACCGAACAGCAGCACCAGCGTGAGCAGCAGCGCGCCGATGGACAGCGGCCCCAGCCGCGACACCACCGCCTCGAAGCGGGCCTGGCCACGCCGCCGCAGTGCCCGGCGCCAGGCCTGGGCCAGGGCCACGGGCACCACGATGTACAGGCCCACGGAGATGAGCAGCGTGTCCCAGGGCACGGTGATGGACGACAGCCCCAGCAGCAGCGCCACGATGGGCGCGAAGGCCACGACCATGATGGCGTCGTTGAGCGCCACCTGCGACAGCGTGAAGTACGGGTCGCCGCGGCAGAGCTGGCTCCACACGAACACCATGGCCGTGCAGGGCGCGGCCGCCAGGAGGATCAGGCCGGCCACGTAGCTGTCGATCTGGTCCGGCGGCAGCCAGGGCGCGAAGGCGTGGCGGATGAACAACCAGCCCAGCAGCGCCATGGAGAAGGGCTTGACGGCCCAGTTGACGAACAGGGTGACGCCGATGCCCCGCGCGTGCGCGCGCACCTGACCCAGTGCGGCGAAGTCGATCTTCAGCAGCATCGGGACGACCATCACCCAGATGAGCGCGCCCACCACCAGGTTCACCCGGGCCAGCTCCAGCGCGGCGATGGCGTGGAACAGACCGGGCAGCAGCCGCCCGAGCGCCACGCCGGCGACGATGCACAGCGCGACCCAGAGGCTCAGGTAGCGCTCGAAGAAACCGATGGCGGGCGCGGCGCCCGGTGGCGCCGACAGGGCGCTGTCCTGCAGGGCCATGGGATCAGTCCTTGGCCAGCGCGCGCGCCGAGTCCTGCAGCGCCAGGCGGTCCACGGCGCTCGCGGGCAGATTGACCAGCAGCTCAAGCCGTCGGCGAATGGCCAGCAGGGTCTGCCGGAAAGCGTCGAGCTGCTGCTCGGGCGTCCCCGTCACCGAGGACGGGTCGGCATAGCCCCAATGGGCCGTGGCCGGCTGGCCGGGCCAGTAGGGGCAGGTTTCGCCCGCGGCGTTGTCGCAGACGGTGATGACCAGGTCCATGGGCGGCGCGTCGGGGCGGCCGAATTCGTCCCAGCCCTTGCTGCGCAGCCCCTCGGTGGCGATGCCCGCGCGCCGCAGCACCTCCAGGGCCAAGGGGTGGGGCTGCTGGTTGTCGCGCGGCTGGCTGCCGGCCGAGTAGGCCTTGAAACGGCCCTGGCCCAAGTGGTTGAGCGTGGCCTCGGCCAGGATGCTGCGGGCGGCGTTGTGCGTGCACAGGAAGAGCACGTTCAGGGGAGCGGGTGAGGTCATGGCGGTGAAAGATCAGCAAGCGCAGGACGGGCCGTCCACGGCGCACGGCGCGCCCTGGCAGCAGTTCTCGGTGAGGTAGGCCAGCAGGCCGTTCATGTGCGCGTAGACCGCGCGGTAGATGAGGTTGCGCCCCTCGCGCTGCTGCGTCACCAGGCCGGCGTTCGCCAGCTCCTTGAGGTGAAAGGACAGCTTGGTGGCGGCGATGTCGAGCCGCTCGGTCATGGCACCGGGCGTGAGGCCCTCGTCGCCGGCCACGACCAAGGCGCGAAATACGCGCAGGCGGTGCTCGTGGGCCAGCGCGGCGAGGCATTGAATGGCGGTGGGTTCGTCCATCATTCAATGATACAAGAATTGTTGAATTGATAAGCGGCCCACCAAAAGAAAAAGCCGACCTTTTGGGTCGGCTCTTCCAGTCGTGTAGTGCGCCGGTTCGGCACGCCCGGCATTGCCGGTATGGGTTGTCTCCTCGGTCTCCAACGACCCGGATACCCCTAGGGAGCACCAGGCAACTCGGAGACTGTAGCCGCTTGCACCGCCCGGGTGCATCGGGGCTTTCCCTTGCATGGGACCGACCGCTGGCACAGGAAATGCAGAACGCCGCCCACCACCACCTGGGACTTCAGCCATGCCCGACAACATCAGCGGCCCCGCCCTGGCGGCCTTGGACAGCCTCTCGGGCGCCGACACCGCCTGGGTCATGGTGAGCACCGCCCTGGTGCTGCTCATGACCTTGCCGGGCATCGGCCTGTTCTACGGCGGCATGGTGCGTCGCTTCAATGCCCTCAACACCATGGCCAGCGTGATGGCGATCGCCGCGCTGGTGAGCGTTCTGTGGTTTGCGATCGCTTACTCACTGGCTTTCACGCCCGGGGGCGAGTCGGGTGGCTTCATCGGTGGCCTGTCGCGCGCCGGCTTCGCCGGGCTGCAATACCTCGGCCCGGACGGGCGGGTGGCCGTGAGCCACATCGCGCCGCGGCTGCCGGAGTCGGTGTTCGCCCTGTTCCAGCTCAGCTTCGCCGTCATCACCTGCGCCCTGGTGGTGGGCGCCCTGGTGGAGCGCATGAAGTTCGGCGCCCTGCTCGGCTTCGCTGGCCTGTGGCTGCTGCTGGTTTATGCGCCGATCGCGCATTGGGTCTGGGAACCGGGGGGCTGGCTGGCCCAGCTCGGTGCGCTGGACTTCGCCGGCGGTGCCGTGGTGCACATCAACGCCGGCGCGGCCGCCCTGGTCTGCGCCTACGCCCTGGGCCCGCGCCAGGGCTATGGGCGCGAGCCCTTCCTGCCCTTCAACCTGGGCCTCACCATGGCCGGCACCGGCCTGCTGTGGGTGGGCTGGTTCGGTTTCAACGGCGGCTCGGCCCTGGCGGCCGACGGCCGCGCGGGCCTGGCGATGGTGGTCACGCACATCGCCGCGGCGGCCGGCGCCCTGGCCTGGATGCTGGCCGAATGGTGGACCCGCCAACGCGCCACCCTGCTGGGTCTGTGCTCGGGCGTGGTGGCGGGGCTGGTGGCCATCACGCCGGCCGCCGGTTTCGTCGGCCCGCGCGCGGCCCTGCTCATCGGCGTGGCGGCGGGCTTCGCCTGCTACTGGGGCGCCACGGGGCTCAAGCGCCTGCTGCGCGCCGACGACTCGCTCGACGTCTTCGGCGTGCACGGCGTGGGCGGGCTGGTGGGCGCGCTGCTCACCGGCGCGCTGGCCGACCCGGCGATCTCGGGCCAACAGGGCAGCCTGCTCACCCAACTCATCGCCTGCGCGGCGGTGCTGGCCTACAGCCTGGTGATGACCACCGTGGTGCTGTTCATCGTCTCGCGCTTCGCCGGTCTGCGCGTGGGCGCCGACGCCGAGCGCCAGGGCCTGGACGCCGCCCTGCACAACGAGAGGCTGGGCGGGTGAGCGGCGGCAGCGAGCTGTTCGCCATCGCGGCGCACCTGCACGTGCTGCTGCGGCGCAAGACCGGCCGGGTCATCGACACCGAATGGCTGGCCACCAACGCCGAGTACGCGCGCGCCATCGTGCGCTTCACGCGCGAGCGGGCCGCCGCCGAGGGCCACGCGGACCTGCTGCCCTGGGCCGACAAATTGGAGGCGGCCATCGTGGCCATGGGCGCGGCGCCGCGCAAGACGCTGCTGGACGTGGCGGCCGAGGCGCTGCGCGCCGCGCCCGGGCCGGCGCCCCTGGACGAGCCGCCCCACAAATACGTGGGCGGTTTGCGCTGAGGCCGATCCGATCCGCCGCCGGCGGGCTCAGGCGCCTTCGCGGATCCAGCGCGCGGCCTTCTCCGCGATCATCAGCGTAGGGCTGTTGGTGTTGCCGCTGGTGATGGTGGGCATCACGCCCGCGTCCACCACGCGCAGGCCGGCCACGCCGCGCACACGCAGGTGGCTGTCGACCACGGCGCTGTCGTCGTCCGCGCGACCCATCTTGGTGGTGCCCACGGGGTGGAAGATGGTGCTGGCAATGTCGCCGGCCAGGCGCGCGAGCTCCTCGTCGCTCTGGTACTGCGGGCCGGGCTTGAACTCCTCGGGCCGGTACCTCGCCAGCGCGGGCTGGGCCACGATGCGCCGCGTCACGCGCAGGCTGTCGGCGGCCACGCGGCGGTCCTCCTCGGTGGCCAGGTACAGCGGCGCGATGGCCGGTGCGGCCTCGGGGTCGGCACCGGTGATGCGCACGTGCCCCCGGCTGCTGGGGTTGAGGTTGCACACGCTCGCGGTGAAGGCCGGAAAGGCGTGCAGCGGCTCGCCGAAGGCGTCCAGGCTCAGCGGCTGCACGTGGTACTCCAGGTTGGCGTGCGGCTGTGAAGGATCGCTGCGCGTGAAGGCGCCGAGTTGGCTGGGCGACATGCTCATGGGCCCGCTGCGCGACAGCGCGTACTGCAGGCCGATGCGCGCCTTGCCCCACAGCGAATTGGCCAGCACGTTGAGCGTGGGCGCGCCCTGGACCTTGTAGACCGCGCGGATCTGCAGGTGGTCCTGCAGGTTCTCGCCCACGCCGGGCAGTTCGTGCAGCACCTCGACGCCGTGCCCGCGCAGCAGCCCGGCCGGGCCCAGGCCCGAGCGCTGCAGCAGCGCGGGCGAGCCCACGCTGCCGGCGCTCAGCACCAGTTCGCGCGCAGCGCTCACGCGGACCCGCTCGCCGCCCCGGCGCAGCTCGGCCCCGGTGCAGCGCAGCGCGCCATCGGCGCCGCGCTGGAACAGCAGGCGCTCGGTCAGGGTCTCGGTCCACACCGTGAGGTTGGGCCGGTGCTGCACCGGTCGCAAAAAGGCCTTGGACGCGTTCCAGCGCCAGCCGGCCTTCTGGTTCACCTCGAAATAGCCCACGCCCTCGTTGTCGCCGCCGTTGAAGTCGGCCGTGGCGGGCACACCGGCCTGCTGCGCGGCCAGGGCGAAGGCGTCAAGGATGTCCCAGCGCAGGCGCTGCTTCTCCACGCGCCACTCGCCGGTGCTGCCTCGCCGGCCGTTGCCGTGCAGCGCCGCGAAGGCCGCGTCCTGGGCGGCGTCCAGGCGGTGGTGGTCTTCGTGCGCCATGAAGTCGGGCAGGCAGGCGTCCCAGCGCCAGGCGTCGTCGCCCGTGGCCTCGGCCCAGCGCTCGTAGTCGCGCCGCTGGCCACGCATGTAGATCATGCCGTTGATGCTGGAGCAGCCGCCCAGGGTCTTGCCGCGCGGGTAGCGCAGGCGCCGGCCGTTGAGGCCGGGGTCGGGCTCGGTCTGGTAGCACCAGTCGGTGCGCGGGTTGCCGATGCAGTACAGGTAGCCCACCGGGATGTGGATCCAGTGGTAGTCGTCCCTGCGGCCGGCCTCCACCAGCAGCACGCGCTTCGACGGATCGGCCGACAGGCGATTGGCGAGCAGACACCCCGCCGTGCCGGCGCCGATGACGATGAAATCGAAACGGGTGTTGCTCACGCGTGCCTCCTGTTCGTGCAATGTCGCCGGAAAAGGTACCGCGGCAGCCGAGGATCCGGCTTCGCCGGTCCTCAGGCTGCGTCCCCCCGCGGGGGGGAAGCGCCGAAGGCGCGCAGGGGGGCGCTCATTTCGCGGTGGGCATCACGAATTCGGCGCCTTTGCCGATCGACTCCGGCCAGCGCTGCATGATCGACTTCTGCTTGGTATAGAAGCGCACGCCCTCCTCGCCGTAGGCGTGCATGTCGCCGAACAGGCTCTTCTTCCAGCCGCCGAAGCCGTGCCAGGCCATGGGCACGGGGATCGGCACGTTGATGCCCACCATGCCCACCTGGATGCGGCGCGCGAACTCGCGCGCCACGTTGCCGTCGCGCGTGAAGCAGGAGACGCCGTTGCCGAACTCGTGCTCGTTGATGATCTGCACCGCCTGCGCGAAGTCGGGCACGCGCACGCAGCTGAGCACGGGGCCGAAGATCTCTTCCTTGTAGATGCGCATGTCGGTGCCCACGTGGTCGAACAGCGTGCCACCCATCCAGAAGCCCTGGTCGCAACCCTTGCCCGCCGAAGCACCCTTGAAGCCCCGGCCATCGACCAGCAGCTTCGCGCCTTCCTTTGCGCCGGTCTCGATGTAGCCGCTGATGCGCTGGTGCGCGGCGGCCGTGACGATGGGGCCCATCTCGGCCGCGAGGTTCATGCCGTCCAGCACCTTGAGCGCCTTCGTGCGCTCGACCAGCTTCGGCATGATCCTGTCGGCCACGTCGCCCACCAGCACGGCCACGCTGATGGCCATGCAGCGCTCGCCCGCGCTGCCGTAGGCCGCGCCGATGAGCGCGTCCACCGCCTGGTCGAGGTCGGCGTCGGGCATCACCACCATGTGGTTCTTGGCGCCGCCCAGGGCCTGCACGCGCTTGCCGTGGCGGGCGCCGGTCTCGTAGATGTGGTTGGCGATGGGCGTGGAGCCGACGAAGCTGATGGCCTTCACGTCGGGGTGCACCAGCAGCGCGTCCACCGCCTCCTTGTCGCCCTGTACCACGTTGTAGACGCCGTCGGGCAGGCCGGCCTGCTTCAGCAGTTCGCCAATGAACAGCGAGGGCGAGGGGTCGATGGGACTGGGCTTGAGCACGAAGCTGTTGCCCGCGGCAATGGCCACCGGGAACATCCACATGGGCACCATCACCGGGAAGTTGAAGGGCGTGATGCCCGCCACCACGCCCAGCGGCTGGCGCAGGGTCCAGTTGTCCATGCCGGTGGAGACCTGGTCGGTGAAGTCGCCCTTGAGCAGCTGCGGAATGCCGCAGGCGAATTCGATGATGTCGATGCCGCGCGCCACCTCGCCCTGGGCGTCGGTGAACACCTTGCCGTGCTCGGCCGTGATGAGGCGCGCGAGCGCGTCCTTGTGCTGGTTCACCAGCTCGAGGAACTTGAACATCACGCGCGCGCGGCGGATGGGCGGCGTGTCGGCCCAGGCCGGGAAGGCGGCCTGGGCGGCGGCCACGGCGGCGTCCACGTCGGCGGCGTTGGCCAGGGCCACGCGGCCGGTCACCGCGCCGGTGGCGGGGTTGGTCACGTCCTGCACGCGCGCGGACGTGCCGGCGGCGGCGCGGCCGCCGATGAAGTGGGTGATGGCGCTGGGGTTCGTGGTCATGGCGGGCGGGCGTGGGCGGTGAAGAAGCGGTCCAGTCTAGGCAGAGGGCCTGCCCGCGCCTAGGCCCGTGGCTTGAACGTTTTGTTTGCCATGGTGAACAATCGCCGCATGAGTCTGGAAAAAGCCGAACACCTCTTGTCGCACCTGCACTGGCTCACGGTGCTGGCGCTACACGGCAGCTACACGGCGGCGGCGCAGCGCCTGGGCGTGAGCAAGGCCGCCATGAGCCAGCACATCAGCGAGCTCGAGCGCGCCGCCGGCGTGCCCCTGGTGCAGCGCACCACGCGCAGCGTGCGCCTGACGGAGGCCGGCCAGCGCCTGGTCGACGGCCTGCGCGAGCCCTTCGAGCGCATCGCCCAGGGCTTCGCCAGCGTGCGCGACCTGGCCGCGGTGCCGGTGGGCCGCGTGCGGGTCACCGCGCCGGTGGCCTTCGCGCGCCAGCAGCTGGTGCCGCGCATCGCCGGCTTCCTGCGCGAGCACCCCGGCATCCGCCTCGAGCTGGACCTGTCGGACCGCCTGAGCTCGCTGGCCACCGAGGGCTTCGACCTCGCCATCCGCCACACCGCCACGCCACCCGACACGCACGTGGCCTGGACCCTGTGCCGCACGCGCTCGGTGCTGGTGGCCAGCCGCGCCTACCTGCGCCGCCGCGGCACGCCCGCCACGCCGCAGGACCTGGCGGGCCACGACTGCCTGCACTACCCGCGCGCGCAGGACACGCCGGCCTGGCACTTCCAGCAGGCCGGCGAGGCGCGCCGCCAGGCGCCGGCCCAGCGCCTCACCGTGCCGGTGGCGGGGCCCTTCGCCGCCAACAACAGCGAGGCCCTGCGCGACGCCGCGATCGCGGGCCTGGGCATCGCGCTGGTGCCCGACTTCAGCGCGCAGGCCGCCCTGCGCGCGGGCAAGCTGGTGGAGGTGCTGCCGGACTGGGCCTCGGTGGGCACCTTCAGCGACCACCTCTACGCCATCCGTCCCTACGCGAGCCACGTACCACGCGCGGTGTCGGTGTTCGTGGCCTGGCTGCGCGAGGCGCTGGCGGAGGGGTTTCCGCTGCGCGGCTGAGCCCCGCAAGCGGTGGCCATAGACGTTTTCGTCATAAACAACCAACAACGTATTCGTTCCTTCCTGGCGGTGTTCTCGGGAACATCGCGGCCTCGCTGTCTCACAGCACCGCCATCCGAAGAAGGAACGATCCATGACCGCCCGCCGCCACCTGCTGACCACCCTGGGCGCCGCCGCCCTCGCCCTGAGCGTGGGCGCTGCCCAGGCCCAGACCCCCGCACCCGCGACCCTGCTCAACGTGAGCTACGACCCCACGCGCGAGCTCTACGTCGAGATCAACCAGGCCTTCGCCAAGCACTGGAAGGCCAAGACCGGGCAGGACGTGACGATCAAACAGTCGCACGGCGGCTCGGGCAAGCAGGCGCGCTCCATCATCGACGGCCTGGACGCCGACGTGGCCACGCTGGCCCTGGCCGGCGACACCGATGCGCTGCACACCAACGGCCAGTGGATTCCCAAGGACTGGCAGAAGCGCCTGCCGCACAACAGCTCGCCCTACACCTCCACCATCGTGCTCGCGGTGCGCCAGGGCAACCCCAAGAACATCAAGGACTGGGACGACCTGGTGCGCCCCGACGTGAAGGTCATCACCCCCAACCCCAAGACCTCGGGCGGCGCGCGCTGGAACTACCTCGCCGCGTGGGAATTCGCCAAGCGCAAGTTCGGCGGTGACGCCCAGGCCAAGGACTTCGTCGCCCGGCTCTACAACAACGTGCCGGTGCTCGACACCGGCGCGCGCGGCTCGACCATCACCTTCGCGCAGCGCAACCAGGGCGACGTGCTGATCGCCTGGGAGAACGAGGCCTACCTGCTCGAGAAGGAGTTCGGCACCCGGTTCGACTTCGTCTACCCCTCTCTGTCGATCCTGGCCGAGCCCGCGGTGACCGTGGTGGACAGGAACGTGGACAAGAAGGGCACGCGCGCCGTGGCCCAGGCCTACCTGGAGTACCTCTACACCGAAGAGGCGCAGGACATCATCGGCAAGAACTTCTACCGCCCGGTCTCGGCCAAGGCCCAGGCCAAGGTCGCCAGGCCACTGCCCCCGCTCAAGCTGTTCACCATCGACCAGGCCTTCGGCGGTTGGGACAAGGCCGCGAAGGCGCACTTCGCCGACGGCGGCAGCTTCGACCAGATCTACACCAGGAAGTGAGCGCGCCGCCGCCGTCACCAGCCTCCGGGGCACCGCCGGGCCCCGGGTTGGCCTGAAAGGGGGCCCGGGCCTGCGGACCTGGGCCAGGGCCGGGGCGCGGAACGCGACATCCGCATCATCGAAGCGGCGAGCGGACACGCCCCCCCGGCATGGCCGCTCAGACGTTTCTGTCATGAGCACAGAACCAAACATTGGTTGGTGAAACGGGCCGGCGCACCTAGAGTGCGCCCATTCGTAAGCCTATTTCATTACCGAAACTTTTGGACCTGGCCATGTCGAGCGCACGGACACCCACCCCGCTGGCGGCGGACGCCCAGGCGCCGCTGCGCCGGGCGACCGAAGCGGTCGAGGCCTGGTGCACGAGCGAGCTCATCAACAACCCCCGGCACGGCTGGCTCTCGCGCGTGCCCCCCACCCAGGTGCTGCTCCCTCTGTCCGGCCCGCCCACGCCCGACGACCTGGACGATCTGCTGGCCAAGGCCGGGCGGACGCCGACCTTCTTCCTGACCCACCCCCTGGTGATCGCGGCCTTCGAACGCGAATGCGCACGCACCGGTGTGCGGCCGGCCCCCACGGTGCTGTTCGACGCACGCGTCCTCACCTGGCGCGACACGCCCCTGATTCCCTGCGACACGCTGTCCCTGGTCGACGGCAAGGGCAAGGTCCTGCTGCTGTGCGCGGGCGACGGGCGCCCGGCCCCACCGGTGCGCGCCTGCGGCAACCAGCGCCGGGCCATCGCCACTTACCTGATCGTTTTGCACCAGGCGCTGGCCGGGCACGCGCCCGACGCGCTCGCGGTGCTGGAAGACGTCGAGATCGGTCGCAGCCACGCGTATCCCGACACCTACAAAGGCTGGACCATGGACCACGGCCCCGCCCCGCGCCGAGCGGCCACGACACAGGAAGGAACGACCCCGTGCAGTCACTGTCCCTAGGCTGGATCCGCCGGCCGCCTTCCCCGCGCAAGGCCCGGGTCGAAAGCCCCCCAACCCGCCCGTCGCCGGACGGCGGCCACGGCAGCGACTCGGCGCCGCGCCGCCCGCGCACGCTCCAGCCCCCCGGCAGCCCATCACACGCCCAAAACAACCTGCGGCAGCTGCACGACCAGCGCGCGTCGCGCCAGCCGTCGGCACCCGGCAGTCCCCGGCCGTCGCCGCGGCAGGGCGTGCGGGCGGCGGCGCCCGCGGACGCCCCGGTCGTCGGTGCCGCGTACGTCGCCCCCGGTCTGCTGGACAGGCCCGACCTCCTGAGCGCGGTCTGCGCCAGCTGGGCGGCGGGGGTGGGCGCCACCAGCGGCGCCGGCCTGGCGAACGCCTTCACCGACAGCGCCGGCGGCGACGCGCTGCCCGCCACGCTGCTGGCGGGCGGCGCCTTCAACCTGCTGTGCTCGCTCGTCGACACCGGCCTGACCCTGCACGCCTGGCGCGAGGCCCGCCAGCAGTACCAGGTGTTCGAGGCGCTGCTGGGGGCGCAGCACCTCCTGCTGCACCAGCTGAACCACCAGCTGCGCCACGGCCCCGACCCGCGCGTGCAGGCCGCGCGCGACCTCGCGCAATTCAACGTGGACGCGCTGATCGGCCTGCTGAAGGGTTTCGAGAAGGCCTATCTGCTGGGCCCGGAGCGCGAGCGGGCCGCTGAGCGGCGCCTGTTGCACCTCGACCATCTGGTGAGCGCCGACGTGGCCCTGCGCTTGCGCCAGCAGGCCCTGGCCTACCCGGATGAACGGCGCCAAGGCCTGGCCGACCACGCCGAGCGGCAGCGCGACGCCTTGCAGGCGCGCATCGATGCCTTCGACGCCGCGTCGCGAGTGCCGCTGTTCGAGCGCATGCGCGACGGCCTGCACCGCCCCCTCGACCTGCTCGGCGGCCTCAGCGACGAGCAGGTCGCCGTCCTGCGCGACGGCGTGCTGCAGGGCGCCAAAGCCCCCTTCCAGCTCTTCAACGCGCTGGCCACGCTGCTGCCCCAGTTGATCACCAGCGGCGCGGCCGGCGCCGCCCTGGACACCGTGGGCCAGGCCGTGCCGCCGGTGGCGGCGCTGCTGGCGCTGGCCGGTCTGCTCACCGCGCACGGGGACCACAGGGGCGGTCGCCAGCGCATCGGCAAGGCGCGGGCCACCCGCCGCGCCAAGCTGCTGACCTTCGAGCGCGTGGTGTGGGGCCTGTCCCCCGACAGCTTCAACCCAGGCGCCGACCCCGAGCAGGTGAAGCAGGCCCAGCAGGTGCGCCGCAACCTCGCCCGGCAACTGGTCAAGGCCATCCAGCGCAGCAACCAGGCCAAGCGGGTGGCCTGGGCCCGCCAATTCCGGGGCAAGCTCAGCCTGTTCAATTTTCTGCTCAGCCTGTTGGGCCTGGCCGCGATGGCGGCGGGCACCGGTTCGTATGGGACGATCCCGGCCGCCGTCGTCGGCTCCGCACTGGGCCTCTTCCTGCTCACGCACCTCGCCAAGTACCAGGCCTACCTGGCGGCGGACCGACAGCGCATGCGCCGGCGCGACCGGGAAGCCCAGGCCTTCGGCGATGCGGACGGCGTCAAGGCCGGCCTGCTGTACGCCGGCCGCCTCGACGGCGACACCTCGATGAGCGAGGCCCAGCGGCAGGCGCTGCGCCACAACACCTTCCTAAGCCTCGGCTGGCTGCAGGGCCAGCTCTACGAAGCGGGGCTGCAGGCCAGCCGGGGCCCCGAAGGCGAGCCGCCGCTGTGCGACGCCGAACAGGCCCTGCTGGACGCCGGCGCAACGCCCGACACCTTGCGCGCGCTGCGCCAGGCGGCCGGGGTCCAGACGCGGGAGCAGCACGGCCAGCTGGTGCGCGCCGTGGCCACGGGCACCATCGGCCTGCGGCTGTTGGCTTCGCGCCCGAGCGCACCGCTCGAGGGCGATCGCGCCCCGGTGCCGGTGCTGCGCACGCACGCGGCCCACGCGCCCACGCCCTTTGCCCCTCTCGCGGACCTGATCGACGCCGTCAAACGCGCCGGCAAGGCGGAGCGGCGAAGGGGCCACAACCGCGTGGGGCGCCTCGCGCGCGGCCTCTGGCGCAAGTCCCTCGCCACCCCCAGGCAGGCGCTCAAGGCCCTGGAGCGCCATGAACGGCGCGGCGACACCGACGCGCTCGCCCAGTTGCGGCGCGACCTGCTCCAGCCCCTGCTCAACGGCCTGCCGCTGCGCCCCGACGGCCTGGGCATCGCCTGGCCCGAGCGCTACCGGGGCAATGGCGATGACGACCCGGACACCGCCGACTGCCTGATCCGCTGCCTGCGGGAGCTGCAGGACAGCTGCCGGCTGGGCCAGCTCGCCCTGGCCGACGAGCAGGAGAAGGGGCGATGGTCCGACCGCTGGATGCGGCGGCGACTGCGCGACTGCGCCGAACTGGCCGAGCGCCTGGTACAGGCCGTGCAGCAGGAGCGCGCCCAGCCCGAACCCTGGTGGGACGAACTGGTCGATGGCCCGCCGGTTTTCCGGCTGGCGGACGACGAGGCGGAGCGGTTCGACCGGTGGTCTTCCGGTCGCGAGGGCGATGAGGCGCTGTCCGTGATCGACGGCCCGTTCGATGCCTCGGGGGCGTCCTGGCACGGGGACGCGCCCGAGCCGGCCGCCGGCCCACTGCCGGCCTATGCCATGAAGGTCTGAGCCCACAGGAACCGGGTCGGGGCTACATGCCGCAACGGCATAAAGAAACAAGAAAACTGTCGTTTGCATTTGTGAAGAGCACTTCCAGAATGCCCTTCCCGATTCCCGAACGCCCCGAGTTTCCGACCATGACAACCGCACTGCGCACCACCGCCGCCGCCCTGGGCCTGGCCCTGAGCACGCTGGCCTCGGCCCAGACCACCACGCTGCTCAACGTCTCCTACGACGTGGCGCGCGAGTTCTACAAGGACATCAACACCGCCTTCGTCGAACAGCAGAAGAAGGCCGGCAAGGCCGTGGTGGTGAACCAGTCGCACGCCGGCTCCAGCGCCCAGGCGCGCGCCGTGGCCGACGGCCTGGAGGCCGACGTGGTCACCATGAACACCACCACCGACGTGGACTTCCTGGCCGACAAGGGCGTGGTCGCCAAGGACTGGCGCCAGAAGTTCCCGCACAACGCCGCGCCCACCACCTCCACCATGCTGTTCCTGGTGCGCAACGGCAACCCCAAGCACATCAAGGACTGGGACGACCTCATCAAGCCCGGCGTGCAGGTCGTGGTGGTCAACCCCAAGACCGGCGGCAACGGCCGCTACGCCTACCTGGCCGCCTGGGGCCAGGTGCGCGCCAAGGGCGGCAGCGACGAGCAGGCCGCCGAGTTCGTGAAGAAGCTCTACGCCAACGTGCCGGTGCTGGCGCGCGGCGGGCGCGACGCCACCGGCATCTTCCTGCAGCGCAACATCGGCGACGTGCTGATCACCTTCGAGTCCGAGGTGGTGTCGGTCAACAACGAGTTCGGCGCCGGCAAGGTCGACGCCGTGCACCCGAGCGCGAGCGTCGTGGCCGAGAACCCGGTGGCCATCGTCGAGCGCACGGTGAACAAAAAGGGCACGGCCGCCCAGGCCAAGGCCTACCTCGACTTCCTCTACAGCGACCAGGGCCAGGAAATCGCGGCCAAGCACAACATCCGCCCGCGCTCGGAAGCGGTGCTCAGAAAGCACGCCGACGTCTTCAAGCCCATCAAGCTGTTCACCGTCGAGCAGTACTTCGGCTCCTTCGCCGACGCGCAGAAGGTGCACTTCAACGACGGCGGCAGGTTCGACCAGCTGTACGTGAAGTAAGCCCCCCGCGCTTCGCATGACCACCGCCACCCTGCCCAGGTCCTCCATGGCCACCCCGCGGCGCCCCACGCGCCGCGTGCTGCCGGGCTTCAACATCACCCTGGGCTACACCCTGCTCTACCTGAGCCTGATCGTGCTGATCCCGCTCTCGGCCCTGGTCTTCAAGACCTTCTCCATGAGCTGGGCGCAGTTCTGGGAAGCCGTGGCCTCGCCGCGCGTGCTGGCCGCCTACCGACTGAGCTTTGGCGCCTCGCTGATCGCGGCGCTGGTCAACGTGGTGTTCGGCCTGCTGGTGGCCTGGGTGCTGGTGCGCTACAGCTTCCCGGGCAAGAAGATCGTCGATGCCCTGGTGGACCTGCCCTTCGCCCTGCCCACGGCCGTGGCCGGCATTTCGCTCACCGCGCTGCTGGCCGACAACGGCTGGGTGGGCCAGGTGTTCGCGCCGCTGGGCCTGCAGCTCGCGTTCAACCCCAACGGCGTGGTCATTGCGCTCATCTTCATCGGCCTGCCCTTCGTGGTGCGCACCGTGCAGCCGGTGCTGGAAGACGCCGAGAAGGAGCTGGAGGAAGCCGCCTCCAGCCTGGGCGCCACGCGCTGGCAGACCTTCTCGCGCGTGATCTTGCCGAGCATCGCGCCCGCGCTGCTCACGGGCTTCGCCATGGCCTTCGCGCGCGCCGTGGGCGAGTACGGCTCGGTGATCTTCATCGCCGGCAACATGCCCATGGTGTCGGAGATCACGCCGCTGATCATCATCGCCAAGCTGGAGCAGTACGACTACGCCGGCGCCACCGCCGTGGCCTCGGTGATGCTGGGCATCTCCTTCGTGCTGCTGCTGGTCATCAACGCCCTGCAGGCCTGGCAGCGCCAACGTTCCGGTGGAGCGATGGCATGAGCCTGGCCCGTACCGAGGCGCCCTGGGTGCGCCGCACGCTGATCGGCATCGCCCTGGCGTTCATGGCGCTGTTCCTGCTGCTGCCGCTGGCCGCGGTGTTCACCGAGGCGCTGCGCAAAGGCTGGGAGGCCTACTGGGCGGCGCTGAAGGAGCCCGACGCCTGGGCCGCCATCCGCCTGACCCTGCTCACGGCCGCGATCGCGGTGCCGCTGAACCTGGTGTTCGGCGTGGCCGCGGCCTGGGCCGTGGCCAAGTTCGAGTTCCGCGGCAAGGCCTTTCTGACCACGCTGATCGACCTGCCGTTCTCCGTCTCGCCGGTGGTGGCGGGCCTGATCTACGTGCTGGTGTTCGGCGCGCAGGGCTGGCTGGGCCCCTGGCTGGCCGAGCACGACATCCAGATTGTCTTTGCCGTGCCGGGCATCGTCCTGGCCACCGTCTTCGTCACCTTCCCCTTCATCGCGCGCGAACTCATCCCGCTGATGCAAGCCCAGGGCAACGACGAGGAACAGGCGGCGCAGGTGCTGGGCGCCACCGGCTGGCAGACCTTCTGGCACGTCACGCTGCCCAACATCAAGTGGGGCCTGATCTACGGCGTGATCCTGTGCAACGCGCGCGCCATGGGCGAGTTCGGCGCGGTCTCGGTGGTCTCGGGCCACATCCGCGGCCAGACCAACACCATGCCGCTGCACGTGGAGGTCCTCTACAACGAGTACCAGTCGGTGGCCGCCTTCGCCGTGGCCTCGCTGCTGGCCCTGCTGGCGCTGGTCACCCTGGTCATCAAGACCGTGGCCGAGTGGCGCATGGAGCGTGAACTCAAGGCCCTGGCCGAACTGCCGCCCGAGCGGCCCCGCAACGACACCTCCCTCGCAGGAGCGTCCACATGAGTGCCGCACGGCCGCCCGAAGGCACTCGCACCGCAGCGCGCTGCGCGAAGGTTTCACCATGAGCATCAACGTCCAGAACATCTCCAAGCACTTCGGCGCCTTCCACGCGCTGGACAACATCCGGCTCGACATCCAGAGCGGCGAGCTGCTCGCCCTGCTGGGCCCCTCAGGCTGCGGCAAGACCACCCTGCTGCGCATCATCGCGGGCCTGGAAACGGCCGACGCCGGCCAGATCGTCATCAGCGGCGAGGACAGCACCCACGTGCACGTGCGCGAGCGCAACGTGGGCTTCGTGTTCCAGCACTACGCGCTGTTTCGCCACATGACGGTGGCCGAGAACGTGGCCTTCGGCCTGCGCGTGAAGCCGCGCGGCGAGCGCCCGAGCGACAAGCAGATCCAGGCCAAGGTGTTCGAGCTGCTCAAGCTGGTGCAGCTCGACTGGCTGGCCGACCGCTACCCCGCGCAGCTCTCGGGCGGGCAGCGCCAGCGCATCGCCCTGGCGCGCGCGCTGGCGGTGGAGCCCAAGGTGCTGCTGCTCGACGAGCCCTTCGGCGCGCTCGACGCCCAGGTGCGCAAGGAATTGCGCCGCTGGCTGCGGCGCCTGCACGACGAGCTGCACGTCACCAGCATCTTCGTCACGCACGACCAGGAGGAGGCCCTGGAAGTGGCCGACCGCGTGGTGCTGATGAACCGCGGCCGCATCGAGCAGGTGGGCTCGCCGCGGGAGGTCTGGGAACACCCGGCCACGCCCTTCGTGGCGCGCTTCCTCGGCGGCGTGCCGCTGGTGGGCGATGGCACGCGCCCGCTGCGCCCGCACGAACTGGAGGTGCAGCGCCTGCTGCCCGGCACCGACACGCGCGGCGCCGTGGTGGCCACGCTGCGGCGCGCGCTGGTGCTCGACCCGGTGGTGCGGCTCGAACTCGAGCCCGAGTCCGGCGCGCACGACCTGATCGAGGCCCGCCTGGGCACGGCGCAGTTCCACTCCCTGGGCCTGCGCGAGGGCGACGCGGTGCTGGTGTCGCCGCGCAGCCCGCTCGGCGCGCCCGAGCCGGCCCTGGCCTGAGGCGGGCGCCCGCCGGGCGCGGGGAACCCCGCTGTCGTCAGCGGGTCATGCAGGGACACCAGCATCTGCCCGCCCCATGGACCACAGCCTCGCCCGCCGCCTGCGCCGCGCCGCCATCCGCCAGGAACGGCGCTGGCGCGCGCACGGCCTGGGCGGCTCGCACGAGGCCGACGAAACCGCCCCGCTGCGCCTGACGCTGGCCGAGCTGCTGAACCTGCACGGCGAGGCCTCGCTGCCGGTGCTGGTGATGGTGCTCTCGCTGTTCACCCTCATCCCGGTGGGCGGCGCGGGCTGGTTCGTGAGTTTCTTCATCGCCGCGCTGGGCTGGTCCTGGGCGCGCGGCCGGGAGCGCGTGGCCCTGCCGGGGGCGCTGGGCGGCTTCACCCTGAACGAACAATGGTCGCGCCGCAGCCTGCACGCCCTGGCCTGGCTGTACGCCCTCGCCGACCGCTGGCTGGGCCCGCGCTGGCAGGCCTGGCGGCACGAGCGCACGCGCGGCTGGTGGGGCGCCTGGATCGCGGCGATGGCGGCCATCATCTTTTTGCCCCTGCCCTTCGGCAACGTGCTGCCCAGTGCCAGCCTGGTGCTGCTGGGCCTGGGCTGGCTGTTCCGCGACGGCCTGGCGCTGGCGGGCTCCACCCTGGCCGGCGCCGCCGCCATCGCCTACACCCTGGCCTTCGGCCAGCTCGCGATCGATCTGGCGCAGCGCGGCTGGGGCTGGCTGATGGGCGCCTGAAGCCGCCGCGGGCGGCCCCTAGAATCGCCCGAGACCCGCAGCACAGGCCCGATGCACAACCCACCCCTGGACGACTGTCCGCTCTACGTGGACCTGGACGGCTCGCTCACGCCGAGCGACACCCTGCACGAATCCATCGTGCTGTTCGCGCGCCGCCATCCGCTGAACCTGCTGCGCATGGTGGGCTGGCTGGCGCGTGGCAAGGCCGGCTTCAAGCGCGCCCTGGCCGACGCCGTGCTGCCCGAGCCCGAGCGCCTGCCCTGGCGCGCGGATTTCATCGAATTCCTGCGCGCCGAACACGCGCGCGGCCGCCCCCTGGTGCTGGCCACCGCCGCCGACGCGCGCGTGGCGCGGCGCGTGGCCGAGCACCTGGGCGTGTTCAGCGACGTGCTGGCCACCGAAGACGGCGGCCCCAACCTGAGCCGCGCCCACAAGCGCGAGGCCATCGCCGCGCACGCGCGCGCCGCGGGCCATGAGCGCTGGGCCTACGCGGGCAACAGCGCCGATGACCTGCCCGTCTGGGCCGGCGGCGCGCAGGCCATCGCGGTGAACGCCCCGGCCGGCGTGCTGCGGCGCCTGCAGGCCGCGCAGGCGCCCGCCCGCGTCTTCGAACGGCGGCCGCTCACGCTCGCCACCGTGCTGCGCGCGGTCCGCCTCAAGCAGTGGTCCAAGAACGGCCTGCTGTTCGTGCCGCTGCTGGCGGCGCACACCACCGATCCCTCGCTGTGGTTCACGCTGTTCGTGGCCTTCGTCGCCTTCGGGCTCTGCGCCTCGGCCACCTACCTGGTCAACGACCTGCTCGACCTGCCCAACGACCGCGCGCACCGGCTCAAGCGCCTGCGCCCGCTGGCGGCGGGCACGATGGGCATCGGTGCCGCCGTGGCCATCGGCGCGGCGATGCTGCTGGCCGCCTTCGCCCTGGCCGTCTGGGTCGGCCAGGCCTTCACCGGCGCGCTGCTGCTGTACACCGCGCTGACGCTGGGCTACTCGCTGCGCTGGAAGCGCATCCCGCTGTTCGACGTGCTGCTGCTGGCCACGCTCTACACGCTGCGCATCGGCGCCGGCGCGCTGGCCGGGCACGTGGACCTGTCCAACTGGCTGCTGGCCATCTCCATCTTCCTGTTCCTGAGCCTGGCGCTGGTCAAGCGCTGTGCCGAACTGGAAGAGGCGGTGGACGCGCACCAGGCGCCGGCGCCGGGCCGCGGCTACCAGCCGCGCGACCTGGCCACCCTGCGCACCATGGGCATGACCAGCGGCTTCATGTCGGTGCTGGTGCTCACGCTCTACATCGACTCGCCCAACAGCCGCGCGCTCTACGCCCAGCCCGACTGGCTGTGGGCCGCCGCGCCGGTTCTGCTGATGTGGGTGATGCGCATCTGGTTCAAGACCGGCCGGCGCGAACTCCACGGCGAAGACCCGCTGGCCTTCGCCCTGAAGGACGCCTTCAGTTGGGCCACGCTGCTCGTCATGGGCGGCATCGGCCTGGCGGCCACCGTCGGCTGGCAGCCCCACCTATGAAATCCCTCGCCCTGCTGCTCGCGCTGCTCTGCGTGCTCATGTCTTCGGCGGCGCAGCTCGCCATGAAGCGCGGCCTGGGCCCCGGCGGCGCCGACGTGGCCGGCACCTACGTGCAGGCCTTCACCAGCCCCATGGTCTGGCTGGGCCTCCTGCTCTATGGCGCCAGCGCCGTGCTCTGGCTGTGGGTGCTGTCGCGGCTCGACGTGTCGCTGGCCTACCCGCTGGTGAGCCTGGGCTTCGTGGTCACCATGCTGCTGGGCGTGTGGTGGCTGGGCGAGCCCTTCTCGTGGCTGCGCGTGGCCGGCTGCACGCTGATCGTGGTCGGTGTGAGCCTGCTGGCCCTGAGCGCGAAATAGACAACTCCCCCGCGGCGCGGCGCGCGTCCCGGCAACCACCGCCCGGCCCAGCCGCTGGCGCCGTGTTCCTGGAAGGCGCCGCCGCTCGCTGCGACACTCCGTGCCAATGAAAGCCGACAACAACTCCCTCGCGGCCGCGCGCCGCCTTTTCTGGTGGGCCTTTGGCCTCACGCTGCTGCTCAAGGTGTTCCTGGCCGCGGTGTTTCCTTTCACGGGCGACGAGGCCTTCTTCTACCAGTGGGGCGCGCACCCGGCCTGGCACTACTCGGACCACCCGCCGCTGGTGGGCTGGCTGATCGCGCTGCTGCGCGCCATCGGCGGCGACGCGCCCCTGGTGCTGCGCAGCGCCACGCTGCTGGTGACCAGCGCCATCGCCCTGCTGGTGGTGGACCTGCTGCGCCGCCTGCTGCCGGAGGAACGCGAGGCCCAGGCCTGGCTCGCCGGCGCCGTGTACCTGGCCCTGCCCTGGAGCTGGCTGTTCGTGCTGGTCACCACCGACACGCCGCTGATCCTGTTCATGGCGCTGTCGTTCTGGGCCTATGTGCGCGCCGACACCAGCGAGCGCGGCGCCGGCTGGTACCTGCTCAGCGGGGCCCTGCTGGGCGCGGCCTTCTTCGGCAAGTACTTCGCGGCCCTGCTGGGTTTTGCGTACGCGGCCCACGCCTGGGGCTGGCGGCGCGAGCGCTGGTGGGCGCCCGTGCTGGTGTTCGTGGCCGCGCTGCCCGCCATCGGCGCCAACCTCTACCTGAACGCCACGCACGGCTGGAGCCACGTGATGTTCAACGTCTTCAACCGCAACGAAGCCTCGGCCTGGTCCCTGGAGACCTTCCTCACCTACGTCGGCATGGCACTGTACCTGGTGACGCCGTGGTGGCTGTGGCGTGCCGCGCGCTCGCGCGCGCCCGCCGGCGTGAGCGCCAGCGCGCGCACCACGCTCGCGGTGCTGTGGATCTTCCCCTTCGTGGTGTTCGCCCTGCTGGCCACGCGCCGCACCATCGGCCTGCACTGGGTGCTGGGCTTCGTGCCGGTGTTCGTGGTCTGGGCCGGACTGCGCTGCGAGGTGCGCCCGCTGCGCCGCCTGCTGGGCTACACGGCGGCGCTGTCCCTGCCCCATCTGGTGGTGGTGCTGGCGATCGCGCTGGCGCCGGTGGCGTGGTTCGCCACAACAAAATGGGCCGATCGCGCCGTGTTCCTGCGCGAGAACGCCGCGGTGGTCGCCGGCCTGCGCCATGGCCTGCCCGCCGGGGCCACGCTCATGGCCCAGGCCTACAACCCGGCGGCCATGCTGGCCTTTCGCCACGGCCAGTACGTGCCGGTGTTCGGCCCGGGCCGCCACCACGCGCGCCAGGATGACCAGGTGATCGATTTCCGCCGCTACGACGGCCAGCCGATCCGCGTCTTCCACTACGACGAACCCGATCTCGCGAACTACGCGCCCTACTTCGAGCGCGTGAGCAAGCACGCCTTCGTGGTGGATGGCGCGCGCTTCTGGTACGTCGACGGCGAGGGTTTCCGCTTCGCGCCCTACCGAGACAAGGTGCTGGCCGCCGTGGCGCGCGACTTCCACGACATTCCGCGCTGGCTGCCCGTGCTGGGCAACCCCTTCTGCGAACGCTACGGCTTCGAGGCATGCTCGCCGGGGCGCTGAGCCGCGCGCTTTGACGCACGAATGCCCCCTGGTGGCGCGCCCAGGGGACATGCGCCATCACCGCCGCCCTGGTGCCATCGACGTCTTCGCGCACCTCCCCTCAGACACGCGCGTCGAGGAAGGGCGCGACCTTGGTCATTGCGCGCCGCACGTAGAGGTCCTTCTCGCCCACGGGCGCCACGTAGTGCACGGCCTCGCGCGCGGCCTGCTCGTCCACCAGGCGCGCGATCAGCCAGGTCGCGAGGTACTGGGAGGCCAGGCAGCCGCCCGCGGTGGCGACGTTGCCGTGGGCCACGAACGGCTGCTCCAGCACGCGCACGCCGGCTTCTTCCACCCAGGGCCTGGTGGTGAGGTCGGTGCAGGCCGGCAGATCGCCCAGCAGGCCCAGCTTGGCCAGCACCAGCGTGCCCGAGCACTGCGCGCCCAGCAGCTGGCGCGCGGGATCGAGCCGCAGCCGCGCCATCAGGGCCGCGTCGGCCGCCACCTCGCGGGTTTTGATGCCGCTGCCGACGATCACCGCGTCGGCCTCACTGGCCTCCCGCAGGTCGGCCTGGGCGTCCAGCACCACGCCGTTCATGGAGCGCACGCGCGGCGTGGGACAGGCGATGGAGACGCGCCAGCCGGGCCGCTTGACGCGGCTGAGGATGCCGAGCGCGACCAGCGAGTCGAGCTCGTTGAAGCCGTCGAAGGTGAGGATGGCGATGTGCATGGCGGCGGTGTCCGTGAGCGGGCCACCATGCTAGGGCGCGCTGGCGCGCGCGAAGGGGCCGCTGGCGCCGCCGCGCGCGGGCCCAATCGCGATCAGTTGAACAGGGCCGTGTAGCGCCGCTGCATTTCCTCGGGCGTCACCTGTTCGATGGCGTGCCCGATCAGCCAGCGGTGGCCGAAGGGGCAGCGCACCACGCCGCTGCGCTCGCCGTAGAACGCGTCGCTGGCCTCGCGTTCCAGCGTGGCGCCGGCCGCCACGGCCTGGGCCAGCATGGCGTCGGCGTCGTCCACGTGCAGGTGCAGGTGCAGGGTCACGGGCGTGGCGCCCAGGCTGCTCGCGCTGCGGATGCCGCACTCGGGAAACTCGTCGCACAGCATCACGGTGTGCGGGCCGAAGGCGAGTTCGGCGTGGCCGATGCGGCCCGAGGGTTCGACCAGGCGGAATTTCTCGGTGGCGCCGAAGGCCTGGCCGTAGAAGCGAATGGCGGCGGCGGTGTCGTGCACGCAGAGATAGGCGTAGGTTTCGTCGATGCGCATGGGCGGCTCCCCGTGGACAGCTGGTGGGACCCCGCACTGTGCCGGCCGCGGCACGCCGCGTATAGAAGAAATTGTTCGCGCCGCCGGCTCAGCCCCGGCGGGACGGCTCCAGGGGCAGGTGGTTGGGCTCCTCGGGCGCCAGCGCGCGAAAGCGCCCGGGCGTGAGGCCGGCCATGGCGCGGAATTCGCGGATCAGGTGCGACTGGTCGCTGTAGCCCAGCGCGGCGGCCAGCTCGGCTGGCGCGGGCGCGTCGGTGGCGGCGAGGGCGCCGACCGCCCGCTGGAAGCGGCGCACGCGTTGCCAGGCCTTGGGGCTCAGGCCCGTGGCCTGCAGAAAGGCCCGCTCGAAGCGGCGCCGGCCCAGGCCGCTGGCGCGCACCGCCGCTCCCACGGAAGGCGATTGCCGCAGCAGCCGTGTCAGCGCGCCCGCCTGGCCTGGCGCCGGCGGGCGGCGCGCCAGCAGCCAGGCCTCGAACCGCGCGAGCCGCGCGTCGGTGTCCGGGGCCTCGAGCAGGCGCTCGCGCAGGCGCTGCGCTTCGGCGCCGAGCAGGGCCTCCAGCGGCACGTGGCGGCCGGCGATGGCGTCCGCGTCCAGGCCCAACAGCCACTGCGCGGCACCGGGCAGCAGCGTGGCGCCCACGCTGGCCGAGCGGGCGTGCAGGCGCTTGAGGTAAGGCGCGGTGCGCGCCCCCCCGAGCACCGCGGGGGCCAGCGGCTCGCCCAGGGGGTCGTCGGGCGAACGCAGCAGGCGCACCGGCGCGTCGTCCAGCCGCAGCACCAGGTGCATGAGCCCGCTGGGCAGCAGGCGCTCGATGCGCGCCTGCGCCTCGCCCGCGGGCTCGGCCGCGCAGCTCCATACCTCGCGCACGAAGGGGCGCAGCAGTGGGTGAGGGGCGCGGCGCCGGTTCATGGGGACTGGAGCCGGTTCGTCGCGCCCGGGCGCTCAGTCGGCGGCCTCGAAGCGCACGCGCGGCGCCACCGCGCACAGCAGCTCGTAGGCGATGGTGCCGGCCGCGTGCGCGACTTCGTCCACCGGCAGCAGCGCACCGCTGCCGGCGCGGCCCCAGAGCACCACCTCGCTGCCAATGCCCGCGTCCGGCAGCCCGCTCAGATCCACCGTGAGCATGTCCATGCTCACGCGACCCAGGGTGCGCGTGCGCTGGCCATCCACCAGCGCCGGCGTGCCACTGGGCGCGTGGCGCGGGTAGCCGTCGGCGTAGCCGCAGGCGACAACGCCGATGCGCATGGGCCCGTCGGCGGTGAAGGTGGAGCCGTAGCCGACGGTGTCGCCGGCCTGCAGCCGCTGCACGCCGATCACCCGGGTAGACAGCGTCATGGTGGGTCGCAGGCCCCAGTGCGCGGCGCTGTGCTCCGGGAAGTCGGGCGCGCAGCCGTAGAGCGCGATGCCCTCGCGCACCCAGTCGGCCGCCAGCGAGCCGGCGCCGCGCAGGGCGCCGCGCGCGTGGCGCAGGATGGCCGCGCTGTTGGCCAGCGTGCGCTCGCCGGGCAGGTCGTCGGTGGCCTGCTCGAACAGCGCCACCTGGTGCGCGATGCCGCGCGCGCCGTCGGCGTCGCTGAAGTGCGTCATGTGGCCGATCTCCTCGACCTGCGGCAGCGCATTGAGCCGCGCCCAGGCCGTGCGGTAGGCCGCGGGCGTGAAGCCCAGGCGGTTCATGCCGCTGTTGAGCTTGAGGAAGACCTTGTGCGGCTGCTGGGTCTTGTGCGCGGCCAGCCAGTCGATCTGTTCGTTGCAATGCACCGCGTGCCAGAGGTTCAGGCGCGAGCACAGCTCCAGGTCGCGCGCCTCGAACGCGCCCTCGAGCAGCAGGATGGGACCGCGCCAGTCGAGGGCGCGCAGTCGCTCGGCCTCGGCCAAATCCAGCAAGGCGAAGCCGTCGGCGCCGCGCAGGCCCTCGAACGCGCGCTCGATGCCGTGGCCATAGGCGTTGGCCTTGACCACCGCCCAGACGCGGGCGTCGGGCGCGCGCTCGCGCGCGATGCCGAGGTTGTGGCGCAGGGCGCCGGTGTGCACGGTGGCCAGGATGGGGCGGGGCATGGCGTGAGAAAAGTCAAGAAGGGAAATCCAGTCCGAGCGGCGGGGTGGCCTACCGGCGGCGCCTGCGCACACGCGTGCTATAACCCGCGCCACCTCACGGAGACAAGCCTCAAACTGTCGCACAAACGTGTGGGGTGTCCGTCGATAGGCGCTTCATCCTGGCAGGCAAGCAAACCGATTCATCGCCATGAAGCGCGGCTTCTACACCATCATGACGGCGCAGTTTTTCAGCTCCCTGGCTGACAACGCGCTGTTCGTCGCCGCCATCGAGCTGCTGCGCCACCGCAACGCGCACGAATGGCAAAGCGCGGCGCTGGTGCCCATGTTCGCCCTGTTCTATGTGCTGCTGGCGCCCTTCGTGGGCGCCTTCGCCGACGCCCGGCCCAAGGGCCAGGTCATGTTCATCAGCAACGCCATCAAGGTAGGGGGCTGCCTGCTCATGCTGGTGGGCGTGCACCCACTGCTGGCCTACACCCTGGTGGGCCTGGGCGCGGCGGCGTACTCGCCCGCCAAGTACGGCATCCTGACCGAGCTGCTGCCACCGTCCCAGCTGGTCAAGGCCAATGGCTGGATCGAGGGCCTGACCATCGCGTCCATCATCCTGGGCGTGCTGCTGGGCGGCCAGCTCGTGGGGCCCACGATGTCGTCCTGGCTGCTGGCCCTGCACATCCCCGGCATCCACCACGGCCCGGACGCCGCCATCGCCATGCTGGTGGTGCTCTACATCCTGGCCGCGGGCTTCAACCTGCGCATCCCGCTCACCGGTGTGACACCGCGCCCCATGCCGCGCAACCCGCTGGTGCTGCTGCCCGATTTCTGGACCTGCAACATGCGCCTCTGGCGCGACCACCTGGGCCAGATCTCGCTGTCCACCACCACGCTGTTCTGGGGCGTGAGCGGCAACCTGCGCTACATCGTGCTGGCCTGGGCCGCGGTGGCGCTGGGCTACAGCACCTCCAAGGCCTCGGCGCTGGTGGGCGTGGTGGCGCTGGGCACGGCCGTGGGCGCGGTGGTGGCCTCCATGCGCATGCGGCTCGACCAGGCCACCAAAGTCATCCCCCTGGGCATCGGCATGGGCCTGCTGGTGGTGCTGATGAACTTCATCGACAACGTCTGGGTGGCCGCGCCCTTCCTGGTGCTGCTGGGCGGCCTGGGCGGCTTCCTGGTGGTGCCCATGAACGCGCTGCTGCAGCACCGGGGCCACAACCTCATGGGCGCGGGCCGCTCCATCGCCGTGCAGAACTTCAATGAGCAGGCCTGCATCCTGGGCCTGGGCGCGCTCTACACGGCGTCCACCGGCGCGGGACTGTCGGCCTTCGCGGCCATCACCGCCTTCGGCCTGCTGGTGGCCGGCACCATGTGGCTGATCGGCTGGTGGCACAAGCGCAACCAGCGCGTGCACGGGCACGAGATCGAGCGGCTGCTCGAAATCGCCCGCCGGGACGATTTGCACGGCTGAAGACCGCGCGAAGCGCGACGCTCAGAAACTGCCCACGTTGGTCGGCGCAAAGCCGTTGAGGTTGACCAGCCGGTGCTGGGCCAGCACCTTGTACAGGTCGGCCTCGCTCACCGAGCGCGAAAGGTAGGCGTCGGCGCCGGCCAGTCCGGCCTTCATGCGCTCCATGCTGCCCGCGCTGGGCGCGAACAGGATCACCGTGGCCGCGCCCTTGGGCCCCTTGGCCTGCTTGGCCCAGCGGCAGACCTGGAAGGCGTCGGGCTCGCCGCCGAGGCGGTCGATGACCACCAGCCGGTACGGGTGCGCCTTGAGCATGGCCTGGGCCTGCGCGGGCTCGCGGCACCAGTCCACGCTCAGTTCGTACTTGCGCAGGCGCTTGAGCAGGATGCGGCCTTCGACGAGGCTCTGCCCCACCAGCAGGGCGTCGCCGCGCGCCACCTCGGGCACGGAGGCGTCGCCCTGGCGCAGCCGCGAGGGCAGGCGCGAGCGCGGCGAACGCGGCGCGGGCGGCGCGACATTGAGCAGGTCTTCCAGGTCGGCGTAGTCGGTGACACCGCGCAGGGGGATGCTGACGGTGCCGGCGCGCGGCGCGGCCGGCGCCTTGGCCGGCGCGGCGGGCGGGACCGGGGGCACGGCGGGCGCCGGCGCGGCGCTGGCCGGCGGCGCGCCCCGGGCGCCGCCGGCCGCCTCGCCGGCCATGTCGGCCGCGCGCGCGATCATGGACATGACCTCCTCACGCGTCATGGGCCGCGTGGGGGGGAACTCGGTCTCGGGCGAACGGCGCCGGGCGCGGGCCGAGGGCGGCAGCGGCGCGATCGGCTGCGGCTTGCCGCTGGCCAGGCGCATGCTGGCCTGCAGGCCGTGCAGCTGGGAGGCCTTGAAGGGTTCGGTGGCCGCGAAGCCCGGCGCCAGCGGCGCCGCCGAGGCCGCCGCGCGCACGGTGCGCAGGCCCACCAGCGCGTCGAGCGAGCCCAGCAGAGAGACCAGGCGCACCGGCTTGCGCTCCACCGGCCAGCCGGTGCCGGCGTCGTGGGCGCCGATGAGCAGCACGCGCCCCGGCAGCGAGGCGCCGCGCACCAGCGCCACGGCCTGCGCGTTGTCGGCGTTGACGAGCAGCAGCTGCGCGTCGAGCACCTCCTCCTGCACCCGGTAGGCCGGGGGCCGCCGCGCGGCGAGCCGGAAGAACGATTCGAATGTGGCGCTTTCGTGCTGGGCAAAACCCACCAGCGCCACCGTGTAGGCAGCCTCCATTACCCGCTCCACGTGGTTCGACACTTTTTGAAACCGTTTGTCGGACGGCGCAGTATGGCGTGCCGCCTGGGTTTTGGGTACGGCATGCGGCGCCGCTCGTGCCGCCATGTGAAGATTCTGTCGCGCGCCGGACACCGCGCGCCCACCCAAGGAGCCCCTTCATGCCCAGCGTCTACGACTTCGAAGCCCTGTCCATCACCGGCCAGCCCGTGCCCCTGAGCCACTACAAGGGCCAGGTGATGCTCATCGTCAACACCGCCAGCGCCTGCGGCTTCACGCCGCAGTTCGCGGGGCTGGAGGAGCTGCACAAGGCCTACGGCCCGCGCGGCCTGGCGGTGCTGGGCTTCCCCTGCAACCAGTTCGGCTCGCAGGACCCGGGCAGCAACGAGGAGATCGCCGGCTTCTGCCAGCTCAACTACGGTGTGAGCTTCCCCATGATGGCCAAGATCGACGTCAACGGCGCCGAGGCGCACCCGCTGTACCGCTGGCTCACGGCCGAGGCGCCAGGGCTGCTGGGCAGCAAGGCCATCAAGTGGAACTTCACCAAGTTCCTGGTCGGCAAGGACGGCCAGGTGCTCAAGCGCTACGCGCCGCAGGATGCGCCGGCCAAGCTGGCGGGGGACATCGAGGCGGCGCTGGCGGCTTGATCGCTCGCTGACCACGGGCCTTGCAGGCCCGCCAGGCCATCAGGAGAGGGGCGTCGGCGCGATCGCCTGCGCAGGAGCGCCGCGCTTGCGCCACTCACCGATGGTGAAGGGCTGGACCGGGGCGCTGCGCCCCTCGACACCGTACGCACGGGCCCAGGCCTGGCCGATGGCGACCTCGCACAGCTGGCGCGCCGCGACCCGGTTGGGGGCCTCGCCCGGGATGAAGCGCTGAGCGCGCTCGCCCGGGGTTTCGCGCGTGATGAAGCGATTCGGCTCGTTGAACCGAGCGACATCGGCTTGCGTGATCCACGCCCGCATCGTGCAGCTGGAGCATCGCGTTGCTGGCCAAGCGCTGAAGGGTTTCGGCGTCCAGCGAAGTGTTCGCGCCTTCGGGCACCTCGCCACCCAGCACCGTGCCGTACGTCGCCCAGGCGGCGTCCACCTGCGCCAGCTTTTCTTCCCGCGTGAACGTCACAGGCTCCTTGACCGGTGGCGCCTCGACCACCGCCTCCGGCTGCACGGGCGCATCGGGCAAGCGGGTGGGTTCGGGGTGGGCAAACAGGCCGACGAAGTCTTGAACCGCCTGCTGTATCGCCGCGATCGGCGTGCTCGACTGGGCCGCGGCCTTGGGTGAAGAGCCGCCCTCGAGATCGCCGGGAGCCGTCGCGGCCGACACCGATTTCTCGATGGGTGGTTCTTGCGCAGGTCCCGACCCGTTCGGGGTGGGGCCCTCGGACGCACCGCCCCGCTCACCACCAAGCAGGCGGTCTTTCAGGTTCAGCAAGCGTTGGGCCACCTGCTTGGCGCCATCCTCGATGTCCTTCCCCCGCGAGGCTACCGCGCCGGGCGCCCCCTCAGCGGGCGCGTCGATCGGCGCCGCGGGATGGGCCTGCACCCAGGCCACCACCGCGTCCACGCGCATGGGCTGCTGGTCGCCCTGCCGGCCCCATTGGCCTTCCAGCAAGCGCTGCCAAGCCTCGCCAATGGTGGCCTCGCACAGCCGGCGCACCGGGTCCGCCTCGCCTCCGAACGGGGAAAAGCGCTGGTTGCGATCGGCGGTTGATTCGGTCGAGAAGCCGTCGCCCGCCCTCATGAACCGCTCGTAGTCCTTCTGCGAAATCCCTCGGTCGTCGCGCAACTGGCGCAGGGCCATCAAGGCCACGCGATCGAATTCGCTGGCATCCGACGTCTCGAACTTGTCGCCCTTGAGCACCTGGGCATAGGTCGTCAGGGCCGCATCGACCCGCGCGATGGCTTCAGCCTGCGCTGGGGCGGGGGCAGCACCGTGTGGCGCGGCAAGTGGGGCCTTCGCCGGCGCCTGGGCTTGAACCGCCCACTGGGTCCTGATCGCGAGGCGAACGGCCATGCGGACCTCGCGTTCGGCATCGTCTGCGGCCTGGCGCTCGACCTTGTGCTGGTCACGCAGCCCATGGCGCTGCGCCTTGCGGCTGGCGTCGATCCACTGCACGGGCTTGGACTTGTCGCTGCGGTAGACCTGTTTCTTGAGGTTGTGCGGCAACAGCGCCACGGCCTTGACGCCGCGAACGAGGTTTTGCGCACCATCCTTGACAGCGCGGCCCACCGCTCCAGCGGTCGACAGCTCGTGTCGGGCCTTGTGGGGGTTTTGAAGCTTGAGAGGAGAAAAACCCATGGCGAAGAACGGCAAGGAGAACAGGGGGCATCCCGATCCGGGACGGTGGCAAGTCAGAAAACCCAACTCGCGGCCTGAGTAGCGACAGGTCCCGTGATCGTTCCTTCACCATCTACCCGGCCTAGTCGCCAGGACACCCATCCCTTTGGCAGATGGCCGGGCGGTCCCGTGGCGACCAGAATCCCGGTTCCTGCCCGGTCGCCGCGCCGGGCGCCCGTCCGACGAAAGGCCGCCCCATGACCCCCGACCAATTCCAGGAGTTGTGCCGCGGCACGGCGCGCGCCCTGGGCCTGCGCGAACCCAACGCCCTGTTCAACGGTGGCGAGGTGATCCTCGACGGGGTGAAGGTCGGGGCATTTCACGAGGAAGACCAGGACCCCGAGGGCGTCTTCTGCTACGCCGATCTCGGCCCGGTCGGGCCGGACGCCAACCCCGCGGAGCTGCTGGAGGAGGTGCTGGCCATCAACCTCTCGCTCGACGGCGAGCGCGGCGAGGTGATCGGCCTGGAGCGCGAAAGCCGGCACCTGGTGCTGCGTGTGCGCCTGAACGACGCGCAAGAACCGATGCACGAAGGCCGCCTGGCCGATGAACTGCGGCGCTGCGCGGCGCAGGCGAACGCGCTGTACGACAGTGCCTTGTCCGGCGTGCAACGGCCCACGGCGTAGCCCGCGCCTTGACCGGCGGGCGCTCTCCCCTACCGAGATCCTGTCGGGCTGCTGCTGGCGCATTCGATCTGCGCCTACCGGCCGGTCTCTTCGAACGCGCCGTCACCCGCGTTCGTTCGTCGGGTACTCGGCCCGATGCGGCACGCCGGCGGACACCAGGCCGGCTCAGGCCGCGCGCACTAGAGCCAGCGCAGCAGCGCCGCCGCCAGCGACGGCAGCACCAGTGCGTTGAGCAAGGCGCTCAGGCCCATGGCCAGGCCCGCGAAGGCGCCGGCCTCTTCGCCCTCTTGAAACGCGCGCGCGGTGCCGATGCCGTGCGCGATGGTGCCCAGCGCGAAGCCGCGCACCGCCGGCTCGTGGATGCGCAAGGCATCGAACAGGAAGCGCCCGCCCACCGCCCCCAGCACGCCCGTCGCCATCACCAGCACAGCGGTGAGCGAGGGCAGACCGCCGATCTTTTCCGAGATGCCCATGGCCACCGGCATGGTGACCGACTTGGGCGCCAGCGAGGCCATGGTAGCGGGCGACGCGCCCAGCGCCCAGGCCACCACGATGGCGGTGGCGGCGGCGGCCAGCGCGCCGGCCACCAGCGCCGCCAGCAGCGGCAACGCCAGGCGGCGCAGCCGGTGCAGCTGCTCGAACAGCGGCACCGCCAGCGCCACCGTGACCGGGCCGAGCAGGAAATGCACGAACTGCGCGCCCTCGAAATAGGTGGCGTAGGGCGTGCCCGTGGCCCACAGCAGCGTGGCCAGCACCAGCACCGTGGGCGGCACCGGGTTGGCCAGGGGATGGAAGCCGCTGCGCCGGTAGAGCACGAAGGCGGCGTGGTAGACGAGCAGCGTGAGCGTGAGCCCCAGCAGCGGCGTGGCCGCGAGGTAGACCCAGATGTCGATCAGGCGGCGCGGGGCCTCGGGGTTCACCGCGAAGCCTCCGCGCGGCGGTTCTGGCGCCGCATGAGCCACACCATGGTGCAGGCCGAGACGGCCAGGCCCACCAGCGTGCTGACCACCAGCGCCACGCCGATGGCCAGGGCCTCGTCGCCCAGGCGCTGCAGGTGCTGCATGACGCCCACACCGGCCGGCACGAAGAGCAGCGACAGGTGCTGCAGCAGACCTTGCGCGGTGGGCTTGATGGCGTCCAGCCAGGCCGGACGCAGCGCCAGCGCGGCCAGCAGCAGGGACAGGCCCACCACCGGCCCCGGCACCGGCGCGCCCGTGAGCAGCACGGCCACCTCGCCGAACAGCTGGAACAGCAGGAGAGTGGCGAGCGCGGGGATCATGCCGGCCATGGCGGGTGGGTTGGCAGCTTCTCAGGCCTGCAGCGCCTCGTCGAGCAGTTCGACCCAGTGCCGCACGGGCGTGGCCGTGCCGCTCTGCAGGTGGGTGATGCAGCCGATGTTGGCGCTGGCGATGACGGCGGGCTGAAGTTCGCCCAGGTGGCCGAGCTTGCGGTCGCGCAGTTCGTAGGCGATCTGCGGCTCCAGCACCGAGTAGGTGCCGGCCGAGCCGCAGCACAGGTGCGCCTCGTTGCGCGCGAGTTGCACGGTGAAGCCGAGCTCGCCCAGGCCGCGCTCCACCCCGCCGCGCAGCTGCTGGCCGTGCTGCTGGGTGCAGGGCGGGTGGTAGGCCACCACGCGCTGCGGGTCGGGCCGGCGCGCCAGCTTGGGCTTCAGCGCGGGCACCAGGTCCGGCAGCAGCTCGGACAGGTCGCGCGTGAGCGCGCTGATGCGCGCGGCCTTGTCGGCGTAGGCGGGGTCGTCGCGCAGCAGGTGACCATAGTCCTTCACCATCACGCCGCAGCCCGAGGCGTTCATCACCAGGGCCTCGGCGCCCTGCTGCACGAAGGGCCACCAGGCGTCGATGTTGGCGCGCATCTGCGCCAGACCACCGCCGTGGTCATTGAGGTGGAACTTCACCGCGCCGCAGCAGCCGGCCTCGGGCGCCACCAGGGCCTGGATGCCGGCGGCGTCCAGCACGCGCGCGGTGGCGGCGTTGATGTTGGGCGACATCGAGGGCTGCACGCAGCCCGCGAGCATCAGCACTTGGCGCGGGTGCGCACGCGTGGGCCACGCGCCGGCGGGGCGCGGCGCGGGCACCTTGGCCTGGAGCGCGCCGGGCAGCAGGCCGCGCACCGCCTGGCCCAGCTTCATGGCCGGGCCGAACAGCGGCGAGCTCAGGCCCTCCTTGAGCAGCCAGCGCACGGCGCGCTCGCCCGTGGGGCGTGGCACCTTTTCCTCGACCACGGCCCGGCCGATGTCGACCAGGTGGCCGTACTGCACGCCACTGGGGCAGGTGCTTTCGCAGTTGCGGCAGGTGAGGCAGCGGTCCAGGTGCTGTTGCGTCTTGCGCGTGGGCGTGGCGCCTTCGAGCACCTGCTTGATGAGGTAGATGCGCCCGCGCGGGCCGTCCAGCTCGTCACCGAGCAGCTGGTAGGTGGGGCAGGTGGCCGTGCAGAAGCCGCAGTGCACGCACTTGCGCAGGATGGACTCGGCCTCGCGGCCGCGCGCGGTGCCCTGGAACTCGGGAGCGAGCTGGGTCTGCATGTCAGAAGAGGGTCGGGGCCTGGAAGATGCCGTGCGGGTCGAAGGCCTCGCGCAGGCGGCGCATCACGGCCTGCAGCGCGGGGCCGGGCGTGTCCGCGCGCGGCACGCCACCGTCGCCCGAGGCCGGGGCGCGGAACAGCTGCGCGTGGCCGCCGGCCGCGCGCGCGGCGGCGCGGATCTCATCGGCCGCCGCCGCCGGCGCCCACAGCCAGCGCTGGGCGCCCTGCCATTCGATGAGCTGCGGCCAGGTGGCCAGCAGCGGCGCGGCGGTCTGCGGCACGCTGATCCGCCACAGGCCATGGTCGGCCGAGGGCGCGTGGGTGAAGAAGGGCAGGTGCTGGTCGCGGCAGGCGGTCCAGTCGGCGCTGGCGCAGGTGTTGTCCAGGCGCTGGCCCGGCGCTTCGGCGAGCAGGCGCTCGCACGCGGCCTCCACCGCTGCGGCGGCGCCGCGCAGGCGCAGGAACAGGCGATCGTCCCCGTCGGCCTCGCGTTGCCAGCGCGAGGCGTTGAGCGGCAGCGGCTGCCCGCCCCAGCGGTGCAAGCGCTCCAGCGCGTTGGACTGGTCGACGCCGAAGGCCAGCGTGGCCTCGGCCGGCGCCACCGGCAACACCTTCAGGCTGAGTTCGGTGATCACACCGAGCGCGCCCCAACTGCCCGCGAGCGCGCGGCTCACGTCGTAACCGGCCACGTTCTTCATGACCTGGCCGCCGAAGGTGAGCAGCTCGCCGCGCCCGTTGATGAGGCGCGCGCCGAGCACATAGTCGCGCGCGCCGCCCACGCTGGCGCGCGCCGGGCCGGCCAGGCCACTGGCCACGGCGCCGCCCACGGTGCCGCCGGCGCCGAAGCGCGGCGGCTCGAACGGCAGGCATTGGCCGTGCTCGGCCAGCGCGGCTTCCAGCTCGGCCAGCGGCGTGCCGGCGCGCACGGTGACCACCAGCTCGCTGGGCTCGTGGCTGAGGATGCCGCGGTGGGCGCGCACGTCGAGCGCGGCGCCCTGGGCGGGCGCGTGCACGAAGGACTTGCTGCCGCCGCCGGCGATGCGCAGCGGCGCGCGCGCGGCCACGGCGGCGCGCACCTGGTCGATAAGGGCTGAGGGGTGGTCGCTGGCCGGCACGAAGCCCTGCCCGGGGGCAGCGGCGGGGGCCAGCGCGTCGTGGGGCGCGGACATGGTGGCGGCGATGGTAGCGGCCACTCACCACATGGGCCTTGAATTTTTTGCACGCGCGGCTGCAATCCGGGCAGGGTCAGCCCGGGTAGCGCAGCGCCCCGAGTTGGGCCTCGATGGCCTCGGCCTGGCGGCGCAGCTGCGCCAGCAGGCGGGTCTGGCGCGGCATGAGGTCGGTGCCGGTAGCGGCCAGGCTCAGCGAGGCAACCGGGGCGCCACCCGGCGCGCGGATCACCACCCCGATGGCGGCGATGCCCGGGATGATGTCTTCCTGGTTGAAGCCGTAGCCCAGACGGCGCGAGCGCTGCACCATGCGGCGCACGGCGGTCTGGCGCGCCTCGCCCCGGCGCACGATGGCCTGCAGGTTGAGCGCTTCCAGGCGCGCCTGCTCCGCGCGCGGCAGCGCGATCAGCATGGCCACCCCGCCAGCCGACAGGCTCAGCGGTCGGCGCGTGCCCACGTCCACCGTGTAGGCCTTGAGCGCCTTGCGGCCGTCGAAGCGCGCGACGCAGACCGATTCGGCGCCGCTGCGCACGTTGAGGAACACGATGTCGCGCGTCTCGGCCGCGAGCCGCGCCAGTGCGGACGCGGCCAGGCGCTCGATGGCGAAGTGCGGCGCGGCGGCCACGCCCAGTTCGTAGGCCAGCGGACCGATTGCATAGCGCCGCGTGCCCGGCACGCGCACGGCCAAGCCCTCGTCGAGCAGGCAGCCCAGCATGCGGTGCACGGTGGAATGCTCCAGCGCGGCCTCCTGCGCGAGGTCGCTCAGGCGCCAGCCGGTGGCCGTGCGCATGGACAGCAGGCGCAGCAGGCCGATCGCGCGGTGAAGGCTGCGCGCGCCATCGGTGGTGGAAGGGGCTCGGGACATTTTGTCCACTATACGGAAAAACCGCGCCGATCCATGCCCACAAGACGACGGGGCCCCGGAATAATTTTTCCAGGCCCGATCACCTGAGCGGGACGCAGATGGAGCAAGGCAGACGATGACGATGAACGAAGACTTCGCCGCCGCACGGCAGGTGATGGAGAGCGACGTGGTGGTGCTGGGCGCGGGCGCGGCAGGCGTGGCGGCCGCGCTGGCGGCCGCGCGCGCCGGGGCGCGCACCACGCTGGTGGAGGCCGGCACCCTGCCCGGGGGCGAGCTGGTCAGTGGCATGGCCATCGACGGCGCGCTGAACGCGCGCGGCGAGTGGATCCTGGGCGGCACGGGCCGCGAGCTGCTGGCCGAGTGCGAGCGGCTCGGCGGCTACATCGGCCCCCTCAACGACTGGCGGCTGATCTGGTACGTGTGCCTGGACCCGGAGGTGATGAAGCTCGCGGTGGCGCGCTGCCTGGCGCGCGCCGGGGTGCGCCTGCTGCTGCACACCTGCGCCACCGGCGTGCTGCGCGACGGCGCCACGGTGCGCGCGCTGCAGGTGCGCAACAAGGAAGGCATCACCGAGCTGCGCGCGCCGCTGTTCATCGACTGCTCGGGCGACGCCGACATCGTGCGCGCGGTCGGTGGCCAGGTGCTGCAAGGCGGCACCGACGGCGAGCTGCAACCGGTCTCGCTGATGTTCCGCATGGCCGGCGTGCGCACACAGGCGCTGCTCGATTTCCTCCACGCGCACCCGGAGCACTTCGCGCTCGGCGAGAGCGAGGCGATCCGCCAGGGCCGCACCGACCGCGAGCTGGCCGAGGCAGCGCGCCAGCAAGGCGAGCCCACGGTGTTCCTCAAGGGCGACGGCCCGCTGGTGACTGGCGCCATCGCGCGCGGCGAGCTCTACCCCACCGCGCTGATCATGATCCAGCCCACCTCGCGTCAGCGCGGCGAGGTGTGCCTGAACACCACCCGCGTCGGTGGCATCGACGGCACGCGCACGCAGGCGCTGAGCGCGACGCTGGCCACGCTGTCCGATCAGGTGCTTCAGTGCGCGTCCTTCATGCAGCGCCACGTGCCGGGCTTCGAGCAGGCCGCCTACAGCGGCATCGCCACCCGCGTGGGCGTGCGCGAGACGCGCCGCATCGTCGGCCGCCAGAGCCTGTCGCAGGACGACGTGCTGGGCGCGCGCAAGCGCGAGGACGGCATCGCCAAGGGCTCGCACCACGTGGACATCCACCAGTCGGGCACGGGGCAAATCCGCATCCCCGTTCAGGACGGCGGATCCTACGACATCCCCTGGGACTGCCTGCTGCCCCAGGGCGTGCCCAACGTCGTGGCCGCGGGCCGCATCCTGTCGGCCGATCGCGGCGCCCACGGATCCGCGCGCGTGATGGGTCCCTGCCTGGCGATGGGCCAGGCAGCCGGCACCGCAGCGGCCATGCTGCTGGACAGCGGCCCTCGCGGCGACGCCGATTTCGCCACCATCCCCGTGCAGGCCCTGCGTGAGCGGCTGCGCGCGGACGGCGCGATCCTGGACGGGACGCACTGATCCTGGCCACCCACCCCACGGAGCACGAGGAGACACCATGCACAAGACCATTGCCGCCCTGGCGCTCGCCGCCGCCAGCCTCACCGCCGCCGCACAAGGCAGCACCGACTACCCCAACGCACCGGTGCGCATCGTGGTGCCCTTCCAGGCCGGCGGGCTCACCGACATCCTGGCGCGCGCCATCGCACAGCACGCCGCGCAGCGCCTGGGCCAGCCCTTCGTGGTGGAGAACAAGCCCGGCGCCAGCGGCAACATCGGCGCCGACGCCGTGGCCAAGAGCAAGCCCGACGGCCACACCCTGCTGATGGGCTCGATCGGTACCAACGCCGTCAACGCGCACCTGTTCTCGCGCATGCCCTACGACACGCTGAAGGACTTCGCGCCCATCAGCCTGGTGGCCAGCGGCACGCTGATGCTGGTTACCCACCCGTCGGTGCCGGTGACCGACATGCGCTCCCTGCTGGCCTACGCGCGCACCCACCCGGGCAAGCTCACCTACGCCTCGGGCGGCGCAGGAGCTTCGCAGCACCTGGCGGGCGAACTGCTCAAGACCATGGCGAAGATCGACATCGTGCACGTGCCGTACAAGGGTGTGGTGCAGGGCGTGACCGACGTGGTGGCCGGCCAGGTGGACATGACCTTCGACCTGGCCACGGTGGAGCCGCACATCCGCGCCGGCAAGCTGCGGCCCATCGCGGTGGCCAATGCGAAGCGCTCCACCGCCTTTCCCGAGGTGCCCACCATCGCCGAGGCCGGCGTGCCGGGCTACGAGGTCAGCGCCTGGTACGGCCTGTTTGCGCCAGTCGGCACGCCGCCGGCCATCGTCAAGCGCCTGCAAGGCGAGGTGGTGAGCGCGCTCAAGGACCCGGCCTTGCTGGAGCGCCTGGCCAAGCTGGGCGCCGAACCTGCCGGGAGCACACCCGAGGATCTGCAGCGCTTCGTGCGCAGCGAGTACGACAAGTGGGGCCAGGTGGTGCGCCAAGCCGGTATCCGGCTGGACTAGGCGCCACCATGGCCTTTCATGACCCCCAAGAAGGAGACCCTGGCATGCCCCAACCCCTAAACCACCCCCTGCGCACCACACGCCGCCACTGGCTGCGCCTCATGGCCGCCGGCGGCAGCGCCCTCGGCCTCGCGGGTCTGGCCCGCGCCCAGGCGGGCTACCCGGCCCGGCCCATCCAACTGGTGGTGCCCTTCTCGGCAGGCGGCGCCACCGACGTGCTCGCGCGCCACCTCGCGCGCTCGATGGAGCAGTCCCTGCGTCAGCCCGTGGTGGTGGACAACCGCGTGGGCGCGGCCGGCGCCATCGCCGCCACCCACGTGGCGCGCGCGGCCCCGGATGGCCACACCGCGCTGTTCGGCGGCGTGGGCACCAACGCCCTGCTCGAGTACACGCAGCCCGCGCTGCCCTATAGGCCCGCGAGCGATTTCGTCGGCGCGGGCAACTTCTGCTTCGTGGACTTCGTGATGGTGGTTGCCGCCGCCAGCCCCGACCAGGACCTGGCCGGCCTGCTCGCCCGCGCGAAGCAGCGCCCCGGCGAGGTGAGCTATATGTCGGCCGGCCCGCTGGGTACGTTGCACGTGGCGCAGGAGTACCTGTGGAAGCTGGCCGGCGTGTCGCTGAACCACATCCCCTACAAGGGTGAGGCCCATGTGGTGTCCGACCTGGTATCCGGTCGCGTGGACCTGGCGCTGATGACGCTGTCGCTGGCGCGGCAGCTGGCGCAGGAAGGCAAGCTGCGCCAGCTGGCCACACTGGCGCCCGAGCGGCTGCGCGGCGCGCCCGATCTGCCCACGGTGGCGGAGCTGGGCTTTCCCGGCTTCGCCATGCCCACCTGGAATGGCGTCTTCCTGCCACGCGGCACGCCGGCGGCCAGGGTGGGCACGCTGAACGGCGCCATCAACGCCGCCCTGCGGGACGCCGAGGTGCTGCACAAGGTAGTGGGCATGGGCATCTCGCCAAGCGCTCCCAACACGCCCGAGCAGCACGCGCGCTTCATGCAGGCCGAGCGCGAGCGCTGGCGAGCCATGGTGGAGCGCAGCGGGGTGAAGACGGGTTGATGCGCTCCGGGCCCCGCATCGCGCTCGGCGGCTTCTCGCACGAGTCCAACGCCTTCGCTTCGGCGCAGGACGTGGGACTGGCGCACTTCCTCGCGCGGCGCGACCGCCCGCCGCTGCTGCTGGGCGATGAGCTGCCCCGCGGCCTGGCCCGGGGCAGCTTTCCCACCACGGGCTTTCTGCGCGCGATCGGCGCCGACGCCCACCTGCGGCCCCTGGCCTGGGCCAGCGGTGGCGCGGGCGGCCTGGTGAGCGACGAGGCCTTCGAGCACATCGCGCAGGCCCTGCTTTCGCGCCTGCGCGCGGTCGGCGCGCTCGACGGACTCTTCCTTGAACTGCACGGCGCCATGGCAACGCCCGCCCTGGACGACCCCGAGGCCGAGCTGCTGCGTCGCGTGCGCGGCGTCGTCGGGGACCAACTGCCCATCGTGGTGACGCTGGACTACCACGCCAACCTTTCACCCGACTTCGCGCGCCTGATCGATGGCGCCGTGGTGTACCGCACCTACCCGCATGTGGACCGCGTGCAGTGCGGCGAACTCGCCGCCCGGCTGGTGCGGCGGCTTGCGGGCGGCGGTCGAGTGCCCGGCGTGGCCATCGCGCATCCGCCCTTCCTCATCCCGCTCCACGCCCAGTCCACGCTGGCCGAGCCCAGCCGGGGACTCGCCGCGATGTCGCTGGCGGACGCGGGCGACGTCGTCAGCCGCTGCTATGCCGCCGGCTTCCCGCCGGGCGACAGCCACTGGTGTGGCCCGTCGGTGATGGTGCACGCCACCCACCAGGCGGCGGCCGACGCCGCCTGCGAGGCCCTGCACCGCCAGGTGCTCGACGCCCGAGCCGCCTTCGACGCCCGGCTGTTGCCCTGCGACACCGCCGTGCGCCTGGCCTTGCGACATGCGCAGGCGCCGGGACGCGGCCCCGTGGTGCTGGCCGACGTGCAGGACAACCCCGGCGCGGGCGGCAGCGCCGCCTGCACGGGCGTGCTCGCCGAGCTGGTGCGCCAGCAGGCCCCCGACGCGCTGCTGGGCATCCTGTGCGACCCCGAGGCCGCGGCCGCCGCACACGCCGCTGGCGAGGGCGCCTGCCTCGGCCTGGCGCTGGGGGGCACCCACGGGGTACCGGATCAGCCGGCGTTCGTGGGACGCTTCACCGTTGAGCGCCTGGGCGACGGGCGCTTCACCACCACCGGCCAGGTGGCCGGCGGCAACGCCACCGAGCTCGGCCCGATGGCACTGCTGCGCCTCGGTGGCGCGCGCGTGGTGGTCAGCTCCGTGCGCATGCAGGCCTTCGACCCCGCGCCCTTTCACCACCTGGGCGCCGACCCGGCCGCCGCCGCGCTGTTGGCGCTCAAGAGCACCTGCCACTTCCGCGCCGACTTCGGCGCGATGGCGCGCGAGATCCTGCTGGTGGAGGCGCCCGGCGACGCCGTGGCCAACCCGGCGCGCTATCCCTATCGGCGCCTGCGCCCGGGTGTGCACCGCACCCCATAACACGCTGGCCAGGCGTTCAGCTCACCGCTTCAGCGCGAGGTGAATCCCAGGCAGGCGCCAGCGTTGGGACGGCCCTTGCACTCGCGCTTGAGGCGCCGCTCGCGTGCGGCCGGGCTCTCTTCGGAGGGCGCCTTGTGGAACGTGACCTTGCCCGGCGCGCGCCGCGCCGGTGGATCGTCGGCCTTGGCCGCGACGGCCTGACCAGCCACCAGCAGCAGCGCCGCCACTGCCACCGCCACACCACCCCGCCTCTTCATCCAGCCCATGCGCGCGTTCCTTGTTTGATTCGGGCGGCGATGCTAGGGCCTGCTTGCACCCCCTGCTCCCCGGGGTACGGACCAAAAAAAGCCCGAGGACCTGTCGGGCCTCGGGCCAGAGCCGGAAAGCACCCCGTCTTCGGACGGGGCGCCCCCTGGAGTCAATCAGCGGTGGTAGGCCGTCTCGCCGTGCGAGGTGATGTCCAGGCCCTCGCGCTCGGCCTCTTCCGAGGGACGCAGGCCCATGGTGAGGTCGGCGATCTTGTACGCGATGAAGGCCACGACGCCCGACCAGGCCACGGTCACGAGCACGCTCTTGACCTGCACCCAGACCTGGTGACCCATGGCGAAATCCTCGGCGCCGGTGCCGCCCAGGCCCGGCGCGGCGAACACGCCGGTCAGGATGGCGCCGACGATGCCGCCCACGCCGTGCACGCCGAACACGTCGAACGCGTCGTCCGCGCCCAGCATCTTCTTCAGACCGCTGACGCCCCAGACGCAGACGAAGCCGGCCACGATGCCCAGGACGATGGAGCCCATGGGGCCGACGAAGCCCGCGGCCGGCGTCACGGCCACCAGGCCGGCGACGGCGCCGGACGCGGCGCCCAGCATGGAGGCTTTGCCCTTGAGCAGGGACTCGGCCAGGCACCAGGCCAGGGTGGCGGCGGCCGTGGCCAGCACGGTGTTGATGAAGGCCAGGCCGGCCACGCCGTTGGCGGCGCCGGCCGAGCCGGCGTTGAAGCCGAACCAGCCCACCCACAGCAGCGAGGCGCCCACCATGGTCAGCGTCAGCGAGTGCGGCGTCAGCGCTTCCTTGCCGTAGCCGATGCGCTTGCCCACCACATAGGCGCCCACCAGGCCAGCGACACCGGCGTTGATGTGCACCACGGTGCCGCCCGCGAAGTCGAGCGCGCCGTCGGCCGCCAGCAGGCCGCCGCCCCAGACCATGTGGGCCATGGGGATGTACGAGAAGGTGAACCACAGGGCCGAGAACAGCAGCACGGCGCCGAACTTCACGCGCTCGGCGAAGGAGCCCACGATCAGCGCCACGGTGATGGCGGCGAAAGTGCCCTGGAAGGCGATGAACACGTACTCGGGGATGGTCGCCAGCGCCGACGACATGGTGTCGGCCTTGGTGCCGGCAAGGAACAGCTTGTCGAAGGAGCCGAAGAAGGTGCCCGCACCGCCGAAGGTGAGCGAGAAGCCGTAGATGGCCCACAGCAGGGAGATGAGCGAGAAGATCACCATCACCTGCATGAGCACCGACAGCATGTTCTTCGAGCGCGCCAGGCCGCCATAGAACAGGGCCAGGCCGGGGATGGTCATCAGGATGACGAGCAGCGTGGACGTGAGCATCCACGCGGTGTCGCCGCTGTCGAGTTTGGGCGCTTCAGCGGCGGCGGGGGCCTCGGCGGCGGGGGCGGCCGGCGCGGCAGCGGCGGGCGCTTCGGCGGCGGGGGCCGCGGGAGCGGCAGCGGCCGGTGGGGCCTCGGTGGTCGATTGCGCGATGGCTGCGCCACCGCCGATCGCCAGGCCCAGGCCCAGCAACAGGGAAGCCAGGAGTTTCTTCATTTGGATGGACTCGGTTGGGTTCAGGGGATGGCTGGGTCAGATCGCCTCGTTGCCGGTCTCGCCGGTGCGGATGCGGACCACTTGCTCGAGCGGCGAGACGAAGATCTTTCCGTCGCCGATCTTTCCGGTGCGCGCGGCGCCTTCGATGGCCTCGATGACGCGCTCGACCAGGTCGTCCGCGACGGCCGCTTCGATCTTGACCTTGGGCAGGAAGTCGACCACGTACTCCGCGCCGCGGTAGAGCTCGGTGTGCCCCTTCTGCCGGCCGAAGCCCTTGACCTCGGTGACGGTGATGCCCTGCACGCCCACGCCGGAGAGCGCCTCGCGCACCTCGTCCAGCTTGAACGGCTTGATGACGGCTGAAACCATTTTCACGACGATCCCTCCAGGGGTTGGTTGATCTGGTGTCAGCCTTAGCAGCTTGTGTGCCAACCCGGAGCGCCCGGGTGCCCGCCCCCAGGGGCGGTCGGCACCAGGATGAGGCCCCGCCCGCGCCGCGGCACCCCCGGGGGGCCGGGACGCACCATCAAGGTGCCTGGTGCGCCGAATCGGGGACGGGCCGGCGCCCCGACACCCCCACCCGTGTCGCGCCGGCGGCGCCCGCAGAATCGGCCGCCCCGTGGTCGCCGCCGGCGGCCGCGCACCTGAACAGGGAGAACACCCATGGCGCTGGCGCATGTGCACAGCCGCGCGCTGCAGGGGCTGGCCGCCCGGCCCGTGAGCGTGGAAGTCCACCTGGCCAACGGCCTGCCCAGCTTCACGCTGGTGGGCCTGGCCGACACCGAGGTGAAGGAAGCGCGCGAGCGGGTGCGCGCGGCCATCGCCAACAGCGGCCTGGAGTTCCCGCACAGCCAGCGCATCACCGTGAACCTGGCGCCGGCCGACCTGCCCAAGGACTCGGGGCGTTTCGACCTGCCGATCGCGCTGGGCATCCTGGCCGCCAGCGGGCAGATCGAGGCCGAACCCCTGGCGCGCGGCGTGTACGCGGGCGAGCTGTCCCTGGGCGGCGAACTGCGCCCGGTGCGCGGCGCGCTGGCCATGGCGCTGGCCCTCGCGCAGGACGCGGCCCCCCGCACCCTGGTGCTGCCACCGGGCAGCGCCGAAGAGGCCGCCCTGGTGCCCGGCGCCCATGTGGTGCGCGCGCGCCACCTCATCGACGTGGTGGCGCGCCTGCGCCGCGAGCCGCCGGCCCCGCCGGACGACGCGGGCTGGGCGCGGCTGGAGCCGCGCGACGGCGCCCCGGCGCCGCCCGGGGGACCCGACCTTGCCGACGTGAAAGGCCAGGTGGCCGCGCGCCGCGCGCTGGAGATCGCGGCCGCCGGCGGCCACAGCCTGTTGCTGGTGGGGCCGCCGGGCGCCGGCAAGTCCATGCTGGCGCAGCGCCTGGGCGGGCTGCTGCCGCCCATGGCCACCGACGAGGCCCTGCAGGCCGCGGCCGTGGCCTCGCTGGCCGGGCGCTTCGATCCCGCGCGCTGGGGCGAACGGCCCTTCTGCGCGCCGCACCACAGCGCCTCCGCCGTGGCGCTGGTGGGCGGGGGCTCGCCGCCGCGGCCGGGCGAGATCTCGCTCGCCCACCAGGGCGTGCTGTTCCTCGACGAGCTGCCCGAGTTCGCGCGCCACGCGCTGGAGGCGCTGCGCGAGCCGCTGGAGACCGGCCGCATCCGCGTCTCGCGCGCGGCGCAGCAGGCCGAATTCCCCGCGCGTTTCCAGCTCGTGGCCGCCATGAACCCCTGCCCCTGCGGCTACCGCGGCCACCCGGTGCGGGCCTGCCGCTGCACGCCCGAGCAGGTGCAGCGCTACCAGGGCCGGCTCAGCGGCCCGCTGCTCGACCGCATCGACCTGCAGGTGGAGGTGCCCGCGCTGCCCAGCGAGCAGCTGCTGCAGGGCCCGCCCGGCGAGGGCAGCGCCGGGGTGCGCTCGCGCGTGGTGGCCGCCCGCGAGCGCGCGCTGCGGCGCCAGGGCCTGCCCAATCGCGCGCTCGCGGGCGGCGCGCTCGAGGAGCACGCGCGCGCCGAGCCGGCGGCGCTGAAGTTCCTGCACGCGGCGGCCGTGCGCCTGGCCTGGAGCGGGCGCGGCACGCACCGCGCGCTGCGCGTGGCGCGCACCATCGCCGACCTGGCCGGGCACGAGCGCGTGGTTGCGGCCGACGTGGCGGAGGCGGTGCAGTACCGGCGCGTGCTGGAGGCGTTCGCGTGAAGCGCGTCGGGGGTTTTTCCAGCCCCGTCACGACAGTGCCGCGGCGCAACGGCACCGCGCCCACCCCAAGGCCGGCGCTGCTGAACGAGGTGCACGCCTGCATCGGCCACCTCGGCTGCCACATGGCCTACACGGCGCTCCAGCTGCGGGACTGCAGCAGCACCGCGGACCTGGTGGAGGTGTTTTTCGACGCGCAAGCCCACGCCAGCCCCGACTGCGCGGGCCAGTACAGCCTGCTGGTGTTCCTGGACAAGCTGCCCCTGCACGCACGCCCCGCGTTCGCCGTGCTGATGCTGGCGGCCCTGCCCGCGCCATGCAGAAGCAACGGCCTCGCCGAGCACCTGGACCAGCTGCTCGAACACCTGCCCACCAGCGCCGACTGCCCGGCCGAGATGAAGCCCCACCTGGACCGCTGTGTGAAGCGGTTCCTCGCCCGGTTCAATGGCTGCTTCAAGGCGTACGAACGGCGACCGGGGGCCAGGGACGCGCTCAGCGCGATCAAGCACCACGTCGAGCGGCACCTGGCGCCAGCGAACCCCGCGCTCACCGGCTACGTCAACGCGACCCAGCCCGCGCTGGCCGACTTCCCGTACGTCGTCGGCGCGGCCCGGCACATCGTGAGCTGCAAGCCCATTCCCCTGAGCGCCAGGCTGTGGACCGCCCTGTCCCACCTGTCCTGCGGCAACCACGGCGCCGCGCCGCTGCGACTGTGGCTGGCGACGTTCTCGAACACGGGCGACATGGACGCCCTGCTGAGCTGGCTCTGGGGCATCCACCCCGGGGCCGCGCTGGGTCTGCGGCGCCTGTTGGCGCCGGCGAGCGACCCTCTGGCGCCCAGCGCGCCAGCCACCGCGCCCGACGTCGTCTCCGCGCCACTGATGCACGCCACCGCCGCCGCCCGCTACCTGCTCGCCCTGGCCGACGCCCATCCTTTGGCCCTGTCGTCCGCCGATCCGCTGCTGGACCCGCCGACGGTGATGCGGGCCCTGAGCGCCTTCGCGGCCTGCGGAGCCGAGCGGGACGTCGTGGCCTTCCTTCGGCACAGCACCCCGCGCCAGCTGCTGGGCGTGCTGGAATGCCTGGGCCGGCTCTACCCGCCCGCCGCCAAGGCCTTCGCCTTTGTCGCGGCCAAGGCCATCCTCGGCGCGCGGACCCGGGCGGTGGCCCCGGGGCTGAAGGCCATTGTGGTGGCCCACTGGCCGGCGGCCGCGCGGTGGGACTGGGGTGCCCCCCGCGACACCCCACAGACCACCCCCTATGCCGAGCAGGAGCTGGCCGACCTCGCCCGCGACCTTCAGGCCATGGCGCTGCCCGAGCCGGTGTTCCACGCCATCAAGCGGCTGTCCGGGTGTCCCTTGGGCGCCCATGAAACGGCCGGCCTCGCGGCCATCCACGACATGCCCGACCCCATCCTGGGAGGGGTGCTCGACGCCTTGTCGCTGAGCGGGAACGACGAGGCCGTCCGGCGCCTGGCCGGCCTGGCGCTGCTGGCGCGAAACCGCTCGCCAGAGGTCCTGGACTGGCTGCGCGGTCTCGCCGGGCATGGCACCGGCTGAGCCTGAGCGCGCCTGGCGCGGCCAAAACGCGCGCACGGGGGCGCGGCGGCCCGCGCGCCGGGGGTCAGAGATTGGGCGCCAGCCAGCGCTGCAGGTCCGCGCGCGCCACGGCGCTGCGCTGGGCCAGGTCGTCCAGCTGGTCCTCGCCGATGCGCCCGACGTTGAAGTAGGTGCTCTGCGGGTGGCTCAGGTAGAAGCCGCTCACGCTGGCCGCCGGCGACATGGCCAGGCTCTCGGTCAGGCCCATGCCGATCTCCTCGGCCTGCAACAGCTCGAACAGGCCGCGCTTGACGGTGTGGTCCGGGCAGGCCGGGTAACCCGGCGCGGGGCGGATGCCCTGGTACTTTTCCTTGATGAGCTCCTCGTTGCTCAGCGCCTCGGTCGGCGCGTAGCCCCACAGGTCGGTGCGCACGCGGTGGTGCATCTGCTCGGCCAGGGCCTCGGCCAGACGGTCGGCCAGGGCTTTGAACATGATGGCCGAGTAGTCGTCGAGGTCGTCGAGGAACTGCTTCTCTTTCTTCTCCACGCCCAGGCCCGCCGTCACCGCGAACACGCCCACGTAGTCCGGGGCCACGCCCTGGGGCGCCACGAAGTCGGCCAGGCAGCGGCTGGGGCGCATCACGCCGTCGATCTCCTGCTTCTCGGTCTGCTGGCGCAGGCCGTGCCACACCAGCACCGGGCGCTCGCGCGACTCGTCGGCGTACAGCGCGATGTCGTCCTGGTTCACGCAGTTGGCCGGGTACAGGCCGATGACCGCGCTGGCCGTGAGCCAGCGGCCGTCGATGATGCGCTGGAGCATGCGCTTGCCGTCGCTGAAGACGCGGCGCGCCTCTTCGCCCACCACCTCGTCCTTGAGGATCTCGGGGAAGGGACCGGCCAGGTCCCAGGTCTGGAAGAAGGGACCCCAGTCGATGTACCTCGCGAGCTCGGCCAGGTCCACGTTCTTGAACACGCGCCGGCCAATGAACTTGGGCACGGGCGGGGTGTAGCCGCTCCACTCGATGGGCGTGCGGTTGGCGCGCGCCTTGTCCAGCGGCCACAGCGGCACCTGCTTCTTGTTGGCGTGCTGGTGGCGCACGCGCTCATAGTCGGCGTTGACCTCGGCGATATAGGCCGTGGCCTGGTCCGACAGCAGGCCCTGGGCCACGCTCACGCTGCGCGAGGCATCGGGCACGTAGACCACCGGGCCTTCGTAGTGCGGCGCGATCTTCACCGCCGTGTGCACGCGGCTGGTGGTGGCGCCGCCGATCAGCAGCGGGATCTTCTTGATGCGGAAGTGCTCGTCCTTCTGCATCTCGCTGGCCACGTACTGCATCTCTTCCAGGCTCGGCGTGATCAGGCCCGACAGGCCCACGATGTCCGCGCCCTCGACCTTGGCCTTGGCCAGGATCTCGTGGCACGGGACCATCACGCCCATGTTCACCACCTCGAAGTTGTTGCACTGGAGCACGACGGTGACGATGTTCTTGCCGATGTCGTGCACGTCGCCCTTGACGGTGGCGATGACGATCTTGCCCTTGGATCGCACGTCGCCGCCGGCCGCTTCCAGGCGCTTCTTCTCTTCCTCGATGTAGGGCAGCAGGTGGGCCACGGCCTGCTTCATCACGCGCGCGCTCTTGACCACCTGGGGCAGGAACATCTTGCCCTGGCCGAACAGGTCGCCCACCACGTTCATGCCGTCCATGAGCGGGCCTTCGATCACGTTGAGCGGGCGCCCGCCGCCGGCCTCGATCTCGCGCCACATGGCCTCGGTGTCTTCGGTGATGAAGTCGTTGATGCCGCGCACCAGCGCGTGCGACAGGCGCTCGCGCAGCGGCAGTTCGCGCCAGGCGTTCTTCTGGGAATCGTCCTTGGCCGCGCCCTTGGCGCTCTCGGCGATCTCGAGCAGGCGCTCGGCGGCGTCCGGGCGGCGGTTCAGCACCACGTCCTCCACGCGCTCGCGCAGCGTGGGTTCCAGCTCGTCGTACACGCCGACCATGCCGGCGTTGACGATGCCCATGTCCATGCCGGCCTGAATGGCGTGGTACAGGAAGACGGTGTGGATGGCCTCGCGCACCGGGTCGTTGCCGCGGAAGCTGAAGCTCACGTTGGACACGCCGCCCGAGACCTTGGCGCCCGGCAGGTGCTGCTTGATCCAGCGCGTGGCGTTGATGAAGTCCACCGCGTAGTTGTTGTGCTCCTCGATGCCGGTGGCGATGGCGAAGATGTTGGGGTCGAAGACGATGTCCTCGGGCGGGAAGCCCACCTCGTCCACCAGGATGCGGTAGGCACGCTCGCAGATCTCGATCTTGCGCTCGTAGGTGTCGGCCTGGCCTTTCTCGTCGAAGGCCATCACCACGGTGGCGGCGCCGTAGCGCTTGATGAGCCGCGCCTGGCGCTTGAACTCCTCCACGCCCTCTTTCATGCTGATGGAGTTGACGACGCCCTTGCCCTGCAGGCAGCGCAGGCCGGCCTCGATGACGCTCCACTTGGAGCTGTCCACCATCACCGGCACGCGCGCGATGTCGGGCTCGCCGGCCATGAGGTTGAGGAAGCGCACCATGGCGGCCTCGCTGTCGAGCATGGCCTCGTCCATGTTCACGTCGACGATCTGCGCGCCGTTCTCCACCTGCTGGCGCGCCACGGCCAGCGCGTCCTCGAAGCGGCCTTCAAGAATCATGCGCGCGAAGGCCTTGGAGCCGGTGACGTTGGTGCGCTCGCCGACGTTGACGAACAGGCTGCCTTCGCCGATGGCGAGCGGCTCCAGGCCCGACAGCAGCATCGGGCGAACGGCGGGGGAAGCGGGGGCGGGGGAGGTCTCGGAGGACATGCGGCTCACCAGGGTTGTTTGCGAAAAACCGAGCTGGTGAGCGTCGTTGGGGCCGGTCCAGCCCACTCAAGCCTGACGGTCCCGGCCCGGGGGGCCTGGGCTGACCGCTGCAACGCTCCTTGAGAGAGGGGGGATTTTAGCGACACGCGTCGAAACCCCTCGTCCGTTCGGCCTGAACAACCATTTGGCTGGCGCCACGGCTTTCTCAGGCGTTACTGAACGCGCGTCCAGGCCACCTGCTATGGCCATCTGCCCCTCATGTCCCTCCGCAACGCCCATGATTCCTCGATCGACCCCCCGCCCCGGCAAAACACAGGCGCTTCTTTCAGATTCAGCGGATAAGGCTGAGATCTTTGACCTGAGACAGCTGTATGCGTATGGCAAGTCGGTGAACAGGGGATGGCGGATGGGGCCGACCGTTCTGCTCATCAAGGACAAGATCGAGCCCAATGGCGAGCGCACGCAATGCCTCTCCGTCAACGTCCAGAATGCGAATGGCACTACCACCAGCTCCTCGCTGGCCACGGAGCGGCTTGTGCGGACCCTCGCGCGCCGCTTCACTGCGGATCAGCACCATCCGTTGGAGGTGAAGGAGGCCCTGAACTCGATCTTTTGCCGCTTGGCCACGAGCAATCAGGTGGTGCTGGACAGAGCGTTCCTGAAGGACCTCAAGGTGCTGATATATCCGCCCCTCGATCTTGCCCCGACAAGCAGAGTCATCCTTCGCGAGCTGCGCCACTCCGCTGCTGCGGACCAGATCGCGGCAGACGCGGACGTCCAGACCATTGCCGAAGTCATTCGATCGCTGGACTCCCTGGGGCAGCAACGGTTTAGGTACCAGCTGGAGATACGCCCGAACCTTGGCGCCGCTGCCAAGCAGCTGCTGGCGGCGCTGCACCCCAAAGCGCAGACGGCAACTTTCAAGGCCTCAGCAAAGCAACAGCGGGACGAAGTGTCCGAGTCTTTGGAGCGACCGCAGGAACCGGAATGGACGCTCGGGATGCTGCCCTACCACAGCAAAGAAAGCGCCGCCTCGATGCACTTCATTGAGGTGCCCGACCAGCCAGTCAAGACACCCCCAGCCTCGGCGCCGCTGGGCCAGTCTTTCATCAAGCGCTTCGGGGCCCAGATCCAAGTGCCCGCCATTGAGCGCTGGGTGACTGTCGCCCCCCATACCACCGTCAAGGCACTGGCTGCGGCCATCGAATGGTTGCCCGACGACCAACTGGCCAGGTTCAAAAGCGACCTGCAACTGGCCGCAGGAGGCTCTTACACGGACGAGGTCCGCGTCACGGCCCGTCAGCTGCTGGAGGAAATGGGCTGAGCCGCCGGTACCCCCGGGCGCCGCGCCGACCCGCGCGGGCACACTGAGGCCACCTCGATGGCGCGGAGCCCGGCATGACCCCTTCCGAGATCTTTCTGGTCGCGATGCTGATCGTCTTCAGCGTCCCCTACCTGGTCTGGCGGCTCGGCCGCACCGACTACCTCGCGCCCCTGGTGGTGGTACAGATCCTCACCGGCATCGCGCTCGGGCCGGGCGTGCTGGGCGCGGCCTTTCCCGAGTACCACCGCTTCGTTTTCAGCCCGCCGGTGACGCAGGCGCTGTCGGGCGTGGCGCAATGGGCCGTGATGCTGTTCGTCTGCATCGCCGGCATCGAGCTGGACCTGCGCCAGGCCTGGGCGAAGCGGCGTGAGAGCGGCATCACCGCCGGCCTGGCCCTGGGCGTGCCGCTGCTGCTGGGCGCGGCGGCGGGCGCGGTGTTGCTGGCCTGGCCCGACTGGGCCGGCCCCCGGGCCAAGGACTGGCAGTTCCTGCTGGGCATCGGCATGTCCTGCGCCGTCACCGCGCTGCCCATCCTGATCCTGCTGATGGAAAAACTGGGCATCCTGCGCCAGCCGCTGGGCCAGCGCCTGCTGCGCTACGCCAGCCTGGACGACCTGGCCATCTGGGGCGTGCTGGCCGTGATCCTCATGGAATGGGACCGCATGGGCCGCCAGCTGGGTTTCCTGCTCGCCTTCGGCTTGCTCACCCTGTTGTTCCGCCGGCTCATGCGCGCCTTGCCCGAACAAGACCGCTGGACCGCGGCCCTGGTGTGGCTGCTGGCCTGCGGCCTGGGCGCCGATTGGGCGGGCCTGCACTACATGGTGGGCGCGTTCCTCGCGGGCGCGGTGATCGACGCCCACTGGTTCGACCAGGACCGCCTGGACCAGCTGCGCCACCACGTGCTGCTGGTGCTCATGCCGGTGTTCTTCCTCAGCACGGGGTTGCGCACCAAGTGGGCCGTCGGGGGCGCGGCGGTGCTCGCCGCCGCCGCCCTGCTGCTGCTGGTGTCGGTGGCGGGCAAGCTGCTGGCCATGCGCCTGGCCGGCCGCTGGCTGGGCTGGCCGCGCGAGGAAGCGCGCCTGATCGGCTGGCTGCTGCAGACCAAGGCGCTGATCATGATCGTCTTCGCCAACGTGCTGTTGGACAAGGCCCTCATCACCGACGCCACCTTCACCGCGCTGCTGCTGATGGCGGTGGCCAGCACCATGCTGACCATTCCCATGGTGGCGCCGATGCTGGCACGGCGCGCCGCCGAAACCGGTGCCGACGCGGATGTCGGCAGGGCCTAGGCGGCGGCCCGCCGCCGCAGCGCCACCACGCGCTCGCCCGTGTCCAGCGAGCGCGCCCGCAGCTGCCCGCAACCCGCGTCCACGTCCTGCCCCGCCGAGTGGCGCAGCTTGGTCAGGATGCCCTGGCGGTGCAGGCGGCGCGCGATGTCGGCCGCCTTCTCCCAGGCCGGGCGCTGGAACGGCAGACCGTCGACGGCGTTGTAGGGAATGAGGTTGAGCACGCCGTAGCGGCCACCGAGCAGGCGCACGATGCCCTCGATTTCATCGTCGCCGTCGTTCACGCCGTCCAGCAGGGTCCACTGGTATTGCACCGGATAGCCGGTGGCGCGCGCGTAGGCCTCGGCACGCTCCACCAGCTCGGTGGGCGTGAGGCGCGGCGCGCGCGGCAGCAGTTGCTCGCGCAGATCAGGCTTGGTGGTGTGCAGCGACAACGCCAGCGCGGGTTTGACCGCGCCGCGCGGCAGCGCCTCGAAGGCGCGCTCGTCGCCCACGGTGGAGAACACCAGGTTCTTGTGACCGATGCCGCCCACCGAGCCCAGCAGCTCGATGGCCTCGAGCACCGCGTCCAGGTTGTGCGCGGGCTCGCCCATGCCCATGAAAACCACCTTGTTCACCGGCCGGCCGGCGCGCGCCAGCGCCACCTGGGCCAGGATCTCGGCGCTGCCGAGCTGGCGCAGCAGGCCGCCGGTGCCGGTCATGCAGAAGGCGCAGCCCACCGCGCAGCCCACCTGGGTGGACACGCACAGGCCGCCGCGCGGCAGGCGCACGCTCTCCACGGTCTGGCCGTCGCGCAGGGCCACCAGCAGGCGGGCCGAGCCGTCCTCGCCCGGGTGCTCGGCGCGCAGGCGGGCGAGGCCGGCGAGTTCCTCGCGCAGCGCCGGCAGGGCCTCGAACAGGGCCTTGGGGAAATGGTGCTCGGGCTTGCGCCGGCCGGCGTCGGCCGGCAGGGCGTGCAGCCAGTGGCGCAGCACGCGCTGCGCATGCAGCGGCCCGGCCCCGAGGGCGGTGAGGCGTTGGCGCAGTTCGCTCAGTTGCATGGGGCGGGCATTGTCGCGCACAGCCCCGGGGCATCCGCTCCCGGTCGACAATGGCCGGCCACGACCAAGGAGACCCCGATGCTGGAAATGGTGATCGACGCGCGCGCCGCCGACCTGGGCCACGGCCTGACGGTGCGGCGCGTGCTGCCCTACGCGAAGCGCCGCATGGTCGGCCCCTTCATCTTTGTGGACCACGCCGGCCCCGTGACGCTGGCGGCCGAGGACACGCGTGACGCCGACGTGCGACCGCACCCGCACATCGGCCTGTCCACCGTGAGCTACCTGCTCAGCGGACAGATCAAGCACCGGGACAGCCTGGGCGTGGTGCAGGACATCGTGCCCGGCGACGTGAACTGGATGACCGCCGGCCGCGGCATCTCGCACAGCGAGCGCTTCACCCACCCCGAGTCCTTCGCGGGCGGCGGGCTGGAGCTGATGCAGCTCTGGGTGGCGCTGCCCGAGCGCGACGAAGAAACCGAGCCTGCCTTCACCCACTACCCGGCCAGCGATCTGCCGGTGCGCGAACGGGACGGCGTGTGGATGCGCCTGATCGCGGGCGAGGCCTATGGCCTGAAGAGCCCCGTGCGCACGCACTCGCCGCTGTTCTACCTGCACACCGAATGGCAGGCCGGCGCCAGCCTGGCCCTGCCCGGCGGCCACCGCGAGCAGGCGGTGTACGTGGCGCGCGGCGACATCGAGTACGCGGGCGAGGTCTACCGCCCCGGGCAGCTGCTGGTGTTCGGCGACGACGCCGACGCGCTCATCACCGCGCGCGTGCCGAGCACGCTGATGGTCTTCGGCGGCGAGCCATTGGGCGAGCGGCATGTCTGGTGGAACTTCGTGTCTTCACGCAAGGAGCGCATCGAGCAGGCCAAGGCGGACTGGGCCGCCGGGCGCATCCCGCTGCCGCCAGGCGATGACCAGGAGTGGATTCCGCTGCCCAAGGCCTAGGACCAGGACGGATCACCCGCCTGGCGGCGCTGCACCCGCGCCGCGCCCCACACCACGCGCAGTGACCGGCCCTCGCGCGCCAGACTGTCGGCCACCTGGCCGATCACGTGGCGGCGGCGCATGCCGTCGCCGGGCACGTCGAGCTCCCAGAGCTTGAGCGAACCGTCGGGCTGTTCTTCCACCAGGATGGAGAAGCGGCCATAAGGGTCGCGGTATTTGAGGGTGCGGCAGTACATGTCGGCTCGGCGGCAACGAGCCGGTGAGTGACCGAAGGGTCGAAACGGTTCACCCTCATGACCACGCCCACCGCACCGCCCCCAGAGACACCACGGAACCGGCTCCGCCGGGCCGTCGGTACCGCCCCTCCCAGGGGGGAGGCGCGCAGCGCCGCGGGGGGTCAATACTGCTTGTACGGCAGGAACTTGCCCGACATCACGATGTTCACGCGATCGCCGTTCGGGTCTTTCTCGCGCTTCATGTCCATCTTGAAGTCGATAGCGCTCATGATGCCGTCGCCGAACTCCTCGTGGATGAGCTCCTTGAAGGTGGTGCCGTAGACGCTGATGAGTTCGTAGAAGCGGTAGATCAGCGGGTCGGTGGGCACGCTGGTGGGCAGCGAGCCTTTGTAGGGCACGACCTGCAGCCACTTCTGCTCCTCGGCCGTCAGGCCGAAGACCTTGCCCAGGACCTTGGCCTGCGCGGGCGAGGCGGTCATCTGGCCCAGGCACAGGGCCGTGGTCCATTCCTTGGACTGACCGACTTTCTTGGCGACGTCCTCCCATTTCAGGCCCTTGCTGACCTTGGTGGCGATGATCTTCTCGGTGACTTCGATGCGGCTCATGGTGGGGGGTCCCGTTGTGGTGGTGGGGTGGGGGTTGGGGTTGGAGTGGGCGCGGCGGGGTGCCGCCGTCAATGCGCTGTCGCCCGGGAGACGAGAAAGTCGACGATGTGGTTGCGCAGGGCGTAGTAGCCGTCCAGGTGGTGCAGCTGGGTGCGCGTGCGCTCGCGCAGCAAGGGGTTGTCCACCACCTCGGCCAGGCCGCCCGGCCGGTAGGCGCCATCCACCTCGGCCCCGTTGCTCATGAGCAGGATGCGGTCGGCCAGCAGGATGGCCTCGTCCACGTCGTGGGTGATCATGAACACCGTCTGTTGCGTCTCGCGAACGATGCCCATGAGCTCGTCCTGGATGGTGCCGCGCGTGAGCGCGTCCAGCGCGCCAAAGGGCTCGTCGAGCAGCAGCATCTTGGGCTGAATGGCGAAGGCCCGCGCGATGCCCACGCGCTGCTTCATGCCGCCCGACAGCTGCGAGGGCTTCTTGTCGATGGCGGGGCTCAGGCCCACCATGGCCACGTACTTCTCGACCTGCGCCTCGACCTCGGGCTTCTTCCAGTCGGGCCAGCGCGACTTCACCGCGAAGGCGATGTTCTGGCGCACGGTGAGCCAGGGCATGAGCGCGTGGCCCTGGAACACCACGCCGCGCTCCAGGCTGGGGCCAGCGATTTCGCGGCCGTCCATGAACGCATGGCCCGCGCTGGCGGTGTCCAGGCCAGCCAGCACATTGAGGATGGTCGTCTTGCCGCAGCCGCTGTGGCCGATGATGCAGACGAACTCGCCCCTGTCGATGCCGAAGTCGACGTTGGCGAAGACCGGCTTGTCGGCCTGGTAGGCCTTGGCGAGGCGCTCGACCTGCAGGAAGGCGCGGGAATGGGCGCTCATGGCTTGGCCTTTCGCTGGTGTTGCGCGCGTCGCGGCTGCGACGCCCTGTTGCCGGCCGTCACTCCACATAAGTCACCGCCTTCTGCAGTTGCGCGAACATCAGGTCGAGCAGCATGCCCACCACCCCGATCACCAGCACCGCGAAGATCACGTTGGTGAGCGAGAGGTTGTTCCACTCGTTCCACACGAAGTAGCCGATGCCGGTGCCACCCACCAGCATCTCGGCCGCGACGATGACCAGCCAGGCAATGCCCATGCTGATGCGCATGCCCGTGAGGATGGTGGGCGCAGCGGCGGGCAGCACCACCAGGAAGGCCTTGCGCAGCGGGTTCACCTCCAGCGTGGCGGCCACATTGAGCCAGTCGCGCTTGACCGAGGCGACGCCGAAGGCGGTGTTGATCAGCATCGGCCAGACCGAGCAGATGAAGATGACGAAGATGCCGCTGACGTTGCTGTCTTTCAGCGTGTAGAGCGCGAGCGGCATCCAGGCCAGGGGGCTGATGGGCTTGAGCACCTGAACGAAGGGATCGAAGGCCTTGCTCATGAGCGGCGACATGCCGATGAGAAAGCCCAGCGGAATGGCCACCAGCATGGCCAGCGCGAAACCCAAGCCCACGCGCGCCAGCGAATGCGCGATCTGGATGCCGATGCCCTTGTCGTTGGGGCCTTTGTCGTAGAAGGGATCGGACAGGTGTTTCCAGCTGGCCTCGGCCACCGCCAGTGGGGGCGGGAAGCCGTCCGACTTGGCCACGGCCGCGCCGGGGTCCTTGCCCATGAGCTTGGCGTACTCCAGTTCTTCCGGCGTGAGCGAGGCGGCGGCCGAGGACGTGCCGGCGCCGCCCGTGCCGATCTGCCAGGCACCGACAAAGACGACCAGCAGCAGCAGCGAGACCAGCGCGGCGCGCAGGTTCAGGTTCAGCGCCTTCATGCTCAAACCGCCTTGCGGACCGCGAAGCTGTCGAGGTAGTCCTTCGGCTTGGCCGGGTCGAACACCTTGCCCATGATGGTGTGCTTCTCGTAGCCCGGCCCGGCCTTGAAGTCCTGGCCGAGCGCCTTCATGTGCTTGCGCGCGTCGGTGATGAGGAAGACGCGCTCGGCGATCTGCTTGTAGTTGACGTCGCCTTTGATGTAGCCCCAGCGCTGCATCTGCGTGAGCATCCACACCGCCATGCTTTGCCAGGGCATGGGGTCGAAATCGGCGCGATCGGGCACGTTCTGGATCTTGCCCAGGCCGTCGGCGAAACGGCCGGTGAGCACCTGGGCCACCACGGTCTCGGGCTGGTTCAGGTAGGCCTGCGGCGAGATCACCTTGGCGATGAGTTCACGGTTCTTGGGTTGCCGGGCCATGGCCGCGGCCGTGAGCACCGAGCGGTACAGCGCCGCGAAGGTGTTGGGGTTCTGGCGGATGAATTCGGCGCTGGTGCCGAAGGCGCAGCAGGGGTGGCCGTTCCACAGATCCCTGGTGAGCACGTGCAGGAAGCCGACCTCGTCGTACACCGCGCGCTGGTTGAACGGGTCGGGGCCGAGGTAGCCGTCGATGTTGCCGGCGCGCAGGTTGGCCACCATCTCGGGCGGCGGCACCACGCGGATCTGGATGTCGGTGTCGGGGTTGAGCCCGTGTTCGGCCACGTAGTAGCGCAACAGGAAGTTGTGCATCGAGAACTCGAAGGGCACGGCGAACTTGAAGCCCTTCCACTGCTTCGGATCGCGCTTGTCCTTGTGCTTGACATGCAGCGTGATGGCCTGGCCGTTGGTGTTCTGGATGGTGGCCACGTTCATGGGCGTGGCGTTGGAGCCCACGCCCATGGAAATGGCCAGCGGCATGGGCGACAGGAAGTGCGTGGCGTCGTACTCCTTGTTGATCATCTTGTCGCGGATGAGCGCCCATCCCGCCGTCTTGATGACCTCTACCTTGAGGCCTTCGCGCTGGTAGAAGCCCAGGGGGTGGGCCATGATCAGCGGCGTGGCGCAGGTGATGGGAATGAAGCCGATCTTCAGATCGGTCTTCTCCAGCGGGCCCTTCTCCTGCGCCATGGCCTGCAGGCTGGCGATGGGCAGCACGTTGGCGATGGCGGCCATGGCCGTGCCCTTGCCCACGGCGCGAAGGAAACGCCGGCGCACCGCGTCCTGCGGAAACAGCGCCTTCACCAACGTGGCCTCGATGAAGTCGCGGCTGTAGGCCTCGAACTCGCTGCTCTCGCTGCGTTCGCGCAGCGCGCCCGCGGCCTGCGCGGCGGCCTCTTCGGCCTGGTGCTCAGCGACGGTGTGGTCGCGGCCGCAGCTGCACTTGAGCATCAGCGGTTTGTCGGCGTTGTACGGGTCGAAGAAGTCGGACATGGCGCACCTCGTGTGTGGGAGATGCGCGGTGCATTGCAAGCCGCGGGCCAGTGGCTGTGCCACGGCGGATGCGCGCGCGATTTCGCGGGCGCTGCGGCGACGCGGCGTAGGGCCAGCCCTACACAGGCGCCGCCTCAGGCGCCGGAACGCTGCCTTTCGGCGTACAGCGCCAGCTCGACGTCGTTCTTGGCGCCGGTCTTTTCGAGGACACGCGCGCGGTAGGTGCTCACGGTGTTCGAGGCCAGGCCCAGCCGCGCACCAATTTCGCTCACGGTCAGGCCCTGCGTGAGCAGGCGGTACACCTGGTGCTCGCGGTGCGAGAGCGCCTCGGGGCCAGCCTGCACGCCGCCGCTGCCCACGGCGGCGGCCAGGGCCTCGGCCGTGGCGGGCGTGAGGTAGCGGCCACCGCCCGCGCACTTGCGCACCGCCAGCAGCATGTCGTCGGGGTCGGCGCCCTTGTTGAGGTAGCCGCAGGCGCCCAGGCGGATACAGCGCACCGCGTACTGCTTCTCGGGGTAGGTGCTGAGCATGAGCACCGGCAGGTGCGGGTGTTCCTTGCGCAGGCGCTGCAGCACGTCCAGCCCGTCGATGCCCGGCATGGCGACGTCGAGCAGCACCAGGTCCAGGCCTTCGCTGCCGCCCAGCGCACGCACCTGCGTGAGCACGCCCTCGCCGCTGTGGGCTTCGGCCACCACGCTCACGTCGGGCGCGTCGGCCAGGATCTGCTTGAGCCCTTCGCGCACGATGCGGTGGTCGTCGCCGATCAGCACGCGGATGGTGTCGGCCAGCAGATCAAAGCGGCTGGCCTCGCTGTATTGGCTGTTCATGTCACCTCCCCGGGCGTCAGCGCGATGGTGAGTTCCATGTGCGTGCCACGGCCCAGGACGCTTTTGATCCGGATGTCGCCCCCGAAGTGCCCCGCGCGTTCGCGCATGCCCATCACGCCGTAGGCGTTGGCCGCCTCGAAGGCCTGGGGGGCGGCGCCGATGCCATCGTCGCGCACCGACAGCCGCAACAGGCCCTTGCGGTGACGGATGCGCACGGCGATCCGACGGGCACGCGCGTGGCGGCCCACGTTGGACAGCATTTCCTGGAAGATGCGAAAGACCGCGATGGCCAGCGGCTCGGCCGGCTCCGGCGCGCCGTCCACCGCCATGCGCCAATCGAGCGCGAGTTCGGCGCTGGCCACGAACTCCTGCGCCTGCCATTCCAGCGCGGCCCACAGGCCCTGGTGGTCGAGGATGCTGGGGCGCAGGTCGGTGATGATGCGCCCGACGTTGTCGACCGCGCTTTCGATCAGCCGGCTCATGTTCTGGCATTTGCAGCGCATGCGCTCGCGCATGCCCTCGGCCTCCTCGGGCTGGCGCCGCGCCTGCTCGGACAGGCGCCTGTCCATCCAGTTCACGTCCATCTTCAAGGCCACGAGCAGGCTGCCCAGTTCGTCGTGCACTTCACGCGCGATGCGCGTGCGCTCTTCCTCGCGCACGGCCTCGCTGCGCGCGGCCAGCTCGCGCACCTGGCGCAGCGCGGTCTCCAGCGCGCGCGTTCGCTCGCGCACCCGCTGCTCCAGTTGCTCCTTGGCGCCGCGCAGGGCGTCGGCGGCGCGGCGCCGCTCGGTGATGTCGATGAACGTGACCACGGCGCCGCGCACCTGGCCGCCGTCCACGATGGGGTGGCTGCTGTACTCCACCGCAAAGGCGCTGCCGTCGCGCCGCCAGAACACCTCGGCGTCGATGCGGCAAGGCTCGCCCGCGCGAAAGGCGTTGAAGATCGGGCAGTCCTCCACCGGGTAGGGCGCACCGTCCGCGTGCGAGTGGTGCGTGAGCGCGTGCATATTGCGGCCCAGGAGCTCGACGGGCTCGTAGCCGATCATGCGGGCCCCGGCGTGATTGATGAACACGCACAGGCCGTCCAGGTCGACGCCGAACACGCCCTCGCCCGTGCTGGCCAGCAGCAGGCCCAGGGGGTCGCGCCAGGCCGCCGTGGACGGGGCCACGGCGGCGCTGATCAGTTCGGGAAAGTCCGCGGGCGGCATGGCCCAGGCGAGAGCAAGGCCTGTGCCATGTTGGTGCGCCGCGGGACGCGGGGGCTCAGGTGTTCGGCGCCGTCTTGGCGCTCCAGACCATGGTGATGGCCAGGATGCCCACCACCACCGCCAGCGACACCGCCACCGGGATCTTGAAGACGTCGATCAGCATCATCTTGGTGCCGATGAAGACCAGGATGACCGCCAGGCCGTAGTTCAGCAGGTGGAACTTGCCGGCCACGGCCTGCAGCAGGAAGAACATGGCGCGCAGGCCCAGGATGGCGAACACGTTGCTGGTGAGCACGATGAAGGGGTCGCGCGTGATGGCGAAGATGGCCGGGATGGAGTCCACGGCGAAGATCACGTCGGTCACGCCCACCAGGGCGATCACCATCAGCAGCGGCGTGGCAATGCGCTTGCCGTTCTCCACGGTGAAGAACTTCTCGCCGTCGTAGTGCTGGCTCACGGGCATGAGGCGGCGCAGCAGCTTGAGCGCGGGGTTGTCGTCCAGCGCGGGCTCCTTGCCGGCGGCCCACCACATCTTCACGCCGGTGAGCACCAGGAAGGCGCCGAACACATAGAGGATCCAGTGGAACTGCGCCAGCAGCCAGCCGCCGACCAGGATCATCACCGTGCGCAGCGCGATGGCGCCCAGGATGCCGAGCATGAGCACGCGCTTCTGGTACGCGGCCGGCACCGCGAAGTAGCTGAAGATCAGCAGGAAGACGAAGATGTTGTCGACCGCCAGGCTTTTCTCGATCAGGTAGCCGGTGAGGAACTCCAGCGATTTCTCGTTGGCGAGCGCGGTGGAGCCGGTGCTGTCCTTGATGGCCCACCAGAGCAGACCGTTGAAGACGAAGCTCAAGGCGATCCAGACCAGCGACCAGTTGAGCGCCTCCTTCACGCCCACGGCGTGGGCACCCTGCTTCTTGAGCAGCACGAAATCGACGAACAGGGCGGCCACGACGAACGCGGCGAAGACCACCCACAGCCACAGCGGGGCAATGCTTTCCATGAAAGACCTCGGTTTGGTGTTGACGAACACCCCAAGGTCTGGTCGCGGCCACCCGCTGGGTGGCTGGACGTTCCCGGCGGCCTTTCGGGCCGCGAATTGACGAGAACGCCGCGCCGCCGATGCCTCGCTGTGCGCGGGGTGGCGGGCCGATTACTCCCCTTGAAGGGAAGCCGGATTGTCGACCGGCCGGGCAAATCCCGGCAAGCCGTCGGGTATTCAGGCCGTTTCGGCGTAGAAGGCGGCGCGGTGGCGCGGCGCCAGCGGCGAGACCGCGCGGCCGATGGCGGCGATGTGGTCCGGCGTGGTGCCGCAGCAGCCGCCCACGATGTTGACCAGGCCCTCGGCGGCGAACTCGTGCAGCAGGCGGCTGGTGACCTCGGGCGTCTCGTCGAAGCCGGTGTCGCTCATGGGGTTGGGCAGGCCGGCGTTGGGGTAGCAGCTGATGTAGGTGTCGCCCGCGACCTTGGCGAGCTCCTGGATGTAGGGCCGCATGAGGGCCGCGCCCAGCGCGCAGTTCAGGCCCACGGCCAGGGGCTGCAGGTGGCGCACGCTGGCCCAGAAGGCGCTGACGGTCTGGCCGCTGAGGATGCGGCCCGAGGCGTCGGTGACGGTGCCGCTGATGATCAGGGGCAGGCGCTCGCCGGTGGCGGCGAAGACCTCGTCGATGGCGAACAGCGCGGCCTTGGCGTTGAGCGTGTCGAAGATGGTCTCCACCAGCAGCACGTCGGCGCCGCCTTCCAGCAGGCCTTCGACCTGCTCGCGGTAGGCCGCGCGCAGCTGCTCGAACGTGACGTTGCGCGCGCCGGCGTCGTTCACGTCGGGGCTGATGCTGGCGGTCTTGGGCGTGGGGCCCAGGGCGCCGGCCACGAAGCGCGGCTTGTCGGGCGTGCTGAACTTGTCGCAGGCGGCGCGCGCCAGGCGGGCCGAGGCGACGTTCATCTCACGCGCGAGGCCCGCCATGTCGTAGTCGTCCTGCGCGATGCTGGTGGCGCCGAAGGTGTTGGTCTCGATCAGGTCGGCGCCAGCGGCCAGGTAGCCCTCGTGGATGTCTCGGATGACGTCGGGCCGGGTCAGGCTGAGCAGCTCGTTGTTGCCCTTGACATCCTTGTGGAAGTCCTTGAAGCGCTCGCCCCGGTACTGGGCTTCGTCCAGCTTGAAGCGCTGGATCATGGTGCCCATGGCGCCGTCGAGGATGGCGATGCGCTGCTCGAGGATGGCCGGCAGGGCCTGGGCACGGGTGAAAGCGGGGGACTTGTCCATCGGGGCATTGTATGAAGCGCTCCCCACCCCCACGCAGGGCAAGGGCGTGGCATGGCCGACAATACGCGCCCATGAAACACCTGTCCCCCCAGGAAGCCTGGACCTGGCTCCAGGCCGAAACCGCGCGCCGCGCCGCGCTGGGCCAGGACCCGCCGCTGTTCGTGGACGTGCGCATGGAGATCGAATCGCTCTATGTGGGCCGCCCGCCCGGCGTCGAGAACATCCCCTGGTACGAATACCCCGACCTCACGCCCGATCCGGCGCGCTTCGCCCAGGCCGTGGCCCGCGAGGCCGGCGACAAGGCGCGGCCCGTCCTGCTGATCTGCCGCAGCGGCAAGCGCACGCTGGACGCCGGCAAGGCGCTGGAGGCCGCGGGCTTCAGCGAGGTCGCCCACGTGCTGCACGGTTTCGAGGGCGAACTCAACGAACACTTCAAGCGCTCCACCGTGAACGGCTGGCGCCACGACGGGCTGCCGTGGGAACAGATGTGATCGACGTCGCCGCCGGCGCCGAGACGCTGGAGGCCTGCGTCGAGGTGCTGCAGTCGGTCTTCGGCTACGAGGCCTTCCGCGGCCCGCAGGCGCAGATCGTCAGCCACGTGAGCGAGGGCGGCGACGCGCTGGTCCTGATGCCCACCGGCGGCGGCAAGTCGCTGTGCTACCAGGTGCCGGCCATCGTGCGCGCCCAGGGCGGGCACGGCGTGGCGGTGGTGGTGTCGCCGCTGATCGCGCTGATGCACGACCAGGTGGGCGCGCTCACCGAGGCCGGCGTGAGCGCGGCCTACCTCAACAGCAGCCTCTCGCTGGAGGAGGCCCAGCGCATCGAACAGCAGCTGCGCCGCGGCGACCTCACCCTGCTCTACGTGGCGCCCGAGCGGCTGCTCACCGCGCGCTGCCAGGCCATGCTGGAGAGCCTGCACGCGCAGGGCCGGCTGTCGCTGTTCGCCATCGACGAGGCGCACTGCGTGAGCCAATGGGGCCACGACTTCCGCCCCGAATACCGCGAGCTCGCGGTGCTGCCCGAGCGCTTCGCCGGCGTGCCGCGCATCGCGCTCACCGCCACGGCCGACGCGCTCACGCGCGCCGACATCGTGGAGCGCCTGCAGCTGCAGGACGCGCGCACCTTCATCAGCAGCTTCGACCGACCCAACATCCGCTACCAGCTGGTCGAGAAGAAGGACGCCACGGCCCAGCTGCAGCGTTTCATCCGCGACGAGCACAGCAACGCCCAGGGCCACGACGCGGGCGTGGTGTACTGCCAGTCGCGCCGCCGCGTGGAAGAGGTGGCGGCCATGCTGCAGCAGGCCGGCTTCAAGGCCCTGCCCTACCACGCCGGTCTGGACGCCGCCGTGCGCCAGCAGCACCAGGACCGCTTCCTGCGCGAAGAAGGCCTGATCATGGTGGCCACCATCGCCTTCGGCATGGGCATCGACAAGCCCGACGTGCGCTTCGTGGCCCACCTGGACATGCCCAAGAACATCGAGGGCTACTACCAGGAGACCGGCCGCGCGGGTCGCGACGGCGAACCCGCCAACGCCTGGATGGCCTATGGCCTGCAGGACGTCGTGAACCAGCGCCGCATGATCGACGACAGCCCGGCGCCCGACGAGTTCAAGCAGGTGCTGCGCGGCAAGCTCGACGCCCTGCTGGCCCTGGCCGAGGCCAGCGACTGCCGCCGCGTGCGCCTGCTCGCCTACTTCGGCGAAACCTACCAAGGACCGCACGCCGGTTTCGCCGCCGGGCCGCCCCAAGGCGAAACGCACCCTCCCCGGGCGGGCAGCGACCCGCGCAGCGGCGCAGCGTGGGGGGTCATGTGCGGCAACTGCGACAACTGCCTCAACCCGCCCGAGCTGTTCGACGCCACCGAGCCCGCGCGCAAGCTGCTGTCGTGCATCTACCGCGTGCAGCAGGCCAGCGGCCACGGCTATGGCGCGGGTCACATCATGGACATCCTGCGCGGCAAGGCCACCGAGAAGGTCGAGGCCAACGGCCACCAGCGGCTCAGCACCTTCGGCATCGGCGCCGACTGGAGCGAGACCCAGTGGCGCGCCCTGCTGCGCCAGCTGATCGCCATCGAGGCGGTGCGCGTGGACGACGCGCCCTACAACACCCTGCACCTGGCCGACGGCGCGCGCGCCATCCTCAAGGGCGAGGGCGAGGTGCGCCTGCGCATCCAGGCCGAACGCGCGCCCTCGCGCTCGCGCAGCGCGCGCGCCAAACCGCCGGTGGGCGACGACGGCACGCCGCTGAGCCTGGCCGAGCGCGACTGCCTGGAGGCGCTGAAGGCCTGGCGCGCCGGCGTGGCCAAGGAGCACAACCTGCCCGCCTATGTGATTTTTCACGACGCGACCCTGCGCGCCATCGCCCAGCGCCGGCCCACCGACGTGACCGACCTGGACGGCATCAGCGGCATCGGCCTCAAAAAGCGCGCGGCCTACGGCGATGCGGTCATCCAGGTGGTGAGTGCTTTTCTCTGAGCCCTCAAGTCCTGCGGGCCCCAGCCGAAAACCATCGGGTGACAGTGCCGACCGCCCGTCGGCCAACCGTCTGTCGCACGTGATGCGCCGCTCAAGCCAACGGCCCTCATGCCGATGTTCCATGCAAGGGGCGGCCTCCGCTCCACCGGTCTCAACGAATCGATTGCACGGAGCGCGTCATGTTTTTCCGCCTGCCCTGGCTGTCCAAGCGAAGGGCCCCCAACTACCACGACACCCTGGCCCTGGACCTGGACTATGTCGTCGATGAATTCCATTCGGCCATGGCCGACATCCAGGATCCCCTGCGCGTGCGCCTGCACGCCGCCCTGATGAACTGCCGCACCCCGCGCGACCTGTGGTTCCTGCGCGGCAAGCTGTTCAACCTGATCTGCAAGCACCACCACGAGGGCGAAGCCAACAAGCGCGTGGGCCGCCTGGACGCCAAGCTGCGCTACTTCGTGGACAACCACCCCGACTACTCGGCGGACGAGGTGCCGAGCCGCCCCATGGGCTTGCTGCACTGACCTCTGCCGCCGCGCCCCCGGGGCGAACCCGGGCACGCGAAACAAAAGGCCACCTTCGGGTGGCCTTTTGCTTGGGGCGGGCGGACCTCAGTGCACAAAGCCCATGCCGCGCGCCTCGCGCACCTCGGGCTTGATGCGGTGCTCGGCCTCGAGCTGGTCCAGGAATTCGGCCGGCTCCATGGTGGCGCCCAGGATCTCGGCCTGGCGCTTGACGGCGGCGAAGTCGCCCGGGCAGAGCTGCTCCAGGCGCGCCAGGCGCTGGCGCAAGCCATCGTCCAGGCGCTCACTCTGGCCGCCCAGGGCCTCGACCACGAACATGGTCTCCCGCTGCGCGCGCGTGAGCGGCTTGAAGCGGATCTTGAAGGTGAAACGGCGCAGCGCGGCCTGGTCGATGCTGTCCATCAGGTTGGTGGTGCAGACGAAGATGCCCGCGAAGCGCTCCATGCCCTGCAGCATCTCGTTGACCTCGGTCACCTCGTAGGTGCGCTGCGCGCCGCGGCGGTCCTGCAGGAAGCTGTCGGCCTCGTCGAGCAGCAGCACGGCGCGCTCGGCCTCGGCCTCGCGGAACATGGCGGCCATGTGCTGTTCGGTCTCGCCCACGAACTTGCTCACCAGATCACTGGCGCGGCGGACCATCAGGGGGCGGCCGAGCTGCTGAGCGATGTGCTCGGCCAGCGCCGTCTTGCCGGTGCCGGGCGCGCCGTGGAAGCACAGGCAGCCGTGGCCGCGCGCCTTCAGCGCATCGATGATGCGCGGGATGGGGTGGCGCGACTCCACGTGCAGCATGTCCAGGCTGTACTGCGTGACGCTGGGGCGCTGCAGCACGTCGGGCGCGCGGCCCAGGGCCTGGTCGGCGTGGCGCAGCTGGCGCTCGATCAGCTCGTCCAGCAGGGGCGGCGGCCCCAGGCGCGCGGCGGCCTTTCGACCGGTGGCGCGCGCCGGCGCGGCGGCCAGTTCGGCGAAACGCACCGCCGTGCGGATCTGCGCCGGCGTCAGGCCCTTGCGCTCGGTCAGGCGACCCACCAGGGCCTCACTCACCGCCGAGCCCTCCAGCGTCTTGCGCACCAACTGCTCGCGCGCGCCGGGCGGCGGGCTCTTGAGTTCCAGGTGGTAGGCGAAGCGGCGGCGGAAGGCCGGGTCGATCTGCTCGATGCGGTTGGTGATCCACAGCGTGGGCACGGCGTTCGACTCCAGCACCTGGTTCACCCAGGCCTTGCCGCTGACCGAGTGGCTGTGCGGCGCGGCCACGTGCTCGGCGCGCGCCATGAACTGCGCGGCCTCGCTGGAGATCGGCGGGAACACGTCTTCCACTTCGTCGAACAGCAGCGCCGACTGCGCCGTGCCCTTGAGGAACACCTGGGCGATCTGCAGCGAGCGGTAGCGGTCGCGGCCCGAGAGCGCGTTGCCGTCGCGGTCGGCGTACTCGACCTCGAACAGCTCCAGGCCGGCGGCCTTGGCCACCACGCGCGCCAGTTCGGTCTTGCCGGTGCCCGGCGGACCGTAGAGCAGCACGTTGACGCCGGCCTCCTTGCGCGCCACGGCCTCGCGCAGCAAGCCGCTGAGCAGGCGCACGTCCTCGCGGACGTAGTCAAAGTCGGCGGGCGCCAGCGTGGAGCGCGCCGCCGGGCGCGTGAACACCGCCATGAGCTCGCTCTGCGAGCGGTACTCGCGCATCAGCACGGGCGGCAGCTTCTCGCTCACCTTCATCAGGTCGGCGAGGTCGGTGATGTTGTGCTCGGAGATGAGGTTCTCGACCATGCCGATGCGCTCGAGCCGCGAGCCCGCGCGCAGGGCCTCGCCCACCTCGCTGGCCTTGACGCCGGCCACGTCGGCGATGGCGGCGTAGGCCTCGGGCGCGTTGTTCACCTTGAACTCGACCAGGATGGAGCGCAGATCGCGCTGGTAACGCGCCAGCGTGCCGTACAGCAGCAGCGCGCGCTCGGCGCGGTTGAGCTGCAGCAGCCCGGCCAGGGCGTCGATGTTCTTCTCCACCAGGGTGCTCTGCTTCTTGAGCGCCTGGCTCAGCCAGTCGCCGGTGACGGCCAGCACCGAGAGCAGGTCCTTGGGCGCTTCCTTGGCGTATTCGTCCAGGTAGAAGAACAGCGTGCCTTCCTCGTACGGGCCGCGCCAGACGCCGTAGCGGTCCATGAAGGCGGCCGTGGAGAGCCTGTCGTGGCCAGCCCAGAGCTCGTTGTCGCGGCAGCGCCGCTGCAGGAACTCGCGCAGGCGCTGCAGCACGGTGTGTGGCCACACCAGGTGGCGCCCGGCCAGCGAGAGCAGGGTGTTCAGGTCGCGCCGCACGTTGAAGCGCGGACCCTGGCGCGCCGCCAGCGTCAGCACGAAGTGCGAGCACATGAGGTCGAGCACGGGCGCCTGCTTGAGGCCGTGCGGCACGTGAAGGCGCCCTTCACCCAAGGCGCGCGCCTCAGGCGAGCGGACCGCGGGACCGGGTGACAACTGCCGTTTGCTCATGCGCAGGCTCCTGCGACAACCTCCAGCGTGACGGGGCGCCACGGAGCGGGGCCCCTGTGCGGCGGACCATAACGCAGCTTGATGCGCGATGGAAGGGCGCGATGACGGGCGTTCCAGGGCTTTTCCCACGCGGCGGCGCCACAATCGCCGGATGCTGCAAATAGATGACATCCGCGCCGCGGCGGCCCGCCTCGACGGCCAGGTCCTGCGCACGCCCTGCGTGGAATCGCGCACGCTGTCCCAACTGACGGGCTGCCAGGTGTTCCTGAAGTTCGAGAACCTGCAATACACGGCCTCGTTCAAGGAACGCGGCGCGTGCAACAAGCTCGCGCAGCTCACGCCCGAGGAATCCGCGCGCGGCGTGATCGCCATGAGCGCGGGCAACCACGCCCAGGGCGTGGCCTACCACGCGCAGCGCCTGGGACTGCGCGCGGTCATCGTGATGCCGCGCTTCACGCCCGGCGTGAAGATCGAGCGCACGCGCGGCTTCGGCGCCGAGGTGGTGTTGCACGGCGACACCCTCGACGAAGCCCGCGCCCACGCGCGCCACCTGGCCGAGCAGCAGGGCCTGGTGTTCGTGCACCCCTACGACGACGAGGCCATTGCCGCCGGCCAGGGCACGGTGGGGCTGGAGATGCTGGCCGACGTGCCCGGCCTCGACATCCTGGTGGTGGCGGTCGGCGGCGGCGGGCTCATCGGCGGCATCGCCACGGCGGCCAAGGCGCTGAAGCCGGGCATCGAGGTGATCGGTGTGCAGACCGAGCGCTTCCCGGCCATGGTCAACGCCATCAAGGGCACGCGGCACCCGCAGGGCAGCAGCACCATCGCCGAAGGCATCGCGGTGGGCACCCCCGGCGAGATCAACCTGCCCCTGGTGCGCGAGCGCGTGGACGACCTGCTGCTGGTCGATGAAGGCGACATCGAGCAGGCCATCGTGATGCTGCTGGAGATCGAAAAGACCCTGGTGGAGGGCGCGGGCGCCGCCGGCCTGGCGGCCCTGCTCAAGCACCCCCGGCGCTTCGCGGGGCGTCGCGTGGGCCTGGTGCTCAGCGGCGGCAACATCGACCCGATGCTGCTGGCCTCCATCATCGAGCGCGGCATGGTGCGCGCTGGCCGCTTGGCGCGCATCGCCGTGAACGCGCGCGACGTGCCCGGCAACCTGGCGCGCATCACGGCCCTGGTGGCCGAAGCGGGCGCCAACATCGACGAGGTGCACCACCAGCGCGCCTTCACCCTGCTGGCGGCGCAGAACGTGGAGATCGAACTGGTGCTGCAGACGCGCGGGCGCGAGCACGTGAAGCAGGTGATCGACGCGCTCGACGCCGCCGGCTTCGACGCGCACGAGCAGTAATGCGCGCGACGTCCGGCGCCGCACGCGCCTCCGCATAATCGCGCGCCATGGACAACAGCACCCTGCAGGCCGCCCTGGCCGAGTACTTCGCCCCCTGGGTCCAGGCCCTGGGCCTGGTGGTCGACGGCAGCGCCGAAGGCACCGTCACCCTGCGCCTGCCGCAGAGCGACCAGCTCAGCCGCGTGGGCGGCATGCTCTGCGGCCAGGCCATGATGGCGGCCGCCGACACCGCCATGGTGCTGGCGCTGATCCGCCAGTTCGGTGGGTTCCGGCCCTGCACCACGGTGCAGATGAACACCAGCTTCCTCAAGCCCCTGTCCGGGCAGGACGCCCTGGTCGAGGCGCGCGTGATCCGCGCCGGCAAGAGCCTGGCCTTCGGCGAGATCGACATCCGCGGCGCCACCGACGGCAAGAGCGTGTGCCGCGCCACGACCACCTACGCGCTGCTGTAGGGTCTGCCCGGGAGACAAGGCCCTCTTGGCCTAAAATCGCGCCTTTTAGCGACCTGACCGGAGCGTTTCATGGCCCACCAAGAACACCACACCCCCGAGCACACCGACGACGTGGTCGAGGCCATCACCCCGCTGATGCCCATCGTGCTGCCCCTCGCTGGCGGCGTGCTGATGTTCCTGCTGGCCTTCATCGCCGTGTTCATGGCCTGAAACCGCCTGTCGGGCACCGGGCCGGCCCGCCACTGGGGGCCGGCTTTTTTGTGGGCGCCCGCGCCAGAATCCGCCCACAACGCCGTCAATTGCATCACGTCATGCGGGTTTTGCATGTAACCCGTTAGTAACCCTGAGGGGTAAATCCTAAAATCGACCCAGTCGTCGATTGACGCCCCTCCCCGCGGGGCCACCGCCCCGCTGGCCGCCCGGGCTGCCGCCATCCACCGATGGGCAGCCGGCGCAGTCGACCCGAATTTGCTCGCCCAGATCCCCACGCCGACAGCCGCTGCCCGCGGCTGTCCCCGTCTTGGGCGACCGCCGGTTATCAAACTCTGGAGTCACTCGATGAACTCTCCCGTGATGCAGGGCCTGGCCCTCAACACCCCCTCCTACGTCAAACACGCCCGCCTGATCGCCTGGGTCGCCGACATGGCCGCTCTGTGCAAGCCGGACACCATCGTCTGGTGCGACGGCAGCGACGAGGAATACAACCGCCTGTGCCAGGGCCTGGTGGACGCCGGCACCTTCAAGCGGCTGAACCCGGCCAAGCGCCCGAACAGCTACCTGGCGTGCTCCGATCCCTCGGACGTGGCGCGCGTGGAAGACCGCACCTTCATCTGCAGCGAGCGCCAGGAAGACGCCGGCCCGACCAACAACTGGAAAGCCCCGGCCGAGATGCGCGCCACCCTGCAGCCGCTGTTCGACGGCTGCATGCGCGGGCGCACCATGTACGTGGTGCCCTTCAGCATGGGCCCGCTGGGCAGCCCGATCGCCCACATCGGCGTGGAGCTGTCCGACAGCGCCTACGTGGCCGTGAACATGAAGCTCATGACCCGCATGGGCAAGGCCGTGTTCGACGTGCTGGGCACCGACGGCGACTTCGTGCCCTGCGTGCACACCGTGGGCGCGCCGCTCAAGGCCGGCGAGAAGGACCGCACGTCCTGGCCCTGCAACCCCACCGTCAAGTACATCGTCCACTACCCCGAAACGCGCGAAATCTGGAGCTACGGCTCCGGCTACGGCGGCAACGCGCTGCTGGGCAAGAAGTGCTTCGCGCTGCGCATCGCCTCGACCATGGGCCGCCAGCAGGGCTGGCTGGCCGAGCACATGCTGATCCTGGGTGTGACCAACCCGCAGGGCAAGAAGTACCACGTGGCCGCGGCCTTCCCCAGCGCCTGCGGCAAGACCAACTTCGCCATGCTGATCCCGCCCAAGGGCTTCGAGGGCTGGACCGTCACCACCATCGGCGACGACATCGCCTGGATCAAGCCCGGCGCGGACGGCCGCCTCTACGCCATCAACCCCGAAGCGGGCTACTTCGGCGTCGCCCCCGGCACCAACACGGCCACCAACCCCAACTGCATGGCCAGCCTGAACAAGGACGTGATCTTCACCAACGTGGCGCTCACCGACGACGGCGACGTGTGGTGGGAAGGCATGGGTCCGGCGCCCGAGCACGCCATCGACTGGCAGGGCAAGGACTGGACGCCCCAGACCGCCAAGGAAACCGGCGCCAAGGCCGCCCACCCGAACGCGCGCTTCACCGTGGCCGCCACCAACAACCCCGCGCTGGACGCCGCCTGGGACGACCCCAAGGGCGTGGCCATCGACGCCTTCATCTTCGGCGGCCGCCGCAGCACCACGGTGCCACTGGTGACGCAGGCGCGCGACTGGACGGAAGGCGTCTACATGGCCGCCACCATGGGCTCGGAGACCACCGCCGCCGCCTTCGGCGCGCAGGGCGTGGTGCGCCGCGACCCCTTCGCCATGCTGCCCTTCACCGGCTACAACATGAGCGACTACTTCCAGCACTGGCTGAACCTGGGCGCGCAACTGCAGGCCAAGGGCGCCCAGCTGCCGGGCATCTTCTGCGTCAACTGGTTCCGCAAGGACGAGAACGGCAAGTTCGCCTGGCCGGGCTTTGGCGAGAACATGCGCGTGCTCAAGTGGATGATCGACCGCCTGGAAGGCCAGGGCCAGGGCGTGGAGCACGCCTTCGGCGTCTCGCCGCGCTACGAGGACCTGCACTGGAATGGCCTGGACTTCAGCGCCGAGCAGTACCGCACCGTCACCACCATCGACAAGGCCGCCTGGGTGCAGGAACTGAAGCTGCACGATGAGCTGTTCCAGCAGCTGGCCTACCACCTGCCGCGCGAGCTGACCGACACCAAGGCGCGCATCGAGCAACGCCTGGCGGCCTGAGCGCCATCCCGGCCGATCGACCACCCGATCGGCCACAAAAAAAGCCACCCCGTGGGGTGGCTTTTTGCTGGGCGCGTGACAGCTCAGATGAAGTGCAGCTTGGCGTAGCGGGCGCGGCTGGCGGCCAGGCGCTCCCAGTAGCTGGCCTGCGGCGCCGCGGCGGCCTTGGCGGTTTCCGGCAGACCCAGGGGGGCGAGCGCTTCGACGAAGTCGGCGGCGGTCGGCTCCCGCTCGGCGCGGTCGCGCGCGGCCATCAGGTCTTTCATCAGGCGCGGGTCGTGGCGGGCCATTTCCCACAGGCGCATGTCGGCGCGGGCTTCGGCCAGCGAACGCGACCAATCGTCGAGCGCGGCCACGGCGCGGCGCGCCACGCGGCGGGCGCTGTCGGCGAACAGGGCCAGGCCGGCGAAAACCAGGGCCCAGAGCAGCACCCAGGCCAGCATCAGGTGGCCGTCGGCCCAGGTGTCGATCAGCTGGTCGGCCACGACGATCAGCGTGGCGATGGCGGCGGCGAGCAGCAGGGCGCTCAGGCCGCGGGCGCCTTCGGGCGCGGGGGTGTTGGTGTCCGCGCGCAGGGCGGCGGGCAGCGAGGGGGCGGTGAGAACGGTGCTCATGGCGAACTCCTAAAAACCACGTCTTGTGGACGGAACGAACTCTTGTGGACAGGGGGAATATAGGGTTAACCCGTATATCTCGCCACTTTATTCTGCTGATGGATACCATTCACGGTGTCTATGATTTCACCCAACTTCCGCACCTTCGATCTGAACCTGCTGCGCGTCTTCGACGAGGTGATGGCCGAGCGCAACCTGACCCGGGCGGCGCACAACCTGGCCATGACCCAGCCGGCGGTGAGCAACGCCCTGCGCCGCCTGCGCGAGCTGCTGGGCGACGAGCTGGTGCGGCGGGCGGGCTTCGGCGTCGAACCCACCCCCACCGCCCTGGCCCTGTGGCCCGCCGTGCGCGAGGCCCTGAACCTGCTGCGCGGCGCGCTGGCGCCGGGCGCCTTCGACCCCGCCGCCGCCACCAGCACCTTTCAGCTCGCCATGGCCGACGCCACCTCGGCCAAGCTGATCCCCAGCCTGATCGACATCTTCGAGCGCGAGGCGCCGGGCGTGAACCTGCGCGTGCTGCCACTGACCACGCGCGACCCGCGCGAGCTGCTGGAAAGCGGCGCGGTGGACCTGGCGATCGGGCACTTCCCCGCCGTCATCGCCGAACTCGGCGCGCGGCAGCAGCAGGACGAGCTGCCGCGCTTCGCCTTTGAGCGCCTGTACGACGGCGACTACGTGGTGGTCATGCGCCGCGGCCACCCGCTGGCCGGCCAGCCGCTGTCGCTGGACACCTACTGCGCCGCGCGCCACCTGCTGGTCAGCTTCTCGGGCCGGCCCTTCGGCTTCGTCGACGAGGCCCTGGCCGCGCGCTCGCGCCAGCGCCGGGTGGTGATCACGGTCAACCAGTTTTTCACCGCCGGACGCGTGGTGGCCACCACCGACCTGCTCACCGTGCTGCCGCGCCACTTCCTGTCGGCCACCGGCATGGAAGATGAACTGGCCATCAGCGAGCTGCCGCTGGCCGTGCCCGAGGTGCACGTGGACACGCTGTGGCACCGCCAGCGCCAGCACGACGCCGCCCACCGCTGGCTGCGCGAGGCGGTCTCGCGCTCGGCCGCACGCAGCGGCCTGCAGAGCACGGACACAATCGCCCCATGATGAAGATCCAGTTGCTGAGCGACCTGCACCTCGAGGCCAACCGCGACTTCCAGCCCCAGCCCGCGCCTGGCGCCGACCTGCTGGTGCTGGCCGGCGACGTGGGCTCCTACCAGCGACGGCGCGACGGCAGCGCCATGCCCGAGCCCGACTGGGGCCTGCGCCGCTTCGCCGACTGGCCGGTGCCGGTGCTCTACCTGCCCGGCAACCACGAGTACGACGCCCTCGATGTCGACGAGGCCCACGCCGCCCTGCGCGCCACCTGCGAGCGCCTGGGCCTGCGCTGGCTGGAGCGCGAGACCTGGGTCTGGCGCGGCGTGCGCTTCGTCGGCACCACGCTGTGGAGCGACTACGACGCCATCCGCCCGCCCGGCAGCGAGCCGCTGCTGCAGCGCGAAAAAGCCTTTCGCGCCGCCGACCACTACCTGCGCCAGATGGCCGGGCGGCGCCATGGCCGCCTGTTCGATGCCGCCGCCATGCGCGAGCTCGGCCTGGAGTGCCAGCGCTGGCTGCGCGAGGCGCTGGCCCGCCCCTTCGACGGCCCCACGGTGGCCATCACCCATTTCGCGCCCACGCTGCACAGCGCCGATCCGCGCTACGGCCTGACGCCTGGCACGGCCGGCTTCTGCAACGCGCTCGACGAGCTGCTCCCGATGGTCGATCTCTGGCTGCACGGCCACCTGCACTGCCCCACCGACGTGCGCGTGGGCCGCTGCCGCATCCGCGCCAACCCCCTGGGCTACCGCGAGAAGCAGGAACAACTCGCCTTCGATCCCGTCTGTCTGGTCGAGGTGGCGCCGCAATCCCGCCCCGTTTGATCCCGCGCAAAGCCGCGGCCCGACGGGCCCCGTACACTCGGCCCGTCAATCACCACAGTGAACCCCAAGGAGAACCGCGATGAAGATCCTGCTGGCCGTCGATGGCAGTGAGTACACCAAGAAGATGCTCGCCTACCTGACCACCCACGACGAGCTGTTCAGCGCCGACAACGACTTCAGCGCGATCACGGTCCAGTCGCCTCTGCCCCCGCGGGCGCGCGCCGCCGTCGGCGCCGACGTGGCGAACCAGTACTACGAAGAAGAAGCGGCCAAGGTCACCGGCCCGGTGAACAAATTCCTGCAGCGCCACGGCATCACGGCCAAGCTGCTGCACAAAACCGGTTCGGCCGGCGAGGTCATCGCCAAGACGGCCAACTCGGGCAAGTTCGACCTGGTCATCATGGGCTCGCACGGCCACGGCGCGCTGGGCAACCTGGTGCTGGGCTCGGTGGCCACCAAGGTGCTGGCCCATTGCTCGGCGCCGGTGCTGATCGTGCGCTGATTCCCCGCGCGATCGATCCCACGGAGCCGCCCTCGGGCGGCTTTTTCACGCCCGCCTCAAGCCGGCGGGCGCAGGCTGTGGGCCGCGGCCGCGCGCAGGGCCGTGCTCAGGGCGTCGAGCACATCGGAGCTGAGGTTCCAGCAATGCCAGTGCAGCGCGACGCCCAGGCGGTGCTTGGGCGCCACGTCCACCAGCTCGCCGCGCTCGATGAGGTCGCGCACCAGCAGCCAGGGCACCACGCTCACGCCCCAGCCCGCCAACACCGCGCGCACCTGCCCCTCGCTGGAAGGCACAAAGCGCTGCTTGAGCAGCACGCGCTGCAGCCCGAAGGCCTCGGACACGAAGGCGTGCTGCAGGTGGTCCTTGCGGTTGAAGGCGATGAAGGGCAGGCGGTGGAAGTTCTGGGTGTTCAGCCCGCGCGGGCAGTGCTCGCGCGCGAAGCCCGGCTGGGCGATCAGCACGTAGTCCATCACGCCCAGCGGCTCCATGCGGCAGCCGCGCAGCGCCTGGCCCAGCGAGGTGACGCAGCCCAGCACCTGGCCCTCGCGCAGCCACTCGTGGGTGAATTCCTGGTCGTCGGTGATGATCTCGATCGGCAGGCCACCGCGCGCGAGCCCGTCCAGCGCGGGCAGGGCCCAGGTGGCGATGCTGTCGGCGTTGATGGCCACCGAGATGCGCTCCTCGCCGCGGGCGCTGGCGGCGCTGCTGGGCGCCAGCTCCTTCAGGTCCTTTTCCAGGTCGGCGCGCAGCAGCCGCATCATCTTGGCGTGCTTGATCATGAGCTGCCCGGCCGGCGTGGGCTTGAGGGGGCGGCTGCGCACGATCAGCACCGTGCCCACCTGCGCTTCCAGGGCGCGCAGGCGCTGCGACACGGCCGACTGCGTGATCGACAGCCGCTGGGCGGCGCGCTCGAAGCCACCCTCCTCCACGATGGCGGCCAGGCATTCCAGGGCGTCGGGGTCGAAGGTGCTCATAAAAGGCCTCCGCGCAATGCGCGTCGATGCGAGCCCCTTCGGGCGGCCGGACGGGGCTCTGGGTGCGATCCTGTATCAGCCAAACTGATGAACTCGATTTTGCTTGAATCTCGCTTCACCTGAGTCGGCGATTTCCCGACACTGCCGGGATCAGCGATCCGCTGTTCGGAGAGAGCCATGAAAGTCACCGTTCTGGGGGCCGGCATCATCGGCGTGAGCACCGCCTGGCACCTGCTGCAGCGCGGGCACGAGGTCACGCTGGTGGACCGCCAGCCCGACGCCGCGCTGGAGACCAGCTTCGCCAATGCGGCGCAGATCTCCGTGAGCTACTGCGAGCCCTGGGCCAACCGCGAAGCGCCGCTGAAGGCGCTGAAGTGGATGTTCTCGCCGACCTCGCCGCTGCTGTTCCGCCCGCAGCTGGACCCGGCGCAGTGGCGCTGGGGCCTGCAGTTCCTGGCGCAGTGCAACGACGCCGCCTTCGAGCGCAACGTGGCGCAGCTGGTGGCCCTCGGCGCGTACAGCCACGCGGCGCTCAAGGACGTGGTGCGCGAGACCGGCATCCAGTACCAGCGTCTGGAGCGCGGCATCGCCCACTACTACGTGGACCAGCACGCCTTCGAAGGCGCGGCCGGCGCGGCCGAGCTGATGGCGCGCTTCGGCGTCAAGCGCCGCGTGGTCTCGCGCGAGGAGCTGCTGCGCATCGAGCCGGCGCTGTCGGCCTTCGCCGACCGCATCGTGGGCGGCACCTTCACCGAAAGCGACGAGTCGGGCGACGCTCGGGTGTTCACTCAGCAACTCGCCGCCCTGTGCGCGGCGCGCGGCGCGCGCCTGCTGTTCAACCACGACATCGAGCACCTGGACGCCACCGGCGGTGCGTTGAACGCCGTGCGCGTGCGCAGCCGCGCCACCGGCGTGCTCAGCGCCCTCAAGGCCGACGCGACCGTGGTGGCCTGCGGCTCCTACACGACACCGCTGCTGGCGCGCATCGGCGTGCGCGTGCCCATCTACCCCGGCAAGGGCTACAGCGCCACGCTGCCGCTGCTCAAGCACGACCAGGCGCCGGTCGTGAGCATGATCGACGACAGCCTGAAGGTCGCGATGTCGCGCCTGGGCAATGAACTGCGCGTGGCCGGCACCATCGAGCTCGGCGGCTTCGACCTCTCGCTGGACACGCCGCTGGCGCGCCAGCGCTGCGAGATGCTGGTGCGCCGCATCGAGCAGGTCTTCCCCGGCGTGGCCGACACGCGCCTGCCGGCCGAGGGCGGCAACCCGCGCTTCTGGACCGGCCTGCGCCCCGCCACGCCCACCAACATCCCGCTGATCGGCCGCCTGCCGGTGAAGGGCCTGTGGATCAACGCCGGCCACGGCACCCTGGGCTGGACGCACGGCGCGGGCTCGGGCAAGGCCCTGGCCGAACTCATCGGCGGCGAACGTCCCGCCATGGCCTTTGGCTTCCAGGGCATGGAGGCCGCGCGGGCGGCGCGCGGCGCGCCGGCTCAGGCGTCCTTCTCGCCCGGCTCGTAAAGCGTCTCGCGCCCCATGCGGTCGACGATGAGCTCGGCCGTCCAGGGCAGCATGAGCGAGCCGCAGCGGCTGTCGCGGTAGAGGCGCTCCAGCGGCAGGTGCTTCATCATGCTCTGGCCGCCGCAGGTGCGGATGGCCAGGCGCGCGATGTCGTTGGCGCCTTCCATCACCGCGTGGTGCGCGGCGTACAGGCGCAGCTTCTCGTCCTTGCCCGGGTTGGGTCGCGCCTCCTGGATGGCGCGCGAGAACAGCGCCTTCATGCCCTCCAGCTGCAGGCGCATCTGGGCCACCGCGATCTGCTTGGTGGGGTACTGGCGGCGCTTGACCGGTGGCTCGCCCTCGACCTCGCCGCGCAGGTACTTCACGGTGAAGTCGTAGGCCGCGTTGGCCAGGCCCAGGTAGGTGGGCGCAAGCGTGAAGAACATGGCCGGCCAGGTCTGCGCGCCCACGAAGTAGATGCCGCGTGGCATGAGCTGCTCGGCGTCGCTCACGAACACGTCCTTGAACGTGAGGTTGCGACTCACGGTGCCGCGCATGCCCAGCGGGTCCCAGTCGCCGCTGATGGACAGGCCCTCGCTGGTGGCGGGCACGCTGATGTACATGGTGTCGCGCGGGTCCGGGTCCTTGCCCTCCACGTCTTCGGTGCAGAGGATGCCGTAGTAGTCGGCCGCGCCCGACAGGCTGGCGAAGATCTTGCGGCCGTTGATGCGCCAGCCGCCGTCCACCTTCTTCGCCGTGGTGCCGAAGGGCGCGCGCCCGGCCGCGGCGGCCGAGCCCTCGCTGAAGGGCTGGGCGTACACCGCGCCCTGGTCGACGATGCGCTGGAAGTGCAGCTCGCGCCGCGCGGCGTGCTCGGCGCGCTGGGTCTCGGTCATGGGAATGCCGTCGGCCAGCACGCCGGTCCACATGGTGCTGCAGATGTGCATGTTCCAGGTGAGCGCTGTGGCACCGCAGAAGCGGCCGACCTCGGCCGCGACCATCATGTAGGTGGGGTAGTCGGCGCCCAGGCCGCCGTGGTCCTTGGGCACGCACAGGCGCAGGAAGCCGGCCTCGCGCAGGTCCTCGTAGTTGGCGAAAGGGAAGCTCGCCTCGCGGTCCCACTGGGCGGCGCGCGGCGCGAACTTCTCGCGGCCCAGGCGGTTCGCCACCGTGAGCAGTTCGCGCTGCAATGGCGTGAAGGCCATGTCGCCCACGGCGGGGGTGAAGTCCAGGCCGGTGTTCAGGGGCTCGCGTTGCATGCTCGGTCTCCTTGGATGGTGTGGTCAGTGCAGGTCGCCCGCGGGCGAGGGCGCGCGCTCGGCCAGGAAGTCGAGCAGCAGGCCGTCGAAGTCCTCGGGCGCCTCCAGGTTCATGAGATGGCCGATGCCCTTGAGCTCGGCGTAGCGCGCGTTCGGGATGGCCTCGGCCATCTGCTTCATCACCGACGGCGCGGCCACGCGGTCGAACTCGCCGCCGATGAGCAGCGTGGGCACGCGGATGTCGCGCAGCGCGGCCTGGCGGTCGAAGGTGACCAGGCAGTCCAGCGCGCGACGGTAGGTGGCGGCGGGCACGCCGCCCATGCAGTGCTCGGCCAGGCGCAGGCCCTCGGGCAGCGCGCCAGGGCCGGCCATCTGCGGCACCAGCACCTGGGCCACCTCGGCCATGCTCTTGCCCGCGTCCAGCGGCGCGGTGCGCTGGGCGACGAACTGGCGCGCCCAGGTCTCGGCGTCGCGGCCGTCCGTGCGCTTGCCGAAGGCGGCCGAGGTGCCCGCGAGCACCAGCCGGCTGACCTTGTCGGGCCGGCGCGCGATCACCTCCTGCGCGACCATGCCGCCCATGCTGTGCCCCACCAGCACCACGCTCTCGCATTGCAGGGCGTCGATGAGATTTACGCAGCTCTGCGCGAGGCCCTTGAAGGTGTAGGGCTCGATGGGCGCGCTGTGGCCATAGCCCGGCATGTCCCAGGCGATGGCGCGGTACCCCGCGCCGGCCAGCGATTCGACCTGCGGCGCGAAGGCCAGGTGGCCGCCGCCGATGCCATGCAGCATCAACACGGTGGCGCCGCTGCCGAGCGCGGTGAAGGTGGGCAGCGCGTTCATTCGCCCACCACCTGGCCGGCGTCAACCACCACCGTGTCGTCCAGCCATACCGTGCAGCCACGCAGCGGGAAATCGAAGTGCCCGCGCGTGTGCCGCCCGGCCACCTCGTTGGCGCCCGTGCTGTAGAGGAAGTTGCCGGCGAAGGCACGCAGCTCGGTGCCGTTGAAGTCGCGCTTGTCGTAAAGCGCCATGCTGTCCCAGCGGGCCTTGGGATTGAGGCCGTAGCCCACGTGGCTCACGGCGTAGGCCTCGGGCTCGCCCCAGGCAGCGTAGTGGCCACGCAGCAGCTCGGCGTCGACGCCGCTGCCCTCGATGCGCGTGACCGTGTCGGCCTCGATGCGCAGGGTGATGGGGCGTTCGATGTAGCGCTTGAAGGTGAGGTTCACGTCGCCCTCGGCCAGCACCAAGGTGCCGTTGACGGTGCCGCGGGCGGGAAAGCCCAGCACCATGCCGCCAGGCCAGTGCGTGAGCGTGCCGGGCCGCGTGGTGCTGCCCCAGTTGCCACCGAGCACGGCGCCGGCGAGGTCGACGTGCAGGTCGGTGCCGGCGGCCGAGGTGACGCGCAAGCGCTTGGCGCCGCGCAGGCGCTTGAGGTGCGCCTTCACGCGCGCCTCGGTGGCCTCGTCGGGCAGCAGGCGCATCAGGGCCTCGGGGTGTTCGTCGCTCACGTAGACCACGCGCGGCTGCGTCTGGCCATTGCCCTTCAGGATGGCCGGCAACTCGTGCGCGTGCATCAGGCCCTCGGCGGTGCAGTCGATCACGAGCTGGCTGCCCGCGAGCGCGGCGATCACCGGCTGCAGCTGCTGGATGGCCGGACTGGCGCCGGTGGAGCGTTGCACCGGCGCGCCGTCGCTGAACACGGAGGGCAGCGTCAGCCGGAAGCAGCGCGCGCCCAGGCGCGCGGCCGCCAGGTGCGCCAGCTCGAGCAGCACCGGCCGGCTTTGCGTTTCGCCCAGGATGGCGACCACCTCGCCCGTCTGCAAGGCGCAGCGCCTGAGCAGGGCCTCGAAGGCGTCGATCCAGGCGGGTTCGATCCGCTCCTGCAGCATCGGGTCTCCTTTTTTGTCGGGGTGGGATTCGCTGGCGGCCCATTATTCATGAAAATTCATGTAAATTGCGCCCCATGTCCCCCGCCCGTCAGGCTGGCCACGCGGCCCGCCCCCCCGATTTCTCGGCGCACGAGTTCCGCGCTTCGCTGGGCATGTTCGCCACCGGCGTGACCATCGTCACCGCGCGCGCGCCCGATGGCGCGCTCATCGGCCTCACCGCGAACTCCTTCAACTCGGTCTCGCTGTCACCACCGCTGGTGCTGTGGAGCCTGGCGCACCACGCCGGCTCCATGGCCTTCTTCCGCAACGGCTCGCACTACGCCATCAACGTGCTTGCGGCCGACCAGCAGGCCCTGGCCGAGCGCTTCGCGGCGCGCGGCATCGACCGCTGGAACGGCGTGGCCTTCAGCGAAGGCGGCAATGGCGCGCCGCTGCTCGACGGCGCGGCCGCCGTGTTCGAGTGCTTCAACCGCAGCCAGTACACCGAGGGCGATCACGTGATCTTCGTCGGCGAAGTGGAGCGCTGCAGCCACCGGCCCGGCGCCTCGCCGCTGCTGTTCCACGGCGGGCGCTTCTACGCGGAGCACCCGCTGTGAAGGAACGGCGCGATCCGCCGCCGGGCCGCGCCAAGGCGGATCAGCCCCCCGGGGGGGCAGCGACCCGCGAAGCGGCGGCGCGTGGGGCCCCCCGTTTCACCGATGACTATCTGGGCTACCTGCTCGGCCAGGCCAACCACGCCCTCTTCAAGGAATTCGACGCCCAGGTGCGCGAGGCCGGCCTGGGCTCGCTGGAGTGGCGCGTGCTGGCGGTGCTCAGCGGCGAGTCGCCGATGGCCGTGGGCCGGCTGGCGCACGAGGTGCTGAGCCAGCAGCCCACCGTCACCAAGCTGCTGCAGCGCCTGGTCGCGCAGGGCTGGGTGGCCCTGCACGACGACCCCGCGGACCAGCGCCGCACGCTGGTGTCCATCACGCCCGCCGGCCAGAGAAAGGTGGCGCCGCTGCTGCGCCGCGCCCGCGCGCACGAGGCCGCCATGCTCGCCGAGTTGTCGGCCGCCGAAGTGCAGCGCCTGAAGACCCAGCTCAAGCGCCTGGCGCAGCCACGCTGAGCGCAGAACCCCTGCGACACGCGCGCCGCGCGGCGCCCCGCACAATCACCGGCCATGCCGCCCGCCACGCCTCCCGTTCGCAAGACCCACCTCGACTCCCTCGCCATCACGCTGCTCGTGGCGTGCTGCGCGTTCTGGGGTTTCCAGCAGATCCTGATCAAGGTGGCCGTGGCCGAGGTGCCGCCGCTGTGGCAGGCCAGCCTGCGTTTCTGGGGCGCCACGCTGCTGCTGTGGCTGTGGTGCCGCGCGCGCGGCGTGCCGCTGTTCCAGCGCGACGGCACGCTCAAGGCCGGCCTGCTGGCGGGCCTGCTGTTCGCGGGTGAGTTCAGCTTCATCTACCTGGGCCTGCAGCTCACCTCGGCCTCGCGGCTCACGGTGTTCCTCTACACCAGCCCCTTCGTGGTGGCCCTGCTGCTGCCGCGCGTGGTGCCCAGCGAGAGGCTGCGCCGCGTGCAGTGGGTGGGGCTGGTGATCGCGTTCGCGGCGGTGGTCACGGCCTTCAGCGAGGGCTTCGCGAACGGCTCGCCCGGGGCCGGCCAGTGGCGCGGCGACGCCATGGCCCTGGGCGCGGGCCTTCTCTGGGGCCTGACCACGCTGACCATCCGCGCCAGCCGGCTCGCCACGGCCAGCGCCGAGAAGACCCTGTTCTACCAGGTGGCCGTCACGGCCGCTGTGGCGCCGCTGCTGTCGCTGGCGCTGGGCGAGACCTGGGGCTGGTCGTACTCGGGTCTGGCCTGGGGCTCGATCGCGCTGCAGTCGGCGGTGGGCGCCTTCGCCAGCTACCTGGCCTGGATGTGGATGCTGCGCCACTACCCGGCCACGCAGATCAGCACCTTCACCTTCCTCACGCCGGTGTTCGCGCTGGTGTTCGGCGTGCTGCTGCTGGGCGAGCCGCTCACGCTGCGGCTGATGCTGGCACTGGGGGGCGTGGCGCTGGGCATCGTGCTGGTGAGCCGGCGCTGAAGCCGAACCGGCTCAGCCGCCGCGCGCGCCGAAGTGCGCCTGCAGCGCCCGCAGCGCGTGGCGCACCTTGGCCGGCTGCTCGTCGCGCCGCGGCGTGACGGCGAAGACCGCAGCCGGCTCCAGGCGCCAGTCGGGCAGCACCGGCACCAGGCGGCCCTGGTCGAGCGCGGCGCCCACGTCGTCGCGCATGCCGACGTACAGGCCCCAGCCTTCGAGCGCCAGGGCCTCCAGCACCGTCACCTGCGACGCCAGCACGCGCGGCTCCACCCGCACCTCGGCGCGCGCGCCCTGCGGTCCCTGGAACTCCAGTGCCGTCGCCGCGCCGCTGCGCGGCGGCAGGCCCAGCCAGTCGTGGCCGGCCAGCTCGCCGGGGTCGCGCGGCCAGCCGCGCTCGGCGAGGTAACGCGGCGCCGCGCACAGCACGCGCTGCAGTTCGCCCAGGCGGCGCGCCACCAGGGCCGAGTCGGTGAAGCGACCCACGCGCAGCGCCAGGTCCACGCGCTCGGCGATCAGGTCGATGGGCGTGTCGTCCAGCAGAAGGTGCAGGCGCAGGCGCGGGTGGCGCCGCAGCGGCTCCAGGGCGCTGGCCAGCCGATCGCCGAAACCGATGGGCGCGGCCAGGCGCAGCTCGCCCTCGGGCTCGTCGCGCAGGCGCTCCAGGGCCTGATCGGCGCTGCGGGCCTGGGCCACCATGGCCGCGCAGGCCGGGTGGTAGCGCTCGCCGGCCTCGGTGAGCGTGAGCCGGCGCGTGGAGCGGTGCAGCAGCACCAGGCCCAGGGAGCGCTCCAGCAGGCGCAGCTGCTGGCTCACGGCGGACGGCGTGCTGCCCAGGCGGCGCGCGGCCGCGCTGATGGAGCCGCTGTCGACGATCTCGGCGAACAGGGCCATGCGGCGCAGCTTGTCGGCCAGGGCCTGGGCTTCATTCATTAGATTGTCTACAAAATGAATGAGGATTCTGCCATCTGGTCCCTTGTTCGTGTAGTGATGACACTAGATGCCATTCACAACCCGCCAGGAGTTTCCCCATGAAGATCGCCCTGATCGGCGCCACCGGCTTCGTCGGCAGCGCCGTGCTGAACGAACTGCTGTCGCGCGGCCATGCCGTGACCGCGCTCGCCCGCCACCCCGAGAAGTTCACCGCCCGCGACGGCCTGGCGGTGGTGCGCGCCGACGCCCTGGACGCCGCCCAGGTGGCCGCCGCGGTGCGCGGACAGGACGCCATCGTCAGCGCCTACAACCCCGGCTGGAACGAGCCGCGCATCTACGACCTGTTCGGCCAGGGCTACGACGCCATCCTGGCCGGCGCCCGGCAGGCCGGCGTGAAGCGCCTGCTGGCCGTGGGCGGCGCGGGCAGCCTGGAGGTGGCGCCCGGCGTGCAGCTGGTGGACACGCCCGAGTTCCCGGCCGAGTGGAAACAGGGCGCGCTGGCCGCGCGCGACCTGCTCACGCGCCTGCGCGGCGAGACCGCGCTGGACTGGACCTTGCTGTCGCCGCCGATCCTGCTGGCCCCGGGCGAGCGCACGGGCCGCTACCGCGTGGGCGGCGACCAGCCGCTGCCCGGCGAGGGTGGGCAGCCCTCGGGCATTTCGGTGGCCGACCTGGCGGTGGCCATCGCGGACGAGATCGACAGGCCGCAGCACCTGCGGCGCCGCTTCACGGTCGCGAACTGAACCCCGGCGCCACCCCACGCTCGCGCGCCAGCCGCACGTACCAGTCCAGGCTGCCGGGGTTGGCCATGGCCTCCCGGTTGATGACCTTGTCGATCGGCTGGCCCAGCAGCAGCTTCTTGATGGGCAGCTCCTGCTTCTTGCCCGAGAGCGTGCGTGGGATCTCGGCCACCTGATAGATGGCGTCGGGCACGAAGCGCGGCGACAGCGCCTGGCGGATCGCGGCGTTCAGGCGCTGGCGCAGGGCCTCGTCCAGCGTGAGCCCCTCGCGCAGCACCACGAACAGCGGCATCCAGCTCTCTCGGCCCAGGTACTCCAGGTCCACGACCATGGAATCCAGCACCTCGGGCAGGGCCTCGACGGCGCTGTAGATCTCGCTCGTGCCCATGCGCAGGCCGTGGCGGTTGATGGTGGCGTCGGAGCGGCCGTAGATCACGCAGGAACCGTCGGGCAGCACGCGCAGCCAGTCACCGTGGCGCCAGACGGCGCCGGCCTCGGGGCCGAGGTCGCCGCCGCCCGGCCGACGACCGTGGCCGGGCGGGTAGGCGTCGAAGTAGCTGCCGATCAGGCGTCGGTTGTCCGCATCGCCCACGAAGTACAGCGGCATCGAGGGAATGGGCTGGGTGCAGACCAGCTCGCCCACCTCGTCGATCACCGGTTCGCCGCGCTCGTTCCAGGCCTGCACCGCACACCCCAGCAGGCGGCACTGCATGCGCCCGGGCGTCTGGGGCAGCTCGCGGTGGCCGCCGATGAAGGCGCCCGCGAAGTCGGTGCCGCCGCTGATGTTGCACCACCAGATGTCCTTCTGTGCCTCGCCCGAGGCGATGGCGGCGAACTGCGCCGAGCCCCAGCGCTGCGCGTCTTCCGACAGCGGCGAGCCCGTGCTGCCCAGGGCGCGCACGCGCGACAGATCGCCGCAGCGCGACAGGTCCACGCCGGCCTTGAGGCAGTTGGCGTAGAAAGCCGCGCCGGCGCCGAAGAAGGTGACGCCCGTTTCGGCCGCGAAACGCCAGAGGGTCGTCCAGTCGGGCGCGTCCTTGGCGCCACCCGGGTTGCCGTCGTAGATGACGCAGGTGGTGCCGTTGAGCAGGCCGCTGATCTGCGCGTTCCACATCACCCAGCCGGTGGAGCTGTACCAGTGGTAGCGCTCGCCCCAGCTGTTGGGGTCGTAGCTGCAGCCCACGTCGTTGTGCAGGCTCTTGAGCGCCAGGCCCACCAGCACCGTGCCGCCATGGCCGTGCACGATGGGCTTGGGCAAGCCGGTGGTGCCGCTGGAATAGACGATCCACAGCGGGTGGTCGAAGGGCAGGTCCTCGGGCTCGAAGGCCGCGGTCTCGGCGTCGTCGCGGGCCACCACGGCCTCCAGATGCGCGCAGGGCGCGGCCTGCGCCAGCGCGCGCGCTTTCTCATCGGGCGCATCGGCCAGGTTGGTGTGCAGCAGCACGTGGCGCACCGTGGGCAGGGCCGCGCGCAGCTCGGCCACCACGCCCAGGCGGTCGATGTCGCGCCGGCCGTAGGTGACGCCGTCGCAGGCGATCAGCGCCACCGGCTCGATCTGGCGGAAGCGGTCGAGCACGGCGTGGGTGCCCATGTCGGGCGCGCAGACGCTCCACACGGCGCCAATGCCCACCACGGCCAGGAAGGCAACGGCCGTCTCGGGGATGTTGGGCAGGTAGGCGGCCACGCGGTCACCCGGGCGCACGCCCTGGGCCTTCAGGTGCAGGGCCAGCGCGGCCACCTGGCGGCGCAGCTCGGGCCAGCCCAGTTCGGTGTGGCGGCCTTTTTCGTTGCGGGCGATCAGCGCGGGCATGCCCGCCGCGTGGGCCGGCGCCACGTGGCGGAACACCTGGCGCGTGTAGTTGGCGCGCCCGCCCACGAACCACTGGGTGCCGGGCATGGTGTTTTGAAACAAAACGTTCTCTTCATTGCATCCAAAATGCAATCCAAAGTATTCTTCTATCGATGTCCAGAACGCCGGGAGATCGGTGACGGACCACTGCCACAGCCCGTGGTAGTCGTCGAAGCGCAGGCCATGGTGCTGCGCGAGCCAATCGGTGTAGCGGCGGATCTGGGGCACGTAGGGAGGCGTTGGCATGGGGTTCCTGCTGGGATGGCGAGCCGCAGCGTAGCGCCGTCCCGCCGCACTGTCAGTCCCCGCGGCGCGCCTGCGCGACGCCCCCACCCCTTCCGCCTCATGCCACTGCCACGTTCCTCCTTCCCCACGCCGCGCAACGACCGCCAGCAGGCCATCCTGCACGCCGCCGAGCGCCTCTTCGCCCAGCGCGGCTTCCACGCGGTCACGGTCCGCCAGATCGCCGAGGCCGCCGAGGTGCCCCTGGCCCTGGTGGGCTACTACTTCGCCCACAAGGAAGGCCTGTTCCGGGCCATCTTCGCGCACCACGGCCCGCTGCACCACGAAGCCATGCGCGCCCTGGAGGACGCGCGCCGCGCCGCCGCCCTGCCCGGCGAACCCGACGGCCTGCGCCGCGTGGTCGAGGCCTTCGTGCTGCCGTTGCTGCGCTGGCGCCACCACAGCGCCAGCCAGCACTACGCGCAACTGCTCGCGCGCGAGCTGGCCCAGGCCGCGCCCGAGGCCGAGCCCGCGCTGCAGGAGCACGTCGACCCCCTGCTGCAGCGCCTGTTCGACGCCCTGCAGGCCGCCCTGCCCCGGGCCTCGCGCCACGACCTGGCCGACGCGCTGCGCTTCGCCCTGGGCGCGGTACAGGCGCACCTGGCGGAGCACCGGCTCGACCGGCTCGTGGCCGGCACGCGCGCCGGCCCGGCCAGCGCCCAGCGCCTGAGCGAGTTCATCGCCAACGGCATCCGCGCGGTGTTGGCACCCGCCCGCGCGCAGCCGGCCGAGCGGGCCTGAGCCCGCGCGTGCGCGACGCGACGCGCACGCCACTTGCTTGCACAATCGCGTGCCACTTCGGCACGACAACAACATGAGGAGCGAGTGAGATGGGCCTTTTCAACTGGACGGAGAAACCGGCGAGCACCCTCGGGCAGGGTGGCGTCATCGCCCCCGACGAACGCCTGCCCTGGCCACAAACCACGGTGATGGGCGTGCAGCACGTCATCGCCATGTTCGGCGCCACGGTGCTGGCGCCGCTGCTCATGGGCTTCGACCCGAACGTCGCCATCCTCATGAGCGGCATCGGCACCCTGATCTTCTACTTCATCACCGGCGGCAAGGTGCCCAGCTACCTGGGCTCCAGCTTCGCCTTCATCGGCGTGGTGATCGCGGCCAGCGGCTACGCCGGCAGCGGGCCCAACGCCAACCTGGGCGTGGCGCTGGGCGGCATCATCGCCTGCGGCGTGCTCTATACGCTGATCGGCTTCGTGGTGCAGGCCATCGGCACCGGCTGGGTCGAGCGGCTCATGCCGCCGGTGGTCACCGGCACGGTGGTGGCGGTGATCGGCCTGAACCTGGCGGCCATCCCGATCAAGAACATGGCACCCACGGGCTTCGACGCCTGGATGCAGGCCATCACCTTCGTCAGCGTGGGCCTGGTGGCCGTGTACGCGCGCGGCATGGTGCAGCGCCTGCTCATCCTGGTGGGCCTGATCCTGGCCAGCGTGGTCTACGCCGTGCTCACCAACGGCCTGGGCCTGGGCAAACCCATCGACTTCAGTGGCGTGGCCAACGCGGCCTGGTTCGGGATGCCCTCCTTCGCCGCGCCGGTGTTCAGCGCCCAGGCCATGCTGCTGATCGCGCCGGTGGCGATCATCCTGGTGGCCGAGAACCTGGGCCATGTGAAGGCCGTCAGCGCCATGACCGGCCGCGACCTCAACCCCTACCTGGGCAAGGCCTTCATCGGCGACGGCGTGGCCACCATCGTGAGCGGCGCCTCGGGCGGCACGGGCGTCACCACCTACGCCGAGAACATCGGCGTGATGGCGGCGACCAAGATCTACTCGACCGCCATGTTCGTGGTGGCCGCGCTCATCGCCACCGTGCTGGGCTTCAGCCCCAAGTTCGGCGCGCTGATCCAGACCATTCCCCTGGCCGTGATGGGCGGCGTGTCCATCGTGGTGTTCGGCCTGATCGCGATCGCGGGGGCCAAGATCTGGGTCGACAACCGGGTCGACTTCTCGGACAACCGCAACCTGCTGGTGGCGGCCATTCCCCTGATCCTGGGCACGGGCGACTACACGCTCAAGTTCGGCGGTTTCGCGCTGGGCGGCATCGGTACCGCGACCTTCGGCGCCATCGTGCTGTACTGGCTGCTGGGCCGCGGCCAGAAGGCCTGAGCATGCCGGCGATCTGGACCCGCCCCATCTCCTGCGAGATCCTGCACCAGCTGCACGAGGGCACCGCCGTGCGGCAGCTGGGCATCGAGTTCACCGAGGTGGGCGACGATTTCATCGCCGCGCGCGTGCCGGTGGACGCACGCACCAAGCAGCCCTATGGCCTGCTGCACGGTGGCGTGAGCGTGGTGCTGGCCGAGACCCTGGGTTCCTGCGGCGCGGCCTTCACCTGTGCCGAAGGCCACCGCGCCGTGGGCCTGGACATCAACGCCAACCACCTCAAGGGCGCCACGCAGGGCTGGGTCACGGGCGTCACGCGGCCGGTGCACATCGGCCGCAGCACGCAGGTGTGGCACATCGAGTTGCGCAACGACGCGGGCGAGCTCACCTGCGTCTCGCGCATCACCATGTCGGTGCTGGCGCCGCGATAACCCCGGCACCTCCCGATCGGACGCGGCTATCGACGGGTACAGCGCCCCTCGGAGGTGGCCTGCCCCCGAAAGTCGCTGCGCCAGGTGAGCGTGGCGGTGTCGATCTGGATGCGCTCGTTGTCCAGCGCGGTGAGCAGCACGGTGTCGAACACCGAGAAGCTGTAGACCGGCACACCATCGATGGCCACGCCGCGGATGCGGCGCTCATCGAGCGTGAAGCGCACCTCGCGCACCCAGGCGCTGCGCGCGGGCAGGTAGACGGCGTCGCAGCTCAGCACCACCTGCTCGCCCGGCGCGGGTTCGGCGCGCGCCGGGGCCAGCGCCAGCGCCAGCGCCGCCACGGCCAGCGCCGGCAGGGCCTTCACTCGGCGACCCCGCGCTGCAGGCGCTCGCTCTTCCAATAAACGTCGTCGCCGCCGTGCATGCGGTTGAGCACGCGCGCCAGCACGAACATCAGATCGCTCAGGCGGTTGAGGTACTGGCGCGGCGCCTCGCGCACCGCGTCCACGTCGCCCAGGGCCACCACCGCGCGCTCGGCGCGGCGCGCCACGGTGCGGCACACGTGCGCCTGGCTGGCCGCGCGGTTGCCCGCCGGCAGGATGAACTCCTGCAGGCGCGGCAGGGCCGCGTTGTGCTCGGCCAGGGCCTCGTCGAGCGCGGCCACGGCCTCGGGCTTGAGCAACTCGTACCCTGGGATGGACAGCTCACCGCCCAGGTTGAACAGCTGGTGTTGCACCTCCACCAGCAGCCCGCGCACGCCGGCCGGCAGCTCTTCGCACAGCAGCACGCCGATGTGCGAGTTGAGTTCGTCCACGTCGCCCATGGCGTGCACGCGCAGGTGGTTCTTGGACACGCGGGTGTTGTCGCCGAGGCCGGTGGTGCCGGCGTCGCCGGTGCGCGTGGCGATCTGGGTGAGTCGGTTGCCCATGGACGGTCGTCTCCTCTTCTGGCTCGTCGCCGCATTGTGCGCCAGTGATCGGGTGTAACCGCCCGCAGGGAAATGTCACGGGCGTCAAGCGCCGGTCAAGCGCGCAACGGCCGGCAAAAGCACTTGGTTCTGTCACACGGGGGCGTTGCAATCGCGGGCATCGCCCGCAGCTTGGGGCGACAACGGAGACCGAATGAACCGACCCCGCAAGACCCAGGCGCTGTCCCAGCGCTTCGAGGCGCGCAGCGTGCAGCTGCTCGCCGCCTGGACCCTGGTGATCGCCGGCGCCGCCGCCACCGGCCCCTTCCTGCAGAAACCCCGCCAGGGCGCCACGCCCAGCGGCCTGTCCCTGCCGTCGGCCCAGGGCGCCCTGCCCGGCCCCATGGCCCGCGGCGCCCGCCGCTGAACACCCCCGGGCGTACACTGCGCGGTTCAGAAACCGCGCCGGAGACCGCCCCAATGAACGCCCCCACCGACGTCGCCCACCTGCTGCCCACCGTCGAGCAGCGCGAGGTGCCCGAGGCCTTTCTGGCCGCGCTGAAGCAGCGCTTCGGCGCGCAGTGCTCCACCGCCCTGGCGGTGCGCGAACAGCACGGCCGCGACGAGTCCGCCTTCGTCTCCGTGCCGCCGCCGGCGGCCGTGGTCTTCGCCGAATCCACGCGCGACGTGGCCGACGCCGTGGCGCTGTGCGCTCAGTACAAGGTGCCGGTCATTCCCTTCGGCGTGGGCTCCTCGCTCGAAGGCCACCTGCTCGCGGTGCAGGGCGGCATCAGCATCGACGTGAGCCGCATGAACCAGGTGCTCGCCATCAACGCCGAGGACCTGACCGTGACCGTGATGCCCGGCGTGACGCGCAAGGCCCTGAACGAGGCCGTGAAAAGCGAAGGCCTGTTCTTCCCCATCGACCCCGGCGCCGACGCCTCCATCGGCGGCATGACGGCCACGCGCGCCAGCGGCACCAATGCCGTGCGCTACGGCACCATGCGCGAGAACGTGCTGGCGCTGGAGGTGGTCACGGCCGAGGGCAAGGTGGTGCGCACCGGCACGCGCGCCAAGAAATCGTCCGCCGGCTACGACCTCACGCGCCTGATGGTGGGCAGCGAAGGCACGCTGGGCGTGATCACCGAGATCACCCTCAAGCTCTATCCGCTGCCCGAGGCCATCTCGGCCGCGGTGTGCTCTTTCCCCTCCATCGAGGCGGCGGTGCGCTGCGTGATCCAGGTCATCCAGCTGGGCGTGCCGATCGCGCGCTGCGAGCTGATCGACGCCAACACCGTGCGCATGGTCAATGCCCACAGCAAGCTGGGCCTGCGCGAGGAACACATGCTGCTGATGGAATTCCACGGCTCGCCCGCCAGCGTGAAAGAGCAGGCCGAGACCGTGCAGGACATCGCCAGCGAGTTCGACGGCAATGCCTTCGAATGGGCCACCACGCCGGAGGAGCGCACGCGCCTGTGGACCGCGCGGCACAACGCCTATTTCGCGGCCATCCAGACCAAGCCCGGCTGCCGCGCCGTGAGCACCGACACCTGCGTGCCCATCAGCCGCTTGGCCGACTGCCTGCTCGATTCCGTGGCCGAGGCCGACGCCAGCGGCCTGCCCTACTTCCTGGTCGGCCACGTGGGCGACGGCAACTTCCACTTCGGCTACCTGATCGACCCCGACAACGTCGACGAGCGCCGCCTGGCCGAAGAACTCAACGTCAAGCTCGTGACGCGCGCGCTGCAGCTGGAAGGCACCTGCACCGGCGAGCACGGCGTGGGCCTGCACAAGATGGGCTTCCTGCTCGACGAGGCCGGCGCCGGCGCGGTGGACCTGATGCGCACGCTCAAGCGCGCGCTGGACCCGGACAACATCCTGAACCCGGGCAAGATCTTCTCGGCCTGAGGCCGGCGGCCGCGCCGCACCCGGCTCAGCCGCGCCGCTGGGCGCGCCAGGCGCTGGGCGTGAGGCCGTACTGCCGCCGGAACGCGGCGGTGAAATGGCTGGGGCCGCGAAAGCCGCTGTCGCGCGCGATGTCGGCCACGGCCAGCGGGCTGCGCGCCAGCAGGTCCTGCGCGCGCACCAGGCGCCGCTCCAGCACGTAGCGGTGCGGCGTCTGGCCCACCGCCCGCTTGAAGGCGCGCAGGAAGTGGTCGGGCGACAGGTGGGCGATGTCGGCCAGGGCGCTCAGCGTCAGGCGCGCGGCCAGGCGCTCTTCGATGTGCTCGTCGATGTGGGCGAACAGCCGCCGCAGCGTGGCCCCGGTGAGCGCCAGGCGGGACCCCGAACGCTCGGGCGCGGCCGCGGCGCCGCCGGCGTCGCGGCGGATGAGGTGCGCCAGCAGCAGGGCCTGCCACTGCTCCAGCGCCAGCGGATCCAAGCCATCGACCAGGGCCTCGTGCACCAGCCAGTGCAGCAGGCGCGCGAGTTGGGCGTCCTCGGCCGCGAAGAAGTCGCCCAGCCCGTCGGCGGGCCAGGGCCGCGAGAGGCGTTCGGCCGCGTCGCTCAGCGCCTGCGGGTGCACGTAGGCATGGGCCACCCGGCAATGTCCGCCGATGGTCCACTCCGAATCGCGCCGCGCCGGCACCAGGCTCACGCTGCCCACGCGGGAGCGGTGCCCCACGCAACGGCCGTCGGCCCACTTCTCCACCAGCGTGCAGCCCGACAGGTGCAGCGCCAGCGCGTGGTGGTCCAGGCCTTGCACCCGCGTGTGCGTGGGCGGGTGAGACCAGATGGCGCCCACCACCTCGCCCGACTGGCAACGCAGCACGCGCTCGGGTTCGGCGTGCGCGAAGCGGCCGATGGTCCGAGCCGTGTCCTGGGCGCTGGCAAGCGGGGGGTGCATGGCGACATGCTAGGCCGCGCGGGGCCGTCGTCCTAGCGGGTTTCTGTCGAAAAAGCGGCATTGCAAGCGGCCGGCGGCCGCTTTCCCAGGGCTTTCCCGCAGGGCCGTGCCGCCAAGCCCGCCGAGCATGCGCCCGCGGCACCGATGCCGCGAAACCCATTCCCACGGAGACACCCATGCCCATCACCCACGCCAAGACCGGCACCGACCCGCGCGTGTCGCTGCGCTACCCCGACGGCTCGCTCATCGTGCGCACCAAGGAAATTCCCTGGACCCCCTGGGGCATGCCGGGCACGCAATTCAAGCTGCTGCACTGCGACGACGCCTCCAGCCTGCTGGTGATCCTGCTCAAGGTGGAGCCCGGCACCGTGGCCGGCGTGCACAAGCACTTCGGCGCCGCGCACGCCTACATCGTCGAAGGCGGTTTCGGCTACGAACACGGCGAGGTGTTCGCGGGCGACTACATGGTCGAGGCGGGTGGTATCACCCACCAGCCCTTCACCGGCCCGAACGGGCTGATCCTGCTGGGCTTCATGTTCGGCCCCATCGGCGGCCTGGCCGAGGACGGCTCGCTGGCCGGGGTGCTGGACATCGAATGGCACTACCAGACGGCCAAGGCCAACGGCGCGGCCGGCCACATCCACCGCCCGTCCATGGCGCCGGCGCCGGCCCTGGCCTGAACCCGGGCGAGGGGGGGCCTCAGTGCCCCGCGCGCAGCCGCTCGATGAGGCCGTTGAGCGCGTCCAGCGAGCCGAACTGGATCGCCAGCTCACCCATCTCCTCGACGCGGCCGTGGCGCTTCACGCGCTTTTTCACGCGCACCTCGACCTCGGCGGTCAGCAGGTCGGCCAGCTCCTCTTCCACGCGGCGGATGTCGCGCGACTTTTCCTTGCGCGGCTTCTGCGGCGCCAGGGTGAACTCGGCCGCCAGCTTCTTCACCAGGTTTTCGGCCTCGCGCACCGACAGCTTGCGGGTCGCGACCTGGTTGGCCGTGGTGATCTGCGCGGCCTTGTCCAGCGGCAGCAGCGCGCGCGCGTGGCCCATGTCGATGTCGCCGGCCATCAGCATGGTCTGCACCGGCTCGGCCAGCTGCAGCAGGCGCAGCAGGTTGCTGGCGGCGCTGCGCGAGCGGCCCACGGCCTGGGCCGCCTGTTCGTGAGTGAGCCCAAACTCCTTCACCAGGCGTTGCAGGCCATGGGCCTCTTCCAAGGGGTTCAGGTCTTCGCGCTGGATGTTCTCGATCAGCGCCATGGCGGCGGCCGACTCGTCCGGCACCTCGCGCACCAGCACAGGCACCTCGCTCAGGCCGGCCAGCTTCGAGGCGCGGAAGCGGCGTTCGCCCGCGATGATCTCGTGCTTGCCGGCGTCCGGGCCGCTGTTCAGCCGGCGCACCAGAATCGGCTGCATGATGCCCTGGGCCTTGATGCTCTCGGCCAGTTCGTACAGGGCGCCCTCGTCCATGCGGGTGCGCGGCTGGTACTGGCCGGGCACCAGCTGGTCCAGCGGCAGGGTGGACGGTGCGCCAGCGGGCGCGGCCTCGGCGGCGGGCTTGTCCTCGACCTTGGGGCCGAGCAGCGCTTCGAGCCCGCGGCCCAGGCCCTTGGGTTTTTTGGTGACCATCTAGTGCTTGTCTTTCGTGAGTTCGTCCAGCCAGGCCTGGCCCTGCGGCCAGTCGCCCAGGCCGGAATCGGCGTTGATGTGGCCGGCACGGCCGAGGTCGGTGAAGGCCGCCCCCCAGTCGGCGGCGAGGCCCCGGGCGCGCTCGAAGCCACAGTAGGGGTCGTCCTGGCTGCCGATCAGGTGGGCGGGGAACGGCAAGCGCTGGCGCACGATGGGCGACCAGCTGGGCAGCAGCTCGCGCAGGTCCTCGCGTTCCGAATCGCCCGGCGCCACCAGCAGCGCGCCCACCACGCGGGCGGTGTGCCGGGAATGCGCGGCCCAGGCCGCCGTCAGGATGCAGCCCAGGCTGTGGGCCACCAGTAGCACGGGGCCGTCGGCGCCCAGCACCACGTCTTCCAGGCGGGCCATCCAGTCGCCGCGCTGCGGGTGCATCCAGTCGTGCTGCTCGACGCGGCGGTAGCCAAAGCGGGCCTCCCAGCGGCTCTGCCAGTGTTCGGGCCCGCTGCTCTGCCAGCCGGGCAGGACGAGGACGTTCTGCGGTTTCACGTGGAACACCCTCCTCTCACATCTTCTTGATGCGCTCGACCATCTCCTCGGCAAAGGCGACGAAGGCCTGGCTGCCGCGCGCGGAGGGGTCGAACACCACACCCGGCAGGCCATAGCTGGGGGCCTCGGCCAGGCGCACGTTGCGCGGGATCACGGTGTCGAACACCTTGTCGCCAAAATGCGCCTTGAGCTGGTCGCTCACCTGCTGCTGCAGGGTGATGCGCGGGTCGAACATGACACGCAGCAGGCCAATGATCTGCAGGTCCTTGTTGAGGTTGGCGTGCACCTGCTTGATGGTGTTGACCAGGTCGGTCAGGCCTTCGAGCGCGAAGTACTCGCACTGCATGGGCACGATGACGCCATGCGCCGAGCACAGGCCATTGAGGGTGAGCATGCTCAGCGAGGGCGGGCAGTCGATCAACACGAAGTCGTACTGGTCGGCCACCTCGGCCAGGGCCTGCTTGAGCCGGCGCTCGCGGCGCTCCACTTCCACCAGCTCCACCTCGGCGCCCGCGAGCTCGCGGTTGGCGCCCAGCACGTGGTAGCCGCACTTGTCGGACCACTGGGCCGCCTCGGCCACCGAGGCGGATTCCAGCAGCACGTCGTACACCGACAGCGCCATGGCCCGCTTGTCCACGCCCGAGCCCATGGTGGCATTGCCCTGAGGGTCCAGGTCCACCATCAGCACCCGCTGGCCGACCTTGGCCAGACCGGCGGCCAGGTTGACGGTGGTGGTGGTCTTGCCGACGCCGCCCTTCTGGTTGGCCACGCAAAAAATCTTCGCCATGGGTCTTTACTTGGAAAGGGCCAGCTTGACGCCAAAGCCGATGAGGAAGACGCCGGCGAGCTTTTCCAGCGTGCGGCCGATGCGGGGATTGGCGCGCAGGCGCTCGGCCAGGAAGTGCACGATGAGCGTCATGCCCAGGCCGTAGGCGAAGGTCAGCGCGGCAATGGTGGCCGCCATGGCGCCGAAGGTGATCAGGCCCTGGTGGTGGGCACGGTCGACGAACAGGGGGAAGAAGGCCATGTAGAAGACGATGGCCTTGGGGTTGAGCAGGGTGATGGCGGCCGCCTGCTGGAAGTACTGGCGCGGGCGGATGTTGAGGACCGGGGCATCACCGGGCTTGGCGGTGAGCATTTTCCAGCCGAGCCAGGCGAGGTAGGCCGCGCCGATCCACTGGACCGCGCCGAACAGGGTCGGGGTGGCCGCCAGCAAGGCGGCGACGCCGGCGACGGCCGCCCACATCAGCACCTGGTCGGCGGCGATGACACCCAGGGTGGCGGCGAGTCCGCCGCGCAGGCCGCCCTTGCTGGTGGAGGTGATGAGGGCCAGGTTGCCCGGGCCGGGAATGGCGAGGAAAACAACGATGGCGGCGACGAAAGCGCCGTAGTCCGCGATGCCGAACATGGTGGTGGCCCCCAGAAAGCAGGGGTCGAGTGTACGTGACGGGTTCTGCCGGGCCCCGGGCTTCCCAGCTCAGCCCATCCGCTCCCGCATCCAGACGATGCAGCGATCCGCCTTCAAGCCCGGCACCGCCACCGGTTCCACGTGAAACACATCCACGTCCGCCGGCAGCGCCAGCAGTTCCTCCAGGGGGTGCTTGCCCTTGAGGGCCATCCACATGCCCCCGATCTGCAGCGCCGATCGCGACCACTGGATGAAGTCCGCCAGGGAGGAGAAGGCGCGGGACGTGACCACGTCGTAGCCCTCTTCCCCACGCCCCCGGCTGAGCGACTCCACCCGCGCATGCATCGCGTGCAGGTTCACCAGACCCAACTCCGCCGACACCTGGCGAACAAAAGCCGCCTTCTTGGCCACCGTGTCCACGCAGGTCACTTCGATCTGCGGGCAGGCGATGGCGATCACCACGCCCGGCAGGCCGGCACCCGAACCCACGTCCAGCAGCCGCACCGGGCGGCCGTCGGTTTCGCGCAGCAAGGGGCCGACCACCGCCAGGCTGTCCAGCAGGTGGTGGGTCAGCATCTCTGCCGGCTCGCGCAGGGCCGTCAGGTTGTAGACCCGGTTCCACTTCTGGATGAGCGCCATGTAGGCCATCAGCATGTCGACCTGCTCCTCGTCCAGCGAGAGGTCGAGTGCCTGCAGGCCGATCTGCAGCTCGTGGCGCAGCGCGTCCGTCATCGCAGCACCTCCGTGCTGCGCACTGCGGTGCGAGCGCCTTCGGGCGGCCGTGCGGCGCTCATGGGGCCGAGGCCTCAGTGGCGCCACGGGCCGAGGCCAGGCCACCGAGCCCCCCCTTTTTCAGGTGAATCAGCAACAGGGAAATGCTCGCGGGCGTGATGCCCGAGATGCGCGAAGCCTGGCCCAGGGTCTCGGGCCGGTGCCGGGCCAGCTTCTGCCGCGCCTCGAAGGACAGGGACGTGACCTTCAGGTAATCGATGTCCGCCGGCAGCTTCAGGTGCTCGTAGTGGGCGGCGCGCTCCACCTCGGCCTTCTGCCGGTCGATGTAGCCGCTGTACTTGGCCGCGATCTCCACCTGCTCGATCACCGGGGCCGCCAACTCGCCCAGGGTTTCACGTGAAACCGCGTTGTCGACGAAGGCGCCGCCGTTCATGCCGACCAGGGCTGGGTAGCTCACGCCAGGGCGGCGCAGCAGGTCGAACAGGTTGTGCTCATGCTCGATGGCCTTGCCCAATACGCGCTCACCCTCTTCCACCGACAGCAGCTTGGGGTTCACCCAGGTGGATTTGAGACGCTCGGTTTCACGTGAAACCGCGTCGCGCTTGCGGCTGAAGGCGTCCCAGCGGGCGTCGTCCACCAGGCCCAGGCGGCGGCCGGTCTCGGTGAGGCGCATGTCGGCGTTGTCCTCGCGCAGCTGCAGGCGGAACTCGGCGCGGCTGGTGAACATGCGGTAAGGCTCGGTCACCCCCTGGGTGACGAGGTCATCGACCAGCACACCGAGATAGGCCTGGTCGCGCGCCGGCAGCCAGGCGCCCTCGCCCCGGCACTGCAAGGCGGCGTTGATGCCGGCGAACAAGCCCTGGGCCGCGGCCTCCTCATAGCCGGTGGTGCCGTTGATCTGGCCAGCGAAAAACAGGCCGGCGATCTGCTGGGTTTCGAAGCTGCTCTTGAGCGAGCGCGGGTCGAAGTAGTCGTATTCGATGGCGTAGCCCGGCCGCAGGATGTGCGCGTTCTCCAGGCCAGGCATGCTGCGCACCAGGGCGTACTGAATGTCGAAGGGCAGGCTGGTGGAGATGCCGTTGGGGTAGACCTCGTGGGTGCTCAGGCCTTCGGGCTCCAGGAAGATCTGGTGGCTGTCTTTGTCCGCGAAGCGGTTGATCTTGTCTTCCACGCTGGGGCAGTAGCGCGGGCCCACGCCCTCGATCTTGCCGGTGAACATGGGGCTGCGGTCGAAACCGCTGCGGATGATCTCGTGCGTGCGCTCATTGGTGTGCGTGATCCAGCAGGAGATCTGGCGCGGGTGCAGGGCCGCGCTGCCCATGAAGCTGAACACCGGCAGCGGCGTGCTCGGGGGCGTGCCGTCGGCCGCCGGCATGCCGTCGCCGGGCTGCTCGGTGCACTTCGACCAATCGATGCTGCGGCCGTCCAGGCGCGGGGGCGTGCCGGTCTTCAGCCGGCCCTGGGGCAGCTTGAGCTCCTTCAGGCGCGCCGACAGCGACACCGCCGGCGGATCGCCCGCGCGGCCCGCGCTGTAGTTGTTCAGGCCCACGTGGATCTTGCCGTCCAGGAAGGTGCCGGCCGTCAGCACCACGGTGCGCGAGCGGAAGCGAATCCCCACTTGCGTGACGGCGCCCACCACGCGGTCGCCCTCCACCATCAGGTCGTCCACGGCCTGCTGGAACAGCCACAGGTTCGGCTGGTTTTCCAGACGGCGGCGGATGGCGGCCTTGTAGAGCACGCGGTCCGCCTGGGCGCGCGTGGCGCGCACGGCCGGGCCCTTGCTGCTGTTGAGGATGCGGAACTGGATGCCGCCCTCGTCCGTGGCGATGGCCATGGCGCCGCCCAGCGCGTCCACCTCCTTCACCAGGTGGCCCTTGCCGATGCCGCCGATGCTGGGGTTGCAGCTCATCTGACCCAGCGTCTCGATGTTGTGGGTGAGCAGCAGCGTGGCGCAGCCCATGCGGGCGGCGGCCAGCGCGGCCTCGGTGCCGGCGTGGCCGCCGCCGACCACGATGACGTCGAATTCCTGGGGGTACAGCATCTTGAACTCCAAAGCCCGCGGCGACGGGGCGGTCGGCGCGGGCGAGCCCGCGATTGTCCCATCAAGGGGCAAGCCCCGGGCCCGCGCAGGAATCCGGCGCGGCGGCGGTGCCAGAATCCGCCCCCATGACCCCGCCCACCCCCCTCCTCGTCTTCGCGGGCAGCACCCGCGCGCAGTCCCACAACCGCAAGCTCGCCCAGGTCGCCGCCGACCTCGGCCGCGCCGCCGGCGCCCAGGTCACCCTGCTGGAGCTGGCCGACCACGAACTGCCGCTCTACAACGCCGACCTCGAAGCGCGCGGCACCCCCGAGGCCGCGCGCCGCCTGAAAGCCATCTTCCACGCCCATCCCGCCTGGGTCATCTGCTCGCCCGAGTACAACGGCAGCTACACCGGCCTGCTCAAGAACACCATCGACTGGGTGTCCAGCCCCATCAAGGGCGACCCCGAATGGTCCAGCGGCACCAAGCCCTTCGCGGGCAAGGTGGTGGGCCTGCTCAGCGCCTCGCCCGGCGCCCTGGGCGGGCTGCGCAGCCTGTCGCACCTGTCGCCCCTGCTCCTGAACCTGCAGTGCTGGCTGACGCCCAAGCAGTACGCGCTGAGCAAGGCCGGCGAAGCCTTCGACGACCAGGGCCGGCTGATCAGCGGCCTCGCCCAGGCCGCCGTGCAGGGCGTCGTCGAGCAGGCGATCCACGCCGCGCGCAAGCTCAACGCGCCCGACTGAGCCCGCCGACCCCATGGACTGCCGCCCCGGCTGCGCCGCCTGCTGCACCGCGCCTTCGATCAGCAGCGCGATGCCAGGCCTGCCGCAGGGCAAGCCGGCCGGCCTGCCCTGCCCGCACCTGGACGGGGCCCTGCGCTGCCGCCTGTTCGGCCGACCGGAGCGGCCCCTGGTGTGCGCCTCCCTGAAGCCCGATCATGAAATGTGTGGTAGCGAGCGCTCACATGCAATGCAATGGCTCGGGCGCCTCGAGCGCGCGACGGCACCCTGATCTGGATCAAAGCGCGTCCGTTCGTGGCGGCGTCCAATCGGCTTGAACATCATCGTTCACTGATGGAGACCTCCATGACCCCCAACGTCGGCGGTATCGACCGTTCCCTTCGCATCCTTGTCGGCCTTGTCCTCATCGCCCTGGCCGCCACCGGCACGGTGGGCTGGTGGGGCTGGCTCGGCGTGGTGCCCCTGCTCACCGGCGTGGTGGGCTGGTGCCCGCCCTACGCCCTGTTCGGCATCAGCACCTGCAAGACGCGCGGCTGACGCCGCCGCCCTGTCGCTGCACGGACAGCCCCAGCCGGGCCAGCGCGCCTAGAGTGCGTGTCGAGCCGCCCGCCCCGAGGCGGCCCGGAGACACGCCATGCACATTCCCCCCCTGAAAGAAGCCGTCAGCGCCGAAGAGTGGGCGCTGCGTTGCGACCTCGCCGCCTGTTACCGCCTGGTGGCGGCCTATGGCTGGAGCGACCTGGTCTTCACCCACATCAGCGCCAAGCTGCCCGACGGCCTCACCGGCGGTGAGCACCAGTTCCTCATCAACCCCTACGGGCTGATGTTCGACGAGATCACCGCCAGCAGCCTGGTCAAGGTGGACATGGCCTGCAACAAGCTGCACGACTCGCCCTTCCCCGTGAACCCGGCGGGCTTCGTCATCCACAGCGCCGTGCACAGCGCGCGGCCCGAGGCGCAGTGCGTGCTGCACACGCACACCCGCGCGGGCGTGGCGGTGAGCGCGCAGCGGCACGGCATCCTGCCCATCAGCCAGCAAAGCACCTTCGTGCTGAGCTCGCTCGCGTACCACGGCTACGAAGGCGTGGCCCTGCGCCCCGACGAGATTCCGCGCCTGCAGGCCGACCTGGGGCAAGCCAACTACCTGGTGCTGCGCAACCACGGCCTGCTCACCGTGGGCCGCTCCATCGCCGACGCCTTTCTCTCCATGTACACCTTCGAGAACGCCTGCCGCATCCAGATCGACGCGCTGGCCGGCGGCAGCGAACTGACCCAGGTGGACCCGCGCATCCTCGCCGGCATGGCCGAGGTCATGCGCGTGGCCACGGCCGGCCAGGGCGCGCAGATCGCCTGGCCCGCACTGCTGCGAAAACTGGAGCGCCTGGACCCGTCGTACAGAACCTGAGCGCGGCGCGGCGGCTTCAGCGATCGGCCACGAAGGCGGCCATGCCTTCCAACACCGTGCGCAGGCGCATCAGCTCACGCGAGGTGTCGAGCCGACGCGACCAGGAGGCCAGCCGCGAGATCCGCTGCAGGCGCGGCAGCAGGCGGGCAATGAAGCGGCGCAGCGCCTCGCCCTGCGCCGCGTCCACCGCCGCGTAGGCCTGCAGCACCGCGTGCACCGCGCCGGGCCCCAGGGGCTCGATCAGCCGCGCCAACGACAGCACCAGCTGCAGCACGTCGTAGCGCTGCACCATGTCCAGCGACAGGCCGGGCACCAGGGGCTCCTCGAAGTCCAGCCGCGCGAAGCGCTCGCCATCCCAGGTGATGTTGCGCGCCTGCGCACCGCCATGCCACTGGCCGCGCGCGTGAAAGCCCGCCAGATCGGCGGCGGCCGCGCACATCAGCGGCAGGCGCTCCTCGGGCGCTCGCTGGAACAGCAGGTAGTCCAGGGTGGTGCCCACGTCGCTGGTGACCAGGGTACGGCCGTCGAAGCCGATCACGCGCGGCACGCACTCGCCCACGGCGGCCAGGGCCAGCAGGCGCTCGTGTTCATGGGCCAGCAGCGCGCGCGGATCGGTCTGGCGCGCGGCCGCCCAGGGAATGGGCACGCCCACGACGTGAGCGAACAGCCACACGCCCGCCGACTTGCGCCAGCTGCGCAGCGGGCGGTCGGTGGTCTTGGTCCAGGTCTTGGTGCCGTCGACGGCGGTGCTTGGGGAACTCACGCGCGCGATTATCCCGATCGCGCCTGGCCCCGACGGCTCAGCCTTCGGCGTAGCGCTCCAGCTCCCAGTCGCTCACCTGCGCGTGGTAGGCGGCCCACTCCGCGCGTTGGAGGGACAGGACCTGGGCCACCAGCGGCTCGCCGAGCGCGGCGCGCAGTGCGGCGTCGCCCTCCAGCGCCAGCAGCGCGTCGTGCAGGTCGCGCGGCAGGCGATCGGGCATCGGCTCGCCGCGCGCGTGGCGCTCGTACAGGTCGTCCCGGCAGGGCCGGGGCGCCACCAGGCCCTGGTCGATGCCGTCGAGCCCGGCCGCCAGCGTGGCCGCGAGCGCCAGGTACACATTGCAGCTCGGGTCCGGCAGCCGCCACTCCAGCCGCCCCGCCACCGCGCGCAGAAGGCAGCTGCGGTTGTTGTCGCCGATGGCCTTCCACACCGGCGACCAGGTGGTGCCCGAGGCGCTGCGGCTCGCCGCCAGCCGCTTGTAGCTGTTGACCGTGGGCGCGCACAGCGCGGCCAGGCCATCGGCGTGGCGCAGCAGGCCGGCCGCGAAGCGCCAGCCGGTCTCGCTCAGGCCCAGCGCGCCCGCACCATCGGCCATCAGCGGCCGGCCGGCGCCGGGTTGCTGCCCGGCGCCGCAGGACATTCCGTCGTCCGTCAGGCTCAGGTGGAAGTGCAGACCGCTGCCCGGCGCGCCCGCCAGCGGCTTGGGCATGGTGGAGAACACGCAGCCATGGCGCTCGGCCACGGCCTGGGCCGTGAGCTTGAAGAGCTGGTAGCGATCGGCCGCGGCCAGCGCCTCGTCGTGCCGGTAGTTGATCTCGTACTGGCCGGCGGCGTCCTCGTGGTCCATCTGCTGCAACTCAAAGCCCAGGGCCGTGAGGGCCTGGCGCATGTCGTCCAGGAAGCCCCGCTGGCGGCCGATGGCGCGCAGGTCGTACGAGGGTTTGGCCAGCGTGTCGCGCGCGTCGGCCACGCCCCAGCGGCCATCGGCGCCGCGCTTGAGCAGAAAGAACTCGGGCTCGATGCCCACCCACAGCGTCCAGCCACGCTCGCGCAGGCGCGCCACCTGGCGCTGGAGCGCGCCGCGCGGGTCGGTGTCCAGCGGTTGCCCACCCGCAAAGCCCTCGCACACGGCGTGCGCCACGCCGGGCATGAAGGGCAAGGGCCGCAGCGTCTCGGGCAGCACGCGGCCGAAGTACTCGCTGCGCGGGCCCATGCGCGGCAGCCCGGTGCCCACGATGCTGGGGCCGGCGAAGCCCGCGCCCACGGCCACCGCGTCGGCGAGGCCCTCCAGCGGCACCAGCTTGCCCTTGGGCGTGCCCGCCAGGTCGGTGAAGGTGGCGAGCACCGAGTGCACGCCCATCGCGCGCAGCTCGGCCGCGCGCGACTCCAGCGCGTCGAGCGCCTGTCCCAGGCGCCCGGCGCTGTCGTTCAAGCGGCCACCTCGGCCAGCGCGGCGTCGAAGACCGCGAGGCCCTCGTTGAACACCGCGTCCTCGATGGTGAGCGGGAACAGGAAACGGATCACGTTGGCGTTGACCCCGCAGGTGAGCAGCAGCAGGCCGCGCCGCAGCGCCGCCATCTGCACCCGCTTCGTCGTCTCGGCGTCGGGCGCGCCGGTCTTGGGGTCCACGAACTCGCAGGCCACCATGGCGCCCAGACCGCGCACGTCGCCGATGCATTGCCGCGCCGCGCGCCGGGCGATCAGGGTGGCGATGAGCTGGTCCCCCAGGCGCTGCGCGCGCGCGCAAAGCCCCTCTTCTTCCATCACGTCCAGCACCGCGTGCGCGGCCGCGACGGCGAGCGGGTGGCCGGCGTAAGTGCCGCCCAGGCCGCCGGGCGCGGGGCCGTCCATCACGGCCGCGCGGCCGCACACGGCCGACAGCGTGGTGCCGCCGGCCATGCTCTTGGCCAGGGTCATCAGGTCGGGCCGCACGCCGAAGTGCTCCATGGCGAACATCCTGCCGGTGCGCGCGAAGCCGGTCTGCACCTCATCGGCGATCAGCAGGATGCCGTGCGCGTCGCACAGCTCGCGCAGCCACTGCACCGCGGCGGGCAGGATGGGGTTGAAGCCACCCTCGCCCTGCACCGGCTCGAACACGATGGCCGCCACGCGGCTGGGCTCGATGTCGGCCTTGAAGAGGTGGGCCATGGCCTTCTTCGCGTCCTCGAAACTGTCGGCCGACACCGGGAAGGGCACGTGGTAGACCTCGGGCGGGAACGGCCCGAAGCCGGCCTTGTAGGGCTGCACCTTGCCCGTGAGCGAGACCGCGAACAGGCTGCGGCCGTGGAAGGCGCCGCCGAAGGCGACGATGCCGCTGCGCCCCGTGGCGGCGCGCGCGATCTTCATCGCGTTCTCGATCGCCTCGGCGCCGGTGGAGAAGAAGGCCGTCTTCACCGGTCCGTCGATGGGCACGATGGCGTTGATGCGCTCCGCCAGCGACACGTACTCGGCATAGGGCACCACCTGGTAGCAGCTGTGCGTGAAACGCTGCAGCTGCGCCGCGATCGCGGCCTGCACCTTGGGGTGCACGTGGCCGGTGTTGAGCACCGCGATGCCGCCCGCGAAGTCGATGAAGCGGCGGCCCTCGATGTCCCAGAGCTCGGCGTTCTTCGCGCGGTCGATGAAGAAGTCGCCGAACACGCCCACGCCGCGCGGCGTGGCCGCGAGCCGGCGCTGGTGCCAGGCGGCGTTGGTGTGCGGGGCGTGCAGCGTCTCCGGTGTCTGCGGGGCGTTCATGGCGCTCTCCTCAAATGGGACTGTCGATCCGTATCCAGGTTGTCTTGATCTCGGTGTACTTGTCGAAGGCATGCAGCGACTTGTCGCGGCCCACGCCGCTCTGCTTGAAGCCGCCGAAGGGCACGGTGATGTCGTCCTCGTCGTACTGGTTCACGTGCACGGTGCCCGCGCGCAGCGCGCGCGCCACGCCGTGCGCCTTGTTGATGTCGCGCGTCCACACCGCCGCCTGCAGGCCGTAGATGTTGCTGTTGGCCTGCTTCACCACGTCGGCGGCGTCGGTGAAGGACAGCACCGACAGCACCGGGCCGAAGATCTCCTCGCGCGCGATGGTCATGTCGTTTTTCACGCCGTCGAAGATGGTGGGCAGCACGTAGCAGCCGCCCTTCACGGGCTCGGCCGCCTCGCCGCCCGCGAGCAGCTTGGCGCCCTCCTTCTTGCCCGAGTCGATGTAGCGCAGCACCGTGTCCAGCTGCGTCTTGTCGACGATGGCGCCCATCACCGTGGCCTTCTCCAGCGGGTTGCCCGGCTGGTACTGCGGCACCAGCTTCAGCGCCTTCTCCAGGAAGGCCTCCTTGATCGAGGCCTCGACGAACAGGCGCGAGGGCGCGTTGCAGCTCTCGCCCTGGTTAAAGAAGATGCTGCCCACCGCCGCCTCCACGGCCCTGTCGATGTCCGGGCAGTCGGCGAACACGATGTTGGGCGACTTGCCGCCCAGCTCGGTCCAGGCGCGCTTGAGGTTGCTCTGGCCGGCCATCACATGGATCTGCTTGCCCACGCGCGTGCTGCCGGTGAAGGCGATGCAGTCCACGTCCATGTGCAGGGCCAGCGGGCTGCCGGCCTCGGGGCCGAAGCCCGGCACCACGTTGAACACGCCGGGCGGAATGCCCGCGGCCAGCGCCAGTTCGGCCAGGCGCAACGCGGTCAGCGGGCTCTTCTCGCTGGGCTTGAGCACCACCGAGTTGCCCGCGGCCAGGGCCGGCGCGATCTTCCAGGCCGCCATGATCATGGGGTAGTTCCAGGGCACGATCACGCCCACCACGCCCAGGGGCTCGCGCGTGATCAGGGCCAGGGCGGTGTCGGGCGTGGGCGCGATCTCGTCGTACACCTTGTCCACCGCCTCGCCGTACCAGCGGATGCAGTTGGCCGCGCTGTTCACGTCCACGGCGCGCGCGTAGCGCACGGGCTTGCCCATGTCGAGTGTTTCGGTGAGCGCGAGCTCGTCGGCGTGCTGCTGGATCTGGTCCGCGAAGGCCAGCATGATGCGCTTGCGCTTGGCCGGCGGCAGGCCGGCCCAGCGGCGGTCCTCGAAGGCGGCGCGCGCGGCGGCCACGGCGGCGTCGATGTCGGCGGCCTGGCCGCGCGCCACGGGCGCCAGCAGCCGCCCGTCCACGGGCGAGAAGCAGTCGAAGGTCTGGCCGTCGCGCGCGGCGACGCGCTCGCCGTTGATGAAGGCGCGGCCGTCTGGGGACAGGGAGGGGGCTTGGAGGGCGGTGGTGGTCATGGCAAGGGGGTCGCGGAGGCCGGAAGGATCGGCCCCATGCTACGCCCCTTGCCCACCCGCGTGGGCAGCCACTTTCGGTGGTGGCCGCCCGTCCACTGCGGGCCTCAGCCGCGCACCGCCGCCGCCATCTCCCGCTCGCGCCGGCGCGTGGCCCGCGCCACCCAGACCGCGTAGCTGACCACCACGGCGGTGACCGTGACGATGAGGATGGTGGCCGCCGCGTAGATTGTCGGGTTGATGCCCCGGCGCGCGTAGCCGAAGATCACCTGCGGCAGCGTGCTCACGCCCGGCCCGCTCAGGAATTCGGTGATCACCACGTCGTCGAAGGACAGCGTGAAGGCCAGCAGGAAGGCGGCCAGGATGGCCTGGAAGATGTTGGGCAGCGTGACCAGGAAGAACACCTGGTGCGGGCGCGCGCCCAGGTCCCTGGCGGCCTCCTCGATGGACCGGTCCATCTCCAGCAGCCGGCTCTGGATCACCACCATGCCGTAGGCCATGCCCAGCAGCGTGTGGCCCAGGATGATGGTGAGCATGCCGCGCTGCGGCCAGCCCAGCAGGTTCTGCGCGCCCACGAACAGCAGCAGCAGCGACAGGCCGATGATCACCTCGGGCATGACCAGCGGCGCGTTCACCATGCCGCTGAACACCGTGCGGCCCGCAAAGCGACGGTAGCGCACCAGCACGAAGGCCGCGAAGGTGGCCAGCACGGCCGACAGCACACCGGTGACGGCGGCGATCTGGAGCGAGAGGAAGAAGCCGTCGACGATCTTGCTGTCGTTGAGCAGGGCTTCGTACCAGCGCAGCGAGAAGCCGGTGAAGCGCGCGTCGGTGCGCGTGCTGTTGAACGAGAACAGCACCATGAAGCCCAGCGGCAGGTACAGGAAGCCGAAGACCACCAGCAGCCAGAGCTTGCCGAAGTGCTTTTCGAAGAAAACTTTCATGGAGGCCCCTTCACACAGCCGGAGGAAGTGTCTGGTCGAGAAACGCCATGGAACTGGCTTTGCCGGGCCATGGGCGTTGCCCCCTTGAAGGGGAGCCGCGAAGCGGCGCGGGGGTGATCACTTCTGGTCTCCGGCGTACTTGTAGTAGAAGGCCAGCGGGACCACGATGATCGCGATCATCACGACCGCGAGCGCGGTGGCCTTGGGCCAGTCGTTGGCGGTGAACATCTCGTCCCACACCACACGGCCGATCATGTAGTTCTCGGGGCCGCCCAGCAGCGAGGGAATCACGAACTCGCCCACGCAGGGAATGAACACCAGCATGAAGCCCGCGATGATGCCGGCCTTGGACAGCGGCACCGTGATCAGCCAGAAGGCCTTGAAGGGTGTGGTGCCCAGGTCGTACGCGGCCTCGAGCAGGCGAAAGTCCATCTTCACCAGGTTGGCGTACAGCGGCAGGACCATGAAAGGCAGGTAGACGTAGGTCATGCCCACCAGCATGGACACGTTGGTGTACAGCATGGGGATGGGCTCGCCGCTGATGCCGACGAACATCATGAAGCGGTTGATCACGCCCTGGTCGGCCAGCAGGCCCTTCCAGGCATAGACGCGCAGCAGGAAGGAGGTCCAGAACGGCAGCATCACCAGCAGCAGCAGCGCCGGGCGCACGCTGGCCGGCGAGCGCGCGATGAAGTACGCGAAGGGGTAGCCGATGGCCAGGCAGAACACCGCCGTGAGCAGCGCGTACCAGATCGAGCGCAGGTAGGCGTCGATGTAGAGCGTGCGAAACAGCGGCGCACCCTCTTCCGCCCGGAAGATGGCCAGGTAGTTCTCGTACTTCAGGCGCAGCACGCCGGTGTCGGGGTCCCACAGCGCCTTGAAGGGGCTGATGTCGCCGCCCATGTCCACGAAGCTGATGTACAGCAGGATCAGGAAGGGCAGGAAGAAGAACAGCAGCAGCCAGCCATAGGGCACGCCGATGACGAAGCGCTTGCCGGGCACGGGAAGGTTCATGGTCGCTCTCCCTCAGTCGCGCAGCACCACGCCGGCGGTGTCGCTCCACCAGAAATACACCTCGTCCTCCCAAGTGATGTCCGAGAGGTCGTGGCGCGAGGTGTTGGCCTCGGTGATCTTCACGCGCTGGCCGTTGCTGGCCACGACGATGAAGGTGTTGTGCGCGCCGAAGTAGGCGATCTCCTTGACCTTGCCCTTGAACACATTGGGGCCGGCATCGGCCGGCGGCGGCGCCTTGCTGATCTCGATCTTCTCGGGCCGCACGGCCAGCGCCACCGGCATGCCCAGCGTGCCCGGCATGCCGTGGCCCACATGGATCTCGCCAATGCCGCTGCTCACCGCGCAGCGGTCGGGTTCGTCGACGCTGAGCTTGCCCTCGAAGAGGTTCACGTTGCCGATGAAGTCGGCCACGAAGCGGTTCACCGGGTGCTCGTAGATCTCGGACGGCGTGCCCACCTGCAACACGCGGCCCTTGCTCATGATGGCGATGCGGCTGGCCATGGTCATGGCCTCTTCCTGGTCGTGCGTGACCATCACGCAGGTCACGCCCACCTTCTCGATGATGTTGACCAGCTCGAACTGGGTCTGCTCGCGCAGCTTCTTGTCCAGCGCACCCAGGGGCTCATCCAGCAACAACAGCTTGGGCCGCTTGGCCAGGCTGCGCGCCAGGGCCACGCGCTGCTGCTGGCCGCCCGAGAGCTGGTGCGGCTTGCGCTTGGCGTAGGGCGTGAGCTGCACCAGGGCCAGCATCTCGTCGGTGCGCTGCTGGATCTCGGCCTTGGGCAGGCCCTCGCGGCGCAGGCCGAAGGCCACGTTCTCCCACACCGACAGGTGCGGGAACAGCGCGTAGCTCTGGAACATCATGTTCACGGGCCGCTCGTAGGCCGGCACCGTGGCCAGGTCCTGGCCGCCGAGCAGGATGCGCCCGGCGGTGGGCGTCTCGAAGCCCGCGAGCATGCGCAGCAGCGTGGACTTGCCGCAGCCCGAGCTGCCCAGCAGGGCGAAGATCTCGCCCTTGCGGATGGACAGCGAAACTTCGTCGACGGCCAGCGCATCGTCGAAGCGCTTGACCACTTTTTCGGTCACCAGGAAGCCGGCGGGGTCTGTCATGAAAGTGCCTCCAGAAAGAAAAAGGGCTGTTCGTCCTGATGGATGAACAGCCCCGGTGCGTGCCGAGCGGCGCCGGCGGTTTACTTGCCGCGCTTGAACGCGTTGTAGGTGTCGTTGAGCACGCTAGAGATGTCGTTCGAGAAGCCGCCGGTGGGGATCAGGCGCGCGGTGTCCTCGGGACCCAGGAAGATGGTCTTGTTGCCCTTGACCTCATCCTTGATGTCGGCCAGCGCGGCCTTGTTGCCGGTCGGGTAGTTCATCTCGTTGGCCATGGCGGCGGCGTTGGCGGCGCGCAGGTAGAAGTCGATGAACACGTGGGCGTTGTTCACGTGCTTGGCGTCCTTGGGGATGGCCATGGTGTCGATGAACACCAGGCCGCCGCCGGTGGGCAGCAGGGGCACGATCTCGTCCTTGCCACCGGTTTCCTTCACGCGGCCGGCGGCGATGTTGATGTCGCCCGACCAGCCGATGAAGGCGCAGGCCTTGCCGCTGGCGATGTCGTCGATCATGGTGCTGGAGAACAGGCGCACGCTGCCGCGGACCTTCTTGAGCATGTCCAGCGCGACCTTGAAGTCCTCGGGGTTCTCGCTGTACGCGGGCTTGCCCACGTAGTGCAGGGCCACCGGCAGGATCTCGCTGGGCGAGTCCAGGTAGGCGATGCCGCAGGACTTCAACTTGTTGGCGTACTCGGGCTTGAAGACCAGGTCCCAGGCGTTCTCGGGCATGGCCATGCCGCCCAGGGCCTTCTCGACCTTCTGCTTGTTGATGCCCACGGTGGTGAAGCCCCAGGCCCAGGGCACCAGGTACTTATTGTCGGGGTCGACGCCGGCGATCTTCTTCATGAAGTCCGGGTCGAGGTTGCCGTAGTTCGTGAGCCGGCTCTTGTCGATGGGCTGGTACAGGCCGCCATCGATCTGCTTCTTGGCGAAGCCGGCGGTGGGGATGACGATGTCGTAGCCCGAGTTGCCCGCGACGAGCTTGGCGTGCAGGGCCTCGTTGTTCTCGAAGGTGTCGTAGTTGACCTTGACGCCGTACTCCTTCTCGAAGTCGGCGAGCATGCTCTCGGTGATGTAGTCGGGCCAGTTGTAGACGTTGAGAACCTTCTCGTCGTCGAGCACCGGGCCGGCGGGCGCGGGGGCCGGCGCCGGGGCGGTCGCCACGGGGGCCGGGGCGGGGGCAGGAGCGGGCTCCTCCTTCTTGCCGCAGGCGGCGACCATCACGGCCGCCATCGCGAGAACCAGAACGTGCTTCTTCATGGTGATGCTCACTCCAAGGGAGGTGGGTTGGGACCAAAACCGCCAACGCAGGGCGGCTGATGACCTGCTCGAGGCATGCAAGTTCCAGACCCGGGAAGCCCGTTCCGTGACCGCCATGCCCCAACAAAGGGACCGGCGGCCATTCTAGTCATGCATGCAACCCTTTTTGGCGCAGTTCCGTCAAGGTGTCGTCCAGGCAGCGCTGGATCAGGGCCACCATCTCGTCGATCTGCTCGCGCGTCATCACCAGCGGCGGCGCGATGATCATGCGGTCGCCCACCGCGCGCATGATCAGCCCATTTCTGAAGCAGTGGGCGCGGCACCTCATGCCGACGGCCAGGTCCGGGTCGTACATCGCCCGGGAGGCCTTGTCCTTCACCAGCACCAGGCCGGCCACGAAGCCGCAGGTCTCGGCCAGGCCCACCAGCGGGTGCTCGGCGATCTCGGCGAAGCGCTTGGCCAGGTAGGGCGCCAGGTCCTCGCGCACCTTGCGCGGCAGGTCCTCGCGCTCCATCAGCTCCAGGTTGGCCAGGCCCACGGCACAGGCCACGGGGTGGCCGCTGTAGGTGTAGCCGTGGTTGAACTCGCCGCCCTTGTCGATCAGCACCTGCGCCACGCGGTCGCCCACCATCACGCCGCCCAGGGGGATGTAGCCGCTGGTGACGCCCTTGGCGAAGGTCACCAGGTCGGGGCGGTAGCCGAACTTCTCGTAGGCGAACCAGTGGCCCAGGCGGCCGAAGGCGCAGATCACCTCGTCGCTGATGAGCAGGATGCCGTACTGGTCGACGATGCGCTGGATCTCGGGCCAGTAGGTCGAGGGCGGGATGATCACGCCGCCGGCGCCCTGCACCGGCTCGGCGATGAACGCGGCCACCTTGTCCGGGCCGACGGCCAGGATCTTTTCCTCCAGCCAGCGCGCCGCGCGCAGGCCGAACTCGGCCTCGCTCTCGCCGGGCCGGCCGTTCTCGAAGAAATAGGGCTGCTCGATGTGCACCACGCCGGGGATCGGCAGGTCGCCCTGCGCGTGCATGCCGCTCATGCCGCCGAGCGAGGCCCCGGCCATGGTGGAGCCGTGGTACGCGTTGTGGCGGCCGATGAGGGTCTTGCGCTGCGGCTGGCCCATCAGGTCCCAGTAGCGGCGCACCAGGCGCACGTTGGTGTCGTTGCTCTCGCTGCCGCTGGAGCTGAAGAAGACATGCTCGAAGCGGCGCCCCCGCACCTCGGGCGCCAGCGCGGCCAGCTTGGCCGCCAGCTGCACCGCCGGCACGTTGGTGGTCTGGAAGAAGCTGTTGTAGTACGGCAGCGTCATGAGCTGCTGGTAGGCCGCGTCGGCCAGTTCCTTGCGCCCGTAGCCCACGTTCACGCACCACAGGCCACTCATGGCGTCCAGGATCTTCTGGCCCTCGGAGTCCCAGATGTAGATGCCCTGGGCCTGTGTGATCACGCGCGCGCCGCGCGTGGCCAAATCGCCGTGGTCGGTGAAGGGGTGGATGTAGTGCGCGCTGTCCAGCGCCTGGATGGCTTTCGTGTCGTGCCGCTCGGCGCGGCGCACCAGGGCGGGCGGGGCGATCAGGGGGTTCGGGTTCATCGCGGGAATTCCAGGTCAGACATGCAAAAGGAGGTGCTCGCGCTCCCAGGGCGAGATCACCTTCATGAACTCGTCGAACTCGAGTTCCTTGATCTCGGTGTAGATGGTCACGAACTCATGGCCCAGCACCTCGTGCAGATCGGGCTCGCGGCGCAGCCAGTCCAGCGCCTCGCCCAGGCTGCGCGGCAGCGCGTAGGGCGAGAGGTAGGCATCGCCCTTCATCTCGGGCTTGGGCTTGATCTTGTTTTTCATGCCCAGGTAGCCGCAGGCCAGGGTCATGGCCATGGCCACGTAGGGGTTGGCGTCAGCGCCGATCACGCGGTTTTCCACGCGGCGCGCCTCGGGTGAGGCGATCGGCGAGCGGATGCCCACGGTGCGGTTGTCGTGGCCCCATTCGATGTTGATCGGCGCGGCCGTGTGGCGCGACAGGCGCCGGTAGCTGTTCACGTAAGGCGCCACCAGCGCCATCGCGGCCGGGATGTAGCGCTGCAGGCCGCCGATGTAGTGGAAGAACTCATCGGACGCGGTGCCGTCGGCGTTGCTGAAGATGTTCCGGCCGTTGTCCTTGTTGAGCACGCTCTGGTGCATGTGCATCGCGCTGCCCGGCTCGCCCGCGATGGGCTTGGCCATGAAGGTGGCGTACATGTCGTGGCGCAGCGCGGCCTCGCGCACGGTGCGCTTGAAGAAGAACACCTCGTCGGCCAGGCCCAGCGGGTGGTCGTGGAAGAAGTTGATCTCCATCTGCCCGGCGCCGATTTCGTGGATCAGTGTGTCCACGTTCAGGCCCATGAGGTTGCAGTACTCGTAGATCTCCTCGAACAGCGGGTCGAACTCGTTCACCGCGTCGATCGAGTAGGCCTGGCGCGAGGTCTCGGCGCGCCCGCTGCGGCCAATGGGCGGGCGCAGCAGGGTGTTGGGGTCGGTGTTGCGCGCGGTCAGGTAGAACTCGAGCTCGGGCGCGATCACCGGGTCCCAGCCCTCGGCCTCGTACAGGCCGCAGATGCGGCGCAGCACGCTGCGCGGCGCGTAGGACACCAGCTTGCCCTTGTGGTCGAAGCAGTCGTGGATGACCTGCGCCGTGGGGTCGGTGGCCCAGGGCACGATGCGCACGGTGGTGGGATCGGGCCGCAGCTGCATGTCGCGGTCGGTGGGCTCCACCACGTCGTAGTAGGGGCCGCTGGCGGGCTGCTCGCCCGTCACGCTCATGGCCACGATGGCGTGCGGCAGGCGCATGCCGCGGTCCTCGGTGAATTTCTCGCGCGGCAGGATCTTGCCGCGCGCCACGCCGGTCAGGTCGGGCACCAGGCATTCGACTTCGGTGACGCGGTGTTCGTTGAGCCAGCTTTCCAGCTCGTTGAAGTTCTTGGGGGCGCTCATGGCCGGGCTCCTTGGCTTGGGTATTGGTTCGGGTTCGCGGAGGGCGGACAGCGAACCTAACCCGGCTGGCTGCGCGCCAGGTCGTTGGCCTGCAGGCGCAGGCTGCGGCGCTGGCGGCAGGCGCGGCCGAAGGCCTCGAAGATCGCGGCGTAGAACGGGGTGTCCCAGCAGCGCCACTCGGGGTGCCACTGCATGGCGTAGGCGAAGGTGCGCGCGCCCTTGACCCAGAAGGCCTCGACCAGGCCGTCCGGCGCCCAGGCCAGCGGCGTGAGCCCGTCGGCCAGGCGCGCGATGCCCTGCCCATGCAGGGAATTGACCTGCGCCTCGGTGCCACCCGCCCACTCGGCCATCACGCTGCCCTCGGCGATGCGGATGGGATGTCGGGGCGCGTACTGCTCGTCGGGCGGCGCGGTCTTGGGCTCGCGGTGGTCGTTCATGCCAGGCACCAGGTGCACGCGCTGGTGCAGCGCGCCGCCCAGGGCCACGTTGATTTCCTGGAAGCCGCGGCAGATGCCCATCAGCGGCACGCCCAGGTGCACGCAGGCCTTCACCAGCGCCAGGGTCAGCAGGTCGCGGTCGGCGTCCAGCGGCAGGCTGGGATCGGCCACCTCTTCCTGGAAATGCGAAGGGTGTACGTTGGAGGGCGAGCCGGTGAGCATCACCCCGTCGACCATGCCGAGCAGCTCGTCGATCTGCTCGACCTCGGCCAGGGGGAACATCACGGGCTGGGCCTGGGCGCCGACCTTCACGGCCCGCGCGTACTTGTCGCCCAGCAACAGAAAGGGCATCTGGTGCCCGTGGTCGCCCAGCAGTCGATGGTCGGCTGGCAGCCAGACCATGCATGGCGGCTTGTTCATGGGTTCTCCACGCAATCGGCGTCCATTGTGGGGGGCAAATTGGATCACAATGAGAGCCAGTTGTGCCCATCCCGGGGTGCCACTTACCCTGCCCCGGCACCGCTCACCCGCCCATGCTGTCCGAATACCTGCTGGCCGAAATGAACCGCCTGGGCGCCCAAGACGCCCTGCCTCTGCACCGCCAGCTCTACGAGGCGCTGCGCCGCGCCATGCTGGACGGCAAGCTCGGCGCCGGCGAGCGCCTGCCGTCCAGCCGCGACCTGGCGCAGGACCTGGGCCTGTCGCGCAACACCGTGGTGGCCGCCATCAACCAGCTCAGCGTGGAGGGCTACCTGGCCAGCCGCGTGGGCAGCGGCACCTACGTGAACGACCACGTGCCGCGCAGCGGCCTGGCGCGCGGCCCGCGCGCGCCAGGCCAGGCGCCCCACCTGCAACCGGCGCGCCTGTCCACGCGCGGGCAGTCACTGGCGCACGAGTTCAGCGCCGGCGCGCTGGAGGTGCAGCCCTTCACGCCCGGCATCGCCGACTTCTCGGCCTTTCCGCTCACGCTCTGGCAGCGGCTGCAGAACAAGCATTGGCGCATGACCTACCCGGACATGCTGGACTACAACACCTCGGGCGGCTACGCGCCGCTGCGCCGCGCCATCGCCGACTACCTGCGCGTGTTCCGCAGCGTGCAACTGGACGCCGACCAGGTCATCGTCACCAGCGGCACGCAGCAGTCGCTGGAGCTGTGCGCCCGCCTGCTGGCCGACCACGGCGACACCGTGTGGGTGGAGGACCCGGCCTACTGGGGCGCCATGAAGGCCTTCATCGCCACCGGCCTGTCCGTGCACCCGGTGGCCACCGACGAGCAGGGCCTCAACCCCGGCCCGGCCGACGATCCGAAGCCGCCGCGACTGATCTACGCCACGCCCTCGCACCAGTACCCCCTGGGCGCGGTCATGTCGCTGGCGCGGCGCCACCAGCTGCTGGCCACCGCGCGCGCGCACGGCGCCTGGGTCATCGAAGACGACTACGACAGCGAGTACCGCTTCAGCGGCCCGCCGCTGTCCAGCCTGGAAGGCCTGGACCCGGATGGGCGGGTGCTCTACATGGGCACCTTCTCCAAGGTGCTCTACCCGGGCCTGAAGCTGGGCTACCTGGTGGTGCCCAAGGGCCTGGTCGAGGCCTTCCGCCAGGCCCACTACGACCTCAACCGCCCCGGCCAGATGCCCACGCAGGCGGCGCTGGCCGAGTTCATCGAGATGGGCCATTTCGCCAGCTCGCTGCGCCGCGCGCGCCAGACCTACGCCGAGCGCCGGCAGTGCCTGCTGGAGGCGCTGAAGCCCGTGTTGGGCGAGGGCCCCGACGCCCCGCGCATCAGCGGCGCCGAGCAGGGTCTGCACCTGTGCCTGCGCCTGCCGCTCGCGGTGGACGACCAGGCCATCGCGCGCCGCCTCGCGCAACAGGGCCTGACGGTGCGCCCGCTGTCGGCCTACTGCCTGCGGCGGCAGGATCTGCGCGGGCTGGTCATCGGCTACGGCTACGCGCCGCTGGAAGCCATCCGGCGCTGCGGGCCGGTGGTGGCGGCAGCGGTAAAGCAGGCGGTGATGGGCTGAGCGACGCCACGCGCCTGACAGATCCGACATCGCATTCCCGATCGGCAGGAACGCCGCTCACACCGCGTCGCGCAGCCGGTGCCACCACATGCCCAGCGCCAGGCTGGGCGTGCGCAGCAGCGCTCCACCGGGGAAGCGGTGGTGCTTCAGGCGCGCGTAGAGGTCGAAGCGGCCGGCCTGGCCCAGCACAGCCTCGGCCACGAGCTGGCCCGCCAGGCCCGTGAGCGCCACGCCGTGGCCACTGAAGCCCTGCAGGTAATACAGGTTGTGGCCCAGGCGGCCGAAATCGGGCGCGCGGTTCATGCTGATGTCGACGAAGCCGCCCCACAGGTGCTCCACCGGCACCGCGCCCAGCTCGGGGAACACGGCCGCCATGCGCGCGCGCATGGTGGCCTGCAGGTGGCGCGGCGTCATGGTGGTGTAGCTGACGCGGCCGCCGAAGAGCATGCGGCGGTCGGCGCTGAAGCGGAAGTAGTCCAGCACGAAGTTGTTGTCGCAGACCGCCGCGTCGCCGGGGATCAGGCGCTCGGCCAGTTCCGCGCCCACCGGCGCCGTGCCCAGGATGTAGGTGCCCACGGGCATGATGCGCGCCGCGATCTCGGGCGCCACCTCGGGCCCGTGCTCGGGCAGCATGCAGTTGCCCGCCAGCACGCCGAAGCGCGCCGAGACCTGGCCGCGCGCCGTGCGCGCCACCAGGGTGTCGCCGCGCTGCAGCGCGGTGACGGCCGAGCGTTCGAAAATCCGCACGCCCGCGGCCTCGGCGGCGCGCGCCAGGCCCAGGGCGTACTTCAGCGGGTGCAGGTGGCCGCTGCGCTGCTCACGCGCCGCCGCCGCGTAGTGGTCGGTGCCGATCAGGCGGCGCGCGTCGGCGCCCTCGGCCCAGTCCACCGCGATGCCACGCGCGGCCAGGCCATCCATCTCGGCGCGCAGCTCGCGCGCCTTGCGCGCGGTCTCGGCCACGTAGACGTAGCCGAAGCGCCGGTCGCACTCGATGCCGTGCTCGGCGATGCGCTGGTCGATCAGGTCCACAGCCTCCACCGACATCGCCCAGGCGCGCTCGGCGTCCTCGCGACCCAGCTGCTGCTCGAACGGGCCCTGCCCGCTCGCGTAACCCACGATGGCCTGGCCACCATTGCGCCCGCTGGCGCCGCTGCCGATGCGATCGGCCTCCAGCACCACCACCGACAGGCCGCGCCGCGCCATCTCCAGCGCCGCCGACAGGCCCGAGAAGCCCGCGCCCACCACCACCGCGTCCACCTTCAGGTGTTCCTGCAGCGGCGCGCGCGCCGGCCCGCGCTGCACGCTGGCCTCGTAGTAGCTGCGCTGGTTGAGCTGGGTGTCCGAGCCGATGAGTGAAGCGCCCCACATATCAGCCGCCCCCGTGCCGCGCGGCAGGCCTTCCCCCCGCAGAGGGGACGGCGCCTGCGGCCTGGCAAAGCCCGCTTGGCGGCGCCCCACGATGAAGACAGGCCGCGCTCATCGCTGCTGTGCCACGCGGCCGGCCAGGTAGGTCCACACAAAGCAGGCGGCCGCGTTGCTGGTGAGTTCGGCGTGGTCGTAGGCGGGCGCCACCTCCACGCAGTCCATGCCGATCCAGCGCAGGTCGGCCAGTTCTTCCAGGAAGGTGAGCACCTGCGAACTCGTGAGCCCACCGGGTTCTGGCGTGCCGGTGCCGGGCGCGAAGGCCGGGTCCAGCACGTCGATGTCCAGCGTGAGGTAAGCCGGCCGCCCGGCCAGACGCTCACGGATGGCGCCGATCACCGGCCCCAGGGCCGCGCCGTCCAGCCCGCGCAGCTCGCGCGCGGTAAAGATCTGTCCGCCCTGATCGGCCACGTAGTCGCGCGCGGCGCGCTCGCCGCTGGAGCGGATGCCGATCTGCACCGTGTGCGCGGCGCTCACCAGGCCTTCCTGGATGGCCTCGTAGGTCCAGGTGCCGTGGCCCGAGGGCTCGCCGAAGTGGTCGCTCCAGGTATCGCAGTGGGCGTCGAAATGCACCAGGGCCAGTGGCTCGCCGCCGTGGCGCGCCTTGGCCGCGCGCAGCAGCGAGAGCGTGACCGAGTGGTCGCCGCCCAGGAAGACGCAGTGGTGTTTGTCCATCAGTGCCGTGGCCTGGCGCTCGATGTGCGCGCGCACCTCGGGCAGCGGCGAGGCGTTGGGCAGGCGCATGTCCAGCGCGTCGCCCAGGTGCTCCAGCGGCGAGACGTCGAACACCGGGTGGATGCCGTCGCACAGCATGAGACTGGCGGCGCGGATGGCCTGCGGCCCGAAGCGCGCGCCGGGGCGGTTGGTCACCACGCCGTCGAAGGGAATGCCACAGACCGCGTACGGCTGGTCGGCCAGCGGCGCGCAGGCCAGGAAACGGTTGCTGTTGTTGGCGTAGGCGAACTGACCAAGGGCCATGGCGGGAAGCGGTGTCGGTGAAGGGAGCGCAAGGCGGTGGGCGACGATAGCGCCGCGCCCCGGCGCCACAGGGGACCACTTGGACCGCGAACCCGGTGTCCACCCGCGGCGTTCCCGTCAGGCGAAATCCGGCCCTGGCGGCGGTCACGTCGGCGGCGTCCGCGCGGCAGGCCCAGCGCTTCGTGAACGCACCCGACCGGCCGCTGGGCGCGAAGGTCGCCTGTTGCGGGCCCGATACCGCCTGAGCCCCGGGTTCAGCGCCCCTTCTCGCGGCCGCCGAACAAGCCCTTGAGCCCTTCGCCCAGCCGATCGCCGATGTTGGCGCCCGCCCCGGTGCCCACGCCCGGCATCACCGCCGTGCCGATGGCCGCGCCCAGCAGCGCCGCGCGCGTGAGCGTCACCTGAGGGTCGTCCAGCGTGCCGCCCACCGCCAGCGGCACGCCCACCACGCCGGCCGTGGCCCCGCGGGTCACGTCCACGCGCACGCGGCCCGACAGCGCCCGGCCCGGCGAGATCGCCACCTCGCCCGTGGCCGCGAGCAGGCCCGAGTTCGCCACCAGGTTCGACAGCTGAATGGCCTTGCCGCGCGTGTTCACCTGGCCGGCCAAGGTGTCGAGTTCGGTCAGCCCGCCGCTGGACAGGCCCACGGTGCTCGCCGCCTTCAACAGGTCCAGCCCATGCAGCGTGGCACCGCTGACGGTGAAGCGCGTGTCGCTGTGCAAAGCGTTCACCAGCGCCTCGGCGCTCACGCGCTCGGGAAAGCGCGCATCCAGCGTGGTGTCGGCCTGCAAGCGGCCCGTGAGCGTTTTGCGCGGCGCGGTCAGCGCCGACACCTCCACGCCCTCGGTGCGCAGCCGGCCATCCAGCACCACGCGCCGATCCTTCGCGCCGGCGCCGGGCAAGGTCACCGCGACGGGACCCCGCACGCGGCCCCCGCCCACCCGCGCATCCAGCGCCCAGGCCGTGGCCTCGCCCTCGCGGCGCAGCGTGGCCGTGGTGCCGCGCAGCGCGCCGCCCACGATGGCCAGCTCGGCCTTGGCGGGCCAGCCGTCGTCGGCGAAGCGCAGTTCGGCGTTCACCGTGGTGCGCGCGCCGTCGGCCGCGAGCCAGCTCACCTCATCGAGCACCAGCTCGCGTGGCAACAGCGAAAAGTCGATGGCCTCGCCATCGGCCGGCGCGGGCGCCGGCGCGGCCCGCGCCCGCGCACCCAGCAGCGCGACCGTGGCCTCGGGCAGCACCGCCTGCCGCACCACCAGCGTCTGCACGCGCAACCGACCGCCCAGCAAGTCCCACCAGCGGGGCCGCAGCTCCACGCGCTGCAGCGACAACGGCGTGCGCGCCTGGATGCTCAGCCCATCCACCGCCACGCCGGGCACCGGCCACAGCGCCAGACCGATGGCCTGCGCGCGCACCGGCGCGCCCAACACATCGCTCGCCTCGGCCGCCAGCCGCTCGCGAAAGGCCTCGCCCGCCACCCAGCGCTGCAGGGCCAGCAGCAGGGCCGCGAGCAGCAGCAGGGGCAGAAGGCACCAGAGGGCGATTCGAAGGGGTCGGCGCATGCCGAAATTGTGCCCAGCCTGTGGCGCTTACCCGGCGCGCGAGCCGCCGCTCACGCCACCGCCCCGCCCTCACAGCGGCCGCTGCCGCCAGGCGAACGCGGCCCCCAAGGCCAGCGCCGCGGACGAGAACACCAGGCCACGCGCCAGTCCGCCGGGGCCGTCGCTGATGAAACCCGTGAGCACCGGACCGACGATGTGCCCCACCGCGAAGCAGATGGTGAAGCCGCTGATGCCGCGCGCCCACTGGGTCGCTGGCAGGTTATGGCGCACGAAAGCCGTGGTCGAGGCCACGACCGAGAGGAAACTCAGACCGAACAGCAGCCCCGAGGCCACGGCCACCATCCAGCCGCTGGCCAGCGCCGGCAGCAGCGCCGCCACCGCCAGCAGCGCGCTCAGGCGCGCAAAAGCCCCGCCACCGCGCTCGCGGTCGAACAGGCCGGCCCACACGCGCGGCGCCACGAACACCGCCACGCCCAGCAAGGTGAAGTAGCTGGTGATGCCCGCTGCCGACAGGCCCTGCTCGCGCAGCAGCGCGACGGAGAAGGTCATGTAGCCGATGTAGCCGGCGCCGAACAGGCCGTAGCCGAGCAGCAGCCAACCCATGTCGCGCAGGCGCGCGGGCGGCCGGCCCGGCGCCGCCGGGGCCGCGGCGTTCGACGGCCCGGACCGCTCGTCCAGCACCCGCGCGGGCCAGGCCATGAAGACCGAGGCCAGCGCGCACAGCAGCGCCAGTCCCCACCACGCCCAGGCCCAGGCATGCGCCTGCGCGGCGGCCGCGTGCAGCAGCGGTGGCACGGCCAGCGCCGAGGCCACGATGCCCAGTCCCGCGCCGCCGTAGTACAGGCCCAGCAGCAGGCTGCCGCGTTCGGCGTCGCGCGCGGCCAGGCGGGCCGCGAGCAGGCCACCCGAGATGAACTGGAAGGCGCTCAGCACGCCCGCCGTCAGTCGCTGCGCCAGCAGCGGCCCCGGCTCCACCAGGAAACCCGCCAGCGCCATCAACAGCGTGGCCAGCCAGCTCCCCCACAGGAACAGCCGCGACGGCCCCAGGCGGCGCATCAGCACCGGCGTCAGCAGCGCGCCCAACAGGTAGCCCACCGCGTTGACCGTGTTCATGGTGCCCGCCAGCGTGTAGCTCCAGCCCAGGTTGTCGCGCATGGGTGGCAGCAGCAGGCCGTAGGCGAAACGCGTCACCCCCAGCGACACCGCGGCGCCCAGCGACAGGACCAGGGCCAGGCGCATCAAGGGCAGCGGGTTTGGCGAAGGCATGGCGGGCATTGTGGGCGCAAGCCTTGGCGGGCCCTGTCGCGCCGGTCCTCCAGGCCCGCCGGTCACTGGACCTGTGCGGACCGCTCCCCGCGCCGTAGAGTGACCCCATGAACGCCTCCGCCATTCCTTCCGAGCGCCTCGCGGCGCTCCACCGGTCCGAATCCGAGCGCTTCATCGCCACCCACCCGCGCTCCATGGCCCAGGCCGAAGCGGCACGCGCCCACTACCTCTTCGGCGTGCCCCTGCACTGGATGCGCGACTGGCCCGGCCCCGCCACGCTGGCCGTCGAGCGAGCGCAAGGCGCCGCGCTGTTCTGTGCCGACGGCCTGCGCTACAGCGACTTCTGCCTCGGCGACAGCGGGGCCCTCTTCGGCCACAGCCCCGAACCGCTGGCGCAGGCCATCGCGCAGCAGGCCGAGCGCGGCCTCACCTGCATGCTGCCGTCCACGCACGCGCTCGCCGTGGGCGAGGCCTTGCAGCGCGTGTTCGGCCTGCCGGTGTGGCAACTGGCGCTGTCGGCCAGCGACGCCAATCGCTTTCTGCTGCGCTGGGCGCGCGCCGCCACCGGCCGGCCCCAGGTGCTGGTGTTCGACGGCTGCTACCACGGCGCGGTGGACGACACCCTGGTCGACCTCGACCCAGCCTCGGGCACCACCGTGCGCCGCCCTTCGGTGCTGGGCCAGGTGCACAACCACCACGCCTTCACCCGCGTGGTGCCCTTCAACGACCTGGCCGCGCTGGAGGCGGCGCTGTCGCGCGGCGACGTGGCCTGCCTGCTGGCCGAACCGGCGCTCACCAACTTCGGCCTGGTGCCACCCAACCGGGGTTTCTGGCCCGTCGCGCGCGAGCTCTGCCGCCGCCGCGGCACGCTGTTCGTGGTGGACGAGACGCACACGCTCTCCACCGCGCTCGGCGGCTACGCGCGCGCCCACGAACTGAACCCCGACGCTCTGGTGGTGGGCAAGGCCGTGGCCGGCGGCCTGCCCTGCGCGGTCTATGGCGTGACGGCCGAGCTCGCGCAGCGCATGGCGCGCGCCAAGGACAGCGCGCCCGAGGGCCACAGCGGCATCGGCACCACGCTGTCGGGCAATCCACTGACCCTGGCCGCGCTGGAGGCGGCGCTCACCCACCTGCACACCGAGGCCAACTACGCCCACATGCTGGCCATCGCCGCGCTGTTGCAGGATGGCCTGCTCAAGCGAGTGCACGCCGCCCACCGGCCCTGGACCGTGACGCGCCTCGGCGCCCGTCTCGAGCTGCAGTTCATGCCACGCACCCCGCGCCAGGCCCAGGACGTGCGCGAACACGCCCAGGGCGCGCTCGAATCCTTCACCCACCTGTTCATGCTCAACCGCGGCGTGCTCCTCACGCCCTTCCACTGCATGATGCTCGCCAGCCCGGCCACCACGCCCGCCGACGTGGAACGCCTGCTGTCGGTGTTCGACGAGCTGCTCGCGGCGCTCGCCGCCTGACCTCAGCCCACGCCCACGGGCGAGGGCGCGAGCCGCACGATCCGCGTGAACAGGCGATCGAAGGTGGGGTCTCGCTGGCCCTCGGGGCTCAGCGGGTCCACATGGCTGGAGAAGGCGGCATCCAGCGCGCGGCGGTCGGCTTCGTCCAGCAGTTGCTCCGCCGCCGGCAGCACCACCTGCTCCTCCAGCTTCATGTGGGCCAGGTAGAAACGCACGTAGGCCTGGGCCTCGTCCACGAAAGCCTGGCGCCGGGGCTCGCCCAGGTACTCCCAGGCCATCAGCAGGTGCACCAGCTCGCGCACGCGGTCCTCGCCGCCCATGTGCTCCTTCTCCAGGCGCTGGATGGTCTCCAGCGTGTGCGGCGCGGCGCGCGCCACGCGCGGGAACAGCAGGTCCGACTCCTTCGGGTGGTGCAGCTTCTCGGGAAACTCGCCGATGTAGAACAGCATGGCCCGCAGCACATCGAAAAAGCGCTCGGGGCCATCGGTCTCGGGACCCCGATCGATCATCACCAGCATCGAGCGCAGCATCGCCGACAGGCTGGCGTGTTCGTCCCGGACGGTGCGCAGGGCGTCGGATTTCATGGCGGATCTCCTCGAGGGTGGAACCCCCGCAGCTTCCCACGCGGCGCCCGAACGCGCCTTGATGCAGGTCAAGGCCGCTCCGCGCCCCCAAACCCGTGCGCTTGACCTTGACACCGTGTCAAGCTTGAGAATGCCTCTACCCCAACACAGGAGCCTCTCCATGAACCAGACCTTCACCGTGCAAGGCATGACCTGCGGCCACTGCGAACGCAGCGTCACCAACGCCATCAAGCAGATCGACCCCGAAGCCGAGGTGCGCATCGACCGGCCGCAGAACCGCGTCGAGGTGCACAGCAGCCAGTCGCGCGAGAAGATCGCCGCGGCCATCCGCGAAGAAGGCTACGCGGTGGCGGGCTGATGGACACCCACACCACCGCCTGGCCGGTCAACATCGGCCAGGCCGCGCAGCTCAGCGGCATCTCGCCCAAGATGCTGCGCCACTACGAAGGCCTGGGCCTGCTCGGCGAGGTGCGGCGCACCGACAGCAACTACCGCCAGTACGCCGAATCCGACGTGCACACGCTGCGCTTCATCCGCCGCGCGCGCGACATGGGCTTCACGCTCGACGAGATCCGCGACCTGGTGAACCTCTGGCACAACCGGCGGCGCAGCAGCGACACCGTCAAGCGCATCGCGCAAAAGCACATCGGCGACCTGGCCGAGCGCATCGCCGCCCTGGAGGCGATGCGCCGCACCCTGGAAGACCTGGTGGTCCGCTGCCCCGGCAACGACCGGCCCGACTGCCCCATCCTGGACGACCTGGGCGGCGGCGCCGACAAGGATCTTTACAAGAACCACACAGAGCCTGCCACTTTGCTGCACAGATCCCGCCCACAGTGAGACCCACGCCACCAGCCGGTGGTCCCACCGTACCAAGGAGTGCCCCATGAAACCCTCGTTCAGCCGCCGCGCCTTTGCCGTGACCGCCGCTGCCACCGCCATCACGGCCCTGTCCTTCACCGCCGTCGCCCAAGGCGTTGGCGCACCGGCCCAGCCGGCCGCCGCCGCCAGCGCCGCCCAAACCCAGGCCCAAGCCCCCCGCCACGACCCGCAGCGCCACGCCCAGCGCATGGAACGCCTGCAGCAGCGGATGGCCGAGCACCAATCCCGCTTGAAGGACAGCCTGCAGCTGCGCCCCGAACAGGAAGCGGCCTGGAACGATTTCGTCGCGAAGATGAAACCCGCCCCCCAGCCCGCGGGTGAACGCCCCAACCGCGAGGACTGGGCCAAGCTCAGCACCCCCCAACGCCTGGACCGCCTGGACGCCATGAAGGCCGAGCGCGACCGCCAGGTGGCGCAACGCCACGACGCGATCCGCCGCTTCTACGCCCAGCTCACGCCCCCGCAGCAAAAGGCCTTCGACGCGCAGCGTGGCATGGGCCTGGGCGGCATGCGCCACGTGGGCCATCGCGGCCCCATGGAGCGTTTCGACCGAATGGGACACGGCGGCCAGGGCTTCAAAGGCCATGGCGAACCGCGCCAACCCCGCCTCTGACTTCTTCCTACTGAATCAATTTCTTAAATTAGTAGTAGTAGATAAGGGGCGCTGTCTTCTGTGGACAAGCGCCCCTTGTCCTTTGGCGACAAGGATTTTTCGATCCTGACAAGTCTGTGTGAAGCACCCGGCTGAACGCGGGTCGTGAATGGGGACAAACCGCGGTCACCCGCTCCTTCTGTGGACAAGTCATGGCTTGTTCCAGAATTACCCACAGCTTTGTTCCAAAGTCTGGTGACAGTTGCTCACGAAAGGCCTTGGCACCCGCTGCTACACTGCGCGGCTTTCGCCCGCCCGCCTTCCGTAATGCCCGTGTCCCTCGGCGGCCAAGCGCCCGCCAGCTTCGATCTCAAGAGCGTTCACCTGCCGCTGCTGGCGCTGCTGCTCAAGTCGGGCGACATGGAGTTGCTGCGCCGCGAGTTCGGCCAGCGCTACGGCGATCAGCCCGAGTTTTTCGACCACGACCCGCTGCTCATCGACCTGCAAGGCCTGAGTGGCGAGCAGGCCCTGCCCGACCTGATGCAGGTGAGCGAGTTGCTGCGCGCGCACCGCCTGCGCCCGGTGGCCGTGAACGCGGCCAGCGAGGCCCAGCGCGCCGCCGCCCAGGCCGCCGGCCTGCCGTTGGCCGACGCACCGCTGCTCACCCGCCAGGGCCACGCACCGGCGCCGTCCGCCAATGCGGCCCCGGTGGCCGCGCCGCCGCCACCGCCGGTGCCTGCGCCGGGCGCCCTGGTCATCGACAAGCCCCTGCGCTCTGGCCAGCAGGTCTACGCGCGCGGCGGCGACCTGGTGGTCATGGCCATGGTGAACCCCGGCGCGGAGGTCATCGCCGATGGCCACATCCATGTCTATGCCCCGCTGCGTGGCAAGGCCATGGCCGGCGCACGCGGCCATGCGCAGGCGCGCATCTTTTCCCTGGCCATGGCGCCCGAGCTGATTTCCATCGCGGGCGTGTACCGCACCAGCGAGGTGCCGTTGCCCGAGGCCCTGCTGGGCCGGCCCGCCCAGGTGCGCCTGCACAGCACCGCCGACGGTGACCGCCTCGTCATCGACCCCCTGTCCACCTGAAACCGAACCACCGAATCCACGGAGCCATTCCATGACCCGAATCGTCGTCGTCACGTCCGGCAAGGGCGGGGTGGGCAAGACCACCACCAGCGCGAGTTTTGCCACCGGCCTGGCCCTGCGCGGCCACAAGACCGCGGTCATCGACTTCGACGTCGGCCTGCGCAATCTCGACCTCATCATGGGTTGCGAGCGCCGGGTGGTCTACGACCTGATCAATGTCATCCAGGGCGAGGCCAACCTCAACCAGGCGCTCATCAAGGACAAGCAGGTCGACAACCTGTACATCCTGGCCGCCAGCCAGACGCGCGACAAGGACGCCCTCAGCCAGGACGGCGTCAAGCGCGTGCTCGACGAGCTCTCAGGCATGGGCTTCGACTACATCGTCTGCGACTCGCCGGCCGGCATCGAATCCGGCGCGCTCATGGCCATGCACTACGCCGACGAGGCCCTGGTGGTGACCAACCCCGAGGTGTCCAGCGTGCGCGACTCCGACCGCATCCTGGGCATGCTGTCCAGCAAGACGCGCCGCGCCATCGAGGGCAAAGAAGCCATCAAGGAGCACATGCTCATCACGCGCTACAACCCCAGCCGCGTGGCCGACGGCCAGATGCTCTCGCTGCAGGACATCCAGGACATCCTGCGCATCCCGCTGATCGGCGTGATCCCCGAGAGCGAATCGGTGCTGACCGCGTCCAACCAGGGCACGCCGGCCATCCACCTCAAGGGCAGCGACGTGGCCGAGGCCTATGGCGACGTGATCGACCGCTTCCTGGGCAAGGACAAGCCGCTGCGCTTCATCGAAGCCGAAAAGTCCGGCTTCTTCAAGCGCCTGTTCGGAGGGAAATAAGGCATGTCCCTGCTGTCTTTCCTGCTGGGTGAGAAGAAAAAGACCGCCTCGGTCGCCAAGGAGCGCCTGCAGATCATCCTGGCGCACGAGCGTTCCGGTCGCAGCGCCGCCGAGCCCGACTACCTGCCCGCGCTGCAGCGCGAACTGGTGGCGGTGATCGGCAAATACATCCGCATCAATCCCGACGACATCAAGGTCCAGCTCGAGCGCCAGGACAACCTCGACGTGCTCGAGGTCAAGATCGAGCTGCCCGAGCACCGTTGAGCCCAGGCCGGTAGAATCCTCAGGTTTCGCGCGCTCCGCAGCGCGCCCCGCCCGGACTCCCGCCCCGGGCCTGCCGCTGGCCATCGCCCTGATGGCCTTTTTCACGCACCCCTGCCCCGTGGCCGCCCGGCGGTCGCGCGATGGTTTGTTGGCGCGTGGCCGTCTCTGGAAAGGAACCGCATGGCCAAGGAAGAACTGATCGACATGATGGGTATCGTCAACGAGGTGCTGCCCGACACGCGTTTTCGCGTCACCCTGGACAACGGGCACCAGCTCATTGCCTATTCCGCCGGCAAGATGAAGAAGAACCACATCCGCATCCTCGCGGGTGACCGCGTGTCGCTGGAGCTGTCGCCCTACGACCTGACCAAGGGCCGCATCAACTTCCGCCACCTGGAAGGACGCGGTCCGGCGACGCCGCGCCGCCGCTGAAACCAAGAAAGTCATCAGCATGTCACGGTCGGGCCGTACAGCGCCCGATCGGCGGCATTCAGCGCACCGCTTGATTGGCCGAGAACATGGCCAGGGCTCCGCCGGAGCCGCCGTGTTCGAGGTCAGCCATGTGGGTGCGTTTCTCCCGTTTTTCTGGTCGGTGCCCAGCCCGTTCGGTGCTGCTGCTGGCCCTGGGCCTGCCGCTGCTGGCCTTTGCCGCCCCGGATGAGGCAGCGCCTCCGGCGCCGGCCACGCCGGCGGCCCAGATCTGGATCAACGTGGGCGGCTTTTCGCGCCACTTCGACCGCAGCAAGCACCACAACGAGCGCAACTTCGGCTTCGGCATCGAGTGGCGCACCTCGCCCGAGCTGTCGTACATGGCCGGCGTCTACGACAACAGCGTGGGCAAGCATTCCCAGTACCTGGCGGCCAACTGGCAGCCCTGGAGCCTGGGCCCGGTCAAGCTGGGCGCGGCGGTCGGCCTCATGAACGGCTACCCGGCGATGAAGCGCGGCGGCACCTTTTTCGCTGCCCTGCCCATGGCCTCCCTGGAAGGCCGGCGCTTCGGTATCAACCTGGGCCTCATTCCCTCGATGAAGGACGTGGACGGCGCGGTGGTGCTGCAGTTCAAGCTGCGCCTGCACTGAATCGGGCCCCGGGCGGCGACCCGCGGCGGCGTGGGGCCGCCCGCCTGGCGCTAGCATTGCCGGCTTCGCCTTTCCCACCGAGCACCCACCATGGAATTCGCCACCTGGCTCGCCTTCTTCGCCGCCTCCTGGGCCATCAGCATCTCGCCGGGCGCGGGTGCCGTGGCCGCCATGAGCGCCGGCCTCTCGCACGGTTTCCGCCGCGGCTACCTCACCACCCTGGGCCTGGTGCTGGGCATCTGGACGCAGATGCTGGTGGTCTCGGTGGGGCTGGGCGCGCTGGTCACGGCGTCCGGCACGGCCTTCCTGGTCGTCAAATGGGCCGGCGTGGCCTACCTGGTGTGGCTGGGCATCCAGCAATGGCGCGCGCCCGCGCGGCCCCTGGCCAGCGGCGATGAGGCGGCCACCAGCCGGCGCGCGCGCGACCTCATCGCGCGCGGCTGGATCATCAACGCGCTCAACCCCAAGGGCACCGTCTTCCTGCTGGCCGTGGTGCCGCAGTTCCTCGACCTGGCGCAGCCGCTGGCGCCGCAGTACCTGGTGATTGGTCTGACCCTGGGCTTCACCGACCTGGTGGTGATGGCCGGCTACACGGCGCTGGCCGCGCGCCTGCTGCGCACGCTCAAGTCGACCGCGCACATCCGCGCGCTCAACCGCGTGTTCGGCACGCTGTTCGTGGTCGCGGGCGGCCTGCTGGCGATGTTCAAGCGCAGCGCCTGAGCGCCGCCCCACCGCTCAGTGCAGCTTCACCAGCGGTGTCGCCCGCTTCACCAGGAAGCGCGCCACCGCCAGCGTGGCCGTGCGCGCCGTGCCCAACACCGCCTGGTGGTGCATCAGGTGCAGGCTGGTGTACATCACCCGCGCCAGCAGGCCCTGAACGAACCAGCTCGGGCCGAACAGCTTGCCCATGAGGCTGCCCACCGAACTCTGGGTGCCCAGCGACACCAGCGAACCGTGGTCGTGGTAGCGGTACGGCGTCGGGCTGGGTGGACGGCCTTCGGCCAGCTGGCGCAGGCGCTTGGCCAGGTAGCTGGCCTGCTGGTGCGCCGCCTGCGCGCGCGGCGGCACCAGGCCGCCGCCCGGCAGGGCGCAGGCCGCGCAATCGCCCAGGGCATGGATGGCCTCCTGGCCCTTCACGCGCAGGTCAGGTTCCACCTCCACCTGGCCTGATCGAGTGACCGGCAGGCCCTGCTCGCCCAGCAGCGCCGGCGCCTTGATGCCCGCGGCCCAGACCACCAGGTCGGCGGGAAAGCTCCGGCCCTCGGTGTCGGTCACGGCGTCGGGCGTCACGCCGGCCACGCGGCAGGACGTGACCACGTTCACCGCGCGTTCGCGCAACAGGGCCGTGGCCGAGGCCGACACGCGCTCCGGCAGCGGCGCCAGGATGCGGTCCGCGCCCTCGATCAGGGTGAGTTGCACGTCGCGCAGGCCGTCGAGGCGGCGAAAGCCGTAGCGCGTGTGCACCTGGCTGGCCTCGCGCAGCTCGGCCGCCAGCTCCACGCCGGTGGCGCCGCCGCCGATGATGACCACGCGCACCGCCGCCTCCACGCCCGCGCTCTTGCGCAGCTCGGCCGCCGTCAGCAGCTTGAGCATGCGCTGGCGGAAACGCTCGGCGTCGGCCGGCTGGTTGAGCGACATGGTGTGCTCGGCCGCGCCGGGCACGTTGAAATGGTTGGCGGTGCTGCCCAGCGCCAGCACCAGCTGGCCATAAACCAGCGTGCGCTCGGGGATGAGCAGCTCGCCGTGCTCGTCGCGCACCGCGTCCACGGTGATCAGCCGCTGCCCGGCGTTCAGGCCCTTGAACGCGCCCAGGCAGAAGGTGAAGCGGTTGTCGTGCGCCAGCATCTCGTACGACAGACCCTCCTGGTGGATGTCCAGCGTGCCGGCGGCCACCTCGTGCAGCGAGGGCTTCCAGATGTGGAAGAGCTGGCGGTCGACCAGGGTCACGCGCTCGGGGCCAAGCTGGCGGCCCAGCTTGCAGGCGAGTTCCAGGCCGCCGGCGCCGCCGCCGACGATCACGATGGGGTGGTTCATGCCAAGGTCCTTCGCGGCAAAAGGGCGCCGCACTGGGCCCATCATGCCAAAGGCCCGCCGCCGCCCTTTGGCGCGCGTGTGGCCTCAGCGCGGCGGGAACGCGATCAGCGCCACGCCCGCCAGCGGCAGCGCCCACCAGCCGGCGGCCTGCTGGCGCAGCCACAGCAGGGGCAGGAAGCGGCCGAGGATTCCGGCCAGGGCGGTGGCGGTATAGAGCAGCAGGGTTTTCATCGGGACCGGGTGCGAAGGGCCGGTCCCGATTGGACCAGAGCGCCCGCGGGGCCTTGAAATGCCCCAATCGACCCTGAAGTGGCTACAGTGTCGGCCACCGCCCGCCACACTGCCTCCAGGAGCCCGGCCATGCAGATCAAGGACCTCTCCCGCGCCACCGGCGTCGACATCGAAACCATCCGCTACTACGAGAAGCAGGGCCTGCTGCCCGAGCCCGCGCGGCGCGACAACGGCTACCGCGACTACGCCACCGAGCACCTGGAGCGTTTGGCCTTCATCCGCCACTGCCGCGCGCTGGACATGCCCCTGGCCGACGTGCAGCGCCTGCTGGGTTTCCTGGACGACCCCGATTCGCACTGCCGCCACGTGGATGGCCTGGTGGACGAGCAACTGGCGCGCGTGCGCGCCCGGCTCAAGAGCCTGCGCGCGCTCGAAAAGCAGCTGCTGCGCCTGCGCGAGCGCTGCCAGGACGGCGAGGACGGCTCGAGTTGCGGCATCCTGGACGAGCTGGTGTCGGCCGCGCACGGCGAGGCCTGCGCCTGCCACGCCCAGGCGGCGGGGGCCTGAGATGGCGGCCCCCACCCTGCGCCGGCTCGGACCGGAGGACCACGCCCTGCTGTTGCGCCTGAACGCGATGTTCGCCGTGGCCTTTGGCGACGACGAGACCTACACGGGCGCCCCGCCCGACGAAGCCTGGGCGCGCGAGGCCCTGGGCCGCCCTGGCCTGATCGCACTGGTGGCGCTCGATGGCGAAACGGTGGTGGGTGGCCTGGTGGCCTACGAGCTCGACAAGCTGGAACGCCGCCGCCGCGAGGTCTACCTGTACGACCTGGCGGTGGCCGAGGCCCAGCGCCGCCGGGGCATCGCCACGCAACTCATCGACCATTTGCGCGCCATCGCGCGCGAGCGCGGGGCCTGGGTGGTGTACGTGCAGGCCGACCACGGCGACGAGCCCGCGATCGCGCTGTACACCAAGCTCGGTGCGCGCGAGGACGTCATGCACTTCGATCTGCCGCTGGACTGAGCGCGCGGCCCGGGGGGCTCAGACCCGCGAGCCGGTCGCCTGCTCGATCGCGTGCATCGCGGCCTTGAAGATGCGCTGGCGGTCGGCCAGCTTCACCTTGTGTTGCTCGTGCAGGTCGTTGAGGGCGATCGTCAGGTCCAGCATCAGGTTCTTCAGGGCCTTGCGGTCCAGCTCGTGGCCGATGCGGCCGTTGGGCAGGCGCACGCCCGGCCCCAGCGGCAGCAGGCACAGCAGCAGCACCGTCCACAGCTCGGGCACCGGCGCCAGGAAGTGCAGCCAGTACGGCCAGCGCTCGTGCAGGGCGCGCAGCATGTCGCGGCACTCGGGGATGGTGTGCACCTGGCGCGGGTCGCGGTCCAGCCCGCTGAAGGCGAAGTACACGCCCGCGGTGAGCTGCTCCACGCGGATGGTGTTGTCCGACAGGTGCAGCAGGTCTTCCACGCAGCGGCCCAGGCCCTCGCCGCTGCCGTCGGCCAGGTTGAGCGTGAGCACCAGGCGGTGCAGCTCGGTGGGCAGGGCGTCCAGCCCCGAGCCCAGCGCCAGGCGCTGGGGGGTGCCGTCGGGATCGTCGAGTGCCATGGGTCGCGATTCTGCGCTGAAGCCGGGCGCGCCCGGTCAGCGCCGTCCCGCCAATGGGGGAGGCAGCGGGTCGCCGGCCTGGCGGCGGCGAAACAGCGCCGCGCGCGCCAGCACGATGGTGGTGACCGGCGCGGTGATGGACAGCACGATGATGATCAGCCACACGTGCAGGGCCAGGCCCTCGGCGTGCGCGGTGAAGTGCACGATGGACGCCAGCGTGACGATCCAGGCCCCCAGCGTGGAGGCCAGCGCCGGCGCGTGCATGCGCAGGAAGAAGTCGGGCAGGCGCCACAGGCCCAGCGCCGCCACCAGCACCACCACGCCGCTGGCCAGCAGCAGCGCGGCGACCAGGATCTCGGTCCAGGGGGGGATGTCGGCGGCGCTCATTCGATGACCTCCCCGCGCAGCAGGAACTTGGCCAGCGCCACCGAGCCGACGAAGCCGAACAGCACCATCAGCAGCGCGCCCTCGAAGTACATGTCGCTGTCGTAGCGAATGGCCAGCACCAGCATCACCAGCATGCCCACCACGTAGAGAAAGTCGACCGCCAGCACGCGGTCCTGCGCGCTGGGGCCGCGCAGCAGCCGCGCCAGGCCCAGGCCCATGGCCAGCAGGTACATCACCACCGTGGCGGTGATCGCCATCGTCAGCAGGGAACTCATGGGGACACCTCCGCGCAGCGCGCCGCGGTGCGGGCCCCTTCGGGCGGCCGTGCCTTGCTCATCCAAAAACCTCCTTCAGGGGCAGTTCGTAGTCGGCCTTGTAGTGGGCGATGAAGGCCGCCTCGTCGTCCAGGTCGAACACGTGCAGCAGCAGCGCCGCGCAGTCGGGCGCGAGTTCGCACCACACGGTGCCGGGGATGACGGCGGTGATCATGGACAGCGCCGCCAGGCCGTGCACGTTGCGCAGGTCCAGCGGGATCACCACGAAGCGCCCGCGCGGCGGTTCGCGCCGCGAGCGCGCGACGCCCAGCGCCACGTCGATCGCCGAGCGCACCACGTCGCCGCCCACGCGCAGGATGAGGCGGATCAGCGTGCCCCAGTGCCGCAGCGGGCCGGGCGTGGGGCGCAGCGGCGCCATCAGCAGCGGCACCACCACCGCCACCAGCAGGCCCAGCCCGATCTGGCCCCAGCCCAGGCTGCGTGTGAGCAGCAGCCAGCCACCGAACAGGCCCAGCGACAGCCAGGGGGACGGCAGGATCGCCGCCCGGACGCCCGAAGGCGCCCGCTTCGGGGCCGCGGGCGGCGCTGCATCGGTGAGGCGCTTCATGGCGTGCCTCCGCGAACGCTGGGGTGCGGCACGGTGATCGCGCCGCGCACCGCGTCGATGTAGCGCTGCGGCTCGTGCAGCGAGTCGGCCGTGGCGCGGGTGTAGCCCAGCACGGTCTCGGCCTGGCCCACCATCAGCAGGGCGGCGCCCAGCAGCGCGGCGATGGGCAGGGTCTCGGCCACGCGCAGGCGCGGCGCGGGCCGGTCCTGCGTGGTCCAGAAGTGGCGCATGCCCACGCGCATGAGCGAAATGGCCGCGAACAGGCCCGACACGATGAGCAGCGCGAACAGCGTCCAGGCGGCGGCGCCGCGCAGCTCCAGCAGCGCGCCCAGCATGGCCAGCTTGCTGACGAAGCCCGAGAACGGCGGCAGGCCGGCGATGACCATGGCGCACAGGGTGAAGGCCACGCCGAGGAAGGCCAGCGCGGCCGGAATGGCGCGGCCGATGAGTTCTTCCTCGTTGTCGTCGAGGTTGATGCCGCGCGGCGGCTCGGCGTCCAGGAAGGCGGGCAGCGCGTAGTTGCCGTCGTCCCAGTCCTCCGGGCCCTCCGGCACCTGGCGCGCGCGCTCCAGCAGCTCCACCAGCAGGTACAGCGCGCAGCCGGCCAGGGTGGAGCTGGCCAGGTAGAACAGCGCCCCGCTGCTGAGCGCGGGCGCGTCGAAGCCGATGGCCGCGACCAAGGTGCCGGAGGACGCGATCACGCTGAATCCGGCCAGCCGGTTGAGCTGCTGCGAGGCCAGCATGCCGATGGCGCCGAAGGCCAGGGTGGCCAGGCCGCCCCAGATCAGCACCGTGCCGCCAAAGCCGGCCGAGCTGCCGGCGTCGGCGGGGAAGCACAGCGTCCACAGCCGCAGCACGGCGTACACGCCCACCTTGGTGAGGATGGCGAACACCGCGGCCGCCGGCGCGCTGGCCGCGCCGTAGGCCGGCGGCAGCCAGAAGTTGAGCGGCCACAGCGCGGCCTTGGCCAGGAAGGCGATGGCCAGGATGGCCGCGCCCGCGTGTAGCAGGCCGCGGTCGCGATCGGCCACCAGGCTGAGCTTGTCGGCGATGTCGGCCATGTTCAGCGTGCCCGTGACGCCATACAGCAAGGCCACGCCGATGAGGAACAGCAGCGAGGCGAACAGGTTGATGGCGATGTAGTGCAGGCCGGCGCGCACGCGCGCGATGCCGCCGCCGTGCAGCAGCAGGCCGTAGCTGGCGGCCAGCAGCACCTCGAAGAACACGAACAGGTTGAACAGGTCGCCCGTGAGGAAGGCGCCGTACAGGCCCATCAGCTGCAGCTGGAACAGCACGTGGAAGTACACGCCCGCGTGCTGCCAGCGCGCCAGGGCATAGAGCAGCGCGGCCAGGCCCACCGCCCCCGCCAGCACCGCCATGAAGGCGGCCAGCGGGTCGGCCACCAGCACGATGCCGAAAGGCACCGGCCAGTTGCCCGGCAGATAGACGCCAAAGGCGGCCGGGCCGCCGGCCTGCACGCGCAGCAGCAGCCAGATCGCCAGCGCCAGGCCCAGCGCGGTGGAGGCGGTGTTGATCGCGGCCTTGGTGCGCCGGCGGCCCTCGCCCAGCATGAGCATGAGCGCGGCCGTGCCCAGCGGCAGCAACACGGGCGCCACCAGCAGGTGTTCGGTGGCGGCGATCATCGGATCACCCCCGCGCGGCGCATTGCGGTGCGCCCCCCTTCGAGCGGTCGTGCGGCGTTCATGGGCCCTCCTCCCGGCCATCGACGTGGTCGCCGCCGGACAGGCCGCGCAGCGCCAGCAGCACCACCAGGAACAGCGCCGTGGTGGCGAAGCCGATGACGATGGCCGTCAACACCAGCGACTGCGGCAGCGGGTCGGTGTAGTGCTGCAGGTCGGCCGGCAGGCCGGGGCGCACGATGGGTTCGGCGTCCACCGACAGGCTGCCCACGCTGAAGATGAACAGGTTGACGGCGTACGACAGCAGCGACAGGCCGATCAGCACCTGAAAGGTGCGCGGCCGCAGCACCAGCCAGACGCCCGCGCCGGCCATCACGCCAATGGCGATCGAGACGATCAGTTCCATCAGGGGGCTCCTTTCTCTTGCGCCTGCCCGGCGTCGTCGTCTTCCTGCGCCGCCTGCTGGCGGCGCGCGCGCAGCGACTGGTGGGCGATGGCCGTGAGCAGCAGCAGCGTGGAGCCCACCACCACCGTGAACACGCCGAGGTCGAACAGCGCCGCGCTGGGAACGTGCACCTCGCCCACCAGCGGCCAGGTCAGGTGCGCGGTGTGCGTGGTGAGGAAGGGGTAGCCCAGCGCCAGCGAGCCCAGGCCGGTGGCCAGTGCCACGGCCAGGCCGAAGGCGATCCAGCGCGGCGGCACCAGGCGCATGCGGTCTTCCACCCAGCGCGTGCCGCTCACCATGTACTGCGCGATGAAGGCGATGGCCACCACCAGGCCGGCGACGAAGCCGCCGCCCGGCTCGTTGTGGCCGCGCATGAAGAGGTGAAAGGCGAACACCGCGGCCACCGGCAGCAGCAGGCGCACCAGCACGGCGGGCACCTCCAGGTAGCGCTGCGGCGTGTCGCCGTCCTCGCGCGTGACCAGGTCGCTTTCGATGTGCTGCGGCACCGCGCGCTGCTGCGCGGGGCGGTCGATCACCTCCACCGGCGGGCGGAAGCGCCGCAGCAGCGCGTACACGGTGATGCCCACGATCCCCAGCACCGTGATCTCGCCCAGCGTATCGAAGGCCCGGAAGTCCACCAGCATCACGTTGACGACGTTGGTGCCGCCGCCCTGCGGCAGCGCGTTGTCGATGAAGAAGGGCGAGATCGACATCGGCGCGGTGCGCGTGAGCATGGCGTAGGACAGAACGGCCAGGCCGGCGCCGATCAGCACCGCCACCACCAGGTCGCGGCGGCGGCGCCAGAAGGTGCGCCGCAGGTAGAGCGGGTCGTCTTCCTGCACGCGTTTGGGCATCCAGCGCAGGCCCAGCAGGAACAGCACCGTGGTCACCACCTCGACCGCGAGCTGGGTGAGCGCCAGGTCGGGCGCCGAGAACCAGGCGAAGGTGATGCACAGGCACAGGCCGACGACGCTGAGCATGATCAACGCCGCCAGGCGGTGGAACTTGGCCTGCCACGCGGCGCCGACGGCGCAGGTCACGCCGATCGCCCACAGCAGCACGAAGCCGGGCGTGGCCGGGATGCGCGGGCGGTCGCCCCAGCTCAGCGGCACCACCAGGGCCGAGCCCAGGCCGGCGAGGCCGGCGATCAGCACCATCCAGAACAGCTGCGGCTGCAGCCGCTGCGTGCCCAGCAGGCGCTGCAGCCAACGCGCCAGCCGGGTCAGCCCGGTCAGGGCGCTGTCGAACACGGCGCGCCCGTCCAGCCCCAGCAGGCCCGGTGCGCGGATGCTGTCGCGCCGCTTCAGCCACTGGCCGAACAGCAGGTAGGCCACCACGCCGCCGCCGGTGGCGATCAGGCTCATCACCAGCGGCGTGTTGAAGCCATGCCAGACCGCCAGGCTGTACGCCGGCAGGTCGCCGCCCACCACCGGCGTGGCGGCCATGGCCAGCAGCGGCCCCACGGACCAGGCCGGCAGCGTGCCCACCACGATGCAGGCCAGCACCAGCAGCTCCACCGGCACGCGCATCCAGTGCACGGGCTCGTGCGGCTGGCGCGGGCAGTCGGGCGGCGCGCCGAAGAACACGTCGTGCGCGAAGCGCAGCGAATACACCACCGCGAACACGCCGGCCAGCGTGGCCAGCGCGGGCAGGCCATATTCGATGACCGGGCTGGCGCTCACGAACACCGTCTCGGCGAAGAACATTTCCTTGGAGAGAAAGCCGTTGAGCAGCGGCACGCCCGCCATGGCCGCGCAGGCCACGATGGCCAGGGTGCCGGTGATGGGCATGGAGCGGAACAGGCCGTCCAGGCGGCGCATGTCGCGCGTGCCGGTCTCGTGGTCGATGATGCCCACCGACATGAACAGCGAGGCTTTGAAGGTCGCGTGGTTCATCATGTGGAAGACCGCCGCCACCGCGGCCAGCGGGCTGTTGAGACCCAGCAGCAGCGTGATCAGGCCCAGGTGGCTGATGGTGGAATAGGCCAGCAGGCCCTTGAGGTCGTTCTGGAACATGGCCGCGTAGGCGCCCAGCAGCAGCGTGGCCAGGCCCGCGCCGCCAACAATCCAGAACCACTCCGGCGTGCCCGCCAGCGCCGGCCACAGCCGCGCCAGCAGGAAGACGCCGGCCTTGACCATGGTGGCCGAGTGCAGGTAGGCCGACACCGGCGTGGGCGCGGCCATGGCGTGCGGCAGCCAGAAATGGAAGGGGAACTGCGCGCTCTTGGTGAGCGCGCCCAGCAGGACGAGCACCAGCGCCAGCGTGTACAGCGGGTGCTCGCGGATGCGCTCGCCGGCCGCCAGCACCACCTCCAGCTCCAGGCTGCCCACGATGTGGCCCAGCAGCAGCACGCCCGCCAGCAGCGCCAGCCCGCCGGTGGCCGTGACGGTGAAGGCCATGCGTGCGCCGCGCCGCGCGTCCTTGCGGTGCGTCCAGTAGCCGATCAGCAGGAAGGAGAAGACGCTGGTGAGCTCCCAGAACACCACCAGCTGCACCAGGTTGCCCGAGAGCACCACGCCCAGCATGGCGCCCATGAAGCCCAGCAGCAGCGAATAGAAGCGCGCCGCCGGGTCTTCGGCCGAGAGGTAGTAGCGCGCGTAGACGATGACCAGCAGGCCCATGGCGCTGACCAGCATGGCGAACATCCAGGCGAAGCCGTCGATGCGCACGATGAGGTCGATGCCCAGGGCGGGCAGCCAGCTCAATCGCTCGATCAGCACGGCGCCGTCGCGCACCTCGGGGTAGATCAGGACCAGCGGGATGGCCACCCCCAGGGCCACCAGCGCTGCCCAGGACGATTCGAGGTTGCGTGCGTTCGTCGGCAGCAGCGCCGCGACCACGCAGCCCACGAAGGGCAATATCAGCAGGAAAAACAAGGACATGGCCCAAGTCTAGGGGACGCCCGCGGCCCTCACGCGAAAAAACCGGGCGCGCGTTTCCCCTGTGTCAGGCCGCGCCGCCCTCGCCGTCGCCGCCCTGCAGCTTCTTGCGCCGCTTCCACAGCGTGGTGCGCGAAACGCCCAGGCTCGCCGCGGCCTCGGCCAGGCGCCCGCCCGACTGTTCCAGCGCGCGCTCGATCTGCGCCAGCTCGGCGCGCTCGCGCGCGTCGGCCAGCGTGGCCGCGGGCCCGGGCTCGTCGAGCGCTCGCTCGGGGAACAGCTCGGCCGCGCCCAGGGCCAGTGCCTCGCTCAAGGCCATGGCGCGCTCGATGCGGTTGCGCAGTTCGCGCACGTTGCCGGGCCAGGCGTGCGCGCGCAGCGCGGCCTCGGCCTCGGCCGTCAGCGGGGGCGGCGCCAGGCCCTGGCGCTCGGCGGCCTGGCGCAGGAAGCCGCGCGCCAGCGGCAGCACCTCGTCCGGGCGCTCGCGCAGCGGCGGCACGCGCAGCTCGACCACCGCCAGGCGGTAGTACAGGTCCTCGCGGAAGCTGCGTTCGGCGATGCGCGCGCGCAGGTCCGCGTTGGTGGCGGCCACCACCCGCCCGCGGAAGCGCTGGTCCTGGCGCGCGCCGAGGCGGCGGAAATGGCCGTCCTGCAGCACGCGCAGCAGCGCGGTCTGCAGGCGCGGGTCGAGTTCACCGATCTCGTCGAGGAACAGGGTGCCGCCGCCGGCCTCCTCGAACCAGCCGGCGTGCGCGCCGCTGGCGCCGGTGAAGGCGCCGCGCTCGTGGCCGAAGAACTGGCTCTCCATCAGTTCGCGCGGCACCGCGCCGCAGTTCACCGCCACGAAGGGCTCGCCCGCGCGCGCCGAGCGCTCGTGCAGCTGGCGCGCCGCCACCTCCTTGCCGACGCCGGTCTCGCCCAGCAGCAGCACCGGCACGTCGCGCGCGGCCAGCCGCTCCAGGTCGCCCGCCAGGCGCTCGGTGGCGGGCGACAGGCCGAAACCCAGCGCCGGCCCGTCGCCGCCGGCCGCGGGCACCAGGGCGCGGATGCGCTCGACCAGTGCGTCGACATCGAAGGGCTTGGTGAGGTAGTCGTCGGCGCCCGCGCGCACCAGGCGCACGGCCTGGCCGACGTCGGCGAAGGCGGTGGCGAAGACGATGGGCGTGCGCCCCAGGTAGGGCAGCGCGCGGCGGTACAGCGCCTCGCCCGAGCCGTCGGGCAGGCGGATGTCGCTGAGCACGAAGTCGGGCCGCGCGCGGCGCAGCGCGGCCAGGGCCTGCGCGCCGTCGCTGGCGTGGACCACCTCGAAGCCCTCCAGCCGCAGGCGCTGCACCAGCGCGCCGCCGAGCACGGCGTCGTCCTCGATCAGCAGCACGTGGATGGTGGGGGGGGCGTGGGTCATGGCGCGGGCGGTGGGTCGGCGGGGCCGCCGCCGTCGAACGGCAGCTCGAGCGTGATGCGCGTGCCCCGGCCCGAGTGTGCCTGCACCGCCACGCGCCCACGCAGGCGCTGCACCAGGCGCACCACCACGGCCACGCCCAGGCCGGCGCCCGGCGCGGGGGCCTCGCCCCGCTCCAGGCTGGCGGCCAGCGGCCCCGGCAGGCCCGCGCCCTCGTCGGCCACCTCCAGCCACAGGTGGTCCTCGCGCGGCTCGCAGCGCAGCGTCACGCGCGCGCCCTGGGCCGAGGCCTGGATGGCGTTGAGCAGCAGGTTCAGCAGCACCTGGCGCACCTCGCCGCCGGCCAGCGGCACGGCCTCGCTCAAACGGGATTCGAGCACCAGCGCCACGCCCGCGCGGCGCGCCTGCGGCGCCAGCAGGCGCTGCACGTCCTGCAGGTCGCGCGGGTCGAAGGCGGGCTCCTTGGCGCTGGGGCGGTGCGTGGCCAGGGTGGCGTCGACCACGCCGCCGATCGCGCGCAGGCCGCGTTCCATGAAGTCCAGCGCCTCGGCGCGCGCCGCGGGGCGGTCGCCGAAGCGGCGCAGCGTGTCGACGGCGGTGAGCACGCCGGCCAGCGGGTTGCGCACCTCGTGCGCCAGCGTGGCCGACAGGCGGCCCAGCACGGCCTCGCGCTCCTGCTCGGCCAGGCGCGCGATCAGGGCCTCGCGCTCGCGCGCGGCGCCGGCCATGCGGTTGTAGGCGCGCAGCAGCCGCGCGTTCTCGCCGTCGTGGGGCGGGATGAGCGTCTCGGCCACTGGCTCGGGCCCGGCCTCGCCGGTGCGCTGCAGGTGGCGCGTGAGCAGGTCCAGCGGGCGCTGCAGCCGGCGCATCACCAACACACCCAGCAGCGCGCAGACCGTGCCCAGGCCCAGGTTGAACACCACCACGCGCCACCACAGGCGCTGGCGCTCGGCCACGTAGTCGGCCAGGTCCAGGTTGGCCACGACGGTGAGCGCGCCCGCGCGTTCGCCGGCCAACAGGCGGTCGTCGCTGAGCGGGCGCCACACCCAGTAGCTGCCGTCGTTCGTATCGATCTTGTCGCCGCGTGTGTCCTCGGCGATGGCCTTGGGCAGCGGCGCCTCGGGCAGGCCCACGCGGTCGGCGCGCGCCAGGATGCGGCCGTCCGTGTCGAGCAGAAACAGGTGCCGGTCCACCAGGCCCTGGTGCATGCGCAGGGCTTCGTCGAGTGCGCGCTGGATGCCGGGTGCGTCGTTGGCGATCACCGGCGGCAGCAGCGCGGCGGCCAGGCCGTCGAGGTAGATCTGTCCGGTGCGCTCGATCTGGCGCTCCACCTGGCGCAGCAGGCCCTGCATGGCGATCTGCGTGGTGCCCAGCGCCGTGACCAGGATGACGGCGACGACCGCGAGGGACAGGCGCGCGGTCATGGGCAAGCGGTGGATCCAGCGGGTCATGGGCGATCGGGGCATGGAGCCCCCGATCGTAGGCCCGCGCTCAGCGCAGCACGCGCGGCGGCCGCAGGCCCGCCAGGTCCAGGCGGCTGGCCACGTCCACGCGCAGGTCCAGCACGCCCTGGTCGAACCAGCCCTCGGCGGCCACCGCGAGCACGGTGGCGTCGTCGCAGCAGGCGCGCAGCACGGTGTGCGGGCGGCCCTCTTCCAGCCGCGCCGACCAGGCCAGGCCGCTGGCGCGGGCGGCGGATTCGAAGCGCTCGATCACGTCGGCCGCCGCGTGGCGGGCCTGGGCGATGCGGTGCTCGCGCAGGCGCTGCGCGTGCCAGCCCGCGCCGATCGGCACCGGCCCCACGTTCTGCAGGCGCGGCAGGTCGATCACCGCCACGCCGCACAGCTCGGCGCCGTGGCGCCGCGCCAGCGCCACCGACTGCGCGATGGCGGCGTCGACGTGCGGCCCGGCGGCCAGCGCCAGCACCACGCGCCGGACCGGCGCCGCGTCCGCGGGACCCTGCTCGTCCAGGCCGCCGCGCGGCAACACGCCGCGCAGCGCGTCCTCGCGCGTGCCGCGCCACAAGGGCACGCCGCTCACATAGCCCGCGCGGCCGATGAGGTGGCCCGCCACCGGCGTGGTGAGCAGCAGGAACAGCACCGCCAGCGCGGCCTTGACCCAGGTCGCCGTGTCGCCGTGCAGCGCCGCCACGCCCAGCAGCACCAGCCCGCTGCCGGCCACGCCGGCCTTGGTGGCCGCGTGCATGCGCATGAAGAAGTCGGGCAGGCGCAGCACGCCCAGCGCCGCGAGCAGGCACAGCAGCGCGCCGCCCAGCAGCAGCGCCGATCCGATCCACCCGCTCATGGCCGTTCCTCCTCGGTGGGCCGCGCGGCGCGCGCGATGAAGCCGGCGAAGGCCACGGTGGCCAGGAAGCCCACCAGCGCCACGCCCAGGGCGATGTCCACGAAGGCCGGCGCGTCCGCCACCAATGCGGCCAGCCCGGCGGCGGCCACGCCGATCAGGCCCAGCATGTCCAGCGCGATCACGCGGTCGGCGGCGGCCGGTCCGCGCACGATGCGCACGCCCGCGGCCAATACCGCGCCCGCCAGCAGCAGCGCGCTGAGCGTCAGCACGCCATCGAACAGGGTGGGGTTCATTCCAGACACTCCTTCACGCGGCGCTCGAAGCCGCTCTGGATTTGCGCGACCGTGTCGTCGCTCAGGTTCATGGCGTGCACGTAGAGCACGCCCCTGTCCTCGGACAGGTGCAGGCTGGTGGTGCCCGGCGTGAGCGTCACCAGGTTGGCCAGCAGCGCGATGGCGGTGTCGCCCTGCAGGCTCAGCGGCACGGCGACGATGCCGCTGCGCTGCACGCGCGAAGGCCGCAGCACGGCGCGCAGCACCTCGTTCACCGACAGAGCGAGTTCGCGCGCGAACAGGCCGGACAGCACCAGCCAGGCGCGCGCGCGGCGCAGCAGAGGTTTCATGGGGCGGCTCCTTCGGGCAAGGGGGGCATGGGGGCCGGTGCGGGCGTGGCGGCGCCCAGCACGGCCTGGACATAGGCTTCGCGGCCCAGCATCTGCTCGGCCGCGCGCAGGGAGAAGTCCACGAAGGGCTCGGCCCACAGGCCGATCGTCAGCGTGATGGCGGTCAGCGCGGCGATGGGCAGCAGCATCACCGCGCGCGCCGCGCCGCGTGCGCGCCATTCGCCCGCGGCACGCATCGACAGCTCGCTCGGCGCCTTCCAGAAGGCCTCGTTCCAGATCTTGAGCATGGAGTACAGCGTGATCGCGCCCACCACCAGCGCCACCGCGGCCAGCACCGCGTGACCAGCCTCCAGGCTGGAGCGGATGACCAGGAACTTGGCCCAGAAACCGGACAGCGGCGGCAGCCCCGCGAGCGACAGCGCGGGCACCACGAACAGCAGGGCCAGCAGCGGCGCGCTGCGGTGCAGGCCGCCGATGCGCCTGAGCTCGTACGAGCCGCCGGCCAGGCGGAGCGCGCCCGCGATCAGGAACAGGTTGGCCTTCACCACGATGTGGTGCAGCACATAGAGCACCGCGCCCGCGATGGCCAGCGGCGTGGCCACGGCCAGGCCCACCAGCATGTAGCCGATCTGGCTGATGATGTGGAAGGACAGGATGCGCCGCACGTCGTAGTGCGCCGCCGCGCCCAGCACGCCCGTGACCATGGTCAGCGCCGCCAGCGCGCCCACGATGGGGCCGATGAAGTCCAGCGTGCCGCCGAACACCAGCGTGAAGCAGCGCAGGATGGCGTACACGCCCACCTTGGTGAGCAGGGCCGCGAAGATCGCCACCACCGGCGCGCTGGCCGTGTGGTAGGCCGCCGGCAGCCAGAAGAACAGCGGGAACACCGCCGCCTTGGCGCCGAAGGCCAGCAGGAACAGCAGCGCCAGCGTGGCCACCAGGCCCTGGTTGCGCACCTCGGGCAGGGCCAGCGACAGGTCCGCCATGTTGAGCGTGCCCGTGAGTCCGTAGAGCAGGCCCACGCCCAGCAGGAACAGCGTGGTGACCAGCAGGTTGAGCACCACGTACTTCACGCCCGCGTCGAGCTGCGCGCGCGTGCCGCCCTGCACCAGCAGGCCGAAGGACGCGATCAGCATGATCTCGAACCAGACGTAGAGGTTGAAGATGTCGCCCGTGAGGAAGGCGCCGGTGACGCCCAGCAGCAGGCCGTGGTACAGCGGATGGAACCAGGCCCGCTCGCGTTCCTTGGCGCCGCTGGCCAGCGCGTAGACCGACACCGCCACGGCCATGAGGCCGGTGATGACCACCATGGCGGCGGCGAAGCGGTCGGCCACGAAGCTGATGCCGAAGGGCGCGGCCCAGCTGCCGAACTGGGTGGCGAGCACGCGGCCGTCGAGCACGGCGCGCAGCAGCAGGCCGCTGGCGACCAAGAGGCCGGCGCTGCCGAGCAGGCTGATGGCGCGTTGCAACGCGGGCCTGGACTGCAGCAGGGCGCACAGGGCCAGCGTGGCCAGGGGGATGGCCACGGGCAGGGTGAGCAGCAGGTGGGGCGTCATCAGGCTCATGGCGCGGCCTCGCTGCGCGGCTCGGCCTCGCGCATGGCGTCGGGGTCCAGGGTGCCGAGGGCGCGGTGGGCGCGCTCGAACAGCACCACGGTGAAGGCGACGAGCGAGAAGGAGATGACGATGGCGGTGAGGATCAGCGCCTGCGGCAGGGGGTTGGCGCTGGTGGCGATGGCCAGGGCGCCCTCGGGCACCAGGGGTGGCGTGTTCGACGACAGCCGGCCGGCGACGAAGATGGCCAGGTTCACCGCATTGCCGAGCAGCAGCAGGCCCAGCACCATGCGCAGCAGCTGGCGCGACATGAGCAGGTACAGCGCGGCGGCCAGCAGGGCGCCGAAGCTCAGGGCGTAGAGGGTTTCCATCTCGTGTTCTCGTTGTTCGCGGGCTTGATGAACCGGCGCGTGTCCACACGGTGGTGGGCTTGAAGGGCAATGGGCTTGGGGGGCTGGGGCGATGTCTGGGGCGCTGAGCAACGCAGGCTTGGGGCAGGCGCGCGCAGCGCGCTTCGTGAACTGATTGGCGGCGGCTGTTTGAGCGGAGTGGGCGAAGCCCACGCAGCGAGTTCCGCCGCACTGCCCCAAGCCGAGCAGCGCAAGGGAGTCGGCTCGCAGAGCCGACCGCTCCAGCCTGAGCCCTGGCCCCCCAAGCCCATTGCCCTTCGAGCAGAAGAAGCTTCACGAGAGCAACGCTCAGACATCCGCGCCCTCCCCCAGGTAGTAACCCACAAACGCGCACACCGAGCCCAGCACCGCGAGGTACACGCCGATGTCGAACACCAGCGCCGTGCCCAGCGCGAGACCGTTGTCCCAGAACTGCCACTGGTGCGTGAGAAAGGGCGTCTGCAGAAACAGCGCGGGCAGGCCGGACACCAGCGCCAGCAAGAGACCGCCACCAGCGATCGAGGCCGGTGGCCAGTGCAGCGCCTTCAGCAGGGCCGCGCGCCCGCGCGGCAGCGCGTGCACCGTGAAGCCAGCCGCCGCCACCAGCCCGCCAACGAAACCGCCGCCGGGCGCGTTGTGGCCGCGCCAGAGCAGGTACAGCGAGAACAGCAGGGCCAGCGGCAGGAGCAGGCGCCCGGCCACGTTCAGGATGGGGGAGTTCATGCCGCGCCCTCCTCTTCGTGGGCGGCGTCGGTGGCCCGCGAGCGCCGCGTGCCCGCCAGCACCGCCGCCGCCGCCAGCGCGGCCAGCGCCAGCACCGTGATCTCGCCCAGCGTGTCCAGGGCGCGGAAGTCCACGATGATCACGTTCACCAGGTTGCGGCCATGCGCCTCGGGCACGCTCGCGGCGCGGAAGAAGTCGGACAGGCGCTCATCGAAGGGCGTGGCCAGCACCGACAGCAGCAGCAGCGAGGCCACCGCGCCGAAGCCGATGGCGATGGCCGCGTCCACCCGGCGCTGCGGCGCGGTGCGCGCGTCCTCGCGCGCGAAGGGCAAACGCCCCACGACGGCCAGCAGCACCACGATGGCCACCGCTTCCACCGAGAACTGGGTGAACGCCAGGTCTGGCGCGCCATGGAACAGGAACACCAGCGCCAGCCCGAAGCCCACCATGCCCGCCGCCACCACGCCGCGCAGGAAGCCGCGCGCCCGCACCACGGCCCAGGCCGCCAGCAGGAGCAGCGCCGGCAGCAGCGCGTACAGCGATGCCGCACCGTCCGGGCTGGGCCAGGCCAGCGCGCCGCGCGCGAACGCCGTCAGGCCCACCGCCCCGCCCACCACCACCAGCGTGGCGCCCAGGTAGCGGCGCAGGCTGCCCGACTGAATGGCCCGCGTCTGCCACAGGGCCAGACGCTGCAGCGCGGCCATGGCGCGGTCGTAGGCCGCGTCGGGGCCGTGGGTGGCGATGGCCTCGCGCGCCGCCAGCGCGCGGTGCAGGCGCTCCCAGCCGCGGTAGATCGCCAGGCCCAGGGCCAGGGTGAAGGCGCTCAGCGCCAGCATGGGCGTGAGGCCGTGCCACAGCGACAGGGTGGCCGCGGTGGCGTGGCCGGCCACGGCGCTCGCGGCGGCCTGCACCAGATCGCCGGCCAGCCCGGGCGCCAGGCCCAGCAGCAGACCCAGCGCGGCCAGCAGCGCGGGGCCCAGGCCCATGGCCAGTGGCGGATCGTGCGGCGTGTGGGGCGTGGGGCGCAGCGGTCCCCAGAACGCGCGCACCGTGACCACGCCGGCCACCGCCACCATCACCGCATTGGCCACGATGGCCACCGCCACCGGCAGCCAGGACGCGCTGCCGCTGAGCTGGGCCTCGTACACCAGTTCCTTGGCCACGAAGCCCACGAAGGGCGGCAGCCCGGCCATGGACAGGCCGGCCAGCAGCGCCGTGGCCGCCGTCAGCGGCATGCGCCGCGCCAGGCCGCCCAGGCGCGTGCTGTCGCGCGTGCCGGCCTCGTGGTCCACGATGCCCGCCACCATGAAGAGGCAGGCCTTGTAGAGCGCGTGCACGATGAGGAAGGCCACCATGGCCGTGGCCGCCAGCGGGTGCGGCAGCGCGATCAGCGTGACCAGGGTGCCCAGCGACACCACCGTCGAATACGCCAGCACGCGCTTGAGGTCGGTCTCGCGCAGCGACAGCAGCGCGCCGGTGAGCATGGTGGCCAGGCCGGCCGTGAGCAGCAGGCCGGTCCACAGCGCATGCTCGCCGTACACCGGGTTCAGGCGCGCCAGCAGGTACACGCCCAGCTTGACCATGGTGGCCGAATGCAGGAAGGCCGACACCGGCGTGGGCGCCACCATGGCGTTGGGCAGCCAGGCGTGCAGCGGCACCTGGGCCGACTTGGCGAAGGCGCCCAGCGCCACCAGCGCGATCACCCAGGCCGCGTTCGGATGCGAAGCGAGCCCGTCCATGGCCAGGATTTCCGAGAGCCGGAACGTGCCCGCGGCCTGCCCCAGCAGAATGGCGCCGGCCAGCAGCGCCAGCCCGCCGCCCACGGTGATCAGCAGGCCCTGCTGGGCCGCGCGCCGCGAGGCCGCCTGCTCGGGCGCGAAGCCGATGAGCAGGAAGGACGCCAGGCTGGTGAGCTCCCAGAACACCAGCAGCGCGATCAGGTCGTCGGCCAGCACCGCGCCCAGCATCGCGCCCATGAAGAGCGTGAGCCGCGCGAAGAAGCGCGCAATGTCCGCGTGCCCCGCGAGGTAGCGCGCGGCGTACAGGAAGATGAAGCTGCCGATGCCGGTGATCAGCAGCGCAAACAGCAGCGACAGGCCGTCGGCGCGCAGCGCCAGGGCGACGCCCAGGCTGGGAATCCAGGGCCTGACCTCCACGCGCGCGCCGCTGGCCAGCACCTCGGGCAGCAGGCCGGCAAAGCCGGCGCACAGCGCGGCCGGCAGCAGCCAGGCCAGCGCGGCCAGGGGCGCGCGCCAGCGCAGCAGCGCCCACAGCAGGGGCGCGGACAACAGGGCGGTGAGGACGAGCAGGGTGAGCGGCATGGGCTGGCGGGGTGAAGTCCCTGCCGGCTCTTGCGCAAGGGGCGTGCCGGGGCGTTCAGGGGGCCATGGCCCTTGTGAATCAAGCACTTGCGCGGGTCGTCGGCCCGCGGGTGTTCAGGAAACAGAACGTCGGCGCCGCGCCGCGTCGTTCAAAGTGAACGATACGCTATATTCAGTCGAATACAGCGAAACCCTCACCGAGCCACCGCATGAAGCACCGCCTGATCCGCCCCCTGGGCCTGGCCCTCGCCGCCGGCCTGTCCCTCGCCGCGCAAGCCGCCGACCTCACCGTCTCCGCCGCCGCCAGCCTGACCAACGCCTTCAAGGACATCGCGCCGCTGTTCGAAGCCGCCCACCCCGGCACCCAGGTGCAGCTCAACTTCGCGGCCTCGGGCGTGCTGCTGCAGCAGATCGCCAAGGGTGCGCCGGCCGACGTGTTCGCCAGCGCCGACCAGGAGACCATGGACCAGGCCCAGGCGCAGAAGCTCGTCCAGCCCGCGCAGCGCCGCGACTTCGTCTCCAACAGCCTGGTGGTCATCGTGCCCGCCACCAGCGCCAAGGCGCCCCAAGCGGTGGCCGACCTCACCCAGCCCGCCTACGCCCGCATCGCCATTGGCCTGCCCGCCAGCGTGCCCGTGGGCCGCTACACCAAGGGCGTGCTCGAAGGCGCGAACCTGTGGGGCGCGATCGAGCCCAAGATGGTCGGCGCCACCAATGTGCGACAGGCCCTGGACTACGTGCAGCGTGGCGAGGTCGACGCGGGCTTCGTGTACGCCACCGACGCCGCGCTGATGGCCGACAAGGTCAGGGTCGCCCTCACCGTGCCCACGCCCAAGCCCATTCTTTACCCCGTGGCGTCGCTGCCCGCGGGCCCGAACGCCGCCATGGGCGAGAAGTTCATCGAGTTCCTGTTCACGCCGCCGGCGCAGGCGGTGCTGGCCAGGTACGGCTTCGGCAAGCCCTGAGGCCGCGCGGCGGTGCCTGTCATGGCCGAGGCCTGGATCCCCCTCGCCCTCACCCTGAAGGTGGCGGGCTGGGCCACCCTGCTCAACCTGTTCCTGGGCACGGCGGTGGGTTACGCGCTGGCGCGCCACCGATTCCCCGGCCGCGACGTGCTGGACGCCGCGCTCACCCTGCCCCTGGTGATGCCGCCCACCGTGCTGGGCTACTACCTGCTGGTGGTCATCGGCAGCCAGGGCGTGATCGGCGCCTGGCTGCTGCAGCACTTCGGCATCCGCCTCATCTTCACCGTGGAGGCGGCCATCATCGCGGCCACCATCGTGGCCTTCCCGCTGGTGTTCAAGGCCGCGCGCGCCGCCTTCGAAACGGTGGACCCGCAACTCGAAGACGCCGCGCGCACCTTGGGCCTCGGCGAATGGCCGATCTTCTTTCGCGTGACGCTGCCGCTGGCCTGGCGCGGCATCCTCGCCGGTCTGTTGCTGGCCTTCGCGCGCGCGCTGGGCGAGTTCGGCGCCACGCTCATGGTGGCGGGCAGCATCGTCGGCAAGACGCAGACCCTGTCCATCGCCGTCTACGAGGCGGTGCAGGCCGGGCAGGACGGCACCGCCAACTTCCTGGTGATCGTCACCTCCATCACCTGCCTGGCGGTGTTGCTGGGCGCGGGCCGGCTGGTGCCGGGCCGGGTGGTGGCGCGATGAGGGCCTGTCCATGATCTGGGACCTGTGCCTGCAGAAGACCCTGCGCCAGGGCCATTCGCGCTTCGACGTGGACCTCGCCTTTCGCTCGTCCGCGCAGCGCGTGGTGCTGTTCGGGCCCTCGGGCGCGGGCAAGACGTTGACGCTCAAGATGGTGGCCGGCATCCTGGCGCCCGACCGCGGCCGCATCGCCGTGGCCGGCCGTGTGCTGTTAGACAGCGAGCGCGGCATCCACAGCAGCGCGCAGCAGCGCCACCTGGCCTACATGTTCCAGGACTACGCCCTCTTTCCCCACCTCACCGTGCGGCAGAACGTGGCCTTCGCGGTGCGCCGGGGTCTGCGCAACCCGGCGAAGGACGAAGCCCACGAGGACGTGGACCGCTGGCTCGCCAGCTTCGGCCTGGAGGCCGTGGCCGGCCACTACCCGCATCAGGTCTCGGGCGGCCAGCGCCAGCGCACCGCGCTGGCCCGCGCCCTGGTCTCGCGGCCCGCGGCGCTGCTGCTGGACGAGCCCTTCGCCGCCCTGGACAAGGGCCTGCGCCAGCGCCTGCGCGATGAACTCAAGGACCTGCAGGCCGAGCTGCAGCTGCCGCTGCTGCTGATCACCCACGACGACGACGATGTGCGCCACCTGGCCCAGGACGTGGTCTGCCTGGACGCCGGACGCACCGTGGCCTGCAACGCCGCGCTGCAAAGCCGCTGATATCCTCGCCGCGGGCCCGAGGGGCGCAGGAGCAGCCACGATGGCGACGAAAAAACACAGGAGCAAGGACCCGCTGGAGGTGCATGGCGCCCTCTGGCTGTCGTCCGGCGGCGCAAGCCTCGCCGGCCATGGCCGCATCGAGCTGCTGCAGGCGGTGGCCGAGCACGGCTCCATCACGCGCGCCGCCAGGGCCTTCGGCATGAGCTACAAGGCCGCCTGGGACGCGATCGACACCATGAACCAGCGCGCCAGCGCGCCGGTGGTGGAGCGCGTGATCGGTGGCAAGGGCGGCGGCGCCACGCGGCTCACCGACTTCGGCCGGCGCCTCATCGAACGCTACGGGCAGGTGCACGCGGTGCATCAGCGCTTCCTTCGCCTCATCGAACAGGACGCCATGGACCTGGACCAGGAGTTCTCGCTGCTGAAGGTACTGAACATGAAGACCAGCGCGCGCAACCAGTGGTTGGGCACCGTCGCGGCCGTGCGGGCCGGCGCGGTGAACGACGACGTCGAACTGGGCCTGCCCGGCGGTCTGCGCCTGTCGGCCATCGTCACGCGCGGTAGCACCGAATCGCTGGCGTTGCGCCCGCAGATGACGGTCATCGCGCTGGTCAAGTCTTCGTCGGTGCTGCTGGCCGTGGACCTGGCCGGCGCGCGCGTGTCGGCGCGCAACCGCTTTCCCGGTTGCGTGGCCTCGGTGACGCCAGGGGCGGTGAACGCCGAGGTGGTGCTGCGCTGCGACGGCGGCCTGGAGGTGGTGGCCGTGGTGCCGCAGGCCGCGGTGGCCGAACTGGGCCTGGCGCCGGGCGCCGAGGCCACGGCGCTGATCAAGGCCTCCGACGTGGTGCTGGCGGTGGTGAGCTGAGGCGGCCGCCTGGCCCCTAGCCCCGCACCGCCGCGTCCATCGCGCGGATCAGGTCCGACTGCGTGACGATGCCCACCAGCCGGCGCTCGGCGTCGATGATGGGCAGGTGGCGGTGCCCGCCGTCGGAGAACACCGGCACCAGCTCGGTGAGCGGTCGGTCGCTGCTGGCCACGCGCACCTGGCGCGTCATGATCTCGCCCACCGTGTGCCGGGGCGCCGGCCGGTGCATCTGGCGCAGCAGGGCGCGCAGGCGGAAGTTCACGCCCTCGTGCACGTCCATGTCCACCTGGCGCATGAAATCGGACACCGTGACGATGCCCACCAGGTGGTGCTGCCGGTCCACCACGGGCAGCGCCTTCACGCGGTGCTGGCGGATCAGCGCCCAGGCCTGGCGCAGCGGCATCTCGGGGCGCGCGGTCACGGGGTCGGGCGTCATCACGTCGGTGCAGCGCAACTCACCCATGGTGCGCTGGTAGGCCGCGGCCTCGGCGTACTGCATCAGGTCCTGCAGGTCTTCGCGGCTGATGTCGAGCACCTGGTTGTAGTGGGCCAGCGCGGCGTCGAGGTCGCGGCTGGTGAGGCGCGCGCCGCCGGGCTCGGTGGGCACCGGGTGGTGCACGTGCGGCCAGCGCCGCCGCGTGAGGTTGTTGTAGAGCAGGCCGGCCGCCACCATCAGCGCCGAGTCCAGCAGCACCGGTTGCAGTGCGACGCCGAAGTCGTGGCTGCCCATCAGCACCATCAGCAGGGCCGAGGCGCCACCCGGCGGGTGCAGGCAGCGCAGCGCCAGCATGAGCGCGATGGACAGGCCCACCGCCAGCGCCGCGCCCACGGCCGGGTGCGGCACCCAGAGGGCGCAGGCCACGCCCACCAGCGCCGACAAGGTGTTGCCCCCGATCACCGACCAGGGCTGGGCCAGCTGGCTCGAGGGCACCACGAAAACCAGCACCGCGCTGGCGCCCAGCGGCGCCACCAGCGCGGTGGCCAGCGCGGGGTGGCCGTTGCCGGGCGCCAGCCAGGTGGCGCCCAGGCCGGCGACGAGGATGCCCAGCGCGGCGCCGATGCAGGCGCGCCATTTCTCGCGCGCGTCGATGCCGGGCGCGGCGGGCCAGAGCGCGCGCAGCGAGAGCAGGAGTTCGGGCAGCAGGCGCCGCAGCGCTTGCCGGCCCTGTCGCGCCGGCGTGTTCAACCCAGCGTGTCCGTCAGCATTTGCAGGCGCTGGGCGCAGGCGCGCAGCGCCGGGACGATGTGGCGCTCGATGTGCGAGACGCTCCAGGGCTGTCCGATCGAGCTGACGTTCAGGCCGAACCGGGCCTCGCCCGTGCACGAGGGGATCTCGATGGCGACGCCGAACAGGCCCGCCACCAGTTCGCTGTTGGCGAAGCTCCAGCCCCGCTGGCGCGCCAGCGCGAGCTCGGCGTTCAGCGCCTTGCGCTCGGTGACCGTGTGCTGGGAATGGCGGGCCATGGTGCCCGCGGGCAGGTGCTCGGCCAGCCGCTGGGGCGGCAGTTGGGCCAGCAGCGCGCGGCCCAGCGAGTGGGCGTAGGCCGGCAGGCGGTCGCCGGCCCGCAGGTCGAGCTTGATCGGCCGGTCGGCCTCGACGCGCTCGACGAACAACACGTCGGTGCCCGCCAGCACGCCGATCGCCGCCCCCACGTTCAACTGGCGCGACAGCTCCAGCAGCTGCGGCCGCACCGCCGCCGACAGGCCCAGCGAGCGGAAATAGCGGTAGCCCAGTTCGATGGCCTTGGGCGACAGCTCGAAGTCGCGTTTGTCCTGGCGCAGGTAACCCAGCTCGCTGAGCGTCAGCAGGATGCGCCGCGAGGCGGCCCGCGTCACCCCCAGCAGTTCCGCCGCCGACTGGATGCTGAAGGCGCGCGTGTTCTCGTCGTACGCGTTCAACAGGCGAAGCCCGTTGGCCAGGGCATCGAGAAACTCCCGCTTGCCCTCGCTGTTGTCGTCCTGCACCTCTTTGTCTCGCATCTGCGCTCCACGCAATGAATCCGGCGCGCCGAATGTAGCGCGTTGACAGGCCGCGGCCGGTCCGGTAGATTAACTGGCGAACATTTGTTCGATAAATGAGGGTTTCAGTCCTATGCAAGTCCAGCCGCTGTCCGCGCGCTTCGGCGCCGAAGTGCGCGATCTCGACCTGTCGCGCGATGTCGACGACGAGGCGTTCGGCGCGATCCACCGCCTGTTCGTGGAGAGCAAACTGCTCTGCTTCAAGAACCAGAACCTGTCCGCCGCGGCGCAGCTGGCGTTCAGCAGCCGCTTCGGTCCCTTGGAAGTGCACGTCCTGTCCCAGTACAACCACCCCGAGCATCCGGAGATCTTCCGGCTGTCCAACCGGGTGGTGGATGGCAAGCCCATGGGCATCGCCGACGGCGGCTCGTACTGGCATTCCGATCTCGCCTTCCAGGAGCGTCCCGCGAAGGCGACCATCCTGAACGCGCTGGAGATCCCGCCGGAGGGCGGCGACACCCTGTTCGCCGACATGGAGGCCGCCTATGAGGCCTTGTCCGATGAATGGAAGGCGCGGCTGGACGGCCTGCGCGCGGTGCACCGCTACCGCCGCAAGGCGGACGCGGCGCAATCGACGCGGGTCGAGATGACCGAGGCGCAGAAGCAGCAGACGCCCGACGTGGACCATCCCCTGATCCGCACCAACCCCGACTCGGGCCGCAAGGCCATCTTCGCCCACCCGGGCATGACGGCCGAGGTGATCGGCCAGTCGCCGCAAGACAGCCGCGAGATCCTGGAGTTTCTGTTCGCCCACACGGTGCAGCCCCAGTTCCGCTACGACTTTCGCTGGAGCCCCGGCGACGTGGTGATGTGGGACAACCGCTCCACCATGCACAGCGCCACGACGCGGGACCTGCCGGCCGGCCAGTACCGCACGCTGTACCGGACCACCGTGCGGGGCGAAAGGCCGGTTTGATGGTGGACGCGCCCAGCGACGCTGGCATCCGCGAACTCGACCTGCGGCTTGCCGACGGTCGCGTGGTGCGCGCCCGCGTGGCCTACACGAGCCAGGGGCCCGAGGACGCGCCGGCCTACCTGCTGCTGCACGGCTACACCGGCAGCCACTTCGCGCTCGACCCGAGCGGCCCCGCCGCCGACGCCGGCTGGGCCGCGGCCTGGGCCGGGCCCGGCAAGGCGCTGGACACGCGGCGCCACCGGGTGATCACCATGAACCTGCCCGGCTCGGCCTATGGCTCCGGCTGGGACGGCGCCGACCGCACCCACGCCAGCGTGGCGGCCATGGCCGACGCGGCCTGTGGCCTGCTCGACGCGCTGGGCATCGCGCGCCTCGGCGGCGTGATCGGTTATTCCTTCGGCGGCTACCTCGCCCTGCAGCTGCGCGCCGCGTGGCCCTCGCGCGTGCGGCGCGCGCTGGCCTTGTGCAGCGCGCGCCAGGGCCGGGGCTCGCTGGACGGCCTCGATGCCTTGCGCCGCCTGGACGACCCGGACAAGCGCTATGCCTTTCGCGTCGAGACGCTGATGCGAAACGGCCTGACGCAATGGGCGCGCGACCAGGGACCGCAGGCGCTGGCGCGGGAACTCGGCCGCGTGCGGCAATGGGCGCAGGAGTTCACGCCCGACGCGCTGTGGCGGCTGCGCGCCGCGGCCGCCACGTTCGCGCTGCCGGCCTGGCCCAGCGACACCACGGCGCTGCAGGCCGCGTCAGACGCGCTGTTTCCCCCGACCGCCGACCGCCCCGCGCGGGCGGCCACCGTGCCCACTCCCTATGGCCACCAGGGCCTGCTGCTCGACCCCGACCCCTGGGTCGAGCCGATCGCCGCCTGGATCGATGGCCGCGACCTCTCTCATCCCACACACACAGGAGACACCCCATGAAACGCAAGACCTTTCTCGCCTCGCTGGCCGCTGGCCTGCTGCTGGGCAGCCACCTGGCCGCGCCGGCCTTCGCACAGGCCGCGAAATGGCCCAGCAAACCGGTGCGCCTGATCGTGGCCTACCCGCCCGGCGGCGCCACGGACACGCAGGCGCGCCTGGTCGGCCAGAAGCTCTCGGAGCGCTGGGGCCAGCCCGTCATCGTCGAGAACCGGCCCGGTGGCAACACGGTCATCGCCACCGATCTCGTCGCCAAGGCCGCGCCCGACGGCCACACCCTGCTGCTGACCGCGATGCCCTTCGCGCTCAACCCCTTCCTGCTCGACAAGCTGCCCTACGACTCGGCCAAGGACCTCGCGCCCGTCACGGTGCTGGCGACCATCACCAACGTGCTGGTGGCGCACCCCTCGCTGGGCGTGAAGAACGTGCCCGAGCTGATCCAGAAGGCCAAGGCGGCGCCGGGCTCGATCAGCTTCGCCTCCACCGGCACGGCTGCCTCCACCCACCTCTCGGGAGAGCTCTTCGCCAGCATGGCCGATGTGTCGCTCACCCACGTTCCGTACAAGGGCAGCGCGCCCGCGCACCAGGACCTGCTGGGCGGGCGCGTGCCCATCATGTTCGACAACGGCGTGCTGCAGCACATCAAGGCCGGCAAGGTGGTGCCGCTGGGCGTCACCTCGGCCAAGCGCCTGCCCTGGCTGCCCGAGGTGCCTACCGTGGCCGAGCAAGGCCTGGCGGGTTACGAGACGGAGGCCTGGTACGGCGTCTTCACCACCGGCGGCACGCCCGGCGCCGTGGTGCAGCAGATCGCGAGCGACGTGACCTGGGCCGTGCGTTCGCCCGACGTGACGCCCAAGCTGGAGGCCATTGGCGCCAGCGCGGGCGGCGGCACGCCCGAGGAGTTCCGACGCTACCTGGCCCGCGAGACCGAGCGCTGGGGCGCGCTCATCAAGAAGCGCGGCATCCGCATCGAGTGAGCGCTCGGGGCGTTGGCGGCGCGGGGGTGATGGCCGATCATCGCCCCCGCAGGAGCCCGCCATGAAACCCTACCTCTCCCTCATCACCCTGGCCGTCGCCGACCTCGAGCGCGCGCTGCGCTTCTACCGCGACGGCCTCGGCCTGCCCACCGAGGGCATCGTCGGCCAGGACATCGCGCACGGCGCCGTCGCGTTCTTCGACCTCCAGCCCGGCCTCAAGCTCGCGCTGTTCCCGCGCGAGAACCTGTGCCACGACGCCGGCATCCCGCCCGGGCCGCCCAGCCCATCGAGCCTGAGCCTGGCCCACAACGTGGGCTCGCGAGAGGCGGTGGGTGCCGTGATGCGCGAGGCCGAGGCCGCCGGCGCGCGCATCGTGAAGCCCGCCCAGGACACCTTCTGGGGCGGCCACGCGGGCTACTTCATGGACCCGGATGGCCACCTGTGGGAGGTGGCCTGGAACCCGGCCTGGCCACTGCCGGCGTGAGCGGCGCCGCTGGTCCATGATCGCGGTGTTTCCCCGCCCGAGGGCACCCCTCCATGACCCCCATCATCCACAGCCTGCTCGACACCGACCTGTACAAGTTCTCGATGTGGCAGGCCCTGCTGCATCGACACCCCACCACCCAGGCCCGCTACAGCTTCGTCTGCCGCAACACCAGCGCCTACCCGCTGGCCGAACTGGTGCCCGAGGTGGACCGCGAGCTGGACCACCTGTGCTCGCTGAGCTTCCAGCCCGACGAGCTCGCCTACCTGAGGGGCCTGCGCTACCTCACCTCCGACTTCGTCGACTTCCTGCGCATCTTCCGCTTCCAGCGCGAGTTCATCGAGGTGCGCGCTCAGGGCGATTCGCTGGACATCGTGGCCCGCGGCCCGCAGGTGCACGTCATGGCCTTCGAGATCTTCGTGCTGGCCATCGTCAACGAGCTGTACTTCCGCCGCTTCGACGCCACGGCCGCGCTGGCCGAAGGGCGCCGCCGCCTGGCCGGCAAGCTCGATCTGCTGCGCGATTTCGCGCGCGAACCCGAGCGCCGTCACCCCTTCGAACTGTCCGACTTCGGCGTGCGCCGCCGCTACAGCGGCGCCTGGCAGCGCGAGGTGGTGAGCACGCTGCGCGACGGGGCGCCGCGCTTCTTCAAGGGCACCTCCAACGTGCTGCTCGCCAAGGAGCTGGACCTGGCGCCCATCGGCACCATGGCGCACGAGTACCTGCAGACCTACCAGACCCTGGGCGTGCGCCTGCGCGACTTTCAGAAGGCCGCGCTGGAAGACTGGGTGCAGGAGTTCCGCGGCGACCTCGGCATCGCGCTCACCGACGTCATCACCATGGACGCCTTCCTGGCCGACTTCGACCTCTACTTCGCCAAGCTCTTCGACGGCCTGCGCCACGACTCGGGCGACCCCATCGAATGGGGCGAAAAGGCCCTGGCGCACTACGCGCGCCTGCGCATCGACCCGGCCACCAAGCGCCTGGTGTTCTCCGACGGCCTGGACCTGCGGCGCGCGCTGGCCATCTACCGCCACTTCGCCGACCGCGCGCAGATGGGCTTCGGCATCGGCACCCACCTCACCAACGACATGGGCCTGGAGCCGCTGAGCATCGTGATGAAGCTGCGCTCGGCCAATGGCCAGCCGGTGGCCAAGATCTCGGACACGCCGGGCAAGGCCCTGTGCGACGACGCCACCTTCCTGGCCTACCTGCGCCAGGTGTTCCAGGTGCCGGCCGGGGCGCCGGGCCTCAGCCCGGCGCGCCCTGGCGAATGAGGGCGCGCGCCGCCGCCTTCTCCAGCTCGGCGACGACGAACACCCCCAGCCCGGCCGAGCCCACCGCGACCCACTCGCGCGCGCCCAGGGCCGTGGTGCCGAACACCGCCTGCAGCGCTGGCAGGTAGACGAAGGCCATCTGCAGCAGCAGGCAGGCGCCCAGCGCCCAGGCCACCACCGGGTTGCCGCTCAGGCCGGCGCGGCCCAGCGCGGGCGCCAGCACGAAGCGGCTGTTGAGCAGGTAGAACATCTCGGTCACCACGATGGTGCTGACCGCCATCGTGCGCGCGGTCTCCAGCGCGGTGCCGCGCTCCAGCTCCCACAGGAACAGGCCGAGCGCCGCCGCCATCATGAGCACGGACACCATGAGCACGCGCCAGACGAAAAAGCGCGAGAGCAGCGGCTCGCCCGGCGCGCGCGGCGGGCGGCGCATGAGGTCGCCCTCGCCCGGCTCGAAGGCCAGGGCCAGCCCGAGCGTGCTGGACGTGACCATGTTGATCCACAGCACCTGCGCGGGCGTCATGGGCAGCGTGAGGCCGAACAGGATGGCGGCGATCACCACCAGCGCCTCGCCGCCGTTGGTGGGCAGCATGAACAGGATGAACTTGCGGATGTTGTCGTACACCGCGCGGCCTTCGCGCACCGCGGCGGCGATGGTGGCGAAGTTGTCGTCGGCCAGCACCACGTCGGCGGCCTCCTTGGCGGCTTCGGTGCCCTTGCGGCCCATGGCCACGCCGACGTCGGCGCGCTTGAGCGCGGGCGCGTCGTTCACGCCGTCGCCGGTCATGGCCACCACCTGCCCGTGGCGCTGCAAGGCGTTGACCAGCCGCAGCTTGTGCTCGGGGCTGGCGCGCGCGAACACGTCCACGTCCAGCGCCACGCGCTGCAGGGCCTCGTCGTCCATCAGCTCGATCTCCGCGCCCGTGATGGCCGGCTTGCCCGTGCCGATGGCGAGCTGCGCGCCGATCGCGCGCGCGGTCTCGCCGTGGTCGCCGGTGATCATCTTCACGCGGATGCCCGCCGCGTGGCAGTCGGCCACGGCGCGCACCGCCTCCTCGCGCGGCGGGTCGGCGATGCCCACCAGCGCGAGCAGCGTGTAGCCGGCGGCCACGTCCTCGAAGGCCAGGCCCGTGCCCGCCGGGGCCGCGCGCTTGCAGGCCAGCCCGAGCAGGCGCAGGCCGCGCGCGGCCATGTCGGTGGCCATGCGCCGCCAGGTGTCGACGTCGATCGCCCGTTCGCCCTCGGGGCCCCATTCGCGCGCGCTGATCTCGAGCAGCTTCTCGGGCGCGCCCTTCACGAAGATCCAGGGGCGGCCCTCGTCGTCGTGGTGCGCCGTGGCCATGAAGCGGTGCTGCGACTCGAAGGGAATGGCGTCGGCGCGCGGCCAGGCGGCCTGGGTGTGCCCGTGCAGCAGACCGGCCTTGTGGCCCAGCACCAGCAGGGCGCCTTCGGTGGGATCGCCCACCACCGTCCAGTGCCCGGCCTCGCCGGCCATGCGCGCGTCGTTGCACAGCACGCCCGCGCGCAGCGCCAGCGCCAGCGCCGGGTGGTGATCGGCGTCGATCGCGCGCTCGCCCACGCGGAACTCGCCCTCGGGCGCGTAGCCGGCGCCGCTCACGCGCACGTCCAGTCCCGCGCACACCACGCGCTGCACCGTCATTTCGTTGCGCGTGAGGGTGCCGGTCTTGTCCGAGCAGATGACGGTGACCGAGCCCAGCGCCTCCACCGCCGGCAGGTGGCGCACGATGGCCTGGCGGCGCGCCATGCGCTGCACGCCGAGCGCGAGCGTGATGGTCAGGATGGCGGGCAGGCCTTCGGGGATCGCCGAGGCCACCAGGGCCACGATCATCATGAACATGTCGGCCGCCGGGTGGCCGCGCAGCCATACGCCGATGGCGAAGGTGATCAGCGCCAGCGCCAGGATGGCCAGGGCGAGCGCGCGCCCGAAGCGGTCGATCTGGCGCAGCAGCGGCGTGGCGCCCGTGGCCACGCCGGCGAGCAGCTGGTCGATGCGGCCGATCTCGGTGTCGCGGCCGGTGGCCACCACCAGGCCGCTGGCCTGGCCGTAGCCCACCAGGGTGCCGGCATAGGCCATGCCCCGGCGGTCGCCCAGCGCCGCGTCGGCCGCCACGGCGCCGGTGTCCTTCGCCGCCGGCAGCGATTCGCCCGTGAGCGTGGATTCGTCGCAACGCAGTCCCTTGACCTGGATCAAGCGCAGGTCGGCCGGCACGCGGTCGCCCGAGGCCAGGAGCACCACGTCCCCGGGCACCAGCTCGGCCGCGTCGATGTCCTGCCGCAGGCCGTCGCGCAGCACCACCGCCCGCGGCGAGAGCATGGCGCGTATCGCCTCCAGGGCGGTCTCGGCCTTGCCTTCCTGGACAAAGCCGATGAAGGCGTTGATCAGCACGGCAACCAGCAGCACGCCCGTGTCCACCCAATGGCCCAGGAAGGCGGTGACCGCGGCCGCGCCCAGCATGACGTACAGCAGCACGTTGTGGAACTGCGCCAGCAGGCGTGCCCAGGGGCCGCGCCGGCGCGCGCCCTCCAGCCGGTTGGGGCCGTGGCGCGCCAGGCGTTCGGCCGCCTCGCGCGCGGACAGGCCCTCGCGCCGGGCCGACAGCCGCGCCAGCGCCGCCTCGGGCGTGCGGGCGTGCCAGTCGGGTGCCGCATGCGCCGGGGCCGTTCCATCTCGCCGATCCTTCATTGCCACCGCAGGTCCTCCTGCCGGCATGTTCGCCCGGTGCGCGCGGCGCCGCATCCCCAAAGGCGAGCGCCGCGCACAGTCTTTGCGCCGCCGCGCCGCCATTGCGTTATTGGTCGCGGCCATATCACGTATCCGTATTTCCGACTTGTCCCCGGCCGGGGTGGCTTCTAGTCTCCGTCGCCAATCGACACACAAGGCGGAGACAAGACATGAGCATCCCCATCCGGGCCGTGCCACTGGACGAGGGCACCGGCTACCAGCGCAAGCGCGTGTCCCACGATGGCCGGCTCACCGAGGTGGGCCGCGGCACGCCCATGGGCGAGTTGCTGCGCCGCTACTGGCACCCCGTGGGGCTGTCCTCGCACGCCACCGACACGCCGCGCGAGGTGCGCCTCCTCGGCGAGGACCTGGTGCTCTACCGCGACAAGAAAGGCCGCCCCGGCCTGCTGCACAACCGCTGCTGCCACCGGGGCACCACGCTCTACTACGGCCGCGTGGAGGAAGAAGGCATCCGCTGCTGCTACCACGGCTGGCTGTTCGACGCCGAAGGCCGCTGCCTGGACCAGCCCTGCGAGCCCGCAGGCGGCGCCGCGCACCGCGGCAAGGTGCGCCAGCCCTGGTACCCCGTGCAGGAGCGCTACGGCCTCATCTTTGCCTACATGGGGCCGCCCGAGCGAAAGCCCGTGCTGCCGCGCTACGACGCGCTGGAGGAGCTCGATCCGGGAGAGTTCATTGACGTGGACGACACCAGCATCGGCAGCGGCGGTGGCGCGGTCGCACCCTGCAACTGGTTGCAGCACTACGAGAACGTGATCGATCCGTTCCATGTGCCGATCCTGCACGGCAACTTCAGCGGCACGCAGTTCACGCCCACCATGAACCTCATGCCGCAGGTGAGGTTCGACCTCACCGAACGCGGCGTCAAGGTGTTCAGTACGCGCCAGCTCGACGGCGGCCAGGTGATGAAGCGCACCACCGAGGTGGTGCTGCCCACGCTGCGCGTGGTGCCCAACCCCTACGTGGGCAAGTACGGCAAGGTCGAGTCCATCGGCTGGACGGTGCCGATCGACGACACGCACTACCGCATCTACACCGCCGCGCGCGTGACGAAGAAGGGCGAGATCCTGCCGCGCGCGCCGGACGCCGCGACCCGCCCGCGCTGGGACCAGATGACACCCGAGCAGCGCCGCGACTTCCCCAACGACTGGGAGGCCCAGGTCGGCCAGGGCCCCATCACGCTGCACGGCGAGGAGCACCTGGCCACCACCGACCGTGGCATCGTCATGCTGCGCCGGCTGCTCGCGCGCCAGGTCGAGGCCGTCGAGCGCGGCGACGACCCTGTCGGCGTGCACTTCGACGAGGCATCGGCCTACGTCCGGCTCGAAGCGGGCCAGTACGTCGAGCCGGCCGAGCCGGCCAGGTGATCCCCGCGTTCCCGCCCCACCACAAGACACGACACGACAGGAGACAAGCCATGCAACGACGCCAACTCATGGGGGCCGTGCTCGCGGCGGCCACCGCCTGCGCCGGCCTCATCGGCGCGAGCGCCGCCCACGCGCAGGGGCCGGTCACCTTGCGCTATGCCACCTTCCTGCCCCCAGGCGGCCTGTTCACCAAGGACGACGGCGTCATGGGCCGCTGGGCCAAGTCGGTGGAGGAGGCCTCGGGCGGCGAGGTGAAGATCCAGATCCTGCCAGGCGGCACCCTGGGCGCGGCGGGCCGCAACCCCGGCGCGCAGCTCAAGCTCGTCACCGACGGCATCGCCGACATCGCCTTCGTCATCCCGTCCACCACGCCGGGGCGTTTTCCCGACGACAACCTCTTCGGCCTGCCCGTGAGCGATAGCGCGGCCGAGGGCTCGCTCACTTTTTGGAAGCTGCACGAGCAGGGCCTGATGCGCGGCTACGACGACAAGTCTTTCTACATCATTGGCCTGCTGGTGAACCCGCCCAACGTGCTGCACACCAAGGGCCCGGTGAAGAAGGTGGAGGATCTGCGCGGCCTGCGCCTGCAGGCCAGCGGCGCCGAGCAGCAGGAGCTGATCCGCGCCCTGGGCGCGACACCGGTGGGCACGGTGTCCGTGCGCGAGGCGGCCGAGGCCATCAGCCGCGGCGTGGTCGACGGCACGCCCAAGGACTGGCTGGCCCTGCATTCCTTTCGCATCGCCGACGCCACCGCGCACCATGTGAACATTCCCATGGGCGCCTCCACCATCATGTTCGCGCTCAACCGCGCCAAGTACGACAGCCTCTCGCCCAAGGCCCGCGCCGCCATCGACCGCTTCAGCGGCGAGCCCTTCGTGCGCATGGCCGGCAAGCTGTTCGACGAGTACACCGACGCCAAGCACAAGGAGACGGTGGACGACAAGAAGCGCCAGGTGATCACCCTGCCGCCCGAGGAGCGCGCGCGCTGGGACAAAGCCATGGGCACCGTGGTGCAGGACTGGCGCCAACGCGACGCCACCAACGAGCGCCTCTGGCAGGCCTTCACCAAGACCCGCGCGCAGGTGCGCGGCGAACTGGGCATGAAGTGATGGCCGCCGGGCGCGCGCCCGGCGCCGGCTCAGGCCGCCAGGGGGGCGGCGGCTTCGGCGGCGGCGGCGTGCGCCACCTGCCGGATTTCCTCGCGCAGCCAGCGCAGGCCCGGGTCCTGCTCGGTGCCCCGGTCCCAGTACAGACAGGAGCGGTAGCCCTCCAGGTGCACCGGCAGCGGCAGGGTCTGCAGCCGATCGCCGAACAGGCGGGCCAGCCGCGCGGGGAACACCGAGATCATGTCGCTGCGCGAGATCACGTCGGCCGCCTGATCGAAGCTGGGCATGGACAGGCGCACCAGGCAGTGGCGCCCGTGCCGCGCCACGCTGTCCTCCAGCACGCTCTCGATGTTGGGGTAACGGAAACCGAAGAACACATGTGGCCATTGGCAGAACGCTTCCAGCGGGTCTTCGCTGCCCGTGAACCCGGGGTGCCCCTTGCGCGTGACGAGCACGAAATGCTCCTCGAACAGCACGGCCGAGTTCAGGCCCGAGCGCATGCTCGGCTCGGGCGCGCAACCCAGGTCCACGTCGCCGCGGCGGATGCGCTCGAACAGCGTGTGAAACTGCGGCGGCTCCCAGGCGATGCGCACGCTCGCGTTGGTGGCGTGCAGCCGCGCCATCAGCGGCGCCAGGATCAGGCGGCTGCTGTAGTCGCTGCCCGCGATGCGGAAGATGCGGTCGGAACCCGTGGGGTCGAAGCTGTGGCCGTTCTCCAGCAGGCGGCCCATGCGCAGGAGCAGGTCGGCCACCGCATCGGCCATGGACAGCGCCAGCGGCGTGGGCGACACGCCATGGGGCGTGCGCTTGAACAGCGGGTCGCCAAAGGTGCGGCGCAGCTTGGCCAGCGAGCCGCTCACCGCCGGCTGGCTCAGGAACAGGCGCGCCGCCGCGCGCGACACGCTGCGCTCGCGCATCAGCGCGTCGAAGGTGCGCAGCATGCCGATGTCGAGGGCGCGCAGGTCGATGCGGGGGGGCTTGCTCATGCGGGCGCTGTCGTGTGGACCGTCGTGAGGGAGCGGCGATTCTGGACCGGGACCCCCATCGAAGGGCATAGGGCGTGACCCTGCCATCGCCCCACCACAGAACAGGAGACACCCCATGAACACCATCGACGCCGCGCTGCGCCGCTTCGCCTACCTGCTGGCGGCCGCCGGCCTGTGCCTGCTCTTTCTCAACGCCATCGCGACCGTGCTCGACGTGCTGGGCCGCACCCTGTTCGCCACGCCGATCGACCGGCTCAGCGACGTCTCGGGCCTGATCTACATCCTGGCCGCCGCCTGCTGCGTGCCCGCGGCCACCGCGCAGATGCGGCACATCACCATCAAGCCCTTCGAGGAGCGGCTCGCGCCGCGGCCCTACGCCGCCCTGGAGGGCCTGGCCGCGTTGCTGAAGCTGGCCGTGTGGGCGGTGCTGGCCTGGCAGCTCTGGGCCCACGCGGCCGAGATGGAGGCCACGCACCAGACCCTGTCGCAGCTGCGCGGCGTGCGGGTCGCGCCGTTCTGGACGTTCGTGGCGCTGGCCATGAGCTTCAACGCCCTGCTCGAAGCGCTCAACCTGCTGCGCTTCACCCGGGTCGCGCTCGGCGCGATGCCGCCCGACACCGCGGCGCCCGCCGAATCCGCCGAGCCCGCCAACATGCTTTGAGTCCAGGCCGCACACCATGTCCTCCACCACCATCATCCTGTTCGGCTTCGTCGGCCTGTTCGCGCTCATCCTCCTGCAGGTGCCCATCGGCGTGGCCATGATGGTCTCGGGCGCCGCGGGTTTCGCCGCGATCGTGGGCGTGCAGCCCGCGCTCTCGATGTTCGGCGGCGAAGTCGCGTCGTCCTTTGCCAGCGCCGACCTCGCGCTGATCCCCATCTTCCTGCTGATGGGCAACTTCGCCAGCGCGGCCGGCCTGTCCACCGACCTCTACCGCCTGGCCGACGCCTTCGTGGGCCATCGCCGCGGTGGCCTGGCCCTGGCCACCCTGGGCGGCTGCGCGGGCTTCGGCGCGCTGTGCGGCTCGTCGCTGGCCACCGTCGGCACCATGCACCGCGTGGCCTATCCCGAAATGCTGGCGCGCGGCTACCCGCCGCACTTCGCGGCCGGCACCATCGCCGTGGGCGGCACGCTGGGCATTCTGGTGCCGCCCTCCATCATCCTGGTGGTGTACTCGGTGCTGGCCGAAACCTTCGTCATCGACCTCTACATCGCCGCCCTGCTGCCCGCGCTGATGGCGGTGGCGTTTTACGGCGCGGCCGTGGTGCTGTACGGCATGACCCGCCGCGCCGCCATGCCGGCGGGGCCCCGCCTGAGCGGCGCCGAGCGGCTCGAGGCGGTGCGCCAGTCGCTGTTCGTCATCGCGCTCGCGGGCCTGGTCATCGGCGGCATCTACGCGGGCGTCTTCACCGCGCTGGAGGCGGCCTCGGTCGGCGCGGTGCTGTCCTTCGCCGCCTACCTGTGGCGGCGCGGCTGGCGGCGCGCCGAAGCCTTCAAGCTCATCGGCGACACCGCCTCCGTCACCGGCATGATCTACGTGATGGTGATCGGCGCTTCGGCGTTCAATTACTTCGTCACCGTCAGCGGCGTGGCCGACCTGTTCATGGCCGCCGTCAACGCCACCCACCTGCCGCCCTGGGGCGTGATCGCCCTCATCCTGGTGGTCTACATCGTGCTCGGAGCCTTCTTCGACGAAGTCGCCACCATGCTGATCACCCTGCCCTTCGTGCTGCCGCTGATCGTCTCCTGGGGGTACGACCCGCTGTGGTGGGGCATCGTCAACGTCACGGTCATCATGATCGGCCTGTTCTGCCCGCCCATTGGCCTGAACGTGATGGTGATGCACGGCCTGGTGCGCGACGTGCCCTTGCGCCGCATGTACCTGGGCGTGCTGCCCTTCCTGCTGGCCGATTTCCTGCGACTGGGCCTGCTGGTGGCCTTCCCGCTGATCGCCACCTGGTTGCCCGCGGCCCTGCGCTGAGCGCGCGCGGCGCGCCACAATCGCGCCGTCCCCGTTCTTCGACGCCGCCCCATGAGCCAGACCATCAACGGCCCCGATGGCCGCCCGCGCTGCCGCTGGTGCGCGGGCGCGCCCGAGTTCCTGCCCTACCACGACACCGAATGGGGCTTTCCGGTCGACGACGACCAGCGCCTGTTCGAGAAGCTCAGCCTGGAGGCGTTCCAGTCGGGCCTGAGTTGGCGCACCATCCTCGCCAAGCGCGAGAACTTTCGCGCCGCCTTCGAGGGCTTCGACTTCCACCGCGTGGCGCGCTTTGGCGAGCGCGACGTCGAACGCCTGCTGGCCGACCAGGGCATCGTGCGGCACCGCGGCAAGATCGAGGCGGTGGTTCACAACGCGCGCTGCGCGCAGGAGATGGTGAAGGCCGAGGGCTCGCTCGCCGCCTATTTCTGGCGCCACGAACCCGGGCCCGGCGAACGGGTGCCACCCCAGAGTGTCTCCACCTCGGCCACGTCCATCGCGCTGTCCAAGGACCTGAAGCAGCGCGGATGGAAGTTCGTCGGCCCGACCACCGTTTATGCCTTCCTGCAGGCCATGGGCCTGATCAACGACCACGCCGAAGGCTGCGTGGTGCGGGCCTCGGTGGACCGGGCGCGCCGCGCCTTCCGTCGCCCCGGCCGCTGAGTTCCACGTCGCGACACGCGACACCACGGGGTGTTCCAGCACGGAACACCCGGGCCTGGGGATTGCCCGAGGGTGCGCCCGCGCGGCGCCGGCGCGAACATGTCCATTCGCCCAGGAGAACCCCATGAGCGCCGCCGGCCCGTTTCCCTGGCGCCCAGCCCCGCAGTGCGCCGCACGGAGGTGAATACCATGAGCACCGAGACCGAATCCCTCGCCCGCGGCGCCAGCCAGCCGCCGCTGCGCGAAGACACCATTGGCGCCGCGCTGGACGCCACCGCGCGCGAGCACGCGAACCGCGAGGCGCTGGTGATTCCCCAGGAAGGCGTGCGCTGGACCTGGGCCGAGTTGCGCGAGCGCGCCGATGAATGGGCCGCCGGCCTGCTGTCCCTGGGCCTGCAGCCGGGCGACCGCGTGGGCATCTGGGCGCCCAACTGCAGCGCCTGGGCGCTCACGCAGTTCGCCACCGCGCGCGCCGGGCTCATCCTGGTCAACATCAACCCGGCCTACCGTGCCAGCGAACTGGCCTACGCGCTGCACAAGGTGGGCTGCCGTGCCCTGGTGCTGGCGCCCGCGATCAAGAGCAGCGACTGCCTGGCCATCCTGCGCGGCGTCGCGCCCGAGCTCGACCGCTGCGCGCCCGGCCAGCTGCAGGCCGCCGCGCTGCCCGAGCTGCGCTGGGTGATCCGCCTGGGCGAGGCGCGCACGCCCGGCATGCTCAACTTCGCCGACGTGGGCGCGCGCGCCACGCCCGCGCTGCGCGAACGCCTGGCCGCCATCGGCCCGCGCCTGAAGGCGCGCGACCCGATCAACATCCAGTTCACCTCCGGCACCACGGGCCACCCCAAGGGCGCCACGCTCACGCACCGCAACATCCTCAACAACGGCTACTTCGTGGGCGAGGCCATCCGCCTGCAGGCGGCCGATCGGCTGTGCATTCCCGTGCCGCTGTACCACTGCTTCGGCATGGTCATGGGCAACCTGGCCTGCGTCACGCACGGCAGCACCATGGTCTACCCGAGCGAGTCCTTCGACCCGCAGGCGGTGCTGCGCACCGTGCAGGCCGAGCGATGCACGGTGCTCTATGGCGTGCCCACCATGTTCATCGCCGTGCTCGACCACCCGGACTTCGCCGGCACCGACCTGGGCACGCTGCGCACCGGCATCATGGCCGGCTCGCCCTGCCCCATCGAGGTGATGAAGCGCGTGCAGAGCCAGATGCACATGGGCGAGGTGACCATCGCCTACGGCATGACCGAGACCTCGCCGGTGTCCACGCAAAGCGCGGTGGACGACCCGTTGGAGCGGCGGGTGTCCACTGTGGGCCGCGTGCAGCCGCACCTGGAGATCAAGATCGTCGACACCGAGGGCCGCACCGTGCCGCGCGGCGCCGTGGGCGAGTTCTGCACGCGCGGCTACTCGGTGATGCAGGGCTACTGGGGCGACGCGGAGAAGACCGCCGAGGCCATCGACAGCGAGGGCTGGATGCACACCGGCGACCTGGCGACCATGGACGAGGCGGGCTTCGTCAACATCGTGGGCCGCCTCAAGGACATGGTGATCCGTGGCGGCGAGAACGTGTACCCGCGCGAGGTGGAGGAGTTCTACTACCGCCACCCCAAGGTGCAGGACGTGCAGGTGGTCGGCGTGCCCGACCCCAGGTACGGCGAGGTGCTGTGCGCCTGCGTGGTGCTCAAGCCCGGCCAGCAGGCCAGCGCCGACGAGCTGCGCGCGTTCGCGCAGGGTCAGATCGCGCACTACAAGGTGCCGGCGTACATCGAGTTCGTCGACGCCCTGCCCATGACCATCACCGGCAAGATCCAGAAGTTCGTGCTGCGCGAGCAGATGGCGAAGAAGCTGGGCCTGACAGCGGCGGCCACCGCCTGAACGGACCCCGCGCGCGGCGCCGCAGACCACCGACCGGCGCCGCTGACCCGGCGGCGCGGTGGCCTCAGCCCGCGCGGCCCGGCGGCTCGCGGTAAGCCTCGGCGATCAGGTCCGTCAGCAGGCGCGTGGCCTCGGCCAGGTCCGCGCGGTGCACGATGCCGATGTCGCGGTGGAAGGTGTGCGCGCCCAGGTCCAGCGCCCGCACGCCGGCCGGCCAGCGGCGCCGGTCGGTGGTCTGCGGCACCAGGGTCGCGCCCAGGCCCGCCGCCACCAGCCGCACGATGGCCTCCTGTTCGTCGAGTTCGCACACCTCCCGCACCGCCAGGCCCTGGGCGCGCAGGAAACGGTCCACCTGCCGGCCGCCGAAGGAGCTGCGGTCGTAGCGGATGAAGGGCAGGCCCGCGATCAGCGCGCGCCAGTCGCCCGGCGGCGCGGCGCGTGGCACCAGCAGGCGGAAGGGCTCGCGCGCCAGCGGCGTCCAGCGCAGGTCGCTGTGCAGCGCGAAGGGCGGGCGGATGATGAGCGCCGCGTCGAGATCGCCGGCGTCCACCGCGTTGAGCAGCGCGGTCGACACGCCGGGCACCACGCGCGTGCGGCTGCCCGGCAGCTGGCGGTGGAACTTCACCAGGGCCTGCGGCAGCACGGCCTGCTGCACCGAAGCGATGGCGCCCAGCGCCACGAACACCGCCGGCGCCTGGGTGCGCTGGCGCGAGCCCAGCTGGCCGTAGAGCTGGATCAGGGCCTGCGCCTGCGCCAGCGTCTGCCGTCCGCGCCGGTTCAGCCGCGCCGCGCGGCCGGTGCGGTCGAACAGGGTGAAGCCCAGTTCCTCCTCCAGCCGCTTCATCTGCGCGCTCACGGCCGCCTGCGTCAGGCCGATCTGCTGGCCGGCGGCGGCGAAGGTGCCCTCGCGGGCCACGGCAACGAAGGTCTTGAGTTCGCGAATCATGCACAAAGAATACTTGTGCTCGGTGCAAAAAACGATTGATTCTCTTTTGGCTCGGCAGGGCCTAGCATCGCGGCTTTCCATCCCACCCACGAGACCGTCGATGAACACCGCCACCGCCGCCCCCGCTCCCACCATGCGCGCGCCCAGCACCAACCCCGCGCCGATGTCGCCCTTCCACCTCGCCTTCCCGGTGCACGACCTGGCCGCCGCGCGCCGCTTCTACGGCGACATGCTGGGCTGCCCCGAGGGCCGCAGCTCGCCCGAGTGGATCGACTTCAACTTCTACGGCCACCAGATCGTGGCCCACCTCGCGCCCGAGGCCTGCGGTGGCGCGGCGGTGAACGCGGTCGATGGCCACGGCGTGCCGGTGCGCCACTTCGGCATCGTGCTGCCCCTGGCCGACTGGGAGGCCATGGCCGAGCGCCTGAAAAGCCTGGGCACGACCTTCGTGATCGAGCCCTACATCCGCTTCAAGGGCCAGCCCGGCGAGCAGGCCACCATGTTCTTTCTCGACCCCTCGGGCAACGCCATCGAGGTGAAGGCCTTCGGCGACATCAACAAACTGTTCGCCAAGTGAACGTCAGCCGCTTCGAGCCCGTGCGGCCCGAGCACGCCAGCCGCCTCATCAACCACGGCCCCACCGTGCTGGTGACCAGCGCGCACGGCGGGCGGCGCAATGTGATGGCGGCGGCCTGGTCGATGCCCGTGGAATTCACGCCGCCGCGCGTCGCGGTGGTGATCGACAAAAGCACCTTCACGCGCGAGCTTGCGCAGGCCGGCGGCGGCTTCGGCCTGTGCCTGCCGGGCCTCGCGCTCGCGGACCTCACCTACAGCGTCGGCCAGCACAGCGGGCGCGAGGGCGACAAGTTCGCGCGCTACGGCATCGGCACCCTCACCGGTCCCGTGCTCGGCATGCCCCTCATCGAGCACGGCTGCGCGGCCTGGCTCGAATGCCGCCTGATCCCCGAGCGGCACACCGAGGACGCCTACGACACCTGCTTTGCCGAGGTGGTGGCCGCCGCGGCCGACCCGCGCATCTTCGCCAAGGGGCGCTGGCTGTTCGACGAGCGCAACGCCGAACTGCAGACCATCCACCACCTGGGCGCGGGCCTCTTCGTGCGCTCGGGCGGCACGGTGCAGGCCCGGGCGCTGTAAGCCCCGCGCCAAGACCCCCCGTTCTCGTCGGACGCCGCGTGTCCTGCACGCGGTGCTTGCATTCGGCCAGCAATGCAAGTAGATTTGCGCAATCGATGGACTTGCAAATTTCAAGTGCATCGTCTTGGTGCATCAGGAACTCCCCGTTTTGATGCGCGTTCCACCCCTTCCCGAGGATTCCCGCATGAAGACCCATCGCCGAGTTCTGCTCGCGGCCGCCCTGTGCGCCGCCTTGGGCGGCACCACCGCCCTCGCCCAGGCCCAGACCCTCGTGGTCGCCACCGACACCGCCTTCGTGCCCTTCGAGTTCAAACAGGGCGACAAGTACGTGGGCTTCGACATCGATCTGTGGGACGCCGTGGCCAAGGAGCTGGGCCTGAGCTACCGCCTCCAGCCCATGGACTTCAACGGCATCCTGCCCGCGCTGCAGACCAAGAACGTGGACGTGGCGCTCGCGGGCATCACCATCAAGGACGAGCGCAAGAAGGTCATCGACTTCTCCGACGGCTACTACGACAGCGGCTTCATGATCATGGTGCCGGCCGACAGCCAGGTGAAGGGCGCGCCGGACCTCAAGGGCAAGAGCCTGGCCATCAAGACCGGCACCTCGGCCGCCGACTACGCCAAGGCCAATTTCCAGGGCACCGAGCTGCGCCAGTTCCCCAACATCGACAACGCTTACCTCGAGCTCATGACCGGCCGCGTGGACGCCGCCATGCACGACACGCCCAACGTGCTGTACTTCGCCAACACGGCGGGCAAGGGCAAGGTCAAGGTGGTGGGCACGCAGATGATGGCCCACCAGTACGGCATCGGCTTTCCCAAGGGCAGCCCGCTGGTGCCCAAGGTGAACGGCGCGCTGGCCAAGATCAAGGCCGATGGCCGCTACAACGCCATCTACAAGAAGTGGTTCGGCACCGAGCCGCCCAAGCCCTGATCGCCCGGGCACGCGCACCTCACGCCAGAGCTTCACCATGGATTTCGACGTCTCGGTGATCGTCAACGCCCTGCCGGCGCTGCTGCAGGGCGCCAAGCTCACGGTGCTCATCACCGTGGCGGGCCTGCTGGGCGGCACCGTGGTGGGGCTGGTCTTCGGCCTCATGCGGGCCTACGGCAACCGACTGCTCAACACCCTGGGCTTCCTCTACATCGAACTGGTCCGCGGCACGCCCATCGTGGTGCAGGTCATGTTCATCTACTTCGCGCTGCCGGTGCTCGCCGACATCCGCGTCGACCCGATGACGGCGGCGATCACCTCGATCGTCGTCAACTCGGGCGCCTACATCGCCGAGATCGTGCGCGGCGCCTTCCTGTCGGTGCCCAAGGGCCTGCGCGAGGCCGGGCTGGCGCTGGGCCTGCCCTCGTGGCGCGTGCTGGCCTTCGTCATCGGCCCGGTGGCCTTTCGCCGCATGACGCCGCCGCTGGGCAACCAGTTCATCGTCAGCCTGAAGGACACCTCGCTGTTCATCGTCATCGGCGTGGGCGAGCTCACGCGCCAGGGCCAGGAGATCATGGCCGCCAACTTCCGCGCGGTGGAGATCTGGAGCGCCGTGGCCCTCATTTACCTGTGCCTGATCGGCGCGCTCACCTTCGCGCTGCGCACGGTCGAGAAACGGATGCGCATCCTATGAAGATGGTCGAGTTCCAGAAGGTCAGCAAACGCTTCGGCGCCACCGTGGTGCTCGACGGCGTCGACCTCAGCATCGGCCAGGGCGAGGTGGTGGTGCTCATCGGCCCCTCGGGTTCGGGCAAGTCCACGCTGCTGCGATGCATCAACGCGCTGGAGACCATCGACGGCGGCGACCTGATCGTCGACGGCCGCAGCGTGCGCGGCGGCCCGTCCACCGTGCGCGAGATCCGCCAGGAAGCCGGCATGGTGTTCCAGCAGTTCAACCTGTTTCCGCAGATGACCGCGCTGCAGAACGTGGCCTTCGGCCCGCGCCAGGTGCGTGGCACGCCGCGCGCGCAGGCCGAACAGGAGGCCCAGGCCCTGCTGAAGAAGGTGGGCCTGGCCGAGCGCCAGCACCACTACCCGAGCGAACTCTCGGGCGGCCAGCAGCAGCGCGTGGCCATCGCGCGCGCGCTCGCGGTCAAGCCCAAGCTCATGCTGTTCGACGAACCCACCTCCGCGCTCGACCCCGAGCTGCGCCAGGAGGTGCTGCGCGTGATGCAGTCCCTGGCCGAAGAGGGCATGACCATGATCGTCGTCACGCACGAGATCGCCTTCGCGCGCAAGGTCGGCACGCGCCTCATCTTCATGGAGCACGGCCACATCGCCGTCGACGGCCCGCCGGTCGAACTGATCGACCAACCCAGCAACCCCCGGCTGCGCGAATTCCTGCAGCACGTCGAATAGCGGACCGCATGCTCGCTCATCTGCAACTCGAAGGCTCCCCGTTCGAGGTGGGCCAGGCCCTGGGCCGCTTCGGCGCGGCCGCCCTGCACCGCTACGCGCAGGCATCGCCCGCGTGGGCCACGGTCATGCGCTGGCGCGGCCATCCGCGCGTGGCCGCCATGGCCGCGCTGGTGCGCGCCCACCACCCTGCCATCTGGCAGGAGCTGCAGGGACTGGCCGATGGCCTGGGCCTGCCCGCCGACGAGGTGTTCCTGTGGAACTGCCGCGGCGACCTCTGGGCCATGGCGCCCGACGGCTGCACCACCGTGCAGCTGCCCCCCGCCGCGCCCGGCGCCGCGCCCGTGGTGGCCCACAACGAAGACGGCGACCCGGCCTTCCAGGGCCACTGCGCCATCGCGCAGGTTGCGGTCCGCGGCGGCGCGCGCTTCGCCTCGTTCGTCTACCCGGGCTCGCTGCCGGGCCACACCTTCGCGGCCACGGCTGGTGGGCTGGTGATGACGGTGAACAACCTGCGCGCGCTGGAGGCGGGCACCGGCCTGCCGCGCATGGTGCTGACCCGTGCGCTGCTGGACGCGCCCGGCGTGGAGGCGGCGCTGGATGGCCTGCGCGCCGCGCCGCGCGCGGGCGGCTTTCACCTCACGCTGGCGCAGGCCGGGCGGCCCGGCATCGTCAGCGTGGAGTTCAACGACGCCCTGGTCTCGGTGCAGGCCGTGCAGCGGCCGGCGGTGCACGCCAATCACATGGTGCATGCGGCCATGGCGCACCGCCCGCAGATCGTCACCGGTTCGTCCGGCCACCGCCAGTTGCGCGGCGACGAGCTGCTGCGCCAGCAAGGAGCCGAAGCCATCGACCCGCTCGACATCCTGTTCGACGCCGAGGACCCGCGCTACCCGATCTACCGCGACCGGGCCGACGACAGCGACCACGAAAACACCATGGCCACCGCGAGCTTCACGCTCGGGCCCACGCAGGTGGACTGGGAGGTGCGCACGGGCGGCCACCGCGAAACCTCGTTTAGGATGCGCGACGCCCTTCGCCTGTAGCCTCTCACCGCGCCGTCCCCACCCATGCCGAAACCCGCTCCGCCCGTGGCGACCACCGTGGACGGGCTGCGCGCGCTCGTCGTCGCCATCGGCCGCGGCGACGCCAGCGTCTCGCTCGGCGGCAAGGCGCTCGCGGTGCTGGCGCGGCTGGTCGAGCAGCCCAAGGACGTGGCGCTCAGCACCATCACCGAGCTGGGCGAGCGCATGGGCGTGAACCCCTCCACCCTCACGCGCCTGGCCACCCGCCTGGGTTTTGCCGGCTTCACCGATTTCCAGGCCGTGTTCCGCGAGCACGCCATGCAGGGCGGGCCGCATTTCTATACGCAGCAGGCGCACCGCCTGCTGGAAGACGCCTCGGCCGACAGCCCGCGCACCGCGCGCGGCGTGGTGGCCAAGCTGGCGCAGGAATCCATCCGCAATGTCGACGCCTTCCTGGGCCAGCTCGACGAGGCCGAACTCGGCAAGGCGGCGCGCCTGCTGGCGCGCGCGCCGCACGTGCGCATTCTGGGCCTGCGGCAGATCCATTCCATCGCCAGCTTCCTCACCTACGGCCTGGGCATGCTGCGCGCCGAGGTCGCACTGGCCGACGGCCCGGGCCTGGGCGTGGCCGAGAGCCTGGCCCAGATGTCGCCGGGCGACGCCCTCATCGTCTGCAGCGTGGCGCCCTACACCCGCATGGTGGCCGACGTGGCGCGCGCCGCCGCCGCCGCCGGCGTGCACGTCATCGCCATCACCGACACCCGCGCCTCGCCGCTGGCGCCGCCCGCGCGCCACGCCTTCTTCATCCCGCACGAGAGCAGCTTCATCAGCAACAGCATGGGCGCCTACGTGGTGTTCTGCGAAGGGCTGATCAACCTGGTGGCGCGCGAACTGGGTGACAAGGCCCTGCAGGCGCTGGCGCGCCGCGAGGGCTTCATCGAGAGCCTGGGGATCGAGACCGGCTGATCGATCAGCCGGTGGCCGAGAACGCCGCGTGGTACGCCACCTCGCCGCGCGGCACGGGGCCCGCGAACGCCAGGCCCATGAAGTACTCGGGCGGCACGCCAGGATAGGCCAGTCCCTCGTGCACCGCGAAGCCCCAGCGGCCGTAGTAGGCCGGCTCGCCCAGCACCACGCAGCCCTCGGCGCCCAGGGCCCGCAGGCGCGCCAGCCCTTCGTCCATCAGGCGGGCGCCGATGCCCGCGCGTTGCCGCGAAGGCCGCACCGCGATCGGCCCCAGGCCGTACCAGCGCCCGGCACGGCCGGCGATGGTGACCGGCGAGAACGCGACGTGGCCGACCAGGCCCTCGGCCCCGTCCACGGCCACCAGCGAGAGCGTGAGCGCGCCGGCCGCGCGCAGCTCGCGCACGATGGCCGGTTCGGTGCCGGCGCTGTGGGGGGTGCCGGCGAAGGCCTGGGCGACCAGCGAGGCGATGGCGGGGGCGTCGGTGGGCTGTTCGGGGCGCAGCTGCATGGGCTGCATTGTCGGGGCGGCGTCGGTGAGGCGCGCGCCCGGCAACGGGGCGTTCATCGGCAGGCCCGCTCCATCCTCACCCGCGCCACCTCCACCACCCGTTCAATCACCTCCCGCGCGTGCTCCAGTCCCATGAGCGCGAACAGCTCGGGCAGCAAGGCCTGACGAATGACGAAGCCGATGTTGTGCGGGTTGAGCGAGTGCTCGACCATGGCCCGGCCCACCACCGCGTCGATGGACAGGGCTTGCCTCGCCCAGGCGTCGGGTGGCGTGCGCGCGAACGCCTCTTCGCCCAGCACCAGGCGGCAGATGCCGCAATAGGCCCGCGCCAGCGGATGGTCCGCCAAGGCGCCGGGCAGGCCGTCCACCGTTCGCGCCGCGACCTGGTCTTCCAGGCGCACCAGCAGCATGTACTGCTTGAGCGGCTGATCGAACAAGGCCTGCGTCTGGGCGACGGCCTGTTTCAGCCGATCGGCGAACACCGTTTGCGCGTAGGGGTCGTCGGCCAGCGCCACCTGGATGGTCTTTCGCAGGCGCGCGCGCACCAGGTCGGCTTCGTTGCGGGCCTTCTCCGGGCTCCAGCGCTCGGGGGCGTCGGTCCGTGCCGGAGGGGTCAACAGGTACGCGCCCTCCGGTTCCCGCACCGCCAGCCGCTGCCAGCGCGGACCCGCGGCGTGGCGCAGGTGCTCGGGCCCGCTGTCGCTCCGGTCCTCGGTCTCCTGGGCGTCGCCTTGCGCGATGCGGCGCAGGCCGTTGAAAAAGCGCCGTTCGGCGCGGTAGGTGGCGATGGCCTGTTCGGACACCTGGGGGTCGTCGAAGAAGCTGCGCGAGGCCTCGGCCGTCTGCAGGCACTGCGTGAAACGCCGCAGGGCGGCGTAGAAGGCGTCGCGGCGCTGTTGTTGCGCGTCGAGGCCCTGCCCGCTGCCGCTGTCCACGAAGCGGGGCATCAGGGCCTGCCGGTACTGCTCCAGGTCGGACGGGTCCCGCACCTCGTCGAACAGGGCGCGCAGGGCCGCGTGCAGGGCCGGCAGCTGGCGGTACTCGGCGCTCACCGGTCGATAGAGGCCCGCGACGTCGTCGAGTTCGTAGCCCCCCTGGGTGCGCGCTTCCAGGTTCTGGTAGTCGCGCAAGGCGCTGTCCAGTTCGCGCAGGATGCCGCGGTAGTCCACCAGCAGGCCGTGGCGCTTGGCTTCGTGCGGGCGGTTGACGCGCGCCACGGCCTGGATCAGGTTGTGCGCCTTCAGTGGCTTGTCGATGTACAGCACGGCATTGCGTGGTTCGTCGAAGCCGGTGAGCAGCCGGTCGACAACGATCAGCAGCTCAGGCCCGCCGTCGCCACTGAAATCGCGCAGCACGCGGTGCTCGTGAGCCTGTGCGTCGCGGCCCACGTGGGCGTCCCACCAGCGCTGCACCTCGAGCCGGCCCTGGTCGTCGATGGCGTCGTGGCCCTCGCCGTTGTCGGGCGGCGACATGATCACGGCGCTGCTCACCAGGCCCGTGGCCTCAAGGCAGCGGTGGTAGCGGATCGCGTCGAGCTTGCTCGCCGTGGCCACCTGGCCTTTGAGACCCAGGCGCTTGACGTGCCGCTCGAAGTGCTGGGCGATGTCCCAGGCGATGAGCTCGATGCGTTGGGGGGCGCCGTATACCGCGCGCCGGCTCGTGTAGCGGCCCTTGAGCTCCGCGGTCTGTTCGGGCGTGAGGCCGGCGCTGATCCGGTTGAACCAATGGTTGGCGGCGTCGTCGTCGACGCCCATCTCGGGCACGCGCTCTTCGTACAGCAGGGGCACCACGGTGCCGTCGTCCACCGCGCGCTGCAAGCTGTAGGCGTGCACGATGGGTCCGAAGCGTTGCGAGGTCTTTTCCTCCTTGAGCAGGGGGGTGCCCGTGAAGGCCAGGCAGGCCGCGCGTGGCAGCACCCGGCGCAGGCGCTCATGCAGTTGCCCGCCATGGCTGCGATGGCCCTCGTCGACCAGCGCCACGATGTCGGCCGAAGGGTTGTAGCACTCAGGCCGTTGCGTGGCGGTGGTGAACTTGTGGACCAGCGTGAACACGATGCGCTCGCTCCCCCGGCCGATGCGCCGCGCCAGCTCGCGCCCGCTGCCCACGCGGGCCTTCTCGCCATCCTTCTTCGCGGCCACGGCCGAGCCGAAGGCGCCGCCGTTCGTGAAATTGCGCGCGAGCTGGTCTTCGAGGTCGAGGCGGTCGGTGACGACGAGCACGCGGCAGGCCTGCGTGTCGGGGTGGAACACCAGGGCCCTGGCCAGGAAGACCATGGTCAAGCTCTTGCCCGAACCCGTGGTGTGCCAGAGCACACCGCCCTGGCGAGCGCCGTCGGGGCGGCGCTGCTGGATGCGCTGGAGCATGGCCCGCACGCCGAAGTACTGGTGTGGCCGCGCGATCACCTTGCCCAGGCGGCGGTCGAACAGGACGAAGTGGCGCAGCAGCTCGAGCAGCCGCTCGGGCCGCAGCAGGGCGCGCACCGTCCGCTCGGGCTCGTTGGACCCAGTGCCGTCGCCGGGCTCCTCGCGCCAGCGCGCCCAGGCGCGCGGGGGCGTGCCCGTGGTGGCGTAGCGCGCCTCGCCCGAACCCAGGGCCAGCAGCAACTGGGCGTAGACGAACAGCCCCGGTGTCTCGTCGGGCCGCTGGTGGTGCAGCTGGCGCTGGATGGCCTCGTGCACCGGAGCCGCGCGAGGGTGGCCGCCCGATGCCGGGCCCTCGATGACCACCAGCGGCAGGCCGTTCACGTAGCCCAGCACGCCGGGTCGGCGCGGGTGCGCGCCGATGGTGGTGTGCAGTTCGGGCGATTCGACCGCGTCCCATTGGTTGGTGTCGGGGGCCTCCCAGTCGACCAGCGGCACCGTGGGCTGGTGCTTCTTGCCATCGGGCATGAACTCGGTGACCGTGACACCGAGCGTGAGCAGGCGGTAGAACCGCTCGTTGGCGGCGAGCAGGCCGTCGGCCAGGGACAGCCCCTCCACCTCGCGCACCACCTGGTCGATGCCACCGGCCGAGAGCGGGTAGCGCTCCCCCCGGTACTCGAAGCGGTGCGCCTGCAGGGCCTGGATCAGGCGTGGCCGCAGAAGGACGTCGTTCGGACCGCTGCGCCAGCGCGCCGCCTCGGCAGCGGGCCGGTGGCGCCAGCCCAGGCTCGCCAGCCAGCGCAGCGCGGCGTTCATGCCGGCGGCGCGACGGTCTGGGCCGGGGGCAGTCGCACGCGCCGGCGACCGCTGAAGAGCTCGCCCAGCAGCGCGCGCTTCTCCAGGCGCAGCGCCTCGATCTGGGCGGCGATGCTGTACTCCTCGGCTTCGGCCCCGCGCAGGATGGCCGCGATGCGGCGCTGCACATCCAGTGGCGGCAGGTGCAGCGGCAGCTTGAAGAAGTCCTTCAGGCTCACATTGAGCAGGCCATGGTTGCGAGCGCCTTCCTGCGCGATGCCGGTGATCGCCTCATTGAGCATGCCGGCCTCGAAGTAGAGGCGATAGAAATCGTTGTCCACCTCCGCGCCAGGGCGCTGGCGAAAGCAGATGTAGAGGCCGGAGACGACCCCCGAGTCGTAGGCCACCAGCGGCTTGATGGCTCCGACCGGGTAGCCGCAGGAGGCGCTGCGGTTGTAGGCGAAGTCGCCGGGGGCCAGCCGGGTGTAGCGGCTGAGGTCGTCGCTGGCGACGTTCTTGTTGAAGAACTCGCGCTGGCTCACCAGGCCGTGCTGGGCCGAGATCGTGAGCACATTGCTGTCGCCGTCCGTGTTCTTGCGGGTGATGCGCTCGAAGACGGCGTCGAAGTCCACCTGCGCCCAGTGCGCCCGCGCGTTCACCACCGAGCGGCGGTTGGACAGCAGCACGTGCATGAGGTCGCGCTTCTGGCGGCGGCTGTTGTCGAGCAGGCGTTCGGTGGTGGCGATGGCGCGGTCCCAGTCGCCGGCCATTCGCGCGATGCGCGCCTGTTCGCGCCGGGGTGGCAGAGGCAGCGGGATGGAGCGGATCAGCCCGGCGTTGAGGTTCTGCTGGGCGCCGGCGTTGCCCAGTTCGCGGATTTCGGCGTAGTGCGCGGCGAGAAACTGGTAGACGTAGTCGGGGTCGTGCTCGGCGTGCACCTGGATGGCGGCGCAGGCCTGGTTGGTGGTGGCGGCCAGGCCCAGGCGCGCCACTTGCCCGCGCGTGCGGCCCTGGCCGTACATGGCCATGAGCACGGTGCCCGCTGGAAAGAGCCTGGCCGAGGAGTGGCGCATGCCCTGCGGCGTGATCTTCTCGGCCGTGGCGGTGATGGTGTTGAACTGGATTTCGCCCGTCGTGACCCAGGGGATGTCGCCACCCCAGTAGCCTGGCCGGGAGCGGTCCGGTGTGCCGCCGGAGCCGATGCGGGCGATGTCACCCAGGGTGGCGCGAGTCCAACCCGTGGGCAGCTCAGTCATACCCCAGCTCCTTCAGATACCCCGCCATCTTCAACTCCAGCTCGGCGAGTTCTTCCTTGAGCTTCAGGCGCTCGGCCCGCACCGCCGGCAGGTCGGCGGTGGCCGTGTCTTCGAAGGTGTTGACGTAGCGCGGGATGTTGAGGTTGAAGCCGTGGCCGGCGATTTCCTCGCGCGTGGCGAGGTGGGCGTACTTGTCGATGGGCTGGCGCGCCTGCACGGCATCGATGATGGCCTGCACGTCCTGCGCGCGCAGCAGGTTCTGGTTCTTGCCGTCCTGGTAGGCGCGGCTGGCGTCGATGAACAGAACCTTGTCATCGACCTTGTTCTGGCGCAGCACCAGGATGGCCGCCGGGATGCCGGTGCCATAGAACAGCTTCTCCGGCAGGCCGATGACCACGTCCAGCAGGTTTTCCTCGATCAGCACCTGGCGGATGCGGCCCTCGCTGGCGCCGCGGAACAGCACGCCGTGTGGCACCACCACGGCCATGCGGCCGGTGCCAGGCCGCATGGTCTCCACCATGTGCAGGATGAAGGCGTAGTCGCCCTTGGTGCGCGGCGGAACGCCGCGGCGAAAGCGCTGGTGCGGGTCCTTCGCGGCGTTTTCGTGGCCCCATTTCTCCAGCGAAAACGGTGGATTGGCGACGACGACGTCGAAGCGGCGCAGGCGGCCATCGGCATCGAGCAGTTTGGGGTTGCGCAGGGTGTCGCCCCATTCGACGCGGTGGTTGTCCTCGGCGTGCAGGAACATGTTCATCTTGGCCAGCGCCCAGGTGCTGCCGATGGCTTCCTGCCCGTACAAGGCGTAGTGGCGGCGGCCCGTGCGCGAGCGGATCAGCTGCGCGCACTTCATCAGCAGCGAGCCAGAGCCGCAGGTGGGGTCGCAGATCTCCTCGCCTTCCTGGGGGGCCATCAGGCGCGCCATGAGCTGCGAGACCTCGGGCGGGGTGTAGAACTCGCCCGCCTTCTTGCCGGCCGTGGTGGCGAAGTTCTTGATGAGGAACTCGTAGGCGTTGCCGATCACGTCGAGCTGGCCGACGCGGCTTTCGCGCAGGTTCAACTCGGGCCGGGCGAAGTCCTCCAGCAAGTGGCGCAGGATGTCGTTCTTCTGTGCCTCGTCGCCGAGCTTGGTGGAGTTGAAGCTGATGTCCTGGAAGACGTCGCGCAGCTTGCCCAGGTTGGCTTCCTCGATGGCGTGCAGGGCGCGGTCGATGCGCTCGCCATTGCCGGGCTGGTGGCGGGCCTCGTGCAAGGCCCGGAAGTTCGCGCTGCGCGGCAGCACGAAACGTTCGTTTTTCAGCAGCTCCTCGATGAGCTCGGGGTGGGCGCCATGCGCGGCCTGGTAGCGCTCGTAGTGGTCCTGCCAGATATCGGAGATGTACTTGAGGAAGAGCATCGTCAGGATGTAGTCCTTGTAGATGCTCGGGTCCACGGTGCCGCGGAAGGTGTCGCAGGCGTTCCAGACGGCGGTGTTGATGGCGTCCTGGCTGATGACGGTGTCGTCGTTCATGTCGTTCTTGAAGGTTCGGCGGGATCAGGCCTGGCGCGCGGACGGGGCCAGCAGGCCCTGCGCGAGGGCGTCGATTTGTAGCTCACGGTTGCGGATCAGGGCTTCCAAACGCTGGCGCTCCTGCCGGGCGGCCTCGGCCAGATCGACCAGCAGGCGCTGGCGCGCCAGCCCGGGCACCGCGATGGGCATGTCTTCCAGCACCGGACGGCGGATGCTGAGCTGGTCCGTGCCCTCGGCGTTGTTGCGCAGGTAGCGCTGGCTGGGGGTGCGGTTGATGTGCCAGGCCAGGTACTCGGGCAGCAGGCCCTCGGCCTTGCAGCGCAGCACAAAGAAGTACTGCGCGCACACCGTGGCGGGCGGCGTCTGGCTCAGGCACACGGCGTAGTTGCGCGTGCCGCGCGCGGCAAACAGGATGTCGCCGTCGCGCAGCCAATCCGGCGGCTTGCCGCGGCCCAGGTCCGCGCGCGAAAGGTTGGCCCAGGCCACGTCGCCGTCGGGGGAGATGTCGCGCATCTGGATGACCCGGGCCTTGCCGTGCGCCGCCACCGGCACGCTGCCTCGGAAGGGGTGGCCCGCCCGCACCTCGGCCAGCGCTTTCAATGACGAAATCATGATGCATCAATCTCTGTGATGCGAAATTTTGCTTGCCCCTTTCGGTCGAGACAAGTAAGCTAAATGTGTTCATGCATCAAAACACATGATGCATGAATAAGGGGAAGGACCACATGCGCGAATTCGAAATCAACTGCGCCAGCCGGCTCAACCGCCAGGGCGGGCACGAGCACATCACCCACCTGGGCCACATCGCCAACCACTGGCGGCTGTCGCTGGAATCCATGGTCCGGCGCATCGAGTCGGGGACCGAGGGGTACTACCTGCTCGATCGAAAGACGGGCGAGCGCCTGCGCCTCGCGGTGGTGCGCGAGCCGGGCCACACGCCCTACCTGCGCACGCAGCGGGCGGACGGCTGGACCGACCACCTGCTCGCGCTGCCGGAATGCGGGCGAAGCTGTGCGCTGATCGGTTGAGGCGGCTTACTGCAGCAGCCCGCCGGCCATGGCCCGCAGCTCGGGGCTCAGGTGCTCGGTCCAGCCCAGCTGCTCGGCCATGTGGCACACCACCCAGCGGGCCTCGGGGGGCGATAGCACGCTGTCGGGTTCTTCGCCCGCCAACTCGAGCAGGCCCTCCAGCACCTTGTCGATCACGTCGGGCTCGGTGATGCCGAGCTTGAACTGAACCTCCTGGGCGCGCGTGACGAGGGCGTTGGCCATGTCGTCGCAGACCTCGAAGCGGCGGGCGATGTGCTGGGCCAGCTGGGCGGCCCGCTGGCCCGGGCGCGTCTGCAGGCGAATGAAGCTCTCGGGTATGTGAATCTGGGAAGCGTCGTCCATGGCGCGAATCATGTCGGAATCGGCGCACGCCGTCACGGCGCGCGCGCCGACGGCGGGGTCGGACCTGTCCGACGCGCGGGCTGGTGTCGCGCAGAGACGATCAAGTCACACGGAACCCTTTTGTCCCAAGCACCACCTCAACGCCCGCATGACCCTCTTCGACGCCCTGCGCCAGAGCCACGAGCTGCAGCGCCGCCTGTGCCGCCGGCTCGTGCGCATCAAACCCCAGGACCGCGACACGGTGTTCCTCACCTTGAAGGTCGAGCTCGAGGCCCATGCCGCGGCCGAGGAACGCTTCCTGTACGTGCCGATGCTGATGACCAATCCTGGCCTCAGCGCCTCGCGCCACGCCCTGGCCGAGCACCACACCATCGAAGAGCTGTGCGAGGACCTGAGCGTGCCCGACAAAGGCACGGCGGCCTGGCTGGCGACGGCGAAGCGGCTGAGCGACAAGGTGCACCACCACCTGCGCGAGGAGGAGCGCAAGTTCTTCCAGCTCGCGGGCAAGCTCATCAGCGACGCGGACAAGCTGACCCTGGGCCGCAGCTACCTCAAGGACCTGGTGCACATGCGCCAGCACTACGCGCAGGCCTACAAGAGCCTGGCCGTGGACCGCCAGGGCGCGGTGGTGCCGGCCGCCAGCTGAGGCGGCGCGCGGCGGATCGCACCGCGCGCGGGGCGGGCGGGGGAAGCGTTCGGGCGTGGCATGCTCTGCCCCCTCGTCACTTGCGACGGTTTCTCCCCTCTCCCCCTCTCACTTGTCATGAACGCTCTCAACGCCCTCTTCGATCAACCGCGTTTCGGTGTGCTGCTGCTGCGCTGGACGCTGGCCATCCTCATGCTGTTCCATGGCTGGGCCAAGATCACGGGCGGTGTCTCGGGCATCGTGGGCATGGTCAGCGCGCATGGGCTGCCGGGCTTCCTGGGCTACGCCGTGTACCTGGGCGAGGTGGTGGCGCCGCTGATGCTGCTGGTGGGTTTCTGGGTGGTGCCGGCGGCGCTGGTGGTCGCCATCAACATGGTGGTGGCGCTGGTGCTGGTGCATTCGGGTCACTTCCTGGGCCTGGCCAGCAGCGGCGGCTGGCGCCTGGAACTGCAGGCCTTCTTTCTCGTGAGCGCGCTGGTGGTGGCGTTCACGCACCGGCTCGGGCCGCAGCGCTGAGCCGCCGTGGCGGGCCCGCGGGTGCCGCGCCCGCCGCGCAGAAAGCCCGGCCGATAATCCGGCGCACCGCACCCGCACCGCCGACCACGATGCCCGCCCCACGCCGCGCCGCCGCCCCCAGCCACCCCGACGCCGACAGCAGCGCGGCCCGCGCGGCCATCCTCGCGGCGGCCCGCGCGGAGTTTTCCGCCAAGGGCCTGACGGGCGCGCGCGTCAACGAGATCGCGGCGCGCGCAGGCGTCAACAAGCAGCTCATCTACTACTACTTCGGCAGCAAGGAAGACCTGTACCGCACGGCGCTGGAGGTGGTCTACACCGAGATCCGGACGCAGGAGCGCAGCCTGAACCTGGGCGACATGAAGCCCGAGGAGGCCATGGCCGCCCTCATCGGCTTCTCCTTCGACTACCTGGCGCAGCACCCCGACTTCATCGGCCTGCTCAACCACGAGAACGCGCAGGGCGCGCCCCACGTGCGCGACTCCAGCGCCATCCGCGACACCAACTCGCCCCTGATCGAGCTGATCGCCAAGACCCTGGCGCGCGGCATCCGGGCCAAGGTGTTTCGCCGCGGCATCGACCCGGTGGAGTTGTACATCTCGGTCGCGGGCATGTCGTACTTCTTCTTCTCCAACCGCCTCACCCTGGCCTCGATCTTCGACCGCGAGCTGCAGTCCGAGGCCGCGGTCAGCGCCTACCGCGCGCACGTCGTGGCCTTCGCCATGGCCGGCCTGCGCGTCTGATCCGGCAGGCCATCGCCGGGGGCGGGCGTCCATGCTCGCATACCCCAACCCCAGATTTCAACCAAACGGTTGACGCCACCGAAGCGCGCCCATATGCTCATTCCATCGAGTTTGAGAAAGGGCGATTCCATGCACAGCCAGCCATCCGGGGGAACGCCCCAGCACCGTGTCGCGCTGCTGGACCCGGCGCAGCTGCCCGAGCGCTTCGAGTCGGTCGAGGCGCTGGAGGAGTTCCTGTCGCGGCCCAGCCAGGCCCTGATCGACGACCTCGCGCAGGTGGACGGCGACCTCATGATCCTGGGCGTGGCCGGCAAGATGGGGCCCACGCTCGCGCGCCTGGCCAAGAACGCCGCGCCGCACAAGCGCGTGATCGGCGTGGCGCGCTTCAGCGACCCCGAGGTGCGCCAGCGCCTGGAGGCCTGGGGCATCGAGACCATCACGGCCAACCTGCTGGACCGCGCCGCCATCGAGGCCCTGCCGCGCGTGCCCAACATCGTCTTCGCGGCCGGCCACAAGTTCGGGGCCAAGGACAACCAGGCCCTGACCTGGGCCATGAACACGCACGTGCCGGCCCTGGTGGCCGACACCTTCCGCGGCGCGCGCATCGTGGGCTTTTCCACCGGCAACATCTACCCGCTCACCACCGTGGGGCGCCAGGGCGCCAGCGAGAAGACGCCGCCCGCGCCCCTGGGCGAGTACGCGCAGTCCTGCATCGGGCGCGAGCGCATGTTCGAGTACTTCTCGGCCCAGCACGGCTCGCCCGGGCGCCTGTTCCGCCTGAACTACGCCATCGACATGCGCTACGGCGTGCTGTACGACATCGCCTCCAAGGTGCACCGCGGCGAGGCCGTGGACGTGACCATGGGCCACGTGAACGTGATCTGGCAGGGCGACGCCAACGCGCAGGTGCTGCGGTCCCTGCGCCACTGCACGGTGCCGGCCACGCCGATCAACTGCACCGGGCCCGAGACCCTGTCGGTGCGCTGGCTGGTGGACGAGTTCGCGGCGCGCCTGGGCGTGCCGGCCCGCGTGGTCGGCCAGGAAGCGGGCACCGCCCTGCTGTCGGACACCACGCTGGCCTGCCGCCTGTTCGGCTACCCGCTGGTGCCGCTGGGCGCCATGCTCGACTGGGTGGCCGACTGGGTGAAGCGCGAACAGCCCGCCTTCAACAAGCCGACCAAGTTCGAGGTCAGGGATGGCGCCTTCTGAGGCCCTGACCCTGGTCGTCCTGGGCCCGGCCGACGCGCCGGATGGCCTGGCCTTGTCGGAGGCGGCGGGCTGGAACCAGACCGCCGAGGACTGGCGCCTGTTCGTGCGCCAGGGCCGGGTTTTTGGCCTGCGCGAGCAGGAGGCGAACCGCCTGGTCGCCACCGCGGCCGCGCTGCCCTACGCCGGGGGCCTGGGCTGGATCTCCATGGTGCTGGTCGCGCCCGAGTGGCGCCACCAGGGCCTGGCCACCCAGCTCATGCAGCACTGCATCGCCCATCTGCGCGCGCTGGACGCGACGCCGGTGCTGGACGCCACACCGGCCGGTCAACCGGCCTATGCGCGCCTGGGCTTCGAGGCCGGCTTCGCGCTGGCGCGCTGGGAAGGCGTGTTGGCGGCCGCGCCGCCGGCGCCGGGCACCGGCCTGGCCGACGCGATCACCATCGCGCGCCTCGACGCGCTGGCCAATGGCTGCGATCGCGGCGTGCTGCTGATCGACTTCCTGCGCCGCCCCGGCACGCGCGCCTGGGTCGAGCCGGACGGCCATGGCTTCGCGCTGGCCCGCCAGGGCCTGCGCGCCACGCAGCTGGGGCCGCTGGTGGCGTGCGACGAGGCGTCGGCCCTGTCGCTGCTGCAGCGCGCGCTGGCCGATCTGCGCGGCTCCGTGTTCCTCGACGTGCCCGAGCGCTGGAGCGCGCTGACGGCCTGGCTGCAGCACAACGGCTTCGCCCGCCAGCGCGGCTTCGCGCGCATGGCGCTCGGCGCCGCCCCCATCGCTGACGTCCACCACCGGCTGTTCGTCGTCGCCGGTCCCGAATTTGGATGAGTCCCATGAGCCCCACCCGATCGCCCGAAGGGGCTCGCACCGCAGTGCACCGCACGGAGGTTACCCAGTGAGCCTGAGCGCCACCCAAGTCCAACACACCCGGGCGCTGCTGCAGCGCGGCCTGGCCATCCCGGCCCATCCACTGGCGCTGAACGCGCAACGCCAGCTCGACGTGCGCCGCCAGCGCGCGCTCAGCCGCTACTACCTCGACGCTGGCGCGGGCGGCCTGGCCGTGGGCGTGCACACCACGCAGTTCGCGATCCGCGAGGTCGGCCTGTTCGAGGAGGTGCTGCGCCTGGCGATCGGCACCGCGCGGGACTGGGTGCCGGCCAGCCGCCCGCTGGCCATGGTGGCCGGCGTCTGCGGCCGCACCGAACAGGCCGTGGCCGAAGCCCGCCTGGCCCAGGGCCTGGGCTACAACGCCGGCCTGCTGAGCCTGGCCGCCATGAAGGGCCAGAGCGAAGACGCCCTGATCGCCCACTGCGAGGCCGTGGCGCAGGAGATCCCGCTGGTGGGCTTCTACCTCCAGCCCGCCGTGGGTGGCATGGACCTGAGCGCCGCCTTCTGGGCGCGCTTCGCCGCCATCCCCAACGTGGTGGCAATCAAGGTCGCGCCCTTCCACCGCTACCGCACGCTCGACGTGGTGCGCGGCCTGGTCGAAGCGCGCGCCGAAGACCGCGTGACGCTCTACACCGGCAACGACGACCACATCGTGCTCGACCTGGTGACCCCCTTCACCGTGCAGCGCGACGGCCAGCCGGTGACCGTGCGCTTTCGCGGCGGCCTGCTCGGCCACTGGTCGGTCTGGACCTCGGGCGCGGTGCGCTTGCTCGAGCAATGCCAGGCGGCGGCGCGCGAGCCGGCGGTCTCGGCCGAGATGCTGGCGCTGGACAGCCGCGTCACCGACTGCAACAGCGCATTCTTCGACGTCGCCAACAACTTCCACGGCTGCATCGCCGGCTGCCACGAGGTGCTGCGCCGCCAGGGCCTGCTCGAAGGCACCTGGTGCCTGGACCCCAACGAGGGCCTAAGCCCCGGGCAGAAAGAAGCCATCGACCGCGTCTGCGCCCAGCACGCCGACCTGGCCGACGACGCCTTCGTGGCCGAGGGGCTGAGCCGCTGGCTCGCCTGACGGCCGCGCCCACAGGAGCACCCATGAACCAGAACAAGGCCCTGCGCTGGACCCTTCACTACCTGCCCGCCATCGGCCTGTTCGCGGGCTTCATCCTGCTGTGGCAACTGGCGGTGTCGGTGTTCGGCATTCGCGAGTACCTGCTGCCCGGTCCCTATGCCGTGTGGCAGTCCATGCTCAGCGACGAGATCCCCTGGCTCAGCCACGCCTGGATCACGGGCGTGGAGATCCTCGGCGCCTTTCTGCTGGCCGGCGTGGCCGGCGTGGCGCTGGGCATGGCCATCGCGTGGTCGCAGGGCATCTCGCGCGCGCTCACCCCCTTCCTGGTGTTCGTGAACACCCTGCCCAAGGTGGCGATCGCGCCGCTGTTCCTCATGTGGCTGGGCTACGGCATCCTGCCCAACATGCTGATCGGCGCGCTCATCGGCTTCTTCCCGGTGGTCATCAACACCGCCGTGGGCCTGACCCAGATCGACCAGGACCTGGTGGACCTGGGCCGCGTGTTCAGCGCGCCCAAGTGGAAGGTGTTCCTGAAGATCCGCATCCCCAACGCCTACCCCTACATCCTGAGCGCGCTCAAGGTCACCGCCACTTCGGCGGTGGTGGGCGCCGTGGTGGGCGAGTTCGTGGCCTCGCAGAAGGGCCTGGGCTACGTGATCATCACCACGCAAAGCAGCATGAACACGCCGGCCGCCTTCGCCGCGCTGGTGTGGATCTCCGTGCTCGGCCTGCTGCTGTATGGCCTGGTGGCCCTGCTGTCGCGCCTGCTCGCGCCCTGGGCCGAAGAGGCGCCGCGCTGAGCGCATCCCACTGTCCAGATCCCCGTCCGCCCCCCACCCCGTCCTCCGAAAGGAACACACCATGACCACCCGGATCGCCGCCCCCCTCGCCGCCGTCTGCGCGGCGCTGCTCGCGCTGCTGCCCACCGCGGCCAGCGCGCAGGCGAAGGAGAAGTTCACCTTCGCCCTCAACTGGTTCGCCGTGGGCGACCACGCCGCCTACTGGGTGGCGCTCGACAAGGGCTACTACGCCCAGCGCGGCCTGGACGTGACGCTGGAAAACTCCAAGGGCTCGGGCGACTCCATCGCCAAGGTCGACACCGGCCGTGCCGACGCCGGCCTGGCCGACGCGGTGCCAGTGATCTCGGCCAACTCGCGCGGCGCGCGCGTGAAGATGGTCGGCATGGTGTTCGACAAGACGCCCATGACCTTCTTCAGCCACGCCGACAAGCCGCTGCTCAAGCCCAAGGACCTGGAAGGCAAGACCGTGGCCGCGCCCGCCGGCGACAGCCAGCGCCTGGCCTTTCCCGCCTTCGCGCGCCTGAACCAGATCGACCCGGCCAAGGTGACCTGGGTGAACATCGAGCCCACCGCCAAGGTGGCCTCGATCGCCGAGAAGCGGGTCGACGGCGTGGCCGACTACACCACCGGCCAGCCCTTCTACGACAAGGCCATGGGCCCGGGCAAGGCCGTGCGCCTGCAATGGGCCGACTACGGCTTCGACCTCTACGCCATGTCCATCATCGCCGGCGAGAAGACCATGGCCGAGAAGCCGCAGCAGCTCAAGGCCTTTCTCGAAGCCTCCTACATGGGCTGGCGCGACGTGATGGCCAACCCCAAGGAGGCCCTGGCCATCTTCAAGAAGCGCGTGCCCGAGATCGACGTGGCCATCATCGAGGCCAACATGCAGATGGGCTTTGACCTGATGCGCACCAAGAACTACGCCGACAACGGCATCGGCTGGATCGACGAGAAGAAGATGTGCGCGTCCACCGACATCGTGAACACCTACATGGGCCTGCCGAAGAAGGTGGACTGCAAGGACGTGTTCAACCCCGCCTTCTTCACCAAGGTGGCCATGCCCCTGGCGGTCAAGTGAGCGCAGTGAACGCACGGGTCCTCATCGAAGTCGACCAAGCGGGCATGGTCTACCAGGCCGACAGCGGCCCGGTGGAAGCCCTGCGCGACATCTCCCTGCGCATCCACGAGGGCGAGTTCGTCGCCCTCGTGGGCCCCAGCGGCTGCGGCAAGTCCACGCTGATGCGCGCCATCGCCGGCCTGCGCCCGGTGACCAGCGGGCGCATCGTGGTGGACGGCGTGCCGGTGGACAAGCCCATCCCGCAGGTGGGCATGGTGTTCCAGGCCGCGCTGCTGCTGAAGTGGCGCACGGTGCTGGACAACGTGCTGCTGCCGGTGGAGCTGTCCGGCGGCAACCCGGCGCAGTACCGCGAACGCGCCCACGCGCTGCTCAGGATGGTCGGCCTGGGCGACTTCGCCGACAAGCGCCCGGGCGAACTCTCCGGCGGCATGCAGCAGCGCGCCTCGCTGTGCCGCGCCCTCATCATGGACCCGCCCATCCTGCTGATGGACGAGCCGTTCGGCGCCCTGGACGCCATGACGCGCGACGAGATGAACATCGAGCTGCTGCGCATCTGGGGCGAAAGCGCCGGCGGCGGCGCGCGCAAGACCATCGTCTTCGTCACGCACTCCATCCCCGAGGCGGTGTTCCTCGCCGACCGCGTGGTCGTGATGTCGCCACGCCCCGGTCGCGTGGCCAACATCCGCGCGGTGGAGATCTCGCGCCCGCGCACCGCCGAAACGCGGGCCGACCCGGCGCTGGGCCGCCTGTCCTTCGAGCTCTACACCGAACTCTCGGGCGCCACCGGCCGGCGCGAGACCCGGGCCGGCCCGCAGTGGTGAGCCGCGCGCGGCGCTGAAGGACCGGCCCCGTGCGCCTTGCCCTGTGCAACGAGGTCCTCGCGCCCTGGCCCTTCGCGCGCCAGTGCGAATGGGCCGCGGCCCTGGGCTACCAGGGGTTGGAGCTGGCACCGTTCACCCTGGGCGAGGCCGCGTGGCGCCTGCCCGCCAGCGAACGCACCGCCCTGCGCCGCGCCGCCAGCGACGCGGGCATCCGGGTCTCGGGCCTGCACTGGCTGCTGCGCCAGCCCGAGGGCCTGTCCATCACCTCGCCCGACCCCGCCGTGCGCGCGCGCACGCTGCAGGTGCTGCGCGGCCTGGTCGATCTCTGCGCCGAACTCGGCGGCGAGGTGCTGGTGCACGGCTCGCCCGCGCAGCGGCGCCTGACGCCGGGCGACGAAGCCGGCGCGCGCGCACGGGCCACCGAGGTCTTTGCCACGGTGGCCGAACACGCCCAGGCGGCGGGCGTCACCTACTGCATCGAGGCCCTGGCGCCGCCTGAGGCCGACTTCATCCACACCCTGGCCGACGCCGCCGCCCTCGTGCGCGCCCTCGACCGGCCCGCGCTGCGCACCATGCTCGACTGCTGCGCCGCCGCGCGCGCCGAGGCCGAGCCGGTGCACGGGCTGCTGGCGCGCTGGCTGCCCAGCGGCCTGCTGGCCCACGTGCAGGTGAACGACCCGAACGGGCGCGGCCCCGGCCAGGGCGCGCTGCGTTTCGCCGACATCCTTCGCGCGCTGCGCCGGCACGGCTACGCCGGATGGGTGGCCGTGGAGCCCTTCGACCACCACCCCGATGGCCCGGCCGCCGCCGCGCGCGCCATTGGCTACCTGCGCGGCCTGCTGGAGGCCCTGGACTGAATGGAACACACGCCCGCCCCCCGCCTGACGGTGCTGTCCGTCGAGCGCTTCGAGTCGCCCTACCGGCTGCGCCTGCCGTTTCGCTTCGGCGTCATCACCGTGACCGAGGGCCGGCAGGCCATCGTGCGTGTGCGCGTGCGCCACGAAGACGGGCGCGAGGGCACGGGCTACGCCGCCGAGGCCCTGGGCGCCAAGTGGTTCGACAAGAACCCCGCGCTGAGCGACGCGCAGAACCTGGACCAGCTGCGCAAGGCCCTGGAGCTGTGCGAAGACGCCTACCTCGCGGCGCCCGCGCTCAGCGCCTTCGATCTGTACGCCGAGCACTACCGTCCGCTGCTGGACGCCGGTGCCGCCGTCGGCCTGAACCCGCTGGTCACCAGCTATGGCCCGGCCCTGCTGGACCGCGCCGTGCTCGACGCGCTCTGTCGCATCGAGGGCCTGAGCTTCTGGCAGGCCATGCGGCACAACCGACCCGGCCTGCGCGCGCACGCCATCGCGCCCGACCTCAAGGGCTTCGAGCCCACGCCCTTCCTGCGCGGCCTGGAACCGCTGAACACGCTGGCGGTGCGCCACACCGTGGGCCTGCTCGACCCCATCGTGGCGGCCGACCAGGCGAGCGGCGCGCGTGTCGACGACGGCCTGCCCGAAACCCTGGAAGAGGTGGTGGCCACCTACGGCAACCGCTACTTCAAGCTCAAGGTCTCGGGCCAGGCCGAGGCCGACCTGGAGCGCCTGCGCCGCATCGCCTCGGTGCTCGATCGCCTGGATGGGCCCTATTTCGCCACCCTCGACGGCAACGAACAGTACGGCGACGCCGAGGCCATCGCCGATCTGTGGCGGCGCATGGCGGCCGAGCCCGCGCTGCGCCGCCTGTGCGAGGCCACGCTGCTGATCGAGCAGCCCATCCGGCGCCAGGTGGCGCTGGCCCAGCCGGTGGCGGCGCTGGCGCGCCACAAGCCGGTCATCATCGACGAGTCCGATGGCGATCTCGACGCCTTTGTGCGTGCGCGCGCCCTGGGCTACACCGGCGTCTCGTCCAAGGCCTGCAAGGGTTTCTACAAGTCGGTGCTGAACCTGGCGCGCTGCCGGGCGTGGAACCGGGCCGAGGGCCGGCCGGTGTACTTCATGTCGGCCGAGGACCTGACCACACAGCCCGGCCTTGCCGTCCAGCAGGACCTGGCGCTGGTGGCCCTGCTGGGCATCCCGCACGTGGAGCGCAACGCGCACCACTTCATCGACGGCTTCAACGGCCGCCCGCTGGCCGAGGCCCAGGCCTATGGTGCCGCCCACCCGGACCTGTACCACGAGCAGAACGGCCGCGTGCGCCTGCGCATTCGGCGCGGGCAACTGGCCCTGGGCTCGCTGGCGGCCGCGGGCTTCGGCTCCGCCGTCGATCCCGTGCTGGACGGCACCGCGCCCATGGCGCGCGCCGACTGGCCCCCCGCCGCGCCGGCGCACGCATGAGCCCCGCCGGACCGTTCCCCAGGGGCTCGGCCCCGCAGTGCGCCGCATGGAGGTGTGCCCAGTGAGCATCGACCGCTACGAAGAACACGACGGCCTGGGCCTGGCCGCGCTGGTGCGCCGGGGCGAGGTGGCGCCCCAGGAGCTGCTGGACGCCGCGCTCGCGCGCATTCAGCGCCACAACCCGCGGCTCAACGCCGTGGTCACGCCGCTGTACGACGCGGCGCGCGCCGAGGTCGCGCGCGGCCTGCCGCCCGGTCCCTTCCAGGGCGTGCCCTTCCTGGTGAAGGAGCTGGTGGCCTCGGTGGCCGGGGCCGCCACCACCGCGTCCTCGCGCCTGTTCGCGCGGCAGATGCCGGCGGCCGACAGCGAGATCGTGGCCCGCATGCGCCGCGCGGGGCTGGTGATCGTGGGCAAGACCAACTCGCCGGAGTTCGGCCTGTCGCCGGCCACCGAATCGCTGCTCTACGGCGTCACCCGCAACCCCTGGGACACCGCGCTCACGCCCGGCGGCTCCAGCGGCGGCGCGGCGGCGGCCGTGGCCTCGGGCATGGTGCCGGCCGCCCACGCCACCGACGGCGGCGGCTCCATCCGCATCCCGGCCTCGTGCTGCGGCCTGTTCGGCCTCAAGCCCACGCGCGCGCGCATCAGCGCCGGGCCCGAAGGCGGCGAGGGCCTGAGCGGCCTGGCCCACCAGCACGTGGTGAGCCGCAGCGTGCGCGACAGCGCGGCCCTGCTCGACGCCCTGGCCGGGCCGATGCCGGGCGACCCCTACCAGGCGCCGCCGCCCGAGCGGCCCTACCTCGACGAAGTGGGCCGCGCGCCCGGGCGCCTGCGCATCGCCTTCGCCCGGACCGCGCCCACCGGCGTGCCCGTGGACCCGGCCTGCGTGGCGGCGGTGGAAGACGCCGCGCGCCTGTGCGAGCAGCTGGGCCACCACGTGGAAGAGGCCTCGCCCGACTTCGACGCCCCCGCGCTGGAGCGCGGCTTCGAAATGGTGTTCGCCACCAACACCATGGCCAACATCGCGCGCGCCACCGGCGGTGCATTGCCCGACCGCGAACTGGTGGAGCCGCTGACCTACGCGCTGGCCGAGGCCGGGCGCGGCGTGAGCGCGAGCGAGTACATCCTCAACCTGCACGCGCTGCACCGCCAGGCGCGGCGCATCGCCGGTTTCTTCGAGCGCCACGACATCTGGCTCACGCCCACGCTGGCGCAGACGCCGCGCCCCCTGGGCTGGTTCGACATCCGCTCCAGCGACGTGCGCGCCTGGATGGACCGGCTGGGCGCCTACCTGCCCTTCACCTACCCCCTCAACGTCACCGGCCAGCCGGCCGCCTCGGTGCCGCTGCACTGGACGCCCCAGGGGCTGCCGATCGGCTGCCAGTTCGCGGCGCGCTACGGGGAAGAGGGCCTGCTGCTGCGCCTGTGCGCGCAGCTCGAAGCGGCCCGTCCCTGGTTCCACCGGCGCCCACCGGTGAGCGGGCTGGCGCATGGACACTGACGAGGTCGACCTGCTGGTCATCGGCGGCGGCGTGGCGGGGCTGACGGCCGCGCTGGTGGCGGCCATCGAAGGCCTGAGCGTGATGGTGTGCGAGAAGACCGGCCAGCTGGGTGGCACGGCGGCCAGTTCGGCCGGCACGGTGTGGGTGCCGGGCAGCAGCCAAAGCCAGCGCGCCGGCCTGGCCGACCCGCTGGAGGGCGCGCGCCGCTACCTGGCGGCCGAGATCGACACCGACAGCGGGGCCGAGCTGCGCGAGGCCTTCCTCGCCACCGGCCCGCGCGTGCTGGACTACCTGGAGCGGCATTCCGACGTGGTGTTCGCGCCCGCCGCGCGCCACCCCGACTACCACGACCGGCATGCCGGCGCGGCCATCGGCGGGCGGGCCCTGGTGGCGCGCCCCTTCGACGGGCGCCTGCTGGGCGCCGACTTCGCGCGGTTGCGCCCGCCCATGCGCCACATGATGGTGCTGGGCGGCCTGTCGGTCAGCAAGGACGACGTCGCGCCGCTGCTGCGCCCGTTCGCCTCCTGGCGCGCGCTGCGCCATGTGCTGGCCCTGCTGGCCCGGCACGCGCGCGACCGCCTGAGCCACCCGCGCGGCACGCGGCTGGTGATGGGCAACGCGCTCATCGCGCGCCTGCTGCACAGCCTGCGCCAGCGCGGCGTCGACCCGCTCACCGGCGTGGACGTGCGCGCGCTGCACCAGGAAGGCGGCGCCGTCACCGGCGCCACGCTGACGCACGGCGGCCGCGAGCGCCGCGTGCGCGCGCGCCTTGGCGTGGTGCTGGCCTGCGGCGGCTTCGGGCACGCGCCCGACTGGCGCCAGCGCCTGCTGCCCCAGCCCGCGCACACGCATTCGCTGATGGCCGAGGGCAACACCGGCGACGGCTTGCGGCTGGCTCAGGCCGTGGGCGCCGCGGTCGACGAGGCCGGGCACCGCGCACCGGCCTTCTGGGCGCCGGTGTCGGTGCGGCAGGGCGCGGACGGCGCGCCGCAGCGCTTCCCGCACTTCGCGCTGGACCGCGCCAAGCCGGGCCTGATCGCCGTCGACGCGCGCGGCCGGCGCTTCGTCAACGAGGGCGACTCGTACCACGACTTCGTGCTGGCCATGCAAGGCGCGTCGGCCGTGCCCGCGCACCTGATCTGCGACGCCCGCTTCCTGCGCCGCTACGGCCTGGGCCTGGTGCGCCCCGGTGCCTGGCGCCTGGGGCCGTTCGTGCGCGACGGCTACCTGCGCCGCGCGCCGACCCTGGCCGCGCTGGCGGCGCAGCTGGGCGTGGACGCCGAGGGCCTGCAGGCCACGGTGGCGCGCCACAACCGCTTCGCGGCCACGGGGGTCGACGGGGATTTCGGCAAAGGCACGAGCGAGCTCAACCGCTTCAACGGGGACCCGGACCACGGCCCCAACCCCTGCCTGGGCCCGATCGCCACCGCGCCGTTCTACGCGGTGAGCGTGTGGCCGGGCGACGCCGGCATGAGCGTGGGCCTGAGCACCGACGCCGACGCCCGGGTGCTGCGGCCCGATGGCCAGGCGATCAATGGCCTGTACGCCTGCGGCGCCGACATGGGCTCCATCATGCGCGGGCGCTACCCCGGGCCGGGCGTCACCCTGGGCCCGGCGCTGGTGTTCGCCTGGCGCGCCGTGAGGCACGCGGCGGCGGCGCCGGCCTGAACCGGCGCGCTGGCGCGGGCTCAGGCCGCGCGGGCGGCGGCCAGCGACTGGGTGTAGGCGGTGCCCGTCTTGAGCACGTGGCGGAACAGGATCTCGCCGGCGAAGCGCGCGTCGCGCAGCTCCATGGCCGACATCACCAGCTCGTGCTCCTTCACCGACTCGTCCCAGCGCCCGTCGGTGGTGATGGCGATGAAGCGCGGGCGCCGGGCGCGCGTCATCAGGTCGGCGTGCGTGCGGCTGAGCTGCGGGTTGTCCGCCATCTCGATGATGGTTTCGTGGATGCGGTGGTTGAGCTCGAAGTAGCGGTCGCGGTCGCCCGCGGCGTGGTGCCGCAGCATCTCGTCGTGCAGCGCGCGCAGCCGGGCCAGGGCCGGCGCCGAGGCCTGCAGCGTCACCGTCTCCACCGCCAGGCGCTCCAGGGCCGCGATCACCGCGAACAGGTTGACGATCTCGTCCGTCGAGGGCGTGGTCACGCGCGAGCCCCGATTGGGCAGCAACTCGACCAGGCCCTCGGCCGCCAGCACCTTCAAGGCCTCGCGGATGGGCGTGCGCGACACGCCCAGGGCCTCGCTGAGCCCCACCTCGTTGATGCGCTCGCCCGAGGCGAGCTCGCCGTGCACGATCAGGTCGCGGATGTGCCCGCAGACGTCGGCGTGCACGCCGCGCCGGCGCCGCTCCTCCGCGCCGGCCGGCTCTTCCGCGCCCGGCGCGGGGGCGGTCTCTCGCAGGGACCCAGTCAGAGGCTTGTCCACGGCCTTCCCCATTTGAATGCAAACCTGGCCAGATCGGCCAAAAGTGAATTATCTTGGTGCGAGGTTAAGGCAAATCGAGCCGGATGAGCACCAATTGAGTGCGTAAATACCCTGTTGACAGGGGCATTGCCGAAAAGATAATGCACTTGCACGGTTCTTGCATTTTCCAGGTCGTCATCCCCTGTAACCCATCCGCTGACCCCAGCGAAGGAATTGCCATGAAGTTTCGCCGATCCCTTGTTCTCTCGGCCGTCGCCGCCCTGACCCTCGTGGGCCTTCACGCCCCCTCCATGGCCCAGCAGCGGCTGCGCGTGGCGGGCAACTTCCCCGCGGACCACACGGCCACCAAGGTGATGGAGATCTTCAAGAAGGAGGTGGAGGCGCGCACCAAGGGTGAACTGCAGGTCGACCTGTTCCCCAACATGCAGCTGGGCGGCGCGGCGGAAAACGTCGACCAGGTGCGCTCCGGCACGGTGTTCGCCATCGTCACTTCCATCGCCTACTTCACCCGCATCGTGCCGGAGTACGAAGCCGTCAGCCTGCCCTTCCTGTTCAGTTCGCGCGAGGCGGCCTTTCGCGTCATGGACGGCCCGGTGGGCAAGCTGTTCGACGAGCGCATGGCGCAAAAAGGCTTCATCAGCCTGGGTTATGGCGAACTGGGCTTTCGTCACGTGACGAACAACGTGCGGCCCATCACCTCCTCGGCCGACTTCAAGGGCCTGAAGATCCGCCTGCAGCCCAACGAAGTGCACCTGGACACCTTCCGCGCGCTGGGCGCCAACCCGGTCGCCATGGACGTCAAGGAGGTCTACTCGGCCATGCAGCAGGGCGTGCTGGACGGCCACGAGAACCCCTACAACATCATCGCCAGCCGCCGCTTCAACGAGGTGCAGAAGCACCTGTCCGACACCGGCCACTTCTACGACTTCATCAACGCGGCCGCCAACAAGCGCCTGTTCGAGCGCCTGAGCAAGCCGCAGCAGGAGGCGGTCATGGCCTCCATGAAAGAGGCCATGACCTGGCAGCGCGCGGAAGCCGCCCGCGAAGATGAGCGCTGGCGCCAGCAGCTGGTGAAGGCCGGCATGACCTTCACGCCGATCACCCCGCAGGGCCGCGCCGACTTCCGCCGCAGCACCGCGGGCGTGGTGGAGTCGCTCAAGAAGCGCATCGATCCCAAGCTGATCGAAGCGGTCGTCACCGAGGCCACCAAGTGACGCAGGGCGTGAGCGCCGCCGAGGCGGCCCCGCCGCCCGGCGACAACGGATGGCCCCCGATCTGGCCCGCCATCCGGCGCTGGGTCGAGGCCCTCGACCGCGTGTCGATGGTGGTGATCGTGCTGGCCATGGCCGCCATGACGCTGATGGTGTCCCTGCAGGTGTTCTGGCGCTACGTGCTGAGCTCGTCCATCGACTCGGCCGACGAGGTCTCGCGCCTGTTCTTCGTCTGGGTCATCTTCCTGGCGATCCCGCACGGCATCAAGTACGCGGTGCACGTGGGCATCGACCTGCTGGTCATGAACCTGTCGCCGCGCAACAAGGAGCGGCTGTTCCGCCTGGTCTGCGTGGCCAGCGCGGTGCTGATGGCGGCGATCTTCTGGGCCGCCTGGGTGGCCACGCTGGACAAGTGGCAGGAGCTGATGCCCACGCTGCCCATCACCGCCGGCATCTACTACGTCGCCGTGCTGATCTGCGCGGCCCATTCGTTCATCCACCTCGTGCTGCACGCCTGGCTGGGTTCGCGCATCTGGGAAGGAAGGTTGTCATGACCTGGCTCGTGATCATCGTCTTCTGCGTGCTCGCCTTCGCGGGCATGCCCCTGGCGTTCGCGCTGGGCTTCGCGTCCCTGGCCGCGCTGTATGCCGCCGACTTCGAGCTGGTGATGATGGCCCAGCGCATGCTGCACGCGGTGGACAACTTCCCGCTGATGGCGATCCCGCTGTTCATGCTGGCCGGCGAGCTGATGGTCAAGGCCGGCATGATGGAGCGGCTGGTGGCCTTCGCCAACAGCCTGGTCGGGCGCGTGCACGGGGGCCTGGCTCACGTCACCATCATCGCCGGCACCATCCTCGCTTCGGTCAGCGGTGCGGCCGTGGCCTCGGCCAGCGCCTTGGGCAGCGCCTTGGTGCCCGCGCTGCGCAAGCACTACCCGGACAGCTTCAACTGCGCGGTGATCGCCTCGGCGGCCAACCTGGGGCCGGTGATCCCGCCCTCCAACGCCATGATCGTCTACGCCCTGATGGCCGGCTCCTCGGTGTCGGTGGGGGGGCTGTTCATGGCCGGCATCGTGCCGGGCGTGCTGCTCGCATTGGGCTTCATCGGCATCGCCAGCTTCGTTTCCTGGCGGCGCAAGTACCCGCCCACGGGCGAGGCCTTCAACGCGCGCAACGCCTGGGTGCAGTTCCGCAAGGCGCACATCATCCTGTTCATGCCCATCATCGTGGTGGGCGGCATCATCGGCGGCGTGTTCACGGCCACCGAGGGCGCCGCCATCGCGGTGGTCTACTCGGGCGTGGTGGGCCTGCTGGTCACGCGCAAGCTGCGCCTGTCGGACCTGCCGGGCTGTCTGTTCCGCGCGGCCGTCACGGCCTCGATGGTGGGCGCGCTGATCGCGCTGGCCGCCACCGTGACCTTCCTGCTCACCGTGGACATGGTGCCGCAGCAGATGGCGGACTGGGTGAAAAGCATGACGGCCGACCCCATGGTGTTCGTGCTGCTGACCATGCTGCTGCTGGTGGTGGTGGGCATGTTCATGGAGTCGAACGCGGCCTACATCATGCTGGTGCCGCTGTTCGTGCCGATCGCCGACGCCTTCGGCCTGGACCCGCTGTGGTTCGGCTTCCTGTTCATGTTCAACCTGGTGATCGGGATGATGACGCCGCCGGTGGGCGTGCTGTTCTTCGTCATGAGCGGCATCACCCGGGTGCCCATGGGCGCGATCATCCGCGAGTCCATGCCCTTCGTGATCTTCCAGTTCGTGATGCTGCTGCTGTGCGTGGCCTTTCCGTCCATCGTCACGGCGCTGCCGCGCGCGCTGGGCTTCTAAGGGGTGGCCATGTCATTGAATGCATCTGCGGCGCCAGGCCCCCTGGACCTGCTGATCACCGGCGCCACCGTGGTGCACACGCGCCCGCAGCTGGAGGTCATCGAAAACGCGGTCATCGGCATCGCCGGCCCGCGCATCGCCTTCGTGGCCGGCGCGGCCGACGCGCCGCGCGTGGCGGCGCGCCGGACCGTCGACCTGCGCGGGCACCTGGTGCTGCCGGGCTTCGTCAACGTGCACACCCACACCATCCTCACCATGGTACGGGGGGTGGCCGAGGACATGGGCTTCGCGCCGGCCTACACGCCCGGCGTGCCGCATGGCCATGAGGTCACGCCGGACGAGGCCGTGGCCCTGGCGCGCCTGGGCGCGCTGGAGGCCCTGATGTTCGGCTCCACCGTCATCAACGACAGCTACGTGCACGCCGACCTGACCCTCCCCGCGATGGCCGACGTGGGCCTGCGCGCCTACGCCTGCGGGCGCATCCACGACGTGGACTTCTCCCGCGTGCACCTGGGCGAGTGGCGGCACGACGAGGCCATCGGCGAGCGCACCCTGGGCGAGGCATTGGCCCTGCACGCGCGCTGGCACGGCGGGCCCGAGGGCCGCACCGGCGTGCACCTCACGCCGCACGCGCCGGACACCTGCTCACAGGGCCTGTTGCGACGGGTCGCCGACCACCGCGAGCGCCACGGCGGCGTGGTCACCACGCACCTGTCGCAAAGCCGCATGGAGAACCAGCGCGTGCAGGAGCGCGATGGATGCACGCCCTGCGAACTGCTGGAGCGGACCGGCCTGCTCGGCCCCTCGCTGATCGCCGCGCATGGCATGTACATGAGCGAGTCGGACATGCGCCGCGCCGGCGCGGCGCGCATGAACCTCGCGCATGTGCCCAAGGGCAACGCCACCGGCGGGCGCATCGCGCCCACGCGGGCCATGCAGGACGCCGGCATCCGCCTGGCGCTGGCCACCGACAACATGCACGCCGACATGATCGAGGTCATGCGCTGGGCGCTCAACCTCGGCCGCATACAGGCCGGCGGCATCGACGACGGCTGGCAGCCAGCGGACATGCTGCGCATGGCCACCTACAACGGCGCGCACGCCATGGGCCTGGGCGAGCACCTGGGCAGCCTGGAGGCCGGCAAGCTGGCCGACATGGTCTGCGTGGACATGCGCCGCCCGCACCTGGTGCCCAACATCAACCCGCTGGGCAACCTGGTGCACACCGGCCAGGGCCGCGACGTGGCCATGGTGCTGGTGCACGGCGAGATCGTGGTGGAAGGCGGTCGCGCCCTGCGCGTCGACCAAGACAGCATCCTGGCCGACGCCCAACAGGCGGCGGCCGCCTTGTGGGAGCGGGCCCGCGCGCAAGTCGAGCCCCGGAGAAACGCTTGAACATCCTCGTCATCAACCCCAACATTTCGCTCAGCGTCACCGAGCTGATCCACAACGAGGCGCGCCGCGCGGCCCTGCCCGACACGCGCATCACCATGGCCACGGCGCCCTTCGGCGTGGCCTACATCGAGACGCCGGGCGAGGCCGCCGTGGGCGCCTACGCCACGCTGCAGCTGCTGGCGCAGCAGCAGGCCGACCACGACGTGGCCGTCATCGCGGCCTTTGGCGACCCCGGCGTGGCGGCGGCGAAGGAGCTGCTGGACATTCCCGTGGTCGGGCTCACCGAATCGGCGGTGGCGGCGGCCTTCCTGCTGGGCGGGCGCTTCGCCATCGTGGGCATCTCGCAGCGCATTGGCGCCTGGTACGTGCAGACCGTGGAGCAGCTGGGCCTGTCCTCGCGCATGACCGGCTACCGCGGGCTCAAGCAGGGTTTCGCCAGCGTGGGCACGGTGCAGCATGAAGCGCGCGAGGTGCTGCGCGAGATGTGCCTGAGCTGCGTGGAGCAGGACGGCGCCGACAGCATCATCCTGGCCGGCGCGCCGCTGGCCGGCCTGGCGCGCGAGATCGCCGACGACGTGCCCGTGCCCCTGATCGATGGCGTGGGCAGCGCCATCCGCATGGCCGAGGCCCTGGGCCGCGCCGGCTACACACCCCGGCGCAGCGGCGCGATGTCGCCGCCGCCGATGAAGGCGCACCAGGGCCTGCAGGACGGCCTGGCCAGCTTGATCGGGCGCCAGCCATGAGCGATCGTCCGGCCTTCGACCTCGTCGTCCGCAACGCCCGCGTGGCGACCGCCTCGGACAGCTTCGTCAGCGACATCGGCATCCGCGATGGCGTGATTCAGCAACTGGGCCATGGGCTCGCCGCCGGCGCGCGCGAGATCGACGCGGCGGGCCGCGTGGTCACGCCGGGCGGCGTGGACGCGCACTGCCACCTCGACCAGCCCATGGCGCCGCCGGTGCGCATGGCCGACGACTTCGACAGCGGCACGCGCGCCGCGGCCTGCGGTGGCACCACCACCGTCATTCCCTTCGCGGCGCAGGTCAAGGGTCAGTCGCTGCGCGCCGCGGTGGACGACTACCACGCGCGCGCCCAGGGCCGCGCACACATCGACCACGCCTTCCACCTGATCGTGAGCGACCCCACGCCCGAGGTGCTGGGCCGCGAGCTGCCCGAGCTGATCCGCGAGGGCTACACCTCGTTCAAGATCTACATGACCTACGACGACCTCAAGCTCGACGACGGCCAGATCCTGGACGTGCTCGAGGTCGCGCGGCGCCACGACGCCATGGCCATGATCCACGCCGAGAACGCCGACTGCATCGCCTGGCTCACGCGCCGGCTGGAAGCGGCGGGCCGCACCGCGCCGCGCTTTCACGCGCACGCGCGGCCCATGCTGGTGGAGCGCGAGGCCACGCACCGCGCGATCTCGCTGGCCGAGCTGATCGACGTGCCCATTCTCATCGTGCACGTCTCGGGCCGCGAGGCGGTGGAGCAGATCCGCTGGGCGCGCGCCCAGGGCCTGAAGGTGTTCGCCGAGACCTGCCCGCAGTACCTCTTCCTCACCGCCGAGGACCTGGGCATCGACGACAGCTACAAGGGCGCGCGCTGCGTCTGCAGCCCGCCGCCGCGCGACAAGCAGAACCAGCAGGTGATCTGGGACGGCCTGAGCGACGGCCTGTTCACCGTGTTCTCGTCCGACCACGCGCCCTTCCGCTACGACGGCACCGAGGGCAAGAAGCCGAACGGCGAAGAGGTGGCCTTCCAGCACATTCCCAACGGCATTCCCGGCATCGAAACGCGGCTGCCGCTGCTGTACTCGGAGGGCGTGCTGGGCGGGCGCATCACGCTGCAGCGCTTCGTCGAACTCACGGCCACCAACCCGGCCAAGGCCTATGGCCTGCACCCGCGCAAGGGCACCATCGCCATCGGCAGCGACGCCGACCTGGTGATCTGGGACGAGGGCGAGCGCACGGTGCGCAACGCCGCCCTGCACCACGACGTGGACTACACGCCCTACGAGGGCATGGCCTTGCGCGCCTGGCCGGGCGTCACCATCGCCGGCGGCGAGGTGCTGTGGGACGGGCAGGCCTTCCACCCGCGCCGGGGCCAGGGCCGCTACCTGCGGCGCGGGCGGCCCAGCCTGCTGCCGGCCCGGCCTACTTCGCCCCGCCCACCCGCCGCGTGATTTCGGCGGCGCAGGCCAGCAGGGGCTTGGCGATGCGCCCGTTCCACGCGGTGTCGAAGGTGGCCGAGGGGCCCATCACCAGCACGCCGAGCACGATGTGGCCTTCGGCGTCGAACACCGGCGCGCACAGCGCGTCGATGCCCGGGATCGGCTGGCCGAGCGTGCGCGAGAGGCCGTGCTGGCGGATCTCGGCCAGCGTGGGCTCCAGGTCCTGGATGGTGTGCACCGGCTTGGGCGCGGTGCCGTAGTTCGAGCGCGCCAGGTCTTCCGCCAGCAGCCGCTCCACCACCTTGGGCGGCAGGTAGGCCGCGAACAGCCGGCCCGTGGCCGTGTTGGTCAGCGACATCACGGTGCCGGTGCGCAGGTTCACGTGCAGCGGCTGGATGGGTTCTTCCATGCGCACGATGGTCGGCCCCAGGTTGCCCCAGACCACCAGGGCCACGCTCTGCCCCGTGGTGTGCGCCAGCTGCTCCAGCACGGCCGACGCCTCCTTCACCGGGTCCATGCGCTGCAGCTTGATCAGGCCCAGCTGCAGGGCCAGCGGCCCCAGCTCGTACTGCCCGGCATCGTTCTGTGACACGAAGCCCACCTTGAGGAAGCTGACCATGTACGGGTGGGCCTTGCCCGCCGTCATGCCGGCCGCCTTGGCCAGGTCTTTCAGGGCCACCGGGCGCACCTTGCGCGCGAGTTCCAGCAGCAGGGCGCTGCCGATCTCGATCGACTGGATACCTCGACGGCTCTTTTCTTCCATGGGGACGTGGGCGGTGGGGGCGCGGGCAAGTGTATCCATAGGGTTTTCCCTGATAATTTCAAACGGCTACGACCCAATCAGACGAAAAGATATTATCAAACGCATTGACCATAATCAGATGTGGCTTCTAGAATCGCCCCCACTGACAAGGAGCAAGGCATGTCACAGGAGACACAAGCCGTCGACGTACTGGTGATCGGTACCGGCGCATCGGGCATGGCCACGGCCGTCACCGCCGCCGCGCAGGGGCTGCAGGTGCTGGTGGTGGACAAGCAGCCGCAATTCGGCGGTACCACGGCGCGCTCGGGCGGCTGGCTGTGGATCCCCGGCACCCACCTGGCCAAGGAGCAGGGCATCGAGGAGCCGCCCGGCGCGGCCAAGGCCTACCTGAAGCACGAGGCCACCACGCACTACGACGAGCGCCGCGTCGACGCCTTCCTGGAGAACGGCCCCAAGGCCATTGAGTTCTTCACCAGCCAGACGCCGCTGCGCTTCGACCTGCCGCCGGTCTTTCCGGACTACCACGCCGAAGCCCCCGGTGGCCTGCCGGGCGGGCGCTCCATGGTGACCCGGCCCTACGACGGCCGCGAGCTCGGCCCGCGCATCAAGCTGCTGGCGCCGCCGCTGCCCGAGCTCACGGTGTTCGGCATGATGCTGGGCTCGGGCCCCGAGATCCGCCACTTCATGCGCGTCTTCAAGTCGCCCACGTCCTTCTGGTACGTGACCAAGCGGCTGACGCGCCACTTCTTCGACGTGCTGTTCCACGGCCGCGGCATGACGCTGACCAATGGCAACGCGCTTGCGGGCCGCCTGGCCAAGGCCGCCATGGAACGCAACATCCCGGTGTGGTTGTCCTCGCCGGTGAAGCAGCTGCTGGTCGAGGGCGGCGCCGTCACCGGCGCGCTGGTCGAGCGCGAGGGCCGGCCGGTGCGCGTGCTGGCGCGCCGCGGCGTGGTGCTGGCCGCGGGCGGCTTCCCCTACGACGTGGAGCGCCGCCGCCAGCTGTTCCCCCACGCGCCCACGGGCCGCGAGCACTTCTCGCCCTCGCCCTCCACCAACACCGGCGACGGCCTGCGCCTGGCCGAGGCCGTGGGTGGGCGCGTGGACGGCACCATTCCCCACGCCGCCGCGTGGGTGCCCGCCTCCGTCACCACCCGCCAGGACGGCAGCGCGGGCGTCATGCCGCACTTCATCGACCGCGCCAAGCCCGGCGTGATCGCGGTCAACCCCGAGGGCCGGCGCTTCACCAACGAGGGCAACTCGTACCACGACTTCGTGCAGGCCATGGTCAAGACCTGCGAAGGCCAGCCCGAGGTCTTCGCCTGGTTGCTGTGCGACCACAAGGCCTTGCGCAGCTACGGCCTGGGTTGCGTGGCGCCCGCGCCCCTGCCCATCGGCCGCCACCTGCGCAGCGGCTACCTGAAGTCCGGCGCCAGCCTCGCCGAACTGGCCACGAAGCTGGGCATTGCGCCGGCCACGCTGGAGCAGACCGTGGCCGAGTTCAACCGCCACGCGGCGAAGGGCGAGGACCCGGCCTTCGGCAAGGGCAGCAAGGCCTACAACCGCTACCAGGGCGACGCCACGGTCACGCCCAACCCCTGCGTGGCCCCGCTGGAACACGGTCCCTACTACGCCATCAAGCTGGTCATCGGCGACATCGGCACCTTCGCCGGCCTGGTCACCGACGAGAAGACGCGCGTGCTGGACGCGGCGGGACAACCCATCGCCGGCCTGTACGCGGTGGGCAACGACGCCGCCAGCGTGATGGGCGGCAACTACCCCGGCGCGGGCATCACCCTGGGGCCGGCCATCACCTTCGGCTACATCGCGGGCCAGGAGCTGGCCAGGGCCGCGCCGCTGGCGCCGCCCGCCGCCGCGCCCAGCGCGCGCGAACAACTGGCCCCCGCCGCCTGAGGAGACGCCATGCCCACCTACCCCGACACGCTCGCGCCGCGCCTGCTGCAGGGCCGCCTGGCCTTCGTCACCGGCGCCGGCCAGGGCAACGGCCGCGCCTTCTGCCTGGGCCTGGCGCAGGCCGGCGCGCGCATCGTCGCCACCGACATGAACGCCGCGGCGGTGGACGAGACCGCGCGCCTGGTGCGCGAGGCCGGCGGCGAGGCCTGGTCCTTCGCGCTGGACGTGACCTCGGCCGAGGCCTGCCGCGAGCTCGCGGCCCGGGTCGCGCGCGAGGTCGGCGCCGTCGACCTGCTGGTGAACAACGCCGGCATCATCATCCGCGAGACCACCGCCAGCCCGCGCGCGGCCGAGAACTTCAAGAAGACCCTCGACGTGAACGTGCACGGCACCTTCAATGTCACGCACGCCTTCCTCGACGCCCTCAAGGCCACGCGCGGCTGCATCGTCAACATGGCCTCCATCGCCGCCTACGCGGGCCAGGGCGCCTCGCTCGGCTACGCGCCCTCCAAGGCGGCCATCAAGCTGCTGACGCAGTCGCTGGCGCAGGAGCTCGCGCCCTTCGGCGTGCGCGTCAACGCGCTGGCGCCGGGCGTCATCGAAACGCCCATGACCGCCGCCACGCGCGAGGACCCGACGCGCCTGCAGGGCTTCATGACGCGCATCCCCATGGGCCGCGTGGGCCAGACCGAGGACCTCGTCGGTCCGATCGTCTTCCTGGCCTCCGACATGTCCCGCTACGTCACCGGCATCACGCTGCCGGTGGATGGCGGTTTCCTCGCGGTGTGACGCCCGCGCCCAGCCACCTTTCCCGCCACCTCACTCGACCACAGGAGACAAGATGAACATCAAGCGTTATTGGGGCGCCGCGCTGTCGGCCATCGCCCTCGCGGCCTTCGCGGGCGGCGCCCAGGCCCAGGACATCAAGCTCGGCTACAACGGCGACCTCTCGGCCTCGCCCTCGGCGCAGAGCGGCCAGGCCGCCGTCATCGGCATGGAGGCGGCCATCGCCGACATCAACGCCGCTGGCGGCGTGCTGGGCAAGAAGCTGACGCTGGTGGTGCGCGACGACGCCTCGGCGCCGCCCAAGTCCATCCAGAACATGACCGACCTGATCGACAACGAGAAGGTCGTCGCCGTGTTCGGCCCCACCAACTCGGGCAACGCCATGGCCTGGAAGCACATCGCCAACCAGAAGAAGGTGCCGGTGATCGGCAACGTGGGCTCGGGCACCGCCATCACCGCGCCCATGGGCTCGGGCGACAACTACATGTTCCGCGTCTCCATGGTCGACCGTGAGCAGGTGGCCGCGCTCATGGCCTACGTGAAGAAGAACAGCGCCGCGAAAAGCGTGGGCCTGATGGCCGAGACCACCGGCTACGGCCAGGGCGGCCTGAAGGACATGCAGGAGCTGGCCGAGAAGCAGGGCATCAAGATCGTCGCCACCGAGCACTTCGGCGTCGGCGACACCGACATGACCTCGCAGCTCAACAAGATGAAGGCCGCCGGCGTGGACACCGTGGTGGTCTGGGCCCAGGGCACGCCCATCGCCCAGCTGGTGCGCAGCATGGAGAAGGTGAACTACTTCCCGCTCACGCTGACCTCCTGGGCGGCGGACAACATCACCTTCTACGACGCCGCCGGCAAGACCCTGGCCGAGAAGCCCATCTTCATGCGCACCGTGAGCGAGGAGAAGACGCCCGCGCAGCAGAAGCTGTACGACCGCATCGGCTCGAAACTGAAGGCCCCGAGCGCCTTCTCCTTCGCGCTGCACGGCTACGACTCGGTGCTGCTCTACGCCGCCGCCGCCAAGCAGGCCAACAGCACCGACGGCCCCGCCGTGCGCGCCGCGCTGGAAGACCTCAAGACCCCGGTGCAAGGCGTGCTCAAGACCTACAACAAGCCCTTCAGCAAAACCGACCGCGAGGCCCTCACCGCCGAGGACTTCGTCTGGATCCGCTGGAAGGACGGCAAGCTGCTGCCCTACAGCGACGCCATCCTGAAATCGCTGACCGCGGCCGACTTCAAGCAGTGAGCGCCCTGGCGATCGGGCCGGCGGCGGCCCGATCGCCTTTCTCCCGGAGACAGACATGACAGAAGCGCTCTTGCAGGCGGTTCTCAGCGGGTTGTGCGTGGGCGGTGCCTACGCGCTGGTCGCGCTGGGGTTCAGCGTCACCTTCACGACCACCAAGACCCTCAACTTCTCGCACGGTGAGTTCGTGTCGGCTGGCGCCTTCGTTGGCATGAGCGTGCTGTTCCTGGCCATCGGCAAACCGCTGACGGCCACCAGCTTCGGTGACGCCGAGCCCGGCGCCGCGGCGCAGCTGATGGCCCTGCTTGGCGCCCTGGGCGTCATGGGCCTGCTCGGCTGGCTGCTCTACGCCATCGGCGTGCGGCCCTTCGCCGGGCGCCCCGGCATGGCCTGGGTCATGAGCACCCTGGGTTTCGGCGTCATCCTGCAAAGCATCGGCCTGGCCATCTGGGGCCCCAAGCCCGTGGTGGTGCCCAGCCCCGTGGGCGACCACATCATCCGCTTCATGGGCGTGGGCGTGCGGCCGCAGGAGCTGCTCACGCTGGGCCTGGCCGTGGTCGTGATGATCGGCTTCGACTTCGTCATGAACCGCACCCTGCTCGGCAAGGCCATGCGCGCGGTGGCCGCCAACGGCGCCGTCGCCAGCCTCATGGGCATCAACACCAAGGCGATCATGGTGATCGCCTTCGTCGTCAGCTCCGCGCTCGCGGGGCTCTCGGGCTTCCTGCTGGCCCCCATCGCCCAGGCCTCGCTCTTCATGGGCCTGACCGTCGGCCTCAAGGGCTTCTCGGGCGCCATGATCGGTGGCCTGAGCAACCCGCGCGGCTGCGTCATCGGCGGCTTCGCGCTCGGCGTCATCGAGTCAATGGTGAACCTGTGGCAGGCGCAGTGGCGCGAGGTGGCGATCTTCGCGCTCGTCATCCTGGTGCTGGCCTTCCGCCCGACCGGCCTGTTCGGCGCGCGCACGGTGGAGAAGGTATGAACCGCTTCCCGCACATCGCCGGCGTGCTGCTGGCCGTGGCCCTCGTGGTCGGCCTCACCTTCGCGCTGAACAACGACTACTACCTGCGCATCCTGTTCATGATGGGCGTGTACTACCTGTGCGCGGCCGGCATGAACGTGCTGGTGGGCTACGCGGGCCAGAAGTCGCTGGGCCAGGCCGGCCTGTTCGCGGCCGGCGCCTATGCCGTGGCCTTGCTGACCACACGCACCGAGATCAGCCCCTGGATCGCGCTGGCGCTCGCCGCCGTGGTCTCGGGCGTGTTCGGCGTGCTCGTCGCCCTGCCCTCGCTGCGCGTGAAGGGCCCCTACCTGGCGATGGTGACCCTGGCCTTCGGCATCGTGGTGGAAAAGCTCGTCAGCGAGTGGACCGAGGTGTTCGGCGGCGCGCAGGGCGTCTACGGTATCCGCCCGCTCACCTGGGGCGACAGCCCGCTGAGCACGCAGCAGTGGGTCTGGCTCACGGTCGCGCTGTGCGCCGTCACCCACCTGCTGCTGCGCAACCTGGTGGGCGGGCGCTTCGGCCGCGCCCTGCTCTCGCTGCAGGCCGACGAGATCGCCTCGTCCTCGGTGGGCGTGCGGGTCTACCGCGCCAAGGTCATTGCCTTCGTGGTGGCGGCCGTCACCTGCGGCATCGCGGGCGCGCTGGTGGCGCAGCAGAACCAGTACATCAACTCCGACTTCATCACCTTCCACCTCTCGATCTTCATCCTGCTGCTGGTGCTGTTCGGCGGCGCGGGCTCGCAGTACGGGCCGCTGGTGGGCACGGTGATCCTCACCGCCATCGACGCCGCCCTGGCGCGCTGGCCCGCCGCGCAGCACTTCCTCTACGGCTTCCTGCTGCTGTTCGCGCTGTACGCCATGCCGGGCGGCGTGATGGGACTGTTGAACGCCCTGTTCGCGCGCTGGCGCAAAACGCCCGAGCCGCCGCTCGACAGCCAGCCGCGCGCCTACCGCCCGGCCTCGGGGGACGCCACGGGCGACCTGCTGGTGGTCGAGAACGTGTCCAAGGCCTTCGGTGGCGTCAAGCCCGCGCAGGACGTGAGCTTTCGCCTGCAGCGCGGCCACGTGCACGCGCTGATCGGCCCCAACGGCGCGGGCAAGTCCACCATGATCAACATGGTCACGGGCGTGCTCGACCCCAGCGCGGGCACGATCTGCTTCCTGGGCCAGAACCTGGGGGGCCGGCCCGCGCACGCCATCTGCCAGTTGGGCATGGGCCGCACCTTCCAGAACCTGCGGCTGTTCGCCGAGCTCTCGGTGCTGGACAACGTCAAGCTCGGTCACCACACGCGCATGCGCAACGGCTTCTTCGCCTCGCTGCTGGCCCTGCCATCGGCTCGGCGGGAAGAGGCGCGCACCACCGAACGCGCGCTGCAACTGCTGGCGCTGGTGGACCTGCTGCCCCTGGCCCATTCGCCCGCCGGCAGCCTGCCCTATGGCCTGCAGCGGCGCGTGGAGCTGGCGCGCGCCCTGGCCACCGAACCGCAGCTGCTGCTGCTCGACGAACCCGCGGCCGGCCTCAACCCGCAGGAGACGGCCGAGCTGGGCCAGCTGCTGCTCAAGATCGCGCGCTGCGGCATCTCCATCCTGATGGTGGAGCACCACATGGACCTGGTCATGTCCATCTCCGACCACGTGATCGTGCTCGACTACGGCATCAAGATCGCCGAAGGCAAGCCCGCCGAGATCCAGAACAACCCGCGCGTGATCGAGGCCTACCTCGGCGTCGAGGACGGGGCCGCCGCGGCGGCGGCCTGAGGGAACACCACATGCTCAAGATTCACCAGCTCGAGGTGGCCTACGGCGCCATCCAGGCCGTCAAAGGCGTCAGCCTGGAAGTGAAGGCCGGCGAAGTGATCGCCATCATCGGCGCCAACGGCGCGGGCAAGAGCAGCCTGCTGCGCTGCATCGCCGGCCTGGAGCCGGCCGCCAGCGGCAGCATCCGCATCGCGGACACCGACTGCACACGCCTGGCGCCGCACAAGCGCGTGGGCCTGGGCGTGGCCCTGTCGCCCGAAGGGCGCGGCGTCTTCCCCGACCAGACCGTGCGCGAGAACCTGATGCTCGGCGCCTACGCGCGCCGCCAGGACAAGGCCGGCGTGGCGCGCTCCATCGAGCGCGAGTTCCAGCGCTTCCCGCGCCTGCGCGAACGCCAGGACCAGCTGGCCGGCACGCTCTCGGGCGGCGAGCAGCAGATGCTCGCGATCTCGCGCGCGCTCATGAGCGAGCCGCGCCTGCTGCTGCTCGACGAGCCCTCGCTGGGGCTGGCGCCGCTCATCATCAAGGACATCTTCACGGCCATCCGCCAGCTGCGCGAATCGGGCCTGACCATCCTGCTCGTCGAGCAGATGGCCAAGCAGGCCCTGGGCGTGGCCGACCGCGCCTACGTGCTGGAGACCGGGCGCATCACGCTGCAGGGATCGGGCGCCGAGCTGCTCAACGACCCGAAGGTGAAAGCCGCCTACCTCGGCTCGCATTGAGCGAACCCCATCCGGAGGACCGTCCCATGATCGTGCGAGCGGGTTTGATCAAGAAGCAACCAGGCTGGAGCGACGAGGACTTTCGCCGCCACTGGCGCGGCCACCACGGCGCCCTGGCGGCCCAGCTGCCCGGCCTGCGACGCTACGAGCAGAACCCTGTGGTCGACAGCCTGCAGCGCGGCTTCAGCTACCCGCGCGGCCCGGACCAGCTCGACGGCTTTTCCATGCTCTGGTTCGACAGCGAAGCCGCCATGCGCGAGGCGATGCGCACAGAGGCGGGCCAGGCGCTCATCGCGGACGAGAAACGCTTCATTGCCGACCTGCGCATCGTCACCATTCACCAGCTGGAGGTGATACCGCCGGAGGCGGGTCGCCCGTTGCTCAAGCGCATGTCGCTGCTGCGCCGGCGTGACGACGTCTCGCCGGAGGAGTTTCAGCGCGAGTGGCGGCAGGAGCACGCCCACCTGGTCAAGCGCGTGGCCGGCGTGCGCGGCTACCGGCAAAACCTCATCGTGGGCCGCGAGGCGCCCAAGGGCCACCCGGTGGAGCGCGAGGCCTGGCCCATCGACGGCATCGTCGAGCTCTGGTTCGACGACACCGACTCGCTGGACCGCGCCTTCGCCTCGCCCAAGGGCCAGACCCTGATGGCGCACGCGCGCGAGTTCATCGCCGAGATCACCACCTTCCTGGTCGAGCGCCACGTGGTGGTGGGCTGAGGTGGCCGGCGGCGCGGCGCCCGGGGCGAACGCCAACGCGCGCCTAAACGGCGGCGGCGAGGGCCGGCGCGCCTACGCCCTGCTGCTGGGCGCCATGGCCATCTGGGGCGTCAACCTCTCGGCGGTGAAGGCGCTCACGGGCTCGCTCGACGTGCTGACGGTGGCCGCGGTGCGCATGGTCGTCGCCACGCTCGCGCTCACGGCCCTGCTGTTCCTGCGGCGCGAGCGCCTGCCCGCGCTGAACGTCCGCGCCGTGCTCGCGCTCACCGGCTGCGCGCTGGTCATGGTCTACGGCAACCAGATCCTGTTCTCGGCCGGCCTGGCGCGCAGCACCGCCACCAACGGGGCCCTGATCATGTCGCTGGGGCCGCTGGTGTCGGCCCTGCTTGCCGCCCTGGTGTTCCGCGAAGCCCTGGGCGCGCGCCGCCTGGCGGGCGTGCTGATCGGCTTCGCGGGCGTGGCCCTGGTGGTGCTCAACCGGCCGGGCGCGCAACTGGGCAGCGGCTCCTGGGGCGACGCGCTGATCATCGCCTCGGTGGTGTGCTTCGCCTCGGGCGGCATCGCGGTGCAGCGCCTGTCCCGGGCCTTCACCGCGCTGCAGATCAGCTGGGTGGTGCACGTCATCGGCTCCACGCTGCTGGTGCTGCACGCGGCCCTGTCGCCGGATGCGCGCCTGTCCGACCTGGCCGAGGCCTCGGCGACCACCTGGTCGCTGATCCTGTACTCGGGCGTGCTGGCCACGGGCGTGGCGGCGCTGGTGTGGAACCTGTCGATCGCGCGGCTGGGCATCGCGCGCACGGCGATGGGCTTCTACTGGGTGCCGATCTTCGGCGTGGCCTTCGCGGTGCTGTTCATGGGCGAGGCGCTCACGGGGTGGCACGCGCTGGGGCTGGGGAGTGTGATCCTGGGGTCGCGGCTGGGGTTTGCGCGGCGAACTTGATCGCGCGGGTACTCAGCATCGCTCATATCATTTGCCCGCAAAGGGAGGCACGACATGAGCGGTGAAGCAGTGAAGGTCGACATCGATGTCGCGGGTGCGGCGGACGCAGACAGGACCACCGGAGCGGGTGGTCTGACAAGCGCCAATGACAACCGGCGGCAACGGAGGCCACCCAAGTGGACCTGGCAGGGCGTCCTGGCCTCAACAACGGCCCTCGCAGGCGCAGCCGCGGTGCTTCTGCATCTGATGGGAAACGCGATCCATCGCGCCTATTTTTTTGAATGGGGCATCGACACCGGGCCCTTTCCCAAGTCAGGGGAATGGCTGGTCATCATGGGCTACTACGGGGTGTCGAACGCGCTGGGCATGGCGATGCTGGCGATGTTGAAGCACTGGTACGTCGTCGCCTTGAGCGGCGTCGGCTTGGCGCTTTACCTGCGGCTTCTGAACAGTTCATGGAATCCGCTCGACGCTGTAGACAAGTGGTCAAGCCTGACGTCAAAGCTGCCCGGATGGGTCCGTCAAAGCGTCCTTGCCTCGACAGGCGGTGCGCTGGTTGGACTCTTCTCCTTGCCCATCGTCTTGGTGCTCGTCGTGTTGCTTGGAATTCCCGCGGAGATTGGGCGCAACATCGGCGTCGGCATAGCGCAGAAAGAGGCCAAGGATTTTGCCCAGGGCTGCGAGGCATCCAAGCGCCAATGCATTCGTTTGCTGAGAGAAGGAGTGCTGGTGGGTGAGGGCTTTCTGCTGGAAAGTTCTCAGTCGCATCTCGCCTTTCTGGACGTGTCAATGCAGCGGGTGCGAGTGTTGCTGCGGGAGAACTTGGAGCTCCAGTCGTTGCGGCTCCCGAAGGTCAATTGAAGTCGGTCGTTCTTCGGTCGCGGCATGGAGACCTTGGAGGGGTCCCATGACAACGAACAGTTTTCGCTTTGGACTCAACGCGGCGGATGGGCGTCGCTCGTCTTGAAGCGCGGATAGGGCGCCGAAGCGAATTCAGAAAGGACAGCACCCGCCGGAGCCATTGCTCAGACAGGTGCTTTGGCTCGCACACTGGAGGCCACGTCCTCAGCCCCTCACCTCAAGGCCTTGCATTCCTTCATGCAGCGCACGGCCTTGGTGTCGGGCCGGTCGTCGACCATGAAGCCGTCGCGGTTGGGCATCTTGAGCGCCTTGAGCGCGGCGGCGTTCACCACCGCATCGGCCGGCAACAGGCCGTTGAGGTGCAGGATGTAGCCGGTGACGGCGTAGACCTCGTCGTTGCTCAGGGACTGCGGCTGGGTGAGCGGCATGGCCCGGCGCACGTAGTCGAAGAGCACGGGCGCAAACGGGTACATGCTGCCCGGGGTCAGGAGGCGGCGCTCGGTGGTGAAGGAGCCGATGCCGCCGACCATGGTGCCGAACATGGGCCCGCCCTCCGCCTTGGCGCCGTGGCAGGACGCGCATTTGCCGTCGTACACGGCCTGGCCCTGGGCGATGGTGCCGCTGCCGTCCGGCAGGCCCGCGCCGTCGGTGGTGCGGATGTCGATGTTCCAGCTGGCCAACTCGGCCTCGGTAATGGGTTGGCCGAACGCGGCCTTGACCGCGGGCGCCGCGGTGGCGTGCGCACCGGGGCCCTTGGGCTGAGCCGGCTGTGCGGCCTGCGCGGTGCCCGCCAGCAGCCAGGCGCAGGCCATGGCGCAGCCCAGGGGAATGAAGGTCTTAAGCGATGGCATTGCTCACCTCCCCGGCGGTGTTGATGGCCCAGGGGAAGATGCCGTTGTGGTGCTGCACGAAGCCGGTGATGGCGCGCACCTTCTGGATGTCTTCCACGGTGGGTTGCACATAGCCCGTCGAATCCACCGCGCGGCTGGCGATCTTGGCGGGCGAGCCGTCCCAGTTCCAGCGCAAGCGAAAGCGCGTCAGGCATTTGTCGAGCACCGGTTCTTCCAGCTCGGCCTTGCGCCAGGTTCGCCCGCCGTCCACGGTGACGTCCACCGCGCGGATCTTGCCCAGGCCCGACCAGGCGAAGCCGATGATTTCCACCGGGCCGCGCTGCACCTTCATCGAGCCCGAGGGCGAGGTGATCACCGACTTGGCCTCCATGGCGAAGCTGAACTGGCGCCATTTGCCGTTGGGCATGGGGTCGGTGTAGCGCGCGGTTTCGCTGCGCAGGTGCCAGGGCTGGTCGCCCATCTTCAGGCGGCGCAGCCACTTGATGCTGACGTTGCCCTCCCAGCCGGGGATGAACAGCCGCAGCGGGTAGCCGTTCTCGGCGCGCAGCATCTCGCCGCCGGTGGCGTAGACCAGCAGCGCGTCGTCCATCAGCTTCTTGATGGGCAGGCTGCGGGCGTGGGCCGAGCCATCGGCGCCTTCGGCCAGGCCCCAGGTGGCCTTGGGGTCGACGCCGGCCTCGTCCAGCAGCACGGACAGGGGCACGCCCGTCCACTGCGTGCACGAGAGCAGGCCGTGCGTTTGCTGAACGGTCTTGGCGGCCGGTTTGAGCCAGTCGGTGAGGCCGTTGCCCGAGCACTCCATGAAGTAGAAGCGCGATACCGAGGGGTAGCGCATGAGGTCGCTCATGGTGAACACCAGCGGCTGGCGAACCATGCCGTGGATCGCGAAGCGGTGCTGTTCCGGGTCGATCTCCGGCACGCCGTTGTGGTGGCGCTCGTAGATCAGCCCGTTGGGCGTGACGATGCCGTGCTGCTGGTGAACCGGCGTGAAGCTCCAGTCGGAGAAGTTCTGCTTGTTCACCAGCACGTCGGTGCGCCGGCGCTTGACGTGCGCCTCGAACTTGGACGGCATGCCGTACTCGTTCTCGGGGATCGGCGTGCCCGGGCGCAGGTTGGATTCCGGCACCGGCAGCGCGGCCCGGGCCTGGCCGGCCGCCGCCAGGCCCGCCAGGCCGGCGGCGGCCGCCGCCGTCTGCGCGAACAGCTGTCGCCGTGCGGGTTGCCGCGGGTGGGTGATGGACCGCGTGGTCGCCAGCTCCGATTGGGCCTGCCGCACCAAGCTCTGGCCTGGGTCTTCCTTGCTCACGGGTTGTCTCCGGTGGGGTGTTGAGGGATATCGACCGACCGATCGGTACAGACCACTATGGCGGCAATCGCCAAGGAAGATCACTGGGGTTTACCCGTGGAGGCCCCGGCCCGCCGCGTCAGGTGGCGCGCAGCATGCGCAGCGTCAGGTCGTTGAAGCGCTCGGCGATGGCCTGTGCGCCCTCGGGCCGTTGCGGCTTCATCCAGAGGTAGCAGTAGTAGTACATGCCGAGCACGCCCTTGAGCACGAGGGCATCGAAGGGCCGGAACACGCCGGTTTGCGCGCCTTCGATCATGGTGTCGCGCCACACCTGTTCGTAGCGGCTGTGCCAGCCCATGACCTCGTTGCAGCGCTCGGTGGAGAGCGACTGCACGTCCCGGAAGCAGACCGTCAGTTCGGCCTGGTGCGAGGCCACCTTGTGCACCAGGGTCGAGCCGAGCCGGGTCAGCCGCGCGACCGGGTCGCTTTCCTCGGCCTTGAGGCGCAGCGCGCTGTCGGCCAACTCGGTGATGTACTCACGGGTGACGTCGTACAGCAGGTCTTCCTTGCTGCGGATGTGGTGGTAGAGCGCCCCGCGGCCGAGCTTCACCGCGTCCTGGATGTCGCTCATGCCGACCGCGTGGTACCCCCGCTGCGCGAACAGCTGGGCCGCGATCTTCACGATGCGCGCCCGCTGAGGAAGGTCGGGGTAGTCGGTGATGTCCATGGCAGGGCGGAGGGGCGGTGCCGGCGATCACAAGGCCGGTCAAACGTCGATGTTCCCCGCCCGCAGCGCGTTGGTCTCGATGAAGTCGCGCCGCGGCTCCACCTCATCGCCCATCAGCATGGTGAACACGCGGTCCGCCTCGATCGCGTCGTCGATCTGCACGCGCAGCAGGCGGCGCACCTCGGGGTCCATGGTGGTCTCCCAGAGCTGCTCGGGGTTCATCTCGCCCAGGCCCTTGTAGCGCTGACGCGCGGTGGTGCGCTCGGCTTCGCTGATGAGCCATTGCATGGCGGTGCGGAAATCGCTCACGCGCTCTTCCTTCTGCTTGTCGCCCTCGCCGCGCATGACCTTGGCGCCGTCGCCCAGCAGGCCGCGGAAGGTGTTGGCGGCCTCGGCCAGGGCGGCGTAGTCGGCGCCGTGCACGAAGTCCTGCGTGATGACGCTGCTCTTGATGTTGCCGTGGTGGCGGCGGCTGATGCGCAGCACCGGCTTGTCGGTGCGCTGGTCGAACTCGGCCGTCACGGTGGCGGGCACGCCGGTGGTGCTGAGTTCGCGCAGCTTGGTCTGCAGGTCCTGCGCGCTGGCGGACGCGGCCTCCATGTCGTCCAGCCCAAGGGCCACGCCGTCGGCCACGGCGCGCAGCGCCTCGGCGTCCATGAAGGCCGAGAGGCGCGCGATCACGTGTTCGGCCACCTGGTGCTTGCGAGCGAGCTCTTCGAGCGTGGCGCCTTCGAGGGTGGCGTTGGACGCGCCACCGGTCATCACCTTGGCGTCTTTCAGCGCGATGCGCAGCAGAAAGCCGTCGAGCGCGGCGGCGTCTTTGAGGTACAGCTCTTCCTTGCCGCTCTTGACCTTGTACAGCGGCGGCTGCGCGATGTAGATGTGGCCGCGCTCCACCAGCTCGGGCATCTGGCGGTAGAAGAAGGTCAGCAGCAGCGTGCGGATGTGGGCGCCGTCCACGTCGGCGTCGGTCATGATGATGATGCGGTGGTAGCGCAGCTTGGCCACATCAAAGTCGTCGGCGCCGCTCTTGCCATCGCCCGCGCTGCCGGCCTTGCCGATGCCCGTGCCCAGCGCGGTGATGAGCGTGAGGATTTCGTTGGAGCTCAGCAGCTTCTCGTAGCGCGCCTTCTCCACGTTGAGGATCTTGCCGCGCAGCGGCAGGATCGCCTGGAACTTGCGGTCGCGGCCTTGCTTGGCCGAGCCGCCGGCGGAGTCGCCCTCCACGATGTAGATCTCGCACAGCGCCGGGTCCTTCTCCTGGCAGTCGGCGAGCTTGCCGGGCAGGCCCATGCCGTCGAGCACGCCCTTGCGGCGCGTCATCTCGCGCGCCTTGCGCGCGGCTTCGCGCGCCCGCGCGGCCTCGATGATCTTGCCGCAGATGATCTTGGCGTCGTTGGGCCGCTCCTGCAGGTAGTCGGTCAGCAGGCGCGCCACCACGTCTTCCACCGGGCCGCGCACCTCGCTGGAGACCAGCTTGTCCTTGGTCTGGCTGCTGAACTTGGGCTCGGGCACCTTCACGCTGAGCACGCAGCACAGGCCTTCGCGCATGTCGTCACCGCTGACCTCGACCTTGGCCTTCTTGGCCAGCTCGTTTTCTTCGATGTACTTGTTGATGACGCGCGTCATGGCCGCGCGCAGGCCGGTGAGGTGGGTGCCGCCGTCGCGCTGCGGGATGTTGTTGGTGAAGCAGAGCACCTGCTCGTTGTAGCCGCTGTTCCACTGCATGGCCACCTCGACACCGATGTTGGTGCCCTGGTCGCTCTGACGGTCGCCCGTGGCATGGAAGATGTTCGGGTGCAGGACGGTCTTGCCCTTGTTGATGAACTCGACGAAGCCCTTCACGCCGCCCGCACCGGAGAAGTCGTCTTCCTTGCCGCTGCGCTCGTCGTGCAGGCGGATGCGCACGCCGTTGTTGAGGAAGCTGAGCTCGCGCAGGCGCTTGCTCAGGATCTCGTAGTGGAAGTCGTTGTTCTCTTTGAAGATCTCGGTGTCGGGCAGGAAGTGCACCTCGGTGCCGCGCTTCTCGGTGGCGCCGGTCACCTTCATGGGCGAGATCTCGACGCCGCTCTGGTCTTCCAGGATGCGGTTCTGCACGAAGCCGCGCGCGAACTCCAGTTGGTGCACCTTGCCTTCGCGGCGCACCGTCAGGCGCAGCCACTTGCTGAGCGCGTTCACGCAGCTCACGCCCACGCCGTGCAGGCCGCCCGAGACCTTGTAGCTGTTCTGGTTGAACTTGCCGCCGGCGTGCAGTTCGGTCAGCGCGATCTCGGCCGCGCTGCGCTTGGGCTCGTGCTTGTCGTCCATCTTCACCCCGGTGGGGATGCCGCGGCCGTTGTCGACCACGCTGATGGAGTTGTCGGTGTGGATGGTGACGACGATGTCGTCGCAGTGGCCGGCGAGCGCTTCGTCGATGGAGTTGTCGACCACCTCGAACACCAGGTGGTGCAGGCCGGTGCCGTCGGAGGTGTCGCCGATGTACATGCCCGGGCGCTTGCGAACCGCTTCCAGGCCTTCGAGGATCTGGATCGAGCCCTCGCCGTACCCCTCGCTCGCCCCGGCCTGGTTCGGATCGATCTTGGGCTGGAAATTGGAGCTTTCGGGGCTCGTGGACTCGTCGGACATAGGAACTTTCTCGATCGCTAGAAACGCCAAACCCGCTGTTCAGCGGGTCGGGCTCGATATCGGGTCGGGAGCGCTGCGCTCAGATGCGCATCGGCATGACAACGTACTTGAAGGCGTTGTCGTCGGGGTTGGTGACGAGCGCCGAGCTGTTGCCGTCGGCCAGCTCCACACGGACCATCTCCTGGCCCATGTTCTGCAGCGCGTCGATGAGGTAGGTGACGTTGAAGCCGATCTCGATGGTGTCGCCACCGTAGTCGATGTCGAGCTCGTCGACCGCCTCTTCCTGCTCGGCGTTGCTGGAGGCCACGCGCAGCGTGCCGGGCTCCACGTTCAGGCGCACGCCCTTGAACTTCTCGCTCGTCATGATGGCGGTGCGCTGCAGGCTGGCCAGCAGCGGCGCGCGGCCCAGGGTGACGATGTTTTTGTGGTTCTTCGGGATGACGCGGTTGTAGTCGGGGAACTTGCCCTCGACCAGCTTGGTGACGAACTCCATGCCGTCGAAGCTGAACTTGGCCTGGTTGGCCGCGAACTGCATTTCGATGGCACCGTCCTTGTCGGACAGCAGGCGCTGCAGCTCCAGCACGGTCTTGCGCGGCAGGATGACCTCCTGCTTGGGCACTTCCACGTCCAGGGTGGCCGAGGCGAAGGCCAGGCGGTGGCCGTCGGTGGCCACCAGGCTGAGCTGCTTGCCTTCGGCCACGAACAGGATGCCGTTGAGGTAGTAGCGGATGTCGTGCACCGCCATGGCGAAGGACACCTGGCCCAGCAGGCCCTTGAGCGTCTTCTGCGGCACGCTGAACGCGGGGCCGAAGCTGGCCGATTCCTGCACCAGCGGGAAGTCTTCGGCCGGCAGGCTTTGCAGCGTGAAGCGGCTCTTGCCGCCCTTGAGGATGAGCTTGCCGCCGGTCTGCTCCAGGCTCACGGTTTGGTCGCCCGGCATGGTGCGCAGGATGTCGATGAGCTTGCGCGCGCCCAGGGTGGTGGCGAAGCTGCCGCTGTCGCCGTCGAGCTCGGCCGTGGTGCGGATCTGGATTTCCAGGTCGCTGGTGGTGAGCTGCAACTGCGAGCCCGTCTTGCGCAGCAGCACGTTGGCCAGGATGGGCAGGGTGTGGCGCCGCTCCACGATGCCCGACACCGACTGCAGCGCGGCCAGAACCTTGTCCTGCGAGGATTTGAAAACGATCATCTGCGGCTCTTTCGTTATTTGAAGGTGTCTCCCGGAGCGGGATCGGCGGGCCAAAACCCCCCTATTCTCGCCCTTTTTGAACGCTGTTTACCAGCTGTTGCACCAGGGGTGGGCTCAGCCTTTCAGGGTCTGCTCCAGCACGTGCAGCTGCTGGTTGAGTTCGGTGTTCTGCTGGCGCTCGCCGGCGATCTTGCGCACGGCGTGCAGCACGGTGGTGTGGTCGCGTCCGCCAAACAGTTCCCCGATCTCGGGCAGGCTCTTCTGGGTGAGCTCCTTGGCCAGGAACATGGCGATCTGGCGCGGCCGGGCGATGCTGGCCGGGCGCTTCTTGGAATACATGTCGGCGACCTTGATCTTGTAGAAGTCGGCCACCGTCTTCTGGATGTTTTCCACGCTGATCTGCCGGTTCTGGATGGACAGCAGGTCTTTCAGGGCGTCGCGTGCCAGCTGGATGGAGATGTCCTTCTGGTTGAAGCGCGAATAGGCCAGGATCTTGCGCAGCGCGCCTTCGAGCTCGCGCACGTTGGAGCGCACGTTCTTGGCGACGAAGAAGGCCACTTCCTCGGGCATCACGGCGGCCTCGGCGGCGGCCTTGTTGATCAGGATGGCCACCCGCATTTCCAGTTCGGGCGGCTCGATGGCCACCGTCAGGCCGGAATCGAAGCGCGAGATCAGGCGCTCGGTGATGTCGGCCAGGCCCTTGGGGTAGGTGTCGCTGGTGAGCACGATGTGGCTCTTGCGGGCCAGCAGCGCCTCGAAGGCGTTGAAGAACTCTTCCTGGGTGCGGTCCTTGTTGGCGAAGAATTGCACGTCGTCGATCAGCAGCAGGTCCAGCGAGTGGTAGCGGGCCTTGAACTCATCGAAGGTCTTGCGCTGATAGGCCTTAACCACATCCGAGACGAACTGCTCGGCGTGGATGTAGAGAACTTTGGCCTGCGGCCGCTCGGCCAGCAGGTGGTTGCCGATGGCGTGCACCAGGTGGGTCTTGCCCAGGCCGACCCCGCCGTAGATGAACAGGGGGTTGTACAGCTGGCCCAGGCTGCCGGCCACGTGCATGGCCGCGGCGCGCGCCATGCGGTTGGCCGAGCCCTCCACCAGCGAGCCGAAGGTGAGCGAGGGGTTGAGCCGGGTCTTGGGCGCGCTCGCGGGCTCCAGGGGGGCCACGTCGGCCATCTCGGCGAGCACGGGATCGGCCGGTGCGTCGAACACCGGGCGGTTAGCGGGCATTGTCCGCACGGGGGCTTCACGAGGAGCGAGCGCTAACTCAAGCGTGACGGGCGCGCCCCGAACACTTTCCAGCAACGCGCTGATGCGGGCGGCGTACTGGGCCCGAATCCAGTCGAGCTTGAAGCGGTTGCCCACGGCCAGGACGACCTTGGAATCGTCCGGCGCGACGGTGGCGCTCAGGGGGCGGATCCAGGTGTTGAACTGCTGCTCGGGGATTTCCTGGGCCAGGCGTTCGATGCACGCCGACCACAGCGAACGGTCGTCGCGCAGCGCGGCAGAAGGGGGGGTGCCCTCGGACATTCGGGAAGACGGGAGACGGTTTGTAGTTGTGGACAAGGGGCGTGGCCCCAGGGCGCGCATTGTAGGCACGCGCGGCAGTTATCCACAAGCGCCACCGGGCGATCCCAGAACGCCCGACGCCGCACCGGCCGGATGCGGGTCTATCCGCACTGGCTTGCCGCAAAGGGGGGTTTCTGGCGATAATTGCGGGTTTCCCCGATTTCAGAGCCCTCATCATGAAACGCACCTATCAACCCTCCAAGATCCGCCGCGCCCGCACCCACGGCTTCCTCGTGCGCATGAAGACGCGTGGCGGCCGCGCGGTCATCAACGCCCGCCGCGCCAAGGGCCGCAAGCGCCTGTCGGTCTGAGTCGGTTCAGCCTAGCCCGCCGGTGATCCAGCGGCTGCGGACCCGGCCCCAGTTCCAGGCTGTGCTGGCCAGCGCCCCGGTGGCCAAGACCCCCCATTTCGCCCTTCACCGCCTCGTTCTCGACGAGGCCGAGGCTCAGGCCGCGCTGTTTCCTGTCGCCGACCCCTGGCTCGGCGTGCTGATTCCCAAGCGCTGGGCCCGCCGGGCGGTCACCCGCAACACCATCCGCCGCCAGATCTACGCCACCGCGCCAGCGGCGGAGGGCTTGCCCGTGGCCGCGCACGTGGTGCGCCTGCGCGGGGCCTTTGATCCGAAACGCTTCATCAGCGCCCGCTCCGACGCGCTGCGCGGCGCCGTGCGCGCCGAGCTGATCAGCCTGTGGTCGCGCGCCTCCGCGCCCAACCCGCCCCGCGGCCATGTGGCGTGACCTGCCCCGCCGCGCGCTGATCGCCCTGGTGCAGGGCTACCGGCTGCTGCTCAGTCCCTGGCTGGGCAGCGGCTGCCGCTTCGAACCCACCTGCTCCGCCTACGCGCTGGACGCGCTGCGGCGCCACGGCGCGCTTGCGGGCAGCCGGCTCACGCTGGGCCGGCTCGCGCGTTGCCACCCCTGGTGCGAGGGCGGCCACGACCCGGTGCCCGCCGAGCGGCCCGATGGCCTGTTCACGCGCCTGCTTCCCCGAAACCCCGAAAACAAGAACGCGTCATGAATGACATTCGTCGCTCCATCCTGTGGGTGGTGTTCGGTTTCGCCATGGTCCTCATCTGGGACAAATGGCAGATCCACAACGGCAAGCCCGCCACGTTCTTTCCCAGCAGCACGCCGCCGGCCGTGACCGCGCCCGCCCAGGGCACGCCCGCGCCGAAGGCCGACGCGTCGCTGCCCAGCGCCTCGACCCATCCGTCCTCGGCCGGTGCCAGCGCGGTGCCGGGCGCCGACGCCAGCGCGCCGGCCGCGGCCACGCGCCACGAGGTCTCCACCGATGTGCTGCGCCTGAGCTTCAGCAGCGAAGGCGGCGCCCTGGTCGGCGCGCAGTTGCTCAAGCACGCGCAGGCCTCCGGCGGGGCCGACCGCGACATCAAGACGCCCTTCACCTTGCTGTCGCAGACCGCCCAACGCACCTACGTGGCGCAGAGCGGCCTGGTGGGGGGCAACTTCCCCACCCACAAGACGCCAATGGCGCTGGTGGGCGGCGCGCCCACGGCCCTGGCCGACGGCCAGGATTCGCTGCAGGTGCGCTACGAATCCGCCGAGGTGGGCGGCGTGCAGCTGATCACCACCTACACGCTCAAGCGCGGCCACTACGACATCGGCGTGCAGCATGAGGTGCGCAACGTCGGCAGCGCGCCGGTCAGCCCGCAGCTCTACCGCCAGCTGGTGCGCGACGGCAGCACCGTGGAAAGCCAGACGCCCTTCTACTCGACCTTCACCGGCCCCGCCGTGTACACGACGGAGCACAAGTTCCAGAAGATCGAGTTCAAGAACGTGGCGGGTGACAAGGCCACCTACGTGAAGAACGCCACCGACGGCTATGTGGCCATGGTGCAGCACTACTTCGCCACCGCCTGGCTGCTCGACGCCGGCGTGGCGCGCGAGAACTTCGTGCGCCAGGTGGCCGACAACCTCTACTCCGTGGGCAGCCTGGCCTCGCTGCCGGCCATCGCGCCGGGCCAGTCGCAGACCGTGCAGGCGCGCCTGTTCGTGGGCCCGCAGGACGAGAAGAAGCTCGAGACCCTGGCCCCCGGCCTGGAGCTGGTCAAGGACTACGGCTGGCTCACCATCCTGGCCAAGCCGCTGTACTGGCTGCTCGAGAAGATCCACGGTTTCGTGGGCAACTGGGGCTGGGCCATCGTGCTGCTCGTGGTGCTGATCAAGGCGGCGTTCTACTGGCTCAACGCCAGCGCCTACCGCAGCATGGCCAAGATGAAGGCGATCAACCCGCGCATCATGGAAATGCGCGAGCGCCTCAAGAGCAACCCGCAGCAGATGCAGCAGGAGATGATGAAGATCTACCGCGAGGAGAAGGTCAATCCCCTGGGCGGCTGCTTCCCCATCCTGATCCAGATTCCCGTGTTCATCGCGCTCTACTGGGTGCTGCTGTCCAGCGTGGAGATGCGCAACGCGCCGTGGATCGGCTGGATCCACGACCTGTCCTCGCCCGACCCGTTCTACATCCTGCCGCTGGTGATGGCCATCACCACCATGGTGCAGACGGCGCTGAATCCGCTGCCGCCCGACCCGCTGCAGGCCAAGCTGATGTGGATGATGCCGCTGGTGTTCTCGGTGATGTTCTTCTTCTTCCCGTCGGGCCTGGTGCTCTACTGGATCACGAACAACGTGCTGACGATCGCGCAGCAGGCGCACATCAACCGCCGCATGGGTGTGCCGCTGAAGTTCAACCTGCCGAAATTCAAGTAAGCCCCTGCGCCGCTTTGCGGCTTCCCCCTTGAAGGGGGTCCACACCACGGCCCGGTGACGCCGGTTCCGTGGTGTCTCTGGGTTGAGGGCTGGCGCGCCACGGTTTTTATGCTTCCGCATCACGCTGATCCCATCGCCGCCATCGCCACGGCCCCCGGCCGCGGCGGCGTGGGCATCGTGCGGGTGTCGGGCAAGGGCCTGGCGCCCTTCGTGCGCGCGCTGCTCGGGCGCGATCTGAAGCCGCGCGAGGCCACCTACGGGCCCTGGCGTGGGGTCGACGGCCAGCCCATCGACCACGGGCTGTCCTTGTGGTTTCCCGCGCCCCACTCGTACACCGGCGAAGACGTTCTTGAACTGCAGGGCCATGGCGGCCCCGTGGTGCTGCAGTTGCTGCTGGCGCGTTGCCTGGAGGTGGCGCACACCGCCCTGCCCGGCCTGCGGCTGGCGCGCGCGGGCGAATTCACCGAGCGCGCCTTCCTCAATGACAAGCTCGATCTCGCGCAGGCCGAGGCCGTGGCCGATCTGATCGACGCCAGCACCGAGGCCGCCGCACGCAGCGCCGCACGCTCGCTCGACGGCGCGTTTTCGCGGCGCGTGCACACCCTGCAGGAGGCGCTCACGAACCTGCGCATGCTGGTCGAGGCCACGCTGGACTTTCCCGAGGAAGACATCGACTTCCTGCAGAAGGCCGACGCCCAGGGCCAGCTCGATCGGCTGCGCGAGGCGCTGGCCGTGCTGCGCGCCGAGGCGCGACAGGGCGCCCTGCTGCGCGACGGCCTGCAGGTGGTGATCGCCGGCCAGCCCAACGCGGGCAAGAGCTCGCTGCTCAACGCGCTGGCGGGGGCCGAGCTGGCCATCGTCACGCCGATCGCGGGCACCACGCGCGACGTGGTGCAGCAGACCATCCAGATCGAGGGCGTGCCCGTGCACGTGACCGACACCGCTGGCCTGCGCGACAGCCCCGAGGTGGACGAGGTCGAGCGCATCGGCATCGAGCGCGCCTGGCAGCGCATCCGGGGCGCCGATGCCGTGCTGTTCCTGCACGACCTCACGCGCTGGGGCGAGCCGCGCTACCGCTACGCCGACGCCAACATCGCGCGCGGCCTGCCCGCCGGCGTGCCCGTGCTGCACGTGTGGAACAAGCTCGACCAGGCCGGCGGCGCGCCCCAGGGCCCCGACGACATCGCCTTGTCGGCCAAGCGTGGCACGGGGCTGGACGCGCTGCGCCAGCGCCTGCTGCGGCTCGCCGGCTGGCAGCCGGGCGGCGACGGCCTCTTCATGGCGCGTGAGCGGCACCTGCAGGCGCTCGCGCGCGTCGAGGGGCACCTGGAGCAGGCCGATGCGCGCCTGCGCGAGGCCGCCGCGCAGCTCGACCTGCTCGCCGAGGAACTGCGCCTCGCGCAACAGGCGCTGGGCGAAATCACCGGCGAGTTCACGGCCGACGATCTGCTGGGCGTCATCTTTTCGCGTTTTTGCATCGGCAAATAGCTTTCCGTGCCGCCGTTCACGGGTTGTGCCGCGCCGCTGGGAACCGATCTGTAAGGATGGGTTACGCCGGTGTTGCGCCGGGCGCCGCGCTGCGGTTCACTTCGCGCATGAGTGCCTCCACCGCCGCCCCCGCGCGCTTCGACATCCAGCACCTGGCGCAGGCCATGCGCCACAGCAGCGCCCTGGACGCGGTGCCCTTGAACCTGAGCGACGCGCACTGGGTGACGCTGGCCAACTACATGCAGCCGGTGGCCTTGCAGCAGGGCCAGGTGCTCATCGAACAGGGCGTGAAGGACCGCACCGTCTACTTCGTCGAGAGCGGCACCCTCACCGTGCACTACGAGGACGCGAAAGAGCGTGTGCGCATCGCCGTGGTGGGCGCGGGTTCGCTGCTGGGCGAAGGCGCCTTCTTCAGTCACCTGCCGCGCAGCGCCACCGTCAACGCGGGCAGCGACTGCCGGCTCTGGTGCCTCACGCCGCTGCGCTTTCGCGAGCTGAGCGTGCGGCATCCGCAGATCGCCCTGGAACTGACCGTGGCCATGTCGGCCGTGCTGGCGCGGCGCATGTACAACAAACCCAAGCGCGTGGCCGTGACCTGAGGCCACTCGATGGCTGCCTAGCGCTCCCCGGTGTTTCGGCCCCGTACCTTCTCGAACCCGTCGCCACGTGATCTCCACCCTCAACATGTCGTTTCTGAACTGGTTGTCGGCCCGCAAACCGTTGTCGGGCAAAGGCGCATTCGCGCGCGCGCGCCACGCCTTTCGCGAAACCACCATGCCGCTGATCTCGCCGCGGCGGGGTCGGCGCCTGCTGCGGCGCGAGCAGCTGTTCGGGGTGGTGCGCGAATCGCTCATCCGGGGCGGCGTGCTGTCCACCAGCTACTCGTTCAAGGTGCTCAACCTCGACGCCAACGGCGACACCTTCATTGCTCTGGTGGACCTGGCGCTGCCCGCCCAGGCCATGCCCGACGAATTCCTGCTCGAAATCGAGCGCTGGATCCAGCAAAGCGCCAAGAGCCGGCACGCGATGGACGTGCGCGGCGTGTACTGGCGCCGCAAGGCCACGCCCGAGCAGGTGGGGCAGGCGCTGCGCGCGGCGGTGCCGGCGCAGACGCGCCGCGAAGCGCCGGACACCTCCATCCCCCGCCCGAGCGTGTCCGCCAGCCGTGCGCCCGCACAGGCCGTGAGCGAGGACGAGGTGCGCGCCTTCCGCGAGGCCATCACTTCGCTGCCCGCCGCGACCATGCGGCACCCCAAGGAGCCCCAGCTGCCCATGCCCACGCCCGAGGCGGTGAGTGATTTCGCCGCGCTCAGCGACACGCAGCACGGCAAGCTCTGAGCCGCACCGGGCGGCCCGCGCCGCCGCTCAGTGCCCGTCGAAGTCGATCAGCGTGAACAGCGCCAAGCCGCTGTCGCGCAGCTTGGTCGAACCGCCCAGTTCCGGCAGGTCGACGATGGCCGCGCCCTCGGTCACCTCGGCGCCCAGCTTCTCCAGCAGGCGGCGACCGGCCATCATGGTGCCGCCGGTGGCGATCAGGTCGTCGATCAGCAGCACGCGGTCGCCGGCTTTCACGGCGTCGGTGTGCAGCTCCACCGTGGCGCTGCCGTATTCGAGCTCGTAGGTTTCTTCCACGGTGTTGAAGGGCAGCTTGCCCTTCTTGCGGATGGGCACGAAGCCCACGCCCAGCTCGTAGGCCAGCACCGAGCCGATGATGAAGCCGCGCGCGTCCAGGCCCGCCACCACGGTCGGGCGCAGGGCCGGGTCCATGTAGCGGTGCACGAAGGTGTCGATGAGCACGCGAAAAACCTTGGGGTCCTGCAGCAGCGGGGTGATGTCGCGAAACATCACGCCCGGAGCGGGCCAGTCGGGCACGGTGCGGATGTGCGAACGCAGGTAGGCGGCGGTGTCCATGACGGGGATTATCGGAGACGACGCGATAATCCCTCGATGCCCGCCGCCCCTGCCGTCGACCCCGAACGCGCCCAGCGCCTCGCGCGCGAAACCCTGGCCATCGAGGCCTCCGCCGTCGCGGCCCTGGCCGGGCGTGTCGACGACCGCTTCGCCGATGCCGTGCGGCGCATGTTCGCCTGCACCGGCCGCGTGGTCGTGATGGGCATGGGCAAAAGCGGCCACATCGGTCGCAAGATCGCGGCCACCCTGGCCTCCACCGGCACGCCCGCCATGTTCGTGCACCCGGCCGAGGCCAGCCATGGCGACCTGGGCATGATCACCGCCCACGACCTGGTGCTGGCGATCAGCAACAGCGGCGAGAGCGAGGAGCTCACCGCCATCCTGCCGCTGATCAAACGCATGGGCGTGCCGCTGGTGGCGCTCACCGGCCGCGCGGCGTCCACGCTGGGGCGCCACGCCGACGTGGTGCTCGACACCTCGGTCGACAAAGAGGCCTGCCCGCACAACCTCGCGCCCACGGCCAGCACCACGGCCCAGCTCGCGCTGGGCGACGCGCTGGCGGTCTCGCTGCTCGACGCGCGCGGCTTTCGCGCCGACGACTTCGCGCGCTCGCACCCGGGCGGCGCGCTGGGCCGCAAGCTGCTCACCCACGTGGGCGACGTGATGCGCCGCGGCGAAGCCGTGCCACGCGTGGTGCCCGAGGCGCCGCTGATGGACCTCATGCGCGAGATCAGCGCCAAGGGCCTGGGCATGAGCGCCATCGTCGACGGCGAGCGCGCCGTCGGCGTCTTCACCGACGGCGACCTGCGCCGCCTGATCGAGCGCGCGGGCAGCGGTGCCGACCTGCGCGCGCTCAGCGCGCGCGAGGTCATGCATGCCGGGCCGCGCACCGTGCGCGAGGACGCCCTGGCGGTGGAGGCCGCCGAACTCATGGAGGCGCACAGCATCACCAGTCTGCTGGTGGTGGACGCGGCCGGCCGCCTCGTCGGCGCGCTCAACAGCAACGACCTCATGCGCGCGAAGGTGATCTGATGGCGCCCGTCTTGCTGTTTGCCCCCGAGCTGCTGTTGCGCGCCCAGCCCGTGCGCGTGGCCTTCTTCGACGTCGACGGCGTGCTCACCGATGGTGGCCTGTACTTCGGTGAATCGGGCGAAACACTCAAGCGTTTCCACACGCTCGACGGCCATGGCCTGAAGCTGCTCCAACGCCACGGGATCACGCCCGCCGTGGTCAGCGGGCGCGATGGCAAACCCCTGCGCCAGCGCCTGTCCGCGCTCGGCGTCACCCACCTGCGCCTGGGCACCGAAGACAAGGCGCCCGCTGCCGAATCCATCCTGGCCGAGCTGGGCCTGGGCTGGGAGGCCGCGGCTGCCATGGGCGACGACTGGCCCGATCTGCCCCTGCTGCGGCGCGCCGCTCTGGCCGCGGCGCCACCGGCCGCGCACGACGAGGTGCGCGCGATCGCCCACCACGTCACGCGCCGCGCCGCCGGCGAAGGCGCCGCGCGCGAGTTCTGCGACCTGCTGCTGATGGCGCGTGGCGCCTACGCGGCCGAGCTCGAGGCCGCCGCCCGGTGAGCGCCGACGACGACTTCGACCTCATCCCGGGCCTGGACCGCAGCGCGCCGCCCGCGCCGCGCCGGCGCCCCGCTCCGTGGTGGGACCGGCTGTCCATCTACCTGCCCATCATGCTCATGGGCCTGCTGGCGCTGGCCTCGTACTGGCTGCTGCGCGCCACGCCTCCTGCGCCCGAGCCGCAGCCCGAGCGGCCGGTGAGTGGCGAACCCGACTACTTCATGCGCCGCTTTTCGGTGAAGTCCTTCGATCTGGCCGGCCAGCTGCGGGCCGAGGTGGTGGGCGATGAAGCCCGCCACCACCCCGACGACGACCGGGTGGAGATCGACAACGCGCGCATCCGCAACCTGGCCGAGTCGGGCGCCGTGATGCGCGCCACCGCGCACCGCGTGACCACCAACGCCGACAACACCGTTTTCGTGCTGGAAGGCGATGCGGTGGTGGTGCGTGAGGGGGGCAAGTCCCAGGCCGGCGATCCCCTGCCGCGGCTGGAGTTTCGTGGCGACTTCCTGCGCGTGGAACTCGAGCCGGTCGAGCGCGTGACGTCGGACCACCCGGTCGAGCTGCTGCGCAACGGCGATCGCATCACCGCGCAGACCCTGGACTACCGCGGCGACCAGCAGATCGCCGACTTCCGCGGGCGCGTGCGCGTCCAGCTCCTGCCCCGGACCACGCCATGACGCCCGCCAACGCCGCTCCCCTGGTCTTCATCACCGGCGCCTCGAGTGGCATCGGCCAGGCGCTGGCCGCGCGCTTCGCCCGGGCCGGCTACCGCCTCGCCCTGGTGGCGCGCCGCACCGCCGATTTGCAGGCCTGGGCCGACGCCCAGGGATACGAGGCCGATCGTTGCCGCGTCTACGGCGCCGACGTGGCGCAGACCGACAGCATCGTGGCCGCCGGCCAGGCCTGCCTGACCGGACAGGGTCTGCCGGACGTGGTGATCGCCAACGCCGGCATCAGCGTGGGCATGGACACCGGCGAGCGCGACGACCTGGACGTGCTGAGCCGCACCTTCGCCACCAACAACGTGGGCATGGCCGCCACCTTCCACCCTTTCGTGCGGGCCATGCGCGCGCGCGGCAGCGGGACGCTCGTGGGCATCGCCAGCGTGGCCGCCATCCGCGGCCTGCCGGGGCACGGCGCCTACTGCGGCAGCAAGGCCGCCGTGGTGAGCTACTGCGAGAGCCTGCGCGGCGAGCTGCGCGGCAGCGGCGTGGCGGTGGTGACCTTGCTGCCCGGCTACGTGGACACCCCGCTCACGCGCGAGAACCGCTACCCCATGCCCTTTCTCATGACGCCCGAGGCCTTCGCCGAGCGCGCCTTCCGGGCCATCGCCGAGCGGGTCAGCTACCGCGTCATCCCCTGGCAGATGGGCGTGCTCGCCAAGCTGCTGCGCCTGCTGCCCAACGCCTGGTTCGACCGCGCCTTGCAGGGCCGCCCGCGCAAGCACCGCGCGGGCGAAGGGCGCTGAAAAACAAAAACCCCGCGAGGTCGTCGCGGGGTTTGCCGGTGAGCGGGGTTCGCTCGCTCGGGAGATCAGTAGCCGCCGCGGCCACCGCCGCCGTCGCGACGACCGCCACCGCCGTAGGGGCTGCGGAAGCCGCCGTCCTGGCCACCACCACCGAAGCCGCCTTCGCGACGGCCGCCGCCGAAGCCGCCGCCACCGCTGCGCGGGGGACGCGGCTCCATCGGGCGCGCTTCGTTCACCACCAGGCTGCGGCCGCCGAGCGACTGGCCGTTCATGCCCTGAATGGCCGACTGCGCCTCAGAGTCGCTGCCCATCTCGACAAAGCCGAAACCTTTGGAGCGGCCGGTCTCGCGCTCCATCATGACCTTGGCGCTGTTGACAGCACCGAAAGCCGAGAAGGCCTGTTGCAGGTCTTCGTCGCGCACCGTGTACGGCAGGTTGCCGACATAAAGTTTGTTGCCCATTCGAGGGACTCCTAAAACACAAGGTAAGAAGCGATGGAGCCCCGTCGTCCGGCACAGGAATGCAGCGCACGAAACCAACCGATCACTTGACATGCGGCCGATCTGGCGGCACGCCGAGGCATTATGCGCCGATCGTCGGAAAGTCGGTGACAAATTTCCGGAGGATGCAAGTCAAACCCCCTGCCGATGCGTGGTTACAACATGCCGGGCGCTTATACTGCCGCTCAGCGCCGATTTGATCCGGATTGCGGGCGCTCAACAAATGCCGCTAAAGGGAGCTCGGAGATGCCCGGTCTGCCTTTTGGCTCACCGGGTTTTCTGTTTCCAGGCCCTGCGCGAGCAGGGAACGAGCTTGATCGTCACCCCCGTCACCTACCGCTTCGACCAGCCGCTTGCCCTGCGCAGCGGGGCCGTGCTGCCGGCCTACGAGCTGGTGGTCGAGACCTACGGCAGCCTCAACGCCGACAAGTCCAATGCCGTGCTGGTCTGCCACGCGTTGAATGCCTCGCACCACGTCGCGGGCTGGCACGCCGATGCCAGCGGCCAGCCGCTGGCGCGCAGCGAGGGCTGGTGGAACAACATGATCGGTCCGGGTAAACCCGTAGACACCGACCGCTTCTTCGTCATCGGCGTCAACAACCTGGGCTCGTGTTTCGGCTCCACCGGGCCCACGCACACCAACCCGGCCACCGGCCAGGCCTGGGGCGCGGACTTTCCCGTGGTCACGGTGGAGGACTGGGTGGAGGCGCAGGCCCGCCTGCTCGACGCCATGGGCATCGACACCCTGGCCGCCGTGATGGGGGGCAGCCTGGGCGGCATGCAGGCCCTGGCCTGGACGCTGCAGTACCCGCAACGCGTGCGCCACGCCGTGGTGGTGGCCAGCGCGCCCAACCTCACGGCCGAGAACATTGCCTTCAACGAGGTGGCGCGCCGCGCCATCGTGACCGACCCGGATTTCCACGGCGGCCACTACCAGCGCCACGGCACCCTGCCGCGCCGCGGCCTGCGCATTGCCCGCATGATCGGCCACATCACCTACCTCAGCGACGACGTGATGAACGAGAAGTTCGGCCGCGCGCTGCGCGCCGCCGATGGCGAGGACCCGGCAGGCGTGGCCGAGCTGGCCTACCGCTACACCACCCAGGACGTGGAGTTCCAGATCGAGAGCTACCTGCGCTACCAGGGCGACAAGTTCAGCGAGTACTTCGACGCCAACACCTACCTGCTCATCACGCGCGCGCTCGACTACTTCGACCCCGCGCGCGAGCACGGTGGCCGGCTGGCGGCCGCGCTGGCGCGCGCGCAGGCCAAGTTCCTGCTCGTGAGCTTCAGCACCGACTGGCGTTTCTCGCCCGCCCGCAGCCGCGAGATCGTCAAGGCCCTGCTCGACAACCGCCGCGAGGTCAGCTACTGCGAGATCGACGCGCCGCACGGCCACGATGCCTTCCTGCTCGACGACCCGCGCTACCACGCGGCCGTGCGCAGCTTCTTCCAGCACACCGTTGGCGGGGGCGCGATGGGCGCCGCCCGGCCATCTGAAGGCACTCACACCGCGGCGCCCGGCGCGGAGGTTTCCTCATGACCGAACGCCATGTCCTCGACTCCATCGCCCGCCTGGTGCCGCCGGGCTCGCGCGTGCTCGACCTGGGCTGCGGCGATGGCGCCATGCTGGCCCACCTGCAGGCCACGCGCGGCTGCACGGGCTACGGCGTGGAAATCGATGACGCCGAGGTGCAGGCCTGCCTGCAGCGCGGGGTCAACGTGCTGCAGCTCAACCTCGAAGAGGGCCTGACCATGTTCGGCGACAACGCCTTCGACGTGGTTCTGCAGATCGACACCCTGCAACACCTGCGCAACGCCGAAACCATGCTGCGCGAGACCGCGCGCGTGGGCCGCATCGGCGTGGTGGCCTTTCCCAACTTCGCGCACTGGCCCAACCGCCTGGCCGTGCTGCAGGGCCGCATGCCGGTGACCAAGCGCCTGCCGTACCAGTGGTACGACACGCCCAACATCCGCGTCGGCACCTACGCCGACTTCGAGGTGCTGGCGCGGCGCAATGGCCTCACGGTGGAAGATGGCTTCGGCCTGCACGAAGGCCGCGAGGTGCGCGCGCTGCCCAACCTGCTGGCCAGCACCGCGGTGTTCCGCTTCTCCAAGTAAGGGGCTGCCTCAGGACGCGGCGTTCTCGCGCGCCGCGTCCTCGGCGAAGTCGCCTTCGGGCGCGGCCTGGCCGAAGCCCGGGTAGATCACCGCGAAGTCGGCGGTGATGCGCTCCAGCGGCAGATCGTCGAAGCTGCCGCGTTCGTTCACGTACTCCATGTGGCGCTGGCCGGCCCGGTCGTAGGGGTGGTACAGCGAGTCGTGCACGCCATCGAACTCCAGCGGCAGCAGGCCGAACTTCTCGCACAGGGACAAGTTGAAGGCCGGCGTGGCCTTGCGCCAGGCGCCATCGATCCAGAGTTCGGTGTAGCCGTGCCACACGAAGACGTCGCTGCCCATGGTGCGGCGCAGCTTCTCGGTGCTCATGTGGTTCTTCACGTCGGCGAAGCCCAGCCGCGCCGGGATGCCGGCGGCGCGCGCCACGGCCGCCATCAGCACCGCCTTGGGCACGCACCAGCCATAACCCAGGCGCAGCGTGGTGCTGGCGCGCATGCCGCCGGGCGAGAGGTCGATGCGGTAGGGGTCGTAGCGGACCAGGTCGCGCACGGCCAGGTACAGCGCCACCGAACGTTCGCGCACCGACCCGCCGCGCGCGTGTTCGTGCGCAAACGCACGGATCGCCGGGTGGTCGCTGTCGATGGCGGGGGTGGGATCGAGGTGGGTGGGCATGGCCGGAAGTTAGCAGAGGCCGCGCCCCCGGGTGGCCGCCAGGGCGATCCGCCGAATGCTTTGGTACTCAGATTGCGGCCAAGGCACCGCGCCGATGCCCGATAGGCCCGGGTTTGTCGTCCTTTTTCCGACTTCAGACCGGCCCGCCCCGGCCGATAGTCCCTTCACCCCTATTCCCATTCCTTTCTTGCAAGAGGACAGCCAGCCATGGACATGCGCAACGAAGCCACCCACATCGCCCGCGAAGACGGCGCACGCTCCGCCGCCCAGGCCGCCACCAGCGCGGAGTTCCTGACCTTCCGCCTGGGCGCGGAGGAGTACGGCATCGACATCCTGCGCGTGCAGGAAATCCGTTCCTACGAAGAGCCCACGCGCATCGCCAACGCGCCGAGCTTCATCAAGGGCGTGGTCAACCTGCGCGGCGTGATCGTGCCGGTGGTGGACCTGCGCATCAAGCTGGGCTGCGAGAAGGTCGAATACAACGGCTTCACCGTGGTCATCGTGCTCAACGTGCGCGGCCGCGTGGTCGGCGCCGTGGTCGATTCGGTCTCCGATGTGCTGGAACTCGCCGGTGACCTGATCAAGCCGGCGCCCGAAATGAGCGCCTCGGTCGACACCAGCTTCATCACCGGCATCGCCAGCGTGGGCGAACGCATGCTGATCCTCATGGACATCGAGGCCCTCATGTCCAGCGCCGACATGGGCCTGATCGAAGGCGCCCAGTCGCTGCAGTAAGCCCGACTCCGGCCCTCAAGGCCATCCCGTGGAAGGAGACACCAGACCATGTTCCCCGCCAAGAACACCCAAGAGAACAAGAGCGGCGCCTCGGTGGCACGCCGCCTGTCCCTGCAGGCTGTGGCACTGCTGGCTGGTACGCTGGCCATCATCAGCATCAGTTTGGCCTTCGTGGTCGAAGGCAATTCGCGCACGCGCCTGGCCGATGCCGCCGGCGACAAGGCCGCGGCCCTGGCCGACTCGGTCGACGCCTTCGACGCGACGGCGCGCATGATGACCGAGCGGGCCTACCAGCCCTATCGCAAGAAGTTCGCCGAGCATTTCGAACTCGACGTCGCCAACAACATGCTCAAGAGCTGGGGCATGCTGCTCAACGGCGACCACAGCGAGGCCGACTCCTTCCACCTGGCCAACGGCGGCGTGGCCACCATCTTCATGCGCAAGGGCGACGACTTCGAGCGGATCAGCACCTCGCTGAAGAAGGAAAACGGCGAGCGCGCCGTCGGCACCACGCTGGCGCGCAACCACCCCGCGTACCCGCTGATGCTGCAGGGCAAGCCCTTCACTGGCCGCGCCGTGCTGTTCGGCACCGCCTACATGACGCACTACGAACCCGTGAAGGACGCCGCCGGCCAGGTGGTCGGCATCCTGTTCATCGGTTTTGACATCCGCGACTTCCAGGCCTCGTTGGACAAGCTGGTGTCCGACGCCACCTACTTCCAGTCCGGCGGCACGGTGATCGTCGATCCGCGCGCCACCAACGCCGAGGCCTTGTTCATCTCGCCGCCCGCGCTGGCTGGCAAGAAGGTGCTGGAGGTGAACCCAGAGGCCGGCCCCATGATGGATGAGATGCGCGCAGGCCAGGACGTCTTTGTGCGCCACGCCAGCGCCCTGTTCAATCCGCAGATCACCCGGCCCTGGGCGGTCAAGCGCGACACCAGCGCCAGCGGTTGGTGGGTCATCGCCGAGGTGTCCGACGACGAAGCCATGGCCACGCACTGGCGCATGATGTACTTGTTCTGGGGCCTGCTGGTGCTCACGACGCTGCTGCTCGGTGGCGGGCTGTTCGCGCTGATCCGCCGCAGCGTGAGCGCGCCGCTGCGCGAACTCACCAACGCCGTCACCACGGTGTCCCAGGGCGATCTCACGCAGGCGTTCCACACCACGCGGCGCGACGAACTCGGCACCCTGGTGACCGAGGTCGAGGCCATGCGCCAGCGCTTCCTGGACATGATGCGCCAGCTGCGCACCGCGGCGGACAGCATCAACACCGCGTCGCAGGAAATCGCCACGGGCAACCAGGACCTGAGCTCGCGCACGGAGCAGACGGCGAGCAACCTGCAGGAGACGGCGGCGAGCATGGAGCAGCTGACGGGCACGGTGCGCCAGAGCGCGGACTCGGCGC
>NZ_QVLS01000007.1 GCF_003417535.1 Hydrogenophaga borbori
CGCCCCCATGAGTCCCTCGGCCGAATCCCACCGGTCGAGTACCGTGTCAAACTGTTCCCCAACCTCTACTTCTGACTGGCTCAGGAATTCGAGGGGACCACACAGGTCACCATCCCCAGCTTTTCGATCCGGATCAGGGACGACGGCGAGGTCGAGGGCGACCCCATCACCCTTCACGTTCGATTCGACGTCTGCCCAACTTGGATACAGATAGCAAAGAGGCACTTAGACGACGCCCAGCAGGCGAAGGGTCGGAGGGACGAAGTGTGGGCTGGGTCTGATGGTGCGGCGAAGGCTCAGGCGCTGGAGGCGGAGTTTGAGGCATCGATGCTCGCCATCATGTCGGCAGCGATCGCCTGGGACGCCCTGTACGCCATTCTTCGCGAGCACGTCGCCATTCCTGCGGTCATGGCAGAGGCTTGGCGACGTGGGCGTACTGCTCGCTATACGCAAGTCGCTGAAACCGTGAGGCGCGCCTTCGTGCTCAAGCCGAAGGGGGCGGCAGTCCTTCGCTCGAACCTCCGGAAGATGTACGCGGCCCGCGACATGGCCGTTCATCCATCGGGAAAGATCTCGGCGCCCATACTTCATCCCGAACTGGACGTTGGCTTGGAGTGGCGGTTTGTGTACTTTCGAGCCCAGAACGCAGCTACCGTGGTCCTGGGCGCGGCGGGGATGCTTTTCGATCTCGCGAAGAACGGACGTGCTAAGAACACCAAGGTGGCCGAGTATCAGAAAGCCCTTCTTGTGCGCCTGCAGGAGATCTTTCCCGATGGCGTTCCACAGCTTGCTACCTGACGGCGGTCGGCTGTGATGCCAGCATGGCTCGTCAGTCAGGTCATTGCGCTGTGATTGCGGCGTCGAGACTGGCCTGAATGCGCTCCAGAGGCGCCTTGACGTCCTCCACGCCGAGCTGCACGTAGTGCCGGTGCAGCACGTCACCCTTCTGCGGCGTGTGGTTCAAGATGCGCCGCAGCACCGCGTCACCCACCCCCAGGCGCTCACCCACGGTCGCCAGCAGCTTGCGCAGGTCGTGCAGCATGAACGCAGGCGAGCCCACCCGGGCCGCCATCTTCGACAGGTGCCCGGCCGCCACGCCCTTGAACAGCGCATCGCCCGGCTGCAGACCCGAGCAGCGCCGTTCCAGCATCTCGCGCATGGCCGGCGTGATGGGCAGGCTGAGGGGCTTGCCGTTCTTGGTCTCAGGAATGCTCAGGACGCCCGCCACGAGGTCGATCTGATCCCGGCGTAGGTCTGCACACTCGTTGCGACGCAGGCCCGTGTAGAGCGTCAGGAGCAGGAAGTCGCGCTGGCGTTCACCCAGCTTGTCCACCGCAGCGCGCCAGGCGGGGAGGTCGGCCTCCTGCAGCACCCGGGCGCGGGGCTGGGCTCGCACCGGCAGAAGGCCCACCGCAGCCAGCTTGGTGAAGGGCGAGGCCAGATCCAGGCCGTGCAGCGCGTTCGCGTACTTCATGACTGCGCCCACCACGCCCCGGGCCAGCTCGACCAAGGCCGCGCCGCTGCGCTGCACGAACGCCCGGCAGTGCTCGGTGAATTCGAGCTGCCCCAGCTCCGACACGGGCCGATCGAGCCAGGCACCGAAGTGCGTGCGCAGCAGCGATCCATAGCGCGATTGGCTCGATGGCTTTATGCGCTTGTCGCGGCAGTAGTCGGCATGGACCTCGCGCAGGGTGGGCGACGGGGCAGGGGCTGCGGGCCTATGCGGGCGCTCGCCCCGGCGGCACTTGGCCAGCACATCCATGGCCTGTGCCCGGGCCTCCTGGACGCTCATGAGCGGCCAGTGGCCCAGGTTCATGCGGAACTGCTTGCCCGCCACGCTCGTGGCGACCCGAAACGTCACCTTGCGCGGGTTCAAGCGCACGCAGAAGCCGCTGAGCATGCGGTCGCGCAGGATGCGCCCATCGCGCACCGTGGCGCGAAGGAGCAAGGACTCGCTGATTAGTACAATCGGCACCAGTTTCTCCCAGGCAAAACGAGGACAAACTCCTCGGCAAGCCGCTGCTCCCCCACCCACTTCCAGACCAGCGCCCGGCTCGGGCGCACCGCGCGAATCGGGCACCTCCACCACGCCGGTGTTGGGCTCGATGGTGCAGATGGGGTTGATTTACAAGGACTTTTCATGAGCTTGAAATGCGGCATCGTGGGCCTGCCCAACGTGGGCAAGTCCACGCTCTTCAACGCCCTCACCAAGGCCGGCATCGCGGCCGAGAACTACCCCTTCTGCACCATCGAGCCCAACACGGGCGTGGTCGAGGTGCCCGATCCGCGCCTGGCGCAACTGGCCGCGATCGTCAAACCCGAGCGCATCGTGCCGGCCATCGTGGAGTTCGTGGACATCGCCGGCCTGGTGGCGGGCGCGAGCACCGGCGAGGGCTTGGGCAACAAGTTCCTCGCGCACATCCGCGAGACCGACGCCATCGTCAACGTGGTGCGCTGTTTCGAAGACCCGAACGTGATCCACGTGGCCAACAAGGTCGACCCCATCGCCGACATCGAGGTCATCCAGACCGAGCTCTGCCTGGCCGACCTGGCCTCGGTGGAAAAGGCCATTCACCGCATCAGCAAGACCGCGCGCTCGGGCGACAAGGAGTCGATCAAGCAACTGGCCATCCTGGAGAAATGCCAGGCCGCGCTCAACGACACCCAGCCGGTGCGCACCATCGATTTCAGCAAGGAAGAACAGGCGCAGCTCAAGCAGTTCTTCCTCATCACGGCCAAGCCCGCGATGTTCGTGGCCAACGTGTCGGAAGACGGCTTCGAGAACAACCCGCTGCTCGAGCGCCTGCAGGCCTTCGCCGCCAAGCAGAACGCCCCCGTGGTCGCCATCTGCGCCAAGATCGAGGCCGAACTCGCCGAGATGGACGACGCCGACCGGCTCGAGTTCCTCAAGGAGCTGGGGCAGGAGGAGCCCGGCCTGAACCGCCTGATCCGCGCCGCCTACCAGCTGCTGGGCCTGCAGACCTACTTCACCGCCGGTGTGAAAGAGGTGCGCGCCTGGACCATCCGCGTCGGCGACACCGGCCCCCAGGCCGCGGGCGTGATCCACACCGACTTCGAGAAGGGTTACATCCGCGCCCAGACCATCGCCTTCGACGACTACATCGCGCACGGTGGCGAGCAGGGCGCGAAGGAGGCGGGCAAGATGCGCGCCGAAGGCAAGGAGTACGTCGTCAAGGACGGCGACGTGATGAACTTCCTGTTCTCGGGCTGAAGGCCGCGGCCGCTGTCCCGCAAGAGAAAGGGGCCCCGAGGGGCCCCTTTTTTTCATGCCGACGGTGGCGCGTGCCGGGGGGCCTCGCCGTCGGCAGGCGTGTCGCCGGCCCCGGGCGACTGGCGCAGAAAGGCCATGAGCCGGCTCAGCTCCGATTGCAGCTGGGGGTCGGCCGCCGCCGCGTCGGGCAGGTGGCGGCTGCGCACCAGGGCCACGGTGGCGTCGCGACGGGCCTGGCGGCGGGTGAGGTGGTCCAGCAGCCATTCGCGGCGGGCGGTGTCGCGCGCATTGGCCGTCACCGGGTGCGCCACACCGGGCCGGCGGAAGATCAGGTGCCCCTGGGGCGCGGCCGCCTGGTGGGCGGCGCCCGCCTCGTCGGTGGCGGGCGCAGCGGTCGCGTCGTCGGAGGTGGGCGTGGGGGTGGACATGCGAGGTGCCTCAGGGATGTTGAAACGGGCGTTCGTTCGTGGGCGCGAGACCGGTTCAGGCGCGCGTGAGCATCGCGCTGGGGACTTTCGGGGCCTCGCCGTCGGCCGCGACGGCGCTTTCAATGTACATGGACCACAGCAGTCGCAGGCCCTCCAGCCGCAGCATCTCGTTGGCCAGCACGATGTGCCGGTTCGACTCGTCTTCCGGGAACACGTCGTTGATGAGGAGCAGGTTGTCGTCCTCGTCGTCCTTGGCCAGGCGCATGCTGCCCAGTTCGCCCCACAGCAGGTTGAAGGTGAGGGCGGCCGAGTGAACCTTGGCGCGCGCCTCGGGCGCCGGTTCGCCCAGTGCGGTGGTGAGCACCAGTCGCAGGGGGTGCTGGGCCCACTCCACGACGCATTCGCCGCCGGTTTCGAAATGCACCAGCCAGGTGGCCTCGCGCAGTTCGACCACGGCCTCGACGGCCTCGCTGTGCTCGGCGGCGGCCACCAGGCAGGCGGCGGCTTCTTCGGGAGTGCGGAGTTCGGTCATGGGGCCTCGGCGGACGGTGGCTGGGGATGTGATGCCTTGAGTGGCCGGGCCGGCCGGGGCGTTCCCACCGGCAGGGGACTAGGTCGATGGGACGGGTGGGTCGAAAAAAAGCGCGGCCGCCTCTTGTAAAGGCGCCGCGCCGGGGCGATGGGGCGGCGGGGGTGTGCGCCGCGCCGCGATCGCGCGGCCCATGGGTGGCGAGGCGTTGGCGATGGTTCCACCGCCGCCTCTGGTCCTAGGCGGCTGGCGCCGGGCGCGACACCCAAGCCGCCCACCCGCTCAGGGCGATGGCTGTGGCCGCCACCACCAGGCCCACGGTGTGCAGGCTCAGCATGTGCCCTTGCGCGATCATCAGCCCGCCCAGCGCGGCCCCGAGCGCCTGCCCGCCATACATGGCCGAACTGTTCAACGCCACCGTCGCCGGCGCCAGGGCGGGCGACAAATGCACCAGCCGCGCCTGCTGCGCCGAGTTGGCCGAGAAGCAACCCAGCGCCCAGGGCACCAGCACCAGCGCCTGCAGCCAGACCGAGGCGCGGCCCAGCGGCCACAGCAGCAGCGTCAGCGCGATCAGGCTCAGGGTGATGAGCACCGCGCGCGGCGCGCCGATGCGGTCGATGGAGCGCGACACCAGCACGTTGCCCAGCAGGCCGAAGGCGCCGAACCACAGGAACAGCAGCGACAGCCCGGCGCCGTTCAGCCCGTGCGTCTGCGCGAAATAGGGCGCGAAGTACGAGAACAGCGTGAACTGCGAGAAGGCCGAGAGCAGGGTCACGCCCACCGCCATCATGAGCGGTGCCGAGCCCAGGGTGCGGCCCCAGGCCTCGCGCGAGAGCGCGGCGGGCCGCACGCCGTCGGGCATGGCGCGCCAGACCCAGAGGCTGACCAGCCAGGCCGAGACCGCCACCAGGCCAAAGGCCCAGCGCCAGCCCCAGGCCCCGCCGATCCAGGCAGCCAGTGGCATGCCCATCACCGACGCCACCGACCAGCCCAAGAACACGAAGGTGATGCCGCGCCCGCGCTGCTCGGGCGGCACCAGCAGGCCCACGCAGGCCGCGGCCTGCGGCGTGAACACGGCGGGCGACATCACCGCCAGCACGCGCAGGGGCATGAGGGTGGCGTAGTTGGGCGCCAGCGCGCAGGCCGCGTGCAGCAGGCCGTACCAGATCAGCGAGCCCGTCAGCAGGCGCCGCCGGTCCCAGCCCGCCACCAGGCCGGCGAACAGCGGCGCGCCCAGGCCCATGAGGATGGCGGCGGCCGTGATCAGTTGCCCGGCCTGCGGCACCGAAATGCCCAGCGACTGGCTGATGTCGTTCAGCGTGCCGGGCACCACCATGACCCCCGTGCCGATGACGAGGTTGCCGATCATGAGGGCCCAGAGGATGGGGGCGGACGCGTCGCGGCTCACCAGGACAGCCCTTCGGGAAACACCCACAGCAGCGCGGCCGTCATGGTGAGGTAGCGCGCGAACTTGCCGACGGCCATGTAGGCCACGCAGGGCCAGAACGGAAAGCGCAGCCAGCCGGCCACGGCGCACAGCGGATCGCCGACCACGGGCAGCCAGCTCAGCAGGCAGGCCTTGGGGCCGAAGCGCTCCAGCCAGCGCAGGGCGCGCAGCTCGGTGCTGTTGCCGCGCGCCCGGTCCACCAGCCGGTGCGTGCCCAGGCCCATGGCCCAGCTCACGGCGCCACCCAGCGTATTGCCGGCCGTGGCCACCAGCACGGCGGGCCAGAACAGCTCGGGGTTGAGTTTGATGAGCCCGAAGACGGCGGGCTCGGAGCCCATGGGCAACAGCGTGGCCGAGACGAAAGCCACCACGAAGACGGTCGTCAGCCCGACCTCGGGCAGGGCGAGCAGTTGGGCGAGGTGCTGGAACCAGGGGGGCATGGGCGCGGCGGGTGGGCCGCGCGGATTCTGTCACCGATCAAGAGACCCGCGCGCCACCTCGGTCGGCGCGCGGGGCGAGGCATCGCCTCAGAACGCGTTCTTGACCGCCTCTTTGAGTTCCTCCGTGACCACGAGGTGATCGCGGGGCATCTTGCCGCTGTGGATGTCCCGTTGTTCAAGGTTGCGGAGGTGGTCGCGCAGCAGGCCGGTCCATATGGCCTGGTTGCTGCCTTTGTCCGCGTGTTTCTGGTAGGCCGTATCGGCCAGCTTCTGAAGCACCACGCGCGCCGACGGCCGGACGGCTTTCACCGGGGGCGGGTTCGAAGCCGTTCGCAGGGCAATGCCCGACCCTTTGACCTTGCTGGCGTAGACCACCTTGCCCACGGGGGCCTTGAGGATCGCATCGCGCCATTGACTCTGTTGGTTGAAGGGCCCGGTTTTGGGGGAGGCGAACAGCTTGACGAGGGGTTTGAGGACTTTGGCAACCATGGGGCGTTTCCTGGTGAAGGGTGGCTGAGGCGGTGGGACAGATGGCGACGTGGGCACCGACGGGTTCTTGACGGTGGCTTGTTCAAGCCTGTCCGCGCGAACCTGGGGAGCGGCGGTTGAGCAGTCGCCGGGCCTGCTTGATCCGCTGGTGCGCTTCTTCCTGCTCGGCGTTCTTCGCGGCGTTCTGCGCGGATTTCATGCTGGCCGGAGAGGATTGCAGTCGAGGGCGACCCATTGGGGCATCCGCTTCGGCCTCTGACAGCGCCAGGGGGCCGGGGGTGGCCTGAGGCAGCGGGCGAGGTTCATCGAACTCGAAAAAGGACGGGTCTCCATAGAGTTCGACGTTCGGCATCGCGGCCAACATCGCATCGACTTGTTCGAACGTCGTGCCGTGGGTGTCGGGCAGCGGCCGCCGTTGCGGCGGCGTGGCGGGGCGGGGCGGTGACAGGGGCGTTGTGTCTGAGGCCTCTTCGCCCAAAGGCCCGAGGGTGGGACGGATGTCTTCAAGAAAGCGGCTCAAGTCCTCGTCTGTCGGCACCGAGACAGGCCGCGGCGACCGCACCAGCCGGTCGCTGCCCAGGCCCTGGAGGTGTTCCGACAGCGCGGCGTCGACATCCGGATCGGTCTTCCATGGCGCGAGAGGACGCGGCACGGAGGCGACGCCCCTGGGGTGCTCGGGGGTCGAGAAGATGCGGTCGAAAGTCTGCCGGTCCGCGTCCGACAAGCCGCCCGATGGGTCCCTCAGCGGACCCGCGTCCGCCCTGTCCTGGGGCCGGCGGCGAGGGCTTCTCAGCGGCTTGAACAGGCTGTCTTTTTCAGCCCCCCGGTGGGCCCTGACCCAGGGCTGGCGCGGCGACGCCAGGGTGGGTGTGCCCACAGGGGTGAGCTCGGCGGGGGGTGGGTGGTGGGGGCGGGGCGGGCGGCTCCAGTGCCTGAGCACCGCGCGCAGCTGGGCGTTGTCTCGCGCCAGCAAGGCGAGCGCCGATTGGTGGTTGGCCATCGGGGGGCCCTTCCCATCCGCCAATGCCTTGGCCGTGGCCAGCAGCGTTTCTCCCAGGTCCAGCAAGAACACTTTGTCTGGCGTGGGCAGGCCGGCGGGCAGTTGGCCGTCAGCCACGGCGCCCAGAAGATCGCGGGCGGCGGCGGTCAGGTCGCCGATCAGCTGCTCGAAGCAGGCCACGTAGCCTTCGCAGCAGGTGCGCATTTCGCCGAGGTCGCCATCGGACTGCGCCTGCTTGAGCGCCTGCAGGGCGTCGCTGCAGTTCTGCAGCAGGGTCTGCAAGTGCTGGGAAAACCGCAAGGGAGTGAAGGCCTCTTCGATGTCCTGCGGGCACGCCAGGCCCTCCCACACGTCTCGCAACTGCCTGGCCTGAGGCCCATCGGGGCGATCAATTGCCGTTTGAAGGATTTGCAGCAGGGGCGCCAATTGGCCAAGCGCGCCCGCCTGCAGGTTGGCCGGTGGGGGCCCTGCGTCGGGTTCCCCTCGCGAGGCCTTGCCGGCCGCTTCGCGGTAGGCGTCCGACAGGGTTTGGGCGTTGTGGGCCATGTGGTCTGGCGCCAGCACCTGGGACGTGGGGAGTTGCGGGGGCCGTTGCCGCTGGTCATCGAACCCTTGCCTGTAGGCCTCATCGGCGCTTCGGGCCCGCGCCGCGGCGTCGCTGCACTGGTGCAGCTGGCGGTGCAGCATGTCCTGGTAGATGTGAAGAGCCTCCTGCACCGGCAGGCCCTTGCCAAGGGGGCGCTGAAGGAGTTGCTCCAGTTGCATGCGGCCCTGCTTCGCGATCTCGGGGCTCAGGCTGTGCTGGTGCTGGTCCAGTGTCTTGAGGAGGAAGGTCAGCGCCTCCGTGCTTGTTTCCGCGAGCTGCCGCCGATGGCTGAAGGGGTTCAATACCCTGGCGATCAGGCCGCCGCGCCGGGCTTTCAGGTCGAGCACGGTGTCCGGGTTCAGCGTCTTGTTCTCTTGCAGGGACAACACGCCACCGGGGTGCTTCTTGTTGATCTTGTTGAGCCTGTCAACAACCGCCTGCAGCGGGTGCTGGCCGGGGGGAAGTTGTTTCTTGCCGGATGAGGCTTTCATGTCGGGATCAGCTTGAGAGCGCCAGAGGTTTGCGGTTGCTCGGGTGCCGCGGTCCAGCAAGGCGATGGACTGCATGCGACAACTGGGTCCCCGCGGCGCGCAATGGGTTCCGTGCCGTCGCCAGGCCATATGGCCGATGGCGGGTCGCCGGCGCTGGCGCTGGCGCGGGCGGCGCCTGCGGTGGGGCTGGCGGCGGTTCGTCTGCTGAAAATTTGAGCAGATACAATCCGCCCTCCGCCGCCGGCCCGTCCCCGGCGTTCCCCTCCGAACCCGCCGTCCAGCCAGTTCCGCCACGCCATGCAGATCGGGGCCCACGTCCTGCCCAATGCCCTGTTCGTCGCGCCCATGGCCGGGGTGACGGACCGGCCCTTTCGCAAGCTGTGCAAGCGGCTGGGCGCGGGCTACGCGGTGAGCGAGATGGTGACCAGCCGGCGCGAACTCTGGGACAGCCTCAAGACCTCGCGCCGCGCCAACCACGAAGGCGAGTCCGCGCCGATCGCCGTGCAGATCGCGGGCACCGACCCCCAGTCCATGGCCGACGCGGCCCGCTACAACATCGACCGCGGCGCGCGCATCATCGACATCAACATGGGCTGCCCGGCCAAGAAGGTCTGCAACAAGTGGGCCGGCAGCGCGCTCATGCAGGACGAGGCACTCGCGATCGGCATCGTCGAGGCCGTGGTGCGGGCCTGCGAGCCGCAGGGCGTGCCGGTCACGCTCAAGATGCGCACCGGCTGGTGCGCCGCGGTGCGCAACGCGCCGGTGCTGGCCCTGGCCGCCGAGAGCGCGGGCGTGCAGATGCTCACGGTGCACGGCCGCACGCGCGAGCAGGGCTACAAGGGCCAGGCGGAACACGACACCGTGGCCCACATCAAGAGCCGCGTGCGCATTCCGGTGGTGGCCAACGGCGACATCGATTCCCCCGAGGCCGCGCGCGAGGTGCTGCGGCGCACCGGCGCCGACGCCGTCATGGTCGGCCGCGCGGCGCAGGGGCGGCCGTGGATCTTCCGCGAGATCGCGCACTTCCTGGCCACGGGCGAGCACCTGCCGCCGCCCGCGCTGTCGCAGGTGAAGGGCTGGCTGCTCGACCACCTGGACGACCACTACGACCTGTACGGCGAAGACACCGGCGTGCGCAGCGCGCGCAAGCACCTGGGCTGGTACGTGCAATCGCTGGCCCTGCCCGCGGGCGAGGCCGCGCGTTTTCGCGCGAGCGTCAACGCCACCCACACCATCGATGACCAACGCCGTGTCGTCAGCCAGGCCTTCGATGCCTGGATGGCCGCGGACTTCGGCGATCGCGCCGACTGGAAGCTGGCCGCATGAAAAAGACCAATCCGCTGGACGAGTGCATCCGCGACAGCCTCGAGGGCTACTTTCGCGACCTCGATGGCACCGAGCCCGCCCACCTGTACGACATGCTGGTGAAAGCGGTCGAGCGCCCCCTGCTCGAGGTGGTGATGGCCCAGGCCCAGTACAACCAGTCGCGCGCGGCGCAGTGGCTGGGCCTGAACCGCAACACCTTGCGCAAGAAGCTGCTCGACCACGGCCTGCTCGACTGAATCCCCAACCTTTCCCCTCCCTTCCCATGCGCGCTCTCCTCTCCGTTTCCGACAAGACCGGCATCGTCGACCTTGCCCGTTCGCTGCACGCCCTCGGCGTGACCCTGTTGTCCACCGGCGGCACCGCCAAGCTGCTGGCCGGGCAGGGCCTGCCCGTGACCGAGGTGGCCGAGGTGACCGGCTTTCCCGAGATGCTCGATGGCCGCGTGAAGACGCTGCACCCCAAGGTGCACGGCGGCCTGCTGGCGCGGCGCGACCTGCCCGAGCACATGGCCGCGCTGCGCGAGCACGGCATCCAGACCATCGACATCCTGGTGGTGAACCTCTACCCCTTCGAGGCCACGGTGGCCAAGGCCGGCTGCACGCTGGCCGACGCGATCGAGAACATCGACATCGGCGGCCCGGCCATGGTGCGCAGCGCCGCCAAGAACTGGAAGGACGTGGCCGTGCTCACCGACGCCTCGCAGTACGCGGGCGTGGTCGAGGAGCTGCAGGCCAGCGGCAGGCTCAGCGACAAGACGCGCTTCGGCCTGTCGGTGGCGGCGTTCAACCGCATCAGCAACTACGACGGCGCCATCAGCGATTACCTGTCCTCCATCGCGTTCGACGCGGCGGACGAGGTGCCGAAGCGCAGCGCCTATTCGGCCCAGGCCAATGGCCGCTTCATCAAGCTGCAGGACCTGCGCTACGGCGAGAACCCGCACCAGACGGCCGCCTTCTACCGCGACCTGTACCCCGCGCCGGGCTCGCTGGTCACCGCAAAGCAACTGCAGGGCAAGGAGCTCTCGTACAACAACATCGCCGATGCCGACGCCGCCTGGGAATGCGTCAAGAGCTTCGACGAGCCGGCCTGCGTCATCGTCAAGCACGCCAACCCTTGCGGCGTGGCCGTGGGCGGCGGCCCGCTGCAGGCCTACCAGAAGGCCTTCCAGACCGACCCGACCAGCGCCTTCGGCGGCATCATCGCCTTCAACCGCCCGCTCGACGGTGCGGCGGCCGAGGCCATCAGCAAGCAGTTCGTTGAAGTGCTGATGGCGCCCGCGTATTCACCCGAGGCGCTGGCCGTGTTCAAGGCCAAGGCCAATGTGCGCGTGCTGCAGATCGATCTGCCGCCCGGCGGCCCCACCGCCTGGGACAAGGGGCTGAACCTCTCCGACGTGAAGCGCGTGGGCTCGGGCCTGCTGATTCAGTCGGCCGACAACCACGTGCTCCAGCGTGAGGACCTGAAGGTGGTGACGACGCTGCAGCCCACGCCGCAGCAGCTCGAAGACCTGCTGTTCGCCTGGAAGGTGGCCAAGTTCGTCAAGTCCAACGCCATCGTCTTCTGCAAGGACGGCATGACCATGGGCGTGGGCGCGGGGCAGATGAGCCGCCTCGACTCGGCGCGCATCGCCAGCATCAAGGCGGGCCACGCGAATCTATCGCTGCAGGGCACGGCGGTGGCCAGCGACGCCTTCTTCCCGTTCCGCGACGGCCTGGACGTGGTGGTCGACGCCGGCGCCAGCTGCGTGATCCAGCCCGGCGGCTCCATGCGCGACCAGGAGGTCATCGATGCCGCGAACGAGCGCGGCGTGGCGATGGTGTTCTCGGGTGTGCGGCACTTCCGGCACTGAGCTGGCGCGGGCCCGCTGCCCACACCCCGACAAACAAAAAGGCCGCCCGAGGGCGGCCTTTTTGTTTGTCGGGGCGAACCGCAGCCTCAAGCCGCCAGCTGCCTGAACACCGCGCTGGCCGCCGCCACCGTGTCGGCGATGTCCTGCTCGCTGTGGGCCGCGCTCACGAAGCCGGCCTCGTACAGCGCGGGTGCGATGTAGACGCCGCGCTCGAGCAGGCCGTGGAAGAGGGCGTTGAACCGGGCGCCCTCGGTCTTCATGACGGCCTGGTAGTTCTGCGGCAGTCCGGGCATGAGGAAGAAGCCGAACATGCCGCCCTCGGCGTCCACGCTGAAGGGCACGCCGGCCTGGTCGGCCGCGGCCTTCAGTCCATCGACCAGCTGACGCGTGCGCGCCGACAGGGCCTCGAAGAAGCCAGGCCGGCGGATCTCGGCCAGGGTGGCCAGGCCGCAGGCCGTGGCCACCGGGTTGCCCGACAGCGTGCCGGCCTGATAGACCGGGCCCAGCGGCGCGAGCTGCTCCATCACGGCGCGCTTGCCGCCGAAGGCCGCCAGCGGCATGCCGCCGCCGATGACCTTGCCCATCACCGTCATGTCGGGCTCGAAGCCGGGGAGCTGGCGCGCGTAGACGCTCTGCGCGCCGCCCAGGGCCACGCGAAAGCCCGTCATGACCTCGTCGAACACCAGCAGGGCGCCGTGCCGGGTGCACAGCTCGCGGCAGCGAGCCATGAAGGGCAGGCTGGCGCGCACGAAGTTCATGTTGCCGGCGATGGGCTCGATCATCAGGCAGGCGATGTCGGCGCCGTGCTCGGCGAAGGCGGCGTCGAGCTGCTCCAGGTTGTTGTACTCGAGCACCAGGGTGTGCTGCACCACCTCGGGCGGCACGCCCGCGCTGGTGGGGTTGCCGAAGGTGGCCAGGCCCGAGCCGGCCTTGACCAGCAGGGCGTCGGCGTGGCCGTGGTAGCAGCCCTCGAACTTGATGATCTTGCGCCGGCCGGTGGCGCCGCGCGCCAGCCGGATCGCGCTCATGCCGGCCTCGGTGCCCGAGCTGACCAGGCGCACCATCTCCAGGCTGGGCACCAGGGACACGATGGCCTCGGCGAGCTCGACCTCCCGCTCGGTGGGGGCGCCGAACGAGAAGCCGTCGAGCGCGGCCTTTTGCACCGCTTCGAGCACGGCGGGGTGGCCGTGGCCCAGGATCATCGGACCCCAGGAGCCGATGTAGTCGATGTAGCGCTGGCCATTGGCGTCCCAGAAGTGGGCGCCTTGCGCGCGCTGCACGAAACGCGGCGTGCCGCCGACGGCGCGGAAGGCGCGCACCGGGGAATTGACGCCGCCGGGGATCAGGGTCTTGGCGCGCTCGAACAGGTCCAGGTTGCGGTCGGGCATGGGTCGCTCAGTGTCGGGTGGTGTCCAGGGGGAAATCGCCCGCGTCCAGCGCGCTGTCGGGCGGCGCGGGATCGGTGGCGGACTCGTCGGTGGCCTCGGCGTCCTCTTCGTGGGCCCAGAACAGGCGGTCGGGCACCGCGTGGCCCATACCGGGCTGGAAGCCGGCGTCCAGGCACTGGTCCAGGTAGGTCAGGGCCTCGGCGCAGGCGGTCTGCAGGTCGGCTCCGCTGGCGATGAGGGCGCACAGCGCGGCCGACAGCGTGTCGCCGGCGCCGGCGAAGGTGGCCTCGAATCGCTCGTAACGCGCGGTGGCCAGCACGGTCTCGGGCGAGGCCAGGTGGCTTTCCAGGTGCTGGTCGGCCGCGTTGAAGCCGGTCACCAGGGTGTAGGGCACGCCGTGCACCGCCGCGGCGCGGGCGACGTCGCGTGGTCCCGGCGGGCGGTCACCTTCCCACTCGGGCAGCAGCCAGCGGCACAGCGTGCTGTGGTTGCCCACCAGCACGGTGGTCTGCGGCAGCAGCAGCTCGGTGCAGGCGTCCAGGTAGTTCTCGATGTCGAGCTCGTCCCACCAGGACAGGTCGGGCATGTAGGTGATCACCGGCACTTCGGTGTAGTCGCTGGTGATCTGGGCCACGGCGCTCAGGTTCTCGGGCGTGCCGACGAAGCCGACCTTGATCGCCCGCACGGGCATGTCCTCGAGCGCGCAGCGCGCCTGATCGACCACCGCCTCTTCGTCGAGGCTGAAGTGGTCGCGGATCGCGGAGGTGTCGCGCACGTAGGCGCCGGTGACCACCGGCAGCACGTGGGCCGACGCGCTGGACATGGCCGTCAGGTCTGCGCTCAGGCCGCCCGCCCCGCTCGGGTCGTTGGCGTTGAAGCTCATCACGCAGGGCAGGGGGGATTCGCCCGGGGCCGTGGCCTCGCGGACGACGGAGGAATCGTCGGGATCGGACATGGTGGGGGGATTGTGCGGCCTGCGCTGGCCCGCAGGCACTGTGGTGCGGGGGCCTCTGGCGCCGTCCACTCGCCTGTGAAATGACACCGCAGAGCGCTTGAACGGGCTGGATACAATCCTTGCATTCTACGATACAGACCACAAAAACCATGAGCGACAGCAAGACTTGGATGTGCCTGATCTGCGGCTGGATCTACGACGAAGCAGCAGGAGCACCCGAGCACGGCGTACCTGCCGGCACCCCCTGGGCCGACGTTCCGATGAACTGGACCTGCCCCGAGTGTGGTGCCCGCAAGGAAGATTTCGAGATGGTTCAAATCTGAGCGGACGGTGGCCAGGGGGCCGTCGATCCGTTGTCCGGGGTCCGGGCGGCGCCGCCGCATCGGGCCCGATAGTGGTTGAGGAGCCCGTCCATCGTGAGTGCAACGCCTGCCCTGAAGGTTCTCGTCGTCGACGACAGCAACACCATCCGGCGCAGCGCCGAGATTTTTCTCAAGCAAGGCGGCCATGAAGTGCTGCTGGCCGACGATGGCTTCGACGCCCTGGCCAAGATCAACGACTACCAGCCCGACCTGATCTTCTGCGACATCCTGATGCCGCGGCTGGACGGCTATCAGACCTGCGCGATCATCAAGCGCAACGCCCGCTTCGCCAGCATCCCGGTCGTCATGCTCTCGTCCAAGGACGGCGTGTTCGACAAGGCCCGCGGCCGCATGGTCGGCTCGCAGGACTACCTCACCAAGCCCTTCACCAAAGACCAGCTGTTGCAGGCCGTGCAGCAGTTCGGCGCCCATCTCAACGTCAACGGAGTTGCCTGATGCCCATCCACAAGATCCTCGTCGTCGATGATTCGAAGACCGAGCTGCTGGTCCTGTCGGATCTGTTGACCAAAAATGGCTACACGGTGCGCACCGCCGAGAATGCGGACGAGGCCTTCCGTCGTCTCGGGGAGGAAAAGCCTGATCTCATTCTGATGGACGTGGTGATGCCCGGCCAGAATGGCTTTCAGCTGACCCGCGCCATCACGCGCGATCCTCAGTATTCGAGCATCCCCATCGTCATGTGCACCAGCAAGAACCTGGAGACGGACCGCGTGTGGGGCATGCGCCAGGGGGCCCGCGACTACGTCACCAAACCGGTCAACGGCGAAGAACTGCTTTCCAAGATCCGAGCGCTGGCCTGAGGCCGTCGCCCGAACCGCACCAGCATGGCCAAACGACAGTCGCTGAAGGAGCTCCAGGAACGGCTGGCCCAGCGCCTCACGGCAGCGAAGACCGAAGCGCTGACCGCGACATGGCTGGCCATCGAGGCCGGCGGTTGCCGCTACCTGTTGCCGCTGGTGCAGTCCGGCGAGATCTTTCCGTGGTCGGCGGTGCAGGTGGTGCCGTACACCAAGCCCTGGTACCTCGGCGTCGCCAACCTGCGCGGCGGCTTGCATGGCGTGATCGATCTGGCCGGTCTGGTGCAGGGGACCGCCCGCGCAACGGGGCGCGCCACGGAGCGGATCACCTCCGAGTCTCGGCTGGTGAGCCTGCACGGCGCCCTCGGTCTGAACGCGGTGTTCTGGATCGATCGCCTGCTGGGCCTGCGCAACCCCAGCGCTTTCAGCGCCCTGGGCGAGCGCCCGGCGGACGCGCCCGGCTACGTGACACGCGTCCTGGTGGACGCACAGGGGCAGGATTGGCAGGAACTCGACCTGCAGCTGCTCGTGAGCGAACCCGAATTCCTGGCCATCGCGGCCTGACGGCGCCCCACCCGGCACCCGACGTTTTTGTTCACCCGTTGTGAGTTGGAAGGTAAACCATGGCCACGCTTGATCGATTCCAAGGGCTGTTCTCCAAGAAGAACAAGGAGGCGGATGAGCCTGACCTGGCCGGCGTGACCGATCAGGAGATCGCGGAGCTTGCAGCGGCCCGCCTGGCGCCCGACGCCAACACGGGGGATCTGGACGACAACCTGCTGATCACCGAGGACGATGGCGAGGTCGCCAAGGACGCGCTGGTCTCGCTGCCCATCCTGGGCCGCCGCCCGGCGGAACAGCACCAGCGCTCGCTCGCGGTGCTGCTGGCCTTCGCGCTGCTGGTGCTGGGCGCCATCACGTTCTTCGTGCTGAGTCAGGCGGAAAAGATCAGCCAGCAGGTGGCCGCCAGCGGTCAGGCGCTGATGCAGTCGCAGCGTCTGGCCAAGAGCGTGTCGCAGGCGCTGGTGGGCAGCCCCACCGCCTTCCCCGAGGTGCGCGACAGCGCCAGCGTGCTGGCCACCAGCGTGCGCGGCCTCAAGCAGGGCGACAGCAACATGGCGATCGAGCCGCTGGGGCCGGAATACGGCGGCGCGCTCGACGACCTGCTGCCGCGCATCGACGCCGCCGAGCGCAACGCCTCGGCCGTGCTGGGCCAGCAGGCCACGCTGACGCAGGTGGGCGCCGCGCTGCGCACCATCAACCGCCAGTCGTCCGACCTGCTGGAGATTGCCGAGACGATCTCCTCCCTCAAGCTGCAGCAGAACGCGCCCGCCGCCGAGATCTCCGCGTCCGGTCAGCTCGTGATGCTGACGCAGCGCATTGGCAAGTCGGCCAACGAGTTCCTGACGCTGGAAGGCGTGAGCCCCGAGGCGGTGTTCCTGCTCGGCAAGGACCTGATCACCTTCAAGGAAGTGGCTGACGGCCTGCTCAAGGGCAGCGACGAGCTGCGCCTGGGCGCCGCCCGCGACCCGCAGGTGCGCGAGCGCCTGCAGGCCCTGCTGCAGCGCTACGAGGAGACCCGCGTCGAAGCCGGCGCCATCCTGGGCAACCTGCAGGGCCTGGTGGCCGCGCGCGAGGCGCAGGCCGCCATCGTGGCCGACAGCGAGCCGCTGCGCGTGGGCCTGGAGAAGCTGCAGCAGGACCTCTCCGGCCGCTCGGGCCTGGGCGGCGGCCAGCTGCTGGCCCTGGCCCTGTCCACGGTGTTCGCGCTGCTGTGCGCGGGCGGCCTGGCCTACGTGCAGCTGCAGGACAGCCGCCAGCGCCAGATGATGGCCGAAGGCCAGCGGCTGTCCGCCGAGGCGCAGGAGCAGGAAGCCAAGCGCGTCAACGACGCCAACCAGGCGGCCATTCTTCGCCTCATGAACGAACTGCAGACGGTGGCCGAGGGCGACCTGACGCAGGAAGCGACCGTGACGGAAGACATCACGGGCGCCATCGCCGACTCGGTGAACTACACGGTGGAAGAACTGCGGTCGCTGGTGGGCAACGTGCAGGCCACGGCCACCCGCGTGGCGCAGACCACGTCGGCGGTGGAAAACACCTCGACCGAGCTGCTGGCGGCCTCCACCGAACAGCTGCGCGAGATTCGCGAGACCGGTCAGTCGGTGCTCGACATGGCGCAGCGCATCAACCAGGTGTCCAGCCAGGCGCAGGAGTCGGCCCAGGTGGCCCGGGCCTCGCTGCAGGCCGCCGAATCCGGCCTGCAGGCGGTGCAGGACGCCATCGGCGGCATGAACGCCATCCGCGACCAGATCCAGGAAACCTCCAAGCGCATCAAGCGGCTGGGCGAGTCCTCGCAAGAGATCGGCGAGATCACCGAACTGATCTCGGACATCACCGAACAGACCAACGTGCTGGCCCTCAACGCCGCCATCCAGGCCGCGTCCGCCGGTGAAGCGGGTCGGGGCTTCTCGGTGGTGGCGGAAGAGGTGCAGCGCCTGGCCGAACGCTCGGCCGACGCCACGCGCCAGATCGCGGCGCTGGTGAAGGCCATTCAGACCGACACGCAGGATGCCGTGGCCGCCATGGAGCGCTCCACGCAGGGCGTGGTGGCGGGGGCCCGGCTGTCCGACAACGCGGGCACCGCGCTGTCCGAGATCGACCGCGTGTCGCGCCGGCTGGCCGATCTCATTGAGCAGATCTCCACCGCCGCCTCCCGCGAAGCCGAATCGGCCAACGAGGTGGCGGGCAATATCCAGCACATCTTCGCGGTGACCGAACAGACCGGCGAGGGCACGCGCTCCACGGCCCAGCAGGTGCGTGAGCTGTCGGCCATGGCCGAAGAACTGCGCCAGTCGGTGGCCCGATTCAAGATCGCCTGACGGCGGACCGCTGGAACCCATCAGGGAGGCCCATGACCGAAGCGACCGAATCCGCTCTGCAGGACTTGCCCACCACCGACCTCGGGCCCCTGGCCTGGGTCTTCGAGGAGTTGCGCAAGTCGCTCGACGGGGCCAACAAGGCCATTCGGCGTTTCGTTCGCGAGAACGAGCAGTCGCGCCATGGGGACCTCGAGGCGGTGGACCCGGCCGCCCTGCGCATGGCCCGACAGCAGCTGCACCAGGCGGTGGGGGCACTGGAGGTGGTCGGCCTGGGGGCGCCCGCGCAGGTGCTGCGTGGCATGGAGTCGGCGGTGCAGCGCTTCGTGCAGAAGCCGGCCAGTTGCGACGAGCAGGCCGCCAGCCGGGTGGAGCGCGCCAGCTTCGCCCTGGTCGAGTACCTCGAGGCGGTGCTCAACCACAAGCCCGTGCAGCCGGTGGCGCTGTTCCAGCAGTACCGCGAGGTGCTGGAGCTCGCGGGCGCCGAGCGCGTGCATCCCTCGGATCTCTGGGATTTTGATCACCGGGCGATCGACATGCCGGCGCCGCCGGGCGCCAAGCCGCTCGATGTCGGCCCGGCGGTCCGTTCGCTGTTCGACCGCCTGATCCTGCTCGTCGTCAAGACGCAGAGCGCGGCGGCCTGCCAGCAACTGGCCAAGCTGTGCGGCGGCATTTCCGCCGCCGCCGCGGAGCCGCGCCAGCGCACGTTCTGGCGCGTGGCGGCGGCCTTCTTCGAGGCCGCGGGCGGGCCTGGTCTGCCCTTCGATGTGTACGTGAAGCGGGCGGCGTCGCGACTGCTCATGCAGTTCGGCCAGATGGCCTCCGGCACCGGCCAGGTGTCGGAAACCTTGCTGCACGACCTGCTGTTCTTCTGCGCGCAGAGCCAGCCCGCCGACGCGGCCGCCACCCAGCACCTGGGCGCCGTGCGCGAAACCTATGGCCTGCAGCGCTACCGCCCGGCCGACTACCACCAGGCCACGCTGGGCCGCTACGACCCCGCCGTGCTGGCGCAGGCCCGCAAGCGCATCCAGACGGCCAAGGAGGCCTGGTCCCTGTTCGCGGGCGGCGACCATGCGCGGGCCCGCCAGGTCGGTGACCAGTTCGGCCTGATCGGCGAGTCGCTGCTCAAGCTGCACCCGCCCAGCGCGCCGCTCGCGGCGGCGCTGGTCAAGGCGGCCGATCGCGCCGTGAACGAGCCCGGCGGCGTGCGCCCCGAACTCGCCATGGAAGTGGCCACGACCACCCTGTACCTGGAGGCCGCGTTCGAAGACTTCGATCCTGCCGAGCCCGAGCTCGCGGCGCGCACGCAGGACCTGGCGCAGCGCCTGGGCAGCGTCATCGACGGCGAGGCGGCCCGCCCGCTGGACGGGTGGATGGAGCAGCTCTACCGCCGCGTCAGCGACCGCCAGACCATGGGCAGTGTGGTCGACGAGCTGAAGGTGTCGCTGGGCGAGGTCGAAAAATCGCTCGACCAGTTCTTCCGCCAGCCGCAGGAAAAAGCGGGCCTGCACGTGGCGGTGACCCAGCTGGCCCAGATGCGCGGCGTGCTGTCGGTGCTGGGCCTGGACCACGCGGTGCAGGCCGTCACCCGCATGCGCGGCAGCGTCGAGCAGATTCTGGACACCGAGGTCGACGAGGCCCTGGCCCGTGAGGCCGGCACCTTCCAGCAGCTCGGCGACAACCTGAGCGCGCTGAGCTTCCTGGTCGACATGCTGAGCTACCAGCCGGCGCTGGCGAAGAAGCTCTTCGTCTTCGATGAGGACAAGGGCGGCCTGGTCCCGCTCATGGGGCGCGCCAGCGTGGGCCGCGACCGTTCGCCGCCCGCCCGCAGCGACGCCGAGGCCTTGCAGGCGGGCGTGCGCCGGGTGGTCGACAGCGTTTTCGGGGGACTGGACGACCTCAGTGGCCTGAGCCAGCAGCTGGATTCGCTCGCCGATCAGGCCGCGTTGGCCGAACAGCCGGCCGTGGCCAAGGCCGCGCGCGAGGCCGCCGAAGCCGTGGTGCGCGATGACGCCGCGATGGGCGCGCAGGCGCTGGTTGGGTTGACCGAGGCCGCCGCGCCCGACGCCTCCTCGGCCCCTGCCGATGCACCGCCGGCCGACGACACCGACGAAGACGACCTGCTCGACATCTTCCTGGAGGAGGCGCGCGAGGTCGTGGCCAATGGCCGCGAAGCGGTCTCGCACCTGCACGAGCAGCCCTCCGATCTCGACCACCTGACCACGCTGCGCCGCGCCTTCCATACGCTCAAGGGCAGCTCCCGCATGGTCGGCCTCAACGAGTTCGGCGAGGCGGCCTGGGCCCTGGAGCAGTTGCTCAACGCCGTGCTGGCCGAGCAGCGGCCCGCGAGCGAAGCCTTGCTGGGCCTGTCGGGCGAGGCCCTGGATCAATTCGAACGCTGGGTGCAGGACATCGCGGCCCAGCAGGCGTCCGCCTGGCGCTCGCAGCCCTTCCGGGCCAGCGCCGAGGCGCTGAAGGCCCAGGGCGTGTGGCTGCCCCTGCAGGCGCCGCCCGCCACCGGGGCGCAGGAGCCCCTCGACATCGCGCTGGACGACGAGCCACCAGGGCCCGAGGCCGAACCGCCGCTCCAGGCGCCGGCGGCCGACGCGGCCGCGCCCTCCACCGGCTTCGGCGACCTGCCCCTGCCCGAGCCCTTGTCCGAGGCCGCGCTCGAGGTGCCGCTGCTCGCCGACATCGACCTCGACCTGCTGGCGGCGGTCGCGCAACCCGCGACCGCCGAAGCGCCCGAGGCCGACGCGCCCGCCGCCGAGGCCGCGCAGGCAACGCCGGCCGAGGCGCTGCCCCAGCCCCCGGTGGCCGCGCCCGTGGTGCCGCCGGAGTTCGACCAGCTGGAAGACTTCCCGCGCGAAGCCGTCGAGTCCGGTTTTGCCGACATCCAGGAAATCGAGCTGACGGCGCCGGCGCCGCTGCCGCCCGCCGAGCCGGTGCCCCTGGTGAGTGCCCCCGCCGAGGAGCCCGTGCGCGAAATCGGCTCGCTGCGCATTGGCCACAAGCTCTACAACGTCTTCCTCAACGAGGCCGATGAGTGGTCCCGCCGGCTGGGCACCAGTCTGTCCGAGTGGGCCATGGAGACCCATGTGCCCGTGCCCGAGTCGGCCGAGGCGCTCGCGCACTCGCTGGCGGGCAGCTCGGGCACCGTCGGGTTCGAGTCGCTGTCGGGCGTCGCGCGTGCGCTGGAGCACGCGCTGGGCTCGGTCGCCGCGCGCCAGCGCGAAGGACAACAGGCGCCGGCCGCGCTGGGCCAGCTGTTCGTGGACGCCGGTGAAGACATCCGCCGCCTGCTGCACCAGTTCGCGGCGGGTTTCCTGAAGGAGGCCGATCCCTTCGTGCTGCAGTCGCTGGTGCAGGTGGTGCACGACCCGCTGGCCTTTGGCGAACCGCCAGCGGCCGCGCCCGCCACGGCCGACGACGAGGTGTTCCTCACCGTCAGCGACGAGGTCGAGCTGCTGCCGGCCGACGACGAGCCCGCGCCGCCCGAGCCGGCGTCGCCGCCCGTGGCGGCCGACGAGGCCCTGGACACCAGCGCCGGTCCCGCGACCCAGTGGGACCTGCCCGCCGCGCCCGAGCCGGTGCGCGCCGCAGCGGCGCACGGCGGCCACCAGGACATCGACGACGACATCGACGCGGTCGACACCATCGATGTCGACCTGTTCCCCATCTTCGAGGAAGAGGCCCAGGAACTGCTGCCGCAGATGGGCGCGGCCCTGCGCCAGTGGAGCGCCCGTCCCGACGACGGCGGCGCGCGCGCCGAGGTGCTGCGAGGGCTGCACACGCTCAAGGGCAGTGCCCGCCTGGCCGGCGCCCTGCGCCTGGGTGAAATGGCCCACCGCATGGAAACCGCGGCCGAGCGCCTGGGTTCCGACGTGCAGCGCGCCAGCGACCTGGAAGTGCTGCAAAGCGCTTTCGACGCCATCGTGGCGCGCTTCGATGCCCTGCGGCATCCCGACGCCCAGACCGGCGCCGTGGTGCAGTCCGCGCCCGAGGCGCTGGCGCAGCCCGCGCCCGAGGCGCAGCCCGTGGCTGAGACCGCGGTGCCGGCCGCGCCGGCCGCCGCGACCAGCGGCCTGGGCGCCCACTTCGTCGCGCCCATCGCGCCGGCCCAGCTGGCGGCGCGCGGCGGGGCCGCCGTGCGCGTGCGCCCCGAGCTGCTCGACCGCCTGGTCAACCAGACCGGCGAGGTGATCATCTCGCGCTCGCGCATGGAGGCCGAGGTCGTCACGCTGCGCACCTCGCTGAAGGACCTCACGGGCAACCTGGACCGCCTGCGCCAGCAGCTGCGCGACATCGAGCTGCAGGCCGAGACGCAGATGCAATCGCGCCTGGCCCAGGCCCGCGACCACGTGCAGGCCTTCGACCCGCTGGAGTTCGACCGCTTCACCCGTGTGCAGGAGCTCACCCGCATGATGGCCGAGTCGGTGAACGACGTGGCCACGCTGCAGCGCAACCTGCAGCGCGCCGTGGAGGCGACCGAAGACAACCTGGTGGCCCAGGCGCGCCAGACGCGCGAGCTGCAGCGCGACCTGCTGCGCACGCGCATGGTGGAGTTCGAGGGCATCTCCGAACGCCTGTACCGCGTGGTGCGCCAGGCCTCCAAGGAAACCGGCAAACAGGTGCGCCTGGACATCACCGGCGGCAACATCGAAATGGACCGGGGCGTGCTGGACCGCATGACCGGCACCTTCGAACACCTGCTGCGCAACCACGTGGCCCACGGCATCGAATCGCCCGAGCTGCGCGAGCAGCGCGGCAAGCCGGCCGAAGGCCGCATCGACATCGAGCTGCACCAGGAGCGCAACGACGTCTCGCTGGTGTTCGCCGACGACGGTGGCGGCATCGACCTGGAGCGCCTGCGCGAGAAGGCCCGCGAGGCCGGCCTGCTGGCGCCCGATCAAGTGATCGACGACGAGCACGCCGCCCAGCTCATCTTCGAGGCCGGCATCAGCACGGCCCGCGAAGTCTCCGAGCTGGCCGGGCGCGGCATCGGCATGGACGTGGTGCGCAGCGACGTGCTCGCGCTCGGTGGCCGCATCGAGACCGCCACGCGCGCCGGGCAGGGCACCTCGTTCAAGCTGGTGCTGCCGCTGACCACGGCGGTCACGCAGGTGGTGATGCTGCGCGCGGGCGAGCTCACGTTCGGCGTGCCGTCGAACCTGGTGGAGATCGTGCGCCGCGTGCCGCCGGCCGAGCTGCAGGCGGCCTACGCCAGCGGCCACATGCGCCATGGCGACGAGGACGTGCCCTTCTTCTGGAGCGGTGCCCTGCTGCAGTCCACGGCGCAGTCGCAGGAGCCGCAGAACCGCACGCTGCCGGTGGTGGTCTTCCGCAGCGCGTCCCAGCGCCTGGCCATGCACGTCGACGAGGTGCTGGGCAACCAGGAAGTCGTGGTCAAGAACCTGGGCGCGCAGCTGTCGCGGCTGCCGGGCCTGGCGGGCATGTCGGTGCTCGCCTCGGGCGCGGTGGCGCTGATCTACAACCCGGTGGCGCTGTCCACGGTGTACGGGCCGCAGGTGCCCGAGTGGGTGCGCCAGCAGGCGGCCCTGCCCCAGGCCACGGAGCGCGTCGCCACCGGTGGCGACGCGGGCGCGGACGCCGCGCTGGCCAGCGTGCCACTGGTGCTGGTGGTCGACGACTCCATCACCGTGCGCCGCGTCACCCAGCGCCTGCTGCAGCGCGAGGGCTACCGCGTGACGCTGGCGGCCGACGGCCTGCAGGCGCTGGAGCGGCTGCAGATGGAGCGCCCGGCCGTGGTGCTGTCCGACATCGAGATGCCGCGCATGGACGGTTTCGACCTCGTGCGCAACATCCGGGCCGACGCCCGCCTGGCCGATCTGCCGGTGATCATGATCACCTCGCGCATCGCCGAGAAGCACCGCGAGCACGCGCGCGAACTGGGCGTGGACCACTACCTGGGCAAGCCCTATTCCGAAGACGAGCTGCTGGTGCTGGTGGCGCGCTACGCCCGGGCCACCGCCGACGCCTGATCAGGCGTTGCCCTGCTCCTTCACCACCGCATACCGCGCCAGGGTCTTCTCGCGGGCCTGCGCGTGGTCCACCAGCGGCAGGGGGTAGTTGTCGCCCAGCACCAGCCCGGCGGCGGCCAGCTCCACGGGGCTGGCCTTCCAGGGCGCGTGGATCGCCGCGTCGGGCAGGCCGGCGAGCTGGGGCAGGTAGCGCCGGATGAAGCGGCCCTGCGGGTCGAAGCGTTCGCTCTGGGTGACGGGGTTGAAGATGCGGAACCAGGGTTGCGCGTCGCAGCCGCTGGAGCTGGCCCACTGCCAGCCGCCGTTGTTGGCCGCGAGGTCGAAGTCGATCAGGTGCTCGGCGAAGTAGCGTTCGCCCCATTGCCAGTGGATGCCGAGGTCCTTCACCAGGAAGCTGGCCACCACCATGCGCAGGCGGTTGTGCATGTAGCCGGTCTGCAGGATCTGCGCCATGGCCGCGTCCACCAGCGGGTAGCCGGTGCGGCCCTCGCACCAGGCCTGGAACAGGGCGTCCGCGGCCTTGCCGTGCTCGTAGCGCACGGCGTCGTAGGCGGGCTTGAAGGCGCGCTGCGCCACGTGCGGAAAGTTGGCCAGGATCTGGTGGTAGAAGTCGCGCCAGATGAGTTCGGACAGCCAGGTGCTGGCGCCCGGGTTGCCCTGGGCGTGCAGGCCGTGCGCGATGGACGCCAGCGCACGCACCGACACGGTGCCGAAGCGCAGGTGCGCGCTCAGGTAGCTGGGGCCCTTGACCGCCGGGTAGTCGCGCGCCTCGTCGTAGCGGTCGATGCGCTGCAGGAAGTCGTCGAACAGCTGGTGCGCGCCGTCCTCGCCGGTGGGCAGGGCGAGCTGCGAGAGGTTGGTGCGCTGGAAGCCGATCTCCGCCAGCGTGGGCACCGGGCGCGACAGGCCTTCGGGCAAGGGCGCCAGGGCGCCCGCGTGCTTGGCGATCGGGTAGGCCTTGAGGTGAAAGGGCGTGAGTGCCTTGAGCCAGGCGTTCTTGTAGGGCGTGAACACGCCGAAGGCCCGCTCGGACTGCGTGAGCACCTCGCGGCGCTCGAAGATCACGTGGTCCTTGTGGGTGCGCAGCAGCACGCCCTGGTGCGCCAGCGCGCCCAGCACCTGGGCGTCGCGCGCCAGCGCGGCGGGCTCGTCGTCGTGGTTGGCGAACACGGCTTGCACGCCCAGGCGCTCGGCCAGGGCGGGGATGGCGCGCGAGGCCTGGTCGTGCAGCACGATCAGGCCGGTGCCCGGCCGGCCGTGCTCGGCGCCCAGCTCGCGCAGCCGCGCGTCCAGCGCCACCAGCGATTCGCGGATGAACTCCACCCGGCGGTCGGCGCGCGGCAGCGGGTCCAGGATGTCGCGGTCGAACACGAATACGCACCACAGCTGGCGGCAGTGGCGCAGCGCGTGGTGCAGGGCCGCGTTGTCGCTGGCGCGCAGGTCGCGGCGGAACCACATCAGGCCGGTGTCGAAATGGCTCATGGGCGGTGGTGGGCGGAGGTGACCGGCGAAGCCGGGCGGGCGGGGGGCGGGACATAGAATCCACGCATGGCCGCCGATTTTGCTCCGACCAACCTGACCCATCATTTCCTGATCGCGATGCCGGGGTTGACCGACGAGTTGTTCGGCCGCAGCGTGGTGTTCATGTGCGAACACAGCGAACGCGGCGCCCTCGGCCTGGTCATCAACAAGCCCAGCGACATCCTGCTGCCCAAGCTGTTCGAGAAGGTCGAGCTGCCGCTGTCGCGCGAAGACCTCATGGACCTGCCCGTGTTCCAGGGCGGCCCGGTGCAGACCGAGCGCGGCTTCGTGCTGCACGAGGCCGTCAACCCCGAGCAGGACGGCGAGTCGGTCTACGCCTCCACGCTGTCCATCCCCGGCGGCCTGGAAATGACCACCTCCAAGGACGTGCTCGAGGCCATGGCGGCCGGCGCCGGCCCGCGCCGCGTGTTTGTCTCGCTGGGCTATGCCTCCTGGGGCCAGGGCCAGCTCGAATCCGAGCTCGCCGAGAACGCCTGGCTCACCGTGCCGGCCGACATCGAAATCATTTTCGAGGCCCCGGTGGCCGAGCGCTACGACCGCGCCATGGCCCTGCTGGGCCTGCAGCAGCCCTGGATGCTCTCGCCCGATGCCGGCCATGCCTGAGCCGGCCATGCCCGAAGTCGCCGCCACGCTGCAGACCTTCCTGGCCTTCGACCTGGGCCAGCGCCGCACCGGCGTGGCCAGCGGCAACCGGCTCACCCGCAGCGCCACGCCGCAGCCCACCATCGTGGCCACCGGCGACGCGCGCCTGGAGCGCGCGGCCGAGCGCATCCGCGAGTGGGCGCCCGACGCGCTGGTGGTGGGTGTGCCCTTCCATCCCGACGGCGCCGAGCACGCCAACACCGCCATGGCGCGCAAGTTCGCGCGCCGCCTGCACGGCCGCCATGGCCTGCCCGTGTTCGAGGTGGACGAGCGATACAGCACCACCGAGGCGCACGCGCAGGGCGCGCGGGACGCCGACGCCGCGTCCGCCTGCATCATCCTGGAACAGTTCCTGAGGAGCCTGCCTTGACCCCACCCGATGCCGAAGCGCTCTACGCGCAACTGCTCACGCGCGTGCGGGCCGTGCTGGAGGCCGAGCCCGCGACGCGGCTCGTGGGCATCGCCACCGGCGGCGCCTGGATCGCCGAGCGCCTGCACGCCGACCTGAAACAGCCCGGCGCCTGCGGCGTGGTCTCGTCCGTCATGCACCGCGACGACTTCGCGCGCCGTGGCCTGGCCAGCAGCGTGCAGACCCGGCTGCCCTTCGAGGTGGACGGCGCGAGCCTGCTGCTGATCGACGACGTGCTCTACACCGGCCGCACGCTGCGCGCCGTGCTCAACGAGCTCTTCGACCACGGCCGCCCCGCGAGCGTGCGCCTGGCCGTGCTGGTCGATCGCGGCGGACGCCAGCTGCCGATCGAGGCGCAGCTGAGCATGGCGCGTGTCGAGGTGCCCGCCGGCCAGTCGCTCGAACTCGCGCGCGACGGCGACGGCCGCCTGCGCTTCGTGCTGGAAAGCCAAACATGACCCCCGCCCGCAACCCCCAGCTCAACAAGAACGGCGAGCTCATCCACCTGCTCTCCACCGAAGGCCTGTCGCGCGACATCCTCACGCACATCCTGGACACCGCGGCCAGCTTCACCAGCGTGAGCAACCGCGAGGTGAAGAAGGTGCCGCTGCTGCGCGGCAAGAGCGTGTTCAACCTATTCTTCGAGAACAGCACACGCACGCGCACCACCTTCGAGATCGCGGCCACTCGGCTGTCGGCCGACGTCATCAACCTCGACATCGCGCGCAGCTCCACCGCCAAGGGCGAGTCGCTGCTCGACACCATCGCCAACCTCAGCGCCATGGCGGCCGACATCTTCGTCGTGCGCCACAGCGAATCGGGCGCGCCCTACCTCATCGCACAGCACGTGGCCCCGCACGTGCACGTGGTCAACGCGGGCGACGGGCGCCACGCGCACCCCACGCAGGGCCTGCTCGACATGTACACCATCCGCCACTACAAGCGGGACTTCACGCAGCTGTCGGTGGCCATCGTGGGCGACGTGCTGCACTCGCGCGTGGCGCGCTCCGACATCCACGCCCTCACCACCCTGGGCTGCCCCGACGTGCGCGTGGTCGGCCCGCGCACCCTGGTGCCGAGCGATCTCTCGCACATGGGCGTGCGCGTGTGCCACACGCTCGAAGAGGGCATCAAGGGCTGCGACGTGGTCATCACCCTGCGCCTGCAGAACGAGCGCATGAGCGGCGCGCTGCTGCCCTCCAGCCAGGAGTACTTCAAGAGCTTCGGCCTCACGCCCGAGCGCCTGAAGTGGGCCAAGCCCGACGCCATCGTCATGCACCCGGGGCCCATCAACCGCGGCGTGGAGATCGACTCCGCCGTGGTGGACGGTCCGCAGAGCGTGATCCTGCCGCAGGTCACCTTCGGCATCGCCGTGCGCATGGCGGTGATGTCCATCGTCGCGGGCAACGAAGCGTGAGCACGCCCGCGCCCGACCCCGACACGCGCTTCTGGAGCCCGGCCCTGCGCGGGCTGAGCGCCTACACGCCCGGCGAGCAGCCGCAGGGCACGGGCTGGATCAAGCTCAACACCAACGAATGCCCCTACCCGCCCTCGCCGCTGGCGCTGCGGCGCATGGCCGAGGCGGTGGACGAGCGGCTGCGCCTCTACCCCGATCCCTCGGCGCTGGCGCTGCGCCAGACCATCGCCGCGCAGCACGGGCTGCGGGTGGAGCAGGTCTTCGTGGGCAACGGCTCGGACGAGGTGCTGGCGCACGCCTTCATGGGCCTGCTGCGCCACGGCCGGCCGGTGCTGGTGCCGGACGTCAGCTACTCCTTCTACCCGGTCTACTGCGCGCTCTACGGCGTGGCCTGCCAGCCCGTGCCCCTGGACGCCGATTTCCGCGTGCGGGTGGCCGACTACCTGCAGCCCAACGGTGGCATCGTGCTGCCCAACCCGAACGCGCCCACCGGCATCGCGCTGCCCCTGGACGAGATCCGCTGGCTGCTGCAGCACAACCCCGATTCGGTGCTGGTGGTGGACGAGGCTTACGTGGACTTCGGCGCGCAGAGCGCCGTGTCGCTCATCGACGAGTTTCCCCAGCTGCTGGTGGTGCAGACCTTGTCCAAGTCGCGCGCGCTCGCGGGCCTGCGCGTGGGTTTCGCCCTGGGCCACGCCGACCTGATCCGGGCGCTGAGCACCGTCAAGGACAGCTTCAACTCCTACCCGCTGGACCGCGTGGCGCTGGCCGGCGCGCAGGCCGCGCTGGAGGACCAGGCGCACTTCGCCTCGCTCACGCGGCGCATCGTCGACAGCCGCGAATGGCTCGCGCGCGAGCTGCAGGCCCTGGGCTTTCACTGCCTGCCCTCGAGCGCGAACTTCCTGCTCGCGCGGCACCCGCGCCACGGCGCGGCCCGGCTGCAGCAGGACCTGCGAGAGCGCCGCATCCTGGTGCGCCACTTCAGCCAGCCGCGCATCGCCGAGCACCTGCGCATCACCATCGGCTCGCCGGCCGAATGCGAGGCCCTGGTGGCCGCGCTGCGCGAGCTGATCGATCCCGTCCGGCACCGCGATTCCAAGGTGACACCCGCATGAAAATCCTGATCCAGAACGGCCGCGTGATCGACCCGGCCAGCGGCCGCGACGAGATGGCCGACGTCGCCATCGCCGCCGGGCGCATCATCGCCATCGGCCGCGTCGCCGCCGACTTCCACCCGGCGCGCACCATCGACGCCGGTGGCTGCGTGGTCGCGCCGGGCCTGGTGGACCTGTCCGTGCGCCTGAAGGAGCCCGGCCAGGAGCACGCCGGCATGCTGGAGAGCGAGACCGCGGCGGCGGTGGCCGGCGGCGTCACCTCGCTGGTCTGCCCGCCCGACACCGAGCCCGTGCTCGACGAGCCCGGCCTGGTGGACATGCTCAAGTTCCGCGCCGAGAAGCTGCACCGTTCGCGCGTCTTCCCGCTCGGCGCGCTCACGCGCGGCCTCGCCGGCGAGGTGCTGACCGAGATGGCCGAGCTCACCGAGGCCGGCTGCGTGGGCTTCGGCCAGGCCGAAACCACCATCCAGAACACCCAGGTGCTGCTGCGCGCGCTGCAGTACGCGGCCACATTCGGCTACACCGTGTGGCTGCGCCCGCAGGACCTGTGGCTGGGCAAGGGCGTGGCCGCCAGCGGCCCGCTGGCCACGCGCCTGGGCCTGGCCGGCGTGCCCGTCGCGGCGGAGACCATCGCGCTGCACACGCTGTTCGAGCTGATGCGCGCCACCAAGGGCGGTGCGCGCGTGCACCTGTGCCGCCTCAGCAGCGCGGCCGGCGTGGACCTGGTGCGCGCCGCCAAGGCCGAGGGACTGCCCGTCAGCTGCGACGTGAGCGTGCACAACCTGCACCTCACCGACGTGGACATCGGCTTCTACGACAGCCGCTTTCGCCTGCAGCCGCCGCTGCGCCAGCAGCGCGACCGCGACGCCCTGCGCGCCGGCCTGGCGGACGGCACCATCGACGCGCTGGTGTCGGACCACAACCCGGTGGACAGCGACGCCAAGACCCTGCCGTTCGCCGAGGCCGAGCCCGGCGCCAGCGCGGTGGAGCTGCTGCTGGGCCTGGCCTGCACCTGGGCGCAGCAGGACGGCCTGGGCCTGATGCAGGCGCTGGCGGTGCTCACGCACGGCCCACAGCGCGTGCTGGGCGCCAGCCTGGGCACGCTGCAGGCCAGCGTGGGCCAGCTCGCCGTGGGCGGCGCGGCCGACGTGCTGGTCTTCCACCCCGACGCGCCCTGGACCGTGTCGCCCGCGGCCCTGCGCAGCCAGGGCCGGCACACACCGTTCGAAGGCCACGAGATGCCGGTGTCGGTGCGCGCCACGCTGGTCGGCGGGCAGATCGCGCACGCGGCCGAGGGCGTGGCGGCGCCGGCGTGAACGCGCCGCACGGCCAGGCCGGGGGCGTGCGCCTCCGGGGAGGGCAGCTGCGCGCGGCCTGGCGCGCCCTGCGCGCCGTGCTGCACGTGCTGCGCGGCCTATGGATCATCCGCAGCGAGTTCGGCCGCCTCACGCACGCGCAGAGCCAGCTCATCGTGCGCGAGTGGTCGCGCCGCATGCTGGCCATCATGGGCGTCGCGCTCGACGTGCAAGGCCAGCCGCCCGCGCGCGGCGCCGTGCTGATGGTGGCCAACCACATCTCCTGGCTCGACATCCTGGTGATGAACGCCGCGCACCCGAGCCGCTTCGTGTCCAAGGCCGACGTGCAGCGCTGGCCGCTGCTGGGCTCGCTCATCACCGGCGCGGGCACGCTCTACATTGAGCGCGAGAGCCGGCGCGATGCGCTGCGCGTGGTGCACCGCATGGCCGAGCGGCTGCGAGAGGGCGAGACCGTCTCGGTGTTCCCCGAAGGCACCACGGGCGACGGCGCCCAGCTGCTGCCTTTCCACGCCAACCTGCTGCAGGCCGCGATATCGGCCAGCGCGCCGGTGCAGCCGGTGGCGTTGCGCTACCTGGAACGCAGCAGTGGCCAGCCGCACCCGGGCCCGGTGTTCATCGGCGACGACACCCTGGTCGCGTCGGTATGGCGCACGCTGCGCTCGGACACGGTGCGCGCCGTGGTGCGCTACGGCACACCGCAGCGCGCCGGCGCGCGCGACCGCCGCGCCTGGTCCGAGGCGCTGCGCGCCGAGGTGCAGGCCGAGTTCGACGCGGCGCGCTGAGCGGGCCCGCGGACCGGATCAGGGGGCGGAGGCCTCGGCCGCCGGCGCGGCCCGCAGCCGCCGGTACAGCAGCCCGCGCGACACGCCCAGCTGGCGCGCGGCGCGCGCGATGTTGCCGCCGCAGGCCGCCAGCGTTTCGGAGATCACGCGGTCGCGGTGGTCGTCCAGCGTGGACGAGGGCGCGGTGTCGGCGATCGGCGCGTCGGGCGCGGCCTCGTCGGCCGCGGACGGCGGCCCGCCGGTGGCCACGGCGCGGTTGAAGTCCACACCGTCGGCGCTGCCGATGTGGGCGCGCACCCAGACCGTGAGCCCATTGGGCAACCGCAGCGCGCGCGGTTCGCGGGCGCGGTGCAAGGCCAGCAGCTCCTCGAAGGCCAGGCCGAACACGGTGTCCACGGGCGGGTGGGCCAGGGCGTTGGCGCCGGTCAGGCGCTGCGCCACCGGGTTGAGCCAGGCCAGCTGGCCGCTCACGTCGATGCCGGCCAGGCCTTCCAGCGGCGTGCCCAGCACGCGCGGGCTGGCCTGGAACTGCAACACCAGGTGCGCGGGTGATTGCAGCCGCAGCAGCCGGTTTTCGATGGTGCTGGCGTAGAGCGCCACCAGGCCGGCGGCGTCGAAGCCGAAGGGCGAGCCTTCGATGGACAGGTCCAGCACGCCGGCCAGGCGGCCGTGCACGTCGCGGATGGGCGCGGCCGCGCAGTGCAGGGTCTGCAGCATCTCGTGGAAGTGCTCGGCGCCCTGCACGGTGCAGGCGCTGGCCGCGCGCGCCACGATGCCCGGCGCGGTGGTGCCGATCTCGCCCTCGGCCAGGTTCACGCCCACGCGGCTGCCCGCGTCCAGCAGCGGCTGCGGTGCCGTCCCCAGCGGCGCACTGGCGTGGATGACCACGCCCTGGCCGTCGGTGAGCAGCACGCGGCAACTGGTGCCGCCCAGCGCCGCGGCGAGCTGCTGCAGGTCGTCGTTGCCGGCCAGCAGCAGCTGCTGGTTGCGCGTCAGGCAGGCGTGCATGCGGCTGCGCGTCACGGGGTCGAAGCTGACGGCATGGCGCGGGTTGCGGCGCGTGGCGGTGCAGCGCATCCACGATTGGATGACGGCTTCGTTCACCAGTCCGGTGGGGCGTTCGCCTTCGTCGAAGAACCGCTGCCGCGCGAGCGCTGTGCGCTGCTCGGCGGTCTGGAAGAAGAGGGGGCGGGCGGGCTCGGCCATGGGTCACTTTTGGGGGGGCCAGGGCAGTATCGGCGGCGCGCGCGGGCACCGCGCTGCGGGAAATCCCTGCGCCATCCGCCGACTCTGTTCCACCGTGGAACAAAACACTTGAGGGAAATCCCGGGGGTGTCGGGCGACAGCCGGCTGCGGAACATGGCCGTCGCGGCATCCGTGTTCCGGGGGGATGCGCGAGCCTTGCCACCGACCCCACACGCCGGCCCGGACCGGCACATCAGGAGACAACATGAGCACCTATTCGCTCACCGCCCGCGCCGCCGTCGGCCTGGCGCTGCTGCTGGGCGCCGCGCTCGGCGCGCAGGCCCAGCAGGCGACGGTCAAGGGATCGGCCGCGCACATCAGCGCGGTCACGAAGAAGGTCGACGGCGCCTTCGTGCGCAGCAACGCGCGCGCCACGCCCGACTGGCCCAGCCACGGCCTGGACTACGCCGAGACCCGGCACTCCAGGCTCGACCAGGTGAACACCGGCAACGTGAAGGACCTGGGCCTGGTCTGGTCCTACAACCTGGAATCCACGCGCGGGGTGGAGGCCACGCCGCTGGTGGTGGACGGCATCATGTACGTCACCGCCTCGTGGAGCGTGGTGCACGCCATCGACGTGCGCACCGGCAAGCGCATCTGGTCCTACGACCCGCAGGTGCCGCGCGAGGGTGGTTTCAAGGGCTGCTGCGACGTGGTCAACCGCGGCGTCGCCCTGTACGAGGGCAAGGTCTTCGTGGCCTCCTACGATGGCCGCCTGGTGGCGCTGGACGCGGCCACGGGCCAGAAGGTGTGGGAGAAGGACACCATCATCGACCGCAAGTTCAGCTACACCATCACCGGCGCGCCGCGCGTGGTCAAGGGCAAGGTCATCATCGGCAACGGCGGCGCCGAGTACGGCGTGCGCGGCTATGTCACGGCCTACGACGCCAAGACCGGCGAGCAGAAGTGGCGCTGGTTCACCGTGCCGGGCGACCCGTCCAAGCCCTTCGAGGACGAGTCCATGGCCAAGGCCGCCAAGACCTGGGACCCGGCCGGCAAGTGGTGGGAGGCGGGCGGCGGCGGCACGGCCTGGGACGCCATGGCCTTCGACCCCGAGCTGAACCTGCTCTACATCGGCACCGGCAACGGCTCGCCCTGGGCGCGCAGCAAGCGCAGTCCGGCCGGCGGCGACAACCTGTACCTGGCGTCCATCGTCGCGCTCAACCCGGACACCGGCAAGTACGTCTGGCACTACCAGGAAACGCCCGGCGACAACTGGGACTTCACCTCCACCCAGCCCATGATCCTGGCCGACCTCACGCTGGACGGCAAGAAGCGCAAGGTGGTGATGCACGCGCCCAAGAACGGCTTCTTCTTCATCATCGACCGCACCAACGGCAAATTCATCTCGGCCAAGAATTTCGTCGACGTGAACTGGGCCACGGGCTACGACAAGAACGGCCGCCCGATCGAGACCGACATCGCGCGCACGGCCGACCGCCCGCGCGAGATCATCCCCAGCGCCTTCGGCGCGCGCAACTGGCATTCCATGTCCTTCAACCCCAAGACCGGCCTGGTCTACATGCCGGTGCAGGGCGTGCCGCTCACGCTCATGGACAACAAGAACTGGAACTTCAACGGCGTGCGTCCGGGCGAGCCGCACAGCAACATGGGCTGGAACCTGGCCACCTTCGCCAACGTGGAGCCGCCGTCCAGCAAGCCCTTTGGCCGCCTGGTGGCCTGGGACCCGGTGAAGCAGCAGGCGCGCTGGACGGTGGAGCACGTCTCGCCCTGGAACGGCGGCACGCTCACCACGGCCGGCAACCTGGTGTTCCAGGGCACGGCCGACGGCCGCTTCGTGGCCTACAACGCCGCCAGCGGCGAGAAGCTGTGGGAGACGCCCACCGGCACCGGCGTGGTGGCCGCGCCCACCACCTATCTGGTGGACGGCAAGCAGTACGTCTCCATTGCCGTGGGCTGGGGCGGCGTGTATGGCCTGGCGCAGCGCGCCACCGAGCGCCAGGGCCCGGGCACGGTCTACACCTTCGCCGTGGGCGGCAAGGCGCCGGCGCCGGACTTCGTGGCCTACCGCCTGGGCCAGCTCGTGCAGGGCGTGAAGTACGACCCGGCCCACGTGCCCGAGGGCACCGCGCTGTACGTGAGCAACTGCGTGTTCTGCCACGGCGTGCCGGGCGTGGACCGCGGCGGCAACATCCCCAACCTGGGCTACATGGACTCGGCCTTCATCGACAACCTGGACAAGTTCGTCTTCAAGGGCCCGGCCATGGCGCGCGGCATGCCCGACTTCACGGGCAAGCTCACGCCGGACGACGTGCAGAAGATCAAGGCCTTCATCCAGGGCACGGCCGACGCCATACGTCCGAAGAAATAGCGCAGCAACCCCCGCCGCGCTTCGCGCGCCCCCCTCGAGGGGGGCGGGCACCTGAGGCCCGGCCCAGCCGGTTCCTCGGTGCCTCGGCCGTGGGTGGCGGGTGGGCGCTCGTTCAGCGCTTGCTTCGGCTGAGCATCAGCTCGGTGCTGGCCTTGCGGTCGGCGTTGAGCTTCTGCACCGTGGGCCGCTCGCCCAGGCGCTTGAGGTAGTCGCGCACGGGCAGCTCGGCCAGGAAGTCGCGGCCGTAGATGATCTTGGTGGCGCTGCTCACCAGCGGCAGGTGCACCGCGCCCGCGCAGTCGGCCAGGGTGAACGTCGGGCCCGCCAGGAAGGGCGAGAAGCTGGCGAGCTTCGCGAAGCCCGCGATGTTCTTCTCCAGCTGCGGCGCGATCTTCTCTTTCGCGCTGTCGCTGACCTTGCCGCCGAAGAAGGCCTCGGGGTAGAGGTTGCGCGCCACCAGTTCCAGGTGCAGCTCCAGATAGCGCACCAGCTCGCGCACCTTGGCGGCCGCGAAGGCGTCGGCCGGCAGCAGCGGCGGATGCGGGTAGGCGTCCTCCAGGTACTCCAGGATCACGGTCGACTCCGACAGCGCGCCCTGGTCGGTCTTGAGGTAGGGCACCTTGCCCAGCGGGCTGCAGCTGGGGTCGGTCTCGCCGATCCAGGCCAGTTCTTCCTCGAAGGGGACACCCTTTTCCAGCAGGGCGAGCCGGACCTTGTTGTAGTAGTTGCTGGCCGCGAAGCCGCAGAGCTTGAGCATGGGCGATGTCTCCGGTGGTCGTTCGAAACGGGCGATCGTGGCCCCGATGCCGGGAGGGCGCAAGGCCCCGGGCGTCGCGGGCGGGACCCCCACCCGTAGAATCCCGCCCCATGTTCCTGCACCGCTGGCCGCGCCGCCTCACCGCGTGGATCGCCCTCCTGGCGGTCTGCTTCGGTGCCTTCGCGCCCGTGCTGTCGCAGGCCGCGCTGCAGGCGCGCGGGCCCGACGCTGGCCACTGGGTGCAGATCTGCAGCGCCAGCGGCATCACCTGGGTGCGCGCCGACGCCGGCGACAGCGCCGACGGCCACGCGCCCGAGGCCGCGCTGACCTGCCCCTGGGGCGCCATCAGCGCCGGCGGCGCGGGCCTGCCGCCCGCGCCCGCGCTGGCCTTGCCCGAGGCGGCGCCTCAGCCCGTGCCGCTGGCCCAGGCGCAGCGCGGGCAGGACGCGCCGGTCACGGCCCACGCGCCGGCGCGCGCGCCACCCCGGGGCATCTGAATCCCTTCCCGCACGGCGCGCCGCTTCGGCCCGCGCCGTGTCCTCCCCATTGCCGATTCGGATTCCCCATGAAACACCTGTTCATCGCCTCTTCCTTCGCCATCGCCGCCACCGCCTGGGCCCAGACGCCCGTGCAGGTGCAGGACGCCTGGACGCGCGCCACCGTCGGCGCGCAGTCGTCCACCGGCGCCTTCATGAAGCTCACCGCGCCGCAGGCCACGCGCCTGGTGGAGGTGCGCTCGCCGGCCGCCGGCATCGTCGAGGTGCACGAGATGAAGCTCGAGGGCGATGTGATGCGCATGCGCGCCGTCACCGCGCTGCCGCTGCCCGCGGGCCAGACCGTGGAGCTCAAGCCCGGCGGCTACCACGTGATGATGATGGACCTCAAGGCGCCCGTGAAAGCGGGTGACGCGGTGCCCCTGACGCTGGTGTTCGAAGGCGCCGACGGCCAGCGCCAGACCCAGGACGTGAAGGCCACGGCCCGCGCCATGGCGCCCATGCCGGCAGCGCCCGCGGGCGCTGGCCATGGCAGTGGCCACGGCAAGCACTGAGCGCCGCCGCCGAGGTTTCTTCCCCATGTCTTTCTCGCCCGATACCCCGGGCGCGGACGCGCCTGCGCGTGTCCGCGCCGACCTGCGCGCCATCGCCTGGCGCTGGCACGCCATCGCCGGCCTGCTGGTGATGCCCTTTCTGCTCACGCTCGCCCTCACCGGCGCCGTGATGGTGTTCTACACCGGCTTCCAGACCCGCCTGGGCGCCGATCCGCGCGTGGAACCGCTGCCCCTTGCCCAGCCGGTGAGCGCGCAAGCGCTCGCCGCGATGGCGGAGGTGCCCGACGGCCGCCTGCGCAGCTACGTCGCGCCGCGCGCGCCCGACCGCGCCGCCTGGTTCGTCATCGAACGCGGCGAGCAGACCCTCGCGGCCGCGGTCGACCCTTACCGCGCCACGGTGCTGCGCTGGGTGGACAAGGGCGACACGCCCTTCGCCTGGGCCCAGCGCATCCACGGCACCCTGCTCATGGGTGAGTGGGGCGACCGCCTGATCGAGATCGCGGCCTGGGCCATGCTGGTCATGCTGCTGACCGGTCTGGTGCTGTGGTGGCCGCGTGGCGGGCTCGGCTGGCGCTCGCGCCTGTGGCCCGACGCGCGCCTGCGCGGCCTGGGCTGGTGGCGCTCGCTGCACGGCAGCCTGGGGCTGGGCACCGGGGCCGTTCTGCTGGCCTTCCTGCTCACGGGCCTCACCTGGACCGGGGTGACCGGCGAGCGCTGGCTGCAGGCCTGGGGCAGCTTCCCCGCCGAGCAGTGGGACGCCGTGCCCCTGTCCGGCGAGCCGCACGCGGCGCTGAACACCGCCGGCCTTCAGGAAGTGCCCTGGGGCCTGGCCCAGACGCCGCTGCCGGCCTCCGGCTCCGCCGTCGGGCGCGATGGCCTGTCCGCGCGCACGCCGGTGGACCTCGACAGCGTCGCCGCTTTCGCGAAGCGAGAGGGCTTCCAGGGCCAGCACCAGATCGCGGTGCCACGCGATTCGCGCGGCGTCTACACCGTCTCGGCCAGCACCATGAGCGGCGACCTCGGCCAGCCCACGGGCGACCGCACCGTGCACCTGGACCGCCACAGCGGGCGCGTGCTGGCGGACATCCGCTTCGGCGACTACGGCGCCATGGCCAAGACCATGGCGGTGGCCATCGCCCTGCACCAGGGCGACATGGGCCTGTGGAACGCGCTGCTCAACCTGGCCGCCTGCGCGGCCGTGGTGCTGCTGTGCGTGGCCGGGGTGGCGATGTGGTGGCTGCGGCGGCCGGGCCGCGCGCGCCCCGGCTGATCAGCCGGGCGTGAGCGGCACGCCGGGCGAGCGGTGCACGCCCGGCGCGGGCGGCGAGGAAGCCGAGCCGCCGCGCTCGAAGGTGACCACATGGTCCACCTCGGCGCGGATGCCGATCCACTCGCCCACCGCGTGGTTGTGGTGCGAGGGCACGTGGGTCATGAGCGTCTCGCCGCTGGCCAGGCGCAGGGTGTAGAGGAACTCGGAGCCCCGGAAGGCCTTGCGAACGATCTGCGCCTTCACGGGCGCCGCGTCGTCGTGCACGATGTCGTCGGCGCGCAGCAGCACGTCGCACAGCCCGGCTTCGTAGGCATTGGGCAGCGGGCATTCTTCCATGTCCTGCAGGGCCCCCAGCGGCGTCTGCACAGCCACCTGGCCGCCGTTCTGCAGGATCTGCGCGGGCGCGAACACGCCGTGGCCGATGAACTCGGCCACGAAGCGCGTGGCCGGGCGGTGGTAGAGCGCGTAGGCCTCGTCCCACTGGTGCAGCCGGCCTTCGTGCATCACGCCAATGCGGTCGCCGATGGCGAAGGCCTCCAGCTGGTCGTGGGTGACGAACAGCGCCGTGGCGTTGGCGGCCTTCAGGATGCCGCGCACCTCGTGCGCGAGCCGCTCGCGCAGGTCCACGTCGAGGTTGGAGAAGGGCTCGTCGAGCAGCAGCAGGCGCGGGTTGGGCGCCAGCGCGCGCGCCAGCGCCACGCGCTGCTGCTGGCCACCCGACAACTCGTGTGGGTGGCGCGCGCGCAGGCCCTCCAGGCCCACCAGGCGCAGCACCTCAACCACGCGCGCCTCGCGCTGGGCGCGTGGCATCTGGTGGATGCCGAAGGCCACATTGGCCGCCACGTCCAGGTGCGGGAACAGCGCGTAATCCTGGAACACCATGCCGATGCGCCGGTGCTCGGGCGGCAGGTGGTGGCCGGGACTGCTCACGGTCTCGCCGTCGAGCACGATCTCGCCGCCCTGCGCGCGCTCCAGGCCGGCCACCGCGCGCAGCAGCGTGGTCTTGCCGCAGCCCGAGGGGCCGATCAGCACGCCGATCTCGCCCGCCGCCAGGCCGAAGCTCACGCCATCGACGGCCGGGTGTGGCGCGCCGGCGTAGCGCACCTGGAGTTGCGAGACCTTCAGGAACATGGGGCCCATTGTAGATGTCTACAATTCTCATTTGCGTTGGTGCGGTCGATCCTTTGGGCCGCGGCGCCCCAAAAGAACCTTCCATGCCGCGCTGGCCCGCTCAGGTGCTCTTGTTGTTGCTGGCCGCCGCGCTGGTGCTGCCGGTGTTCGCGCTCGCCGCCTCCTGGTTCGGCTTCGATGCCGCCGCCCGGGACGTGCTCTCGCAGATGGCGCAGACCGTGCTGCCCGAGTACACGCTCACCTCGCTGCTGCTGTGCGTAAGCGTGGCGCTGGGGGTGGCGCTGGTGGGCGTGCTCACGGCCAGCGCGGTCACCCTGTTCGACTTTCCCGGCCGGCGCAGCTTCGAATGGGCGCTGCTGCTGCCGCTGGCCATGCCGGCCTATGTGGTGGCCTATGCCTACACCGACTTCCTGCAGTTCAGCGGCCCGCTGCAGACCTGGATGCGCTCGTCCTTCGGTCTGAGTGGCCGCCTGCTGCCCGAGGTGCGCAGCACGGGTGGCGCGGTCTGGGTCTTCACCTTCACGCTCTATCCCTACGTGTACCTGCTGGCGCGCACCGCGCTGGCCGAGCGCGCCGCGCAGCTGATGGAGGCCGCGCGCTTGCTGGGCGCGCCGTTGGGCCGGCGCATCCGCACCGTGGCGCTGCCGCTGGCGCGCCCGGCCGTGGCGGCCGGCGTGGCGCTGGCGCTGATGGAAACCCTGGCCGACTTCGGCGTGGCCAGCTACTTCGGCATCCAGACCTTCACCGCCGGTGTCTACAAGGCCTGGCTGGTGATGGACAACCGCCTGGCCGCCGCGCAGCTGGCCACGCTGCTGCTGCTCACCGTGGCCGCGCTGCTGTGGGTGGAGCAGCGCGCGCAGCGGCGCATGCGCTTCGCCACCTTGCGCGGCCAGCGCGCCGGCAGCGCCGAGGCGCAGCCCGTGCGCCTGCGCGGCGGGCGTGCCGCGCTGGCGGTGGGGGTGTGCGCGCTGCCGGTGCTGGCCGGCTTCGTGCTGCCGGTGCTGTTCATGCTGCACCCGCTCATCGGTGGCTGGGACGTGCTGCCCTGGGGCCAGTTCCAGCAGTGGGCGCGCAACAGCGTGTGGCTGGCGGGCCTGTCGGCCGCGCTGGCGGTGCTGATCGCGCTGGCGCTGGGTTTCGCGGTGCGCGCGCGGCCCTCGGGGCTCACGCGCGGCGTCTCGCAGCTGGTGAGCCTGGGCTACGCCATCCCGGGCGCGGTCATTGTGGTGGGCCTGCTGCTGCCGGTGGGCTGGGTGCAGGAGCGCTGGCCCGAGGCCGGCGTGGGCTACTGGGTCACGGCCACGGCGCTGGGCATCGTCTGGGCGTACCTGGTGCGCTTCACGGCGGTGGCCTTGCAGTCGGTGCAGGCCGGCTACGCCCGCATCCCCGCCAGCCTGGACGACTCCGCCCGCATGCTGGGCACCACCGGCGCGGCGCTGGCCAGGCGCGTGCACTGGCCGCTGCTGCGGCGCGCCACGGCGGCGGCCGCGCTGCTGGTGTTCGTGGACGTGATGAAGGAGCTGCCCGCCACCCTGGTGCTGCGGCCTTTCAACAGCGACACCCTGGCCGTGGTGACTTACAACCTGGCGCGCGACGAGCGCCTGGGCGAGGCCGCGCTGCCCGCGCTGGCCCTGGTGCTGGTGGGCTTGATCCCGGTGATCCTGCTCAGCCGCACGCTGCGCGGCAAGTGAAACACCCCGCCGCGCGCCGGCGTAAGCACTTGTATGCCTCCTTGTGCGCCGTTGCGCGTGCTGCTTCAATGCCGCGCATGGAACCGCTACCCCCCCACCCCATGCCCGGCCGCCGCCAGCTCCTGGCGCTGGGCGCTGCCACCGGCACCGCCGCGCTCATGGCCGGCTGCTCCGTGTGGCCCTCGCTGCCCGTGCCGGGCCGACAGGCGCCGGCCGCCGATCCGGCCTACCGCCGCACCGCCGCCAGCCACCTCTATCGCCGCTACCCGCAGCGCATCTACCCAGGCAAGCTGCCGCCCATGCTGTACGCCATCGGTGTGCTGGAGGTGGTGGTCGAAGGCAATGGGCGCGTCGGCTCCTTCAAGTGGCTTCGCTCGCCCACGCACGCGCCCGAGGTGGTGGCGCAGATCGAGCGCCTGGTGCGCGACGCCGCACCCTTTCCTTCGCCGGGCAGCCGCACCAGCTACATCGACACCTGGCTCTGGGACCGCAGCGGGCGTTTCCAGCTCGACACGCTGAGCGAAGGCCAGCTGCAGGGCTGAACCGATCCCCCTCGCCGCAGGCCCTACCATCGCCTCCCATGGCGATGAACTGGGCCTGGATCGGTCTTTTCACGGTGGCCTTCGCCACCGCCCTGGTGCGCTGGGCGCTGGGCGAGGACGGCATCCTCCTCGCGCTGCTCGGCGCGCTGTTCGACGGCGCGCGCTCGGGCTTCGAGATATCGCTCGGCCTGGCCGGCGTGATGGCGCTGTGGCTGGGCCTGATGCGCGTGGGTGAGCGCGCGGGAATGATCGAACTGCTGGCGCGCCTGGCCGGTCCGCTGCTGCGCCGCCTGTTCCCCGAGGTCCCGCAAGGCCACCCGGCGCAGGGCGCCATGACCATGAACATCTCGGCCAACCTGCTGGGCCTGGACAACGCCGCCACGCCGCTGGGCCTGAAGGCCATGCGCGAACTGCAATCGCTCAACACCGAGCCCGCCGGCACCGCCAGCCACGCGCAGATCATGTTCGTGGTGATGAACACGGCCGGGCTCACGCTCATTCCCACCTCGGTGATCGCCATCCGCCAGAGCGTGGCGCTCAAGCAGGGCCTGGGCGCGGACTTCAACGCGGCCGACATCTTCCTGCCCACGCTGCTGGCCACCTTCATCGCCCTGCTGGCCGGCGTGCTGGCGGTGGCCGTGTGCCAGCGCCTGCCGCTGTGGCGCGCGCGTTTCCTGCTGCCCGTGCTGGTGGTGGGCGGCCTGCTGGCGGCCGCCGTGGCGGGCATGGCCCGCCTGCCGGCCGATCAGGCCGCGCGTTTCGCGGGGACCACGGGCGCGGCCGTGATCCTGGGCGTGGTGATGCTCTTCCTGCTGGCGGGCGCGTGGCGGCGCGTGAACGTCTACGAGGCCTTCATCGACGGCGCCAAGGACGGCTTCGGCGTGGCCATTCAGATCGTGCCCTACCTGATCGCCATCTTGGTCGCCGTGGGCCTGTTCCGCGCGGCGGGCTGCATGGACTTCCTGCTCGCGGGCATCGGCGCCGGGGTGTCGGCCCTGGGCCTGGACACCGACTTCCTGCCCGCGCTGCCCGTCGGCCTGATGAAGGTCTTCTCGGGCGCGGGCGCGCGTGGGCTGATGATCGACGTGATGCAGGTGCACGGCGTGGACTCCTTCGCCGGGCGCCTGGCGGCCATCGTGCAGGGGTCCACCGAGACCACGTTCTACGTGCTCGCGGTGTACTTCGGCAGCGTGGGCGTGCAGCGCACGCGCTACGCGCTGGCGTGCGCGCTGTTCGCCGACGCGGTGGGGCTGGTGGCGGCCATCGCCATCGGCTACGCGATGCTGCGCTGAGCCGGCTCCGGCCGCTTCAGGGCTGCTTGAAGTTCTTCGGCCCGCCGTTGACGCCCCAGGGCGTGCCGAAGCGGTCGGTGACCATGCCGAAGGTCTGCGCCCAGAAGGTCTCGCTCAGGGGCATGGTGACGTTGCCGCCCTCGCTGAGCGCCTGGAACACGCGCTGCGCCTCGGCGGTCGTGTCGAAGCTGATGGCCATCATGGCGCCCGCGATGCCCTTGAACTCCATGCCGGGCGGCGTGTCGCCGGCCATGATCGTGAAGCCGGGGTGCACCAGATGGGCGTGCATCACCAGCTTCTCGGCGCCCGGCGCGCACGGGCCCATCTCGGGCGGCATGTCACCGTAGGTGAGCAGCGTTTCCAGCTTCGCGCCGAACAGCTTGGCGTAGAAGTTCATGGCTTCGGTGCAGTTGCCGTTGTAGGACAGATAGGGGCTGAGCGAGGTCATGCGGGGTCTCCGGTTGAGGGGTGATGAAGGCGGGGAATGGCCCCGGCAGGCTTCATGCCCACGACGGATGGGGGCGCGGCGTTTCGACACCGGCGCGGGGGCGGGCCGACGAACGGTGCGGGAGGGGGGAAGGGGCCGGGAAGAGGGGTGGCGCCTCCGGCAGGAATCGAACCTGCATCTAGCGCTTAGGAGGCGCTCGTTCTATCCATTGAACTACGGCGGCGCGGGGAGCAGCGATTGTATCGGCGGGGTCCGCCCCGCCTGGTCGTGCGCAAGGCCTAGTCGTAGCGCAGCGTGAAGATCAGGTCGATGGCGTTTTCGCTGCCCGCGCGGGCGCGCACGGTCACGCGGCGCGAGACGTCGTAGAACATGGACACCGTGCTCAGCGTGCCCGCCAGGCTGCGCTCGTAGCTGAGGTACAGGTTGTCGGCGATCTGCTTGCCCAGGGTGACGGCGGCCGAGGTGGAGCCGCTGTCGCCGGTGGCGCTGGCGCTGCTGCCGGTGAAGCTCAGCGTGTCCAGGCCCAGGGCCTGGGCCAGGCCGCCATCGAGCGGGCCGCCGTCGCTGCCGGCCAGCAGGGCCAGCGCGGCCTGCTGCAGCACAGCGGCTTCGGCGCCGGCGCCGCTGGCCGGGCGGCCCAGCACCAGGTAGGCCAGCTTCTCGCTGTCGGGCATCTCGGGGTCGGAGAACAGGCGCACGCGCGGCGCCTGGGCCGTGCCGGTGATCTGCACGCCCACACGCTGTGCGGTGTTGGGGCGCACGGCGGTGATGTCGAGCAAGGGGTTGTCGTAGGCGCCGGCGAAGCCCAGCACGCCGGACTCGATGGCGAGCTGCTGGCCGTAGGCGCGGTAGGTGCCGCGCGCGGTGCGCACTTCGCCCACGATGCGCGGCGCCGGGTCGGGCGGGTTGGTGCGGATTTCCAGCTGGCCGGCCAGGCGCGTCTGCAGGCCCTGGCCGCGCAGCTCGAAGGACGGGCCCAGGTCGACGGTGATGCGCACGTCGGGGACCACGGGCACGCCGCCGCGCCGGTCGATGGGGTACTCGGTGCCGCGCACCACCACGTCGTCGCCCAGGCTGGGCGCGGCCTCGTCGGGCAGCACGATGAGGGCCTGGTCGGCGCGCAGCTGGCCGCGCAGCCGCAGGGCCGCGCCCTCCAGGCGCGCGCTGACCTGGCCGCTGACGGTGACGTTGCGGTCCGGGCGCGAGGAGGCGCGCAGCTGCTCGGCGCTCACGTCCAGCGCGATCAGGGGCTCGCGCACGGTGGCGCCGTCGCGCTGCACGCGGCGCCATTCGGCGCTGCCGGTGGCCTGCAGCACGCCGCCGCGCTCGGCGCCGCCGCGGCCTTCGAGGCGGAAGCGCTCGATGACGAGGCGCTCGCCCGCGAGCGTGGCGCGCAGCTCGCCGCCCCGGAACACGATGCCGTCGACCAGCGAGCGCAGGGCCAGGTCCTTGGCCTCCAGCAGGCCGCTGAGCTGTGGCGCGGCGCGGGTGCCGGCGACGTTGAATTCGGCGCCGAGGCTGCCGCGCACGCGCCAGCCCGGCGGTGCCAGCACGCTCCACACGCCCACCTCGGGCAGGCTGGCGCGCACGCGGCCCGACAGCGGCGCGCTCTCGGGCCAGTGCCAGGCGCCGTGTGTGGCGTCGGGCGGGCCCAGCTCGCTGCCCAGTTCGGCCTCGGCCTGGCCGAAGCGCTCGCTGTCCCAGCGCAGGCGCGCGCTGACGCGCCGGCCCTCGGTGCGCAGTTCGAGCTCGGCGGTCTTCACGCCGGCCTGGATGCGGTGCGCGCTGGCGCGTGGATCGTCGAAGGCGCCCAGGGTCTGCACGGCGAGGTCGCCGCCGCGGCGCTGCAGCAGGGCGCTCAGGCGCGGCGGCTCGCTGGCCTGGGCGGGCAGGTTCAGGTCCCAGCGGCCGTCGAACACCAGGTCGCCGCCCAGGCCGGCGCGCGCCAGGGCGCCTTCGGGGTCTTCCTCGCCGAGGGTGAGCGCGTCGGCCCAGGCCAGTGGCAGGCCCTCGAGGCGTCCTCGCGTCTGCAGGGCGCCGCCGCGCCAGATGAGTTGCTCCCAGGCCAGGGTGACGGGCGCGGGCGCGGCGCCGCCGGCGCGCCTGGGCTGGGCGTGCAGGCGGGCGCCGTCGAGCTCGGCGTCGATGGCCTCGCCGCGCGGTTGCCAGCGCGCGCGCAGGGGCGAGTCGCTGGTCAGCGCCCACGACACGGCGCCGCCATTCCCGCCGCTGGTTGCCCGGCCGGCGCCCTGGCCGTTGCCGGCCGGTGTGGCCGACAGCGCGAGCCGGCTCAGGACCAGCTGGCCGCGCCGCGCGTCCAGCGGCCGGCCGATGAAGCCCAGCTCGCCGGCGGTGTCCAGCTCGGCGCGCCAGCCCGAGGCCTCGGCGCGCGTGCGCAGGGCCACGGCCAGGGCCTCGGGCGGACCCTGCACGGTGAGGCGTGTGGCGCCCAATTCCAGGGCCAGGGGGGCGTCGCCACCACGGGCCAGTCGCAGGCGCTCGGTGCCCAGGCTCAGGTCCAGGCGCGGCGCGGCGGCGCGGCCCGGCCCGGGGAAGCCGAAGGCGCCCAGGCCGCCCTGCCAGCGCAGGCGGGCCTGGGCCTGGCCCTCGGCCTGGCCGTCGGCCAGCGCCGCCAGGGCCGGCTTCAGGTGTTCGCCGAGCAGCGGCACCTCGCCCAGGGCGCGCACCCAGGCCAGCAGGCGCGCGCCGTCGGCCAGGTCCAGGTTCAGCTCGCCCTGGCCCTGCGCGTGCGCGAGCAGGCCGCTCCAGCGCGCGCGCAGGCCTGGCAGCGTGGCGTCGAGCGAGCCCTCCGCCATGGGGCGCGCGGTGTCGATGCGGCCCTGGGCGTTCAGCACGCCGTCGAGCGCGTCCAGGCGTGCCTGGCGCACGGTGAACTGGCCCTGGCCGGGCGTGTCGCCGGGCTGCCAGCGGCCTTGCAGCAGCAGTTCGCGCAGGCGCCAGGCCTCGGCCGCGCTGCGGCGGGGCTGGCGCCCAGCGGGCGCCACGCGGGCGTCGATGTCGATGGCGGGGCGGGCGGCGTTCGGGTCGACGGCGCGGGCGTCGACGCGGGCGTCCAGGGCGGCCGGCGCCAGCGCGCTCCAGGCCAGGGCCGGGTTCAGGCCACTGGCGCGCAGCTGGCCCCGCCAGTCGCCCCAGGCGGAGGCGGCGCCCTCGGCGGGGGCGTCGCGCCGGCCCTCGGCCCGCACGCGGCCACCGGCCACGGCGGCGTCCAGGCGCTCCAGGGTCCAGCGCGCGCCGCTCTGCACCACCTCGGCGTCGATGGACTCCAGCGGCAGCCGGCGCTGGTCCAGCGGGCCGGCCGCTTCGTTGTTCAGTGCCAGGCGCGCGCGCCAGTCGGCGCCGTCGGGTCGGGCCTGGGCGGTGCCGGTGAGCGCGGTGGTGGGGGCCTGGGGCCACAGCAGCGCCAGGTTCAGGCGGAACAGCCGCAGGTCGGCTTCGGCCAGGGGCTGAGGGGCCCAGGGGCGCAGGCGCGCGGTGCCGGCCAGCGTGGGCGTGGCCTCGGTGCGGCCCTGGGGTTCGATCTGCGCGACCAGGTTGAGCGCCGCATCGGCGCCGGCCAGCGGGCCCTGGGCCGTGGCGCGCGCGCGCAGGTCGAGGCGCCCGCCCTCGGGCACCTCGGCGCTGAGTTCGCCTTCGGCCTGCAGGCGCAGCGGCATGGGCGCCTGCGCGCCCAGCGTGGCCTGGGCGCTGTAGCGGCCCTCGGCCCATTGCAGCGAGCGCAACAGCAGGGTGTGCGCCTGTTCGGTGCCCAGGCCGGGCTCGGCGCGGCCGTAGCGGTAGCGCGCGTCCAGCGCGCGCAGCGCCAGCGGCGCCTGCCCGGGCAGCAGCAACTCGTCCACCGACAGGTTGGCCTCGATGTCGATCGGCAGTACCAGGGACTGCAGGGGCTCGGTGGGCGAGGGCGGTGCGGGCGGGCGCTGGTCGGTCACGCGCACGCGCGCGGCGTGCAGCTCGCTCACCAGCAGGTCGCGGCGCAGCAGGCCAAGCCAGAACAGCCCGCCCAGGCGCAGGCGCAGCCCCTCCGCCTGCACCGACAGCCCGTCCCGCGACCAGCCGAGCGCCTGCACCTGGCCGCCGCCGATGAGGCTGCCGCTCACGCCTTCGGCCTCGATCCGGCCGGCCTCGGGCGCTTTCTCCGCCTGCCAGGCCAGGCCCCAGCGCAGCGCCTGCGCCAGCGAGCCTTCGCTGGCGGCCCAGGCCCCGAGCAGCAGCGCACCGGCCAGCCCGGCGCCGGCGAGCGCGCCGAACAGCCACACCAGGGCGCGGCCGAACCAGCCGGCGGCGCCGGGCCAGCGCGGGGCCGGCGGCGGCGCGACCGGCGGAGGAAGGGGGGGCGGGGGCTCGGCCATCGCCACCTCAGAAAACGAAGCCCACGCTCAGGTGCAGGCGCAGCTTGCGCGGCTGCACGCCATAGGCGATGTCCACCTGCAGCGGGCCCACCGGACTGTTGTAGCGCAGGCCGGTGCCGACACCCCACTGGAAATCGAGGTCGCTCACGCGGTTGGCGACGGCACCGCCGTCGATGAACAGCACGTGCTCGAAGGGCGAGCGCGACACGCCGTCACCCCAGACGGGGCGCTGCCATTCCAGGCTCACCACGGCCTTGTAGCGGCCGGCGAGCACGCTGCCGTCGGGCTGCACCACGCCGATGTCGCGCAGGCCGTAGCCGCGCACCGAGGCGTCGCCGCCGGCGTAGAAGAGCTGGGTGTCGGGCACGGGCGTGGACTGCTCGGCGATCACGGCGCCGCCTTCCAGCCGCAGCGCCAGCCGGCCCAGGCGCGTGGGCGGGCGAGCGGTGGCGCGTTCGCCGGGCACGGTGGAGGGCAGCTCGGCCTCGCGGTCGAGCGGGAAGTAGCCCAGCCAGCGCGCCTGCGTGCGGCCGAAGGGCTTGCGCGTGATGCCCAGGGTGCTGCCCACGCCCAGCTCCACCGCCAGCGCATGGCCGCGGTTGGGCGAGATCGGGTCGTCGAAGCGCTCGCGCGACCAGGCGTAGTTGGCCGTGATGGACGACTCGATGCGGCCCTTGATGCCGCTCAGGCGTTCGCTGTCGGTGAGGGTGCGCGCGCGGTCGTATTGCAGGTACACGCCGCGGTCGTACTCGACGCCGTCCTGCGCCCGGCCGAAGCGCGCGCGCTGGCTGGTGGTCTCGACCTGGTTGGTCTCCTGGCGGGCGGCCTGCAGCAGCGAAACCCAGCGCCAGCCCTCCTTGTCCAGCGGCGAGGACCACTCGGTCTTGGCCAGGCTGTCCTGGCGCTCGAAGCGCAGGGTGGACAAGGCGCGCCAGCCGATGCCGGGCAGGCGGTTGTGGATGTGCTCCAGCGACAGGCGCGCGCCGTTGTCGGTGCTGGCGCCGATGCCCAGCACCAGCTTCTGCCGCATCGCCTCGCGCAGCTGCACCTTCACCGGCAGCGCGCCGCCGCCGGCGCCGGGCTCCACGTAGACGAAGGCGGCGTCGTAGTAGCCGCTGTCGAGCAGGCGCTGCTGGGCCTGCTGAAGCAGGGCGAGGTCGTAGTCGCTGCCCGGCGTGAGGCCGGTGAGGCGCACGATGCGCTCGCTCATCTCGCGGTCGTAGCGCTGCGCGCCGTCGATCTCGATGGCGCCGAAGCGCCGGTGCGCGCCGGAGTCGAGCTCCACGTACAGGCGCGCGCTGGCGCTGGCGCCGTCGACGTCGGCCAGGCTGCTGCTGATGCGCCCACCGGGGTAGCGCTGGGCGGTCAGGCGGCGCAGCGCGGCGGTCTTGGTGCGGTCCCACTGGTCTTGCGTGAAGCGCTGGCCGGCGAGCAGGGCGGCCTCGCGCTGGATCTCCTCGCGCTGCGCCTGGGCCTCGGCGTCGCTGGCGATGTCGCCCAGAAAGCTGATCTGCACGCTTTGCACCGTGGTGGGCGGGCCGGGGTCCACCCGCACCGGGATGCGGCCCAGCGGCGCCGGGCCCTGGCCGGCGGCGGCGAGGGCGGCCTCGGTGGGCGGCAGCGGCTCGCCGATCTCGATGCGCGGCGCGAAGTAGCCGCGCGTGGCGATCAGTTCGCGCGCGTTGGCGGGCAGCTCGCTCAGCAGGCGCTCCAGTTCGGTGGCGTCCAGGCTGCGCTGTTCGCGAAAGCGCTGGATGTCCAGGTGGCGCAGCAGGAAGGCGTGCAGTTCCTCGGGGGCGTCGAGCTCAATCTCGAAGCGTGGCGTGACGGGGGGGCGGGCGGCCCGCGCGGCGCGGCGGGTGTCGGCGCTGGCGGGGCGGGCGTCGTCCTCGTCCGCGGCGGGTGGTGGGGTGTCGGGCGATGCGGGGGCCGCGGCCGGGCCTGCCGTGGCGGGGTCGACCTGCGCCCAGGCCGGCGTGGCGCCGCAGGCGAGCGCCAGCACAAGCCGCCACGCGGCCCGGCGGTGGCGGGCCGGAGACAGGAAACGCATGCGCCGATTATTTCGACAGCATGCGCATCGTGTCTTCCAGGCCCTTCAGGGTGAGCGGAAACATGCGTTGGCCCATGAGCTGCTGGATGATGCTGATGCTCTGTCGATACTGCCAGACGCCATGGGGTTCCGGGTTGATCCACGCGAACTTGGGAAACGCGTGCGTGAGGCGCTGCAGCCACTCGGCGCCGGCTTCCTCGTTGTTGTATTCCACGCTGCCGCCGGGCTGCAGGATCTCGTAGGGGCTCATGGTCGCGTCGCCCACGAAGATCAGCTTGTAGTCCTTGTTGTACTTGCGGATGATGTCCCAGGTCGGGAACTTCTCCGCATAGCGGCGGCGGTTGTTCTTCCACATGAAGTCGTAGACGCAGTTGTGGAAGTAATAGAACTCCAGGTGCTTGAACTCGCTCTTGACGGCCGAGAACAGCTCCTCGACGCGCTGGATGTGCTCGTCCATGGTGCCGCCCACGTCCATGAGCAGCAGCACCTTCACGTTGTTGTGCCGCTCCGGGATCATCTTGATGTCCAGGTAGCCGGCGTTCGCGGCGGTGCTGCGGATGGTGTCGGGCAGGTCGAGTTCGAGGTCGTTGCCCTCGCGCGCGAACTTGCGCAGGCGGCGCAGCGCCACCTTGATGTTGCGCGTGCCCAGTTCCTGCGTGTCGTCGTAGTCGCGGTAGCTGCGCTGCTCCCACACCTTCACGGCGCTCTTGCCGCCGCCTTTGCCGCCGATGCGGATGCCCTGCGGGTTGACGCCTCCGTTGCCGAAAGGCGAGGTGCCGCCGGTGCCGATCCAGCGGTTGCCGCCTTCGTGGCGCTCCTTCTGCTCTTCCAGTCGCTTGCGCAGCGTCTCCATGAGCTCATCCCAGTCCATCTTGGGCGCGTTGGCCTTCTGCTCCTCGGACAGGATGCGCTCCATCTCCTGGCGCAGCCAGTCGGCGGGGATGGGCTTGGTGAAGTCCGCGATCATCTCCACGCCCTTGAAGTAGGCGGCGAAGGCGCGGTCGAACTTGTCGAAGTGCTTCTCGTCCTTCACCAGCGCGGTGCGCGAGAGGAAGTAGAAGTCGTCCATGCTGCAGGCCTCGGGGTTGGCCGGTCCGACCACGTCGGCCTTGAGCGCCTCCAGCAGCGTGAGGTACTCCTTCACCGACACCGGCAGCTTGGCCGCGCGCAGGGTGTAGAAGAAGTCGATCAGCATGGCGATCTCCCCGGGTTCAGTCGTGCCGCGCCCGCAGGTACAGCAGCTGCGCACGCGCCTCGGGCCATTCGCCCGCGCGCATGCTGTACATGACCGTGTCGCGGATGGTGCCGTCGCGGCGCAGGGCGTGGCCGCGGATGACGCCGTCCTTTCTCGCGCCCAGCCGTTCGATGGCCTGTTGCGAGGCGAAGTTGTAGTTGTCGGTGCGCCAGCCCACCACGTGGCAGCCCAGGGTGTCGAAGGCGTGGCCCATCATGAGCAGCTTGCAGGTGGTGTTGACGTGGGTGCGCTGCGCGCGCCGGGCGTACCAGGTGTAGCCGATCTCCACGCGCTTCACCGCGGGCAGGATGTCGTGGTAGCTGGTGCTGCCCAGCACCGCGCCACTGGCTTCGTCGACCACCGCGAAGGCGAAGCGGCTGCCCTCTTCGCGCATGCGCAGCGCGGTGTCGATGTAGTCGCGCGTCTGACCGGGTTCGGGCACGGAGGTGACCCGCAGCGTCCAGAGCTCGCCGTCGGCCGCCGCCGCGCGCAGGCCGTCCTCGTGGCGCCAGTCCAGGGGCTCCAGCCGCAGGCCGCGTTCGCTCAGGACGACGGGGGCCACGAACATCAGCGGTTCCTCTGGTTCATGAACACCAGCTTCTCGAACAGCGTGGTGTCCTGCTCGTTCTTGAGCAGCGCGCCAACCAGCGGCGGAATGGCGACCTTGTCGTCGGCGCTCTGCAGCGCCTCCAGCGGGATGTCCTCGGCCATCAGCAGCTTGAGCCAGTCGAGCAGTTCGCTGGTGCTGGGCTTCTTTTTCAGGCCGGGCAGGTTGCGCACGTCGTAGAAGGTCTTCATGGCGACCTTCAGCAGGTCCTGCTTGAGCTGGGGGAAGTGCACATCGACGATCTTGTGCATCGTCTCGGCGTCGGGGAACTTGATGTAGTGGAAGAAGCAGCGGCGCAGGAAGGCGTCGGGCAGCTCCTTTTCGTTGTTCGAGGTGATGAAGACCAGGGGGCGGTGCTTGGCCTTGATGAGTTCGTGCGTTTCGTAGCAGTAGAACTCCATGCGGTCGAGCTCGCGCAGCAGGTCGTTCGGGAATTCGATGTCGGCCTTGTCGATCTCGTCGATCAGCAGCGCGACCGGCTGGTCGGCCGTGAAGGCCTGCCACAGCACGCCCTTGACGATGTAGTTGTGGATGTCCTTCACCCGTTCGTCGCCCAGCTGCGAGTCGCGCAGGCGGCTGACCGCGTCGTATTCGTACAGGCCCTGCTGGGCCTTGGTGGTGCTCTTGATGTGCCACTGCAGCAGGGGCATGTCCAGGGCCTGGGCGACCTCCTCGGCGAGCATGGTTTTGCCGGTGCCGGGCTCGCCCTTGACCAGCAGCGGGCGCTTGAGCGTGATGGCGGCGTTGACCGCCAGCATCAGGTCTTGCGTGGCGACGTAGTTCTGGGAACCCTGGAATTTCATGGAGGCGGCCTCGGGATGGCGGCGCGGCTGTCCGCGCGCGGGACTCGGGATGTGGCGGGAGACGCGGCGACCGCTCATATAATTCGCGGTTGATCTTTCCCGGCCGTTCTTGATTGTGCTAGCAAAATGACCCCACTGCTGAAACCGATCGCCCGTACCCTTGTCGCCGCTGCGACGCTGTTTGTCGCTGCCGCATCGGCCCAGGCGCAGGGCGTCACCGGTGACGTCGAAGCCGGCCACAAGAAGGCCGAGATGTGCATCGGCTGCCACGGCATCCCCGGCTACCAGAACAGCTTCCCCGAAATCCACAAGGTGCCCAAGATCTCGGGCCAGGGTGCGCCGTACATCGTGGCGGCCCTCAAGGCCTACCAGAAGGGCGACCGCAAGCACCCGTCCATGCGCGGCATCGCCGGTTCGCTGAGTGAGCAGGACATGGCCGATCTCGCGGCCTTCTATGCTGGCCAGGCCGGCCCCGCCGCGCCGGAGACCCCGGCCGCCGCGAGCGCCGAGGTCGCCGCGCTGCTGCAGAAGGGCGCCTGCGTCTCCTGCCACGGTGTCAACTTCAGCAAGCCCATCGACCCGAGCTACCCCAAGATCGGCGGCCAGCACCCCGACTACCTGTTCGTGGCGCTCAAGTCGTACACCGTCGAGGGCAACAAGCTGATCGGCCGCAGCAACGGCATCATGGCCGGCATCGCCAAGCAGTACACCCCGGCCGAGATGCGCGCCATCTCCAAGTACCTGAGCACTGTGCAGGGCGAGCTGCAGACCGTGCCGCAGTCGCGCTTCCGCTGAGCACGCGACGGGCATCAGAAAAAAGGCCGCTCACCGAGCGGCCTTTTTGTTGGTTCAGTCCAGTGTCGCCCGCCGGCGCACGGCGTCGATGTAGGCCTGGCCGTCGGGCGGGCGGCCGGCGCGCTGGCTTTCCCAGAGCATGGCGCCCAGGCACTCCATCACCTCATGGTGGGCGGTGTGCAGGTCGCCCCGGCGCGCGGTGAGCAGTTCCACGGCCTGGCGGATGCCCGGCGGCTGGTCGATGCTGGACTGCTCGCTGATCGACAGGTGCATGGACAGGTGCAGGAAAGGGTTCTCGCGCGCCGCGTCGGGCTGGCTCAGCCGCGCCACGGCGGCCTCGGCGTCGGCCAGATCGCCGTGGTATTCGGGGTGCTCGGCGATCCACTGGGCGGCGAGCCGCTCCAGCGCGTCCATGGGCTGGGCGTCGCGCAGCTTGGCGTAGGCGCCGCAGAAGAAGCGGCGCACGTCGGCTTGGGAAGGGTTGAACATGGCGCGATTGTCCCCGGGACTCAAAGCCGCCACTGCGGCAACTGCCAATCGCGCCACAGCGCCAGGCCGCGCAGCCCGGCCGTGACGCCCACGCAGCCCGACAGCGCCAGCCAGCCCGGTGCCGCGATCGCCCACAACCCCACATAGACCCAGCCGCCCACAAAGGCGCAGACCGCGTAGGGCCGGTGGTCGCGAAAAGCGCTGGGGATCTGGTTGCAGACCACGTCGCGCAGCACGCCGCCGGCCACGCCGGTGACGATGCCCATGAGCACGGCCACCAGGGGTGGCATCTCCAGCAGCAGCGCCTGGTGCGCGCCGGTGGCGGCGAACAGGCCCAGGCCCAGGGCGTCGGGCCACTGCATGGCGCGCTCGGTGACCTCGAAGTGCCGCGTGCGCAGGAACAGCATGGCCAGCACGCTCAGGCCCAGCACGCCCCACAGCAGCTCCACGTGGTGCACCCAGAAGAACGGGCGCTGGTCGAGCAGCAGGTCGCGCAGCGTGCCTCCGCCGAAGGCCGCCAGAAACCCGACGACGACCACACCGACCGCGTCGAGCCGCTTGCGCGCGCCCTCCAGGATGCCCGACAGCGCGAACGCCGCGGTGGCGGCCACCTCCACCAGCAGCCTGAGGGTTTCCCCCCACAATGTCACGTTTTGCATCGCCGGATTGTCTTCCGTGTCATCGCTTCCCCTCATCACCGACCCTTTCTTCTATGCCGTGGCCGTGCCGGCCGTGCTGCTGCTGGGCATCAGCAAGAGCGGCTTTGGCGCTGGCTTCGGTTCGCTGGCGGTGCCGCTGATGGCGCTGGCCGTGACGGTGCCGCAGGCCGCGGCCATCCTGATGCCGGTGCTGCTGGTGATGGACCTGCTGGGCATGGCGGCCTTTCGCAAGAACGTGGACCGGCAGCTGCTCAAGTTCCTGTTGCCCTATGGCCTGCTGGGCATCGTGATCGGCACGCTGCTGTTCCGCTGGCTGGAGCCGCGGCTGGTCGCGGGCATCGTGGGCGCCTTCACGCTGCTGTTCCTCGCCCAGCGCCTGCTGTTCCCGCCCCGGCCCGACAGCGCGCCGCCGCCGCGCTGGGTGGGCGCCATCCTCACCGCCACCTCGGGCTTCACCAGCTTCGTGGCGCACGCGGGCGGGCCGCCGATCAACGCCTACGTGATCCCCATGCGCCTGCCGCCGCTGCTGTTCACGGGCACCATGGCCTTCTTCTTTTTCTTCGTGAACATGGCCAAGTGGGTGCCCTACGCCTGGCTGGGGCTGATCGACCTGCGCAACATGGCCACCTCGCTGGTGCTGCTGCCGCTGGCGCCGGTGGGGGTGTGGATCGGGGTGCGCATCGCGCACCGCATCCGGCCGGTGCTGTTCTACCGCCTCATCTACACCGGCATGTTCCTCACGGGCTGCAAACTGGTCTGGGACGGGCTCGGGCTAACATAGGCTTACCTGTGCCAGTACCGGCCGCCCCAGGGGGCCGAACTCAAGGAGACGACATGCCGATCGTGGTGGTTGCGAATCCGAAGGGGGGCGTCGGCAAGACCACGCTGTCGACCAATGTGGCCGGCTACTACGCCAGCCGCGGCCATACCGTCATGCTGGGCGACGTGGACCGCCAGCAGTCATCGGCGCTGTGGCTGCGCCTGCGGCCACCCACGGCGCGCCCTATCCACACCTGGGAGGTGTCGCACGACCAGATCGCGCGCCCGCCAAAAGAGGCCACGCACGTGGTGCTGGACACGCCCGCCGGCCTGCACGGCAAGCGCTTCAAGGACGTGCTCAAGCTGGCCAACAAGGTCATCGTGCCGCTGCAGCCCAGCATCTTCGATATCTACGCCACGCGCGATTTCCTCGACGAGCTGACCGAGACGCGGCGCGCCGCCGTGGGCATCGTGGGCATGCGGGTCGATCCGCGAACCATCGCGGCCGACAAGCTGGCCGAGTTCGTGGCCAGCCTGGACCTGCCGGTGCTGGGTTATCTGCGCGACACGCAGAACTACATCCACCTGGCCGCGCGCGGCCTCACGCTGTTCGACGTGGCGCCCTGGCGGGTGGAGAAGGATCTGCAGCAGTGGCAGGGCATCTGCGACTGGCTGGACCGCTGAGGCCGGGGCTTGTCGCGCGCCCGACATCCGATCGCGGCCCGGATTTGTAGAGTGCGCCAATGCGCACATTCGACACCCTCGAGGAATTCGATGCGCTGGTGGGCCGGGCCGTGGTCACCAGCGACTGGGTCACCATCACCCAGGAGCGGGTGAACCGCTTCGCCGACGCCACCGGCGACCAGCAGTGGATCCACGTCGATGTGGAGCGGGCCAGGGCCGGTCCTTTCGGCGCGCCCATCGCGCACGGTTTTCTCACGCTGTCGCTGCTGCCGGTGTTTTTCGAGTCCGCGATGAGCGTGCGCGCCTCGCGCATGGGCGTGAACTACGGGCTGAACCGGGTGCGCTTCACCGCCCCGGTGCCGGTGGGCAGCCGCCTGCGCGCGCACATGGCGCTGCAGGCCTGCGAGCCGATCGACAACGGCGGGCGCCAGATGACCTGGGCGGTCACGGTGGAGCGGGAAGGCAGCGAGAAGCCGGTGTGCCTGGCCGAGTCGCTGGTGCGCCACTATCCCTGAGCGCAGGGCTCAGCGGATGCGGGCGAGCTGCTTGGGGTCCAGCCAGTCTTCGAACAGCTGGCGCAGGGCGTCGATGCGCGCGGCGGCCACGTGCTGGCTGTGTCGCTGGGCGATGAGCTGGAAGGCGTCGTTGCGCAGCAGCCAGAGCTCCTGAGGGCTGCGTGCCTGCTCGATCTGGCGGCGCAGGCGCAGGGCCGGCACGGAGTGCACGCAGTCCTCGATGGTGGCCAGCAGGCGCTGGCGGATGGCGACGATGTCCCGCAAGTGCGGCGTGCGCGGCTGGGGTTGGGGGTGCACCACGCCGATCCATCGGGCGATGCGCGCGATCACCGGGTGTCCCTGCGGCCCGCGGTCCCGGCGCGGACCGGTGGCGGGCAGCCGGTGGTGGCGGGGGTTGATCGTGGTCTCCATGGCGCGCATGGTGGATCAGTTGCCACAAATGGGGGATGTTTCAGGGGGAGCTCGCGTGATATGGATCACGCAACCCCGCCTTGGAAGCCGTTTTGGCGCCAGGCTTCGAACACGGCGACGGCCACCGCGTTGGACAGGTTGAGGCTGCGCTGGCCCGCCCGCATGGGCAGGCGCAGCCATCGCTCGGGGGCGATGTCCGCCCGGACCGCCTCGGGCAGGCCGCTCGATTCCGCCCCGAACACCAGCCAGTCGCCCGCCCGCCACGCGGTGTCGTGCACGCCGCGCTGGCCGCGCGTGGTCAGCGCGAACAGGCGCTCGGGATCGGGTCGCTCGGCTTGCAGGAAGGCCCCCCAGCCGGCGTGGCGACGCACCTCGGCGTACTCGTGGTAGTCCAGTCCGGCGCGCCGCATCAGCTTGTCGTCCATGGAAAAGCCCAGGGGCTCGATCAGGTGCAGCGCGCAGCCGGTGTTGGCGCACAGGCGGATCACGTTGCCCGTGTTGGGCGGGATTTCGGGGTGGACCAGGACGACATTGAACATGGTGGGGCGCGCATGATAGTGGCGCGCCTCAGTCCGCGCGCTCGTGCGGTGCCGGGGTGCGGGCGAAGACCAGGGCGTCGACGCGCGCGGCGCCCGCCGCCAGCAGGGCCTGGGCGGCGGCGTCCAGGGTGGCGCCGGTGGTGACCACGTCGTCCACCAGCAGCAGCCGGGCGCCGCGCAGTCGCGGCAGGTCTTTGGCCGGCACCGCGAACGCGCCGCGGAGGTTGCGCAGGCGTTCTTCGCGGGCCAGGCGGTGCTGGGCGGGACCGTCGCTCAGGCGCATCAGCGCGTCCGGCCGCAGTGCGCCTGGGCGCCGTGGCACGAGGGCCCGGGCCAGCGCCCAGGGCGGGTGGTGGCCGCGTTCGGCCAGGCGCCCGGGGGTCAGCGGCAAGGGCACGATGCCGTCGGCCGCGTCGAGCAGGGCGTCGGCGCCGGGCGCGGCCCGCATCAGGCCGGCGAAGGTCCGGGCCCAGGCGGTCTCGCCGTGGAACTTGAAGCGCGCGATCAGCCGGTCCCAGGGAAAGGCATAGTCCACCGCGGCCACGCAGGCGCCGAGCACGGGATCGACGGCCCGCGCCATGCAGGGGCAGAGGGACGGGTCGGTGGCGGGGGCGGCGCAGCGCGGGCAGCGGGGGCGCGCCGGCGCGAAGCGCTGGCGGCAGGCCTCGCACAGCGGCCAGGCCGGCCACCGGCCGCACACATGGCATTGGCTGGGCCATGACCCACCGGGTGTCCATACGGCGAAGCGGCGCATGCGGGCTCAATATACTGAGCGCTCCCTCCCGATACCGGGGCCGGTTCGCACCGGCTCGCCGCCTTGAACCCATCCCCCTCCGACGCTGCCGACGCCGTGCCCGGCCTCGATGCCGTGGCCTGCGCCCGCTGGCAGGGTCTGCCGCGCACCGACAGCCCCTGGCTGCACGAGGAAGTGGGCGGGCGCATGGCCGATCGCCTGCAGTGGTTCCGCGAGCCGCCCACGAGCTGGCTGCACTGGGAGCCCGTGCTCGGCGGCCTGAAGGCGCACGCGCGGCTGCGCGCGGCGCTGCCCCGCGCCGAGTGGCAGGTGTGGTCGCGCGACATGGCGCGCGCCGCCGCGGCCACCCGGGAGCCCGCACCCCGGTCCTGGAACCCGCTGCGCCCGCGCTGGGTGGAGCCCCGAGCCGCCGACCCGCAGCGACCGGTGCAGATGCTCTGGGCCAATATGGGCCTGCACGCCGAGCCCCAGCCGCAGCGCCTGATCGCGCGCTGGCATTCGCACATCGCCACCGGCGGCTTCCTGATGTTCGCCTGCCTGGGCCCGGACAGCCTGAACGAGCTGCGCGCGGTCTGGGCGGCCGAGGGCTGGCCCGCGCCCGCGCACGCCTTCACCGACATGCACGACTGGGGCGACATGCTGGTGCATGGTGGCTTCGCCGAGCCGGTCATGGACATGGAGCGACTCGAACTCACCTACGGCAGCGCCGCCAGCCTGGTCGATGAGCTGCGCGGTTTCGGGCGCAACCTCTCGACCGAGCGCTTCGGGGCCTGTCGGGGCCGGGGCTGGCGCGAGCGCCTGTTGGCGGCGATCGAGGCGCGAGGCCCGCGAACCGACGGCGGCCGCCTGCGCCTGACGGTCGAAATCGTCTATGGCCACGCCTTCAAGGCGGCGCCCAAGCCGCCGCGCGGGGACGCCACCGTGCCGCTGGACGCGCTGCGCGAGCAGCTGCGCCAGCGCCGCAGCTGAACCAAACCCGACCAAGGGGTCCCGGCTTGCAGCAGGGGCGCCCTATGGCGGCGGCTACAATCCCGCGGTTTGGGTTCAAGGGCATTTCCCCCTGTGCCGGCGTGCCGCGTCCGGGGGCGCGTTCCTGATTGGCGCGTGAGATGCGACTGCCTTGCACGGCGCGCGAAGCGCTGGCGCAGGCCTGGCAGGTTTTGGTGTAATCGGGGTCGATATCAATCGACACTTATATTTGAGGCGCAACAAGTGAGCAAGACGACAAAGACGCTGCAAGCCCTACGTGCAGCGCGGAACGCGGTGGGACTGGCGCTGCTGAGCGCCGGGGTCTGGACCTCGGCGGCCGCGCAGAAGGTCAACGATCTGCCGGGCGGCCCCGCGGTCAACCAGCTCAACTTCGCCCCGCCGGTCACCAAGATCGCCGAAGAGCAGCACTGGCTGCACTGGTTCATGATGGGCATCTGCGCCGTGATCTTCGTGATCGTCTTTGGCGTCATGTTCTATTCCATCCTCAAGCACCGCAAGTCGGTGGGCCACCAGTCGCAGGCGCTGCCCGAGCCGATCTGGGTGGAGCTGGGCTGGACCATCGTCCCCCTGCTCATCGTCATCGGCATGGCGCTGCCCGCCACCAAGGTGCTGGTGGCACAGAAGGACACCACCAACGCCGACGTGACCATCAAGGCCGTCGGCATGCAGTGGAAGTGGGGCTACGAATACATCAAGGGCGAGGGCGAGGGCATCGGCTTCCTCTCCACGCTGGACACCTCGCACCGCGTGATGTCCAACAGCGGCAAGCCCGAGGCCACCGACGACTACCTGCTCAAGGTCGACAACCCGCTGGTGGTGCCCGTGGGCAAGAAGGTGCGCATCATCACCACCGCCAACGACGTGATCCACGCCTGGATGGTGCCGGCCTTCGGCGTCAAGCAAGACGCCATCCCCGGCTTCGTGCGCGACACCTGGTTCCGCGCCGAGAAAACCGGCGATTTCTACGGTCAGTGCGCCGAGCTGTGCGGCAAGGAACACGCCTACATGCCGATCCACGTGAAGGTGGTGTCGGCCGAGGAATACAGCGCCTGGGTGGGTGAGAAGCACAAGGCCATGGCCGCCGCGGCCGACGACCCGAGCAAGGTCTGGACGCTGACCGACCTGGTCAAGCGCGGCGAATCCGTCTACGCCGCCAACTGCGCGGCCTGCCACCAGGCCAACGGCAAGGGCGCGGGCCCCATCAAGCCGCTCGACGGCTCGGCCGTCGTGCTCGACGCCGACAAGGGCAAGATGACCCACGTGCTGCTCAATGGCCAGAACAACGGCGCCATGCCCGCCTGGAAACAGCTGTCCGACACCGAGCTGGCCGCGGTCATGACCTACGCCAAGAACAGCTGGAGCAACAAGACCGAGCAGATCGTGCAGCCCGCCGAAGTGCAGGCCGCGCGCAAGTGACCCGTCCGCGCATCGAGATTGAGAACCTGAGGAACAGACCATGAGTGCAGTGCTTGACCACCACGACGCGCACGGCCACGACCACGACCACCACGCCCCCACGGGCTGGCGCCGCTGGGTGTTTGCCACCAACCACAAGGACATCGGTACCCTGTACCTGCTGTTCTCCTTCACCATGCTGATGATCGGTGGCCTGCTGGCCCTGGGCATCCGCGCCGAGCTGTTCCAGCCCGGCCTGCAGCTGGTGAACCCCGAGCTGTTCAACCAGCTCACCACCATGCACGGCCTGATCATGGTGTTCGGCGCCATCATGCCGGCCTTCGTGGGCTTCGCGAACTGGATGATCCCGCTGCAGATCGGGGCCTCCGACATGGCCTTCGCGCGGATGAACAACCTGAGCTTCTGGCTGCTCATTCCGGCGGCCCTGATGCTCGTGGGCTCGTTCTTCATGCCCGGCGGCGCGCCCGCCGCGGGCTGGACGCTCTACGCGCCGCTCACGCTGCAGATGGGCCCCTCGATGGACGCCGGCATCTTCGCCATGCACATCATGGGCGCCTCGTCGATCATGGGCTCGATCAACATCATCGTGACCATCCTGAACATGCGCGCGCCCGGCATGACGCTGATGAAGATGCCCATGTTCTGCTGGACCTGGCTCATCACCGCCTACCTGCTGATCGCCGTGATGCCCGTGCTGGCCGGCGCCATCACCATGACGCTGACCGACCGTCACTTCGGCACCAGCTTCTTCAACCCCGCCGGCGGCGGCGACCCGGTGATGTACCAGCACATCTTCTGGTTCTTCGGCCACCCCGAGGTCTACATCATGATCCTGCCGGCCTTCGGCATCGTGAGCCAGGTCGTGCCCGCTTTCGCGCGCAAGAAGCTGTTCGGCTACGCCTCCATGGTGTACGCCACCGGCTCGATCGCCATCCTGTCCTTCGTCGTGTGGGCGCACCACATGTTCACCACCGGCATGCCGGTGACGGGCCAGCTCTTCTTCATGTACTCCACGATGCTGATCGCCGTGCCCACGGGCGTGAAGATCTTCAACTGGGTCGCGACCATGTGGAAAGGCTCGATGACCTTCGAGACCCCGATGCTGTGGGCCGTGGGCTTCATCTTCGTGTTCACCGTGGGCGGCTTCACCGGCCTGATCCTGTCGGTCGCGCCGATTGACATCCAGATGCAGGACACCTACTACGTGGTGGCGCACTTCCACTATGTGCTGGTGGCCGGTTCGCTGTTCGCCATGTTCTCCGGCCTCTACTACTGGCTGCCCAAGTGGACGGGCGTGATGTACAGCGAGACCCGCGGCAAGATCCACTTCTGGTGGTCGATGATCTCGTTCAACATCACCTTCTTCCCGATGCACTTCCTGGGTCTGGCCGGCATGCCCCGCCGCTACGCCGACTACCCCATGCAGTTCGCCGACTTCAACATGATTGCGTCCATCGGCGCTTTCGGCTTCGGTTTCGCGCAGGTGTACTTCTTCCTCGCCGTGGTGCTGCCTGCCATGCGCGGCCAGGGCGAGAAGGCCCCTCAGAAGCCCTGGGACGCGGCCGAAGGCCTGGAATGGGAAGTGCCCTCGCCGGCGCCTTTCCACACCTTCGAGAACCCGCCCAAGCTCGATGCCACCGCCACCAAGGTGATCGGCTGAACGCCTCGCACGCCACGCCATGACGCCTGAACAGAAAAAGAGCAACGCGCGCCTGGGCCTGATCCTGGCCTCGGTGGCCGTGGTCTTCTTCCTCGGCTTCGTGGCCAAGATGGTGCTGCTGGGCGGCTGAGCGGAGCGTGTCGATGGGTCTGCGCCAGGAAAACCTCAAGATCGTGGGCAAGCTCTGCGTGATCGCGCTGGGCATGTTCGCGTTCGGCTACGCGCTGGTGCCGATCTACCGCCACATCTGCGAGGCCCTGGGCATCAACGTGCTGGCGGTGTCGGAGACGCGCATTCCCGGCGCGGCCCAGTTGCCCGCCAATACGCAGGTGGATCGCAGCCGCACCATCACCGTCGAGTTCGACACCAATGTGCGCGGCCCCTGGAATTTCAAACCCGCCGTGCGTTCGCTCCAGGTCCACCCGGGTGAACTCACCACGGTGCTGTACGAGTTCCAGAACATCCAGAACCGCACCATGGCCGCGCAGGCCATCCCGAGTTACGCGCCCAAGCAGGCGGCTGCCTTTTTCAACAAGCTCGAGTGCTTCTGCTTCACGCAGTACACGCTTGCGCCTGGCGAGAAGAAGGAGTGGCCAGTGGCCTTCGTGATCGACCCGCGCCTGTCCAAGGACGTCACCACCATCACGTTGTCGTACACCTTCTTCGAGGTGGGCGGCAAGACACCACCGGCGCCCGATGCGGCCGCCCTGGCGCCCGACGCCAAGGCGCAGCAGGGGGGCGCGTGAACCGCATGGCCACGCCGCCGCAGTCCGGGTCCCTGATGAGCACTGTCAAGGCGGTGCTCTGGGGTTTTCTGGGCCTGCGCCAGCGCGGCGAGTACGAGAAGGACATCAAGCGCCTCAACCCGCTGCACCTGGTGGCGGTGGGCCTGGTGATGGCCTTCATCTTCGTCGGCGCGCTCATCGCGCTGGTGAATTGGGTCGCCGGATGAGGGCGGCGACCCGCGCAGACTATTCATTGACATCGACACAGCGATAGCACAACAGGAGTGAGCAGCATGTCCGCAGCATCCCATGGCTCGACGCCGTACTACTTCGTCCCCGGACCGTCGCGTCATCCGGTCATGGCCGCCATCGGCCTTTTCTTCGTGATCCTGGGCGCTGCCCAATGGGTCAACGGCCACGGCTGGGGTGCGTACGCGCTCGCCTTCGGCCTGGCCTTCTGGCTGTTCGTGCTGTTCCAGTGGTTCCGCGACGCCGTGCACGAGAGCGAGACCGGCATGTACGGCCGCAAGATCGACCTCTCGTTCCGCTGGAGCATGAGCTGGTTCATCTTCTCCGAGGTGATGTTCTTCGGTGCCTTCTTCACCGCTCTGTGGTGGGCGCGCGCGCACTCGGTGCCCAACCTCGGCAGCATCGAGAACGCGCTGATCTGGCCCGACTTCTCGGCCGTGTGGCCCAGCCTGCAGGCCGGCGCCACCGCGTCGCCGGGCAACATCGTCGAGCCCTTCCAGACCGTGGGCCCGTTCTGGCTGCCCACCATCAACACGGCCCTGCTGCTCACCTCGGGTGTCACGCTGACCATCGCCCACCACGCGCTGCAGGCCGGCCAACGCGCCAAGACCATCGGCTTCATGTGGATCACCGTGCTGCTGGGCTTCGTCTTCCTGCTGGTGCAGGGCTACGAATACGCGCACGCCTACGCCGACCTGAACCTCAAGCTCAGCTCGGGCATCTTCGGCTCCACCTTCTTCATGCTCACCGGCTTCCACGGTTTCCACGTGTTCGTGGGCATGCTCATGCTGCTGTTCATCACGCTGCGTCTGCACAAGGGCCACTTCACCGCCGAGCGCCACTTCGGCTTCGAAGGTGCGGCCTGGTACTGGCACTTCGTGGACGTGGTCTGGCTGGGCCTGTACATCCTCGTCTACTGGATGTAATGCCCGCCCCGGGACGTTCGCCCCATGAAAAAAGCGCCGCGAGGCGCTTTTTTCTTTCGGTGCCGGCGCGCCGGGCTCAGCGTTGCACGGGCAGGCCGGTCGGTTGGATCCAGCCCATGAAATACGCCACCAGCACCAGCACGAACAGCAGCACGGAAAAGCCCACGCGAAAGGCCAGGGCGCGCGCCATCTGTCGCTTGCGCGGGGCCTCGCCCTCGCTGCCGTCGTGCACGCCGCCGCGCATCATGAACACCAGCGCCGCGGCCAGGCTGCCGATGATGGCCACGAAAGCCACGATCACCACGTATTTCATGGCCCGCATTATCCGGGGCCGGCCGCGCGCCGCTGTCGGACAAGGCCGCGCGGAGGACGGGCGATGAGCCGCGCGCGATTCCTGGTCGTCACCGTGGCCACGGCGCTCACCATGGCCGCGACCGCGTCGCTGGGTCTCTGGCAGCTCGACCGCGCGCGGCAGAAGACCGCGCTGCAGGCCGCCATCCTGTCGCGCGCCGAGCTGCCCGCCTGGGACAACGCCGCGCTGCTGGCGCAGACCGACCCCTCCGCCGGCCTGTACCGGCCGGTGCGCCTGCGAGGCCAATGGATCGCGCGCCACAACGTGTTCCTGGACAACCGCCAGATGGACGGCCGCGTGGGCTTCTTCCTGGTCACGCCGCTGCGCCTGAGCGGCAGCGAGCGCGTGGTGCTGGTGCAGCGCGGCTGGGTGCCGCGCGACTTCCACGACCGCGCGCGCGTGCCCGACGTCGACACCCCCGCGGGCGAGGTGACCGTGCAGGGCCGCTTGGCCCCGCCGCCCGGGCGCCTTTACCAGTTCGGCGAGGCCGGCACCGGGGCCATCCGGCAAAATATCGACCCCGCTGCCTACCGCCTGGAAACCGGGCTGGCGCTGCTGGACCCCTCGGTTCAGCAAACGGGCGACGACGAGGGCCCGCTGCGCCGCCAATGGCCGCTGCCGGCCGTCGACGTGAGCAAACACCACGGCTACGCCTTCCAGTGGTTCGCCCTGTGCACCCTGGTCGCTGGCCTTTACCTCTGGTTCCAGATCATTCAACCCCGCCGCCAACGCGCCCGCCTCCATGGCCCAGACGCCCGATGAACCCCTGACGCTGACGGTGCACAGCCTGCCCACGCCCGACCGCGGCGACGCCGAGCGCGCCGCCGCCACACGCACCGGCCGCTGGAAGATGCTGGCCATCCTGCTGGTCTGCGCCTCGCCCGTCATCGCTTCGTACCTCACCTACTACGTGATCCGGCCGGAGGGCCGCCGCAACTACGGCGAACTCATCGCGGCGCAGCCCTTGCTGCCGGCGATCAGCGGCACCGACGCCCAGGGCCGCTCCGTGCCCCTGAGCGCGCTGGAAGGCCAGTGGCTGCTGGTCAGCGTGGCCGACAGCGCCTGCGACGCCGCCTGCGAGAAGCACCTGTACCTGCAGCGCCAGCTGCGTGAGACCCTGGGCCGCGAGAAAGACCGCCTCGACTGGGTCTGGCTGCGCACCGGCGCCAGCGAGCTGCGCGAGCCGCTGAAAGCCGCGACGGCCGCTGCCACCGTGCTGCACGTCGACGCCGCTGCGCTGGCGCAGTGGCTGCAGCCCGCGCCCGGCCATCGCCTGGAAGACCACCTCTACGTGGTCGACCCGCTGGGCCACTGGATGCTGCGCTTCCCGGCCGACATCGACCCCACACGCGCCAAGCGCGACCTCGACCGCCTGCTGCGCGCCTCCTCGGCCTGGGACCAGCCCGGCCGCGGCGCCAACGGCGAACACCACGGCGGCTGATCGCATGGACGCCCCGTCTTCCCTGGTGGACCTCGCGCCGCTCACGCGCATGATGCTGCTGGGCATCGCGATCGCGTTCGGCCCGCTGGTCTGGATCGGCCTCAAGCACCGCCAGGCCAGCCCCGCGCAGCGCCTGCGCGTGCTGACCCTGGTCACGCTCTTCCTCACCTTCGACCTGGTGCTGTTCGGCGCCTTCACGCGCCTCACCGATTCCGGCCTGGGCTGTCCCGACTGGCCCGGCTGCTACGGCGCGGCCAGCCCGCTCGGCGCGCACGCCGACATCTCGGCCGCGCAGTCGGCCATGCCCACCGGCCCGGTCACCTTCTCCAAGGCCTGGATCGAGATGGTCCACCGCTACCTCGCCACCGGCGTGGGCGTGCTGATCATCGTGCTGGCCGTGGGCAGCTGGATCGAGCGCCGGCGCATCCACGTGCACTGGGTCTGGCCGGTGGTCACGCTGGCCTGGGTCTGTCTGCAGGGTGCCTTCGGCGCGTTCACGGTGACCATGAAGCTCTTCCCCGCCATCGTCACCCTGCACCTGCTGGGCGGCCTGGTGCTGCTGGCGCTGCTGCGCGCGCAGGCGGTGGCCTACCGCCTGGGCGAGCCGGGCAGCGCCGGCCCCGCGCCCATCGGCGCGGCGCAGCGCGGCTGGCTGCTGGCCGCCTTCGCGCTGGTGTGGCTGCAGATCGCGCTGGGTGGCTGGGTCAGCACCAACTACGCCGTGCTCGCCTGCCGCGATTTCCCCACCTGCCAGGGCAGCTGGTGGCCCGCCATGAACCTGCGCGAGGGCTTCACGCTCTGGCGCGAGCTGGGGGCCAACCACGCGGGCGAGGCCATCACCTTCCCGGCGCTCACCGCCATCCACTACGTGCACCGCCTCATGGCCTACGCCGTGTTCGCGCTGTTGCTGGCGCTGGCCTGGGCGCTGTGGCGCGTGCCGGGACTCCAGCGCTTCGCGCGCGTGCTCGTGGCCCTGTGCGCCTGGCAGTTCCTCACCGGTCTCAGCAACGTCGTGCTCGGCTGGCCGCTGCTGGCCGCCGTGGGGCACACCGGCGGCGCCGCTGCGCTGGTGATCGCGTTCACGGGCGCCGTGGCCGCCACGCGCCGCGCGGAGGTTGTCCAGTGAACACAGAAGTGCATCCCTTGCCCCTGCCGTCGACCTGGCGCCAGTTCCACGCGCTGACCAAGCCGCGCGTGATCCAGCTGATCGTGTTCTGCGCGCTCATCGGCATGGTGCTCGCCGTGCCCGGCCTGCCGAGCTGGCCGCAGGTGCGTCTCGCGGCCATCGCCTGTTTGGGCATCTGGCTGGTGGCCGGCGCGGCGGCGGCCTTCAACTGCGTGGTCGAGCAGCACATCGACGCGAAGATGAAGCGCACCGCCTGGCGCCCCACGGCCAAGGGCGAGCTCACCAACTGGCAGACGCTCACGTTCTCGGCCGCGCTGTGTGCGGTCGGCTCGGCCATCCTCTGGTTCTGGGTCAACCCGCTCACCATGTGGCTGACCTTCGCCACCTTCGTGGGCTACGCGGTGATCTACACCGTCATCCTCAAGCCACTCACGCCGCAGAACATCGTGATCGGCGGGGCATCGGGCGCCATGCCGCCGGTGCTGGGCTGGGCGGCCATGACGGGCACCGTCGCGCCGGAGGCGCTGGTGCTCTTTCTCATCATCTTCCTCTGGACGCCGCCGCACTTCTGGGCGCTGGCGCTCTACCGCGTGGAGGACTACCGCAAGTCCGGCCTGCCGATGCTGCCGGTGACGCACGGTTCCGAGTTCACGCGCCTGCAGATCCTGCTCTACACCTTCGTGCTGCTGGCGGCCACGCTGCTGCCCTTCATGCTGCGCATGAGCGGCTGGTTCTACCTGGCGAGTGCGCTCGCGCTCGGCCTGGGCTTTTGCGGCTACGCCTTCGCGCTGTGGCGGAACTATTCCGACGCCCTGGCTCGAAAGACTTTCCGCTTCTCGCTCATCCACCTGTCGCTGCTCTTCGCGGCGCTGCTCATCGACCACTACCTGCCATGGTGAAGACCACCGTCTCCCGCCGCCGCCTGATGGCCGCTGGCGCCGCTTCCCTGTTGCTGGCCGCGTGCTCCGAGTCGCCGCCGGCGTTCAAAGGGATCGACATCACCGGCGCCGACTACGCCACCGGCTTCTCGCTCACCGACCACAACGGCCAGAAGCGCACGCTGGCCGATTTCAAGGGCAAGGTGGTGGTGATCTTCTTCGGCTTCACGCAATGCCCCGACGTGTGCCCCACCTCGATGACCGAGATGGCCGAGGCCAAGCGCCTGCTGGGGGCCGACGGCGATCGCTTCCAGGGTCTGTTCATCAGCGTGGACCCCGAGCGCGACACGCCCGAGGTGATGAGGCAGTACGTGACCCAGTTCGACCCGAGCTTCCTCGCGCTGTACGCAGCGCCCGGCGAGCTGGAGGCCGTGGCCAAGAGCTTCAAGGTCTACTACAAGAAGGTCGAGGGCAAGACGCCCACGAGCTACACCATGGACCACTCGGCGGGCAGCTACGTGTACGACACGACGGGACGCATCCGCCTCTACAACCGCTACAACAGCGGCGCGCAGTCGCTGGCCGACGATGTGAAGCTGCTGCTCAAGGGCTGAGCAAGCACCGGCCACGCAAAAAAACAGGGCGCCCGAGGGCGCCCTTGTCGCGTGTGGCGTTCGAATTCAGTCCACCTTGGCCCCGCTGAGCTTGACCAAGCGCTCGTACTTGGCGCGCTCGCGGGCCATGAACTCGCCGAAGGCCTGGGGTGTGCTGGGCGCCGGCTCGGCCATCAGCGCCGCGAACTTGCCCTTCACGTCCGGCGACTGCAGGGCCTTGGTGAAGGCGGCGTTGAGCTGCGACACCACGTCGGCTGGCGTGCCGGCCGGGGCCACCAGGCCCCACCAGGTGTCGATCTCGAAGCCGGGCAGGGTCTCGGCCACGGTGGGCACCTCGGGCATCACGCCGCTGCGCTGCGCGGTGGTGACGGCCAGGGCCTTGAGCTTGCCCGCGCGGATGTTGGCCGCCGCGGTGGCGAGGTTGTCGAAGTTGAAGTCGACCTGGCCCGACAGCAGCCCCAGCTGCGCCGGGTTGCCGCCGTTGTAGGGAATGTGCACCGCGAACACACCGGCCTGGTTCTTGAACAGCTCGCCCGCCAGGTGGCCGGCGCTGCCGTTGCCGCCCGAGCCATAGTTGAGCTTGCCCGGGTTGGCCTTGCCGTAGCGGATGAGGTCGCGCACGCTCTGGATGTTCAGGCGCTGCGCGGTCTCGGCGTTCATGACCAGCACGTTGGGCACGCGCAGCATCTGCGTGACGGGCGCGAAATCCTTCGCCGGGTCGTAGGGCAGCTGCTTGAACAGCCAGGGGTTGATGCCGTGCGAGGCCGTGGTGGCGATGCCCAGGGTCAGGCCGTCGGGTGCGGCCTTGGCGACCTGGCTCACGCCGATGTTGCCGCCGGCGCCGGGTCGGTTCTCGATGATCACCGTGCCCAGCGAGTCCTTCACCGCGTCGGCCAGGACACGCGCCGTCACGTCGATCGGCCCACCGGCCGCGAAGGGCACCACGATGCGCGTGGTGCGGGCCTGTGCCCAGGCGGGCAGCGCGAGCGCGGTGGCGGTGAGGGCGATGGCTTGGCGGCGGGAAATCATGCGGTGTCTCCTAAGGGGTGGGGGTGTTCAGACCTTGTCCGCGGCGGAAGTGAAGGCGTCGGCGTAGAAGCACTCCTCGGGCAGGCCGGCCTGCGCCACGTAGTCGCGCTTGGCCGATTCGACCACGATGGGCGCGCCGCAGGCGTAGACCTCGAAGCCGCTGAGGTCGGCGTGGTCTTCCAGCACGGCGCGGTGCACGAAGCCTGTGCGGCCGGTCCAGCCGTCCTCGGGCTGGGCGTCGGACACCACGGGCACGTACTTGAGGTTCGGCATGGCGGCCAGCTGTTCTTCGATCCAGGCGCTCTGGTACAGGTCGGCCGGGCGGCGGCCGCCCCAGTACAGGGTGGCGGGGCGCTGGATGCCCTTGAAGCGCATGTGCTCGACGATGGCCTTGATGGGGGCGAAGCCCGTGCCGGAGGCGAGCAGCACCATGGGCTTGTCGCTGTCCTCGCGCAGGAAGAAGCTGCCGAAGGGGCCTTCGATGCGCAGGATGTCCTTCTCCTTCATGGTGGAGAAGACCTGGTCGGTGAACTTGCCGCCGGGCATGTGGCGCAGGTGCAGCTCCAGCCCGGGCGCCTCGGCCTGCGTGTGCGGCGCGTTGGCCATGGAGTAGCTGCGGCGGTCGCCGTCGCGCAGGATGAACTCCACGTACTGGCCCGCGCGGTACTGGAAGGTGTCGCTGGCGGGCAGCTGCAGGCGCACCACCATCACGTCGTGCGAGGCGCGCGTGAGGCTGTTGACGCGCGCGGGCATCTTCTTGATGGGGAAGGCGCCGAGTTCGGTGACCTGGCGCGACTCCAGCACCACGTCGCTGTGGGCCACGCCGCAGCAGGTGAGCACGTAGCCCGCGGCCTCCTCGTCGGCCGACAGGGCCTTGGCCTGGTGCGGCCCGTGCACCACGGTGCCCGACACGAGCTTGCACTTGCAGGAGCCGCAGGCGCCGTCCTTGCAGCCATAGGGCAGGCCGATGCCCTGGCGGATGCCGGCGGCCAGCATGGCTTCGTCGGGGTTGGCGGTGAAGGCGCGCCCGCTGGGCTGCACCGTGATCGTGAATGTCATACTCGCCGTCTTCTTTCTGTCGAGGGGCGCGCTCCGGTGGCGCGCTCCGTTCCAAGCAACCGCGCATTGTCGCAAAAACCCGTTTTGCATGAGTTTCCTTGGGGCCTTGCCCGCGCGCTTCCGGCGTGAACGGGTACTGATCGTGGGCTGTGGCGACGTCGGCCTGCGAGCGGCCGGCGCCTTGGGCGCCGGTCGGCGCGCGCGCCTGCTGGCGCTCACCTCCAGCCCCGAGCGCGTGCCCGGCCTGCGCGCGGCGGGCCTGGTGCCTTTGCGGGGCGACCTGGACGATGCGCGCAGCCTGCGCCGCCTGGCCGGCCTGGCCACGCGCGTGCTGCACCTGGCGCCGCCGCCTTCGCAGGACATGGCCGACTGGCGCATCGACCCGCGCACGCGCGCCCTGGTGCACGCGCTCGCGCAGCGCACGCCGCCGCTGGCGCTGGTCTACGGCTCCACCACCGGCGTCTATGGCGACCGCGGCGGCGCCTGGACCAGCGAGTCGCAGCCTGCGCGGCCGCGCACCCCGCGCGCGGCGCGCCGCGTGGACGCGGAGGACCGCGTGCGCTGGCTGGGCCGCGCCCTGGGCGTGCGCGCCAGCGTGCTGCGCATCCCGGGCATCTACGCCAACGACCGCGAGGGCGGCACGCCGCGCGAGCGGCTGCAGCGCGGCACGCCCGTGCTGCGCGCCGAGGACGACGTCTACACGAGCCACATCCACGCCGACGACCTGGCGCGGGCCTGCGCGCTGGCGCTGTGGCGCGGCCGCGCGCAGCGCGTGGTCAACGTGGTGGACGACAGCGAACTCAAGATGGGCGACTACTTCGACCTCGCGGCCGATCTCTATGGCCTGCCACGCCCGCCCCGCGTGCCGCGCGACACGGCGCAGGACCAGTTGCCGCTGATGCTGCTGAGCTTCATGAGCGAATCGCGCCGCCTGCGCAACCAGCGCCTAAAGTTCGAGCTGGGGCTGCGGCTGCGCTACCCCACCGTGGCCGACGGCCTGCGCGGCTGAGGCCGGCGAGCGGCCAACAAAAAGCCCGCGTGGAGCGGGCTGGTTGCGGGGCTTGCTCTGGTGGTGCCGAAGGCCGGACTCGAACCGGCACGCCTTGCGGCGGCGGATTTTGAATCCGCTGCGTCTACCGATTTCGCCACTTCGGCCCGAGCAAGGGCGCGGATTATGGCACAGTGGCGCCATGCAATACCCCACCATCGAAGACGCCGTCGGCCGCACGCCGCTGGTGGCGCTGCAGCGCATCGGCGCGGCGGACAACGGCCCGCGCGGCAACGTCATCCTGGCCAAACTGGAAGGCAACAACCCGGCCGGTTCGGTGAAGGACCGGCCTGCGTTGTCCATGATCCGGCGCGCCGAGGAGCGCGGCGACATCAAGCCCGGCGACACCCTGATCGAGGCCACGTCCGGCAACACCGGCATCGCGCTGGCCATGGCGGCGGCCATCAAGGGTTACCGCATGGTGCTCATCATGCCGGAGGACCTGTCCATCGAACGCGCCCAGACCATGAAGGCCTTCGGCGCCGAGCTGATCCTCACGCCCAAGAGCGGCGGCATGGAGTCCGCGCGCGACCTGGCCGACAAGATGCAGGCCGATGGCAAGGGCCGGGTGCTCGACCAGTTCGCCAACCCCGACAACCCGCGCATCCACTACGAGACCACCGGCCCCGAGCTGTGGGAGCAGACGGGCGGGCGCATCACCCACTTCGTGAGTGCCATGGGCACCACCGGCACCATCACCGGCGTCTCGCGCTTTCTCAAGGAAAAGAACCCGGCCGTGCGCATCGTCGGCGCCCAGCCCAGCGAGGGCTCACGCATCCCCGGCATTCGCAAATGGCCGCAGGAATACCTGCCGAAGATCTACGACCCCAAGGCGGTCGACGAGATGATCTACGTCTCGCAGGCCGACGCCGAGGACATGGCCCGGCGCATGGCGCGCGAGGAAGGCATCTTCGGCGGCATCTCCGCCGCCGGCGCGCTCTGGACGGCCCTGCAGGTGTCGCGCCAGGTCGAGAACGCCACCATCGTGTTCGTGGTCTGCGACCGTGGCGACCGCTACCTGTCCACCGGCGTCTTTCCCGCCTGACATGAAACACCCCCGCCGCGTTTCGCACGACCCCCTCGAGGGGGCCATGCCTGAGGTCCGGCAAGACCGGTTCCGCGGCATGCCTGGATCAGGCGCCTGATGGCCCATATGGCTGGCGAGTTTCGGTTCTGTCCGCAATGCGCGGCCGAATTGCAGTTCATCGTCCAGGCCGAGGACGGCGGCGACAAGCGGCGCCTGCGTTGCCCGGCCTGCGGCTACACCCACTGGAACAACCCCACGCCGGTGCTGGCGGCCATCGTCGAGCTCGACGGGCGGGTCCTGCTGGCGCGCAACGCCGCCTGGCCGGGCCGCTTTTTCGGGCTGATCACCGGGTTCATGGAAGCCGGCGAGACGCCGGAGGAGGGCATCCGCCGGGAGATCGCCGAAGAAACCTCGCTGGACACCGAGGCCCTGAGCCTGGTGGCCGTGCACGATTTCCAGCGCATGAACCAGGTCATCATCACCTACCACGCCCGCTGCCGGGGCGAGGTGCGCCTGTCGCCCGAGCTGTCGGAGTACCGGCTGCTGGAGCCGGCGGCGGTGCGCTGTTGGCGCGCGGGTACGGGGCTGGCCCTGGCCCAGTGGCTTATGTCACGGGGCTTCCAGCCGCAATTCCTGGACGACACACCAAAGGCCGACGCGGCCTAAAATGCGCCGTTACCCAGACGGAGCCCTGCCTTCATGATCGCTGCTGACCGAGAACTCGACGCCCGGGGCCTGAACTGCCCGCTGCCCATCCTGAAGGCCAAGAAAGCCCTGGCCGAGATGCACAGCGGCCAGACCCTGAAGGTGGTGGCCACCGACGCCGGCTCGGTGCGCGATTTCCAGGCCTTCGCCAAGCAGACCGGCAACCTGCTCGTCCACCAGGAAACGCTGGGCGGCGATTTCGTGTCGGTGCTGAAACGGCGCTGATGGCCACTCCCATGGACGTCCTGCTCGTCGACCCGCTGGTGCCCGAAGCCCTGGCGTGGCTGCAGGAGCGCCATGACGTGGTCTACCTTCCCGAGTTGGCGGACGACCCCGCCGAACTGCGCCGCGCGCTGGCCGAGGCGCGCGCCGTGGTGCTGCCGCCGCATGTGGTGGTCTCCCAGGAATTCCTCGACCATGCGCCCCACCTCATGATGGTCGCGCGCATGCAGATCTCCAGCGACAACACCGACCTCAACGCTTGCGCGCAGCGCGGCGTGCGGGTGCTGCAGGCGCGCAGCGCCACCGTGCGCTCCAACGCCGAGTACCTGCTGTATGGCCTGCTGATGCTGTACCGGCGGGGCATGGTGAGCGCGCTGCTGGGCCGCAAGCTGGGCCAGGTGCGCATGGGCCGTGAACTGGCGGGCAGCACCGTGGGCCTGCTGGGCCTGGCGCCGGTGGCGCACACCCTGGCGCCCATGCTGCGCAGCCTGGGCGTGCGCGTGCTGGGCTACGACCCGGCCGTGCACCACGCCGCCGAGCTCTGGGGCAAGCTGCACGTGGAGCCCGTGCCCCTGCACGAGCTGCTGGAGCGCGCCGACGCGATCTCGCTGCAAATGGTCTATGCCTCGCGCTTCAAGGGCTGGATCAACGAGCGCCTGCTCAACCACTGCAAGCCCGGCCAGCTCTGGGTGGGCGTGAGCCGCAGCGCGCTGTTCGACCCCGAGGCCCTGGCCCTGGCCCTGTGTGACGGTCGCATCGACGCCTGCCTGCTGGACGGCGCCAACGCCCAGTTCGCCGCGCCCGGTTCGCCGCTCTACGGCATCCCCAACCTGCACCTCACGCCGCGCCTGGGTTCGCACACGCGCGAGGCCAAGCTGCGGGCGAGCTGGTACCTGGCCCACCGCATCCACGAAACCCTGTCGCCCGACGACGCGCGCCGCGAGCCGGGCAGCAGCGATTTCTCCATGCTCGACAGCCTGGGCTTCCCCGAGTCGGGCGACCCGCCGCAGTCGGCCTCACCCTCGCAATGGGCCTCGCTCGCGGCGCTGTCCAGGGACTGACCCCCGCCGCGTGGCGCGCGCGCCCCTGAGAGGGGGCGGTGCCAGCGGCCCCGGCCCAGCCGGTTCCGCGGCACCCCAGGCTCAGCCCAGGCGCGCCAACTGGGCCTTCACCTTCTCCAGCGTGGCGCCGAAGTCGGCCAGGCGCTGTTTTTCCTGCTCGATCACCGCCGCTGGCGCGCGCGCCACGAAGCCCTCGTTGCCCAGCTTGCCCTGGGCCTTGGCGATCTCACCCTGCAGGCGGGCGGCTTCCTTGCCCAGGCGGACCTTCTCGGCCGCGACGTCGATGGCCATGAACAGGCACAGGCGGGCGTCGCCCACCACCGCCACGGGCGCGGCGCCCGCGGCCTGGGCCCAGGCGGCCTCGTCGTCGAACACGCGCACCTCGGCCAGCTTGGCCAGCGACTGCAGCACCGGCGCGGCACCGCGCAGGAAGGCGGCGTCGCCCACGGCGTAGAGCGGCAGGCGCTGGGCCGGTGACACGCCCATCTCGCCGCGCAGCGTGCGGCAGGCGTCCACCAGCTTCTTCAGGCGCGCCACGTGGGCTTCGGCGGCCTCGTCGATGCGCTCGGGCTGGCTCACCGGGTAGGCGGCCAGCGCCACCGATTCGCCGGCCCGCCCGGCCACCGGCGCCACCTTCTGCCACAGCTCTTCGGTGATGAAGGGAATGATGGGGTGGGCCAGGCGCTGGATCGCCTCCAGCGTGCGGATCAGGGTGCGGCGCGTGGCGCGCTGCTGCGCGGCGTCGCCGGTCTGGATCTGCACCTTGGCGATCTCCAGGTACCAGTCGCAGAACTCGTTCCAGACGAAGTCGTAGATGGCGTTGGCGACGTTGTCCAGGCGGTACTCGGCGAAGCCCTGGGCCACGGTGGCCTCGGTGCGCTGCAGCGTCGAGCTGATCCAGCGGTCGGCCTGGCTGAAGCTGAGGTAGCCGTGGAAGGGCTGCCCGACGGCGCATTCGGCCTTGGTGTGCTCTTCGAGGCCGCAGTCCTGGCCCTCGCAATTCATCAGCACGAAGCGCGTGGCGTTCCAGAGCTTGTTGCAGAAGTTGCGGTAGCCCTCGCAGCGCTTGCTGTCGAAGTTGATGCTGCGGCCCAGCGAGGCCAGGGCCGCGAAGGTGAAGCGCAACGCGTCGGCGCCGTAGGCGGGAATGCCCTCGGGGAACTCCTTCTCGGTGTCCTTGCGCACGCGCGGCGCGGTCTCGGGCTTGCGCAGGCCGGTGGTGCGCTTGTCCAGCAGCGGCGCCAGGGCGATGCCGTCGATCAGGTCCACCGGGTCGAGCACGTTGCCTTCGCTCTTGCTCATCTTGCGGCCCTGGGCGTCGCGCACCAGGCCGTGGATGTAGACGTGGCGGAACGGCACGCGACCCGTGAAGTGGGTCGTCATCATGATCATGCGCGCGACCCAGAAGAAGATGATGTCGTAGCCCGTCACCAGCACGCTGCTGGGCAGGTAGACGTCGTAGTCTTCGGTGGGGCCGCTCTTCTGGTTCGGCCAGCCCATGGTGCTGAAGGGCACCAGCGCCGACGAGTACCAGGTGTCCAGCACGTCGGGGTCGCGCGTGAGGGTCTTGCCCGGGGCCTGGGCCTGGGCATCGGCCTCGTTGCGCGCCACGTAGACGCGACCGTCCTCGTCGTACCAGGCGGGGATCTGGTGGCCCCACCAGAGCTGGCGGCTGATGCACCAGTCCTGGATGTTCTTCATCCACTGGTCGTAGGTGTTGACCCAGTTCTCGGGCACGAACTTCACCTCGCCCGAGTCGACGGCGTCGATCGCCTTCTGCGCGATGCTCTTGCCGCTGGGGTCCTGCTCGCTGACCTTGGTCATGGCCACGAACCACTGGTCGGTGAGCATGGGCTCCACCACCTGGCCGGTGCGCGCGCAGCGCGGCACCATGAGCTTGTGCTTCTTGGTCTCGACCAGCAGGCCCAGGGCCTCGAGGTCGGCCACCACGGCCTTGCGGGCCTCGAAGCGGTCGAGGCCGCGGTACTTCTCGGGGGCGTTCTGATTGATGGCCGCGTCCAGGGTGAGCACGCCGATCTGAGGCAGGCCGTGGCGCTGGCCGACGGCGTAGTCGTTGTGGTCGTGCGCAGGGGTGACCTTCACCACCCCGGTGCCGAAGGCGGCGTCCACGTAGTCGTCGGCGATCACGGGGATCTCGCGATCGGACAGCGGCAGCCGGACCTTCTTGCCGACGAGGGCGGCGTAGCGCTCATCGCCGGGGTGCACCATGACGGCGCTGTCGCCCAGCATGGTTTCGGGGCGCGTGGTGGCCACCACCACCGAACCGCTGCCGTCGGCCAGGGGGTAGCGGATGTGCCAGAGGAAGCCGTCTTCCTCCTCGCTCTCCACCTCCAGGTCGCTCACCGCCGACTTGAGCACCGGGTCCCAGTTGACCAGGCGCTTGCCGCGGTAGATGAGGCCCTGCTCGTACAGGCGCACGAAGGTCTCGGTCACCACGGCCGAGAGCTCGGGGTCCATGGTGAAGTACTCGCGCGACCAGTCCACGGTGTCGCCCATGCGGCGCATCTGCGTGGTGATGGTGTCGCCGCTCTTTTCCTTCCACTGCCAGACCTTCTGCGTGAAGGCCTCGCGGCCGAGGTCGTGGCGCTTGACGCCCTGTTCCTGCAGCTGGCGCTCGACCACGATCTGGGTGGCGATGCCCGCGTGGTCGGTGCCCGGCACCCACAGCGTGTTCGCGCCCATCATGCGGTGGTAGCGCGTGAGGCTGTCCATGATGGTCTGGTTGAACGCGTGGCCCATGTGCAGGGTGCCGGTCACGTTCGGCGGCGGCAGCTGGATGGAGAAGGCCGGCGCGCCGGCCTGGGCCTCGCCGGTGCCGCGGAACCCGGCCTTTCCTACGCCGCGCTGCTCCCACCAGGGGCCCCAGCGGGCTTCGATGGGGGCGGGTTCGAAGGACTTGGCCAGCGAGGCCAGGCCGGGTTGCTGCACGGTGTCGGTCATGGGGGACGCCAGTAATGGCAACGGCATCCCGTGGGATGCCGTTGGAGATGACGGGGGGAAGCGGGCATTTTAGCCCGCCACCCCCCGGGGCATGGGGCCTGGTGCCTCTCTCAGGCGGCCTCTCGGGCCGCCTGGATGCACTCGGCCAGCACCGCCGCGTCGCCGACCTGATTGGCCAGCAGCAGGACCAGGCGCGCGCTGAAGGCCTGGAGCTGATCGGGCGACAGGCCGGCCTGCGCGTCCAGCAACTGCTCGTAGAAGGTGTCGGCGTCCTGCCAGTGGGGGGTGGTGATCATGCGTGCACTCCGGTGAGGCCCAGGGTCAGGCCGATGGCCTGCACCAAGCGGCCGTCGATGGTGCCGCCGCTGGCGGCGAGGTAGCCGTCCGGCCGCACCAGGGCCCAGGCGGGTTCGTCGCCTTCGGCCAGGCCGCAGGCGCCGCGCAGGTGGCCCTGCGGGTCGCGGACGTGTTCGTTGGCTTGGGCCGGGGCACGGCCGGCGGGCACCTGCACCGCGCGCAGCGGCGTGGTGGCCAGCACCTCGCGCAGGCGGCGCAGCGCGGGCGCGTCCAGCGCGCCGAAGCACAGCAGCAGCAGTTCGCCGCCGGCCCAGTCCAGCAGCTGGTTCATGCGGCCCGCCTGGCCATTGGCCCAGCGGAACGCCACGTTCTGGACCGACTGGCCCGCGGCGCTGCCAGGGGCGTACTGCACGATGCGCGATTGCGTGTAGGGGTTCGCCACGGCCATGCGGCCGGTGTTGACGAGGGCGCGCGCGAAGGGATGGCGCTTGGCCAGGGCGATGGCCGCGTCGCGGTAGACCCGCTCGATGCCCTCGGCCGGGCGCAGGAAGCGCGCGGTGCGGTTGGTCACGCGCACGTTCTCGCGCGCGGCCTCCAGGCGCTCGTCCTCGTAGCTGTCCAGCAGGCCGGGCGCGGCCTGACCGCGCAGCACGGCGGCCAGCTTCCAGGCCAGGTTGTCGGCGTCGGCCACGCCGGTGTTGCCGCCGCGCGCGCCGAAGGGGCTGACCACCTTGGCCGAGTCGCCCATGAAGTACACGCGCCCGTGGCGCATGTGGTGCACGCACTCGCTGCGGTAGGCGTAGGGGCCCACCCAGACGATCTCGACCTCCACCTCGGGGCCGAACTGGCGCGCCAGGCGCTCGCGCACCACGTCCTCGCGGCTCACGTGGGCGGGGTCGGCGTTGGGCGCCATCTGGTAGTCGATGCGCCAGACGTCGTCGGCCATCAGGTGCTGCCAGACCGCGCGGTTCTCGTTGAAGGGCGCCTCGATCCAGGTGTGGCGCTCCGTCGGCGGGCGGGTGCTGAAGCGCACGTCGGCGATGCACCAGCGGTCGTCGCCGCGCTTGCTGTCGAACGGCACCTGCAGCCACTTGCGCAGCGGGCTGTTGCTGCCGGTGGCGTCGATGACGTGCTCGGCCTCGATGCGGTAGCTGCCCGCGGGCGTTTCCACCGTGAGCGTGGCCAGCCGCTCGTTCTGCTCGAAGGCGGTGAGGCGGTTGCGCCAGCGCAGCTCGACGTGGCCGAGTTGCTGGATGCGGTCGACCAGGAAAGCCTCGATATAGAACTGCTGGATATTGATGAAGGGCGGCTGCTGGCTGAGGTTGAAGCTGCCCTGCTGGCGCAGGTCGAAGCTGTAGACCTCGTCGTCGCCGGCGAAGGTGCGGCCCACGCTCCATTGCGTGCCCTTGGCGGCGATGGGTTCGTAGACGCCCAGGCGCTCGAAGATCTCCAGCGACTTCTGCGTGTAGCAGATGCCGCGCGAGGAGGCGCCCTTGACGCCGACGGTGTCGTCCTCGTCGATCAGGATGGCCTTGACGCCCAGCCGCGCGAGCGAGCAGGCCAGGGTGAGGCCGGTGATGCCGCCGCCGACGATGACGATGGGGTGCCGGGCCGGCGCCTTGCCGTGAAGTTCCGGGGGCGGCACGAAGGGGTAGGTGGGCAGCTCGTAGCCGCCGCCCTGGGTGAACTCATAGCCATTGGTGTGGGCGACGTCCCGGTAGGTGTTCAGCGACATGGGTGCCGTCCTTCAACCCTTGGCCCGCTCGGCCACCTCGGGCCGGTCGTTCTGCTGCGGCTTGAGCGGCGCGGCGCTCTTGCCCGCGGCGCGTTCCTTGCGCCACTGCTCCTTGCGGGCGTTCCATTCGCCCAGGCGGGCGTGCGCGGTCTTGCTTTCCTGCAGCATCTGGAACTCGTCGGCCAGCTGGGCCGTCAGCTCCAGCCGGATGCCGTTCGGGTCGAAGAAATAGATGCTCTTGAAGATGTGGTGGTCGGTCACCCCCAGCACCTCGATCCCGCTCGCCTCCAGGCGCGCCTTGGTGTTCTCCAGCTCGCCGACGGTGTTCACCCGGAAGCTGATGTGGTTCACCCACTTCGGCGTGTTCGGGCTCGGCAGCGCCGCCTCATCGTCGCCCAGATCGAAGAAGGCGATGAAGGAGCCGTCCTGCAGCCGGAAGAAGAAGTGCGTGTACGGGCAGTACTCGCCCGTGCTGGGCACGTAGTCGCTCTGGATGATGTGGTAGAGCGGCAGGCCCAGGATGTCCTCGTAGAAATGCCGCGTTTCCTCCGCGTCGCGCGCGCGGTACGCGTAGTGGTGCAGTTGCTGGATCGGGGCCGGCGCGGGCAGGTCGGCACGGGGCATGGCAGGCGTCATGGCGGTCTCCTTGAACGGTGCTGGCAATTTACCATAGTGAAATGCATTTCGCAAAACGTAATTCTCTGGGCGGCGGACATGGCCCTGGGGCGGGGGCCGGCGGCGGGGCTTCGCGATAATCGAGGTTCCCGTCGGCCCGTCTGGTTCCACCGTTCATCCATGCTATTCCTGATCTCGCCCGCCAAGGCCCTCGATTACGAGACGCCCCCCCATGTGAAGGCGCACACCCAGCCGCTGTTCGTCGAGCAGTCGGCCGAGCTGATCGAGGTGCTCAAGCGCAAGACGCCGCAGCAGATCGCCACGCTCATGGACCTGTCGGACAAGCTGGCCGCGCTCAATGCCGCGCGCTACGAGGCCTGGGTGCCGAAGTTCACCGCCAAGAACGCCAAGCAGGCCGTGCTGGCCTTCGATGGCGACGTCTACGGCGGCCTGGACGCCAAGAACCTCTCCGAAACCGAGCTGGAGTGGCTGCAGCAGCACCTGTGCATCCTCAGCGGCCTGTACGGCGTGCTGCGCCCGCTCGACTGGATGCAGCCCTACCGGCTGGAGATGGGCACGCGCCTGAAGACGCCGCGCGGCGCCAACCTCTACGCCTTCTGGGGCAGCCGCATCGCCGACTACCTGAATCAGCGCGCCCTGGCCGACAAGAGCCCGGTGGTGATCAACCTGGCCAGCGAGGAGTACTTCAAGGCCGTGGACCTGAAGGTGCTGCGCCCGCGCGTGGTCAGCTGCGTGTTCGAGGAGCGCAAGCCCGCTGGCTACAAGGTCATCAGCTTCATGGCCAAGCGCGCGCGCGGGCTCATGGTGCGCTGGGCCGTGCGGCACCAGGCCAGCACGCCCGAGCAACTCAAGGCCTTCGACCTCGAGGGCTACCGCTTCACGCCCGACGCGTCCGGGCCCGACCGGCTGGTGTTCCGGCGCGAGGCCACCTCCTGAGAGCGACACCGGAGACCGCCATGTCCCAGTCCGTCACGCCCGAACTGCGCCGCTGGATCATCGAGCAGGCCAGCGCCGGCTGCACGCCCGAGTCCGTGCTCAAGGCCATGCTCGACGCCGGCTGGAACGCCGGCGTGGCCGAGGCCGCGCTGGAGCGCACTTTGCTGGAGCACCTGTCCACCGTCTCGCCCGGCGCGCTGGCCCAGGCCGCCCCCGAGGTGCGGGAGGCCGTGCAGGGCGTGGTGGGCCAGGGCTCGGCGGTGCCGGTCATCGACACCTCGGCATCGCCGCGCCGCATCGACGCCGGCGACCGCTGGGTGGACATCATCACCCACATGAACCACCCGCGCGTGGTGGTGCTCGGCAACCTGCTCAGCGCCGAGGAGTGCGAGGCCATCATCGAGTCGGCCAAGCCCCGGCTGGCGCGCTCGCTCACGGTGCAGACCGCCACCGGCGGCGAGGAGCTCAACCCCGACCGCACCAGCAGCGGCATGTTCTTCGCGCGCGGCCAGACGCCCGAGGTCACGGCCGTGGAGCAGCGCATCGCGCGCCTGGTGGGCTGGCCGATGGAAAACGGCGAGGGTCTGCAGGTGCTGCACTACCGCCCGGGCGCCGAGTACAAGCCGCACTACGACTACTTCGACCCCAACGAGGCCGGCACGCCCACCATCCTCAAGCGCGGCGGCCAGCGCGTGGCCACGCTGGTGATGTACCTCAACGAACCGGCGCGCGGCGGTGGCACCACCTTCCCCGACGTCGGCCTGGAGGTCGCGCCCGTGCGCGGCCACGCCGTCTTCTTCAGCTACGACCGGCCGCACCCGAGCACGCGCACCCTGCACGGCGGCGCGCCGGTGCTCGAGGGCGAAAAGTGGGTCGCCACCAAGTGGCTGCGCGAGCGAGAGTTCAGTTAAAGCCGAGATGAGCCAGAACACCCCCGAACAATCGCAGCTGGGCAAGGCCTCGGCCTACGTCGACCGCTACGACCCCTCGCTGATCTTCCCGCTGCCGCGCGAGACCAAGCGGCGCGAGATCGGCATCGCCGGCGGCGTACCCTTCGTGGGCTGCGACCTGTGGACGGCCTACGAGCTGTCCTGGCTCAACCCGCGCGGCAAGCCGCAGGTGGCCATCGCGCACATCACCGTGCCGGCCGAGAGCACGCACATCGTGGAGAGCAAGTCCTTCAAGCTCTACCTCAACAGCTTCAACAACACGCCCTTCGACAGCGCCGACGCCGTGCGCGATCGCCTGCGCGCCGACCTGAGCGCGGCCGTCTGGCATGGCGGGCCCATGCAGGCCGGCGTGGGGGTGAAGCTGCTGGCGCCCGATCGCTTCGACGCCGAGCCCATCCACGAACTCGACGGCCTGAGCCTGGACCGGCTCGACGTGGAGTGCACGCGCTACGAGCCCGCGCCCGAGCTGCTCACGGCGGCCTTCGACGAACAGCCCGTGAGCGAAACCCTGGTCAGCCACCTGCTCAAGAGCAACTGCCTGGTGACCGGCCAGCCCGACTGGGGCAGCGTGCAGATCGCCTACAGCGGCCCGCAGATCGATCAGGCCGGCCTGCTGCAGTACCTGGTGAGCTTTCGCAACCACAACGAATTCCATGAGCAGTGCGTGGAGCGCATCTACATGGACCTGTGGACGCGCTGCAAGCCCGCCAAGCTGAGCGTCTACGCGCGCTACACGCGCCGCGGCGGGCTGGACATCAACCCCTGGCGCAGCAGCCACCCGCAGCAGCCACCGGCCAATGTGCGCACGGCGCGGCAATGAGGGAGGGGCCTGACCGTTGGTCAGGCCAATCGCGGAATGGCCGAAATCCTTAGGTGAATCCCGCCTTCGCGCGTAGGATCGCGGGCTTCGCCGTCTCGAACGGCCGATCACTGACCGCCCGGTCCTTCCCGGGTCGGCGGTCGTCTCAGGTGGCCCGCTATCACGCGGTAACCACCTTCTCTCGCGGCGTCTGTGCCATTGCAGGCCGGCCCGCTTCTCTGAAAGGCTCAGTCATGAGCAGCAAACTGTACGTGGGCAACCTGCCCTACTCCGTCAATGACGACTCGCTTCGTCACAACTTCTCCGAATACGGCGCCGTGGCCTCGGCCAAGGTCATGACCGACCGCGACAGCGGCCGCTCCAAGGGTTTCGGTTTCGTCGAGATGTCCTCCGAGGCAGAGGCCCAAGCCGCCATCAACGGCCTCAACGGCCAGTCGGTGGACGGTCGCCAGATCGTGGTCAACATCTCGCGCCCCAAAGAGGGCGGCGGCGGTGGCTACCGCAGCAACGGTCCGCGCTACTAAGCCCTGACCCTCTCGTCAAAAAGCCGGCGCTCGCGCCGGCTTTTTTCTTTGGCCGCCTCAGATCTGCTTGTGGATCAGCGGCCCGTGGAACAGCACCGGCCCGGTGGGGCCGCGCTCGCTGGGCACGCCGCCCAGGGGTTCCAGGCTGATGGCCAGCGCGGGCACCTCGCGCACCGCGCTTTCGCTGGCCGCCAGCTGCAGCAGGCGCTCGGGCGTGAGCACGCCCAGCGAGCGGGGCGCCGCGCCCGGCGGCAGCGCCCAGAGCTGCAGCGAGCGGTCGGCCGCTTCCTGGTAGCCGCCCACGCGCTGCAGGCTCAGGCGGTTGTGCTTGGGGTCGAAGGTGATCAGCACCGCCGGCCGGGCCTGGTCGTCGTTGAGCACGGACACGTAGCGCACGTCGGGGGTGGCCAGCAGCTGGCGCTGCAGCGCGGCCACTTCGGCACCGCGCCGCTCCAGTTCGCCGCGCAGCGCGGGCAGCAGCGCCAGCGCCAGCGCCACCGCGCACAGTCCGGCCAATCCGGCGCCGCGCCACAGCGCCAGGCTGTGCCACCAACCCGTGGACGGCGCCACCGCCGCCCCTTGGCGCTGCCGCGCGAGGGCGGCGCCCTCGGCGTCGGCGCGCACCAGGTTCTGGATGCGCGTCCACACCTGTGGCCCGGGCTCGGCGCCCGCCTGCAGCTCGTTGAGGCTGGCCACGCGGGTCTGCCATTCGATGGCGGCCGCGCGCACCGCGGGGTGTTCGCGCGCGATGGCCTCGAAGCGGCGCCGCGCGCCGCCGCGCAGCGTGCCCAGGGCGTGCGCGGCCGCCAGGCGCTGCAGCAGTTCGGGGTGGCGGTGCAGTTGCATGGCGCGGGCCTCAGGCGAAACGGGCCATGCAGTCGCGCAGCTTGTCCAGGCCGCGGCGGATCCAGGTCTTGACGGTGCCCAGCGGCAGCGCCAGGCGCTCGGCCAGCTCGCCGTGGCTCAGGTCGCGCAGGTAGGCCAGGCTGATCACTTCGCGCTGCTTGTTCTCCAGTTGTCCCAGGCACTGGTGCATGGCCCAGGCCTGCTGGCTCGCCAGGCTGGTGTCCATGGGGTTGGGCGCGTCGCCCGGCAGCGTGTCGGCCAGGGTCTCGTCCAGCTCCTGTGTGAGGTGGGCGCGATCGGCCGCGCGGCGGCGCAGCAGGTCCAGCGAGCGGCTGCGCACGATCAGGCCCAGCCAGGCCATGGGCGGGCTCAGTGTGGCGCGGTAGTCGCCCGCGCTGCGCCAGACCTGCAGGTAGGCCTCCTGCAGCGCGTCCTCCGCCGCCTCGGCCGAGCCCAGCACGCGCAGCGACAGCCCATAGAGCTTGCGCGCGGTGAGGTCGTAGAGCGCTTTCAGCGCGGCCTCGTCGCGCCGGGCGATGCGGTCGATCAGGTCCATGAGGGGTTCATCGGGGTCGGCGCTCATGCGGCGCATTGTGGGGGCGTTTCCATCCACCACTACGCCGGTGTTTCCCGTGTGGATTCAACGCGACCGTGCGGAGGCGCACAACCCAGCAAAACAGTCGGGTTCGCTGAATCCGGTGCGGGGCCGGCCTGCGTATTGGTGTCGACGGCCGCCGCTCACCCTCCTCAAACCCACTGCAAGAGACAAGACCATGAGCACCTCCCTCGACCCGCGCCGCGCCTTCCTGCGCACCGGCGCCACCCTGTCCGCTGTCGGCCTGGCGATGCTCGCCGGGCGGCCCGCCCTGGCCCAGGGCATGAAGGCCGACGTCGCCAAGGACGTCGACATCCTCAACATCGCGCTCGGTCTGGAGCACGAGGCCATCAACGCCTACCAGCTCGGCGCGGGCAGCGGCCTGCTGCAAAAGCCCGTGCTCGACGTGGCGGTGCAGTTCCAGGGCCACCACAAGGCGCACCGCGACGCCCTGGCCGCCACCATCCGCCAGCTCGGCGGCCAGCCCGTGGCGGAGAAGAAGCTCGACGAGTACGCCACGAACCTCAAGGCCGATTCGCTGAAGAGCCAGGCCGACGTGCTGTCGCTGGCCGCGCGCCTGGAGCTGGGCGCGACCAATGCCTACCTGAGCGTGATCCCGCCGCTGAGCGACCGCGCGCTGGCCCAGGTGGCCGCGCGGCTGGCCGCCGACGAAACCATGCACTTCACCGTGCTCAGCAGCGCGTTGGGCCGGCCCTTGCCCGCGAACGCCCTCTCGTTCGGCGCCTGAGACCCATTCCAACACGGGTGGGCCATGCACCCGCCCGGCTTTCCCTTCCCCAACCTTTGACCGGAGTATGTCCATGATCCTCAAGACCACCCTGGCCGCCTCGGCCGTTCTCGCCATGACCGCCTGCGCCTCTTCGATGGGGGGCCAGCCCATGATGTTCTCGCAGGCGGGCCTGCCCGACGCGGTGAAGGTGCCGGCGGGCCACCGCGTGGCCATGGAGACCGTGGGCGCGGGCGACATCACCTACGAATGCCGCGCCAAACAGGGCATGGCGGGCCAGTTCGAATGGGTCTTCGCCGGCCCCGACGCCCGCCTGATGGACCGCGGCGGCAAGCAGGTCGGCAAGTACTACGGCCCGCCCGCCACATGGGAGTCCATGGACGGCTCGAAGATCACCGGCACGCAGGTGGCCGTGGCCCCCGGCGGCAGCGGCAACATCCCGCTGCAGCTGGTCAAGGCCAACCCGGCCATGGGCATGGGTGCCATGCAAGGCGTGACCTACGTCCAGCGTGTGGCCACCATGGGCGGCGTGGCGCCGGCCATGGCCTGTGGCGCGGCCAACCTGGGCGCGAAGCAGGTGGTCCAGTACCGCGCCGACTACATCTTCTACAAGGCCGCCTGAGCCCCGCCGCCCCGAGGTCTCCTCAGGGGCGCGGCCCGCGGGCGGGCGCCCCTTTTGCCCTGCGGACGGTGGATCGCCGCAGGGCGCTTTTTCCCGCGCGGCCTCAGGCCGCGCGCTCGAAGCCTTCGAGCAGGTTCACCGCATTGACGCCCACTTCGGCCACCGCATAGCCGCCTTCGAAGGTGAAGAGCGTCGGCAATCCCGGCGATGCCAGCGCCGCGCCAATGCCCGCGTAGTCGGCCGAGCGCAGCCGAAAGCCCGAGATCGGGTCGCCCTCGAAGGTGTCCAGGCCGAGCGGCACCACGAGCGCGGTGGCGCCAAAGTCCGACACGGCCTGCAGGGCCTGGTCGAGCGCGGCGCGCCAGGTCGCCAGCCCCGTGCCGCGCGGCAGCGGCCAGTTGCGGTTGAAGCCTTCGCCCGCGCCGGCGCCGCGCTCGTCGGCGTGGCCCAGGAAGAAGGGGTATTCGGTGCGCGGGTCGCCGTGCAGGGAGAGCGTGAGCACGTCGGCCCGTTCGTAGAACACGGTTTGCGTGCCGTTGCCGTGGTGGTAGTCCACGTCCAGCACGGCCACGCGGGCGTGGCCGCCGTCGCGCAGCGCCTGCGCGGCGATGGCGGCGTTGTTGAGGAAGCAGTAGCCGCCGCAGAAGCCCGGGCCCGCGTGGTGGCCCGGCGGGCGCGTGAGCGCGAAGGCGCCGCGCTCGCCAGCCAGCACGGCCTGGGCGGCGGCCAAGGCGCAGGCGGCACCGCCCAGCGCGGCGCGCCAACTGCCGGCGGTGAGCGGTGTGCCCGAATCGAAGGCGAACTGACCCAGGCGCGCGGCAATGTTGTCGGGCCAGCCGTCCTGCCGGAAGCCGTGCCGGTTGGGCAGCGGCCAGACCGAGGGCAGGGCGTCGAGGTCTGCGTTGGCCGGGTCCAGCGCCACCCAGTCGTCCCAGGCGGTGCGCAGGAAGTCGAGGTAGCGCGGCTCGTGCACGGCCCGCACGGCGGGCATCAGCGCGGTCTCGTCCAGGGCGGGTTCGCGCAGTTCGCCCAGCGGGCGGCGGCGCAGCTCCGCCAGGACGTGCTCCAGGCGCGCCGGGCTTTCGTGGCTGGCCACCAGCCGGCCCCTGAACATCTCCTGGCGGCCGGCGTGTTCGGCGTGGCGCGGGTTCAGCAGCGTCAGCACGGCGGGGCGGGCTTCACTCGGCGTCCAGGAAGGACTTGAGGGGCGCCAGTGGCGCGAACCGGCCGGCGCGCCGTTCCTTGGCCGCCACGATGGCCTCGCCCACCTGGGCGTTGCTCCAGATCGCGCCCTGCAGCCAGCCCATCTGGCGCAGGCTGTCGTCCACCGAGTGGTCGCGCGCGTAGTTCACCGCCTGCTTGGTGCCCCAGATGGCCACCGGCGGCTTGCTGGCGATCTCGCGCGCGCACTGCAGCGCGGCCTCCACCGTGGCGGCGTGGCTGTCGAAGACCTCGTTCACTAGGCCCAGGGCCTGGGCGCGGGCGGCTGGCAGGCGCCGCCCGGTGTAGGCCAGCTCCTTCACCAGGCCCAGCGGGATCAGCTTGGGCAGGCGCTGCAGCGTGCCCACGTCGGCCACCATGCCGATGTTGATTTCCTGGATGCAGAAGAAGGCGTCGGCCGAGGCGTAGCGGATGCAGCCGGCGGTGACCATGTCCACCGCGCCGCCCACGCAGCCCCCCTGGATGGCGAAGATGACCGGCGCGCGCAGTGTTTCCAGCCGCGTGAAGGTGGCTTGCATCTGGGCCAGCAGGTCGAAGACCGCGGCGCGGCCCTCGGGGCTGCGGTCGTCCAGGGTGATGGCGCCGCCGAAGGTCTCCAGCGCCATGCCGGCGCTGAAGTGCTTGCCGGTGCTGCTGATGACCAGGGCGCGCGCCCGGCCCTCGTCGTGGATCTCGCGCAGCAGCGCGTCGAGTTCGCGCCAGAACGTGGGCCCCATGGTGTTGAGCGATTCGGGGCGGTTCAGCGCCAGGTGCGCCACGTCGGGCTCAGTCCAGTTCAGGGAAAAGCAGGTCGGTGTGGTCATCGCGGCGGGCCTTGTCTCGGGGCTTGGGGTGGCGGGCATTCTGGTCGGGCGCCGCGGGGCCGTCTGTCCCCGGTTTGACCAGCTTGGACGAGCGCACGCCCAGCAGGCGCAGGCGCCGCGTCAGGTCCACGCGCTTGAGGCACAGGCCGGCCGCGCGGCGGATGGTGGCGGCGTCGGCCGTGGGCTCGTCCAGCGTGAGGTCGCGCGTGACCTTGGTGAAGCCCACGTAGGTGAGCTTGATGCCGATGGTGCGCGCCAGGTAGCCCTTGCGCTGCAGGTCGCCGGCCACCTGCTCGCACAGCTCGGTGAGGATGGCGCCGAGCTCGGCGCGGTCGTGCACGGCGTGCAGGTCGCGCTCGAAGGTGGTCTCGCGGCTCATGCCCACGGGCTCGCTCTCGGTCACCACGGGGCGGTCGTCGCGGCCCCAGGCCACCTCGTGCAGCCAGGCGCCGTAGCTCTTGCCGAAGTTCGCGATCAACCACTCGGGCTCGCGCGCGGCCAGCTCGCCGATGGTGTGGATGCCGAAGGACTGCAGCTTGGCGTCGGCCTTGGGCCCCACGCCATTGACCTTGCGGCAGGGCAGGGGCCAGATCAGGCGCTGCAGGTCCCCGGCGTGCACGATGCTGATGCCGTTGGGTTTGTTGAATTCGCTGGCCATCTTGGCCAGCAGCTTGTTGGGCGCCACGCCGATGGAGCAGGTCAGGCCCGTGGCCTCGAAGATGCTTTTCTGGATGAGCCGCGCCAGCACGCGCCCGCCCTCGCGCTGGCCGCCGGGCACCTCGGTGAAGTCGATGTAGACCTCGTCCACGCCGCGGTCCTGCATCACCGGCGCGATCTCGGTGATCACGCGCTTGAAGGTGCGCGACAGGCGCTTGACCTCGTCGAAGTCCACCGGCAGCAGGATGGCCTGCGGACAGAGTTTGGCGGCCTTCATCAGACCCATGGCCGAGCCCACGCCGAACTGGCGCGCCGCGTAGGTGGCGGTGGTGGCCACGCCGCGGCCCGCGTATTCGCTCAGGCGGGGGAAGAACGCCACGGGGATGCGGTCCAGCGTGCCGGGGCCCCAGTCGGTGTCGGGAAAGGCCTCGCGCAGGCGCTCGAACATGGCGGTCTCGCGCCGGCGCCCGCCGCCGATGACCATGGGCAGGCCCTTGAGCTGCGGGTAGCGCAGCAGCTCCACGGACGCGAAGAAGGCGTCCATGTCGAGGTGGGCGATGCGGCGCTCGGGTTTCAAGCCGGCCATCGTAGCCGGCTTACCATGCCCGGGTATGTCGTTTGCACCGGCTGTCCGGTGCGCCACCGTCGGAGGACCCCCATGACCCATCCCTTCACCCGTTTGCTCGCGGCCGCGCTGGTCGGCGCGGGCGTCGCCATCGCCGGCCTGGCCGTCAGCCACGGCCTGGAGCGCTTTCGCCTGGCCGACCGCAGCGTCACCGTCAAGGGCCTCGCCGAGAAGAACGTGGAGAGCGACTTCGCCGTCTGGACACTGGGTTTTCGGCGCGGCGGCAACGCCTTTGGCGATGTCCAGAAGGCGCTGGCCGGCGACCGCGACGCGGTGGTGGCCTTCCTCAAGCAGCGCGGCTTCAAGGACGAGGAGATCGAGGTGCGCCCGCTGGGCGTGCAGGACCTGTTCGCGCGCGAGTACGGCTCTGGCAACCAGCCGCTGCGCTTCAATGGCACGGGGCAGGTGATCGTGCAATCCGCGCGCGTGGCGGACGTGCAGGCGGCGGCGCTGGCGGTGGACCCGCTGATCCAGGCCGGCGTGCAGCTGGGCGGCGAAGGCAACGGGCATGGCGGCCCGCAGTTCCAGCTGCGCGGCTTCAACGATGTGAAGGCCCCGCTGCTGGCCGAGGCCACGCGCAACGCGCGCGAGCAGGCCGAGAAGTTCGCCGCCGAGGCCGGCGCCCAGCTGGGCGCGCTCAAGAGCGCCAACCAGGGCGTGATCCAGATCAGCGGTGCCGCCGGCAGCGACTACGACGACGGCAGCTCGCGCGAGAAGCGCCTGCGCGTGGTCAGCACCTTCGTGTACGAGCTGCGCTGAGCGCGCCGCCGCGGGCGACCGTCAGGCCGTCGGGTAGCTGCCCGGCAGCAGGATGGACTTGTCGACGGACTCGATGTTGGTGTGGCCGCAGAAAGCCATGGTCAGGTCGAGCTCCTTGTGGATGATCTCCAGCGCCTTGCTCACGCCTTCCTCGCCCATGGCGCCCAGGCCGTAGAGCATGGCGCGGCCGATGTAGCAGCCGCGCGCGCCCAGGGCGCGCGCCTTCAGCACGTCCTGCCCGCTGCGCACGCCGCCGTCCATGTGCACCTCGATCTGTCCACCCACGGCCTCCACGATGGCGGGCAGGGCCTCGATGCTGCTTTGCGCGCCGTCGAGCTGGCGCCCGCCGTGGTTGCTCACGATCAGCGCGTCGGCGCCGGTCTGCACCGCCAGGCGGGCGTCTTCCACGTCCTGGATGCCCTTGAGGATGAGCTTGCCTCCCCAGCGCTTCTTGATCCACTCCACGTCGCCCCAATTGAGGCTGGGGTCGAACTGCTGCGAGGTCCAGGCGCCCAGGTTGGCCATGTCGGTCACGCCCTGCACGTGGCCCACGATGTTGCCGAACTGGCGGCGCTTGGTGCCCAGCATGCCCAGGGCCCAGCGCGGCTTGCTGGCGATGTTGATGATGTTGGGCAGCGTCAGGCGCGGCGGCGCGGTCAGGCCGTTCTTCAGGTCCTTGTGGCGCTGGCCGATGATCTGCAGGTCCAGCGTGAGCACCAGGGCGCCGCAGTTCGCGGCCTTGGCGCGGTCGATCAGGCGCTCGATGAAGGCGCGGTCCTTCATCACGTAGAGCTGGAACCAGAAGCCCTCGCCCGCGTGCTGCGCCACGTCCTCGATGGAGCAGATGCTCATGGTGGACAGGGTGAACGGGATGCCGAACTTCCTGGCCGCGCGGGCTGCGAGGATCTCGCCGTCGGCGTGCTGCATGCCCGTGAGGCCGGTGGGCGCGATGGCCAGCGGCATGGCGGCGGACTGGCCCACCAGGGTGGTGCGCGTGCTGCGGTTCTCCATGTTCACCGCCACGCGCTGGCGCAGCTTGATCTTCTGGAAGTCCGCCTCGTTGGCACGGTAGGAGCCCTCGGTCCAGGAGCCGGAATCGGCGTAGTCGTAGAACATGCGCGGCACGCGCTTTTGCGCCAGCACGCGCAGGTCTTCGATGTTGGTGATCACGGTCATGGGCGGGTCTCCTCGTTGTCGGTGGGGGGCGGCGGGCTGGCCGCGATGGTAGCCAGCCGCCTCGCCCGGCGCGCGTGAAAGCGCGCTGGCGCGGATTGAAACATTTTCAGAAGGGCGCCCGGGGCGGATTGACAGGCCCCGGGGAACCGGGCGGATACTGGCCGCTCCCATGCCCATGCGCCGCCTCACGCTCCCCGCCCTCGCGCTGGCCGCCGCCGCGTTGCTGCCCTTGTGCGCCGCAGCAGCGGAGATCTGGCGCTGGGTCGACCGCGACGGCTATGTGCACTACACGCAGTCGGTGGACATCCCCGAGCGCTACCGGGCCAGCGCCGTGCCGGCCGACGCGCCCTTGCCGCCGGGCACCAGTGCCTGCGAGGCGGCCTGGCACCGCTACGCGGCCAGCCAGGCCTGCTTCGACGCCTACCGCCTGGTGGGTGGCGGCCTCAAGCCCGAGGCCTTCCAGCGCTGCCGCGAGCTGCCCGAACCCGAACCCTGCCGCTGAGCCGGGCCCGGCCCAGGCTCACTGGTTGCTGATCTTCTGCTCGCGGATGACCTTGCCCCAGGCGGCGGACTCGCGCGCGATGTCGGCGGCCAGCGGCCCGGCCGGCATGTAGGCCGGCACGGCGCCCTGCGCGGCGGCGGCCTGCGCGATGTCCGGCGCGTCCATGACCTTGCGCAGCGAATCGCTCAGCCGCTCCACGATGGGCGCGGGCGTGCCCGCGGGGGCCAGCACGTACAGGCGCGGCACGGCCGAGAAGCCCGGCAGCGCGTCGGACAGCGGCGCGATGTCTTCGCCGCCCTGCAGCTTCACCGGGTTCATGACCGCCAGCGCGCGCAGCTTGCCGGCGCGCGCCTGGGCGATGGCCGAGGCCGCGCTCACCACGCCGATCGGCACCTGGCCGCTCATCACGTCGGGCACGATCTGCGCCGCGCCGCGGTAGGGGATGTGCACCACGTAGGCGCCGGTCTGGCCCTTGAGCATCTCGAAGCCCAGGTGGTGCACCGTGCCCACGCCCGAGGTGGCGAAGGAGTAGCGGCCGGGGTTTTTCTTCAGCAGGGACACGAACTCGGCCGGCGTCTTGGCCGGGAAGTCGTTGGCGGTGACGATCACCAGCGGCAGCGTGAACAGGCTGGCCACGGGCGTGAAGGCCTTGACCGGGTCGAAGCTCATGCGCGGCTGCAGGTACTGGGCGATCAGCAGCGAGCTGTCGCCCAGCATCAGCGTGTAGCCGTCGGGCGCGGCGCGCGCCACGGCGTCGCCGGCGATGAGGCCGGCCGCGCCGGTGCGGTTGTCCACCACCACCGACTGGCCCAGCAGCTCGGCCAGGCGCGGCGCGACCAGGCGCGCCACGGCGTCCACGCCACCGCCGGCCGAGTAGCCCACCACCAGGCGCACGGGGCGCTGGGGCCAGTTCTGCTGCGCCGAGGCGCTGGTGGCCAGGCCGGTGGCGGCGAAGGCGGCCAGCAGCCCCGCGATCAGCGCGCGGCGGCCGGGGCGGTGCGAGGGGGTGTCGTGCTTGTGCATGTCTGTCTCCTGTGTTTGTGTCGCGGGGAAAATCGTTCAGGCCTTGCCGGCGCCGCGCGAGCCGGGCCGCTTGGCGAGTTCCGCCAGGCGATCGGGGTGGGGCTTGAAGCCCAGGCCCGGTGCCTCGGGCAGGCGCAGCACGCCACGCTCGGGCTTGGGCAGGTCGTCGAAGACCAGCTCGCAGCACTGGACGGCCACCGAGTGGTACTCAACCAGCGAGCCGTTGGCCAGGCCCGCGTGCAGGTGCATGTTGTGGTGCGGCCAGGCGCCGCCGTTGGCGAAGCGCGTGTTGAACGCGGCCGCCATGCCGGCGATGCGGCCGCACTGCGTGAAGCCGCCGCTGATGCAGGCGTTGGGCTGCACCACGTCCACGGCCTGCGCCACCAGCAGGTCGCGAAAGCGCGTGGCCAGGCCCTCGTTCTGGCCGGCCGCCAGGGGGATGCTGGTCTTGGCGCGCAGCTTCTGCAGGTTCGGGATGTCGTTGTGCGTCACCGGCTCCTCGAAGAAGCTGATGTCGTAGGGCTCGACCTGCTTGGCCAGCTTCAGGGCGTGGAAGTAGTCCAGGCTGCAGTTGGCGTCGATGTAGATCTGCACGTCGGAGCCCACGGCCTCGCGCACGGCGCGGATGCGTTGCACGTCCTCGGCGATCACCGCGTCCAGCGGGCGCGGCTCGTCGCGGCGCGCCAGCGCGTGGTGGCCCACGGTCATCTTCAGGCGGGTGAAGCCACGCGCCACCCAGTCCTTGGCGGCGGCGGCGAGCTCGTCGCGCTCGAAGAAGGCGAAGCCGAAGGTGGCGTACACGGGCACCTCGGCGCGCGCGCCGCCCAGCAGGCGCCAGCAGGGCTCGCCCAGGGCCTGGCCTTTGATGTCCCAGAGCGCGAGGTCGATGGCGGCGATGGCGTGGCTGGCGTAGCCCGATTGCCCGCGCGGCGTGAGCAGCCAGTACAGGCGCTCCCAGATCTGCTCGTGGCGCATCGGGTCCAGGCCCACCAGGTGGTGGGCAGCGATGTCATTGACGATGCTGCCGATCACCTCTTCTTCGGTGATGGCGGTCATGCCGGTGCCGACCAGGCCGGTATCGGTCTCGATGGACACCAGGCAGACGGACAGGCTGGTGGTCTTGGTGCCGCCGCTGGCCGGCACGGTGACGGGCAGGTTCAGCGGCGTGGCCCAGACGCGGGCGATCTTCATCTTGTCTCCTGCGCCGCCGGGGGGCGGCGGCGTGTGTGGGTTGCGGTTCGCGGGCAGTGTAGGAAGGGGCGCCGGCGTGCGGCAATGGCCTGCGCGTGAGGCCGCTTTCGCGTTTGGCGAAAGCCGAAGGGTCCGTGGAAGCCCGCGCGGGCGCTCAGCGCAGGAGCGCGCGCACCAGCGTGGCCGCCGCCGGGGCCAGCGGCGCGTCGGTGCGGGTGGCGATGCTGTGCGTGCGCCGGGCCCAGGCGTCGCTCAGCGGCACGGCCGCCAGCGGCAGGTGGGCCAGTTGCGGCGCCACGGCTTCCAGCGGCAGCACGCCCACGCCCAGGCCGGCGGCCACCATGCGGCAGACGGCGTCGAAGCCGCGCATGCGCATGCGCACGTTCAGCGGCTGGCCGGCGTCGGTGGCCGAAGCGAGCAGGCGGTTGGACAGGGCGGTGCCGTCGCTCAGGGTGATGAAAGGCTCGTCCAGTGCCTCGGCCAGGCGCAGCTTCTGGCGGCCCGCCAGACGGTGCGAGCGCGGCGTGAGCAGCACCAGGGTGTCGCTGAAGAAGGGCGTGAAGGCCAGGCCGGCTGGGGGCACCGGCAGGTCGACCACGCCGAAGTCGGCGCGGCCTTCGATCAGGGCCAGCGGGATCTCGGGGCTGCCGCGCTCCTCGATGTCCACGCGGATCAGCGGGTGGCTGGACAGGAAGCGCTGCAGGCGCTGCGGCAGCACCTCCAGCAGGGCCGAGGTATTGGCCAGCACGCGCACCTGGCCTTGCAGGCCCTGGCTGTAGCCTTTGAGGTGCTGGGCCAGCCGGTCGGCGTCGGTCAGCAGGGCGCGGCTGCGCTGCACCAGCATCTGGCCCGCGGGCGTGAGCTGCACGCCGCGCGAGGAGCGCTCGAAGATGCGGAAACCCAGCGAGTCCTCCAGCGCGCTGATGCGCGAGCTGGCGGCGGCCACCGCCAGTTGCAGGCGCTCGCTGGCGGCGCTGATGGAGCCGAGGTCGGCGGCGGCGATGACCACGCGCAGCGTGCCGAGGTCGATGGGCTCGAGCATGCCGTGGCGCCGGGCAGCGGCCTCAGCCCAGTCGGGCGCGGTGGCGCGCGATCTGCGCGCGCACCTGGGCCGGCGCGGTGCCGCCCAGTGTGTGGCGCGCCGAGAGCGAGCCGCGCAGGCTCAGCACCTCGTACACGTCCTTTTCGATGCTGGGGTGAAAGCCCTGCAGCACGGTGAGCGGCAGCTCGGAGAGGTCGCAGTTGTGCGAGGTGGCGGCCTTCACCGCGTGCGCCACGGTCTCGTGCGCGTCGCGGAAGGGCAGGCCCTTCTTGACCAGGTAGTCGGCCAGGTCGGTGGCGGTGGCGTAGCCCTTCTGCGCGGCGGCCTCCATGGCGGGGGCGTTCACCGTGAGGCCGCCTTCCTTGGCGCCCGTGGCCGGGTTCAACTGGCCGCCCACCATCTCCGCGAAGATGCGCAGCGTGTCGGTGAGCGTGTCCACCGTATCGAACAGCGGCTCCTTGTCTTCCTGGTTGTCCTTGTTGTACGCCAGGGGCTGGCCCTTCATGAGGGTGATGAGCCCCATGAGGTGGCCCACCACGCGCCCGGTCTTGCCGCGCGCCAGCTCGGGCACGTCGGGGTTCTTCTTCTGCGGCATGATGGACGAGCCGGTGGTGAAGCGGTCGGCGATCTTCACGAAGCCGAAGTTCTGGCTCATCCACAGGATCAGTTCTTCGCTCAGGCGGCTGATGTGCACCATGCACAGCGAGGCCGCGGCCGTGAACTCGATGGCGAAGTCGCGGTCGCTCACGCCGTCCAGACTGTTCTGGCACACCGCGGGTGCCCCGTGCTCGTCGACCATGCCCAAGGTGCGGGCCACGCGCTCGCGGTCCAGCGGGTAGGTGGTGCCGGCCAGGGCGGCGCTGCCCAGCGGCAGGCGGTTGGTGCGGCGGCGCACGTCGGCGAAGCGCTCGGCGTCGCGCGAGAACATCTCCACGTAGGCCAGCAGGTGGTGCGCGAAGCTCACGGGCTGGGCCACCTGCAGGTGCGTGAAGCCGGGCAGGATCACCTCGACGTTCTTCTCGGCCACTTCCACGAGCGCGCGCTGCAGCTCGGTGAGCAGGCCGCCGATGAGGTCGATCTCGCCGCGCAGCCACAGGCGCACGTCGGTGGCCACCTGGTCGTTGCGGCTGCGGCCGGTGTGCAGTCGCTTGCCCGCGTCGCCCACCAGCTGCGTCAGGCGCGCCTCGATGTTGAGGTGCACGTCCTCCAGGTCGAGCTTCCACTCGAAGGCGCCGCTCTCGATCTCCTGCGTGATCTGCGCCATGCCGCGCTGGATGTCGGCGTGGTCCGACGGGCCGATGATGCCTTGCGCCGCCAGCATCTCGGCGTGTGCGAGACTGCCCGCGATGTCGGCCTGCCACAGTCGCTTGTCGAAGAAAACGCTGGCGGTGTATCGTTTGACCAACTCGCTCATCGGCTCCGAGAATAGGGCGGACCAGGCTTCGGATTTCTTGTCGAGTTGGTTGGATGACATGGTGTTGTCAGCGGCTGGACGGGGGAGTGTGAGAGCGCCTGGGCAACCAAGCGCGGGCCTGGGCGGCCGACCGAATGGAAAACGGCATCGCTTCCCATGAAAGATTCGCGGATTTTATCGACCTTCCAGGAACTGCCCCACGCGGCCGGGGCGCGCCCGCTCACCGAGATGCCCGAGCACGTGCGGGCCCGCGTGCAGGTGTTCGACACCTGCCAGGTCGGCGTGGTGCTGCGCGCGGTGCTGTTCGTGCAGGCCGTGGTGGCCGTGGCGGCGCTGTTCACCGCCACCAGTTTCGTCACCTGGGGCGCCTCGCTGGCCATCTACACCGGCGCCGCGCTGCCCGCCGTGCTGGCCTGGTTGCTGGCCATCTGCGCGCTCAAGCGCCAGCTGGGCCGCCTGGCCTCGCACTGGCAGTGGGCCGTGGGCGTCTCGCTGGGGGCGCTGGCGGGCCTGTACGGCTGCGCATTGGTGGTCTGGCTGGGTGTTCTCACGCAGCAGCTGTGGCTGGCCTCGGCGGCGGCCGGGGCGCTGGTGGCGGCGGTGCTGGTGGCCGGGCTCGTGTGGCGGGCCAAGGCGCGCATGCCGGCGGGCACCACGGCCCGGCTGGCCGAGCTGCAGGCGCGCATCCGTCCGCACTTTCTGTTCAACACGCTCAACAGCGCCATTGCCCTGGTGCGCGAAGAACCGGCCAAGGCCGAGAGCCTGCTGGAGGACCTGAGCGAGCTGTTCCGCCACGCCCTGGCCGATCCGAAGGAGGCCGTGCCGCTGTGGCAGGAGCTGGAGCTGGCCGAGCACTACCTGGCCATCGAGCAGGTGCGCTTCGGCGATCGCCTGCAGGTGGAATGGGCGATCGACGAAGCGGCGTCCAAGGCCCGCCTGCCGCCCCTGATCCTGCAGCCGCTGGTGGAGAATGCCGTCAAGCACGGCGTGGAGCCCAGCCCCACCGGTGCCACGGTGCGCATCAGCACGCAGCGCCGGGGCGGGGTGGTGGTGATCAAGGTCACCAACACCGTGCCGGCGGGCAGCGGCAAGCGCGGCAATGGCCTGGCACTGGACAACGTGCGGCAGCGGCTGACCTTGTTGCATGATGTGCAGGGGCGCTTCCAGAGCGCGCTGGTCAACGGCGTTTTCCAGGTGCGCCTCGAAATCCCGGTATAAGCGCGACATGGCAAAAGACCGACCACGGAGCAAGACATGGCACTGAAGGTTCTGATCGTCGACGATGAAGCCCTGGCGCGATCGCGCATGCGCACCCTGCTGGCCGAGTGCACGGAGCCGCGCACCGACGTGGTGGGCGAGGCCGGCAACGCGGTGCAGGCGATGGACATGATCCAGCGCACCCATTGCGAGCTGGTGCTGCTGGACGTGCACATGCCGGGGGTGGATGGCATCACCCTGGCCAACACCCTGCGCCAGATGGCCGCGCCGCCCTCGATCGTGTTCGTGACGGCCTACCCGGAACACGCGGTGAGCGCCTTCGAGGTGGAGGCGGTGGATTACCTGACCAAGCCGGTGCGCCGCGAGCGGCTGCAGCAGGCGCTGCAGAAGGTGGTGAAGGTGCGCGCGGGCAAGGAGGGCAGCGGCGATTCCGGTCCGCCGGAGGCGCTGATCATCCAGGAGCGCGGGCGCAGCGAGCGCGTGGCGCTGTCGGACATCATCTACCTGAAGGCCGAGCTGAAGTACATCACCGTGCGCACGGCGGAGAAGGAGCACATCTACGACGGCGCGCTGAGCGACCTGGAGGCGCGCTACTCCCACCTCTTCGTGCGCGTGCACCGCAACGCCCTGGTGTCGCGGCGGGCGGTGCGGGCGGTGGAAAAGCACAGCGACCCGGTCGAGGGCGAAGGCTGGACCGTGCGGCTCGACGGGGTCGAGGAGCGGCTGGCGGTGTCGCGCCGCCAACTGGCGGCGGTGCGCGAAGCCCTGATGGGCTGAGGCCCGCCCGCGCGGCGCGCGGGTTCAGATGTCGGCGGCTTCCACCAGAAACCGCACCCGACGCTGGCCCTGCCAGTCGTCCAGTTCCAGCCGGAAGGCGAGCTTCACCCGCTCGGGCAGCGGCTCGGTGCGCCCGAACCAGATGCCGTCCACCGCATCGCCCTGGTGCTGCAGCTTGAGCGCCAGGTGCTTCTCGCCGACGATGCGCTGGCTCACCACCCGCAGTTCCTCGCAGAACACCGGTGGCGCGAAGCCCTGGCCCCAGACCTGGCCTTGCAGCACCTCGACCAGGTCGGGCCGACGGTATTGCCGGTCCAGGGCGCCGTCGGCCTCCAGGCGGCGCTGCAGCGTGGCGGCGTCCAGCCACTCGTGCGCCACCTGCTGCAGGGCCTGCTCGAACACGTCCAGGTGCTCTTCGGCGACGGTGCAGCCCGCGGCCATGGCGTGGCCGCCAAAGCGCAGCAGCACGCCCGGGTGGCGCTTGGCCACCAGGTCCAGCGCGTCGCGCAGGTGAAAGCCGGGGATCGAGCGGCCCGAACCCTTGAGCTCGTGTTCCTTGCCCGGCGCCGCGCTCGCGGCGAAGACGAAGGTCGGCCGGTGCAGCTTGTCCTTCAGGCGCGAGGCCACGATGCCCACCACACCCTCGTGGAAGTCCGGGTCGAACAGCACCAGGGCCGGTGGCGGCTCCTCGCCCTCGTCGAACAGGGCCTCGGCCATCTCCAGCGCCTGCTCGCGCATCTCGCCCTCGATGGCCTTGCGCTCGCGGTTGATGCCGTCCAGGGTGCGCGCGAGTTCCTCGGCGCGGGCCTTGTCGTCGGTCAGCAGGCATTCGATGCCCAGCGTCATGTCGGACAGGCGGCCGGCCGCGTTCAGGCGCGGGCCGAGCGCGAAGCCGAAGTCGAAGCTGCTCGCGGTGTCGAGGCGCCGGCCCGCTGCCGCGAACAGCGCGTCCATGCCGGCCGGCAGGGCGCCCGCGCGCACGCGTTTGAGTCCCTGGCCGACGAGGCGGCGGTTGTTGCCGTCGAGCTTCACCACGTCGGCCACGGTGCCCAGGGCCACCAGGGGCAGCAGGGCGTCGATGCGCGGCTGGTTCTTGGCATCAAACACCCCGCGTTCGCGCAGCTCGGCGCGCAGCGCGAGCAGCACGTAGAACATCACGCCCACGCCGGCGATGCTCTTGCTGTCGAAGGCGCAGCCGGGCTGGTTGGGGTTGACGATCACGCAGTCGGCCGGCAGCTGCGGGCCCGGCAGGTGGTGGTCGGTCACGATCACCTGCAGGCCCAGTTCGCGCGCGACACGCACGCCGTCGACGCTGGCGATGCCGTTGTCCACGGTGATCAGCAGCTCGGCACCGCTGTCCTTGACGCGCCGCGCGATGGCGGGGGTGAGTCCGTAGCCGTCGACCACGCGGTCGGGCACCAGGTAGTGCACGCTGTCGAAGCCCAAGGGCGCGCCCAGCAGCCTGAGGCCGCGCACGCCCACCGCGCAGGCGGTGGCGCCGTCGCAGTCGTAGTCGGCCACGATGCACAGGCGCCGTTTCGCCGCCATGGCGTCGGCGAGCTGGCGGGCGGCCTCGCGCGCGCCCAGCAGGGTGTCGGGGGGGAGCAGGCGCGCGAGCCCGTCGTCGAGTTCGTCGGAGGTGGTGACGCCGCGCGCGGCGAACAGGCGCGCCAGCAGCGGGTGCAGGCCGGCCTGTTCGAGCGCCCAGGCGGCGCGCGGCGGTACGTCGCGGGTGATGATCTTCATAGGGTCTTGAGCAGGTCTTGGGCGCTGGCGCGCGGGCGCAGGCCGACGGCGCGGGCGAGCCGCCGCGCGAGGCCGGGCCGTTCGGCCAGCAGCGTGACGGCCGCGCGCTCGCCGCACAGGGTGAGGGCCAGCGGCTCGCCGCGCCGCGCGCGGTCGAGCAGGGGAGCGAAGAGGCTGTGGTCGAGTGCCGTGGCGGCGCGGCGCCAGGCCTCGAGGTCGCCGCCGAGCGCGGCGGCGCGCAGGCTGTCGTCGACCTGGGGCGGTGGGCGCAGGCGGGTGTGTGCGTCCAGCGCGCCGGGCGCGCTGAACCACAGGCCGTTGATGGGCAGGCGGCGCGCGGCCTCGCGGGCGTCGTTCACCCGGTGCGTGTAGAAGAGCATCTGCGCCTCGCTCTGCAGGCGCTGCAGCCAGCGCGCCGGTTCGCCGCGCGGCAGCCAGGCGGCCAGCGAGCGGCCGCTGACGCGGTCCAGGCTGGCGCAGGCCAGGTCGCGCAGGCGCTCGCCGCGCGCTCGCCAGCGGGTGGGTTCATCGAACAGCAGTTCCACGCCGTCTTCGGCGCACAGCGGTTCAAAGGCCGCGAACAGCGCGCGCGATTCGTCGGCGCCCAGGCCACCGGCCTGTTCGGCGCGCTGCAGCATCACCTGGTCCATGCCCACCTGCAGGTGCACGGGGTGCACCCAGGCCTGCGGCGCATGCGGTGTGTCGCTGGCCAGCGCGGCCCAGGGCAGGGCGCCGTCGCGCGGCGGCAGACCACGGGCGCGCGCCAGTGCGCGCTCGTGGGGCGGGCTCAGGCTGAGGCCGTCGTCGCCGTCGCGCGCGGCCTCGCGCAGGTGGGCGAGCAGGGCGTCGAGCGCGGGCAGGGCGGGGGGCTCAATGGCCGCGCCCAGGGCGGCGAAGGGAACCAGCCAGTGGTGCGCGGGATCCAGGACCAGGGGCTCGTCGGGCATGGTGCGATTGTCGGCGATGCCACAATCGCCCTCAGAAATGCAAACCCCCTACGAACTCCTGCTGGGCTGGCGCTACACGCGCGCCGGCCGCGCCACGCGGCGCAACGGTTTCATCTCCTTCATCTCGGGTGTGTCCATGCTGGGCATCGCGCTCGGCGTGGCGGCGCTGATCATCGTGCTGTCGGTCATGAACGGCTTCCAGAAGGAAGTGCGCGACCGCATGCTGGGCGTGCTCTCGCACATCGAGGTGTTCGAGGCCAATGGCCAGGCCATTGCCAACCTGCCCCAGGTGCTGTCCACCATCGAGGCGCGGCCCGAGGTGCTGGGCGCCGCGCCCTTCGTGGGGGCGCAGGCCCTGATCGCCCGCGGCGAGGACATGAAAGGCGCGCTGGTGCGCGGCATCGACCCCACGCTGGAGCCCAAGGTGACCGACCTCGCGGCCGAACTGGCCGACACCGTGCTGCCGCGCCTGGCGTCTGGCGGCTACGGCATCGTGCTGGGTGGCGAGCTGGCGCGCAGCCTGGGCGTGGTGGTGGGCGACACGGTGACCCTGATCGCGCCGAGCGGGCAGGTGACGCCGGCCGGCGTGGTGCCGCGCGTGCGCAGCATGACGGTGGTGGGCACCTTCGATTCGGGCCACTACGAATACGACTCGGCCCTGGCCATGCTGCACCAGGACGACGCCGCGCGCATCTTCCGCGTCGAGGGCCCCACGGGCGTGCGCGTGAAGATCCGCGACCTGCACGCCGCGCGCGAGGTGGCGGTGAAGATGGCGGCCGATCTGCCGCCGGGCCTGGTGGTGCGCGACTGGACGCGCCAGAACCGCACCTGGTTCGCGGCCGTGCAGCTCGAAAAACGCATGATGTTCATCATCCTCACGCTGATCGTGGCGGTGGCCGCGTTCAACCTGGTGTCCACCCTGGTGATGACCGTGACCGACAAGCGCGCGGACATCGCCATCCTGCGCACCCTGGGCGCGAGCCCGCGCAGCATCATGGGCATCTTCGTGGTGCAGGGCGCGGCGGTCGGCCTCATCGGCACCGGCCTGGGCCTGCTGCTGGGCCTGGGCGTGGCCTTCAACATCGACACCCTGGTGCCCGCGCTGGAGCACCTGCTGGGCGCGCGCTTCCTGCCGCAGGACATCTACCTCATCAGCCGCATGCCCAGCGACCCGCAGCGCGGCGACATCGTGCCCGTGGCGGTGATCTCGCTGGTGCTGGCCTTCCTGGCCACGCTGTACCCGAGCTGGCGCGCCAGCCGCGTGAACCCTGCCGAGGCCCTGCGTTATGAGTGAAGTCGTCCTTCAGGCGCGCGGCCTGAGCAAGCGCTTTGTCGAAGGCCGTCTCGACGTCACCGTGCTGCAGGGCGTGGACCTGGAGGTGCGTGCGGGCGAAACCGTGGCCATCGTCGGCGCCTCCGGTTCCGGCAAGAGCACGCTGTTGCACCTGTTGGGCGGGCTGGATGCGCCCAGCGCCGGCACGGTGGCCCTCAAGGGCCAGCAGCTCTCGGCCCTGGGCCCGGCGCGCCAGGGCGAGCTGCGCAACCAGCACCTGGGCTTCGTGTACCAGTTCCACCACCTGCTGCCCGAGTTCAGCGCGCACGACAACGTGGCCATGCCGCTGTGGATCCGCCGCCTGCCGCGCGCCGAGGCGGCCGAGCGCGCCAGCGCGACGCTCGCGCGCGTGGGCCTGAGCGAGCGCCTGGCGCACCGGCCGGCCGAGCTGTCGGGCGGCGAGCGCCAGCGGGTGGCCATCGCGCGCGCCCTGGTCACGCAGCCGGCCTGCGTGCTGGCCGACGAGCCCACCGGCAACCTGGACCGCGCCACCGCCGACGGCGTCTTCGCGCTGATGATGGACCTGGCGCGCGACCAGGGCACGGCCTTCGTGGTGGTCACGCACGACGAAGGCCTGGCCGCGCGCTGCGGCCGCGTGCTGCGCCTCAGCGCCGGCCGATTGGGCTGAGCCCGTTCACGGCCTGGTGCGCACGAAGCGCAGGGGCTTGTCCATGCCCTCGACGCTCAGCGTGAGCGTCGAGCCTTGCACCTGCACGCGCTGGGCCTTCTGCAGCGCTGCCATGTAGCGGTTCTCCTGCTCGCCCACCGCGCCCGCGCAGGCCATGCGCGTCATGCCCATCTGGCCGAAGGCAATGCGGTCCTGCACCAGGGTGTAGCTGCCGAAGAAGCGGTTGCAGGAGCCCTGGCCCGCCACACGACCCGCCTCGGGAAAGGCCAGCGTGGCCGGTACGCGGTCGAGCACGCCGCTGCCGCCCAGGTCCTCCAGCCGCCACTCCGTGCCCACCAGGGGCGGCGCGCCGCCGGGACCGGCGGGCATGGCGCAGGCGCCCAGGCCGGCGATGAAGGGCAGGGCGAGCGTGGCGATCCAGCGGGGTGTCATGGGGGTCCTCCTGGGGGCTTGGGGTGTTGCGGTCACAATGACCTGCCCGAGCTTATACGCGCAACGATGACGCCCTTGTGGATCGACACGCACGCCCACCTCGACGCGCCCGAGTTCGCGGCCGCCGAGGTCGCTGCCCTGCGCAGCGAGGCGCGCGGGCGCGGCGTCGCGCGCTGCGTGATCCCTGCCGTGGCGCGCTCGAACTGGGACACGGTGCGCGAGCTCGCGCACCGGCTCGGTGACGCCTACGCGCTGGGCATCCACCCGATGGGCGTGCCGGCCGCGGACGAGGCCGACCTGGACGCCTTGGATGAGGCCCTGCGCGCCCACCGCGACGACCCGCGCCTGGTGGCGGTGGGCGAGATCGGCCTGGACTTTTTCGTGCCCGAACTCACCGAGCCCGCGATGCGCGAGCGCCAGATCCGCTTCTACCGCGCGCAGCTGCGCCTGGCGCGCCGCCATGGCCTGCCGGTGATCCTGCACGTGCGGCGCAGCGCCGACGCCCTGCTCAAGGGCCTGCGCGAGCTGCCGGTGGACGGCGGCATCGGCCACGCCTTCAACGGCAGCCTGGCGCAGGCGCAGGCCTTCACCGAACGCGGCTTCGCGCTGGGCTTCGGTGGTGCGTCCACCTTCGACACCGCGCGGCAGATTCGCCGCCTGGCCGGCGAGCTGCCCCTCGAGACCCTGGTGCTGGAGACCGACGCGCCCGACATCCCCCCGCAGTGGCTGTACGCCACGGCCGCCGAGCGCGCGGCCGGCCGGCCCCAGGGCGTGAACCACCCGCGCGAACTGCCGCGCATTGGCGCGGTGATCGCGGGCCTGCGCGGCGTGCCGGTGGACGAGCTCGCGCAGGCCACGAGCGCGAACGCGCGGCGCGTGCTGCCGCGACTGGCGGCCCTGGCATGACGCGCCTGCTCGGCCTGCCCCCCATTGCCGATGCGCGCACGCGGCTGGTGGTGCTGGGCAGCTTTCCGGGCGTGGCCTCGCTGCGCGCGCAGCAGTACTACGGGCACCCGCAGAACGCCTTCTGGAAGATCCTGGGCGCGCTGTGGGGCCTGCCGCTGGCCCAGGCCGGCTACGACCTGCGCGTGGCGGCCGTGCTCGAGCGCGGCCTGGGCGTGTGGGACGTGTACGCCAGCTGCGAGCGCGAGGGCAGCCTGGACACCGCCATCCGCGCGGCCGAGCTGAACGACTTCGCGCAGCTGCGCCACCGCTGCCCCGAACTGCGCGCCATCGCGCACAACGGTGGCGAGAGTTTCCGCCACGCGCGGCTCACGCGCGCCTTCGGCCTGCCGGTGCACCGGCTGCCGTCCACCAGCCCGGCGAACGCCAGCTGGCCGTTCGAGCGCAAGCTCGCGGCCTGGGGGGCGTTGCTGCGCCAGTACGGCGTGGCCTGATCGCCGAACGCAGAAGGAGCGTTTCCATGTCCCAGGTGTCCATCCTCGTCTTCGACATCTTCGGCACCGTCGTCGACTGGCACGGCAGCATCGTGCGCGAGCTGTCGGCCGCTCACCCGCAGGTGGACGCCGACGCCTTCGCGCGCGCCTGGCGCGAGGGCTACCAGCCTGCCATGCAGCGCGTGCGCAGCGGCGAGCGGGCCTGGACGCGCATCGACGAGCTGCACCGCGGCATCCTCGACGAGATCCTGCCGCGCTTCGGGCTCGATCACCTGGACGAGGACCAGCGCGCCCGGCTCAACCGCGTGTGGCACCGGCTGGACCCCTGGCCCGACAGCGTGCCCGGCCTCACGCGGCTCAAGGCGCGCTTCACCCTCTGCTCGCTCTCCAACGGCAACATCGGTCTGCTCACCAACATGGCCAAGCGCGCGGGCCTGCCCTGGGACTGCGTGCTCTCGGCCGAGGTGTTCCGCGCCTACAAGCCCGATCCGCGCGTCTACCTGGGCGCGGCCGAGGTGTTCGACCTGCCGCCCGCCGAGGTCATGATGGTGGCCGCGCACCAGGACGACCTGGCCGCCGCGCGCGCCTGCGGCCTGGCCACGGCCTACATCGAGCGCCCGCTGGAGTTCGGCGCCGCGCACGTGAAGGACGTGTCGCCCGACCCCGCCAATACGCGCCACGCGCGCGACCTGCTGGACCTGGCGGAGCAGCTCGGCTGCTGAACCCGCCGCCCGGTCTGGCTTCAGCGCACCTCGATGCGCGCCGCCGCGGCCTCGGCCAGCGGTTGGGCGGCGCCGAGGTTGTCGAGCATTTCGAGCTTGAGTTGGTAGGCGCCCGCGGGCGGCGCCAGCCAGACCTCGGTCTGCCCGTCGCGGAAGTCCATCACGGCGGGCGTGCCACCGCCGGCGGGGGCCACGGTGAGCTTGAAGTGGCCGGTGTCGGGGATCTTCTGCGACATCTGCGCCACGTTGAGCAGCGAGGCGTGAAAGCGCACCAGGAAGGGCGGGCGCGGACTGGCGCCGTCCGGCAGGTCGAGGGCCAGGCCCTTCTTCTGCAGGGTGGCCGGGTCGGCGCCGGTCTTGCGCGTGACGGTGATCCTGGCGGGCTTGCTGAAGACGAAGTGCGGCAGGTGCTTCTGGTCGGCCAGCAGCATGCGCAGCGTGTACTCGCCCGGCGCGAGGTTCAGCACGGTCTCCATCTGGCCCTTGCCGAAGTGGATGTACTGGTCGTTGAAGGGCAGGGCTTGCTTGAAGTTGAGCGGCAGGTCGCGGTTGACCAGCAGGTGGTGGTGGCCGCTCTTGCCGTGCCCGCTCTGCGCAATGGGCGCCAGGCCCCAGCCGCCCGAGAGTCCGAACTTCAGCACGTAGGGCGTCTCGATGCGGTCGCCGTCCTTGAGGTTGGTGAAATAGGCCTCGGCCGACAGCCGCGGGGGCGCGGCCTGCCAGGGGTGCACGGTGCGCACCGGTTCGGGGGCCGCCTGCGCGAGCGCGGCGCTGGCGCCCAGGGCGGCCACCAGGGCGATGGTGGGTCGAAGAACAAGGGTAGGGCGCTGGCGCATGGTCGGTCGGTGTGGGTACCGGTAGGGGGCAGTGATCCCTCAGTTTACGGGCCGACCGTGGCGGCGGCGCTACCTCGTGGAGGCCGTTTCGCCCGCCGGTGGGGGTGGCGCCGCGGTCTCGCGGCGCTCGGCGCGGTCCTTCCAGCGCGCCACCCAGGCGCCTTGCGCGCGCAGCGGCCCCCAGGCGGCGATGGCGCGTTCCGTGCCGCAGGACAGCCGCGTGAGCGGTCGCTGCGCCGGCCAGTGCGGTTTCAGGGGCTGGCCCTCGAACGCGGCCAGCAGGTTGTGCGCCAGTGTGGCGCCGGCGCGCGCCGAGGTGGTGGCGGCGTCGGGGTAGGCGTGGTCGTCGCGGCGCGCGGCGGGGCCCACGGCGAAGACCTGCGCGTGGCTCGTGCTCTGTTGGAAGCGGTTCACCCGCACCTGCCCGCCCTCGGCCAGCGCGAGCGGCGTGCCGCGCAGCCAGGCGGGCGCCTGCGCGTCACCGGCCACCAGGGGCACGTCGCAGCGCAGCAGCGCGCCATTGGCCAGGCGCACGCCCTCGACCGTGATGCCCGTGCAGCGCTCGTTGAGCACGTGGATGCGCTGGCGCTTGAGCTCGCGCCGCACGCGCGAGGCCACGTCGGGCGGCAGCTCGCCGGCCAGCGCGCCGCCGTCGGTGAGCAGGGTGAGGATGCTGCCGGGCAGGCCCTCGGCGCGCAGGCGCTGGGCGGCGGCGAAGACCAGTTCGATGGCGGCCGCGCCCGAGCCGATGACGGCGATGGACAGCGGCCGCTCGCGCGCCATGTCGACCACGCGCGGCCACAGGCCCAGGAAGGCTTCGCTGGGGTAGCGCGCCAGCGCCTGCTCGCGCGCGCCGGGCAGGCGCTGCTCCAGCGCCTCGCGGTCGGTGCTGGCCGCGGTGTCCAGCGACAGCAGGTCGAAGGGCAGTTCGAGGGCGGCGCCACCGTCGGCCGGCGCGGCATGCACGCGCCGGCCCTCCAGGTCGAGCGCGAGGCAGCGCCCGGGCACCCAGCGGGCATGGGCCAGGGTGAGCAGGCCCGACAGGCCCACGCGGCAGGCGTCGGCCGTGTACCGTCCCGCGACCACGGCCGGCACCAGGGGTTCGTGCACGGGCGCGGGGGGCGGTGCCAGCAGGGTGACCTGCAGGTCGGCCGGGTGGTGCCGCGTCAGCCGGGCCAGCACCTCGCGGTGGGCCGGGCCGGCGCCGATGAGAACGAGTCGGGTGATGCCGCTGCGCATGGGCCGCGATGGTACGGCCCCCGCGCCGGCGGGCTCAGCAACGCCCGTGACGCCCCAGCCAGTGGTCCAGCGACCAGCGCCCCGGCCCGAACAGCGCCAGCGCCGCCAGCAGCGCGCCCCAGGTGAGGTGCTGCTGGAAGGCCGCCGGCGCGATCTCGCTCAGGCTGAGCACCGCCACCACGTTGACGACCGACAGCCCCAGCGCGGAGAAGCGCCCGGCCAGGCCCAGGGCCAGCAGCACCGGCAGTGCCAGCTCGCCGGCCGTGCCCAGGGGCGCGGCCAGGGCCGGTGGCAGCAGGGGCACGTGGTATTCCTCGGTGAACAGCAGCAGGGTGGTGTCCCAGTCGCGCACCTTGGTCAGGCCCGAGAGGAAGAAGACCTGGGCGATGTAGAGCCGCGCCAGCAGCGCGCCCAGGGGCTGGGCGGCGTCGAGCAGACGGGCCAGGGGCCGCCAGCCGGCGGCGATGCGGTGGCTGAAGGTGTTCGTGCTCATGGGTGGGCTCCGTCGGTGGTGTTGGGGCTGGGTTCGGACGCGGGCGCCACGCCCACGCACAGGCCGCTGCGCACGGCCTCGCTCAGCCAGCCGAGGGCGTCGAGAGGGGCAACCTCCAGGGCCTGCGCCAGCGTGTGGCCGGCCAGCAGCGCGGCCTCGAAACGCGCGCTGGCGGGGTCCAGGGGGGTGAGCCGCACGGCCTGGCCCTGGCGCCAGACGCGCACGTTCTCGGCCACGCCGTCGCGCAGGCGGCGGGCGGCGGTGGCGAGGTCGGGCTCGCCGTGCAGGTGGGCGTCGAGCAGGCTGAGCACGGGCCAGCGGCTCAGAACCACGGCGGTGGCGGGCGCGAACCGCAGGCGCAGGCGCTCCGGCGGTTCGCGTTCGAGCCAGGCGAAGCTGGCGGCGTCGGCGCGGGCGCCCTCGGCGCGGGTGGCGCCATGCAAGGCCCATTCGAGGCGGGCCACGTCGGGCAGGTAGGGCAGGTGGTCGAGGCCGGTCTGCTCGGCGATGAACCCGGCCAGCGTGCCACCCCATTCGCCGAGGTCGCCGCGCGTGGGCGGGTGGTGGTGCCACAGGGCGCGCGCGAGCGTGGCGAAGGCCTCTTCGCCCAGCAGCGCGGCGACCACGGGGTAGGCGTCGAGCAGGGCGCGTTCGGCGTGGGCGTGCGCGTTGGCGCGGTAGGCGCCGAGGCCGGGGCCGTGCCAGGGGGATGCGGGCCCGGGTGGGCGGGCCCGCAGCAGGGCGTCGAGCAGGCCGCGCTGCTGACGGGCGAGCCGGGCGTTCATGCGCAGGGCTCCGGGACGCGCGTGTTCAGCGCGTCGATGGCCAGGGCCCGCGCGTGGTCGGCTTCGTCCAGCAGCACCGCCAGCGCGGGCAGGTCGGTGTCCCACTCGATCAGTGTCGGCACGGCGCCGAAGCGCGCGACGGCGTGCCGGTACGCCTGCCACACCAGCGGGGACACGCGGCTGCCGTGGTCGTCGATCACCAGATCACCGCGGTCTTGGTGGCCGGCGAGGTGCAGCTCGGCCACGCAGGCGGGCGGTATCGCGTCGAGCCAGGCGCGCACGGCGGGCAGCGCGGCCTCGACGCGGCCGGCGCGCCGCCCGTTGAGTGCGTTGACGACCAGGTTGTTGACGTCCACCAGCAGCCGGCAGCCCGTGCGCCGGCTCAGGGCCGCGAGAAAGTCGGCCTCGGTCATGTCGGCCTCGGGCCAGTGCACATAGGCCGAGAGGTTCTCCACCGCGATCGGGCGGCGCAGCCGGTCCTGCACGCGCTGCACGTTGGCGCACAGCACGGCGAGCGCGGCGTGCGTGAAGGGCAGGGGCAGCAGGTCGGCGGCGTGCACGGCCCGGCCCCTCCAGGTGCCGCGCGCGAAGCTGGCGTGCTCGCTCACGAAGCGCGGTTCGGTGGCGGCCACGAGTTCGGCCAGCCGGTCCAGGTGCCAGGGGTCGATGCCCTCGGCCGAGCCCAGCGACAGGCCCACGCCGTGCAGGCTCAGGCCGTAGGACTCGCGGGCCTTGAGAAGAGGGGCCCGCAGGGCCGCGTGGGGCGCGAAGAAGTTCTCCGCGTGCACCTCGATGAAATCGAGCGCGGGCCGCTGCTCGAGCAGCGCGCGCTGGTGCGGCGCGCGCCAGCCGATGCCCAGCGCTGGCGCGGCGGCCTCGTGTGTCGGGACGGTCGGCATGGCGTGCGGCGGCCTGGCGCGATCAGCTCTTCATCGAGGCCTTCTTGGCCTCGTCGGCCGACAGGCCGCCCATCTGCTTGCAGGTGCCCGCGGGCACGTACTTCCAGTCGCCCTTGTCCATGTCCATCTTGGCCTGGCCCGCGCAGGAGTGCGTGCCCGCGAGATTGGCGCAGTCGTTCTGCCCGGCCTTGGCGATGCCGTAGCACTTCTCCTTGCCGCTGTTCTGCGCCAGCGCGGGGGTGGAGAGCAGGGCCAGCGACATCAGGGAGCCGGCGGCGGCGGCGAGGAATTGGCGTTGGTTCATGGGAGGGACTCCTCAAACCCAGTGCCCACCGCGCGATGGCTCGGTGCAGGCGATCTGGTGCGTGTGTGTCGCGGCGGCGCGTGGGTTCTTACACCGCCTGTCGTGGCGCGCCGCCATCGGCTTGACCTACACTGCCGCGCCATGCCGTCCCCAACGTTCGAACAGGAAGTGGCCGCGTCGCGCGGCTACCTCATGAAGTTCGCGCGCCTGCAGCTGCGCAATGAGGCCTGGGCCGAAGACGCGGTGTCCGAGACCGTGCTCGCGGCCATCGCCAAGCCGCAGGCCTTCGAGCGCCGCGCGCAGCTGCGGACCTGGCTCGTGGGCATCCTCAAGCACAAGATCGTCGACGCGCTGCGCCACCAGGGGCGCGAGGTGGCGCTGGGCCAGGGCGAGGACGACCAGGCCGACCCGCTGGACCATCTGCCCTTCGACGCCGGTGGCCACTTCGCCGAGCGCCCGGCCGACTGGGGCAACCCCGAGCAGGACCTGGGCAGCCGCCAGTTCCTGAGCGTGCTGGAGGCCTGCACCGAAAAGCTGCCCGCCGCGCAGGGGCGCCTGTTCCTGATGCGCGAGTGGCTGGAGATGAGCAGCGAGGAGATCTGTAAGGAGCTGTCGCTCACGCCGACCAACCTGTACGTCCAGTTGCACCGGGCCCGCCTGCGCCTGCGCGAGTGCCTCGAACTCAACTGGTTCGCCCGCCGAGACGCCGCATGAAGCCCCTCTACCCGTTGCGCCGCACCTGCAAGCAAGCCGTCGCGCTCATGATCGCGCGCGAGGACCGCGAGCTGCCGCGCCTGGAGCGCTGGGCCCTGCGGCTGCATCTGGCCGTGTGCAAGGCCTGCCCGAACTTCGAGCGTCAGCTGCTGACCATGCGCCAGGCCATGGGCGCCTGGCGCCACTACAGCGACGACGAGCCCCGCTGAGCCGAGCCTGCGCGCTCGCGCGTTGACGCATCAACAGTTCGCCTCTCGGGCAAGCCACCCATGGCCGCCAGGTGCGCAGCAAGTTTGCGCTGCGACAAACACGCCGCCCTCTTGCGCACGACATTGCCCTCGCATGGGATCGACCCATGAGCGCTTCAACAACCACTGAAGAGGATGCGTGATGAAGAAACTTTCGATGGCAGCGATGTTGGCTGCGGCCTTGCTGGGCGCGGGTGCTCAGGCCCAGGATCAGACCCGAGACCAGACCCGAGACCAGACCCGAGACCAGACGCAGGACCAGACGCGCGAGCTCTTGCGTGATCAAAACATCTACGGTTATCAGTTGATGACGCCCGCCGAGCGGGAGCAGTACCGCGCCCGGATGCGCGCCGCGCAAACCAATGAGGAGCGGGAACGCATTCGCGCGGAGAACCATGAGCGCATGGAAGCGCGGGCCCGCGAAAAAGGCGTCAATTTGCCCGATGCGCCGCCGCCCGGCCGCGGTCCGGGATCGGGTGCCGGCCCCGGCGGCGGCTCCGGTCCGGGCAGCGGAGGGGCCGGCCCCGGTGGCGGTGGATCCGGTCGCGGCCGCTGAAGCCGGCTGGCGGGCCTAGCTCAGCAGGGCCTGCGCGTACTCGCGGGCGTCGAAGGTTTCCAGGTCCTCGAGCTTCTCGCCCACGCCGATGAAGTACACCGGCACCGGCCGCTCGCGCGCGATGGCGCAGAGCACGCCGCCTTTGGCCGTGCCATCCAGCTTGGTGATGACCAGGCCGGTGAGTTGCAGCGCCTCGTCGAAGGCCTTGACCTGCGCGAGCGCGTTCTGGCCGGTGTTGCCGTCGATGACCAGCAGCACTTCATGGGGCCCCGTGGGGTCGGCCTTGTTCACCACGCGCTTGATCTTGCGCAGCTCCTCCATCAGGTGAAGCTGCGTGGGCAGGCGGCCGGCGGTGTCGACCAGCACCACGTCCTTGCCGCGCGCCCGGCCGGCGCTCACCGCGTCGAAGCACACGGCGGCCGGGTCGCCACCTTCCTGGGTGACGATGTCGACGGTGTTGCGGTCGGCCCAGACCGCCAGCTGTTCGCGCGCCGCCGCGCGGAAGGTGTCGGCGGCGGCCAGCAGCACGCTCGCGCCTTCGTCGGCCAGGTGGCGCGTGAGCTTGCCGATGGAGGTGGTCTTGCCCGCGCCGTTCACGCCCGCGACCATGATCACCGTGGGCTTGTGTTCGCCGATGACCAGGGGCTTCTGCAAGGGCTTCAGCAGGTCGGCGATGGCTTCGGCCAGCAAGGCCTTCACGGCGGCGGGCTCAGTGGCCTTGGCTTCTTTCACGCGGCGGCGCAGGTCGTTCAGCAGGTGCTGCGTGGCCGACACGCCGCTGTCGGCCATGAGCAGGGCGGCCTCGAGTTCCTCGTACAGGTCCTCGTCGATGCGCGTGCCCGTGAACACCGTGGCGATGCCGCTGCCGGTGCGCCGCAGGCCGGACTTGAGGCGGTCGAGCCAGCCCTGGCGCGGGGCCGCCGGCGCGGCCACCGGGGCGGGCAGGGGAGCGGCGACGGGCGCTGGCACCGCCACGGGCGCCGGCGCCGATGGGGGGGCCGATGCCGCTGCGGGACCGCCCACGGGGGCCTGGACGGCCGGCGCCTCCGGCGGGGGCGCGGGATTTTTTTTGCGAAAGAACGAGAACATTTCAGAATCTCTGGAATCCTTGGGATTCTATGAAACGCCTCCCGATGCTCCTGGGGCTGGTGCTGGCCGCGTCCATCGCGCGCGCGGCGCCCCCACCCAACGCCGCCCCGGCGGTCCAGCAATTCACCCTCGCCAACGGCATGTCGCTGATCGTGCGGCCCGACCACCGCGCGCCCACGGCCGTGCACATGCTGTGGGTGCGCGTGGGCGCCATGGACGAGGTCGACGGCACCTCGGGCGTGGCGCATGCGCTCGAGCACATGATGTTCAAGGGCAGCGCCACGCTCAAGCCGGGCGAGTTCTCCGAGCGCGTGGCCGCGCTGGGCGGCCAGCAGAACGCCTTCACCAGCCGCGACGCCACGGCCTACCACGAGCAGGTGCCGGCCGAGCGGCTGGAGGCGGTGATGGCGCTCAATGCCGAGCGCTTCGCCAGCAACCAGTGGCCCGACATCGAGTTCACGCGCGAGATCGAGGTGGTCAAGGAAGAGCGGCGCCAGCGCACCGAGGAGTCGCCGCGCGCGCGCCTGTTCGAGGCCTTCAATGCGATGGTCTGGCAGGCCAGTCCCTACCGCCGGCCCATCATCGGCTGGATGAGCGACATCGACGCCATGACGCCGCAGGACGTGCGCGACTTCCACCAGCGCTGGTACGTGCCGGCCAACGCGGCCGTGGTGGTGGCCGGCGACGTGGACCCGCAGCGCGTGCGCGAGATCGCCGAGCGGACCTACGGGCGCATCCCGGCGCGCGCCGTGCCCGCGCGCAAGCCGCGCACGGAACCGACGCAGCAGGGCCCGCGCCGGCTGGAGTACCGCGCCGTGGCCGACCAGGCCCTGGTGGTGCTGGCCTGGCACGCGCCGCGCTACAGCGGCAACGACGACGCGGCCAGCCGCGATGCGCTGGCGCTGGCGGTGCTGTCGGGCGTGCTCGACGGCTACAGCGGGGCGCGGCTGGAGCGCGCGCTGGTGCAGGGACAGGGCACGGGGGGGCAGCGCATCGCCGACAGCGCCAGCTCGGGCTACGGCCTGATGGGGCGCGGGCCGCAGGTGTTCACGGCCTCGGCCGTGCCGGCGCGCGGCGTCACGCCCGAGGCCGCCATGGCCGCGCTCAAGGCCGAGATTCAGCGGATCGCGCGCGAGGGCGTGAGCGAGGAAGAGCTGCAGCGCGTGAAGACGCAATGGACCGCCTCCGAGGTCTACAAGCTCGACTCGGTCTTCAGCCAGGCGCAGGAGCAGGGCAGCTACTGGGTCAACGGCCTGCCCACCGACGCGGGCGAGCGCCTGATGGCGGGCCTGCGGGCCGTGACGGCCGAGCAGGTGCGCGCGGTGGCGGGCCGCTACTTCACGGACCGCACGCTCAACACTGGCGTGCTGGTGCCCGAGGCGCGGGCGGCGGAGGGCCGGCCATGAGCACGGTGCGAGCCATTCGCCAAACGCTGGCCGCGCTGGGCCTGGCGCTGGGCCTGGGCGCGGCCTCGGCGGCCATCCCCATCGAGCATTGGGTGCACCCGAGCGGCACCCGGGTCTATCTGGTCAACAGCCCCGCGATCCCGATGGTCGACGTGCAGATGGACTTCGACGGCGGCAGCCGGCGAGAGCCGACCGAGCGCGCCGGCCTCGCCAACGCCACGGCCGGCCAGCTGTCGGGAGGCGTGGCCGCCTACGAGGGCCAGCCCGCGCGCGACGAAAACGCGCTGGCGGCGGCCTGGGTGGACCTGGGCGCGCAGTTCGACGCCAGCGCGGGCAGCGACCGCTTCTCGGTGCAGCTGCGCAGCCTGAGCGACCCGGCGATCCTGCCGCGCGCCGTGGCCCTGGCGGCGCAGCAGCTGGCGCGGCCCACCTGGCCCGAGGCCGTGTGGCGGCGCGACCGCGAGCGATCGGTGGCGGCGCTGCGCGAGGCGCTGAACCGGCCGTCCACCGTGGCCAGCCAGGCCTTCGGCCGCGCGGTCTACGGTGACCATCCTTATGGCCGCTTCGCCACGCCCGACACCCTGGGCGCGATCGGCGTGGACGACATGCGCAGCTTCTACCGCCGCCACGTCACCGCCTGCCGCGCGCAGGTCGTCATGGTGGGCGCAGTGGACCGCGCGGGCGCCGAGCGCATCGTCGACGCCCTGGTGCGCGCCATCGCGCCGAACGGCTGCGCCGAGCTGCCGCCGGTGGCCGAGGTGAAGCCCCTGGCCGCGCCCACGGAACAGCGCCTCCCCATGGCCGCCGCGCAGGCGCAGGTGCTCATGGGCCAGCCGGGCATCAAGCGCGACGACCCCGACTTCTTCCCCCTGCTTGTGGGCAATCACATCCTGGGGGGCAGCGGCTTCACCTCGCGCCTGACGCAGGAGGTGCGCGAGAAGCGTGGCCTGACCTATGGCGTGTACAGCTACTTTTCGCCCGGCCGCCATGCGGGCGCCTTCCAGATCGGCCTCAGCACCCGGCCCGATCAGGCCGACGAGGCCGTGCGCGTGGTGCGCGAGACCCTGGCGCGCTACGTGAGCGACGGTCCCAGCGAGGCCGAGCTGCAGGCCGCCAAGGACTACCTCGTCAACGGCTTCGCGCTGCGCTTTGACAGCAACCGCAAGCTGCTCGACAACGTGGTCAACATCGCCTGGAACGGCCTGCCGCTGGACTACCTGGACACCTGGACGCAGCGCGTGCGCGCGCTGAGCGTGGATGAGGTGCGCCGTGCGATGCAGCGGGTGGTGCATCCCGATCGCCTGGCCACGGTCATCGTCGGCGGGAAATAGGGGCCGCCCCTGCCGCGCTTCGCGCGACCCCCTCGAGGGGCGACACCGGCCGTCCGGCGAAGCCGGTCCGGCCGCGTCCCACGCCGGGGGCGGGCGCTCCCCGGTAAGCTCGCAGGCATGACAAGACATTCGGGCGCGCCGCCGCAGGAAGTCCGCCTGCTCGGCGGGCAGTGGAAACGCAGCAAGCTGCCCGTGGCCGACCGGCCCGGGTTGCGGCCCACGCCGTCGCGCGTGCGCGAGACCCTGTTCAACTGGCTGGGCCAGGACCTGAGCGGCTGGCGCGGCCTGGACGCCTTCGCGGGCACGGGCGCGCTGGGCTTCGAGGCCGCCTCGCGCGGGGCGCGCGAGCTGCTGATGGTGGAGCAGGAGCCCGCACTGGTGGCGCAGCTGCAGGCCGTGCGCGCGCGCCTGAAGGCCGAGGCCGTGCGCGTGCAGCGGGGCGACGGCCTGGCGGCCCTGCGCGCGGCGGCGGGGCAGGGCCTGGACGTGGTCTTCCTTGACCCCCCTTTCGACGCCAGCGGCCTGTTCGAGCCGGCGCTGCGCGCGGCGCGCGAGGCCGTGTCGGCCGAGGGGTTCGTCTACCTGGAGTCCCCGCGCCCCTGGACCGACGCCGAGCTGGCGCCCCTGGGCCTGGTCCTGCACCGGCACGGCCGCGCGGGCGCCGTGGCCTTTCACCTGCTGCGCCCGGTCGCGCCCTGAGCCCACGGGATAATCCCCCTATGCCCGAGACCACCGCCCGCATCGCCGTCTACAGCGGCACCTTCGACCCCATCACCCTCGGCCACGAAGACGTGGTGCGCCGCGCCGCCGGGCTGTTCGACGAGGTGATCGTGGCCGTGGCCGTGGCCCACCACAAGAAGACACAGTTCGGCGTGAATGAGCGCCTGGCGATGGTGGCGCAGGCCGCGCAGCGCCTGCCGGGCCGCGTGCGCGCGCTGCCCTTCGATGGCCTGATCATGGACTTCTGCCGCGAGCATGGCGCCCAGGCCGTGGTGCGCGGCATCCGCAACCTCACCGACTTCGACTACGAGGCGCAGATGGCGGCCATGAACCGCAAGCTGCATCCGGGGGTGGAGACGGTCTTCCTGCTGCCGCAGGCCGACCTGCAGTGCATCAGCAGCACCCTGGTGCGCGAGATCTCCAAGCTCGGCGGCGACGTATCGACCATGGTGCATCCCTCGGTGGCCGCGCGGCTCGTGCCGCCGCCGCTGCAGGCCTGAGGGGAGGACCGCCATGGCGCTGATGATCACCGACGAGTGCATCAACTGCGACGTCTGCGAGCCCGAGTGCCCGAACCAGGCGATCTCCATGGGCGAGGAGTTCTACGTGATCGAGCCCTCGCGCTGCACCGAGTGCGTGGGCCACTTCGAGGAGCCTCAGTGCGTCCAGGTCTGCCCCGTGTCCTGCATCCCGGTCAACCCGGCGCACGTGGAGTCCAGGGAGACGCTGTGGCAGAAGTACCAGCGCCTGCAGAAGGCCGGTCAGGGCTTGTCGTCGGCCTCGGGTGAGGTTCCGCCCGCCTGAGGCGGCGCGGCGGGTCGTGGCGGCTTCGGCCGTGGCGGCTTGCTGGTGTGGATCAGGGCGGTGGCCTTGTCCATTTCGCCCGCGATGAGCTGGGGCAGGGCCTTGAGGCAGCGGTCCAGCGCCTGCGCGATGGCGATGCGGTCGTCGGGCGAGGGCTTCTTGAGCACCCAGTTCGCCACCTCGTTCTTGTTGCCCGGGTGGCCGATGCCGATGCGCAGGCGCCAGTAGTCGGCGCTGCCCAGTTGCGCGTGGATGTCGCGCAGGCCGTTGTGGCCCGCGTGGCCGCCGCCCTTCTTGAGTTTGGCCTCGCCCGGGGGCAGGTCCAGCTCGTCGTGGACCACCAGCACCTCCTCGGGCGCGATCTTGTAGAAGCGCGCGAGCGAGCCCACCGACTTGCCCGAAAGGTTCATGAAGGTCTGCGGCTCGACCAGCCAGACCGGCTGGCCGCCCACGTTGGCGCGCGCCACCAGGCCGAAGTGCGAGCGCTCCATCTGCAGCGAGACCTTGAGCAGGCGCGCGGCCTCGTCCACCCACCAGAAGCCGGCGTTGTGCCGCGTCTGTTCGTACTCGGGGCCCGGGTTGCCCAGGCCGGCGATGAGCTTGATCATGGGGCGGGATTGTCCCAAAAGAAAAGGCCCGCGCGGGGCGGGCCTTCGGGAGGGCAGAAGAGGGTTCCGGCGCCGGGCCGCCCCAAGCCGGCACGCGCCCCCTTGGGGGGGGCAGCGACCCGCGAAGCGGTGGGGCGTAGGGGCCCTGCTTACTTCTTGCCCTTGCCCTTTTTCTTGTCGTCGGCGGGAGCGGCGGCGACCGGCGCGGCCACCACTTCTTCCACCGGCTCCACCACGGTGGCGACGGTGATGTCCTTGCGGCCGTGGGTGACGATCTTCACGCCCTTGGGCAGCTTGATGTCGCCGGCGTGCACGGTGGCGCCCTTGGTGACCTGGCTCAGGTCCACGGTGATGTGCTCGGGCAGCTGGGTGGCCAGGCACTCGATCTCGATGTCGTTGATCACGTGGTTGACCAGGCACTTGTCGAGCTTGACGGCCGGCGACTCTTCGGCGCCGGTGAAGTGCAGCGGCACCTTCTTGCGCAGGCGGGTCTTGTCGTCCACGCGCTGGAAGTCGACGTGCAGCACCTGCGGCTTGAACGGGTGGTATTGCACATCGCGCAGCAGGACTTTCTCGACCTTGCCGTTGAGCTCCATGTCGAGGATGGAGGCGTGGAAGGCTTCCTTCTTGAGGGCGTGCCACAGCGCGTTGTGATCGAGTTCGATCGAGACGGGGGCGGTGGTACCACCAAAGACGATGCCGGGCGCGCGACCGGTGATGCGCAGGCGGCGGCTCGCACCCGTGCCCTGCTTGGCGCGCTCGAAAGCGACGAATTGCATGACTGACTCCAGTTGAGGGGTTCCGCGACCAGAACGCCTCGGGTTGACGAAGGCCGCCTCGCGGCGGCCGGGGCTATCGTCCGACGATCAGAACAGGTTGTCCTGGTCGGCGAACAGACTCATGACCGACTCGCCCGAGGCAATGCGCGCGATCGACTCGGCGATCAGCGGCGCCACGGAGAGCTGGCGGATCTTGCCGCAGGCCTGGGCGGACTGCGACAGGGGAATGGTGTTGGTGACGACCACCTCGTCGAGCGCGCTGCCCTTGGCGATGCGCTCGATGGCGGGGCCGGAGAAGATGGGGTGCGTGCAGTAGGCGTAGACCTTCTTGGCGCCGCGTTCCTTGAGCACCTCGGCCGCCTTCACCAGCGTGCCGGCGGTGTCGATCATGTCGTCCATGATCACGCAGTTGCGGCCTTCGATGTCGCCGATCACGTGCATCACCTCGGACACATTGGCCTTGGGGCGGCGCTTGTCGATGATGGCCATGTCGCAGTTGAGCTGCTTGGCCAGCGCGCGCGCGCGCACCACGCCGCCCACATCGGGCGAGACCACCAGCAGGTCTTCGTAGTTCTTGGTGCGCAGGTCGCCCAGCAGCACGGGCGAGGCGTAGATGTTGTCGACCGGGATGTCGAAGAAGCCTTGGATCTGGTCGGCGTGCAGGTCCATGGTCAGCACGCGCTGGACGCCCACGGTCTGCAGCATATTGGCCACGACCTTGGCGCTGATGGGCACGCGGCTGGAGCGCGGGCGACGGTCCTGACGGGCGTAGCCGTAGTAGGGGATGACGGCGGAGATGCGCTCGGCCGAGGCGCGCTTGAGCGCGTCGACCATGATGAGCAGCTCCATCAGGTTCTCGTTCGTGGGCGCGCAGGTGGACTGCACCACGAACACATGGCGGGCGCGCACGTTCTGGGTGATCTCGACGGTGACCTCGCCGTCCGAGAAGCGGCCCACGGTGGCCGCACCGAGCTGCGTGCCCAGGTGCTGGGCGATCTCGGCCGCCAGCACGGGATTCGCGTTGCCGGTGAAGATCATGTAATCCGGGGGCTGAACTTGCATGGCATTCCCAGCGGTCTGGCGGCCACCGGCGGGGCCGCGATCAAAAAACAACGGCCATCAACGATGGCCAGTGTGAGTGATGTCAGAAAAACGGTGGCAGGGGAGGAAGGACTCGAACCCTCGCATGCCGGAATCAAAATCCGGTGCCTTTACCAACTTGGCGACTCCCCTACGCTGGAGATCCGTGGCGAAACCACGAACCACCGAATTGTCGCAGGTTGCTCAACCGCTGCGCCGTCTGGTGGTCCGGCCGTTCAGCCGTCGCACCAATCGAGCAATGGATGGGCATCCATGTTGCCGCAAACCCGCACCTGCCAGGACGCTGGCGCCGGACCGAGAACCGGGTTCGCGCCGCACGGTGCGAACACCGCCGTTCCCGAACCGGTCATGCGCCCCGACAGACCTTGGTCTGCCAGCCAGTGAAGGCATTCACCGACCTCGGGGCACAGGGCCCGTGCCACCGGCTCCAGATCGTTGTGGCCGAAGGCCATCAGCGATTCGAGGTTGCCGTTTGCAGCAAAGCCTTGGATTGTAGCAGTTTTCGAATCGCGTTTGAGCGCTGGGTCGGCAAAGATCTGCGGCGTCGACGCTCCCCCCGGCGGTTTGACCAGCACCAGGTGACCGCGCGGCAGCGCGATCGGCGTCAGGCGCTCGCCGATGCCCTCGACCCAGGCGTGGCGTCCGCCGATGAAGAAGGGCACGTCGGCGCCCAGCGCGAGGCCGATGTGCGCGAGCGCCTCGCGCCGCAGGTTCAGGTTCCACAGCCGGTTGAGCGCCAGCAGCGTGCTGGCGGCGTCGGACGAGCCACCGCCCAGGCCGGCCTGGGCGGGCAGGCGTTTGTCCAGGGTGATGCGCACGCCTTGCGTGCAGCCCGTGGCCTGGCGCAGGGCGCGGGCGGCGCGCACGCACAGGTCGTCCTCGGGCAGCGCGCCGGGCGTGCTGTCCACGCGCTCGATGGCGCCGCTGTCCAGGCGCTCGAAATGCAGGTGGTCGCACCAGTCGATGAGCATGAACACCGACTGCAGCTCGTGGTAGCCGTCCGGGCGGCGGCCCACGATGTGCAGGAACAGGTTGACCTTGGCCGGCGCGGGAACGTCGTACAGGCGCTTCATGGCTGCTCGAACACGAGGCGCAGCTCCGCCGAGGGCTGGGGCTGTTCGCGCCGGGCCACCAGGCGGCCGCTGGCGTGCTGCGAAAGGTCGACGCGCCAGCCGCCGGCCGGGGCGTCGCGACCCGCCAGCCAGTCGAACATGGCCAGCACGGGCAGCGGGGCGCCGCTGAGTTCGGTGGTGAGCGCATCCAGGCTGTCGCGGCGGGTGGTGTGATTGCCGCGCTGCAGTTCGGCGCCCTGGGCGGACCAGCGCACCGTGGCCAGGGTCTGGCCGAGCGCCGATGTGAGCTGCAGTTCGCCGGTATCGGCACTGCCGCGCAGGTCGAACAGCGCCGAGAAGGCCTGGGGCGGCGCGCCGTCCACGCGCAGCGCGAGCCGGCCGGCCCAGGCGGTTTCGCCGGGCGCGCGCGGGAGGCGTGGCGTGGCGCAGCCGGCCAGGCCGACGGCCAGGGCGAACATGGCCGAACGCCGGGTGAAGGGGGAAGCCGTTGTCACGGCTCGACGTTGAGGCGCTTGAGCGTGCTCTTCAGCGTCTCGTTGTCGCTGGCGAGCGCCAGGCCCTCGCGCCAGACGCGGCGGGCGTCGTCGTGCTGCCCCTTCACCCAGAGCACCTCGCCCAGGTGGGCGGCGATCTCGGGGTCGGGGCGCTTGCCATAGGCCTCGCGCAGGATGCCAAGCGCGCGCTCGGTGTTGCCCAGGCGGAACTCGACCCAGCCCAGGCTGTCCTGGATGTAGGCGTCGTTGGGCGCCATGGACACGGCCTTCTCGATGAGCTGCTTGGCCTCGGGCAGGCGCTCGTTGCGGTCGGCCAGGGAGTAGCCCAGCGCGTTGTAGGCGTGGTGGTGGTTGGGATCGATGGCGATGAGCTGGCGCAGCAGGCGCTCCATGTCGGCGGGCTGACCGGCCTTGTCGCCCATCATGGCCTGCTCGTAGAGCAGTTCGGTGTCCTGCGGGAAGCGCTGCACGGCTTCGCCGTAGACCTGGTAGGCCTCGCGCCAGGCCTTGAATTCGCGCAGCAGCTGGGCTTCGCTGATCAGCTTGAGGCGCGCATCGTCGGGCCGGCGCTCGGGCTGGCTGCGCAGCAGGGCGCGGGCCTCGTCGAGACGGCCTTGGCGTGCCAGCACCGAGGCGCGGCGCATCTGCGCGGCCATGATTTCCTCGGGGTTGTCGATGCGGTCGATCCAGGCGTTGGCGGCGACGTAGTCTTGCTGCTTCTCGGCGATCTCGGCCTTGAGCAGATAGGCCTGCGTGAGCGCGCGGCGCGTGCGCTCGTCGTTGGCGTCGCGCACCAGTTGCAGGTAGGTGTCGAGCGACACGTTGGCGGCGGGCAGGGCGTTGTCGCGCACCTGGAGCATGCCCAGCAGCAGCCAGGGGTCGGGCTGCTGCGGCGCGCGGGTGGTGAGCCGCTCCAGCTGCACGCGCGCGTCGCGCAGGCGGCCCAGGTCCAGCAGCACGCGGGCGTAGGCGGTGGAGATGGCGGTGTTGGCGGGGTCCTTGGCGCGGGCGGCGTCGATGTGTTCACGCACCACCGGCTCGGCATCGGCCTGGCCGCGCTCCAGCAGCTCCAGCGCCAGCAGCGCGGGGTAGGGCGAGGCCGGGTCCGCCGCGTGCCCGCGCCGCGCGGCGTCGGTGGCGGCGACCGGGCGGTCGAGGTCGAGTTCGAGCCGGCCGATGGTGGACCAGGCCGCGCCCGCGTGGGCCGGCTGGGTCAGGAAGGGGGCCAGGGCCTCGCGCGTGGCGGCCAGCACCTGGGCCTTGTCGTTCACCCGGGCGTACATCTGGGGAATGGCCGCGATGCCGCCGTTGCGGTCGTCGGCCGGCGTCGCCATCAGCACGGCGCGCAGGGGAGCCGCGGTTTCGCTCACCCGGCCCAGGGACAGCAGCGCGAGCAGCGTGAAGCGGCTGGCGTCGGCGTCGCTGGGGATGTCGCGGGCCCAGGCGCGCGCGGCGGCCAGCGCGGCGTCGACCTGGCGCGACTGCAGCGCGACCTCCACGGCCCGCCGGTAGAGCTCGGGGTTCTTCTGCTGCTGGGCGGCTTCGAGGAAGAGGGAGTAGCCCGCGCCGGGGTCGCCGCCGCGCACGTTGAGCTCGCCCAGCAGCAGCTGATAGAACAAGGGCGCGTCGAGCGAGGAACTGCTCGCGGCCGGGTTGAGCGGGCTTTGTGCCAGGGCCGCCGGGCCGGCCAATGCGCCGGCGCAGGTCAGCACGATCAGCGGGAGGCGAAGACGTCTGTGCAGCGGCGCAGGTTTCATCGGGTCATGATAATTGAAGGGGTTGAGGCCTTTGGTGTCTTGATCCCAATCCCCGGCGGGCGTTCCCCGCGCGCCGTCCCACCCATTCCTTCGCCGAATCGCCGTGCCCGAATTGCCCGAAGTCGAGGTCACCCGACGCAGCTTTGCCGACCGCATCGCCGGCGCCACCGTGCGCGCCGCCCGGCTGGGCAAGCCGCTGCGCTGGCCGCTCGGCGTGGCGCCCGAGGCGCTGGTGGGGCAGCGCGTGCGCTCGGTGGGGCGGCGCGGCAAGTACCTGCTGGTGGAGATGGACCGCGGCTGGCTTTTGGTGCACCTGGGCATGTCGGGCAGCCTGCAGTTCGCGCCGGCGCTGCCGCCCCCCGGCCCGCACGACCACTTCGAGCTCGACACCAGCCAGGGCTTGCTGCGGTTGCACGACCCGCGGCGTTTTGGCGCAGTGGTTTGCGTGCCTTCGCTGGACCACGCCCGCGCGGTCCAGCTGCTGGGCGGGCTGGGCGTGGAGCCGCTGGAGGCCGGCTTCGATCCCGTGCGCTTCCATCAGGCCCTGCGCCAGCGGCGGGCACCCATCAAGCAGGTGCTGCTGGCGGGCGACATCGTGGTCGGCGTGGGCAACATCTACGCCAGCGAGGCGCTGTTCAGCGCCGGCATCCGTCCGACCACGCGGGCCGACCGCATCAGCGGCCCGCGCGCCGCGCGGCTGCACGCGGCCATTGTCCAGGTGCTGCAGCGCGCCCTGGCCGTGGGCGGGAGCACGCTGCGCGACTTCGTCAGCGCCGATGGCCAGAGCGGCTACTTCCAGCTCGACACCATGGTGTACGACCGCGCCGGCCAGCCCTGTCGCCGGTGCGCGACGGCGATCCGGACCATCCGCCAGGGCCAACGTTCGACCTACTTTTGCCCGCTCTGCCAGGCCCGCTGACCATGCGTCCCCGATAGGCGGCCCCGCCGAGGGGTGGGTGCTATATTGATCGATCGCCCGCAAAGCACTGCCGCATGAGTTTCATTCAAGCCTTTGATCAGCACGGCGCCTGGCGCAAGCAGTTCGCGCTGCGCCTGAAGCTCCTGTCCGAATGGCTGGCCGACCACGACCTGATGGAGCCGGGCATCCGCGAACGGCTGGACCAGCTGCACGCCCAGATCAAGAACGACAAGATCACGGTCGCCTTCGTGGCCGAGTTTTCGCGCGGCAAGTCCGAACTCATCAACGCCGTGTTCTTCGCGGGTTACGGCCGGCGCATCATGCCGGCGAGCGCGGGTCGCACCACCATGTGCCCCACCGAGCTGGCCTACGACGCCGACCTGCCCCCCTGCCTGCGCCTGCTGCCCATCGAGACGCGCCTGCAGCCGCAATCCCTGCTCGACTGGCGCCACGCCCCCGCCAAGTGGGAGCGCGTCGACCTCGACGTGAACGACCCCAAGCAACTCGCCAAAGCGATCCAGAAGGTGTCGGAGGTGCGGCACGTGCCGGTGGACGAGGCGCGCGCCCTGGGCTTCTGGCACGACGAACTGCCCGAGGACAACCCCTTGCCCGGCCCGGACGGCCTGATCGAAGTACCGCGCTGGCGCCACGCGCTCATCAACATGGCGCACCCGCTGCTCAAGCAGGGCCTGGTCATCCTGGACACGCCGGGCCTCAACGCCATCGGCGCGGAACCCGAGCTCACCGTGAGCCTGCTGCCCCAGGCGCACGCGGTGGTGTTCATCCTGGCGGCCGACACGGGCGTGACCAAGTCCGACCTGAGCATCTGGCGCCAGCACCTGGCCACCCTGGGCGACGGACAGGCCTCGCGCCTGGTCGTGCTCAACAAGATCGACACCATGTGGGACGCGCTGAGCTCGCCCGAGCAGGTGCAGCTGCAGATTGCCGCGCAGCGCGCCGATTCGGCCGAGATCCTGGGCGTGCCTCAGTCGCAGGTGCTCGCGGTGTCGGCCCAGAAGGGCTTGCTCGCCAAGGTCAACCGCGACGAGGAACTGCTCAAGGCCAGCCAGCTGATCGACCTGGAGCGTGCGCTCGGCGAAGGCCTGCTGGGCCAGCGCCGCCGCATCCTGGGTGCGGCCGTGGCGTCCGGCGTCGAGGCGCTGCGCGGCGAGGCCGGTCGCATGGTGCATTCGCGCCTGCGCGACCTGGTCGAGCAGATCCAGGAGCTGGACGGCCTGCGGGGCAAGAACGCGGGCGTGATCAAGCAGATGCGCCTGCGCATCGAACAGGAGCAGGCCGACTTCGACGCCAGCGGGGCCAAGATCCAGGCGGTGCGCTCGGTGCACCTGCGCCTGCTCAAGGACCTGTTCGCGTTGCTCAGTCCCTCGCACCTGAAGGCCGAGGTCGCCACGCTCGCGAAGCAGCTCAAGAGCCCCGGCATCAAGCTCGGCGTGCGCCGCGCCTATGACGGCACCTTCAACCGCCTGCGCGAAGACCTCGCGCGCGCCGATGAGATGGCCGGCGAGATCCAGTCCATGCTGGAAGGCAGCTTCAAGAACCTCAACGCCGAGTACGGCTTCTCGCTGCAGGCGCCGTCATCGCCGCAGCTCGCGCTCTACCGCCGGGACCTCGACCTGATCGAGAAAAGCCACCTGCAGTACCTGAGCCTGGGCAACGCGCTGCGCCTGGCGCAGCCCGAGTTCGCCGAGCGCCTGGCGCGCGCGCTGATGAGCCGCCTGCGCGTGGTCTATGAGACCGCGGTCAACGAGGTCGAGCTCTGGAACAAGTCGGCCGCGGCCCAGCTCGACGCGCAGCTGCGCGAGCGCCGCCGCAACTTCACGCGCCGCATCGAGGCGGTCTCGCGCATCCAGCAGGCCGCCAGTGGCCTCGACGAGCGCATCCGCGAGTTGCAGGGGCAGCAGACGGCGCTCAACCAGCTCGAGGCCAAGTTCGAGGAACTCACCGCGCACTTGCTGGCGGCGCCCGACGAAGAACCCGCCGAAGCCCTCGCGGCATGAGCGGCGCACGGCCGCCCGGAGGCGCTCGCACCGCAGCGCGCAGCACGGTGGGGCATCCCATGCGGGCGCTGCCCGCGGACTTCGCGCCGCGCCTCATCCACTGGCAGGCCCGGGACGGCCGGCACGGACTGCCCTGGCAGGGCACACGCGACCCCTACCGCGTCTGGCTGTCCGAGATCATGTTGCAGCAGACGCAGGTGTCGACCGTGCTGGCCTACTACCCGCGCTTCCTCGAGCGTTTTCCCGATGTGGCCGCGCTCGCGGCCGCGCCCATCGACGAGGTGATGGCCCTGTGGAGCGGCCTGGGCTACTACAGCCGCGCGCGCAACCTGCACCGTTGCGCGCAGGCGGTGGTGGCCGATCACGCGGGCCGCTTCCCCACCACGGCCGCCGGGTTGGAAACGCTGCCGGGTATCGGCGCGTCCACGGCGGCGGCCATCGCGGCGTTCTGCTTCGGCGAGCGCGTATCCATCGTGGATGGCAACGTCAAGCGCGTGCTGGCGCGCCTGCTGGCGTTCGACGGCGACGTGGGTCAGGCCGCGGGCCAGCGCGCGCTGTGGGACCTGGCCCAGGGTTTGCTGCCGCCCCAGCCGTCGAATGAGGACATGCGCGCCTACACCCAGGGCCTGATGGACCTGGGCGCCACGGTGTGCACGCGCACCCGCCCGCGCTGCGAGGTTTGCCCGGCGCGCGGGCTCTGCCTGGCCTTCGAGCGCGAGGCCATCGCGCGCTACCCCGTGAAAACGCGCCGGGTGCAGCGGCGCTTCGAGCGCTGGTGGCTGCTGTTCGCCGTGCGCGGCGACGCCGTGTGGCTGCAGCGCCGACCCGAACGCGGCATTTGGGCCGGCCTGCACTCGCCCCCGGTGTTCGCGGGCGAAGACGACATGCGGGCCGCGGTGCCGGCCGGCTGGCCTTCGCACTGGAATGCCACCGAGCCGGTGGCCCACGCGCTGACCCACCGCGAACTGCAGCTGCTGCCGCATTGGGTGGCGGTGAGCGAGGCCCCCGCCGGCTGGGCCGGCGAGTGGGTGAAGCGGTCGGCCCTGGCCTCGGTGGGCCTGCCGGCGCCGGTGCGCAGCCTGCTCGGCGGCGCCTGGGCCACTCAGGTCCTGGACCAGTAGTCGGCCTCGCGGTGGCGCACGCGCGCCACCCAGTCCTGGCCGAAGTGCGCGGCCAGGCGCTCCACCAGGAACACCGAACGGTGCTGCCCGCCCGTGCAGCCGATGGCCACCGTGACGTAGCTGCGGTGGTCGCGTTCCATGTGGGGCAGCCAGTGCCGCAGGAAGGTGCGGATCTGCTCCTCCATCGCCAGCACGTCGGGACTGGCCTCGAGGAAGCGCGCCACCGGCGCGTCGCGCCCGGTCAGGGGCTTGAGCAGCGGGTCGTAGTGCGGGTTGGGCAGCATGCGCACGTCGAACACGAAGTCGGCGTCCATGGGAATGCCGCGCTTGAATGCGAAAGACTCGAACACCAGCGTCATGGGCGTGCGCGTCGCGCCCACCAGCTCCTTTACCTGGCTGCGCAGCTGCGCCGCGCGCGTGAGGCTGGTGTCGAGGACCAGGGCCTGCTCGCGCAACTCGGCCAGCAGCTCGCGCTCGTACTCGATGGCGTCGGTCAGCGCGCGGCGCTGGTCGTCGGTTTCCTGCAGCGACAGCGGGTGCAGGCGGCGCGTTTCGGAGAAACGGCGCACCAGGGTGTCGGTGGTCGAGTCGAGGAACAGCGTGGTGAGGTGGACGTCGCGCGAGCGCAGCGCGGCCAGGCGGCGCGGCAGGCCGGGCAGCGACTGGGCGCTGCGCACGTCCATGGCGATGGCGACCTTGCGCACGCGGTCGTGGCGGTCCAGGTCGATGAAGGCCTCGAGCAACTCGGGCGGCAGGTTGTCGACGCAGTAGAAGCCCAGGTCTTCGAGGGCGGTGAGCGCGACCGACTTGCCCGAACCGGACATGCCGGTGATGACGACGAGTTCGGTGGGGGAGTGGGTGTTCATCAGGCCGACAAAAGCTCGCGCGCGTGCGCAAGCGAGATTTCAGAGTGTTCGTTGCCGCCGAGCATGCGCGCCAGTTCGCGCACGCGCGCTTCGGCGTCGATGGGCTGCACGCTGCTCAGGGTTTGCTGGCCCTGGCGCTGCTTGGCCACCAGCAGGTGGTGGTCGGCGCAGGCCGCCACCTGGGCCAGGTGGGTCACGGCCAACACCTGGCGGTCCTGGCCGAGCTGGCGCAGCATCTGACCCACCGTGTGCGCAACGGCGCCGCCGATGCCGGCGTCCACCTCGTCGAAGATGAGCGTGGGCGCCTGGCCGAGGCGGCTGGTGACGACCGAGATGGCCAGGGCGATGCGCGAGAGTTCGCCGCCCGAGGCGACCTTGGCCACCGGCTTGGGCGTGCTGCCGGCGTGGCCCGCGACGCGCAATTCCACCTGTTCCAGTCCAAACGACTGGGGTTCGGCCAGCGCTTGCAACGCCACCTCGAACCGGCCGCCCTGCATGCCCAGGGTCTGCATGGCGTCGGTCACGGCGGTGGCCAGGCGCGGCGCGGCCTTCTGGCGCTGGCGGCCCACGGCGCGCGCGGCCTGGTCGAAGGCGGCGCGCGCGCTGGCTTCGCGCCGCTCCAGGGTGTCCAGGTCCAGGGTGTCGGCGAGGCGCTGGAGTTCGTGCTTCCACTGCGCGTGCAGCGCGGGCAGCTCCTCTGGCGTGGTGCGGTAGCGGCGGGCGAGCGAGAGCCAGGCGCCCAGGCGCTCGTCGAGCGCGGCCAGGGCGGAGGGGTCGAGTTCGGCATGGCGCTGGTGCTGGTGCAGCTCGTGCACCGCGTCCTGCACCTGGGCCAGCGCGCCGTTCAGGGAGTCGATGGTCTGGGCGAAGGCGGGCTCCACGTGCGCCTGGGCCTGCAGCGCGGCCACCGCGCGGCTGAGCAGGCGGCTGGCGCTGTCGTCCTGCTCGTCGAGGGCCTGCACGGCGGTTTCGGCCGCGTCGATCAGGGCCTGGGCGTTGGCCAGGCGGCCGTGGCGCGTGTTCAGTTCTTCCCATTCGCCGGTCTGCGGGCCGAGCTTGTCGACCTCGGCGATCTGCCAGGCCAGGCGTTCGCTGTCCTGGCGCGCGGCGTCCTGTCGCTCGCGGGCCTCGCGCAGCGCTTGGGCGGCCTGACGCCAGGCGGTCCAGGCCGCGCTCAAGGCGGTGGCGTCGATACCGGCATAGGCGTCGAGCAGCTCGCGCACCGCCTCGGCCCGCGTGAGGCTCTGCCAGGCGTGCTGGCCGTGGATGTCGACCAGCGCGTCGGCGGCCACGCGCAGCTGAGCGAGCGTGGCCGGGCTGCCATTGATCCAGGCGCGGCTGCGGCCGTCGGTGTCGATGGTGCGGCGCAGCAGCAGCGTGCCGTCGTCGGCGAAGCCTTGCTCGTCGAGCCAGGGCTTCAGGGACGCGGGACGGTCGAACTCGGCGGCGATCTCGCAGCGCGGCGCGCCTTCGCGCACCACGCCGGCCTCGCCGCGCGCGCCCAGCGCCAGCTGCAGCGCGTCGATGAGGATGGACTTGCCGGCGCCGGTTTCGCCCGTGAGCACGCCGAAGCCGCCGGCCAGCTCCAGGTCCAGCGAGGTGACGATGACGAAGTCGCGCAGGACGATGCGTCGAAGGCTCATGGCAGGGAGTGGGTGAATCGGGCCCGCGTCAGGCGCCCTCGTTCCAGTGCAGCTTGCGGCGCAGGGTGTCGAAGTAGTTCCAGCCGACCGGGTGCAGCAGGCGCAGCGCGTGTTCCGAGCGCTTCACGACGATGCGGTCGCCGTGCAACAGGCTCGTGAAAGTCTGCATGTCGAAGTTCGCGCTGGCGTCGCGCCCGTTGACGAGCTCCAGGGCAATCTCGCAATGCGCGGGCAGCACCACGGGGCGGTTGGACAGGGTGTGCGGCGCGATCGGCACCATCACCCAGCCGCCGATGCTCGGGTGCAGCAGCGGCCCGCCGGCCGACAGCGCATAGGCGGTGGAGCCGGTGGGCGAGGCGATGATCAGGCCGTCGGCGCGCTGGTTGGCCACGAAGCGGCCATCGACCTCCACGCGCAGCTCGATCATGCTGGCCACGGCGCCGCGGTTGACGACCACGTCGTTGAGCGCGGTGGCCTCATAGACGCAATGGCCATCGCGCCAGACGCTGGCCGCCATCAGGGCGCGCGCCTCTTCCTGGTAGTCGCCGCGCAGGATGGGGCACAGGGCTTCGCGGTAGTCCTCGAAGGCAATGTCGGTGATGAAGCCGAGCCGTCCCTGGTTGATGCCCACCAGCGGCACGCCCTGGCGCGCCATCTGCCGGCCGATGCCCAGCAGGGTGCCGTCGCCCCCGACCACCAGCGCGAGTTGGGCGTGCCGGCCGATGCCGGGCACGTCGAGCGAGGGGTAGTCCGTCAGTCCCGTGTTCTGCGCGGTCTGCTGCTCCAGAGAGACCTCGCAGCCCTGGGCGTGAAGGAACTGGGCGATCTCCTCGACCACATGGCGGGCGCCCGGCGCCTGGTACTTGCCCACGATGACCACGTGGACGAAGCGCAAGGGGCGTTTCGCGGCGGGTGTCGTGGCGCGGGGATCCAGCGGGGCATTCATGCGCAAATTACATCACACGGTGTCGTGGGCGAAGCGGGTTGCGCCGCACCGCAGCGCGCGCCGCCGGGGCTTTCCTTAGAATGGTCTGAATGATGGACGATCGCGCTAAGTTGCTGCTCAAGGCGCTGGTGGAGCGCTACATCGCCGACGGGCAACCGGTGGGCTCGCGCACGCTGGCCCGGGCCGCCGGGCTGGAACTGTCGCCAGCGACCATCCGCAACGTGATGAGCGACCTGGAAGAGCTGGGCCTGATCGCCAGTCCGCACACCTCGGCGGGGCGCATTCCCACGGCGCGTGGCTACCGGCTCTTCGTGGACACCATGCTCACCGTGCGGCGCGAGGAAATGATGCCGCGCGTCACCGAGTTCAGCGCGCCGGGCGCGGAATCGCCGCAGCGCGTCATCAGCCAGGCCGCGCACCTGCTGTCCAGCCTGTCGCAGTTCGTTGGCGTGGTCATGGCGCCGCGCCGCGCCTCGGTGTTCCGACACATCGAATTCCTCAGCCTGTCCGAGCGGCGCGTGCTGGTGATCATCGTCTCGCCCGACGGCGAGGTGCAGAACCGCATCATCCAGACCCAGGCCAGTTTCACGCAGTCGCAGCTGGTCGAGGCGGCCAATTTCCTCAACACGCACTACGCGGGTCTCACCATCGAGGCCGTGCGCGAGCGCCTCACCACCGAGCTGGACGCGCTGCGCGGCGAGATTGCCGACCTGATGAAGCAGGCCGTGGACATCGGCGCGCAGCCGGCCCAGCAGGACGAGGTGGTGGTCGCCGGCGAGCGCAACCTGCTGTCGGTGAGCGAGTTCAGCAGCGACCTGGGCAACCTGCGCCGCCTGTTCGACCTGTTCGAACAGAAGACCCAGCTCATGCGCCTGCTCGATGTCTCCACGCAGGCCGACGGCGTGCGCATCTACATCGGCGGTGAAAGCCAGGTGGTGCCGTACGAGGACCTGTCGGTGGTGACGGCGCCCTACGAAGTGGATGGCCAGGTCGTCGGCACCCTGGGCGTGATCGGCCCGCAGCGAATGCCCTACGACCGCATGATCCAGATCGTCGACGTCACGGCCAAGCTGGTGAGCAATGCGCTGAGCCACACCAAGCAGGGGTAGGCGCGCAGGGGCGCCCTACAATCCCGCGCTCGGGCCGTTAGCTCAGTTGGTCAGAGCAGAGGACTCATAATCCTTTGGTCGTTGGTTCAAGCCCAACACGGCCTACCAAAAAAGCCTGCTATACTGCGAGGCTTCGCGGCTGTAGCTCAGTTGGATAGAGTACTTGGCTACGAACCAAGGGGTCGTGGGTTCGAATCCTGCCAGCCGCGCCACTACTGAAAGCCCGCAGCCACAAGCTGCGGGCTTTTCTCTTTCCGGCGCCTCTTTCGCGCGTACCCGTCACCATGAGCAAGGCATTCACCCGCGAATCCGATTCGGACGACGATGACGACGCCGTCGGCGCGCCAGCCACACCGGGTGGCAAGAACTACGTCACCCGCACGGGCTACGAGCGCCTTCGCCGGGAGCTCCTGGGCCTGATGGACGAGGAGCGGCCCAAGGTGGTCGAGGCCGTGCACTGGGCCGCCAAGAACGGCGACCGCTCGGAGAACGGGGACTACCTGTATGGCAAGAAGCGCCTGCGCGAGATCGACCGGCGCATCCGCTTTCTCACCAAGCGCCTGGAGATCGCCGAGGTGGTGGATCCTTCCGCGCACCACGGCAGCGACCAGGTGTTCTTCGGTGCCACCGTCACCTACGCGGATGAGTCGGGGCGCGAGACCACCATCACCATCATCGGCATCGACGAGGCCGACAGCACGCAAGGGCAGGTGAGCTGGGTGGCGCCGGTTTCGCGCGCCTTGCTCAAGGCCCGTGTGGGTGACGTGGTCAAGCTCGCCGTGCCGGGCGGTGTGCAGGAACTCGAGGTGCTGGACGTGAGCTACCCGGCGCCCGCCGCCTGATCAGGCCTTGGCCGCGGCCTTGTAGCGCTGGGCCTTGATGACCGAGGGCGTGCGTTTGAGGCTGCGCAGCACGTCGGCCAGGTGCTGGCGGTCGCGCACCGCCACCGAGAAGCGGATGTCCGTGGCGGTCTGCGCGGGTTCGTCGCCCATGTCCACGTGGGTGATGTCGGCCTCGGCCGCGGCGATGCTCGAGGCCACGCGCGCCAGCACGCCTTTGCCATTGGCCACGGTGACGACCACGGTGGTGTCGAAGGAGCGCACGGGTTCGTCGGCCCATTCCACTTCAAGGAAGCGTTCGGCATCGCGGTCGCGCAGCCGGCGGGCGGTGGGGCAGTCCTCGGCATGCACCACCAGGCCTTCTCCTCGGCCCAGGTAGCCGACGATGCGATCGCCCGGGATGGGCTTGCAACATGGGGCGTACTGCACCGACAGGCCTTCGCTGCCGTCCAGTGTGACCACACCCTGCAAGGCGCTCTCGCCATGACCGGCGGTGGCGTAGCGCTCGGTGCTGATCAGCACCGCGTCGGGCTTGAGCCCGGTTTCGGACAGCAGCACCGCGAGCTTCTTGCCCACCATGCTGGCGATGCGCCGGCCCATGCCGATGTCGGACAGCAACTCGGCCCTGCTCTTGTTGCCGGTGAAGCGCAGCAGCTTCTCCCACACCAGCGCCTGCTCACCGTCTTCGCCCGGCAATTGCGCGATGCCTTCGGAGCGCAGGGCCTGGCTGAGCATGCGCTCGCCCAGTTCAAGGGATTTTTCCTGCGCCACCGTCTTGAGGTGGTGGCGGATCTTGGAGCGCGCCCGGCCGGTCTTGACGAAGGACAGCCAGGTGGGATTGGGCTCGGCCTTCTCGTCCGTGATGACTTCGACCACGTCGCCGTTGGCCAGTTCGGACCGCAGCGGCCGCTGCTCGCCATTGATGCGCGCGGCCACCGTGCGCTGGCCGATGTCGCTGTGAATGGCGTACGCGAAGTCGACCACCGTCGCGCCGCGCGGCAGCGCGAGGATCTTGCTCTTGGGCGTGAACACGTAGACCGCGTCGGGGAAGAGGTCGATCTTGATGTGGTCCCAGAACTCGCTGGCGTCGTGCGTTTCCTGCTGGATGTCCAGCAGCGACTGCAGCCACTGCGTGCCCAGGCGCTGCGACATGTCGCTGCCGGGCTCGTTGGCCTTGTAGAGCCAGTGCGCCGCCACGCCCGATTCGGCCACCACGTCCATGCCATGCGTGCGCACCTGGAACTCGATGGCGGTTCCGAAGGGCCCCACCAGCGTGGTGTGCAGCGACTGGTAGCCATTGACCTTGGGAATCGCGACGTAGTCGCGGAACTTGCCCGGCAGCGGCTTGTAGAGCTGGTGCAGCACGCCCAGGGCGGTGTAGCAGTCGGTCAGCTCGGGCACCACGATGCGAAAGCCGTAGATGTCGGTCACCTGGGCGAAGGACAGGTGCTTGCTGTCCATCTTGCGGTAGACGGAGTACAGCGTCTTCTCGCGGCCCATGATGCGCACCGGCATCAGCTGTCGCTTGAAGGCGGTTTCCACTTCCTGCTGCACGCGTGCGATCAGGTCGCGGCGGCGGCTGCGCGCCCGGTTCAGCGCCTTGGACAACACCTCGTAGCGCCAGGGGTGCAGGAACCGGAAGGCCAGGTCCTGCAGTTCGCGGTAGGTGAAGTTCAGGCCCAGGCGGTGGGCGATCGGGGCGTAGATTTCCAGCGTTTCCGAACTGATGCGCTGCCACTTGCTGCGCGGCATGTCGGCCATCGTCCGCATGTTGTGCGTGCGATCGGCCAGCTTGATCAGGATGACCCGCACGTCCTTGGCCATGGCCAGCAGCATCTTGCGGAAGGACTCGGCCTGGTTGTGCTCGCGCGAGGTGAACTCCAGCCGCTCCAGCTTGGTCAGTCCGTCGACCAGCTCGGCCACCGGCGCGCCGAAGCGCTCGACCAGTTCCTGCTTGGTCACGCCGCAATCCTCGATGGCGTCGTGCATCAGCGCGGCCATCAGGGCCTGGGCGTCGAGCTTCCATTCCGCGCACATCGAGGCCACCGCGATGGGGTGGGTGATGTACGGATCGCCGTTCTTGCGCAGTTGGCCCAGGTGGGCCTCGTCGGCGAAGCGGTAGGCCTGCCGGATATGCTCGATGTCCGTGGGGCCGAGGTAGTCGAGCTTGCCCAGCAGCGCGGCGAAGCTGGCCGCAGCCGCGCTCGCGGCCGCGGTGGCCGCGTCAGGCGGGCTGACCGCCAGGGTACCGTCGACGGTAGGGGTCATCCTGCAACTGTAGCGCCAGACGGCATGCACCGCTTTGGGTCACCGATCTAGGCCCTGGTCCCGGGGCGGAATCGGGGCCGCCAGAAACAAAAAGACACCGTCGAACGGTGCCTTTTGTGGGGAGGGTGCGACGCTGCGACTCAGGTCGGCACTTTTTTGAGCATCTCGAGGCCGACCTTGCCTTCGGCGATCTCGCGCAGGGCGGTGACACCCGGCTTGTTCTTGCTCTCGATCTTGGGGGCGTGGCCCTGGCTCAGCATGCGGGCGCGGTAGGTGGCGGCCAGCACGAGCTGAAAGCGGTTGGGGATCTGTTCCAGGCAGTCTTCGACGGTGATGCGTGCCATGGCGGGCTCCGGGCAATGTCAGGGGATGTTGAGCGCTTCGAATGTGTCGCTGCGGGCGCTGCGCTGCGCCGCGTACTTCAAGCGCTGGGCGTGAACGATGGCCTTGAGATCAAACAGGGCCCGTTCAAACAACTCATTGATTATAACGAAGTCGAAATCCCGGGCGTGGGCCATCTCCAGGGCGGCATTGCGCAGGCGCAGATCGATCACATCGGCGGTGTCCTCGGCGCGCCGCTCCAGGCGCGAGCGCAGCTCTTCCCAGCTGGGCGGCAGGATGAAGATCAGGACCGCGTTGGGAAAGATGCGCTTGACCTGCAGCGCGCCCTGGTAATCGATCTCCAGCACCACGTCGGCGCCTTGCTTGATGCGCTGCTCGATGGCGGTCTTGGACGTGCCGTAGCGGTTGCCGTGCACCTGCGCCCACTCCAGGAAAGCGTCCTGCGCGATCATCTGGTCGAAGCTCTCCTGGCTCACGAAGTAGTACTCGCGGCCATGCAGCTCCTGCCCCCTCGGCGGGCGCGTGGTGTGCGACACCGAGGGCTGCACGCGGGCATCGAGCTCCATCAGCGCCTTGACCAGACTGGATTTGCCTGCCCCGCTGGGCGCGGCCACGACGAACAGGTTGCCGGGGTATTGCATCAGGGTCTCATTCGAGGTTCTGCACCTGCTCGCGCATCTGTTCGATGAGCACTTTCATGTCCACCGAGACGCGGGTGAGTTCCAGGCTCGACGACTTGGAGCCCAGGGTGTTGGCTTCGCGGTGCAGCTCCTGGATCAGGAAGTCCAGGCGCTTGCCCACCTCGCCGCCGCGCTGCAGCAGGCGTTCGATCTCGTCCAGGTGGGAGCGCAGGCGCGTGAGTTCTTCTGCCACGTCGATGCGGATGGCGAAGGCCGTGGCCTCGGCCAGGGCGCGGTCGCGCGCGGCCTCGCTGGCGGCGATGCTGCCCGAGGCGTCGGCGCCCAGGGCTTCCTGCCAACGGTCGAGGAAGCGCTGGCGCTGCTGGGCCACGAGCTCGGGGATCAGGGGTTGGGCCGTGTCGGTGAGGGCGCGCAGCTGGCCCACGCGATCGAGCAGCATGCTGGCCAGCCGGGCCCCTTCGCGCGCCCGGGCTTCGAGCAGCTGTGTCAGGGCGGTGTCCAGCAGTTCGGGCAGGCGTTCGTGCAGATCGGCCGGCGGGGCGCTGCGGCGTCCCACCAGGGCCAGCACCTCGGCCACCGACAGCGGTTGCGCCTGCGGGAGCCAGGTGCGGATGCTGTCCTGCGCCCCCAGCAGGCGCTGCAGTTCGGCGCTGCCCGGCGCGCGCGGCGTGGCGTCGGACGGGGTTTCGATCCAGGCGCGCACCTCGACCTTGCCGCGCTTGAGCCGCTGCGTGAGGCGTTCGCGCAGGGCGGGTTCGCTCGGGCGCAAGTCATCCGGGAGCTTGAAACCGAGATCGAGGAATCGGCTGTTGACGGATCGGATTTCGACACCGACGGACGGGCCGGATTCTCCCGCGGCCGGCTCTGCGCCAGCGTTTCGCTGGGCCGAGGCGTAGCCGGTCATGCTGTAAACTGCCATCGCTCTGGGCCGGTGGTGTTGGAGGTCCAAAACGGGGCGTTTCGGAAACCGGTCGAATTATGTCAAAGGTCAAACCCGCTCCTCTGCCACCCGACACGGTGATCGGTGGCTACCGCATCGTTCGCAAGCTGGCCGCCGGCGGTTTTGGCGTCGTGTACCTCGCGGTCGACACCGAAGGCCAGCAGGTCGCCGTCAAGGAATACCTGCCCTCGTCTCTGGCCACGCGTGGCCCCGGCGAGCTGTTGCCGCAGGTGCAACCCGAAAAGCTGTCGCTGTACCGACTGGGCCTCAAGAGTTTCTTCGAGGAAGGCCGCGCGCTGGCGCAGATCTCCCACCAGTCGGTGGTGAGCGTGCTGAACTTCTTCCGCGAGAACGAAACCGTCTACATGGTCATGAACTACCTGGAGGGCTCGTCCCTGCAGGAATTCATCATCACCGCGCGCGAGCTCAAGAAGCAGAAGGTCTTCCGCGAATCCACCATCCGCTCGCTCTACGACGAGGTGCTGCGCGGCCTGCGCATCGTGCACCAGCACAAGATGCTGCACCTCGACATCAAGCCCGCGAACATCTTCGTCACCGACGACAACCGCGCGGTGCTCATCGACTTCGGCGCCGCGCGCGAAGTGCTGAGCAAAGAGGGCAACTTCATCCGGCCCATGTACACGCCGGGCTTCGCTGCGCCCGAGATGTACCGCCGCGATTCGTCCATGGGCCCCTGGACCGACATCTATGCCATCGGCGCCTGCATCTACGCCAGCATGCAGGGCTACCCACCCAACGACGCGCCCCAGCGCCTCGAGAAGGACCGCCTCTCGCTGGCCCTGTCGCGCCTGCGTGGCGTGTACTCCGACAACCTGATCGAAGTGGTCGAGTGGTGTATGTCGCTCGACCCGCTCTCGCGCCCGCAATCGGTCTTTGCGCTGCAGAAGGAACTCAGCCGCGAGACCGAGCGCAGCTACACCAAGCTCACCGTGGCCGAGAAGATGCGCCTGCAGTTCGACAACATCGTCTCCGACAAGCAGAAGTCGCTGCTGCGCAAGTCCACCGACGTGGGCACCAAATTCCGATGAAGTTTTCGGTCTACCAGATCAGCCGGCAAGGCGGTCGCGAGCGCAACGAAGACCGCATGGGCTACGCCTATACGCGCGAGTCCGGGCTGTTCGTGCTGGCCGACGGCATGGGCGGCCATCCGGAAGGCGCCATGGCCGCGCAGCTGGCGCTGCAGACGCTCTCGGCCTACTTCCAGAAGGCGGCCAACCCGACGGTGCGCGAGGTGCCTGAGTTCCTCTCCAGCGCGCTCATGGCCGCGCACCACCAGATCATCCGCTACGCCGCCGAGAAGGGCATGCTCGACACGCCGCGCACCACGCTGGTGGCGGCCGTCATGGAGCGCGGCCACATCCACTGGGTGCACTGCGGCGACTCGCGCCTGTACGTGGTGCGCGACGGCGAGCTGCTCACGCGCACGCGCGACCATTCCTACATGGAGCAGCAGGCGCACCTGGGCCGCAACACCGAGCACATCAACCGCAACATCCTGTTCACCTGCCTGGGTTCGCCGGCCAAGCCGGTCTACGACCTGTCGGGCCCGGTGCAGCTCATGCAGGGCGACCGCGTGCTGCTGTGTTCCGACGGCCTCTGGGGCACGGTCGAGGACGACGAAATCGTGAACGAACTGTCCTCACGCCCGCTGGAGCAGGCCGTTCCCGACCTGGTGGAAACCGCGCTGCGGCGCGGCGGCCAGCGCTGCGACAACGTCACGGTACTCGCCATGGAGTGGGAAACCGCCGACGAGTACCAGACGACGCGCGTGTCCACCGAAGACATCGAGGACGGCGTGTTCGCCTCCACCATCCAGTCGGGCGTGCCCGACCCCACCGTCGAAGACCTGGACGACGCGGCCATCGAAAAGTCGATCGCCGAGATCAATGCGGCGATCGCCCGCACGGCGGCCGCGCGCAACGCCTGAGCTTCGTTTTTCCTGAGGTTTTTTCTCTATGACGGCTGTCCAACGACCGGGCCAGCGGGCCGCCAATGCCCTGCGCCCGGTGCGCATCACCCGTGGCTACACCATGCACGCCGAGGGCTCGGTGCTGATCGAATTCGGGCACACCAAGGTGCTCTGCACCGCTTCCGTGGAAGAAAAAGTGCCGCCGCACAAGCGCGGCAGCGGCGAAGGCTGGGTGACGGCCGAGTACGGCATGCTGCCGCGCGCCACGCACACGCGCAGCGACCGCGAGGCGGCCAAGGGCAAGCAGAGCGGGCGCACGCAGGAGATCCAGCGCCTGATCGGCCGCTCGCTGCGCGCGGTGTTCGACCTCAAGGCCCTGGGTGAGCGCACCATTTCGCTCGACTGCGACGTGCTGCAGGCCGACGGCGGCACGCGCACGGCGGCGATCACCGGCGCTTTCGTGGCCGCCCAGGACGCGGTGAGCCGCCTGATGGACGCCGGCAAGCTGACGGCCTCGCCGATCAAGGACCATGTGGCCGCGATCTCGGTCGGCATCCTGGACGGCGCACCACTGCTCGACCTGGAGTACGTGGAAGACTCTGCCTGCGACACCGACATGAACGTGGTCATGACCGGCGCCGGCCACTACGTGGAGGTGCAGGGCACGGCCGAGGGCGCGGCCTTCACCCGCGCCGAGATGGACCAGCTGCTGGTGCTGGCCGAAAAGGGCATCGCCGAACTCGTGGCCTTGCAGAAGGCGGCGCTCGGCGCATGAAGCTGGTTCTCGCGTCGAACAACGCCGGCAAGCTGGCCGAATTGCAGGACCTGTTCGCGCCGCTGGGTGTGCAGCTCGTGCGCCAGGCCGAGCTGGGCATCCCCGAGGCGCCCGAGCCGCACCGCACCTTCGTCGAGAACGCCCTGGCCAAGGCCCGGCACGCCGCGCGCGAGAGCGGCCTGCCGGCGGTGGCCGACGACGCCGGCCTGTGCGTGGAGGCTTTCGGCGGCCTGCCGGGCGTGGACACCGCCTACTACGCCACGCAGCACGGCTACCCCAAGGGCGACGACCACAACGTCACCGCGCTGCTGGAGCAGATGCGCGACGTGGGCGACCGCCGCGCGGCCCTGGTCAGCACCCTGGTGGCGCTGCGCCACGCCGACGACCCCGAGCCCCTCGTGGCCACCGGCCGCGCGCCCGGCCTGATCACGCGCGAGCGTGTGGGCGCGCACGGCTTCGGTTTTGATCCGGTGATGTTCATTCCGGCCTTGGGCAAGACCTTCGCCGAGCTTGACCCCGAGGTGAAAAACCGGCACAGCCACCGCGGACAGGCCGCGCGCGCCATGCTCGAACTCATGCGCGAGCGCTGGTTCTCGCCCACCCCACCGGTATGAGCGAACTGCCGCCCAGCCGCGACCCGCGCCACTGGATGCGGCCGGGCACGCTGCAGCTCGGCGCACCGCCGCCGCTGTCGCTCTACATTCACCTGCCGTGGTGCCTGAAGAAGTGCCCCTACTGCGACTTCAACTCGCACGAATGGAGCGCCACGGCCGCGTCGGGGCAGGCCATGCCCGAGGCGCGCTACCTCGACGCCTTGCGCGCCGACCTCGAGGCCTCGCTGCCCCTGGTCTGGGGCCGGCCGGTGCACAGCGTGTTCATCGGCGGTGGCACGCCCAGCCTGTTCTCCCCGGAGGCCATCGATCGCCTGCTGGCCGACGTGCGCGCGCGCCTTCCGCTGGAGCCCGACGCCGAGATCACCCTGGAGGCCAACCCCGGCACCTTCGAGAAAGACCGCTTTCGCGCCTTCCGCCAGGCCGGCGTGACGCGCCTGTCGGTCGGGGTGCAGAGCTTCGACGACGCGCAGCTCAAGGCCCTGGGCCGCGTGCACGACGGCGCGCAGGCGCGCGCCGCGCTGGAGGAGGCGGCCCAGGTGTTCGACACCTTCAACCTCGACCTGATGTACGCGCTGCCGGGCCAGACGCTCGCGCAGTGCGAGGCCGACCTGCGCACCGCGCTGTCCTTCGCGCCGCCGCACCTGTCGGTCTACCACCTCACGCTGGAACCCAACACCTACTTCGCCAAGTTCCCGCCCCCGCTGCCCGGCGACGACGAGGCCTACGAGATGCTGGACCGCATCACCGAGCTCACCGCGGTGGCGGGCCTGCAGCGCTACGAGGTCTCGGCCTACGCCCGGTCCGGGCACGCCTGCCGGCACAACCTCAACTACTGGCGCTTCGGCGACTACCTCGGCATCGGCGCGGGCGCGCACGGCAAGCTCAGCTTCGCGCACCGCATCGCGCGCCCGGTGCGCGTGCGCGAGCCGCGGCTGTACATGGAGCGCGCCCTGGCCGGCGATGCCGTGGCCAGCATGGACGAGGTGCCGCGCGCGCAGCTGCCGTTTGAATTCATGCTCAATGCGCTGCGCCTGCGCGAGGGCTTCGCGCTGGCCGACTTCATGTCCGGCACCGGCCTGCCGCTGTCCAGCATCGACGCGGCCTTGCGCGAGGCCGAGGCCAAGGGCCTGGTCGAACGGGAGGGGGGCTGGGTGCGGCCGACCGAGCGCGGCTTCGACTTCCTGAGCGACCTGCAGTCGCTGTTTCTGCCGGCCTGAGGCGCGGCAGGGCGGCGTCACACCATATTGAAGCCCACGCGCGTGCGGCCCGCGGCCGACTCGGCGGCCGCGAAGCCGTCGTGCATGCGCGCGATGGCGGCCACGATGGACAGGCCCAGTCCATGGTGCGGCTTTTCCAGTTCGCAGCGCGAGGCGTCGGCGCGGAAGAAGCGGTCGAACAGGCGTGGCAGGTGCTCGGGCTCGATGGCCGGTCCAACGTTCTCCACCCACAGCCGCACGCCCTGGTCGCCCTCGCGAAGGATGCGCACGCACAGGCGCGAGTCCTTGTCGGCGTAACGAATCGCGTTGCCCAGCAGGTTGGACAGCGCGCGCTTGACCAGCGGCTCGTCCACCGAGAGCAGGGCGTCGCCTTCGATGTCGATGCCCAGGCCGGCTTCCTCCATGGGTGCCTCGTGGAACTCCACCACCTGCTGCACCAGCTCGGCCAGGCTCAGGGGCGCGCCGCGCCGCGCCTTCACGCCGCGGTCGGCCTGCGCCAGGAACAGCATGTCGTTGACGATGCCAGCCAGGCGCTGCAGCTCTTCCAGGTTGGACAGCAGCACCTCCTCGAGCTCGGGCGCGCTGCGCTCGCGGCTCAGCGCCACCTCGGTGTGGCCGATCAGGTTGGCCAGCGGCGTGCGCAGCTCGTGCGCCACGTCGGCGTTGAAGCCTTCGAGCTGAACGTAGGTGCGCTCCACGCGCTGCATCAGGCCGTTGAACTGCTCGATCAGTGGCTGCAGTTCTTCGGTGGGCTCGCACAGCGTCAGGCGCTGGTCCAGCCGGCGCACGTCGATGGCGCGCGTCTGCGCCGCCAGGTCCATCAGCGGGCGCAGGCTGCTGCGCACGCGCCAGTAGGTGGCCCAGGCCACGAAGGCGCCCCCCGCCAGCGTGGCAGCCACCAGCAGCAGCGCCATGCGCCGGCCGTACTGCGCGTCGCGCGAACAGTCCATCACCAGCCGGCCCTTGAGCGGCGCGCTGCCATCGGCGCGCGGCACCTCGAACCGCAGCTCGCTCGTCGGGGCGGTGGCGGGGTCGAAGCTGGGCAGGGGATCGCGGTACAGGGTGCTGCCGTCGGCCCGGCGCAGCTCCACGAAGTTGCCGGGGCGGCGCTCGCTCAGCCACAACAGCTTTTGCACCATGTCGGCCTCGCTGCCGTGGGCGTCGGTTTCCTTCAGCACCTCGATGAGCACGTGCGAGTAGCCGCGCAGTTCCTCCTGCTGGCGCGAGGCGAACAGCATCCAGGTGGCGGCGTAGATGACGGCCAGCAGCACGCCCAGGCCGATGATGGTCTGCACCGCGAGCAACAGCGACAGGCGCTTGCCGATGGAGTAGGCGCAGGGCGTGGGCGCGGCGCGCAGCGCCGTCGTGGCCGAGTTGGTGGGCGGGGTGATGGCGGTGGTGTTCACGCGCGTTCCTCCAGCACATAGCCCATGCCGCGCACGTTGTGCAGCAGCTTGGGGCGGAAGGGGTCGTCCATCTTGGCGCGCAGCCGGCGGATCGCCACCTCGACCACGTTGGTGTCGGAGTCGAAGTTCATGTCCCACACCTGTTCGGCGAGCGTGGTGCGCGACAGGATTTGCCCCTTGCGGCGCGCCAGCAGGGCCAGCAGGGCGAATTCCTTGGCGGTGAGTTCCAGGCGCTGGCCCGAGCGCGTGGCCTTGCGGCTGAGCAGGTCGATCTCGAGGTCGCTCACGCTGAGCCGGCTGTTGCTGGCCTCGTTGCTGGCCGCGGGGCCGCGGCGCAGCAGCGCGCCGATGCGCGCGAGCAGCTCGGAGAAAGCGAAGGGCTTGACGAGGTAGTCGTCGGCGCCGGACTGCAGGCCGCGCACGCGGTCCTCCACGAGGTCGCGCGCCGTGAGCATGAGCACCGGGGTGTTGCGCTTCTCGCGCAGCGCGGCCAGCACGCCGAAGCCATCCACGCCGGGCAGCATGATGTCCAGCACCACGAGCTGGTAATCGCCCTCGGTGGCCAGGTAGCGGCCCTCGATGCCGTCGCGGGCCACGTCGACGGTATAGCCGGCCTCGGTCAGGCCGCGCCGCACGTAGTCGGCCTGCTTGGCTTCGTCTTCGATGACCAGGATGCGCATGGCGTGGGCAGGGGCGGAAATAGGCGTGCGCTATTCGATTGCGCACCATGAAATTGTCACGGAAAGTGAGCCGACCTTGGGTTACGAATACGTAATTCAGGCGTTCGGTAAACGACAACCCCGCTTCCTACAGTTCCCTCCATGCCGACACACCGCGGCATTCAGAGCGTCTCCTCCCCTCCATCTGTCGTCATCAAAGGAACTGTCATGAAAGCCTCGAAAAGCCTCCTGTTGCCCATCGCCTTCGCCCTCACCGCTGGCGCCGCCTTCGCCGAAGGTCCGCTGGAGGGCAATGAAGTGTTCAACTTCCAATCGACCCTGAGCCGTGCCGACGTCCAGGCCCAGGTCGCACCGGCCTACAAGGCCGACCAGATCGCCCGCGGTGAAGCCAACCCCGCGCAAGCCCAGGCCACCGTGGTGGCCAGCCAGCTGACCCGCGCGCAGGTGCTGGCCGAGGCCGCCGAGGCCCGCCGCCTGGGCCTGATCGCCAGCGGCGAGATCCTGCCCGTGGCCACGCCCCAGCAGGCCGAGCAGATCCGACTGGCCGGCCTGCGCGCCGTGCAAGGCCATGCGGTGGTGCAGGCGCCGAGCGCCGTGCAGGCCCACTGACCCCGCGATTGCGCGTCTCCTCCAAGGTTTGGACAGCGGCCCATGGGCCGCTGTTTTTTTTGCGCCGGCGCGGGCGCCTCGCATAATGCCCACGACCGCCCCAGCGGGGCCCCACAGGAACCGCGATGCCGCCGCTTCCCTTGCGCAGACGCCCACTGGCCGCCGCGTTCTTCGGCCTGTTGGCCCTGATGGTCTGGGGCGTGCGGGCCGATCCCGTGTTCGTACCGGATGGCCCGCAGGCCGCGGCCTACGGCCAGGCGCAGGGCTACCCGGTGCCTCGGTCCGGCTTGCGAGCGGACGAGCTGCGCCAGGAGCACTACGTGGGCCTGCACAGCCACTACGACCAGGTCCGCCCCCTGAAGGAGGTGCCGACCGCCGCCGCGCCGTCCCCCTTGTCGCGCGCCGCGGAAAGCCTGGAGCTGCAGTACACCCACGAGGGGCGCACCCTCACGCTGGGCGACTACCTGCGCCGCCACCCGGTGACGGGCTTGCTGATCGCGCGCGACTCGACCATCCTGTTCGAGCGCTACCAGTACGGCCGCCGTGACAGCGACCGCTTCCTGTCGCACTCGCTGGCCAAGACCATCACCGGCCTGCTGGTGGGCGCGGCGTTGGAGGACGGCGCCATCCGCTCGATCGACGACAAGGTCTCGGCCTACCTGCCCGAACTCGCGGGCACGGCCTACGGCGCCACACCGATCCGCGCGCTGCTGAGCATGGCCTCGGGCCTGGCCTTCAACGAGAGCTACCAGCCGAACGACGACGTGCACCGACTGGCCGAGGCGCTCATCGGGCCCTCGCCCCTGGGCGCGGTGGCGGCGGTGCGCCAGTTCGACGCGCGCGTCGCCGAGCCGGGCACGGTGTTCCACTACTCCAGCGCCGACTCGCAGGTGCTGGGCATGGTGGTGAGCCGCGCGGTGGGCATGCCGCTGCCCGAGTACTTCAGCCGCCGGCTGTGGGCGCCGCTGGGCGCGGAGGCCAACGCCGCCTGGGACACCGACCCGTCGGGCGAGGCGCTGGGCTTTTGCTGCGTCGTGGCCCGCCTGCGCGACTGGGCGCGCCTGGGCCTCATGCTCGCCCACGACGGCCGCTGGAACGGGCGGCAGGTGGTCTCGCGCCCCTGGGTCTACGAAAGCACCGCGCCAGCGCGTGGCTTGAACGCGCCGTACGGTTACCAGATCTGGCTGTCGGGCGAGGCGCCGCGCTACTACGCCATGCGCGGCGTGCTGGGCCAGTTCGTGCTGATCGACCCGATCACGCGCTTCGTGCTGGTGCAGACCGCGGTCAACCTCAACCCCACCGACCCCGGAGCCACCGCCGAGCTGACGGCGCTGTGGCAGGCGCTGCTGGTGCAGCACGGTCCGCCCGGGCGCTTCGGGCGGACCTGGTGACTCACCGGCTTATTGCAGTTCGGGGATCTGCTTGACCAGTTCCTCGCGCGTCAGGCGCGGGAACCACTCGGCGTACATGTAGCTGTAGCCCTCGTTCTGCCACTTGGCCAGATCGATCACGGCCGCCGGCACCACGGTGATCACGTCGTAGAACTCATCGGGCTTGTAGCCGCGCGAGCGCGCCGCGTTGGCGCAGACGCGGATGGTCACGCCGGCGTCGGCCAGGGCTTTGAGCTCCTCGTACATGTCGGGATAGGCCGCGCGGTTCAGGCGCGAGAAGGCGTGCAGCTCGTTGCCGTGCGCCACGATCACGATGTGGGACTTCGGGTCGCCGTATTCCTTGATCGCGCGCAGGTGGTTCTTCACATAGCCGAAGGCGGGCTTGGCGTCCAGCGGCTTGGCGAAGTTGAAGTCGTACAGCGCCTTCTGCGGCGCGTAGCGGGTGCCGTCGAACTTGGACGGGTCGTTGGGCCCGGCGATGGCGGCGCCGCTGAACAGCAGGCCGGCGAACAGGGGCGCGAGGGCGCGGCGGGTGAGGGGCATGAGGGTCTCCGACAGTGTTGGAATGAGGGATCAACCGCAGGGGTTGAGCCGCCGACTGTAACGGGACCGTTGGGAGGCGCTGGCGGAGACGGTGAGATTCGAACTCACGGACCCTTGCGGGTCGGCAGTTTTCAAGACTGCTGGTTTAAACCACTCACCCACGTCTCCGCAGCGGCTGGGATTCTAGTGCGCCGCGACCGACAGCACACGGGGCCGGCGGGCCGAGGCCTTCAGGCCGGCTGCGCCGCCGTCAGCAGGCCGCGTGTTTCGATGAAGCGCACCACCTCGTCCAGCCCTTCGAGGGTTTTGAGGTTGGTCATCACCCAGGGGCGGCGCTGGGCGTCGGGGCGCATGCGTGCGGTGTCGGCTTTCATCACCTCCAGGTCGGCGCCCACGTGCGGCGCCAGGTCGGTCTTGTTGATGACGAAGAGGTCGCTCTTGGTGATGCCGGGGCCGCCCTTGCGCGGGATCTTCTCGCCGGCCGCGACGTCGATCACATAGATGGTGAGGTCGCTCAGCTCGGGGCTGAAGGTGGCGGCCAGGTTGTCGCCGCCGCTTTCCACGAAGACGATGTCGGCCTCGGGAAAGCGCTCGAGCATGCGGTCGATGGCCTCGAGGTTGATGGAGGCGTCCTCGCGGATGGCGGTGTGCGGGCAGCCGCCGGTCTCCACGCCCAGGATGCGCTCGGCCGGCAGCGCGCCGCTCACGGTGAGCAGGCGCTGGTCTTCCTTGGTGTAGATGTCGTTGGTGATGGCGATGAGGTCGTGGCGTTCGCGCATGGCCTTGCACAGCATCTCCAGCAGGGTGGTTTTGCCCGAGCCCACCGGGCCGCCGATGCCCACGCGCAAGGGGGGCAGGGGCTTGGTGCGGTTCGGGATGTGGTGCAGCGGTGTGGTGCTCATGATCGGAACAGGCGTGAGTACTGGGTTTCGTGGCGCGCCGAGAGGATGGCGAGCATGGGGGTGAAGGCCTGGCGCTGGTCGTCGCTGTCGCGCGCGATGGCCTCGTCCACGGCGGCGGGGATTTCGCCCACCAGGCGCGCGAGCAGGCGCTGGCCCATGCCCTGGCCCAGGGGCACGGCCTTGATGGCGGCCTGCACCATGTTCTCGGCCCAGCCAAAGGCCAGGCCGATGAGGGCTTCGCGGACCGTGGCCTCGCCCTGCGCGGCGGCGCAGGCGGCGGCCACGGGCCAGGTGGGCGGGTTCAGCGCGGCGTCGCTGAGGGCGGCATGCACGGCGGTGCCGTGTTCGCCCAGGGCCTGCGCCCAGGCCAGCAGGGACTTGCCCATCTGCTCGCTCTGCAGGCGCAGCTCGCTGCTCTCGCGGGTGGTGAGCACCCATCGGTTCAGCGCGCGCACGCGTTCGACGTCGCGCGCGCGCCAGGCGCTCAGTGCCTCGGCCATCACGGCCAGGTCGCTGCGGGCCTGGCCCAGGTGCAGCTGGTCGACGAGCCAGGTGGCGACGCTGGCCTCGTCGTGCGCCAGGCCGGCGTCGATGGCGGCCTCCAGGCCTTCGGAATAGGAGAAGCCACCCACGGGCAGGGCGGGCGAGGCCAGCCACAGCGTGCGCAGCAGGCCCGCGTCAGTGGTCGTGCGAATGGCCGTGTTCGTGGTCATGGGGGTGGCCAGGGGCGGCGTGGTCGTGCCCACTGCCGTGGGAGTGGCCGTGCGAGTGGCCGTGGCCCTGTCCGCCGTACGCCCCGCCTTCGGGTTCGAAGGCCTCGCTCGCCTCGGCCACGTCCAGGTGCATGGCGCGCAGCATGTCGGCCAGCACGTGGTCGGGTTCGATCTTCAGGTGGTCGGGCTTCAGCTCCATCGGCACGTGCCGGTTGCCCAGGTGGTAGGCGGCGCGCATCAGGTCGAAGGCCTGCTCGGCCAGCGGGTGCGCGGGGCAGGCGGTGATGCGCAGCACGGCCTGCGGCGCGGCGATCACGCGCACGAGTTCGCCCTCGGCCGTGACCAGCACGTCGCCGCCACGCACCACGCGGCCGCGCGGCAGGAAGACGGCGAGCGCGCGGCCGTCGCTCAGGCGCGCATCGAAGCGACTCTTCTGGCGGATGTCCCAGTCCAGCTCGACCGTGGGGGCGCGTTTGAGCAACACGGGCGCCAGGCCCTTGCCGGCGGCGATGAGTTGGGAGGCTTGTGGCATCAGAACAGGAAGTAGCGCTGCGCCATGGGCAGCGCGGTGGCGGCTTCGCAGGTGAGCAACTGCCCGTCGGCGCGCACGCGGTAGGTCTGGGCGTCGATCTCCATGGTGGGCAGCCAGGCGTTGTGCACCATGTGGGTCTTGTTCACGCCGCGGCAGCCCTGCACGGCGGACAGGGTCTTGCGCAGGCCATAGCGCTCACCCACGCCCGCGTCCAGCGCGGCCTGCGAGACGAAGCTCAGGCTGCCGCGCGCCAGCGCCCCGCCGTAGGCACCGAACTGCGGGCGAAAGTGCACCGGCTGCGGCGTGGGGATGGAGGCGTTGGGGTCGCCCATGGCGGCCAGCGCGATGCTGCCGCCCTTGAGCACGACGAAGGGCTTGACGCCGAAGAAGGCCGGCTTCCACAGCACCAGGTCGGCCCACTTGCCCACCTCCAGCGAGCCCACGGCGTGCGAGATGCCGTGGGCGATGGCGGGATTGATCGTGTACTTGGCGATGTAGCGCTTGACGCGGAAGTTGTCGTGGCGCGACGCATCTTCGGGCAGGGTGCCGCGCTGCAGCTTCATCTTGTGCGCGGTCTGCCAGGTGCGCAGGATGACCTCGCCCACGCGGCCCATGGCCTGGCTGTCGCTGCTCATCATGCTGATGGCGCCCAGGTCGTGCAGGACGTCCTCGGCCGCGATCGTCTCTTTGCGGATGCGGCTCTCGGCGAAGGCCAGGTCCTCGGGGATGGCGGCGTCCAGGTGGTGGCACACCATGAGCATGTCGACGTGTTCGTCGAGCGTGTTCACGGTGTAGGGCATGGTGGGGTTGGTGGAGGACGGCAGGAAGTTCTTCTCGCCCACCACGCGCAGGATGTCGGGCGCGTGGCCGCCGCCCGCGCCTTCGGTGTGGAAGGCGCACAGGGTGCGGCCCTTCGTGGCCTCGATGGTGTTCTCCACGAAGCCCGACTCGTTGAGCGTGTCGCTGTGGATGGCGACCTGCGTGTCGGTCTCCTCGGCCACGGCCAGGCACTGGTCGATGGCCGCGGGCGTGGTGCCCCAGTCTTCGTGCAGCTTGAGGCCGATCACGCCGGCGTGGATCTGTTCGCGCAAGGCGTCGGGCCGGCTGGCATTGCCCTTGCCCAGGAAGCCAATGTTCATGGGCAGGCCATCGGCCGCCTGCAGCATGCGCTCGATGTGCCAGGGCCCGGGCGTGCAGGTGGTGGCGAAGGTGCCCGTGGCGGGGCCCGTGCCGCCGCCCAGCATGGTGGTCACGCCCGAGGCCAGGGCCTCGTCCACCTGTTGCGGGCAGATGAAGTGGATGTGGCTGTCGATGCCGCCGGCCGTGACGATCAGGCCTTCGCAGGCGATCACCTCGGTGCCCGGGCCGATGACGATGTCCACGCCGGGCTGCGTGTCGGGGTTGCCGGCCTTGCCGATGGCGGCGATGCGCCCGTCCTTGAGACCGATGTCGGCCTTGACGATGCCCCAGTGGTCGACGATGAGCGCGTTGGTCATCACGGTGTCCACGGCGCCCTGCGCGCGCGAGCGCTGCGATTGCGCCATGCCGTCGCGGATGGTCTTGCCGCCGCCGAACTTGACCTCTTCGCCATAACCGCCGGCGGCCAGGGTGAAGTCCTGTTCCACCTCGATCAGCAGCTCGGTGTCGGCCAGGCGCACGCGGTCGCCCACCGTGGGGCCGAACATGTCGGCGTAGGCGCGTCGTCCAATGGTCGCCATCAGAGCTGTCCTTGTATGAGGCCGCGAAAGCCGAACACCACGCGGTCCCCGGCGTAGTCCACCAGTTCCACCGTGCGCTGCTGGCCGGGCTCGAAGCGCACGGCGGTGCCGCTGGCGATGTTCAGGCGCTTGCCGCGCGCGGCGGCGCGGTCGAAGTCGAGCGCGCCGTTGGTTTCGGCGAAGTGGTAGTGCGAGCCGACCTGGATGGGCCGCGTCGCGGTGTTCTTCACCACCAGCGTGAGGCTGGGCCGTCCGGGGTTGAGGGCGTGCTCGCCCTCGGCGATGAGGTATTCACCGGGCGTCATGGCCGTCAACCCGCCAGCAGGCCCCAGCCCATGTTCAGGCCCATCAGGGCCACCACCGCGCCGGCCGCGCGCGTCCACCACACGCTGTGGTGCCGCAGCCGCCGGCCCAGGGTGATGCCGGCCCCGTGGAGCAGGGCCGTGCCCGCCACCATGCCGGCCAGGGCGGCCAGCCCGCCGAGTTCCTGTCCGTGCGCCGCGCCATGGAACAGCGCGAAGCCCCCCACCAGCAGCGCGCCCGCGCCTGGCGGCAGCTTCGTCCGCGCCGCCAGCAGCAGGCCCACCACCAGCAGCGAGGCGGCGATCATGGGTTCGATGGCGGGGAGGCCCAGACCGCCCTGGGCGAGCAGGGCGCCGGCCAGGAGCGTGAGCGCGAAGGCGAGGGGGGCGGTCCACACGCGGCGCGTGGTGGCCGCGCTCCACACGCCCACGGCGAGCATCGCGGCCAGGTGGTCCGGGCCGGTGATGGGGTGCAGCAGCCCGGCGAAGAAGCCGTGGTGGCCGTGTCCGTCGGCCCCCACGTGGGCCAGGGCGATCGACCCCGTGCCCGCGAGCGCGGCGGCGCCCAGGGCCTTGATCCAGTGGCCTTGTGTCATAGGTGTGTCTCCTCGTTCATGGAATGGGTTGGTGGACGGTAACCAGCTTGGTGCCGTCGGGGAAGGTGGCTTCCACCTGGATGTCGGGAATCATCTCGGCCACGCCGTCCATGACGTCGGCGCGCGTGAGCACCTCGCGGCCCGCGCTCATGAGCTGCGCGACGGTCCGGCCGTCGCGCGCGCCCTCCATCACGGCGGCGGTGATCAGGGCGATGGCCTCGGGGTGGTTGAGCTTGAGGCCGCGCGCGCGGCGGCGTTCGGCCAGCAGCGCGGCGGTGAAGATGAGCAGCTTGTCCTTCTCGCGCGGGGTCAGGTCCATGGTGGTCGGTTTCTCCTGCGGGCCGGGTCAGCAAGACGCATACCCGATGAGGGTAGTGGCATGAAAGCTGCAGCGCCAGTCTCGTGAACGCCTCGTCCGCCGATCCCGCCGCCGCCGCGCCCGACGCCCCGCAGCGCATCATCAAGGTGCGGCGCGACTACAACAGCTGGGTCGGCAGCGAGACCCTGGAGGACTACGCGCTGCGCTACACGCCGCAGCGCTTTCGCAAGTGGAGCGAGTGGCGCGTGGCCAACACCGCCTTCGGCGTGGCCTCCTTCCTGGTGCTGGAGGCCGTGGGCGCCACGCTGCTGCTCAGTGTCGGCTTCACCAACGCGGCGCTGGCCATCCTCGCCACCGGCCTGATCATCTTTCTCGCCGGCCTGCCCATCAGCGTCTATGCCGCGCGCCATGGCGTGGACATGGACCTGCTCACGCGCGGCGCGGGCTTCGGCTACATCGGCTCGACCATCACCTCGCTCATCTACGCCTCCTTCACCTTCATCTTCTTCGCGCTGGAGGCCGCCGTCATGGCCTACGCGCTGGAACTGGCGCTGGACATCCCGCCCGCCTGGGGCTACCTCATCTGCGCGCTGGTGGTGATCCCGCTGGTGACGCACGGGGTGTCGGTGATCAGCCGCTTCCAGATGTGGACCCAGCCGCTGTGGCTGGTGATGATGGTGGTGCCTTTCCTGGCCGTCGCGGTGCACGCGCCCGAGACCTTCCGCGAGGTGGCGCACTACGCGGGTGCGTCCGGCACCGCGATGGGTTTCGACTGGCACCTGTTCGGTGCGGCCCTCACGGTGGGCATCGCCCTGATCACGCAGATGGGCGAGCAGGCCGACTACCTGCGCTTCATGCCGGCGCGCCAGCCCGGCCGGGGCCTGCGCTGGTGGGCAGCGGTCGTCGCTGGCGGCCCGGGCTGGGTGCTGATCGGGGTGCTCAAGATGCTCGGCGGCGCGCTGCTCGCCTACCTGGCCATCCGCCACAGCGTGCCGGCCGAGCGTGCGGTCGACCCGAACCAGATGTACCTGGCCGCCTACGACTTCCTGCTGCCCCATGGCTGGGCGGTGGCGGCCACGGCCCTGTTCGTGGTGGTCTCGCAGCTCAAGATCAACGTCACCAACGCCTACGCGGGGTCGCTGGCCTGGAGCAACTTCTTCTCGCGCCTCACGCACAGCCACCCGGGCCGCGTGGTCTGGGTGGTGTTCAACACCTTCATCGCCTTCCTTCTGATGGAGATGAACGTGTTCCAGGCCCTGGGCCAGGTGCTGGGCGTGTACGCCAACATCGCCATCGCCTGGATCATGGCCGTGGTGGCCGACCTGATCGTCAACAAGCCCCTGGGCCTGAGCCCGCCCGGCATCGAGTTCAAGCGCGCCCACCTGTACGACATCAATCCCGTGGGCGTGGGTGCCATGGCGCTGGCCTCGGTGGTGTCGATCACCGCGCACCTGGGCGTGATGGGGCCCACGGCCGAGGCGTTCTCGGCCGTGATCGCGATGGTCACGGCTTTCCTGGCCGCGCCAGCGATCGCCTGGCTCACCCGGGGGCGCTTCTATCTCGCGAGGCCGTCCGACCCCGACACACCGCGGAGCCGGCGCCGCCAGGCCGCCGGTGCGCCCGCCATGGCGGGCGGGCGCGCCGGCGGTGCCGCGGGGGGCGTCTGCGTCATCTGCGAACAGGTCTACGAAGGGCCCGACATGGCCCATTGCCCGGCCTACCAGGGGCCCATCTGTTCCCTGTGCTGCACGCTGGACGCGCGCTGCGGCGACCTGTGCAAGCCGCACGCACGCCTGTCGGTGCAGTGGAACGGCGCCCTGCGCCGCCTCTTGCCCCGGCGGGCCTGGCCCTACCTGGACGCGGGCCTGGCGCACTACCTGCTGCTCATGCTCATCGTGGCGCCGCTGCTGGCGGCCGTGCTCGGGCTGCTGTACCGGCAGGAGGTGCAGTCCCTGGCGGCAACCCTGGGCGGCGGCAGCGCCTCCCTGCTCGACACCGCGCTGCGCTCGGGCTTCCTGCGGGTGTACGCCGTGCTGCTGCTGATCGCCGCCACGGTGGCCTGGTGGCTGGTGCTGGCGCACAAGAGCCGCGAGGTGGCGCAGGAGGAGTCGAACCGGCAGACCCACCTGCTGATGCGGGAGATCGAGTCGCACCGCCGCACCGACGAGGCCCTGCAGCAGGCGCGCCACGCGGCCGAGCAGGCCAACCAGGCCAAGACGCGCTACATCAGCACCATCAGCCACGAGCTGCGCACGCCGCTCAACAGCATCCTGGGCTATGCGCAGCTGCTGCAGGAGGACAGCGGCCTGGCGCCGCACCGCGCCCAGGCCATCCGGGTCATCCACCGCGGCGGCGAACACCTGCTGTCGCTCATCGAGGGCACGCTGGACATCGCGCGCATCGAGGCCGGCAAGTTCGCGCTCGACGTCAAACCCATGGCCTTCGCGGCCACGCTGGCCGAGGTGGCGGGCCTGTTCGAGCTGCAGGCCGCGGCCAAGGGCCTGCGTTTCGTCTACGACACCGACGGTCGCCTGCCCGAGGCCGTGCGCGCCGACGACAAGCGCGTGCGCCAAATCCTCATCAACCTGCTCGGCAATGCCGTGAAGTTCACCCGGTCCGGCGAGGTGCGCCTGCGCGTGCGCCACGCGCGCGAAATGGCGCACTTCGAGGTGCACGACACCGGTCCCGGCATGGGCAGCGCCGACGTCGAGCGCGTGTTCGAGCCCTTCGCGCGCGGCGCGGGCGAGGCCGGCGATCGCTCGGGCGTGGTCGGCACCGGCCTGGGCCTGACCATCGCCAAGATGCTGACCGACCTGATGGGGGGCGAGCTCAGCGTGCGCAGCGCGCCGGGCCAGGGCAGCGTGTTCACCGTGCGCCTGTTCCTGCCCGAGATGCGCGGTGCGCTGCCGGTGCGCGAGCGCGTGGAGCTGCCGGCAGGCTACGAGGGGGAGCGCTGCCGCGTGCTGGTGGTGGACAACGAGGAAGCCGACCGCGAGCTGCTGCAGCGCTGGCTGGAGCCGCTGGGCTTCGAGGTGCAACTGGCGCGCAGCGGCGACCACGCGCTGGAACTGCTGGCCGGCCTGCGGCCCGGCGAGGCGCGCGCGCCGCACGCGGTGTTTCTCGATCTCGCGATGCCCGGCATCGACGGCTGGGAGACGCGCCGGCGCCTGCGCGCCGCCGGCTGGGCCGGTGTGCCGCTGGCCATCGTCTCGGCCAACGCCTTCGACAAGGGCCTGCACAGCGAACTGGAACCCGGCGAGGCGCTGCCGCCGCAGGACTTCTTCGTCAAGCCGGTGCGGCGGTCGGAATTGCTGGCCTGGCTGGCGCAGCGACTGGACCTGCGCTGGACCGAGGCGGCCGCGGCGCCCGAGCCGCCGCCGCTGGCGCGGCCCGAGGCGGCGCCCCCGGCGCGCGAGGAGATCGCCCCGCTGCTGGAACTGGTGCGCCTGGGCTACACGCGCGGCATCCTGCAGTGGCTGGACGACTGGGTGCGGCGGCGGCCCGAGCGCGCGGGCCAGGCCGCCGCGCTGGCCACGCTGGCGCGTGAGTTCCGCTTCGAGGCCATCGAACGGCAGCTGGGGCAGGACCATGTCTGAGGCCATCGATCCGCAGCGCCTGTCGCCCCGCCTGCCGCGCGGCGAGCACCGCGTGGTGCTGCTGGTCGACGACGCGCCCGACAACCTGGCGCCCCTGCACGACGCGCTGGACGGCGCCGGCTACACCGTGCTCGTCGCGCTCGACGGCGAGAGCGCCATCCGCCGCGCGCGGCAGGCCCTGCCCGACATGGTGCTGCTCGACGCGCTGATGCCCGGCATCGACGGTTTCGAGGTGGCGCGCCGCCTCAAGGCCGATGCGCTGACGGCCACCACGCCCATCATCTTCATGACCGGCCTGACCGAGCCCGAGCACCTGGAGGCCGCGTTCGAGGCCGGGGGCGTGGACTACGTGACCAAGCCGGTCAAGCCGCGCGAGGTGATGGCCCGCATGGCCCTGCACCTGCGCCAGGCGCGCCAGGCCCGCGACGGCGCGCGCGAGCGCAGCCAGGCGCGCCACGCGCTGGACGCCTTCGGCTACGCCACCATCACCGTGCGCGCCAGCGACGGCCGCCTGCTGTGGCAGACGCCGCTCGCGCGCGAGCTGCTGCGCCAGCACGGCGGCGGCGATTCGGTGCACGCGCCCGAGGCCGTGCTGCACTGGCTGCGCCGCCACCTGGCCGACGCCCAGGCCCTGCGCGAGCCGCCCCGGCTCACCCTGCAGAACGGTCCGCGCCGCCTGAGCTTTCGCCTGCACCAGCGCGTGGGCGACGAGGACGGCGATCCCCTGGGCCAGGGCGACTGGCTGATCGTGATGCAGGAGACCTCGGATGAGTCGGCCTTCAGCGCGCTGTCGCAGGCCTTCGGCCTGACCGCGCGCGAGGCCGAGGTGCTCTACTGGGTCGTCAAGGGCAAGATCAACCGCGACATCGCCGACATCCTGGGCGCCAGCCCGGCCACGGTGAAGAAGCACCTGGAGCGCATCCACGCCAAGATGGGCGTGGAGACGCGCACGGCGGCGGCGGCGATGGCGATGCAGCGCGTGCGGCAGCTGGAGACGCTGAGGGGCTGAGGGCGGGCCGCGCTTGGCGGACAATCCGCGTTCGCTGCCCGTTCCCGCCATGCGACTGCGCACCAAGATCCTCCTGCTGGCCATCCTGCCGTTGCTGGCCGCGCTCGCGCTCATCGCCCTGGCCGTGCAGCAGCAGGAGCGCGCGCTGGCGCAGCGCGAGTACGCCCTGGTCGAGCGCGCCTACATGGACGCGCGGCGCAGCGAGTTGCGCAGCTACGTGGACCTGGCCGTGAGCACGGTGCGGCCGCTCTACGACCGGCGCGGCGGCGAGGCGGAGCGTGAACAGGCGCTGCGCCTGCTGGCGTCGCTCGACTACGGCCCCGACGGCTACTTCTTCGTCTACGACCTCCAGGGCAAGGTGCTGATGCACTCGCGCCAGACCGAGCTGGTGGGCCAGAACCTCTGGGCGCTGAGAGACCCGCAGGGCCGGCCCACCATCCAGCGCCTGATCGCCCAGGCGCGCGCGGGCGGCGGTTTCGTCGACTACCTGTGGCAACAGCCCTCCAGCGGCCTGGTCAAACCCAAGCTGGGCTATGTCATCGCGCTCGAGCGCTGGGGCTGGATGATGGGCACCGGCCTGTACCTCGACGGCATCCAGGCCACGCTGTCGCAGCTGGAGCGCGAGGCCAACCGCAACATCGCCACCACGCTGCTGTGGATCGCCGGCATCGCGGCCTTTGGCATCGCCCTCATCAGCGCCAGCGGCCTGGCGCTCAACCTCAGCGAGCAGCGCGTGGCCGAGAACAAGCTGCGCCTGCTCGCGCGCCAGGTGCAGCAGTCGCAGGAGGACGAGCGCGCGCGCCTGGCGCGCGAGCTGCACGACGGCGTCAGCCAGACCCTGGTGTCGAGCAAGCTGCTGGTGGAGGCGGGCGCGGCGGATGGCGATCGCGAGTCCCTGGCGCGCGCCCTGCGCCAGCTCGAAAACAGCCTGGTGGAGGTGCGGCGCATCTCGCACCGCCTGCGCCCCGCCTTGCTCGACAACCTGGGCCTGCCCGCCGCGCTGCAGCACCTGGCGCGCGAGGTCGAAGACGCCAGCGGCCTGGCGGTGGCCGTGCGCCTGGAGGGCGCGCCGCGCGAGCTGGGCGACGAGGTCAAGACGGCGCTCTTTCGCATCGCCCAGGAGGGCCTGACCAATGTGGTCAAGCACGCGCAGGCCCGCCAGGTCGAGTTGCTGCTGGGCTTTGGCACCGGCGGCGCGCTGCGCCTGAGCCTGACCGACGACGGCCGAGGCTTCGACGAGCAGGCCGTGCAGCTCGACCCGGAACGCGGCATTGGCCTGCGCAACATGCGCGAGCGCCTGGCGGCCATCGGCGGGCGCCTGCGCATCCAGTCCGCGCCCGGCCATGGCACCCAGCTGGAGGCCGCGCTGTCCGCCTGAGCTTTCCCATGAACGCCCCCGGCAAGCCCATCCGCATCCTGCTCGTCGATGACCACCCCATGGTGCGCGAGGGCTTGCGCGCGCGCCTGTCCAGCGTGCCGCGCCTGCAGGTGGTGGGCGAGGCCGGCGACGCCGCCGAGGCGCTGCGCCAGCTCGAGCTGAACCCGCCCGACGTGGTGCTGCAGGACGTGGGCCTGAAGGATGGCAACGGCATCGACCTGGTGCAGGCCATGCTGGCGCGCCAGCCCACGCTGCGCGTGCTGATGTTCAGCATGTACGACAACCCCGAGTACGTGCAGCGCGCCCTGCAGGCGGGCGCGCGCGGCTACGTGCTCAAGGAAACGCCGGCCGAGGAGGTGCTGGCCGCCATCGACGCCGTGGTGGCGGGCGGCACCTTCCTCAGCCCCGCCGTCTCGCGCCGCCTGTTCCGCGGCCAGGCGCCGCGGCCCATGCTCACGCCGCGCGAAAGCCAGATCCTCAGCGCCCTGGGCCGGGGCGAATCGAGCAAGCACATCGCCCAGGCCATGCACCTGAGCGTGCGCACCGTCGAGGCGCACCGCCAGAGCATCAAGCGCAAGCTGGGCATCGAAGGCCAGGCCGAGCTCATCAAGTACGCGGTGGAGCACGCGCGCGAAGCGCCCTGAGCCCGCTGCCGCCGCGCTGCGGGGGGTGATTAAGGGTTTTCCCTTAAGTGGTGCCGCGCGGGATCGATCGTGGTGCAACGGATGCGCCACGGCGGTGCGCTGACCATACTGCGCGGCGCCCGGCGGCCCCGCCTTTTCTGGGGGCGGGGCTCAAGAGGAGACTGGCATGTCTGGACTGGGTCGCCACCTCGGGTGGCTTTTCGTGGCCGTGTTGGGCGCCTTCGCGCTCGCGGCCGTGGCGCTGGGGCGCGGCGAGGCCGTCAGCGCCCTGTGGGTGGTGGTCGCCGCCGTCTGCGTCTACCTCATTGCCTACCGCTACTACAGCCTGTTCCTCGCCACCAAAGTGCTGGGCCTGGACGGCCAGCGCATGACGCCCGCCTGGCGCCACAACGACGGCCTGGACTACGTGCCCACGCACAAGTACGTGCTCTACGGCCACCACTTCGCCGCCATCGCGGGCGCCGGTCCGCTGGTGGGCCCGGTGCTGGCCGCGCAGATGGGCTACCTGCCCGGGCTGCTGTGGCTGCTGGCCGGCGTGGTGTTCGCCGGCGCGGTGCAGGACTTCATCGTGCTGTTCATCTCCACGCGCCGCGACGGCCGCTCGCTGGGCGACCTGATCAAGCAGGAGATGGGCACCGTGCCCGGCCTGATCGCGCTGTTCGGCGCCTTCATGATCATGATCATCATCCTCGCGGTGCTGGCGCTGATCGTGGTCAAGGCCCTGGCCGACTCGCCCTGGGGCACCTTCACCGTGGCGGCCACCATCCCGGTGGCGCTGTTCATGGGCGTGTACCTGCGATTCATCCGCCCCGGTCGCATCGGCGAGGTCTCGGTGATCGGCTTCGTGCTGCTCATGCTGGCCATCGTGGGCGGCCAGTGGGTGCACGAGAGCCCGGTCTGGGCGCCGCTGTTCACCTACGACGGCAAGGCGCTGACCTGGATGCTCATCGGCTACGGCTTCGTCGCCGCTTCCATCCCGGTGTGGCTGCTGCTGGCGCCGCGCGACTACCTCTCCACCTTCCTCAAGATCGGCACCATCGTCGCACTGGCCATCGGCATCGTGATCGTCGCCCCGCCGCTGCAGATGCCCGCCATGACGCAGTTCGCGGCCGGCAACGGCCCGGTGTGGTCGGGCAACCTGTTCCCCTTCCTGTTCATCACCATCGCCTGCGGCGCGGTGTCGGGCTTTCACGCGCTGATCTCCTCGGGCACCACGCCCAAGATGCTGGACAACGAGACCCACGCGCGCTTCATCGGCTACGGCGGCATGCTGGCCGAGTCCTTCGTCGCCGTCATGGCCCTGGTCGCCGCCGCCTGCATCGACCCCGGTGTCTACTTCGCCATGAACAGCCCGGCCGCGCTGGTGGGCAACACGCCCGAGCTGGTCGCGGCCAAGCTGTCCACCTGGGGCTTCGTGATCACGCCCGAGATGCTGGTGCAGACCGCCAGGGACGTGGGCGAGAACACCATCCTGGCGCGCGCCGGCGGCGCGCCCACGCTGGCCGTGGGCATGGCCCACATCCTGCACCAGGTGGTGGGCGGCAAGACCATGATGGCCTTCTGGTACCACTTCGCCATCCTGTTCGAGGCCCTGTTCATCCTCACCGCGGTCGACGCCGGCACGCGCGCGGGCCGCTTCATGCTGCAAGACCTCATGGGCAGCTTCGTGCCCGCGCTCAAGCGCACCGACTCGCTGCCCGCCAACCTGATCGCCACCGCCCTGTGCGTGGCGGCCTGGGGCTACTTCCTCTACCAGGGCGTGGTCGACCCGCTGGGCGGCATCAACACCCTGTGGCCGCTGTTCGGCATCGCCAACCAGATGCTGGCCGCCGTGGCCCTGATGCTGGGCACCGTGGTGCTCTACAAGATGAAGAAGGACCGCTACGCCTGGGTCACCATGGCGCCCGCGGCCTGGCTGCTGGTCTGCACGCTGTCGGCGGGCTGGCTCAAGATCTTCTCCAGCGACCCCAAGGTGGGCTTCCTGTCCAACGCCCAGCGCTACGCCGACGCCATCCAGCAGGGCGTGCTGCTGGCGCCGGCCAAGACGGCAGAAGCCATGTCGCGCATCGTCTTCAACAACCGCCTGGACGCGGTGCTGTGCGGCCTGTTCATGTTCGTGGTGCTGAGTGTGCTGGTCTACAGCGTCAAGAGCATCTTGCAGGCGCGCGCCGAGCGGCACGCCACCGCGAACGAGGTGCCCTTCGAAGCGCTGCCGGCCGGCGCCAATGCCGGTGCCTGAGAACGCTTCGCCCGGCAAGGGCCTGCTCGACGACATCGGGCGGGCCGGCCGCTACCTGACCCAGAGCTTTCGCCTCATGGTCGGTGTGCCCGACTACGGCAGCTACGTGGCCCACATGAAGGCCACGCACCCGGACCAGCCGCCCATGAGCTACGAGGCCTTCTTCCGCGAGCGCCAGGCCGCGCGCTACGGCTCGCGCATGGGGCGCTGCTGCTGACCGGTCGGCCGGGCGCGCCCACCGGGGCGCGCCCAGCCTTCGCCCGAGGCGCGTACGCCAAGCGGCGTACATACGCCATCCCCGCTTCTTCCTAGCATCCGTTTCGTCCGCTGTCAGGGCCTTCGGGCCCGCCTCAGCGGCGCGAATCCCGTCCCACGGGCCCCCAACGGATCCAGCTGGAGAAGCGCCATGTCGTCGAACACCTCCCAACCGCGTCGCCTGACGCTCAAGACCCTGGCGGCCGCCGCCACCGCCGCCTCGCTCGGCTTCACCGGCCTGAGCGCGCACGCCCAGGACACCATCAAGGTCGGTGTGCTGCACAGCCTGTCGGGCACCATGGCCATTTCGGAAACCGTGCTCAAGGACACGGTGCTCATGGCCATCGACGAGATCAACGCCAAGGGCGGCCTGCTGGGCAAGAAGCTCGAGCCCGTGGTGGTGGACCCGGCCTCCAACTGGCCCCTGTTCGCCGAAAAGACCAAGCAGCTGCTCACGCAGGACAAGGTCGCGGTGATCTTCGGCTGCTGGACCTCGGTCAGCCGCAAGTCGGTGCTGCCGGTGGTGGAAGAGAACAACGGCCTGTTGTTCTACCCCGTGCAATACGAGGGCGAGGAGCTCAGCCCCAACGTGTTCTACACCGGTGCCGCGCCCAACCAGCAGGCCATTCCGGCGGTGGAGTACCTCATGAGCAAGGACGGCGGATCGGCCAAGCGCTGGGTGCTGCTGGGCACCGACTACGTCTACCCGCGCACCACCAACAAGATCCTGCGCGCCTTCCTCAAGAGCAAGGGCGTGAGCGAGGCCGACATCATGGAGGAGTACACCCCCTTCGGCCACAGCGACTACCAGACCATCATCGCCAAGATCAAGAAGTTCGCGGCCGAGGGCAAGAAGACGGCCGTGGTCTCCACCATCAACGGCGACTCCAACGTGCCCTTCTACAAGGAACTGGGCAACGCGGGCCTCTCCGCCAAGGACGTGCCGGTGGTGGCCTTCTCCGTGGGCGAGGAAGAGCTGCGCGGCGTGGACACCAAGCCGCTGGTGGGCCATCTGGCCGCCTGGAACTACTTCATGAGCATCAAGAGCCCGGCCAACACGGCCTTCGTGAAGAAGTGGAGCGACTACGCCAAGGCCAAGAACATCGCCGGCCACAAGGACAAGCCCATCACCAACGATCCGATGGAGGCCACCTACATCGGCTTCAACATGTGGGCGCAGGCCGTGACCAAGGCCAAGAGCACCGACGTGGACAAGGTGCGCGAGGCCATGGCGGGCCAGACCTTCCCGGCACCGGGCGGCTTCGTCTCCACCATGGACAAGGAGAACCACCACCTGCACAAGCCGGTGTTCATTGGCGAGGTGCGCGCCGACGGCCAGTTCAACGTGGTGTGGAAGACCCCGGGCCCGGTGGTGGCCGACCCCTGGAGCGACTACATCCCCGAGAACAAGGGCAAGAAGAACGTGCCCAGCAAGGCCGCCAAGGTGGCGTCCAAGTAAGCCGGTGGTGGAGGCCCGATGCGCGGTGTGATCGTCCGTTGCTGTGCCGCGCTGCTGGCCTGGTGCTGCCTGGCGGGACCCGTCCAGGCGCTGAGCGCGGCCGACGCGCTCGCGGTGGCGCGGGGCGACACGGACGACCGCATCGCCGCCATCCACCGCCTCGCCGGCTCGGCCGACGATCGCGCCACGGCCCTGCTGCGCGCGCTCGCCGCCGAGTCGCTGAAGTTCAGCGACTCCCAGGTCTTCATCGTCGAGGGCGAGCGCGCCCTCGACGCCCTCAGCGGCCAGCCCGCGGCGCTGCCCGACGCGGCCGAGGACGCGATGCTCAACAACCGCCTGCGCGGCGCGCTCGACACCGCCCTGGCCGGCATCGAGCTGTTCACTGCCGGTCCCGAGCGCCAACGCGAGGCCGCGCGCAGCCTGCAGCGCAACGCCTTCAACGACCCCGACCCCGAAGGCCTGCCCCTGATCGAGAAAGCCCTGGCCACCGGGCTGGACGCGGGGGCGCGCCAGTCGCTGGAGCTCGCGCAGGCGGCCCTGCAGCTCGCCAGCGCGGACCAGGCCCAGCGCCTGGCCGCCGCCCTCAAGCTGGGCGAGGCGCGCCAGCCCATCGTGCGCCCCTTGATCGAAGAGCGCCTGAAGAACGAGGCGAGTGCCGAGGTCCAGACCGCGCTGGCGGCGTCGCTCGCGGCCATCGACCGCCGCGTCGCCCTGGCCAGCGGCCTGGGCCAGGCGTTCACCGGCATCAGCCTGGGCAGCATCCTGCTGCTCGCGGCCCTGGGCCTGGCCATCACCTACGGGCTCATGGGTGTGATCAACATGGCCCATGGCGAGCTGATCATGATCGGCGCCTACGCCACCTGGCTGGTGCAGGGCCTGTTCCGCCAGTACCTGCCGGACTGGTTCGACTTCTACCTGCTGCTGGCGCTGCCCGCGGCCTTCGCCGCCTCGGCCCTGGTGGGCGCGGTGATGGAGCGCACCGTGATCCGTTTCCTCTATGGCCGCCCGCTGGAGACCCTGCTGGCCACCTGGGGCATCTCCCTGGTGCTCATGCAGCTGGTGCGCAGCCTGTTCGGCGCGCAGAACGTGGCGGTGGAAAACCCCAGTTGGATGAGTGGCGGCATCACCGTGCTGGGCAGCCTGAGCCTGCCGTGGAACCGGCTCATCATCCTGGCCTTCGCGGCGGCGGTGCTGATCGGCGTGTCGCTGCTCATCGCACGCACCCGGCTGGGGCTGTTCGTGCGCGGCGTGACCCAGAACCGGCCCATCGCGGCCTGCATGGGCGTGAACACCGCGCGCATCGACACCTGGGCCTTCGCGCTGGGCTCGGGCATCGCGGGCCTGGCGGGCTGCGCGCTCTCGCAGATCGGCAACGTCGGCCCCGACCTCGGCCAGGCCTACATCGTCGATTCCTTCATGGTGGTGGTGCTGGGCGGCGTCGGCCAGCTGGCGGGCACCGTCTATGCGGCGCTGGGCCTGGGCCTGATCAACAAGTTCATCGAAGGCTGGGCCGGCGCGGTGCTCGCCAAGATCGCGGTGCTGGTGTTCATCATCGTGTTCATCCAGAAACGCCCGCAAGGCATCTTCGCCCTCAAGGGCAGGAGCGTGGAAGCATGAGCCGGATGCCATCGCCGACCACCGTGGTGCTGCCCGCGCGCGCGCCGCTGCTCACGCGCGCGGGCTGGAGCGCCTTCCTGGCCGCGCTGCTCGCCGTGTGCGCGCTGGCGCCGGTGCTCAACCTGCTGCTGCCCGCGGGCCACCCGCTGCACCTGAGCGACTACATGGTGAGCCTGGTCGGCAAGATCATGTGCTACGCCATCTGCGCGCTGGCCATGGACCTGATCTGGGGCTACAGCGGCATCCTCTCGCTGGGCCATGGGCTGTTCTTCGCGCTGGGCGGCTACATGATGGGCATGTACCTCATGCGCCAGATCGGTCGCGACGGCCAGTACCAGAGCGAGCTGCCGGACTTCATGGTCTTCCTGGACTGGAAGGAGCTGCCCTGGCACTGGGCGCTGTCGGACAGCTTCCTCGCCACGCTCGCGCTCATCGTGCTGGTGCCGGGCGGCGTGGCCTTCGTGTTCGGCTACTTCGCCTTCCGCTCGCGCATCAAGGGCGTGTACTTCTCCATCATCACGCAGGCCCTGACCTACGCCGCGCTGCTGCTGTTCTTCCGCAACGAGACCGGTTTCGGCGGCAACAACGGCTTCACCGACTTCAAGCGCATCCTGGGTGTTCCCATCGCCACGCCGTCCACGCGCATGGTGCTGTTCGTGCTCACGGGCCTCACGCTGCTGGGCTGCTTTCTGCTGGCGCGCTGGCTGGTGCGCAGCCAGTACGGCCGCGTGCTGCAGGCCATCCGCGACGCCGAGAGCCGCACCATGTTCTGCGGCTACGACCCGCTGCCCTACAAGCTGAGCGTCTGGACGCTGTCGGCCGTGATGTGCGGCATCGCCGGCGCCCTGTACGTGCCGCAGGTGGGCATCATCAACCCCAGCGAGATGACGCCGGCCAACAGCATCGAGATCGCCGTCTGGGCGGCCGTGGGCGGGCGCGGCACGCTGATCGGGCCCATCGTCGGCGCCTTCCTGGTCAACGGCGCCAAGAGCTGGCTGACCGTGACCTTCCCCGAGTTCTGGCTCTACGTGCTGGGCGGCCTGTTCATCGCGGTGACGCTGTTCCTGCCGCAGGGGGTGGTGGGCCTGGTGAAGAAGCTGCGCCGGGGAGGCTCGGCATGACGCCCGACCTGATGCAGGCCGGCGCCGAGCGCATGCAGCGGTTCGCGGGCGTCCTGCCCTCGGGCAACACCGCCTCGGGCGGCCGCGCGGCAGGCTTCGCGCGCCCCCTGGTGCCGGGCGAGGTGGACGTCACGCACGGCCGCATCCTGTACCTGGAGGACGTGCACGTCGCCTTCGACGGCTTCAAGGCCATCAACGGTTTGTCTCTGGACATCGCGCCCGGCGAGCTGCGCTGCATCATCGGCCCCAACGGCGCGGGCAAGACCACGATGATGGACATCATCACCGGCAAGACGCGGCCGGACCGGGGCACGGTGTTCTTCGGCTCCACCATCGATCTGCTGCGCCACCGCGAGGCCGAGATCGCCACGCTGGGCATCGGCCGCAAGTTCCAGAAGCCCACGGTGTTCGAGCGGCTCAGCGTCTACGAGAACCTGGAACTCGCGCTGGCGACCCACAAGCGCGTCTGGCCGTCCCTGCGCTTCCAGCCCAATGGCGAGCAGCGCGACCGCCTGGCCGAGGTGCTGACGACCATCCATCTGGTTGAACACGTGGCGCGCACCGCCGGCGAGCTGAGCCACGGCCAGAAGCAGTGGCTGGAGATCGGCATGCTGCTGATGCAAGACCCCAAGCTGCTGCTGCTCGACGAACCCGTGGCCGGCATGACCGACGAAGAGACCGAGCGCACCGCGCAGCTCTTCCTCTCGCTCAAGGGCCGGCACTCGCTGATGGTGGTGGAGCACGACATGGCCTTCGTGCGCGCCATCGCCGCCACGGTGACGGTGCTGTGCGATGGCGCCGTGCTCGCCGAAGGCACGCTCGACGAGGTGCAGGCCGACGAGCGCGTGATTGAGGTCTACCTGGGCCGCTGAAGGACTCCCCATGCTCGACGCGAGAGACATTCACCAGGCCTACGGCGGCAGCCACATCCTGCGCGGCGTGAACCTGCAGGCCCGCGCGGGCGAGGTGACGGTGGTGCTGGGCCGCAATGGCGTGGGCAAGACGACGCTGCTCAAGTGCCTGATGGGCCTGGTGCCCCTCAAGAGCGGCGAGGTGGTGTTCGACGGCCGCTCCGTGCGCGCGGCGCCGCCGTACGCGCGGGCCCGCCTGGGCATGGGCTACGTGCCGCAGGGGCGCGAGATCTTCGCGCGCCTGACGGTGCAGGAGAACCTGCAGATGGGCCTGGCCACGCGCCCCCTGGGCACGCCCGTGCCGCCGCAGCTGTTCGAGCTGTTCCCCGTGCTCAAGCAGATGCTGGGCCGCCGCGGCGGCGACCTCTCGGGCGGCCAGCAGCAGCAGCTGGCCATTGCGCGCGCCCTGGCGAGCCGGCCCAAGCTGTTGATCTTGGACGAGCCCACCGAAGGCATACAGCCCAACATCATCAAGGACATCGGCCGCGTGATCCGCCAGCTCGCCACGCGGGGCCTGGACGGCGAGCCCATGGCCATCGTGCTGGTGGAGCAGTACTACGACTTCGCCGAGGCCCTGGCCGACCGCTACCTGGTGATGGAGCGCGGCGAGGTCATCGCCAGCGGGCCGGGCAGCGAGATGGCGGAGAAGGGCGTGCGGCAGCTGGTGGCCATCTGAGGCCGCGGCGCCAGCCCAGGGTCGGGGCCTGATCCGCTGGTTCGGCCAAGTCCTGGCCAACCGCGCCGCCGACGGGGTCTCTGCGCACAGGCCTGGGGCACGGGCGCACCATGGCACGGTCCCGGTGGGCGCGGCGCGCGGCGCATTCACCCGGACGTGCCCGCAGGAACGCCGCTTGCCGCGCGCATTGCCCATCAACCGTTGTGAGGGCCCCTGCCATGACGCACAAGTACCCACCCCCCGACCAGGCGCTGGCCGAGCACCCGAAGGATTACTCGGACCCGGAGCTCAAGGAATACACCGACGAGTTCGCCCAGGACATTCTCGACGAGGTCATGCCCATCATGCCGCTGGTGCTGCCGCTGATGGCGGTATTGCAAATGTTCATGCTGGCCTTCATTGCGGTGGTGATGGCCTGAACGCCTTGCTCAGTCCGCCGTGATCTTGCGTTCCTTGATGACCGCGCCGAAGCGCTTGGAGTCGTCCATGCCGCGCTTGCCGAACTCGGCGGGCGACAGCGGCAGGGCCTCGCCGCCGAGGTTGATCATCTTCTCGCGCACGGCGGGCGTGGCCAGGATCTTGTTGATCTCGGTGTTCAGCCGCGCGATGACGGCCGGCGGCGTGCCGGCCGGCGCGTAGAAGCCGAACACCGTGTCGGCGTCGAAACCCTTGAGGCCGGCCTCGTCCAGCGTGGGCACGTTGGGGAACAGAGGCGAGCGCTTGCTGCTGCCCACGGCCAGCAGCTTCAGGCGCCCGCTCTTGGCGTGCTGCAGGCCGATGCCCGGGTCGAAGGTGTAGTCGATCTGGTTGCCCAGCAGGTCGTTGAGCGCGGGCGCCGCGCCGCGGTAGGGCACGTGCACGGCGAACAGGCCGGCCTGGCTCTTGAACATCTCGCCGGCCAGGTGCGGCGAGCTGCCGTTGCCCGGCGAACCGTAGCTGAGCTTGCCCGGGCGTGCCTTCACGTAGGCGATGAATTCCTGGATGTTGTTCACCTCCAGCCCGTTGCGCGCCATCAGGTAGACCGCGATGCGCGCGGCCGAGGCCACGGGCACCAGGTCCTTCGCCGGATCGAAGGCCATCTTGGCGTAGAGGTGCGGGTTCACCGAGACCATGCCGCCCGAGGACAGCAGCAGGGTGTAGCCGTCGGCCGGCGACTTGGCCACGGCGTCGCCCGCCACGTTGCCGTTGGCGCCGGCGCGGTTCTCCACCACCACGGTCTGGCCCAGGGCGTCGGCCAGGGGGGTGGAGACCAGGCGCGCGATCTGGTCGGCCGCGCCGCCGGGCGCGAAACCCACGATCACCTTGACCGGCTTGTCGGGCCAGGCCTGCGCGAGCGCGGCGGGGGCGGCCAGCAGCGTGGCGGCGGCCAGGGCGGTGGCGGTGAGCAGGGATTTCATGCGGGTCTCCTGGATGTGCGTGTTGTGGAGGGGAACGGAACTCAGTGGGCCGGCTTCTTCAGGCGCGGGTTGTGGTGCCAGCGGATGGGCTGGGCCTTGAGCGGGCGCGCGGGCGCGCCGTGCTGCACCAGGGCGCGGTCGAGCGCGGTGCCGGCCTCGTCGGCCAGCGCGGCCTCGCGGGCCTGGGCCACGGCCTCGGCGGCGCCGGCCTTGGTGGCGTCGGACAGGTGGTCCACGATGTGCAGCAGGTTGTCCTTGCCGCGCTCGTTGGTGCTGCCGTAGCCCTTGATGAGCCGGCCGCACTTCGCCAGCTCCAGTCCCAGGCGCGCGTCGGCGCGCGCGCCGCGCTCCACGGCGGCCAGCCAGCGGTCCATGAGCGCCTGTTCGGTGGCGAAGCGGCTGCCCAGGGGGCGCAGGCGCTTGGTGGCGGCCAGCGCGCGCAGCGCGAGCAGGCCCAGCACGCCATGGCTGGACACCTTGAGCGGCAGCGCCCAGGGCGCCTGGCCGCGCTGCACGCGGCGCTGGTCCCAGGCCAGCACGCGGCGCGCGAGGGACTCGGGCAGCATGGCGGCGAACTCGGGCGCGCCGGGCTTGAAGTGGTCGTAGACCCGCAGCAGATCGCCGTTGCCGGCCTTGACCTCGCGGCGCACGCGCTCGGCGCGGCTGGCGCGGGCCTTGAGCTCGGCCACGCGCACGATGTCGTCGAAGGCCATCCACAGCGCGAGCCAGCGCGCGGCCTCGCGCGTGGCGGCGAAGCCCTGCGCGCCGGCCGGATCGCCCGCGCGCTCGGCGGCGAGCACGCGCTGCAGGCGCTCGAGGTAGCGCAGGCCGTAGGCGGCGTTCTGGTATTCAACCGCACGCGCGTGGCCCAGGGCCAGGATGTCGTGCAGCGCGGTGGGGAATGGCGCCAGCAGGGCGGGCGGCGTGGCGGCCGCGGGCACCGGCGCTTCGGCGTCGTCGTTCATCACCTGCTCGACCCAGCGCGCCTGTTCGCGCTGCGCGCTCACGGCGTCGAAGGCGAGGGCGAAGCCGCGCAGGCTGGCCTTGGCGTGGCCGCCGGCGCCGCCCACCACGGCCTCGTAGTCGGCGCGCGTGAAGGGCAGCAGGCCGCTGGCGGCGATGGCGCCCAGCATCACCGCGCTGACCACGGTGCCGGCCTCGCGCGTGAGCGCGGCCATGTCCAGCACGTGGTGCGCGCGGCTGTGCTCGCGCACCAGCGCCAGCAGCGGGGCCTCGTCGCGGCGGCCGTCGCCCATCACCATCTTCTCGGCGGTGGTGAAGGCGCGCGAGGACGAGGTGATGACCAGCGTGTGCTCGCCCGACGCCAGGCCGTTGCCGATCTGGCGGCCGGTCTCCAGCAGCTCGGAGGAGACCAGCGCGTCGAGCCGGCCCGGCAGCGGGTTCAGGCCGAACACCGGGCGGCGGCCGCGCAGCTCGGCCAGCGGCGTGGGAAAGACCTCGAGGTAGTAGGTGGTGGCGCCGGTGCGCTGGGCCACGCCGGGGATGCTGGTGGCCTGGGCCGCGTAGCCGGCGTGGCGCGCGGTGTCCACCAGCCAGTCGGTCAGCGTGCCGCCGCCTTCGCCGCCGAGGGCGCAGAGCAGGAGGGAAATGGGTTGGGCGGAAGACATGTCGGTATCAGGCGGCTTGCAACAGGCGGACGAAGGGCGCGCGAACGGCATCGAGCAGGCGCTCGTGCCACTTCGGGTTCTGCACCACCTCGGCGCGGTAGAAGGAAGGGCACAGCGTGGCCGCGTGCGCGTTGGCGCCGCACAGGCCGCAGCCCACGCAGCCGTCGATGACGGTGGCCACGGGGTCGACCTTCAGCGGATCGGGGTTGTCCTTGAGCGTGAGCGTGGGGCAGCCCGACAGGCGGATGCAGGCGTGGTCGCCGTTGCAGACGTCCTCGTCCACGCCGTACTTCACGCGCACCACGCGCTGGCCCTTCTTCAGCAGCCCGGCGATCCAGGGCTTGATGCGGCGCTGGCGTTCCAGCTGGCATTCGCCCTCGGCCACGATGACCTTGAGGCCCTGGAACTCGGTGGTGAAGGCCTCGGTGAGCGTGGCGCGCACGGTGTCCACCTCGTAGGTGTGCACGGTGCGCATCCATTGCACGCCCAGGCCCTTGAGCGTGCTCTCGATGGTCTGGTTCACGTGGGCCAGGCTTTGCGCCTTGTTGGGCGCGGCGGCCTTGGCCTCGTCGTCGGGCGTGGAGATGATGTCCTGCGTGCCGGTGGCCGAGGTGTAGCCGTTCTTGAAGATCAGCAGCACCGCGTCGTCGCCGTTGAAGAGAGCGCTTTGCACGCCGGTGAGCAGGCCGTTGTGCCAGAAGCCGCCGTCGCCCATCACCGACAGCACGCGCCGGCGCATCAGCGGCGAGACGCCCGCGCGGCTGGCCAGGCTCATGCCGTAGCCCAGGATGGAGTGGCCAAAGGAGAAGGGCTCGAAGGTGGCGAGCGCGTGGCAGCCGATGTCGCCCGCGATGTGCACCGGGCCCACGTCCTGCTGGGCCAGCTTGAGCGCCGAGAACACCGGCCGCTCGGGGCAGCCGATGCACATGCCCGGCGGGCGCGCGGGCAGGGCGCCGCCCACGGCCTTGGCCACGTCGGCGCGGCGCTGCGCGTTGCCTTGCAGCCAGGCGCGCGCCGAGCCCAGCGCGGCGGCATCGCTGGCCAGGTACTTCTCGACGAAGCCGGCCAGGCCTTGCGACATCACCTCGGCCGTGTATTCGCCGGCGCTGGGCAGCAGGTCCTTGCCGTGCAGCGGCGTGGCAATGCCGGCGCGGCGCAGCAGCGTGGCCAGCTCCTGCTCGATGTACTCGGGCTGGCCTTCCTCGATCATGAGCACGGCGCGCTTGTCTTCGCAGAAGCGCTCCAGCTGATCGGGCACCAGCGGGCTGGTGACGTTGAGCACCAGCATGGGGATCTTCGACTCGCCGAAGGCGTCGGCCAGGCCGAACTGCTGCAGCGAGCGGATGAGGGTGTTGTAGAGCCCGCCCTGCACGATGAGGCCGAGGTCTTTGTGTTCGCCCTCGAACAGCTCGTTCAGGCCGTTCTCGGCGATGTAGCGGCGCGCGGCGGGGATGCGCTGCTCGCCCTTGAGCTTCTCGTGGCGGAAGGTCACGGGCGGGTGGGCCAGGCGCATGTAGTCGAAGCCCGCCGGCTCCTGGATCAGCTGGCGCGTGGAGATGGCGGGCGCGAGGTTGTCCTTGGTCTCGAAGCTGCCGCGCACGTGGCAGGCGCGGATGCGCAGCTCCATGATGGCCGGCATGTTCGAGGCCTCCGACAGGCGAAAGCCGTGCTCGACCATGTGCACCATGCGCGCGAGGTCGGGCCGCGGGTCGAGCAGCAGCATGCCGCTCTTGAGCGCGTAGGCGTGGGTGCGCTCCTGGATCACGCTGGCGCCCTCGCCGTAGTCTTCGCCGACGACGATCAGCACGCCGCCGGTGACGCCGGGCGAGGCCAGGTTGGACAGCGCGTCGGCCGCCACGTTGGTGCCGACGATGGACTTCCAGGTGACCGCGCCGCGCACCGGGTAGTGGATGGACGCGCCCAGCATGGCCGCGGCCGAGGCCTCGTTGGAGCAGGCCTCCACGTGCACGCCCAGGGTGTCGAGGTAGGGCTTGGCCTGCACCATGACGTCGAGCAGGTGCGAGACCGGTGCGCCTTGGTAGCCGCCCACGTAGGACACGCCGGACTGCAGCAGCCCTTTGGTGATGGCGAGGATGCCCTCACCGTGAAATGTCTGGCCCGCGCCGAGCTGGAGGGATTGGATTTCCTCGCCAAATGAAACTTCCAAGGCCTGTGTCTCCGTGGGTTTGTCGTGTCGAACACGCGAGTATGGGCGCTCGATCGGCATCGATCCATACAATGAGCCGACTAACTGACATTAGATTCATGCATGTCAAAGACCTCGACCTGAACCTGCTTCGGCTGTTTGCCGAGGTGTACCGCGCGGGCAGCGTGAGCCGGGCGGCCGAGCGCCTGGGGCTGACGCAGCCGGCGGTGAGCCACGGCCTCACGCGGCTGCGCCTGCTGGTGAAGGACCCGCTGTTCACGCGCGCGCCCGGCGGGGTGCGGCCCACGCCGCGCGCCGTGGCCTTGGCCGAAGCGGTGCAGGACGCGCTGGACGCTTTGGAAGGCGCGCTCGGGCGCACCCGCGTGTTTGACCCCGCCACCTCGCGCCACCTGTTCCGTGTGCACATGAGCGACATCGGCGAGGGGCGCTTCCTGCCCGAGCTGATGGCCTGGCTGCACGCGCAGGCGCCCGGCGTGCGCGTGGCCACGCGGCCGGTGCCGCACGCGGCGCTGGCCGAGTCGCTGGACGCGGGCGCGATCGATTTCGCCTTCGGCTTCCTGCCGCAGGTTCGCGAGACGCGCCGCGTGGAGCTGCTGCACGACCGCTACGTGGTGCTGATGCGCGCCGGCCACCCCATGGAGGCCTCGCTGCGCAAGCTGCGTGGTGTGGCGCAGCTGCGCGCGCTGCAGCAGCTGGACTTCGTGGCCGTGCGCGCGCACGCCGACACGCTGCGCATCCTGCAGCGCACGGGGCTGCAGGAGCGCCTGCGCCTGACCACGGAGCACTTCATGGTGCTGCCCTCCATCGTGCAGGCCACCAACCTGTGCGGCGTGATGCCGCGCAACATCGCGCGCGGCTTCGTTCAGGCCGGCGGCTGCGCGGTGCTGGAGCCGCCCTTCGAGGGCGCCGACTTCACGGTCTCGCTGCACTGGAGCCACCGCTTCGAGGCCGACCCGGCCCACCGGTGGTTCCGCGAGGTCGCGGTCAAGCTGTTCGCCGAGTTCTGAGGGCCAGGCCCTCGCCTGGCCCCGCCGCCTCAGGCCGGCCGCGCGTCGAGCAGCCCGGCGCGTTCGGGTTCCCGGTAGCCCGTCGACAGCGCCACGCCACCCGGCGTCACGCCGGCGTGGTCGCCCAGGCGCAGCGGGCGGGCGCGGTAGCTCTGGCGCATGGCGTCCACGCGCTGCTGCAGGGCTTCTCGCGTGGCGATGCGATCGGCGTGCCGCTGCAGCACCTGGTGGGCCGATTCGATGAGCTTGGCGTTGCGCGTGCGCTCGGCGTCGGCCAGCAGCTGTTCCACCGTGCCGGCGGGGTCGCCCTTGAGGCTCATGCGCATGGCGTGTTCGGACAGGTGCAGCACGCGCGCGTGTCCCTGCCGCAGGGTCTCGGCCCAGGCCTCATGGCCCTTGGCCGCGCAGGCCAGCAGCTCGCTCATGGCGCGGCTGGTGCCAAAGCGCAGGGAGATGGCACCGATGGCGGTGTCGGCCCCGGCGGGCGCCGTGCCGCGCTGGGCCAGGCGAACCATCAGCGTGATCAGGTTGCAGGCGCTCTCGGTGTCGAAGCCGGGCGCGAGCACCTCGCCCATGAGGCGGACCGTGGTGTCCAGCGCGGCCGCGCCCAGCTTGTTGTGCAGGTTGTTGATGGCGGCGGCCACCTCGTGCAGGCGGCGCGGGCGTTCGGGCTCGAAGCTGCGCTCGGCGGTGCGCGCCAGTTGGTCCACGCAGCGCTGCAGGCCGCGCGTGTCGTTGTTGTCGAAGCGCGCCAGCGCCAGCAGCACCAGCGCCTGGGGGTCGAAGAGCTTGGAGTCCACGCCCAGGCGCGCCGCGCGGTCCAGCAGGGCCACGCCTTCGCCGCGGTCGCCGCCATAAAAGGCCAGCATGCCGTGCTTGAGCAGCCGGCTCACCGAATGCGGCGTGAGCCGCGTGGCCATGGCATAGGTGCCCAGCGCGTGGTCGAACTGGCCCAGCTCGAACTGGGCGCGGCCCATGACGTCATAAGCGTCGGCATAGGCGTCGTCGTCCACCAGCAGGCTTTCGATGGTGCTGACGGCCTTGGCAGGCACGCCCGATTCGAGCTGCGCGCGCGCCACGCCCAGGCGGGCCCAGGGCAGCGTCTTGGCCTCGATCACGGCCTCGTACAGGCGCTGCGCCTCGCCGATGTGGCCGGCGCGCAGCAGCAGCTCGGCGCCGATGCGCGCGGCATACAGCCAGTAGGCTTGTCGGGCTTCGAAGCGCGCCAGGCACAGCGCGGTGGCGTGGTCGAAGTCCTGCGCGTCGATGGCCGTGAAGATGGCGTGCAGCACCTGCTTGCGCTGGCGCGCGAGCTGGATGCGCTCGCCCAGGCTGGCGGCGGTGTGCGGCTTGAGCAGGTAGGCGTCAAGCGCCGACTCGGCCGCTTCGGCCACCCTGCTGTAGGTGGCTTCGGCGGTGAGCATCACGAACACCGTGTGGAAGGGCAGGATCTGGTGGCGGCGCAGGTCGTCCAGCAGCTCCTGCCCGGAGTAGCTTTCCTTGTCGAAGCGCTGTTCGCAGACCACCACGTCGTAGCGTTGCGCCTCCAGGCGGCGGCGCGCGTCGTGCACGCGCGCGCACTGCGCCACGTTGCCCACGCCCAGGTCCCGCAGCTGCGAAACGATGATCGCGCGCGATTGGGCGTTGCCCTCGATGACAAGGGCCGATGCGGTGTGCAGTGGGTTGGTGGTGACGTGCATGAAACGGCCCGGCCCGCAGGGGGCCGTGTGGGGATTCTGCGGGCTGGGGGCCGGGGCCGGTGCCGAAAAAAGCGCGGTGCGGGCGGCGCAGATGCCTCGATCGGTGCCGAGCGTCGCGGCAGAGGGCGCGGCGTGCGGGTGGGCGCCGGCTGCACCTGCCTGTCCAGGGCGTCCGATCTTGCGGCCGGGTCCCGGTGGGGCCGGTGTCAGACCCGCCAGATGCGGGGGGCCGTGCCGCCCAGCGACCAGGCGTGTTCGCGCAGCGCCGCCCAGGCGCGCTGCAAGGCCGCCATGAGCGGTTCGACCTGGGGCCCGAGCGCCCGTACCAGGAGCAGGCGCGGGTCGGGGCAGGTGGCGCCCGTCCGCACCTCGGGAGCCGCGCCGGCCAGGGCCAGGCGCACGCTGTCGAGCAGGGCCTCTCGCCGTGCGCTGGGCCAAGGCTCGCCGCTCGCCAGCCACAACGTGCCCAGGGCGCGTTGTCCGGCCAGGCCCAGGGGGCTGTCGAGCAGGCGGGTGTCGCTCGCGTCGATGCGCGCGCGCTCCAGCCACACGCCGGGCCACTGCAGCTCCTGCAGCAGGCGGCCCTGGTTGAAGGCCTGACCGGCGGCGGGCAAGCCCAGGGCACAGACGTCCCAGCCCAGGCACTCGCCGCCCGGGGCGATCTCCAGGGTGAGCGCGTTGCGCGCCTGGCATTGGGGGTAGGCGATGGCTTCCAGCGGCAGCCATTCGAGGCGCGCGCCCTCGTCCACGCGCAGTTGCACGCGCTGCGCGGCCTCAGCCCCATCGCTGCGGTAGAAGCGCGTGGCGCCGGGCGTGCTGATGAGCCCGTGGGCCCCGGCCTCGGCGTGCGCGGTGATGTCCAGCGTGTCGCCGCCGACCAGGCCGCCCGGCGGGTGCACGATCACGTTGTGGCAGACACCCTCGCCCTCGGGGTAGAGGCTTTTGAGGATGCGCAGCGGTCCGTCGTGCCGGTGCCGCAGCGTGGTGCGCGGACCGTCGCGGCGGTAGCTCAGGTCGAGGGTGGCGTGCCAGGGCATGCGGCGAGTGTAGGGGCGGGTACCGCTCCACGAGCGCTTTCAGGCAAGCGGCTTTCCGCTCCAGCGACGCCCCGCGCAGCGCGCTCTCCAGAGCGGCCCGCCGGGCCGCCGGTGCGGGAGCCGGTGCCCACGCGGCTCCTGGCGGTCAAGCTTGCCCGGTCGATCTTCAGCCGCCCTGCGAGCCCCGGTGCGCCCAGGCCGTGGTGTGCTTCTCGACGAAGCTGAACAGCTCGTACATGGCCATGGCCATCACGCCCACCACCAGCAGGCCGCTGAAGGCCAGCCCCATCTGCATGGATGAGCCGGCGGAGATCAGCAGGTAGCCGATGCCTTCGTTCGAGGCGGTCATCTCCGACACCGTGGTGCCCACGAAGGCCAGGGTGATGGCGACCTTGAGCGAGCCGAAGAAGTAGGGCATGGAGCGTGGCAGGCCGACCTTGGTGAGCACGTCCCAGCGCTTGGCGCCGAGCACGCGCAGCACGTCCTCCAGCTCGGGCTCCAGCGTGGCCAGGCCGGTGGCGATGTTGACCATGATGGGGAAAAAGCTGATGAGGAAGGCCGTGAGGATGGCCGGGCCCACGCCGATGCCGAACCACACCACCAGGATGGGCACGAAGGCCGCCTTGGGCAGGGCGTTGAAGGCGGTCATCAGCGGGTAGACCGCCGCGTAGGCCAGGCGCGAGCTGCCGATGAGAAAGCCCAGCAGCACGCCCACCACGATGGCGAGGCCGAAGCCGGCCATGGTGACCCAGAAGGTGCGCCAGGCGTGGCCCATGATGGTGGCCTTGTGCTCCAGCGTCTGTTCCCAGATGCGCGAGGGGCTGGGGAAGATGAACTCGGACACGCCGAAGCCGACCGTGATGAGTTCCCAGACCACGACGATCGCGATCAGCAGCAGCAGCGGCGAGAGGCGTTCGAGGTTCTTTCGTTGTTGGCTGGTCATGGCGCGCTCATTGGTTGATGACGGCGCCGGCCTTGCGCATGGCGCCGATGTGGCCGCGCAGTTCGTGCACGACGTCGGTGAAGTCCTTGGTGTAGGTGACTTCGAGCTCGCGCGTGCGCGGAATCTGAATCTCGCGCTTGACGACGAATCGGCCCGGGCTCTTGCTCATGCAATACACCGTGTCGGCGAGAAAGACCGATTCGCGCAGGTCGTGCGTGACCAGGATGACGTTGAAGCGCTGCGCTTCCCACAGGTCGCGCAGGGTGCACCACAGTTCCTCGCGGGTGAAGGCGTCGAGCGCGCCAAAGGGCTCGTCGAGCAGCAGCATCTTGGGCTCGTGGATGAGCGCGCGGCAGATGCTGGCGCGCTGCTGCATGCCGCCCGACAGCTCCCAGGGAAACTTCTGGCCCATGCCGCCCAGGCCCACGCTCTCCAGCAGCTTGAGCGCGCGCTCCTCGAACTCCTTGCGGCGGTCCTTGAACTGGTGGCGGTAGGGCTCGACGATTTCCAGCGGCAGCAGCACGTTGTCGAGCGTGGTGCGCCAGGGCAGCAGCGAAGGCGCCTGGAAGGCCATGCCCGAGATCTTCAGCGGGCCGGTCACGGGCTGGCCATCGATGCGGATGCTGCCCATGCTGGGCATCTTCAGGCCCGTGGTGAGCTTCATGAAGGTGGACTTGCCGCAACCCGAGGGACCGACGATGGCGATGAACTCGCCGCGCTTGACCTTCAGGTTGATGTCCTCGACGGCGAAGACCTTGCGGGCCAGCAGGTCCTCGTTGTAGGCGAGCCAGACCTGGTCGAAGTCGACGAAGGCGGCGTCGTGGGGCGGGGCGTTGGTCGACATGGGCTTCTTTCGTGAGAAGGGCCAGCCACCCGTTGGGGAGGCTGGCCCCGGTCCGCGCGGGCCTTACTTCTTGGCGGGCGGCAGGATGTCGAGTTCGGCCTTGCTGGGCAGCATGGAGCCGTTCCAGACCTTGGACGGGTCGACGCGGGTCTTGGTGGCGTAGGCGTCCGACACCTCGGAGGCCATCAGGGCCAGGCGGCCCGGCACGACCTGGCCGAAGCCTTCGCGGCGGGCGTCGGGGCTGGCCACCACGGCGTCGATGGCGAGCTGCAGGCGGCGCGTTTCCAGCGGCACGTTGATGATGCCGTCGCGCGCCTTCACGGTCTCGATGGTGGCGGCCGGGTTGGCCATCACTTCCTTGGCGCCCTTGGCGAAGGCCGAGAGGAAGGCCTTCACCGCGCCGGGGTTCTCGGCGATCAGCTTGGGCGTGGCGACGATCACGTTGCCGTAGAGCTTCACGCCGTGCTCGGCGAAGGGCAGGATCACCACGTCTTCCGTCTTGACGCCGCGCGCTTCCAGGTTGAGCAGCGAGGTGAACGAGAAGCCGGTGATGGCCTCGATGTCGCCGCGCACCAGCATGGTCTCGCGCAGCGGCGGGTCCATGGAGGTCCAGCTCACGCTGTTGATGTGGTTGGCCTTCTGGAAGATGGGGAAGCCCTTGCGGCCGGCGTCGAACACAGGCGCGCCGAGCTTGCGGCCTTCCAGGTCCTTGGGTTGGGTGATGCCGCTTTTCTTGAGCGCGAGCACCGCGGCCGGCGTGTTGTTGTAGACCATCATCACCGCGACCGGCTTGTTGGGCGCGTCGGGGTTGTTGGCATGGAACTCCATCAGGGCGGCCATGTCGGCGAAGCCCATGTCGTAGGTGCCCGAGGCCACGCGGGTGACGGCGCCGCTGGAGCCGTTGCCGGAATCGATGGTCACGTCCAGCCCGGCCTGCTTGTAGTAGCCCTTGGCGGCGGACTGCAGGAACAGGGCGGCGGGGCCTTCGAAGCGCCAGTCGAGCTGGAACTTGATGGGGGTTTGCGCGTGCGCGGCGCCCGCGAAGCTGGCGGCCAGCGCCAGGGCGGTGGTGGTCTGGAGGAAGCGGCGTTTGTTCATGGTTTCTCCAAGGCTGGCGAGTCGTCGTTGTGGATAGGCGCCGCTGGCGGAGGCCGGCGGGCCATGCGGAACGGATAGCAACATCGGTGCCAGTGCGCGGTCGCTGGCGGCGGGGTGGCCGTGGCCCCTTTTGCACACGAAATCTGTATACACATTCTCCGTGCGGGGTCGGATCGGGGTTATCCAGACATACCCTGAAATGGCACGCCCCACGGCGGTGTGGGCACCGCCGTGGGGCGCATTGTTACCCCGATGTGGTGCGCGGCGCCCTCGGGCCAGTCCCGAGGGGGCGCCGCGCTCAGGCCTGGGCCGCCGCCAGTGCCGTCATGTTGAGCACGCGGCGCACGGTGGCCGCGGGCGTGAGGATGTGCACCGCGCCCTTGACGCCCATGAGCACCGGGCCCACCGTGACGCCGCCGCTGGTGGTGGTCTTCATCACGTTGTAGAGGATGTTGGCCGCGTCCAGGTTCGGGCACACCAGCAGGTTGGCCGAGCCGGTGAGGCTGCTCTCGGCCAGGTAGGCGCTGCGGATCTCGGGCTGCAGCGCGGCGTCGCCGTGCAGCTCGCCGTCGCACTCGATGCCGGGGTGGGTGGCCACGAAGAGGTCGCGGGCGCGCGCCATCTTGCGCGCCGAGGCGCGCTTGCTGGAGCCGTAGCTGGAGTGCGACAGGAAGGCCACGCGCGGCTGGTGGCCGAAGCGCTGCACCGCGTGCGCGGCCATGCCGGCGATCTCGGCCAGTTCCTCGGCGCTGGGGTCCTCGTTGACGTAGGTGTCGGCGATGAACACCGGGCCGCGGTCGGTCATGAGGGCGTTGACCGCGGCGTACAGCTTGGCGCCTTCGCGGCGACCCAGGATGCTGTCGATGCGCTCCAGGTGCGTCATGTAGCTGCCCACCAGGCCGCAGATGAGGGCGTCGGCGTCGCCGAGCGAGATCATGAGCGAGCCGATGATGGTGTTGGAGCGGCGCACCGCGGCCTTGGCGACCTCGGGCGTGGCGCCCTGGCGGCCCATCAGCTGGTGGTAGTGCTCCCAGTACTGGCGAAAGCGCGGGTCGTCCTCGGGGTTGACGTTTTCCACGTCCACGCCCAGGCGCATGCGCAGGCCGGCCTTGGCGATGCGTGCCTCGATCACGGCGGGGCGGCCGATGAGGATGGGGTGGGCCAGGCCGTCGTCGATGGCCATCTGCGCGGCGCGCAGCGCGCGCTCGTCCTCGCCGTCGGCGTAGGCCACGCGCGCCTTCTTGGACTGGGCCTTGGCGGCGTTGAACACCGGCTGCATGAGGATGCCGGTCTGGTAGACGAAACGCCCGAGCTGCTGGCGGTAGGCGTCCATGTCGGCGATGGGCCGCGTGGCCACGCCGGAGTCGGCCGCGGCCTGTGCCACGGCGGGCGCGATGCGCAGGATCAGGCGCGAGTCGAAGGGCTTGGGAATCAGGTACTCAGGGCCGAAGCTCAGCTCCTGGCCGGCGTAGGCGTTGGCCACTTCCTCGCTGGTCTCGCTTTTCACCAGGTCGGCGATCTGGCGCACGCAGGCCAGCTTCATCTCTTCCGTGATGCGGGTGGCGCCGCAGTCGAGCGCGCCGCGGAAGATGTAGGGGAAGCACAGGACGTTGTTGACCTGGTTCGGGTAGTCGCTGCGGCCGGTGGCGATGATGCAGTCGGGCCGCACGGCCTTGGCCAGCTCGGGGCGGATCTCCGGCTCGGGGTTGGCCAGGGCCAGGATGATGGGCTTGGCGGCCATGGTCTTGACCATCTCGGCCGTCATCACGCCGGGGGCCGAGCAGCCCAGGAACACGTCGGCGCCGTTCACCGCGTCGGCCAGGGTGCGCTTGTCGGTGGCCTGCGCGTAGCGCTGCTTGGACTCGTCCATGCCGCCGGGGCGGCCCTGGTAGAGCACGCCTTTGGAGTCGCAGACGTAGATGCGATCGCGCGAGACGCCCAGGCCCACCATCACGTCCAGGCAGGCGATGGCGGCGGCGCCGGCGCCCGAGACGGCCACCGTGACCTCGCCGATGGCCTTGCCCACCAGCTCCAGGCCGTTGATCAGCGCGGCCGCGCTGATGATGGCGGTGCCGTGCTGGTCGTCGTGGAAGACCGGGATGTTGAGGCGCTCGCGCAGCTTCTTCTCGACGTAGAAGCACTCGGGCGCCTTGATGTCCTCGAGGTTGATGCCGCCCAGCGTGGGCTCCAGCGCGGCGATGATGTCCACCAGCTTGTCCGGGTCGCGCTCGGCGAGTTCGATGTCGAAGACGTCGATGCCGGCGAACTTCTTGAACAGGCAGCCCTTGCCCTCCATCACGGGCTTGCCGGCCAGCGGGCCGATGTCGCCCAGGCCCAGCACCGCCGTGCCGTTGGTGATCACGCCCACCAGGTTGCCACGGCTGGTGTAGTCGGCGGCCTTGTTGGGATCGGCCTGGATCTCCAGGCAGGGATAGGCCACGCCGGGCGAGTAGGCCAGGGACAGGTCGCGCTGGTTGGACAGCGGCTTGGTCGGGGTGACGGCGATCTTGCCCCGGCGGGGCGCGCGGTGGTATTCAAGCGCGGCGTCGCGCAAGGCCTGTTCGGCGGGGGTCATGCTTGTCTCCTCAATGGACCGGTTGCGAGCGCGGATTGTCGCAGGAGGACACGGCGGCTTCGGCCGGGTCTGGGCATGACCTCGCGCCGAGCTGACCCAGGGCAGCGCGTGACCCGCGTCACGGAGGGCAATGGCACGGCGGGTCCATGGTGCATCTGCACTATTCGACGGCACGGCTCCGCTCAATACGCTCGGGTGGTCCCAGCCCATCGAGAGCCATGCCCATGTTCATGAAGCCTTCCCACGCGCTGCGCGCGAGCCTTTTGCTGGCCTTGCCCTGGTGGTGCGGCCAGGCCCTGGCGTTCCCTGCACTGAAGGACGAGCCCTTGCAGCCGCTGATGGCGGCGGCAACCGCCGAGTACCAGCGGTACATGGCCCAGCCGGTCGCGCTGGCCGCGCCCACGGACGGGCAGGCCTGGCCTTGTGCCGTGTCCCAGGCCGAACTGGACGTGTTCGCGAACACCGTCGACTCGGACAACGACCCGGTGGCGAAAGCGGAGCTGGTGAACGACGCGCGCTCCGGCGGCCTGCCGCCCAGCAGGATCGTTTATGCCAACAAGGTGGTCACGCCGGTGCGCGCCCAATGTGAAGGCGGCAAGCTGTCCGGTCCCGTCGAGTTCTGGATCGAATACGACCAGACCATCGGCAGCGGCCAGATCACGCTCAAGTACCACAACCTCATCCGCGTGCGGGCCCAGGCCCTGCAGGGCCGGCCGGACGGCGCGGTGCTGGTGACGGGGACCACCTTGTCGCAGCAGACGGTGTACGCCGACCGGGCGACCGCGGACATGATGGCGGCGCAGCCGAAGCCCAAGATCTCCACCGTGTTCTTCATGGCCTTCACGGTGGCCGGGCCGGCGCCCAAGACCTCGGTGGCCATCGCCCGCACCACCGTCGATGGCGCGCTCAGCCTGACCACCCGCACGCGGTTCTCGCGCCCGGACGGGCAGGTGGTCGAGGACGGCTATGGGGCGTTCGGCGGCCCCGGGCACCACGATTCCCGCACGCTGCGGCGCAACGGCAAGTTGCACGGGCCCCAGCAGACCTTCGCCGGCATGATGGGGCAGTTCCCCATCGCGGCCTCGACGGTGTGCTGGCAGGAGGGGGAAAAGGTCCTGACCAACACCTGCCCGGCGGACTGAGCATGCGCCCATTGATCCACCTGTTGCTGGCGAGCCTGGTCGCGGGCTGTGCCAACCGAAGCTACACCGAAGCGGAATTCAAGCGCCCGGCCCACGCCGAGTGCATCGCGGGGGACTGCCGCAACGGCACCGGGACCCTGCGCTACCTCGATGGCACCGAGGTCACCGGGGCGCGCGTCAACGGCGAGCAGACGGCCGGCACCTACCAGATCCGCTGGCCCTGCCAGCCGGACAGGACGCACGCCCTGACCTACGACGCGCAGAAGCGCCCGGTGTCGGGCACGATCATCCGTACCTGCATCAAGGACTCGCTGGCCATGAGCCAGGCGCCGCGCGTGGCCTCGTTCTCCGGGACCTTCTTCGCCGTGAACAATCCCTTCACCCGGGAAACCGTGTCCTCGTACAAGAGCGGTACCTACACCGACACGCGCGGCATCGTCTGGGAAGGCGAGTTCGACTACATCCCCATCCGCGACTCGGTGGAACTGCCCGGCTACGGCAAGACCTTTCTGCGCTCGGGCGCCTTCGTCTTCGTCGGCGCCAGGATCGACACCGAGCTGGACGAGGTGGTCCGCGGGCTGTTCATCAGCGAGCCGACCCGGCCCGAAGCGGACATCCGGCTGATCCGCGCCCGCCCTGACTACCTGGAAAGCCTGCGCTCCACCTTCGTGGCGGACCGCGCCGCCAATGCGGCGGAACTGGCCGAGGAACAGCGCGCCAGCCGGGAGGCCTTCAACACCGTCCTGAACGTCGCGGCCGGCGCCGCCATCGTTTATGGCAGCGCGCGTGCCATGGCCGCGGCCGACCGCGCGACGCTCGACTCGATGACGGGACTGATCCGCGGCGGGCGCCCGCCCGCGGCACCCGGTGCGCGCACGCCCACGGTGGCGGCCGCAGGCCGTGCCCCCACGCCAGTCTCCGTGGCCGAGTTCCGCCGGCTTCAGGGGGCGGCCGACAACGCCGCCGCGGGCCGGCCCGCGAACGCGCCGTCGCGGCCGGCCGCGACGCCACAGGCCACGGCACCAGGGAACGCCACCACCCCGGCGGCGGGCCCCCGGAACGCCCAGGCGCCCGCGCAGAACGCCGGCGGTGGCCAGCGCGGCTACCCGGGCCTGCCCAAGGTGCGGACCGACCAGTGGGACAGCACGGTCACGGGCAAGAAGAACGCCGACGCCTGGTGCCCCAAGTGGACCAAGTCCATCCGCGACGGGTTTATTGGCAGCAAGAACGACTTCATCGGCATGGGGCCGTGCGGCTGCGAACTGGCGAAGAACTCGGTGTCCAACACCATGCCGGGTGTCTTCGTGGCGGAGTACTTCTGCAAGTTCGACTACACCTGGCGCCAGAACGTCCCGGACACCACCAGCCGGTAGGGATTGGTCGGCGGCGGGCCCGCCGGCGCGCCGCCGCCGGGTGCGGTCCCGCTGGTGAACGGCGCCCTCAGGCCCGCAGCAGGTCGTGCAGCGTGCGCGCGACGACCTTGGTGGCGCGGCGCAGGTCGTCCAGGCGCACGTGTTCGTCGGCGCGCTTGGCGTTGGACTCGCGCACGGTGCGCGGGCCGGCGCCGTAGATGACGCCGGGGATGCCGCGCTCGACGTAGAGGCGCACGTCGGTGTAGAGCGGCGTGCCGACGGCGGGGATGGGTTCACCGAAGACCTGCTCGCCATGCGTCTGCAGGGCCTTCACCAGGGCGGCATTGCCCGCCAGGGGCTTCATGGCGCGCGCCAGCAGCATGCGCTTGATCTCGACCCGCAGCGCCTTGCCGCCGCGCGGCGGGTCGAAGCTGGCCGCCGCTTGCGCGATGGTCTCGCGCAGCGCGGCCTCCACCTGCGCGGGGTCTTCTTCGGGGATCATGCGGCGGTCGAGCTTGAGCACCACCTTGCCCGGGATCACGTTGGTGTTGGTGCCGCCACTGATGAGGCCGACGTTGAGGTAGGGGTGGCTGATGCCCTCGACCTTGGAGCGCACCTGCAGGTAGTCGCGGTTGAGCGCGTACAGGGCATTCAGGATGTGGGTGGCGCCCTGCAGCGCGTCGGTGCCGCTGTCAGGGATGGCGGCGTGCGCCATTTCGCCCTGCACCGTCACCTCCAGCTGCAGGCAGCCGTTGTGCGCCACCACCACCTGGTAGCTGAAGCCGGCGGCGATCATCAGGTCGGGCTTGGTCAGGCCCTTGGCGAGCAGCCAGCCCGGACCCAGTTCGCCGCCGAATTCTTCGTCGTAGGTGAAATGCAGCTCCACGCCGCCCTTGAGTGGCGCGCCGAGCGATTCGAGCGCGCGCAGCGCGAAGGTGAAGCTGGAGAAGTCGCTCTTGCTCACGGCGGTGGCGCGGCCATACATCGCGCCGTCGACGATTTCGCCGCCGTAGGGGTCGTGGGTCCAGCCCTCTCCGGGGGGCACCACGTCGCCGTGCGCGTTCAGCGCGATGGTGGGGCCGCCTTCGCCGAATCGGCGGCGCACGATGAGGTTGGTGATGCTCTGCAGGCCGGCGGCCCTCACCTCGGCCTCGGGCACCGCGTGCTTCTCGGCGGCATAGCCCATGGGGGCCAGCAGCTCGGCGGTGCGCTCGGCGTGCGGCGCGTTGTTGCCGGGCGGCGAGTCGGTGGGCACGCGCACCAGTTCGCGCAGGAAGGCGAGCTGTTCGTCGAAGTGGGCGTCGATCCAGGCGTCGAGTTGGGTGTGGGCGGTCATGGTCAGGCGGTTTCTTTCGCGAGCTGCTCGAGGAGGTGGTCGAAGGCCAGCACGCTCAGTTCGATGTCGTCGCTGGTGCTGCTTTCCAGAGGGTTGTGGCTGATGCCGCTGTTTTCGCCGCGCACGAACAGCATGGCCTGCGGCATCACCTCGTGCAGCTTCATGGCGTCGTGGCCGGCGCCGCTGGGCATGCGGTGCACCGGCAGGCCCAGCGCGGCCACGGCCTTCTCCCAGCGGGCCTGCCAGTCGGGGTGGCTGGGGGCGGCGGACGCGGTCATGGTGCGCTCCAGGCGCTGGCCCAGGCCGCGGCGTTCACAAATGGCGCTGAGCTCGGCGAGCACGTCGCGCTCCAGCGCGTCGCGCTGGGCGTCGCTGGGCGCGCGCAGGTCGAGCGAGAACTGGCAGCGCCCGGGCACCACGTTGATGGAGCCACCGGGCACGTTGAGCAGGCCGATGGTGGCGACCGAGTCGCCGTCCTGGGCGGCGCGCCGCTCCATGTAGAGCGCGAGCTCGGCCACCGCGCAGGCGGCGTCGCGGCGGCGGTCCATGGGCGTGGTGCCGGCGTGGCTGGCCATGCCGATCACCTCGCCCATGTGGCGCACGCCGGCGTTGATGGAGGTGACCACGGCCAGGGGCAGGCCCATTTCGTTGAGCACCGGGCCCTGTTCGATGTGCACCTCGACGAAGCCCAGGTAGCGCGACGGGTCGCGGCGCAGCGCGCCGATGGCGTCCAGCGTGCCCGGCAGGCCGGCGGCGCGCATGGCGTCCTGCAGGCGCACGCCATCCGCATCGGTCTGGTCCATCCAGGCGGGGTTGAAGTCGCCGGTGAGCGCGCCCGAGCCCAGGAAGGTGGCCTTGTAGCGCTGGCCTTCCTCTTCCGAGAACGCCACGACCTCGACGCCGAAGGGCAGGCGCCGGCCGGCCCGGTGGAGGCGCTGCACGCAGGCCAGCGGCACGAAGATGCCGAGTCGCCCGTCGTACTTGCCGCCGTTGCGCACGGTGTCGAAGTGGCTGCCGGTGAGCAGGCGCTTCGCATCGGGCGTGGCGCCGTGGTACACGCCGACCACGTTGCCCACGGCGTCGATGGAGACCTCATCGAAGCCGCATTCGCGCATGCGCGCCATCAGCGCCTGCTGGCAGGCCTGGTGCGCGGCGGTGAGGTAGGTGACGGTGAGCTGGCCGCTCTCTTTGAACCCCGGGTCGCTGTGGCGCGCCAGGTCTTCGTGCCAGTCCCACACATGGTGGCCCAGCGCGGGTTCTGCGCCGAACTTGTCGGCCAGGCGAATCTCGGCGATGCGGTGGATATTGCGCAGGGCCTCTTCGCGCTCGAAGTCCACCGGGTTGTGCAGGCGGCGCTGGAAGGTGGCGATGATCTGCTGGCGCGTGAAGCCGCTGCCGCGCGGCCCGCGCACCGCCAGGATGAAGGGAAAACCGAAGCGCGCGTTGTAGTCGGCGTTGAGCCGCTGCAGCGCCTGGAACTCCTCGGGCGTGCAATGCGTGAGGCCGGCGCGGCTTTGCTCGCCCGTGCTTTCGCTGGTGAGGGTCTGGGCCACCATGGCCTTGCCGGCCAGTTCGGGGTGGGCGCGGATCAGCGCCAGCTGCTCGTCGCGCGTGGCCTGGGCCACCGCCTGCACCAGCGCCCACTTGAGCGCGGCCAGGCTGGCGAAGGGGCGCTGGGCCAAGGTGCGTTCCACCACCCAGGGCGAGTGTTCGTACAGGCCGTCGAGCAGGCGCAGGGCCTCGGCGGGCGCGGCGGCGTTGAAGGTGTCGAGCGTGAGGGCCATGGTGTCAGGCGGTGAGTGGGTGTTGGGCGCGCCAGTGGCGCGCGATGTCCAGGCGGCGCGCGACCCACACGCCGTCGTGCGACTGGACGTGGTCCAGGAAGCGCTGCAGCGCGGTGATGCGTCCGGGCCGGCCGAGCAGGCGGCAGTGCATGCCGACGCTCATCATCTTGGGCCGGTCCAGGCCGTTCGGGTCACCCTCGGCGTAGAGCGCGTCGAAGCTGTCCTTCATGTACTGGAAGAAGGGATCGGCGTGCGAATAGCCCTGCGGCAGCGCGAAGCGCATGTCGTTGCAGTCCAGGGTGTAGGGCACGATGAGCTGGTGCGCGTCGCTGCCGTCGCTCTTGCGCACCTTCATCCAGAAGGGCAGGTCGTCGCCGTAGTAGTCGCTGTCGTACTCGAAGCCACCGAAGTCGGCCACCAGGCGGCGCGTGTTCGGGCTGTCGCGCCCGGTGTACCAGCCCAGCGGGCGCTGGCCCGTCAGCTCCGTGAGGAGGCGCATGGCCTCGGCCATGTGGGCGCGTTCGGTGGCCTCGTCCACGTTCTGGTAGTGGATCCACTTGAGGCCGTGGCAGGCGATGTCGTGGCCAAGTTCGGTGAAGGCGGCGCAGACCTCGGGGTGGCGCTGCAGCGCCTGCGCCACGCCGAACACGGTGAGCGGCAGGCCGCGGCGCTCGAACTCGCGCAGCAGGCGCCAGACGCCGGCGCGCGAGCCGTACTCGTAGATGCCCTCCATGCTGATGTGCCGCGCGGGGTAGGCCGCGGGGTTGAACATCTCGGAGAGGAACTGCTCGGAGGCGGCGTCGCCGTGCAGCACGCTGTTCTCGCCGCCTTCCTCGTAATTGAGGACGAACTGCACGGCGATGCGCGCGCCGCCGGGCCAGCGGGCGTGCGGCACATCGCGGCCGTAGCCGATGAGGTCGCGCGGGTAGGGGGCGGTGGCGTCGTAGGTCATGGAGGCGCTCAGGACAGGGCGAGCGAGAGGTCGTTGGCGGGCCGGGGGCGGTCGAAGGCCAGGCTGGCCTCGACGTGCTGCAGGTGTTCTTCCATCAGGCGCACGGCCAGGGCCTCGTCGCGACCGGCCAGGGCCTTGACGATGGCGGCGTGCTCGTCGCACGAATCGGCGGCGGCCTCGCTGCTCTGGTACATGAGCGTGATGAGCGCGCAGCGCGAGATCAGGTCGCGCAGCAGGTCGGACAGCACGCGGTTGCCCATGAGCTCGGCCATGCGCACGTGGAAGTCGCCCAGCAGCTCGGTGCGGCCGGGCACGTCCTGCCGCAGCACGGCCTGGCGCTCCTGCGCCAGGTGCTCGCGCAGGGCGCGCAGGGTGGCCGGCGTGGCCTGGCGGACGAAGGCGCGGGTCATTTCCACCTCGAGCATGCGGCGCACGGCGAAGACCTGGCGGGCCTCGTCGGCCGAGGGCGTGGACACGAAGGCGCCGCGCGCGGGCTCCAGCCGGATGAGGCGGTTCTGGGAGAGTTGGAACAGGGCCTGCCTGACCAGGGTGCGCGAGACGCCGAAGTGATCGGCGAGTTTCTGCTCGGCGAGCTTGGTGCCTGGACGCAGCCGGTGTTCGACGATGGCGCGCGTGAGGGCGTCGACGATCTGGGCCGTGCTGGACGTTTCCATGCGCCGCATGATAGCCAGATTCGCGCCAAAGTGTATACACTTTCGGTCGACCAAATTCACAGGAGAACGCGGCCATGGGCTTGAGCACCCACGTACTGGACACGATGCACGGTTGCCCGGCGGCGGGCATGGCGGTGGCGCTCTATGCCACGCAGGGCGAGCAAGCGACGCTGATCAAGCGCTTCACGCTCAACGCGGACGGGCGCAACCCGGATGGCCCCTTGCTGGACAACGCCTCGCTGAAGGCGGGGACCTATCGGCTGGTGTTCGATGTGAAGGGCTACTTCGACGCCCGCGGCGTGGACCTGCCGGAGCCCCGCTTCCTGGACCGCGTGGCGCTGGATTTCGGCGTGGCGAGGGTGGACCAGCACTACCACGTGCCGCTGCTGGTGAGCCCCTGGGCCTACTCCACCTACCGCGGCAGCTGAGCCGCCGTGCCAGCCGCAGGGCCGGCGTGCCGCCAACAAGAAGGCCCGCACGAAGCGGGCCTTGAAAACGTCTCAAACCACGGAGATCACTTGTTGCGCTGTCCCTCGGTCAGCGTGTCGAGTTGGAAGTTGCCGCTCTTGTCCCAGAGCCACACGTCGGTGTAGGTGACGCGACCCATGCGCACCGGCGCCGGGAAAGGCGCCGCGGCGCGCACCGTGCGCTCGATCTCGCGCATCACGTCGGGCGCATGGCTGGGCGCCCGCATCCAGCTCACCTGGCGGACCTCGCCGATGTCGTCCACCTCGACCTGCAGCACGCCCACGGCGTGCAGCAGCGGCGGCAGCTGGCCCTTGTAGATGCGGTGGCCGTTGCGGGCGTAGATGTGGCGCGCGCCGTCCTTGCGGTAGTCGGTTGCCGAGGCGGCTTGCGAGATGAACTTGGGGGTGGGGCGCTGGCTCACGGGCGGTGGCGGCGGTGCGGGCACCGGCGCGGGTGGGGGGGGGGGGGGGGGGGGGGGGGGCAGTGGCGCCGCGCAGGCGGCCAGCAGGGCGGCAATCGTCAGGCCAGTCCAGCGCAGCGCGCGGGCCCGGGGGGCGTCGCAGCGGGCGGGGGCGGAGGGCTTGGTGTCTCGGGTGCTCATGCGTTTCTCTCAGCGGGGCCGGCCTCGCCATACCGCGGGGCCGATGGAGTGTATGTGCGAAATCGCACGCGGTGCCAATCACAACGGCCGATACTGGCGGCCCTTGGGTTTCTCTTACAGATCCATACAGCTTTGTCGACAGGGACGCCACACATGGCGGGTGAGTTGCAGACCTTCCTTCGCCGCTTGCGCGACGAGCCCGCCGTGCTGGTGACGGTGCGCGCCTCACGCGGTTCGGTGCCCCGCGAGGCCGGCACCTGGATGGCGGTGTTTCGCAACGACACCATCGACACCATCGGCGGCGGACACCTGGAATGGGACGCGATGCGCCGCGCGCGCGAGATGCTGGTGCGACGCGCGGTCCAGCCATCCGTGCAGTCGGTCACGCTTGGCCCCAGTCTGGGCCAGTGCTGCGGCGGGGCACTGGAACTTTCGTATCAACCCGTCGGCGCCGCCGACGCGCCGGCGCTGCGCGAGCGCCTGGGCACGGCCCTGCGGCCGGTGGCGCTGTTCGGCGGTGGGCACGTGGGCCGAGCGCTGGTGCGCGCGCTTGCGCCACTGCCCTTCGCCATCACCTGGATCGACAGCCGCGACGAGGTCTTTCCCGACCCGCTGCCCGAGGGCGTGGCGGCCGAGCACTCCGACCCGGTGCAGGCCGCCGTGCCGGCGCTGGCCAGCGGCTCGCTGGTGCTGGTCATGAGCTTTTCGCACGCCGAGGACCTGGACATCGTGGCGGCCTGCCTGCGCCGCCTGCGCGAACGCGACGATCTCGGCTTCATCGGCCTCATCGGCAGCCGCACCAAGTGGGCCACCTTCCGCCACCGGCTCACGGAGCGCGGCTTCAGCGAAGAAGAGCTGGCGCGCGTGACCTGCCCGATCGGCCTGCCCGGCATCACCGGCAAGGCACCGGCCGTGATCGCGGCGGCGGTGGTGGCGCAGTTGTTGCTGCTGACGCCGAAGACCTCCGCGAGCGGTGTTTGAGCCGCTACACTGCGGGCCTTCTGTGGTCGCAGCGGAGCCGGTGCAACGCACCGTGTATCGCGGCCCTCGGTCGGCTCAGAGCGCCCGCGGTGGTGAGTCGAAACGCCGGATGGCCCAAAACCATCCCTTGAACGAGGTGCCATGGAAACCTACCTGCTCGACTGGGCCAACCTGCTGTTGCGCTGGCTGCACGTCATCGTCGCCATCGCCTGGATCGGCTCTTCCTTCTATTTCGTTTTCCTCGACAGCAGCCTCACGCCGCCCGAGGACGAGGCGCTGCGCCGCGACGGCGCCACCGGCGAGCTGTGGGCCGTGCACGGCGGCGGCTTCTACCACCCGGTGAAATACGCGGTCTCGCCGCCGCAGTTGCCGGGCCACCTGCACTGGTTCTTCTGGGAAAGCTACTCCACCTGGCTCTCGGGCTTTGCGCTGTTCCTGGTGTCCTATCTGTGGAGCCCCAAGGTCTACCTGATCGACCCGCAGGTCTTCGACTGGTCGCCGGCCGCGGCCATCGCCACCGCGCTGGCCTTCCTGGTGGTGTTCTGGCTGGCCTACGACACCATTTGCCGCACCCTGGGGCAGACCAAGAACGGCGACGCCAAGGTGGGCGCGGCCGTGGCCGTGCTGGTGGCGGTGGCCGCGCTGCTGGCCACCTCGCTGTTCGCGGGGCGCGCGGCCTTCCTGCTGGTGGGCGCCATGATCGCCACGGCCATGAGCGCCAACGTGTTCTTCTGGATCATCCCGGGCCAGCGCAAGGTGGTGGCCGCGCTCAAGGCCGGCCAGCCGGTGGACCCCATCCATGGCCAGCGCGGCAAGCAGCGCAGCGTGCACAACACCTACTTCACGCTGCCGGTGCTGTTCGCCATGCTGAGCAACCACTACAGCTTCACCTACGCGAACCCGCACAACGGCTGGGTGCTGATCGCCATGATGGCCGCGGGCGCGGCGATCCGGCAGTTCTTCGTGCTGCGCCACGGCTTCAAGCTGGGCCGCAACCCGCACCCCTGGAAGTACGCGCTGGCGGGCGTGGTGGTGTTGATCGGCGTGATCGTCTGGCTCAAGCCCGCACCGGCCGCGCCGGCGGCCTCGCGGCCGGCGGTGAGCGCGGCCCGGGTGCAGGCCGTGGTGGCGCAGCGCTGCGTGATGTGCCACGGCGAGGCCCTGCAGTCCAAGGGCGTTCGGCTGGACAGCCCGGCCGAACTCCAGCGCCACGCGCAGGCGGTGTACCAGCAGGCCGTGGTCACCAAGGTGATGCCCATCAACAACGCCACCGGCATCACCGACGAGGAGCGCGCGCTGATCGGCGACTGGTTCCGCGCCGGCGCGCCCGCCGACTGAGCCGACCGGGCGCATGCCCGGCGCCGGGCTCGGGCATGGGCAGGCGGGTTAACCTCGCGGGTGTTCCCCGCATCTTTGACACCCGAGAGAGACCCACCATGAAAACGCGCGCCGCCGTGGCCTGGAAGGCCGGAGCCCCCCTCACCATCGAAACCGTGGACCTGGAAGGGCCAAGGGCCGGCGAGGTGCTGGTCGAGATCAAGGCCACCGGCATCTGTCACACCGATTACTACACGCTCTCGGGTGCCGACCCCGAGGGTCTGTTCCCCGCCATCCTGGGCCATGAGGGCGCCGGCATCGTGGTCGACGTCGGTCCGGGCGTGACCACGCTCAAGAAGGGCGACCACGTCATCCCGCTCTACACGCCCGAATGCCGCCAGTGCAAGTTCTGCCTGAGCCGCAAGACCAACCTGTGCCAGCTCATCCGCGGCACGCAGGGCAAGGGCCTGATGCCCGACGCCACCAGCCGCTTCAGCCTCGACGGCAAGCCCATCCTGCACTACATGGGCACCAGCACCTTCGCGAACCACACGGTGGTGCCCGAGATCGCGCTGGCCAAGATCCGCCCCGACGCGCCCTTCGACAAGGTCTGCTACATCGGCTGCGGCGTCACCACCGGCATCGGCGCGGTGCTGTTCACGGCCAAGGTGGAGGCGGGCGCCAACGTGGTGGTCTTCGGCCTCGGCGGCATCGGCCTCAACGTGATCCAGGGCGCCAAGATGGTGGGCGCCGACAAAATCATCGGCATCGACCTCAACCCCGAGCGCGAGGCCATGGCGAGGAAGTTCGGCATGACCCACTTCCTCAATCCCAAGGACCATCAGAACATCGTCGACGCCATCGTGCAGCTCACCGACGGCGGCGCGGACTACAGCTTCGAGTGCATCGGCAACACGAAGGTGATGCGCCAGGCCCTGGAGTGCACGCACAAGGGCTGGGGTCGCAGCATCATCATCGGCGTGGCCGAGGCGGGCGCGGAGATCAGCACGCGGCCCTTCCAGCTCGTCACCGGCCGCAAGTGGGAGGGCTCGGCCTTCGGCGGCGCGCGCGGGCGCACCGACGTGCCCAAGATCGTCGACTGGTACATGGACGGCAAGATCAACATCGACGATCTGATCACGCACAAGCTCAAGCTGGAGGACATCAACGAGGGCTTCGCGTTGATGAAGCGCGGCGAGTCGATCCGCTCGGTGGTGGAGTTCTGATGGCCGTGGAGACGCTGAGCGAGCACCGCTGCTTCGGCGGCGTGCAGGGCTTTTACCGGCACGAGTCGACCGCCATCGGCCTGCCCATGCGCTTCGGCGTGTTCCTGCCGCCGCAGGCGGCCAAGGGCCCGGTGCCGGTGCTCTTCTACCTCGCGGGCCTGACCTGCACCGAGGAAACCTTCGCCATCAAGGCCGGCGCGCAGCGCCTGGCGGCCAAGCTGGGCCTGGCCATCGTCACGCCCGACACCAGCCCGCGCGCCACCGGCATCGAGGGCGCCGACGCGGCCTGGGACTTCGGCCACGGCGCGGGCTTTTACCTCGACGCCAGCGAGGCGCCGTGGTCGCGCCACTTCCGCATGGAATGCTGGATCGTGGAGGAGCTGCGCGCGCTGGTGTTCGAGCGCTTCGCCCTGCGCCGCGACCGCGTGGGCGTGTTCGGCCACTCCATGGGCGGGCATGGCGCGCTCACGCTGGCGCTGCGCCACCCATCGCTGTTCCAGAGCGTATCGGCCTTTGCGCCGATCGCCGCGCCCACGCAATGCCCCTGGGGCGAGAAGGCGTTCACCGGCTACCTGGGCGAGGACCGCGCCCGCTGGGCGGAGCACGACGCCACCGAGCTCATCCAGGCGGGCAAGCGCTGCCCGCCGCTGCTGATCGACCAAGGCCGCGCCGACCAGTTCCTGGCGGCGCAGCTGCACCCGGACAAGCTGGAAGCGGCCTGCCGCGCCGCCGGCCAGCCGCTCACGCTGCGCTGGCACGAGGGCTACGACCACGGCTACTACTTCGTCCAGAGCGTGGTGGCCGATCACCTGCGGCACCACGCCAGGACCCTAGAAAAGCTGGGCTGAGCCATGGTCCGCCGCTACGACCTCATCGCCTTCGACTGGGACGGCACGCTCTACGACTCCACGGCCGTCATCGCGCAGAGCATCCAGCGCGCCGTGGCCGACGTGGGCGGCACCGTGCCCACGCGCGAGCAGGCCAGCTACGTCATCGGCATGGGCCTGATGCAGGCCCTGGCGCACGCCGCGCCCGACGTGCCACCCGACCTGTACCCGCGCCTGGGCGAGCGCTACCGCCACCACTACCTGGCCAGCCAGAACGACCTCAGCCTGTTCGACGGTGTGCTGCCGCTGTTGCAGGCGCTCAAGGAACGGCACCATTGGCTGGCCGTGGCCACCGGCAAGAGCCGGCGCGGGCTCGACGAGGTGCTTCGCACGGTGGAGCTGAGCGGCGTGTTCGACGGTTCTCGCACGGCCGATGAAACGGCCGGCAAGCCCAGCCCGCTGATGCTGCACCAGCTGATGCGCGAGTTCGGCGTCGAGCCCGAGCGCACGCTGATGGTCGGCGACACCACGCACGACCTGCAGATGGCGGTGAACGCCGGTTGCGCGAGCGTGGGCGTGAGCTACGGCGCGCACGAGCCCGACGCCTTTCACGCCCTGGGGCCACGCTTCGTTGCGCACTCGGTGGCCGAACTGCACGGCTGGCTGCTCGAACACGCCTGAGGCCTGACCCGCATGGCGCCCGGACCCGCCGACGACCTGCACCCGCTGTGCCACAGCCGCGACCTGGTCGATGGCGGCCAGGGCGTGTCCTTCGACGTCAACTACGCGGGGCAGACCTGCCGGGCCTTCGCCATCCGCTACCAGGGGCGTGCCCACGCCTACCTGAACCGCTGCACCCACGTGGCCATGGAGCTGGACTGGCGTCCCGACCATTTCTTCGACGACAGCGCGCGCTGGCTGCTGTGTGCCACGCACGGCGCGGTGTACGCGCCCGACACCGGCGAATGCCGCGGTGGGCCCTGCCGGGGCGGCCTGTTCCGGATCGAACTGGTGGAGCTCGATGGCGTGGTGCACTGGCGCTCCCAGTACCATCTCAAACCCGTGGAATTCTGAAAGCGAGCCCGTCGTGAACGAGGACTTCAACACCGCCGCCACCCCTCGCCCCGCCGGCGTGTCCTGGGAGCGCGAGGCCATCGAAAAGCTGCTGTTCGCCCAGCTCAGGGAGCAGCGCGCCGCGCGCCGCTGGAAGCTGTTCTTCCGCTTCGCCTGGCTGCTGGTGATCGGCGCCATCGTCTGGCTGGCCGTCAAGGCCGAGCACATGGCGGGCTCGCAGCCCAGCACGCCGCACACCGCGGTGATCGAAATCGAAGGCACCATCGGTGCCGGCGCCCAGGCCAGCGCCGAGAACGTGCTGCCCGCGCTGCGCCAGGCCTTCGAGGACCACGGTGCCCAGGGCATCGTGCTGCTCATCAACTCACCGGGCGGCAGTCCGGTGCAGGCCGGCATCATCAACGACGAGATCCGCCGCTTGAAGGGCCTGCACGACAAGAAGGTCTATGCCGTGGTGGAGGAAACCTGCGCCTCGGCGGCCTACTACATCGCGGCGGCGGCCGACGACATTTATGTCGACAAGGCCAGCCTGGTGGGCAGCATCGGCGTGCTGATGGACGGCTTCGGCTTCACGGGCCTGATGGACAAGCTGGGCGTGGAGCGGCGCCTGATGGTGGCGGGCCGCAACAAGGCCATGCTCGACCCCTTCAGCCCGCAGGACGAGCAGCAGAAGGCCTACCTGCAGGCCATGCTCGACGAGATCCACCTGCAGTTCATCGAGGTGGTGAAGCAGGGCCGCGGCAAGCGCCTGAAGGAAGACGCCGACACCTTCACCGGCCTGGTGTGGAGCGGCCAGCAGGCCGTGAACCACGGCCTGGCCGACGGCCTGGGCAACCTCGACTACGTGGCACGCGAGGTGATCAAGGCCGAGGAGGTGGTGGACTACACCCAGCGCGAGAACCTGGGCCTGCGCCTGGCGCGCCAGTTCGGCGCGAGCTTCGGCGAAGGGGCGTTCAAGGCGGCGCAGTCCGCCGGCATTCAGCTGCGGTAACCGTTCGGGTTCTCGCGCTGCCAGCGCCAGGCGTCGGCGCACATTTCATCGAGCGTGTGGCGCGATTGCCAGCCCAGCAGCTGGCGCGCCAGCGAGGGGTCGGCCCAGCACTGGGCCACGTCGCCCGCGCGGCGCGGGGTCACGCGGTAGGGCACGGCCCGCCCACTGGCCTTCTCGAAGGCGGCCACCACCTCGAGCACGCTGTGGCCGCGCCCGGTGCCCAGGTTCACGGTGAAGCTCTCGCCCCGGCCCAGCAGGGCCTGGATGGCGGCGACGTGGCCGCGCGCCAGGTCCATGACGTGGATGAAGTCGCGCACGCCGGTGCCGTCGGGTGTGGGGTAGTCGCCGCCGAAGACGTTGAGGTGCTCGCGCGCGCCCACGGCCACCTGGGCCACGAAGGGCATCAGGTTGTTGGGGATGCCGGCCGGGTCCTCGCCGATCAGGCCGCTCGGGTGCGCGCCCACGGGGTTGAAGTAGCGCAGGGCGCCGATGCGCCAGTGCGGCTGCGCGGTCTGCAGCGCCTGAAGCATGTCCTCGATGACCAGCTTGGTGTGGCCGTAGGGGTTGGTGTGGCTGCGCGCGAAGTCCTCGGTGATGGGCACGCGCACCGGGTCGCCATAGACCGTGGCGCTGCTGGAGAACACCAGCGTGGGCGGCTGCGACGGGTCTTCGGCGGCCACGGCCGACATGGCCTGCAGCAGACTGGTGGCGCCGCCCAGGTTGTTGCGGTAGTACTTCAGCGGATTGGCCACGCTCTCGCCCACGGCCTTGTCGCCCGCGAAGTGCACGACGCCCGCCGGGCGGTGGCGGCGCAGCACCTCGGTGAGCCAGGGCGTGTCCAGCACGTCGCCGCGCTCCAGCAGCAGGGCCTGCCCGGTGATGCGCTGCAGGCGCTCCATCACCACCGGGTGGCTGTTGGCAAAGTTGTCGAGCACGATGGGCGCGTAGCCGGCTTCGACCAGGGCCACGGCGGTGTGGCTGCCGATGTAGCCGGCGCCGCCGGTGAGCAGGATGTTCATGCGGGTGCTTATTGGGGTTTGGGCTCACGGCCGTAGACGTCTTCGAGTCGCACGATGTCGTCCTCGCCGAGGTAGGCGCCGGATTGCACCTCGATCATCTCCAGTTCCATCTTGCCGGGGTTGTGCAGGCGGTGCACCTCGCCGATGGGGATGTAGGTGGACTGGTTCTCCGACAGCAGGAACACCTCCTGCCCGCGCGTGACCTCGGCCGTGCCCTTGACCACGATCCAGTGCTCGGCGCGGTGGTGGTGCTTCTGCAGGCTCAGCGACGCACCGGGCTTGACGCCGATGCGCTTGACCTGGAAGCGCGCCCCCGTATCGATGCTGTCGTACCAGCCCCAGGGCCGCGCCACGCGGCGGTGCGCGGCGGCCTGCGGCACATCGCTCTTGGCGAGGTGGGCCACCACGTCCTTCACCTGCTCGGCGTGGTCGCGCTGGGCCACGAGCAGGGCGTCGGGCGTGTCGACGATGAGCAGGTCGTGCGTGCCCAGCGCCACCACGGGCCGGTGCGGCGCGTGGATGAAGGTGTTGGCCGCGCGCAGGGCATGGCCCTGGCCCTGCACGCGGTTGCCGTTGCCGTCGGCGGGCGCGAGGTCGGCCACGGCATTCCAGCTGCCCACGTCGCTCCACTGGCCCTGGAAGGGCACCACGGCCACGTCGTCGTGCGGCTCCATCACGGCGTAGTCGATGCTCTGCGAGCGGCAGGCCAGGAAAGGCTCGGCCGCCGGGCGCACGAAGCGGCAGCGGCCCACGGACTCTTCCTTGGGCGCGGCCATGGCCTGCTCGCAGGCGGCCCAGATGTCGTTCGCGTGGCGCTGCAGCGCGCCCTGCAGGGTGGCCGCGCTGGCCAGGAAGATGCCCGCGTTCCACAGCACGCCGCCTTGCAGCAGCAGCGCCTGCGCGGCCTCGGCGGCAGGCTTTTCGATGAATCGGGCCACGCCGCGGCTGCCATCGGGGCGCGGCTCGCCCTGGGCGATGTAGCCGTAGGCCGTGCTGGGGAAGGTGGGCATCACGCCGAAGGTGACGATGGCGCCGGCCTGCGCCGCGGCGACGCCTTGCCGCACGGTGTCGGCGAAGGCCACGGCGTCGGGGATGTGGTGGTCCGCCGGGCAGAACAGCAGCAGCTCGCTGCCGTCGCCATCGCGCAGGGCCTGCAGCGTGGCCAGTGCCATGGCGGCCGCGGTGTTGCGTGCGGCGGGCTCCAGCAACAGCGTGCCGCCCTGGCCGCCCGATTCGATGGCGTCGGCCACCAGGAAGCGGTGCTCGTCGGCGGCCACGCACAGGGGCGGCTGTCCGCTCCAGGCCACACGGTCCAAGGTAAGGCGAAGTAAAGATTTGTTGCCCACCAGCGGGACGAACTGCTTGGGAAAACTCTGGCGCGACAGGGGCCACAGGCGGGTGCCCGAGCCGCCACACAGGATGACGGGAGTGATCTGCATTCGTGTGTATCCGGGAAGACCGCGCGTGATGCTGCGGTGCAATGGCGTGCCGGGTCGCGGGCACGGGCCGTGGGTATTATGGTCAGCTTGTTTGTCAAATCGCTCGGGAGCAGTGCACGACATGACGACGATTCGTAAAGCCGTATTTCCCGTGGGTGGCCTGGGCACCCGGTTCCTGCCCGCCACCAAGGCCATTCCCAAGGAGATGCTGCCCGTGGTGGACAAGCCGCTGATGCAGTACGCCGTGGAAGAGGCTTACGCGGCCGGCATCCGCGAAATGATCTTCGTCACCGGCCGCAACAAGCGGGCCATCGAGGACCATTTCGACGTGGCATACGAACTGGAGACCGAGCTGGAGGCGGCGGGCAAGGGCGCGCTGCTCAATCTGGTGACGTCCATCAAGCCCGACGACATGGACTGCTTCTATGTGCGCCAGCCGCGCGCGCTGGGCCTGGGCCACGCGGTGCTGTGCGCCGAGCGCCTGGTCGGCGACGAGCCCTTCGCCGTGCTGCTGGCCGACGACCTGATGCTGGGCAAGGACCAGCTCAACGGCGGCGCTACCGTGCTGGCGCAGATGGTCAAGGCCTATGAACGCAGTCCGGGCACGGTGCTGGCCGTGCAGGACGTACCGCGCGCCGAGACCAAGCGCTACGGCGTGGTCGACGTGCACGGCGCGAACGCCGCGCTGGCCGAGGTCTTCGCCATGGTGGAAAAGCCCGCGCCGGAGAAGGCGCCGTCCACCCTGGCGGTGGCCGGACGCTACATCCTCACGCCGGCGGTGTTCGAGAGCATCCGCCAGCAGCCGCGCGGCGCCGGGGGCGAGATCCAGCTCACCGACGGCATCGCCGCGCTGATCGGCAAGGAGCGCGTGCAGGCCTACCGCTATGAAGGCCGGCGCTACGACTGCGGCAGCAAGGAAGGCTTTCTGGAGGCCACCATCGACCTCGCCCTGGCCAACCCCGAGCTGAGTGGCGCGGTGCGCGCGCACCTGCAGCGCGTGATGGGCTGAGGCCCGTCGCCCGTTCAGGGCCCGAAGAGAAACACGGCGGGCAGGTCCAGCGGCAGGTCGGCCGCCAGCGCGGGCTCGCGCCGCCAATCCGCCACGCGCGCGCTGCGGATGGCTTGCGTGGGCAGCGCCAGCCCGCAGGCCACGGCCAGGCGCGTGCCCGGCTGCAGGCTGTCGATCAGCGCGCGCAGCAGGGCCGCGTTGCGGTAGGGCGTCTCGATCAGGATCTGCGCCTGGCCGCTGCGTGTGGCCAGGGCGTCGAGTTCGCGCAGGCGCTTGGCGCGCGTGGGCGGGTCCTGCGCCACGTAGCCCACGAAGGCGAAGTGCTGGCCATTGAGCCCGCTGCCCGCGAGCGCGAGCATCAGCGACACCGGCCCCACCAGTGGGCACACCCGCAGGCCCAGGGCGTGCGCCGCGCGCACCACGCCGCTGCCGGGGTCGGCGATGGCGGGCATGCCGGCCTCGCTGAGCAGGCCGATGCCATGGCCCTGCAGCGCGGGCGCGAGCCAGTCGCGCGCCGCCCGGTCGTCCTGCGTGTGGTCGCCGCGCTTGTGCGTTTGCCGGGGCAATTCCAGGATGTGCTGTTCCTGCAGCGGCGCGGCCAGGCCCACGGCGGCGTCCACGCGCTTGAGGAAGGCGCGCGCGCTCTTGGCGTTCTCGGCGATCCAGTGCGTGAGCCGGCCGGCCACGGCCAGGGTCTCTCCCGGCAGCAGCGCCTCCAGCGGGTCCGTGGCCTCGGCCACGCCGAAGTCCAGCGGCGTGGGCACCAGGTAAAGCGCGCCCGGCGTCACGGCAGGCGCACGCCGGCGGCGCGCAGCATCTGGCAGGTGCGGATCAGCGGCAGCCCCACCAGGGCGGTGGGGTCGTCGCTGTCGATGCGCTCGAGCAGGGCGATGCCCAGGCCTTCGCTCTTGGCGCTGCCGGCGCAGTCGTAGGGCTGCTCGGCGAGCAGGTAGCGCTCGATCTCGCCGTCGTCCAGCTCGCGGAATGCCACGCGCACGGGCGCAATGTCCTGGCGCTCGAAGCCGCTGGCGCGGCAGACCACGGCCAGGGCGGTCTGGAAGACCACGGTCTGCCCGCGCATGCGGCGCAATTGCTGCACGGCGCGTTCGTGGGTGCCAGGTTTGCCCAGCGGCTCGCCGGCCAGATCGGCCACCTGGTCACTGCCGATGACCACGGCCTCGGGAAAGCGCTCGGCGACGGCGCGGGCCTTGGCCAGGGCCAGGCGCTGGGCGAGGGCGGCGGGTGCCTCGCCGGGCTGCGGCGTTTCGTCGACCTCGGGTGCGGCCACCTCGAACGGCAGGCCCAGGCGCTGCAGCAGCTCGCGCCGGTAGCGGGACGTCGATCCCAGGACCACGGCCCGGGCGGGGGAGGGGGTGTTGCTCATGGGCGTATTGTCGTGGCCTGCCTAGAATCGCCCGATGGCCAGCAAGCCCCCCGCTTCCGTTTTCAATCCGCAGCGCCTGGATGCGCTGCGCTTCGCCCAGGCCGGCGCCCGGCTCGAAGGCGATCCGCCGCTCACCGGTTTCGCGCGCCTCGCCAGCGACTTGCACCCGCCCGTCGACCCGAGCGAGCGCGTGCGCTGGCAGGCCCAGGGCGAGATGCGCGCCGGGCCGACCGGTGGTGCCCCGCAGGCCTGGCTGCACCTGGAGGCGCGCGCCCTCGTGCCCCTGACCTGCCAGCGCTGCCTGGCGCCGGTGCAGACCCCGGTGGAGGTGGACCGCTGGTTCCGCTTCGTGGCCGACGAGGCCACGGCCGAGGCGCTGGACGACGACAGCGAAGAGGACCTGCTCGCCCTGGAGCCGCGGCCCGGCCTGGTCGAGCTGGTCGAGGACGAGCTGATCCTGGCCCTGCCGCTGGTGCCCCTGCACGAGCGCTGCCCGCAGCCCCTGTTGGCGGCCGAGGAGCCCGCCGGTGGCGAAAAGGCGTCGGGCAGTGAGCGCCCGCACCCCTTCGCGGCGCTGGCCAAGCTCAAGGGCCGGCCGTGAGGGGGTCCCATCCGTATCCGGATAACTCGGGCTATAATGCTTGGCTTTGCGCCAGGGCGGGCCTGAAAGGCCGGGCAGCGTGCGGTTTCCACCCCGTGTCCCAGCCGATGACGCCCTCGAGTCCTCACCAACGCCTTCCAGGAGCCCAACATGGCTGTCCAGCAAAACAAGAAATCGCCCTCCAAGCGGGGCATGCACCGTTCGCACAACGCGCTGACCACCCCGGGCACCGCCGTCGAGCCCACCACGGGCGAAGTGCATCTGCGTCACCACATCAGCCCCAACGGCTTCTACCGCGGCCGCCAGGTGCTCAAGAACAAATCCGAAGCCTGATCCACGGGCTGCCTGCCGGGCGTGCGCGCGCGCGTCCGCTGGCCACGGAGACACGGGCCCGCATGCCGCATGCGGGCCTTTTTCATTAGAACGACGAGGTCGCCGCAAGCGTCCCGCAGGATGTCGAGATGATCACCATCGCCGTGGATTGCATGGGGGGAGACGTCGGGCCGGTCGTGACCATGCCCGCGGCCGAGGCCTTTCTGGCCGGCCACCCCCAGGCGCGCCTGCTGCTGGTGGGGCGCGCCGAGGACCTGCACGCCTGGTCCCGTCTCACGGGGCATGAGCGCTGCACCGTGGTGCCCGCCAGCGAGGTCGTGGACATGAGCGACCCGATCGAGGTCGCGCTGCGCCGCAAGAAGGACTCGTCCATGCGGGTGGCGGTCCAGCAGGTCAAGGACGGCCATGCGCAGGCCGCGGTCTCGGCCGGCAACACCGGTGCGCTGATGGCGATCTCGCGCTACCTGCTCAAGACGCTGGACGGCATCGAACGCCCCGCCATCGCCACCCAGATGCCCAATGCGCGCGGCGGCGCCACCACCGTGCTCGATCTCGGCGCCAACGTCGACTGCTCGGCCGAGCACCTGCTGCAGTTCGCGGTGATGGGCTCGGCCCTGGTGGCCGCCGTCACTGGGCGCGACGACCCCTCGGTGGGCCTGCTCAATGTCGGCGAGGAGGTCATCAAGGGCAGTGACGTGATCAAGCAGGCGGGTCAGTTGCTGCGCCACGCCGCCGCGGCGGGCGACCTGAACTTCCACGGCAATGTGGAGGGCAACGACATCTTCAAGGGCACCACCGACATCGTGGTGTGCGATGGCTTCGTGGGCAATGTGGCGCTCAAGGCGAGCGAGGGCGTGGCCTCGATGATCGGCGGCTTCATCCGCGAGGAGTTCACGCGCGGCCTGTGGCGCAAGCTGGCGGCCGTGGTGGCCATGCCGGTGCTCAACGCCATCCGCCAGCGAGCCGACCACCGCGTTTACAACGGCGCGGCCCTGCTGGGCCTGCAGGGCCTGGTGTTCAAGAGCCATGGCTCGGCCGACGCCTTCGCCTTCGAGCAAGCGCTGGCCCGCGCGTATGATGCCGCCTCCCGCGGCTTGCTGGACAACGTGAGACAACGCATTGCGCGTGCGCAGCCGCTGCTGTCGCCCGAGACGACCATCAGCGAGCGTGGCGGCATTCCGACCATCTGATTCCTCCGCATGAGCGCTTATTCCCGCATCACCGGCACGGGCAGCCATCTGCCGCCGCGCCGCCTGACCAACGACGACATGGTGGCCATGCTGGCGCCCAAGGGCATCGAGACCAGCGACCAGTGGATCATCGAGCGCACCGGCATCCGCGCGAGGCACTTCGCCGACGACGGCGTGTTCGCCAGCGACATGGGCGTGGCGGCGGCGCAGGCCGCGCTGGAAGCGGCCGGTCGCACGGCCAAGGACATCGACCTCATCATCGTCGCCACGTCCACGCCGGACATGGTGTTTCCGTCCACCGCCGCCATCGTCCAGCACAAGCTGGGCATCGCGGGCTGCCCGGCCTTCGACCTGCAGGCCGTGTGCAGCGGCTTCGTCTACGCCCTCACCGTGGCCGACGCGATGATCCGTGCCGGCACGGCGCGCAAGGCCCTGGTCATTGGCACCGAGGTGTTCTCGCGCCTGCTCGACTTCAACGACCGCACCACCTGCGTGCTGTTCGGCGACGGCGCGGGCGCCGTGGTGCTCGAGGCCTCCGACACGCCCGGCATCCTGGCGAGCGACCTGCACGCCGACGGCAAGCACGTGGGCATCCTGTGCGTGCCGGGGCACGTGTCGGGTGGGCAGGTCACGGGCCAGCCGCTGCTCAAAATGGATGGCCAGGCGGTGTTCCGGCTCGCGGTCACGGTGCTGGAGCGCGCCGCGCGCACCGTGCTGCACAAGGCCGGCCGCGTGGACACCGACATCGACTGGCTGATTCCTCATCAGGCCAACATCCGCATCATGCAGGGCACGGCGAAGAAGCTGCACCTGCCGCTGGACAAGCTCGTCGCCACCGTGGACGAACACGGCAACACCTCGGCGGCCTCCATACCGCTCGCGCTCGATCACGCGGTGCGCGGTGGCCGCGTGCGCCCGGGTGACACCGTGCTGCTCGAAGGGGTGGGTGGCGGCTTCACCTGGGGTGCGGTGCTGCTCGATTTTTGAACGAACGGACGGCGCCGCCGCGCGCCGTCGCAGACAGCTGAACAGAATGAAACCGTTTGCCTTTGTCTTTCCCGGCCAGGGGTCCCAGTCCGTGGGCATGCTCGACGCCTGGGGTGACCACCCCGCCGTCGTCGACACCCTGCGCGAGGCGTCGGACGCCTTGGGCGAGGACGTCGGCCGGCTCATCAAGGAAGGCCCCAAGGAGGCTTTGGGCCTGACGACCAACACCCAGCCCGTGATGCTGGTGGCCGGTGTCGCCGCCTGGCGCGCCTGGCGCGCCGAGGGCGGCGAGCTGCCCGCCGCCGTGGCCGGCCATTCGCTGGGCGAGTACAGCGCGCTGGTCGCCGCCGAGGTGCTCACGCTGGCCGACGCAGCGCCGTTGGTGCGCTTTCGCGCCGCGGCCATGCAAGAGGCGGTGCCCGTCGGTGTCGGGGCGATGGCCGCGATCCTGGGCATGGACGCCGAGCGTGTGAAGGCCGGCTGTGCCGAGGCGCAGGCCACCTTTGGCGCGGGCAGCGCCGAGGTGGTGGAGGCCGTGAACTTCAACGACCCGGCGCAAACCGTGATCGCGGGCAGCAAGGCCGCTGTCGACAAGGCCTGTGAGGTGCTCAAGGCCAACGGCGCCAAGCGCGCGCTGCCGCTGCCGGTGTCGGCGCCGTTCCACTCCAGCCTCATGAAGCCGGCCGCCGAGCGCCTGCGGGAGAAGCTGGCCGGCGTGGCGCTGGCGGTGCCGCGCTTCCCGCTCATCAACAACATCGACGTGGCGGTCGAGTCCGACGCCGACCGCATCCGTGACGCGCTGTACCGCCAGGCCTTCGGGCCGGTGCGCTGGGTCGAATGCGTGCAGGCCATGCAGGCGCGCGGCATTGGCACCCTGATCGAATGCGGCCCTGGCAAGGTGCTGGCCGGCATGACCAAACGCATCGACGCCAGCATCCAGGGCGCCGCCCTGTACGACCCGGCCACGCTGGCCGAGGCCAAGGCCCTGCTGGCCTGAACCCGCCCCCATTCCACAACGAGGTCGATATGACGGACGTGAAATTCGCGGGCCAGGTGGCCCTGGTCACCGGCGCCTCGCGCGGCATCGGCGCGGCCATCGCGCACGAGCTCGCGCAACAGGGGCTGATCGTCATCGGCACCGCCACCAGCGGCGATGGCGCGGCCAAGATCGACGCCGCGCTGAAGGCGGTGGGCGGGGCCGGCGCCGGCAGCCGCGGCGCGGTGCTCGACGTCAACGACGCCAAGGCCGCCGAAGCCCTCATCGACGAGATCGTCAAGGCGCACGGCGCGTTGCATGTCCTGGTCAACAACGCGGGCATCACGCGCGACATGCTGGCCATGCGCCTGAAGGACGAGGACTGGGACGCCGTGCTCGACACCAACCTCAAGGCCGTGTTCCGTCTCAGCCGCGCGGTCATCCGCCCCATGATGAAGCAGCGCTACGGCCGCATCATCAGCATCACCAGCGTCGTCGGCGCCTCGGGCAACCCGGGCCAGGCCAACTACGCCGCCGCCAAGGCCGGCCTGGCCGGCATGACGCGCGCGCTGGCGCGCGAGCTGGGCAGCCGCAACATCACCGTCAACTGCGTCGCGCCGGGCTTCATCGAGACCGACATGACCGCTTCGCTGCCCGAAGAGCAGCAGAAGGCACTGCTGTCCCAGATTCCCCTGGGCCACCTCGGCAAACCCGCCGACATCGCGCACGCCGTGGCCTTCGTGGCCAGCCCGCGCGCGGCCTACATCACTGGCCAGGAACTGCACGTCAACGGCGGCATGTTCATGGCCTGATGTCTCTCGGGGTCCCGGCCCCGTCCCCCCGGCTAAAATGCCGCCCTGCATTCCAACCCACCCTTTGAGGGACCTATGAGCGATATCGAAGCACGCGTCAAGAAAATCATTGCCGAACAACTCGGCGTGGAAGAAGGTCAGGTCACCAGCGAAAAAGCCTTCGTGGCCGACTTGGGCGCCGACTCGCTGGACACGGTGGAACTCGTGATGGCCCTCGAAGACGAGTTCGGCATCGAGATTCCCGACGAAGAAGCCGAGAAGATCACCACGGTGCAGCACGCCATCGATTACGCGCTGAAGCACCAGAAAGCCTGATCGCCCCATGAGCCGTCGTCGCGTCGTCGTGACCGGCCTGGGTTGCATCAGCCCCGTGGGCAACACGGTGGCCGACTCCTGGGCCAATCTGTTGGCCGGGCGCTCCGGCATCTCCACGATCACCAAGTTCGACCCGTCGAACTTCGCGTGCCGCATCGCGGGAGAGGTCAAGGGGTTCGAGCTGGAGTCCTACATGAGCGCCAAGGAGGCGCGCACGATGGACACCTTCATCCATTACGGCATCGCCGCGGCCCATCAGGCCGTGATCGATTCCGGCCTGCCCACGGGCGAGGCATTGGGTGAAGAGGCCGCCACGCGTGTCGGCTGCATCATCGGCTCGGGCATCGGTGGCCTGCCGCTGATCGAAGAAACCCACACCGAGCTGACCAACCGCGGGCCCCGCCGCATCTCGCCGTTCTTCGTGCCGGCCTCGATCATCAACATGATCTCGGGCCACGTATCGATGCGCTTCGGCTTCAAGGGCCCCAACATCGCCATCGTGACGGCCTGCACCACAGGCCTGCACAGCATTGGCGAGGCGGCCCGCAAGATCGAGTACGGCGACGCCGACGTGATGGTGGCGGGCGGCTCGGAGGCCACGGTGTCGCCACTGGGCGTGGGCGGCTTTGCCGCGATGCGCGCCCTGTCGACGCGCAACGACGACCCCACCGCCGCCTCGCGTCCCTGGGACAAGGACCGCGACGGCTTCGTGCTCGGTGAGGGCGCGGGCGTCATGGTGCTCGAAGAGTACGAACACGCCAAGGCGCGCGGCGCGAAGATCTACGCCGAGGTGGCGGGCTACGGCATGAGCGCCGACGCCGGCCACATGACCGCACCCAACATGGACGGCCCGCGCCGCGCCATGCTGAACGCCCTGCGCAATGCCGGCGTGAACGCCGACGAGGTCGACTACCTCAACGCACACGGCACTTCCACGCCGCTGGGTGACATCAACGAGTCGAACGCCATCAAGGCCGCGCTGGGCGACCACGCCAAGCGCATGGTCGTGAGCTCCACCAAGTCCATGACCGGGCACCTGCTCGGTGGCGCCGGTGGCATCGAGAGCGTCTTCACGGTGATGGCCATCCACCAGCAGCAGATCCCGCCGACGATCAACATCGTCAACCAGGATCCCGAGTGCGATCTCGACTATTGCGCCAACACGGCGCGCGACCGCCAGGTGAACGTGGCGCTGAAGAACAACTTCGGCTTCGGCGGCACCAACGGCACCCTGGTGTTCAAGCGGGTCTGATCGTTTGACCACCCGGCCCGGCGCCCCATCGGTTGCCTATCCGGTGGGGCGTTGCCGTTTCTGGGGGCTGTCCCTGGCGGTCCTGGCGCTGGCCGTGGCCCTCCTGGTGGCCTGGATGGCGGCGTCCCTGGCGCTGAGTACCTGGCTGGCACTGGCCGTGGCGGGCCTGGCCTGGATGGGCTGGGCCGCAAGCATGGAGCGCCGCCCGGTCGCGGGCGTGCTGCGCTTCAGCGGTGCGCCGGGGCAGGGTGCGGCCTGGCGCTGGTCGCCGGACGGCTCGGGCGACGGCCTCGCGCTCGACGCGGTGCGGGTGGCGCTGGACCTGCAAAGCCGCGTGCTGTTGCACCTGAGGGGTGCCGCCGGCGCGCCGGCCTGGGTGTGGGTGGAGCGCGACCGGGCGCCCGCCGACTGGCTGGCGCTGCGCCGCGCCCTGGTGTCCGATCGGCCGGTTTGACGCCCCGTCCGCGCCCCTGGAGACGGTGGGGGCATGGGGTATAGTCCCGCGCGCATGACAACGGAAGACCACACCGCTCCGCCGCCGCCCGACAGCGACGTCATGCTGGTGCAACGCACCCTGGCCGGCGAGCGCCGCGCCTACGATCTGCTGGTCCTGAAATACCAACGGCGCGTCGAACGCCTCATCGGACGCATGGTGCGCGACAGCGACCTGGTCCAGGACATCGCCCAGGAAACCTTCATCCGCGCCTACCGCGCCCTGGCCCAGTTCCGGGGCGATGCCCAGTTCTACACCTGGCTGTACCGCATCGCCGTCAATACGGCGAAGAAGCAGCTGATGGAACTGAAACGCGATCCGCTGGTCTTCCAATCGCAGCTCAAGGGGGGGGAGGACGATGAAACTTCCGCTCCGGAGCGCGAACTAAACGCCAACGTAGCCGACACCGAGACGCCCGAGGCGGTGCTGGCCAGCAAGGAAATCGCCAACGCGGTCAACGCCGCGATGGAGGCCTTGCCCGAGGAACTGCGCATGGCCATCACCCTGCGCGAAATCGAGGGCCTGAGTTACGAAGAGATCGCCCAAGCACTCGAATGCCCCATTGGCACCGTGCGTTCCCGCATCTTCCGGGCGCGCGAAGCCATTTCGGCCCGCATCAAGCCCTTGCTCGACCGGCAGTCGGGCAAGCGCTGGTGAGAGGCCTGTCACGCTGAGGTCGCCGCCATGAACCAGCCCACTTCCTTCGATTCGGCCCGCCCGGGCGCCGACCAGGTGTCGGCCTTGTGCGATGGCTACCTGGACGAGCGCGAAAGCGACGCCCTGTTCGCGCGCTGTCGCCTGGGCGACGAGGCCCTGGTGCAGTGGCGCGGCTACCAGCTCATCGGCGAGGTGCTGCGAGGCGATGGCGCGGCCCTGCCGGCCCGATCGCCCATGGATTTCCTGGCCGAGCTGAACCAGCGGCTCGACGCCGAGCACCAGCCCGCCGCGGACGCCGGGTCCCAGCCCGTGCGCGCCGTGCGTGGCGCGGCGGCGAACGACGCCCTGTTCCGCTGGAAGATGGTGTCGGGGCTGGCCAGCGTGGTGGCGGTCGCCGCCGTCGGCTGGACCGTGCTGGCCTCCGCGCCCAGCGGCCCGCAGGGGCCGGTGCTGGCCCAGGAGCGGGTGGCGCTGCCGCCCGCCACCCTGGCTTCGGCGGCGCCGCCGGCCGCGTCGGCCGGTGTGCCGTCCACGCGCCCGGTGATGGTGTCCACCTCGCAGGGCCCCCTCATCCGCGACCCGGCGCTGGAGCGCCTGCTGTCCGAGCACCGCCAGCACGGCGGCATGTCGGCCTTCCAGACCTCGACCGGTTTCATCCGCAACGCCACCTACGACGCCGACGCCCGCTGATGGCCGCGCCCATGACGACCGCCGCTTTCACCCCCGCCGTCCTGCCCTGCGCCCGTCGGCTTGGCGCGCCGCGGCTGCGCCGCTTCGGGGCCGCCCTGATCGTCTGGGCCTGCGCCGGTGGCTGGAGCGCACCGGCGCTGGCCCAGGGGGCCAGCGTGTCGCCGGGCGCGGGTTCCGCGCGCAGCGTCACCGAATGGCTCTCGCGCATGCACCAGGCCTCGCTCCAGCGCTCGTACACCGGCACGCTGGTCGTCAGCTCCGGCAGCGCGATGTCGGCCTCCAAGATCTGGCATGTGTGCGACGGCACGCAGCAGATGGAGCGCGTGGAGACGCTCACCGGCGCGCCGCGCACCACCATCCGCCGCAACAGTGAGGTCATCACCTTCGAGCCGGAAACGCGCACCGCCATGGTCGAGAAGCGCGAATCGCTCGGCGTCTTTCCCGACATGCTGCGCACGCCGGCCAGCGCCATCGCGCAGTTCTATGGCGCCCGCGAAGTGGGGTACCAGCGCGTGGCGGGCCACATGGCCGACATGGTGGAGATCGTGCCTCGCGATGAGTGGCGTTTCGGCTACCGGATCTGGTCCGAGAAGAAGAGTGGCCTGATCGTGAAGCTGCAGACGCTGGGCGCCCAGGGAGAGGTGCTGGAGCAGGTGGCGTTCTCCGAGCTGCAGCTCGACGCGCCCGTGAGCATGGACAAGCTCGCGCGCCTCATGAAGGACACGCGCGGCTACGAGGTGATCAAGCCCGCGCTGCGCAAGACCACGCCTCAGGCCGAGGGCTGGCAGTTGAAGGAGTCCATCCCGGGCTTCACCGCCATGAGCTGCCACACGCGGGAAGTGCCCGGCGGTCCCCTGCCGGCGGGCCAGGCCCCCATGCAGTGGGTGTTCTCCGATGGGTTGGCGTCCGTGTCGCTGTTTGTCGAGCCCTTCGACCCGCAGCGCCACGGCAACGAGGAGCAGCAGGTGGCCATGGGGGCCACCCACTCCGTCAGCCGCCGCGTCGGCGACCATTGGGTGACTGCCCTGGGCGAGGTGCCGCCTGCCACCCTGAAGCGTTTCGCCGACGCCCTGGAGCGCATCCGCTGAGACCGCCCTTGATCGACCACCGAAGAAAGCCGCCGATGTCCGTTGCCCGACTCCGTCCCTCCCTGCAAGCCCTGGCCCTGGCCGCCGCCTTCGGTGCGGCCGGGTCGCTGGCCTTGCTCACGCCGACCCCCTCGCTCGCCCAGGCGGCCGCGACCAACGCGCGCGGCCTGCCGGATTTCACCGACCTCGTCGACCTGGTCGGCCCGTCGGTGGTCAACATCCGCACGCTCGAGCGCGCCGCGGCGCGCGGCAATGCCGAGGGCGGCCCCGACGAGGAGATGCTGGAGTTCTTCCGCCGCTTCGGCATTCCGATCCCCCCGGGCGTGACGCCGCGCGGCCCGCGCCAGGGCCCGCCGTCCGACGAGGCGCGCCCGCGCGGCGTGGGCTCGGGCTTCGTGCTCAGCGCCGACGGCTTCATCATGACCAACGCCCATGTCGTGGACGGCGCCGATGAGCTGATCGTCACGCTGGCGGACAAGCGCGAATTCAAGGCCCGCATCGTCGGCACCGATGCACGCACCGACGTGGCGGTGGTGAAGATCGAGGCCACCGGCCTGGCGCCGGTGAAGGTGGGCGACATCAACCGCCTGCGCGTGGGCGAATGGGTGATGGCGATCGGCTCGCCCTTCGGCCTGGAGAACACCGTCACGGCCGGCATCGTGAGCGCCAAGCAGCGCGACACGGGCGACTACCTGCCCTTCATCCAGACCGACGTGGCCATCAACCCGGGCAACTCGGGCGGGCCGCTGATCAACATGCGCGGCGAGGTCGTGGGCATCAACAGCCAGATCTACTCGCGCTCGGGCGGCTTCCAGGGCATCTCCTTCGCCATTCCCATCGACGAGGCCGTGCGTGTGTCCAACGAGCTGCGCGCCAGCGGGCGCGTCACGCGCGGGCGCATCGGCGTGCGCATCGACCAGGTGGGCAAGGAAGTGGCCGAGTCGCTGGGCATGGCGCAGCCCAAGGGCGCGCTGGTGCGTGGCGTCGAGCCCGACTCGCCGGCCGCGAAGGCGGGCGTCGAGCCGGGCGACATCATCCTCAAGTTCGATGGCAAGGAGATCGACAAGTCGGTCGACCTGCCGCGCCTGGTGGGCAACACCAAGCCGGGCACGCGCAGCACCATGACGGTGTTGCGCCGGGGCAGCCAGCGCGAGCTGAACGTGGTGATCGCCGAGCTCGAGCCCGAGCGCCCCGAGGCGCGTGCCGCCGCCCCCGAGCCCAAGCCCGTGCCGAGCAACAACGCCACGCAGTCGCTGGGCCTGACGCTGGCCGAACTCGGCGCGGACGATGCCAAGGCGCTCAAGGTCAAGGGCGGCGTTCGCGTGATCGGCGTCACCGGCCCCGCCACCCGGGCCGGCCTGCGCGAAGGCGACGTGATCGTGGCGGTGGCCAACACCGAGGTGTCCTCGGTCAAGGACGTGGAGGCCGTGCTCGCCAAGCTGGACAAGTCCAAGCCAGTGAATCTGCTGCTGCGCCGGGGCGAATGGGCCCAGTACGCGGTGGTGCGCCCGCAGCTTCGGTGACGGGCCCGGGTGTGGAACGCCTTTCGGGTGGCTTGGGCCAATAACCCCCGCCCGTCCCCGGGCATCGGCGCCGTCTGTCGCCAGGTGTTTCGGGGACGCGACGCCCTCCCAAGCCCGTCCGACGGGTCGGTCATCAGGGAAGTTAGTAAGCACCAACAGAAATTCGGCCAGTCTTGACCGGATTCGCTAAAATCCCGCGCGTTGTTGACGGATTGAAGCCGGCGCGCGAGCACCCAATTCACGATGCGGGAGCCCAAAGGTTCCCGGTGGTCCTTGATCCACAGCCGTTGCACAGCTTGTACCCAGAGCCTGTGGATAAGCTGTAAACAACTGCCCTGTTGCGGCCCGGCGACAGGGTGGGGAAGCTTGGTGGCGGCTGTCTGCGGGGGGCTTTTTGCCTACAATGAAACCCCAACTATCGCAGTTGCCATTGATTGTTGGTTACGGGCGCGTCAGCAGCTGACGCGCCCTTTTTTATGGTCGCGCGCCCTGGCCCGGCGCGCGATGAACATGGTCCCTGGCCCGGCCTTCCGATGAACCACATCCGCAATTTCTCGATCATCGCGCACATCGATCACGGCAAATCGACGCTCGCGGATCGCATCATCTCCCGCTGCGGCGGCCTCTCCGATCGCGAGATGAGCGAGCAGGTGCTCGACTCCATGGACATCGAGAAGGAGCGCGGCATCACCATCAAGGCGCAGACGGCCGCGCTGCAATACAAGGCGCGCGACGGCCGCGTCTACAACCTGAACCTGATCGACACCCCCGGCCACGTGGACTTCTCCTACGAGGTCTCGCGCTCCCTGTCGGCCTGCGAGGGCGCCTTGCTGGTGGTGGACGCCAGCCAGGGCGTGGAGGCCCAGACGGTGGCCAACTGCTACACCGCGCTCGACCTCGGTGTGGAGGTGCTGCCGGTCCTGAACAAGATGGACCTGCCGAACGCCGACCCCGAGAACGCCAAGAGCGAGATCGAGGACGTGATCGGCATCGACGCGAGCGATGCCATCCCGTGTTCGGCCAAGACGGGCATGGGGGTCGAGGACATCCTGGAGGCCGTGGTGGCCAAGGTGCCGGCGCCGCGCGGCAACCCGGACGCCCCCCTGCGCGCCATGATCATCGACAGCTGGTACGACGCCTACGTGGGCGTGGTGATGCTGGTCCGGGTGGTGGACGGTCGCCTGCTCAAGGGCGAGCGCTTCAAGCTCATGGCCACCAACGCGGCCTACAACGCCGACAACCTGGGCGTGTTCACGCCGGCCACCCAGCCCCGCGACTCGCTGGAGGCGGGGGAGGTGGGCTACATCATCGCCGGCATCAAGGAGCTCGCGGCCGCCAAGGTGGGCGACACCGTGACGCTGGAAAAGAAGCTGCCCAACAACGCCGGCCCGGCGGAGCAACCGCTGCCCGGCTTCAAGGAGGTGCAGCCGCAGGTGTTCGCCGGCCTGTACCCCACCGAGGCCAACCAGTACGACGCCCTGCGCGACGCCCTGGAGAAGCTCAAGCTCAACGACGCCTCGCTGCACTACGAGCCCGAGGTGTCGCAGGCCCTGGGCTTCGGCTTTCGCTGCGGCTTCCTGGGCCTGCTGCACATGGAGATCGTGCAGGAGCGCCTGGAGCGCGAGTTCGACCAGGACCTCATCACCACCGCGCCCAGCGTGGTCTACCAGGTGGTCAAGGGCGACGGCGAGGTGCTGATGGTGGAGAACCCCTCCAAGATGCCCGACGCCGGCCGCATCGAGGAAATCCGCGAGCCCATCGTCACCGTGCACCTGTACATGCCGCAGGAGTACGTGGGGCCGGTCATGACCCTGGCCAACCAGAAGCGCGGCGTGCAGATCAACATGGCTTACCACGGCAAGCAGGTCATGCTGACCTACGAACTGCCGCTGGGCGAGATCGTGCTGGACTTCTTCGACAAGCTCAAATCCGTCAGCCGCGGTTACGCCAGCATGGACTACGAGTTCAAGGAGTACCGCCGCTCCGACGTGGTCAAGGTCGACATCCTGCTCAACGGCGAGAAGGTCGACGCCCTGTCCATCATCGTGCACCGCAGCCAGGCGCAGTACCGTGGCCGCGCCGTGGCGGCCAAGATGCGCGAGATCATCAGCCGCCAGATGTTCGACGTGGCGATCCAGGCGGCCATCGGGGGCAACGTCATCGCGCGCGAAACCATCAAGGCGCTGCGCAAGAACGTGCTGGCAAAATGCTACGGTGGTGACATCACCCGCAAACGCAAACTGCTCGAAAAACAGAAAGCTGGCAAGAAACGCATGAAACAGATCGGCTCCGTCGAAGTGCCCCAGGAAGCGTTCCTGGCCATCCTGCAGGTGCAAGACTGATGAAGTCCACGATGGGTGCGGTCACGGGGATCATCCTCGCGGCGTTCGGGCTCTATGCCGTGGCCTGGTACATGGGCGCGGTCGAGGGCAATTTTTCACTCCTGCTGCTGCTGGCGACGCTCGTCACCGGCGTCTACTGGGTGATCGACAAGCTGGTCTTCCTGCCGCAGCGCCGCCGCGCGGCCGACCAGCTCGTGATGGAGCACCACCAGCGCAAGGAAGCCCTGGCCAAGCAGGGCTTCAGCCAGATCGAGGGCGACATCGAACCGGCGCGGCAGCGGGCGCTGGCCCAGCCCTGGTGGCTGGATTGGACGGCGGGCCTGTTCCCGGTGATCCTGGCCGTCTTCGTGCTCCGCTCCTTCCTGTTCGAGCCCTTCAAAATCCCCTCGGGCTCCATGATTCCCACCCTGCGCGTGGGCGACCTGATCCTGGTGAACAAGTACCACTACGGCATCCGCCTGCCCGTGGTCAACACCAAGGTCTGGGACAACCAGGCGCCGCAGCGCGGCGACGTGGTCGTCTTCCGCTACCCGCCCAAGCCCAGCCTGGACTACATCAAGCGCGTGATCGGCCTGCCCGGTGACGAGGTGGCCTACCTGAACAAGCAACTCACGGTGAACGGCCAGCCCGTGCCGCGGGTGGCGCAGCCCGACTTCTTCGACAAGGACTCGATGCGCTACGCCAAGCAATGGCAGGAAAGCCTGGGCGGCAAGCAGTACAACACCCTCACCGAGGACAACCGCCCGGCCTTCGTCGACGGCGCCACCCAGTTCCCGTTCGCCGAGAACTGCCGCTACAGCGTGGAGGGCGCGGTCTGCAAGGTGCCGGCCGGCCATTACTTCATGATGGGCGACAATCGCGACAATTCGCTCGACTCGCGGTATTGGGGCTTCGTGCCCGAAGCGAATATCGTGGGCAAGGCCTTCTTGGTCTGGATGAATTTCGGCGACCTCGGTCGCATCGGACGATTCGAGTAAGAGCGAACCCTGAGGAGGAGCGCATGAAGCTGAAGCGGCAACAACGGGGCCTGACGTTCGTCGGCCTGATCATCGTCGGCACCCTGCTGGCGCTCGCGGGCATCGTGGCGGCCCAGGTGTTCCCCACCTACCTCGAGTACATGGCCGTGCAGAAGGCGGTGCAGAAGGCCTCGGCGGGCAGCACGGTGGCCGAGGTGCGCGACATCTTCGACAAGGCGGCCACGATCGACGACATCCGCACCATCTCGGGCAAGGACCTCACCGTGGGCAAGCAGGGCGACCGCGTGGTGGTGTCCTACGACTACGCCCGCGAAATCCACCTGGCCGGGCCGGCCTGGCTGGTCATGAAGTACAAGGGCAGCTCGCAATGAGCGCGGCCCGGTTGATGGTTTGAGCCCCGATCTCACCGCGCTGCAGGGCCGGCTGCAGCACCGCTTTGCCAACCCACGCCTGCTGGAGCGGGCGCTGACCCACCGCAGCTTCGGCGCCGACCACAACGAGCGCCTGGAATTCCTGGGCGACTCCGTGCTCAACCTGGCCATTTCCGGCCTGCTGTTCGAGAAGCTGGACGCCTTGCCCGAGGGCGATCTGTCCCGCATCCGCGCCAACCTGGTCAAGCAGGACACCTTGTTCGGGCTGGCCCAGGCGCTGGGCCTGTCGTCCGGCCTGCGGCTGGGCGATGGCGAGAAGCGCTCGGGTGGGCACAAGCGCCCCTCCATCCTGGCCGACGCCCTGGAGGCCGTGATCGGCGCCGTCTACCTCGACGCCGGTTTCGAGACCGCCTCGGCCCTGGTGCGGCGGCTGTACGGCGGCGTGGAGCTGAGTCACACCATGACGGCCCTGGGCAAGGACCCGAAAACCGAATTGCAGGAGTGGCTGCAGGGCCGCAAAATGAAGCTGCCCGTCTACCGCGTGGTGGCCACGCTGGGTGAAGCCCACAAGCAGACCTTCGACGTGGAGTGCACCGTGCAGGAGTCCGGTCACAGCGAGCGCGGCATTGGCGCCTCGCGGCGCGCGGGCGAGCAGGCCGCCGCCGCCGCCATGCTGCAGCACCTGATGGCCAGCGCGCGCTGACGAACCGATCCATGAGCCAGAAGACACCCGCCCCCCCGCCCGCCGACAACCTCGAGGCCATGCTGGCGCGCGCCCTGGGCAAGCCCGGCGCGACCGAGGCCGCTGAGCCCAGGCCCGAGGTGGCCGAGGCCGACAAGCGCTGTGGCTACGTTGCCATCGTGGGCAAGCCCAACGTGGGCAAGTCCACCCTGCTCAACGCGCTGGTGGGGCAAAAGGTCAGCATCACCTCGCGCAAGGCCCAGACCACGCGGCACCGCATCACCGGCATCCGCACCGAAGGCGCTTCGCAGTACATCTTCGTCGATACCCCGGGTTTCCAGACCCGCCATGGCAATGCGCTCAACCGCTCGCTCAACAAGACCGTGCTGGGCGCCGTGGCCGATGTCGACCTGATCCTCTTCGTGGTGGAGGCCGGCCGATTCAACCTGGCCGACGCCAAGGTGCTGTCGCTGCTGCCGCCGGACGTGCCGGTGATTCTGCTGGCCAACAAGCTGGACGAGGTGCACCGCCGCGGCGACCTGGCGCCCTGGCTGCGATCCATGCAGGAGCGTCACGCCTTCGCCGAGTTCGTGCCCATGTCGGCCAAGGCCGCCAAGGACATCCAGCGCCTGTTCACCATCTGCGAGAAGTACCTGCCGCAGCAGCCCTGGATCCACGACGCCGAGGACCTGACCGACCGCAGCGAGCGCTTCATGGCCGCCGAAATGGTGCGCGAAAAGCTGTTCCGCCTCACCGGCGACGAGCTGCCGTACACCTCCACGGTGATCATCGACCGCTTCGAGGAAGAGGGACAGCTGCGCCGCATCGCCGCCACCATCGTGGTCGAGCGCGAAGGGCACAAGGGCATGGTGATCGGCGACAAGGGCGAGAAGCTCAAGCGCATCGGCACCGAGGCCCGCATGGAGCTGGAAAAGCTCTGGGGCGGCAAGGTCTTCCTGGAGCTGTGGGTCAAGGTCCGCTCCGGCTGGGCCGACGACGAGGCCCGCGTGCGCTCCTTTGGATATGAATGAGCTCCCCCCGCTCCACCGCCGCGCGGGTCGCTGCCCCCCGCGGGGGCCGGTCTGCCTTGGGGCGGCCCGGTGGCAGGCCGATGCCTAGCGATGAAGGCCCGGGTAGCCGACGAGTCCGCGTTCGTCCTGCACCGCTACGACTGGAGCGAGACCAGCCTCGTGCTGGAGGTGTTCACGCGTTACCACGGTCGCATCGCCCTGGTGGCCAAGGGCGTGAAGCGGCCCACCTCGCAGTTCCGCCCCGTGCTGCTGCCGCTGCAGCCGCTGCAGCTGAGCTGGAGCGGCGATGCCGAGGTCCGCACGCTCAAGGCCGCGCAGTGGGTGGGTGGGCATGTCATGCCCACCGGCGAGGCGCTCATCGCGGGCAGCTACCTGAATGAGCTGCTGATGCGCCTGCTGGCGCGCGAAGACCCCTACCCGCGCCTGTTCGACTGGTTCGCCACGGCCGTGCACACCCTGGCCGAGCAGCCCGACGCGCGCAGCGTGGTGCTGCGCGCCTTCGAGCTGCTGCTGCTGCGCGAGACCGGCCTGCTGCCCGACCTGCGGCGCGAGGGCGCGACGCTGGCCCCCTTGAGCGAGGTCGGGCGCTACGTGTTGCAGCCCGAGTCCGGCCTGCGCCTGGCGCACGACGAGGACCACCACGCGCTGGACGCGGCGCGCTGGCGCGGGCTGCAGCAGGCGCTGGACGGGCCGGCCCCTTTCGTGCCCGTGTTGCGGGCCTGCGCCGAGATCGCGCCGACCCTGCGCATCCCCCTGCGCAACCTGCTGCTCTACCATGGCAACGTGCGCGTGTTCGGCACGCGCCAGCTTCTGCTCGATGTGCAGGCCCTGCGCCGCCGCCGCGGGCATGCCGCCGATGCCCCTTCCACCGATCCCACCGACTCCTGACTGGGCCTGAGCATGGTGCACAACCGGACCGCGCTGTCGGTCAACCTCAACAAGGTCGCGCTGGTGCGCAACACCCGCCACCTGGGCATTCCTTCCGTCGTCCGCGCGGCCGAGCTGTGTCTGCGGGCCGGCGCCGCCGGCATCACCGTGCACCCGCGGCCCGACGAGCGCCACATCCGCGCGCACGACGTGCACGAGCTGGCCGCCGCGCTCAAGGCCTGGCCCGGTCGCGAATACAACATCGAGGGCAACCCCTTCCACAACCTCATGGACTTCGTGCGCGCGGTGCGCCCGCACCAGGCCACCTTCGTGCCCGACGCCGAGGGCCAGTTCACCAGCGACCACGGCTGGCGCTTTCCCGGCGACGCCGAGCGCCTGCGCCCCCTGATCGCCGAATGCCACGCGCTGGGCGTGCGCGTGAGCCTGTTCATGGACGCCGAGGCCGACCAGATGGCCGCGGCCCGGGCGGTCGGTGCCGACCGGGTCGAGCTCTACACCGAACCCTACGCCGCCGCCTTCGGCACGCCGGCGCAGGACGAGCAGCTGCACCGCTTCGCGCGGGCCGCGCGGGCCGCGCTGGACGCTGGCCTGGCGGTCAACGCCGGGCACGACCTCAACCGCGACAACCTCACGCCCTTCCTGCGCCAGGTGCCGGGCGTGAGCGAAGTCTCCATCGGCCACGCGCTGATCGCCGACGCGCTGGAGCTGGGCTACGGGGCCACCGTCCAGGCCTACAACCGCTGCATCGACGGCGCGTTCGGCGCATGAGCATTTACGGCATCGGCACCGACATCTGCGACGTGCGCCGCATCGCGGCCACGCTGGAGCGCCAGGGCGAACGATTCGCCGGCAAGGTGCTCAGCGAGGCCGAGTTCGCCGTCTGGCAGCGCCGCAGCGCGCGCTGGCCGCAGCGCGGCCTGCGCTACCTGGCCACGCGCTTCTCGGCCAAGGAGGCTTTTTCCAAGGCCATCGGCCTGGGCATGCGCATGCCCATGAGCTGGCGCCGCTGCGAGATCGCCAACCTGCCCAGCGGCCAGCCCGTGATCGTGCTGCACGGCGAGCTCAAGGCCTGGTTCGAGGCGCGCGGCCTGCGCGCCCACGTGACCGTGACCGACGAAACCGACTACGCGGCCAGCTTCGTGGTCGTTGAGCGCACAACCCCCCCTTCGCCATGAACCACCACGCCCCCCTGATCATCGACGTCGCCGGCCTGACCCTGACCGACAGCGACCGCCAGCGCCTGGACCACCCCCTGGTGGGCGGCGCCATCCTGTTCGCCCGCAACTGGCGCGACCGCGCGCAGCTCACGCGCTTGTGCGCCGAGATCAAGGCGGTGCGCGACGATCTGCTGATCGCGGTCGACCACGAGGGTGGCCGCGTGCAGCGCTTTCGCACCGACGGTTTCACCGCGCTGGCGCCCATGGCGGCCTTCGGCGAGCGCTGGATGGCCGGCGGCGCCGACGGAGACGGCGCGATGCGCGCGGCCGACGCCGCCACGGCGGCCGGCTTCGTGCTTGGCGCCGAGCTGCGCGCCTGCGGCGTGGACCTGAGCTTCACCCCCGTGCTCGACCTCAACCACGGGGACAGCTCGGTCATCGGCGACCGCGCTTTCGCGCGCGACCCGCGCGTGGTCACGGTGCTGGCGCAGGCGCTGATGCACGGCCTGCGCCAGAGCGGCATGGCCAACTGCGGCAAGCACTTTCCCGGACATGGCTATGTGCGCGGCGACACGCACCACGAGGTTCCGCGCGACACGCGCTCGCTCAAGGCCATCCTGGCCGACGACGCCTTGCCCTACGGCTGGCTCAGCGCCTCGCTCAGCGCGGTCATGCCCGCGCACGTGATCTACCCCAAGGTGGACGCCCGGCCCGCCGGTTTCTCGTCGCGCTGGCTGCAGGACGTGCTGCGCGCGCGCCTGGGCTTCACCGGCGCGGTGTTCAGCGACGACCTGGGCATGGCCGCGGCGCGCCAGATCGAAGGCCGCGCGGTGCGCTTCGCCGAGGCCGCCACGGCGGCGCTGCAGGCGGGCTGCGACATGGTGCTGCTGTGCAACCAGAGCGTGGTGGACGGTGGCGCGCCGATCGACGAGGCGATCGACGAGCTTTCGCGCGCCGCGCTGCAGGGCGGCTGGACGCCGTCGCCCGCGAGCGAGGAGCGCCGCCGCGCGCTGCTGCCCCAGGGCCGGGCCACGGCCTGGGACGACCTGATGGTGGATCCGCGCTACATGCGCGCGCTGTCGCTGTTGCCTTGAGGCGCCCCGGGCGGGCGCTCAGCGGTCCAGCCCGAGCTTGTCGAGCAGGTCGGCCACGAGTTCGAGGCGCAGCAGCGGGTTGTCCAGCGCCATCAGCCGCTGCTTGAGCGCCAGCGGGGCGGGCACCAGTTCGCACCAGCGGTTGGCCACCCAGCCCGCGTCGTGCCAGTGGTACGGCGGCTGGATCGGCAGCTGGTCCTCGGCACCGGGTTGGCGCTCGCGCAGGTTTTCCAGCACGCGCTGGAGGCCGGTGGCCACCGAGACCAGTTCGTCCGGCACGGGCGCGGGGACGTCGGCCGGCAGCAGCTCGACGTCGGCCACCCACAGGCCGTGCGGCAGCCGCGTGCGGCGCGTGACGTTGAAGCGCTGCAGGCCCTGGCAGCGGATCATGTAGAGACCTGGCTGGGGTTTCTCCAGCGATTCGATGCGCGCGAGCACGCCGATCGGGTGGAAATCTTCCTTGGCGAAACCGTCGCCGCCGGGCGGGGCCTTGGGGTCGAGCCGGCGCACCTCGCTGCCTTCGCTCAGGCTCACCACGCCGAAGGGCGCGCCGGCCTTGTGGCAGCGGCCGATCATGTCGAGGTAGCGCACCTCGAAGATGCGAAGCGGCAGCCAACCGCCCGGGAACAGGACGGTCTGCAGCGGGAAGAGGGGCAGCTGGGCGAGCTTGAGCGCCTCAGCCGCCGGGCCGTCGCTCAATCCTCGACCACCGCGTCGGCGCTCTGGCGCTGCATCATGGCCAGCAGGCTGGCCACGGTGGCGCGCAGTTCGCGGCGGTCACAGATGAAGTCGACCGCGCCTTTGGTCTGCAGGAACTCGGCGCGCTGGAAGCCTTCGGGCAGCTTCACGCGCACGGTGTTCTCGATCACGCGCGGGCCGGCGAAGCCGATCAGCGCCTTGGGTTCGGCGATCACCACGTCGCCCACGAAGGCGAAGCCCGCGCTCACGCCGCCCATGGTGGGGTCGGTGAGCACGCTGATGTAGGGCAGGCCTTTCTTGGCCAGGCGCGTGAGGGAGGCGTTGGTCTTGGCCATCTGCATCAGCGACAGCAGGCCCTCCTGCATGCGCGCGCCGCCGGTGGCGGTGAAGCAGACGAAGGGCACTTTCTGCGCGATGGCCTCTTCGACGCCGCGCACGAAGCGCTCGCCGACCACCGAGCCCATGGAGCCGCCCATGAAGTCGAACTCGAAGCAGGCCGCGATCAGGCTGATGCCCTTGACGGCGCCGCCCATGACGATGAGGGCGTCGGTCTCGCTGGTGCTCTCCAGCGCTTCCTTCAGTCGCTCGGGGTACTTGCGGCTGTCCTTGAACTTGAGCGCGTCGACCGGCAGCACCTCCTGCCCGATCTCGTAGCGGCCCTCGGCGTCGAGGAAGGCGTTGAGGCGCGCGCGCGCACCGATGCGGTGGTGGTGCGAGCAGTGCGGGCAGACGTTCTGGTTCTTCTCGAGGTCGTTCTTGTAGAGCACGGCCTCGCAGCTGGGGCACTTCACCCACAGGCCCTCGGGCACGCTGCGGCGCTCGGTGGGGTCGGTCGGGGTGATCTTGGGGGGGAGCAGCTTTTCGAGCCAGGACATGCGGTTCTCCAGGGGGGAGTGAGGGGCGCGAGGCGGGATTATGCGTCCAGCGCTTTTCGGATGGTGCGCATGAACTGGACGGCCACGGGCACCACTTTTTCGTGCGGTTCGTCTTCTATGAGCTGGATGAGCTTGCTGCCGATCACCACCGCGTCGGCGGTGCGGCCGATGGCGCGGGCGGTGTCCGCGTCCCGGATGCCGAAACCCACGCCGACCGGGATGCTCACGTGCGCGCGGATGCGCGGCAGCATGGCCTCGACCTGCGAGACGTCCAGCGTGCCCGCGCCGGTGACACCTTTGAGTGAAACGTAGTACACGTAGCCGCTGGCCACGCGCGCCACCTGGGCCATGCGCTCGTCGGTGGAGGTGGGGGCGAGCAGGAAGATCAGGTCCATGTCGCGCGCGCGCAGGGCGCGGGCGAAGTCTTCGCACTCCTCGGGCGGGTAGTCCACCACCAGCACGCCGTCCACGCCGGCCTCGGCCGCGTCGTTTACGAAGGCGCCGGCGCCGTGCTTCTGGTCGTAGCGCTCCACCGGGTTGGCATAGCCCATGAGCACCACGGGCGTGGTGGTGTTGCGCTCGCGGAAGCGCTTCACCATGGCCAGCACCTGCGTCAGGCCGATGCCGGCGGCCAGCGCGCGGTCGCCGGCCTTCTGGATCACGGGGCCGTCGGCCGAGGGGTCGGAGAAGGGCACGCCGAGTTCGATGACGTCGGCGCCCGCGTCGGCCATGCCCAGCATCAGCTCGGGCGTGATGTCGGCGAAGGGGAAGCCGGCCGTGACATAGGGGATCAGCGCCTTGCGGCCCTGGGCCTTGAGGTCGGACAGGGTTTTTTCGATGCGGCTCATTTGTTCTGGCCTCCCTTGACGCTGTGGCCGCGCAGGGAAGGGCGGTCGTAGAAATCCACGCCCGAGAGATCGGCGACGGTACCGATGTCCTTGTCGCCGCGGCCCGAGAGGTTGACCAGGATGGACTGCGTGGGCCGCAGGGTCTTGGCGAGTTTCATGGCATGCGCCACGGCGTGGCTGGACTCGAGCGCCGGGATGATGCCCTCGGTGCGGCAGAGGTAGTGGAAAGCTTCCAGCGCCTCGGTGTCGGTGATGCCCACGTACTCGGCGCGGCCGATGTCCTTGAGGAAGGCGTGCTCCGGCCCGACGCCGGGGTAGTCCAGGCCCGCGCTGATGCTGTGCGTTTCGGTCACCTGGCCGTTGTCGTCCTGCAGCACGTAGGTGCGGTTGCCGTGCAGCACGCCGGCGCTGCCGCGCTGCAGCGAGGCCGAGTGCTTGCCGCTGTCCAGGCCTTCGCCGGCCGCCTCCACGCCGATGAGGCGGGTGCTGGCGTGCCCTATGTAGGGGTGGAAGATGCCCATGGCGTTGCTGCCGCCGCCCACACAGGCGATCACCGCGTCGGGCTGCTCGCCCGCGCAGCCGGCCTCGCGCAGCATCTCGGGCATCTGCTTCAGGCATTCCTCGCCGATGACGCTCTGGAAGTCGCGCACCATCATCGGGTAGGGGTGCGGGCCGGCCACGGTGCCGATGATGTAGAAGGTGTTGTCCACGTTGGCGACCCAGTCGCGCATGGCCTCGTTGAGCGCGTCCTTCAAGGTCTTGCTGCCGCTCTCCACGGGCACCACGGTGGCGCCCAGCAGCTTCATGCGGTAGACGTTGGGGCTCTGGCGCTTGACGTCCTCGCTGCCCATGTAGACCACGCATTCCAGGCCGTAGCGCGCGCAGATGGTGGCGGTGGCCACGCCGTGCTGGCCCGCGCCGGTCTCGGCGATGATGCGCGGCTTGCCCATGCGGCGCGCCAGCATGGCCTGGCCGATGGTGTTGTTCACCTTGTGCGCGCCGGTGTGGTTGAGGTCCTCGCGCTTGAGGAAGATCTGCGCGCCGCCCATCTCGCGGCTCATGCGCGCGGCATGGTAGACCGGGCTGGGCCGGCCCACGAAATGGGCGAGCTCGTGGTGGAATTCGGCCAGGAAGTCCGGGTCGTGCTGGTACTTCTCGTAGGCCGCTTTGAGTTGATTGATGGCGTGGGTGAGCGTCTCGCTCACGAAGCTGCCGCCGTAGATGCCGAAGTGGCCGCGGGCGTCGGGTTGCTGGTAGGGCGTCTGCATGCGAAATCCTGTGCGGTGAATGGCCCCCGCGCGACCCGGGAACGGGTCAGGATCGCTGCGGGGAGGGTGCTGGCGCCGCGTCGGCGGCGCGCACGGCGGCCACGAAGGCCTGCATCTTGTCGGCGCTCTTGATGCCCTTGGACACCTCGATGCCGGAGCTCACGTCAACGGCCCAGGGCCGGACGAGCCGAATGCCATCGGTCACGTTTGCAGGCGTGAGTCCACCAGACAAAACGAGGCGAGAGCTGGCGTTTAGTCGAGGGTGTGACCACGAGAAGGCCGTCCAGTCGAAGGATTGGCCGCCGCCGCCGAAACCCTCGACGTGGGCGTCGAGCAGGATGGCTTGGGCGGAGACGAAATCATCGGCGAATTGTAGGAGATCGAAGCGTTTGCCTGCCTCGCCGGCGGGAATGCGTGCCGCGCGCAGGTAGGGCCGGCCCGCGGCCTGCGCCTCGGCGGGCGTTTCGTCGCCGTGCAGCTGCAGCAGGGCGTGGGGCACGGCGCGCAGACCGCGCGCGATCCACTCGGGGCTGGCGTTGACGAACAGCAGCACCGGCGTGACGAAGGCGGGCAGGCGGCGCGCCAGTTCGCCGGCGCGCTCGGGGGAGACGAAGCGCGGGCTGGGCTCGTAGAGCACAAAGCCGATGGCGTCGGCCCCGGCGCGCACGGCCGCGTCCACGTCGGCTTCGCGCGTGAAGCCGCAGAACTTGATGCGGGTGCGGTGGGCGGACATGGATGGAAGGGCTAGGGCAGCCAGTCGAAGGCCGGCGTGCGTTCGGGCAGGCCCCAGGCGGCATCGTAGACCGGCCCGAGAAAGTACAGGCCGTCGGGGGAGAAGGTGGGCGCCGCGGCGTCGCGGCTGCGCGCGGCCAACACCTCGGCCATCCACCCGGGCGGGCGGTTGCCGCTGCCGATGGCGATGAGGCAGCCCATGATGTTGCGGATCATGTGGTGCAGGAAGGCATTGGCCTCGAACTCGAAGCGCCAGTAGGCACCGCGCCGGGCGATCTCGATGCGCCGCAGCGCCTTCACCGGCGTGTGCGCCTGGCATTGCGAGGCGCGGAAAGAGGTGAAGTCGTGCTCGCCGATGAGCGAGGCGGCGGCCTGGCGCATCGCCTCGAGATTGAGCGGTCGGAACACCCAGCCCACTTGGCCCTGCTCCACGCTGGGCCGCACGGGCGACTCGAGCAGCACGTAGGCGTAGCGCCGCGCGATGGCGCTGGCGCGCGCGTGGAAGGCCGCGGGCACTTCCCGCGCCCATTGCACGGCAATGTCGGGCGGCAGGAAGCTGTTGGTGCCACGCACCCAGGCGTATTCGTCGCGGTGCAGGGGGGTATCGAAGTGCACCACCTGCATGAGCCCGTGCACGCCTGCGTCGGTGCGGCCCGCGCACAGGGTGCTCACGGCGGGCAGGGCGCAGAACTGGGCGAGCGCGGCTTCCAGCTTGTCCTGGACGGTATTGCCGCTGGGCTGGCTCTGCCAGCCGTCGTAGCCGCGGCCGTTAAAGCTCACGCCCAGCGCGATGCGGAGCATCGGGCTGGGCGTGGGGGGGGGATCGGCGGGGGTGTCGGTCAAGCGATGGCGTCAGGTCGTCAGGTCGGCCAGGAAGGTGCTGGCCTTGGCCTTGAGCGGGCCGGACGCCTCGGCCAGCACTTCCTCAGCGAGCGAGCGCGCGCCCTCGAAGTCGCCGATGGCGCGGAATTCCTCGGCCAGCGAGAGCTTGGTCTCCAGCGGGTTTTCTTCCGTGAGTTCGCCCACGGGGGCCATGGTCACCGGCTCCTTGTGGCCGCTGTCGAGGTCGAGATTGAGCCCGTCGAGGTTGAAGTCCATCAGGTTGCCTGCGGGTGCGGGTGCGGGCGCCGCGGCATTGGTCAGGTCCAGATCGAAGCCGGGGGCGCTGATGCTGTCGGGCGCGTCGCGCAGGCTGGGCACCTCGATGTCGGCCGGCGTGGTGGCCGAGCGCTCGGTCTCGTGGGCGGGCGAAGGCAGGTCGAGATCGAAGTCCATGGCGCGCGAGGACGCGGCGCCGGCCGGCTGCACCGAGGGTGCGGTCAGGGCGTCGGTGGCGTCGAGGTCGTCCAGGTCCGACATGGCGGCCATGTCGGGGTGCTCGGCCGGTGCCGGGCGAGACGGCGGGGCGTCGTCCATGGGCAGGTCGAGGTCCAGGTCCAGCGGACCGGCGCCCGTGGAGGCCTGTGAATCGAGGTTGACCGTGCTGGGGCTGAAGGCGTGCAGCCCGCCGGCCAGGGTGGCGGCGGCGGCGCCGGCCTTGGCCACGGGCTTGCCGCCGGGGTGGTAGAGCGGGTTGGTGGGGTCGAGCTCGCGGCCGAGCTCGCAGGCACGCTCCCACTCGGGGCCCTCGCCCTGGGTGAGGCCGAAGGCCTCGCTCGCCACCACCTCGAAGGCACGGGCGTCGCGGCGCTTGGCGTAGATCTCCAGCAGCTTGGTGTGGATGGCGACGCGCGTGGGGGTGCTGCGCATGGCCTCCTTGAGGATTTCCTCGGCCTGCAGGTCGCGGCCATAGGCGAGGTACACATCGGCCTCGGCCACCGGGTCCACGTCGCCAGCGGCGTCGAGCTGGCTGGGCGAATAGACCATGGACGAGCCCGAGGCCATGGCCTCGGCGGTGTCGATGCGCTGGCCGCCGCTGGAGCCGAAGAACGAGTCGGGCTGCAGGCGGCTTTCCAGGAAGGAGCTGTCGACGTTGGCGTTGGCCTTGCGCTGTCGCACGCGCCACAGACCAAGGCCGGCCAGCAGCGCCAGCACGCCGCCCACCACGGGCAGCAGCAGGGGGTTCTCGGTGAGGCTGCTGAGGAAGCTGGGCTCATCGGCAGCGGGCGCCGGCACGGCGGGCGGGCTCGGGACCTTCACGGCAGGGGCCGGTGCCGTGGCTTCGGCCGGCGCGGGAGCGGGCGCAGGCGCGGCCGGCGCTTCGGCGGCCGGCGCGGGGGCCGTGCTGGGCGCAGGGGCCTCGGCGGCAGGTGCCGGTGCCGGGGCGGCGGGTGCCGCCGGTGCGGGCGACGCGGCGGCGGGCGCTGGCGCCGGGGTGGGGGCCGCAGGGGCCTTGGCCTGGTCGCCCAGCTTGGCGAGCTCCTCGATGTTGCGTTGCAACTCGGCGCTGCGCTGGGCCGCATCGGACGACTGGCGCTGCTGCGCGATCTGGGCTTCGCTGCTGGTGCCCGGTGTGCTGCCCGAGGGGCGGCTCAGCGTCAGGCGGTCGCTGGACGGCGCCGGGGCGCCCCGGTCCTGCACCTCGCTTTGCACGCGGCCAGTGGCTTCGCGCTGGGCGGTGTCGACCCGGGCGGCGGGCGCGGCACCGGCCAGGCGACGGCGGTACTCGTCGAAGTCGCGGCTTTGCGCGGCAATGGTCTGGCGGGCTTCACCGGCGTCGATGGCCGAGGCGCTGGCCTGCGAGGGGAGGTCGATGACGGCGCCCGCGCGGACGCGGTTGACGTTGTTGTCGATGAAGGCGCTGGGGTTGGCCTGCAGCATGGCGACCAGCATCTGGTCGAGCGACACGTTCGCCGGGCGGTGGGCCTGGGCGATGGCGCCGGCCGTGTCGCCGCGCCGTACCGTGACCTGGCGCGGCGCGTCGCTGGCCGGTGCGGCGGCAGGCGCTGGCGCCGGGCGCGGCGCGCTGGCCACGGGGGCCGGCGCGGAAGCTGCGGGGGCCGGCGCGGGCGTCGGTGCCGGTGCCGCGGCCGCCGGGGCGGGCGCCGCCGGGGCCGGTGCACTGGCGCGCGGTGCGATGGGCGCCGGCTGCGGCGTCGACGCGCGCAGGTTCGGCGGATCGAACAGCAGGGTGTAGTCGCGCACCACGCGGCCGGTGGCCCAGTTGGCCTCGAGGATCAGGTCGACGAAGGGCTCGTTGACGGCGTTCGGGCCGCGCAGGCGCAGGTAGGCGCGGCCATCGGCGCGGCGCTGCAGGGTGATTTCGAGGCCGTTGAGCGCTGGGTTCACGTCCACGCCGGCGGCGCGGTAGGTGGCGCCGGGGGCGAGCGTCACGCGCAGGCTGGACGCCTCGTTGGCATTGATTTCAGGGACGTCGATCTCGGCGCGCAAGGGTTCGCCGAGGGCCGATTGCACCGAGACCCGTCCGAGGGCCAGTGCCTGGGCGTCGTGGGCGCTGAACACCAGCGTGGTGACCAGCGCGGCGGCTGCGATGGCGTGCAGGTTGGCCAGGCCACGCCGACTTGTGCGGTCCGACACGGACGAGGTCAAAGGCAATGGGGTGTGTCGGGTGTGGGATGGCACTGGAACCTCGATGGGAAAAACCGAGAAATGACCATAGCATCAACGGATTACGGTTACAAGCTGAGAATCCGCTTGAGTTTGTGAGCCTACCGTTCGTCCCGCTGAGCCCCTCCGGTCTCGTTGCAGGTGTGCAACGAGACCAGGGGCGCCTGGCCTGGCGAGGCCCTGCTCAGGCCTGCAGCAGAATCCGCAGCATGCGGCGCAGCGGCTCCGCGGCGCCCCAAAGCAGTTGGTCGCCGATGGTGAAGGCGCCGAGGTATTGCGGGCCCATCGCCATCTTGCGCAGGCGGCCCACGGGAATGGTCATGGTGCCCGTCACGGCCACGGGCGTGAGGTCGCGCAGGGTGTCTTCCTTGGTGTTGGGCACCACCTTCACCCAGGCGTTGTCGGCCGCGATCATGGCCTCGATGTCGGCCAGCGGCACGTCCTTCTTCAGCTTGAAGGTCAGGGCCTGCGAGTGGCAGCGCATGGCGCCGACGCGCACGCAGAAACCGTCCACCGGCACGGCCGGGCTGCCAAAGCCTTCGCCCTGGCCGAGGATCTTGTTCGTCTCGGCCATGCCTTTCCATTCTTCCTTGGACATGCCGTTGCCCAGGTCCTTGTCGATCCAGGGGATCAGCGAGCCGCCCAGGGGCACGCCGAAGTTGGCCACCTCGGCGCCGCTGAGCGAGCGCTGCTTGGCGATGACCTTGCGGTCGATTTCGAGGATGGCGCTCTTGGGGTCGTCGAGTAGGGCCTTCACCTCGGCGTTGAGCGTGCCGTATTGCGTGAGCAGTTCGCGCATGTGCTGCGCGCCACCGCCGCTGGCGGCCTGGTAGGTCTGGGTGCTCATCCACTCGACCAGGCCCGCCTTGTAGAGGGCGCCCACGCCCATGAGCATGCAGCTCACGGTGCAGTTGCCACCGATCCAGTCGCGCCCGCCCTTGGCGAGCGCGTTCTGGATGACCGGCAGGTTGACGGGATCGAGGACGATGACAGCGTCGTCCTTCATGCGCAGGCTGGAGGCGGCGTCGATCCAGTGGCCCTTCCAGCCGGCGGCGCGCAGCTGGGGATAGACCTCGTTCGTGTAGTCGCCGCCCTGGCAGGTGATGACGATGTCGCAGCGCTTGAGCGCCTCGATGTCGTTCGCGTCCTGCAGTTTCGTCTCGTTCTTCGCCATCGCGGGGGCCTGGCCGCCCGCGTTGGAGGTGGAGAAGAACAGCGGCTCGATCAGGTCGAAGTCTTTTTCCTCGACCATGCGATCCATCAGGACCGACCCGACCATGCCGCGCCAGCCAACCAGTCCAACCAACTTGCTCATTGAGATACGCCCTTTCGTTGAAGTCATCGGGTCCAGACCAGACCGACTTGCCCGGCTCGTCTGGCCGGGAAGGGCGCACGACGAACCAGGCTGGATCAGCCCTTAATGGTCGTGGTTTTGGTGGAGATTGCGCGCACGGCCACACCCGCCGTGGCGGCGGATGCGATGTTCAAGGCGAACGGGCGGGCGGCAAACATGGAGCGCGATTGTAGTGGATCGTCGGGCGCGCCAGGCCCCGGCGCGCGTCAGCGCAGCGCCTTCACCACAGCGGCACCCATCTCGGCGGTGCCGACGCGGGTCGTGCCTTCGCTGTGGATGTCGGGCGTGCGCAGGCCCTGGGCGAGCACCGCCTTCACGGCGGTCTCGATGCGGTCGGCGGCCTCGGGCTGGTTCAGGCTGAAGCGCAGCATCATGGCCGCGCTCAGGATGGTGGCCAATGGGTTGGCCACGCCCTGGCCCGCGATGTCGGGCGCGCTGCCGTGGCTGGGTTCGTACAGGCCCTGGTTCTTCGCGTTCAGGCTGGCCGAGGGCAGCATGCCGATGGAGCCGGTGAGCATGGAGGCTTCGTCGGAGAGGATGTCGCCGAACATGTTGCCGGTGACCACCACGTCGAACTTCTTGGGCGCGCGCACCAGCTGCATGGCGGCGTTGTCCACGTACATGTGCTCCAGCTCCACGTCGGGGTACTGGGCGTGCACCTCGGTGACCACGTCCTTCCAGAACTGGAAGGTTTCGAGCACGTTGGCCTTGTCGACGCTGGTGACCTTCTTGTGGCGCTTGCGCGCGGCCTGGAAGGCGACGTGCGCGATGCGCTCGATCTCCGGCTTGCTGTAGCGCATGGTGTCGAAGGCTTCGTCGGCGCCGGGGAAGTGGCCATCGATGGCGGTGCGGCGGCCCCGCGGCTGGCCGAAATAGATGTCGCCAGTGAGCTCGCGGATGATGAGGATGTCCAGCCCGGAGATGACCTCGGGCTTGAGCGTGGAGGCGCCCACGAGTTCGGGGTAGCAGATGGCGGGGCGGAAGTTGGCGAACAGGCCCAGGTGCTTGCGCAGGCCCAGGATGGCCTGCTCGGGCCGCAGCGGTCGGTCGAGCTTGTCGTACTTCCAGTCGCCCACGGCGCCGAACAGCACGGCATCGGCCTGCTGCGCCAGTTGCAGCGTGGCCTCGGGCAGCGGGTGGCCATGGGCTTCATAGGCCGCGCCGCCGACCAGGGCGGTTTCCATTTCGAAGGAGAGGTCGAGCGCCTGCAGGACCTTCACCGCTTCGGCGACGATTTCGGTGCCGATGCCGTCACCGGGGAGAACTGCGATTTTCATGAATCAGGGGTCAGCCGTTGAGGGTGTGGGCCAGCCAGGGCTTGGTGGCCAGGCGCTGCGCTTCGTAGGCGGCGATCTTGTCCTTGTGGCGCAGGGTCAGGCCGATGTCGTCCAGGCCGTTGAGCAGGCAGTACTTGCGAAAGGGCTGCACGTCGAACGGGATTTCCTGGCCATTGGGTTCCACGACCACCTGGCGCTCCAGGTCGATGGTGAGTTCGTAGCCGGGGAAGGCGGCGACTTCGTCGAACAGGCGCGCGACCGTGGCTTCGGGCAGCACGATGGGCAGCAGGCCGTTCTTGAAGCAGTTGTTGAAGAAGATGTCGGCGTAGCTGGGCGCGATCAGTGCGCGAAAGCCGTACTGGTCGATGGCCCAGGGCGCATGCTCGCGGCTGGAGCCGCAGCCGAAGTTCTTGCGCGCCAGCAGCACCGAAGCGCCCGCGTAGCGCGGCTGGTTGAGCACGAAGTCGGGGTTGGGCTTGCGCACGGCCGGGTCCTGGCCGGGCTCGCCCTTGTCGAGGTAGCGCCACTCATCGAACAGGTTGGGGCCGAAGCCCGTCTTGCGGATCGACTTGAGGAACTGCTTGGGAATGATCGCGTCGGTGTCGACGTTCTCGCGGTCCATCGGGGCGACCAGCCCCTTGTGGAGGGTGAACTTCTGCATGTCGATGGCGCTTACTTGGAGATGTCCTGGATTTTTTCGCCGGCTTTCTCGATGCCGCGGCCCGTGGCCTGACCGGCTTTCTCGATGCCGCGCCCGGTGGCTTGGCCGGCTTCCTTGGCGTCTGCCTTGACGCCCTGCCAGGTGTTGCATGCCGCCAGCGAGAGCGACAGCGTCAGCGCGGTGACCATCCAGAGAGGGGATTTCATGCGGGTCTCCTGAAGTTGCGGTGGGTCAGGCGAGGGTGCGCACGTCCACGAAATGGCCGTGCACCGCGGCCGCGGCCGCCATGGCCGGCGACACGAGGTGGGTGCGGCCACCAGCGCCCTGGCGGCCTTCGAAGTTGCGGTTGCTGGTGGAGGCGCAGCGCTCGCCGGGCTCCAGGCGGTCGGCGTTCATGGCCAGGCACATGCTGCAGCCCGGCTCGCGCCATTCGAAGCCGGCGGCCTTGAAGATCTCGTGCAGGCCTTCGCGTTCGGCCTGTGCCTTCACCAGGCCGGAACCCGGCACCACCATCGCCAGCCGCACGTTCTTGGCGACCTTCTGGCCCAGCTTCTTGACCATGGCCGCGGCCTCGCGCATGTCCTCGATGCGGCTGTTGGTGCACGAGCCGATGAACACCTTGTCGACGAAGATGTCGTTCAGGGGCTTGCCGGGCTCCAGGCCCATGTACTGCAGCGCGCGCTCGATGGCGCCGCGCTTGCTGGCGTCCTTTTCCTTGTCGGGGTCGGGCACGCGGGCGTCGATGCCCAGCACCATCTCGGGCGAGGTGCCCCAGGTGACCTGCGGCACGATCTTCGTGGCGTCGAGTTCGACCACGGTGTCGAACGTCGCGTCGGGGTCCGAGTGCAGGCTGCGCCAGTAGGCGACGGCCTGGTCCCATTCCACGCCATTGGGCGAGAGCGGGCGGCCCTTGAGGTAGTCGATGGTCTTGTCGTCCACGGCCACCAGGCCGGCGCGCGCGCCGGCCTCGATGGCCATGTTGCACACGGTCATGCGGCCTTCCATCGACAGCGCGCGGATGGCGCTGCCGGCGAACTCGATGGTGTAGCCCGTGCCGCCTGCCGTGCCGATGCGCCCGATGATGGCCAGCACGATGTCCTTGGCGGTGACGCCCTTGGCCAACTGGCCTTCCACCTTGATCAGCAGGTTCTTGGCCTTCTTGGCCAGCAGGGTCTGCGTGGCCAGCACATGCTCGACTTCGCTGGTGCCGATGCCGTGCGCCAGCGCGCCGAAGGCGCCGTGCGTGCTGGTGTGCGAGTCGCCGCAGACGACCGTCATGCCGGGCAGTGTGGCGCCGTTCTCGGGGCCGATCACGTGCACGATGCCTTGCCGCTGCGACAGGAAGGGGAAGAACGCGGCCGCGCCGAACTCGGCGATGTTGGCGTCCAGCGTGGTGATCTGTTCCTTGCTGATCGGGTCGGCGATGCCGGCGTAGCCACGCTCCCAGCCGGTGGTGGGCGTGTTGTGGTCGGCCGTGGCGACGACCGAGCTCACGCGCCAGACCTTGCGGCCGGCCTGGCGCAGGCCTTCGTAGGCCTGGGGGCTGGTCACCTCGTGCACGAGGTGGCGGTCGATGTAGAGGACGGCGGTGCCGTCTTCCTCGGTGTGGACGACGTGTTCGTCCCAGATCTTGTCGTAGAGCGTGCGTCCCATGGCTTGTCTCACAGGGCCTCTGTGGGCCGGGCAAACATTTTAGGCGTCGGAGCGAAAAAAGACGCCCGCCGCGGCTGGATGCCGCGGCGGGCGCAGGGTCAGGTGAAGGGGCGCGGGGGCCGCGTCACTTCTTGACGCCGGGCACGTCGCGGCGCGGCGAGCCGGTGAACAGCTGGCGCGGGCGGCCGATCTTGTACTCGGGGTCGCTGATCATTTCGTTGAGTTGCGCGATCCAGCCCACGGTGCGGGCCAGCGCGAAGATGCCGGTGAAGAGGTTGACCGGAATGCCGATGGCGCGCTGCACGATGCCCGAGTAGAAGTCCACGTTCGGGTAGAGCTTGCGCTGCACGAAGTAGTCGTCTTCCAGGGCGATCTTCTCGAGCTGCTTGGCCAGCTTGAACAGCGGGTCGTTGCCCAGGCCCAGCTCTTCCAGCACCTCGTTGCAGGTTTCCTGCATGAGCTTGGCGCGCGGGTCGTAGTTCTTGTACACGCGGTGACCAAAGCCCATGAGCTTGACGCCGGAGTTCTTGTCCTTGACCTTCTCCATGAACTCGCCGACCTTGGCCACGCCGCCGTTGCGCTGGATGTCTTCCAGCATGTTCAGGCAGGCCTCGTTGGCGCCGCCGTGGGCGGGGCCCCAGAGGCAGGCCACGCCGGCCGCGATGGCGGCGAAGGGGTTGGTCCCCGAGGAGCCGCACAGGCGCACGGTGGAGGTGGAGGCGTTCTGCTCGTGGTCGGCGTGCAGGATGAAGATGCGGTCGAGCGCGCGCTCGAGCACCGGGTTGACCTTGTAGTCCTCGCAGGGCACGCCGAACATCATGCGCAGGAAGTTGCCGGCGTAGGACAGCTCGTTGCGCGGGTACATGTAGGGTTGGCCGACGCCGTACTTGTAGGCCATGGCCACCAGCGTGGGCATCTTGGCGATCAGGCGGATGGCCGCGATCTCGCGATGCTGCGGGTTATTGATGTCGGTGCTGTCGTGATAGAAGGCCGACAGGCCGCCCACCAGGCCCGTGAGCACGGCCATGGGGTGCGCGTCGCGGCGGAAGCCGCGCAGGAAGAACTGCATCTGCTCGTTGACCATGGTGTGGTTGGTCACGAGCTTGTGGAAATCGGTGCGCTGCTTCTCGTCGGGCAGCTCGCCGTTGAGCAACAGGAAGCAGACGTCGAGGTAGTCGCAGTGCGTGGCGAGCTGTTCGATGGGATAGCCGCGGTACAGCAGCTCGCCCTTGTCGCCGTCGATGTAGGTGATGGCCGACTGGCACGAGGCGGTGGACAGGAAACCCGGGTCATACGTGAACATGCCCGTCTGCGCGTACAGCTTGCGGATGTCGATGACGTCCGGGCCGATGCTGCCGCCGTAGACCGGCAGTTCGACGCTGGGGCTGCCGTTGGAGAACGTCAGGGTGGCTTTGTTGTCGACGAGTTTCATGCGGATTCCTCGGGTGATGGAGTGGAGCGGGCGGCGCGCAGCAAGGCAAGCACTTGCGTCACGTCGTCGCGGTCGATGGCCCCTTCGGGGGGCTTGCGGCCGAGCAGCAGATCGAGCAGGTCGTTGTCCGACAGCTCCATCAGCTGGCCCAAGGCATCGGCCTGTCGCACCGTCAGCTGGTGGGCATGGCGGGCGAAAAAGCGCTCGATGAACAGGTCGTTCTCGAGCAGTCCACGGCGGCACCGCCAGCGCAGCTTGCTGAGGCTGCGCTCGTCGAGCAGGTCGTCAACGGCGGCGGTGGCGTGCATGGCGGGTGGGACGGCGGGCGCGCTCAGACGGCGCGCAGCACCATCATTTCCTTGATCTTGCCGATGGCCTTGGTGGGGTTCAGGCCCTTGGGGCAGACATCGACGCAGTTCATGATGGTGTGGCAGCGGAACAGGCGGTACGGGTCCTCGAGGTTGTCGAGGCGCTCGCTCGTGGCCTGGTCGCGGCTGTCGGCGATGAAGCGGTAGGCCTGCAGCAGACCGGCGGGGCCGACGAACTTGTCCGGGTTCCACCAGAAGCTCGGGCAGCTGGTGGAGCAGCTCGCGCACAGGATGCATTCATACAGGCCGTTGAGCTCTTCGCGCTCCTCGGGCGACTGCAGGCGCTCCTTCTCCGGGGGGATGCTCTCGTTGACCAGGTAGGGCTTGATGCTGTGGTACTGCTTGAAGAACAGCGTCATGTCGACGATCAGGTCGCGCACCACCGGCAGGCCGGGCAGGGGCTTCAACACGATGTCGCCCTTGAGCGTGTTCATGTTGGTCAGGCAGGCCAGGCCGTTCTTGCCGTTGATGTTCATCGCGTCCGACCCGCAGACGCCTTCGCGGCAGGAGCGGCGGAACGAGATGGACGGGTCCACGGCCTTGAGCTTCATCAGCGCGTCGAGCAGCATGCGCTCGTGGCCGTCCAGTTCGACCTGGATGGTCTGCATGTACGGCTTGGCGTCCTTCTCGGGGTCGTAGCGGTAGATCTTGAATGTGCGAAGCATGTGGGGCTCTCCGGGGGCGTGCTCAGAACGTGCGAACCTTGGGCGGCACGGATTCGACGGTCAGCGGCTTGAGGTTCACCGGTTTGTAGCTCAGCGAGTTGTCCGCGCTGTGCCACAAGGTGTGCTTCATCCACTCGGCGTCGTTGCGGCCCAGCGGGAACTGCGGATCGTCGGCGGGGCGCTCGTAGTCGTACACGGTGTGCGCGCCGCGGCACTCGCGGCGGGCGGCGGCCGAGGTCATGGTCGCCTGGGCGCACTCGATCAGGTTTTCCACTTCCAGCGCTTCGATGCGCGCGGTGTTGAAGACCTTGGACTTGTCCTTGAGCTCGATCTTGCCCACGCGCTCGCGCATGGCGTTGATCTTCTGCACGCCCTCGTCCATGCCGGCCTGGGTGCGGAACACGCCAGCGTGCTGCTGCATGGCCGAGCGCATGTCGTTGGCAACGTCCTGCGCGTACTCGCCGCTGGTGGTGGCGTCCAGGCGGGCCAGGCGCGAGAGCGTGCGGTCGGCGCCGTCCTTGGGCACCGGCTTGAAGCCCTTGTTCTTGTCGTTGTACTGGACGATGTGGTTGCCGGCCGCGCGGCCGAACACCAGCAGGTCGAGCAGCGAGTTGGTGCCCAGGCGGTTGGCGCCGTGCACGCTCACGCAGGAGCATTCGCCCACCGCGTACAGGCCGTTGACCACCTTCTGGCCGCCCGCGCCGTCGGGCACGACGACCTGGCCATTGACGTTGGTCGGGATGCCGCCCATCTGGTAGTGGATGGTGGGCACGACAGGGATCGGCTCGCGCGTGATGTCCACGTTGGCGAAGTTCACACCGATCTCGTAGACCGACGGCAGGCGCTTGTGGATGGTGTCGGCGCTGAGGTAGCTGAAGTTCAGCATGACGTAGTCCTTGTTGGGACCACAGCCACGGCCTTCCTTGATTTCCTGGTCCATGCAGCGCGAGACGAAGTCGCGCGGCGCCAGGTCCTTGAGCGTCGGGGCGTAGCGCTCCATGAAGCGCTCGCCCTCGGAGTTGACCAGGAAGGCGCCTTCGCCTCGGCAGCCTTCGGTCAGCAGCACGCCCGCGCCGGCCACGCCGGTGGGGTGGAACTGCCAGAACTCCATGTCCTGCAGCGGGATGCCCGCGCGCGCGGCCATGCCCAGGCCGTCGCCGGTGTTGATGAAGGCGTTGGTGGAGGCCGCGAAGATGCGGCCGGCGCCGCCGGTGGCCAGCAGCGTGGTCTTGGCCTCGAGCAGGTAGACGTCGCCCGTTTCCATTTCGAGCGCGGTCACGCCCACCACGTCGCCCTCGGCGTCGCGCACCAGGTCAAGCGCCATCCACTCCACGAAGAAGGTGGTGCGAGCGGCCACGTTCTGCTGGTACAGGGTGTGCAGCATGGCGTGGCCGGTGCGGTCGGCCGCGGCGCAGGCGCGCGGCACGGCCTTCTCGCCGTAGTTGGCCGTATGGCCGCCGAAGGGGCGCTGGTAGATGGTGCCGTCGGGGTTGCGGTCGAACGGCATGCCCATGTGCTCGAGCTCGTACACCACCTTGGGCGCTTCGCGGCACATGAACTCGATCGCGTCCTGGTCGCCGAGCCAGTCGGAGCCCTTGATCGTGTCGTAGAAGTGGTAGTGCCAGTTGTCCTCGCTCATGTTGCCCAGCGAGGCGCCGATGCCGCCTTGCGCGGCCACGGTGTGCGAGCGGGTGGGGAAGACCTTGGACAGCACGGCCACCTTGAGGCCGGCGCGCGCCAGTTGCAGCGAGGCGCGCATGCCGGAGCCGCCGGCGCCGACGATGACGACGTCGAACTGGCGCTTGAGAAGGGATGCAGAGGCGGTCATGGCGTCAGAGTCTCCAGAGAACTTGAACGGCCCAGCCCAGGCAAGCCAGGAGCCAGACCAGGGTGAACACGTGCAGCACCAGGCGCAGGCCGGCGGGTTTGACGTAGTCCATCCAGATGTCGCGCACGCCGACCCAGGCGTGGTAGGCCAGCGCAATGAAGACGGCGAAGGTCAGGGCCTTCATCCACTGCGCGGCGAAGATCGCGGCCCAGCTGTCGTAGCCGAGCGGGCCGCTGGTGAACAGCACCTTCACCAGCAGCACGATGGTGAACAGGGCCATGAGGGCGGCGGTGATGCGCTGGGCGAGCCAGTCGCGCGCGCCGTAGTGGGCGCCGGTGACGACGCGCTTGGAACCGTAGTTGACGGACATGGTGTAGGACCTCCCGGCGATCAGTACAGGCCGAACAGCTTGGCGCCCAGCACCACGGTCAGGCCGATGCTCAGCACCAGGGTGACCACGGCGGAGGTCTTGCCGAACTGCTTGCTCACGGCGTCGTGGCTCACGTCCATCCAGAGGTGGCGCAGGCCGGCGATGAAGTGGTGCAGGTAGGCCCAGATGAGCGCCAGCACCACGAGCTTGAGCAGCCAGCCCGGCAGCCAGCCGCCGCCGGCGAAGGCGCTGGCGAAGCGCTCGAAGGAAATTTCGGACGACACCGAGGTGTCGAACAGCCAGACGATCAGGGGCAGGAGCAGGAACATCAGCAGGCCGCTGACGCGGTGCAGGATCGATACCCAGCCGGCCGCGGGCAGGCGGTAGGTGGTCAGGTCCTTGAACGCGTTGATGTTGCGGAACTCAGGCCGCTTGCGGGTCAACTCGGGCATGGGAAGGGCTTTCGTGGGGAAGGCTCTCGGGCGGGGAGAGGGATGTAACCCATTGGTAACCGGGGTCACCGGGGCGGGCAAATTCTATTGCAATGCACCAAGCGATGGACTAAGCCGGGCCCGCTATGCCCGACTGCGCCGTGGTGGTGCGCGGCGGAATCAGCTCAATTCATTGCGGTAGTGCCGGGCGTCGGTGCGGTACAGGCCGCGCCGCAGTTCCATGGGCGTGTCGTTGTAGGTATAGGACAGGCGCTCCACGCTGAGCAGCGGGTGGCCCTCGGGAACGCTCAGGCGCTGGGCGGCGTCGGCGTCGGCCGCCACCGCCTTGATTTTTTCGGCCGCGCGCACCATGCGCACGCCGAAGCGCGATTCGAACAGCGCGTACATCGGGCCGGTGTCGCTGGCCAGGGTGTCGAGCGTGAGGCCCTTGAACGGCCCGCCGGGCAGCCAGATTTCCTCCAGGATGGCCGGCGTGCCGCCGAAGGCCAGCACGCGGCGCACCTGCAGCACGGCGTCGCCGCTGCGCAGGCCCAGCGGGCGCGCCACCTCGGCGGGGGCGCGCAGGCGGCGGCAGTCGATGATGCGGCGCTCGGCCGGGCCCTGGTCGTCCAGCGTGCCTTGGTCGGGCAGCAGGCGCAGGAAGCGGAACTGGATGTGCTGCTCGGCGTGCGTGGCAACGAAGGTGCCCTTGCCCTGGCGGCGCACCAGCAGGTTGTCGGTGGCGAGTTCGTCGATGGCCTTGCGCACCGTGCCCTGGCTCACGCGAAAACGCGCCGCGAGTTCGAACTCGCTCGGGATCATGTCGCCGGGTTTCCACTCACCGGCCTGCAGGCTGCGCAGGATCAGCCCTTTGATCTGCTGGTACAGCGGGCTGAACGCCGGCGCAAGGGCGTCGGGGTCCGGGCTGGGGTCGGGGGAGGTGGGCGTGGTGGCCATGGGAGGGCGTGGTGGCGCCAACATGGGGTGTCGAATCATATCTTATATAAGACATAAGACAAATTGACCGCCTAGGGTTCACCCGGGTAAACTCGCCGACCGTCACCCGACCCGCCCAGCCCGCCCGCCACGCCTTGTCGGCGGGCACCGGCGCCTGCGGCTGCCACGCTTTCCAACCCCATCCCTGGAGTCTTCACCATGACCAAGAAGCCCGTTCGCGTCGCCGTCACCGGCGCCGCCGGCCAGATCGGCTACGCCCTGCTGTTTCGCATCGCCTCCGGCGAAATGCTCGGCAAGGACCAGCCCGTGATCCTGCAACTGCTGGAGATTCCGGACGAGAAGGCCCAGAAGGCGCTCAAGGGCGTGATGATGGAACTGGAAGACTGCGCCTTCCCGCTGCTGGCCGGCATGGAAGCCCACAGCGACCCGATGACCGCCTTCAAGGACACCGACTACGCCCTGCTCGTGGGCGCGCGCCCGCGCGGCCCCGGCATGGAGCGCGCCGACCTGCTGGCCGCCAACGCCCAGATCTTCACTGCCCAGGGCAAGGCCCTGAACGCCGTGGCCAGCCGCAACGTGAAGGTGCTGGTGGTCGGCAACCCCGCCAACACCAACGCCTACATCGCCATGAAGAGCGCGCCGGACCTGCCGCGCGAGAACTTCACCGCCATGCTGCGCCTGGACCACAACCGCGCGGCCAGCCAGATCGCCGCCAAGACCGGTGGCAAGGTCGGCGAGATCCAGAAGCTCACCGTGTGGGGCAACCACTCGCCCACCATGTACGCCGACTACCGCTTCGCCACCATCGGCGGCAAGGCCGTCAAGGACCTGATCAACGACCAGGTCTGGAACGAAACCGTGTTCCTGCCCACCGTGGGCAAGCGCGGCGCCGCCATCATCGAAGCGCGCGGCCTGTCTTCGGCGGCCTCGGCCGCCAACGCCGCCATCGACCACATGCGCGACTGGGCCCTGGGCTCCAATGGCCAGTGGGTCACCATGGGCGTGCCCTCCAATGGCGAGTACGGCATCCCCAAAGACGTGGTGTTCGGCTTCCCGGTCACCACCGAAGGCGGCAAGTACAAGATCGTCGAAGGCCTGGCCATCGACGAATTCAGCCAGAAGTGCATCGACAAGACCCTGGCCGAGCTGCAGGGCGAGCAGGACGGCGTCAAGCACCTCCTGTAATTCCCACCGCGCACGATGGCCGACTGGAACCCCGCGCTGTACAGCCGCTACGAGGACGAACGCACCCGTCCCGCGCGCGAGCTGCTGGCGCGCGTTCCGCTGGCCACGCCGCGTGGGGTGGTGGACCTGGGCTGCGGCCCGGGCAATTCCACCGAGCTGCTGGTGCAGCGTTTCCCCGATGCCCGCGTGACGGGCATCGACAATTCCCCCGCCATGCTCGAGAGCGCGCGCCAGCGCCTGCCGGGCGTGGCCTTTTCCCTGGCCGACATCGCCAGCTGGCGGCCCGAGGGCGCGCCCGACCTCATCTACGCCAACGCCGCCCTGCAATGGGTGCCCGGGCATGAGGCGCTGTTTCCCCGCCTGTTCGCGCTGCTGGCGCCGGGCGGTGTGCTCGCGGTGCAGATGCCGGACAACCTCGACGAGCCCAGCCACCGCCTGATGCGCGAGACCGCGGCCCAGCCGCGCTTCGCCGCGGCCATCGGCGACGCCAGCCGAGTGCGTGAACCGCGCCGACCCATCGCCAGCTACTACGACCTGCTTGCCGGGGACGCCGAGCGGGTGGACGCCTGGCACACGGTCTACCAGCACCGCATGGACTCGGCCGCCGCCATCGTCGAGTGGGTCAGCGCCACGGGGCTGCGGCCCTTCATCGATCCGCTGCAAGAGCACCAGCGCGCGGACTTCCTGGCCGACTACCAGGGCCGCGTGGCCGCCGCCTACCCCACCCGCGCCGACGGCCGACGGCTGCTGGCCTTCCCGCGCCTCTTCCTCGTGGCGCAGCGCCCGTCATGAGCCGCCCGCGCGACATTCTGCTGGGGCCCCAGGCCGGCGCGATCGCGCTGCCGGTCTGCGACCACTACAGCGGCGTCGAGGCGCGCATGCGCAAGAGCCTGGCGCTGCAGGCCGAGCTCACGGCCGAGTTCGGCGCCTGCGTGTTCGACGTCACCCTCGACTGCGAGGACGGCGCCCCGGTGGGCGGCGAGGCCGAGCACGCCGCGCTGGTCACCGAGCTGGTGCTGTCCGCCCCCGCCGACGCCCGGGTCGCGGTGCGCGTGCACGCGGTCGACCACCCGGCCTTCGAGGCCGACGTCGCCCGCATCGTCGGCCGCGCCGGCGCGCGGCTCGCGCACGTGATGCTGCCCAAGGTCGAGACCGTGGCCGATGTCGAGCGCGCCGCCGCGCTGCTCGACGCCGCCGGCGCACCGCAGCTGCCGCTGCACGCGCTCATCGAATCCCCGGCGGCGGTGCACCGCGCCTTCGACATCGCCGCGCACCCGCGCCTGCAGAGCCTGAGCTTCGGCCTGATGGATTTCGTCTCCGCCCACGGCGGCGCCATTCCCTCGGCCGGCATGACCTCCGCGGGCCAGTTCAGCCATCCGCTGGTGCTGCGCGCCAAGGTCGAGATCGCCAGCGCCTGCCACGCGCACGGCAAGGTGCCCGCGCACGGCGTGGTCACCGAGTTCAAGGACCTCGCGGCGCTGCAAAACAGCGCGCGCCGCGCCGCGCACGAACTCGGCTTCACCCGCATGTGGAGCATCCACCCCGACCAGATCCGCCCCATCGTCGCGGCCTTCGCGCCCGCCGCCGACGAGGTGGACGAGGCCGCCACCGTCATCGAGCGCGCCGCCGCCGCGGCCTGGGCCCCCGTGCAGGTGGCCGGCCGCCTGCACGACCGCGCGAGCTACCGCTACTTCTGGCAGGTGCTGGAGCGCGCGCAGCGCACCGGCCGCCGCCTGCCCGAGGCGGTGCACGCCTTGTTCACCTGATCTTTTTTTGCCTGTCCCCACGGAGAACCTGAGATGTCCAACTTCCTCGCCGACTACCGCGCCCACGCCGCCGAACGCGCCGCGCTGGGCATCCCGCCGCTGCCGCTGTCCGCGCAGCAGGTGGCCGAGCTGATCGAGCTGATCAAGAACCCGCCGGCCGGTGAAGACGCCTTCCTGCTGGACCTGCTCACCCACCGCGTGCCGCCGGGCGTGGACGACGCCGCCAAGGTCAAGGCCAGCTTCCTGGCCGCCGTGGCGCACGGCGACCTCAAGGTCGGCCTGGTGAGCAAAGCCAAGGCCACCGAGCTGCTGGGCACCATGGTGGGCGGCTACAACGTGCACCCGCTGATCGAGCTGCTCGACGACGCCGAGGTGGCCGCCGTGGCCGCCGACGGCTTGAAGAAGACGCTGCTGATGTTCGACTACTTCAACGACGTCGCGGCCAAGGCCAAGGCCGGCAACGCCAAGGCGCAAGAGGTGATGAAGAGCTGGGCCGACGCCGAGTGGTTCACCAGCCGCCCCGAGGTGCCGAAGTCCATCACCGTGACCGTCTTCAAGGTGCCCGGCGAAACCAACACCGACGACCTGTCGCCCGCGCCCGACGCCTGGAGCCGCCCCGACATCCCGCTGCACTACCTGGCGATGCTCAAAAACACGCGCCCCGACGCGGCCTTCAAGCCCGAGGAAGACGGCAAGCGCGGCCCGATGCAGTTCATCGACGACCTGAAGAAGAAGGGCCACCTCGTGGCCTACGTGGGCGATGTGGTGGGCACGGGCTCCAGCCGCAAGTCGGCCACCAACTCGGTGATCTGGGCCACCGGCCAGGACATCCCCTTCGTGCCCAACAAGCGCTTCGGTGGCGTCACGCTCGGCGGCAAGATCGCGCCGATCTTCTTCAACACGCAGGAAGACTCGGGCTCGCTGCCGATCGAGGTGGACGTCTCCCAGCTGGAGATGGGCGACGTGATCGAGGTGCTGCCCTACGACGGCAAGCTCACCAAGAATGGCAGCACCGTCGCCGAGTTCAAGCTCAAGAGCGACGTGCTGTTCGACGAGGTGCGTGCCGGCGGCCGCATCAACCTCATCATTGGCCGCAGCCTCACCGCCAAGGCGCGTGAATTCCTGGGCCTGCCGGCGTCCACCGTGTTCCGCCTGCCGCAGGCGCCGGTGGCCAGCAAGGCCGGCTTCACCCTGGCGCAGAAGATGGTGGGCCGCGCCGTCGGCCTGCCCGAAGGCCAGGGCGTGCGCCCCGGCACCTACTGCGAGCCGCGCATGACCACCGTGGGCAGCCAGGACACCACCGGCCCCATGACGCGCGACGAACTGAAGGACCTGGCCTGCCTGGGCTTCAGCGCCGACATGGTGATGCAGTCCTTCTGCCACACCGCCGCCTACCCCAAGCCGGTGGACGTGAAGACCCACCGCGAGCTGCCGGCCTTCATCAGCAACCGCGGCGGCGTGGCCTTGCGCCCCGGCGACGGCGTGATCCACAGCTGGCTCAACCGCCTGCTGCTGCCCGACACCGTGGGCACCGGCGGCGACTCGCACACCCGCTTCCCCATCGGCATCAGCTTCCCGGCCGGCTCCGGCCTGGTGGCCTTCGGCGCCGCCACCGGCGTGATGCCGCTGGACATGCCCGAGTCGGTGCTGGTGCGCTTCAAGGGCCAGATGCAGCCGGGCGTGACCCTGCGCGACCTGGTGCACGCCATTCCCTACGCCGCCATCAAGGCGGGCTTGCTGACCGTGGCCAAGGCCGGCAAGAAGAACATCTTCTCGGGCCGCATCCTCGAGATCGAGGGCCTGCCCGATCTGAAGGTCGAACAGGCCTTCGAGCTGTCCGACGCCTCGGCCGAGCGCTCGGCCGCCGGCTGCACGATCAAGCTCAACAAAGAGCCCGTGATCGAGTACCTGAACTCGAACGTCGTGCTCATGAAGAACATGATCGCCGAGGGCTACCAGGACAAGCGCACGCTGGAGCGCCGCATCCAGAAGGTGCAGGAGTGGCTGGCGAACCCGCAACTGCTCGAGGCCGACAAGGACGCCGAGTACGCCGCCGTGATCGAGATCGACCTGAACGAGCTCAAGGAGCCCGTGCTCTGCTGCCCCAACGACCCGGACGACGCCAAGCTGCTGTCCGACGTGGCCGGCACCAAGATCGACGAAGCCTTCATCGGCTCGTGCATGACCAACATCGGCCACTTCCGCGCCGCGGCCAAGCTGCTCGGTGGCCAGCGCGACATCCCGGTCAAGCTGTGGGTGGCACCGCCCACCAAGATGGACGAGAGCGAGCTCATCAAGGAAGGCCACTACGCCGCCTTCGGCACGGCCGGCGCACGCACCGAAATGCCGGGCTGCAGCCTGTGCATGGGCAACCAGGCCCAGGTGCGCGAAGGCGCCACGGTGGTGTCCACCAGCACCCGCAACTTCCCCAACCGCCTGGGCAAGAACACCAACGTGTTCCTGGCCTCGGCCGAGCTGGCGGCCATCGCCTCCAAGCTGGGCCGCATCCCGACCGTGGCCGAGTACCACGCCGAGATGGGCATCATCAACCAGGACGCCGCCAGCGTGTACCGCTACATGAACTTCGACCAGATCGAGGAGTACGCGGAAACAGCCAAGGGCGTGACGGTCTGAGACCGGGCGGCCGGCAGGCCGCGCTGAAACGGCAATGGCGCCACCTGAAAGGGTGGCGCCATTGTTTTGGCGGGTGCAGCGCTGCCGGTAGGGCCACGCCGCTTGGCCTCGACCCTAAGGTCACAAGGCAATCCCGCGCTTGGCGGCCACCGCTTTGATGGCTTTTTCATGATCGAGCGCAGCTGTGCTGATGATGTCCAGTTCGTCCATTCGGGCCAACTCGTCAGCGGTGGCGGCGCCCGCAGTCTTTTTCGGAAGCAGACTCGACCATTCCTTCACAGCTTGCGTGTGCCGCTGGTATTGGAGGTCTTTGCTCATCGACAGCAGGCTCCGCTGCGCTTGAGGATCCGTGATTCGCGCGAGCTGCCGCTCAAGGTCTGCAATGGCCGTGGTTTGTTCGGCCATCAGATTCCCTCTCAGTTGGCTCTTCTTTTGTTCGGCCGCCCGTGCCAGGTCGTGTTGGCGGTATGTCTCCTGCTGCGCCAAGCGATCGTCGGCTTTCTGGTTCTGCGGCTTGACCGGCCGCGATGGGACTGGCTGCGACCGCTGCTGCGGTTTGGCCGGCGGCGAGAGGACCGGTTGCGGTGTCGCGCCCTTGCGCTGCTGTTGATTGGCCAATGGTTGTGGCGATGCCTTCGGCTGGGGCGCAGGGACGGCGTCCTCCGTCACGGACATTTCGATCGTTTTTTGTGAATCCGTGGCCGACACTTCGGCGCTGGAATCGGCCCCGTCTTCATCGGAGGAGCTGCCGCCATCCGTGTCGGGGTCGTCGGTGCGCAGGGATCGGGGAATCTGCTTGCCCGAGCCGGAAATCGTGGCGTCGCCATCGCTCGGTTGGCTCTTGATCGAGCGCGAATCCGATTCCTCCATCTCCGAGTGCTCAAGTGAAGATGCCTTGCGACCGTTTCTTCGGGTCAGCGGGTCGAACGTCGGGCTGTCGTGAGGGGCCGATTGCTCTTTGTCGAGCTTCAACCTGGTGAGCTCGGCCTGCTTCGTCGCATCGGCCCGGCGCGCCAACGCAGACGCCTTGAGGGCCTGAATATCCAAAGGCGCTGCCGCGCTGTCGAGCAAACCGGCCGAAGCACCGATCTTTTGTGTCTCTTTCAAGGCGTCGATGCCTTGGTCGAAAAAGCGGTCGAGCAGCGGCTTGACGGCATCCGGCGACAGCCCTTGTTTCACACATTCCCGCAAGACAAGTTCATGCATGCCCAGGCAGAACAGGCCCCACTGGGTCTGTTGCTCTATTTGCAGCTGGGCTTTGTCGACAACGCTGGGCGTGACACTGGACGCGGCGCTGGGAGTCGGGTGCAGGTTCGGGGGGATGCCTGCGTCGGGTATATCAAAGGAGGGATTGGGCGTCTCGGGTGGCGTTGCCGGGCCGGGCCCGCCGGCCGCGGGACCCTGGCTCAGTGGAGTGGGGGAATCTGTTGGGCCGAATATCCGAGGTACGGCCTGCCCATCGGCGGTGAAGCCGGCATATCGGCCGGTGCCCCTGTCCTTGTCCAGCCAATCGAAGGGGTTCTCGCCTGGCGCAGGCCCCTCGAACGCCAGATTGGAGGCGTTGAGGTTGACCGGGGGTTGATGATGGTCCGCAAAAACCCGAGGGTCGCCAGGGGGAGCCGTATGGCTGCTGGCCGCTGGTGTCTCGACCGGTCGCGTTCGTTCCATGACGCCCTGGGACGAGCCTCGCGGCGGAACCTCTGGCGGGCGGCGACTGTTGGGGTTGTGCGCAAGCGCGGGAGAGCGGGTTCCGGTGGTTTTGGGGATCATGGGCAGTCAGGCTCAGTTATGGGGCGCGAGCAAGCGATGGGGTTCGGCATCAGCCCCAGGTCGCTGCGCCGCCCGGGCTCAGGACGGATGGCTTCGGGGTTGGGGGCGGCGTGTCGCTGTGCAGCTCCTCCCGCCACTCCTTGACCTGCGCCACCGTGGCGGTGATGAGGTCCGCCAGCCAGGCCGGCCCGTCGGCTTCCTCGCTCGGCGGCGTGGCGGTGAGGCACAGCAGCGTGGTCTTGCGCAGGGGGTGAAAGCCGAAGCGCAGGTTGGGGTGGTCGGCGGTGCTCAGCTGCAGCGCGAGCAGCCGCTCGTGCACCGGGGCGCGCTGCTCGGCCCCGAAGAGCGCGATCTCGGCCAGCAACAGAAAGTGCGGGCGCGGTTCCTTGTGCTGGATTTCGACGTGAACACCGTCCAGGGTGACGGTGTGGCCCTGGCCCAGGGCGAAGGGGTCGGGCAGGCCCAGTTCCAGGCTGGCGCGGTGGCACAAGGTGATCAACTGGTCGGTGTTCATGGCGGGCACCTGGGGTGGCGGTTCGGCTTGAGTGGCCGGTGCCGAGGGCGGGTTCCGGCCGCCCGTGCGGGGCGGCTCGGTCGGATGGCCGGTTCAGGTCATTTCCTGGACCGGCTGACGCGAACACCGGGCTCTGACCACCAGCGCTTGAGCGCCTCTCGCAGCCCGCCTTCCTTTTTCGTGGCGCGCCTGGCCGGCGAGTCCTGGCCGGTGCCAGTCGGCGTTGGCCGCGGCACATCTCCCTGGCTGGCGGAGCGCGTGCGCGCGAAGACGCCCGCCTTCCAGGTGGTGGTGGCGCCCCGTTGCGGGTCTGGCGGCACCGACGATGCCTTCGCCTGGGGCGGCGCGTGCCTGGCGTTCAGCGCCAGCAGTTCCTTTTTCAGGTCCGGATCGTTGTCGAGGTCGAAGTCGACCCCGTCGAACGCAGAGCGGTTGACGGGGGCTGTGGCCTTCGTGCCCGAGGAACCGTGGGGCGCGCCGCCACCGGGCGCCGTGCCCTCACGGCCGGTGCCGCGGCTCAGGGTGGGCGACAGTTCGCCGCGGGCACCTGCGGCAGGTCCGGCGAGCTTTCTCATGGTGGGGGGCAGCGGGTTGCTGTCGGCTTCGGCGAAGCGCTGCTGGGCGCGGGCGGCTTGGTAATGCTGCTCGAACTCCTGCTTGGCGTCTGCCCACGACGTGCCCTCCGGCGGCGAAAGGTCGAACGAAACGCCTTCAAAGGTGCTGGCTTCTTGCTGGAAGCGGAGCCGAAGTTCCGCTGGCGTGCCCGACCTGCCGCTGCCCGGCGGGCGCGCCGCCGCGCCGGTAGGGGCCCGCGGTGCGGAGGGCCGCGGGAGCCCCGCGCCGCCGAACCTCAGGTTGGACGCGTGCTGCTCGATGGGTGGCGACGAGGACGCGGCGCCGGGCGTGGTCGCGGGCCCGACGGGGGGCTGGGTGGCCGGTGTGGTGGGCGCGGGGCCCCGAGCGCCCCGGGGTGCTGGCGGCAACACCGTGGGGCGAACACCAGGGGAGTGGGTGAGGGAGACCGGCATAGAGACCTCGGGGGTGAAGAAACAGGGCGGACGCGCTGGGCGGGTCGGTCCCGCGTCGCTGCGCCCACTGGCGGTGCATAGGCCAGTGCTGTTTGGTCGGGTGCTTGCCGAAGGCGGTTCCAGCCGGCCACCCCCCCCAGGGCCCGACCAGATGGCCGAGTGCGGACGGCCAGCGCCGCGCCGCCCGATGGTTCAGGCCGTCGGCGCCATGGCGCGCAGCCGCTCGGCCGTGGCCTCGTCGGCCGGGAAGAAGGTCTCCAGCGCCAGTTCCTGCAGGGTGATGTCCACCGCCGTGCCGAACACGGTGGTGGTGCTGATCAGGTTCAGCTCTCCGAGCGGCGTGTCGAGGCGAAAAGGCATGAGCACGCCCAGGTGCTCGCCGGGCAGGGCGTGGTGGCCGTCGCCGTGGCCGCCGGCCGGGGCGGGCAGGGCGCGCAGTTCCTCGGCCAACTCGGCCAGGGCGGCGTCGCCGGTGGTGGCGATCTGCTGGCGCAGGCGCTCCAGCAGGTGCTCGCGCCACTGCGGCAGGTTGTGGATGCGCGGCGCCAGGCCTTGCGGGTGCAGGCTCAGGCGCAGCACGTTCACGGGCGGCTGCAGCAGTTGCGGCGCCATGCCTTGCATCAGCAGCGGCACCAGCCGGTTGTGCATCACCAGGTTCCAGTGCCGGTCCATGGCCAGCGCGGGCCAGGGCTCGTGCGCGTCCAGGATGCGCTGCACGGCGGCGCGCGCCGCCGCCATGGCCGGGTCGTCGAGCGTGCGCTCGCGGTACATGGGCGCGAAGCCGGCCGCCACCAGCAGGGCGTTGCGCTCGCGCGGCGGCACCTGCAGGCGCTCGGACAGGCGCATCACCATCTCGCGGCTGGGGCTGGCGCGGCCGGTTTCCACGCAGCTCAGGTGGCGCGTGGAGACCTCCGCCTGCAGGGCGAGCTCGAGTTGGCTCAGGCGGCGGCGCTGGCGCCAGTGGCGCAGGTGGTCCCCGAAAGGCAGGGGGGCGGCGTGGTGGGGGCGGTGGGCGTGCATGGCCGCATGGTAGGCCGGGTGGGGGCGGCGGCCATGACCTGGCAGGTCATGGACCCGCTGCGGGGTCGCCGACACGATGGGCGCCATGTTCAACCCCCTCAGGAGCCCCACATGAGCCTCTCGACCTTGCGCCTCTCCACCACCCACCTGCGCCGCGTGCTCGCGCTGGACGCCATCTCGGGCGCCGGCGCCGCCGTGCTGCACCTGGCCTTCGCCGGTTCGCTGGCCGGCTGGCTCGGCCTGTCCCAGGGCCTGATCACCGCCGCCGGCTGGGCGCTGCTGGCCTATGTGGCGCTGGCGGCCATCCTGGCGCGCCAGGTGGCGCCCGCGCGCGGACCGCTGATGGTGCTGATCGTGGGCAACGTCCTGTGGGGCGTCGCCTGCCTGGCGCTGGCCTGGGGCGGTGACAGCGGCGTGACGGCGCTGGGCCAGGCCTACCTGACGGTGCTGGCGGTGGCGGTGCTGGCTTTGGCCGACCTGGAGTTCCTGGGCTGGCGCGCGCCGGTCCAGCGCCTGGCGGTCTGATTCCAGCAGGCACCCCCGGGGCAAATCGCCGCCGCGCTTGCGGTGGCGCCAGAAGATCGCAGAATGGCCCTTGACCCGCATGGAACGATCTTCAGGAGCCACCGCATGGACGCCCCCACGAGCTACGCCCACCCCTTCGCCCAGACCGTCAAGACCTTCACCCCCGCGGCCGGCAAGACCGGCCGCCTCTATTCCCTGCCGGCGCTGGCGCGCGAGTTTCCCAACGTCAAGCGCCTGCCGCATTCCATCCGCATCGTGCTGGAAAGCGTGCTGCGGCACTGTGACGGCGAGCGCGTGACGCGCGAGCACGTGGCGCGGCTGGCCAACTGGAAGCCCCAGGCGGCGCGCACGGACGAAATCCCCTTCACCGTGGCGCGCGTGGTGCTGCAGGACTTCACCGGCGTGCCCCTGCTGGCCGACCTGGCCGCCATGCGCAGCACCGCCCAGCGCCTGGGGCGCGACCCCAAGCGCATCGAGCCCCTGGTGCCGGTGGACCTGGTGGTGGACCACTCGGTCATGGTCGACCACTACGGCACCAAGGACGCCCTGGACCTGAACATGAAGCTGGAGTTCATGCGCAACCTGGAGCGCTACGGCTTCATGAAGTGGGGCATGCAGGCCTTCGACACCTTCGGCGTGGTGCCGCCGGGCTTTGGCATCGTGCACCAGGTGAACCTGGAGTACCTGGCGCGCGGCGTGCACCTCAAGGGCGGGCTGTACTACCCCGACACGCTGGTGGGAACCGACAGCCACACCACCATGATCAACGGCATCGGCGTGGTGGGCTGGGGCGTGGGCGGCATCGAGGCCGAGGCCGCCATGCTGGGTCAGCCGGTGTACTTCCTCACGCCCGACGTGGTGGGTTTCGAGCTCACGGGCCGTCTGCGCGGCGGCGTCACCGCCACCGACCTGGTGCTCACCGTCACCGAGATCCTGCGCCGGCACAAGGTGGTGGGCAAGTTCGTGGAGTTCTTCGGCGAGGGCACGGCCTCGCTCACGCTGCCCGACCGCGCCACCATCGCCAACATGGCGCCCGAGTACGGCGCCACCATGGGCTTCTTCCCGGTGGACGGCAGGACGCTGGAGTACTTCCGCGGCACCGGCCGCAGCGCCGCCGAGATCGACGCCTTCGAGGCGTACTTCAAGGCCCAGGGCCTGTTCGGCGTGCCGCAGCGCGGCGACATCGACTACTCGCAGGTGATCACGCTGGACCTGGGAACGGTGGCGCCCAGCCTGGCGGGTCCCAAGCGCCCGCAGGACCGCATCGAACTCGGTCACGTGTCGCGCCGCTTCACCGAGTTGTTCAGCGCACCCATGGAGCAGGGCGGCTTCAAGCAGCCGCCGGGCAAGCTGGCGCAGGCCTTTCCCGCCGGCAAGGGTGTGGACGTGAAGAACGGCGACGTGCTGATCGCCGCCATCACCAGCTGCACCAACACCAGCAACCCGGGCGTGCTGCTGGCCGCCGGCCTGCTGGCCAAGAAGGCGGTGGAAAAGGGCCTCAAGGTGCAGCCGCACATCAAGACCTCCCTGGCGCCGGGCTCGCGCATCGTCACCGAGTACCTCACCAACACCGGCCTGCTGCCCTACCTGGAGCAACTGGGCTTCGCGCTGGCGGGCTATGGCTGCACCACCTGCATCGGCAACGCGGGTGACCTGGCGCCTGAGCTCAACGCCGTCATCACCGACAACGACCTGGTTTGCGCGGCGGTGCTGTCGGGCAACCGCAACTTCGAGGCGCGCATCCACCCCAACATCAAGGCCAACTTCCTGGCCAGCCCGCCGCTGGTGGTGGCCTACGCCATCGCGGGCACCGTCACCACCGACCTGATGACGCAGCCGGTGGGCACCGGCACCGGCGGTCAGGCCGTGTACCTGGGCGACATCTGGCCCACCAGCGACGAGATCCATGCGCTGATGAAGAGCGCCATGAACGGCAAGGCCTACCGCGACAACTACGCCCGCGTGAAGACCGAGCCCGGCGAGCTGTGGGAGCGCATCCCGGGCCTGAGCGGCACCACCTACGACTGGCCCAAGAGCACCTACATCGCCGAGCCACCGTTCTTCCAGGGCTTCGCGCTGGACGCGGTGGACGCCCAGCGCCCGGTGGCCGTGCACGGCGCGCGCATCATGGCGCTGTTCGGGGACTCCATCACCACCGACCACATCTCGCCGGCCGGCAGCATCAAGGCCTCTTCGCCCGCCGGCCTGTGGCTGCAGGCGCACAAGGTGCTGCCGGCCGACTTCAACAGCTACGGCGCGCGCCGCGGCCACCACGAGGTGATGATGCGCGGCACCTTCGCCAACGTGCGCATCAAGAACCTGATGATCCCGCCGCGGGCCGACGGCACGCGCGAGGAGGGCGGTTTCACCCTGCACCAGCCCTCGGGCGACAAGCTGCCCATCTACGACGCCGCCATGCGCTACGTGGCCGACGGCGTGCCCACGGTCATCTTCGCCGGCGAGGAGTACGGCACCGGCTCCAGCCGCGACTGGGCGGCCAAGGGCACGCAGCTGCTGGGCATCAAGGCCGTGGTGGCGCGCAGCTTCGAGCGCATCCACCGCAGCAACCTGGTGGGCATGGGCGTGCTGCCGCTGCAGTTCAAGCCGGGCGATTCCTGGGAGTCGCTGGGCCTGCGCGGCGACGAAACCATCGCCGTGGTGCCGCACCCCGAGCTGACGCCGCAGAGCGACGCCACGCTGGTGATCACCCGTCCCGACGGTCAGCGGCGCGAGATCACCGTCACCCTGCGCATCGACACGCCCGTCGAGGTGGACTACTACCGGGCGAACGGCATCCTGCCCTACGTGCTGCGGCAATTGTTGACCGCTTGAGCCGGTCGGCGCATCGCGGCATCATGTGACCCACAGCTTCTTCGTCGGGGGTCGCGATGCGAAAGACAGCGAAGTACAGCCCCTCGCGCCGCGCGGCCCCGCCGGTCGACGCGCGGCCGGGGGCGCAGGCCATCGAGCCGGCCGCCGCGGCGGCCGTGCCAGCGCGGCCCGTTCGCCGCTGGCGCGGCGCCCTGGCGCGCGGCGCGGCCAGCCCCCGCGTCATGTGGGCGGCCATCGCCCTGCTGTCCATCGCCCTGATCGTGCTGGTGTGGCAGCGCCAGGCGGGCGGCGCCGCCGCGCTCACGCAGAAGGACATCGACGCCGCCGTGCTGCGCACGCTCACCACCCAGGTGATGCCCTCGCCGGCCGCGCGCGCGGCCGAGAAGATCCGCCCCGCCGTGGTGCGTGTGCTGTCCTACGGCAAGGACGAGAAGGGCAAGGAGACCGAGCAAGGGGTGGGCACCGGTGTGGTGATCATCGACAAGGGCGTGATCCTGACCAACCTGCACGTGGTGCAGGGCGCCGACCGGCTCAAGATCACCTTCGCCGACGGCAGCGAATCGGGCGCCACCGTCACCGGGGCGCAGCCCGAGAACGACCTGGCCGTGCTGCAGGCCCAGACCATCCCCGACGACCTGATCGCGGCCACCCTTCGCTCCACCAACGACCTGAACGCCGGCGACCAGGTGGTGGCGGTGGGCTTTCCCTTCGGCATCGGGCCCTCGGTGTCGGCCGGCGTCATCTCCGGCTTCGACCGCGAGTTCAAGTCGCCCGAGGGCAAGCAGGTCATCGGCAACCTGATCCAGTTCGACGCCGCGGCCAACCCCGGCAATTCCGGCGGCCCGCTGGTCACCATGGACGGCGAGGTGGTCGGCATCGTCACCGGCATCCTCAACCCCACCAGCGCCCGCACCTTCGTGGGCATCGGTTTTGCCGTGCCCATCGAAAGCGCCGCCAGCGCCGCGGGCCTGCCCCCGTTCTGAGCCCCTCATCCACCGACCGGAGCCCTTCATGAGCGACACCAACGCCCCCGAGACTGCCCAGCTGATGGAGGAGATCCTCTATGAGGTCAAACGCGTGGTCGTCGGCCAGGACCGTTTCCTCGAGCGCGTGATGGTGGCGCTGCTGGCGCAGGGCCACCTGCTGGTGGAGGGCGTGCCCGGTCTGGCCAAGACGCTTACCGTGAAGACGCTGGCCGAGGCGATCCAGGGGCGCTTCAAGCGCATCCAGTTCACGCCCGACCTGGTGCCGGCCGACCTGGTCGGCACGCGCATCTACAACCAGAAGACCGGCGATTTCAGCACCGCGCTCGGCCCGGTGTTCGCCAACCTGCTGCTGGCCGACGAGATCAACCGCGCGCCGGCCAAGGTGCAGAGCGCGCTGCTCGAGGTGATGCAGGAGCGCCAGGTGACCATCGCGGGCGAGACCCACCCCGTGCCGCGCCCCTTCGTGGTGATGGCCACGCAGAACCCGATCGAGACCGAAGGCACCTACCCGTTGCCCGAGGCGCAGGTGGACCGTTTCATGATGAAGGTGCTGGTGGACTACCCGAGCGACGAGGAGGAGTACGTCATCGTCGAGCGCGTCACCGGTCCCGCGGTGCGGGTGAACGCGGTCGCCACCACCGAGCAGCTGGCCGCGCTGCAGGCGGTGTGCCGCGAGGTCTACGTGGACCCCTCGCTGGTGCAGTACGCGGTGCGCCTGGTGTCGGCCACGCGCAGCCCGGACAAGCACGGCATCAAGGACATGGCCGGTCTCATCACCTTCGGCGCCAGTCCGCGCGCCACCATCGGCCTGGTGGAGGGCGCTCGCGCCCTGGCCATGTTGCGCGGCCGCGCTTATGCCCTGCCCGAGGACATGGTCGACCTGGTGCCCGACGTGCTGCGCCACCGCGTGGTGCTGTCCTACGAAGGCCTGTCCGAGGGCCTCAGCAGCGAGGCGCTGATCGCGCGCATCATGAAACACATCCCGCCGCCGGCGCGGCCCCTGGAAGCCGAGAGGCGGGCGGCCTGACATGTTCAAGCGCCTGTTCGGCCAAGCCCCCGCCGTCCCGCCGGGCGACGCGGCGAGGTCGCCCGCCGCGCAGCGCGCCGATGCGCTGCTGCGCCAGTTGGAGTGGACCGTGCTGCGCCGGCTCGACGGCCTGCTGCAGGGCCACTACAAGACCCTCATGCGCGGCAGCGGCCTGGACCTGGCCGACCTGCGCGAGTACCAGCTGCACGACGATGTGCGCCACATCGACTGGAACGTCACCGCGCGGCTGCAGCAGCCGCACGTGCGGGTGTTCACCGAGGACCGCGAGATGGCGGCCTGGTTCCTGCTCGACCTCAGTCCCTCGGTGGACTTCGGCTCGGGCGAGCAGCGCAAGAGCGACGTGCTGCTGCGCTTCACGGCGGTGCTGGCGCGTCTCATCTCGGGCCAGGGCAACCGAGTGGGCGCCATGGTGTACGGCTCGCGCGGCCGCGCGCGGGTGGAGGCCATGCTGCCGGCGCGCGGCGGGCGCCTGCACGTGCTGCGCCTGCTGCAGATGCTGATGCCCGCCTCGACGGGGAAAGCGCCCGCGCCCGCCGGCACCGCCGCCACGCGCCTGGGCGACCTGCTGCGCGGCGCCGTCTTCACCGTGCGCCAGCGCAGCACCGTTTTCGTGGTGTCCGACTTCATCAGCCAACCCGGCTGGGAACGGCCGCTGGGCGAGCTGGCGCGCCGCCACGACGTGGTGGCCGTGCGCCTGGTCGACCCGCTGGAGCTGGAGCTGCCCGACCTGGGCCTGATCCCCATCCGCGACGCCGAAACCGGCGAGCAGATCGAGGTCGACACGAGCGACAAGGGCTTTCGCCAGCGCTTCGCGCGCATCGCCGCGCAGCGCGAGGCGCAGTTGCGCGACAGCCTGGCGCGCGCTGGCGTGGACACGCTGGAACTCGCCACCGACGAGGACCTGAGCGACGCGGTGCTGCGCTTCGTGGACCTGCGCGAGCGGCGCGTGCGCCACGGCGCGCTCGGACGGCCCATGCCCACGCAGCTGCCCCGCCGAACCCGAGAAGGAATGCGAGCATGAACACCGCACGGCCGCCCGAAGGGGCTCGCATCGCAGCGCATCGCGCGGAGGTTTTGCTATGAACGGATGGCTGCCGCCCGTGAGCTTCCTGTGGCCGCAGATGCTGTGGCTGCTGCTGGTCCTGCCGCTGCTGGTGCTGCTCTACCTGTGGCTGCTGCGCCGGCGCCAGCGCACGGCGCTGCGTTACGCCAACCTGTCCATCGTGCGCGAGGCCCTGGGCAAGGGCCCGGGCTGGCGGCGCCACGTGCCGCCGATGCTGCTGTTGCTGGCGCTGGCGGCCATGCTGCTGGCGGCGGCGCGGCCCTCGGCCAGCATCACGCTGCCGTCCACCCAGCAGACCATCATCCTGGCGATGGACGTGTCGGGCAGCATGCGCGCCGAGGACGTGGCGCCCAACCGCCTGGTGGCCTCGCAGAACGCGGCCAAGGCCTTCCTGGCCGAGCTGCCGCGCCACGTGAAGGTGGGCATCGTGGCCTTCGCCGGTTCGGCCCAGGTGGTGCAGCCGATCACCCTCAGCCGCGAGGACCTGGTCACCGCCATCGACAAGTTCCAGCTGCAGCGCGCCACCGCCATCGGCAGCGCCATCGTGGTCTCGCTGTCCGAGCTGTTTCCCGAGCAGCGCATCAGCCTGACCGACATGACCTACAGCCGCAACACCGACCCCTTCGCGCCGCGCGGCCGCTCGCTCGACCAGCCGCGCAACAACGAGGAGAAGGCCTTCCAGCCGGTGGAACCGGGCTCGTACGGTTCGGCCGCGATCATCCTGCTCACCGACGGCCAGCGCACCACCGGCGTGGACACGGCCGAGGCCGCCAAGATGGCGGCCGACCGGGGTGTGCGCGTCTACACCGTGGGCGTGGGCACGGTCGAGGGCGAGGTGATCGGCTTCGAAGGCTGGTCCATGCGCGTGCGCCTGGACGAGGACACCCTCAAGGACGTGGCGCGCACCACCAAGGCCGAGTACTTCTACGCCGGCACCGCCGAGAACCTGAAACAGATCTACCAGTCGCTGAGCTCGCGCTTGACGGTGGAGAAGAAGGAGACCGAGGTCTCCGGGCTGCTGGCCCTGCTGGCGGCGGGGCTGGTGGTGTTGGCGGCGGGGCTGTCGCTGGCGTGGTTCAAGCGGGTGCTTTGAAGAAGGGCCTTGGGCCCCGCGCTGTCGTCAATACTGGCGCAGCAGGTCGTCGTAGGCGGCCTGCAGTTCGGGGATGTGCGGCGAGCATTCCGCCATTTCCCGGGCGACGCCGGCCGCCACGAGCCAGAAGACCAAGCGCAGCAGCTCCACATGGGTGGCGGTGCTCTGCTGTTGCAGGCAGCGCATGCGTTCGGCGTTGTCGCCCGCCCAGAGGAATGCGTTGAGGAAGCGCCCCATGCCGTCGCTGATGAGGATGGTCGGGTTGGCCTGAACCGCTGCGGCGACGAGCTCGATAGGCCCCCACGCGATGGCGGGTGCCAGCGCCCTGGCTGGCGCGGCTTCCCCGGGCATGGGCAAGCCAGGGGCGTTGCGCCCTGGCGTGCGCCACGCAGGCCTGGCCCACAAGACCGATGCCTGTGCTTGCTCTTGCCGGGTCGACGGCTGCCGGCCCGCGCGGAAACGCGCCAGGAAATCGGGCGGCAGGAGCAGCGGTGACTTCAGCTGCTCGATGGTGTAGGGCGGGGGAACCATTGCCTCGGGCAGGTGATAAAACGCATCCTGACCGGCGTGCGCATTGAGCTTGGTGGCAATTCTGTTCAGCGCCCGGCGCACCCTGTTCGGCAATGGGACGCCAGCCCTCTTGTTGAGAGGCTGGTCCCTCCTGTATTGCTCGGATCGGAGCAGGTGGATGTGGCGCCAGGCCTGCTGGATGCACAAGACGCGGAAATCCCGGAGTTCAGGCGGCCATTCTTCGCCGCTGTTGCCCGAAGGCAGGGCGTCGGCCAATAGGTTGAAGCGTGCGTCGAGGTGGTGTGTGCTGCGTGGCAGGTGAAAATTGATCAGCATCATGCAGGCGAGAATGGATTTCTCCTGCGCGTACCGCGGAATTTCATCCATTGTTGCCAGGATGCGGTAAACCGCCTCCGTTCTAATGCCCGGCGAATCCGACAGCGGGTTCGTTTTCCCGTGGGCGGTGCCGAGCAGGAGGATGTGGAACGCTTGCGGGTAGTTGGCGCACAGGCTCAGGGCCAGCCCCGCGGACGAATTGCGTTGCCGGACATGGCGGCCGCTCAGCAGTGCTTCAATGGCGTTGAAGACGGCGGGCCGTGAGCGGGCCGGAGGGTGCGCGCGCCCTGTTTGAGGGGCGGTGACGATCGCTTGCGGTGCCTCGAGGGTTTCCGCATGTGCCCTTGCCAGGTCGGTGTATTCAAGGGCTGGTGCCGTTGGCATGGGGACGGCGCTGCTGTGGCGGATCGGTTCGAACAGACGGTCTGGCAATTCGACCTGCTCCAGTTGCTCCTCCGTCCATTGACATCCAGCGGGTGGGTTGTTTTTGTAGGCGTCGAGCTTGTTTGTGATTTGAGTCAGCGCGGCGGCCCATGCATCGGGCGTCGGGTATTTGTCGAGGTTCTTGAGAATTTTGCGGATGGCGTGGCGTGCTTGGCGCTGGCACAGCTCATGGTAGGCATTCAACTCTGCGGGCCAGACTTCTTCAGGTAGGGCCTTGGCCATTAATTGCAGGCAGCGGCCGCCATTCCGGATGGCTGGCGTCAAGTGCATATTCGCCAGGCACATGCAGGAATATATGGGGTGCCATTGGTGCGGCAATATGAACTCAATCTTTTCGAAGATTGAAAATTGCACGGCCAGCCGGCAGGGCTTTTCAAGCCCCCAACGGGGGTATCCGCCGCTGGAGGCGGCCAGGGTGAGCTTGAAACCTTGGGCGTAGCTGACGCATTTCGACCAGGCGCAGGTGTGATCCGATGGCCTGAGTTTCGCGAACGCCCCAAACAGCGCGGGCACCTGGAGCGCGGAATCCAGGGCAGCGCTCGCGTCGTGGGCGGCGTTGTCGGTCGGGGCCTCCTGTTGGTACCCCGTGACCGTGATGCCAGGGGGATGCGTCGGGTGGGGGACGCCGGCGCTCGCTCGTGGGCTGCCCATGCCCGATGGGTAGCCGGGGGAGCCAGTGGTGGTGGTGGTCGCGGTGGCGGTGGTGCGGCAGAGCATGGGACGCAGGGGGCTCGATGGAGCAGGTCAGACGAAGCGGCCAGAGAGGTCGTGCGCCGCGGCCATGGCGGAACGGGCGGCGAAGCCCTCGTTCGGGCGGGCGATGCCCTGATGTCCGCCCTCGGCCAGCAGATGGAGCCAGGCGCGGTGGCGCCGCGCATGGTCGTCCAGCCAGGCTTGCAGGCGATGGGCTTGCAGGCCGTGGCGGCACCACACATCCAGCAGGCAAAGGCGCTGCCAAGGCGGGTCCGTGGCGGGCATCGTCAGCAGCGAGCAGCGCATGTGTTCGAAGCCGCCATGGTTCAAGGTGTGATGCCAGGTGGCAGGTGCCACGTGCGCGGCGGGCAGACGGCCCGGTGAGCTCATCAGCGTGAGCCGGTCGTCATCGGCATCGGCGCTGAACCGCAGCAGAACGCCGTCGTCGCTGCGCAGCGCGCGTTCGTTGGGTGAAACGCCGTGAGGCGCGGGGCCGAAGAGCTGTTCGAGCATGAAGGACACGGCGTCTCCCGGTACACGGACGGGGGGCAAGGGCACGACGCTGTGTGGGGCGGGCGCGGGATGCGTTCCCCAGGCACCTTCGTTGCACGAGGCTCGATGAGGCCCAGCCGATACCATTCCCCGCATGAACCTTCCCTTGCTCGTGGCCGGCGCCGGCATCGGCGGACTGGGTGCGGCCCTGGCCCTGGCGCGCCAGGGCCAGGCCGTCACCGTCCTGGAACAGGCCCCTGCGTTCGGCGAGATCGGCGCGGGCCTGCAATTGGGGCCCAACGCGGTGCGCGTGCTGGCCGACTGGGGCCTGCTGCCCGCGCTGCGCGAGGCCGCCGCTTTTCCCGAGGCGCTGCGCGTGCGCGACGCGCGCAGCGGTCGCTCGCTGGGCCAACTGGCGCTGGGCGACGCCGCCGTGGCGCGCCACGGCCAGGCCTATGCCTGCCTGCACCGCGCCGACCTGCACGCGCTGCTGCAGCGCGCCGTGGCGCAGGAGGCCTGCGTGTCGTGGCGCCTGGGGGCGCGCGCCGAGTCCTGGCGGCCGAGCGGGCCGGGCGTGTCGCTCACCCTGGCCAGCGGCGATCAGCTGGCCGGCCAGGCCTTGATCGGCTGCGACGGCCTCTGGAGCCGCGTGCGCCAGGGCGGATTCGACGCCGCGCCGCCCCGCCGCACCGGCCACCTGGCCTACCGTGGCCTGATCCCCGCGGAGGCGCTGCCCGCCGCGATGCGCGATCCCTCGGTGGGCGTGTGGCTGGGCCCCCGGCTGCACGTGGTGCACTACCCCGTGCGGCGCGGCGAGGCCTTCAACCTGGTGGCCGTGGTGCAGGGCGAGGCGGGCGGGCTGGAGGCCAGCAGCTGGTCGCAGCCGGCCGAGGCCGGCGAGCTGAGCGCCGCGCTCGGCCCCATCGCCGGGCCGCTGGCCGACTGGCTGGCTGCGGTGCCCGGCTGGACGCGCTGGGTGCTGCACGACCGCGATCCGCTGCGTGGCCCCGCCGACATGGCGCGCGGCGCGGTGGCCCTGCTGGGCGACGCCGCGCACCCCATGCGCCCCTACCTCGCGCAGGGCGCGGCCATGGCCCTGGAAGACGCCTGGGTGCTGGGGCACCTCGCTCGGGGCGCCACGGTGGCCGACTGGCCCGAGCGCTTCGCGCGCTACGCCCAGGCGCGCTGGGCCCGCAACGCCCGCGTGCAGCGCCGCTCGCGCCGCAATGGGCGCATCTTCCACGCCAGCGGCCTGCTGCGTCTGGGCCGCGACACCGCCATGGGCGTGCTGGGCGAACGCCTGTTGGACAATCCCTGGCTCTACGCCGGCCCGGGCGCACCGCCCCGGCCCGCTTCCGCGAACCCCTGACAACCGCTGGAGACCCGCATGCCACTGAAGCCCACCACCCGACGCCAAGCCATCGCCACCGGTGCCGCGCTGGCCGCCGCCGCCGCGCTGCCCGCCGCCCTGGCCCAACCCGCATGGCCCAGCCGCCCGCTCAAGATCGTGGTGGGCTTCCCCGGCGGCTCCTCGCCCGACCTGATGGCCCGCACCCTGGCCGACCCGCTGCAGGGCCTGCTGGGCCAGCCGGTGGTGGTGGAGAACCGCCCCGGCGCCGGCGGTAACGTGGCCGCGGCCCAGGTGGCGCGCGCCGACGACGACCACACCATCGGGCTGATGATCAACGGCAACATGACAATCGCCAAGATCCTCAACCCCGCCACCACCTACGACCCGCTCACCGACCTCACGCCGGTGTCGCTGATCGCCGTGGCGCCGCTGCTGCTGACGGGCGCGCCGGGCACGCCGGCCGATGCGCGCGCCTTCCTGGAGGCCGCGCGCCGCAATGGGGACAAGTGGAACTACGGCACGCCGGGCATCGGCACGGTGGCGCACCTGGGCATGGAATTGCTGAAGTCGCGCGCCGGCCTGGGCGCGGTGCACGTGCCGTACCCCGGCAACCCGCAGGTGATGGCGGCCATGATCGGCGGGCAGATCCAGATGTCGCTGCTGCCGCCGGGCCTGGCCATGGCGCAGGTCAAGGCCGGCAAGCTGCACGCCATCGGCGTCACCTCGGCCGGCCGCAGCGCCGTGGTGCCCGATGTGCCCAGCCTGGCCGAGGCCGGCGTGAAGGACTTCCAGCTGGAGATCTGGAACGCCGTGGCCGCGCCCAACAGCCTGCCCAAGGCGCACGTGAACCGGCTGGCCACGCTGCTCACCGAGATCGTGCGCCGCCCCGAGGTGCGCGAGAAGATCCTGAACCAGGGCTGGGCCGTGGCCGGCACCTCGCCCGAGGGTCTGGCGCGCCGCATCAAGGCCGACACCGCCGCCATGGCCGACGTGATCCGGCGCAACAACATCCGCCCGAGCTGAGCGAGGGCTGGCGCACGCGGCCGATGCAGGGCGCGCGGGTGCGGTGGATCACCCAGGGCCGTGGAGCAGGCGGTCGATCAGGTTGGCCACCGCCTCGCGAACCAAGGGGGGCTGCAGGCCCACCTGGTTCATCAGCGTGAGGCTGAAGGGCACGTCCTGAGGCCAGGCGCTCACCTGCGACAAGGCGCCGACCACGGCCGTGGCCACCGCGTCCGGCATGACCAGGCCACGTTCGATGTAGTTGAGCGCCGTGTGCAGCGCGAGCTCGCCCGCCGCCGAGGGGTTCAGGCCGAGCATCAGGTTCAGCATGTCCAGAAATCCTTGTGCATCGTGGATGCTGGGCAAGGCCCTGGTCAGGCCTTGCCGGTTGGGACAGGTGGCAAACACCTGCAAGGCCTGTGCGACCGGTTGCCGCACGATGAGGCTGCCGCGCAGCACCATCGCGTGCAGTTCACCGGCGAAGCGCGCGGGTCCCCAGGTGGCCACGGGTTGCGGTGGAATGCCCCAGGAACGCATCGGCCCCGGGGCCGCGAGATCGGGGGAGGGCGGCACGGGCCTCATCGCGTGCCGGCCGACCCCCGCGGGCAGGGGCCGCTGCTCCCCCGTGGGCGACATGTTCTCTTCGTCTGCCTCGTCGACGGCATCCGCAGGCGTAGTTTCGGCGACGATGCGCTCATGGCGGCGCTTCAAGCTTGACGCGGAGTGAGTGCCCCGCAGCGGATACCGCACGCCGACCTGCCGGCGCAACGCCTCAATCGATACCTGTGGTGGGGAGCAAGGCTGGGCTTGGTACTCCATCAGCCGGCTTTCAATGCGAGTCAGTGCATCGAGCGCCTCGCTTGGCTGCTGCTTGAAATGCTCAACGTCTTCGTCTCGGATCTGTTGGATCGCCTGGCGGCCGCACTCGATAAGGACTTGCTGGTAAGGCCCCAGTTCATCGGTCGGGAACTGGGGCGGCAGTGCATTCGCGAGGTCGATGTAGCGCTTGGCCGCCCCCTTGGCGCTGCGCTCCACGCGCATTCGAACGAGACACAGACAGGCAAACGTGCCACGCACAGGTGACTTCAGGGGAAGCCGGGCCAACAACCCGAGCACCGACACCACCCGCGCGGGGGAGGGGCCGTTGCCGCGCTTCCCGGAATTGCTGGCCGCCAGCATCTCCACCAGGGCCTGCTCTACCGTCGCGCACTGCTTCAGCTGGCGGTGCGCCTGGCCTTTCTGCTTTTCGCTGATCAGGTGGAGGGCCTTCAGCACCGGCGGGAGGGCCCTGGTCGGCGTGGGTTGTTCGGGCGCGTTGTCATCGACCGGGGGCTGTGTGTCGAACGCCGAAGGCGAGGGGCCGAGCGCGAAGCCTTGCTCGAAGTCGAACCCCAGGTCGTGCTCCTGCAGCCAGCTCTGTGACGGGCTGGTGAAGTCGTCCCCGTCCGTGTGGTCGGGCTGGTACCCCGGCGTCGGGAACGGGCTTTGCGCCACGGTGTGCGGCGCCGGGTGCCGCGTGGGCGGGATCTGCGGTGGCAGGAAGACCGGGGGTGTGTTCCGAGCGGGAGTGAGCGGGGCGGGGAGGCGATTCATGGCGATAGAGGGGGCGTGAACAGCGGCAGCGATGGCGCGCCGCGTCGGTCAGGCGTAGGGGTGGGGCAGGATGGCCCAGTGATCGGGCGTGAGGCGCGTGCCGTCGATGGCCCCGTGGTCCTCGGTCCCGTCCGCGGCCAGCGCCGCGCGCCAGAGCCGGTGGCGCCGGCTGTGTTCGTCGAGCACCTCGGCCAGGGCCTGCGGTGGCACGGCGTGCCGTGGCCAGACATCCATCAGGTGCACGCGGACGCTGCCCGCGGGCACCACCAGCGACAGCCGCAGGCCCGGGCGGCGCGGGTGCGCCAGCGTGTGGTGCCACAGGCTCCGTGGGGTGCCCAGCTCGGTGCCGGGCGGCAGGTGGCCGGGCGAGCTGAGCAGCATCACCTGGTCGTCGCCCGCGTTGCTCGTGAGACGCAGTGCAATGCCATCGTCGCTGCGCAGCCGCCGCCGGTGGGCGGGGGTGCCGGGGGGCGCGGGACCCAAAAGCAGTTCGAGTGAGGTGGACATCGGCCGGTATAGCAAGCGGTGTGACAGCGCTGCCGGCTCTGTGGCGCAGGGCCGGCCGGGGTTCCGGAGCGGGGCCGCGGGCGCGTGTTATGCCCATTTCTGCATAGGGGAGAAAGCGGAGCCGGCGGCCTCGCCGGCTGATCTAAGCTTCGGTCTGCTGCCTTTGCGGGCGGCGCAAAGGAGGCGGTCATGGGTGCGTACGACGACACCGTGCCTGGCCCGGTGGGCTGGACGACCGAGAGCGCCCGAGAGCGGGCACACGATGTGGCGGACACCTTGCTGGCGCAGGCCCGCGAGTCGCTGTCCGTGGGCGACACCGAAGGCGCGACGCAACGCTTCCTGCGGGCGGCCAGCCTGTTTTCCGCGCAGGGGCTGTCGGGCGATGCCGAGGCCGCCCGGCTGGCGGCCGTGGCCGCCCTGATGAACCACGACCCCCGGCGGGCCGACGAGCTCTGGCAGGGCCTGGCGGCGATCGGCGACAGCTCCGGCGACGCCGCCGCGCGGCGCGGCCTGCTGGGCGCGCGCCTCTCGCGGGCCCTGGGCGAGCGCGCCGAGGCCCTGCAGCGCCTGGACATGGCGCGCCGGGGCGCGCTGGAGATGCGCGACGCCATCACCTACCTGGACGCCGTGAGTCAGGCCGCCGCCGTGCACGTGGAGCGCGGCGAGCCGGCTCAGGCCTATGAGCGGCTGGCCATGGGCTGGGCCACGCTGGTGGACCTGGTGGGGCGCGAGGCGGCGGCGCGCTGGGTGCAGCCGCTCATGCTGGAGCTGCGCGCGGGCCTGGGCGAGGCGGTGTTCCGGCGCGCGCGCGCCGACTGCGAGCGCGCCTGGCGGGGGCCGCCCAACCCCGTGGACAGCCTGCGCGGGCCGCTCTGAGCGGCCTCAGAGGTCGGTGCGCAGGCGCCAGATCTCGGGGAACAGCACCACGTCGAGCATCTTGCGCAGGTAGCTCACGCCGCCGGTGCCGCCGGTGCCGCGCTTGAAGCCGATCACGCGCTCCACCGTGGTGACGTGGCGGAAGCGCCAGAGCCGGAAGGTGTCCTCCAGGTCGGTGAGCTCTTCGCCGAGCTGGTACAGGTCCCAGTGGGCCTTGGGGTCCCGATAGACGATCAGCCAGGCCTGCTCCACGGCGTCGCTGGCCTCGTAGGGCTGGGTCCAGTCGCGCTGCAGGTGGCTCTGTGGCACCGGCAGGCCGCGCCGCGCGAGCAGGCGCAGGCACTCGTCGTAGAGCGAGGGCGCTTCGTAGGCGGCGCGCACCGTGGCCAGCCGCTGCGGGTGGTGGGCGTGCGGCTGCAGCATGGCGGCGTTCTTGTTGCCCATGGCGAACTCGATGCAGCGGTATTGGTGGCTCTGGAAGCCGCTGGAGCGCGCCAGGTAGGGACGCAGCGCGCTGTACTCGGGTGGCGTCATGGTGGCCAGCACGTCCCAGGCGTGCACCAGCTGTTCCATGATGCGGCTGACGCGCGCGAGCATCTTGAAGGCCGGCGGCAGCTCGTCGCGCGCGATGTGGGCCACGGCCGCGTGCAGCTCGTGCAGCATCAGCTTCATCCACAGCTCGCTGGTTTGGTGCTGCACGATGAAGAGCATCTCGTCGTGCGCGGGCGACAGCGGCTTCTGTGCGTTGAGCACGGCGTCGAGCTGCAGGTAGTCGCCATAGCTCATGTCGCGGCTGAAGTCGAGCTGGGCGCGCTCCTCGCGCACCACGTCTTCGGGGCGTTGGGGGGTGTCGTTCATGGGGTCGTGCGGGCAAGGCATTCAGGTCACCGCGTGCTGGCGATTGAACTCGGGCCGCTGCCACTCGCCGCTCTGCAGCACCTCGCGCAGGTGCTCGACGGCGTTCCACACGTCCTCGAAGCCCAGGTACAGCGGCGTGAAGCCGAAGCGCAGGATGTCGGGGTGGCCCGCGCCGTCGCCCGCGCGGTAGTCGCCGATCACGCCGCGCGCGATCAGGGCCTGCACGATGGCATAGGCGCCTTCGCCACCGGCGCCGGGCCGCCCCAAGCCGGTGGGCGCCCCCTCGGGGGGCAGCGACCCGCGCAGCGGTGGAGCGGGGGGGCTCACGGTGATCGAGAGGCAGACCTGCGAGCCGCGGCGGGCGTGCTCGCGCGGCGTCACCAGCGACAGGCCGTGGCCCGCGCAGCGTTCTTCCACCAGCGCGATGAACAGGTCGGTGAGCGCGAGCGACTTGCGGCGCAGCGCCGCCATGCCACCCAGGGGCTCGGCCGCCAGCACGGTGGCCACGCCGCATTCGAGGGCGGCCAGGCTGATCATGGGCTGCGTGCCGCACTGGTAGCGCACGATGCCGGGCGCCGGCTGGTAGTCGGGCGTGAAGGCGAAGGGCTTGTCGTGCCCCCACCAGCCGGCCAGCGGCTGCCAGCAGCGCTCGGCGTGCCTGGGATTGACCCAGACGAAGGCCGGCGCACCCGGGCCGCCGTTGAGGTACTTGTAGCCGCAGCCCACGGCGAAGTCGGCGTCGGCGCCGCTCAGGTCCACGGGCACCGCGCCGGCGCTGTGCGCCAGATCCCAGACCACCAGGGCGCCGGCGGCGTGCGCCGCCTGGGTGATGGCGGCCATGTCGTGCATGGCGCCGGTGCGGTAGTTCACGTGCGTGAGCATCAGGATCGCCAGCTTCTCGTCCTTCAGGGCCTCGGCGATCTCGTGCGGCTCCACCAGCACCAGCTCCCAGCCTTTGTCCTTGCACAGGGCCTCGGCGATGTAGAGGTCGGTGGGGAAGTTGCTGCGTTCGCTGACGATGCGCCAGCGGCCGGGGCGGGTCTCGGCGCTGATGCGCTGCGCGGCGCTGAGCGCCTTGAACAGGTTCACGCTGGTGCTGTCGGTGGCGATGGTGGTGCCCGGCGCGGCGCCGATCAGGCGAGCGATCTGGTCGCCCACCTTGCGCGGCATCTCGAACCAGCCGGCGCTGTTCCAGCTGCGGATCAGGTCGCGGCCCCATTCGCGGGTGACCACCTCGGCCACGCGCGCGGGCGCCGAGCGCGGCATGGCGCCGAGCGAGTTGCCGTCGAGGTAGATCGTGTCCGCCGGGATGTCGAAGAGATCGCGCAGCGCGCGCAGCGGGTCTTTCGCGTCGAGCGCGCGGCAGTCTTGTCGGGTGGTGGTCATGGTGGTGGAAAGGCCGTCGGGGGCTCAGGCCAAGCGGGACAGGGCGGGGGTCAGAGCGATCGCAGCACCGCGCGCACGGGGGAGGCGTCGGCTGTGCTGAGCTTCAGGGGCAGGGCGATGAGTTCGTAGTCGCCTTCGGGCACGCCGTCGAGCAGCAGGTTTTCCAGCACGCGCAGGCCGCGGCGGCGGATCACCTGGTGGCTGTCCAGCGTCTTGCTGCTCGCCGGGTCGATGCTGGCGCTGTCGATGCCGATGAGCACCACGCCGAGGTCGGCGAGTTGCTCCACGGTCTCGGGCGCGAAGGCGGGCAGGTCCTGGTCGAAGGCGTCCTGCGGCATGCGGGCGTAGGCGCGCACCAGCACGCGCGGCGGCGGGTCCGTCAGCGCGTGCGCGAGGTGCTCGGGCCGGATCAGCGGGCCGGCACCGATCGCGTGGATCACGCGGCAGGGGCCGATGAAGGCGTCCAGCGGCACCTCGCCGATGGGCGCGCCGTGCGGGTCGTAGTGCAGCGGCGCGTCGGCGTGCGCGCCCACGTGGGGGGAGAGCGTGATGGCGCTGACGTTCACCGGGCAGCCCGGGCCGATGCTGGCGACCCACTGCTGCGCGTACGCGGTGTCACCGGGAAAAACCGGTGTGCCCGCGTGAACGGGAGGGGAAATGTCCCAGAGCGTTTTCATGGCGCGGCGAAGGTAGCACCGCAAAAATACCCGTGGTGTCGGTTATTGCCAACAGCTGACGGAAAACTTCAGGTCTGAAGTTTCGGGCCCGTGTTCACGCCGCGCCGTCGAGTGGCGGCAGCTGGTGCCGCGCGCGGGCGCGGGCGCAGGCCTCGCTGCCTTCCTCGAATTCGCGGCAGGGGGAGGGTCGCCACTCGTAGATGCCGCAGCTGGCTTTGTGGCCCACCCGGCCGGTCAGCGCCGCGCAGCGCGGCGGCGAATGGTCGGTGCCGCGCAGGCGCATGGTGTGGCCCGTGAGCTCGACCGCCAGGCCAGCGGGCACGCCGCCGCCCATGTCCTCCATCTCGTGGACCGAGAAGTCCACGCGAAAGCACGCGCAGCAGGCGCCGCAGCTCGTGCAGGCCGACATGGCCTCAGGCCACGCGGCCCAGCAGCAGGTACTCCATCAGGGCCTTCTGCGCGTGCATGCGGTTCTCGGCCTCGTCCCAGACCACGCTCTGCGGGCCGTCGATCACCTCGGCGGCGACCTCCTCGCCGCGGTGCGCGGGCAGGCAGTGCATGAAGAGCGCGTCGGGCTTGGCGAGTTGCATCATGGCCTCGTCCACGCACCACTGGGCGAAGGCCTGGCGGCGCACCTCGTTCTCGGCCTCGAAGCCCATGCTGGTCCAGACGTCGGTGGTCACCAGGTCGGCGCCGCGGCAGGCCTCGCGCGGGTCCTTGAATACCTTGTAGCAGCCGCGGTTGCTGATGCCGGCGAGCACCGGGTCGACCTCGTAGCCGCCCGGCGTGCTCACGTGCACGGTGAAACCCAGCAGCTCGGCCGCCTGCAGCCAGGTGTTGGCCATGTTGTTGCCATCGCCCACCCAGGCCACTACCTTGCCGCGGATCGCGTCCAGGGGCTTGCCGCTCGGCGCGGGGCGGTATTCCACCAGGGTGAACAGGTCGGCCAGGATCTGGCAGGGGTGGAACTCGTTGGTCAGGCCGTTGATGACGGGCACGCGCGAGTGCGCGGCGAAGCGCTCGATCTTGGCCTGCTCGAAGGTGCGGATCATCACCAGATCGACCATGCGGCTGATGACGCGCGCGCTGTCTTCGATCGGCTCGGCGCGGCCGAGCTGGCTGTCGCCGGTGGTCAGGTGCACCACCGAGCCGCCCATCTGGTACATGCCGGCTTCGAAGCTCACGCGCGTGCGCGTGCTGGCCTTCTCAAAGATCATGGCCAGGGTGCGGTCGGGGTCGGCGAAGGGCTGGTACTTTTCGACCGCCTTGAACTTGCGCTTGATGAAGGCCGCGCGCTCGAACAGATGGGCGTATTCCTCGGCGCCCAGGTCCTTGAACTGCAGGTAGTGGCGGATGCTGGTCGACATGGGCGCGCTCATTCCGCCAGGAAGGCCTTGACCAGCGGCACCAGGATGGCGGCGATCTCATCGGCCTCGGCCGTGCTGAGGATCAGCGGCGGCACCAGGCGGATCACGCTGTCGGCCGTCACCGACAGCAGCAGGCCGGCGTCGGCCGCACGCTGCAGGATGGCGCCGCAGGGCTTGGCCAGCTCGATGCCCAGCATCAGGCCCTGGCCGCGGATGTCCTTCACGCCGGCCACGCCGGCCAGGCCCTTGTCCAGGGCGGCGCGCAGGTGCGCGCCCACGCGCTCCGCGTTGGCCAGCAGGCCTTCCTCTTCCATGATGCGGATGGTCTCGACGCCCGCGCGCATGGACAGCGGGTTGCCACCGAAGGTGGTGCCGTGGTTGCCCGGCTGGAAGATGTTGGCCGCCTTCGGGCCGGCCACGACGGCGCCGATGGTCACGCCCGAGCCCAGGCCCTTGGCCAGGGGCATCACGTCGGGCACGATGCCGGCCCACTGGTGGGCGAACCACTTGCCGGTGCGGCCCATGCCGCACTGCACCTCGTCGATCATGAGCAGCCAGTCGCGCTCGTCGCACAGGGCGCGCACATCCTTCAGGTACTGCGCGCGCATCGGGTTGATGCCGCCTTCGCCCTGGATGGTCTCGAAGAACACCGCGACCACGTTGGGGTTGTTCGCGGTGGCCTTCTTCAGCGCCTCGATGTCGTTCGCGGGCACGCGCACGAAGCCTTCGACCAGCGGGCCGAAGCCGGCCTGCACCTTGGGGTTGCCGGTGGCCGACAGCGTGGCGATGGAGCGGCCGTGAAAGGCCTTTTCGTAGACCACGATCTCGGGGCGCTCGATGCCCTTGTCGTGGCCGTACTTGCGCGCCAGCTTGAGCGCGGCCTCGTTGGCCTCCAGCCCGGTGCTGCAGAAGAACACGTTGGTGAGGCCGGAGCGCTCCACCAGCATCTGCGCCAGGCGCTCCTGGTCGGGCACGTGGTAGTAGTTGCTGCTGTGGATCAGCTTGGCGATCTGGTCCTGCAGCGCGGGCACCAGCTTGGGGTGGGCGTGCCCCAGGGTGTTGACGGCGATGCCGGCGAGCCCGTCGAGGTATTCCTTGCCGTTCGTGTCCCACACGCGGCAGCCTCGGCCGTGCGACAGCGCGATCGGCAGGCGGCCGTAGGTGTTCATCACGTGGGGCGAGGCGACGGGTTTCAGCGCGGCGTTCATGCGGGGACTCTCCGAGGGCGGGCCAGAAAAAAGAAATCGGCTCAACGCCTGCGGGGCAGGTGGGGAGCCGTTGAAGCGCGATTGTAGGCACACGTTTTGCACAGGATCGATGACGCCTGGGCATCGGTGCCATGTCCGGCCGGGGGTCTCCGGGGTGTCACAAGTCTTATATAAGATATAATTCTTGGCTGCCCTCCCGGCCGGCGATCCCGGTCGCCGCGAAGGCCCGATTCCCGCACGAGCCCTCCATCCGAGGCGTACCCTCCACCCGATGGCCGCACCCACGCCCAAGCAAGTGTTCATCCAGGGCATCACCCGCGATGGACGCACCTTTCGCCCGAGCGATTGGGCCGAACGCCTCGCCGGCGTCATGAGCGGCTTTCGCCCCGGCGGCGTGCAACCGGGCAGCCACCTGAGCTATTCCCCCTGGTGCGTGCCCACCGTCGTCAACGGCATCAAGTGCGTGGTGGTGAATGGCGAGCTGCGCGAGGCCGAGCCCATGGCCTGGGATTTCTGCCTCAACTTCGCGCGCGACAACGACCTGCAGGTGGCCGAGGCCTGCCTGCTCCCCGAGCCCCCACCCAAGACCTGACAACGAGCGGGCAACAAAAAAGCCGTCTGACGACGGCTTTTTTGCTTTGCTGGCAGCGCACCCGATTCAAACGGCAGGCCCCGAGGGGCCCGGGCGGCTGGAGGTGGGGCTCAGGCCGCGGCGGCCAGGCCCTTGACCTTCGCGGACAGGCGGCTCTTGTCGCGAGCGGCCTTGTTCTTGTGGAAGATGCCCTTGTCGGCGATGGTGTCGACAACGGCCTGCATCTTGGCGAACAGCTCGGTCGCCTTGGCCTTGTCGCCGGCGACGACGGCCTTCTCGACGTTCTTCACCGCGGTGCGGTACTTCGAGCGCAGCGAGCTGTTGGCGGCGTTGAGCTTGACGTCCTGGCGCGCGCGCTTGCGGCCCGACGCCAGGCGGGGGTTCTTTTTCTTCGGCTTGGTGGCCATGGTGTGTTCCTAAAGAGTTTGTGGATGTTGCCAGCAAAGCCCGCGATTATAGCCCGGTCCCCCCGGCGGCCCCAGACACTCCCGTCGGCTGCCGGTTAGGGCCCGCTTACACTCTGCGCCGTGTCGCTGTTCAAGTCCGCCTCCCTCGTCTCCCTGCTGACCCTGGCCTCGCGCATCACAGGCCTGGTGCGCGAGCTGCTCATGGCGGCCACTTTTGGCGCCAGCGCCATGACGGACGCCTTCAACGTGGCCTTCCGCATCCCCAACCTGTTGCGGCGGCTGTTCGCCGAGGGCGCTTTCAGCCAGGCCTTCGTGCCGGTGCTGGCCGGCACCCGCGCCCAGGAGGGCGACGAGGCCACCCGCTGCCTGGTCGACCAGATCGCCACCGTGCTGGCCTGGGCGCTGCTGGCCACCTGCGTGCTGGGCGTGCTGGCCGCGCCGGTGCTGGTCTACGCCATGGCGGCCGGTCTCAAGCAGTCGCCCGAGGGCTTCGAGGCCGCCGTGGTCATGACGCGCTGGATGTTCCCCTATATCGGCTTCATGTCCTTCGTGGCGCTGGCGGCGGGCATCCTGAACACCTGGAAGCGCTTCGCGGTGCCGGCGGTTACGCCGGTGCTGCTCAACCTGTCCATGATCGCCGCCGCCTGGTTCGGCGCGCCCTGGTTCGAGCGCCTGGGCCTGCCGCCCATCTACGCCATGGCCGGCGGCGTGCTGCTGGGCGGGGCGCTGCAGCTGGGCGCGCAGGTGCCCGCGCTGCGCCGCCTGGGCCTGTGGCCGCGGGTGGGGCTGGGCTGGGCCGCGCTCAAGGCGGCCTGGAACCACCCGGGCACGCGCCGGGTGCTCACGCTCATGCTGCCGGCGCTGCTGGGCGTGAGCGTGGCCCAGCTGTCGCTGCTGATCAACACCCAGATCGCCTCGCACCTGGCCGTGGGCAGCGTGAGCTGGCTCACCTACGCCGACCGCCTGATGGAATTCCCCACGGCCATGCTGGGCGTGGCCCTGGGGGTGGTGCTGCTGCCACAATTGTCAGCAGCACAGGCCACGGGCGACACTGATCGCTACAGTGGCCTGCTCGACTGGGGCCTGCGCCTGGTGGTCTTGCTGGCCGTGCCTTGCGCCGTGGCGCTGCTCACCTTCGCCCAGCCGCTGGTCGCGGTGCTGTACCACTACGGCCGCTTCGGCACGGCCGACGTGCAGCAGACCGCCACGGCCCTGATGGGCTACGGCGCGGGCCTGATCGGGCTGATCGCCATCAAGGTGCTGGCGCCGGGCTTCTACGCGCGCCAGGACATCCGCACGCCGGTGAAGATCGCCATCGGCGTGCTCGTGCTCACGCAGGCGCTCAACCTGGTGCTGGTGCCGCACCTGGCGCACGCCGGGCTGGCGCTGGCCATCGGCCTGGGGGCGCTGGTGAACGCGGCTTTCCTGCTGATCGGCCTGCGCCGGCGCGGCGCCTACCGGCCGGCGCCGGGCTGGGCGAAGTTCGGCCTGCAGGTGCTGGCGGCCAGTGTGTTGCTGGCGGTCTACCTCACCTGGCTGTCGGCCCGGGTGGGCTGGCTGGGCTTCGAGGGGGCGGCCCTGCAGCGCGTGGGCCTGCTGACCCTGGGCATCGTGGGGGCGGGCGCCTTGTATTTCGGGGCCTTGGTTCTCTCGGGCTTGAACTTGCGCCAGTTCGTCCGACAATAGCCGGACCGCACCCGCCGGCGCTCTGTCCATGGCCCTTCCGTACGAGTTCACCGCGCCCACGCCCCTGAGCTACTTCGCGTCGCTCGTGCGTGACGACGAGGCCCTGCCGCTGTTCGAGGCGGCGGCCGCGGTGGCGCAGGACGAATACCCCGATCTGGACGTGCAGCAGGTGCTGGGCGACGTGGACCAGATGCTCGCGCGCGTGAGGCGCCGCTGCCCCGACGACGCCGGCCCGCTGCAGCGCCTGCGCGTGCTCAACCAGTTCTTCTTCCGCGACATGGGGTTCGGCGGCAACGTCAACAACTACTACGACCCCGACAACAGCTACCTCAACGCGGTGCTGCGCACGCGCCGGGGCATCCCCATCTCGCTGGCCGTGCTCTGGCTGGAACTGGCCCAGGGCCTGGGCCTGAAGGCGCGCGGCGTCAACTTCCCCGGGCATTTCATGATCAAGATCAACCTGCCCAATGGGCAGGTGGTGATCGACCCGTTCACCGGCCAGTCGCTCAGCCGCGAGGACCTGTCCGAGCGCCTGGAGCCCTACAAGCGCCGCAACGGCCTGGTGGACGACTTCGACGTGCCCGTGGGCCTGTACCTGCAGGCGGCCACGCCGCGCGAGATCCTGGCGCGGCTGCTGCGCAACCTCAAGGAAATCCACCGCACGCAGTCCGACTGGCTGCGCCTGGTGGCCGTGCAGGACCGCCTGATCGTGCTGCTGCCCGAGGCCTGGGTGGAGTACCGCGACCGCGGCCTGGCCTGGGCCGAGATCGGCGACCTGCGGCTCGCGGTGAACGACCTCGAGACCTTCGTCGACCGCACCGATGACGCCCTGGAGCGCAGCGCCATCGAGCAGCGCCTGCAGACCCTGCGGCGTGCGCTGAACTGAGGGCCTGGCCCCGTATCGGCGTGTAAGCGCGGTTGACGCACCGCATGAGCTGCAACGAATATCGACGCAGAACCGGGCCTCACCGCAGCCTGGACCCGGAGCCCTTTCCTTGAAAACACTGATGATCGCGGGCGCCACCGGCCTGGTGGGCAGTCACGCGCTGCGCCAGGCGCTGGCGCATCCTCAGGTGCGGCTGGTGGTGGCGCCGACCCGGCGCGCCCTGCCCACGCACCCCAAGCTGCTGAACCCCCTCGTGAGCTTCGACCGGCTGCCCGAAGAGGCCGATTGGTGGGGCGTGAACGCGGTGATCTGCACGATCGGCACCACCATGAAGACGGCCGGCTCGCGCGAAGCCTTCTACCGCGTGGACCACGACCTGCCGCTGCGCGTGGCCGAGCTGGCGCTGCGCCAGGGCACGCAGGCCTACGCCTTCAATTCGGCGCTGGGGGCGGACCTGCGTTCGCGGGTGTTCTATTCCCGCACCAAGGGCGAGGTGGAGCGCGACCTGCTGGCGCTGGGCTACCCCTCGCTCACGCTGGTGCGGCCGGGCCTGATCGGCGGCGACCGCGTGGAGGACCGCCCGCGCGAGCGCCTGTTCCTGCGCCTGGCCGAGGCCCTGCGGCCGGTGCTGCCGCGGCGCTGGCGCGTGGTGCAGGCCGAGGCCATCGCCCGCACGCTGCTGGAATCGGCCCTGACGGCCACCCCGGGCGTGCGCGTGGTGATGTCCGAAGACATCACCTGAGGTGCGGGGTGGCCCTCAGGCCACGACCACGGCCGCGCCGGTGCCGCGCGGCGCAATGCGACCGATGGCGTGCACGGTTTCGCCCAGGGCGCGCAGCGTGGCGGCGCAGGCCTCGGCCTGGTCGGCGGCGATCACCACCACCATGCCGATGCCGTTGTTGAAGGTGCGGTTCATCTCGATGTCGTCGATGCCCGCGGTCTTCTGCAGCCACGCGAACAGCTCGGTCTGCGGCCAGCTGCCCTTGACCAGGTGCGCGGCCAGGGCGTCGGGCAGCACGCGCGGGATGTTCTCCAGCAAGCCGCCGCCGGTGATGTGGGCCAGGGCCTTGATGGGGTGTTGCTGCAGCGCGGCCAGCACGTTCTTCACGTACAGGCGGGTGGGCTTCATCACCGCCTCGCGAAAGGGCAGCCCGTCCAGCGTGGCGGGCAGGTTGGCGCCCGCGCGTTCGATGCACTTGCGCACCAGCGAGAAGCCGTTGGAGTGCACGCCATGCGAGGCCAGGCCCAGCACCACGTCGCCTTCGGCCACGGTCTTGCCCGTGAGGATCTTGGATTTCTCTACCGCGCCCACGCAGAAGCCGGCCAGGTCGTACTCGCCGGCGGGGTACATGCCGGGCATCTCGGCGGTCTCGCCGCCGATGAGGGCGCAGCCCGAGAGTTCGCAGCCCTTGGCGATGCCGCCAACCACGGCGGCGGCGGTGTCCACGTGGAGCTTGCCGCAGGCGAAGTAGTCGAGGAAGAACAGCGGCTCGGCGCCTTGCACCAGCACGTCGTTCACGCTCATGCCCACCAGGTCGATGCCCACGGTGTCGTGCATGTTCCATTCGAAGGCCAGTTTGAGCTTGGTGCCCACGCCGTCGGTGCCGCTCACCAGCACCGGCTCCTGGTAGCGCTTGGGCACCTCGAACAGGGCCCCGAAGCCCCCGATGCCGCCCAGCACGCCCTCGCGCAGGGTCTTTTTCGCCAGCGGCTTGATGCGCTCGACCAGGGCGTCGCCCGCATCGATGTCGACGCCGGCGTCTTTGTAGGACAGGGGGGTGGTGCTCATGGGAAAAGGCGCGGCGGCGGGGCCGCGGGCAGTGGTCGGGCGGGGGGAGGGCGGATACCCCGGGGCGCCCGGGGGCGCGCCGATAGAATCCAGAACCGGATTTTACGGGCTCGCCCCGGGCCCCAGGCCCGCCACCGAGCCCCGCCCCATGACCTTCACCCCCACCCAGATCCGCATCGCCGCCTGGACCGCTATCGCGCTGGTCCTTGTCCTGCTGCTCACGCTGCTGGCGCCCGTGCTCATGCCCTTCATGGTGGCCTTGATCATGGCCTACGCCATGCACCCCCTGGTGGAGCGCCTGGCCGGGCGCGGCTGGCCGCGCTGGCTCGGGGCCGGGCTGTCGGTGGCGCTGCTGATGCTGGTGCTGCTGGCGGTGGTGCTGCTCATCGTGCCGGTCATCACCCAGCAGGTGCCGCTGCTGAGCAAGCAGGTGCCGGTGCTGCTGGACCGCCTGGCCGACGGCCTGAGCGCGCTGGCGGCGCGCTTCGGCTTCGAGTTGCGCCTGGACATCAGCCAGCTGCGCCAATGGGCCAGCCAGCTCATGAGCGGCAAGGAAAGCGAGCTGCTGGCCGGCCTGCTGTCCTCGCTGCGCATTGGCGGCAGTGCCTTGGCGGCGCTGTTCGGCAACCTGTTTCTCATGCCCATCGTGGCCTTCTACCTGCTGATCGACTGGCGCGCCCTCATGGGCCGGGGCCGCGCGCTGGTGCCGCCGCGCTGGCGCGAGTCGGTCCAGGGCTTCCTGGACGAGACCGATGGGGTGCTTGGCAAGTACCTGCGCGGCCAGCTCATGGTGATGGGCATCCTGGCGGTGTTCTATTCCACGGGCCTGGCGCTGGTGGGGCTCAACCTGGCGCTGCCCATCGGCGTGTTCACCGGCCTGGCCACCTTCGTGCCTTTCCTGGGCTTTGGCGTGGGACTGGTGCTGGCCGTGTTGGCGGCGCTGCTGGAGTTCCAATCCTTCACCGGCGTGGCGCTGGTGTTCGGCGTCTACATGCTGGGCCAGCTCGTGGAGAGCTATTACTTCACCCCGCGTCTGGTGGGCGAGGCGATCGGCCTGCACCCGATCTCGGTGATCTTCGCGCTGCTGGCTTTCGGCCACCTGTTCGGCTTCGTGGGCGTGCTCATCGCGCTGCCGGCCAGCGCGGTGCTGCTGGTGGCGCTGCGCCGGCTCAAGCGCCAGTACCTGTCGAGCGACCTGTACCTCAAGGCGCCGGTCGGCCACAACGAACCACCGCGTTTGCCATGAGTGCATCGCCCGGCCAGCCCATGAAGCAGCTCGCGCTGGACATCGGCCTGGCGCCGCTGCCCACGCTGGACAACTTCGTTGGCGCGGGCAACGAGGCCGCGCTGGCCCACCTGCGCCTGTGGGTGCCCAACCCGCTGCGCTCGCCGGTGCCCACCTTCCTGTGGGGCGAGAGCGGCAGCGGCAAGACGCACCTGCTGCGCGCCGTGCGCGAGGCGCTGCGCGAGCAGGGCTCGCGCGTGGGCTGGATGGACGCCAGCACCCTGGACCCGGCCGAGTACGACGAACACTGGGACGCGGTGCTGCTCGACGACACCCACCTCTACACGGCAGCCCAGCAGGCCATGGCCTTCAACTGGTTCGTCAACGCCCAGACCCCGGCCCATGGCCCGGCGCGCTGGGTGCTGGCCGCGGGTGACCGCCCGCCGGCCGATCTGGTGCTGCGCGAGGACCTGCGCACCCGCCTCGGCTGGGGCCATGTGTTCCAGCTGCGCGCGCTCGGTGAGACCGAGCGGCGCGCCGTGCTGCGCCGCGCCGCCGACGAGCGCGGCGTCTTCCTCGGCGACGAGGTGATGGACTTCATGCTCAAGCGCTTCTCGCGCGACCTCTCCAGCCTGATGCTGCTGCTCGAGCGGCTCGACGGCTACGCGCTGCGCACGCAGCGCGCGATCACCATCCCGCTCATCAAATCCATGCTGGAAGACGAGTGAGCGGGCATTTCCCCATGCGACTGGCCCTTTTCGACCTCGACCACACCCTCATCCCCCTGGACTCCGACCACGCCTGGGGCGAATTCACCGTGCGCCTGGGCTGGCGCGACGCCGAGGACTTTCGCCGCGCCAACGACGGTTACTACGCCGACTACAAGGCCGGCACCCTGGATATCCACGACTACGTGCGCTTCGCCACCGGCGCGGTGCGCGAGCGCGGCCTGGCCGAGGGCCTGCGCGCGCACGAGCGCTTCATGGCCGAGGTGATCCGCCCGGCCATGACCGAGGCCGCGCGCGCCCTGGTGCGCCGCCACCAGGACGCGGGCGACACCGTGCTCATCGTCACCGCCACCAACGCCTTCGTCACCCGGCCCATCGCCCAGGCCTTCGGCGTCGAACAGCTCATCGCCATCGACCTGGCCACCGATCCGTCGGGCGAACTCACCGGCGCCATCGCGGGCGTTCCCTCCTTCCGCGAGGGCAAGGTCGCCCGTGTGGAACAATGGCTGGCCGATCGCGGCCTGCGCTGGTCCGATCTGGCGCACAGCACCTTCTACAGCGACTCGATGAACGACCTGCCGCTGCTCGAGAAGGTGGACGAACCGGTGGCCACCAACCCCGATCAGCGCCTCGCCACCCTCGCCAAGCAGCGCGGCTGGCGCATCCTCAATCTCTTCGAATGATCAAAAAATTCATCGACAAGCTGCTGGGCAAGGCCGGTGGCGCCCGAGCGGGCTCGCCCTTCGGCAAGCGCCAGGACGTGCCGGCCAGCGTTCACGGCATCGACCCCAAGCTGGTGGACCAGCGCGCGCTGGACGTGGTCCGCACGCTCAAGCAGGCCGGCTTCGAGGCCTACATCGTCGGCGGCGCCGTGCGCGACCTGCTGCTGGGCCTGCGGCCCAAGGACTTCGACGTCGCCACCAATGCCACGCCCGAGCAGGTCAAGGGCCTGTTCCGGCGCGCCTTCATCATCGGCCGGCGCTTTCGCATCGTGCACGTGGTCTACGGCCGCGGGCGCGAGCACGAGGTGATCGAGGTCTCCACCTTCCGCGCCTACCTCGACAGCGCCGACGCCGAACAGGTGGCGGGCAACGAGCGCACCAGCAAGGGCGAGCTCTCGGGCATGAAGCACGCGGTGGACGCCAGCGGGCGCGTGCTGCGCGACAACGTCTGGGGCCCGATCGAGCAGGATGCGGCGCGCCGCGACTTCTCGGTCAACGCCATGTACTACGACCCCGAGACGCAGACCGTGGTCGACTTCCACCACGGCATCCGCGACGCGCAGAAGAAGCAGCTGCGCATGATCGGCGACGCCGCCACGCGCTACCGCGAGGACCCGGTGCGCATCATTCGCGCCGTGCGCTTCGCGGCCAAGCTCTCGCCGCTGGGCTTCAAGCTCGACGCCAAGACTCGCGAGCCGCTGCAGGCCTCCAAGTCGCTGCTGCAGGACATCCCGCAAAGCCGCCTGTTCGACGAAATGCTCAAGCTGCTGCAGACCGGCCATTCGCTGGCCAGCCTGCAGCAACTCAAGGCCCTGGGTCTGGACCGGGGCATCTACCCGCTGCTCGACGTGGTGGTGCAGCGCGCCGACGACCCCTTCGTGCAGCTGGCCCTGCAGGACACCGATCGCCGCGTGGGCGAGAACAAGCCGGTGGCGCCCAGTTTCCTGCTGGCCTGCGTGCTGTGGGCCGACGTGCGCCGCGGCTGGGAGCGCCGCATCGAGTCGCGCCCCGGCCACAAGCCGGTGCCCGCCTTCGCGGCCCTGCAGGACGCGATCGACGAGGCCTTCGACGCGCGCATCGGCGACGTGTCGGGCCGCGGCAAGCTCGGCGCCGACATGCGCGAGATCTGGCTCATGCAGCCACGCTTCGACAAGCGCACCGGCAGCGGCGTCTTCACGCTGGTGGAGCAGCCGCGTTTCCGCGCCGGCTTCGACTTCCTGCGCCTGCGCTCGCAGGTGGGCGAGGTGGACGAGGAACTCGCCCACTGGTGGGAGACCTTCAGCACCGCCAGCGACGAGCGCCGCCGCGACATGGTGGACGCCCAGCGCAACACCGGCAAGGGCGCGCCCAAGGCGCGGCGCGTCAAGCGCGGCGACCCGGACCACCCACAGAGCGACGTGTCCGACGACCCGCGCTTCCGCCCGGTGGACGAGGACGGCGACGACGAGCCGTCCCTGGACGACGGGCCCTCGCAGGCGCCTGAGGCCGAGGCCGAACCCGGCGGCGCGCCCGCCAAGAAGCGGCGCCGCCGGCGCCGCAAACCCGGCGGCGCCGCGCGCACCGAGGGCGGCGAAGGCGGCGAGGGCAACCCGCCCACCGGCGGCGATGGGGCGGCCTGAGCTCCAGGCCTACGTCGCGCTCGGCGCCAACCTGGGCCAGGCCGCGGCCGCCGTGCGCGGGGCCCTCGACGCCCTGGACCACACCCCCGGCCTGCGGCTGGTGCGGGCCTCGTCCCTGTACCGCAGCGCGCCGCACGAAGCGCAAGGCCCCGACTTCGTCAACGCGGTGGCCGAGATCGCCACCACGCTCAGCGCGCCGGATCTGCTGGGTGCCCTGCAGGCCATCGAAACCGCGGCCGGCCGCGAACGGCCCTACCGCCACGCCCCGCGCACGCTCGACCTCGACCTGCTGTTCTACGGCGAGGGCCGCATCGATTCGCCCACGCTGACCCTGCCGCATCCGCGCTGGCGCGAGCGCGCCTTCGTGCTGCTGCCGCTGGCCGAGGTCGCGCCCCACCGGGTGCCGGCCGAGGCCCTGGCCGCCGTGGCGGGCCAGGCCATCGAGCGGCTGCGCGAGGCCTGAGCGCGCTCAGGGGGCCAGCCGCTCGCGCACCCAGGCGCCGTCCTGCAGCCGGTAGCGCAGCCGGTCGTGCAGCCGGCTCTTGCGCCCCTGCCAGAACTGCCAGTTGTCCGGCACCAGCCGGTAGCCGCCCCAGTGCGGCGGGCGTGGCGGCTTGAGCAGGAACTGCGCGCCGAACTTCGCCGCGTTGGCCACCAGCACCGAGCGGCCCTCGATCACCTCGCTCTGCGGGCTGGCCCAGGCGCCGATGCGGCTGTCCAGCGGGCGGCTGTGGAAATAGGCGTCGCTTTCTTCGGCGCTGGTGAATGCCACGCGGCCCTCGATGCGCACCACGCGCTCGAGCTCCACCCAATGGAATTGCAGCGCCGCGTAGGGGTTGCCCGCCAGTTCGTGGCCCTTGCGGCTGTGGTAGTTGGTGTACCAGACGATGCCGCGCTCGTCGTAGCCCTTGATGAGCACGATGCGCGTGCTCGGGCGCAGGTCCGATCCCACGGTGGCCAGGGTCATGGCATTGGGCTCGGGCACCTGGGCGGCGATGGCTTGCTGCAGCCATTGGTCGAACTGTTGCAGCGGGTCGGCGTGCGAGGCGTCCTCGCTCAGCTCGGCCTTCTCGTAGCTCTTGCGCAGGTCGGCGATGTTCATGGTGCCAGTGTAGTGAGGCGGCCGATCAGTCGGCCAGTCGCAGCAGCTTTTCCAGCGCGTGGTCGTGGATGCCGTGGGCCTTGAGCCCTTCGAAGGTGCGGCGGGCGTAGTCCAGCGTGGTGCCATAGCGCCCGCAGGAGCGCGAGAAGATGTCGCGGTAGCGCTCGGGCGTGAGCTGGCCCGTGAAGCTGGGGCTGCGGCGTGAGAGCGTGAAGGCCAGCGCGCGCACGCTGCCCTGCGGGGTTTGCACCCGCAGCCACTTGGGGTCGTAGACGGGGTTGGGCATCTCGCGCGCCCACAGGCGCGGCATCAGCGCTTCCACCTGCTCGTGCGGCACGCGCAGCGCTAGGCCGTCGCAGCTGCCGCCCGACAGGAGCGCGAACACCAGGCCCGGGCACTCGGGCGTGCCGCGGTTGACGCGGCTCCACATCTGCAGGCCCCGGTGGTGCCCATGCACGCGGCCGGGGCGGCTCTCGGCGGCCTCGAACTCGGGCCGCCAGACCAGCGAGGCGTAGCCGAACACCCAGAGGTCCGGGCGCTCGCCCTGGGCGCGCCAGTCGGCCAGGGTCTCGGCCATCATGGCCGCGCCATCGCGCTGTTCGGGGATCCAGGTGCGCAGGGGCTTCATCCGGCCTGCCTACAATGCCGGATTCGCCGATTCACGCACACCACAGGAGCTTTTTGCATGGCCACACAGGATAACGAACCCGAACAACGCGTCGTCGCGGTCGTCCTGATTTCCCTCATCGCACTGATCATCGCCGGCGTACTGGGCCTGGGCGTGTTCAAGGCGCGCGGCGACAAGGCCGCCCCCGCGGCATCGGTCGTCGCCGCGCCGGTGCCGGGCGCCATCGCCGTCTCCGCCACCGACGCCAGCGTGGTGGTCGACAACGGCGTGGTGAAGTTCTATTTCGCCACCGGCAAGGCCGAGCTGGCCTCCGGCGCGCTGGCCGCGCTGGCCGAAGCCATCGAGGCCGCCAAGGGCGGTTCGCGCCTGGTGGTCTCGGGGTTTCACGATGCCACCGGCGACCCGGCCTTCAACGCCGAGCTGGCCAAGCAGCGCGCCTACGCGGTGCGCGACGCCCTGGTGGGCGCGGGCGTGGCCGAGAGCAGCCTGGAGTTGAGCAAGCCGGCCGTGACCACCGGCTCGGGCGCCGACGCCGAGGCGCGCCGGGTCGAGGTGGTGATCGTGCGCTGAGCGCGGCACGGTTCGCCAGACAAAAGGCCCGGTTCGACCGGGCCTTTTCATTGGGGGGAGGGGCTCAGCGCAGGCCCTGGCCGGCGGCGTGGTCGTCGGCGCGCTGGATCAGCTCGATCTTGTAGCCGTCCGGGTCCGTCACGAAGGCGATCACCGTGGTGCCACCCTTGACCGGACCGGCCTCGCGCGTGACCTGGCCGCCCGCGGCCTTGATCTTCTCGCAGGCCGCGTAGGCGTCGGGCACGCCCAGGGCGATGTGGCCGTAGGCCGTGCCCATCTCGTACTGCTCCACGCCCCAGTTGTAGGTGAGCTCGATCTCGGCCTGCGCCGGGTTGCTCTCGAAGCCCAGGAAGGCCAGCGAGTACTTGTACTCGGGGTTCTCGGAGGTGCGCAGCAGCTTCATGCCGAGCACGTTCGTGTAGAAGTGAATCGAGCGCTGGAGGTTGCCCACGCGCAGCATGGTGTGGAGGAGTCGCATGGGACGGATTGTCACCGAGCCTCGAAGACCAGGCAGGTCGTTGTGGCATGCGCGTACAGGGTGCCGTCCGGGCCCACCAGGCGGGCCTCGGCGGTGGCGAGCTGGCGGCCGGCGTGGATCACCTGTCCGATGGCCCGCACGCGCGGCACCTTGGGCGTGAGGGCCTTGACCAAATTCACGCCCAGCTCGGCCGTGGTGTAGGCCCGGCCCGGCGGCATCTTGGTGTGCACGGCGCAGCCCAGGGCCGAGTCGAGCAGGGTGGCGAACCAGCCGCCGTGCACCGAGCCCATGGGGTTGAGGTGGCGCGCCAGCGGCGCGCCCTGGAAGGTGGCCATGCCGTCGGCCACGGCCACCAGGTTGAAGTCCATCGTGGCCGCGATGGGCGGGAAGGGCAGCTCGCCGCGCAGCATGGCCTGCATCAGCTCCAGGCCGCTCTTGCCCGCGACCTGTTGCGGCGTGGAGACACCCGCGCCCGGCCCTTTGGCCATGGCCTCGAGCACGGCCTTCTCCTCGTCCAGCCAGCGTTGCAGGGTGTCGCTCATCGGTCGCTCCATGAAAGTTGCATATGCATGAATTGTAGATACAATCATCGCCATGTCGACTGTCGCCACCGCGTCATCCGTGCCACCCAAGCCGCAGGGGTGCACCAACCTCAAGCTGCGCCAACTGGTGCGCGCCGTGGGCGCGCTCTACGACGCCGAGGTCGGCAAGTCCGGCCTGAAGATCACGCAGTACTCGCTGCTGTCCTACATCGCCAAGCTCGGGCCGATCCGCGCGGTGGAGCTGGCGCAGCAGATGCACATGAGCGCGTCCACCCTGTCGCGCAACCTGCGCCCGCTCATCGACGCAGGGTGGGTGGAACAGGCCGCGGGGCCGGACGCGCGCAGCTGGCTGATCCAGGCCACGCCCGAGGGCCAGGCCAAGCGCGCCGAGGCGCAGCGCCGCTGGCGCGCGGCGCAGGAAACCGTGAACCAACGCCTGGGCGCGGCGCGCGTGGTCGCGCTGCACGCCCTCATCGACCAATCCCTGGCGCTGCTGGACGGCGCGGAGCCCCACCATGACACCGAATGAACCCCGCGCCCGCCTGTGGTGGCTGGTGCTGCTGGCGGCGGCCGGCGCCTTCGCGCTCACCATGGGCACGCGCCAGACCATGGGCTTCTTCCTGTCGCCCCTGAACACGGCCACCGGCCTGGGCGTGGGCAGCATCAGCCTGGCTTTCGCCTTCGGCCAGCTGTGGTGGGGCCTCACGCAACCCTTCGCGGGGGCCTTTGCCGACCGCGTGGGCGCGGGCCGCGTGCTGGTGATCGGTGTGCTGCTGGTGGCCGCGGGCACCTTCCTCACGCCCTACATGACGACCACGCTGGGCCTGATCTTCGCGCTGGGCATCCTGGCGGCGGGCGGTGCGGGCATGGCGGGGCCCTCGGTGCTGATGGCCGCGGCCAGCCGCCACATCGCGCCCGAGCGGCGCGGCATGGCCACGGGCATCGTCAACGCCGGCGGCTCCTTCGGCCAGTTCGTGATGGCGCCGATCGCGGCCGGGCTCACGGCCAGCCTGGGCTGGGTGGGGGCGCTGCAGGCGCTGGCCTTCATCACGCTGCTGGCCTTGCCGGCCGCCTGGGTGCTGCGCGGCGGGCCCAGCGGCGCGGCGAAGGCGGCAGCCCCGGTGGCGCTGCCCGCGCGCGAGGCGCTCCAGCGCGCCTTGCGGCACCGCGACTACCTCATGCTCGCGGCCGGCTTCTTCGTCTGCGGCTTCCACGTGGCCTTTCTGGCCACGCACCTGCCGGGCGTGGTGGCGGCCTGCGGCCTGCCGGCGCCGGTGGGCGCCTGGGCGCTGGGCGTCATCGGCCTGTTCAACATCGTGGGCAGCCTGGCCATGGGCTGGGCCGTGGGGCGCTGGCGCATGAAGTCGCTGCTGGCCCTGGTCTACGCCACGCGCGCCCTGGCGGTGCTGGTGTTCCTGCTGGCGCCCAAGACGGAGGTGGTGCTGCTGGTGTTCGCGGCCGTGATGGGCCTGAGCTTCCTGTCCACGGTGCCACCCACGGTGGGGCTGGTGGCCAAGTTTTTCGGGACCGGCAACATGGCCATGCTGTTCGGCGCGGTGATGTTCACGCACCAGGTGGGCGGCTTCCTCGGCGCCTGGCTGGGCGGGCGCGTCTTCGAGGCCACGGGCTCCTACGACTGGGTCTGGTACGTGGACATCGTGCTGGCCGTGGGCGCCGCGCTCATCCACCTGCCGATTCGCGAGGCGCGGCCGGCGCCGCGGGCGGCGGCGGCCTGAAAGGGGCCGGCGGCGCCACCGGCGTCTGCACGTTTGTGGGAAAAAAACCGGACCAGCGGGCGTATTACTTTTGTTTTCATTAAATCCCCTTGATTGGTCGTCGCGCCCATCGCGCGGCTTCCTAGAGTGCGGGGCGCCGGGCAACCGGTGCCCAACAACACCAGCCAATCCAGGGAGTGTCATGAGTCCGCAAGCGCACAGAACGCCTTCGCCCCGAGCCGCCCAGCGCGGCCAGGGCATGACCGAGTACATCGTCATCGTTGCCTTGATCGCCGTGGCGGCCATCGGCGTGTACCAGTTCTTCGGGCAAACCATCCGCAACCAGACCGCGGGCATTGCCCTGGAGGTGTCGGGTCAGTCCGCGGACGCCGCGATCAACCAGGCCAAGACCGCGGCCGACAGCGCGCAGGCCGAGGGCAACAGGAAGAAGGGCCTGGGCAGCTACCAGAACAACGAGTCCCGCTGAAGGCGCTGCCACAAGCGCCCAGCCACCACCGTTGATCTGAAACCATGCCAGCCGCCCTTCGCCCGCTGCGCGGGCCGGGCTTGAGCGGGGGGAGCGCCATCAGGGCCCGGCAACAGGGCCAGGCGCTGGTGTACGGCCTGTTCGTCCTCATCGGCGGGCTCGCCGCGCTGTTCTTCCTGTTCAACACCGGTCAACTCACGCGCGAGAAAACCAAGCTCGTCAACACGGCCGATGCCGTGGCCTACAGCGCTGGCGTGATGAACGCGCGCGCGCTCAATTTCGTGGCCTACACCAACCGGGCTCTCATCGCCAACGAGGTCACCATCGCGCAGCTGGTCAGCCTGTCGTCGTGGGCGCAGTACGTGCAGACCCATGCCGAGAGCACGGCGCGCCTGGGTTGCGAGGTGCCGCAGTACGCCGAGCCCACGGTCAAGGGCATGGTCGAGTACGCCCCGGTCTGCGTGGGCCTGTTCTACGCCAATGCCACCGGCGCGGTCGAAGCCGCCGCGCAAGCGGTGCAACTCGTCACGGAGGTCGCGGTCCTGCCCGCCGAAGCGGCCAAGCTCGCATTGCAGGCCTCCCAGGCCGCGATGGCGGTGGCCCTGCCGGCGGTGCGCCAGACGGTGATGGACGAAGTGGCGCAGGCCAACTACGCCGGCGATGGCGACGTCGTGGTCGACGCCGTGCCGCTGAAGGACGGGTTCGCTGACTTCGATGGCCAGCCGTTTCTGCACCGCTACAGCGGTGACGAACGCGAGCGCTTCAAGCAAGCCACCCTATCGGCCACGGGCCTCGATCCTTTCGTGCCCTCGCGAAGCTGGCGCAGCGAGGCCCGCGCGCCCACCTGCGTCGACTTCGGGCCGCACGTCGATCACGTCCAGCGCGCGGGCGGCACCACCTTGGTGGGCTACGACGAATGGCGGGCCCTGGACACGGTTTCCATGTGGCGCTATCGCTTGCGCGGCCGTTGGCTTCCGCGTTGCCGCAGCGGCGAAGACCCCTTGGGTGACGGCGTCCAGGCGGCCGGCGACGGGTCTGGCGGGAACGGCGATGCGCCGGGCGCGCGTGTCAACCCGCGCGCCACGGCGATGGCCTCGTCCAGCGACTGGCACTACAGCGGCCTGCCGAGCTTCTACGCGTTGTCGGCCGCCGCGCTGTCCCGCGGCGCCGGGTCGAGCCCGCTCGATCCACGGCTGGACTTCGCGGTGCGGGTCACGCGCAACGCGGCCCAGACGCGCACCTCCGACGGGCGTTCGCCGCTGCGGTCTTCGCAGCGCCTGAACCGCTACTCAGGCCAGCCCGCCCGGGGGCTCTACGCGGGCGTATCGGCGTCGCAGGTGCATTTCGAGAGGCCATCGCCGCGCGCCGATGGCCAGGCCGAACTGGCGAGTCTCTTCAATCCGTATTGGCAGGTGCGCCTGATCGATGCCGCGCCGTATGTGGCGATGGCAAGGGCCCGACAGGGTGTCACGACACCATGAGCGGCATCCTTCCCCTGATCTGCGCGTCCGGAACGCTGGCGCCCCGTTCCCGATTCCGTCGGCGGCGTGCGCACCCTCAGCAAGGCCAGGCATTGACCGAGTTCCTCGTCGTCGCTCTGGCGCTGGTGCCGCTGTTCCTGTTGATGCCGCTCATCGGCAAGTACCAGGACATCGCGCACAGCACGCAAATGGCCGCGCGCTACACGGCCTTCGCGGCAACGGTGCGCAACGACGCGGTGGGCCGCTTCGTGCCCGAGGCCCAACTGGCCGACGAGGTGCGCCGCCGCTTCTTCGGCAACCTGCAGGCACCCATCAAGACCCACGACGCCGCGGATGAGGTCGACGCCCATCGCAACCCCCTCTGGCGCCGTCCCGACGGCAAGGCCCTGATCCCGTCCTTCGGCGCCGTGGCCCTGGGTTTTGGCCGCCAACAGGGCAGCGCGCACGCCGACGGCTTTGCCGCCGCCAGCGACGGCGACGCGTTCCCGCTGCGTGGCCCGCTGTCGCTCGCCAGCCGCGGCATCTACACCACCCAGGTGCGCGTTGCGCTGGCCGATATGCCGGCGGGCTTGCGGGCCTACGAACCCTTCGACCGCCTCGGCCTTGCCATGGTCCGCAGCACGAGCCTGCTGATCGACCCCTGGACGGGGCGAGGCCCTGCCGAGGTTCAGGCCAAGCTGAGTGACCCCTTTGTCTTTCCGGGCGGCGTATTGCGTGGGGCGTCGCCGGCCGTCGAGCCGGTCGTGGAGGCGGTCGAACTGCCCGGGGGATTGAAGGCACCTCGGCTCGGCCGACTCGATTTCTGGCAGGACGCGGTGCCACCGGATCGCCTGGGGCCGCAGCCATGAGCGCCGGGCCGTTCCCAGGGCGCCCAGCCCCGCGGCGCGCCGCACGGAGGCTTGTCCAATGAACACAAGACCGTCAACGCACAAGGTGCGGCATCTGGCTGTGGCCATCGGCGGGTGTGCGGTGCTGCTGGGCGTCCCTGCGCGGGCCGAGCGCGTCTGGCCGGTGATCGATCTGCCGGCGCACGCGCAGAGCTGGTCGCTCGGCGACGCGCTTGAGGTCGGGGGGGTGCCCATGCGGATCCGTGGCTTTCTATCGGACCGCCCCCGCGACGAGGTGGCGCGCTCCCTGCGGCAGGGCCTGGGTCGGCCGATGGTCGAAAGCCGCGTGGGCGACAAGCTGATCCTGGGCCGCGCCGACGGTGGCTTCTACCTCACGGTGCAGTTGGAGAGCGTGGCCGGTGGCACGCGCGCGTGGGTGGCGGTCAGCGACCTGGAGAGCGCTGCTCGGTACCGCGAGCGGGCCCAGAGCCATGCACAGGCCTGGCTGCAGCGCCTGCCGGCCGACTCGCGCATCCTGAGCCAGACCGCGTCGCGCGATGGCCAACGGCTGTCGAGCCAACTGGTCTACAGCAACGGCGCGGGCGCGGCGCTCAATGGCCGGGCCCTGACGGCCTTGATGCAGGAGGACGGTCTGCAACTGCAGCATGAAGCCGCGGCCGACGCAGCCCCTCATGTGGCCCCGGATGGCCGTGTGATGTGGTTCAAGGGCGCGGGCAAGGAGGCCACGGCGGTCATCGGCCGCCTGCCGGACGGCCGCGCCAGCGTGGTGCTCAACACCGTCACGGCCCTGGAGGCGATGCCGTGATTCCCTCCCGCTCCGCCCCTGTGCGGGCCGGTGGCGCCGCACGCGGCCAGGCCAGCCTGGAGTACGTGGTCGTCTGCCTCGCGCTGGCGCTGGCCCTGGGCATCGGCCTGTGGAACGACCAGAGCGTGCTCTGGCAGCTGCTCGATGCCTTGCGCGTGGCCTACCAGCGGTTCGCCTACGCGCTGTCCCTGCCCACCTGAGCCCTTGCTTTCGATGAAACCTTCCTTCGCCCTGTCCGCCCTGCGGCCCAACAAGACCTGGATCGTGCTGGGTGTCGCCCTGGCCATCGGCCTGCTCGCGGCGCTCGGCGCGCGCAGCTACCTGTTCAACCAGCTGGCCGAGATCGAGGCGCGCGGCAAGGGTCGCATGGTCGATCTCGTGGTGGCCAAGGTCGACCTCGCCAAAGGGCAGCGCCTGTCCAGCGACAACCTGGCGGTGCGTCCCATCCCGGCCGACTATGCGCACAGCCTGGCGCTGACGCCCGAGCAGTTCGATCGCGCAGAGGGCCGGGCGCTGGCCTACGACGTGAAAGGCGGCGAGGCGGTTCTGTGGAGCATGGTCGAAGGCAGCAAGGTGCCCACCTTCTCGGCGCGCGTCGCCGCGGGCCATCGCGCCATCACCGTGCCGGTGGACGAAATCAACTCCATCTCCGGGCTGCTGGAGCCGGGCGACCGGATCGATCTGCTGGTCAGCATCGAGCGCCAGGGCCGCCAGAGCACCTTCACGCTGTTGCAGGGCATCGAGGTCATGGCCACCGGCCAGCGCTCGGTGGACGACCCCAAGAGCGGCGAGCGGCGCCTGTACTCCACCGTGACGCTGGACGCCGACCCGCAGCAGGCGCGCAACATCACCGTGGCGCGCGAGGCCGGCAGGCTCACGGCGCTGCTGCGCAACCCGCAGGACAAGGCCCCCACCCCCGGCGCCGCATTCGACCTTGCGGCCTGGTTGGGCGGCACCCCCGCCTCTCCCGCCGCCGACGTGCCGGTGCTGTACGGCGGGCGTGGCGCCAAGCTGCCGCCCGAAGGACTGCGCCTGGACCCTCGTGGCACGCCGGCACCGGCCAGGGGTCGCTTCGAGGCGAACAACGCGGCCGACACGGCGCCATGAGGACTCCAATGCCCCCACCTTTCTCTTTCCTACACACGCGGCCGTGGCGCGCCCTGTGGCTGGCCCTGGCAAGTGGCTTGCTGCTGGCGCCGGCCCACGCCATCGACTCCGCCGCCGCCACCGCTCCTGCAGCGGGTGGGGTCGTCAATGGCTACGCGCCCATTCTCAAACCGTCTGCCGATGCCAGGGCCCGTCGATCCGCGGGCGCATCGGCCCGGCCCTATGCCCCGGTGAAAAATGCCGACGACGACGGCCAGATCGCCGAAATCGAGATGTTCACCGGCGAATCGCGCGTGTTCCCCGCGCCCGGCGTGGCGCGCATCGCGGTGGGCAACGGGGCCATCCTCACGGCCGCCGCGCTGGACGACAAAGAGGTGATCCTGTTCGCCAACGGTGTGGGCACCTCGTCGTTGTTCCTCTGGCATGCCGACGGGCGCTACCAGCGCATCAAGATCAATATCGTCGCGGGCGACCTGAGCCGCGTGGCGCGCGAGGTGGCGGCCTTCCTGTCCACCATTCCCAAGGCGCGCGCCTCGGTGATCGGCGACAAGGTGATCGTCGAAGGCGAACAGCTGAGCGACGTCGATCTCGCCAAGATCGACGCCCTGGCCAAGACCTATCCGCAGATCGTCAACTTCACCAACCGGCTCGGCTGGGAGCAGATGGTGCTGCTGGACGTCAAGGTGGTCGAGTTCCCCGTCGACGAGCTGCGCGAGATCGGCCTGAAGTGGTCCGCCGCCGGCGGTGCGGCCCTTGGCGGCATCTGGGCGCCGGCCGGCCGGGGCCATGGCCCTTACCAGATCAACGTCCCGGCCGGCACGGGTGGCCTGCCCATCACCAACGCCGACGGCACCACCACCGGCATTCCACTGCCGAGCGGCCTGACGCTGATGAGCGCCCTCAACGCGGGCCTGGGTGCGCAACTGAACCTGCTGGCGCAGAGCGGCCGCAGCACCGTGTTGGCCGAGCCGCAGCTGTCCGCGCGCAATGGCGCCAAGGCCAGTTTCCTGGCCGGTGGCGAGTACCCGTACACCGTGTCCACGGTGAACGGACCCTCGGTGCTGTTCAAGCCCTATGGGGTCAAGCTCGACATCCAGCCCCGCGTGGACGCCAGTGGGGTGATCCGCGCCACCGTCGAGACCGAGGTCAGCCAGATCGATCCATCGGTCTCCACCCCGTCGGGGCCGGCCTTGCTCTCGCGCAAGACCAGCACCGAGTTCAACGTCCGCGATGGCCAGACCATCGTGCTCAGCGGCCTCATCCAACGCGAACAGGCCACCAGCATCGACAAGGTGCCGCTGCTGGGCGACCTCCCCGTGCTGGGCGCGCTGTTTCGCTCCCAACGCTTCCAGAACAAGGAAACCGAGCTTGTCATCTTCGTCACGCCGACCGTTGTCGACGCGCATTCACCCGGGCTGCTCGACCGTGCGCAGAAGATCAACGAACGCTTGCAGCAGCGGCTCGGCGAACCGCCTCACCTGAGCGAGCCCTTGCAGCCGGGTCACGAGCCGGCGCAGGCGGCCGTCGTGGGCGACGGCGCTGGCGCGGCACTTCCCGAACCCCCCCAGCCAACGGCCACCGTGGGCGCCGCGTTGACGCTGGGGCAGCTGCCTTTGAGCGATGTCGAGCTGTGGGCCGGCGCGGACGGGGCCGTGCTGAGGCTCACGCCGGACATCAACGCGTCCGTGCTGGTGCGCCTGCGGCGCGGAGAGCCGGTGCGTGCCCTGGACCTGGCGCCGCGCGGCCGGTGGCTGGCCGTGCAGGCGGGCGAACGCCGGGGGTGGGTCGCCTCGAACGGACTTTCGTTGGCGGCGCCGGTTCGCTGAATCCGAGCGGAGAACAGCACATGTTGCAGATCGACATCGAATCCGCGGACGGCGCCACGAGCCGTCTGCAAGCACCCGACGAGAGCGTGATCGGCAAAGGCGCCCACAACGAGGTGCGCTTGGAGGGCTGGCGCATTGGCAAGGAGCACGCGCGCCTGTTCGCCACGCCGTCGGGGGTCTGGCTGGAGGACCTGGGGGCCTTCGGCGGTGTGATCGTCAATGGCCGGCGCATCGCCGGACAGCACGGCCCGCTGCGGCCGGACGACGTGATCGGCATCGGGCCATACAAACTCCGCGTGACGCCGGTCCCCCCGGCGGCGAATCCCGCGCAGGCCTCGTCGGTGCCTGCGGCCTTGCCGCCCCAGGCCGCGGCCTTGCCCTCGCCCGAGGAGGGCAGTTCCTGCTTGGCAGAGCGGCAGCGGGAGTTCGAGTGGCGCCGCCGACTGCACGGCAAGCTGATCGAAACCATGGACCTGCGCCGCCACGACGTGTCCTCCATGAGCGACGAGCGGCTGCGCCAGGAGACCGCGGGCCTGGTGCGGCAGCTCCTCGCCGAGCTCGACGGCGACATTCCGCCGGGTATCGACCGCTCGCAGCTCTGCCAGCAGGTGCTCGACGAAGCGGTCGGCCTGGGGCCGTTGGAAGCGCTGCTGGCCGATGAGGGCGTGACCGAGATCATGGTCAACCGCCACGACGAGATCTACGTCGAGCGGGCAGGGCGCTTGTTGCGGCACCCGCTGAGCTTCACCGGCGACCGCGCGGTGATGGGCGTGATCGAGCGCATCGTCGCGCCGCTGGGGCGGCGCATCGACGAATCCTCGCCCATGGTTGACGCTCGCCTGAAGGACGGCTCGCGCGTCAACGCCGTCATCCCGCCGCTCGCGCTCAAGGGCCCTTGCCTGACCATCCGCAAGTTCGCCAAGCACAAGCTCACCGCCGCCGACCTCGTGCGCTTTGGCTCGATCAGCGCCGAGATGGCGGCCTTCCTCGAGGTCTGCGTGGTGGCGCGCAAGAACATCGTCGTCTCGGGCGGCACCGGCTCGGGCAAGACCACGCTGCTCAACATCCTGTCCAACTTCATTCCATCGGGCGAACGCATCGTCACCGTGGAAGACGCCGCAGAGCTCAAGCTGCACCACGAGCACCTGATCAGCCTGGAGTCCCGGCCGGCCAACGTGGAGGGCAAGGGGGCCGTGCCGATCCGCGAGCTGGTGCGCAACACCCTGCGCATGCGGCCGGACCGCATCGTCGTCGGTGAATGCCGAGGCGGCGAGACCCTGGACATGCTGCAGGCGATGAACACGGGCCACGACGGCTCGCTGACCACGCTGCACGCCAACGCGCCGCGCGATGCGCTGGCGCGACTGGAGACGATGGTGCTGATGGCGGGCATGGACCTGCCGCTGGCGGCGATCCGCGAGCAGGTGTCCTCCGCGGTGCACCTGATCGTGCAGCAGACGCGGTTTGCCTGCGGCACGCGCCGGGTCACCAGCGTCACCGAGGTCTGCGGCATGGAGAGCGGCAAGGTGCAGCTGCAGGAGTTGTTCCGCTTCCAGCCGCAGGGCTATGGGGGACCCGACGGCAAGATGCGTGGCCACTTCTGCGGCTGCGACATGGTGCCCACGTTCTACGAAGAGCTGCGGGCCATGGGGCAGTCGCTGGACCTGAACATCTTCAAGCCCGTGCCAGCGCCGGTGCTGGAGGCCTGATCGCCATGGGCTCGGTCTTGTTGTGGGTCGTGGTGGTGGTCGCCGTCTCGGCCGCGCTGCTGGCCTGGTTCGCGATCGACCTGGGCACCGTGTCGCTGCAGCGCTACCGCGCGGCCTTCACCGAACGCACCCGCTTCCAGGCGCAGGAGTTTTTTCTGTTCATCGCGCCGCAGAAATTGTTCGCGGCCAACCTCGCGGTCATGGCGCTGGGGGCCTTGGCCACCTGGCTGCTCACCGGCAGCGCGCTGCTCGCGCTGCCGGCGTTCTTTGCCCTGGCGCTGCTGCCGCGCTGGGTCTACGCGAGGATGCGCCGGCGCCGCCTGCGCCAGTTCGAGGCGCAGTTGCCCGACGCGCTCATGATGCTCAGCGGGGGCATGCGGGCCGGCGTTGGCCTGAGCTCGGGCCTGCAGCAGCTCGTCGCCGAGAGCGCGCCGCCGCTGGCCCAGGAGTTCGCGCTGCTGCTGCGCGAGCAGCGCCTGGGCGTCACGCTGGAACAGAGCCTCGCCAACCTGGCCCGGCGTGTGCCCACGCAGACCACCACGCTGGTGGTGTCGGCCATGCGCATCGCCACCACCACCGGCGGTGGTCTGGCCGAGACGCTGGAGCGCACCGCGCACACCATCCGGGCGCGCTTGCAGATGGAGGGAAAGATCGAGGCCCTCACCGCGCAAGGCAAATTGCAGGCCTGGGTGGTGGGCCTGTTGCCGCTGCTGCTGATGCTCGTGCTCAACAAGATGGAGCCCGAAGCCATGGCCCTGCTGTGGCACACGCCGCTGGGTTGGGCGACGCTGGGTGTCATCGCCTTCCTTGAGGTGATGGGCGTGGTGGTGATCCGCAAGATCATCGCGATCGACGTCTGAGGTGGTCCCGCGATGCAGACCTCTTTCCTGATGCAGGACCCGGGGCTTGTGCTGACGCTGCTCGCGCTGGGGTTCATGGTGCCCGTGGCGCTGCTGGCCTGGTTGCTCGGCCGGGCGGTCGCGCAGGTGCCCGAAGAGGATCGGCAGTACAAGGACGCGCCGCCGCTGGGGTTCCGGCTGGCGTGGTGGCCGATCCAATGGATCAGCCACTACCTGGAGCCGCTGTTGCCGGTCAGCACGCGAGAGGCGTTGGCGAGGCGCCTGCGCAAAGGCGGTCTGGACTACACCCTGGCGCCAGCGCAGTTCGTTGCGTCGCGCGGCGTGTGTGCGCTGCTGTCGGCGGCCTTGGCCGCCTGGGGCGCGAATGCCTTGGCCCCAACCCACGCCGGCGCATGGCTGCAGGCCCTGCCCCTGGCCGCACTGATGGGCTGGGCCTACCCGGCGCTGTGGCTGGGCGACCGGCTCAAGGCGCGCCAGAAGGAGCTGCTCAGGACCTTGCCCTTCTTCCTCGACGTCATCACGCTGTGCGTGGAGGCGGGGCTCAACCTGCAGGGCGCCATGACCCAGGCCGTGGCCAAGGGCCCCGTGGGGGTGTTGCGCGACGAGCTCCAGCGCGTGCTGCGCGACATCCGCGCCGGCAAGGCGCGAGCAGAGGCTTTGCGCGCGATGGCGCAGCGCCTGGACGAACCCGCCGTGGGCCATTGGGTGGTCTCCGTGATCCAGGCCGAAAGCATGGGCATGAGCCTGGGTCCCGTGCTGCGGGTCCAGGCCGATCAGCGCCGCAGCGAGCGCTTTCTGCGCGCCGAGAAACTCGCGATGGAGGCCCCGGTGAAGATGCTCTTCCCGCTGCTGGCGTTCATCTTTCCTTGCACTTTCATCGTCTTGTTTTTCCCGATCGCGATGAAGTTCATGCATTCGGGACTGTGAAAGCGGGGACATGACGCACCACCGACACACCCGCGACGCTGTCTTGCACACCGCCACGGGAGAGTATTCCCTGCGCGTGCGCGTCGCCGACACCTTCCTGTCGCGCTTGCGCGGGCTCATGTTCGCGCCACCCTTGCCCGCCAACGAAGCACTGCTGCTGATGCGCTGCGCCAGTGTGCACACCGGCTTCATGCGCTGCCCCGTCGATGTGCTGTACCTGGAGGCTTCGGGTGTGGTCGCACGCTGCGTGGCTGGCCTGCGGCCGTGGCACCTGAGCCTTGGGGGCTTCATGGCGGAAGCCCGCGGCCGGCACACGCTGGAGCTGGCCGAAGGCAGCATCCATCGGTTCGGCGTGCGTCGCGGTGACCGGCTCGAGCACGGCCTGTTCCGAGGCGCCCCTGGCGTGCGCCGATGACTCGCCCACCCGGTCACCTCCGTCGCCGCGCACGGCAGCATGGCTCGGCCATGATCGAGTTCGCCGTGGTCGGCCCCGTGCTCACGCTGCTCGGTCTGGCGCTGCTGCAGTACGGCCTGCTGTTCTTCGCCAAGAACGGTTTCAACCACGCGGCCTTCATGGCCGCGCGCGCCGGTGCGGTGGGCAACGCCAGCCTGAGCAGCGTGCAGCAGGCTTACGTGCGAGCGCTGGTGCCGCTGTACGGCGGCGGCCGCAACAGCGCCGAACTGGCCGAAGCCTACGCCCGGGCCCAGGCCGATGTGAACGGGCACCTGCGCATCGAGCTGCTCAACCCGACCCCGGAGAGCTTCGACGACTGGAACGATCCCGCGCTGCAGCGGACGCTGGGCCAGGGCCGCCGCGTCATTCCCAACGGCAACCAGGCGTTCAAGAACCCGGACGACATCAGAAACCGATCCGGGCAGAACATCCACGACGCCAACCTCATCAAGCTGCGTTTCACGCAGGGCTATGCCCCCCAGGTACCGCTGGTGCGTCAGCTCTACAGCCAGTACCTGAAATGGCGGGACCCTGGGACCGACGCCTTTCACTCCCAGCTGGTGGCGCAGGGCCGCATTCCGGTCGTGACCCACGTGACGTTGCAGATGCAGTCGGACGCCATTGAGCCGGATCAACCGGTGTCCATGCCGGGGCGGGGCAACAGCGGCCACCCTGGTGATCCTGGTGATCCTGGTGATGCGGGTGATGCGGGTGACCCGCCGGTGGTGGACATACCACCGCCGGACTGCTCTGGCAGCGGTTGCGCGGCCGACAGCTCGCCCACCAATCCCACCACCACGCCGGACGCGCCGTCTTGCGGTGGCGCGCAACCAACCCAGCCCATCACGCCTTGGTCCGTGTTCGCCACCGTCGGCTTGGGTTCGTCGCCATCCACTGCGTCGCCATGAGCTTCATCCTCTCGACCCTGTTGCGCGCGACGTCCGATCGACAAGCCCCGGCGCGGGCCCTGTGGGTTCGCCCGGCGCTCGCCGTGGCGCTTCTCCTGTCCGCGCCGCTTGCCCAAGCCGCCTGCGACCCCAGCATCAGCTGCTGCGCCGGTGCCCCCAGCACCGGCAGCCCCTGCGGTGGCGCTGGCGTGGCCACCCTGGGC
>NZ_QVLS01000008.1 GCF_003417535.1 Hydrogenophaga borbori
CGCGGCCGATCGCATCGAGAACCGCAGCGCGCGCATCGAAGCCCTGGGGGAGCTGGACGTCAAGGCCCGCGTGCTCATCAACGCCAACGAGCAATGCTTCTCCGCCCGCTGCGCTCCGACTGAGCTTGGCAATGTTGATCGCCAGTAGCGGGCGCTCTACCAATCCATGGTGTGAAATGGGGGTGTCGGCAGTTTGCAAGTTGGGGTCGGCGACGCGAACGGCCTGCAAAGAGAGGGCGTGGTCAATGGGGCTCAGGTGCTCAAGTACTCAGGTCTCGGGAAGGCCCAGTTGCCGCATGGCATTGGCGATGCGCTGGCGCATGGGGCTTTCTGCGCTGCCTATGGCGAGATACGAGGACACAGTCAGTTCCGGTGCCTCGGCTCGCAACTGGTTCAGGATGGCCTTGCCTTCGTCGAACTGCCCCAGTTCCGCATGAGCCGTCAGCAGCAAACGCAGCGTGGGAACGTGGTGCTTGTGGGCCCGCAATGACAGGCGTCCGCAGGCGACTGCTTGATCCAACTGGCGGTCAGCCAGCAAGGCATTGCCCGTGAGCAGGTCAAAGAAGTATCGCAAGGGGTCGACGGGCGAAAGGGACCGCGCGACGTACGCCTCGGTCACCGACAGGGAACTGGAGCCCCAGCCAGCGGAATACAGGCTTTTGAATAGCCACGCCATGGGCTCGCTGGGGTTGGCTTCAACGGCCGACGCCAGATAGCGGTTCGCCTGCTGAGGATCGCTCAGCAACTGGCATTGGATATAGCCTTCCACCGCGAGGGCCATCGCATTCTTGGGTTCGACGTCCAGCGCATGCTGCGTCTGCTCGCGGGCCTGCCTGATATCGCGGGCCACGTTGCCACTTGTTCCCTTGACCACATTCAAGGCGTGCCACATGGCCAACCACGCACGGGGCAGTGCGTGTTCGGGGTGCCGCATGGTCAACTCGTTCAAGGTTGCGCGCCCACGATCGAAGGCCTTGCTGGAATGGCTGTGCACCATCGAAATTCCGGCCAGCATCAGAAAGCTGCTGTCCAGGCTCGGCAGCGGACGCGTCAAAGCCTGGCTCACCTGCGCCTTGTCCAGCGCCTGCGCCACCGTGCGCGCCAACTCGTGCAGCAGTTCGCTTTGTTCCTGCAGCAGATCGCGCAGCGCGTGCTGCAATTGACCGGTCCACAGAAGGGTGTGGCTGCGCGCTTCGGCCAGTTCGGCCGTCACCACGAGCTTGTCGTTGCGTATGCTGTAACTGCCCGACAGGATGAAGGTCGCGCCCAGATGTCGTTCGATCTCGGCGAGTTCGCCACTGCCGCGCAGGGCAGACGTGGATTGCCGCGCGATCACCCGCAGGCCGATGCTGTGGGACAAGCGCGCGATCACCCCATCGGCGATCAACTCGCCGAGCACCCAGTGCTTGACTTCTGGTGCGTTGGCCTGAAAGGGAATAACGGCCAAGGCCGGGCGGAGGTCCTGATCCTCTGCGGTAAGGCGGTCCGAAATGGCCCCGTGGGTTGGATGGGCCCGGAATAGGCGCACGGGTTGGACGAACGACTCCACCCAATGGCCCAGGTCTTCGAAGTCGGCGTCGAGACCGTTGGCCAGCCGATCGCGCAGTTCGGCGGTGACCAGGACTTCGCCGGGCGCGGCCAATGCCGTCAACTCCGAGGTCAGTTGCACGTCGCGATCGACGGGCTCAAGCTGGCCGTGGCCATAGCTGGCCAGATGCGCACCCGCGCGCAACTGCAAATGCTTCGAGGCATCTGTCCGCCCATTCAAGGCATCCGCCAGCTGATTCAGCGCAAAGGCCGCCTGCACACAGTGGCGAGCGTCGGCAAATTCCATCATCAGGCCGTGGTTCGTTTGCCTGACGATGTGCCCCTTGTGGTGCGACAGCAACTGCCAATACGCATCGCCCGCCCACTGCTGAAGTCGGTCCATGAGCGGATCGGTTCCGCCCCAGGTACCTGTCGTGTTGTCGGCGATGTCCATCGCCATCAGTGGGCGTTCTTCGATCCGGGAACTGGGGAAGGTGGTGTCGGCGGCACTCATGGCGTGATCTCAGGACTGAATGCGGTTGTTCCTTGAAAAGGGAGCGGATTTCGCAGGGTCGATGCCGGCGAGCACACTGGCGATGAGGATGCCCGAACTGACCAGCACTACCGCCATGGCCTCATGGGGATGGATGCCGTCGCCGACGATAGCCCGGCCAAGGAACATGGACAACACGGGGATGGCAGCGAAGAAGACGGCAACGCGTTGGCTGCCGAGTTGGCGCGTGGCGTAGCTGGCCAACAGAACAGCGCAGGCCCCCATGCCGAGGCCCTGGAAGATTGCCTGAGCCAGCACCTCCGAAGCGGGCGCCGTCCAGAGTGCGGACGACGCAGGCGATGCCAGCAGCAACAGTCCCCCAACGATGCCCGAATACACCGCCACCAATGCCGCGGCCTGCATGGGGTCCACCTCATGTTGTTGGACATACACGAGGTAGGCCGCCGCCAGTGCCGACGACAGCAGAAAGAACAGGTCGCCAATCCATATCCGGTTTTCGAAGGACGTCCACGACGAGTAGCCCAGCAGCATTAGCGCGCCCATGGCGATCAAGGCAAGACCCAGGGTTTGTCGCCAATCTGGCGCTGCCCCGTACCCCAGCCGGCGCCACAGCATGACCCAGACCGGGAGAAAGCCCGGCCCCAAGGCGGACGCATGACTGGCGGGGGAGAACTGAAGGCCGGCGATCGCTGTCAGGTGCATTCCCCAGCCGTGCAGAAAGGCGAGCGCCAAGCCGGTCACCGCCAGTTTCCTCGGCAACTGCCGCCAATGGATCAGCAGGAATGGCAGAAACACCAGCCCGCCGATGCCGCAGCGCAGCAGGACCAGGTCCAGAGGGCCCAGATGGTGCGTGAGGGACAGTCGCGTGACCGCTGGCGCGCTGGACGCCAGAAGCACCACAGCCACTGTGGCTCCGTAGGCGTTCAAGCGACGGTTGGATGGCGCGAATTGCACGGTACTCCCCCTGGTGGTCTGATCGACCCGGCTCGCGAGCGGGCCAGTCTAGTCCTTTCTTTGAAACTTTCAGGAGATTCTGATGAACATCACTCAAAGCTCATCTTCGAACCGTGCCACCGAGAAAAAGGCCGTCATTGGTGGGGGGTGGATCACCGCGCCAGCCGTGGCGGCGCATGTGCGCCGGCATCTGGCCGATGCGGAATATCGGGTACCGCAACAGCCTGCGGGCGGTGATAGAAAGGCGCTCATCGGTGGCGGCTGGATCACAGCGCCTGTTGTCGCTGCGCATTTGCGGCAGAAAATGCGGACCACGCCCCAGCGCTGATCCTTTCAGAGAGCCCCGCACCATGCCCCAGCAGCCGGATAGGCAACCGCAACCCACCATCAAGTTCCACCGCATCTATCCGGCTGCCATCTCGCCCATGCGGGCCGACAAATCCGCGCTGGGCCTGATGCCCACGATGGCTTACCGCCATTGCGAGGCCATGCGAGTGGCCTCTTCTTTCGGTTGGTATGCCTTTCCGGCGGAGGAGGTCCACCTCCGCTGGAACGGCGCCGACGTTTTCGTCAGGGAAGGTGGCGGCCAGTGGCAGCCACTGGTGCGGTCCGAGTTGCCAGGGTTCGCGGACCACTGGAACGAACACGCGCCCGCCGACCTGGTGGACCTGGCCCCGCCCTTTCTGACACGCCTGCCCATGCCCGGCCTGGTGCAGGTCTGGACCGGCCTGCTCTGCAGCACCGCCCCCGGCTGGAGCGTGCTGGTGCGCCCGCCGAGCAATATGCGCGGCAGTTTTCTCTATTCCGCGTTCGAAGGAATCATCGAGACCGACCGCTACCGGCCGTGTCCCCTGTTCATGAACATCCAGCTCCTGGCCACCGACGTGGACATCATGTTGCCCAAGACGGTGCCGCTGCTGCAGGTGCAACCGCTCTTGCGCGAGACCTACGACGAGCGCGCGCATGCGTCGCAGGAAGTGGATGGCCTGGGCGCGCAGGACGACGGCGCGCCGGCCCTGAGTCCGCAGGAGTGGCAGGCCTACCGGCGCACCATCCGCGTCGAAACCGAGGGCCTGCCGCCCGAGTCAGGTCACTACGCCGCCGACACGAGAAAGCGGGACAAGTCCGGCGACTGAGGCCGGACGCCGCTCACTTCAGCCGCTTGATCAGGCTGGACGTGTCGTAGCGCTGGCCGCCCATGGCCTGCACGTCGGCGTAGAACTGGTCCACCAGCGCCGTGACGGGCAGGCGCGCGCCGTTGCGCTTGGCCTCGTCGAGCACCAGGCCCAGGTCCTTGCGCATCCAGTCCACCGCGAAGCCAAAGTTGAACTCGCCGGCCACCATGGTCTTGCCGCGGTTGTCCATCTGCCAGCTTTGGGCCGCGCCTTTGCCGATGACCTCGAGCACGAGGTTCATGTCCAGCCCTGCCTTCTGGCCGAAGGCGATGGCCTCCGACAGGCCCTGCACCAGGCCGGCGATGCAGATCTGGTTGACCATCTTGGTGAGCTGGCCCGCGCCCGGCGCGCCCATGAGCGTGAAGGCGCGCGAGAAGGCCATGGCCACCGGCTTGACCGCATCGAAGGCCGGTTGATCGCCGCCACACATGACGGTGAGCAAGCCGTTCTCAGCGCCCGCCTGGCCGCCGGAGACGGGCGCGTCCACGAAGGCGATGCCCAGGGCCTTGGCGGCGGCGTACAGCTCGCGTGCCACGTTGGCCGAGGCGGTGGTGTGGTCCACGAGGATGGCGCCGGGCGCCATGCCGGCGAGGGCGCCGTCGGCGCCCAGGGTCACCGAGCGAAGGTCATCGTCGTTGCCCACGCAGCAGAAGACGATGTCGGCGCCCGCCGCGGCTTCGCGCGGCGTGGCCTTGAAGGCACCGCCGTGCTGCCGGGCCCAGGCCTCGGCCTTGGCGGTGGTGCGGTTGTAGACGGTGACCTGGTGGCCGGCCGCTTTCAGGTGGCCTGCCATGGGACTGCCCATGACCCCCAGTCCGAGGAAGGCGACGCGGCGCGAGGGAGTGGCTTCGTAGGTCTTGGGGTTCAAGGCGGGTCTCCTGGGTTGGCTGTGGTGCAACCCGCAATGGTACCCAGACCCCAGGTCAGACGATGGTCAGGTGCTCGGTGCCGGCCGCCAGGTCCAGGGTCTTGGCGCGTTGGCTGTTGAGCTTGATCTGCAGGCGCAGGTCGTTGAGCGAGTCGGCGTTGCGCAGCGCGTCCTCGTAGGTGATGAGGTTGGACTCGAAGGCGTCGAACAGGGCCTGGTCGAAGGTCTGCATGCCCATCTGGGTGCTCTTCTTCATCACTTCCTTGATCTCGGCCACTTCGCCCTTGAAGATCAGGTCGGAGATGAGGGGCGAGTTGAGCAGGATCTCGACCGCGGCGTAGCGGCCCTTGTTGTCCTGCCGCGGCACCAGCCGCTGCGAGATCAGCGAGCGCAGGTTGAGCGACAGGTCCATCAGCAGTTGGGCGCGGCGCTCTTCGGGGAAGAAGTTGATGATGCGGTCCAGCGCCTGGTTGGCGCTGTTGGCGTGCAGCGTGGCCAGGCACAGGTGGCCGGTCTCGGCGAACTGGATCGCGTGCTCCATGGTCTCGCGGTCGCGGATTTCTCCCATGAGGATCACGTCGGGCGCCTGGCGCAGGGTGTTCTTGAGCGCCGCCGCCCAGCTTTCGGTGTCCAGTCCGACCTCGCGCTGCGTCACCACGCAGTTCTTGTGCGGGTGCACGAACTCGATCGGGTCTTCCACCGTCACGATATGGCCGTAGGAATGCTCGTTGCGCCAGTCGACCATGGCCGCGAGCGAGGTGGACTTGCCCGAGCCGGTGGCTCCCACCAGGATGCACAGGCCACGCTTGGACATGGCCACGTCTTTGAGCACCTGTGGCAGGCCCAGCTTGTCGATCGTGGGCAGCACGGCGGGAATGGTCCGCAGCACCAGGCCGACCTTGCCCTGCTGGATGAAGGCATTGCAGCGAAAGCGCCCGATGGCGGGCGGCGAGATCGCGAAGTTGCACTCCTTGGTGCGCTCGAACTCGGCGGCCTGCTTGTCGTTCATGATGGCGCGCGCCAGCGCCAGCGTGTGGCCCGCCGTCAGCGGCTGAGGCGAGACCTTGGTGACCGCGCCATCGACCTTGATCGCGGGCGGGAAGTCGGCCGTGATGAACAGGTCGCTGCCGCCGCGGCTGAGCATGAGCCGCAGCAGGTCGTTGATGAATTTGGATGCCTGATCGCGTTCCATCTGGTGCCCCTTGCCCCGTGTGGGATCAGCCCGGGAAGTTCTCGGGAATCTTGGCCTTGCTGCGCGCCTCGGCCGGGCTGATGATGTTGCGGCGCACCAGATCGGTGAGGTTCTGGTCCAGCGTCTGCATGCCCGCGCTGTTGCCGGTCTGGATGGCCGAGTACATCTGCGCCACCTTGGCCTCGCGGATGAGGTTGCGAATGGCGCTGGTGCCCAGCATGATTTCGTGCGCGGCCACGCGGCCGCTGCCGTCCTTGAGCTTGCACAGCGTCTGCGAGATGACGGCCACCAGCGACTCGGACAGCATGGCGCGCACCATCTCTTTTTCCTCGGCGGGGAAGACGTCGATGATGCGGTCGATGGTCTTGGCGGCGCTGGAGGTGTGCAGGGTGCCGAACACCAGGTGGCCTGTTTCGGCCGCCGTCATGGCCAGGCGGATGGTCTCCAGGTCGCGCATCTCGCCCACAAGGATGGCGTCCGGGTCTTCGCGCAGGGCCGAGCGCAGGGCGTTGGAGAAGCTCAGGGTGTGCGGGCCCACCTCGCGCTGGTTGACCAGGCACTTCTTGGATTCGTGCACGAACTCCACCGGGTCTTCCACTGTGAGGATGTGGCCGTACTCGGTCTCATTGAGGTGGTTGATCATGCCGGCCAGGGTGGTCGACTTGCCCGAGCCCGTGGGCCCGGTCACCAGCACCAGGCCGCGCGGACGCAGCGCCAGGTCGGCGAAGATCTTGGGCGCGTTGAGCTGCTCCAGCGTGAGGATCTTGCTCGGGATGGTTCGGAACACGGCGCCGGCGCCGCGGTTCTGGTTGAAGGCGTTGACGCGAAAGCGCGCCAGGCCCTCGATCTCGAACGAGAAGTCGCATTCCATGAACTCCTCGTACTGCTTGCGCTGGCTGTCGTTCATGATGTCGTACACCATCGAATGAACGGCCTTGTGGTCCAGCGCGTCGACGTTGATGCGTCGCACATCGCCATGCACCCGTATCATGGGCGGCAACCCGGCGGACAAATGAAGATCGGAAGCTTTGTTCTTGACGCTGAAAGCCAGCAGTTGGGTGATGTCCATCCCGGGTTTTTCCGTGTGATGAGGGGCAGTTGCAAACGATTATGACGACGATCGCAGGCAATCTCCAGCAAGTGAAGGAGCGCCTGTGGCGCGCTTGCGATGGGGCTTCGCGAGGCAGCGCAGAGGTTACGCTGCTCGCGGTTTCAAAGACCTTCGGGCCGGATGCCGTCCGTCAGGCCCATGCCGCCGGCCAGACGGCTTTCGGCGAAAACTATGTGCAGGAAGGCGTCGAGAAGATCGCGCTGGTGGCCGAGTCGCTGCCGCGCGCGGCCATCGAATGGCACTGCATCGGACCGGTGCAGAGCAACAAGACGCGGCTCGTTGCCGCGCAATTCGATTGGGTGCAATCGGTCGATCGCCTGAAGATCGCGCAGCGCCTGAGCGAGCAGCGCCCGCCCGAGTTGCCGCCGCTCAACGTGTGCCTGCAGGTCAACGTGGACGGCGGACCGAACAAGGCCGGCGTGCCGCCGGCCGAGTTGCCCGCGCTGGCCGAGGCGGTGGCCGCGCTGCCGCGCCTGCGCCTGCGCGGCCTGATGTGCATTCCCGAACCAGCGCCCGACTTCGAGTCGCAGCGCGCGCTGTTCGCGCTGGCGCGCGCGGCCTACGACGACCTGCGCGCGCGGGGCCACACGCTGGACACCTTGTCGATGGGCATGAGCGAGGACCTGGAGGCCGCGGTGGCGGCGGGCGCCACGATGGTGCGCGTGGGCCGGGCGGTGTTCGGCGCCCGGGCGCCGAAGCCGGTGGCTTCGCCCGCGGCCTGATCGCGCCGCAGGCGCTGGCGATCCCCCGGCCCTGGCCGCGGGCCGCGGGCCGCTGGCGAGGTCATGCCCTGCCCGGCGCAGCCTCTGCAAGCGCCGTGTTCATGCGCGCATGCGCTGCGGCATCACAGCGGCAGGCGCGTGCTGGTCTTCACTTCCTCCATCACGGCGTAGGTGCGCGTCTCGCGCACGCCGGGCATCTGCCACAGCACCTGGCCGGCAAAGGCTCGGTAGGCCGCCATGTCGGCCATGCGGGTCTTGAGCAGGTAGTCGAAGCCGCCGGCCACCATGTGGCATTCCAGGATGTCGTCGTGCACCTGCACGGCGGCGCGGAACTGGTCGAAGACATTGGGCGTGGTGCGGTCAAGCAGCACCTCCACGAAAACCAGCAGGCCGCGCCCGAGCTTGTGCGGGTCCAGTCGCGCCTCGTAACCCTGGATGACGCCTTCGCGCTGCAGGCGCTGGGTGCGCGCCAGCACGGCCGTGGCCGACAGGCCCACGGCCTCGGCGAGCTTGAGGTTGGGCAGGCGGCCATCGGCCTGCAGCAGGCGCAGGATCTTGAGATCGATGCGGTCGAGGTCGGGAGGGGGATGCATGCCGAATTATTCACTTTCATTGGTCAAAAATCAGAGAAAAATTCAGCCAAATGGCGATCACGATGCGGGAATTCACCATCCTGCAGACCCCAGCCGCCATGCTCCATCCCATCCCCCAGGCCCCGCTCCCGCGCACCGACCGCCTGCCCGACCCCTACCGCGCCGAGGCCGGCGTGCTCGCCGACCGCCTGGCCGCGCTGGATGGCGCGCTCGACTGGGCGGCGGTGAAGGCCCAGGCCGGGCCCTGGGTGCGCGCGGTGCGCGAGAACCCGCCTGCCTTCTGGGCCCTGGAGCGCCTGCTCACCGAATACCCCATCAGCAGCGACGAAGGCCTGGCCCTGATGCGCCTGGCCGAGGCCCTGCTGCGCGTGCCCGATGCCGAGACCGCCATCGCGCTCACCGCCGACCAGCTGGGCCGGGCGGATTTCGACGGGGCGTCCGACGCGGCGATGGCGCGGCTGTCCTCGGCCGCCATCGCGCTGAGCAAGCGGTGGTTGCCCGCCGAGGGTGAGGCCCCCGGCCTGGTGGCACGCGTGGGCGCGCGCTCGGTGGTCGCGGCCACGCTGCGCGCGGTGCAACTGCTGGGGCGCCAGTTCGTGCTGGGCGAGGGCATCGAGGACGCGCTGCGCCGCGCCGAGGCCGGGCGGCGTGCGCAGCCCAGGCTGCGCCACAGCTTCGACATGCTGGGCGAGGGCGCGCGCACCGAGGCCGACGCCGAGCGTTACCTGGACAGCTACCGCCACGCGCTGGAGGCCATCGCGCGCCGCGCCGACCCCGCGCGCCATCCCTCGCTCAACGACGGCCTATCGATCAAGCTCAGTGCCTTGCACCCGCGCTACGAACCGGCCCAGCACGAGCGCGTGATGCGCGAGCTGGTGCCGCGCGTGTGGACCCTGTGCGAACGCGCCGCGCAGGCCTCGCTCAACCTCACCATCGACGCGGAAGAGGTGGAGCGGCTGGAGCTGTCGCTCGATGTCTTCGAGGCCCTGGTCGCTCGCGTGGGGCGCGAATGCCCGCGCTGGGAGGGCCTGGGTCTGGCGCTGCAGTCCTACCAGACGCGAGCGGTCGAGCTCGTTGCCGAGGTGGCCGCGATCGCTCGCCGCCACGGGGTGCGGCTGATGTGCCGGCTGGTGAAGGGCGCTTACTGGGACAGCGAGATCAAGCGCGCGCAGGAGCTGGGGCTGGCCGGCTACCCGGTGTTCACGCGCAAGCACCGCAGCGACGTGAGCTACCTGGCCTGCGCAAGCGCCCTGTTCGACGCCGACGATGCGGTCTTTGCGCAGTTCGCCACGCACAACGCCGGCACCATCGCCGCCGTGCAGCAGATGGCGCGTCGGCGCGGCACGGCGCGTTTCGAGCTGCAGCGCTTGCACGGCATGGGCGAAGGCGTGTACCGCGAGGTGCTGCGCGAGGGGTCGGTGGGCTGTCGCGTGTACGCCCCCGTCGGCGCGCACCGCGACCTGCTGGCCTACCTGGTGCGCCGCCTGCTGGAGAACGGTGCCAACTCGTCCTTCGTGCACCAGCTCGCCGACGAATCGGTGGCGCTGGACACGCTGCTCGAATCGCCTTTGGCGCGTTGCGCCGGCGAGGGTGGCGGGCCTGCCTTCGCCCCGCCCCCGCGCCTGTACGGCGTGGCGCGCCCCAACAGCGAAGGCCTGGACCCGGCGGTGGCCGCGCACCGCGAGGCACTGGCCGCCGCCTGGCGCCAGACGACCGTGCCCCCGGTGCCGGAGGCACGGCCCGACGAGATCGCGCCGGCCGTGCGGCGCGCCGTCGAGGCCTTCGAGGCCTGGAACCAGCGCCCCGTGGCCGAGCGCGCCGCCGCGCTGCGCCGCGCCGCCGACGCGATGCAGGCGCAGCTGCCGCCGCTGTGCGCCCTGCTGGTGGCCGAGGCGCGCAAGACCTGGCCCGACGCCATCGCCGAGGTGCGCGAGGCGATCGACTTCCTGCGCTACTACGCGGCCGAGGCCGAGCGCCTGCTGGCACCGCAGGAGCTGCCCGGCCCGACCGGCGAGCGCAACACCCTGCGCCTGCACGGGCGTGGCGCCTGGGTTTGCATCAGTCCCTGGAACTTCCCGCTGGCCATCTTCACCGGCCAGGTGGCGGCCGCGCTGGTCACGGGCAACACCGTGCTGGCCAAGCCGGCGGAGCAGACGCCCGCGATCGCCCGCGAGGCCGTGCGCCTGCTGCACGCGGCGGGCGTGCCGGCCGCGGCGCTGCAGCTGCTGCACGGGCCGGGTGACACCGTGGGCGCCGCCCTGGTGGCCGATGCCGCCGTGGCCGGCGTGGCCTTCACCGGCTCCACGCCGGTGGCCAAGGCCATCCAGCGCGCGCTCGCGGCCCAGGACGGACCCATCGTGCCCCTGATCGCCGAGACCGGGGGCGTGAACGCCATGCTGGTGGACAGCAGCGCCCTGCCCGAGCAGGTGACCGACGCCGTGGTGCAGAGCGCCTTTCGCAGCGCGGGGCAGCGCTGCTCGGCGCTGCGCCTGCTGTGCGTGCACGAATCCATTGCCGACGGCGTGATCGAGATGGTGCGGGGCGCGGCCCGCGCGCTGGTGGTGGGCGACCCTTCTGATCTGGCCACCGACGTCGGCCCGCTGATCGACGCCGAGGCCTTCGCCGGCGTGGCGCGGCACCTGGCGCGCCTGCGCGCCACGGCGGTGGCGCTGCTGCCCGAGGGGGAGGACGCGGCCACGCACACCGTGGCGCCGCAGCTGTTCGAAATCCGCGAGGTCGCCGAGGCCTCGCAGGAAATCTTCGGCCCGGTGCTGCAGGTGCTGCGCTGGCGCGGTGACCCGAAAGCCGTGATCGCCCAGGTCAATGCCCTGGGCTATGGCCTCACGCTGGGCCTGCAGACCCGCATCGACAGCCGTGCGCTGGCGCTGGCCGCGCAGGCGCGCGCGGGCAATGTCTACGTCAACCGCAACACCATCGGGGCGGTGGTGGGGGTGCAGCCCTTCGGCGGCGAAGGCCTGTCGGGCACCGGTCCCAAGGCCGGCGGGCCGCACTACCTGCCGCGCTTCTGCGCCGAGCAGACGCTCACCATCAACACCACGGCCGCGGGCGGCAACGTGGCGCTGTTCGTGGCCTGAAAAGCGGCCCTGTCGGCGGCGAAGGCGGTGCCATACTGACGCCCCGCATGAGTACCCCGCCCGTCGCCTCTCCCGCACCGCGCCCGCGCGAGGCCGGCTTCCGCGCATTGGACGCCGGCTGGCGCCAGTGGATCGCCGAAAACCGGCTGCGCCGCTGCACCCCGGAGTCCATGCTGGCGACCATGGTGCAGGCGGGGCTCGATCCGGCCGAATGTGAGCCGGCGATCCGCGCCATGGACAGCGACCCGGTCTTTCTGGCCGCGCGCCAGTTCCAGCAACTGCAGGACAAGCTGGCCTCGGTGATGGCCAACCAGCAGCGCCTGCTCGAGCTCGACCCGCTGTACGGCCACGTGGAGAAGCGCAGCCAGGTGTCGCCTGGCGAATTCCTGGACAAGTACATCGTGGGCAGCCGCCCCGTGGTGCTGACCGACGTGGCGCGCGACTGGCCCGCCATGGGCCGCTGGTCGCCGCAGGACCTGCGCGAGCGCTTCGGCCACCTGGACGTGCAGGTCCAGGCCGAGCGCAGCGCCGACCCGAACTACGAGCGCAACAAGCTCGACCACCAGCGCCACACCCGCCTGGCCGACTTCGTGGACCGTGTGCTGGCCGGCGGCGCCACCAACGACTACTACCTCACCGCCAACAACGAGCTGCTGAGTCAGCCAGGCTTCGCGCCCCTGCTGGACGACATCGGCAGCCTGCCGGTGTTCTGCGACCGTTCCGAGCTGGCGCGCCGCGCCTCGTTCTGGTTCGGGCCGGCCGGCACGGTCACGCCCCTGCACCACGACACCCTCATGCTCTGCCACACGCAGATCGTGGGGCGCAAGCGCTGGCGCTTCATCTCGCCGCTGCAGACACCGCTGCTCTACAACCACTTCGAGGTCTACAGCCCGGTGGACCTGGACCGGCCCGACCTGGCGCGCTACCCGCTCTTTGCCCAGGCCAAGGTGCTGGAGGTGGTGGTCGAGCCCGGCGAGACCGTGTTCCTGCCGCTGGGCTGGTGGCACCAGGTCACGTCGCTGGACGTGAGCCTGTCCTTCTCCTACTCCAACATCGCGGTGCCCAACGAGTACCGGTTCGACAACCCCCGCATCACCAACTGGTAGCCCCGGCATTCCCGGGGGAGACGATCGCATGACAGACGCCCAGCGCATCCAGCAGTGGCTCGACGAGCACCGCATCACCGAGGTCGAGTGCCTGATCCCCGACATGGCGGGCCAGGCGCGCGGCAAGATCGTGCCGCGCCACAAGTACGACCCGGCCGTGGGCCTGCGCCTGCCCGAGGCCGTGCTCACCATGACCGTGACCGGCGACTACCCCGAGAAGGACTACACCTCGGTCGCCGACCCCGACATGCAGCTGCGCCCCGACCCGGCCACGCTGCGCCCCGTGCCCTGGGCCAAGGAGCCGACGGCTCAGATCATCCACGACTGCTTCTCCTTCGATGGCAAGGCGGTGGACCTGTCGCCGCGCAACGTGTTGCGCCGCGTGCTCAAGCTGTACGAGAACGAGGGCTGGAAGCCCATCGTGGCGCCCGAGATGGAGTTCTACCTGGTGCAGGTCGAGCCCGACGAGGACATCCCGCTCAAGGCCCCGGTGGGGCGCACGCGCCGCAGCGAGGCGGGCATGCAGAGCTTCTCGATGGACGCCATCAACGAGTACGACGACATCTTCGACGTCATGTACGACTGGTGCGAGGCCGAGGGCATCCAGCTCGACACCCTCATCCACGAGATGGGCACGGCGCAGATGGAGATCAACCTGGACCACGGCGACCCGCTGCCGCTGGCCGATCAGGTCTTTCTGTTCAAGCGCACCATCCGCGAGGTGGCGATCCGCCACCAGATGTACGCCACCTTCATGGCCAAGCCCATGCAGGGCCAGCCGGGCAGCGCCATGCACATCCACCAGAGCGTGGTGGGGCTGGCCGATGGCCAGAACATCTTCAGCCGCGCCGACGGCGAGGCCTCCGAGCGCTTCTTCCATTTCATCGGCGGCCTGCAGACCTACCTGCCGGCGGCCATCGCCTTCTTCGCGCCCTATGTGAACTCGTACCGGCGCCTGTCGCGCTACACCTCGGCGCCGATCAACCTGAGCTGGGGCTACGACAACCGCACCTGCGGGCTGCGCGTGCCGCATTCGGCGCCGCAGGCGCGGCGGGTGGAAAACCGGCTGGCGGGGGTGGATGTGAACCCTTACCTGGCGCTGGCGGCCAGCCTGGCCTGCGGCTACCTGGGCATGAAGCAGGGCATCAAGCCCACCGAGCCCCTGTCGGGCAGCGCCTACGAGCAGCCGCACCAGCTGCCGCGCCACCTGGACGACGCGGTCGAGAACCTCATGCGCTGCGCGCCGCTGGTGGAGCTGTTCGGCGAGCACTTCATCCAGACCTACGCGGCGATCAAAGACACGGAGTACCGCGAGTACTTCGACGTGGTCAGTCCCTGGGAGCGGCGCTTCCTGCTGCTCAACGTCTGAGGCGGGCGGGCGCGCTCAGCCCACCACCACCATGCCCGACACGGGGTTGGACAGCAGCGCGTCCAGCGCCTCGACGGGCAGGGGCTTGGCGAACAGGTGGCCCTGGAACTGGTCGCAGCCCTGGTAAGCCAGGAAGTCGCGCTGCTCGATCGTCTCCACGCCCTCGGCCACCACCTGCAGGCTCAGCGACTGCGCCAGCGCGATGATGGCGCGCGAGATCGCCGCGTCGTTCGGGTCGGTCAGCACGTCGGCCACGAAGGCGCGGTCGATCTTCAGCTGGTCCAGGGGCAGCCGCTTGAGCAGCGACAGCGAGGAGTAGCCCATGCCGAAGTCGTCCAGCGAAAGCGTCACGCCGAGCGACTTCAGCATGCCCATCTTCTCGATGGTGATCTCCATGCGGTCGGCCAGCAGGCTCTCGGTGAGCTCGAGCTTCAGCCGCTGCGGCCGGATGCCACTGGCGCGGATGCAGGCCATCACCGAGTCCACGAAGTCCGGGTGGCGGAACTGGCGCACGCTCACGTTGACGGCGATGCTGAGGTTGGCCGTCTCCGGCCGCTTGGACCAGGCCGCCAACTGACCGCAGGCCGTCTCCAGCGCCCACAGGCCCAGCGGCAGGATCAGGCCGGTGTCCTCGGCCACGGGAATGAACGCCGCCGGCGAGAGCAGGCCGCGCTCCGGGTGGTTCCAGCGCAGCAGGGCCTCTACGCCGATGATCATGCCGGCCTTGTCCACCTGCGGCTGGTAGTGCACCACGAACTCGCGCCGGCGCAGGCCGTCGCGCAGGTCGGACGCGGTGCGCGCGTTGTCGCTCATCTCGGCCTGCATCGCCGGGTCGAAGAAGGACAGCGTGTTGCGGCCCATGGACTTGGCCTGGTACATCGCCAGGTCGGCCTGCTTGAGCAGATCGCCCACGTCGGCCTGCGTGCCGTGGAAGATGGTGACGCCGATGCTGGGCGTGGCGAAGTGCTGGTGGCCAGTGAGCGCGAAGGGCTCGCGCAGGGTCTGCAGCACCTTGTTGGCCAGCACGCGCGCCTTGTGCGCCGCCGCCACCGGGCTGGGACTGAGGTCGTCGGCCATCACCACGAACTCGTCGCCGCCCAGGCGCGCCACCAGGTCGGTCTTGCGCACGCTGGAGGTCAGGCGCTGCGCGACCTTCTTGAGCAGCTGGTCCCCCATCTGGTGGCCCAGGGTGTCGTTGAGGATCTTGAAGTTGTCCAGGTCGATGAACAGCAGCGCGCCGTGCTGGCCGCTGCGCGCGCTGCTGGCCAGGGCCTGCTGCAGCCGGTCGAGCAGCAGCTGGCGGTTGGGCAGGTCGGTCAGCGGGTCGTAGAAGGCCAGGTGGCGGATCATGTCCTCGGCCGTCTTGCGCTGCGTGATGTCGCGTCCCACCGCCACCCAGTGCGTCACCTCGTCCGCGCTGGGCTGCACCGACACCACCTCCAGCTCGACCCAGAACAGCGCGCCGTTCTTGCGCCGCACCATCAGCTCGGTGCGGGCCTTCTGCGTGTCGCGCAGGCCGCGCGAGATCTCGCGCAGCTTGGACACCGCCGGGTCCAGGTCGAGCAGCATGCCGGGCGACTGGCCCAGCACCTCGGCGCGCGAGTAGCCCGTGTGCAGCTCGAAGGCGTCGTTGACGAAGACGATCTTGGGCTCGTTGCGCAGCTCCTGCGCGCCGGTTTCGGCGATCAGCACGATGTCGTTGAGCCGCGCGACGCTGGTCTCCAGCAGCATCAGCTGCTCCTGCGAGCGGCGGCGTTCGGTCACGTCGCGGAAGTACACGGCCAGGCCTTCGGCGAAGGGATAGGCCCGCACCTCCAGCCATTTGCCCAGGGTGGCGAACCAGTCCTCCAGTTCCACGCGCCGGTTGGTCTGCAATGCGCGGCCCAGGTGTTCCTTCAGGCGCTGCGCGACGCTGGGCGCGAAGCCGTGCCAGACCTCCACGCCCAGCAGGTCGGCCGTGGTTTTTTGCAGCAGGCGTTCGCTTTCCTGGTTGAGGTAGGTGAAGCAGCACTGGCGGTCCAGCGTGACGAAGGCCTCGGTGATGCTGGCCAGCGTGGTCGTCAGGCGCATGGCCAGGCGCAGGGTTTCCTGCTGGGCCTGCTTGGTGGCCGAGATGTCGTGCACGGTCACCTGCACGCGCATGGGGTTGCCGTTGTCGTCCAGCACCGCCGCGCCCACGACGCGCACCCACTTGGGCCCGCTCGTCTCGATCAGCACCTGCACCTCTTCGTCGAAGGGGTCGGCGCTGGCGGCGCAGCGCTCCAGCCGCTGGCGCAGGCCCTGGCGCCACTCGGGCGCATGGTGTTCCAGCAGGTCCTCCAGGGTGCGCGGCTGCGCCTCGGGGCCGATGCCCAGCAGGCTCAGCAGGCCGGCCGAGCAGTCCACGCGCTCGCCCGAGGTCTCCACCGACCAGCTGCCCAGGCCCGCGGTGCGCTCCACCAGCTCGATCTGGCCCTGGTGGCGGCGCTGCATCGCCACCTGCGTGGCCAGCAGCTCGCGCTGGTGGCGCTGGGTCAGCACCAGGTCGGCCGCGGTTTCGCTCATCAGGCCGATGCCGATTTCGTTGCGGCGCTCTTCCCGCGGGTGGTGGTCGAGCAGCAGCAGGAAAGCGCCCGGCGCGCGGGCCAGCGGCAACCAGTGCAGGTGATGGACCGCGCGTCGGCCACGGCCCAGGTCGAGCGGCACCCAGCGCGATTCGCGGTGGGTGTCGCCCACCCAGGTTTCCTGCGTTCCCAGGGTCCGGGCGATGTCCAGCGCCAGCTCTTCCATCGGCGCGTCCAGCCCGAAGCGGCCGAGCACGCGAACACCTGTATCCGAGCGTTCGAGCAGCAGGGCGGCCGCGGCGCGGCCTTCGCGCGCGGCCAGATGGGCGGCGCGGTCGAAGGCCTCGCGCGGCTCGGGGAACCGAGTGGCGTCGGACGTCGGCACATTTGAGGGACGGGCGGTGCGCATGGTGGCCTTAGGATAGCGAGGCTGGCGCGGTCCGCGCCGGGGGAACGGTCCGGGTACGCGTCCACCGTTCGTGAACTACCGCACGTCGCGCCGCGTCGCGACGGATTTTTGTAACAGACTTGTGACTTTTTGTAGCCTCTGCCCTAGCATCCGACCCATTGTCATTGGTGCACCGCGATTCAAGGACACACTCCATGCAAGCCATGTCCACCACTGACATCCGAACCGATGGGGGAGCCCGCAAGGTGAGCGCACTCGCAGAACTCCGGCAGCACAACGATGTGTCGAGCCTGAAATCGGCCCTGCACCAGCTGTGCAGCGAATTCGGCCGCATTTCGCGTCTGGACATCCTCACGGCCATGCACGAAGGCACCAAGCAGGCCATCTGCTTCCTGCGCATGGAACGCCCCGAGCAGGAGCAGCAGCTCATGAAGACCCTGGGCGTGGGCCGTTTCGGCGGCGAGGTGGTGTTCGTGCTCAACCTCAACGTGCCGAGCAAGCAGAACGATTTCGGCCCCTCGTCGCAGTGGTGCGACTCCGACATCTACTGAGCGGCCCCGGGGCGCGCTCCCACCTCCCCTAGACCTTGCGCTCGCCGCTCCAGGCCCAGGTCGTTCAATGGCTGGTGCAGCCGGGCGATCCGGTTCGCCTGGGCCAGCCGCTGCTGGTGGTCGAGGCCATGAAGATGGAGCATGAACTCCCGGCCGAGCGCGACGGCCGCCTGGCCGACCACCTGGTGGCCCCGGGCGAGACCGTGAACGCGGGCGATCCGCTCTGGCGCATCGAGCCGCTCGAGCCGCTGGGGGGGCCGGCACCGCCCCCCGCCGCCCAGCCTCCATCGCCCGCCGCTCCCGCCGCCGACAGCGAAGCGCTGCAGCGGCTGCGCGCCCGGCTGGCCTTCGTGGAGGACGCCGCGCGCCCCGAAGCCGTGGCGCGGCGCCATGCGCTGGGCCTGCGGACCGCGCGCGAGAACGTCGCCGACCTGTGCGACCCGGACAGCTTCATCGAATACGGCGCGCTCGCCGTGGCCGCCCAGGCCGCGCGCCGCGGCGAGGCCGAACTGATCGCGCAGACGCCGGCCGACGGCCTGGTCACCGGCATCGGCGCGGTCAATGGCGCGCTGTTCGGCGCCGAGCGCTCGCGCACGGCCGTGCTGGCCTACGACGCCACGGTGCTTGCCGGCACGCAGGGCATGCGCAACCACCAGAAGACCGACCGCCTGCTGGGCATCGCGCTGGACCAGCGCCTGCCCGTGGTGCTGTTCGCCGAAGGCGGTGGGGGCCGGCCGGGCGACACCGACATGCCCATCGTGGCGGGCCTGCACGTGGGCACCTTCGCGGCCATGGCGCGCCTGTCGGGGCGGGTGCCGACCATCGGCGTCGCGGCCGGCCGCTGCTTTGCGGGCAACGCGGCCCTGCTGGGCTGCTGCGACCTGGTCATCGCCACGCGCGGCAGCAACATCGGCATGGGCGGCCCGGCCATGGTCGAGGGCGGTGGCCTGGGCCGCTTCCCGCCCGAGGCGATCGGCCCGGCGCAGGTGCAGCACGCCAATGGCGTGATCGACCTGCTGGTGGACGACGAGGCGCAGGCCGTGGCCGCGGCGCGCCGCGCCCTGGCCTTCTTTCAAGGGCGTGTGGCGCCGCTGCCCTCGCCGCCGCCCGAGCGGCTGCGCGAGGCCTTGCCCGCCAGCCGCTCGCGCAGCTACGACAGCCGCGCGGTGTTGCATGGCCTGGCCGACGGCGGCAGCGCGCTCTGGCTGCGCGAAGGCTTCGGCCTGGGCATCCACACCGCGCTGGCGCGCTTCGACGGCCGCGCGGTGGGCGTGCTGGTGAACAACCCGCGGCACCTGGGTGGCGCCATCGATCCCGACGCCGCCGACAAGGCCGCGCGGTTCATGCGCTGGTGCGATGCCCATGGCCTGCCGCTGCTGAGTCTGGTCGACACGCCGGGTTTCATGGTCGGCCCCGAGGTCGAGGCGCGCGCCCAGGTGCGGCACGCGAGTCGCCTGTTCGTGGCGGCGGCGGCCTTGCGCGTGCCGTTCTTCAGCGTGGTGTTGCGCAAAGGCTTTGGCCTGGGCGCCATGGGGATGACGGCCGGCGGCTTCCATGCGCCGGGCTTCACCGTGGCCTGGCCGGGCGCCGAGTTCGGTGCCATGGGCCTGGAAGGGGCGGTGCGCCTGGGTTACCGCAAGGAACTGGAGGCGGTGCCCGAGGGGCCGCAGCGCCAGGCGCTGTTCGATGAACTGCTGGCGCGGCAGATGGCCCAGGGCGCGGCGATTCCCATGGCCACCACGCTGGAGATCGACGCCGTCATCGACCCGGCGGACACGCGGGCCTGGCTGTTGCGGGGGCTGGAAGGCGCCAAGCTGCGCGACGGGCCGGCCGTGCGCACGGTGGACCCGTGGTGAGGCGCCGCTAGAGCAGCTCGCCGAAACCGGTGCTGCGCACGCCCGCGGTGGCCAGCGGCGGCGCAGTCTGGTTGATGTTCACCCAGAACTCGCACACGTGTTTCATGGCGCTGAGGAACTGCGAGAACTCGGTCGGCTTGGCGATGTAGGCGTTGGTGCCGGCGTCGTAAGCGCGCAGCAGGTCGCTCGGCTCGGTGGACGAGGTGAGCACCACCACGGGAATGTTGTGCAGGATGTCCGAGCTCTTGATCTCGCGCAGCACGCCGATGCCATCGAGCAGCGGCATCTTCAGGTCCAGCAGCACCAGCACCGGGTTGCTGCCCGGGCGGTTGGCGAACTGGTTGCGCCGGAACAGGTAGTCCAGGGCCTGCATGCCGTCGGAGACGTGCGTCACGCGACCGTCCAGACCGTGGCGCGAGAGCGCGAGCTTGGTGAGTTCGGCGTCGTCGGGGTTGTCCTCGACGAGAAGGATGGCATCGGCGGTCTTGTTCATGGTTCCAGGGGTGCCGGCATGGAATCGGTGGGATCGGGTGCTCGGGGGCCGTCGATGGGAAGGGCGAAATGGAAGACGCTGCCTTCACCCAGGCGGCTTTCCGCCCAGATGCTGCCGCCATGGCGCTCCACGATACGACGGGTCAGGGCAAGGCCGATGCCCGTGCCCTCGAATTCCGACGCGCGGTGCAGGCGCTGGAACACGCCGAAGAGTTTCTGCGCGTACTTGGTGTCGAAGCCGACGCCGTTGTCGCGCACGGAGAAGGTGTAGCCGCGCACCGGGTCCAGGTGCCAGCTGACCCCGATGACGGCGCGCTCGCGTGGCCGCGTGTACTTGAAGGCGTTGCCCAGCAGGTTGGCCCACACCTCGCGCAGCAGCAGGGCGTCGCCGTGCACGATGGGCAGGTCGGAGGCGATCTGCCAGTCCACCACGCGCCCATCGGTGTCGTGCGCGAGCTGCGAGACCACGGCGCTGACGAGGTGGTTGAAGTCGACCGGCGCAATGTTCACCGCCGCGCGGCCCAGGCGCGAGAAGGCCAGCAGGCCATCGATGAGCTGGCTCATGTGGCGCGCCGAGTTGCCGATGGTGGCGAGGTAGCGCGTGGTGGTTTCGTCGCGCTGCAGGCCCAGGTGCTCTTCCAGCAGGCTCACGAAGCTGGAGATGTGGCGCAGCGGCGAGCGCAGGTCGTGCGAGACCGAGTAGGAGAAGGACTCGAGGTCCCGGTTGGCGGCCAGCAGCTGCTCGGTGCGCTCGACGACGCGCTTTTCCAGCTCGTCGTTGATGTTGCGCATGAGGTCGTCGAGCTGCTTCGCGTCCGTCATGTCGCGGTTGATCTTGGCGAAGCCCTTGAGGTCGCCGCGCTGGTCGCGCAGCGCGATCAGCACCGAGTGCGACCAGTAGCGCGAGCCGTCCTTGCGCAGCTGCCAGCTTTGCACGTCGTGCTGCCCGCGCGAGGCGGCCAGGCGCAGCATGCGCTCGGCGTCGGCGCGGCCGGCGGCTTCGTCCACCGGATCGAACAGCACGCCGTAGTGGCGGCCCAGCATCTGCACGGGCGAGTAGCCGTCCATGCGCTGGGCGCTGTCGGTCCAGTCGGTGATGAAGCCGTTGGCGTCGAGGAAGAAGATGCAGTAGTCGCGCAGGTTGTCCACCATCAGGCGGAAGCGCTGCTCGCTTTCCAGCAACTCGGCCGAGCGTTCCTGGATGCGTTGCTCGAGCTCCTCGTTCAGGTGGTTGACGCGTTCCTCGACGCGCTTGCGCTCGGTAATGTCGATGATCTGCACGAACACGCCGCGGACCTTGCCGTCCGGCCCCGGGTCGGGCAGGTAGTTCGCGCTCATGAAGATCGGCGTGCCGTCGGGCATGCGGCGCCAGGCCTCGAAATGCTGCGAGGTGCCGGCCAGCGCGCCGCGCATGCGCGGCTCGATGTCGGCCCAGATGTCGGGGGCCACGCAGCGGCTCAGGTGCTGGCCCACGATGCGCTGCGGGTCCATGCCGTAGACCCGCAGGTGCTCGGCGTTGGCGAAGCGGAAGTGCAGGTCCGCGTCGAGGTAGGCGATGAGGCCCGGCACGCGGTCGGTGATGGACTGCAGGAAGTGCTGCTGGCGGCGCAGCGCGTCCTCGGCCGCCCGGCGGCGGGTGATGTCGACCACCGTGGTGTTGCTGCGCAGGAAACGGCCCTGCGGATCGCGCACCGTGGTGGACGAGACCAGCGCGTAGAAGCGTGTGCCGTCGCGGCGCAGCATCTCGTACTCCACGCCGTCGAGCGCGTCGTCCTGCAGCATGCGGTGCATGTGCGAATCCAGCAGCGGCACCTGGTGCGGCGGGATCACGTCGCGGAAGTTGAGCTTGCCCACCACCTCGTCGCGCGTGTAGCCCAGCCACTCCAGCTCGGTGTCGTTGATGGAGACGAAGATGCCGTCGATGTCGAGCGAGTGGTAGCCGCAGGGCGCGCGGTTGTACAGGGCGTTGGCCTGCTCGAGCGCGCGCGCGAGCCGCTGGTTGGCCTGCGAGACGCGGTCTTCCGAGGCCTTGCGCTCGGTGATGTCGATCATCTGGATGATCAGGCCCTGCACCTGGCCATCCATCTGGAAGGGGATGTATTCGATGCTGGCGTAGTACGGCTCGCCGCCCGGGAAACGGCGTTCGCCCTCGAAGCGCTGAGGCTCGCCCGCGAGCGCGGCGCTCAGGCGGTCGCGCACGGACTCGTAGACCTTGCGGTCGGCGATCTCACTGAGGTGCAGGCCGACCACCGAGTCGTGCGAGCGGTCCTCCCGCCAGCGGGTGTAGCTGGCGTTGGCGAAGCGGCAGATGAGGTCGCGGTCGAAGAAGGCGATCTGCACCGGCGCGTTGTCGCTGATGGTCTGCATGAACCGGCTCTGCGCGGCCAGCGCCTGCTGCGCCGCCTTCAGGGCGGTGATGTCGATCAGTGTGTTGTTGGAGCGCAGGAAGCGCCCCTTGCTGTCGTGCACGGCCGTGCTGCTGACGAGCGCCGAGAAGGTGCTGCCGTCGCGGCGGCGCACCACGGTCTCGATCGGGTCGAGCTTCTCGCCGGCGACCAGGCGGTTCAGGCGCTCCAGCACCAGTTCCTGGTTGCCGTCACCGGGTGGCACCATGTCGCGCACGTTGAGCTTGCCGATCACCTCGTGGCGCTCGTAGCCGAGCCAGTCGAGTTCGGTGCGGTTGATGAGCACCAGGGTCCCGTTGGCATCGAACGAGTGGTAGCCGCAGGGGGCCTGGTTGTAGAGCGCCTGCGCCTCGGCCAGCGCCATGCTCACGCGCTCCTTGGCTTCGGCCAGTTCCTCGGTGCGTTCCTTGACGCGCTTTTCGAGCTCGGCATTGAAGCGGCGGATCTCGTCCTGCTGCTGGTGCAGTTCGGTGATGTCGCGCGAGACCGCCAGCAGCATGACGGGCTGGCCCTGGGCGTCGCAGATCGGCGTGAGCGCGGTGTCCCACCACTTGGGCGTGCCCTTGAAGGTGTTGCCGAAGGCGACGAAGCGCGAGCCCTTGCCCTGGCGCGCGGCGGCGACGGCGTCGCGCGCGAGCGTGCCACCTTCCTCGGGCCACCAGGTGGTCCAGTCGCTCAGGCGCACTTCCTCGAAATCGTCCACCTCGACCAGCCGGCAGCCCTGCTCGGTCATCTGCACCACGCGCCCTTCCAGGTCGAGCACCTTGGTGCAGTCGGGGCTGCTGGCGATGATCTGGCGGTTGAGTTCGTCCTTGATGCGGGCCTCGGCCTCGAGCACGCGCATCGGGGTGATGTCCTGCACGAAGCCGAGCTGGCTGACGACACGGCCGCTGGCGTCGCGCAGCGGTGCGTTGCGCGTCAGCACGTACACGGTCTCGTTGCCCGGCTTGACGATGCGGAACTCGACGTTGAGGCTTTCGCCGCGCGAGATGCCACGCACCCAGGCGGCCTGCACGCGCTCCAGGTCTTCGGGGTGCACGCGGGCGAGCCAGCCGAAGTTGGGAAAGTCCTCGCGCTGCAGGCCGAAGATCTGCTGCAGCTGGCTGTCGATGTGGGTCAGCAGCCCGCCCTCGTCGGTGCGGAACACGCCGATGGGGAACACGCTCGCCAGCGCGGCGAACAGGGCCTCGAACTCGAGTTTGGCCTGGGCGGGACGGCCGTCGCGGTCGGCGTCCAGGGCCGAGGCCAGTGACAGCGGCAGGTCGGCGCGCAGCCCCGGCTGGCTCGCGTCGGCGGCCGGGTTCAGGCCGCTGAGCTGCTGGGCGTAGCGCTGGCGCAGGTACTCGTTCTCGGCGCGCAGCGTGCGCAGCTCCAGCTGCATGGCCCGCTCGCGTTCGCTGACGCCGGCCTCGCCGTCGCGGCGGGCCAGGGGCGCATCGGTGGGCGAAAGGCGGGCGCTCATTGGAGGCAATGTACCCCAGCCCAGGGGGCCTGCCGCGTGGAACAGCGCCCTAAAACCGGGGGAGATCCGGGTGCGGCAACCGCCCGCCGCGCACCAGCAACCGCCCGTACTCCGCACAACGTTGCAAGGTCGGGATCACTTTGCCGGGATTGAGTAATTCTTTGGCATCAAAAGCGCGCTTGATGCCGAACATCTGATCGTTCTCTTCCGCGCTGAACTGCACACACATGCTGTTGAGCTTTTCCACACCGACGCCGTGCTCGCCGGTGACGGTGCCGCCCATGGCGACGCTGGTCTCCAGGATGTCGGCGCCGAAGCGCTCGCAGCGCTGGAGCTGGTCGGGGTCGTTGGCGTCGAACAGGATCAGCGGGTGCAGGTTGCCGTCGCCCGCGTGGAAGACGTTGGCGCAGCGCAGGCCGTAGGTGGTCTCCATGGCCTGGATGGCCAGCAGGATGTCGGCCAGGCGCTTGCGCGGGATGGTCGAGTCCATGCACATGTAGTCGGGGCTGATGCGCCCGCTTGCCGGGAAGGCGTTCTTGCGGCCGCTCCAGAAGCGCAGGCGCTCGGCCTCGTCGCGGCTGACGGTGATGGCGGTGGCGCCGCAGCCGCGCAGCACGGCACTCATGCGGTCGATTTCCTCGGCCACCTCCTCGGGTGTGCCGTCGCTTTCGCACAGCAGGATGGCCTCGGCGGACAGGTCGTAGCCGGCGTGCACGAAGTCCTCGACGGCGGCCGTCATGGGCTTGTCCATCATTTCCAGTCCGGCCGGGATGATGCCGGCGGCGATCACCGACGCGACCGCGTCGCCCGCCTTTCGCACGTCGTCGAAGCTGGCCATGATGCAGCGCGCCAGCTGCGGCCTGGGCACCAGCTTGACCACCACCTCCACGGTGATCGCCAGCATGCCCTCGCTGCCGACCACCAGGGGCAGCAGATCGAGGCCGGGCGTGTCCAGGGCCTCGCCGCCGAAGGTGACGGGCTCGCCTTCGATGGTGAAGCCGCGCACCTGCAGCACGTTGTGGATGGTCAGGCCGTACTTGAGGCAGTGCACGCCGCCCGAGTTCTCGGCCACGTTGCCGCCGATGGTGCAGGCGATCTGGCTGCTGGGGTCGGGGGCGTAGTACAGGCCATGCGGCGCGGCGGCCTCGCTGATGGCCAGGTTGCGCACGCCGGCCTGCACGGTGGCGGTGCGCGAGCGCGGGTCGATGCGCAGGATGCGGTTGAACTTGGCCAGGGACAGCACCACGCCCAGGGCATGCGGCATGGCGCCGCCGGACAGGCCGGTGCCGGCGCCGCGCGCCACCACGGGCACGTCCAGCGCGTGGCAGGCCTTGAGCACGGCGGCCACCTGGGCCTCGGTCTCGGGCAGGGCCACCACCATCGGGCGCTCGCGGTAGGCGGTGAGGCCGTCGCATTCGTAGGGGATGGTGTCCTCGGGCTGCCACAGCAGCGCGTGGGCGGGCAGCAGGGGCGCCAGGGCGCGCACCACGGCGGCCTGGCGCTCGGCGCGGGCCAGGCGCTGGGCCTGGTCGGGGTGGGGTGGGGCGTTCATGGCGGGGGCGTGGGTGGCGGACCAGTGTAGGCGCGCCGGGCCCGGCGGGGGTTGAAAAATCCTGCAGCGGCTGTTGACGAGCGGCGGGGGCGCGGGGTCTTGAAATGTTCCGGGGGCGACTTCAGTTGGGAGGCTCACCGGTGCCGCGGTGGTCGCGGCGCCCTCGAATCTGGAGGACTTTCACCATGACCGGACTCATTGCCCGCAACAGCCTGTTCGATGACCTGTTCCGCGACGTCGCGCCCGGCTTCTTCGTCAAGCCGCTGCACGGCGACGCCCTGCCCGCGCAGATCAAGGTGGACGTGAAGGAAACGCCCGTGGCCTACACCGTGGACGCCGAACTGCCGGGCGTGGCCAAGGACGACATCCAGGTCACCATCGAGGACGACGTGGTTACCCTGCGCGCCGAGGTCAAGCAGCAGGACGAGCAGCGCGACGGCCAGCGCGTGCTGCGCAGCGAGCGCTACTACGGCGCCGTCTCGCGCGCCTTTCAGCTGCCGCAGCGCGTGGACAAGGACGCGTCCAAGGCGCGCTTTGACAACGGCGTGCTGCGGCTGACGCTGCCGAAGAAGGCCGCCACCTCGGCCCAGCGCCTGGCGATCGACTGAACGGAAAGCGGGTGGGCGCCGGTCGCGGCGCTCATTCGCCGCGGATATCGACGAGTTCCAGTACCTCGTCGATGCGCACGAACGATGACGAGCCTTGACGCAGTGGCGAATCCACCTCGAATCGCACCACGCGCTGGAGTTCCGGTGCATACCAGGCGGTGGCGGCGTAAGCCCCCGAAGCTTCCATGGATGGCAGCAGGCGGCGCGTGTAGCCCGTGAAGCTCACACGCACCGCCGCGTACTCGCGCTCAGCGATGCGCACCGTGGTGGCGTCCGTCGCCCGCGCGCGCAACTGCATGCCCACAGTGACTTCCCCCCGTTTGACGGTGTAGTCCAGGCGCCAGGAGGCGCCGACCTCGGGGGGCGTGGCGATCCATCCACCCGGCGGCATGGCCAGGTCGAATTCGCCCGCTTCCGGCGCCACTGTGCCGTTCTCGCCCTTCAGCGGCTTGACGATGGAGCGCTGCTGGCCAGTGAGTCGGTCGCGCAGTCGGTACACCAGCACACGTTCGCTGGTCGCGGGAGCGGCGGCGACCGTGACCTTGGGCATTCCCCTCATGGCCAGCGCGGCCTGGGCACGCGCGGGTATCTCGGCGATCCAGTCCGCTGGCAGCGCGAAGTTCAGGTTCTGTGAGTCGCGCAGGCCGGCGCTGGTGATGCCGATCAGCCGGCCCTGCTCATCGAACAGGCCGCGGCCGCTGGAGCCGGGCGAGATGGGTACCGAGATCTGCAGCGCCTCGATGGCACCGCTGGCGCCGCGCCGGATGCCCGAGAGCAGGCCGTCGCTGATGGTGGTTTCCAGCCCGCGCGGCGCGCCGATGGCGTAGACGGCGCCCCCGCGCGCAGGCTCTCGGCGGGGGCAATGGCCACGGCGGGCGCAGTGAAATTGGCGACCTTGAGCTGGCACAGGTCGCGTTCGGTGTCGGGATGCTCCAGCGTGGCGCCGAAGCTCATGTTGTCGCGCCCGACCGACACCGAGCGGGCGCGCCGCAGCACATGGCAGTTGGTGATCAGCCGCCCCGGGCCGATGACGACGGCACTGCCCTGCATCAGCGGGCGCCGCTCGCCATCCAGCGTGTGCACCACCCAGACGCTGGGGGCGAGCCGCTCGAACAGGGCCTCGGGGGTGAGCGAGGGCTGGGCTTGGGCGGCGGCCGACAGGCTCAGCGCGATGAGAGCGGCGGCGCCACGGCGGTCGAGGAAGAGCGGCCGTCGTGAATGAGGCATGGGGATCCAGGGGATGTTCACTCGCTGCGGATGTCGACGAGTTCAATGAGCTCGTCGATGTTGAAGAAGGCACCGCCGTTGCCGCCTTGTCCGCGGGCCTCGAAGCGCACGATGCGCCCCAGGCCAGGGGCATACCAGGCCTGGGCCATGTAGGGACCACGCACGAAACCGGTCATGGCGGGGCGGCTGGTGAAGCCCTGGAATTCGATGCGGATGGCTTCGACATCGCGCTGACCCACGCGCACGGTGGTCGAGCCGAGGACACGGGCGCGCAAATCCATGCGCAGGCTGGTGCCTCCGCGCCTTGCTTCATAGTTCAGACGCCAGGCAGAGCCCATCTCGGGGGGCGCGCTGATCCAGCCTCCCGGCGGCATGGCGAGGTCGAACTCGCCGCCGATGGGGCTCTTCATCGACACCACGCCACCACCGGCACGCTCCACGCGCTCGCCCTGGTTGAAGATGCGTTCTTCGCCATTCACTCGGTCGAGGCGGTAGACCACCGGCTGGGCGATGCCGGTGAGGCGGTCGCGCAGGCGGTACTCGAAGACACGGTCGCCCTTGGGCGCGCTGGAGGCGCTCGCCGTGGCCGTGCCTGTGGCTGGGGTCGCCGGCTTTGCCGCGAGCGCGGCCTGCGCGCGCGCGGGCACATCGGCGATCCATTCCGCCGGCAGCGCGAAGTTCAGGTTCTGCGAATCGCGCAGCCCAGCGGTGGTAATGCCGATCAGGCGGCCCTGCTCGTCGAACAGCCCGCCGCCGCTGGAGCCGGGCGAGATCGGCACCGAGATTTGCAGCGCCTCGATGGCACCGCTGGCGCCGCGCCGGATGCCCGAGAGCAGGCCGTCGCTGATGGTGGTTTCCAGGCCGCGCGGCGAGCCGATGGCATAGACCCTGGCGCCGGTCAGCAGTGCGTCGGGCGGGGCCATGGCCGCCGGTGGGGCGGTGAAGTTGGCCACCTTGAGCTGGCACAGGTCACGTTCCGTGTCGGGATGCTCCAGGGTGGCGCCGTAGCTCACGTTTTCGCGGCTCACGGCCAGGGACTTGGCCTGTCGCAGCACGTGGCAGTTGGTGATGAGGCGTCCGGGACCGACGACCACCGCGCTGCCCTGGGCCAGCGGGCGCCCGGCCGCGTCCTGCGTACGAACCGTCCAGACGCTGGGCGCGAGTTGCTGGAACAACGCTGCGGGCGGCAATGCGTTCTGGGCGCTGGCGATGGCGGCCACCCAGGACAGGGTCAGTGCAACGAGGGAGCGGTGCATGGTATCGGCGCTTATCGCTGGGCGGGCAGCAGGCCGCTCAGGTCGTCCAGGGTCACGGGCCGGTTCGCGTTCGCGGCGGTGTTGGCTGGCGCGCCGGGCTGCGCGTCGCTGCCCGCGGTCGAGGTGGTGATGGCGCCGGCCACCTCGCCGGCCACCGGTCCGCCGTCTTTCTCGCTGTTGCGGTCGAACACCATGACCTTGCCGAACACCAGCTGAATCCAGGTGGGGTAGGTGTACGCCGTGCCCTTGTTGTGGTCGATGATCGCGCCGATGGCGCCGCCCACGATGATGTTGCCGAACATGCCCGAGTTGGCCCGCGACACCGCCCGGGCGCTGGCGTCCGGGTTGCCTGGGTGGGAACAGACGATGTCCAGGTCGCTGGCCGAGCGGCGCACTTCGGCGGTGCCGCCCGATTTGACGGAGACGTTCTCGCGGTCGTTGGTCAGCTTGCAATGGGCCCCTGCGACCAGTTCGCCCGCGGCTGTCTTGGTTTCGATCTTGACCGGCTGAATGGACTCATTGACCACGGTGGCGCAACCCGTTGCGGCCAGGCACGCCGCGACGATCGTGATTCGCTGGAACATCAGGCTCCCTCCCCATCTGTTGGAACCATGAATGTAACGGCGTCGTTACACGAGGGCCGTGTCGCCCGTCACGGCTGCGCTACAGCCTCGGGTTTACCCCATGGCCTGCTGCAGCCAGCGCGCGAACGCCGCGCACTCCCAGCGCTCCATGGTGCCGGTGCGCCAGCACAGGTAGTGCGCGTGCGGGCTGGGCACGCGGCGCGGGTACAGGGGCACCAGGGCGCCGCTGTCCAGCCAGGGCGCGGCCAGCTTGTAGCGCAGCAGGCCCACGCCCATGCCGGCCGCGGCGGCGTCGCACATCAGGCCGATGTCGTTGAACTGCGAGCCCTCGGCGGGTTCGGGCCAGTCCAGTTCGTGCGCGGCGAACCAGGTGCGCCAGGGCTCCAGCGGGCTGCGCAGCAGGGGCAGGCCTTCCAGGTCCTCGGGCGCCTCGAAGGGGCCGTGCTCGCGCGCGAAGGCGGGCGAGGCCATGGGCGAGACCTCGTCCTTGGCCAGCAGCAGGTACTCCACGTCGGCGTAGCGGCCGGTGCCGTAGCGCACCATCAGGTCGGCGTCCTCGGCCACCACGTCCAGCAGCGGGATGCTGACCTGCAGCGTGAGGTCGATCTCGGGGTAGGTGTCGCTGAACTGCTTGAGGCGCGGCAGCACCACCGAGCGCGCGAAGGTGGGCGTGATGGCCAGGCGCAGCTTGCGCCGCCCGGGCGCGGCCTTCTGGCTGGGGAAGCGCTGCAGGGCGCCCAGGCCGTCGCGCACGTGGGTGAGGTACTCGATGCCGTCGGTGGTGAGCGAAAAGTCCGCGCGGCCGAACAGCTTGGTGCCCAGGATCTCTTCCAGCTGGCGGATGCGGTGGCTCACCGCGCTGGGCGTGACGTTGAGCTCGTCGGCCGTCTGCGTGACGCTGCGCAGCCGCGCCAGGGCCTCGAAAGCCAGCAGGCACTGGATGGGCGGGATGCGCGCCGTCATCACGCCCCCACGCTCCGCCGCTGGCGCGGGTCGCTGCCCCCCGCGGGGGCTGGCCCGCCTTGGGGCGGCCCGGCGGCGGTCCGTTCGGCGTTGATGAGGTCTTGCATCACTTGAAGACGACGGTCTTGTGCCCGTTGAGCAGCACGCGGTGCTCGCCGTGCCACTTCACGGCGCGCGCCAGCACCTGGCTTTCGGTGTCGCGGCCGAGGGCGGTGAGGCCTTCCACCGTGTCGGTGTGGTCCACGCGGGCCACGTCCTGCTCGATGATGGGCCCCTCGTCGAGGTCGGCCGTCACGTAGTGGGCGGTGGCGCCGATCAGCTTTACACCGCGGTCGTGCGCTTGGTAGTAGGGCTTGGCGCCCTTGAAGCTGGGCAGGAAGCTGTGGTGGATGTTGATGGCGCGGCCGGCGAGTTCGCGGCACAGCTCGTTGGACAGGATCTGCATGTAGCGCGCCAGCACCACCAGCTCGGCCTGTTCGGCGCGGATGATCTCCAGCTGCTTCGCCTCGGCCTGGGCCTTGGTGGCGGCCGTCACCGGGATGTGGTGGAAGGGCACGTTGTAGCTGGCCGCCAACTGGTAGAAGTCGCGGTGGTTGCTGACGATGGCGCGGATGTCCAGCGGCAGCAGGCCGCTCTTCCAGCGGAACAGCAGGTCGTTGAGGCAGTGGCCTTCGCGGCTCACGAAGAGCACGGTGCGCAGCGGTTGCGCCAGCGGGTGCAGGCCCCAGCGCATGCCGAAGGGTTCGGCGAAGGCACCCAGGCGCTCGCGCAGCTCGGCCTGGCTCAGTTGCGCGCAAGCGAATTGCACGCGCATGAAGAACAGCCCGGTGTCGTGATCGTTGTACTGGGCCGCCTCTTCGATGTTGCCGCCGTGCTGGAACAGAAAGCCCGAGACGGCGTGCACGATGCCGGGGCGGTCCTGGCAGGACAGGGTGAGGACGTAGGTGTTTTCCATGGCGGCGCGATTGTCGCAGGGTGGCCGCCAGTGGGCCTGGCGCGGGGTCGGGCAGTGGCGCCCCCGGCGCGCGGGGGCGGTGCCAGAATGCCCGGATCACCGCTCGCAGGAGACGCCGCATGGCCTACAACGACTTCAACATGGACAACCAGTGGTTGCCCTTCACGCCCAACCGCAGCTTCGCCAAGGACCCGCGCATCTTCGTCGCCGCCGACGGCATGCACTTCACCACGCACGACGGCCGCCAGGTCATCGACGGCATTTCCAGCCTGTGGTGCGTGGGTGCGGGCCACAACCGCCAGCCCATCAACGAGGCCATCAAGCGGCAGCTGGACACGCTGGACTACGCCACCGCCTTCAGCGTGAGCAACGACAAGGCCTTCCGAGCCGCCGAGATGATCGCGGCCCTGGCGCCCGGCGACCTGAACAAGGTGCTGTTCTGCAACTCAGGCAGCGAAGCGGCCGACACCTCCATGAAAGTGGCCCTGGCCTATCACCGCGCGCGCGGCGAGGGCCAGCGCAACCTTTTCATCGGCCGCGAGCGTGGCTACCACGGCGTGGGCTTTGGCGGCATGTCGGTGGGGGGCATCCCGGCCAACCGCAAGGTCTACGGCACCAGCCTGCTGCCGCGCGTGGACCACCTGCGCTTCATCCACGACCCGGTGAAGCACGCCTTCGTGCAGCACCAGGAGCCGGTGTGGGAAGAGGACATCTTGCTCGAGCTGGAGAACCGCATCCTGCCGCTGCACGACCCGAGCAACGTGGCGGCGGTGATCGTGGAGCCGGTGGCCGGCAGCGCGGGCTGGTACGTGCCGCCCAAGGGTTACCTCAAGCGCCTGCGCGAGATCTGCGACAAGCACGGCATCCTGCTGATCTTCGACGAGGTCATCACCGGCTTCGGCCGCCTGGGCACGGCCTTCGGCGCCGACTGGTACGGCGTGCAGCCCGACATGCTGAACTTCGCCAAATGCGTCACCAACGGCGTCATCCCCATGGGCGGCGTGGTCTGCAGCCAGCGCATCTACGACGCCATGATGGGCGCGCACGGCAACGCGCCCGACCACGCCATCGAGTTTTTCCACGGCTACACCTACTCGGGCCACCCGGTGGCCTGCGCGGCGGCCATCGCCACGCTGGAACTGATGCAGAAGGAGCAGCTGTTCGCGCGCGCCGGCCAGATGGGCCAGGTGCTGAGCGACGCCATGTTCAGCGCCATCAAGGGCCTGCCGCACGTCATTGGCATCCGCAGCCTGGGCCTGGCCTGCGCGGTGGAACTGGCGCCGCTGGCGGGCATGCCCGGCAAGCGCGCCTTCGACGTCTTCCTGGATTGCTTCCACCGCGGCGTGCTGGTGCGCAACGCGGGCGACAACCTGGTGTTCGCGCCGCCCTACATCGTGGAGCGCGAGCACATCGAGACCATGGTCTCGGTGCTGGCCGACGCGATCCAGCGCCTGAAGGACTGATCAGCGCTTGAAGCGCTCGCGCAGCCCGGCGCAGTGGTCGCGCTCGGGCAGCGCGGGCGTGGGCCAGACGACGTCACCCGACGCGTCGGCGCCGGCCGAGCCCGCGCGCGCCACCACCACGCGGCGGGCCTGGCCGGCGGGCAGGTGCAAGGGCACCCCGATGTCCGTGCGCACATGGCCGTTGCCGGCGATCAGCAACACCGTGCGGCCCGGCGCCAGGGCCTGGAGCGCGGTGTCTGCCAACGAACGGTCGCGCGCGAGCTGGATGCGCGTCATCGGCGCGATCTGGCTGTCGGGCAGCAGATCGCAGTGGCCTTCGCGCACGGCGGTGCGCTGGCGGTCCAGCACCGAGGCGTCCACCGACCGGTCCAGCGCGGTGTCGGCCATGGCCTCGCGCATCCGCGCGCGCGGCAGGTTGCCGCCGAGCACGGGCACGCCCGCGCGCACGGCGGCCATCACCACCGGCCCGTAGACCGGCCAGGGCCAGGTGGCGCCCTGGTCCCAGGCCAGGGCCTGGCGCACGGCGTCTTCGCTGGCGTCGCGCGGCAGCTGGCGCGTGTCGCGGCCGGCCTCGGCCATCTCCATCACCACGGCCGCGAGTTCGCCGCGTGTGGCCAGGGCCTGCACCAGTTCGCGCTGCAGCTGCTGGTGCTCGGGCGCGTCGTGCTGCTCGCCCACCAGCAGCAAGGGCGTGGGCGAGGTGCGCGCGAGCAGGGTGGGCAAGTCCCTGGCGGGTGTCTGGGCGCAGGCGGCGAGCCACAGCGCGGCCAGGCCGGTGGCGGCAAGGGAAGGCTTCATGCACCGATACTACGGTCCCGTATGGCGCCCTCTGCGCCGCCCGAGATTTCCCGAGTGCCTTTCCCTGTGTCGCGCTTCGGGCCGGCGTCCTGGACGCGCACGGCCCTGACCCTCCTGCTCGCCTACGCCGCCGCCCGCCTGTGCGTCTGGCTGGGCACGCCCATTCCCTGGATGATCGGACCGCTGCTGGCCAGTGCCCTGGTGTCGGTGCTGGGCGCGCCCACCGAAAGCTGGACACCGCTGCGCAACGCCGGGCAGTGGGTGATCGGTGCGGCCCTGGGCCTGTACTTCACCCCGGAGGTGGGTGCCCTGGTCGCCGGGCTGTGGTGGGCGATCGTCCTGGGCGTGGCCTGGGCGCTGCTGCTGGGCCTGGGCTTCGCGGCCTGGCTGCGGCGCCAGCACGCGGCGCGCCTGCGGCTGCCGCCCGCGCAGCTGATCGCCACCACCTATTTTTCGGGCGCCATCGGCGGCGCGTCCGAGATGACCTTGCTGGCCGAGCGCCAGGGCGCGCGCACCGACCTCGTGGCCGCCGCCCACACCCTGCGCGTGCTGCTGGTCACGGTCACCATTCCCTTCGCCCTGCAGGCCGCGGGCGTGCATGGGCTGGACACGCTGCCGCCCGCCATCCGCGAGGTGCACGCGGGCGGGCTGGCCCTGCTGGGGCTGATCACGCTGGCCGGTGCCCTGGGCATGCAGCGCCTGGGCCGCGCCAACCCCTGGTTCATGGGCGCGCTGGTGGTGACCATGGCGATCACGCTGGCGGGCGTGCAGCTCTCGGCCCTGCCGCTGGCCTTCACCAACGCGGCCCAGCTCTTCATCGGCGTGAGCCTGGGGGTGCGATTCACGCCGGCCTTCGCGCACACGGCGCCGCGCTGGCTGGGTTCGGTGGCGCTGGCCACCTTCGCCATGATGGCCCTGTGCGCCGGCTTCGGCTGGGTGGTGGCGCGGCTCACGGGCCTGCACCCGGTGACCATGCTGCTGGGCACCTCGCCAGGGGGCATTGCCGAAATGGCCATCACCGCCAAGGTGCTGCAGCTGGGCGTGCCCGTGGTCACGGCCTTCCAGGTCTGCCGCCTGGTGGCGGTCTTGGTCCTGGCCGAGCCGGTGTACCGCTGGCGCTATGCGCGGGCACAAAAAAGCCTGGCGTAGCCAGGCTGGGGGGGCGGGGCGCGGTGGCGCGCTCAGTGCATCACGACCGGGTTCTGGGCCAGCGAGGCGTAGCCCTCCAGCGTGTTCTCCACCTCTTCCTGCGAGGGGCTGTTGCGCTGCCATTCCACGATCTGGGCTTGGAACATCTCGGCCCAGGAACCGTCGAGGTAGACCTCCTTGCCCGAGCGCTTGTCCACGATTTCGAAGCCATGGCGCGGGATCTGCGGCCCGGTGTCGGCGGGCGCCTCACCTTCGGCAGGCGCGTTGGCCAGGATGTGGACCACCGCGAACGCTTCCGAGTCGTACAGCATGTGCATGGACTTGATTTCCTTTCCGCCAATCGCTTTCGGCGCTGATGCCGTTATATCGGCAAATCGCACTCCCACTGGAGCAGGGGTATGCCCCAGTTGGGGACCCGCCGGCTTTTTTCAATCGGCTTGTGGCGTTTGAGCCGAAACCGGTTCCGGGGTGCCCAGCGGCTAGGGCAAACGGGCGAGCCGTTGATCGGCCACATCGCCATTGGGCTGGGCGATGCGCAGGCGCACCGGCAGGTGGCCCAGGGAAGGTGCCAGCCAGACCTCGACCGTGCTGTCGTGGGGCTTGCGCGGGGTGCGTTTCAGCAGCCGGGCCTCGATGTTGCCGGCCGGCAGGCGCAGGGTTTCCAGCGCGCCCACCTCGAACTGCCAGATCTCGGCATCGCCCAGGCCGGCCACCTGGAAGCTCAAGACGTCGCCGGTCTGGCGCGGCTGGGCCCGCAGCAGGCCGGCGAGCTGCAGGAACAGGCTCAGGCGGTCCTGCGCGCCCGGCAGCCACTCGGCCTCGGGCGCGTTGTTGCTGAAGCGGATGCGCTTGGCCTCGGGCTCGAACTGCACGGCGCGCTCGCTGCTGCGCTTGTCGGCGAACCGCGTGGGCCGCAGGCCGTCGGGGCCCACGCTGCCCTGGCTGGTCTGCACGCGCTTGCCGAGCAGGGGCATGGCGAGTTCCAGGCGGGCCTCGTAGTTCGGGCCCTCGCGGCGCCAGGAGAGGCTGCCGGTGGCGCGGTAGTCGAAGCCCTTGGCCTGGCCGAACACTTCGTAACTCAGTTCGCTCGCTGGGGGAGGGTCGCTTCGCGGGGCGGTGGCGCTGGCGGCGGGCGCCGGTGGCGCGGCGGCGAACGCGGGGCCACTCCCCTGGGGCCCGAGCGCCGCGGCGAAAGCCGCCAGCACGCCGGCGCCCAGCGACAGCCACGGGCGGGGTCTCGGGGCCACGGCTTGCTTGTGTGGATTCATGGCTGGTCGGACCGAGGCGCCGCTTCGCGGTGCCCGAGATCGGCGCTCAGCCGACGGGCGGCGTCGCGCAGCGCGGTCGCCGGGCCGCCGTCCCAGTCGGTGTCCAGGGTGGCCACCGAACCCAGCACCACCATGGCCAGCACCATGCGGCCCTGCACGTCGAACACCGGGGCGCCAAAGCCGGCCACGCTGGCCTGCAGGCTGTGCACCACGCGCGCCACGCCACGGCGGCGCACCTCGTCGAGCATTTCCTGCACCTCGGTCATGGAGGTGGGCAGGTCCAGTGGCAAGGGGCCGTTGCGCGGCAGCTTCTTCAGGCGCGCGAGTTCCTCGCGGATCATGGGGCCGACGCGCTGGGCGTCGTGGCCCTCGTCGCCCATGAAGGCGGCAAAGCAGCGGCCGGTGGCGGACGACAGCAGGGGCATCACGTCGCCCAGGCGCAGCGCCACGGGCACGGCCTGGGGCGCCTCGGTCCAATGCACCATGGTGGGCCCCTGGTTGCCCCAGACGGCGATGGCCAGGGTGTGGCCCGTGAGCGGCAGCAGGGCGTCGATGCGCTCGCGCGCCAGGCGCACGGCGTCGATGCGCGACAGGCTGGCCAGGCCCAGGCGCAGCGCGGCCGGGCCCAGGTCGTAGCGGGTGCTGGCGCTGTCCTGCGTGACCAGGCCCAGGCGCTGGAAGCTCACCAGGTAGCGGTGGGCCTTGGCCGCGCTCATGCCCGCGGCGGCGGCCAGGTCGCGCAGCATCAGTGCGCCGCTGGCCCTCGACAGGGCGTTCAACAGTTCAAAGCCGACCTCGACCGATTGGATGCCCGCGCGCTGGGGTTCGCTGTCGTCGCTCTCGTTGGCGGGGCTTTGGTCTAGAATCTCGCTCTTACGCATAGGTTAATCGATTTCACTATCCGTAATTATCGCCCCAAAGCCCCCGGGGCACCCATCCACTCAAGAGGCAGCAGGAGATACGCATGAAACTCGCCACCTACAAGGACGGCTCGCGCGACGGACAACTGGTGGTGGTCTCGCGTGACCTGAGCACGGCCCATTATGCGACCGGCATCGCGAACACCCTGCAGCAGGCCCTGGACGACTGGAACTTCATCAGCCCGCAGTTGCAGGACCTGTACGTGACCCTGAACCAGGGCAAGGCGCGCCACGCCTTCCCCTTCGATCCGGCCATGTGCATGGCGCCGCTGCCGCGCGCCTACCAGTGGGCCGACGGCTCGGCTTACCTGAACCACGTGGAGCTGGTGCGCGCCGCGCGCAACTCCGAGGTGCCGGCCAGCTTCTACGAAGACCCGCTGATGTACCAGGGCGGCAGCGACGACTTCATCGGCCCGATGGACGACGTGGTGGTGCCCAGCGAGGACTACGGCATCGACTTCGAGGCCGAGATCACCGTCATCACCGGCGACGTGCCCATGTGCGCGACGCCCGAGCAGGCGCTCGAGGGCATCCGCCTGGTGATGCTGGCCAACGACGTGTCGCTGCGCAACCTGATCCCCGCCGAACTGGCCAAGGGCTTTGGTTTCTTCCAGAGCAAGCCCGCCACCGCCTTCAGCCCCGTGGCCGTGACGCCCGACGAGCTGGGCGACGCCTGGCAGGGCGGGCGCCTGCACCTCACGTTGCAGAGCACCTGGAACGGCCGCAAGGTCGGCATGTGCGAGGCCGGCCCCGAGATGACGTTCCACTTCGGCCAGCTCATCGCCCACATCGGCAAGACGCGCAACGTGCGCGCCGGCTCCATCGTCGGCAGCGGCACGGTGAGCAACAAGGGCGTGGAAGTCGATGGCCGCAAGGACTGGCCCAAGGGCTACAGCTGCATCGCCGAGAAGCGCGCGATCGAGACCATCCTCGACGGCAAGCCCTCCACCGCCTTCATGAAGTACGGCGACACCATCCGCATCGAGATGAAGGGCAAGGACGGCCAGTCCATCTTCGGCGCGATCGACCAGAAGATCGCGCCGCTGGCCAAGGCCTGAATCCGGCCCAGGGCGCGGACCGCGCCCGATCAGCGCTCGGCGCGCGTTTGGCAGTCCAGGCAGCGGTCGGCCGTTGGCTGCGCGTGCAGGCGCGCGGCGGGTATTTGCACACCGCAGTCCAAACACAGGCCGTAGCTGCCGTCGGCGATGCGCGCGAGCGCGGCGTCGATGGCGGCCAGTTCGCCCGCTTCGCGCTCGCCCAACACCGAGCCGAGGTCGAAGGCCGGGTCCGCGACGGCGTCGTTGTCGTCCGCCGCCCGGGCGCGCTTGTCGGCCGCCACCTCGGCGCGGCTGCGGACACCGCCGCGCTGGGCGTACAGGCGCTCCAGCAGCGCCTGGCGCGCGGCTCGCAACTGGATCTCGAAGGTGTCGGAAATGAACGTGGTCATGGGGGCCTCCTGCGTGCCCGCCATCTTGGGCCCGGGCGGCACCGTGGCGCTTGATGCAGGTCAAGCACAATCGATCGGTTCAGGACCAGACGACCATCAGGAGACCACCATGAGCCCGACCATCGACTACAGCCGCTACCAGACCCTGGAGATCAGCCGCCGCGGCCCGCTGGTGAATGGCACGCCCAGCGTGCTCGACATCCGCATGCGCGCCGACGGCCCCGGCGGCAACGGCAAGCTGCCCACCGCCGGCCATGAAGGCCACTGGGAGCTCAGCGAGATCTGGCGCGACGTGGGCCGCGACGACAGCGTGCGCGCGGCCGTGCTGCGCGGCAGCGGCATGGGCTTTTCCGGCGGCGGCGACCTGGCCCTCGTGCAGGACATGGCGACCGATTTCGAGGTGCGCTCGCGCGTCTGGAAGGAAGCGCGCGACCTGGTCTACAACGTCATCAACTGCGACAAGCCCATCGTCAGCGCCATGCACGGCCCGGCCGTGGGCGCGGGCCTGGTGGCCGGCCTGCTGGCCGACATCTCCATCGCCGCGCGCAGCGCCAAGATCGTCGACGGCCACACGCGCCTGGGCGTGGCCGCGGGCGACCACGCGGCCATCGTCTGGCCGCTGTTGTGCGGCATGGCCAAGGCCAAGTACTACCTCATGCTGTGCGACGCGGTGAGCGGCGAAGAGGCCGAGCGCATCGGCCTGGTCTCGCTGGTGGTTGACGACGACCAACTGCTCGACAAGGCCTACGAGGTGGCCGATCGCCTGGCCGGCGGCAGCGCCAGCGCGATCCGCTGGACCAAGTATTCGCTCAACAACTGGCTGCGCCAGGCGGGCCCGAGTTTCGACACCTCGCTCGCGCTGGAATTCATGGGTTTTGCCGGGCCCGACGTGCGCGAAGGTGTGGCATCCTTGCGCGAGCGCCGCGCGCCGCGCTACGGCGTCGACGGCTGATCCCCGGTCCTTTCATCGAGGAGTTCGCCATGAGCGATGCGTCCGCCAGCGGCTTCGGCAAGTTCGTGCCGGGTTTCGATTTCCTGCAGAACCTGGCCACGCAGGCCGCCGGCGGCATCGCTCAGGGCATCGGGCAGAACATCCCGCAACTGCCCAACCTCAGCCACTGGGTGGCGCCCACCTTCAACGTCGAGGAACTCGAGAAGCGCATCGAGGAGCTCAAGGCCGTGCACTACTGGCTGGACCAGAACGCCAAGGCCCTGGGCGCCACCATCCAGGCGCTGGAGGTGCAGAAGATGACCCTGTCCACGCTGAAGTCCATGAACTTCAGCATGGGCGACGTGGCCAATGCGCTCAAGCTCAAGACGGCCGAGGTTGCCGCCAAGGCCAACCCCTTCCCGGGCCTGGAGGTGCCGCCGCGCACCTACGGCACCACCGAAGCGGCCAAACCCGCGCCCGCGCCCGCGCGGCGCAAGCCGGCGGCGAAGAAAGTGGCGGCCAAGGCCGACAAGGCCGCGTCGGCCGCTCCGGCGGGCGGCGTGGTCGACCCACTGCAGTGGTGGGGCGCGCTGTCCCAGCAGTTCCAGCAGATCGCGACCAACGCCCTGAAGGACGCGGCCAAGCAAGGCGCGCTGGACACCACGCGCCAGGTCGCCACCGACCTCACGGACGCCGCCGTGAAAACCGCCACCGGCCTGGCGGGCCAGGCCGCGCGCAGCGCCGCCGGCACCGTGGGCCGCGGCATGGGGGCGGCGGCGGGCGTGGGCCGCGCGGCGGCGCGTGCCGTCTCGTCCGGCGCCCGGGCGGCACCCGCCAAGAAGGCGGCGCCCCGCAAGGCGCGCGGCAAACGCGCTTGAACCCGCGGGCCCAACGAGGCTCGAACACCGCATGAAACGTTTCCCCCAGGCGCACGCCACCCACCCGCAATGGCGCATGGCCGCTGCCATGGTGGTGGCGCAGCTGCGCGCGCAGATGGCCCTGCCCGACCACGCCAGCCAGCCCTCGCTGGGCCTGCTCTACATCACCGACCACTACGCTGGCGAGGCCGAGGCCCTGCTGGAGTGGATGAGCGCCGAGCTGCCCGAGGTGACCGACTGGGCCGGCACCGTGGGCGTGGGTGTCTCGGCCAGCAACGTGGAGTACTTCGACGAGCCGGCCCTGTCGGTGATGCTGTGCGACCTCAGCCCCGACCAGTACCGTGTGTTCAGTGGCGTGGCCCCGCTGTCGGCCAGCGGACGCGCGGACGGCGGCGAGGGCTTCGTCGCCCACACGGCGCTGGTGCACGCGGACGCCGGCACGCCCGAGGTGGGGGAGCTGATCGCCGAAATGGCCGAGCGCACCGGCAGCGGCTACCTGTTTGGCGGCCTGGCGGGCAGCCGCGGTCCCACCCTGCAGTTCGCGCTGGGCAGCGCGGGCACCCTCAGCGGCCACGGCGCGGCCAGCGGTGTGTTCCACGGTGGGCTCAGCGGCGTGGCCTTCGGGCGCGGTGTGGGCATCGTCTCGCGCGTCACGCAGGGCGCGCAGCCGATCGCGGCGACCCATGTGGTCACCGAATCCGACGGTCACCTGGTGGTCCGCCTGGACGGCGAGCCCGCCCTGGACGTGCTGCTGCGCGAACTGGAGATCTCGCTCGATCACCCCGAGCACGCCATGCGGCGGCTGCGCCACACCCTGGTGGGCGTGACCCGTCCTGGCCCAGACGGCGCCCCGCTCGCGCCGAGCGAGGCCTCGCACCGGCGCGGCGCCTTCGGGCACGAGGTGATCGTGCGCCACATCATCGGCCTGGACCCGGTGCGCCGGGGCGTGGCCATCGCCGAGCTGGCGCCCGAGGGCTCGCGGCTGGCCTTCTGCGAGCGCCATGTGCAGGCGGCGCGCGCCGACCTCATGCGCGTGTGCGCCGAGGTGCGCGAGGAGCTGGAGCCGGAGGAACTGCTGTTCGGCGCGGGCGCGGCCGAGGTGGAGGCCGCGCCGCGGCCGGCGCGCTCCATCGCGGGCGCGGTGTACGTGAGCTGCGCGGGCCGCGGCGGGCCGCACTTCGGCGGGCCGAGCGCCGAGCTGCAGATCGTGCGCCACGCGCTAGGCGACGTGCCGCTGGTGGGTTTCTTCGCCGGTGGCGAGATCGCGCACCACCGGCTCTACGGTTACACCGGCGTGCTGACGGTCTTCGTGCGCGAGGGCTGAGCCGTCAGCGGCGCTGGCGCGCGCGCTCCAGGGCGCGCTGCGCGTCGTCCGGCGTCATGCCATAGCCGTCGGCGAAGGCCGCCACGCTCAGGCCGCTCGATTCGAACGCCCGCAGCAGCGCGGCCTCGCGCGCGATGCGCGCGCTGGCTTCGTCCAGCGCGGCCTCGGTGGCTGCGTTGATCGCCTCGTCGCGCCCGCGCACCAGCGTGGCATAGGCCTCGCGGCCCAGACCGCTGGCCTCGAAGGCGCGCGCGATGCGCTGGCGCAGCTGCGGCGCCAGGTCCTCGGGGCTGCGCGACTGGCGGCGGCGGTACACCTCCACGATGGCGTGGTGGCGCTGCTCGGGGGCGACCACCTCCACCGCCTGGCCCTGCAGGTCGCGGCGCGGCTGGCCCGAGCCCACGGCGTTGAGGTAGCGCGTGCTGCGCGTGTGCAGGCCCAGGGCGGCCTTCAGGGCCTCGGCTTCCAGCGCGTCGCCGTGCGCGGCGATCAGGTCTTCGAAGATGCCGCGCTTGAGCGGGCGCGGCTCGTCGCCGAACAGGGCGGGGTGCCATTCGGCCAGCTGCGCCAGCAGCGGGTGGCGCGGCGCGGACGGGGCCTTGGGCGTCTTGGGGCCCTGGCGCGGGCGCCGGGGCGGGGGTCGGGTCTCGTTCATGCAGGGGTCGGTTCGACAGGCAAGCCCGCGATCATGCCAGCGCTGCGGCCGGTTCAGCGGCGCAGGTGGGTGAAGGCCTCGAATTCCCAGCTGCGCATGGCCAGCACCAGGGTGTAGCCCTCGCGGTCCTTCTCGGCCAGTTTCTGGTCGGTCTGGTGCTGCTGCGCGAAGTCCTGCGCCACGCGCTGCAGGCGCTCCAGGAACAGCGGCGCCAGCGTGCGGCTCACCGAGCCGTGCACCAGCATCAGGCCCTCGCCGGGGCCGTCGAAGCCGCCCGCGAAGTAGTCGAGCAAGGCGTGTTCGCGGAAGAAGTTCATCACCGCGCCGTGCGGCCGCCAGCGGAAGGTCTTGGCGAGCTTGAGGCGGTAGCGGTTGAGCGGACGCAGCTCGATGATGCCGATGCGGTCGAGCTGGGCCAGGAACTTCACGCAGTCGGCCTCGCTGAGCCGGTAGGTGCCGGTGATCTGCTCCACCGTCCATTGGCTCAGCACGCAGATGGCCACCAGCAGCAGCTTTTTGTCGGCCACCACGGCCCGCTCCTGCGCGGGCGTGAGCTCGGTCACCAGCGGCTGCGCGTCCGCCACGCGGCGCGCGAGCTCGGCGAAGTCGAGCTTGAGCGCGCGGCAGATGGCGTCGATGCGCGAGAGCGACATGTCGCCCTTGGCCAGCATGCGCTTGACGCTGGACTCGGCCATGCCCATGGCGCGCGCCAGGTCGGCGTAGGTCATGTGCGCGGATTTGAGTTCCCGCTTCAGGGCGGTGACGAGGTCGGCGGTGGTGCTCATGGGCGTTGAGAGTATCGAAATCCGGTACCGTGCATGATGCCAGCCGATCCCGTATCGAAATCCGCCCGGTGGGTGGTGTGGGCGGGCAGAATCCGCCGCGCGCCTTTCCGGCGCCCACCCAGAGGAGCAGACGCCATGACCACCGCCACGCTGTCCCCGGACACCGGCGCCGCGCCCGGGGCCCCGGGCCACAACCAGTTCGCCCTGCTCAAGCAGCGCCGCTTCGCGCCCTTCTTCTGGACGCAGTTCCTCGGCGCCGCGAACGACAACCTCTTCAAGTTCGCCTTCACGGTGCTGGTCACCTACCAGCTGCAGATCGGCTGGCTGCCCGCCAGCCTGGCGGGCCTGGTGATCGGCGCGCTCTTCATCCTGCCCTTCCTGCTGTTCTCGGCCACCAGCGGCCAGCTCGCCGACAAGCTGGACAAGCGCTCGCTCATGGTCTTCGTCAAGCGGCTGGAGATCGGCATCATGGCGCTGGCCGCCTGGGGCTTCTTCGGCCAGCACATCGCCGTGCTGCTGGCCTGCACCTTCCTCATGGGCCTGCATTCCACCCTGTTCGGGCCCGTGAAGTTCGCCTACCTGCCGCAGCACCTGAGCGAGCGCGAGCTCACCGGTGGCAACGGCATGGTGGAGATGGGCACCTTCGTCGCCATCCTGCTGGGCAACGTGGCGGGCGGCCTGATCATCGCCGTGCCCGAGATCGGCGCGCACCATGTGGGCTTCGCCTGTGTGGGCCTGGCGCTGCTGGGGCGCTTCGCCTCGCACCACGTGCCGCCCACGCCGGCCACCGACCCGGCGCTGGTCATCAACTGGAACCCGGTGAGCGAGACCTGGCGCAACCTCAAGCTGGCCCAGGGCAACACGGTGGTGTTCCGCTCGGTGCTGGGCATCAGCTGGATGTGGTTCTTCGGCGCCGTCTTCCTCAGCCTGTTCCCCGCCTTCGCGCGCGACGTGCTGCACGGCAACGAGCAGGTGGCCTCGCTGCTGCTGGTGGTGTTCTCGGTCGGCATTGGCGTCGGCTCGCTGCTGTGCGAGGCGCTGTCGCGCCGGCACGTGGAGATCGGCCTGGTGCCACTGGGTGCCATCGGCATGAGCGTGTTCGCCATCGACCTGTACTTCGCCACGCGCGGCCTGCCGTCGGTCGAGGTGATGGCGCTGGGGGCCTTCCTGTCGCAGCCGGCGCACGCGCGCGTGCTGATCGACCTGGCGCTGCTGAGCCTGTTCGCCGGCCTGTACAGCGTGCCCATGTACGCGCTGATCCAGATGCGCTGCCGGCCCACGCACCGCGCGCGCATCATCGCCGCCAACAACATCCTCAACGCGCTGTTCATGATCGCCAGCGCGCTGGTGGCCGGCGCGCTGCTGCAGATGGGGTTCACCATCCCGCAGATGTTCCTGGTGGTGGGTCTGGCGAACGCGGCGGTGGCGTTCTACATCTTCATGCTGGTGCCCGAGTACCTGCTGCGTTTCGTGGCCTGGGTGGCCTCGCGCCTGGTCTACCGCTTCCGGGTGAGCGGCGACGAGAGCATCCCCACCGACGGCCCGGCGGTGCTGGTGTGCAACCACGTGAGCTTCGTCGACGCGGTGCTGATCATGGCCGCGAGCCCGCGCCCGATCCGCTTCCTCATGGACCACCGCATCTTCCGCCAGCCGCTGCTGGGCGGGCTGTTCCGCCTGGCCAAGGCGATCCCCGTCGCGCCGCAGAGCGAAGACCCTGGCGCCTACGACGCCGCGTTCGAGCGCGCCGCCCAGGCGCTGCGCGAGGGCGAACTGGTGGCCATCTTCCCCGAAGGCGGCATCACGCGCGACGGCCAGCTGCAGGCTTTCCGGGGCGGCGTGATCAAGATCCTGGAGCGCGCCCGCGCGGATGGCCTGGAGGTGCCCGTGATCCCCATGGGCCTGACCAACCTGTGGGGGTCCTTCTTCAGCCGCATCGAAGAGCGCCGGGGCGAACGCGTGGCCATGGTGAGGCCCTTGCGCCGTGGCCTGTTCAACCGGGTGGGCCTGAACGTGGGCGCGCCACTGGCCGCGCCGGGCCTCACGCCCGACGGGCTGCGCGAGCGGGTGGCGGCGCTGCTCGTCTGAGGTTCAGGCCTCCAGCGCGGCGAGCAGGGCGTCGGGCTCGACGGGTTTGTGCAGGAGTGGGAAGCCGAGTTCGGAGGCTTCCTGTATGCGCTGTGGGGAGGTGTCGCCGGTGAGGATGTAGGTGGGCACGGGAGCGGGCAGGCAGGCGTGCACGGCGGCGATGGCCTGCACGGCGGTCATGTTGCCGCCGAGGCGGTAGTCGGAGAGCAGCAGGTCGATCTCGTGGGCGTGAGCGATGGCCAGCACGACGGCCTCGTCGGCGGAGCTGGCGCACCAGACCTGGTGGCCCCAGACCTGCAGCAGCTGCTGCATGCCCATGAGGACCTGTTCCTCGTCGTCGATGACGAGCACGCGGCGCGCGCCCGGGGCTGGCGCGGCGGTGGACCGCTCGCTGCGCTGGGCGGGTTCGGTGGGGGAGGGCGCGTGGGCGTGGGGGTGTGTGTGCGTATGCGCGTGCGTGGGTGAGTGCGTGGGTGTGAGCGAGGGTGTGTTCGTGTGCGCGGGTGCGCGTGGCACGCTGATGCAAAAGAGCGAGCCGCGCCCGGGGGTGGAGCACACGCGCAGCGGCGCGTCGATCAGGCGGGCCGATCGCTTGACGATGGACAGGCCCAGCCCGAGGCCATGGGACTGGCTGCGCCGCGAGTGGGCGGCGTCGATTTGGTAGAACTCCTCGAAGATGGCCTCCAGTTGCTCGGGGGCGATGCCGATGCCCTGGTCCCAGACCTGAATCTCCAGGCGATCGCCGCGCGATCGGGCGCCCAGCAGGATGCGCCCGCGCGGGGAGTAGCGGATGGCGTTGGCCATGAGGTTGGAGAGGATGCGGCGCAACACGGTGGCGTCGGTGCGCACCCAGGCCGAGGAGCTGGCGACGTGCAGGCGCAGGCCCTTCTCGTGGGCGAGGTCGGCGAACTCCTGGTCGAGTTCGGCGAAGAGCTGGGCCAGGGGCAGGGCGGCGAGCTCGACCTGCACGGCGTTGGCGTCGAGGCGGGAGACGTCGAGCAGCATGTTGAGCAGCTGGCCCAGGCCGTCCAGGGAGGACTGCATGCGCCGGCAGATCTGGGCGAGCTCGGTGCTGGGCACGCAGGTGGACTGGGCCATGGCGCGCAGGGCGGTGAGGAACAGGCCCAGGGCGTGGATGGGCTGGCGCAGGTCGTGGCTGGCGGCGGCCAGGAAGACGGACTTGGCGCGGTCGGCGGCCTCGGCGCGGTCCTTCTGCGAGCGCAGGTCCTCGATGAGGGTGTGGATGCGCGCCTGCGCCTGGCGCCGGTCGCGGATGTCGCGGATGACCGTCATGCGCAGCCGCTCGCCCTTGATTTCCATGGTGCGGCCGATCAGCTCGACCGGGATCGTCTCGCCGTTTGCGTGGTGGATCTCCGACTCGAAGTAGGCGTCCGCCCCGCTGCCGATGGCCACGCGCGAGCGGTCTCGGTGGCGCCTTGGGGTCATCGACACCACCGTGCGCCCGACGAGTTCGGCGTGAGGGTGGCCCGAGAGCTGGCAGGCGGCCGGGTTGGCGTCGGTGATGGTGCCGTCGCGGTGGAACAGCACTCCCTCCGCGCTGACCTCGAGAAAGCGCGACAAGCGTTCGCGCGAGGCGCGCAGGGCCCTCTCGGCGCGGTGGCGTTCGGTCACGTCGGTCATCAGCACGAAGGTGCCGCGCAGCCGGCCATCGGGCCAGCGGTCGGCGCAGAGGGAGACCTCGAGGACCTCTTCATCGTCCGCGCGGCGGCGCCGGTGCAGGAAGGTCAGGTCCTGGCCACTGCGGGCGTACGACCTGCCCGCCCTGCGCAGCCGAAGGCGTTCGTCGGGCGTGAGCAGATCGGCCACGGTGCGGCCCAGGATCGAGGTGTCGTCGTGGCCCATCGCGCGCGCGAACCGGTTGTTGGCGAACAGGCAGCGCACCTTGGGCGGGGCGCTGAAGTACGCCAGCTGCATGGGCAGCTGCTCGAACAGCCGGCGGATCCAGCCGGTGAGCGCGTCGTGCGCCTGCCGCTCCACTTCCTGGTCCGTGACCTCGACCAGGTAGCAGCCGTGCGCGCGCTGCACCGGGTCCCACCATCCCGCGCAGCGGTAGTGGGCGACGCCCTGTGCGGGGCGCCACAAGCGCAGGGTGAGGGTGAAGTCGCGCGCGCGTGACAGGGCCTGCAGCAGGTGCAGCCGGCTGTCGTGATCGAGGCCGTTGCGCCAGTCACCGCCCCAAGGCGCTTCTTGCATGCACGATTGCCAGTCGGGCGACGCCGCCAGCACCTCGCCCACCGCCGACAGCAGCGCGCCGATGCCGGGCACCAACGCCCAGCTGGCGGCGGCGCTGTCGGGTGGCATGGGGGTGGCAACAGGCGGCAAGGTGCTGAAGCCGGTCAATATAGTTCCCGCGCATTATTGAATCGGGTCGCTCGCGCGCCAAGACTCAAGGGGTCTGATCTGCAAGGAGGATGAGCGTGCACGCAGCCGGTTCCACCCCGCGTTTTTCCCCACCGTCCGGCACGCCACCGCGGGTGGCCGTCTCGCCAGGCGCGCTGCCGGTCGGCGCCGTCCTGAACCACGTGGCCCGCCTGGCCGCCGATGCGGCCGACGCACGCCAGCGCACGATCGCGGCGGTCGATGCCTGCGCCCGCTTGATCGCGGCGCGACAGCGCCTGACCCTCGCGCTCGACGGTCAGCAACGCATCGAGCAACTCATGCAATTGGCCGATGGACGCGAGCGGGCGCGCCGCCTGCGACCGGATGAGCGCGAGGCCCTCCAACCGCACCTCGAGGCGGTGTGGGCCCGGGCGGCCCAGGCCTTGGGCGAGTGGCGCGACGCGGGCCACCACTTCACCAGCGTGACCCATCTGTTGCCCACTCAGCTGTCGCACGCCGTGGCACAGGCGCCCGCATTGACCCCGCTCGCTGGACAGGTGCTCATGCAGGCCCAGGTGCGCGAGGCGGGGGGCGGCCCTTCCGACGAGGTCGACGTGGCCTCGTGTCGGTACATGGCCGCGCACCGGCGCTGCCAAGAGGCCGAGGCACGGGCCCGCGCCGCGCGCGTGGCGCGGGGCCAGGCCGAGTCCGGTTGGCGCATGGGTCGAGGCAGCCTGTCGGGCGTGGCCGGCGCCTGCCTGGCCGAAATGGCGAGCATGGACGCCTGGCTCGCGGCCGAGGCGCGGCGGGCCGCCGCGCGTGGCGCCTTGTGCGCGCTGACGGGCGGCCTGATGTGGCAGCTGCCGCTCGAGCGCTGAGGAAAAAGTGGGGAGGGGCATAAAAAAAGCCGTTCACGCCCGAAGGCATGAACGGCTCGGTGCATGGGCCGCCGGCCGATTCAATGCACCGCGGTGGCAAACCCTTCAACCGTCGCGGGCGTGCGGAACCACAGGCCCGCGAAACCGCTGTAGCGCGTCAGGTTGCTGAGCCGGATGCGCTTGTCGACCTTCTTCTCGAAGTACGGCAGGCGGTTCAGCATCTGGATCACGTTCGGCTCCCAGCGCAGCACCTTGATGAAGGCGGCGTAGATCTCCACGCCTGCGGGGCTGAAGCCCACGGGCCGTACGCTGACGCGCACGACCTCGGCTGTCAGCCCCAGGACCTGGAAGCACTCGTTGATGAGGGTCTCGTAGTCGGCGGCGATGGTGGTGGGCATGATTTCCGAGTCAATGTCCGAGTCCATCGGTTCGTCGTTCATTCGGGTCGTGCTCCGGATGCCGAGTCGCTGCATCACGCCGTTGGCCAGTGCTTGTCTCATGGTTCCACCTCGTTGGTGAGTGAGCGTTCGTGCGTTTGTCGGGGGGTGGCTGCACGCGCGTTCAACATGGACTTCAGTATCCGGACGCGGGGCGTCGGTCTCAATAATGCGCGAGCACTATTTTGATTTTTCGCTCGTTCACACGGGTCCCGGCGACCCGGTTGTCCCTCTGAAAACGCGGGCGCGGATGCAACGCGGGCGCGGATGCTCAGAGGTTGGAGCCGACGTCGGGGGCTTCCATGAGCCCCGACTGCATCGCGTAGGCCGCGATCTCCGCGCCGTTGTGCAGGCCCAGCTTGAGCATCACGTTCTGCCGGTGCTTGCGCGCCGTGAGCACGCTGATGTGCAGCGCGTCGGCGATTTCCTGGTTGGTGCCGCCGCGCGCGATCATGCGCACGATCTGCTGCTCGCGCTGCGTGAGGGTTTGCGGCAGGCCCTGGGCGTTGGGCCGCTTGTTGGCGGAGCTGTCCAGGCCCTTGGCCACCTGCGGGCTGATGTAGCGCCGACCCTCCATGACGGCGCGGATCGCGTCGAGCAGTTCGGCGCCCTGTTCGTGCTTCAGCACGAAGCCGTTGACCCCGGCTCCGAAGGCATTGGCCACCGATCCCGGGTAGACGTTGCCCGTGACGACCAGGATGCGCAGGTTGGGGGCCACGCGCCGCACGCGTCGCGCCACCTCGACGCCCGAGCTGTCCGACAAGGCCAGGTCGAGCAGCAGCAGGTCGGGCTTGTGGAACTGCACCAGCAGCTCGACATCGCTGCCCTTGGCCGTTTCGGCCACCAGATCAAAGTCGCCAGCGGACTGCAGCAGCATGCCGATGCCTTGGCGAACGAGTGCGTGGTCTTCAGCAACAACAACCCGGACCATGAGAACCTCTTGAGATGAACGGTTAAAACCCCGCCGAGAATAATCAATTGGTCAACAGATTTCAGATATTTTTACTTCATAAGAATCAATTTTTTCGAGCCGTCGGGGCCGTGCGGCCAAAAAAAACCCACCGTTGCGGTGGGTCAGATTACGCGGTTTGCGCGAATTCAGAAAGGGATGTCGTCGTCCATGTCGTCGAAGCCCGTGGGCTGGCGCGCCGGTGCGGGGGCGGGGCGCGGCGACGGGGCCGGGCGGCTGGTGGGCGCCGCCGCTCGGGGCGCGGCGGCGGCGCGCGGCGGGGCGCCGCCGTCGTCGCCACCGCCCATGCCTTCACGGCCGCCGAGCAATTGCATCTCGGTCGCGATGATGTCCACGGTGTTGCGCTCGACGCCGCCCTGGTCGGTGTACTTGCCGTACTTCAGGCGCCCTTCGACGTACAGCGGGCGGCCCTTCTTGACGTACTCGCCCGCGATTTCGGCGAGGCGGTCGTAGAAGGTCACGCGGTGCCACTGCGTCTCTTCCACGGTCTCGCCGGTGTTGCGGTCCTTGCGGCGGCTGGAGGTGGCGATGCTCACGTTGGCCACGGCCTGGCCGGAGGGCAGGTAGCGGATCTCGGCGTCGCGGCCGCAGTTGCCCACGAGGATGACTTTGTTGACGGATGCCATGGGAATTCCTTGCGTGTCGGTTGGGGCCGCGTGTGGCACGCGGCCGGCCGGAGGATTGTGCCGCATGCACCCGGGCACGCCGGTGTGATTTGCCGCGAAGGGAATAATCGGTCTTCATGAGACAGCGCGAGCCCGACTTCTTCCAGAACCTGCAGGATGAATTTTCCGATCTGAGGGCCTGGGTCGACCGCAGCGTGGTGCTCGCCTATGCCGTGGTCGCCGGGCTGTTCGTGGTGGCCTTCACCTGGCTCAGCGAGGCGGCCTTCGAGCTGTTCAAGCACCTGCACGGGCGCGCGCCGTGGGCCGTGCTGGTGTGGACGCCCTGCCTCACGGCCCTGATCGTGTGGTGCACGCGCCGCTTCGCGCCGGGCGCGGGCGGGTCGGGCATCCCGCAGGTCATGGCGGCCCTGGACCCCGGCATCACGCCCGGCATGCGCGCGGGCCTGGTGTCGCTGAGGCTGACCTTCGCCAAGATCGTGCTGGGTGTCGCGGGGCTGCTGGCGGGCCTGTCGGCGGGGCGGGAAGGGCCTTCGGTGCAGGTGGCCGCCGGGGTCATGCACGATGCGCGCCGGTGGCTGCGTCCCGGGTCGGCGATGGGAGAGCACGCCTTGCTGGTGGCTGGCGGCGCCGCCGGCATGGCCGCGGCATTCAACGCGCCGCTGGCCGGCGTCGTCTTCGCGATCGAAGAGCTGTCGAAGAAGATGGAGTCGCGCAACAACGGGCTCATCATCGCCGCCATCGTGGTGGCGGGTCTGGTGGCGATCTCGGTGTTCGGCAACCTCACCTACTTCGGCTCGATCGAGGTGCCGCGCCTGAGCTGGCAGGCCTTCTGGCCGGGCCTGCTGGTGGCGCTGGTGTGCGGCGTGCTCGGCGGCCTGTTCAGCCGCTTGCTGGCAGCGTCGCTGCAAGGCCTGCCCGACCGCGTCAGCGCCTACCGACGGCGCTATCCGGTGCGATTCGCCGCGGTGGCCGGCATGGGGGTGGCGGTGATCGGCCTCGTCACCGGCGGCGCCACGTTCGGCGCGGGCGCGGAACAGGTTCGACTCATGCTCGCCGGCGAGGCCGAGACCTCACCCTTGTACGTGCTGCTCAAGCTGGTCGCCACCTGGCTGACCTCGTGGAGCGGCGTGCCCGGCGGCATCTTCGCGCCCTCCCTGTCGATCGGCGGCGGCATCGGCCACGACATCGCCATGCTGCTGGGCGGCGACAACGCCCGCCTGCTGGCACCCAGCCTGATCGCGCTGGGCATGGCGGGCTTTCTGGCCGCCACCACGCAGGCCCCGCTCACGTCCTTCATCATCGTGATGGAGATGATCAACGGCCGCTCCATGGTGCTGAGCCTGATGGCGTCGGCCATGCTCGCCAGTCTGGTCGCGCGCCTGATCAGCCGGCCGCTGTACTCCGCGCTGGCCGGGATGATGGTGCGCAAGCTGCGCCCGCGCGCGGCGCCCGCCGCGGTGCCGGACTCGGATCTGTCCAGCGAGCCGGCCACGCAGCCGAACCCCGACGCGCAGCGGCCAGGCGGTGCCCCGCCCGACGGGGAGCCCCCCAGCGAGCCCGGCCCCTTGCCCGAGCCGCCGCGCTGATCAGCGCGCGGCCGCGCTGGGGCGCATCCCCCAGGCGATCAGCAGCCAGAGGGCGAGGACCGCGGCGCTGGCGCCAAAAACGCCCGGCGCGCCCCAGGCGCGCGACACCAGGCCCCCCAGCGAGCCGCCGACAAAGATGCCGAGCGACATCAGCGTGTTGAAGACCCCCAGCGCGGTGCCTCGCTGATGGGGCGCGGCCAGCCGGGAGGCCAGGCTGGGTTGGCTGGCCTCCTGGGTGTTGAAGCCCACGAAGTACAGGCACAGCAGCACCCCCAGCAGCGGCAGGCTGGGCTGGTGGAATTGCGCGAGAAACCCCAGCTGCACCAGCCCGAGCAAGGCGATGGTGCCGAGGTAGACGGCGCGGAAATGGCCGCGCCGCTCCAGTCGGAACAGGAAGCCGCCCACGATCAGCAGCGAGACCACCAGCGCCGGCAGATAGGCCTGCCAATGCCGCGCCGGGTCCAGCCCGGCCTGCACCAGCAGGGCCGGCACGGACAGCCAGGTCATGATCTGCGCCGCGTGCAGCGCGAACACCCCGGCATTCACGCGCAGCAGGTCGCGTTGGCCCAGGACCTCGCGCAGGCTGGCGCGCGGCGCGTGCGCCTGCCGGGCCGGCTCGGGCGGCACCACCCAGGCCACCACCGCCATGGCCGCCAGGCTCAGCGCCAGCGTCATCAGGAACAGGCCCGACAGGCCGACATGCGGCACCAGCGCCGGCGCGGCCACCAGGGACAGCGCGAACATCAGCGCGATGCTGATGCCCACCAGGGCCATGGCCTTGGTGCGCACGGTGTCGCGCGTGAGGTCGGCCAGCAGGGCGGTGACGGCCGCCGAAATGGCGCCCGCGCCTTGCAGCGCGCGGGCCGCCAGCAGCCACTGCACCGACGGCGCCCAGGCCGCGAGCGCGCTGCCGGCGGCAAAGACCGCCAGCCCCAGCAGGATCACCGGCTTGCGGCCGAAGCGGTCCGAGGCCATGCCCAGCGGCACCTGAAGGAAGGCCTGGGTGAGGCCGTACATGCCCATGGCCAGGCCGATCAGGGCCGGGTCGTCGCCGCCGGGGTAGCGCCGCGCTTCCAGTGCGAACACCGGCAGCACGATGAACAGGCCCAGCATGCGCAGGGCGTAGATGGCGGCCAGCGCCGCGCTCGCGCGGCGTTCGCCGGACGTCATGCGGTGCTGATCGACAGGCGGGGCGGAAGGGGAGGGGGCGGTGCGCGAAGCGGTCAAGGCGGACAGGGGGGTCGACAGGCCAACCCTGCATTGTCCGTGATCGGCGCTGGCGGGCCGGCGGCGGGCCGGATTCGGCCCCGCGCGCCGGCGCCGGTTCAGGCCGCCGCCGCTTCCACGGCCCGGGCGGGTTCGTCGAACACCTCACAGCCCTGCGCGCGCAGCCAGGCCTGCTGATCGGCGCCGAGGATGCCGCTGAGGACGAGCCGCGCCGCCGCCGGCTCGGCGCGCAGCCGCGCGATGCCTGCCTGCAGCAGCGGCCACACGCCCGGCGCCTGGGCCGCGGCCGCGAGGAACACGGCGAGCGCGCGGTACTGGCCGCAGGTGGCCGCGTCGTGCAGCGACCGCACCAGCACGGCCGGCTGCGCGAAGACCTGCCCCGTCACGTCGATCGGGTTCAGGGTGGACGCGAAGGGGATGGCCTGCTTCAGCCGCTGCGCCGCGGCGTCGGGCAGCGGCGGCAGGCGCAGGCCCAGCTCTTCGGCGCGGTCCGCCATCATGATGCCCACCCCGCCAGAGACGCTGAACAGGGCAATGGCCTGGCCGCTTGCGGGGGAGGCCGCCGGGCCGGGTCGGGCCGCGTCGCCGAACAGCTCGCCGATGCGCGAGACCTGGCGCGCGCCGCAGGCCTCGAACAGGTCCCGGTAGACCTCGGCATCGCCGGTGTCGCTGCCCGTGTGCAGCCGGGCGGCGCGGGCGCCGGCCGGCGTGTGGCCCACCTTGACCACCGTCACCGGCTTGCCCGCCGCGCGCGCGGCCAGCAGGGCCTCGCGCAGGCGGCCCAGGTCGCGCGCGCCTTCCAGGTACACCAGGATGGCGCCGCAGCGCGGCTCGCGCACCAGCCAGTCGATCGCGTCGGCCACCTGCACACCGGCTTCGTTGCCGGTGGTGATCCAGTGGCCGATGTCCACGCCGGCCCGCCGCGCGAGCGTGTAGGCGTAGCCGCCGAAGGCGCCGCTCTGGCTGACCAGGGCCACGTTGCCGCCGGCGGGCGCGTCGGCCAGCACGACGGGCGAGAAGGTCGCGAACAGGCGCTCGTGGAAATTCATGGCCCCCAGGCAGTTGGGGCCCAGCAGGGCGATGCCCGCCTCGCGCGCCCGCTCGCCCAGGCGCTGCTGCAGGCGCGCCCCGTCCGCCGACACCTCGGCGAAGCCGGAGCTGAAGACGATCGCCGCGCGCGCGCCCGTGCGCACCAGCTGGTCCATGGCGTCGTCGCAGGCGGCGGCGGGCACCGCGACGAGGGCCAGGTCCACCGGCGCGCCGATCGCATCGAGCGAGGCGAAGGCGCGTTGGCCCTGGATCTGCGGGGCCGTGCGGTGCACCGGGTAGATCGCGCCCGTATAGCCGTGCCGCAGCAGCAGCCGGATCGGCATGCCGCCGACCTTGTTGGGCTCGGTGGAGGCGCCGATGACGGCGACGGAGCGCGGCGCCAGCAGCGCGCGCAGATCAGGCCGCGAGGCGCTCAAGGCGGCTCCAGGCCCGCTCCATGCCCTCCACCAGGCCGGCCATCTGCTCGGCCACCGTGGTCTCGCCCTGGATGGCGAACACGCTTTGGCCGGCGGCCTCGTAGATCAGGCGCGGATCGCCGTGCTCGTGCATGGAGGCGAACACGTCGCCGGTCAGCACCTGCTGCAGCGGCATGTCCAGCGGCCGCGGCGCGCCGGCTTGCTGCCAGGCGTCGATCCATTCGCTGCGCACCACGCGGCAGGGCTTGCCGCTGTGCGCGCGCGTGATCAGGGTGTCCTCGCTCGCGCTGTCCACGAGCCGCTGCAGCAGCGCCGCCGGCGTGTGGTTCTCGCGCGCCGCCATCCACAGCGTGCCCAGCCAGGCGCCCTGCGCGCCCATGGCGATGGTGCCCAGCACCTGCTCGCCGGTGCCGATACCGCCAGCGGCCAGCACCGGCCGGTCCTCGGCCACGGCGATGACCTGCGGCAGCAGCGACAGCGTGCCGACCGGGCCGGTGTGGCCGCCGGCGTCGTAGCCCTGAGCCACCAGCACCTCGACGCCCATCTCCATGGCCTTGCGCGCGTGGCGCACCGAACCCACCAGCGAGAAGGTGAGCTTGCCGCGCGCCTTGGCCCGTTCGATGAGATCGGCGCGCAAGCCGATGGCGGTGGCCACGCCGCGGCAGTTGGACGCCAGCACGGCCTCGATCTGTTCGTTGAACAGCGCCTCGGATCGCACCTGCGTGGTGAAGAAGCTGGGCTTCACCGGCGGCTTCACGTCGAAGCGTTCGCGCAGCCCCTGCACGAAGTCCCGGTGCTCGGCCGGCAGCGCCTCGCGCAGCTCGTCGATGCTGGCGGCCTGCGGCACGCGGCTGGGCAGCATGAGGTCGATGCCGTAGGGCATGTCGCCCATGCGCCGCTGCACCTCTTGCAGGATGTGCGGGATCTCGTGCGGCAGCTCGCGCGCCAGGCCGAGCACCGGGAAACCCCCGGCCTGGGCGATGGCCACCACGACGTCGACGGAGTGCGAGAAGCCGAAGATCGGGTGGCGAACGCCCAGGCGCTCGCAGATCGGGGTGCGCAGCGCCATCACTGGGGTTCGATGCCGGCTTGCTTGATGACGCGGCCCCAGCGGGTGAATTCGCTGCTCACGAGGGCGTCGAAGTCGGCGCCGCTCTGCGGCGCGAACTCCATGCCCATGCCCTCGAACTTGGCCTTCATGTCGGGCGTGGCCAGCACGGCCGCCACGTCGGCGGACAGCTTGCGCATGACGGGCTCGGGCACCTTGGCCGGGGCCACCAGGCCGAACCAGGTGCCGACGTCGTAGTTGGGCAGCTTGGCGGCCTCGGCCACGGTGGGCAGGTCGGGCGCGGCGCTGGCGTGTTTCGCGGTGGTCACCGCCAGGGCGCGCAGCTTGCCTGCCTTCACGTGCTGCATGGCCAGCGCCGCCGTCAGCGGCATCATGCTCACGCGGCCCGCGAGCAGGTCGTTCAGGGCGTCGGGCTGGCCCTTGTACGGCACATGCGTCAGCTTGATGCCGGCTTCCTGCGCGAGCAGCTCGCCGGCCAGGTGGTTGGAGGTGCCGATGCCGGCGGTGGCATAGGTCACCGGCGCGCTGCTCTTCTTGGCCAGGTCGATCAGTTCCGGCAAGGTGTTCGCCGCCACGCTCGGGTGCACCACGATGACGTTGGGCACCACCCCGATACCGGCCACGGAGCGGAAGTCGCGCACCGGGTTCCATGTGACGTTCTTCTGCAGGCTGGGGATCACGGCGTAGCCCGGGCTGACCAGCAGCAGGGTGTAGCCGTCCGGGTTCGACTTGGCCACGAAGTCGGTGCCGATGGAGCCGCCCGCGCCGGTCTTGTTCTCCACGATCACGGGCTGCGGGTAGCGCGCGGACAGCTTGTCCGCGATGGCGCGCGCGATCGAGTCCACGATGCCGCCCGCCGAGAAGGGCACGATGATGCGCACCGGCTTGTTGGGGAAGCTGTCCTGGGCGAAGGACGGCGCGGTGGCCAAGGCCAGTGCGCTGGCGGCGCTGGCCAGCAGGGTGCGGCGGCTGAGGGTCATGTTTGTCTCCTGGTTGTGGTGGGGTCAATCGGTCGCGGCCATGGCCATGGTCCGCTTGGCAATATTGGTCAGGTGTATCTGGCTCGTGCCTTCGTACAGCCGGAACAGGCGCACGTCGCGGTAGAAGCGCTCCGCCACGTTGTCGTTGATGTAGCCCTGGCCGCCGAACACCTGCACGGCCCGGTCGGCGACGCGCCCGCACATCTCGCTGGCGAACAGCTTGCACATCGAGGCTTCCATGGTCACGTCGAGGCCGTCGTCGCGTTTGCGCGCGGTCTCCAGCAGCAGGGCGCGCGCGGCGTGTACCTCGGTGTTGCTCTGCGCGATCATTTGCTGCACCAGCTGGAACTCGGCGATGGCCTGGCCGAACTGGCGGCGGCTGGCCGCGCGCGCGACCATCTCGTCGACCAGGCGGATGGCCGGGCCGATGCACAGGCCCGCCAGGTTGATGCGCTGCTTGTTCAGGGCGCGCATGGCGGTGCGGAAACCCTGCCCTTCCATTTCGGGGCCGCCGACGATGGCGCTGGCCGGCACGCGCACCCGCTCCAGCACCACCTCACCCACGGGCGAGCCGTGCTGGCCCATCTTGCGGTAGGCCTCGGGCGTCGACAGGCCCGGCGCGCCGCGCTCGACCAGGAAGGCGGTGATGCCGCGGGCGCCCTTGCCGTGCGGGTCGGTGCGCGCGAACACGGTGAACAGGTTGGCCAGGGGCGCGTTGGTGATGAAGCACTTGCGCCCCGTGATCAGGTAGTCGCCGCCATCGCGAACGGCCACGGTCTTCTGCGCGGTCGCGTCCGATCCCGCCTCGGGTTCGGTGAGCGCGAAGCAGCCGGTCAGTTGCCCGCTGGCCAGCCGCGGCAGGTACTGGCGCCGCTGTTCTTCGGTGCCGTCCACCACCAGCGACTCCGAGGCGATGCCGGTGTTGCCGCCGAAGCGGGCGCGAAAGGCGGTCGCGCACTGCGAGACCTCGATGTTGACCAGCGACAGCTCCTCGCTCGTGAGGCCGGCGCCGCCATAGGCTTCGGGGATGCTGTGGCCGAACAACCCGAGGGCGCGCATGCGCTCCACCAGCGGCTCGGGGATGCGGTCCTCGCGGTCGACGTCCGCTTCGGCAGGGATGCACTCGTCGCGCACGAAGCGACGGACTTCGGCGAGCAGCGTCGAAAAGGCGTCGGGGTCTCGGATCATGGGGTCGGGTTCTCAGTTGGTGGCGCGAACGCCGTAGGCGAGCTCGATCTGGCGCACCGCTTCCAGCAGCAGGGGAGCCACCTCGCGCGAGAGCTTGTCCTTGGGCAGGCTGTAGCCGATGAGCGTGCAGTTCATGGCCACCGGCTGCTCGCGGGCGGGCAGGCGGATGGGCGCGGCGATGGCATGGACGTCCTTGCGCCAGTCGCCGCGCGAGTGGCAGAAGCCGTGGGCGGCGAACAGCTTCTGGTCGGCCTCCCAGGCCGCGCGGTGCTTGTCGTACATCTCGCGGTCGTGCACCTTGAGGTAGTTCAGGATCGCCGTCTGCTCCGGCTTGGGCAGGCTCTGGATGAGCGCGCGGCCCATGGCCGAGGCCAGCAGCGGGCGGGTGCTGCCGATGTCCGGCCAGTGGTAGTTGGCCTTGTCGGCGCGCACGGCATCCAGGTACACGACGTCGGCGCGGTCGCGCATGCCGAGGTTCACCGAACAGCCGGTCGCGCGCGCCAGCTGCTCCATGAAGGGCCGCGCCACCTGGCGCACCTGGGCGCCGGCGAGCACGGGATGGCTCAGGGACAAGACACCGCTGCCCAGGCGGTACTTCTGCAGCGCGGGATCGCGCGTGAGGTAGCCCAGCAGCGTGAGCGTGTAGGTGAGCCGCGAGACCGTGGGTTTGGGCAGGCCGGTGCGTTCGGCGATCTCGCGGTTGCCCAGCACCGGATCCGCCACCGTGAAGGCACGCAGCACGTTGAGGCCACGCGCCAGGTTCATGGAGAACTGGCGGTCCTCCGCGAGGTCGTGGGGATCGACGAGGCCGGGGAGGGTGATCGAGGTCATGCGGCGTTTCGCTTGCTTGGTGGCCATGATGGGTACTTCGAAAGACGGGGTAAACGGCTGTTTCGCTGTGCGAAACATCGATTGTGGGCAGCGAAAGGCTCTGGCACAACGGCGTGGCGCGGCCGACCGCGGCCACAGACTCAAGGACCTCACCGTGACCCCGACCCCCAGCTCAGCAGGCGCCCTCGCGGGCGTGCGCATCCTCGACATGGCCACCGTGCTGGCGGCCCCCATGGGCGCGACCCTGTGCGCCGACCATGGCGCCGAGGTCGTGAAGCTGGAACTGCCCGATGGCAGCGACGCCCTGCGCGGCCTGCAGCCGGTGCAGGACGGCGTGCCGCTGTGGTGGAAAGTGGCCAACCGCGGCAAGCGCGGCATCACGCTGGACGTGCGCCAGGCGCGCGGGCGCGAGCTGTTCCTGTCCCTGCTCCCGCGCTTCGACGTGCTGGTGGAGAACTTCCGCAGCGGCACGCTGGACCGCTGGGGCCTGGACATCGCCACCTTGCACGCGGCCAACCCGCGCCTGGTGGTGGTGCGGCTCACCGGCTTCGGGCAGACCGGGCCGTACAAGGCGCGGCCCGGCTACGCGCGCATCTTCGAGGCCATGAGCGGCTTCACCAACCTGACCGGCGAGGCCGGCGGGCCGCCGCTGCACAGCAACTTCCCGGTCGGCGATGCCGTGGCGGGCCTGTTCTGCGCCTTCTCCATCGCGTCGGAGATGGTGCGCCTGCGCGGTGACCCGAACGCCAAGGGCGTGGAAGTGGACCTGGCGGCCACGGAGGCGCTGTTCCGGCTGCTCGATTGCCTGCCGGTGGAGCACGAGCGGCTGGGCCAGGTGCGCCGGCCCGAGGGCAACCGCGCCAGCTACACGGCGCCGTCCAACATGTACCGCAGCCGCGACGGCCAGTTCTTCTCGCTCGTGGCCTCGTCGAACGCGATCTTCGCGCGCCTGTGCGAGGCCATCGGCGAGCCCGAGCTGGCCAGCGACCCGCGCTTCAACACCAACCCGGCGCGTGTGCAGAACCTGGTGGCGCTGGACCAGCGCCTGAGCGAGTGGTTTGCCCGCCACGACTACGCCGAGCTCGCCAGCCGCCTCGAACAGGCGGGCCTGCCCTTCAGCAAGGCTTACACCATCGAGGACATCGAACAGGACCCGCACTTCATCGCGCGCGGCGCCATCGTGCGCCTGCCGGACCCGGACTTCGGCAGCCTGCCCGCGCCCTGCGTGGTGCCGCGCGTGGTGGGACGTGAGATGAACGTGCCGCGCACCGGGCCGTCGGTGGGTGAGCACAACGCCGAGGTGTACGGCGCGTTGGGGATTGGCGCCGAGGAGCTGGAGCGGCTGCGGGCGCAGGGCGTGATCTGAGGCGCCCTCCGGGGGGGCGGTGGCGCACCGCGCCCGTTCTTCAGCTGGCCGGTGCGCGCTCCGGGTCGCGGAGGTACATGCACTGCACCTCCATGGTGTGCACGGCGGTGCCGTGCTGGTTCACGATCTCGCGCCGAAAGCCCACCACGCCGCGGTCGCCCTTGCTGGTGGGGTGGGTCTCGATCACTTCCATCACCAGGTGCACGGTGTCGCCGGCCTTCACCGGCGCGTGGATGCGCCACTTGTCGATGCCCAGCATGGCCACCAGCGTGCCGTCGTTCAGGCCCGACTGGCAGAGCAGCCCGGTGGACACCGCGAAGACCAGCGGGCCGTGGGCGATGGGCTCGCCATAGGGCTGCGTGCGACAGAACTCGTGGTCCATGTGCGGGGCGTTGAAGTCGCCCGAGACACCGGCGAAGTTGACGATGTCGGCCTGCGTGATGGTGCGCCGCGCGGTCTGGAAACGGTCGCCAAGCGCGAACTCGTCGAAGTACCTGCCGCGCGGGCGGGTGGTGGGGGTGCTCATGGGGATCAGGCTCCTTCGAAACGCAGCAGGGCGCGGCCCGAGTTGCGGCCCGCCAGCTGCGCCTCGCTGAAAGACAGCAGCTCGTCCAGGCCGATGAAGCCGAGCTGCGGGGTCAGGCGGTCGAAGTCGGGTTTCCAGTCGCCGCCCAGGCGCGCCCACAGGCGGTGGCGCTGCTCCCAGGGCGCGTTGGCCACGATGCCCACGAGCTTGACGGCCCGCATGATGAAGGGCAGCACGCTGCCGTCGAAGCTGTTGCTGGCGGCGTTGCCCACGCAGGCCACGCAGCCCTGGTCCTGGGTGGAGCGCAGCAGCCAGGCCAGCAGGGGGCCGCCGACGTTGTCGATGGCCGCCGCGAACTGCGCCTTCTCCAGCGCGCGCGGGGGCGCGGCCAGGATCTGGCCCGCGTCGAGCACCTCGCTGGCGCCGGCGGCGCGCAGCGCCTCGGCCTGTTCCATGCGGCGCGTGATCGCGACCGCCCGGTGGCCTGTGCGGGCCAGGATGCCCAGCGCGCTCAGGGCCACGGCGCCGCCCGCGCCGGTGATCGCCACGGGCCCCGAGTCCGGCCGCAGGCCCTCCATCTGGAAGCGCTCCAGCGCCATGGCCGCGGTGAAGGCCGGCACGCCGAGCGCGGCGCACTCCAGGGCCGTCAGGCCGGCGGGCAGGGCCTGCACGTGGGCCGCGGGCACGCGCACGATCTCCGAGAAGCCGCCGTCGAAGGCGATGCCGGTCTGGAAACCGTGCACCAGCACCGTCTGGCCCGGGGCGAACGCGGCGGCGTCCGAGCGCAGGACGTCGCCCACCAGCTCGATGCCGGCCACACGGGGGAAGCCGCTGATGATCTTGGCCTTGCCGTGCAGCGACAGGCAGTCCTTGAAGTTCACGCCCGCGTAGCGGTTGCGAATGACCACCTCGCCGGGGCTGAGATCGTCCAGCGTGAGTTCTTCCAGGCGGCTCTCGGCGCGGCCGTCCACCATATGGGTGCGAACGGCGCGAAAGCGCGGGGGGATGGCGGTGTGGGCGCTGGGCATCGTTGATTGACCTCTCGTCTTGGCTTTGATCAGTAGTCCACCAGGGAGCCTTCGTGCAGGCAGGGGTTGCGTTCGGCGCCGCGCGCGCGGCGCACCCAGTCCCGCCCGATCACGGTCTTGTGCACCTCGCTGGAGCCTTCGCCGATCTGGTTGAGCTTGGCGTCGCGGAAGAAGCGCTCCAGGGGGAAGTCCTGCAGGTAGCCGCGCCCGCCGGTGAGCTGCAGCGCGTCGGTGACGACTTTCATGCACAGGTCGGTGGCCTGCAGCTTGGCCATGGAGGCGTAGGTGGCGACGTCGGCGTCGCCGCGGTCGTACTTCTCGGCCACCAGGGACAGCAGCGCGCGCGAGGCCTCGATCTGCGTCGCCATGTCGGCCAGCATCCATTGCACGCCCTGGTGTTCGCCCAGGGTCTTGCCGAACACGCTGCGGTCGACGGCGTAGGCGGCGGCGATCTCCACCGCGCCGATCGCGCGGCCCAGGGCCATGGCGGCGTGGCCGATGCGCGCGCGCAGCAGGGCGTCCTGCGCCAGGCTGAAGCCCTCGCCCTCGGCGCCCAGGCGGTGCGAGGCCGGCACGGCCACCTGGGTCAAGCTGAGGGAGGCGATGGGCACGCCGTACCAGCCCAGCTTGCCCACGTCGGGGCTGATGGTGAAACCGGGTGCGTCGCGCGGCACCAGCGCGGCAAGAAAGGTCGAGGGCTCGTCCTCGGCGCAGCCCACGATGACGAACCAGTCGGCGGTGCTGGCGCGGGTGATGAACTTCTTGCGGCCGGTGATGCTGTAGCCGCCGGGCGTGCGCCGGAACACGGTCTTGAGGCCGCGCACGTCGGAGCCGGCCTCGGGTTCCGTCAGGCCGAAGGCGGCCTGCAGTTCGCCGGTGCACAGGCCGGGCACCAGCTGCTGCTTCAGGGCCTCGCTGGCGCCGGCCACGATGGCGCGCGTCGACAGGTCGGTGCCCGTGATGAGCGAGGCCGAGGTGCTGCACACGCGCCCCAGCTCTTCGATGATCCGGATGCGCAGCTGCTGTCGCGCGTCGCTGCCGCCATAGGCGCGCGGAAAGGCGGTGCCCACGATGCCCTCGCGGGCGAGCAGGCGGAAGTGGTCCCAGGCGAACACGTCCTGGCGGGCCACCTCGGCGGCCTGGGGGCCCAGGGTGTCGCGGCAGAGCCCGCGCACGCGCTGGACCATGGCCTGTTCGTCGCTGGTCAGTCGGTGCAGGAAGTGGTCGCCGAAGAGAGTGGGGTGGTTCATGGTGCGGGCCTTTGCGCGGCATCATGCGGCGCAGGGCAGGCCGAGTCGAGACGGTGTTTCGATGTGCGAAACGGCGCCTTGCGCCCGCGCCAGGGCGGTGGCCTGATGGGCGCTTCACACCGGCCGTGCCATGCCCCCGACCCCTTGCCTTCGACCGTTCGCCCACGCGCCTGGGGAGTGCCCGCCATGACGCGGCAAGGCCCGCTGGCCGGCCTGCGCGTGTTGGAGATCGAGGCGATCGGCCCGGTGCCGCTGGCCGCCATGCTGTTGTCCGACCTGGGCGCCGACGTGTTGCGGGTGGACCGGCCGGCGGCGCCCGAGCTCGGTGTGCCGCGCGACCCGCGCTTCGAGCTGAGCGCGCGCGGGCGCCGCTCCGTGGTCATCGATCTGAAGGAACCGGCCGGCGTCGAGCGCGCGCTGTGCCTCGCCGAGCGGGCCGACATCCTTCTGGAGGGCATGCGCCCCGGCGTGATGGAGCGCCTGGGCCTGGGGCCCGACGAATGCCTGGCGCGCAACCCGAGGCTGGTCTATGGCCGCATGACGGGCTGGGGCCAGCACGGTCCCTTGGCCGACACGGTGGGCCACGACATCAACTACATCGCCACCACCGGCGTGCTGCACGCCATCGGCCCGCGCGACGGGCCGCCGGCCGTGCCGCTCAACCTGGTGGGCGACTTTGGCGGCGGCGCCCTGGTGCTGGCCTTCGGCGTGCTGGCCGCGCTGCACGAAACGCGCGCCAGCGGCCAGGGCCAGGTGGTGGACGCCGCCATGGTCGATGGCTCGCTGGCCCTGCTGGCGCCCGTCATCGGCCGCTGGCAAAGCGGCGCCTGGCGCGATCAGCGCGAGGCGAACGCGCTCGATGGCGGCGCGCACTTCTACGGCTGCTACGCCACCTCGGACGGCCAGGCGGTGGCGGTGGGCGCCCTGGAGCCGCGCTTCTACGCGGCGCTGCTCAAGGGCCTGGGTCTGTCGCCGGACGCGCTGCCGCCGCAGCACGACCGCAGCGCCTGGCCCGCGATGCGCGCGCGCCTGGCGGCCCTGTTCGCGCAGCACCCGCGCGAGCACTGGGTGAAGGTGTTCGAAGGCACCGAGGCCTGCGTGTCGCCGGTGCTGTCGATCGCCGAGGCCACGCGCAACGCCCACCTGCGGGCACGCGGCAGCCTGCTCGAGCTCGACGGCGTGCTGCAGCCGGCGCCCGTGCCCCGCTTCTCGCGCACGCCCGGCGCCGTGGCGGGGCCGCCGGTGCCGCGGGGCGGTGGCGGGGAGGACGCGCTGGCCGACTGGGGCCTGGCCGCCCCGGGCTAGGCGGTCCGGGGCGCGAATGCGCTGCGGTTTATCATGCCCGGTTGCCCTGCACGAACCGCGCCTTGAACCCGATCCCGCCCGCCGATATGCCGCCCACCGACCTGAGCCCGGGCGATGCCGCCGCCCCACCCAAGGTGGCCGACGCCGACGCCCGCTACCTCGGCGATGCCATGCGCCTGCGCGGCGCCACGCTGTCGGTGCGCGGCGCGCGCACGCACAACCTCAAGAACATCGACCTCGACATCCCCAAGCACCGGCTGGTGGTGATCACGGGGCTGTCGGGCTCGGGCAAGTCCAGCCTGGCCTTCGACACGCTTTACGCCGAAGGGCAGCGCCGCTACGTGGAAAGCCTGTCGGCCTACGCGCGCCAGTTCCTGCAGCTGATGGACAAGCCCGACGTGGACCTGATCGAAGGCCTGGCGCCGGCCATCGCCATCGAGCAGAAGGCCACCAGCCACAACCCGCGCTCCACCGTGGGCACGGTGACCGAGATCCACGACTACCTGCGCCTGCTCTACGCGCGCGCCGGCACGCCGCACTGCCCCGACCACGACCTGCCGCTGGCCGCGCAGAGCGTGGCCCAGATGGTGGACGCCACCCTGGCCTTGCCCGAGGGCACGCGGCTGATGGTGCTGGCGCCCGTGGCGCGCGCGCGCAAGGGCGAGTTCGCCGAGCTGTTCGCCGACATGCAGGCGCGCGGCTACGTGCGCTTTCGCGTCGATGGCGCGGTGGTGGAGGCCGAGGCCCTGCCGGCGCTGAAGAAGAACGACAAGCACGACATCGACGTCGTGATCGACCGCCTGAAGGTGCGCGCCGAGGCCGACGCCGCCGGCACCCATACGCAGCGCCAGCGCCTGGCCGAGAGCTTCGAGGCCGCGCTGCGCCTGGCCGACGGCCGCGCCCTCACGCTCGACATGGACTCGGGCGAGGAACGCGCGCACTCGGCGCGTTTCTCCTGTCCGGTGTGCCACTACACCGTGGCCGAACTCGAGCCGCGACTGTTCTCCTTCAACTCGCCCCTGGGCGCCTGCCCCACCTGCGACGGCCTGGGCCACACCGAGTTCTTCGATCCCGCGCGCATCGTCGCCTTCCCATCGCTCAGCCTGGCCAGCGGCGCCATCAAAGGCTGGGACCGGCGCAACGGCCACTACTTCTCGCTGGTCGAGAGCCTGGCCGCGCACTACGGCTTCGACGTGGACACGCCCTGGGAGTCGCTGCCCGAGGCGGTGCGCCAGGTGCTGCTGTTCGGCTCGGGCGACGAGGAGATCCGCTTCCAGTACGCGCTGGACGGCGGCGAGCGCGCGAACAAGCGCGTGAACAAGAAGCACGCCTTCGAGGGCATCGTGCGCAACTTCGAGCGGCGCTGGCGCGAGACCGACAGCGCCACCGTGCGCGAGGAACTCGCGCGCTACCGCGCCACGCGGCCCTGCCCGGAGTGCGGCGGCGCGCGCCTGCGCCGCGAGGCGCGCCACGTCTTCGTGGGCGAGGGCGCGCAGCGCCGCGCCATCTTCGAGATTGGCCACGTCACGCTGGGCGAGGCCCTGCGCTGGTTTGCCTCGCTCGCGCTGAGCGGCGCCAAGGGCGAGATCGCGGGCCGCGTGGTGCACGAAATCCGCCAGCGCCTGAGCTTCCTCAACGACGTGGGCCTGAACTACCTCAGCCTGGACCGCAGCGCCGACACGCTCTCGGGCGGCGAGGCCCAGCGCATCCGCCTGGCCAGCCAGATCGGCAGCGGCCTCACCGGCGTGATGTACGTGCTTGACGAGCCCAGCATCGGCCTGCACCAGCGCGACAACGACCGCCTGATCGGCACCCTGCAGCACCTGCGCGACCTGGGCAACACCGTGCTCGTGGTCGAGCACGACGAGGACATGATCCGCGCCGCCGACCACGTCATCGACATGGGTCCGGGCGCCGGCGTGCACGGCGGGCGCGTGATGGCCCAGGGCCGCTGCGAGGACGTGGTCGCGGTGCCCGAGTCGCTCACCGGCCAGTACCTGGGCGGCACGCGCCGCATCGAGGTGCCGGCCCGGCGCACGCCCTGGCAGCCGGCGCGCGTGGCCACCGTGCCGGCCGAACCGGTCAAGCCCCGCTTCCCGAGCGCCAGGGGCCGCGCGGCGGCCGTGCCGCCGGCCTCGGCCGCCGACGGCGGCCAGGCGATCCGCGTGCTCGGTGCCAAGGGCCACAACCTGCGCGGTGTCTCGGTGGACTTCCCGGTCGGTCTGTTCACCTGCGTCACCGGGGTCTCGGGCTCGGGCAAGTCCACGCTGGTCAACGACACGCTCTACGCCGCCGTGGCGCGCGCCATCTACCGCTCGCACGACGAGCCGGCGCCGCACGAGGCCATCGAGGGCCTGGAGCACTTCGACAAGGTCATCAACGTCGATCAGTCGCCCATCGGCCGCACGCCGCGCAGCAACCCGGCCACCTACACCGGCCTGTTCACCGGCATCCGCGAGCTGATGGCCGAGGTGCCGGCCGCGCGCGAGCGCGGCTACGGCCCGGGCCGCTTCAGCTTCAACGTGGCCGGCGGGCGCTGCGAGGCCTGCCAGGGCGACGGCGTGGTCAAGGTCGAGATGCACTTCCTGCCCGACGTCTACGTGCCCTGCGAGGTCTGCCACGGCCAGCGCTACAACCGCGAGACGCTGGAGGTGCTCTACAAGGGCAAGAACATCGCGCAGATCCTGGAGCTCACGGTGGAGCAGGCGCACGCCTTCTTCGGCGCCGTGCCCACGCTGGCGCGCAAGCTGCAGACCCTGCTGGACGTGGGCCTGTCCTACATCCAGCTCGGGCAGGCCGCCACCACCCTGTCGGGTGGCGAGGCGCAGCGCGTCAAGCTCGCGCTGGAGCTGTCCAAGCGCGACACCGGGCGCACGCTCTACATCCTGGACGAGCCCACCACCGGCCTGCACTTCGCCGACATCGAGCTGCTGCTCAAGGTGCTGCACCAGCTGCGCGACGCCGGCAACACCATCGTGGTGATCGAGCACAACCTGGACGTCATCAAAACCGCCGACTGGGTGATCGACATGGGCCCCGAGGGCGGCACCGGCGGCGGCACCGTGGTGGCGCAGGGCACGCCGGAAGCCGTGGCCGCGAACCCGGCCAGCCACACGGGGCGTTACCTCAAGCGCCTGCTCTGAGGCCGGTGGCGCTTGAAGCCCTGCCGTCTCATCGGTTGCGGTAGGCCAGCCCCAGGCCCGCGCTGAAGGTGGTGGGCCGCGTGGCCAGCGGGCTGCGCCGCGCGGCGCCCTGCAGCTGCGCCACGCCCAGGCCCGCGTAGCCCACCCAGTGCCGGTTGATGGCGGAGGTGAGGCGCCAGCCCAGCGACAGGCTGTCCCAGCCCGAGCCGATGGCGTAGGCGGGCAGTCCGGTGGCCGCGGCGCCCTCGGGGTCGATGCCGTAGTGCGTCTGGCGGAACGTGCCGTTGGCCCAGCCGGCACCGAAGGACAGGTCCCAGTGCGTGTCGCGCGAAAGGCGGTGGCGGTAGTTCAGGCCCGTGTCCAGGCGCAGCCCGCCGTCGCGGCCCAGCAGGTCCTGCGAGGCCCGGCTGGTCAGGCTCCAGTGCTCGCTGAGCGTCAGGCCCAGGGTGAGCCGGCCGCGCACGGTGGCGCGCACCTTGCCCAGGCCGTGGTAGCGCGGGTCCTTCTCGTCGCGCCAGTCGCGGCCCTCGTCGATCGAGAGCGAGGTGTTGAGCGTGAGCCTGTCGCCGCGCGCGAGCTGGGTGCTCACGCCGCTGTCCACGGTCTCGCGGCCCTGGTTGAGCAGGGCGCTGGCACCGGAACTGGCGAAGCGCCAGCGCCCGAGTTGAAAGGCCCAGATGCCGCCCAGCGAGAGCTTCTGCTCGGCGGTGCCCAGCGGGTTGGCCGAGGAGCCGATGGCCGCGCCGATGAGGTAGTCGCGGCTGGCCTGCAAGGCCAGGTCGTCGCGCGGTGCCGGCGGCGCCGATGCCGGGGCCGGCTCGGCGGTGGGGGCTGCGTCGCCGCGTTCCTGCGCGAGCCCGGCCGCGGCGGACATCAGCAGCGCCGCGGCGGCCAGCGCGGGCTTCACAGCCGGCCCAGGTCTTCGATGGCGTCGACCACGATGCCGGTGCCGATGGCGATGAGCAGGATGTCGGTGGCCACGCGCACGTACTTGTGGCCCGCCGGCGGCACGCCCAGGCGGATGGAAATGGCGTCTGGCACGGGGTAGTAGACGACGTCGCGCGGCAGGGGCGCGCCGCGGTGCCACTTCTTGGCCTGGCCGGGGGGCATGCAGCCGTTGTGCTTCTTGGCCAGGCCGGGCGGGCAGTGGCCGGCGCGCCAGCGGGGCTCGTAGTACTCGACGGCGGCGCGGCGCTGCGTGTCGGTGAAGTAGCCGCCGATCTGCACGTTCACCGAGAGGTTCGTCCGGTCGCCGTCGGGACGGACATACCGGGTGCCGCCGTCGCGATCGCCACGGTCGCCGCGGTCATCGCCCTTGTGGGGTTTGCCGCCTTTGTGTTTTTCCTCGGACTGGCCGTGTTTGCCGCCGCCAGCGTGCGGGGGTTTCTCGGCCAGCGTGGGCGCGGCGGCCAGGGCCAGGGCGGTGCCCAGGAGGAGGGCGGACAAGGAGCGGGAGGGAATGGGCATGGCTTGAGGCTCTGCGGTTCAGGGGAAAACAAAATCCTGGTCGATGGTGTCGCTGGCGGCCGCGGTCAGGGGACCGGCGGTCTTGCTCACGCCGCCCGTGGTGGCGCGCAGCGTGAACTGGCCCGCCGCCGCGTTGTCGGCCGAGAAGCTCAGGCTGCTGCCGGCGGCGTGCTGGGCCACCTGCGGCGCCGCCACCGCGTTGCCGGTGTAGGCGTATTCGCCGGTGACGGCGTTCACCGGCCGCTCCACGAGCGTGAGGGTGTCGCCCGCCGTGAGCGTCTGGCGCAGGGCCACGGTCGCGTCGAGCTCGGTGGGCACGGGCGTGAGCGAGACCTGCCCCGTGAAGATGGCCGTGCCCGAGGCGGGCGGGTCGATGCGCTGGCCGGCCGGCGCGGCGCGCACCAGCTGACCGCTGAACACCTGCAGCTGGCGCACCGCCGCCGTGGCCCGCCCGGGCGTGACCACCACCAGCGTGTACTCACCCGGCTCCACGGGTTGCAGCTTGAACAGGCCGTTGGCGTCGGCCACGGTGGCGCGGCGCACCTCGCCGTTCTGCTGCAGCGAGACGCTGGCGCCCGCCGTGGCCGCGGCGAGGGAGACCTCGCCGATCACGCCGGTCTCCACACGCGGCAGCGTGCGCAGCACGGGCTTGAGCAGGTACTGGCCCGAACCCCCGGCCACCACCACGGACCGGCAGGCGTCGAAGTCGATCACCACGTCGGTCAGGCCGTCGCGCTGCACCGCCAGGCTGGTCTGCACCTTCAGGCCCGACTGCTGGCCACTGGGGGTTTTGAGCGGCACCCTCACGCCCGGGTTGCCGCTGAGCACGATCCAGTTGCGGTCGGCCTGGGCGCCGGTGTTGGGCGCCAGCACCAGGCGCAGGCGGGTGTAGGTGCCGGCGGGCACGCGCGTCTGCCCGAGGTTGAGCAGGGCGCCGTTGGTGTAGTCCAGCAGGTTGACGCTGAGCGGCGGGTTGACGGGGATGGAGCGCCAGCCCGGGTCGCTGTCGGGCGCGTCGGCGGTGTGCACGCGCACCTCGTTCACCGTGACCACCACCTCGTCGTAGCCGCAGGCGGGGTTGTCGGTGAGGGCCACGCGCAGCGTGCCGCTGCCGCCGTTCCCATCGCCGCCACCACCACCACAGGCGGCCAGCAAGCCCAGCAAGCCCAGCAGGGCCGCGCCCAGCGCGGCGCGCATCCAGGACATCGTGTGCATGTTTGTCTCCAACGACACCGCCGCGCTCAAGGGGGCGCGCCAGCGGTCATTGTTGGCCGAGGCGGCGCCCGCGTGGTAACCGGCTGTAAGGTAGCGACCCTCAGGCGAACTGTGGTCTGATCGATCCATGCCACAGGAAACCGAGCTCAAGCTCGCGCTGCACCCCAAGGACGCCGGGCGTTTGCTGGCCCACCCGCTGCTGGGCGGCCTGCCGCGCGTGGGCCAGCGCCTGTTCAACACCTATTTCGACACCCCCGAGCTGGCGCTGCGCGAGGCGCGCCTGGCCTTGCGCGAGCGCCGCGTGGGCGCGCGGCGCTGGCTCACGGTCAAGACCTCGGGCAGCAGCGTGGGCGGCCTGTCGCGGCGCGGCGAATGGGAGGTGCCCAAGCCGCGCGGGCGGGTCGATTTCGCGCGCGTGGTGGACGAGCCCGCGCTGGCCGCCGCCCTGCAGGACTGGGCGCCCCGGCTGCGCGCGGTGTTCCGCACCGACTTCGTCCGCCGTGCCCTGGTGGTGGAACACGCGGGCGCGCGCATCGAACTGGCGGTCGACGACGGGCACATCAGCGTCGGCAGCGCCCGGCGCGCGCGCCGCGAGCGCCTGCTCGAGGTGGAGCTGGAGCTGCTGGACGGCCCGGTCGACGCGCTGTTCGACCTGGCGCACACCCTGGCGCTCGGCCCCGAGGGCCAGGCGGGGCGTGCGCTGCGCCTGCACCCCGAGCCGCGCAGCAAGGCCGAGCGCGGCTACGCCCTGTTCGCCGGCCAGGCCGCCATGCCCCGGCGCGCCACGCCGCTGGCGTTGGCGCGCGGCATGGCGGTGCGCGAGGCCTTCCAGGCCGCCAGCCTGGCCTGCCTCACGCACCTGCAGGCCAACGAGGCCGAGCCGCGCGCGCTCGCCGACCTGCCGCTGGCCGGCGCGCCGCTGCCCGACCCGGAGTTCGTGCACCAGCTGCGCGTGGCCCTGCGCCGCCTGCGCACCGGCCTGCGGCTGTTTCGCGAGCACCTGCCGCGCCGCTGGGTGGCGCACTGGTCGGCGCACTGGAAGGGCCTGGCCGACGCGCTGGGCGCGGCGCGCAACTGGGACGTCTTCGCTACCGAATGGCTGCCCGATCGCCTGCCCGACAGCGACGCCCGCGCCGAGGCCCAGGCCCTGCGCGCCTGGGTGGACGCCCAGCGCCGCGCGGCCAACCTCGCGGTGGCGCGCCGGCTGGCCGACCCGGCGCACGCCCTGGCCTTGCTGGCCTTCACGCGCTCGGTGTTCGCGCTGCCGGCGCCGCGCGCGCGGGTGAACCTGCCGCGCTGGGCGGTGGCCCGGCTGCGCGCCGGCCATGCTCGGTTGCGCGAACAGGCGCGCGACGCGCGCCGCCTGGGCCCCGACGGCCGCCACGAGTTGCGCCTGGCGCTGAAGAAGCTGCGCTACACGCAGGAGTTCCTGATCGGCCTGCTCGACCCCCAGCGCGCCGCGCGCAGCACCGCCACCTTGGCCGAGGCGCAGGCGCTGCTGGGAGAGCTGAACGATCTGGCCACGGCGCAAGGCCTGCTGCAGCAGGTGCCGGCCCGTGTGGCGCCCACGCTCGTGGCCGCCTTGCAGTCGGGCCTGCAGGCGCAACTGGAGGCGGGCCTGCTGGCCCTGCCGGCCATGGAGCGCGCGCTGGAGCGCTCGCCACCGCCCTGGTGAGCGAACCGCGCCGGGGCGGGGGCCGGGCCCTCAGGCGCGCGCGCTCACCCAGTGGTTGTCGAGTTGCAGCGCGGACGACAGGGTCTGGCGCTCGCCGTCGTGCCAGGTGACCGCCGCGCCAGCGGCCCAGGCGTGCCCGGGCCGCGCGGCCAGGGCGCCGGCCGAGGGCAGGTTCACCCGCTCGGCGATGGCACCGCGCGCATCGAGTCCCAGCAGCGCGTTCGCTCGAGTGGCGCTGAGCCAGAAGCCGCCGCCGGCGCGCGCGCAGATGTCGGCGCCATAGCCGCGCGCGTGGGCCATGGGGGGCGCGGCGCGCAGCGCATCGCCGTCCCAGGTGGCCAGCAGGGGGGCGTCGCGGCGCGCGGCCTCGTCGTCGTGTTCGGCCTGCAGGGCGATGCCCACGCGCCGGCCCACCGGGTCCCAGGCGAGGTGGCGCACGCTCAGGCGCGGATCGTCCAGGCGCCACTGGCCCAGCAGTGCGCCCGAGGCCGGGTCGAGCGCCACCAGCGAGGGGTCCATGCGCGACAGGTCGCGGTGGCTGCGGCCGGTCTCGCTTTGCGTGGGGATGCCGCCGTTGGCCACGATCAGCGCGCCGGCCGGGACGCGGCCCAGGGCCTCGGGCAGCACCAGCATTTCGTGCGGGTCCATGCCCTGCGTGGCCCACTCGCCGGTTTTCTCCAGCGTGCGCGGATCGCGCACGCCGATCAGCCCGGCGGCGTCGGCCTGGTTGGTCTCGGTGGTCCACACCGCGCGCCCGTCGCTGGAGGGCAGCACGTGGCCGTTGAGCCGGCGGTCGTCGTTCACCCAATGCCACTGCGCCGCGCCGCTGTCGGGCCGCCAGCGCAGCAGCCAGTCGCCGGGGCGGCGCGCGGCCACCAGCACCGCACCGTCGGCTTCGAGGGCGAGGCCGTGCGCGCGCGTGGGCAGCGACAGCTGCGCCAGGGCCGATACGTGGTCCTCATCCACGCGCAAGACGCCCGCGAAATACCGGCCGCGCTCAGCCCAGCTGGCCATGAGCCGGCTGTGGGGGGCGTCGCCCGCCAGCGCGCGGGTGCCCAGGCCAGCGGCCAGCCAAGCCAGGACACCACGGCGAGTCAGTCCGGTGGCGAGCGAGGCGTCCAGGAACACCGCGGATCCGGCTTCGCCGGTCCGCTGGTGTGGTCCCCGGAAGGGGACGCCGCGCAGCGGCGCAGGGGGGAGCCGTCTAGTCGCCATCGGCACTGGAGAAACCCAGGTTGACTTCGAGGCTGCCCGCGACCTCGGACTGCATCAGCGTGGTCAGCTTCTTGAGCGCGCGCGCCGCCGCGTCCACGCCGGCGGGGGCGCCCGGCTGCACGCCCTGCATCGCGCGGTCGGCCTCGTCCACGGTCGCGCGCCAGCGATCGGCCAGCGCGATGTGTCCGCGCCCGCGCAGGTAGGACTCGATGCTCACCCGGCCCGCGCCGATGGCGGGCGCGCCGCTGTCGGGCTGGCGCGCCAGGGCGCGCAGCTCGGCCCAGCCGGCGGCCCAGGCCGCGCCGGTCTGGCCGCTGGGCAGCCGCGCGAAGGCGGGCGCCGCGCCGCGCGTTTCGGCCTCGCGCAGGGGTTTTTCCATGCCCGTCCAGCGCAGGCGCTCCAGGCCGCCCAGCCATTGGTTGATGAACTCCACGAAGGCCGTGACGGCGGCCTCTTCTTCGGGCGGCGCGGCGGCCAGCGCGTCGAAGGCGGCGCGCAGGGCCTCGGCCTCGCGCTGCACGGCCTGCGCGGCCAGCACGGCGTAGGCGCAGGCGCCGCTGCGCGGCGCGGCGGGCGCGCTCCACAGCAGGTACTCGATGGCGGGCAGGCCCTTGGCGGGCGTGCCCACGCGTTCCATGTCGTCCAGGGACTTGGGCTCGCGCGCCAGCGAGCGCTTGAGCAGTTCGGGACGCAGCGGCTGAAAGTCGATCTCGCGCAGCGAGCGGCGCTCGATCAGCGGGCCCACGGCCACGGCGGCCAGCCGTTCCCAGGCCAGCACGGTCTGCGTCCAGGCCGCGCGCGCCGGCGCCAGCGCGGCCGGGCCGGCGCAGTGGCCTTGCAGCGCCTGCACCAGCGTGGGCGCCTGCTCGGCGAAGGCGCGCGCCAGCGGCGCGGTGTGGTCGCGGTACAGGGCGGCCACCGCGTCGGGCGGGTAGTAGTAGGGCGCGGCGGCCTGCGCCCACAGCGCGCCGGGCGCGCACAGCAGCAGGGTGAGTGCCGCGCCAACCCGCCAGCGGAATCGGGTACGCATCAGAGGCTCTCCACGAATTTCACCAGGGCGCGGCGGTCGGCCTCGCCGAACTTCAGCACCTGCTGCTTGCTGGCCTCGGCCTCGCCGCCGTGCCAGAGGATGGCCTCGAGCACGCCATTGGCGCGGCCGTCGTGCAGCAGGCGGGTGTGACCGTTCACGTCCTTGATCAAGCCGATGCCCCACAGCGGCGGCGTTTTCCACTGGCGGCCGTTGGCCAGGAAGTCGGGCCGGCCATCGGCCAGCGCCTCACCCATGTCGTGCAGCAGCAGGTCGGTGTAGGGGTGGATGGTCTGGCCCTGCAGGGCCCGGCTGGTCAGGCGCGGGAAGGGGCCTTCGGCCGTGGTGTAGGTGGGCCGGTGGCAGACCGCGCACTGCGCCTGCGCGAACAGCCGCTGGCCCCGCAGCACCTGCGGGTCCTGGATGTCGCGGCGCGCGGGCGGCGCCAGCGTGGCCTGGTAGAACACCACCTCGTCCAGGGTCTTGGCGTCGATCTCGGGCTGGCCGTTGCGCGAGCCCTTGGGCGCGGCCAGGCAGTCCTTCTGCCGGGGCGTGCAGGTCTCGTCGGGGAACTGCGCCGAGGTGATGCCGATGTCGCCGTGGAAGGCGCCCGCCGTCTGGTGGGCGATGGTGGCCACGTTGGCCTTCCAGCCGAAGCGGCCGAGCATCTCGCGCTGCGCGAACACGTCCCACACGCGGTTGGGCTGGCCCTTGATGGGGCCGGGCAGCGCGGCCTGGGCCTCGGCGTTGGCCAGCACCTCACTTTCGGGGATGGCTTCGAGCAGGCCCACGCCGATGACCTGCGGCGCGATGCGCGGGCTGATCATGGCGCCCGGGGCGAAGGGGCCGTAGGCGAGGCGGTCGACGATGTACTCGGGCCTTTGCAGCGTGTAGGGCGTGCCGTCGGCGAAGCGGCCCTGGATGGCCTGCCAGCGCAGGCGCACCCGGCCCTCGGGCTTGACGCCCTGGATCGCCGCCGTGTTGAGCTGGTCGCCATAGACCGGGTCGTGCTTCGGGCCGCCGTGCGCGTCGCTGCCGGGCACCGACAGGCGCAGCAGCAGGGCCAGCGGTTCCTGGTCGGAGATGCCGCGCTTCCACGGTGGCGGCTCACCGCGGCCGTCGAACAGGTGGCAGGCGCCGCAGGAGCGCGCCAGGAAGTTCGGGCCCAGGCCGTCGCGCGCCTTGGTGCTCGCGGGGGCCTCGACCCAGTTGCGCTTGAAGAAGGAGTTGCCGATGACGAAGCGCGTGCGCTCCGGGTCGGTGAGGTTGGCGGCGGGGAAGGAGAAGGCGTTCTGCCCCGTGGCCCAGACCGTGGTCGCGCCGCCGGTCTTCTCGCCCAGGGGATCGGGCGCCGCGTCGGTGGGGCCGGCCGGGGCAGGCGCTTGTGCCGCCGCCTGCAGCGCGGCGACCGAGGTGAGCGCCGCCACGCCCAAGGCCGCGGCGGCCCAGGCCGCTCGCTTCACGGTTGCACCAGCGTGAGTTTGGCGATGCCCACGGCGGCGGCGGCGGCCACGATGTCCTTGGACTGCTCGGTCAGGCTCTTGATGGTGGCCTCGATCTTCGGGCGGCCCGCCGAGCCGGCGACGATGGCGCGGTCGAAGGGCGCGGGAATGGCTTCGGCCGACTCCACCGAGGTGCGGATCTGCTTCGTGGTCTTGTCGGCCACGCCGGCGTTCCTGGCATTCACCAGGTCGCGCAGGCTGGGGCCCTGCAGGGTGCTGCCGTCGGCGCGCACGTAGCGGCCCAGCCAGACGTTCTCGATGCCCTTGGCGTTGGCCACGGCGTCGCGGTGTGTGTTGTCGGAGAAGCAGCTGTGCTCGTCTTCCTGGTCCTGGCTGGCCAGGGCCACTTCGAGGCGCTCGCCGGCCAGTTCGCCGCGCGAGAGCGAGCCCATGGCCACGAACATCTTGCGCAGCGACTCGTTGCCGCCCTTCTCGAACTTCGCGCGGTAGTTGTTCTTGGCGCCCGGCGCCCAGGCCTTCACCAGGCCGCCCAGGTCGTCCACCAGCAGGTCGGTGACGGTGTTGAGGTACTGGCGTCGGCGGTCGGCGTTGGGGGCCTTGCCGTCGACAAAGTCCTCGAAGCTGCGGTTGCCCGGGCCGGTCTCGGACAGGTCCTGGCCCCAGAGCATGAACTCGATGGCGTGCCAGCCGGTGGCGATGTTTTCCTCGCCGCCTTTTTCGTTCAGCGCGGCCAGCGCCTTTTTGGTGAGGGGCTGCTTCTTGTTGTTGACGAGGCCGGCGGTCTTCTTGCCGTCCACATAGTCCACGTAGGACTCGTCCATGGGCCAGGCGTTGAGCCGGCCTTCGGGGCCGTTGTCGTTGTCGATGGGGCCGCCATAGAAGCGGAAGGCCTCGGTCTGTCCATAGAACTCGCGCGCCGCCAGCCAGGCCTTGCGGGCCGCGTCCTGGGTGGGCTGCGAGGGCGCGGCGGTGAAGGCCTTGACGGCGGCCTGCAGCGCCTTGGCGGCGCTCAGCGTGTCCTCGTAATTGGCGTGCACCAGGGCCGCGTAGTGCGCGGTCACGCTCGCGGGGCTGGCACCGGTCTGGGCATGCAAAGGGGCGGCCAGGCTCAGGGCGAGCACGGCGGCGGCGGCGAGGGGCTTCAGGCGCATGGCGGTTCTCCAGGACGGAAGGGGGAAACGCCGAATTCTAAATGCAAATAATTCTTATCCTTGACTTAAGCAGGGCTGACGGGGCCGCCGTCTGACCGGGGGCTACCGCGCCGCCACCCGATCCCGCCACGCCGCCAGGGCGGCGAGGCCCTGTTCCCCCGGCTTGAACTTGAGCAGCCGCGCGAATTCGATGGTGCAGAAGGCCGTGATGTCGGCGATGGTGAAGCGCTGCCCCGCCACCCAGGGCTGGCCTTGCAGCAGGCCGTCGAGCCAGCGCAGGGTCTCCATCGCCTTGGCCTGCTGCGACGCACCGAATTCGGGGAACTGCGGCTGCTCCAGCACCGCCAGCCCGGGGTGCTGGTGGCGGATCGCCTGCGCCAGCGGCAGCGTCACGTACCACTCCACGTGCCGGTCGGCCATCTCGATGAAGGCGCGCTCCTCGGCGTCGCGGCCCATCAGGTTGGGCTCGGGCTGCAGGCCCTCGAGGTAGGCGCAGATCGCGCGCGACTCGCTCAGCACGCGGCCGTCGTCGAGTTCGAGCACGGGGATGCGCGCCACCGGGCTGCGCGAGAGCGCGGGGTGCGATTTGTGTTCGTGCGCGTTGATGTCGACCAGCACCTCCTCGATGCCGGTCATGCCCTTCTCGGCGATGAACATCTGCACGCGGCGCGGGTTGGGCGCGCGCTCGGACACGTAGAGCTTCATCGGCGGTCCTCCTTCAGGCTCTGGCCGGTTTCCATCAGCTTGCGCGCGTCTTGCGAGAAGCGGCGCGCCGCTTCGTCGCCATCGCGCGTGAGGTCCACCGTCGACGGCGGCGATTCGATGCCGCGCTGCACCGCCGGGCGCGCGCGGATGGTGTCGCGCCAGCGCTTGAGGTGCGGCAGGTCGTCGATGTCCACGCCGGACCAGCGGTGCGTGCGCACCCAGGCCCAGTTGGCGATGTCGGCGATGGAGTAGTCGCCGGCCAGGTACTCGTGGTCTTTCAGGTGGCCGTCGAGCACGCGGAACAGGCGCTTGGTCTCGCCCTGGTAGCGATCGATCACCGCCGGGATCTTCTCGGGGAAGTAGCGGAAGAACACATTGGCCTGTCCCATCATCGGGCCCACGCCACCCATCTGGAACATCAGCCACTGCAGCACGCGCGAGCGGCCCTGCGCATCGCTTGGCATGAGCCGCCCGGTTTTTTCGGCCAGGTAAATCAGCACCGCGCCCGACTCGAACACCGCGAAGCCACCGGCTTCGTGGTCCACGATGGCCGGGATGCGGCCGTTGGGGTTGATGGCCAGGAACTCGGGACGCTTCTGCTCGCCGGCCGTGAGGTCCAGCACCTTGAGCGTGTAGGGCAGGCCCAGCTCCTCGAGCGCGATCGAGGCCTTGTGGCCATTGGGGGTGGCGGCGGTGTAGAGGTCGATCATGGGCAGATGCTACTGGGCGACCTCGGCTGGACGGCGGCGGCGGGTTGATCCCGAATACGGCGCGAGGGTATGGCGCGCAGCGGGCATGGAATATCGCGGCCGATTGGCAACCGGCCGCAGTTCAGCTGGCCGTTCGCTGGAGGCGATTCAAGGAGGCATTCCATGAACGACGACAACACCCCGCGTCACCCGACTCAGGAAAAACCCGCCACTCGGGAGCCCGCGGACAAGGACCTGTTCTCGGACCAGGACGGCGCCGACATCTTCATCGGCAACAAGGGCCTCGACCGCCTCTTCAGCGGGGCCGACAACGATGGGATCTTCGTTCATCTGAAGCTGATCGACGTACAGGCGAAGACCCAACAGGGCCCTCCCAGCGACGGCGGCGGAGGAGCAGAACCACAAGCCGGACAGCCCGACTGAAGCGCTGATGGGGATGCGTTGTATGGCGAGAGCAGGAGCGACAAACCCTCATTCACGCGCGAAGAGAGGCCTCAAAAAAAAGGTATCCCGCGAGGCGGTCACGGGCGATGCCCCACTGGATGATTTTTAAGGAGGAGCGAAATGAATGAAAAAAGTAAACGACACCGCTTCCGGCGATTGATTTCAACGTGCGCGTTGTTGACAGCAAGCGCCTTGGCGAACGCTGAGGACAGGCAGCCAACGGGGTGGGAGCTGGTTACTACTGAAGGGCAAACCATGCCGGTTCCCAAGGTCTGGCTTGAGGGTGAAGAAGCTCGCATCGCGCACAGCCTCAAGCTGCCTGACGTGGTGCCTAAGCCGCAGCCCTACGATTTCAAGCAGCCCTTCTGGGAGAGGCTTTGGTTCGGGGCGCACCGCAAGGCATCGGTGCGCTATTTCGATCACCTCTGTGCCACCGAGGCAGGGCAGTGGATCGTGCGAACGGTGCCGGATGTGGATGGCTTCTATTTCGCCCGACCGCTGGGCAGTCAGCTGCCGTTGCCCCTGATGACGCAGCGCTGGGGGCCGGAGAACCCGTGGGTGGAGAGAGAGTTGGTGGGCATGCTCGGCGATGAAAAGCACGCCGCATGGAGCTTCGTCTACCCGCCGCGTGTACACCACGGGCATCACCACCACCAGTACCGATACCTCGCGCCTGGGCCAGGGCGACGCTTTGCATGGCGGTGCGGGCGATGACTGGCTCTTTGGCGAAGCCGGGCAAGACCAAATGGACGGCGGCAGCGGCAAAGACGTGCTCTTTGGTGGTACCGACAGCGACTCGCTGGACGGTGGCGATGGCGACGACGTGCTGGTGGGTGACCTCAGCGACAAAGCCACCCCGCTGCATGGCGACGACCGGCTGAGCGGCGGCGCGGGCGATGACCGGCTGCAGGGTGATGGGGGCCATGACCAGCTGTTCGGCGGCGACGGCGATGACGAACTGCAAGGCGACGGCAAGGCCACCCCTGTGTACCTGCACGGTGACGACTTCCTCGACGGCGGTGCGGGGAGCGACACGCTCTGGGGCCACGGCGGCGCCGACCAGCTGCTGGGGGGCACGGGTGACGACGGCTTGTGGGGAGACGACGGCCCCAGCTTTGCCATCGACAAGACCTGGCACGGCCAGGACCTGCTCATGGGCGAGGAGGGCGACGACCTGCTGGTGGGCGGCGGCGCCGCCGATACCTTGTTGGGCGGCGCGGGCGACGACTGGCTCTATGGCGATGACGTCCCCGACGTTCCGGGCCTCTACACCGTCGACGCCAGCGCCCACGGCAACGACTGGCTCGACGGCGGTGCCGGCAACGACCAGCTGGTCGGCGGTGGCGGCCGCGACCAACTGCTGGGCGGTGAAGGCGACGACGTGCTGAAGGGCGGTGATGGCGACGACTTCCTGGACGGTGGCAGTGGCCTGAACCACCTGGCGGGCGGTTCTGGCAATGACACCTATGCCGTTCGGGGCGCCGATCTCGCTCAGCCCGCCCCCGCCACGGATCAGCCCTTTGACGTGCGCACCACCCTCAGCGACAGCCAGGGCAGCAACCTCCTGCGTGTGGATGCGCGGCAAAGCGACATCAGCTTGTTGCCCGGCTTGAACGCCGATGGCAGCACGGGTGTCTGCATGGTGTGGCGCACGGGCATCGACGCGCAGGGGCAGCCGCAGGTGGCGGTGCTGGCCATGGACTCGCTGCGCTCGGCCGCCAGTTTCACGGTCGAGTTTTCCGATGGCCAGCGCGTGGCGTTCTCGCGGTGGGTGGGCGATGCGCTGCAGGCCGAGATCACCGAAGAGAGTCCGCAGGCGGGCGATCTGCTCACGGGCGCCGCCGGCAACGACCACCTGGGCGTCTACGGCGCAGGCTCGCAGGTCATGGGCGGGCGGGGCGACGACACCATCACCCTGGGCGCCGAGGGCAGCGTGGTGCGCTTCGACCGCGGCGACGGGCACGATGTGCTGCAAGGCTGGTACGGCGAGCAGCACATTGCCTTCGGCGCGGGCATAAGGCCCGAAGACCTGAGCGTGCGGCTCACGCCGCAGGGCCGGATCGTGATCGCCATCGCGGATGTGGATGGCGCTGAGAGCGGTGATCGCCTCGAGCTGCCTGTTTCCTCCTGGGGCTTGCCGAGCAATGGTTTCCTGGCCGACGTGGGTTTTGCCGACGGCCGGACGCTGACGTGGCGGGACTTGCTCGCCCAAGGGGTTCGCATCGAGGCCGATCCGAACAGCATCTGGGTGACCGGCACCGATGCCAAGGACCAGTTCTCGGGCGTGCCGGCGAATGCCACGCTGGCGGGTGGCGCGGGCGACGATCAATACCACTTGTCTGCGGGCGAACGCGCCACCGTGCGCGACAGCCAGGGCCTCAACCGCATCGTCTTCAGCGCCGATGCCGCGTCCGATTGGGCGGCTGTGGGCGTGCAACGCGCCGCCCCCACCGCCGATGGCCTGGACTCCAACGACCTGTTGCTGAGCGCCGGTGGAGCCACCATTCGCCTGAGCGATGCGCTCACCCAGGGCGATCGTTTTGAGATCGCGCTGTCGGATGGTCAGGCGCGCCCGCTGGCCGAGCTGGTGCGGGGCCTGGGGTCCATGGGCGTTGAAGACGGATGGGACAACGGCTATCTCATCGGCGGCGATGGAGACGATCTGCTGCGGGGACAAGGCGGCCAGGACACGCTCAGTGGCCAGGGCGGCAGCGACGCCTTGCTGGGCGGCGAAGGCGATGACCTGTACCTCATTGATTTCGACCCTGGGCACGACCAGATCATTGACCTTCAAGGCCGCAACACCGTGCGTTTCGGACCCGGGGTGCCGGCGGACGCGGTTCGGATCGAGCGCGTGGGCGACGGCACCGACCTGCGCCTGTCGCTCGACGACGAGTGCAGCGTCACCGTGCGCCGCGCGCTCGAAGGGGCCGTGGTTCGTTATGAATTTGATGACGGCAGCGCCTGGACCCTGGACAACCTGATCGGGCGCCTGGGCCTGTCCCACGGCCTGAGCCTGGTGGGCACGTCCGGTAGTGACGAGTTGGTGGGGACCGTGCTGGGTGACTTCATCAGCGCCGGACCGGGCGACGACAGCCTGTCGGGTGGCCCAGGTGACGACGAGCTGCGTGGCGGCGCAGGCGACGACCGCTACCGGTTCCAGCTCGGCGACGGCGTGGACCGCCTCATTGACCCCGAGGGCGCGAGCGAGCTTCATTTTGGCCCGGGCATCACGCCTGAGCAGCTCTCGGCCGCGCACGAAACCCTTGATGGCACCCGCTGCGTTCGCCTGCGCTACAGCGCCGACGACAACCTGCTGATCCGCGACGACATGCCCTTGGACGGTTTGCGTTTTTTCTTTGACAACGGAGAGGTCCGGCAGGCCCATGCTTTGTATGCGGAAATCTTGATGAGCGATGGCGCACCGCTCGTGGGCAGTGCGGGGGATGACGTCCTTGTCGGTTACGCCTCGGCCGATGTGCTGCAAGGCTTGGATGGCATGGACACGCTGCAAGGTGGCGCCGGCAACGACCGCCTCGATGGTGGCGCGGGCTCCGACCATCTCTACGGCGGGCATGGGCAAGACAGCTATGTTCTGCGCGCTGGCGACGGCCTGGACCGCCTGGCCGAGGCCCCGGGCCAGTCCTCGCGCCTGCTGCTCGATGGCATCGCGCCAGAGGCGCTGAACTTCGGGCGCATCGGCAACGACCTGCTGGTGCGGCACGGGGGTTCCAACGCCGCCGCTTTCATCCAGGACGCCTATGGGGCGAACACCCGTTGGACATTGGTGGACGCGCAAGGCCGGGAGCAAGACCTGTTGGTCCTGGCTTCCCAGGCCATTGCCGAGCAAACCCCTGCACAAAGCCAAGCGGCCTTCGCAGCGGCGGCGGACGCCCAGGCCGGGCCGATGACCTCGGCTCGGATGTACCTGGGAGACGGCGGCTGGGGTTGGCTGGGAGGCTTGCACCGTACCGATGAAGCGGGCACTTTCACAGAGGATGCCGGCACCTTCGATGAGCGCGTCTACCGATGGGAGAAAACCACGCAGCACACCGCGAGCGACGAGGCTGACGTGGTGCTGGGCGGCGAACGGGATGGGTCATCCTTCAAGAGCGAACTGCTCGCCACGGTCGAACGGACTGAGACGGTGTGGGGCCAGCGCTTCGTTGGCTACAAAACCGTCACCACGGGCTCGCCGGATCGCTTCATGTCCTTCGACGACTACATGGTGGGTGCCGACGGGGTGTTTGCGACCAATCGCGTCTCGCTCGTGCCGGACAAAACGAACGGCATGGGCGTTGGCCACTTGTCTGTGTGGCTCCACGGCGACCTGCGCACCGAGTCCATCCCAGTCTACGAATCCGGCTGGGTGACGGAGAACCGCGTCGACTACTATTACCGAGCAACTTATGTCAACGTTCGCACGGTGGTCGAGCACCAGGGCGGTGACGGCGCCAACCACATCGGCCTGCAGGGGTCGGCCACCACGCTGGTGAGCGCGGGCGGTGGCGACGACGTGGTCGAGTCGCAGAACGCCACGCAGGAAACGCCTGGGTATAAGGACACCGGATCGCCCGACTGGATCGACGGCGGTTCCGGCGACGACCTCATCCGCGCGGGCGCTGGCGACGATGAACTGCGTGGTGGCCTGGGCAATGACACCCTCGTCGGCGGCGCCGGTGCCGATGTCTACGTGGTCGACGCCATGGACGACGGCTGGGACGTGATCGACGAGCGCGCCGTGCCCTCCGTGCATGTCACCGTCGCCACCTGGATGTACCCGCGCGCGGACTCGTCATCGCAATGGCGACTGGATCCGGCCGTGGAAGCTGAGTTGCGCTCGCTGGCCGGAAAACTTGACGAGGAGCAGGAGCTGCAATTGCAGGACGGGTCGCACTTCGAGTTCGACATGCCTGCAACGGCCGACAAGCTCAATGCGCTGATGCGTTTGGACCAACGCCCATTGAGGTTCGATGCCAGTTCCTATTCCGCGATCGACTCCCCGGACCTGGACGGGCTGATTGCCCGCGTCAGCGGGCGGCCCTTGGTGTCCTACTCCAATCCGTATTGGAGCAGCGACGCTCCGCACCCACCCAACTGGGGCAGCGAGGCTCCCCGCCCGCCAATCCACTTCGACGATCAGTCCTTGCGCTCCCTCGACGCCGACACCGTGCGCCTGGGCCCAGGCATCGACCCTGGCGCGCTGCAAGCGAGCTGGTCCACGGTGGACACCGAAGAAGGCCCCTGCCGTGCGCTCACATTGAGTTGGGGCGGCCCGGGCGGCGTGCACGTGCTCATGCCGGAGGACGGCGCTATTCCCGGAGCCGGCATCGAATGCTTCGAATTCGCCGATGGCACGGTGTGGTCGATGGAGCAGATGGTGGCGCTGGTGTCGAGCGCGCCCAAACCCGTGGTGGCTGCCGTGAGCGAGTGGCCCGCCCTGGCGTCAGGGAACGATCGCTGGCGGGATATCTGGGCTCTGGGCGACAACGGTGCCAGCAATCCGTTGTCGCAAGGCGTCTTCTCAGGAGCGGAGCTCAGCCCGGCGCAGGCGACCTTCGAAGCCCAGTTCAACAACCTCATCCACGCCATGGCGGCCTTCGCACCACCGCCGATGGCCAGCTTCACGCCGTCCAGCGACACCCAGGCCAGCGCCTTCGTGCCGGTGCTGGCGGCCAACCCGTTCTGAGCCCGCCCTCAGGCCATGAACCCCAGATTGCCCGGGTAGTCCACGCTGTTGAAGTTGCCGATGTAGGGCAGCACCTGGCCCAGTTCGCCGCCGCTCACGCCGAACCACTGCGCCAGCGTGGCCGCGTACTGGCTCACCGAGGTGCTGGGCAGCAGCCGGCCCTGGCCCACGTGCCACTGGTCGAAGCTGTCGCTGGTGCTGTTGGTCACGCTCACGGGCGGGGCCTTGCCGTAGAAGGCGCGGCCGCGCACGGCGCCGCCCACCATGAGGTGGTGCGAGCCCCAGCCGTGGTCGGAGCCGTCGCCGTTGGAGGTGAGCGTGCGGCCGAAGTCCGAGGCGGTGAAAGCGGTCACCTTGTCGGCCACGCCGAGCTGCACGGTGGCGTCGTAGAAGGCGGTGAGCGCGCCGCTCAGGCGCTCCATCAGGCCGGCCTGGCCGTTGAGCAGGTTGTCGTGCAGGTCGAAGCCGCCGAGCGAGACGAAGAACACCTGGCGCCGGCTGCCGAGCTGGTTGCGCGCGGCGATCAGCCGCGCGACCAGGCGCAGCTGGCTGGCCAGGCCGTTGTTTGCCGGGAAACCGCTGAAGGGCGCGGTGTTGGCGGGAAAGGCGTTGAGCGCGCTGGTGATGGCGCCTTCGGTGCCATAGGCGCGCGCGGTGACCAGGTTGTATTCGTTCTCCAGCGCGTGCGCGCGGGTCTGCATCGCGATGTCGACCAGCGCCGAGCGCACCGCCGGCGAACCGTAGACGTTGCCGTTGAGGCAGTTGATGCGGACCGCCCCGCCGCTGCCCACCTGGTAGCTCAGCGCCTCGTCGCCCGAGAGGAACACGGTGTTGCCGGCCACCGAGACGCAGGTGAGCACGCTGTTGGTGTTGCTCGATCGTGCCAGGTCGCCCACCTGGCCGCCCCAGCCCGTGGTGCTGCCTTCGGCGGCCGAACTCATCCACACCGATTGCTGGTCGTTGTGCGAGAACAGCTTGGGCGGGCGCGGGAAGGACGCGCTGTTGCTGTTGTACTGCTGCCGCGTGAGCGGCACCACCAGGGGCCCGACGTTGAGCTGCACGGCGGCCGCGCCGGTGTTGAAGAGGTTGGCCAGGCCCGTCATGGCCGGGTGCAGGGCGTACTGTTTGCCGTCGGGCAGCGGCACGGCGGGGTTGAGCACGGTGGCCGCCAGGTCGGCGCGCGGGATGGCGATGCCGCCGCGGATGGCGGCGTACTGGGCGTGGCTGGTGGCGTCGTAGTTGATGACGGTGTTGGCGTAGTCGTTGCCGCCAAACAGGAAGACGCAGACCAGGGCCTTGTAGTCGGTGGCGTCGAAGGCCGCGGCCTCGCCGATGGCGGCGAGGTTCATCACCGTGGGCAGGGCGGTGCCGGTGAAGGCGAGCTGACCGGCGCGGCGCAGGAAGGCGCGGCGGGTGTGTCGGGCGGGGGCGATGAAATGCATGGCGCGCTCCTCACTTCTGGATCAGGTACTCGGGGCAGGCCATCACCATGAGCACGGCGGCCCAGACCCGCCGGTTCCTGGCGTCGGCGCTGCTGGCGGCCGTGACGGTGGTGGCGTTGAGCGCGTTGACCATGAGCGTGCGCGTGGCGGGTGAGATCTGCCCCGCCGCCAGCATCAGGTTCAGGTGGTCCACCAGCGCGGCGGCGTTGGTCACCAGCGCGAGTTCGCGCGCGTAGTTGGCCTTCACGTCGTAGGCGTAGTTGTTCCACGCGGCATAGGGAACGCCCGGGTTGGGGCAGTTGATGCCGCGCTCGATCACGCCCTGCATGAAGTTGAGGTAGCCGCCCACGCTGGACTCGTTGACGAGCTGGAACTCCGGCGCCGTGGCATTGCGGGCCGCCAGGGCGGTGTTGGGCGGCACGTAGCCGGGGCGGAAGAAATTGAAGACCGAGGGCGAGCGCAGCGGGCTCTGACCGAGCTGGGTGCCGGCGTCGGCCAGGTCGAAGACCTTCCAGCTGCCCGCCGCCGACGTGACGTCGAAGCTGCGCGCCCACTGAATGAAGCGGACCATGGGCTCGCGCAGCTTGCCGTGGGTGCTGCTGGACAGCGAGAGGCCGCCGCGCGCCTCGGGGTCGAGCAGGATGGCGACCATCACCGCCTGCAGGTCGCCGCGCTGGCCCTTGCCGTTGTTGTTGAACTTGCTCGCCACGCGCGCCACGTAGGCCGGGCTGGGGTCGCTGGTCACCAGGCGCTGGATCATCTGGCGCGCGAAGAAGGGCCCGGTGTTGGGGTGGTTGAACAGCGTGTCCAGGGCGATGCGCAGCGCCGCGCGCCCGGGCGTGCCGGCCGGCACCGTGGCGCCCAGGAAGCGCGCCTCCAGCGTGGAGTGGCGGCTCTCGCGCAGGCTCATGGGCTTGCGCGCGAAGGCGCTGGATTCGATGGTGTAGTTCTGCCCGACCGGCGTGTGTCGCACGCCGTCGGAGGTGTCGAAGTCCCAGCCGGTGAAGACGCGCGCGAGGTGGGTCACGTCGTCCTGGGTGTAGCTCTCGATGGGGCGTCCCCCGCTCATCTTGGGCGTGCCATCGAGGTTGAGTTCGAGCAGGCCGATGGTGAAGAGCTGCATCACCTCGCGCGCGTAGTTTTCGTCGGGCACGCGGCCGGTGGAGGGGTTCTCCTTCTGGTTGCCCTTGGTGTTGAGGAAGTAGCCCATGGCCGGGTGCAGCGTCACGTCCTCGAGCAACTGGCGGAAGTTGCCGAAGGCGTTGCGCATGAGCATGTCCCACCACGAGGCGTAGGCGTGGCTGCGCCAGGTGAACTCGGCCGTGGTCAGCGAGCTGACAAAGATCTCGGACAGCGCGAGCGCGACGCGCTTGCGCATGGCCTCGCCGCCCGACAGCAGCTGGCTCCAGAGCATGAAGTCGGCCGGGTACTGGTTGAAGAAGTAGTTGTTGCTGTCGATGGCGCCATAGCCGCGCGCCTGCAGCCAGTCCCAGCCGCTCTGGCCTCGGGGCTGCTGGAACTGGCGCGCCAGCCACAGGGCGTAGCCTTCGCTGCGCAGTGCCGCGATCTCCTGCGGCGTGGAGGAGAACTGCGCCTGCTGCAGGAAGCGCGCCGCCTCGGCGTCGTTGTTCGCGGCGAGGTAGGTGTAGCCGTCGAGGGAAAAGTCCACCACGGGCACGAAGGGCGGTTCGGCCGATCCGCCGTCGCTGCCACCGCCGCCCCCCCCGCAGGCGGCCAGCGCCGCCGTGGCCGCTGCCGCGGCACCGGCGATCGCTGCGCGGGTGCGCGCCGCCGGGTCTTCGTGCTCGATCAGCGCATCGCTGGGCAGATCGTCCTGTTCGATCGTCGCCATGGCCACCCTCCATCTGGATGGGGCGCGAGTCTAGGCAGGCGACCGCGGGCGCCGATGGCGCGTTGCGCTTGGTTACAGGGGGGTGTCGTGGCGTCGCCGCATCCGCTGAGCGGCTTACCGTATGGGGGTATTTGTCAAGCCGCCGGTCGTTCAGCCGATGCGCGCCGCGTGCAATTGATCACGCGTTTTGAGGGCCGCCTGGCGCGCCGCGGCGGCGAAGTCGTCGCCCGCCGAGGCATAGAGGATGGCGCGCGAGGAGTTCACGACGATGGGGCCGGTGATGGCATCGCCCTGCAGGCGCAGGCCCGCGCGCACGGTGGCCGTGGCGTCGCCGCCCTGAGCGCCCACGCCGGGGATGAGCAAGGGCAGCGTGGGGGCGAGTTCGCGCACGCGCGCGATCTCGGCCGGGTAGGTGGCGCCCACCACCAGGCCGAGCTGGCCATTGAGGTTCCAGGGCCCCTGCGCGAGGCGCGCCACGTGCTCGTACAGCAGGGGTTGGCCGGCGACGGAGGACAGGCGCTGCGCCTGCAGGTCGTCGCCCCCGGGGTTGGAGGTGCGGCACAGCAGGAAGGCGCCCTTGCCGTGGCGGCGCAGGTAGGGCTCCACCGAGTCGAAGCCCATGAAGGGCGAGAGCGTGACGGCGTCGGCGCCGAAGCGCTCGAAGGCCTCGATGGCGTACTGCTCGGCGGTGGCGCCGATGTCGCCGCGCTTGGCGTCGAGGATCACGGGCACGCCGGGCGCGGCGCGGCGCATGTGCGCGACCAGGCGCTCGAGCTGGTCTTCGGCGCGGTGCGCGGCGAAGTAGGCGATCTGCGGCTTGAAGGCGCAGACCAGGTCGGCGGTGGCATCGACGATGGCGGCGCAGAAGTCGTGAATGCGCGAGGCGTCGTTCTTCAGGTGCGCGGGGAACTTGGCGGGGTCCGGGTCCAGGCCCACGCACAGCAGGCTCGCGTTGTCGCGGGTGGCGGCCTGCAGCTGGTCGATGAAGGTCATGGGCCGGGATTTTAGGTGGGGGCATCGGCCGCCCGCCCGGTGGACGGGATTTGGAACAACCGTACGATCGGCAGCATGCACTCGATATCGCGCCGGCAACTGGTTCTGCTCGTCCTCCTCACCCTGGTGTGGGGCATCAACTGGCCGATCATGAAGATCGGCATCGCGGGTTATCAGCCGCTCACCTTCCGCGCCCTGAGCATGTGGATCGGTCTGCCGGTGCTGGCCGGCGTGCTGTGGTGGCGCGGGGCGCCGTTCCGGATGGCGCGCGAGCACTGGGGCCAGTTGGCGTGGCTCACGGTGATCAACATGCTGTTCTGGCACACGCTGGCGGTGCTGGCGATCCAGTCGCTGTCCAGCGGGCGCGCGGCCATCCTGGGCTACACCATGCCGGTGTTCTCGGCCATCGTGGGCGCGCTGTGGTTCGGCCAGCGCCTGCCGATGCGCGCCTGGGGCGGCGTGGCAGCGGCTGCCCTGGGCGTGCTGCTGCTGCTGTGGCACGAGTTCGTGCGCCTGTCGGGCGCGCCGCTGGCCGTGGGCATGATGCTGCTGGCCGCGGCGATGTGGGCCTGGGGCACGCAGCAGATGCGGCGCACCACGCTGCCCTACGACACGCTGACGATCTCGTTCTGGATGATCGCGCTGACCACGGTCTGGATGAGCGCCCTGTCCTGGCTGTTCGAGCGCGAGGCCTGGGGCGTGATGCCGGGCCCGGTGGTGTGGGGGGCCATCGTCTACAACGCGCTGGGCGTGTTCGCCTTCGCGCAGGTGGCCTGGCTGGTGCTGGCGCGCGACCTGCCGCCGATCGCGTCCACGCTGAGCGTGATGATGATCCCGGTGTTGGGCGTGTTCAGCGGTGCCTGGCTGCTGGGCGAGGTGCTGCACTGGCAGGACTGGGTGGCGGTGGCGCTGATCATGCTGGCGATCGCGGCCGTGCTGTGGCCGGCGAGGCCGGCCGCGCCGGGCGCCGAGCCGCCGGGGGCCTAGAGCCCCCGTCAGACACTACCGATCGATCTCCATGGCCAGGCACAGGTCGGCCCAGGCCTTGGCCTTGTCGATGGGTGTGCGCAGCAGGTAGGCCGGGTGGTAGGTCACGATGACCGGCACGCCCTCGTAGCGGTGCAGCCGCCCACGCAGGCGGCCGATGGGCTCGGTGGTCTTGAGCAAGGACTGCACCGCGAAGCGGCCCATGGCGATGATCAGCTTGGGCCGGACCAGCGCCACCTGGCGCGACAGGAAGGGTTCGCACTGCACCACTTCCTCGGGCGCCGGGTTGCGGTTGGCCGGCGGGCGGCACTTGAGCACGTTGGCGATGAACACCCCGCGCGCGTCCATGGCCTGGCGGTCGCGCCCGCAGGCGCGCAGCATGGCGTCGAGCAGCTGGCCGGCGGGGCCCACGAAGGGCTCGCCCTGGCGGTCTTCCTGTTCGCCGGGGGCCTCGCCCACGATCATCCAGTCGGCCTCGGTGTGGCCGACACCGAACACGGTGTTGCGCCGCGACTCGCACAGGCCGCAGGCGCGGCAGTCGGCCACGGCCTCGCGCAGCGCGGGCCAGTCGAGCGTGGCGATGTCGCTGCGCGCGGGGCTGGGGGGGGCGGCCGGTGCCGGCATCGGCGCAGGCGCAGGCGCAGGCGCCTGGGGCGGGCGGACCGCCGCGGGCGAGCGCCCGGCGGGTGCGGGCGAGCGCCCGGCGGGTGCGGGCGTGGCCGCCGCGGCGGGCGCCGCCACGGCGCTGGTCGCCGGCTCGGGGCTGGCCGCGGGCGCGCGCGGCGGCGCGGGCACCCAGACCTTCACGCCCATCTCGGCCAGCATGGCGCGCTGGCGCGCGTCGAGTTCGCGCACCCAGCCGTCGGGCGTGTCGGTCCGGTCGCTCATTCGGTGCCCCGCGTGCCGTCCAGGCCCAGTTGCATCACCACCGCGTCCTCGCGCTGCAGCGCCGACAGCGGGTAGTAGCCACGGCGCACGCCCACCTCGCGAAAACCGCAGCGTTCATACAGCCGGCGCGCGGGCGCGTTGCTCTGGCGCACCTCCAGCCACAGCGACAGGGCGCCCTGGCCGCGCGACCACAGCGCCAGCGCGTCGAGCATGAAGCGCGCCCAGCCCTGGCGCTGGTGCGGCGGGTTCACGGTGAGGTTGAGCAGGTGCACCTCGTCCACGCCGGGCATGGCCACCAGGTAGCCGAGCAGCCAGCGGCCGTCGGGCCGGGGGGGCCAGGGGCTTTCGCCCGCGTGCGCTTCGCCGATCAGCATCACGGCCGGGTAGCCGGCCTGCAGCGAGTCGCGGAAGTGCCGCGGCGACCACGGGTGGCCGTAGGCGCTGGTCTCGACCGCGTGCACCGCGTCCAGGTCGGCCTCGGTCATGGGCGTGAAGGCGATGGCGCGCGCCTGGGCCTCCAGCGGCACGGGCAGGGTGTCCATGGGCGCGGGCCACAGGCCGGTGGCCCATCCGGGCAGGGTGGCGGCCGCATCCATCGAGGGATGGCGCGGAACCGGCTTTGCCGGGCCGCTGGCATCGCCCCCTGGAGGGGGTGACGGGCAAAGCCCGGCGCGGGGGTGCTTCATGCGCCGGCCTCGCGTTCGGCCGTGGTGCGCGCGACCTTGTCGCGCACGTACAGCGGCAGGGCCTCGGCGGCGCCGACCGCGGCGCCCCGGGCCATCAGCGCCGGGGCCAGGCGCAGCAGGGCGTCGGCGGTGGGCAGGGCCGCGCGGCGGCGGCCGGGCGCGTCGCGCAGGGCGTCGGCGTAGGCCGCGAAGGCGTTGCCCGCGAGCAGGGTGCGGGTGCCGTCGGCCAGGCCCTGGTCGTGCAGCCAGCCCGCGAGGTCGGCGGGCGCGCACAGGCGGGGCGGGGCGAGGGCGACCGGCGATTCACCGTCGAGCGCGTAGGCCGCCACGTAGAGCTCGTCCATGCGCGCGTCGAGCAGTGCCACCAGGTGCGCGGGTGGCGCATGGCCGTCGCCGGCGTCGTCGGCGCGGGCCTGCTCGGCCAGGGCCAGCAGGGTGTCGACGGGCAGGACGGGCAGGCCCTGGGGGTGCCGTGGCCCGCGCGTGCCATAGGCCAGGCCCTGGGCCACGGCGCAGGCGGTGCGCAGGCCGGTGAAGGAGCCCGGTCCGCGCCCGAAGGCGATGGCGTCCAGCCCGTCCAGCGACCGGTCGGCCTCGGCCAGCAGGCGCCGCACCTGGGGCAGCAGTTCCAAGGACGCCTGGGCGCCGCCGGGACCCTGGAAGCGGTGCACGGCCTCGCCGACCCGCCCCGAGCCCAGGGCCAGCGAGAGGGTGTCGGTGCTGGTCTCGATGGCCAGGAAGCACGGGGCGGCAGGCATCGGGCGATTATCGGCCACCGGCCTGGAGGGACTTGCCGGGGCCCGGCCGATAATCGCCCGCGTGAACCGCTTCCTGTCGTCCCTGCTGTTGGCGCTGGCCATTGCCCTGCCGGCCTGTGCCCAAGGGCCTTCGCGCGAGGCGCTGCCGCCACCGGTGGCGGCGGCGCTGGCACGGGCCGAGGTGCCCGCCACCGCCTTCGCCGCCGTGGTGGTGCCGCTGGACGGCCATGAGGCGCGGGTGCGCCACCAGTCGGGGATGCCGGTCAATCCGGCCTCGGTGATGAAGCTGGTGACCAGCTACGCCGCCTTCGACCTGCTGGGCCCCGGCTACACCTGGAGCACGCGCTTCTACACCGACGGCCCGCTGGAGGCCGGCGCGCTGCGCGGCAACCTCTACGTGCGCGGCGGCGGCGACCCCAAGTTCGTGCTCGAGCGCATCCAGGAGGCCTTCGCCGCGCTGCAGGCGCAGGGCGTGCAGCTCATCCTGGGCGACATGGTGCTCGACAGCAGCGCCTTCGACCTGCCGCCCTACGACCCCGGCGCCTTCGACGGTGAGGCCCTGCGCCCCTACAACGCCGGACCCGACGCGCTGCTGGTGAACTTCAAATCGGTGGTGCTGAGTTTCCTGCCCGACGCGGCGGCGGGCGTGGCGCGCGTGGTCAGCGAGCCGCCGCTCGCGGGCCTGGCCATCGACGCCAGCGTGCCGCTGTCCAACGGCGCCTGCGGCGACTGGCGCGGCGGGCTGCGCGCGCGCTTCGACGACCCCGGCCGCATCGCCTTCCAGGGCCGCTACCCCCTGCGCTGCGGCGAGCAGAAATGGCCCGTGGCCTACCAGGACCCGGCCAGCTTCGCGGCGCGCGCCATGGAGGGCCTGTGGCGCGCCGGCGGCGGCCTGCTCACGGGCCAGGTGCGCGCCGGCCTCACGCCGCTGGACGCCAAGTTGCTGCTCGACGCGCCCTCGCTGCCGCTGGCAGACATCCTCACCGACGTGAACCAGTGGAGCAACAACGTGATGGCCCAGCAGGTGTTCCTCACGCTGGGCCAGCTGGCGCCGCAGGCCACGGCGCTGCCCGGCAGCGGGCCGCTGCCCTGGAAGCGCAGCGGCTTCGAGCAGGCGCGCACGGTGCTGGGCAACTGGTGGCGCCGCACCTTCGGCGAGCGCGTGCCCGCGCCCGTCATCCAGAACGGTTCGGGCCTGTCGCGCGACGAGCGCATCACGCCCGAGGCCCTGGCCCTGCTGTTGCGCCACGCGGCGCGCCACCCGCAGGCCGACGCCTTCGTCGGCACGCTCTCGCTGGCGGGGGTGACGGGCACGGCGCGCCGCTACGCCGCCGATGAGCGCAGCCCGGTCTACGGCCACGCCTGGCTCAAGACCGGCACGCTGCGCGACGTCACCGGCGTGGCCGGCTACGTGAACGCGGCCAATGGCGTGCGCTATGTGGTGGTGGCTTTCGTGAACCACCCCAACGCGCCGGCGGCGCGCCCGGCGCTGGAGGCGCTGGTGGAGTGGACCGCCCGGCTGGCGGATTGAGGGCTCAGGCCGCGGCGCGGCTCAAGCGGTCGCGCACGCCGTCCCACTCGGGGCCGTCGGGCGGCGTTTCCACCCAGATCAGGCGCACGCCGGTGGCGTCGAGTTCGCGCAGCACGGCGAACAGCTCGCGCGCGGCGTCCTCGGCGTCCTCGGGCATGCGACGGCGCGGCGTGCCGCGCGCGGTCTCGATCGGGCTGCGCGCGTACAGGGCGATGTGTCTGGCGTCCTCGCCCAGCACCTGGAAGGCGGCGCGCAGCTGTCTGGCGTCCATCAGCCGCACTTTGGCGCGCGGCGCGTAGTGCGATTCCAACGTGCCCGAGGCGCGCGGCGCGGCCCCGTCGCGCGCGCGCAGCGGCTGGCCGGCGATGGCCTCCAGCCGCGCCGGCGTGAGCACGCCCGGGCGCAGCAGCACCGGGTGGCCGCGCGTGCAGTCCACGATGGTCGATTCGATGCCCACGGGGCAGGCGCCGCCGTCGAGCACCAGCAGCGCGTCATCGGCCAGCGCAGCGAACTCCTCCATCACGTGCGCGGCGCTGGTGGGACTGACGCGACCGAAGCGGTTGGCGCTGGGCGCGGCCACGCCGTGCACGCCATGCGTGGCGGCGGCGCGCAGCACGGCCTGGGCCACGGGGTGCGAGGGGCAGCGCAGGCCGACCGAGTCCTGCCCGCCGGCGGCCACGGCCGCGACCTCGGCGCGGCGCGGCAGGATCAGCGTGAGCGGGCCGGGCCAGAGCGCGGCGATCAGGCGCTCGGCGAAGGCCGGCACCTCGCGCGCGTAGTGGTCGACGGCGGCGCGCGGCGCATCGGCCGCGACGTGCACGATCAGCGGGTGGTCGGCCGGGCGGCCCTTGGCCTCGAAGATGCGCCGCACCGCGCTGGCGTTGTCGGCGTCGGCGGCCAGGCCGTAGACGGTCTCGGTGGGCAGGCCCACCAGGCCGCCGTCGGCCAGGCGCCGCGCGGCCTGTTCGATGGCCTCGGGCCGCGACGCGTCGAGCAGCAGCGGCATGGCGGGCCTAGAGCGGCGGCAAGCCCAGCAGGGCCAGCGCTTTCGCGGCGGTGTCGCGCACCGCGGCCACCGTGGGACCGGTGATGTTGAGGTGGCCCATCTTGCGGCCCGGGCGGGCGCTGGCCTTGCCATACAGGTGCAGGTGCGTGCCGGGCAGGGCCAGCACCTCGTCCCAGGGGGGCGTGACGGGCGTGTCGCTGGCCTGCGCGTGCCGCGCGTTCGGGGCGAACCACAGGTCGCCCAGCAGGTTGAGCATGATGGCCGGGCTGTGCTGCACCGGCGCGCGCAGCGGCAGGCCGGCGACCGCGCGCACCTGCGCCTCGAACTGCGAGACGTCGCAGGCGTTCTGCGTGTAGTGGCCGCTGTTGTGCGGGCGCGGCGCCATTTCGTTGACCACCAGGTCCAGGCCGCCGCGGCCGTCGTCGACCAGGAAGTACTCCACGCAGAGCACGCCCACGTAGCCGAGCTGGCGCGCGATGGCCATGGTGGCGGCCTGCGCGCGCCGCGCCAGGGCGGGGTCGATCGCGCCGTCGTAGACCTCGGTGACGGCGAGGATGCCGTCGCGGTGCGTGTTCTTCTGCACCGGGAAGCTGACGCACTGGTCGTCGGCGCCGCGCGCCACGATGACCGAGCATTCGGCGCGCAGCGGCAGGAGGCGCTCCAGCACACAGGGCACCCGGCCCAGGCGGTCCCAGGCGGCGGCGAGTTCGGCGCGGTCCTTCACGCGGGCCTGGCCCTTGCCGTCGTAGCCCAGGCGCGCGGTTTTCAGGATGCCGGGCAGCAGCTCGGCCGCCACGGCGGCGAGCTGCTCGGGCGAGTCGATGCTGGCGTGGGGCGCGGGCCGCACGCCGTCGTTGTCGGCGGCGCAGCGCTCGAAGTGCGCCTTCTCGGCCGCCCGGTCCTGGGCAATGGCCACGCTGGCCGCGCCGGGCGCCACCGGCCGCAGCGCCGCCAGCGACGCCAGCGCGGGCGCCGGCACGTTCTCGAACTCGGTGGTGATGGCGTCGCTGCACCGGGCCAGCTGGGCCAGGCCCTTCGGGTCGTCGTAGGCGCAGCGGATGTGGTGGTGGCTGATGAGGCCGGCCGGGCTGTCGGCGTCGGGGTCGAGCACGGCGGTGCTGAAGCCCATGGCTTGAGCGGCCTGCACGAACATGCGGCCGAGCTGGCCGCCGCCCATCACGCCCAGCGTGGCGGGGCGGCCCGAGGCGTCGGTGGCGCCGGGAAGCAGGGGGAGCGATGCGTTCATGCGTTCATGCGGTCCGGCGCCGAGCCGCTGTCCGCCGGATCGGCCCCCTCGGGGGGCGGCGACCCACGCAGCGTTGGCGCATGGGGACTCATGTATTGGGAGGAAGGGTCATGGCCCGCGCGGCCTCGGTCTGTTCGGCGCGGAAGGCCTGCAGTTGCTGACGCAGGACCGGGTCTTCGCCGGCCAGCATGGCCACCGCGAACAGGGCCGCGTTGGCCGCGCCGGCGGGGCCGATGGCGAAGGTGGCCACGGGCACGCCCTTGGGCATCTGCACGATGCTGTGCAACGAATCGACTCCGCTGAGGTGTTTGCTTGCCACGGGCACGCCCAGCACAGGCACCACGGTCTTGGCGGCCAGCATGCCGGGCAGGTGGGCGGCGCCGCCCGCGCCCGCGATGATGGCCTTGAGGCCGCGCGCCGCGGCGGCCTCGGCGTAGGCGAACATGTCGTCGGGCATGCGGTGGGCCGAGACCACCCGCGCCTCGTGCGCGACGCCGAACTGCTGGAGGATCTGCACGGCGTGCTGCATGGTGTCCCAGTCGCTGCTGGAACCCATGACCACGCCCACGGGGATGGGGTTCATGGAATCGGCTTTCGGCCCGCGGGGCCTCCGGTAAAGTGGCGATTTTACGTTTTGCCCCCAATTACCCGAGCGCAGCCATGATCGACGTCACCATCGCCAACTTCGAAGCCGAGGTCATCGAGGCCTCGATGCAGACCCCCGTGCTGGTGGACTTCTGGGCCCCGTGGTGCGGTCCCTGCAAGGTCATCGGCCCCATCCTGGAAAAGCTCGAAACCGAATACGGCGGCCGCTTCAAGCTGGTGAAGGTCGACTCCGACCAGGAGCAGCAGCTCGCCGCGGCCTTCGGCATCCGCAGCATCCCCACCTGCGTGCTGCTCATGAACGGCCAGCCGGTCGACGGTTTCATGGGCGCGCTGCCCGAGGGCCAGGTGCGCGCCTTCCTCGACAAGCACGTGCCCGGCGAGGGCGAGCTCGTGGCCGAGGCCGAGGAAGCCGCCGCGCAGGAGGCGCTGGCCGACGGCGACACCGAGACCGCGCTGGAGCGCCTGCGCCAGGCCGTGCAGGCCGACCCGGAGAACGACGACGCGCGCTTCGACCTGGTGAAGCTGCTGCTGGAGCTGGGCGAAGACGACGAGGCCAAGGTGGCCTTCGCGCCCGTCATCGCCAAGGCCGCGGGCGTGCGCCGGCTCGACTCGCTCAAGCGCTGGATGGACGCGCGCGACGCGCAGGCCGAGGTGACCGAGCCCGAGGCCCGCATGGCCGCGCTGGACACGGCCATCGCCGCCAACAAGCGCGACTTCGACGCGCGCTTCGCCCGCGCGCAGCTGCTGATGGCCTACGGCCAGTGGACGGCCGCGATGGACGAGCTGCTGGAGATCCTGATGCGCGACAAGTCCTGGAACGACGAGCTCGCGCGCAAGACCTACATCGCGGTGCTCGACGTCATCGAGCCGCCCAAGCCCAAGGTGGCCGAAGGCCAGGTGCCCCCGGAGGACCCGACGGTGGCGAGCTACCGCCGGCGCCTGTCGTCCGTCGTGCTGAGCTGAAGCGGGCGCTCGCGCGGCGCCGCGGCGCGGGCCGCGCCTCGCAGGCCGCGGCCATGCCCGGGGGGCGGGCCGGCGGTGAAGCCTCAGCCGACCAGGCGCGTGAGCGCCTCGCGGTACTTCTCGGCGGTTTTCTCGATCACCTCGCGCGGCAGGCGCGGCGCGGGCGCGGTCTTGTCCCAGGGCTTGCCGTTCACCTTGGCGCTTTCGAGCCAGTCGCGCAGGTACTGCTTGTCGTAGCTGGGCGGGTTGCTGCCCACCGCGTAGCTTTCGGCCGGCCAGTAGCGCGAGCTGTCGGGCGTCAGCACCTCGTCCATCAGCACCACGCGGCCGGCGGCGTCCAGGCCGAACTCGAACTTGGTGTCCGCGATGATGATGCCCTTCTCGAGCGCGATGGCGGCGGCCGCGCGGTAGAGCCGGATGGCGATGTCGCGGATCTGCGCCGCGACGTCGGCGCCCACCATCTCCACCGTGCGCTCGTAGGTGATGTTCTCGTCGTGCTCGCCCATGGCGGCCTTGGCGGCCGGCGTGTAGATGGGCTCGGGCAGCTGGGAGGCGTTGAGCAGGCCCTCGGGCAGCGGCACGCCGCAGACCGAGCGGCTCTCCTGGTATTCCTTCCAGCCGCTGCCGGCCAGGTAGCCGCGCACCACCGCTTCCACCGGAATGGGCTTGAGGCGCTGCACCAGCATGGAACGGCCCACCACCTGCGCCCGCTCGGCCGGCGTGACCACGCTCTCGGGGTCTTCGCCCGTGAGGTGGATGGGGCAGATGCCGAGCCCCTTGGGGCCCAGGCGGTCGAACCAGAACAGCGACAGCCTGGTGAGCAGTTCCCCCTTGCCGGGGATGGGCTCGCCCATGATCACGTCGAAGGCGCTGATGCGGTCGGACGCCACCATGAGGATGCGGTCGTCGCCGACGGCGTAGTTGTCGCGCACCTTGCCGCGCGCAAGCAGCGGCAGCGACGTGAGGTTGGAGGTGTGCAGGGCGGAGGTCATGGCGCGGTAGGAGTCGGAGGCAAGAAAAAGGCCCGTTGAACGCTCAACGGGCCTTGCGCAGTTCGGCCGGATTATCGCAAGTTGGCGCGGCCGCCGGGGCAATGCCCGACCCGGGCCCTCACTTGGCGGCCAGTCCCAGGCGTTCGATCAGGGCCTTGTCCTTGGCGAAGGTCTCGCCGGCCCATTTCTTGTAGTCCTCGCCGTTGCGGTACCACACGGCCTGGTTGAGCTGGGCCAGCACCTCCATGTGCTTCGGGTCGTCCATGGCCTTTTTGAAGGCGTCGTGCAAGGCCTTGACCACGGCCGGGTCCATGCCTTTGGGGCCGGCCAGGCCGTAGGGCGAGGTGGACACCACGCCATAGCCCAGCTCCTGCGCGGTGGGCACCTCGGGCCAGCGCTGGGTGCGCTGCTCGCCGAAGGTGACGAGCAGGCGCATCTGGCCGGCGTCGACGTACTTGTCCCAGCCGCTGGCGTCGCTCTGGGCCATCACGTGGCCGCCGAGCAGGGCGGCCTGCAGGTCGGCGTTGCCCTTGAAGGGCACGTGCACCAGCTTGACCTTGGCGTTGCCGGCCAGCTCCTCCATCAGCAGGTGCGGGCTGCTGCCGGTGCCGGTGGAGCCGTAGTTGATTTCTCCCGGGCGCTGCCGCGCGGCCTCGATGTAGTCCTTGAAGGTCTTGTAGGGCGAGTCGGCCTTGACGGTGAGGCCGAAGGTGTAGCCCGAGACGCCAATGATGTAGGTGAAGTCGTTCAGGGGGTCCCAGCTGGTCTTCTGCATGTGCGGCATGCGCAGCAGGCCCAGCGGGAACTGGGCGATGGTGTAGCCGTCGGGCTTGGCGGTCTGCGCCATGGCGCTGGGGCCCAGTGTGCCGCCCGCGCCGGGGCGGTTCTCCACGGTGATGGCCTGGCCCAGGTGCTTGCTGGCCAGCTCGGCCAGGGTGCGCAGGTGGCGGTCGGTGGAGCCGCCGGCCGGCCAGGGAATGATCAGCGTGATGGGCCGGCTGGGGTAGGCCTGCGCCTGGGCCGCGACCCAGGGGGCCGCGCCGGCGCTGGCGGCCACGCCGGCCAGCAGCAGGCTGCGGCGGCGCAGGGTCGGGGCGTGTTCTGTCGGGCGGGTCATCGTCTTGTCTCCTTGCGGGTGGGTTGCCGGATGGCGATGGGTGCCGCGCAGCGCACGGCGCGGGGGATCACGGGGGGGCGGCGGCGTCGCGCGCGGCCTGCTGCTCCTGCAGTTCGCGCCACATCACCTTGCCGCTGCCCGAGCGGGGCAGCGACGCCACGAATTCAACGATGCGCGGGCTCTTGTAGGCGGCCATCCGGCCGTGCGCCCAGTCGATCAGGTCCTGCTCGCTCACGCGGCCGCGCTGTCCGGGGCGCAGCACCACCAGGGCCTTGACCGTCTCGCCGCGCCGCGCGTCGCGCGCGGCGATCACGCAGGCCTCCTGGATGGCGGGGTGGTGGTACATCAGCGCCTCCACCTCGGCGGGCCAGACCTTGTAGCCGCTGGCGTTGATCATGCGTTTGAGGCGGTCGGTCATGAAGAAGTAGCCCTCTTCGTCGACGTGGCCCAGGTCGCCGGTGCGAAGGAAGCGCTGGCCGCCGATCTCGATGAAGGCCTGCGCCGTGGCCTGCGGCTGGCGCCAGTAGCCCTGCATCACCTGCGGGCCGCGCAGCACGATTTCGCCGGTCTCGCCCACGGGCCGCTCGGCCCCGGTCTCGGGGTCGATCACGCGGGCGTCCACCTCGAACACGGGCAGGCCCAGGCACTGCGGCTTGGGCCGGTGCGGCGGGTTGATGTGCGTGGCGCCCATGGCTTCCGTCATGCCGTAGCCCTCGATGTAGTCGCGGCCGGTGAGGGCCTTGAGCCGCGCGGCCAGGGCGTCGGGCATGGCCGCGCCGCCGCCGCGCACGCAGCCCAGGCGGGAGAGGTCGAAGCGCTCCAGGTCCGGCTGGGCGAGGAAGTCGATCACCATGGTGGCGATGGCCTGCCACACGGTGACGCCGTAGCGCTGCATGCAGTGCGCGGCGGCTTCGCGGTCCCAGCGCGAGAGCACGACCAGCGTGGCGCCCGCGTACAGCGGCCCGTTGAGGCTGCCCGACAGGCCGGTGACGTGGAAGAAGGGCAGCACCGCGAGACAGACCGTGTCGGGCGTGGTGCCGAACCAGCGCGCGCCGCCCACCAGCGTGGCCATCACGCTGCGGTGGGTGTGCATGCAGCCCTTGGGCAGGCCGGTGGTACCCGAGGTGTAGGGCATGGCGCACAGGCCGTCGGGGCCGGTGGTGAGCGGACCCGGCGTGAGACCGGCCGCCAGCGCGTCGGCCCAGGCGGTGAGGGCGGGATGGTCGCCCAGCGGTTCGCGCGGCGCGCGCACGAAGTCGGGCACGCGCAGTTCGGTGGGCCCGCGCAGGTGGTCGCTGTAGGTGGCGACGAGGACGTGCCGCAGGCCGGTTCCGTCGGCGCCGTCCGCCAGCAGGGGGCGCAGCTGCGGCAGCAGGTCCTGCGCGGCGATGGCCACGCGCGCGCCGCTGTCGTTCACGCAGTGGCGCAGTTCCTCCACGCGGTTCATGGGGTTCACCGGCACCACCACCGCGTTGGCGCGCAGGATGCCGTAGAAGGCCAGCGCCCACTGCGGGCTGTTCTGCAGGCACAGCAGCACGCGGTCGCCGGGCCGCACGCCGCAGCGCTGCTCCAGGAAAGCGGCGATGCGCTCGGCTTCGCTCAGGGCCTGCCCGTAGCTCAGCGGCGTGTCGTAGTAGACGGTGAAGGGCTTGCGCGGGTGGCGCGCGGCCGAGGCCTCCAGGTTCCGGAAGACGTTGGCGTGCGGCGCCGCGAGCGTGCGCGGCAGGCCGGGCGGCCAGTGATCGGCGGGCGGGGGCGGCATGGTGGTGGCTGTTGTATTCCGCTGGTCGGAAAAACCGTCCGTGTGCGATCAATATGCGGCGCGGGCCACCCAAGCGTCAATGTGGCTCAGGGAAATCGAGCCCCCCGGTTCCCGGGTGAGGGGGTTTAAATTCCGATCCGCGGAATAAAAAGGAAACCTTCGATCCATGGGACGCCAGCGCCACGCCCTTTCGCCCACGCCCGACGAGGCCGATCCCTCGCAGGACCGGCGCTTCGTCACCGCGCTCGCGCGCGGCCTGGTCTTGCTGCGCTGCTTCGGCCCGGCCGACCGCTGGCTCGCGCACCAGGCGCTCGCGCGCCGCAGCGGCCTGCCGCAGGCCACGGTGTCGCGCCTCACGTTCACGCTCACCAGCCTGGGCTACCTGCGCCACCGCGCCGCCACCGGCGAGTACGCGCTGAGCCCGGCGGTGCTGTCGCTGGGCTTCAGCGTGCTCTCCAATTTCGAGATCGGGCGCCTGGCGCGGCCCTTCATGGAAACGCTGGCCGAGGACACGCAGGCCGCCATCTCGCTGGGCGTGCGGCATGGCACCTCGGTGGTCTACGTGGCGCATTGCCGCAGCACGGCGCGCCTCATCCTGGGGTTGGACGTGGGCACGCGCCTGCCCTTTGCCGAGACGGCCATGGGCCGCGCGATGTGGTGCGCCTCGGCGCCGGGCATGCGCGCGCTCGTGGCGCAACGGCTGCGGGCCGAGGACCCGGCGCGCTGGCCCGAACGGGAGGCGGGCCTGCGCCGCGCCGAGGCCGATCACGCGGCGCGCGGCTACGTGGTCTCGGCCTCGGAGTGGGAGCAGGACATCGCCGCCATCGGCGTCGGCGTGGACCTGGGTGATGGCCGCGAGCCCCTGTCGCTCACCGTGGGCGGGCCGGCCGCGCGCCTCAGGGGCGCGCTGCTGCACGAGCACTTCGCCCCGGCGCTGGTGCGCACGGGGCGCGAGATCGTGGCGGCGATCCAGGCGGGCGACTGGGAAGACTGATCCGCCGCGCCGCGCCCAAGAAAAACGCCACCGACGGCCAGGCCGAGCGGTGGCGTCAGCGCCCCGGGCGCGCGGGGATCAGTTCACGACCTGGGCCAGTTCGCCCTTGGCGTACTTGGCCGCCACCACCTGCAGGCTGTCGCCCTTGATCTTGCCGGCCTGGCCTTCGCAGCCGAATTCGATGTAGCGCTGCTTGCAGACCTGCTTGGCGGCCTCGCGCGCGGGCTTGAGCCACTCGCGGGCGTCGAACTTGTCGGGGTTCTCGGCCAGGAACTTGCGCACCGCGCCGGTCATGGCCAGGCGGATGTCGGTGTCGATGTTGATCTTGCGCACGCCGAACTGGATGGCCTTCTGGATTTCCTCGACCGGCACGCCGTAGGTTTCCTTCATCTTGCCGCCGTACTGGTTGATCTGGGCCAGCAGCTCCTGCGGCACGCTGGACGAGCCGTGCATCACCAGGTGGGTGTTGGGCAGGCGGCGGTGGATTTCCTTGATGCGGTCAATGGCCAGGATGTCGCCCGTGGGCTTGCGCGTGAACTTGTAGGCACCGTGGCTGGTGCCGATGGCGATGGCCAGGGCGTCGAGCTGGGTCTTCTTGACGAAATCGGCGGCTTGCTCGGGGTCGGTCAGCAGCTGCTCGCGCGTCATGGTGGCGTCGGTGCCGTGGCCGTCTTCCTTGTCGCCCTTCATGGTCTCCAGGCTGCCCAGGCAGCCCAGCTCGCCTTCGACGGTGACGCCCAGCTTGTGGGCCATGTCGACGACCTTGCGGGTGACGTCCACGTTGTAGTCGTAGCTCGCGATGGTCTTGCCATCGGCCTCCAGGCTGCCGTCCATCATCACGGAGGAAAAGCCCAGGTTGATGGCGCCCTGGCAGACGTCGGGGCTCTGGCCATGGTCCTGGTGCATGACCAGGGGGATGTGCGGGTACATCTCGATCGCGGCCTGGATCAGGTGCTTGATGAAGGGCTCGCCCGCGTACTTGCGTGCACCGGCGCTGGCCTGAAGGATGACGGGAGCGCCCACTTCGTCGGCGGCCGCCATCACGGCCTGCACCTGTTCGAGGTTGTTCACGTTGAACGCCGGGATGCCGTAGCTGTTGGCGGCGGCGTGGTCGAGCAGTTCGCGCATGGAAACGAGCGCCATGGGATTCCCCTTTATCCGTTGAATCGTTGGTAACCGTGGTGTAACCCGCCATTTTAGCTTTGGGGTCCTGCCGGGCCGTGTCGTCACCAATGGTCACAACCCCATGGGGAACTGTCGGCGTGCAAAGCCACACGTTCAGGCTTTTGCAGAAGAAAGGAACCGCCATGGCACGCCGCCCCCTGATCGCGACGCTGACGTCTGCCGCCCTGCTGGCGCCGGCGCTCACGCAGGCCCAGGTCACGCTCAAGCCCGACGGCCAGTGGCGCTACCTGCTGAGCGCGGGCGCCAACTTTTCCTCCGGCAACAACGACGCCGCGACCCTGAACCTGGCCGCCGAGGGCGCGCGCCAGACCAACACGGACAAGTGGACCTGGGACGCCAAGGCCGACCGCGCCCGCAGCAACGGCGTGGACACCGTGGAGCGATACGGCCTGCGCACCCAGTACAACCGCGACTTCTCCATCGACTGGTTCGGCTTCGGCTCGGGCGAGCTGATGCGCGACCGGCTGGCGAACATCTCGGGGCGCTACTCGCTGGCCACCGGCGTGGGCCGCCACATCTGGAGCGACGCCTCCGGCTTCTTCGACATCTCGGGCGGCCTGGGCTACAGCTACGACCGCTACATCGCGCCCACCGTGATCGCCGACGAACTGCGGGGGTCCTACGGCCGCCTGGAGTTGGTGCTGTCGGAAGAGTCCAGCCACAAGCTCACCGACACCACCAGCTTCCGCCAGAAATTCTCGGTCTTTCCCGACCTGCGCGATTCGGGCAAGTTCCGCGCCGTGCTGGACCTGGGCCTGACGGTGGCGATGACGCAGCGCGTGAACCTGACCGCGGGCCTGAACCACCGCTACGACAGCGACCCCGGCACCAACCTCAAGAAGGCCGACACCATGTTCGTGACTGGCGTCTCGATGCGGTTCGACTGAGCGCCGCGGGGCCCGGCCTCAGCCCGCGCGGCAGATCTTCAGCGTGTTGGTGCCGCCGGGCTGGCCCATGGGCTCGCCCACGGTGATGGCGTAGACGTCGCCGGCCTGCACGATGCCGCGTTTCTTCAGGTGCGCCTCGGCGTCGGCCAGGGCGTTGTCGCGGTCCACGTTGGTCTCCATCAGCAGCGGGCGCACGTTGCGGTAGAGCGTCATGCGCCGCTGGGTCGTGAGGTTGGGCGTCATCGCGTAGATGGGGGTGCGCACGATGTGCCGGCTCATCCACAGCGCGGTGGAGCCCGAGTCGGTAAGCGCCACGATGGCCTTGGCGCCCAGGTGGTGCGCGGTGAACAGCGCGCCCATGGCGATGCTGTGGTCGATGCGCGTGAAGGTCTTGCCCTGGAAATCGGCGCCGAGCTCGTGCAGGTCGGCCTTCTCGGCCTCCAGGCAGATGGCGGCCATCTCCTGCACGGTCTCCAGCGGGAACTTGCCGGCGGCGGTCTCGGCGCTGAGCATCACCGCGTCGGTGCCGTCGAGCACCGCGTTGGCCACGTCGCTCACCTCGGCGCGCGTGGGCACGGGGTTGACGATCATGCTTTCCATCATCTGCGTGGCGGTGATGACGACCTTGTCCATCTCGCGCGCCAGTCGGATCATGTGCTTCTGCAGCGCCGGCACGGCGGCGTTTCCCACCTCCACCGCCAGGTCGCCGCGCGCGACCATGATGCCGTCCGAGGCCTTGAGGATGTTGGCGAGCTCGGGGATGGCCTCGGCGCGCTCGATCTTGGCGATCAGGCCCGGCTTGTGGCCACCGCCGGCCACCGCGCAGAGCTGGCGCGCCAGCTCCATGTCGGTGGCGTTCTTGGGAAAGCTCACCGCCACGTAGTCGGCCTTCAGGCCCATGGCGGTCTTGATGTCGTCCATGTCCTTGGCGGTCAGCGCGGGGGCGGTGAGGCCGCCGCCCTGCTTGTTGATGCCCTTGTTGTTGGACAACTCGCCGCCGAGCTTGACGGTGGTGTGCACGGCCGGGCCCTGCACGGCGTTGACGGTGAGCACGATCAGGCCGTCGTTGAGCAGCAGGGTGTCGCCGGGCTTGACGTCGCGCGGCAGCTCCTTGTAGTCCAGGCCCACGCCCTGTTCGTCGCCGGGTTCGGTGCGCTCGGCGTCCAGCACGAACTTCTCGCCCGGCACCAGCTGCACCTTGCCCTGGGCGAACTTGCCGACGCGGATCTTGGGACCCTGCAGGTCGGCCATGATGCCCACCTCGCGGCCGGCGCGCTGCGCGGCCTCGCGCACCAGCGCGGCGCGGTCGATGTGGTCCTGCGCCTTGCCGTGCGAGAAATTCAGCCGCACCACGTTGACGCCGGCGCGGATCATGGCCTCGAGCAGGGCCGGATCGCTGGAGGCAGGGCCGAGGGTGGCAACGATCTTGGTGGCGCGCGTAGCCATGGGGTGCAGTCTCCTGAAAGGGCCGGAACACCGGCGGACATGTAATTTGGTTTCATTATCCCTGAAGAAATTTCCGCGTGGTTACAAGCGCGGAACGGCCCGGAGCCCCCTGTAGGACTGGGCCGACACGCCGAACCGCCGCCGTCCTGCGGGGCGTGGGCCGCGGCGCCCCTACAGTGGCCCTGGCGATCGATCGGGGCGCGCCGCGCGCCACCCCGACCCCCAAGGAGGACCCATGCGCCACGCCGCCCTTGCCATCCTGGCCTACCTCGGCACCGTCGTCATCGCGGTGGCGGCCAGCCTGGCGCACCCGACGTCCGATGGCGAGCGCCATTTCGTGAAGGCGGTGGCGGAGCTCGGCACCGCGGCGGCCAGCGCGCTCAGCTGGCGCTGACCCCTCCCTTCGGACCGGTCGCGCGGCGCCGCCTCAGTCCGGCACTGCCGGCGCGGCGGCGGGCGCTGCCGGCAACCGCGCCTCGATCAAGGTGCCCTGGCCCGGGGCGCTGGTGATGCGCAGCTGCCCCGCGTGCGACTCCACCCGCACGTTCATGCCCAGCAGGCCGTGGTGGCCGGCGGGCACGTCCTCGATGTCGAAGCCGCGCCCGTCGTCGCGCACCGACAGGTGCACGGCGTCGCCGCTCTGCGCGAGCCTCACCCACACCTCGCGCGCCTGGGCGTACTTCTGCACGTTGGTGAGCGACTCCTGCACCAGCCGGTAGGCCGTGAGCTCGGTGTCCTTGCAGAGCGTCACCGGCGAGAACTCGGTGTGCACGGGAATGCCCAGTCGGCCGGCGGCCTCCTGGCACAGCATCTCCAGCGCGGGGATCAGGCCCAGCTGGTCGAGCGAGGACGGGCGCAGGTGCTCGATGATGCGCCGCTTGACCGCGATGCTCTCGTTGACGCGCTGCTCGAGGCCGGCCAGGCGCTCTTTCGCCGTCTCGGGCAGGTCGGCCACGCGGCGCAGGCGCGCCAGCTCCAGCTTCATCGCCGTGAGCAGGCCGCCCATTTCGTCGTGCAGCTCGCGCGCCACGCGGCCGCGCTCGTCCTCGCGCGCGTTCACGTGGTGGCCGGCCAGGTGGCGCAGCGCGCTGGTGCGCACGGCGACCTGCTTGGCCAGGCGCTCGTTCTCCTCGGCCTTGCGCTCGTCGGACTCGCGGATCTGCCGCATGAACAGGCTCAGCGCGAGCAGCGAGACCAGCACCAGCCCATGCAGCGCCACGCGGTTCACGAGCAGGGCGTCGTGCAGCGAGATGCGCGCGCGGGCCTGGACCGCGCCGGCGCGCTCCAGCACACCGTCGAACTCCTGGCGCAGGTCGGCGTAGAGCTGGCGGCCATGGTCGCCGCTGGCCAGCACCTGGGCCTGCGTGTTCTGGCCCTTCTCGGTCATCTCGACCCACAGCGCCAGCATCGCGTTGCGCTCCACCACGCGCTCGCGCACCTTGTCGATCGAGGCCTTGCGCTGCGGGTCGAGCGCGATCAGCCATTCGAAGGCGCCGGGCCGCACGACGGCCATGTCGTCCATGGCCGCGCGGTAGTTGGCCAGGTCGCCTTCGTTGCCGCTGGCGATGAAGGCGCGCGCCGCGGTCTCGGCGTCGGTGAGCGCCTGCAGCGTGCGCGCGGCCTGCATGCGGGCGTCGGTGAGGGCAATGCCCTGGCGCAGCGTGTTGTTCGAGTGCTGGTAGCTGCTCTCGTTGATGGCCATGACCACGATGGCCAGGGCCACGATGAGCGGCATGACCCAGCGGGTGCGGGCGACGCGTTCGATCGACGACTTGATCATGCGGGTGGGTCCTCGGGCAGGGCGGTGGGCTCGGTGGGGCGCGCGCGCCCGGGCAGTCTGACCTCGACGTGGGTGCCGTCGCCCGGTGCGCTGTGCACGGTGAAGGTGCCGCCCAGCGACTCGATGCGGTGGCGCAGGTTGCGCAGGCCCAGGGCCGAGGTGGAGCCGCCGCGCTCGGCAAAACCGCGCCCATTGTCGGCCACCGACAGCGCGACGGCGCCGTCCTCGCCGCTCAGGCGCAGCACCACCCGGCCGGCGCCGGCGTGGCGCTCCACGTTGGACAGGGCGCCCTGGGCCACGGCGAACAGCGCCTGCCGCGTCGAGGCGTCCAGTTCCAGCGGCTGCAGATCGAGTTCGACCGCCACGCCGGTGCGCTGGTGCAGCTCGTCCGCGCGCTGCTCCAGCGCGGCGTGCAGGCCCAGGTTTTGCAGCGCCGAGGGCATCAGGCCCTCCATCAGGCGCCGCTTGGTTTCGATGCCCTGGTCGAGGGTGGCGCTCAGGTGCTGCAGGCGCGCGCTCACGTCGGCACTGGGCGCGGACAGGGCGTGGCGCAGGCGGGTGAGGTCGAGCTTGGCCGTGGTGAGCAGCGCGCCCAGGTCGTCGTGCAGGGCGCGCGCCAGACCGCCGCGCTCGCCTTCGCGCATTTCCTGCAGGCCCAGATTGAGCAGGGCCAGTTCCTCGGTGCGCTGGCGCACCTGCTGCTCGAAGGCGTCGCGTTCCGCCCGCAGCTGGGCCGCGTGCGCCACCTGGCTGGCCTGCAGGGCCACGTTGTTGCGCAGGAAGAAGATGTAGGCCAGCAGGCTCAGCAGCGCCAGGCCGTGCACTCCCAGACGCCCCATTTCCAGCGTGCGGTAGATGGCGGCGCGCTCGCCCGCGATGCGGCGCTCCTCGGTGGCCAGCAGCACGTCGGCCACGCGGCGCACGGCGTCCATCTTCTCGCGCCCGATGTCGGTGAGCACCAGCCCCTGCCAGGCGGCGTGGGAGCCGGCGTCGTACAGGGAAATGGTCTCGGCCGCCTCGGACACCTTCTGCAGCGACTTTTCCTCCAGCGTGTCCACCAGCCGCGCGAGTTCGGGGTCGCTGCGGTAGTGCTCGTGCAGGCGGCCGATGGCGTTGCCCAGATCGGTGCGCGCGGCCTGGTAGGGCTGCAGGTACGCGGCGCGGCCGGTGAGCAGGTAGCCGCGCTGCGCGGACTCGATGTCGAGCAGGCGGCGCATCACGGTCTGCAGGGCATTGCGCGCGGTGTCGCGCCCGCCCAGGTTGACCAGGGAGTCGAGCGCGCGCTGGTAGGTCCATTCGGCGCCGGCGAACACGCCCACGGCCAGCAGCACGGCCAGGGCCACGCTCAGCGGCATGTGCCACCGGGCCGCGCGCCAGTGGGCGCGGCGCCAGGGGCGGGGGCGGGGGGTCGGCATGACTGCCGCGCCTCAGTGCAGGTCGCCCGGGGCGGTGGCGGTGCCGTCGGAGATGCGCTCGCAGTAGCTGATCAGGTCCTCGAGCTCGCAGGACTTGTCGAATACGCGGTCGGCCCCGAGCTGGGCGCAGCGCTTGCGGATGTCGGGCGTGGCGTAGTTGGTGAGCACCACCCGCCGCCCGGGCAGGCCGGCGTCCTGCGCGGCCTTGAGCACGCCCAGGCCCGAGCCGGTGAGCAGGAAGATGTCCACGATCATGAGGTCGAAGCGATCGCCTTCGGCCTCACCCGTGCCGGCGGCCCCGGTGAGCCAGTTCACCGCTTCCGTCTCGTTGCGTGCGTGGCCCACGACCTCGACATTGGCCAGTTCCTGCAGGGTGGACACGAGGTTGTCGTAGATGACCTTGTTGTCCTCGACGATGAAGGTGCGAAGCGGTGACACGGGGCGGACGGAGACGTTGGGCGGGCGAAGGGCCGGTGAAAGGGGAACGGGCGCGCGGGCACGGCCATGATGCCGTGTTCGCGCGCCCCCCGGGCTTCCTGTCCGCTGATGGTGTTGTAGGAGGCTTCCTACAGGCTGCCGGCGGGGAGGCGCCGGGGGCGCGCCCCGCTCAGCGCACCACGATGTCGTTGCGCACCGACTTCACCCCCGGCGTGTTGCCGGCCAGGCGGGCCGCGGCGCTGCGCTCGGCCTCGGACTTGGCGAAGCCCGAGAGCTGCACCGTGCCGTTGAGGGTCTCGACGTTGAGCGACATCGCGCTCACCGCCGGGTCCTCGGCGAAGCGCGCCTTCACGCGGGTGGTGATGGTGGCGTCGTCGATGTAGGCGCCCACGGTCTGCTGGTCGCGCGCGACCGAGCAGCCGCTGACCTGGATCAGCGCCAGGCCGGCCGCTGCGGCGAACACGGCGGTGGTGAGTCGGGTGGCAATCATGGACATCTCCTGTGGTGGGTTGTGATCAGCTGGCCTGGACGGTCAGGCGGTTCTCGACCTTCACCACGCCTTGCACGGCCTGGGCCAGGGTGGTGGCGCGGTCGCGGGCCGCGGCGGTGGGGGCCGTGCCTTTCAGCTCGACCTGCCCGTTGGTGGTGTCGACGTCGATCGCGAGCGCGCTCAACTGGTCGTCAGCGGCCAGCGCGGCGTTGACCTTGGCGGTGATGGCGGCGTCGGAGGCGTCACGGGCGATGGTGTCGGTGGCCTCCTTGCCGGCCGCCTGCATGTCCTGGCCCGCCTGGCGGGCGTCGTCGCGCATCTCGCGGCCGGCCTGCTGGACTTCGTTCACGGCGTTGTCCATGCGTTGGCCCACGGTGGCGTCTTCGCGTTCTCCGCAGGCCACCAGCGCCAGAGAGGCGAGGGCGGCGGCGGCGAGGGCGGTGTAACGGGTGCTGGCTTTCATGGTGCTTCCTTTCGAGGGCCGGCGCCGAAGGCCGGCCGGGAGGGTGAGGGGGTTGGGGGGCTGGCGGCCGCTCAATGCGGGCGGCGCGTGCCGCCGCCGGGCGGGTCGAACCAGTCGTCGCTCACGGTGCGCTCCCACGCGGCCACCTGGCGCTCGGCCTCGTCCTTGGCGCAGCCGTAGCGTTCCTGGATCTTGCCGGCGAGCTGCTCGCGGCGGCCGGCGACGACGTCGAGGTCATCGTCGGTGAGCTTGCCCCACTGTTCGAGCATCTTGCCCTTGACCTGTTTCCAGTTGCCTTCGATGCGATCCCAGTTCATGTGTTGGCTCCTTGAGGGTTGCGGGTTGCGTAGCGCCATCCGGAGGGGTGGCGTCGGCCGTTGCGCGCTGCGCCAGCCGTGAAGTCACTGTAGGAATCCGGGGCCGCGCGCGCTGTCGGGCGGATCGCCGAGCGCCTGTAGGACGGCGCCGATGCGCGCGCCCCGCTTGTAGGAAGCGTCCGACCCCGGGCGCGCGGCGGGCCTGCTAAATTGCAGCGCTCCGCTTCATCCATGAAAGACACATGATCAAGGTAGGCATCGTCGACGACCACGCCATCGTGCGCTCCGGCTTGCGGCAGTTCCTCGGCGAACACGTGGACCTGAAAGTGACGGGCGAGGCGAACAACGGCCGCGAGGCCCTGGAGCTGGCGCGCGGCGGCGAGGTGGATGTTCTGCTGATGGACATCTCCATGCCCGACCACAGCGGCGTGGATGCTCTGCAGGCCATCAAGGCGCGCTTTCCCGATCTGCCGGTGCTCATCCTCAGCGGCTTTCCCGAGGCGCAGTACGCCACCACGCTGCTGCGCTACGGCGCCAGCGGCTACCTCAACAAGGAATGCGAGCCGGAGGAGATCGTCAACGCCATCCGCCTGGTGGCGCGCGGGCGGCGCTACATCAGCCCCTCGGTGGCCGAGCTGCTGGCCGACAACGCAGTGGGCGACAGCGAGCGCCTGCCGCACGAGCTGCTGTCCGAGCGCGAGCTGCAGGTCTTCCTGCGCCTGGCCAAGGGCGAGACCGTGGGCAGCATGGCCGAGTCCATGTTCCTGAGCGTGAAGACCGTGAGCACCTACCGCACGCGCGTGCTGGAAAAGCTCAAGCTCGCCAGCAACAGCGAGCTCACCTACTACGCGCTGAAGAACGGACTGATCCAGTAGGCGGGCCGGCGCCGGCTCACAGCCAGCGTTCCAGCAGCCGCCCCACGCCCTCCATCAGACGCCCGCCGAGGCCGCGCCGCTGCCAGGCCTCCAGCGTCACGGCGCGCGACGCCTGGCGGTCGCGCTCGAACAGCGCGTTCATCTGGCCGCCGAACTCCTCGCCCAGCACGATCACGTTGAGCTCGTTGTTGGCGACGAAGCTGATCCAGTCCAGGTTGCTGGAGCCCACCGTGGAGAACACGCCGTCGATCACGGCCGTCTTGGCGTGCATCACGGCCTGGTCCATCTCGAAGATGCGCACGCCGGCCTGCAGCAGCTGCGTGTAGTACGACCGCCCCGCGTGCAGCACGAGCGAGGAGTCGCTGCGGCCGGGCAGCACCAGCTCCACCGACACCCCGCGCCGCGCGGCATCGCACAGCGCCTGCACGAACACCTCGCCGGGCGCGAAGTAGGCCATCGCGATGTGCACCTCCACTTGCGCCGCGTCGATCGCCGCGATCAGCGCCGTGTAAATGCGGTTGCCCTCGTCTCGCGGGTCGCTGGCCAGAACCTTCACCACGCGTTCGCCGGGCTCGGCGGCGAGCGGCTTGTCGGGTGGCACACCGAGTTCGCCCGGGCAGCCCTGCTCGCGCCAGGTGGTCTCGAACACCGTCGCCAGCGCCGGCACCACGGGGCCGCGCAGCTCGATCTGGGTGTCGCGCCAGCCATCGTCGATGGGCGAGGCCCCGGCCGGGGGCGCCGAGCGGCGCCACGAGGCCGATCCCGAGCCGTACACCCGGCTGATGTTGATGCCCCCCGTGAACGCCACCTGCTGGTCCACCACCAGCAGCTTGCGGTGGTCGCGGTGCGTGATGCCCCAGTAGCCGGGCCGGCGCACCGGGTTGATGGGGTTGAACTCGCACACGGCGACGCCGCCGTCCTTGAGCCGCTGGAAGAACGCCACCGGCGTGGTGATGGAGCCCACCGCGTCGTAGATCACCGCCACTTTCACGCCGTCGGCGGCGCGGCGCAGCAGCAGATCGGCCACCTCGGCGGCCACGCCCTGGTCCTCGAAGATGTAGCTCTCGAGCAGGATGCGCCCGCGCGCCTGGGCGATCGCCGCCTTCATGGCGCCGAAGGTGGCCGGGCCGTCCACCAGCAGCCGGGTGCGGTTGCCCCGGTACAGGTCGGCATCGCCCGATTGCGTGAGCGTGCGCAGGTGGTGGCGCAACAGTTCGTGGCGGCCTTCTTGGCTCAGCTCGCGCAGGGTCTGGCGTTTCTCATCCCGCGACAGCACGCCGTCGGCCCCTCGCACCGTGACCAGGCCGGGGCCGCCGCCGGCCTGGGCCAGCTGCGGCTCGCGCGGCGGCAGACTGCTGCAGCCCGCCAGCAGATACAGCGTGAGCGCGCACAGCCAGGCCCAGGCGAACCACCAGCGGGCAGGGGGCAGGGAGCGGGGCGGGTCGAGGTCCTCGTGGCGCATGGTGGTGGGGGCGCAGTGGGGTCGCCCGCAGTGTGCGGCGCGGCCCCGCGCGGCGCCGTCGGCGCGCGCGACGGGCCGGCGTCGGACGGCGCCGACACGGCGCCCACCCGTCGGTGCGGTCCTACAGGTCGATGCGGTGCGCACTTGCAGCGCGCGGGGCGGCGAATGCCTAGAGTGAAGCCATCACAACGGTGGTCGTTGTGAATGCAACGCCGGGGTCGCGGCAGCGGCCTCGCAGAGGAGCCAGACATGCTGCATTACGCCGTGGTTTTCTTCGTCATTGCCTTGATCGCTGCCGTGCTGGGTTTTGGTGGCATCGCCGCCAGCGCGGCTGGCATCGCCAAGATCCTCTTCGTCATCTTCCTGGTGCTGGCGCTCGGCTCCATGCTGCTGGGCCTGTTCCGGGGCCGGTAGGGAAGTATCGAATAGTGGTACCGATTGTCTCCAGCGTTTGAACCGGTTCGAAGAACCGGTTCTTTTTTGGCGCTCGCTTCGTGGCGCGGCCCACCGGGGGGCGGGAACCGGCCTCCATAATATGAAAAATCATAATTAAAACTTGAACATCATGCGAATTTGAGTATGATGAACCACTCCACCCCATCATCAACCCGCGTGCACCCCGTGCCACGGTGTGGGGGGAGCCCCGGCGCTGCCGGGCGCCCTCGGGCGATTCGCTTCCCGCATGGCCGGCCCCGCCGGCCACCCGCCTCGGACGTGCACCGGCCGATCGACGCCTTCTCCCCGCTGTTTCCAGGTTCTGTCCGGCGCTGCCCGGTCCGACCGCCGTTCCCGAAGCACCGCCTGGGCGCCGACCGGCCATCCGAACAGGAGGGCAACACCGCCATGTGTGGACTTGCAGGAGAGATACGTTTCGACGGCCGGGCCGTCGACCCCGGCGCGATCGCGCGCATGAACGACCGGCAGAGCGCCCGCGGGCCCGACGGCCAGGGCCTGCTGGTCGCCGACCGCCTCGGCCTGGGCCACCGCCGGCTCAAGATCATGGACCTGTCGGACGCCGCGCAGCAGCCCATGACCGATCCGCTGCTGGGCCTGGGCGTGGTCTTCAACGGCGCCATCTACAACCACCATGAACTGCGCGAGGACCTGGTCGCGCGCGGCTACCGCTTCCATTCCAGCGGCGACACCGAGGTGCTGATCAAGGCCTACCACGCCTGGGGACCGGGCTTCGTGCGGCGCCTGCAGGGCATGTTCGCCTTCGCCCTGTGGGAACGCGACAGCGGCAAGCTGCTGCTGGGGCGCGACCGGCTGGGCATCAAGCCCCTGTACCTGGCGCCGGTGCCGGGCGGTCTGCGCTTCGCTTCCACGCTGCCTGCGCTGCTGGCCGGGGGCGGGGTGGACGCCGGCATCGACGCCATTGGCCTGCACCACTACCTGTCGCTGCACGCCATCGTGCCGGCGCCGCGCACCCTGCTGCGCGGCGTGCGCAAGCTGGCGCCCGGGACGCTGCTGCACGTGGACCCCGACGGCCAGCAGCGCGAGGAGCGCTACTGGTCACTGTCCTTCGATCGCGACGCCAGCGACGAGCAGCGCTCCTTCGACGACTGGCAGGAACTGCTGCTCGACGGCCTGCGCACGGCCGTGAAGCGCCGCCTGGTGGCCGACGTGCCCGTGGGCGCGCTGCTGTCGGGCGGCGTGGACTCCAGCCTCATCGTGGGCCTGATGGCCGAGCAAGGCGTGCGCGACCTGCGCACCTACAACGTCGGTTTCGAGGACGTGGGCGGCGAGTGCGGCAACGAGTTCGTGTACGCCGACACCGTGGCGCGCCACTTCGGCACCACGCACGAGCGCCTGTTCGTGCCCGAGTCCGAGTTGCTGGACCGCCTGCCCGCCGCCATCGAGGCCATGAGCGAGCCCATGGTCAGCCACGACTGCATCGGCTTCTACCTGCTCAGCGAGGCCGTGGCGCGCCACAGCAAGGTGGTGCAGAGCGGGCAGGGCGCCGACGAGGTGTTCGGCGGCTACCACTGGTACCCCAAGCTGGACGGCAGCCAGCGCCCGGTGGACGACTACGCGGCCGCCTTCCTCGACCGCGACCACACCGAGATGCGCGCCGTGCTGCAGGACCCCTGGCTGGGCGAGGACCACACCCGCGCCTTCGTCGCCGAACGCCTGCACGCGCCGGGCGCGCGCGACCCGGTGGACCAGGCCCTGCGCCTGGACACCACCGTGATGCTGGTGGACGACCCGGTCAAGCGCGTGGACAACATGACCATGGCCTTCGGCCTGGAGGCGCGCGTGCCCTTCCTGGACCACGAGCTGGTGGAGCTGGCCGCGCGCATTCCCGCGCGCCACAAACTGGCCGACGGCGGCAAGGGCGTGCTCAAGGCCGTGGCGCGGCGCATCGTGCCGCGCGAGGTGATCGACCGCCCCAAGGGCTACTTCCCCGTGCCCGCGCTCAAGCACCTGCAGGGGCGCGTTCTGGCCATGGTGCAGGACGCGCTGCACAGCCGCGCCGCGCGCGAGCGCGGGCTGTTCCGCGAGGGCTATGTCCAGACGCTGCTGGCCGCGCCCGGTGAGCACATCACGCCGCTGCGCGGCTCCAAGCTCTGGCAGCTCGGCCTGCTGGAGCTGTGGCTGCAGACCCACCTGCGCTGACCCACGAGAGGAGACACACGAGATGAGCACCGTCCGCCACCACGCCCCGCGCGCCCTGCGCCTGGGGCGCTCGCCCATTCCCCACCAGGCCGCCGAGCGGCGCGACGCCACCGTGCACTGCGGCTGGGGCCGCCTCATCGCCGGCCACAGCTTCGACGACCCGGCCGCCGTCGCCCAGGCCCTGCTGCAGGAGACGCCGGGCGAGCGCGACATCGCCTTCTACCTGGACAAGCCGCACGTGGTGGTCTCGCACGCGCCGCAGCAGCTGTTCGTCGACCCGTCCGAGACCTTCCGCCTGGCGCTCAACACCTACGCGGCGCAGCGCGCGCGTCGCCAGGGCTTCACCATCCGGCGCCTGCGCTCGCGCGCCGACGTCGCGGCCATCAACGCCATCTACCGCGCGCGCCGCATGGTGCCGGTGGACCCGGCGCGCGTCTGGGGCGAGCGCGGCGACCGCGCCACCGTCTACGTGCTCGCCGAGGACCGCCAGAGCGGCGAGGTGCTGGGCGTGGCCATGGGCCTGGACCACACCGAGGCCTTCGGCGACACCAACGGCGGCAGCAGCCTCTGGGCCCTGGCCGTGGCGCCGCAGGCCAGCCACCCGGGCATCGGGGAAGCGCTCACGCGCTACCTGGCCGAGCTCTTCATCGCGCGCGGCCGGGCCTTCATGGACCTGTCTGTGCTGCACGACAACACCCAGGCCATCGCGCTCTATCGCAAGCTGGGTTTCCAGAACATCCCCGTGTTCGCGGTGAAACGGCGCAACGCCATCAACGAGTCCCTCTTCACCGAAGGCAGCGACCGCGACGGCCTCAATCCCTACGCGCGCATCATCGTTGACGAAGCGCAGCGGCGCGGCATCCGCGTCGAAGTGATCGACGCCGAGCACGGCTACTTCCGCCTCACCCACGGCGGGCGCGGCGTCACCTGCCGCGAGTCGCTGAGCGAACTCACCAGCGCCGTGGCCATGAGCCGCTGCGCCGACAAGCGCGTGACCTCGCGCCTGCTGGCGCGCGCGGGACTGGCGGTGCCGGCCCAGGCCACGGCCAGCGACCGCGAGCACAACGAGGCCTTCCTGCGCCAGCACGGCGCGGTGGTGGTCAAGCCGGTGGACAGCGAGCAGGGCAAGGGCATCGCGGTCAACCTCACGTCCATCGAAGAAGTGGAGACGGCGATCGAGCACGCCAGCCATTTCGGCGGCGGCGTGCTGCTGGAGCAGTTCTGCGAAGGGCAGGACCTGCGCATCGTGGTCATCAACCACCAGGTGGTGGCCGCCGCCGTGCGCCAGCCCGCCACCGTGGTGGGCGACGGCCAGTCCACCATCGCCGAGCTCATCGACAAGCAGAGCCGCCGCCGCGCGGCGGCCACGGGCGGCGAGTCGCGCATCCCCGTGGACGGCGAGACCCGGCGCTGCCTGGCCGGCCAGGGCCATGCGCTGGGCGACGTGCTGCCCTTCGGCGAGTCGCTGCCCGTGCGGCGCACCGCCAACCTGCACACCGGCGGCACCATCCACGACGTGACGGACCGCCTGCACCCGGCGCTGCGCACGGCGGCCGAACACGCCAGCCGCGTGCTCGACATCCCGGTCACCGGCCTGGACTTCCTGGTGCCCTCGGTGGAGGGCCCCGACTATGTGGTCATCGAGGCCAACGAACGCCCGGGCCTGGCCAACCACGAACCCCAACCGACGGCGCAGCGCTTCGTGGACCTGCTCTTCCCAGGCACCGCGCCAGCGGCGCCCACCGCACCATGAACACCAGCGACAACGCCCGCCTCCCCCTGCCGCCACTCGACGAGGCCTACCTCGAAGAGACCCTGCTGCAGCTGCTCGCCATTCCCAGCCCCGTGGGCCTGACCGACGCCGTGGTGCGTTACGTCGCGGGCCGGCTCGATGGACTCGGCATTCCCTATGTGATCACGCGCCGCGGCGCCATCCGTGCCACGCTCAGGGGCCAGGAACGGCACCCGGCGCGCGCCATCGTGGCCCACCTGGACACGCTCGGCGCCATGGTGCGCGAGCTGAAGGACAACGGCCGCGTGGGGGTGGTGCCCATCGGCACCTGGTCCTCGCGCTTCGCCGAGGGCGGGCGGCTCACGCTGTTCACCGACACCCAGCAGATCCGCGGCACCTGCCTGCCGCTGATGACTTCGGGCCATGCCTTCGGCGATGCCATCAACGCCCAGCCCAACACCTGGGACAACGTCGAGGTGCGGCTGGACCTGCCGCTGCACAGCCGGGCCGATCTCGCCGGCGCCGGCGTGCACGTGGGCGACTGGATCGCCTTCGACCCGCAGCCCGAGGTGCAGCCCGGCGGCTACATCAACGCCCGCTACCTCGACGACAAGGCCGCCGTGGCGGTGCTGCTGACCGCCTGCAAGGCGATCCAGGACAGCGGCGCGCCCCTGCCGGTGGACGTGCACCCGCTGTTCACCATCACCGAGGAGGTGGGGTCGGGCGCCTCGGCCGCGCTGCACGGCGACATCGCCGAGATGGTGAGCCTGGACATCGCCATCGCCGCGCCGGGCCAGGCCACCGACGAGCGCGCCGTCACCATCTGTCTGCAGGACCTGTCGGGGCCTTTCGACTACCACCTCTCGCACAAGCTCATCAAGCTGGCGCAGGCGCATGGCATCGAGCACCGGCGCGACGTCTTCAAGTTCTACCGCAGCGACTCGGCCGCCGCCGTCGAGGCCGGCAACGACATCCGCACCGCGCTCATCGGCTTCGGCGCCGACGCCTCGCATGCGCAGGAACGCACGCACGTCGACTCGCTGCGCGCGCTGGGGCAGTTGTCGGTGGCTTACCTGCTGTCCGACCCCGTGGCGCGGCGCGATCGCCAGAGCATGGGTTCGATCGAAGGTTTCACCGAACAGCTCAAGCCCGAGGAAATGCAGGTCAACACCACGCCCTTGCCCGACCCGCAGGAATTCCTGGAGGCCAAGGACTGATCAGCGCGGCGCGCGCTCTTCGGCCAGCAGCGGGCGCAGCGCCCACAGCCCCAGCGCGGGGCCAATGGCCAGCCAGGGCAGCAGTGCGCCAAGCGGCACCGAGTCGGCCAGCCACACGAACAGCAGGATGCTCGCGATGCTGATGCCGAAGCCGATGCTGTTGGTGAGCGTGAGCACGCTGCCCACGGCTTGCGGCGGCGCGTTGCGCGCGGTGAGCGTGCTGAACTGCGGCGAGTCGCCCGACACCGTGATGCCCCAGAGCACCAGCCAGGCGTAGAAGGCCAGGTCGGGCGCACCCAGCATCAGCGGCGTGGCCAGGCAGCAGGCGCCGCTCATGGCCAGCTGCGCGCCCGCCACGCGCGCGCTGCCCCAGCGCTGCGCCACCCAGCCGCCGCCCGCGCAGCCCAGCGCGCCCGCGCCAAGCACGAGAAACGCGGCCCAGGACAGACCGGTGCCCGACAGCCGCGTGGCCAGGATCAGCGGCACCATGACCCACATGGTGTAGAGCTCCCACATGTGGCCGAAGTAGCCCAGCACCGAGCTGCGCACGCGCGGATCCGTCCACACGGTGCCCAGGGCGCGCCACTGCAGCTGGCTCACGCGCGCCACCGCGCCGGGCGGATCGCCCAGCGCCGCGTACAGCAGCACACCGCCCGCGGCCGCCAGCGCGGCCACGCCCAGCATCAGCGTGGGCCAGGGCAGGGCGTCGCCGAGGGCGCGCAGGGCATGCGCGCTGGCCGAGCCCACCACCAGCGCCGCGATCAGCAGGCCCAGGGCCGCGCCCAGGCCCTTGCTGTACCACTGGGCGGCGATCTTCATGCCCACCGGGTAGATGCCCGCCAGGAAGAAGCCGGTCGCGAAGCGCCACAGCAGCAGCGAGGTGTAGTCGCGCACCGTCCACCACGCGCCCACGGTGCAAGCGGCACCCGCCAGCGCGCACACCAGGAACACCCGCCGCGGCGCGAAGCGGTCCGCGATGGCCAGCAACGCGAACACCAGCGTGCCCGCGATGAAGCCGAACTGCAGCGCCGAGGTGAGCGTGCCCACCGCGCTGGTGGCCCAACCGAGCTCGCGCTGCAGGTCGGGCATGACCGCATTCACCGCGAACCAGAGTGAGGTGCCCGCGAACTGGGCGAGCACCAGGACGGGCAGGACGTGGCGGGGGGTGGCGGGCGGGCTCATGGCGCGCAGCTTAATCGCGTGCCATTTGCTGCGCTGCCGCGAAAGTTCAGACCCCGCGCGCCCGCTCCGCGTGGAAGCGCTGCCGGAATTCGCCGAACATGCCCGCCTCCAGCGCCGCGCGCACCTCCTTCATGAGGTTCAGGTAGTAGTGCAGGTTGTGGATGCTGGCCAGCATGGGGCCCAGCATCTCGCCGCAGCGGTCCAGGTGGTGCTGGTAGGCGCGGCTGAAGCCCTCGCGCCCGCCCTCGGCCCAGCTCACGCCGCTGTTGCCGGCGCAGGCGTAGCAGGTGCAGGTCTCGTCCAGCGGGCGGTGGTCGGCCTTGTGCCGCGCGTTGCGGATCTTCAGGTCGCCGAAGCGCGTGAACAGCGTGCCGTTGCGCGCGTTGCGCGTGGGCATGACGCAGTCGAACATGTCCACGCCGCAGGCCACGCCTTCCACCAGGTCCTCTGGCGTGCCCACGCCCATCAGGTAGCGCGGCTTGTGCGCGGGCAGGCGGTGCGGGGTGTGGGCCATGATGCGGCGCATCTCCTCCTTGGGCTCGCCCACGCTCACGCCGCCGATGGCGTAGCCGGGGAAGTCCATCTCCACCAGCGCGTCCAGCGACTCCTGGCGCAGGTGCTCGAACATGCCGCCCTGCACGATGCCGAACAGCGCGTTGGGGTTTTCCAGGCGCTGAAACTCGGCCTTGGAGCGCTGCGCCCAGCGCCGGCTCATCTCCATGCTCTGGCGCGCCTCGGCCTCGGTGGTGATGTGGCCCTTGGTCTCGTACGGTGTGCACTCGTCGAGCTGCATGACGATGTCGCTGTTGAGCCCGGTCTGGATCTGCATGCTCACCTCGGGCGACATGAAGAGCTTGTCGCCGTTGACGGGGCTGGCGAAGTGCACGCCCTGCTCGGTGATCTTGCGCATCTCGCCCAGGCTCCAGACCTGGAAGCCGCCCGAGTCGGTGAGGATGGGCTTGTTCCAGCGCTCGAAGGCGTGCAGGCCGCCGAAGCTTTTCATCACCTCCTGTCCGGGGCGCATCCACAGGTGGAAGGTATTGCCCAGGATGATCTGCGCGCCCATGGCCTCCAGGCTGGCGGGCGTCACGCCCTTGACCGTGCCGTAGGTGCCCACGGGCATGAAGATGGGCGTCTGCACCACGCCGTGGTTGAGCGTGAGCGTGGCGCGGCGCGCGTGGCTGCTGGGGTCGGTCTTGAGTACCTCGAAGGTCAGCATGGGGTGTCTCGTGTCTCGATGGATGGGCGCGGGGGGCGGTGCGGTCTCAGGCCGGCAGGTCGCCGAACAGCCGCGCCACCAGGCCGCGCAGCCACAGGTGGCCGGGGTCGCGGTGCAGGTGGGCGTGCCAGAGCTGGTGGATGGTGTTGGTGGGCAGGCGCAGCAGCAGCGGGCGCATGACCAGATCGAAGGGGCCGAGGGCGCGCCGGGCGAAGCGCTCGGGCACCGTGGCGATGAGGTCGGTCTCCGCCAGCACATGGCCCAGGGCCACGTAGTGCGGCACCGTCAGGTGCACCTGGCGCGCCACGCCCAGGCGCTCGAGCGCGGTGTCGACCTGGCCGTGGCTGGTGCCGGCGGCCACCACGCGCACGTGCGCGGCCTGCCGGTACTGGGCCGCGCCCAGGGCCTTGCGGGTGCCGGCCAGGGGGTGGCCGGCGCGCATCAGCGCCACGTAGGGTTGGCGGAACAGCGCCTGCTGGAAGAAGCCCGACTGCAGCTGCGGCAGCGAGCCCAGCGCCAGGTCGACCTGACCGCTGGCCATTTCCTCGCGCAGCGCCTCGTGCGCCACGGGCACGCAGCGCAGGGTGACGCCCGGCGCCTCGGCGGCCAGCGCGTCCATCAGCACCGGCAGGAAGTAGATCTCGCCCACGTCGCTGAGCGCCAGGGTGAAGCAGCGCTGGCCGTGTGCGGGGTCGAAGGAGGCGCGCACGTTGAGTGCCTCGCGCAGCGTGCCCAGGGCCTGGGCCACGGGCTCGGCGAGCTGCTGCGCGTAGGGTGTGGGCTCCATGCCGTGCGGCTTGCGCAGGAACAGCTCGTCGCCCAGGCATTCGCGCAGGCGGCGCAGCGCGTTGCTCACCGCCGGCTGGCTTTGCCCCAGGCTGGCCGCCACGCGCGAGACATTGCGCTCGCGCAGCAGCTGGTGCAGCACCACCAGCAGGTTCAGGTCGATCTCGGACAGCTCCATGGGGGTCGGTATTCTATTTGTGAATATCTTGTATCACCTGGATTCCGTTGCCGGATGATGCGCGGCGCGCCAACATCGCGGCGTGCCCCACGCGCACCGACCCTTGGAGACAAGACCATGAACCCCACGCCCGACACCGGCGGCGCGCCGGACGCTTTGCGCTGGGAGGCCGGCGACACCAGCCGCATCCCCTTCGCCGTCTACACCGATGAGCAGCGCCACCGGCGCGAGCTCGAACGCTTCTTCTACCGTGGCCACTGGTGCTACGTGGGCCTGGAGGCCGAGATCCCCAACCCGGGCGACTACCGCCGTTCGGTGGTGGGCGAGCGCTCGGTCATCATGGTGCGGGCCGAGGGCGGCGCCATCCACGTGGTGGAGAACGTCTGCGCCCACCGCGGCATGCGCTTCTGCCGCGAGCGCCACGGCAACAAGAAGGAGTTCGTCTGCCCCTACCACCAGTGGAGCTACGCGCTCAATGGTGATCTGCAGGGCGTGCCCCTGCGCCGCGGCGTGCGCCAGGACGGCCAGGTCAAGGGCGGCATGCCGGCCGACTTCGACCCCAAGCAGCACCACCTCACGCAGCTGAAGGTGGCCGTGCGCGGCGGCGTGGTGTTCGCCTCCTTCGACCCCGAGGTGGAGTCGCTGGAGGACTACATGGGCCCGACCATCCTGGGCTACTTCGACCGCCTGTTCAACGGCCGAAAGCTCAACATCCTGGGCTACAACCGCCAGCGCATCCCCGGCAACTGGAAGCTGATGCAGGAGAACATCAAGGACCCGTACCACCCGGGCCTGCTGCACACCTGGTTCGTCACCTTCGGCCTCTGGCGCGCCGACAACAAGTCGGAGCTGCGCATGGACGCGCACCACCGACACGCGGCCATGATCTCCACGCGCGGCAGCGCGGGGCAGGCCACGGGCAGCGCCTCGCAGGTCACGCAGGTCTCCAGCTTCAAGTCCAGCATGCAGCTGGAGGACCCGCGCTTCCTCGACATCGTGCCCGAGCCCTGGTGGGGCGGCCCCACGGCGGTGATGACCACGCTGTTCCCCAGCGTGATCTTCCAGCAGCAGGTCAACAGCGTGTCCACGCGCCACATCCAGCCCGATGGCCACGGCGCCTTCGATTTCGTCTGGACGCACTTCGGCTTCGAGGACGACACACCCGAGATGACCCAGCGCCGCCTGCGCCAGGCCAACCTGTTCGGCCCGGGCGGTTTCGTCAGCGCCGACGACGGCGAGGTGATCGAGTTCTCGCAGCAGGGCTTCGAGAGCAAACCCGGCCACCGGGCGCTGGCCGAACTCGGCGGCCGCGAGGTGGGCGAGACCGACCACATGGTCACCGAGACCCTGATCCGCGGCATGTACGCCTACTGGCGCCAGGTGATGGAGGCCCCGCTATGAACCGCGACACCGCCGCCCTGGACCTGTCGCTCTACCACGAGCTTCAGGCCCTGTACGCCGATTACGCCTCTGCCGTGGACAGCGGCCAGTGGGACCTCTGGCCCGGCTTCTTCACCGAGGACTGCGTCTACAAGCTGCAGCCGCGCGAAAACCACGAGCGCGGCTTCCCGCTGGCCACGCTGTCCTTCGAGAGCCAGGCCATGCTGCGCGACCGCGTGTACGGCATCAAGGAAACCCTGTTCCACGACCCTTACTACCAGCGCCACGTCGTGGGCGCGCCGCTGGTGCGACGGAGGGACGAGCGCGGCGCGCTGCACTGCGAGGCCAATTACGCGGTGTTCCGCACCAAGCTGGATGGCCCGAGCACCGTGTTCAACGTCGGGCGCTACCTCGACGTGGTGGTGCGCACCCCGCAAGGCCTGAAGTTCGCGCAGCGGCTGTGCGTGTACGACAGCGAAATGATCCCCAACGCCATCATCTACCCGATATGACACAGAACAACAAGGAGCCCGATCCCCACGGCGGCCCGCTGCGGCGTTTCAACGACCCGGCCTACGTGCCCCTGTGCCGCAACCTGGCCGAGGTGCGCGAGAACATCGACGCGCTGGACCAGAAGATCGTGGCCCTGCTGGCCGAGCGCGGGCGCTACGTGAAGGACGCGGCCCGCTTCAAGCGCGACGCCTTCCAGGTGTCGGCGCCGGCGCGCCAGCAGCAGGTCATCGACAAGGTGCTGGCCCTGGCCGAGCGCCATGGCGCCTACCCCGAGGTGGTGGAGGCCTGCTACCGCGCGCTGATCGCCGGCTTCATCGCGCGAGAACAGACCGACTTCACCCAGATGAGCGACGTCGAAACCGGAGACCCGACATGAACCGAATCCAGAACCGCTGCGCCGCGCTGCTTGCCGGCCTCACGCTGGCCACCACCGCCGGGCAGGCCCTGGCCCAGGCGGCCCCGGCCACCGATTGGCCGCAGCGCCCGGTGCGCGTGGTGGTGCCCTATGGCCCAGGCTCCTCGCCCGACATCCTGGCGCGCCTCGTCAACGAGCGCCTGACGGCCCGCCTGGGCCAGGCCTTCATCGTGGAGAACCGCCCCGGCGCTGGCGGCAACTCGGGCACCGAGTACGTGGCCAAGGCCACGCCCGACGGGCAGACCTTCCTGCTCTCGGTCAACGCGCCCCTGGTCTACAACACCATCCTCTACAAGAACCTGCGCTACGACCCGTTCCGCGAGTTGGCCCCGGTGACGCTGGCCGTGACCTCGCCCAACGTCTGCGCCGCGGCCAACAGCATGGGCGTGGATTCGGTCAAGGGCTGGCTGGACGCGCTGCGCGCGCGCCCGGGCCAGTACAACTTCGCCTCCACCGGCAACGGTTCCATCTCGCACCTGGGCGTGGAGCTGCTCAAGATCAAGACCAAGTCCTTCGCGGTGCACATCCCCTACGCCTCGTCCTCGCAGGCGGTCACGGCCATGCTGCAGGGCGACGTGCACTTCGCCTGCCTGCCCGGCGCCACCGTGATGCCGCAGGCCAAGGCCGGCAAGCTCAAGGTGCTGGCCATTACGTCGGCCGAGCGCTCGCCGCTGTTGCCCGAGGTGCCCACGCTCAAGGAGTCGGGCGTGCCCGACATCCAGGCCGCGCCCTGGTTCGCCTACATGGCGCCGGCCGGCACGCCGCCGGCCATCGTGCAGCGTTTGAACCAGGCCCTGGTGGCCACGCTGCGCGAGCCCGAGGTCGCCGAGAAGCTCAGGGCCCAGTACTTCGACGTGATCGCCAGCACCCCGGAAGAACTGGGCCGCTTCATGCGCGAGGAACAGGCGCGCTGGCGCCCCGTGATCCAGCGGGCCGGCCTGACGCCCGATTGACCCCGCGACGCAGGAGCACGACATGACCACCCCCCGATGGACCGACGTGGCCGCCGAGGCCGACCTGTTCGAGGGCGCCGGCATTCCCGTCGCGCCCGAGGGCCACGACATTGCCTTGTTCGCGATCGACGGCGAGGTGTTCGCCACCGACAACCTCTGCACGCACGGCCACGCCAAGCTCTGTGACGGCTTCCTGGAGGGCCACGAGATCGAGTGCCCCTTCCACCAGGGCCGCTTCGACGTGCGCAGCGGCGCGCCCACCTGCGCGCCGGCCACCGAGGCCGTGAAGACCTGGCCGGTGAAGGTGGAGGGCGGTCGGGTCTACCTGGACCTGGGCTGAGGCGGGCGGGGCGGCGCCCGCAACTTGCGCCGCGTCAACATGGGTGGCACCGGCGCCTCCTAGGATGAATTCGAGGGTTCACCACTGCGGCGTGGTGGTGTGGCCTTCGCTTCAACCCCACTGGAGGCATCCCATGAAAAAGTCGATCAAGTACGCGGCCGTGGCGGCCAGCCTGCTGGGCGCCCTGGCCGCGCAGGCGCAGGCGCCCCAGGCCACCGTTGACCTGGGCAAACTGGAGTTCACCGACAACTGCGCCGCGTGCCATGGCGTGGACGGCAAGGGCAACGGTCCGCTCGGCGGCCTGTTGCAGAAGAGTCCACCGGATCTGTCGCAACTGGCGAAGAAAAACGGCGGCGTGCTGCCGGTCAACCGCATGTATGCGGTGATCGAGGGCACCGCCGCCATACCCAGCCACGGGGTGCGCGACATGCCCGTCTGGGGACGGGAGTACCGCATCGAGGAGGGGCAGCGCCTGCGCGAGGCGCGCGGCCTCTACGAGCCGGCCGAGGTGGTGCGCGCGCGCATCCTGACGCTGATCGAGTACATCAGCCGGCTGCAAACGCCGTGAGCCGCCGCGCGTTCAGCGCCGGCGCAGCAGCATCGCGTCACCGTAGCTGAAGAAGCGGTAGCGCTGTTCGATGGCATGGCGGTACAGCGCCATTACGCGCTCGTAGCCCGCGAAGGCGCTCACCAGCATCATCAGCGTGCTCTTCGGCAGGTGAAAGTTGGTGATCAGCCGGTCCACCACCTGGAAGCGAAAGCCCGGCGTGATGAAGATCTGCGTGTCGCCCTCGGTGCGGCCGAAGGCGGCCCAGCTCTCCAGCGTGCGCACGGTGGTGGTGCCCACCGCCACCACGCGCCCGCCGCGCGCGCGGCAGGCCTCGATGGCGGCGATCGTGGCATCGGGTACGCGGTACCACTCGGCGTGCATGGTGTGCTCGGCGATGTTCTCGGTCTTCACCGGCTGGAAGGTGCCGGCGCCCACGTGCAGCGTGACCTCGGCCGTCTGCACGCCGCGCGCGCGCAGCGCGGTCAGCAGGGCCTCGTCGAAGTGCAGCGCGGCGGTGGGGGCGGCCACGGCACCCGGGTGTTTGGCGAACACGGTCTGGTAGCGGCGCTCGTCCTCGGTGGTGTCGCCGTGCTCGATGTAGGGCGGCAGCGGCACGTGGCCATGCGCGGCCATCAGGGCGTGCGGCTCGCCGCTGAAGCGCCAGCGGAACAGGGCGCCCTTCTCGTCGGGCCAACGGCCGAGCAGTTCGGCGCTGAAGCCGCCGTCCATCTCCAGCACCGCGCCCACCGAGGGCTTTTTGCTCACCTTCATGTGCGCCACCACCTCGTGGTTTTGCAGCACGCGCTCCACCAGCAGCTCCACGGCGCCGCCCGTGGCCTTGCGACCGAACAGGCGGGCCTTGATGACCTGGGTGTCGTTGAAGACCAGCAGGTCGCCGGGGTCCAGCAGGCCGGGCAGCTCGTGGAATACGCGGTCCACGGGCGCGTCGGCGCGGCCATCGAGCAGGCGCGAGGCGCTGCGCTCGGGCGCCGGGTGTTGGGCGATGAGTTCGGGGGGCAGAGCGAAGTCGAAGTCGCTCAGGGTGAAGCGGCGGTGGTCGGCGGGAGAGCTCATGTCGCTTGAGGGCCGGACGGACCCGTTCCAAGGAAGGGGGAGGGGCGAAGGCAGAATTGTCCCATGGCCGAACCCGCCGCCACCGCCGCCCCAACCCCGCCCAAGGCCCTGTCCGCGCCGCAGAAGGCCATGCACAAGCTGGGCCTCAAGCGCGACATCGACCTCGCGCTGCACCTGCCGCTGCGCTATGAGGACGAGACCCGGGTGATGGCCCTGCGCGAGGCGCGCGAGGGCTCGGTGGTGCAAATCGAGGGCACGGTCACGCACAGCGAGGTGCAGTACCGTGGCCGGCGCCAGCTGCTGGTGACGCTGGACGACGGCAGCGACACCTGCACGCTGCGCTTTTTCAGCTTCTACCCCTCGCACCAGAAAACGCTGGCGGTGGGCGCGCGCATCCGCGCGCGCGGCGAACTCAAGGGCGGCTTCGCGGGCTACACCATGCTGCACCCGGCGTTCAAGCTGGCGGGCGGTGAGCTGCCGAACGCGCTCACGCCCATCTACCCCACCAGCGCGCAGCTGCCCCAGGCTTACCTGCGCAAGGCCGTGGTGGGCGCGCTGGCCCGCGTGGACCTGCGCGAGACCCTGCCGCCCGATCTGCTGGCCTCGCTGCAGCGCACGGCGCGCGTGAGTCCCACGCTGCGCGAGTCGCTGCAGCAGCTGCACCACCCCGCGCCCGACGTGGCGCTGGCCGCGCTGGAGGATGGCAGCCACTCCGCCTGGCAGCGCCTCAAGGCCGAGGAGCTGCTGGCCCAGCAGCTGTCCCAGGCCCTGGCCAAGCGCGAGCGCGACGCCCTGCGCGCGCCCGCGCTGCCGCTGCGCCGCGAAGGCCTGCACGAGCAGCTGCTGGCGGCGCTGCCCTTCGCGCTCACGGCCGCCCAGCGCCGCGTGGGCGAGGAGATCGCGCTCGACCTGGGGCGCCAGGTGCCCATGCACCGCCTGCTGCAGGGCGACGTGGGCTCGGGCAAGACGGTGGTGGCCGCGCTGGCGGCGGCCATCGCCATCGACGCGGGCTGGCAGTGCGCGCTGATGGCGCCGACCGAGATCCTGGCCGAGCAGCACTTTCGCAAGCTCATCGGCTGGCTGGAGCCGCTGCTCGAACCGCTGGGCAAACGCGTGGCCTGGCTCACCGGCAGCCAGAAGAAAAAGCAGCGCGCGGAGATGCTGGCGCTCATCGCCAGCGGCGAGGCCGCGCTGGTGGTGGGCACGCACGCGGTGATCCAGGACCAGGTGGTGTTCCAGCGCCTGGCGCTGGCCCTCATCGACGAGCAGCACCGCTTCGGCGTGGCGCAGCGCCTGGCGCTGCGCGGCAAGACCGGTGGCGCGCTGGAGCCGCACCTTCTGATGATGTCGGCCACGCCCATTCCGCGCACCCTGGCCATGAGCTACTACGCCGACCTGGACGTCTCCACCATCGACGAGCTGCCGCCCGGGCGCACGCCCATCGTGACCAAGGTGGTGAGCGATGCGCGCCGCGCCGAGGTGGTGGCGCGCATCCGCGGCCAGATCGACGAAGGCCGGCAGGTCTACTGGGTGTGCCCGCTGATCGAGGAGAGCGAGGCCCTGGACCTGAGCAACGCCACCGCCACGCACGCCGAGCTGTCGCAGGCCCTGCCGGGCGTGCTGGTGGGCCTGCTGCATTCGCGCATGTCGCCGGCCGAAAAGAAGGCGGTCATGTCGCTGTTCGAGCAGGGTCAGATGGGCGTGCTGGTGTCCACCACGGTCATCGAGGTGGGGGTGGATGTGCCCAATGCCTCGCTCATGGTGATCGAGCACGCCGAGCGCTTCGGACTGTCGCAGCTGCACCAGCTGCGCGGGCGCGTGGGACGCGGCGCGGCGGCCTCGGCCTGCGTGCTGATGTACTCGCCGCCTGAAGGCGGGCGCCTGGGCGAGACCGCGCGCGAGCGCCTGAAGGCCATGGTCGAGACCAACGACGGCTTCGAGATCGCGCGCCGCGACCTGGACATCCGTGGCCCGGGCGAGTTCCTGGGCGCGCGCCAGTCCGGGGCGCCGCTGCTGCGCTTCGCCGACCTGGCCACCGACACCCACCTGCTGGACTGGGCGCGCGAGGCCGCTCGGACCATGCTGGACCAGCACCCGCGCGAGGCCGAGCAGCACCTGGCGCGCTGGCTCGGCAGCAAGGCCGAGTACCTGAAGGCCTGAAGCCAGTCCGGCGCGCGTGTCTGATCCAGACACGCCGTGGAACCGGCTTCGCCGGGCCACTGGCGTGGTCCCCCTGGGGGGAAGACGCGCAGCGGCGCAGGGGGGCACAATAAGCCCATGACGCTCACCGAACTCAAGTACATCGTGGCCGTGGCCCGCGAGAAGCACTTCGGCAAGGCGGCCGAGGCCTGCTTCGTCTCGCAGCCCACGCTGTCGGTGGCGATCAAGAAGCTCGAGGAGGAACTCGAGCTCAAGATCTTCGAGCGCAACGCCAGCGAGATCGCGGTCACGCCCCTGGGCGAGGACATCGTGCGCCAGGCCCAGACCGTGCTGGAGCAGGCCGCGGCCATCAAGGAGATCGCCAAGCGCGGCAAGGACCCGCTGGCCGGCCCGCTCAAGCTTGGCGTCATCTACACCATCGGCCCCTACCTGCTGCCCGAGCTGGTGCGCCAGGTGATCGAGCGCACGCCGCAGATGCCGCTGGTGCTGCAGGAAAACTTCACCACCAAGCTGCTGGAGCAGCTGCGCCTGGGCGAGATCGACTGCGCCATCCTGGCCGAGCCGTTTCCCGACACCAACCTGGCCATCGCGCCGCTGTACGACGAGCCGTTCATGGCCGCCGTGCCGCACACGCACCCGCTGGCCGCGCAGGGCCACATCACGGCCGACGAGCTCAAGCGCGAGACCATGCTGCTGCTGGGCACGGGCCACTGCTTTCGCGACCACGTGCTGGAGGTCTGCCCCGAGTTCGCGCGCTTCTCCAACGACACCGAGGGCATCCGCAAGAGCTTCGAAGGCTCCTCGCTGGAGACCATCAAGCACATGGTGGCCGCCGGCATGGGCGTGACCCTGGTGCCGCGCCTGTCGGTGCCGCGCTCGGCCCTGGGCGGCCCCCAGGCGGCCCGCGACGACCTGGGCGATTCGCCCTACGTGCGCTACCTGCCGTTCCAGGGCGAGGCGCCCACGCGCCGCGTGGTGCTGGCCTGGCGGCGCAGCTTCACGCGCTACGAGGCCATCGCCGAACTGCGCAACGCCATCTACGCCTGCGAGCTGCCGGGCGTGAAGAGACTGTCGTGACGACCACCGCCCCCGCTCCGCGGGCGCCCTCGCGCCTGTCGCTCTGGCTCGACCTGATCCGCTGGAACCGCCCCGCCGGCTGGCTGCTGTTGCTGTGGCCCACGCTGTCGGCGCTGTGGGTGGCGGCGGGCGGCTTTCCCGGCTGGCATCTGCTGCTGGTGTTCACGCTGGGCACCGTGCTGATGCGCAGCGCCGGCTGCTGCGTCAACGACGTGGCCGACCGCGACTTCGACCGCCACGTCAAGCGCACCGCCCAGCGGCCCGTCACCTCGGGCCAGGTGTCGGTGAAAGAGGCGCTGGCCGTGGGCGCGGTGTTGGCCTTGCTTGCCTTCGGCCTGGTGCTCACCACCAATGCGCTCACCATCGCGCTGTCCTTCGCGGCGCTGGCGATCACCCTGGCCTACCCCTTCGCCAAGCGGCTGGTGTCCATGCCGCAGGCGGTGCTGGGCGTGGCCTTCAGCTTCGGCATTCCCATGGCCTTCGCGGCGGTGCAGGGGGCCGTGCCCACGCTGGCCTGGGTGCTGCTGCTGGGCAACCTGTTCTGGGTGCTGGCCTACGACACCGAGTACGCCATGGTCGACCGCGACGACGACCTTCGCATCGGCATGAAGACCTCCGCCATCACCCTCGGCCGCGCCGACGTGGCGGCGGTGACGGCCTTCTACCTGCTGCACCTGGCGATCTGGACCCTGGCCCTGTGGCCGCAGCTGCGCTCACTGGTGTGGCTGGCCGCGCTGGCCGTGGCGTTGGCCCAGGTGGCCTGGCACTTCACGCTGATCCGTGCACGCACGCGCGAAGGCTGTTTCGCGGCCTTCCGCGCCAACCACTGGCTGGGGTTCACGCTGTTCATCGGGGTGGCGGTCGGCCTGGTCTGAGGGCTTGGCTCGCCCAGGCAATGCTTCGCTGCCCTCCCTTTTTTCACAGATGCCCATTCGCCGCCTGACGTCCGACGACGCGCCCGCCTACCGCGAACTGCGCTTGCGCGCGCTGCGTGAGCACCCCCAGGCCTTCACCTCCGATTGGGAAGAGGCGAGCGCGCGGCCACTCGAGGAATCGCGGCAGCGCCTGGGGTCGGGTGAGGTGCCTTTCTGGGGCGCGTTCGACGACGGCGGCGCGCTGGTGGGCATGGTCGGTCTCGACTGCCCGTCGCGCGCCAAGCAACGGCACCAGGGCACGGTGGTGGCGATGTACGTGGCCAGGGAAGCGGCCGGGCGCGGCTGGGGGCGCGGGCTGCTGCGGGCGCTCATGGCCCATGCGGCGTCCATCGGGCGGACGGACCTGGTGCTCACCGTCACCGAAGGCAACGCATCCGCCATCCGGCTGTACCAGGAGGCCGGCTTCGTCGCGTTCGGCACCGAGCCGCGTGCCATCGTGGTGGACGGGCGCCTGCACGCCAAGGTGCACATGCACCGCCGCCTGGCCTAGTGGGCGCCGGTCCTACCGGCCGAACTCCTGCCCCAGTTCCTCGGCGCGTCGCTGCGCCGCCTTCAGCGCCGTTTCGAACGACGCCTTCATGCCCGCGGCCTCCATGGCCGTGAGCGCGGCGTAGGTGGTGCCCCCCTTGGAGGTGACGCGCTCGCGCAGCACCTGTGGCGGTTCGGCCGAGCGTTGCGCCAGCGTGGCCGCGCCCACGAAGGTGCCCACGGCCAGTTGCAGCGCGGTGTCGGCCGGCAGGCCCATGCGCGCGCCGGCGTCGCGCATGGCCTCGAGGAAATAGAACACATAGGCCGGGCCCGATCCGGACAGCGCGGTGACGGCGTCCAGATCGCGCTCGGTGGCCACCCAGACCAGCTCGCCCGTGGTGCGCACCACGCGCTCGACCAGGGCGCGGTCGGCGGCCGAGGCGCCGTCGCGCGCGAACAAGCCGGTCATGCCCAAGCCCACGAGCGCGGGCGTGTTGGGCATGGCGCGCACGATGCGCTGCGTGCCCAGCCAGGCGGCCATGCTGTCGCTGGTGATGCCGGCGGCCACGCTCAGGTGCAGGGCGCCGCCCAGGTGCGGGCCGGCGGCGAGCGCCGCGTCCTTGAAGGTTTGCGGCTTCACGGCCCAGACCACCAGGTCCGACGGCTTGAGCCCTGCGCCCGCCGCGCCGAACAGCGCCACGCCGGGGAACTGCTGAGCCAGGCGGGCGCGCTGCTCCTCCCAGGGTTCGACGATCTGGAGGGCGCTGGGCGCATGGCCCTGGCGCAGCAGGCCGCCGATGACGGCGCTGGCCATGTTGCCGCCGCCGATGAAGGTGATGAGGGGGGAGGGAGATGCGGGCGTGTTCATGCGCGCCATTGTCGCCGCGCGCCGCGGCCCTAGGCAGCGGTCGTCTGCCGCACCGCGTGCTCCCAGGCCGCCATCTTCTCGGCCGCCCGCTCGCGCGAAATCTGCGGCTCGAAGCGGCGCTCGGCGCGCCACTGCGCGCTGAGTTCGTCCGTGCCCTGGTACACGCCCGCGTGCAGCCCCGCGAGGTAGGCCGCGCCGAGCGCGGTGGTCTCCACCACGGCCGGGCGCACCACGGGAATGCCGAGCAGGTCGGCCTGGATCTGCATCAGCAGGTCGTTGACGCTGGCGCCCCCGTCCACGCGCAGCTCGCTCACCGGCACGCCGCCCGCGGCCACGGCGTCGCGGCTCATGGCCTGCAGCAGGGCCGCGCTCTGAAAGGCGATGCTCTCCAGCGCGGCGCGCGCGATGTGCGCGATGGTGGTGCCACGCGTGAGGCCGGTGATGGTGCCGCGCGCATCGGGCCGCCAGTAGGGCGCGCCCAGGCCGGTGAAGGCCGGCACCACCACCACGCCGTCGGCGTCGGGCACGCTTTCGGCCAGGGCCTGCACCCCGCTGCTGGCTTCGATGGCGCGCAGGCCGTCGCGCAGCCACTGCACCACCGCGCCGCCGATGAACACGCTGCCTTCCAACGCGTACTGCGCCGGGCCCGGCGCCTGCGCGCAGGACGTGGTGATGAGGCCGTTCTGGCTGGTCTGGAAGCGTTCGCCGGTGTGCATGAGCATGAAGCAGCCCGTGCCATAGGTGTTCTTGGCCATGCCGGCCCGAAAGCAGGCCTGGCCGAACAGCGCGCTCTGCTGGTCGCCGGCCACGCCGCCAATGGGGAGGGTGCCGCCCAGCCAGTCGGCGTGCACCTGGCCGAAGTCGTCGCTGGACGGCAGCGTCTGCGGCAGCAGGGACCGCGGGATGCGCAGCAGCTCCAGCAGCTCGTCGTCCCAGTCGCGCGTGTTCACGTTGAACAGCATGGTGCGCGCGGCGTTGCTGTGGTCCGTGACGTGGCGCGCGCCGCGCGTGAGCTGCCAGATCAGCCAGCTGTCCACGGTGCCGAAGGCCAGCTCGCCGCGCTCGGCCTGTTCACGCGCGCCGGGCACGTGGTCCAGGATCCACTGCAGCTTGGTGCCCGAGAAGTAGGCGTCGATGCGCAGGCCGGTCTTGCGCTGCACCAGGGCCTCGTGGCCCTGTTCGCGCAGCGCGGCGCAGGCGCCCTCGGCGCGCCGGTCCTGCCAGACGATGGCGTTGTACACCGGCTCGCCGGTGCGGCGGTTCCACACCAGCGTGGTTTCGCGCTGGTTGGTGATGCCGACCGCGCGCACCTCGCCGGCGCGCAGACCCGCCTTGGCCAGCACCTCGCGCGCGGTCTCCCGCTGGGTGTTCCACAGATCGCGCGGGTCGTGCTCCACCCAGCCGGGCTGCGGGTAGATCTGCGGGAATTCGCGCTGGGCCATGGCCACCACGCGGCCCTGGCGGTCGAAGACGATGCTGCGCGAGCTGGAGGTGCCCTGGTCCAGGGCCAGCAGGTGGGTGGGGTTCATCGGTCGTGTTCCGGGGCTTTCAGGATGCGAGTGCCGCGCGCTCGCCGGCGACCACGCATTCCACGTGGCTCTGCTCGATCAGCGCGTTGAAGGGGTCGGGCGGTGCCGCGTCGGTGAACAGGGCGTCGAGGTCGTCGAGCCGGGCCAGCTCCACCATGGCGGGTCGGTTGAACTTGCTGTGGTCGGCGGCCAGCCAGACCTGGCGCGACTGCGCCACGATGGCGCGAGCCACCTTGACCTCGCGGTAGTCGAAGTCGCGCAGCGTGCCGTCGGCTTCGATGCCGCTGATGCCGATCAGGCCGATGTCGACCTTGAACTGGTGCATGAAGTCCACGGTGGCCTCGCCCACGATGCCCTGGTCGGCCGCGCGCACCTGGCCGCCCGCGACGATGACCTCGCAATCGGGGTTGGTGCTCATGAGCGAGGCGATGTGCAGGTTGTTGGTGATCACGCGCAGGCCCCGGTGGCGCTGCAGCTCGCGCGCCACGGCCTCGATGGTGGTGCCGATGTTCATGATCAGCGAGCAGCCGTTGGGCACGCGCGCCGCCACGGCGCGCGCGATGCGCTGTTTGGCGTCGGCCTGCATGGCCTGGCGCTGGCGGTAGGCGATGTTCTCGGTGGTGGAGCCGGGCAGGCGCACGCCGCCATGAAAGCGGGCCAGCAGGCCGGCCTCGGCCAGGCGCTGCACGTCGCGGCGAACGGTCTGCAGGGTGACGCCGAAACGTTCGGCCAGGGCTTCGATGGTCTGGGGGCCGTGCGCGCGGACCTCGTCGAGCAGTTGCGTGTGGCGGGGATTCAGGTTCATGTCGGGGTGGCCGGCGATCGGGTTCCGAACATATCGGAAAACACTGATGGACTTCTAAGGGTATTTACCGAACATAAAAGGAAAAAAAACGAACAAAGATACGCGAAAACGAAAGCGCGGCGCCGGACTTATTGCACGCCGCGTCCACCACGCCCATGCAGCTGTCACTGGATCAGATCACCAAGACCGTGGGGCCTTCGGTCCACCTGTACCCGCTGAGCCTGGCGCCCGTGCCGGGCGCGGTCACGGTGCTGCTGGGCGCCACGCAGGCGGGCAAGACCAGCCTGATGCGCGTGATGGCCGGGTTGGACACCGCGAGTTCCGGGCGCGTGCTGGTGGACGGCGAGGACGTGACGCGCCGCCCGGTGCGCGAGCGCAACGTGGCCATGGTCTACCAGCAGTTCGTCAACTACCCCTCGATGACCGTGGCGCAGAACATCGCCTCGCCGTTGCGCCTGCGCGGCGAGCGCGATGTGGAGGCCCGCGTGCGTGCGCTGGCCGCGCGACTGCACATCGAGCCCTTCCTGGACCGCCTGCCGGCCGAGCTGTCGGGCGGGCAGCAGCAACGCGTGGCGCTGGCGCGCGCCCTGGCCAAGCGGGCGCCGCTGATGCTGCTCGACGAACCCCTGGTGAACCTGGACTACAAGCTGCGCGAGGAACTGCGCGAGGAGCTGTCGGCGCTGTTCGCCGCTGGCGAGGGCACGGTGGTCTACGCCACCACCGAGCCCGGCGAGGCCCTGCTGCTGGGCGGCCACACGGCCGTGATGGATGCGGGCGAGCTGCTGCAGTACGGCCCCACGGCCGAGGTCTTCCATCGGCCGAAGAGCCTGCGCGTGGCGCGCGCCTTCAGCGACCCGCCCATGAACCTGCTGCCCGCGCGGCGCGGCGCCCAGGGCGGCCTGCGCGTGGCTGGCGCGGCGGACTGGCCGCTGGACCTGCCCCTGTCGGCGGGCGATGACTTCGTGCTCGGTGTGCGCGCCGGTGGCCTGCGCGAGCGAGCACAACCCGGGGACCTGGCCATCGAGGGCCGTGTCGAGCTGGCGGAGATCGCGGGCTCCGACACCTTCGTGCATGTGCACAGCGCCGTGGGCGAATTGGTGGCGCAGCTGGTGGGCGTGCACAAGCTGGACCTGGGCGCGCCCATCCGGCTGCACCTGCACCCCGACCAGCTCTTCGTCTTCGACGCGAGCGGTCCGCTGGTGCGCGCGCCGCTGGTCCGCCAGGGAGCGCGTTGATGGCCCTGATCGAACTCGACCTCGCCCACGCCTACGCGCCGGACCCGCGCACCGACGAGGACTACGCCCTGCTGCCGCTGAAGATGGCGTTTCGCGACGGCGGCGCCTACGCGCTGCTGGGCCCCTCGGGCTGCGGCAAGACGACCATGCTCAACATCATCTCGGGGCTGCTGGTGCCTTCCCAGGGCACGGTGCGCTTCGACGGCCGCGACGTCACGCGCGAGTCGCCGCAGCAGCGCAACATCGCGCAGGTGTTCCAGTTCCCCGTCATCTACGACACCATGACGGTGGCGCAGAACCTGGCGTTCCCGCTGCGCAACCGCAAGGTGCCGCAGGCCGAGATCCGCCAGCGCGTGGGGCGCATCGCCGAGATGCTGGAACTCAGCGGCCAGCTCGACCACCGCGCCGCCGGGCTGAGCGCCGACCAGAAGCAGAAGATCTCGCTCGGGCGCGGCCTGGTGCGCTCGGACGTGTCGGCCGTGCTGTTCGACGAGCCGCTCACTGTGATCGACCCGCACCTGAAGTGGCAGCTGCGGCGCAAGCTCAAACAGATCCACCACGAGCTCAAGCTCACGCTGATCTACGTCACGCACGACCAGGTGGAGGCCCTGACCTTCGCCGACGAGGTGGTGGTGATGTCGCGCGGCCGCGCGGTGCAGAAGGGCACGGCCGCAGACCTGTTCGAGCGCCCCGCGCACACGTTCGTGGGCCACTTCATCGGCTCGCCCGGCATGAACTTCCTGCCCGCGCAGGCGGTGCGCGGCGGCGTGCTGGTGAACGAGCAGCCGCTGGCCTTCCAGGACGAGCGGCGTCTGCCCGAGGGGCCGGTCAAGCTGGGCATACGTCCCGAGTACCTGCGCCTGGGCGAGCCCGGCGACGGCCGCTCGCTGCCGGCCCGTGTGGGCCGGGTGCAGGACATCGGCACCCACTTCCTGCTCAGCTGCGAGCTCGGCCCGCACACGTTGAAGTGCCGGCTGGGCGCCGAGGCCGCGCCACCCGCCGTGGGCGACACCGTGCACCTGCGCCTGCTGGACGCGCACACCTGCTTCTACCGCGACGAACAACTGGTGGAGAACGCGACATGAGCGCCGCACGGCCGCCCGAAGGCGCTCGCACCGCAGTGCGCCGCACGGAGGTTTTCCCATGAGCACCATCAACAAACCCGTGAACCAGAAGGCCTGGTGGCTGGTGCTGCCGGTCATCCTGTGCGTGGCCTTCTCGGCCGTGCTGCCGCTGATGACGGTGGTGAACTACTCGGTGCAGGACATCATCTCGCCGCAGCGGCGCGTGTTCGTGGGCACCGAGTGGTTCGCCATGGTGATGCGCGACAGCGAGCTGCACCTGGCGCTGTGGCGCCAGATCCAGTTCTCGCTCGCCGTTCTGCTGGTGGAGATCCCGCTGGGCATCGCGCTGGCGCTGTCCATGCCCGCGCAGGGCTGGCGCGCCTCGGTGGTGCTGGTGGTCGTGGCGCTGTCGCTGCTGATCCCCTGGAACGTGGTGGGCACCATCTGGCAGATCTTCGGGCGCACCGACATCGGCCTGCTCGGCCACACGCTGGAGCGCCTGGGCTTCGCCTACAGCTACACCGGCGACCCGAGCCACGCCTGGTGGACCGTGCTGGTCATGGACGTGTGGCACTGGACGCCGCTGGTGGCGCTGCTGGCCTACGCGGGCCTGCGCAGCATCCCCGACGCCTATTACCAGGCCGCCCGCATCGACGGCGCCAGCCCGTGGGCGGTGTTCCGCTACATCCAGCTGCCCAAAATGCGCGGCGTGCTCATGATCGCCGTGCTGCTGCGCTTCATGGACAGCTTCATGATCTACACCGAGCCCTTCGTGCTCACCGGCGGCGGCCCGGGCAACGCCACCACCTTCCTGTCGCAGTACCTCACCACCAAGGCGGTCGGCCAGTTCGACCTCGGGCCCGCGGCCGCCTTCTCGCTGATCTACTTCTTCATCATCCTGCTGTTCTGCTTCGTGCTCTACAACTGGATGCAGAGCCTGGGCACGTCGGACAAGGAGCAGGGCCATGCGTGAATCCCGTTTCCGCGCGCGCACGCTGTTCCTGATGGCCTACCTGGTGTTCGCGCTGCTGCCCATCTACTGGATGGTGAACATGAGCTTCAAGACGAACGGGGAGATCCTGTCCTCGTTCACGCTGTGGCCCGAGACCTTCACCTGGGACAACTACCGCACCATCTTCACCGACGCCTCGTGGTACTCGGGCTACATCAACAGCCTGATCTACGTCGGCATCAACACCGCGATCTCGCTCACGGTGGCGCTGCCCGCGGCCTACGCCTTCTCGCGCTACCGCTTCCTGGGCGACAAGCACGTGTTCTTCTGGCTGCTCACCAACCGCATGACGCCACCGGCGGTGTTCCTGCTGCCCTTCTTCCAGCTCTACACCACGCTGGGCCTGATGGACACGCACATCGCCGTGGCGCTGGCGCACCTGCTGTTCAACGTGCCGCTGGCGGTGTGGATCCTGGAAGGCTTCATGAGCGGCATCCCGCGCGAGATCGACGAGACCGCCTACATCGACGGCTACAGCTTCCCGCGCTTCTTCTTCACCATCTTCCTGCCCCTCATCAAGGCCGGCGTGGGCGTGGCCGCGTTCTTCTGCTTCATGTTCAGCTGGGTGGAGCTGCTGCTGGCGCGCACGCTCACCAGCGTGAACGCCAAGCCCATCGTGGCGACGATGACGCGCACGGTGTCGGCCTCGGGCATGGACTGGGCCACGCTGGCGGCGGCCGGCGTGCTGACCATCGTGCCGGGGGCGATCGTGATCTGGTTCGTGCGGCACTACATCGCGAAGGGCTTCGCGATGGGCCGCGTCTGACAAGCCCGTTCCCAACGATTGGAGGACCCCATGTTCGACTGGATGGTCTGGACCCCGCCGGTGGCGATCTTCTTCACCGCCATCGCGCTGCTGCTCTTTGGCATGACGGTGTGGGAAGTCCGTGCGCCCACCATCGAGCGCAAGGGCTTTCTGCCCATGAAGACCACGCGCGGCGACCGGCTCTTCGTGGGCCTGCTCGGCGCCGCGTACATCAACCTGGCCTTCGTCGGCATGGCCGGCCGCTTCGCCGAATGGTTCCGGCTGGAGCAGGAGCCCTCGGCCTGGATCGGTTTCGCCGTCTCGATGCTGTGGCTCGCCCTGGTGATGCGCAAGGGCTGAGCGAGGTTCTCAACGACCGGACCGCCGCTTCCCCGGTGCCGTGTCGATCCGCTGGCGGGGAGGCACACCATCAACACCCAAGGAGACAACATGAAACTGCGACACACGGCGCTCGCTGCGCTGATCGCGACCGGCGCGGCGCTGCCCGCCTGGGCGGATGAGGCCGCCGCCAAGCGATGGATCGACAGCGAGTTCCAGCCGTCGACCCTGAGCAAGGCCCAGCAGGCGGCGGAGCTCAAGTGGTTCATCGACGCCGCCGAGAAGCTCAAGGCCAAGGGCATCAAGGAAATTTCTGTGGTGTCCGAGACCATCACCACGCACGAGTACGAGTCCAAGACCCTGGCCAAGGCCTTCAGCGAGATCACGGGCATCACCGTCAAGCACGACCTGATCCAGGAAGGCGACGTGGTCGAGAAGCTGCAGACCTCGATGCAATCGGGCAAGTCCATCTACGACGGCTGGATCAGCGACTCCGACCTCATCGGCACCCACTACCGCTACGGCCAGATCCTCAACCTCACCGACTACATGGCCGGCGCGGGCAAGGACTTCACCAACCCGGGCCTCGACCTCAAGGACTTCATCGGCACCAAGTTCACCACCGGCCCCGACGGCAAGCTCTATCAGCTGCCCGACCAGCAGTTCGCCAACCTTTACTGGTTCCGCGCCGACCTGTTCGCGCGCCAGGACCTAAAGGACAAGTTCAAGGCCAAGTATGGCTACGACCTGGGCGTGCCGCTGAACTGGAGCGCCTACGAGGACATCGCCGAGTTCTTTACCAACGACGTGAAGACCATCGACGGCAAGCCCATCTACGGCCACATGGACTACGGCAAGAAGGACCCGTCGCTGGGCTGGCGCTTCACCGACGCCTGGCTCTCCATGGCCGGCACCGCCGACATCGGCACGCCCAACGGACTGCCGATCGATGAATGGGGCATCCGCGTGGCCGCCGACAAGTGCACGCCGGTGGGCGCCTCGGTGGCGCGCGGCGGCGCGACCAACTCGCCGGCGGCCGTCTACGCGCTCACCAAGTACGTGGACTGGATGAAGAAGTACGCGCCCAAGGAGGCCACGGGCATGACCTTCGGCGAGGCGGGTCCCGTGCCCGCCCAGGGCCAGATCGCGCAGCAGATCTTCTGGTACACGGCCTTCACCGCCGACATGACCAAGCCAGGCCTGCCGGTGGTCAATGCCGACGGCACGCCCAAGTGGCGCATGGCCCCCGGCCCCAACGGCCCGTACTGGAAGCAAGGCATGCAGAACGGCTACCAGGACGTGGGCTCCTGGACCTTCTTCAAAAACCACGACGCCAACCGCACCGCGGCGGCCTGGCTTTACGCGCAGTTCATCACCGCCAAGACCACCTCGCTGAAGAAGACCATCGTCGGCCTCACGCCGATCCGCGAGAGCGACATCCAGAGCAAGGCCATGACCGACATGGCGCCCAAGCTGGGCGGGCTGGTGGAGTTCTACCGCTCGCCCGCGCGCGTGGCCTGGAGCCCCACGGGCACCAACGTGCCCGACTACCCCAAGCTCGCGCAGCTGTGGTGGCAGAACGTGGCGCAGGCCGTCACGGGTGAGAAAACGCCGCAGCAGGCCATGGACGGCCTGGCCGACCAGATGGACCAGGTGATGGCCCGTCTGGAGCGCGCCGGCATGGAACGCTGCGCGCCCAAGCTCAATCCCAAGGGCGACCCCAACAAGTGGCTGAGCGACAAGGCCGCGCCCTGGAAGAAGCTGGCGAACGAAAAGCCCAAGGGCGAGACCATCGCCTACGATCAGCTGCTCAACGCCTGGAAGGCGGGCAAGGTCCGCTGACTGTTGCCCCGCGCCGCGTTGCCCCGGGCGCCTCACGCCCGGGGCCCGTCCGCCCTGTTTCGCATGAACCGAGAACAACGACTCGCCACCCTCGCCGGTACCGAACGCTTCGACCTGGTGGTCGTGGGCGGCGGCGCCACCGGCCTGGGCGTGGCGCTCGACGCCGCGCTGCGCGGCTTCTCTGTCGCCCTGTTCGAATCGCATGATTTCGCTGGCGGCACCTCCTCGCGCGCCACCAAGCTGCTGCATGGCGGCGTGCGCTACCTCGCGCAAGGCAACGTGGCCCTGGTGCGCGAGGCCCTGGCCGAGCGCACCACGGTCATGGCCATCGCGCCCCACCTGGCGCAGCCGCTGCCTTTCGTCATGCCCAGCCACCAGTGGTGGCAGACGCCGTTCTACGGCATCGGGCTCAAGCTGTACGACCTGCTGGCCGGGCGCGCCGGCCTGGGGTCCACCGAGTTCCTGGACCGTGCCCGCACCCTGGCCGCCCTGCCGGGGGTGAACCCCCAGGGGCTCAAGGGCGGCGTGCGCTACTGGGACGGCCAGTTCGACGACGCGCGCCTGGCCATTGCGTTGGCGCGCACCGCCGAGGCCGCGGGCGCGGCGGTGTTCAACCACGCCGAGGTCAGCGCCATCGCCGCCGACGGCAACGGGCACGCGCTCACCGTGAAGGACCGCGTGGACGGCGCCGAACACCGGGTGCGTGCGCGCTGCGTCGTCAACGCCACCGGCGTCTGGGTCGACGCCCTGCGCGAGGCCGCGGGAACCCCGTCGCACATGGTGCGGCCCAGCCAGGGCGTGCACCTGGTGGTCGACCGCGACTTTCTGGGCGGGGAGCACGCGCTGCTGGTGCCCCGGACCCGCGACGGGCGCGTGCTGTTCGCCGTGCCCTGGCTGGGCAAGCTGATCCTGGGCACCACCGACACGCCGCGCCAGGACCTGGCGCGTGAGCCCGAACCGTTCGCGCAAGAGCTGGGCTTCATCCTTGACGAAGCCTCGCGCGCGCTCAGCCGGCCGGTGCGCCGCGCCGACATCCGCAGCGCCTGGGTGGGCCTGCGCCCGCTGGTGGCGCCGCCGAGCGACGGCGGCGCCGGCACCAAGGCGCTGTCGCGCGAGCACACGGTGGTGGTCGACCGCAACGGGCTGGTCACGGTCACCGGTGGCAAATGGACCACCTACCGCGCCATGGCCGAAGACGTCCTGCAGCAGTGCTTCGACGCCGGCCGCCTGCCGCCCCGCCCCGGTGGGCAGAGCGCCAGGCACCGCCTGGTGGGCGCGCCGGTGCGCGCATCGGTGCCCATCCACGCCGCGCCCGGCTGGCACCTGTACGGCACCGAGGCCGAGCGGGTGCGTGGCCTGCCCGGCGCCGATCAGGCGCTGGGCCTGGGCCTGCACGCCGCGATGGTGCGGTTCGCGGTTCGATGTGAGCATGCGCTCACTGTTGAAGATGTTCTGGCCCGCCGCTGGCGTGCGCTCTTTCTGGACGCCACCCAGGCGGCGCGCATGGCGGGCTCGGTGGCCGCCATCCTGCGCGAGGAGGGCATCGCCGACCCGCGCACCGACGACTTCCTGGCGCTCGCCCGTCGTTACGCCGCACCCGGTGTTTGACGGGCGCCGTCGACTCATGCCATAATGCGCGGCTTCGCTCCCTTTTTGGGGGGTGATGTATCTTGGCGAAAGCCTTCTGCCCACCGAAGGGTGGCCTCCGCCGCGGCAGCAGCCGCTTGCAGTGGAAGCCCTCCAACGACGGGCCCAAGACTGATCGCTGTTGTCCGTGGTGGACAACAGCATTCAAGTTGGGACTTAAATCAAATGATTCAAACGCAATCTCGACTCGATGTTGCTGACAACACGGGTGCGAAATCCGTGATGTGCATCAAGGTGCTCGGCGGCTCCAAGCGCCGCTACGCCAGCGTGGGCGATGTCATCAAGGTCAGCATCAAGGAAGCAGCGCCTCGCGGCCGCGTCAAAAAGGGCGAGGTCTACAACGCCGTGGTGGTGCGCACCGCCAAGGGCATCCGCCGCCAGGACGGCGCACTGATCAAGTTCGACGGCAACGCGGCTGTGTTGCTCAACGCCAAGCTGGAGCCCATCGGCACCCGCATCTTCGGCCCGGTGACGCGCGAGCTGCGCACCGAGAAGTTCATGAAGATCGTGTCGCTGGCCCCCGAGGTCCTCTGAGGTAAGCACCATGAACAAGATTCGTACCGGTGACGAAGTCATCGTGATCGCGGGGCGCGACAAGGGCAAGCGGGGCAAGGTGGCCTCGCGCACCGACGAGCAGCACCTCGTGGTCGAGGGCGTCAACGTCGTCAAGAAGCACGCCAAGCCCAATCCCATGAAGGGTGTGACGGGTGGCATCGTCGAGAAGACCATGCCCATCGATCAGTCCAACGTGGCGATTTTCAACGTGGCCACTGGCAAGGCCGACCGCGTGGGCATCAAGGTTCAGGCCGATGGCAAGCGCGTTCGCGTCTACAAGTCCAGCGGCGAAGAGATCAAGGTGGCATGACCATGGCACGTTTCAAGCAACACTACGCCGAGAAGGTGGCGCCCGAGCTGACCAAGAAGTTCGGCTACAAGTCGCCGATGGAGGTGCCGCGCATCACCAAGATCACGCTCAACATGGGCGTGAGCGAGGCGGTCGCCGACAAGAAGGTGATGGACAACGCCGTGGGCGACCTCACCAAGATCGCTGGCCAGAAGCCCGTCGTGACCAAGGCCAAGAAGGCCATCGCCGGCTTCAAGATCCGTGAGCAACAGGCCATCGGCTGCATGGTCACGCTGCGCGGCGCCCGCATGTACGAATTCCTTGACCGCTTCGTCACCGTGGCCCTGCCCCGCGTGCGCGACTTCCGCGGTATCTCGGGTCGTTCGTTCGATGGCCGTGGCAACTACAACATCGGCGTCAAGGAACAGATCATCTTCCCCGAGATCGAGTACGACAAGGTCGATGCCCTGCGTGGCCTGAACATCAGCATCACGACGACCGCCAAGACCGACGAAGAGTGCAAGGCTCTGCTGGCGGGTTTCCGTTTCCCCTTCAAGAACTGAGGTGGCGTGTGGCTAAACAAGCACTGCTCCAACGTGAACTCAAGCGCGAGAAGCTCGCCGCCAAGTTCGCCAAGAAATACAACGAGCTCAAGGCCATCGCCGGCGACGCCAAGAAGTCGGACGAAGAGCGCGAAGCCGCCCGCCTGGCGCTGCAAAAGCTGCCCCGCAACGCGAACCCGACCCGTCAGCGCAACCGCTGCGAGATCACCGGTCGCCCGCGTGGCACCTTCAACCACTTCGGCCTGGCCCGCGCCAAGGTCCGCGAAATGGCTTTTGCCGGCGAAATCCCCGGCATCACCAAAGCCAGCTGGTAAGCCTTAGGAGAACCCCACATGAGCATGAGTGATCCTATCGCCGACATGTTGACCCGTGTCCGCAACGCGCAGATGGTCGAGAAGGCCACCGTGGCGATGCCGGCGTCGAAAGTGAAGGCGGCGATCGCCCAGGTCCTGAAGGACGAGGGCTACATCGAAGACTTCAAGGTGGTCAACGAAGGCGGCAAAAGCGAGCTGGTCATCACCCTGAAGTACTACGCCGGCCGTCCCGTGATCGAGCGCATCGAGCGCGTGAGCCGTCCCGGCCTGCGCGTCTACCGTGGCCGCAACGCCATTCCCCAGGTCCAGAACGGCCTCGGCGTGGCGATCGTGACCACCCCGCGCGGCGTCATGACCGATCGCAAGGCGCGCGCCACCGGTGTCGGTGGTGAAGTGCTGTGCTACGTGGCCTGATGCGGGCATCGAGGAGAGACTGAAATGTCACGTATTGGAAAACTGCCGATCACGGTTCCCACCGGGGTCGAGGTCGTCCTCAAGGACGGCCTGATCAACGTCAAAGGCGCCAACGGTGCCCTGAGCTTGGCCGCCAACGCGCTGGTCAAGATCGACATCAACGCCGGCAAGGTGACCTTCGCGCCGGTCGACGAGTCGCGCGAAGCGAACGCCATGTCCGGCACCATGCGCCAGCTGGTCAACAACATGGTCACCGGTGTCAGCAAGGGCTTCGAGAAGAAGCTCAACCTGGTCGGCGTGGGCTTCAAGGCCCAGGCCCAGGGCGCCAAGCTCAACCTCACGGTGGGCTTCTCGCACCCGGTGATCATGGACATGCCCGCCGGCATCAAGGTGGAAACGCCCGCGCCCACGGAAATCGTGATCAAGGGTGCCGACCGCCAGCGCGTCGGGCAGATTGCGTCGGAAGTGCGCGCCGTGCGTCCGCCCGAGCCCTACAAGGGCAAGGGCATCCGCTATGCGGATGAGAAGGTCGTGATCAAGGAAACCAAGAAGAAATAAGGAGTCCGATCATGCTGACCAAGAAAGAACAACGCCTGCGCCGCGCGCGCCAGACCCGCATCCGCATCGCCCAGCAGGGCGCGGTGCGCCTGACGGTGAACCGCACCAACCTGCACATCTACGCCAACGTCGTGTCCGCCGACGGTTCGCGCATCCTCGCCTCGGCTTCCACGGCCGAGAAGGAAGTGCGCGCCCAGTTGGGTGCCTCGGGCAAGGGTGGCAACGCCGCCGCTGCCGCCGTCATCGGCAAGCGCATCGCCGAGAAGGCGAAGGCCGCCGGCATCGAGAAAGTGGCGTTCGACCGCTCGGGCTTTGCCTACCACGGCCGCGTCAAGGCCCTTGCAGACGCCGCCCGCGAGGCCGGCCTGCAGTTCTGATGAAACGGGATCAACGACATGGCTAAGTTTCAGGCAAACATCAAGAACGAAGCGAACGAGGACGGTCTGCGCGAAAAGATGATCGCGATCAACCGCGTGACCAAGGTGGTCAAGGGCGGTCGCATCCTCGGTTTCGCAGCGCTCACCGTCGTCGGCGACGGCGATGGCCGCGTGGGCATGGGCAAGGGCAAGGCGCGTGAAGTGCCGGTGGCCGTGCAAAAGGCCATGGAGCAGGCCCGCCGCAACATGATCAAGGTGTCGCTCAAGGATGGCTCCCTGCACCACGCGGTGCACGGCGAACACGGCGCCTCGAACGTGATGATGCTGCCGGCCGTCAAGGGTACCGGCATCATCGCGGGCGGCCCGATGCGCGCTGTCTTCGAAGTGCTGGGCGTGACCGACGTCGTGGCCAAGAGCCACGGTTCGAGCAACCCTTACAACCTGGTGCGCGCCACGCTGGACGCGCTCGAGAAGTCCACCACCCCGGCCGAGGTCGCCGCCAAGCGCGGCAAGACGGTCGAGGAAATCCTGGGCTGAGAGGAATCCCCATGAGCACTCCCAACACCCTGAAGGTCCAGCTCGTGCGCAGCCCCATCGGCTGCAAGCAGAGCCACCGCGACACCGTGCGCGGCCTGGGCCTGCGCAAGCTCAATAGCATCAGCGAACTGCAGGACACCCCGGCCGTGCGCGGCATGATCAACAAGATCAGCTACCTGGTCAAAGTCCTCTGATCGGAGACGACGACATGGAACTCAACAACATCAAGCCAGCCGAAGGCGCCAAGCACGTGAAGCGTCGCGTGGGCCGCGGCATCGGTTCGGGCCTGGGCAAGACCGCGGGTCGCGGCCACAAAGGCCAGAAATCGCGCGCCGGTGGCTACCACAAGGTGGGCTTCGAAGGCGGTCAGATGCCGATGCAGCGCCGTCTGCCCAAGCGTGGTTTCAAGTCCGCGCTGCTGCAGTTCAACGCCGAAGTGACCCTGGGCCAGCTCAACGCGATCGAGGCCACCGAGATCGACGTTCTGGTGCTTAAGCAGCTCGGCCTCGTGCCCCAGCTCACCAAGCGCGTGAAGGTCATCAAGTCCGGTGAGATCACGCGCGCCGTGACGCTCAAGGACGTGCTGCCGACCGCTGGCGCCAAGGCCGCGATCGAAGCCGCCGGCGGCAAAGTCGCCGCGGCCGCCTGATCACGCCCGTTCGAAAGGACCTCGTGGCAACCGCTTCCCCGTCCCTGGCCAAGACCGGCAAGTACGGCGACCTGCGTCGCCGGCTGGTCTTCCTGCTGCTGGCGCTGGTGGTGTACCGCGTCGGCGCGCACATTCCTGTGCCGGGCATCAATCCGGAGCAGCTCCAGCAGCTCTTCCAAGGGCAGCAGGGCGGCATCCTGAGCCTGTTCAACATGTTCTCGGGCGGCGCGCTCTCGCGCTTCACCGTGTTCGCGTTGGGCATCATGCCGTACATCTCGGCCTCCATCATCATGCAGCTCATGACGTACGTGATCCCCACGTTCGAGCAGCTGAAGAAGGAGGGCGAAGCGGGCCGCCGCAAGATCACCCAGTACACGCGCTACGGCACGCTGGCGCTGGCGATCTTCCAGGCCATGGGCATCGCGCTGGCGCTGGAAGGCCAGGCGGGCCTCGTGATCGATCCGGGTATGGGCTTTCGCCTGACGGCGGTGGTGAGCCTGGTGGCGGGCACGATGTTCCTCATGTGGCTCGGCGAGCAGATCACCGAACGCGGCCTGGGCAACGGCATTTCGCTGCTGATCTTCGCAGGCATCGTCGCCGGCCTGCCGAACGCCATCGGCGGTCTGCTGGAGCTGGTCCGTACCGGTGCCATGAACGTGCTGGTGGCCCTGTTCATCATCGCGCTCGTGGTCCTGGTGACCTACTTCGTGGTGTTCGTCGAACGCGGCCAGCGCAAGATCCTGGTGAACTACGCGCGCCGTCAGGTGGGCAACAAGGTCTACGGCGGCCAGTCGTCGCACCTACCGCTCAAGCTGAACATGGCCGGCGTGATCCCCCCGATCTTCGCTTCGTCCATCATCCTGCTGCCCACCACGGTGGTGAGCTGGATCAGCACCGGCGATTCGACCCGCTGGCTGCGCGACCTGGCCTCGGCCCTGTCGCCCGGACAGCCGATCTACGTGGCGCTGTATGCGGCGGCCATCATCTTTTTCTGCTTCTTCTACACCGCCCTGGTTTTCAACAGCCGGGAAACCGCGGACAACCTGAAGAAGAGTGGCGCCTTCATCCCCGGCATTCGTCCGGGCGACCAGACGGCCCGCCACATCGACAAGATCCTGCTTCGGCTGACGTTTGCCGGTGCGATCTATATCACCGCGGTGTGCCTGCTGCCCGAGTTCCTGATCCTGGAATACAACGTGCCCTTCTACTTCGGTGGCACGTCCCTCCTGATCATCGTGGTCGTGACCATGGATTTCATGGCCCAGGTGCAAAACTACATGATGTCGCAGCAGTACGAATCGCTGCTCAAGAAAGCGAATTTCAAGACTTCCCTCGGCAACTGAACCATGGCCAAGGACGACGTGATCGAAATGCAGGGTGAGGTGGTTGAAAACCTCCCCAACGCGACTTTCCGCGTCAAGCTCGAAAACGGGCACGTGGTCCTCGGCCACATCTCCGGCAAGATGCGCATGCACTACATCCGCATCCTGCCCGGCGACAAGGTCAAAGTGGAGCTCACGCCCTACGACCTGACCCGTGCCCGCATCGTGTTCCGCGCCAAGTGAAGCGCCTGTACTGAACGTTTACCGGATTTCTAGGAGAAGAAAATGAGAGTTTCGGCTTCGGTCAAGAAGATGTGCCGCAACTGCAAGATCATCAAACGCCACGGCGTCGTGCGTGTGATCTGCACCGATCCCCGCCACAAGCAGCGTCAAGGCTGATCGATTCGTCAAGAGGATTCACATGGCTCGTATTGCAGGCATCAACATTCCGCCGCACAAGCACGCCGAGATCGGCCTGACGGCGATCTTCGGTATCGGCCGCACCCGCGCTCGCCAGATCTGCGACGCGTGCGGCATCGCGTACAGCAAGAAGATCAAGGACCTCTCCGACGCGGAGCTCGAGAAGGTGCGTGACCAGGTGGGCACGTTCACCATCGAGGGTGACCTGCGCCGCGAGACCACGATGAACATCAAGCGCCTGATGGACATCGGCTGCTACCGTGGCTTCCGCCATCGCCGCGGCCTGCCGATGCGTGGTCAGCGCACCAAGACCAACGCACGCACGCGCAAGGGTCCGCGCAAGGCCGCCCAGTCGCTGAAGAAGTAATCGGTTCGAAGGAAAACCATGGCCAAGTCCCCCTCCAGCAGCGCCGCCGCCCGCGTTCGCAAGAAAGTCCGCAAGAACATCGCGGACGGCATTGCGCACGTGCACGCGTCGTTCAACAACACCATCATCACCATCACCGACCGCCAGGGCAACGCGCTGTCGTGGGCGTCGTCGGGTGGCCAGGGCTTCAAGGGTTCGCGCAAGTCGACGCCCTTCGCGGCCCAGGTGGCCTCCGAAGTGGCCGGTCGCGCCGCGATGGAACAGGGCATCAAGAACCTCGACGTCGAGATCAAGGGCCCCGGCCCGGGTCGCGAGTCGTCGGTGCGTGCGCTGGGTGCCCTGGGCATCCGCATCACCTCGATTTCCGACGTGACGCCCGTGCCCCACAACGGCTGCCGCCCCCAAAAGCGCCGCCGCATCTGAGCCCGTCTTCACCGGGCATCTGGCTTCGCGCTAGAATGCCGGGTTCTCCGAGCGCCACCGCAGTCATGCTGCGGTGGCATTTTTGCTAAGCCCACCGCCCCCGCCATCGCGGGATGGCTCCCGCAATCACAGTCCCTGTGGGTTGCGGCAGACGACAAAAGGAAACCAACGTGGCACGTTACCTCGGCCCCAAGGCCAAACTGTCCCGTCGCGAAGCCAGCGACCTGCTGCTCAAGAGCGCGCGCCGCTCGATCAGCGACAAGGCCAAGTTCGACTCCAAGCCCGGCCAGCACGGCCGCACCTCGGGCCAGCGCACCTCCGACTTCGGCGTGCAGCTGCGCGAGAAGCAGAAGGTCAAGCGCACCTACGGCGTGCTCGAGCGCCAGTTCCGCCGCTACTTCGCCGAGGCCGACCGCCGCCGCGGCAACACCGGCGCCAACCTGCTGTTCCTGCTCGAGTCGCGCCTGGACAACGTCGTGTTCCGCATGGGCTTTGCTTCCACCCGTGCCGAAGCGCGCCAGATCGTGTCGCACAAGGCCATCACGGTGAACGGCCAGTCGGTCAACATCCCGTCCTTCCTGGTCAAGGCCGGTGACGTGGTCGCTGTGCGCGAGAAGTCCAAGAAGCAGGCCCGTGTGATCGAGGCGCTGGAACTGGCCAAGCAGATCGGCTTCCCCGGTTGGGTTGAAGTGTCGGTCGACAAGGTTGAAGGCGTCTTCAAGAAGACCCCTGACCGCGATGAATTCGGCTCGGACATCAACGAGTCGCTCATCGTCGAACTGTATTCGCGTTAATCCCGTCCCCGGCCGGGCGCGGCATCCGCTGCGTCGCCGGGCCATTCCATGCTCCGTCTGCCTTATCGGTGTAACGAGCCGAGGGAACTGAAGGAAGTCTGAATGCTGAACAACCTGCTCAAGCCCAAGTCCATCAACGTCGAGCAACTCTCGGCCAATCGCGCCAAGGTCACGCTGGAGCCCTTCGAACGCGGCTACGGGCACACCCTGGGCAACGCCCTGCGCCGCGTGCTGCTGTCGTCCATGGTGGGCCATGCCCCCACCGAAGTGACCATTGCTGGCGTGGTGCACGAATACTCGTCCATCGACGGCGTTCAGGAAGACGTGGTCAACCTGTTGCTCAACCTCAAGGGCGTGGTGTTCAAGCTCCACAACCGCGACGAGGTGACCCTGAGTCTGCGCAAGGACGGTGAGGGGGTCGTGACGGCCGCCGACATCCAGACGCCGCACGACGTCGAGATCGTCAACCCCGACCACGTCATCGCCACGCTGTCGGCCGGTGCCAAGCTGGACATGCAGATCAAGGTCGAAAAGGGCCGCGGCTACGTGCCTGGCACGCTGCGCCGTGGCGACGAAGCCGCCCGCTCGATCGGCCGCATCGTCCTCGACGCGTCCTTCTCGCCGGTCAAGCGCGTGAGTTACACGGTGGAAAGCGCCCGCGTCGAGCAGCGCACCGACCTCGACAAGCTGGTGCTCGAGATCGAGACCAACGGCTCCATTGGCCCCGAAGAGGCCGTGCGCGCCTCGGCCAAGATCCTCGTTGAACAGCTCGCCGTGTTCGCCCAGCTGGAAGGCGCCGACCTCTTCACGGAGGCGCCGCAACAGCGCAGCTCGCAGCAGTTCGACCCGATCCTGCTGCGCCCTGTGGACGAGCTCGAACTCACCGTGCGTTCGGCGAACTGCCTGAAGGCCGAGAACATCTATTACATCGGTGACCTGATCCAGCGCACCGAGAACGAGTTGCTCAAGACCCCGAACCTGGGCCGCAAGTCGCTCAACGAAATCAAGGAAGTGTTGGCCTCGCGTGGTCTCACGCTGGGCATGAAGCTCGAGAACTGGCCGCCCGCCGGCCTCGACAAGCACTGATCTCAACCCCTGAGCCCTCGGGCCAGGCCATGACGAACCGCCGGTACCTGATACGGCCGGCGGCAAAAGACGGAAAGGAAACACCATGCGTCACGGACACGGACTTCGCAAACTCAACCGCACCAGCGAGCACCGCCTCGCGATGCTGCGCAACATGATGAACTCGCTGCTCACGCACGAGGCCATCAAGACCACGCTGCCCAAGGCCAAGGAACTGCGCCGGGTCGTCGAGCCCATGATCACCCTGGCCAAAGAGCCGACGGTGGCCAACCGCCGCCTGGCCTTCAACCGCCTGCGCGATCGCGACGTGGTGGTCAAGCTGTTCGACGAACTCGGCCCGCGCTTCAAGGCCCGTCCCGGTGGCTACACCCGCATCCTGAAGATGGGTTTCCGCGTGGGCGACAACGCGCCCATGGCCCTGGTGGAGCTGGTTGACCGCGCCGAACCGGCCGCCGATGCCGGTGAAGCCGACAAAGCGTGATATAATTTTTGGCTTGACGCGGAGTGGAGCAGCCTGGTAGCTCGTTGGGCTCATAACCCAAAGGTCGCAAGTTCAAATCTTGCCTCCGCAACCAAACAAACCCAGTGCCAGCTGGTGAAGAAGGCCCTCGAATCGAGGGCCTTTTTTCTTGGTGGCGCCGCGAATGCCTGCCGCGCGCGGCGTCGGCCGGCGACGGCCCGGATGCCATAATCGCCGCACTGCGGGAGAGCGGGGCCCCGGGCCCCCGCCGAAGGCGCAAACTCCCATCATCGCTCAGGCACCAGGACCGCAGTCACCCATTTCGCCGACTGGAGAGCGGCCGTCGCACGGCCCACCGAAGGGGCAAGCCGCGTCAGCGGCTGAAACTCTCAGGTTCAAGGACAGGGGGAGAGGCGCAGCAGGCATCACGTCCATGCGACGCGAGCCTGCGACCACCTCTCGGAGTCCTGGTGCCTCATCACATTCCCCACATTCCCCCGCGCAGGGGCGCGCCGACGCGTTTCCTGATCGGCCTCAGCCTGGGCCTGCTCACCGGCGCCTCGCTCGGCGGCGCCTACATGCTGCACCGCCTGTGGCAGGCACTGCCCAGCGTGGAAGCGCTGACCGACTACCAGCCCAAGTTGCCGCTGCGCATCCACGCCCGCGACGGCCGCCTGCTGGCCGAATTCGGCGAGGAGCGCCGCGAGCTCGTGGCCATCGAGCAGATCCCCAAGCGCATGCGCGAGGCGCTGTTGGCGATCGAGGACGCGAACTTCTACCAGCACCGTGGCGTGGACTTCTCCGGTCTGGCGCGCGCCGCCTGGCGCAACCTCTTCGCCGGCGGGCACGCGCAGGGCGGCAGCACCATCACCATGCAGGTCGCGCGCCTGTTCTTCCTCAGCCGGGAGAAGACCTACCACCGCAAGATCATGGAGGTGCTGCTGGCCTACAAGCTCGAAACGCGCTACGGCAAGGACACCCTGCTGGAGCTCTACATGAACCAGGTCTACCTGGGCGAGCGCGCCTATGGGTTTGCCGCCGCCGCCTCGGTGTACTTCGACAAGGGGCTGCACGAGTTGAGCTTGGCCGAGGCCGCGATGCTGGCCGGACTGCCCAAGGCGCCTTCGGCCTACAACCCCGTGGTCAATCGCGAGCGCGCGGTTGTGCGGCAGCGCCACATCCTGTCGCGCCTGCTGGCGCTCGGCTGGATCGACCAGGCCGCGCACGACCAGGCCCTGGCCGAGCCCCTGGTGCTGCGCGCGCCCGGGCGCTTCGCCGACCTGCACATGGGCCATGCCGTGGAGCAGGCCCGCCAGCGCGTGGTGGAGCGGTTCGGCGACGCGGCCTACACGCGCGGCCTGGACGTGGTGCTCAGCATCGACGCCGACCTGCAACGCGAGGCCATGCGCGCGCTGCGCACCGGCTTGCTGAGCGCGCAGCAGCAGCGCGGCTACGCCGGACCCGAGGCGCGACTGCCCGCGCCCTGGCGCTTCGACCGAGCCGGCCTGCGCCGTGCGCTGGCGGCCTTTCCCGACAGCGGCGCGCTGCAGGCGGCCCTGGTGCGCGAGGTGTCGTCCGAGGGCCTGCGGGCCCACCTGCGCGACGGCCGACTGGTCGCGCTGGCGCTGGGCCCGGGCCAAGGCCGGCGCATCGAGGTCGGGTCGGTGATCCGCGTGCAGCGCGACGCCACGCAGGGCTGGCGCCTGGCCCAGCTGCCGCGCATGGAGGGCGCTCTGGTGTCCATCGACATGGACAACGGGCACATCCTGGCCCTGGCGGGGGGCTTCGATCCGCGCCTGGGCCAGTACGACCACGCCTTGCAGGCGCTGCGCCAGCCCGGCTCCACCTTCAAGCCCTTTGTCTATTCCGCGGCGCTGGAGCGCGGCTACTTTCCTGGCACGCTGGTGGAAGACCGCCAGCGCGTGGTGACGCCGGCCGCGCCGGGGCGCCGGGCCTGGGCGCCGCGCAACTACGGCGGCCGTTACGACGGCTTCCTGACGGTGCGCGATGCCCTGGCCCGCTCCCGCAACGTGGCTACGGTGAACCTGATGGAGGCCGCGGGCCCGGCCCATGTGCGCGACTTCGCGGCGCGCTTCGGCTTCGACCCGCAACACAATCCGCCGACGCTGCCGCTGGCGCTGGGGGCGGGTGCGGTCTCTCCGCTGGGGCTGGCGCAGGCCTACGCGGTGTTCGGCAGCGGGGGCGAATGGCGTCCCGCCGTGCTGATCACCCGCGTCAGCGTGCGCGACGGCACGGTGCTGTTCGAGGCCGACGCGCGCGCGCCCGCCGTGCGGGCGGTCTCCGAGCGCAACGCCTACATCATGGACAGCATGCTGCGGGGTGTCGTGCAGCAGGGCACCGCGCGGCGCGCCCTGCGCCTGGCGCGGTCCGACGTGGCGGGCAAGACCGGCACCTCCAACCAGGCGCGCGACGTCTGGTTCGCGGGTTATTCGTCGGGGGTGTCCACGGTGGTGTGGATGGGCTACGACCAGCCGCGCAGCCTGGGCCGGGCCACCGGGGCCACGCACGCGCTGCCCGTATGGACCGAGTTCATGGCGCGCGCGGTGGCCGATCGCACCCCGAGCGAGCGCGAGCGGCCGGCCGGTGTCGCGCTTCTCGCGGGCGACTACGCCTATGCCGAGTACGCGGACCGCGCTTGCGTGCGCGACGACAACGACCGGGTGGCGGGGCCTTTCGACTGCGCGCCGGGCGCTTCGCTGGCACCGCCCACGGGCGTTGCTCAGGAACGGGCGTCGCCGGCCAGGTGCTGCGCCGCGATGTAGGCGAAGGTCATGGCCGGGCCGATGGTGATGCCGGCTCCGGGGTAGGCGCCGCCCATCACGCTGGCCATGTCGTTGCCGACCGCGTACAGGCCGGCGATCGGCGCGCCGTCCGCCTCGTGCAGCACGCGCGCGTGCGCGTCGGTGCGCAGGCCCTGGAAGGTGCCCAGGTCGCTGGGCTCCAGGCGCACGGCGTAGAAGGGCCCGTGCTCGATCGGCGCCAGGTTGGGGTTGGGCCGGCGCGTGGGGTCGCCGCCGAAGTGGTTGTAGACGTTGGAGCCCTTGCCGAAGTCTTGGTCCACGCCGTCGCGCGCGAAGCCGTTGTAGCGGCTGACCGTGGCCTCCAGCGCGCGGGGCTCGATGCCGAGCCGCTGCGCCAGGTCGGCGATGGAGTCGCCGCGCACCAGGTAGCCCTGCTCGATGTAGCGCCCGATCGGCATCGGAAAGGGCGGCACCACGCCCATGCCGTAGCGGCGGATGGTCGCGTGGTCGCAGAGCAGGAAGGACTCGACGCGCTCATCGTCGGCGCAGGCCTTCACCATGGCGGGCACGAAGTCGTGGTACGAGTCCGCCTCGTTGGCGAAGCGCCGGCCTCGGCGGTCCACGGCGATGAAGCCGGGCTTGCAGCGGTCGATGAAGTGCGGGTAGGGCGTGAACGTGCCGTCGCCATTGGGCAGCTGGGATACGGGCGTCCAGGCCGCGGGGTTGGACGCGCCGCGCGAGAAGCCCGCGCCGTGCGCCTGCGCCAGCTGCGCGCCGTCGCCGGTGTTGCCGGGCGGCGCCAGGCTGACGTGGTTCTTGCCCGCGGCCACGTGCGGGTAGCGTTCGCGCCGCCAGGCCTCGTGGCGCGGAAAGCCGCCGCTGGCCAGCACCACGCCCCGGCGCGCGACGATCTCCACGGCGCGGCCGTTGCGGCGCACCAGCCCGCCGGTGATGCGGCCGTCGCGCTCGGTCAGGCGGATCAGCGGCGTGTTCGTCCACAGCGGCACGTTCTTCTCGAACAGCGACAGCGCCAGGCGCGCCACCAGCGCGTTGCCATTGGCGATCGCCGTGCCGCGTGACCAGCTCAGGCGATCGCGGGCGTAGCGGGCCAGCATGCGCAGCACGTGCAGGCCCGAGCGCGGCGAGCGCGTGGCATTGAACAGGTGCGGGATGTCCGCGCGCGAGACCGACATGCCGCCGAACAGCATCATGGTGGCGATGGGCACGCGCAGTTCGCGGAAGCGCTCGCCCAGGCGGCGGCCGTCGAAAGGCTCGGGCAGCAGCGAACGCCCGCCGCTGGAGGCGCCGGGGCGCAGGGGGTGGTAGTCGGCCCAGTTCGGGATCAGCTGGTAGCGCACGTGGCTGCGCGCCAGCATGTGGTCGAGCATGCGCGGGGCCTGTTCGACGAAGGCGCGTGCCTTGGCCTCGTCGAAGAACTCGCCAGCCTCTTCCTTCATGTAGGTGAGCGCGTCCTGCGGCGAGTCCTTCAGGCCCGACTCGCGGGCCAGGCGGTTGCCGGGGATCCAGATCACGCCCGCCGAGTAGGCAGTGGTGCCGCCGAAGAAGGCTTCCTTCTCCACGACGAGGACATCCAGGCCGCTGTCGGCGGCGGTGAAGGCGGCGGTGAGGCCGGCGGCACCGGAGCCCGCGACCAAGACATCACATTCGATGATTTCCATGCTGCTGCTCCCTGGCTTCACAGGCCCATGAGCTGGGCGATGATGTTGCGCTGGATCTCATTGGCACCGCCGCCCACGGGGCCGATGCGCGAGTCGCGGAAGAAGCGCTGCATGTCGTGTTCCATCATGTAGCCCGCGCCGCCCATGATCTGCATGCCGAGGTTGGCGCAGTCGAAGTCGTTGTCGGTGGACACCACCTTGGCCATCGCGGTCTCGATGCGCGGCTCGACACCGGCGTCCAGCATCTCGGCCACGCGGAAGGTGAGCAGGCGCGTGGTCTCGGCCTTGATGCGCATGTCGGCGAACTTGTGCGCCACGGCCTGGAAGCGGGTGATGGGCTGGCCGAACTGCACGCGCTGCGTGGCGTAGTCCTTGGCGTAGTCGACCACGTGCTGCGTGTTGCCAGCGCCCGCGGCGGCCAGGCACAGCCGCTCCATGTTCAGGCACTTCATCAGGCCGCGCCAGCCCTTGTTCTCGGGGCCGATGAGGTTCTCGGCCGGCACCTCCACGTTGTCGAAGAAGACCTCGTTGGCGCGGGTGCTGCGCCGACCCAGGGTGTCGAGCATGCGCACCGTGACGCCGGGTGCGTCGGTGGGGATCAGCAGCATGCTGATGCCCTTGTGTCCGGCGTAGGCCGGGTCGCCGGCCGGCCCGGTGCGCACCGCCGTGACCAGGTACTGCGACACGTGCGCGCAGGTGATGTAGAGCTTCTGGCCATTGACCACGAAGCGGTCGCCACGGCGTTCGGCCTTGGTGGTGATGGCCGCCGCGTCGGAACCCGCGCCGGGCTCGGTCAGCGCGATCGCCATGCGGATGCTGCCGTCCATGATCCCCGGCAGGTAGCTGCTCTTGAGGTGTTCGCTGCCGTGCAGGGCGATGTGCTGGCCCGCGTAGATGGCGGTGGTGAGGTAGGCCGTGGCCACGCTGGCGTAGTGGTAGGCCATGGCCTCCACCAGCACGGCGAGGTCCTTGTGCGAACCGCCCGAGCCGCCGTCGGCCTCGCTGAAGGGCAGGCTCATCCAGCCGGCGTCGGCCAGGGCCTGGTAGGCATCCAGCGGGAACTCACCCGCGCGATCGAGTTCGCGGATCTTTTCCGCGGGCAGCTTGGACTCCAGCAGGTCCAGCACCGAGTCGCGGATCATGTTTTGCTGCTCGGTGAAGCCGAAGGTGTTCCAGTCTTGTCGTGCCATGGCGAAGGTCTCCAGGAATTGGGGGATCAGGCGCGCGTGCGCACCAGGGTGGCGAAGAGGCCGGACTGAACCACCTCGTCGCGCTGGTTGAGGATTTCCATGTGGCGGCGCACCACGCCGGCCTTGCCGCTGGAGGCCAGTCGTTTGTCGGCCACACGCCAGCGCAGGCGGATGCGGTCGCCAAAGAACACCGGGGCCAGGAACTTCCATTCCTCCATGCCCAGGAAGGCCAGGGCCGTGCCCTGCATCTGGCCGGCCTGGGCCGACAGGCCGGTGGCCGCCGACAGCACCAGCAGGCCGTGCGCCACGCGCTGCCCCATGGGCGTGCGGGCGGCGTACTCGGCATCGGTGTGCAGGGGGTTGTTGTCTTCCGACAGCTCGGCGAAGGCCATCACGTCGGCCTCGCTGATGGTGCGTTCGGGTGTCAGAACGGGCTCGCCCTGCGGGTCGAAGTCTTCGAAGAACCATCCCATGGTCTGTCTCCTTGTCGTCGTCACTGGGCGGCGGGCGCTTCGGCCGGGCGGCGCACGATGAGCGCGTCCACGGCCACGAAGCGATCGCCACGGGCCATCACCGGGTTGAGGTCGATTTCCTCGACCTCGTCGCCGAGGTCCAGGCACAGGCGCGAGAAGCACGCCACCAGATCGGCCAGTGCGTCCAGGTCCACGCCGGGTTTGTTGCGGTAGCCCTTGAGCAGCGGGTAGACCTTGAGCCGTTGAAGCATGGAGGCGGCCTGCGCCGGGCTCAGCGGCGCCAGCTCGGTCGCGACGTCGCCGAACAGTTCGATCAGCACGCCGCCCAGGCCCACCATCACCAGCGGGCCGAACACCGGGTCGCGCTTCATGCCGAGCACGAGTTCGAAGTCGCCGCGCTCCATGGGCTGCAGCAGAAAGCGGCCGGGCGCCGCGCCGGGCGAGCGCTCGCGCAGCGAGGCCAGCATCTGCGCGGCAGCCTGCGCCACCGCCTCGGCGCTGTCCAGGCCCACGCGCACCAGGCCCAGCTCGGTCTTGTGCGCGATGCCGGGCGCGTCGTACTTCAGCACCAGCGGCAGCGGCATCTCGCGCGCCAGGGCCTCGGCCTCTTGCGCGTCGGCCGCCGCGCGCTCGGCCACCACGGGCAGCCCATAGAGCGCGACCACCTGCTTCGCCGCCTGCTCGGTGACCACCATCGGTTGCTGGCGCAGCAGGCTCAGCGCCTGTTCGCGCACGGGTTCGTGTGCCGTGGCTGCGGTGCGCGTGGGCGATGCCGAGGCGGCGTGCCAGCGGTGCCAGTCCTGCCAGGCAGCCAGCGCGCGGAAGCAGCGCTCGGTGTCGCGGAAGAAGCCGATGTGTTCGTCGCCCTGGTAGGTGGCGGCGCCCGGGCCTTCCAGCCAGTCGGGCAGCCAGACGATGCACACGGGCTTGCCGGCCTCGCGCGCCAGCGCCGACACCACCGGGCTGCGCTGATCGGCCATGCGCTGGCCGGCCGTGACCTGCGGCAGCACCAGGGCGCCGTAGTGGTCGTCGTGCAGCATGGCGCGCGCGCAGGCCTCGAAGGCCTCGGGGTTGTTGAGCACCTGGCCGGTGATGTCGCAAGGGTTGTGCGCGGAGCCGAACTCCGGCACGGTGGCATCCAGCACGGCCTGCGCCTCGGCGTGCGGCTGCGGCAGCGTCAGGCCATGGTTGGCGCTGGCGTCGGCGCACATGATGGCCGCGCCGCCCGAGGTGGCCATCACGGCCACGCCGCTGGCCCGTGGCGCTGGCGCCTTGGCCAGGAAGTCCGCCATTTCCGTGAGTTCGGCGAGCGAGTGCGCGCGCACGAAGCCGCCACGGCGCATCGCGGCCTCGAAGGCCTGAGCCGAGCCCGCCAGGCTGCCGGTGTGCGACTGCGCGGCGGCGGCCGCCGCCTCGCCCACGGCGGTCTTGTAGACGACCACCGGCTTGGCGGCTTCACGCGCTGCTTCGGCCAGGGCCTGCAGCCGATCGGCATCGCCCGCGGCCTCGAACACGCAGGCCACGCTGCGGCAGTCGGGGTCCTGCACCAGGTAGTGGGCGAGGTCCAGCGCATCGACGTCGCAGGAGTTGCCCGCCGTCAGCAGGTGGGAATAGGCCATGCCGTGCTGGGCGCCTTGCTGCAGGGCGTAGCCCAGCGCGCCCGACTGGCTGACCAGGCCCACGCGGCCCCGGGGCCGGGGCAGTTGCGCGTAGCCCATCTGGAACAAGAGGCCCGCGCCCAGTGCGTTGTTGGCCATGCCCAGGCAGTTGGGGCCCAGGATGCGCAGACCGCTGTCGCGCGCGATCTCGCTCATGGCGCTCTGAAGCGCGATGCGCTCGGGCAGGCCGGTTTCGCTGAAGCCGGAGGCGTACACGATGGCACCGCCGGCACCGACCGCGGCCGCTTCGCGCACGGCCTCGAGCGCGGCTTGCCAGGGCACGGCGATGACCACGCAGTCGGGCACCGAGGGCAGGGCACTCAGGCTGGCGTGGCAGGGCCGGCCATCGAGTTGCTCATAGCGCGGGTTGACCAGGTGGATCTCGCCCGCGTAGTGGGCCAGGTTTTCCAGCGTGCGGCCGGAGAAGGCGCCGGGTTTGGCGCTGGCGCCCACGATGGCGATGCTGCGCGGAGCGATCAGGCGCCGCAGTTCGTGCGGCGCGTAGAGGGGCCGGGGTGCAGAGGGCATGGTGCTTGCGTGTCAGGGGGAGTCGGACAATCGGGCCGCGAACAGCGGGCCGTCCTCATAGGCCAGCACGACCAGTTCCACCTCGCGGTCCAGGGCCTGGGCCGTGGGGGTGTCGCCCACCAGGCGCGTGGCGATGCGCAGGCCGGCGTGCAGGTCGACGATGGCGACCTGGTAGGGCGCCTCGGCACCGAAGACCTTGGGCGCGGCGTAGATGGTGGTGGCCGAATACAGCACGCCACGCGGCGCGATGGCGCGCCACTCCACGCCACGCTGCCAGCAGTGCGGGCAGAAGGGCTTGGGCGGGAAGGCCAGGCGCTCGCAGTGCGGGCAGTGCGTGGCGAGGAACTGCCCTTGGTCCAGGGCTTGCCAGAAGCGCTGGGTGAAGGCCGACTGCGCGGGGGGGAAGGGGCGCGAGCCGGTCATGGGCAGGCGCGGCATGGGATTCGTATTCATGCTGCAGCCTCCAAAAGATGCACCAGCGCAGCGTTGTAGTTGCCGAGCTCGCAGGCCGCCATCGCGATGTGCGCATCGGCCACCTGGCGCTCACCGGCGCGGCGCGTGAGCTGCTCGAAGACCTCGATGTAGGAGTACAGCGGCGTGATGAAGGGCGGGTGGCCGCGCGCGAGCAGGCCGCCCGAGGTGCAGATGGGCAAACGCCCGCCCAGCGAGGTCTCGCCGGCCGCCGCCTGCGCGGCGCCGCGCCCGCGCGGCGTGAGGCCCAGGGCCTCGCTCACCAGCACCTCGACGATGGTGCAGGGCGCATACAGCTCGGCCACGTCCACGTCGGCGGGCTGCAGGCCCGCGGCCTGGTAGGCCTGTGCGCCCGCGCGCACCGCGGCGTTGAAGGCGATCATGTCGGACGGCACTTCGGAGATCTGGTGCGCGCCCTCGTGGTGGAAGCCGCGCCCGATCACGCGAGCATGCGGGCGGCCCAGGGCGCGCGCCGCGTCCTCGCTGGCCAGCACGATGCAGGCCGCGCCGTCGGAGCGTGGTGGTACCTCGAACAGGCCGAAGGGCTCGACGATGGGGCGCTGCGCGAGCACTTCGTCCAAGGTCACCGGATCGCGGTACTGCGCCAGCGGGTTGAGCGCTGCGTGGCGCCGGTTCTTCACCGCCACGCTGGCGATCTCGGCGCGCGTGGCGCCGGTCTCGTGCATGTAGCGCATCGCGTCCATGGCGTACCACGAGATCGGCGTGAAGCCGAAGGGCGTGTGGAAGGCCACGTCGCCGGTGGCGCGCATCGAGCGGTTCATGTGCTCGGCGCTGCCGATGGCCGTCTCGAAGTTCACGCCCAGCGCCAGCGCCACCTCGGCGCGCCCGCTGGCGATCATCTGCGCCGCCTGGTCGAAGGCCAGCCCGCCGGTCATGCCATTGCCCACCACCTCCATCACCACGCCGTTGCTCGGCAGGCGCAGGTAGTTGGCCATGAAGGTGCCGAAGTACAGCTGCTGGGTGTAGGGGCGCGGGTGGCAGAACACCATGGCGTCGATGGACGCCTTGTCCACGCCGGCCTGGGCGACCGCGTCCAGCACGCAGCCGGCCAGCACCTCGTGCTCCAGCACCTGCCGGTCCAGGCCGGGCGCGGTCTGCACCCGGCCGCAGGGGATGCCGGCGGCGCCGACGATGGTCACGGCTCGGTTCATGGGATTCGCGCGCGCCTCAGGGCTTCTTGGCCAGCAGGCCGGCGCGCTCGACGAAGTCGCGCTCTTGCAGGTAGGCCTCGCTGGCCCATTTCGCGTATTGCTCGGAAGATCGGTACCAGGCGACCTGGTACAGGGTGTCCAGCAGGGCCTTGTTCTCGGGGCTTTCCATCGCCGCCTTGAAGGCGTCGTGCAGGCGCTTGACCACCGCCGGCGGCAGGTTGCGCGGGCCCACCAGGCCATAGGGCGAGGAATAGACGATGTCGTGGCCCAGCTCCTTCGCGGTGGGCACCTCGGGCAGGCGCGACAGGCGCTCGGCGTCGAAGATGTTGAGGATGCGGACCTTGCGCGCCTCGGCCTGCGCGATCACGCTGCCCACGTTGTTGAGCGTGACCATGACATGGCCGCCCAGCATGGCGGTGGTGGTTTCGCCGCCGCCTTTGAAGGGTACGTGAATGGCCTTGAAGCCGGCCTGGTGGGCCAGGGCCTCCATCAGCAGGTGCAGCGACGAGCCCGGGCCCGGCGTGCCATAGGTCAGTTGGCCGGGATTGGCCTTGGCCCAGGCGATCATGTCCTTCAGGGTCTTGAAGGGCGAGTCCTCGCGCACCGCGACGGCGAAGGTGTAGCCGCCCAGGCCGATGATCCAGCTGAATTCCTTGAGCGGGTCCCAGTCCACGTTCTGCACATGGGGCTGGCGCAGCAGCGACACCGTGCTGGCGGCGATGGTGTAGCCGTCGGGCTTGGCCAGGCGGGCCATCTGGATCGGGCCGATGGTGCCGTTGCCGCCCGGCTTGTTCTCGATCACGACGGGCTGCCCCAGCGAGCGCGAGGCCAGTTCGGCCAGCTTGCGGTACTGCGCGTCCGTGGGACCGGTGGTGTAGGGCACGACCAGGGTGATGGGCCGAGCCGGGAAGTCCTGGGCCGCCGCGGGGCCCATGGCCGCCAGCAGCAGGGATGCGATGCAAAGCTGTCTGCGCGAGAGGGTCATTGCGTCTCCTGTGTTTGTGGTGGGGCGGGCCGGGCCCGCTCGCCCGACGGGCGCGGGCCGGACCCTTTTTGCAAAGCCTGTGCCAGGCCCTGGGCGCCGGGAATCGGGGGGGTTTGCCTAGAATGTGTATTCATTGAAGACATTTTGGTGTCCCTTATGAAGACAGATCAAAAAAGTGTCCCTCCTGAGAACGCTGTGAGCGAGACCGAATCCCTGGGCATCTGGTGGCGCGACGCGCGCGGCGGCCAGGAGCAGGCGCACGGCAGCGCGCGCCTGGCCGCCGTGCGGCAGCAGGTGCTGCCGGCGCTGGAGCGCTGGCTGCGGCGCGGCCTGGCCTCGGGCCTGTTCGCCGTGGAGGCCGAGCCCACGCCCCTGGTCGTCATGGCCTGGACCGTGGGCCCGGCGCAGCTGATGCTGATCCGGCCCGTGGGGGAGGACGACGACGCCCTGACGCGCTTCCTGGCCACGGTGCCCTTCGCCACCGCCGTGCTGGGCCATTTTCTGGCCAGTCCGCACGACGCCATCTCGGTCGTCGACCGCGCCGGGCGCCTGTGCTACATCAGCCCGACCCACGAGCGCTGGCTGGGCCTGCGCCCGGGCGAGGCCCTGGGGCGGCCGGCCAACGAGGTCATCCCGAACTCGCGCATGGCCGAGGTGGTGTCCTCCGGCATCGCCGAGATCGGCCACCCCTACTCGGCCGACGGCGTGGCCACGCGCATCGTCAGCCGCATCCCCATCCACGCGGACGGGGCGGTCGTGGGCGTGGTGGGCCGTACGCTGTTCAAGGGGCCGGAGGTGGTGCAGCGCATGTACCGCGAGGTCTCGCGCCTGCAGAGCGAGGTGGCGCGCTACCAGCGCACCCTGGGCGTGATCGCGCCCGAGCCCGAATCGCTGGCGCGCCTGGTCGGCCACAGCGCGCCCATGCAGGCGCTGAAGAAGGAGATCCGCCTGGTCGCCGAGCTCGACGTGCCGGTGCTGATCCTGGGCGAGAGCGGCGTCGGCAAGGAGCTGGTGGCCCAGGCCCTGCACGACCTCAGCCCGCGGCGCGAGCAGCAGCTGGTCTCGCTCAACCTGGCTGCCTTGCCCGCGAGCCTGCTGGAGTCGGAGCTGTTCGGTTACGCCCCGGGCAGCTTCACCGGCGGCCACAAGCAGGGGCGCATCGGCAAGTTCGAGCTGGCCGACCGCAGCACAGTGTTCCTCGACGAGGTGGGCGACATCCCGGCCGACATCCAGGTCAAGCTGCTGCGGGTGCTGGAGGACCACCAGGTCGAGCGCCTGGGGGCACACCGCTCACGCAAGGTCGACTTCCGGCTGGTGGCCGCCACCCACCACAAGATGGACGAACTGGTCGCGGCCGGGCGCTTCCGCCTGGACCTGTTCTACCGGCTGGCCGGCGTGACCCTGCACGTGCCCAGCCTGTCCGAGCGGCTGGAGGACATCCCCGAGCTGCTGACCCGCTTCGTGCAGCAGTTCTGCGCCCGCAACCGCTGGGAGGTGCCGGAGCTGCACGCCGAGCTCGCGCCCTTCCTGGCGCAGCAGGCCTGGCCCGGCAACGTGCGGCAGCTGCGCCAGCGCATCGAGGAGGCCCTGGTCTTCTCGGCCGGTCAGGCGCTGGAGCGGCGCCACTTCGAGCGCCACGGCGCGGGCCGCCCGGCGCGCGCCCAGGCCCCGGCCTTGGCCAGGGCGGTGCTGGCCGACAGTCAGCCGACCATGGCCCAGGTGATGCAAAGGGCGGCGCGCCAAGCGGTCGAGGACCTGGGCGGCAACAAGCAGAAGGCGGCCAGGGCGCTGGGCATTTCCCGTTCGCACCTGTACCGCCTGCTCGGCTGAGGCGGCGCCTCAGCCGCCGTTCAACCGCGCGCTTCGCTCAGCCGCGGCCCCGGCCGGGCCGGCGCGCCGGCGCCGCCCATCAGCCCCAGCACCACCTGCAGTGCCACCGACACGGCGCCGCCGATGAACACCAGGTCGCCGAAGGTGCGCACCCAGCGCAGCGTCTGCAGCAGCGGCTGCTGCATGAAGGCCTCGCTGCGGGCGTACCACAGGCCCTCGCCCACGCTGGCCATGAACTGGATGAAGCCGATCGGCAGCAGGCTGGTGAAGATCATCAGCACCAGGCCCCCGTTCAGGCCCCAGAAGCCAGCCTTCATCAGCGGCTCGCTGAACACGAAGGCGGGCCGCAGGTAGCGCAGCACCATCAGCGTGAAGCCCAGCGCCAGGAAGCCGTAGACACCGAACAGGGCGGCGTGCGCGTGCACGGGCGTGGTGTTCAGGCCCTGGATGTAGTACAGCGAGATCGGCGGGTTGATCATGAAGCCAAAGACGCCCGCGCCCAGCATGTTCCAGAAGGCCACGGCGACGAAGCACAGCAGCGGCCACTTCAGGCCCTCCATCCAGGGCGCGCGCGTTTTCAGGCGCCAGTTCTCGAAGGCCTCGTGGCCCAGCACGATCAGCGGCACCACCTCCAGCGCGCTGAACGAGGCGCCCACGGCCATCACCGGCGTGGTGGTGCCCGCGAAGTACAGGTGGTGGAAGGTGCCCGGGATGCCGCCCAGCAGGAACAGCGAGGCCGAGGCCAGGCTGGCCGTGGTGGCCATGCGGCGCGACACCAGGCCCATGCTGGAGAACACGAAGGCCAGCGCCGTGGTGGCGAACACCTCGAAGAAACCCTCCACCCACAGGTGCACCACCCACCAGCGCCAGTACTCCATCACCGACAAGTGGGTGCGCTCGCCGTAGAACAGGCCGGCACCGTAAAACAGGCCGATGGCGCCGACCGAGGCGGTGAGCAGGGCCAGCAGGTTCTTGTCCTCGCCGTTGCGGGCGAACAGTGCGGGCAGCACGCCGCGCAGCATCAGCACCAACCACAGCAGAATGCCGGCCCACTTGAGGATCTGCCAGATCCGTCCCAGGTCCACGTACTCGTAGCCCTGGTGGCCAAGCCAGAAGCTCCACGCGGCCGGCATCTTGTGCGCGATGGCCAGGTAGTTGCCCACGAAGGAGCCGACGCAGACGAAGACCAGCGCCCAGAACAGCGCGTCCACGCCCAGCTTCTGGAACTTCGGGTCCTTGCCGCCGTTGATGACGGGCGCCAGGAACAGGCCCACGGCCAGGAAGCCGGTGGCGATCCAGAACAGCGCGGCCTGGATGTGCCAGGTGCGCGTGAGCGAATACGGGAACCACTGCGACAGGTCGATGCCGTAGAAGCTGCGCTCCACGGTGTAGTGCGCGGTGAAGCCACCGATGAAAACCTGGAAGACGAACAGCGCCACCACCAGGAACAGGTACTTGCCCAGCGCGCGCTGCGAGGGCGTGAGCCCGACGGCGGTCAGTGGATCGCGCGCGGGCGCGGCGGGCAGCGGCCCGTCGTGGTCGCGCAGGAAGGCCCAGGCCCAGACCAGCAGGCCGATGCCGGCCAGCAGGATCACCACGCTGGCGATGGACCAGACCACGTTCTCCTTGCTGGGCACGTTGTTGATCAGCGGCTCGTGCGGCCAGTTGTTGGTGTAGGTCACCTTCGAGTTCGGCCGCTCGGTGGCCGCCGCCCAGGCGGTCCAGAAGAAGAAGTGCGTGAGCTGCTGGCGCCGTTCGGCGCTGGGCAGGGTGTTCTCCTTCATCGCAAAGCGCTCACGGCTCTTCACCAGCGCGGGCGCGTCCGAGAACAGCTGGTCGTAGTAGGCCGCCGTCTGCGCCATGGCCGTCGCGCGGCGCTCGCTCACCACCAGCGCGCCGTCGGTGCCGGCGCGGTTGGCGCGGTACTCGGCCTGCAGCTCGGCGCGCAGCGCGCCTTGCTGGGCGGCGTCGAGCTGAGCGAAGGGCCGCGCATGCCGCTCCATCGCGGCCAGGTCCAGCCAGGCCGTGAGTTCGCGGTGCAGCCAGTCGGCCGTCCAGTCCGGCGCCTGGTAGGCGCCGTGGCCCCAGATGGAGCCCAGCTGCATGCCACCCACCGACTGCCAGGCGGTCTGGCCGTCCAGGATGTCCTTCTGTGTGAACAAGGCCTTGCCTGCGGCGGTGCTCACCTGCGTGGGGACCGGCGGCGCCGAGCGGTAGACGTCGGCGCCGAAGTAGCCCAGCAGCGAGAACATCACGATGCACACGCCGATCAGCGCGAACCAGTACTTCTTGTAAATGCCCATGAGGCTTCTCCCTTGTGTCAGTGCACTTCTGCCGGCGCGAAGCGCTCGAACAGCACGTTGTTTTCCAGGTGGATGTGCGCGATCAGGTCGTCGCGGAAAGCGCGCAGGCCGGTGTAGAGCGCGCGCCAGGTGGTGCAGGCGCCGCGCGGCGGCGTGAAGTCCTGCGTGAGTTCGAGCAGGCGGCGCAGCGCCACGCCGTGTTCCTCGTGCTCGCCGCGCATCACGCCGATGGGCATGCCGGTCAGCGCACCGTGGCCGCGAGCGATCAGGGGGAACAGCACCAGCTCTTCCTTGCGCATGTGGCTTTCCAGTTCCTGCGCCATGACCATGAGGTGGCCGGCCAGGCCCTGCGGGCAGTCCTCGCGATCGCCGTGCACCTGCTCCACGCGGCGCGCCAGGCGGATCAGCTCGGGCAGCTGCTCGCGGTGCACCGCGTGGTAGCGCGCCAGGACGTGGTCCACCAGTTCGGTGTCGGTGGCGCGGCTCCAATCAAACGCCTCGGACGGTGCCTCGCGCGCCTGCAGCGCCAGCAGCTCGGCCGCGATGGCCTCGCCGTCGACGCCGGCGGCCGTGGCCGCCGTGCGCAGCGTGCGGTTGCCCGCGCAGCAGAAGTCGAACCGGTGCGCGTCGAACACGCGGGTGGCGCCGGGAATGCGCCGGGCCAACTGGCCCAGGGATTGGTCCATCAGGTCCATGCTTGCTCCTTGGTGAATGGGTCGCCGGGCGATATGCGATCCGCGTGCCAAAAAAATTCCCTTGCCAATCAAAGGCTTGGATTGACCAGGGTCAAATCCACCCTGGGCGCGCCACGGTACAAATCACCGCATGGGGTACGAATGACCATCGACACGACGCAACTGCTGCTGCTGACCGACCTGGTGGCCGAGCTGCCGGCCGCGGTGCGGCTGCAGCGCCTGGTGGGCAGCCTGCGCGCGCACTTCGCCTGCGGGGCGGTGGCGCTGCTGCGGCTCGAGCAGGAGCACCTGCGGCCCCTGGCGGTGGACGGCCTGGCCAGCGACGCGCTGGGCCGGCGCTTCGCGGTGAAAGACCACCCCCGGCTGGCGGCCATCCTCGCGCGGCGCGGCGCCACCCGCTTTCCCCACGACAGCGCGCTGCCCGATCCCTACGATGGCCTGGTCGATGGCCACCCCGGCCAGCCCCTGCCGGTGCACGACTGCATGGGCATGGCGCTGGACGTGGAGGGGGAGCGCTGGGGCGTGGTGACGCTGGACGCCTTGGACATCGGCCGCTTCGACGCCCAGGCCCAGCGCGATCTGGAACAGCTCGCCAGCGCGATCGAAGCGGCGGTGCGGCTCACGCGGCTGGAGGTCGAGGTCCGCGCCCTGCGCACGGCGGGCTGGCCGGCGCCGTCCGGTGCGCGCGCCCACCCGCGCGAGGACAGCGACATCGTCGGCCAGAGCGAGGCCATCGTGCACCTGCTGCACGAACTGCAGGTGGTGGCCGATTCCGAACTGCCCGCGCTGCTGCTGGGCGAGACCGGCGTCGGCAAGGAACTGTTCGCGCACCGCCTGCACCAGCTGTCGCGCCGCGCCGGCAAGCCGCTGGTGCACGTCAACTGCGCGGCCTTGCCCGAGTCGCTGGCCGAGAGCGAGCTGTTCGGCCACGCCAAGGGCGCCTTCTCGGGCGCGATGAGCGAGCGACCGGGCCGCTTCGAGGCCGCCGATGGCGGCACGCTGTTCCTTGACGAGGTGGGCGAGCTGCCGCTGGCCATCCAGGCCAAGCTGCTGCGCACGCTGCAGAACGGCGAGATCCAGCGCCTGGGCACCGACCGCCCGCGGCGCGTGAATGTGCGCGTGATCGCGGCCACCAACCGCCAGTTGCGCGAGCTGGTGCGCGAGGGCGCGTTCCGCGCCGACCTCTACCACCGCCTCTCGGTCTACCCCATTCCCATTCCGCCGCTGCGCGAACGCGGCAACGACGTGCTGCTGCTTGCCGGCCGCTTCCTCGAGCTCAACCGTGCCCGGCTGGGGCTGCGCAGCCTGCGCCTGTCCGCCGAGGCCGACGCCGCGCTGCGCCGCTACCGCTGGCCTGGCAACGTGCGCGAGCTGGAGCACGTGATCAGCCGCGCGGCGCTCAAGGCGGTGAGCCGGGGCGCCGACCGCCGCGGCATCGTGACCCTGGAGCCGGACATGCTGGACCTCGACGAGGGGGACGCGCCGGCGCAGGACCGCGCCGTGCCGGGCGCCAGCGCCGCACCGGTGCCCGCGCCGGCGCCGCTGCATGAGACGGTGGCGGCCACGCAGCGCCAGGCCATCCAGCAGGCGCTGGCGCTGCACGGCGGCAACTGGGCCGCCGCGGCCCGCGCGCTGGACCTGGACGCCAGCAACCTGCACAAGCTGGCCCGCCGGCTCGGGCTCAAGGCCTGAGCACCACGGCCCCGCGGGGACCGCGGGGTGAAGGCGCCCTAGGGGTGCTCGCCCACCGCCTTGTAGATGCCCGCGCGCACCGGGCCATGCTCACGCAAGCCGGTGCGCATGGCTTCCAGGTAAGCGTTCCAGTCGTAGCCGGCGGCGGCGGCGAAGTGCATCAGCAGCTGCCCGTTGACACCGAGCACGTACAGCAGACCGATGTCGGGCCGCTGCAGGGCCTGCGTCTCCTGCGGATCCAGCTCGTGGGCCGACAGGTACTCGCCGGGCGCTGACCGGAACCGCCGCAGCGCCTCGGGGCTGCGGTTGAGTTCGTAAATCACCTTCTGCACGCCATAGAGGCTCATCGTCTTCTCCGGTTCGGGCGCCGCCGCCGTGGCCTCACAGGTCCAGCACGAGCCGCGGCGAGCGGGCCCGCGACACGCAGATGACCATCGAGCGGCCCGCGTCGCGCTCCTCCTGCGACAGCACGTAGTCGTGGTGGTCGACCTCGCCCTCGAGAACCGTGGTCTCGCAGGTGCGGCACAGGCCCTCCCGGCACGAGCACGGAACGCCGATGCCATGGGCTTCCAGCACGTCCAGGATGCTTTTGTCCGGCGGCACCTGCAGGCGCAGGCCGCGCCGGCGCAGTTCGACCTCGAAGGCGCCGGCGGGACCGGCCGCTTCGACGCTGGGCGCGGGCGCCGAGAAGTACTCGAAGTGCAGGCGCTCGGGCGGCAGGTGCGCGCCCTGGGTCCGCACGGCGTCCATCAGCGCGCTCGGACCGCAGCAGTAGACGTGCTCGCCCTCGCGCACGTCGGCCAGGGCCTCGCGCACGTCCAGCGCCGCCCCGCCGCACAGGGCGTCGAAGTGGAAGCGCACCGCGGCGCCGTGCGGGCCCAGGGTGTCATAGAAGGCCGCGCGCTGCGGACTGCGGGCGGCGTACACCAGGCGCCAGGGGCGCTGGTGCGCGACGCACCACTGCACCATGGACATGATGGGCGTGATGCCGATGCCCCCCGCCACGAACAGGTAGCTGTCCAGGCCCGGGTCCAGCCGGAAGTGGTTGCGCGGCGCGCTGGTCTCCAGGCGATCGCCGCAGCGCAGGCTGCGGTGCACGAACGCCGAGCCGCCCCGGCTGGCCGGCGACAGGCCCACGCCGATGACGTAGCGATCGCGCTCGCGGCAGTCGTTGCTGATCGAGTAGTGGCGCACCAGCCCGCCGGGCAGCCGGATCTCCAGGTGCGCCCCGGGCTCGAAGGCGGGCAGCGGGGCGCCCTGCGGGTCCCGCAGCTCCAGCAGCAGCACGCCCCCGGCCTCGGCCCGCACGTCGCTGACCTGGAGCACCAGGCCGTCCTTCTGATTCGACATCGCGCGCCTCAGGCCGTGGCCCGCTGGGACATCGGCATGGCCATCGGCTGGGCCGCGGACTTCGCCGCCTGCTGCTCGGCCTTCACGCGCTCATCGAATACCCAGCGAAAGTGCGACAGCGCCGCGTCGGCGCCGATCGCCAGCATCTTGAATTCGGGGTCGGCGTCGAGCAGCTTCTGCTGCCCTTCGATGAAGGCCTTGTCCTCCATGAAGCCTTCCTCGATGCTGTTGCGAAGCGAGCGTGCGATGTTGGGGTCGTCGAGGTCGAAGTCGTGCAGGTAGTTCCAGAAGAAGTGGGTGCTGCGGCGCGTCTCCGGGGTCATGAACTGGCAGTTGCAGTAGCTGCGCGCGCCTTCCTTGTTGCCGTCCTTGAGGCCGCTGCCGGCCGGGGCGAAGGTGGTGTAGAGGAAGAACATGCCGGGGATCTGCATGTGGCCGATGTTCTTGCGGTCCACCTTGTCCGTCTTGTTCGGGATGACCTTGCGGTGGTAGGGCGGCGGGTCCGAATCCAGGTGCCAGCGCTCCACGCGAAAGCCGTCCTCCAGCCGCTCGATGGCCACCGGCTTGGTCTTGTAGGCGTACTCTTCCGAGCCGCCCAGCGTATTGGTGTGCACGAAGGCCAGGTGCGCGAAGTCGCTGAGGTTGTCGACGATCAGCATCCAGTTGGCGTCGTAGTGCATGTAGTCGGGGATGCCGCGCCAGGCCGGGTCGCGCATGGCCGGGAAGTCCACGATCTTGGCCGGATCGGCCTGGTCCTCGTCGCCCATCCAGATCCACACGATGCCGTCGCGCTCGACCACCGGGTAGCTGCGCACGCCGAGCTTGGGCGGCACCCGTTCCTGGCCCGGGATCTCGATGCACTTGCCGGACGGGTCGAACTTCATGCCGTGGTACATGCAGCGCAGGCAGTCGCCCTCGATGCGCCCCAGGTCCAGCGGCGCGGCCCGGTGGCAGCAGCGATTGTCCAGCGCCACGACACGACCGCTGTCGCCGCGGTACAGCACGACCGGCACCTCCAGCAGCGTTCGCGCCAGCTTCCTGCCGTCGATGAGGTCGTGCGACCACGCCGCGACGTACCAGCAGTTCATGAGAAAGATCCCGTCCTTGTGTGCCATTGCTTCTCCTGATGTGGGGTTGATCCAAGCGTTTGGATGGCGCCGAGATTAGGGTTCGCCAGCCCTGGCATCTACGGGGTCTCGGTGGACACACTGTCCCCTGCGCTGGACAATCGATGCATGACCAGCAACTGGGACGACTACGACCTCTTCTGCCACGTGGTCGAGCACGGCAACTTCTCCGCCGCGGCGCGCGCGCTGGACCGTCCCAAGTCGAGCCTGAGCGCGGCGGTGATCCGCCTCGAAACCTCGCTGCAGGCGCGCCTGCTGGAGCGCACCACGCGCCGGCTGCGCATGACGGAAGCCGGCGAGGCGCTCTTCCATGGCATGGGACCCCTGTTCGCCGCGCTGCGCGAGGCCCACCTCGCGGTTCTCGAGCAACGGCAGGGCGTGAGTGGCACGCTGCGCATCGCCGCGCCCTACGAGTTCGGCGCCGAGCACCTGGCGCCGGTGGTGTGCGCGATGATGGAGCGCTACCGGCAGTTGCGCATCGAACTCGACGTGCACCACGCCTCGCTCAACCCGCTGGAGCAAGGCCATGACCTGGCGTTCGCGATGCTGGAGTCGGCCCTGCCGGCCTCGACCATCGTGGTGCGCCGGGTGATGTCGCTGGAGCGCAAGCTCTACGCCGCGCCCGCGCTCATCAAGGCCCACCGCTCGCCCGCCACGCCGCGGCAGCTGGCCAAGATGCCCATGCTGGCGGGGCTGAGCGACACCGAGTGGCGCTTCCGGGGGCCCGATGGCGGCACCGAGAGCATCACCCTGCAGTCGCCTCGACTGGTCAGCGGGAACGCCGACGTGCGGCTGCAGGCGGCCATCGCCGGCCACGGCGTGCTGCGGGTGGCCGAGCCCTTCGCCACGCCCGCCATCGGCGCGGGCCTGCTGCAGCGCCTGCTGCCGGACTACAGCTGCGACCCGCTGCGCGTGTACGCCTTGTTGCCGGCCAAGCGCCTGATGCCGGAGAAGGTGCGGCTGTTCCTCGAGACGCTGGAGCAGCAGGTGCGGCAGGACGTGACTGGTCGGGGCAGCCTCATGGGCTGGACCAGCCGGCGGCTCATAGGCGCAGCGCCTGAGGCAGCCACAAGGTGATGGCGGGCACGGCGATCAACAGGCCCAGCCGCACCAGGTCCACCAGCACGAAAGGCGTGACGCCGCGCCAGATGGCGCCCGTGGGCACTTCCGGCAGCATGCTGCGCAGCACGAAGACGTTCATGCCCACGGGTGGCGTGATCAGGGAGATTTCGGCGACGCAGACGATCAGCACGCCGAACCAGACCGGGTCCAGGCCCATGTGCGTGATCAGCGGAAAGAAGATCGGCACCGTGAGCAGGATCATCGACAGGGTTTCCATCGCCGCGCCGAGCACCACGTAGATCAGGCAGATGCCCACCACCACCATGAGAGGCGACAGCCCCAGGCCGACGACCGCGTCGCGCAGGTCGGTGGGCATGGTGGTGTAGTTGATGAAGTTGGCGAACAGCGAGGCGCCGATCAGGATGGTGAAGAGCATGGCCGAGGTGCGGCCCGATTCGCCCAGGATCTCGATGAGCCGGCCCCAGGACAGGGTGCGCCGCAGCGCGGCGAACAGCAGGCCGCCCATGGCGCCCACGCCGGCGGCCTCGGTGGCGGTGAACAGCCCGCCGTACAGGCCCCCCATGACGACGCCGAACAGCAGCAGCACCGCCCACACCTTGCGCAGCGCCTGCCAGCGCTCGCGCCAGGGCGTGTGCTCGCCCGGCGGGCCCAGTTCGGGCGAACGGGCCGTGACCACCGCCGCGGCCACCATGTACAGCGCCATCGCCAGCAGGCCCGGCAGCAGGCCGGCGGCGAACAGGGCGCCGATGCTCTGCTCGGTCATGATGCCGTAGATGACCAGGATCACGGACGGCGGGATCAGGATGCCCAGCGTGCCGCCGGCGGCGATGGTGCCGGCCGCGAAGGAGTCGGCGTAGCGGTAGCGCCGCATCTCGGGCATGGCCACCCGGGCCATGGTGGCCACGGTGGCGAGCGAGGAGCCGCAGATCGCGCCGAAGCCCGCGCAGGACACCAGTGTCGACAGCGACAGCCCGCCGCGGCGGTGTCCGAAGAAGGCGAACGAGGCGCGAAAGAGCTCGCGCGACATCCCGGCCTGCGTCACGAGCTGGCCCATGAGGATGAACAGCGGCACCACCGACAGGGTGTACTTGGCGACGTCCAGCACCTCCGTGGTGGCCGAGGCACCGGCCGCCGGCCAGCCGCGCATGAAGCCCATGCCCGCCACGCCCACGATGCCCATGGCGAAGGCCAGTGGCACGCGCAGGAACATCAGCAGGAAGAGGCCTCCGAACCCGAGCATGGCTTCGTTCATGGGGTGGTCTCCGGTGGGGTGTCGTCGATGGAAGGGGCGGGGGCGAACGCCAGGCCCAGGTGCATCGCGGCCGTCAGCAGCAGCAGCGCCGCGATCGCATAGTGGAAGTTCGCCAGCCCGATGGACAGGATGGGCGTGGTGTCGCCGTACGAGGCGGTGCGGGCCGCCCGCGCGAACAGCAGCACGCCGATGCCGGCGAGGATCGCCGCGCAGCACAGGTCGGCGAGCCGTGACTGCAGGTGCTTCAGGCGGGCGGGCAGCCAGGGGTCGAACAGGTCGAACAGCACGTGCTCGCCTTGGAGGGAGGCCAGCGGCAGCCCGGCGAACACCGTCACGAGCATCAGCAGTTCGACCAGTTCCACCACACCGGGCAGGCCGATGCCGAGCAGCTTGCGCGCGACCACGTCGGCGCATTGCAGCAGCATCATGGCGAAGATCGCGGCGGCCACCGCCCAGGTCAGCAGCTTCTGGATCCGCGCCGTGACCGCGATCCGTGGCGTGGGCGCGGCCGCCGGCGTGGCGGGGCTCGCGAGCATCAGCGCTGCTGCTTCGCGATTTCGGCGCGAAGCTCCTGCAGGACCTGGGCCGCGTTCGGCAGGCCCTTCTGTTTCGCCGCGTCCACCCATTGCTGCTCCAGCGGCGCGGTCTTCTGGCGGATCGCCTCGATCAGCGCCGGCGAGGAGGGCGAGGAGTCCACGCCGATGGCGTCCAGCGCGGCGCGGCCACGCTGGTCGGCGGCGTCCCATTCGCGGCCGATGCGACGGGCCAGCGGTTCGCCCGACAGCTTCTCGATGGCCGCGCGGTCGGCGGCGGAGAGCCGCCCCCAGGTGCCTTCGTTCATGAACATCGCGAAGCTGGTGTTGTAGAGGCCGCCCGGGATGTTCGTGCGGTACTTGATGAACTTCTCCAGGCGGTACACGGGCACGGATTCGGCCGGGAAGAAGACGCCGTCGACCACGCCGGCCGACATCAGCTCGTAGGACTCCACCGAAGGCTTGAGGATGGCGCTGGCACCCAGGGCCTGGGCCACGTCCTTGACCATGCCCCCACCCACACGGAACTTCAGGCCGCCGAGGTCCGCGAGGGTCTTGATCGGGCGCTTCGACAGGTAGATGTCGGCCGGCCCGTGCGTGAAGACCGAGAGCACCTTCAGGCCCTTGTGCTCCTTCGCGAAGGCGTCGTGGCGCTCGAAGATGCGCTGGTAGGCGACGGAGTTGATCTCGGCCGAGTGGCCCAGGAAGGGCAGTTCGGCCACCGAGGTCAGCACGAAGCGGCCCGGCGTGTAGCCGTGGATGCCGAAGGACAGGTCGGCGAGCCCGTCGCGCACGGCGTCGAAGGTGGCGGCCGGGCCCGCCACCGGCTTGGGCAGGATGTTGCAGCTCACGCGCTTGTCCGTGGCCTGGGCCACGTCGTCGCACCACTGGCTGACGGCCTTCATCACGGGATGGGTCTGCGGCACGAACATCGAGGTCGTGAGCACCGTCTGCGCCGATGAGAGCAAGGGCGCCAGGGCCAGTGCGAGCAGCAGCGTGCGAGGGGTCGCCAATTTCATGGTGTTGTCTCCTGGAGAATGCGGCACGGCTGTGCCTCGTGGGGAAAGGGTTGTCAGGCCAGCGCGGCGCTCGCGCGCGCGGTCGTGGCCTCTGCTCCCGTGGCCATCACGCCGATGGAGCAGCCGCAGGCGAAGATGGGGATGGGCTCGTAGCACCAGACCTCGCCGGTGTGGCCCGCGCAGGCGCCGGCCACCGCGATGAAGGTGCGAATTTCGTAGCCGCCCTGGCCGCCGTCGCGCTGGGTCTCTTCGTCGGTGTAGGCGCACAGGGCCTCGCGGTCGTTGCGCGTCCAGCGCGCCAGGAACTCGCGGTCCCAGGCCTCGTTGATGCGCCCGGAGTCCGGCGTGCAAGGCCAGTGCGAGATGCCGCCGGTGCCGATCAGGGCGACGCGCGCCGGCATGGCGTCGGCGGCGCGCCGGATGGCCTCGCCGAGCGCGTAGGCGCGCTGCAGCGGCGCCAGCGGAGGGCCCTGGCAGTTGATGTTGACCGGAATGATGGGCAGGTCGTTCTGCGGCACCAGGTGGTGCAGCGGCACCATGATCCCGTGGTCCAGCTTCCACTCCTCGCAGAAGCTCAGGTCCACCGTGGCCGACATGCCTTCGATCAGCTGCAGCGAGAGCGCGCTGTTGCCGGGCACGCGGCGGCGTGCAATGCCCAGCCACTCGGGGTCCTCGATGGGGCCTTCGTAGTGGTCGGCCATGCCGACCGCGAACGCCGGCATGTTGTTTATGAAGAAGTTGGCGAAGTGCTCGGCGGCGATCACCACCAGCACATCGGGCCGGCTCGCGCGCAGCGCCTCGCGCTGGGCCTGATAGGCCGCTTCCAGCCGCGCGAGTTGCCGGGGGTCGGCGCGATCGCGCCGCGCGGTGATGCCGGGGCCATGGCTGCAAACGCCCGCGAAGACGAGGCTCATGCCAGGTCCGCCAGGGGCGCATCGGCGCCCGCCATCTCGGCCGGCAGCTCGTAGGCGCGCACGCCGCGTTCGCGGGCCACCACGCGACGCACGGCACCGCGTTGCCAGACCCGCTGTGCCAGGGCGCGGTAGCGGGGCCGGGGCGGCATCTCGCCGCTCAGCCGCTCGTCGAAGCTCCAGAGGTAGAACACGAAGAGGTAGGCGTCGACCGCGCTGAAGGCCTCGCCCAGCGCATAGGGCGTGTCGCCCAGGCGCCGCTCCACGGTCTGCAGCGCGCGCGCCAGGCGCTCGTGGCCCTGGGCGCGCACGGCCTCGACCACCTCGGGGCGGTCGCCGCCGTAGCTTTGCGGACGGAAGACCGAGCGGTAAGCGGCGTGCAGACTGCTGGAGATGAAGTTCATCCACTCGTGGGCCCGCGCCCGCGCCAGCGTGCCGGGCCGCGGCAGCAATCCGCGCTCGGGGACCAGGTCGGCGAGGTAGCTCAGCAGGGCCTGCGACTCGGTCAGGATCTGCCCGTCGATGGCCAGGGCGGGCACCGTGCCGCTGGGGTTGAGCTGCAGGTACTCGGGGCGGAGGTGTTCGCCAGCGCGGATGTTGACGGCGCGGGCGGCGTAGGGGAGCCCGGACTCCTCCAGCACGATGTGGGGCGCCAGGGAACAGGCCTTGGGGCTGTAGTAGAGGATGAGCTCGGGGGGAAAGGGTGGGGCGTTCATGGGGTGGTGGCGTCGGCTGCGGGCGCAGTTTTATGGAGGGGGCCGGCCGCGATAAGGGGGGCGGACGTGGACAAACTGTCCACCCACTTGGACAATGGCCACGCTTCGCGGTGCACCCGCGCCCGGTCGCGCGCGGTGGGGTGGCGCTGGCCTCGCCCCCGGGCCAGCGCCTTCGGCCTCTGCGGCCTCGGCGGCCTCAGCCGCCCCGGACCGTGGTCTCCATCAGATGGCGCGTGACGCGCGGCGGCTCCAGGCCGATGTGGAAGGCCAGCCGGCGGTCGCGCAGGTCGACGTCGGCGGCGGTGGAGCGGTCGAAGCGGCGCAGGTGGTCCGTCCACGACTCGTCCACGATGACCTCGACGAAACGCCCGGGCTTGTTGATGTCGTGCAGCAGCTCCCAGGACAGCGCGCCCTGGCGCAGGCGGCTGCGCCGGCTTTCGTTGAACATCAGGTCGCGGAATTCCTTGGCGCGCGCCGGGTCGATCAGGTACTCGATGGTCAGCATGATGTGACCGCGCTGGGGCGGCGACTCGACGCTGGTTGCCGTGGTGAGCACGCGCTGGGGCGTGAGGTCGCCCTCCGGGCCGCGGTCGGGCATCCAGCGGTTGGCCAGGGCCATGGCCACCCAGCCGCTCGCGGCCGCGATGCCCAGGGCCACCGACAGGCTGGTCCAGGTGGCGATCTGGCCCCACAGGGCGGCGCCGCTGGCGCTCGCGCCCATGATGGACATCTGGTAGATCGACATGCCACGCGCGCGCACCCAGTCGGGCAGACCCATCTGGATGGACACGCTCAGGGTGTTGGCGGTGGTGATCCAGGCCGCGCCGCCGAAGAACATGGCGGGCACGGCCACCCAGACGCGGTCGGTCAGGGCCATCACCGCCATGGCCGCGGCCTGCAGCAGCGCGCCGCGCAGCACCAGCGCATCGCGCGGGTAGCGGCGGCGCAGGCGCGGCAGGAAGAAGGTCGACACGATGGCCCCTGCGCCCATGGAAGCCAGCAGCAGCGTGAAGGTGCCCGCGCCGCCGCCCTGCATGCCGCGCGCCAGCAGCGCCAGCAGGGCCAGCAGCGCCGTGGAGTGGAAGAAGAAGATGCAGATGCGCAGCAGCACGCCCTTGAGAAGGTAGGACTGCGAGACGTACTGCCAGCCCACGCGCATGGCCGTGCCCAGCCGCTCGCGCCCGAGCGGGTGGGGCTTGTGCTCGCGGTGCCAGCGCGCGATGCCGGCCGCCGCCACCAGCGAGAGCACCGCGTTGAGCAGAAAGACCCAGGCGCTGCCCGCGCCCGCGATCAGCGCGCCGGCCACCAGCGGGCCGATGATGCGCGAGGCGTTCATGGCCACGCCATTGAGGGCCAGCGCCGCCGGCAGCTGCGGGCGCGGCACCAACTCCGGCACGATGGCCGAGAACACCGGCCAGCGCATCGCGAAGCCGATGCCGTTGGCGAAGGTCAGCGCCAGCAGCAGCAGCGGTGACATCACCCCGAAGAAGACGAAGCCGCTGAGCACCATGGCCACCACCGCCACCCAGAGCTGCGTGACCAGGTAGTAGCGTTTGCGGTCCAGGTTGTCGGCCAGCGCCCCGCTGGGCAGGCCGAGCAGGAACACCGGCAGGGTCGAGGCCGTCTGCACCAGCGCCACCCAGATGGGGGTGGTGGTCAGCGAGGTCATCATCCACGCCGCCGCCACGTCGTTCATCCACATGCACAGGTTGGCCACGAGCCAGGTGCTCCACAGCAGGCGGAACACGGGCAGGCGCAGGGGGGCGATAGGGGAGAGGCTGTCGTCGGTGGCGGGCATGCGTGGACACGAAGGCATGCGAAGACTGCGGAGCCTACCGCAGTTCAACCCCGCACTCACGTGCGACATTGCGCGGCCCGTTTGACGCCCCGCCGCCCCTTGCCTAGACTCGCCGCATGCCTTCTCGCCGGATCCACGCCCATTCGCATCGCGCCACCGCGCGTGCGCTGCCGTGCGCGCGTCACGTCCAGGGCCCTTCCGCGGCTCTGCGCGGCCACCGACTGCTGGCCGCACATTCCTCCGCCCGGCGATAACCCTTCCCCCTCGAACGCACACCTTCCATCGCCGGGCCCAGCAGCCAGTGCGATCCCTGCCGCGCGCCTGTTCCCTTTTTCTGGCGTCGGCGACCCGAAGGAGCCGTTCATGTCTTCCATCGTCCGCAGTGAGTGTGTTCTCACCGAGCTGGACCACGCGCGCCTGAGCAAGCTGCAGGACGCCGCGCGTGGCGGTGCCCTGGCCGATCTCCTGGCCGAGGCCGACCTCGTGCCCTCGCAGCGCGTGCCCGCCGACGTGGTCACCATGTATTCGCAGGTGCTCGTGCGCGACCACGCGTCGGGCGAGGTGCGCAAGCTGACGCTGTGCTACCCGAGCGACGCCGAGCCCGACGCGGGCTTTATCTCCGTGCTGTCTCCCATGGGCGCCGCGCTCATCGGGCGGCGCGTGGGCGAGCGCGTGCGCAGCGCGCTGCCCGCCGGGCTGGAGCGTGAGATGACCCTCGAGGCCATCCTGTTCCAGCCCGAAGCCAGCGGCGACTACAGCACCTAGGCGCGCCCGCCGCGCCTTCCCCCTTGTTGGCCGACGGTGGCATGTCCACCGGGTTGGGCCCTGCCTGGGAGTTACCTGCCATGAAATTCTCTTCCCTCATTGCCTGGGACGACGCGGCCCTGCGCGAGTCGCTGCCCGCCAGCGCCGGCGCGACGGACGACCGCGCGCAACGGGGCGCGCGCGCGAACGACACGGTCGCGCCGCCCTGGCTGCTGGTGCTGACCACCCTGTCGGCGGTCACCGGCGACCACCTGGCGAAGGTGGCGCGCGCGGCGGCGGAACTGGGCGTGGGGCTGCGGCTCGCGTACTACGCGGGCGAGCAGCCCATCGGTCTGGTCGATCCCCTGGCGCGGCTGGCGCAGCGCGCGCGCTTCGTGCGCCGCCAGCACGGCATCGGCGTCGAGGTGGTGGCCCACGAGGTGCGCAGCCGCTACCAGCTGCTGCGGCTGTCGCGCGCGGCCGGCCTGACCTGTCTGCTGGACGCCAACGAACGGCCGCGGCGCTCGCGCCTCGGGCCCGACCTGCTGTCGCTGCTGCTGCGCGAGGGCCAGGGGCCGCTGTGGGTGGTGAACGCGTCGGACACCGCCTCGGCGGCGCCGCTGTGCTGCTTCGCGCGCACGGCGCCGCTGTCGCGCGAGCGCGATCTGATGCGCTGGTCGCGCGTGTTCGCCCAAGGGCGCGCGGTGCAGCTGGTGCACGTGCTGCAGACCGCGGTGTCACCGCCCGACTCGGGCGACGCCGCCGAACTGACGGTGTTCGACCACGTCTTCCGGCAGCTGCGCCTGCAGGCCTTCCAGGCGCTGGACACCTTGTCGCGGCCGCTGCGCGAGGCCGGCTGCGAGACCACTTTCACCGTGCTCGCGGGCGATGTCGAGCAGCAGCTGCGCCAGCACCTGCGCGCCACGAGGCCCGCGATGGTGCTCATCGGCCACCGCTGGCGGCCGTGGTCGGTGGGCGCGGCGCGCTCGCGCGTGCAGGGCATCGCAGAGCAGGGCGCCGACGCCCTGGTGGTGCCGCTGCCGCGTGGCGCCTGGTGGTCGTGGATCGCGCGCGCGATCGGCTGGCGGGGGTGATGGCCATGGAACTCTCCAAAGCCTTCGTGAAGGCCAAGAACCCGTGCGCCGACGGCTTCCGCTGGTTCCTGCGCCACCGCCCGCAGGGCGAGGACTACCAGCCGCTGCTGGACGCGCTGGTGGCCGACGGCCGAGTCGACGACGCCTGCTGGCTGCTGGCGCAGTTCGGCCCCACCAGCGCGGTGCTGCAGCTCGACGAGCTGTCCTGCGAGTCCATCGTCTTCGCGGGCGCCATCGAGGTGCGCGGCGGCATCGACGCCGGCGCGCGTGTGCGCGCCGGCCGGGGCATCCGCGCGGGCGGCGACATCCAGGTCGGGCGCGAGCTGGTGGCGGGCGAAACCATCGCGGCCGGCGGCGTGGTCGAGGCCACCACCCTGGAGGCCGGCGGAGACCTGCTGGCCGGGGCCGCGGTCGTCGAAGGTGCCCTGCGCGTGGGTGGCCAGTTGAGGATCGCGCGCGACCTGGTGTGCCGCCGCGACCTCGACGTGGGCGCGCAGGCCAGCGTGGGCGGCGTGCTGGTGGCGCAGGGTGAGGTGCGCGTGGCCCGCAGCCTGCGCGTGCGCGGCACGCTGCGCACGGGCGGCGGCGTGCGCGCGGGCGATGGCGTGCTGGTCGATGGCGCGATCGATTGCGGCTCGCACCTCGACGCGGGCTGGGGCATCAAGGCCGGCGGACCCATCACCGCGCGCGGCGCGATCCGCGCCGGCGAAAGCCTCTGCGCCGACGGCGAGATCGCGGCCGGCGCGGGCTACGGCGTGTACGCCGGCCTGTGCGTGCAGCGCGAGGACTGGGCCGGCAGCGCGCGCGTGATCGCCACCGAGCGGCCGGCCGAGCTGTTGAGCGGTTGCTGGGTCGGCCCGGCCGTGCTGGCGTGAGCGCGGCGGCACGGGTGGGGAGCGCCTGAGCGCGCCCGGCCGGCGCCAAGCGGGCCGCCTCAGCCGAGCGCGCCCGGCGCCTTCAGGGCGATGAAGGCCAGCGTGCCGAGGAAGACCAGCACCAGCACGAAGGCCACGGCGATCAGCACCAGCGGGTGATCGCTCGGCGCCTCCAGCCGGCTGCGCCGCGCCACGCCGATGAGGCCCCACAGCACGGTCCTGATTTCGCGGGTGATGCGCATGGCGGGGCGCTCCTTCACCGGACCTTCTGCACGTCCAGCGGCAGCACGCGCGAGGCGGTGTTGCCCCAGGCGCCGCGCACGTAGCTGGCCAGCGCCGCGATCTCGGCGTTCGACAGCTCCTGCCCGAAGGGCGGCATGCCATAGGGCCGGGGATTGCCGGGCGTGCTGGGCGGGAAGCCGCCGCTGACGATCACGCGCACCAGGTTCGCGCTGGAGGCCATGGTCACCGTGCGGTGCCCGGCCAGCGAGGGGAACTCGGGCGCGGCGCTGGTGCCGTTCTCTCCGTGGCATTGCGCGCACTTGGCCTCGTACAGGCGCTGGCCGAGCACCAGCACCTGGGGTTCGGCCCGCTCCGTGTCGGGCGCGGCCGGCGCCACCACGGGCAGCGACTTCAGGTAGGTGGCCATGGCGTTGAGGTCCGCCTCGTCCAGGTGGCGGGTGCTGCCGGCCACCACGTCGGCCATGGGGCCCAGGGTGGCACCGCGCGCGCTGTGGCCGTCGCGCAGCAGGCGAACCACCTCGGCCAGCGGCCAGTCCTGCACGCCGGCTTCCCGGGGCGAGGCCAGCGAGGGCGCGTACCAGCCCTGCATGGGGATCTGTCCGCCGCTGAAGTCGGGCTCGCTCGCGGTGGCGCCCAGCGCGTTGCGCGGCGCGTGGCAGGCCATGCAATGGCCCAGGCCCAGGGTCAGGTAGGCGCCGCGGTTCCACTCGGCCGACCGCGTGTTGTCCGGGCGGAACGGCTCGGGCGAGAAGAACAGCGTGCGCCAGGCCACCAGCGCGGTCTGCGTGCCGTAGGGGAAGCGCAGGTCGTGCACGCGGTTGGGCGCGCGCACCGGCGGCAGGCTCATCAGGTAGGCGTGCAGGGCATCGCTGTCCTCGCGCGTCACGCGGGCGTAGTCGGGGTAGGGGAAGGCGGGGTAGAGCAGGCGGCCGTTGCGCGACTGGCCGTGGTGCAAGGCGCGCCAGAGGTCGTCGGCGCTCCAGCGGCCGATGCCGGTGTCGGCGTCGGGCGTGAGGTTGGAGGCGTACACCGTGCCGAAGGGCGTGGCGATGCCCAGGCCGCCCGCGTAGGCCGCGCCGCCGCGCTCGGTGTGGCAGGCCGCGCAGTTGCCGGCCCTGGCCAGATAGGCGCCGCGTTCCACGAGTTCGGCGGTGACCGGCACGGCCGCGCCGGGCTCGATGGGCAGCAGCGCGGTGGCCTGGCGCACCCACAGCGCGCCCGCGCCCACGAGGCCGAGCAGCAGCACGGCGGCGAAGGTCCAGCGGCGGGCGCTCATTTCAGCACCTCCGCGCTGCCGCAGCGCATGGGCCAGGGGTCGGGCGCGGCGCTGGCCGGCGCGGGCCCGCCCGTGACGGGCTGCGAGGACAGCCACACCGCCATCGCGCTCACGTCCTCGGGGCTCAGGCGGCGCGCGATCTCGCCCATGCAATCGGGCGCGCTGGCCTGGCGCTGGCCATTGCGCCAGGCACCGAACTGGCCCAGCAGGTAGTCGCGCGGCAGGCCCAGCAGGCCGGGCATGGCGGGCTGGATGCCGGTCATCGCGGCGCCGTGGCAGGACGCGCAGGCGGGGATGCCCAGGGCCGGGTCGCCCAGGCGCACCAGCTGCTCGCCGCGCGCCAGCACGGGCGGCGGCGCGCCGGTGGTCTGCGGCGCGGGGTAGGGCAGGTCCAGGCCGGCGAAGTAGTCGGCGATCTCGCGCAGGTAGGCGTCGGACATGTGGTCGACCAGGTAGGTCATGGTCGGGTTGATGCGCCGGCCCGCGCGGAAATGCTGCAGCTGGTTGTAGAGGTAGCCCGCGGGCTTGCCCGCGATGCGCGGGAAGTAGCCCTGGTTGGTGGCGCGCCCGTCCTGACCATGGCAGGCCACGCAGGCCAGCATGCGCCGCGCCATCGGGTCGGTGGGCAGGGGCTCGGCGGCCTGAGCGCTCAGCCCGGGCAGGGCCAGGGTGGCGGCCAGCAGCAGGCCTTTCCAGAAAGGGGTGCGCGGGCCCCGGGGCGCGTGGAGGGTCTTGTCGGCGGTCACGGCCCCGACTGTGCGCCCGGCGCGGCGCCGGCGGTAGGCTCAGATTGCGTTCAAATCGACCGGATCAGCCGCATCAGATCGGCCGCCCACCGAGAGAGCCCCGCCCCGTGACCACCAAATACGAAGCGCTCGCCAAGGACATCGAAGCGCTCATCGCCAGCGGCACGCTGGCCATCGGCGACCGCCTGCCCTCGGTGCGCGACACCGTGGCCGCGCGCGGCCTGAGCCCGGCCACGGTGTTCGAGGCCTACTACCTGCTGGAGGCGCGCGGCCTGGTCGAGGCCCGCCCGCGCGCGGGCTACTTTGTGAAGGCCGTGCCCGCGCCGCGCGAGGAGCCGCGCAGCGCCACGCCGCACCAGGGCTCGCGGCCGGTGGCCATCCACGACGTGGCGCAGGCCGTGCTGGGCCCCGTGCGCAACCGCCAGGTGGCGCCACTGGGCTCGGCCTTTCCCGCGCCCGAGCTGTTCCCGCTCGATCGCCTGGCGCGCGGCATGGGCGCGGCCATGCGCCGGCTCGACCCGCGCCAGCTGCTGGAAGACCTCACGCCCGGCAACGCCGAGCTGCGCCGCCAGATCGCGCTGCGCGGCGTGGCGCAGGGCGTGAGCACCGGCGTGGACGAGGTGGTGGTCACCAGCGGCGCGATGGAGGCGCTCACGCTCGCCCTGCAGGCGGTGACGCAGCCGGGCGACGTGGTGGCCATCGAATCGCCCGCCTTTTATGGCTGCCTGCTGACGCTGGAGCGGCTGCAGCTGAAGGCGGTGGAGGTGGCCACGCACCCGCGCACGGGCGTGCAGCTGGACTCGCTGGCCGAGGTGCTGCGGCGCCACCCCGTGAAGGCCTGCTGGTTCATGCCCAATTTCCAGAACCCGCTGGGCGCGCTCATGCCCGAGGACGCCAAGCGCGAGATGGTGGCGCTGCTCGCCCGCCACGGCGTGCCGCTGATCGAGGACGACGTCTACGCCGAGCTGTACTTCGGCGCGCAGCGCCCGCTGCCGGCCAAGGCCTGGGACCGCGAGGGCGGCGTGATGCACTGCAGCTCGTTTTCCAAATCGCTGGCGCCGGGCTACCGCGTGGGCTGGGTGTCGGCGGGGCGTTTCGCGCCGCAGGTGAACCGGCTGAAGTTCATGAGCACGCTGGGGGTGTCGGTGCCCTCGCAGCTGGCGGTGCTGCACTTTCTGCAGCACGGCGCGTTCGACAAGCACCTGCGCCAGCTGCGCGCCGCGCTGGCCGCGCGCCAGCAGCGCGCGCTGCTCGCCATCGAGAAGCATTTTCCCGATGGCACGCGCGTGACGCGGCCCGAGGGCGGCTACTTCCTGTGGGTGGAGCTGCCGGACGCGGTGGACGCGATGGCGCTGCAGCAGGCGGCGCTGGCGCGGCACATCAGCGTGGCGCCGGGTTCCCTGTTCTCGGCGGACAAGCGCTTTCGCCACCACCTGCGCCTGAACGTGGGGCATCCCCGGCTGGAGCAGCTCGACGCGGCGCTCAAGACCCTGGGGCGCCTGGTGGGCTGACGCCGTCCCGGTCCCGCGCCGCCGCGGCGGCGGGCTCAGCGCGCGTCGGTCAGCACCGCCCGCAGCGGCTCCGGAATGGCGCGCGGCGGCAGCCGGTGCAGCTGCGCCACCGCCGCCAGGAAGCCCTCGCGGTCCGCGCGCACCGGCCCCAGGTAGCGCAGCACGCCGGCCGGCCGGCAGATCGCCACGCTGGGAAACGCGGTGATGCCCAGCTCGTCCGCGTCCAGGCCCTCGTCCTCGATGTCCACCCAGAGCAGCGCCTCGGCGGGCAGGCCGGCGGCCACCTCGCGGAAGGCGCGGCACTGGGTGCACCACTCGGCGCAGAGGACCACGATCGAGACCTCGGGCGGCAGGGGAAGGGCACTGGGGTTCATGGCGGAGGTGGAGTCGCCGATGGGCCGGTCGTTCCCCGGCCCGCCTCAATTTGGCCTGAGTTGGGTCAAAGTTCGGACTTTTCGGGCCGAATTCGGCCCACTAGCATCCCAGGCAATGCCAGGCCGCCGCGCCGGCAGAGGAGACAAAACGTGAGCTGGAAAGGCCTCAAGAACGGCGAGAAGACACTGCTCGACCACGTGTTCTGGTCGAGTGGCATCTCGCGCGACGCGCTCGCGGCGGTGTCCTCGTATTCCAAGAGCCGCGCCAACGCCGCCGTGGCCGAGCTGCTCGAACAGGGCCTGCTGGAGCCGACCGGCGAACTCGCCAGCACCGGCGGGCGTCGCGCCGAAACCCTGCGCCTGAGCCGGGGCCTGGGCGTGCTCATCGGCGTGGCCGTGGGCGCCACCGGCCTGGAGGTCGGCGTGCTCAGCCCCGACCTCACCGTGCTCGCCCACCACAGCGAACCCGCGGACGTGCGCGACGGCCCCGCGCCCGTGCTCTCGCGCATCCGCGCGCTCATGCGCGAGCTGCTCGCGCGCTGCGGCGTGCCGCCGCGCCAGGTGATCGCCATCGGCATCGGCCTGCCCGGCCCGGTGGACTTCGACACCGGCCAGCTCGTGAACCCGCCGCTGATGCCGCAGTGGGACGCCTACTCCATCCGCGACGACCTGGCGGCCGACTTCAGCGCGCCCGTGTTCGTGGACAACGACGTCAACGTGATGGCGCTGGGCGAGCTCTGGCGCATGCAGCGCGGCCTGCAGAACTTCCTGGTGGTGAAGGTGGGCACGGGCATCGGCTGCGGCGTGGTCTGCCACGGGCAGGTCTACCGCGGCGCCAACGGTTCGGCCGGCGACGTGGGCCACATCTGCGTGGTGCCGGACGGTCCGCGCTGCCACTGCGGCAACCTCGGCTGCGTGGAGACGCTGGCCGCCGGCCCCGCCATCGCGCGCATGGCCACCGAGGCGGCCGAGGCCGGCCAGAGCCCGCGGCTGGCGCGCCTCATTGCCGAGCGCGGCCCGCTGCGCCTGCAGGACGTGGCCGAGGCCAGCCGCGCGGGCGACATGGCGGCCAACCAGGTGGTGCAGCGCGCCGGCGCGCTGGTGGGGCAAATGCTGGCCTCGGTGGTGAACTTCTTCAATCCCTCGCACGTCTTCATCGGCGGCGGCATCACGCGCGTGGGCCCGCTGTTCCTGGCCGCCGTGCGCCAGAGCGTGTACCACCGCTCGCTCGCGCTCTCCACGCGGCACCTGGAGATCCAGTACACGCCGCTGGGCGAGCGCGCCGGGCTCATCGGCGCGGGCGTGCTGGCCATGCAGGAAAGCCTGCGGCAGATGGAGGCGGCGTAAGTGAAACACCCCGCGCGCCGCTTCGCGGCTCCCCCCTCTCTCGCCTGCGGCGGGAGGGGGGCGCACCCTGAGGCCTGGCGGAGCCAGTTCCTCGGGTGCATTGGGGGCGAGGCTTGCGCTCGCCGGCGGGGGGCGCTGACATGAATGGCGTGCGGGTGGCGCTGGGGGGCATCGTCAAGCGCTTCGGCGCGGTGCAGGTGCTGCACGGCGTGGACCTGGCCTTCGAGCCCGGCCGCATCGTCGGCCTGCTGGGCGAGAACGGCGCCGGCAAGTCCACGCTGATGAAAATTCTGGCCGGCTACGAATCGCCCAGCGCGGGCGAGCTGCGGGTCAACGGCCGCCCGGTGCGCTTCGATGGGCCGCGCGCCGCCGAGGCCGAAGGCATCGTGCTGATCCACCAGGAATTCAACCTGGCCGAGGACCTCACGGTGGCGCAGAACATTTTCCTGGGCCACGAGAAGCGGCGCGGCGGGTGGCTGGACGACGCCGCCATGCGCGCCGTGGCGCGCCGCGTGCTGGACGACGTGGGCCTGCGCCAGCTGGACCCCGACGCGCGCGTGCGCGAACTCATCGTGGCGGAGCGCCAGCTGGTGGAGATCGCCAAGGCCCTGTCGCGCCGCGCGCGCGTGCTCATCATGGACGAGCCCACGGCCACGCTCACGCCCGGCGAGACCGGCCGCCTGTTCGAACTCGTCGCGCGTCTCAAGGACGAGGGTGTCGCGGTTGTCTTCATCTCGCACAAGCTCGACGAGGTGGAACGCCTCACGGACGAGGTGGTGGTGATGCGCGACGGCCGCGTCGTGGCGCGCGAGCCCACGGCCGCGCTCACGCGCGCGCAGATGGCGAAGCTGATGGTGGGCCGCGAGTTGGCCGACCTCTACCCGCCGCGCGCCGAGGTGCCGGCCGGCGCGCCGGTGCTGCTCTCGGTGCAGGGGCTCAGCGTGCCCGGCTGGGCGCAGGACGTCAGCTTCGAGGTGCGCGCGGGCGAGATCCTGGGCTTCGCCGGCCTGGTGGGCGCGGGGCGCACCGAGCTGTTCGAAGGCCTGCTGGGCCTGCGCGAGCGCACCGTGCGCGCGATCGACATCGCGGGCGTTCCCTGCCGGCCGCGCTCGCCGCGCGAAGCGGCCAACGCCGGCCTCACCTACCTGAGCGAGGACCGCAAGGGCCGCGGCCTGCACGTGCGCTTCGGCCTGCGCGAGAACCTCACGCTCATGGCCCTGGAGCGGCACGCGCGGCCCTGGCTCCAGCCCGCCAGCGAGGCCGCCGCGCTGGAGCAGGCGGTGCGCGAGTTCGGCATTCGCTGCGGCTCGCTGGACGTGAGCGCAGGATCGCTCTCGGGCGGCAACCAGCAGAAGCTGGCGCTGGCCAAGGTGCTGCACCCCGGGCCGCGCGTGGTGGTGCTGGACGAGCCCACGCGCGGCGTGGACATCGGCGCCAAGCGCGAGATCTACGCCCTCATCCGCCGCCTGGCCGACGAAGGCCGCGCGGTGGTGGTGGTCTCGTCCGAACTCATGGAACTCATCGGCCTGTGCCACCGCGTGGCGGTGATGCGCGCGGGCCGCCTGCAGGCCACGCTGTCGGCCGTGCAGCTGAACGAACAGGAGCTGATCGCCCATGCCACCGGAACGCACTGACGCCGGGGTCGCCCCGGCCCCGACCGGCCGCGGCCGGCGCCTGCCCAAGCTCGGCCCGCTGCTCGGCCTGGCGCTGCTGTGCGTCGCCGGCACCGTGCTCAATGGCGAGTTCGCCACCGTGGACAACGCCATGAACGTGCTCACGCGCACGGCCTTCATCGGCATCATCGCCGTGGGCATGTGCTTCGTCATCATCTCGGGCGGCATCGATCTGTCGGTGGGCTCCATGGCCGCGCTGATCGCTGGCGTGACCATCCTGCTCATGAACAAGCTGGTGCCGCTGGGCTGGCCGCCGGTGGCGCTGGTGCTGGTGGGCATGGCCACGGCCGTGCTGCTGGGCGCGCTGTTCGGCCTGGCGCACGGCCTGCTCATCACGCGCGGGCGCATCGAGCCCTTCATCGTCACCCTGGGCACGCTGGGCATCTTCCGCGCCTACCTGACCTACTTCGCCGACGGCGGCGCGCTCGCGCTGGACAACGACCTGGCCGACGCCTACGGGCCGGTCTACTACGGCAGCCTGCTGGGCGTGCCGATCCCCGTGTGGGTGTTCGCGCTGGTGGCCGTCGGCGGCGCGCTGCTGCTGCAGCGAACGGCCTACGGCCGCTACGTGCAGGCCATCGGCTCCAACGAGCAGGTGGCGCGCTACGCCGCGGTGGACGTGGACCGCACCAAGGTGCTCACCTACACCCTGCTCGGCGTGTGCGTGGGCATCGCCACGCTGCTGTACGTGCCGCGCCTGGGCTCGGCCTCGCCCACCACCGGCCTGCTGTGGGAGCTGGAGGCCATCGCGGCGGTGATCGTGGGCGGCACCGCGCTGCGCGGCGGCGCCGGCAGCATCGGCGGCACGGTCATCGGCGCCATCCTGCTCTCGGTCATCAGCAACATCCTCAACCTCACCAGCATCATCAGCGTGTACCTCAACGCGGCGGTGCAGGGCTTCGTGATCATCGCCGTCGCATTCATGCAGCGGCGGCGTCCCTAGGGCTTGCAACAAGGCCCTGTTTTCCTCTGTCAGCACCACCACCCCTCAAGGAGACACGCATGAAGTACCGTTCCCGTCTGCTCGCGCTGGCCGCCGTGGCCGCGCTGGGGCTGTCCAGCCCGCTGCTGGCGCAGGCCCAGAACAAGGTGAACCTGGGCGTGGCCATCCCGGCCGCCACCCACAGCTTCGCCGCCGGCCTGGTGTACTGGGCCAACGAAGCGAAGAAGGAACTGGAGAAGGACCCCAACATCAAGGTCACCATCAAGACCGCCAGCGGGGCGCCCGAGCAGGCCAACCAGCTGCAGGACCTGGTGACCGCGACCAAGATCGACTCGCTGGTGATCCTGCCCTTCGAATCGGCCGCGCTCACGCGCCCGGTGCAGCAGGTCAAGGCCAAGGGCGTGTACGTGACGGTGGTCGACCGCGGCCTGACCGACACCAGCGCGCAGGACGCCTACGTCTCGGGCGACAACACGGCCTTCGGCAAGGTGCCGGCCGAGTACCTGGCCAAGTTCCTCAACGGCAAGGGCAACATCGTCGCGCTGCGCGGCATCCCCACCACCATCGACAACGAGCGCATGGACGCCTTCACGGCGGTCATGAAGAACCACCCGGGCATCAAGATCCTGGACGCCAAGCACGGCAACTGGAACCGCGACGACGCCTTCAAGGTGATGCAGGACTTCCTCACGCGCTTCAAGGAAATCGACGCCGTGTGGGCGGCCGACGACGACATGGCCTTCGGCGTGCTGCGCGCCATCGAGCAGGCCAAGCGCAAGGACATCAAGATCGTGTTCGGCGGCGCGGGCGCCAAGTCCATGGTCAAGACGCTCATGGACGGCAGCAACCCGCTGATCCAGGCCAACGTGTCCTACTCGCCCAAGTTCCTCTACGAGGCGATCAAGATGACCGCGCTGGCGCGCCGCAAGGGCGAGAAGCTGCCGGCCTCGACCATCGTGCCCTCGGTGCTCATCACCAAGCAGAACGCCAAGGACTTCTACTTCCCGGATTCCCCTTTCTAAGCCGGCGTTCGCCAGGAGGACCCGCATGAAAACCATTCAAGGACCCGGGATCTTCCTGGCCCAGTTCATCGGCGCGGCCGCGCCCTTCAACACGCTGGAGGGCCTGGCGGGCTGGGCCGCCTCGCTCGGCTACCAGGGGGTGCAGATCCCCACCAGCGACGCCGCCCTCTTCGACCTGAAGCGCGCCGCCGAGAGCGATGCGTATTGCGACGAGGTGAAGGGCCTGCTGGCCGCGCACGGCCTGCGGGTGACGGAACTCTCCACCCACCTGCAGGGCCAGCTGCTCTGCGTGCACCCGGCCTATGACCTGCAGTTCGACGCCTTCGCGGCGCCCGAGGTGCGCGGCAACCCGGCCGCGCGCACGGCCTGGGCGCGCGAGCAGCTGCTGCTCGCCGCGAAGGCCTCGCAGCGGCTCGGCCTGAAGGCCCACGCCACCTTCTCGGGCGCGCTCGCCTGGCCCTACCTCTACCCCTGGCCGCAGCGCCCGCCCGGCCTGGTGGAGGCCGCCTTCGCCGAACTGGCGAGGCGCTGGCGACCCGTGCTCGACGCCTTCGACGGCGCGGGCGTGGACGTCTGCTACGAGCTGCACCCCGGCGAGGACCTGCACGACGGCATCACCTTCGAGCGCTTCCTGGACGCCGTGGGCCAGCACCCGCGCGCCAACATCCTCTACGACCCCAGCCACTTCGTGCTGCAGCAGCTCGACTACCTGGCCTTCATCGACCACTACCACCAGCGCATCCGCGCCTTCCACGTGAAGGACGCCGAGTTCCGGCCCAACGGCCGGCAGGGCGTGTACGGCGGCTTTTCGAACTGGATCGACCGCGCCGGGCGCTTCCGCTCGCTTGGCGACGGGCAGGTGGACTTCAAGGCCATCTTCTCCAAGATGGCCCAATACGGCTACGCCGGCTGGGCCGTGCTGGAGTGGGAGTGCTGCCTCAAGCACCCCGAGGACGGCGCGCGCGAGGGCGCGGCCTTCATCCGCGAGCACATCATCCGCGTGGCCGACCGCGCCTTCGACGACTTCGCCGCCAGCGCGGGCGATCCGAAGACGCTCGCGGCCTTGCTGGGCCTGGCGCGATGAGCCACGACCGATCGACGCGCCGCATCCGCCTGGGCATGGTGGGCGGCGGCGAAGGCAGCTTCATCGGCGCCGCCCACCGCATCGCCGCAAGGCTGGACGACCAGTTCGAGCTGGTGGCCGGCGCGCTCTCGTCCACGCCCGCGCGCGCGCACGCCAGCGCCGCCGCGCTGCACCTGCCGCCGGAGCGCAGCTACGCCGACTACGCCGAGATGGCGCGCGCCGAGGCGCGGCGGCCCGACGGCATCGACGCCGTCGCCATCGTCACGCCCAACCACCTGCACGTGCCGGTGGCGCGCGCCTTCGTGGAGCAGGGCATCCACGTGATCTGCGACAAGCCGCTGGCCACCTCGCTGGCCGACGCCGAGGCGCTGGCGCAGCGGGTACGCGAGCGCGGCGTGTTGTTTCTGCTGACGCACACCTACAGCGGTTACCCCATGGTGCGCCAGGCGCGCGAGCTGGTGGCCGAAGGCGCCATCGGCGAGGTCCGCATCGTGCAAGTGGAGTACGCGCAGGACTGGCTGGGCGAGCCGCTCGAGCGCCAGGGCAACAAGCAGGCCGCCTGGCGCAACGACCCGAAACAGGCCGGCCCGGCGGGCGCGCTGGGCGACATCGGCACGCACGCCTACCACCTCGCCGGCTACGTGAGCGGCCTGCGCCTGGGCGAGCTGGCGGCCGAGCTCAGCACCTTCGTGCCGGGCCGCCCGCTGGACGACCACGTGCAGGTGATGCTGCGCTACGAGGGCGGCGCGCGCGGCCTGTTGTGGGCCAGCCAGGTGGCCAGCGGCAGCCGCAACGGCCTGCGCCTGCGCGTGTACGGCAGCACCGGCTCGCTGCAGTTCGACCAGGAGAAGCCCGAGGAACTGTGGCTCACGCGCCCCGGTCAGCCGTCCCAGTGCCTGTACCGCGGCGTGCCTGCGCGCGCCGGCGTGGCGGCCCTGCCGCACCGCATCCCCGCCGGCCACCCCGAGGGTTACCTGGAGGCCTTCGCCCAGCTCTACCGCGACTTCGCGCGCGCCTGGCGCGGCGAGGCCGGGGTGGCGCTGCCGGGGCTGGCGGAAGGCCTGGAGGGCATGGCCTTCGTCGAGGCCGTGCTGCGCAGCCACCGCGAGGGCATGCGCTGGGTGCGCTTGTTCACGCCCTGAGCCGGAAAAACCGGGGTCGCGGTCGACAGACGGTCTTGGTTTGTTACCAAGCGTGTAGGATCGACCTTTCATTTACTGCATTTGCAGTAATTTTTGGGCGAGCAGGACCGAGGGGGGCGGCGGGATGCGCTTGGCCGCACTGGATGACGACGTGTCGCAGCTGGACCTGATCCAGCGGTCGGTGAAGGCGATTGGCTACGAGTGTCAGCTGTTCGAGCGCGGGCAGGCCCTGATGCGCGAGCTGCGCCGCGACAGTTTCGACCTGCTGATCGTCGACTGGCAGCTGCCCGACATCGCGGGCCCGGACGTGGTGCGCTGGGTGCGCGCGAACCACGAGCACCCGGTGCCCATCCTCTTTCTCACCAACCGCAGCGAGGAGCGCGACATTGTCGAAGGCCTGGGCTGCGGCGCCGACGACTACATGACCAAACCCATCCGTGTGCACGAGCTGATGGCGCGCGTGAAAGCGCTCATCCGGCGCAGCTACCCGCAGCAGGACAACGCGCTGCTGCGCTTCGGCGGCTACTGCATCGACCTGGCGGCGCGCACCATCGCCTTCGAGGGCCGGCCGATCGAACTCAAGCAGAAGGAGTTCGAGCTGGCCCGCTGCCTGTTCGCCAACCTGGGGCGCCTGCTGTCGCGGGCCTACCTGGCCGAGACGGTCTGGGGCCGCGCGGTCGAGGTGCCGTCGCGCAGTCTGGACACGCATGTGTCCGCCCTGCGCGCCAAGCTCGAGCTGCGCCCGGCGCGCGGCTACCGCCTGAGCGCGGTCTATGGCCAGGGCTACCGGCTGGAGGCCGTCGGCGACGGCGCGCCCGCGCTGCCGCTCGCGGGGGCGGCGGCGTGAGCCCCCGCCGCTTCGCCACCCTCAGCGCCTTCGCCCTGCTCACCGCCGGCGCTGGCGCGGCCCTGGCCGAGGGTCCGCTGACGCCCTACGAGGTGCGCGCCGGCGACACGCTGTACCGGCTCGCGCAGCGCTACCTGGAATCGCCCGAGGACTGGCGCGCACTGGCGCGGCTGAACCGCGTGAGCGACCCCAAGCGCCTGCCGATCGGCGCCACGCTGCTGGTGCCCGCCGACCGCGTGCGTGGCGTGGCGCGCCACGCCACCGTGCTGTACCTCAAGGGCCTGGTGGTGGCGGCCGCGCCCGCGCGCGAGCTCCAGGTGGGCGACGAGTTGCCCGAAGGCACGTCCCTGCGCGTGCACGAGGGCGCCTTCGTCGGCCTGGGCCTGGCCGACGGCTCCACGCTGCACCTGCCGGCGCGCAGCCAGCTCACGCTGGAGCGCCTGCGCCAGTCCGACGGCATCGGCGGCGCCCGCAACACCCTGCGGCTGGACCGGGGCCGCGTCGATTCGCGGGTGCGCCCGCAGCCCACGGGCTCGCGCTTCGACGTGCGCACGCCGCTGGCCGTCACGGGCGTGCGCGGCACGAGCTTCGGCGTGGCCCTGTCCGAGGACGGCGCGCGCACCGTCTCCGACGTCATTGCCGGCCGCGTGGCCGTGGCGGCCGACGAGCTGCCGCAGGCGCCGGTGGCCTTGAGCGCGGGGCAGGGCGCGGTCACCGAATCGACCACGCAGGCGCCGCGCGTGCTGCCGTTGCTGCCGGCGCCGGTCCTGGGCGCGGCCGAGCTGCGCGTGGAGCGCCTGCCGCACGCACTGGCCCTGGCGCCGCTGCCTGGCGCCCGGGCCTACCGCCTGCAGGTGGAAGAAGAAGCGGCGGGCACCGACGGCCAGGCCCCGGCGCGGGTGCTGTTCGACGCGGTCGCGCCCGGGGCCCCGCCGCCCTTGAGCGGGCTGCCCGACGGCGAGTACCGCCTGCGCCTGCGCGCCATCGACGCCGAGGGCCTGATGGGCGGCGAGGCCACCGCGCGCCTGCGCGTGAAGGCCACACCGATCGCGCCCCTGGCGCGCTCGCCCGAAGCGAACGCGCTGGTGGGCGTGGGCCGCCTGGCGCTGCGCTGCACCGAGGTGCCCGGCGCCATCGCCTACGATCTGCAGGTGTCCCGAGACCCCAGCTTCCAACACCCGATCGCCGAAGCGCGCCAGAGCGGCCAGTGCGCCTTCGAGGTGCCGATCGCCGAGCCCGGCGCGCTGCACTGGCGCGTGGCCAGCGTCGCGCGCCGCGCCGACGGCGCGCTCGATCGCGGTCCCTTCAGCGACCCCAGCCCGTTGACGCTGGTGCCGCCGCCGTCCGCGCCCGCCATGCCCCAGGCCGGCGACGATGGCCAAAGCCTGCACTGGGCCGGCGTGGCGGGCCACCGCTACCGCGTGCAGCTGGCCAGCGACGAGGGCTTCACGCACATCCTGCAGGACCTGGAGGTCGACCAGCCCTCGGTGCGCCTGGACCTGCAGGCCTGCCGCCCGTACTTCGTGCGCTTGCGCAGCCGCTCGCCCCAGGGCCTGGACTCGCCGTTCTCGGCGCCGCGCCGCGTGGGCGCGCGCGCCGGCCTGTGCAGCCACGACGGCGTGCCGGTGCGCTCGCCCCACGGCGTGGACTGGGACACCCAGCCGCGCTGACGCGAAGCCGAGCGCGGTCCGCATGCGCCCCTCCACCCCCATCGCCTCGCTGCCGGCGCCCGTCGCGGTGTTCGGCCGCTGGGGCCTGTTCTGGGGCGCGATGCTGCTCGCCGCCGCGCTGGCGGGTTTTGCCAACGGCTTGGGCCGCGTCGACCTCGCGCTCACCGACCAGATCGCCGCGCTCGACACGCGGCCGGTCTCGCCCGAGGTGCTGGTGGTCGCCATCGACGAGCGCAGCCTTGCCACGCTGGGCCGCTGGCCCTGGCGGCGCGCCGTGCACGCGGCCCTGCTGGACCAGCTGTCCACCCAGGGGGTGCGGGCCATCGGTCTGAACCTGCTGCTGGGCGACGCCGACACCGCGTACCCGGGGGACGACGAGCGCCTGGCGGGCGCCATGCGCCGGGCCGCACGGGTGGTGCTGCCGATGTACGCGCAGTGGCCCGACGGGTTGCGCGTCGAACCCGCGCTGCCCCTGCCGGTGCTGCGCGAGGCGGCGCACGGCCTGGGCCATGTCCACGTCGAGCTCGACGACGACGGCGTGGCGCGCAGCGTCTTCCTGCGAGAAGGCGCGGGGGGCCAGCGCTGGGACCACTGGGCGCTGGCCCTGCTGGCCGCCGGCGGCGAGGCCGTGGACCCGGCGCGCCTGCCCGGCGCGCGCCGCGGTGCCGCGCCGGCAGCGGACGCGGGCGTCTGGCGGCGCGACCACCACGCGCTCATTCCCTACGCGGGGCCGCCGCAGCGGGTGGCGCGCGTGTCGTACATCGACCTGCTCGAAGGCCGCGTGCCGACCGAGCAACTGCAGGGCCGCTACCTGCTGATCGGCGCCACCGCGGCCAGCCTGGGCAACGGCTACGCCACGCCGATGGCCAGCCACGACAGCCTCATGCCCGGCGTCGAGGTCTCGGCCCAACTGCTGGATGCGCTGCGCCAGGGCGTGCACCGGCGCGCCGCCACGCCCTGGGAGAACGCCGCGTTCAGCGCGCTGCCGGTGCTGCTGGCGGCGCTGGCGCTCACGCGCTGGCCGCCGCGGCGCGCGCTGTGGTCGCTGCTGGGCCTGGTGCTGCTGGTGGCGGTCTCGGCCTGGCTGCTGCGCCGCGCGGCGGGCGTGCAGGTGGCGCCGCTCGCGGCGCTGCTGGGCCTGGCGCTGGCCTACCCGGCCTGGGCCTGGTTCCGCCTCGACGCGGTGGTGCGCTACCTCGGCGGCGAGTTCCGCCAGGCCCAGCGCGGCGGCGTGCTCGCCGCGCCGCTGCCGGCCACCGGGGGCGGCGATCCGCTGGACCGCCAGATGCGCGCCATGGCCAGTGGCGTGCAGCAGCTGCGCGCGCTGCAGCGGCTCGTGCACGACAGCCTGGACAGCCTGGGCGACGCGGTGCTGGTGCTCGACGCCCAGGGCCGCGTGCGGCTCGCCAACGCCGCCGCCGCGCGCTACTTCGGCGACGCCGAGCAGGGCCTGCGCGACCAGCCCCTGCACGGGCTGCTGGCCGCGCGCCTCACGCTGGCCGACCGCTCGCCGCTGCCGGAGCTGCGCGCCGCGCTGCAGGGGCGCGGCGGCCTCTGGCACGTGATGGACGCGCAGCGGCGCGACCTGGTGCTCAAGTGCCACCCGCGCCTGTCGGTGGACGGTCGCCTGGACGGCAGCATCGTCAGCCTGATCGACATCTCCAGCGTGCAGCAGGCGCAGCGCCAGCGTGAGGAGGCCCTGCGCTTCCTCTCGCACGACATGCGCGCGCCGCAGTCGGCCATCCTCACCTTGCTCGAACTCGAGCGCCTGGAGCCCGGCGCCGACCCGCGGGTGCTGGAGCGCATCGAGGCCCACGCGCGCCGCGCGCTCGCGCTGGCCGAAGACTTCGTGCAGCTGGCGCGCGCGCAGTCCGACGCCTTCGAGACCGAGGCGGTGGACCTGAGCGACGTGCTCATCGACGCCGCCGACCGCCACTGGGACCAGGCGCGCGCGCTCTCGGTGGAGATCCTCACCGAAACGCCCCCCGCGCCGAGCTGGTGCCGCGCCGACCGCGAGCTGCTCACGCGCGCCGTGGGCAACCTGATCGACAACGCGCTCAAGTACGGCCCGCGCGGCGGGCAGGTGCGCTGCCGCCTGGCGCGCGAAGGCGAGCGCCACGTGATCACCGTGATCGACCAGGGGCCGGGCGTGGCGCCCGAGGACCGGGCGGACCTGTTCGACCCCTTCAAGCGCCTGGGCCGCGAGGCCCGCACGCGCGGCGCCGGCCTGGGCCTGGCCTTCGTGCAGGCCGTGGTGGCGCGCCACCGCGGCAGCGCGCAGGTGGGCGGTGTGTCGGGCGAGGGCGCCGAATTCCGCCTCGAGCTGCCGGCGCTCGAGGTCGAGGACTAGGCGCCCAGGCAGGGCCGGCAAGGGTCGCCAGGCCCCGTTCCGTGACGGGTTGAACGCCCCCGCGCGGGGCCACTGTCAAACATTGTCAATTCGCTGGCGCGCGATGAAACGGCTTCATACATTCGCGCCGCACTGAGCCGAGCGCCCGCCACGACGGCGGCGTGTTCGCCCGACGTTTCCCCTTTCACCGGAAGGTGTCCACACCGCGGTTGCGACCGCGGTGAGGGGGCGTTCGTGCGTCCGCCGCGCGCGGGCGCGGGCGGCGTGGTTTCGGTGCACGAACCGAAGCAGACACATGAAGCCCTACCGAACGTCGATGCCGCAGCGCGCGCTGCGCCGCGCCCTGCTCACCGCGGCCCTTGGCCTGATGGCACTGGGCAGCGCGCACGCCCAGCTCATCATCTCCAGCATCCCCGACGCCCCGGACCCGGTGCCCGCGGGCGGCACCGTCACCTACACGGTGCGCGTGGCCGAAACCAACGGCACGCCGCTCGCGGGCGGCGCCTTCAGCTTCAGCGTGCCGGCCAACGGCCAGTACGCCGGCACCGGCGCGCTGCCCCCGGGCGTGAGCTGCAGCGGCATGGCCGAGGGCCAGGCCGGTCCGGGCCTGCTGAGCTGCACCGGCATCGCCCTCGGCCCCAACGCGGTGGCGCAGGTCCCGCTGCGCGTGCGCTCCACCCTGCAGGGCACGCTGTCGGTGACGGCCACGCCCACGCCGGGCGGCGCGGCGCAGACCGAGCTGACCACCGTCAACGCCGGTGCCGACCTGGACCTGTCGCTCAGCGCGCCGGCCAACGCCCCCGCCGGCAGCACGCAGAGCGTGGTGCTCTCCGTGACCAACCACGGGCCCGACCCCTCGCCCAGCTCGCTGCTGAGCTACAGCATCCCGCCGGGCTTCGCGCTCACGGGCACGCCCGCGGGCTGCTCGCTGGCCGGCGGCACGCTGAACTGCAACCTCGGCGCCATCGCCGTCAATGGCTCGCGCAGCGTCACCGTCAGCGGCATCGTGGGCGTCGGCGGTGGCTCCACGCTCACGCACACGGCCGACATCGCCGCCACGGGCGGCGTGGGCGACGGCGTGTCCGACAACAACACGCGCAGCACCAACACCTTGGTGGCGCCGGGCAGCACCGTGTCGGTGGGCAAGACCAAGTCGGCCAGCGATCCGGTGGCCACCGGTACGGCCTTCAACTTCACGCTCGCGCCGCGCTACAGCGGCGACTACCCCACGGGCGTGCAGGTGCTCGACAACCTGCCCGCGGCCTTCTGCTTCGCGGGCGGCGCCACCAGCTTCACCAGCGGCGCCTGGAGCTGCACCGCGTCCAGCGCCTGCCCCACGGCCGCGCCGGTGGTGTCGTGCACGCGCAGCGGCGGCGGGGCCGCCGGGGCCAACGTGGACCTGGGCAGCATCGTGATTCCGGTGCAGGCCATCGCCACCGGCGCGGGGGTGGTCAACACCGCCACCATCTCGGCGCCGGGCGCCACCCCGGCCAACGGATCGGTGGCCACCACCGTGATCGATCCGGTGTCGGACCTGCGCGCCAACAAGGCCAAGAGCTGGCTGCAGGCCGCCGTGCCGCTGAACACCCCGTTCGACTACACGCTGTCCACCACCAACCTCGGGCCCACGCCCTTCCCGGCCAGCGGCACGCTCACCATCACCGATACGCTGCCCATGGGCCTGCGGCTCAACGGCATCGCCGCGCCGACGGCATTCAACTGCAGCTCCAGCGCGGGCACCAGCTTTCCGCAGGCCGGCCCGGTCACGGTCACCTGCACCAGCAGCAACCTGGCGCTGGCGGTCGACGCCACCACGCCGGGCATCGCGCTCACCGTGCAGGCCACCAGCACGGGCGGCGTGCTCACCAACACCGCCTGCGTGGCCAGCACCGGCGGGCCGGTGGACGACAACGCGCCGAACAACTGCGCCTCGGTGGGCGTCACGCCGCAGACGGGCGTCGACCTGGCCGACGTCTCCGCGCTCAAGCGCGTGATCGGCGCCGGCGACGCGCCCGGCAACCGCCAGCTCGCGGGCCAAGCCGTGCTGTGGGAGATCGAGGTCGTCAACGCCGGCCCGGCCACGGCCACCAACGTGGTCGTCACCGACGTGTTCGACAGCGCCTTCAACGCCTCGCCGGCCGACTACAGCCTGAGCACCCTGCCGGGCAGCGCCACCTTCGGCAGCTGCGGCGTGGTGGCGACCTCCAGCCACCTGGCGCTCGACAACTGCAGCATCGCCAGCCTGCCGGCCTGCACCCCGGGCCTGGACTGCCCGCGCATCCGCGTCAGCGCGCGCCACTTCGGCAATGGCACCGCGGCCGACAACGCCTTCGAGGTCATCAACTCGGCCTTCGTGCTCGCCCAGCAGCAGGGCGACCCGGACCTCAACAACAACAACTCGGCCAACGCCACCGCCTACTACACGGCGCGCGCCGACGTGGCGGTGAGCAAATCGGACAACCCCGACCCGGTGCCCGCGGGCCAGGTGCTCACCTACACCATCACCGCGAGCAACCCCTCGGCCACCAGCGCCAGCCGCGCCTATGGCGTCTCCATCACCGACACGCTGCCGATCGGCGTGGTCTTCCTCTCGGCCACGCCCAGCGGCGGCGGCAGCTGCACCACCGCGCCGGCCGCGGGCGCCACCACCACGGCGGGCAACCGCACCCTGGTCTGCAGCTGGGCCTCCATCGCGCGCGGCGCGCAGGAGACGGTGAGCCTGCGCGTGCGGCCCCTGGCCTCGCACAGCGTGGTCGGCGGCGGCAGCGGCAGCATCAGCAACACGGTGAGCGTGGCCACCACCACGCCCGAGATCGCCGGCGGCGCGGCCAACAACAGCGCCACCCAGCCGACGGCCGTGACCGCGCCGGTGTTCGACCTGCTGGTCAACAAGACGGACGACGCCGACCCGGTGGACGTGGGCGACGACGTGACCTACACCGTCACCGCCACCAACAACGGGGCGTCCACGGCCGAGAACGTGGTGCTCACCGACACCCTGCCCGCGGGCGCGGGCGCGCCCACCTTCGTCGAGGTGGTGGCGCCGCTGCCCCCGGGCGTGAGCTGCAACACCGCCGGCGTCACGGCGGGCGCGGCCGGCGGCAGCATCGTCTGCACCATCGCGCAGATCGGCGGCACCGGCGCCGGCTCCACCGGCGAGCCATCCAGCGTGGCGGTGCGCATCCGCCTGCGCGGCGCCGACAAGGGCCAGTACACCAACCAGGCCAGCGTGGCCCTGGCCGATCCGACCCTGAACGCGCTCGACTCGCAGCCCGGCAACAACAGCAAGGGCGAGCCGACCACCTTCCGCTTCAAGGCCGACGTGCAGGTGGTGTCCAAGCGCGCGGTGCGCCCGGGCAGCACCACCGCCATCACCGAGGTGGCGTCTTCGCAGACCTTCGACTGGCTGGTCGATGTGCGCAACAACGGCCCGCAGGCCGCCGAGACCACCAGTTTCACCGATGCCCTGCCCGCGGGCCTGGTGCTCGCCAGCGCGCCCAGCTTCACCATCACCGCCGGCAGCTTCACGCCCGCCGCCGTGAGCTGCACGGGCGTGGCCGGCGACACCGCCGTGAGCTGCGCCATCGCCAGCATGCCGGCCAACGGCACGGCCACGGTGCGCATCCCCGTGCGCTTCAGTGGCGCGCCGGCCAACGGCACGGTGCTCACCAACACCGCGCGCCTCGTCACCACCGGCTCGGGCGACAGCAACGGCGGCGCCGACCCGAACGGCGGCAACAACTTCAACAGCGGCAGCGTGACGGTGCAGACCTCGGGCGTCAGCGGCCGCGTCTACCACGACCGCAACGCCAACGGCCACAGCGAGGGCGGCGAGCCCGGCGTGGCGGCCACGGTCACGCTCACCGGCACCGACCAGTGGGGCGCGCCGGTGAGCCTCAGCACCACCGCCGACCCGGTGACGGGGGCTTACCACTTCGACGTGCCGCCGGGCACCTACACGCTTGCGCTCACGCGCCCCGGCGGCTGGCTGCCGGGCCTCACCCAGGCCGGCGGCGTCAGCGGCGCGGGCTCCAGCCCGGGCACGGTGCCCACCAGCGGCGCCGGCGTCACCGCGGGGCCCAACGGCTCGGACGCGCCGCTGATCCAGACCATCGTGCTCGACGGCGCCGGCGCCGCGTCCACCAACAACTGGTTCGCGCTGCTGCGCGCCGCCAGCCTGGCCGGCAGCGTCTACCTCGACCAGGGCCTGGCCAACGGTCAACGCGACCCGGGTGAGAGCGGCGTCGCGGGTGTGGCGGTGGCCATCACCGGCACCGACTTCTACGGCAACGCCGTCACGCGCGCGCTGACCACCGACGCCGACGGCCGCTACGCCGTCACCGATCTGCTGCCCGGCAGCTACCAGATCGACGAGACCCAGCCCGCCGACCTCGCCGATGGCGCCGAGCACCTGGGCAGCGTGGGCGGCGCGCCGCGCGGCAGCGCCAACCCCGGTGGCGTGAACGACCGCTTCGGCGGCGTCACGCTCGGCTCGGAAGAGGCTGGCGCGGACTACGACTTCGGCGAACTCGGCGGCCAGCTCGGCGGCCACGTCTACGTCGACCGCGACAACGACGGCCAGCGAGACCCGGGCGAGCCCGGCATCGCGGGCGTCACCATCACCCTCAGCGGCACGGCGGCCAACGGCGTGGTGGTGAACCGCACGGCGGTGACCGATGCCACCGGCCGCTTCCAGTTCGACGGCCTGCTGCCCTCCGACGCCAGCGGCTACACACTCACCGAGACCCAGCCCGCCGCCTACGGCGACGGCCTCGACACGGCCGGCCAGGTGAACGGCGCGCCCATGGGCCAGGCCGGCAACGACCTCATCACCGGCATCGTGCACCTCGGCGGCGCGGGCGACGGCTACCTGTTCGGCGAGCGCGCCGCCTCCATCGAGGGCAGCGTGTTCAACGACGTGGCCGGCAACGGCGTGCGTGAGCCCGGCGACCTGCCGCTGGCGGGCGTGACCATCACCCTCACGGGCACCGACGCCGACGGCCACCCGGTCACGCGCACCGTGACCACGGGCGCCGACGGCAGCTACCGCTTCGACGACCTGCCGCTGTCCGATGGCGCGGGCTACACCCTCACCCAGACCCAGCCGCCGGGCTACGCCCAGGGCGGCGAGTCGGTGGGATCGCTGGGCGGCAGCGTGCCCGGCCCCAACACCCTGGTGGTGCCGCTGACCACGCCCGGCGCGCAGGGCACCGGCTATGACTTTTGGGAGCGCGCGCTGGCGCCCTCCACGCTGAGCGGCACTGTCTGGCAGGACAGCGACAACGACCGCCAACGCTCGCCCAGCGAGCCCGTGAAGGCCGGCTGGACGGTGGAGCTGCTGGTCTGCGCCGACGGCAGCGCCAGCTGCGCGCCGGCGGACATGATCGTGCTCGACAGCCGCCTCACCGCGTCCGACGGCAGCTACCGCTTCGAGCAGCTGGTGCCGGGCGACTACCACCTGCGTTTTCGCACGCCCTCGGGGCAGGTGATCGGCGGCGCCTGGCCGACCGACCCGGTGCTCAACGCCGCTGGTGGCGCGCACCCGACCACGCCGGGCATGCGCCCGCTGCCGATGATCCCGGTGCCCATCGGCGCCGGCATGGCCGTGGTCAACCAGGACCTGCCCCTGGACCCCAGCGGCATCGTCTACGACAGCGTGACCACGCAGCCCGTGCCCGGCGCGGTGGTGGAGTTCCGTGGCCCGCCCGGCTTCGATCCCGCGCTGCACCTGTTGGGCGGCAGCGCCAGCGTGACCACGGCGGCCGACGGGCTCTACCAGTTCTTCCTCATGCCCGGCGCGCCGGCGGGGGAGTACACGCTGGTCGTCACGCCGCCCGGCGGCTACGTCAACTCGGCCACGCACCTGCCCTCGGCCGGGCCGCTGAACGCGCAGACCTGCACCGCGCCCGCCGGCGTGGTGGACCCGGTGCCGGGCGACCCCTGCGTGGTGTCCACGCCCACGCCGCTGCCCGGCGTGCCCTCGCCGTACTTCCTGAGCGTGCTGTTCCCGGGGGGCGGCGCGCAGAACGTGGTCAACAACCACCTGCCGCTGGACCCGGTGGGGGGCTCGCTCATCGAGCTGCGCAAGACCACGCCCAAGCTCACCGTGAAGAAGGGCGAGCTGGTGCCCTACGTGATCACCGCGCGCAACACCCGCGCGGTCGCCCTGGCCGACGTGGTCCTGGTCGACACCCTGCCGCCGGGCTTCAAGTTCGTCACCGGTTCGCTCACCGTGCAGCGGCTGCCGGGCGGCGCCGTCGAGCCCGTGGTGCCGGTGGTCGAAGGCCGCCGCCTCACGCTGCCGCCGCGCGCCTTCGCGCCGAGCGAGACCCTGCGCGTGTCCATGGTGCTCGGCGTGGGCACCGGGGTGGGTGAGGGCGTCTACGTGAACCAGGTGCTGGCCCAGCAATCGGCCACGCAGGCCGCGCTGTCCAACACCGCCACCGCCTCGGTGCGCGTGGTGCCCGACGCGCTGTTCGACTGCACCGACGTGATCGGCAAGGTCTACGACGACCGCAACGCCAACGGCTACCAGGACGAGGGCGAGCCCGGCCTGCCGAACGTGCGCCTGGCCACGGTCAATGGCCTGCTGGTCACCACCGATCCGCAGGGGCGCTACCACATCGCCTGCGCGGCGGTGCCCAAGGAGGGCACGGGCAGCAACATCGTGCTCAAGCTGGACGAGCGCACGCTGCCCTCGGGCTACCGCGTGACCACCGAGAACCCGGCGGCCGAGCGCGCCACGCGCGGCAAGTTCGTGAAGATCAACTTCGGCACCACGGTGCACCGCGTGGTGCGCCTGGCGCTGCGCGCCGAGGCCTTCGAGCCCGGCGCCACCGCGCTCAAGCCGGCCTTCGCGGCCGAGCTGCCGAAGGCCATCGCGGCCCTGGCCGAACGCCCCTCGGTGCTGCGCCTGGCCTACCGCGCCGCGCCGGGCGAGGCGCCCGAACTGGCCGAGGCCCGCGCCCGCGCCGTGAAGGCCGATCTGCTCGAGCGCTGGCGCCGCCACGGCGCCGCGCAGCCGAGCCCCCTGTTCAACCTGGACATCGAGGTCGAGCACGTGTCGCCCTCCGTCGCCCCCTGACGGAGGACCGCATGCCTGTCACGCACGACCCCCGGACCTTTGCCGAGCCCACCATGAACGCCCGCCCCCGACTGACCCTGCGCTTGCGCCGCGCGGCCCTCTCCGCTGCCGTGGCCACGGCCTGCCTGGGCATGGGCGCCGCCGCCGCGCAGGAAGCCCGCCACAGCGGCCACCACGGCGGCGGCGAATGCCGCACCGAGGCCCGCGGCCGCTTCGATGACCGCTGCGCCAGCGACGCGCGCGCCGTCGAGATCGATGGCCGCGACCACCTGCCCGCCACCGCCGAGCGCGAACTGCCCCGGCTCAGCGTGGTGCTGGGCGATGCGCGCGCGCTGCGCGAGACCACCGAACGGCGCCAGGACACCGTGCCCGGCGCCGCCGCGCCCCGCGACGGGGCGCACACCGCGCGCTTCGACTCGGGCGCGGACCTGCTGCTGGACAGCGACCGCCAGCGCCTCGACCAGATCGTGGCCCAGGTGAAGGGCCGCGACGCGCTGCGCTTTCAGATCGTGGGCCACACCGACGTGCAGCCCATCGGCCCGCGCCTGCGCCCGCGCTTCGCCGACAACCACGCCCTGGGCCTGGCGCGCGCGCACCAGGTCGGCCGCTACCTGGCCGAACGCCTGGGTCTGCCCGAGACCGCCTTCACCTACGCGTCCAAGGGCCCCGACGAGCCCCTGGCCACACCGCGCGAGGACCGCGCCCACTGGGCCGCCAACCGCCGCGTCGAGGTGCACGCCTGGTGGACCGACCAGGCGCCACCCACCACCGTGGTGCACACCACCGTGCGGCGCAGCGACCCGAGCGAGTGCCACATGCTCTCGCCCTACGGGAGCGACGACGCGCCGCTGCGCCTCACCGTGGACGGCGCGCCCCTGATCGGCGCCGACGCGTCCAGCGCGGACCGCCAGCGCTGCATCGACGTGCAGCTGGAGCGCCACCAGCTGCGCCTGCAGGTCGACAGCCTGTCGCAGCCGCGGCGCCTGAACGCCGCCGCCTGGCCCACCACGGTGGCGCCTGGCGACACCGTGCGCTTCGCGGGTCACAGCAACTACCTGCTGTTCCTGCACAAGGCCGAGCTGCGCCTGTTCACGCTCAATGCCGGCGGGCAGCGCCAGCCGCTGGCCACGGTCGCGCTCGATGCCAACCTGCGCGGCGAATGGACGGTGCCTTCGGGCCTGCTGGAGGGCCAGGGCGCGGCGCGCGACGGCCAGCTCGTCTACCGCCTGCGCGTGTTCGACGCGCAGGGCCGCTTCGACGAGACCGAGGACTTCTCGCTCACGCTGGCGGCGCGCCGCCCCGAGGCGGCGCAGCCGCACGAGCCCGAGCGCGAGCTGCTGCGCGGCTATGGCGACAGCCGCCTCGCGGTAAGCCACATCCCGATCCGCGCGGGCACCGTCACCGCCAGCGGCCAGGCCATCCGCCCCGACCAGCGCGTGCGCGCCCTGGGCCACGCCGTGCCGGTGGACCCGAACGGCCGCTTCGTCTTCCAGCAACTGGTGCCGCGCCGGGTGCAGACCGGCGAGATCGCCGTGCTGGAGGCCGACGGTTCGGCGCGTGTGTACCGGCGCGACTTCGAGATCCCGAAGCAGGACGGCTTCTTCATCGGCCAGGCCGACCTCACCCTGGGCCGCCAGCGCGTCAGCGGACCGGCCGCGCTGCTGACCATGGACCCGAACCGCCAGGACGGCGGCTCCTGGAGCGAAGGCCGCCTGGCCTTCTACACCAAGCGCCAGCTCGACGAGCGCTGGACCTTCACCGCCAGCCTGGATACCGAGGAGCGCCCGCTCAACGAACTGTTCCGCAACCTCGACCGCAAGGACCCGAGCACCCTGTTCCGCCGGCTCGACCCGGTCGACTCCTGGGCCACCTTCGGCGACGACTCCACCACCGTGGAGGACGCGCCCACGCAAGGCCGCGTCTACGCCCGCATCGACGACGGCCGCTCGCACGCCATGTGGGGCAACTACAAGCTCAACCTGGACGAGACCGCGCTCGCCCAGATCAGCCGCGGCCTCTACGGCCTGCACGGCCGCTACCTGAGCGAGGACAGCACGGCCCATGGCGAGGCGCGCCTGCGCGTGGACGCCTACGCCGCCGAACCGGGCACCCTGTCGGCGCGCGAGGAGTTCCGCGGCACCGGCGGCTCGCTCTACTACCTGCGCCACCAGGACATCACGCGCGGCGCCGAGCGCGTGTTCGTGGAGATCCGCGACCGCGATTCCGGCCTGGTGCGCACGCGTCGCCTGCTGGTGCCGGGTTCGGACTACGAGGTCGACCACCTGCAGGGCCGCGTGCTGCTCAACGGCCCGCTGCCCAGCTTCTCGGACGACGGCGCCATCGTGCGCGCGGGCGGCCTCACCGGCTTGCCCACCTACCTGGTGGTGGACTACGAGTACGCGCCCCTGCTGGGCTCGCTCGACACCCTGGCCACCGGCGGGCGCCTGTCCTGGTGGGCCAGCGACGCGCTGCGCCTGGGCGTGACCGCCTCGAAGCAGGAACAGACCGGCGGCGACCAGACCCTGGCCGGCGTGGACCTGCTGCTGCGCCACGGCGAGAACACCTACCTGAAGGCCGAGGTGGCGCGCTCCGACGGGCCGGGCACGGGCGAGTTGCGCTCGCTCGACGGCGGCTACCACTTCGCGGGCGAGCCGGTGGACCCCACGGCCGACGCGAACGCGTGGCGCCTCGAAGGCCAGGCCGACCTGAAGGACCTGGGCCTGGCGGGCGGCGGCCGCATCGCCGCCTACGCGCAGCGGCGCGGCGCGGGCTTCTCCGCGCCGGGCCAGCTCGTCAGCAACGAGACCCAGCAGGTCGGCGTGGACGCCGCGCTGCCCCTGGGCGAGCGCACCGAGCTGCGCCTGAAGGCCGACCGCCGCGACGAGCGCAACGGCTTCGACAGCGACAGCGCCGAGGCGCAGCTGAGCCACCAGCTCACGCCGCACTGGCGCCTGGGCGCGAGCCTGCGCCGCGACGACAAGCGCAGCGACAGCGTCGTGACCAACGGCGGCCTGCCCTGGGGCGCGGCGGTCGAAGGCGAGCGCACCGACCTGGGTGTCCAGCTGGACTACGACAGCCTGGCCAGCTGGGCCCTCTACGGCTTCGCGCAGCGCACGCTGTCGCGCAGCGGCACGCGCCTGGACAACGACCGCCTGGGCGTGGGCGCGCGCTACCGCGTCAACGACAAGCTCGCGCTCAACGGCGAGCTCTCGGGCGGCGACGGCGGCGCGGCCGGCCGACTGGGCGTGGACTACCAGTACGACGACCGCTCCAGCCTGTACCTGACCTACGTGCTGGACACCGGCCGCACCGACGAGAACACGCAGGGCCGTGGCGGCACGCTGGTGTCGGGCGCCAAGTCGCGCATCAACGAAGGCCTAAGCGTCTTCACCGAGCACCGCCACAGCGTGGGCACGCAGCCGGGCCTGACGCACGCCTATGGCGTGCAGTACGCGCCCGACAGCCGCTGGACCCTGGGCGTGTCGCTGGAGAACGGCCGCGTGGGTGTCGAGACCCTGGGCGAGCTGCGCCGCGAGGCCATCGCCTTCAACGCCGGCTACAGCAGCGATACCGTGCGCTACAGCGGCGGCGCCGAGTACCGCTCCGACCGCGGCAGCGTGGAGTCGCGCCGCAGCTGGCTGCTCAAGAACGCCTTCAGCCTGAAGGACGGCGAGGACGCGCGCTGGGTCGGCAAGTTCAACTGGGCCGACAGCGACAGCAGCGCGGGCGCGCTGGCCGCCGCGAAGTACACCGAGGCCAGCCTGGGCTATGCGCTGCGCCCGGTGAACAACGACCGCCTCAACCTGCTGCTCAAGTACACCTATCTGCACGACCTGTCCTCGCCGGGTCAGGTGTCGGTGACGGGTGTCTCGTCCACCCAGGTCTTCACCACCGGCAACGATTACCAGCAGCGCAGCCACGTGTGGGCCGCCGACCTGAGCTACGACCTCACGCCGCGCTGGACCCTGGGCGGCAAGGTCGCCTGGCGCCTGGGCGAGCTGCGCGCCAGCCGCGACAACAGCGCGCCCTGGTTCAAGAGCAGCGCCGACCTGGCGGTGCTGCGCCTGGACTGGAAGGTGGTGCGCCGCTGGGACTGGCTGCTCGAGCTGCGCTCGCTGCGCGCCAAGGAACTGGGCGACCGCCGCACCGGCTGGCTCACGGCGGGCTACTACCACATCAACGAGAACGTGAAGCTCGGCCTGGGCTACAACTTCACCGACTTCTCGGACGACCTCACCGACATGCGCTACCGCAGCCGGGGCTGGTTCATCAACCTGCTGGGGAAGTTCTGAACACGCCTGCGCTGGTCACCGTCTTCCTGGATTTCGATGGTGTGCTGCACCCCGTGGGGGCGCCACGGGACTGGCTGCTCGACAAGGCCGGCATGCTGTCCGCCGCGCTCAAGGACCTGGAGGGCGTGGAAATCGTGGTGTCCAGCGGTTGGGCCGCCTACCACCCGCTGCCCGAGATCCAGGCCCTGTTCCAGCCCTGGCCTGCGCTGCAGGCCCGGGTGGTGGGCCGCACCGAGCCCTGGGCGCGGCCGCCGGGCCACGGCGCGGCCATGCCCGAGCGCGAGCGCCAGTGCCGCGACTGGCTGCGCGCCAACGGGCGCTCGGCGCGCCACTGGCTGGCCATCGACAACCAGCGCCACCACTTCGCGGCGCGCGACCGGCTGGTGCTGGTGGACGGCCGCCAGGGCCTGCGGGTGGGCAACCTCTACCGGCTGGTGGAGATGATCCACCGGCTGCGGCGCGAGGCCTGAGCAGGCGGACTTGAACGCGCGGCTCAGGCCCGCAGGCCGATGCGCGCCAGGGTCTGGTCGATCCAGGCCGTGTCGAGCCGGCCCTCGGCGATCTGCTGCAGCGTCACCTGTTCCGCCTGCGACTTGTTGCGCGCCGCGTCGAGCACGGCCGCCGCCTCGTCGCACGGCACGCAGAGCACGCCGTCGGCGTCGCCGATGATCAGGTCGCCGGGGTGGATCACCATGCCGTCGATGGCGATGGGCGCGTTGATCTCGCCGGGGCCGTCCTTGTAGGGGCCGCGGTGGGTCACGCCCGCCGCGAACACGGGCAGGGCGCCGGCACCGATGACGTCGAGGTCGCGGATCGCGCCATCGATGACAAAACCGGCCAGGCCGCGCCGGATCGCGTAGGTGGTCATCAGCTCGCCGATCAGCGCGTTGCTGAGGTCGCCGCCGCCGTCCACCACGATCACGTCGCCGGGTTGGGCGATCTCCAGCGCCTTGTGGATCATGAGGTTGTCGCCGGGCCGCGTCTTCACGGTGATGGCGGGCGCGGACAGGCGGGTCTCGCGGCTCAGCGGGCGCAGGCGCGCGCCGGCCGCGGTCATGCGGCTCATGCAGTCGCTGACGTTGGCGACGGGCACGCCGCGGAAGGCTTCGACGAGGTCGGGCGCGACGCGGCGGGGGACGGGGAGGATGCGCAGTCCAAGCATGGCTTCAGTTCCGTTGGGCGGGGATGAGGTGGCTGGGGTCCAGGTCCTCGGGCCGCAGCACGCCCATCAGGGCCATGTTGCGCGAGACCTCCGAGCGCAGCAGGTCGATGGCGCGGTGCGCGCCGGCTTCGCCGGCCACGGCGGCGGCGAAGGCGAAGGGGCGGCCGACGAAGACGAAGCGCGCGCCCAGGGCCAGGGCCTTGAGCACGTCGCTGCCGCGGCGCACGCCGCTGTCGAGCATCACCGGGATGCCGGGGCAGGCCTCGACGATGCGCGGCAGCACCGCCAGCGGCGCGGCGGCGCCGTCGAGCTGGCGCCCACCGTGGTTGCTCACGATCACGCCATCGACGCCTTCGTCGGCCGCGCGCCGCGCGTCGCGCGCGTCGAGAACGCCCTTGACCACGAGTTCGCCGCCCCAGACGCGGCGGATCATCTGCAGGTGGCGCCAGTTCAGGTGGCCACGATCGGAGAGGTTGCGCTCCACGTGGGGCGAGAGGATGGGCGCGCCGCGCGTGGCGTAGCTGTTCTCGAAATGCGGCATGCCATGGCGCAGCAGCGTGCGCAGGAAGGTGCCGAACAGCCAGCGTGGGTGCGTGAGGCCCTGCCAGGCGAGCGCGGGGCCGGGCCGCACGGGAATGGTGAAGCCCGCGCGCAGGTTGCTTTCGCGGTTGGCCGCGGCCGGCGTGTCCAGGGTGATCACCAGCGTGCGGTAGCCGGCGGTCTTCACGCGCTCCAGCAGCGCGAGGATGCCGGCGTCGTCGCCGGGCAGGTAGGCCTGGAACCAGGCCCCGGGGTTCACCGCGATCACCTCTTCCAGGCGGATCAGCGAGGAGCCGCTGAGCACGAAGGGAATGTTCTCGCGCTGCGCGGCCTGCGCGATGACCAGGTCGCCGCGGTAGGCCGAGAGCGCGGCCAGGCCCATGGGCGCCACGCCGAAGGGCGCGGCGTAGCGCTGGCCGAACAGCTCGACGCCGGTGTCGCGCGGCGTGATGTCCACCAGCACGCGCGGCACCATCTCCCAGGCCTGGAAGGACGCGCGGTTGGCGCGCAGCGACTGGTTGGTCTCCGCCGCGCCGGCCACGTAGCCGAACACCGGTCGGGGCAGGTGGCGCCGCGCCTCGGCCTCGAAATCGTCGAGGCACAGCAGGCCCTGCAGCCACCGGGGGGCGGCCGGCGCGTCGGCGCTGCGGCTCATGCGCGGGGCTCGCGGTGCTCGGGCAGGGCCTTGCCCGACAGCGCCCGCACCTGCAGCGCCAGCGCGGCCCAGTCCCAGTCGGCGCGGCCGCCCTCGCACAGCTCGTCGAGCAGCCGCTCGGCCAGCGCGGCGGTGGGCAGCACGGTGCCCGTGCCTTGCGCGCCCTGCAGCGCCAGGCGCAGGTCCTTGCGCATCAGCGCCGCGCGAAAGCCCGGCGTGAACTGGCCGGCGGCGATGCGTGGGGCGTGCTTTTCCAGCGAGAAGCTGCGCGCGGCGCCGCCCAGCAGGGCCTCGCGCATCGACGCCGGGTCCACGCCCTCGGCCTCGGCCAGCGCGAGGGCGTCGGCCACGCCCAGCAGCGCGCCGGCCACAGCCACCTGGTTGCAGGCCTTCACCACCTGGCCCGCCCCCACGCCACCCACGTGCAGCACGCTCTTGCAGAAGGCGCCCAGGGCCTCGCGGCAGGCGTCCACGCTGGCGGTCTCGCCGCCGACCATGCAGCTGAGCACACCCTCGGCCGCGCCCTGCTGGCCACCGCTCACGGGCGCGTCCAGGAAACCGATGCCGCGCGCCGCGAGCGCCGCCGCGAACCCGCGCGCCGACGCCGCCGCGATGGTGCTGGTGTCCACCACGGTGCTGCCCGCCGCCAGGCCGTGCACCAGGCCGCCGTCGGCGAACAGCACCTCGCGCACGGCCGCGTCGTCGGGCAGGCTCAGGAAAACGATGGCGCTGCCCCGGCCCACGTCGGCCGGGCCGTTGCCGGCCGTGGCGCCCTGGTCCACCAGCGCCTGCACGGCGTGCGCCTCGCGCGCGAAGACCTTGAGCGGGTAGCCGCGGCGCAGCAGGCAGCCGGCCATGCCGGCGCCCATGGCGCCCAGGCCGATGAAGCCGAAGGAGGAGCCGGGCGCGTGGCTCATTTGCCGATGGCCTTGCCGATCAGGTCCACCGCCGCGACGACCTCGGCCTGGAAGGCTGCGCCGTCGGCGTAGTCCTGCGTCAGGCCCGACTTGGCCACGTAGTCCTTCCAGCCCGGCGCCTGCATGGCCTTGTGAAAGGCGTCGTGCAGGTAGCGCCGGATCGGCTCGGGCAGGTTCGCCGGCGCCATCAGGCCCTTCATGTTGTCCAGGGCCACGGGCACGCCCAGCTCGGTCATGGTGGGCACCTCCGGCAGGGCCGGCAGGCGCGCGCGCGAGAACAGCGCCAGCGGGCGCACGCGGCCCGCGTCGATCATGGCTTTCATTTCCTCATAGGCGCCAAAGGCGCTGTCGACCTGGCCCGCGAGCAGGGCGGTCATGGAGTCGGCCGCGCCGCGGTAGGGCACGTGCAGCAGCTTCAGGCCGGCGGCCTTCTCGAACACGATGCCGGTGGCGTGGAAGATGCCGCCTTCGCCGGTGGAGCCGTAGGACACTTTCTCGGGCGCCTTTTTCGCTTCGGCGATGAGCGCCTTCATGTCGGCGAAGGGCGAGTCGGCGCGCACCGCCAGGATACTGGGCGCGCGCGAGACCTTGATGATGGGCGTGAAGGAGCGGCGCGAGTCGTAGTTGAGCGGGCGGAAGTGGCCCACCGAGGTGGTCTCGCTGCCGCCGCCCACGAACAGGGTGTAGCCGTCGGGCTTGGCGTCGGCGGTGGCCTGCGCGGCGATGGCGCCAGCCGCGCCCACGCGGTTGTTCACCACCACCGGCACGGGAATGATGTCCTTGGCCGCGTACGAGAGCTGGCGCGCGATCTGGTCGGCCGAGCCGCCGGGCGCGAAACCCACCAGGATGGTGATGGGCTGGGTGGGCTGCCAGGCCTGCGCGCGCGCGGCCAGGGGCAGGGCCGACAGGCCCAGCGCCGCGCCGGCGGCGCCCACGAGGTGGCGGCGTCGCAGGCCGGTGGAATGAATGCTCATGCGCTGTCTCCTTCTGTTGTGAGGGCCCGGTCCACTGGCTTGGGCCGACCCGGGGCGCATTCTGGGAACATGCCTTGTGGATGAAAAGCGATATATTTCGATCGCTCTTGTTCGCCTTTTTTCAACACAAAGGATTGTGCGGCGCCGGCCATGACGCTCAAGCAGCTCGAAGCCTTCTACTGGGCCGCCACCGCCGCGAGCTTCCTGGTCGCCGCGCAGCGGCTGCACATCTCGCAGTCCACCCTGTCCAAACGCATCGGTGAACTGGAAGCGCAGCTGCGCACCACGCTGTTCAACCGCGGCGGCCACCGCGCCGCGCTCACCGAGGCGGGCGAGCAGCTGCTGCCGCTGGCGCGGCGCATGCTGGAGCTGTCGGAGGACATGCGCGATCAGCTCGCGGCCGGTGGTGGCGTGCGCGGCCTCTGCCGCTTCGGCGTGGGCGAGCTCGCGGCCCTCACCTGGCTGCCCGACCTGGTCTCGCACGCGGCCGCCAAGTACCCCGAGCTGCGCCTGGAGCCCTGCGTGGACCTGGGCTCGGCGCTGGAGCAGCGCCTTGAAAGCGGGGAACTGGACTTCGCCGTGGTGGCCGGCCACTCCACGCGCGGCGCCATCGCCAGCGAGGCCATCGCCCAGGTGCGCTTCTGCTGGGCCGCCTCGCCCGCGCTGGTGGGACGCCGCCGCGCGGTGGACGCCGCGCTGCTGGAGCGGCACGCGCTCATCACCCAGCCCGGCGCGGCCGGTCCCACGCGCATGCTGGAGCACTGGCTGGCGCTCAACGGATTGCAGGCGCCGCGCCGGTTGGTGTGCAACAACCTCGCGGCCATCGCCAGTCTGATCGCCTCGGGCGTGGGCATCGGCCTGTACCCGCGCGGCTGGTTTCGGCGCATGGCCGCACGCCGGGCCGTGGTCGAACTGCGCGGGCCCCAGCCCCTGCCGGCGCTGCAGTACACCTTCCAGCACCGGCGCGACGACCACCGCGCGCTGCTCACGCGGCTGCGCGAGCTGGTGCGCGAGACGGTGGACTTCGACAAGTCCGGCCCCCTGTGGGGCGGCTGAACGGGGCGGTGCCAGAATGGCCGGGCGCCAATCATTGGAGGGGACCATGCGCCGCCACGAGATGAACCCGCCGCCCGGATCGCCGCGCGGCCCACGATCGACGGAGGCCCGCCATGGCCGCTGATGCCGCCTCCAGCCAACTGGTGCCGGTCGTCATGCTGCTGGGCGCGGCGGTGGTGGCCGTGCCGCTGTTCAAGCGCATCGGCCTGGGCTCGGTGCTGGGCTACCTGGCGGCGGGCCTGGCCATCGGTCCTTTCGGCCTGGGCTGGTTCAGCGACCCCCAGACCATCATCCACACCGCCGAGCTCGGCGTGGTGATGTTCCTTTTCGTGATCGGCCTGGAGATGCGGCCTTCGCACCTGTGGGCGCTGCGGCGCGCCATCTTCGGGCTGGGCAGCCTGCAGGTGCTGGTCTGCGGCGCCATGCTCACCCTGGTCGGCGTGGCCTTCGGCTTTTCATGGACGGTGTCCTTCATCAGCGCCATGGGCTTCGTGCTCACGTCCACCGCCATCGTGATGCAGCTGCTGGGCGAGCGCGGCGACATCGCCACGCCGCGCGGGCAGCGCATCGTCTCCATCCTCCTGTTCGAAGACCTGCTCATCGTGCCGCTGCTGGCCGTGGTGGCCTTCCTGTCGCCCGACGCCGTGGCCGAGGCCTCGGGCGCCTCGCGCTGGTTGTCGGTGGGCATCGCGGCCGGCTCGGTGGCGCTGCTGGTGGCGGTCGGCCTGTGGTTGCTCAACCCCTTGTTCCAGGTGCTGGCCAACGCCCACGCGCGCGAGGTGATGACCGCCGCCGCCCTGCTGGTGGTGTTGGGCGCGGCGCTGCTCATGCAGCTGGGCGGCCTGTCCATGGCCATGGGCGCCTTCCTGGCGGGCGTGCTGCTGTCGGAGTCCACCTTCCGCCACCAGCTGGAGGCCGACATCGAGCCTTTCCGCGGCCTGCTGCTGGGCCTGTTCTTCCTGGGCGTGGGCATGTCGCTGGACCTGTCGGCGGTGGCGCGGCACTGGGCCCTCATCCTGGCGGGCGTGCTCTCGCTGATGGTGGTGAAGGCCCTGTGCATCTACGTGGTGGCGCGGCTCACGCACAGCCCGCACGCCGACGCGCTGGACCGCGCGGTGCTGATGGCGCAGGGCGGCGAGTTCGCCTTCGTGCTGTTCGCCGCGGCGCTCGCGGGCCGCGTGATCGACCCGGTGGTGAACGCCAACATGACGGCCATCGTGGTGCTGTCCATGGCGCTCACGCCGCTGGCGGTGCTGGCGCTGCAGCGCTGGGCGCCGCGCGCCGGGCCCTCCACCGAGGGCGCGCCCGTGCCCGACCACGAGGCCGGCGCGGTGCTCATCATCGGCTTCGGCCGGGTGGGCCAGATCGCGAGCCAGAACCTGCTGCTGCTGGGCGCGGAGATCACCATCATCGACGCCGACCCGCAGCTCGCGCGCGAGGCCGAGCACTTCGGCTTCAAGGTCTATTACGGCGACGGCACGCGGCTGGACATCCTGCACGCGGCGGGCGCCGACGACGCCAAGGTCATCCTGGTGTGCGTGGACGAGGCCAGCGCGGCCACGCTGATCGTGGAGCAGTGCAAGCACGCCTTCCCCCAGGCGCGGGTCGTTGCGCGCTCCTTCGACCGCGGGCACGCGGCTGAGCTGGTGAAGGCGGGGGCGGACGTGCAGGTGCGCGAGACCTTCGAGTCCGCCATGGTCATGGGGCGCGAGGCCTTGCTGGCGCTGGGCACGGAGCCGATGGCGGTCGATGCCATCGTGGCGGACATGCGCCGCCGCGACGCCGAGCGCTTCCAGCTCGAACTGGACGGCGGCGGGCTGGTCGCGGGGCGGCCGATGATCCTGGGGAACCTGCGCGGGCGCCCGGGGCGCTGAGCCTTCATCGGGTGCTGCAGCGCGCAGAGCACGGGGCGGATCCCTGCGTGCAGGCGCCTGTCGCCACCCTCGCGGCCGACTTGGCCTGCGTGCCCATCGGCCGCTTGGCTGGGATCGAAGCTGGGCGGCGGGGCACACAAGCAGGGTCCCGGCGCGCCAAGCCGCTGCCGCCATGTGTGCCTTCAGGTCAGGTAACCCCCATGTCGTTCATCTTCGCCAGTCTTCTCCCCAGCAACCCTTTCAAGAGCAACAAGTTCAAAGAGGGCGTTTGCCAAAAGGACGGAACGTTTCATCTGGGGATGCTCGCTGATTACATGGAGCACGCGGGCGGTAAGGCGCTTTATTTGAATAAGGCGCCGTCCCTGACTGGGAAAGGCGTTGCATTCGTCTCCACCCATAGGAAAACCAGTTCGCACACGCTGTTTGCAGAGAATGGCGACAAGGCTGCGGCGGCACGGCAGCTTGAGAAGACCATTGGTGGAATGTTCGCCAATGGCCAGTACTACGGCCCCAAGGCGCAGGCGGCAAAGGAGTTGTTGCTGTCTCGTTTGACGCAATACCATGAGGTTTCCAGGGAACCCGAAGTGCTGAAAGCATTGCGTGATCTGGCCGAGGCGCGCAACGACCAAAAACGTGCATTGACCTTCATCGACCAAAATGTGCAGGACGCAGACGTCAAGAACAAGCTGGTCTCTGCCCTGCGCTTTGGATTTAGCCGGTTGACCGAAGCGAATATCTTCGATGAAAACCGAAAGTTGATGGATCAGCTGGCCTCCATTCTGCGTAAATGCCAGGACGGCAGTCCAGCGGACCTCAAAATGTTCGCAGAATTGACGCAAGGGTTCGAGGGTTGCCAAGCTACCCAGCAGCGCTACATTCACACGGTTTATTTCAACTTGGAAAATGGTATCTATGAGGGAAAGGATCTGAATGCTCTTATCGGCATACCATTTTCCCGTTTGAATGAGGCGGCCCTTGAGCAGGCCCTGGATGAATTGCATCCCGACTACAAAGGCATTGATGATGAGCTTCAACAACACCCGCATGTGCAGATGGAGCATAGGAAGCTCGGTGCAATTGCGGTCGCTGGTCAGAGTATGGGATTTGATGCCGCCATGCAACAGATCGGCCGAGCCGATAAGCACCGCTACAAATACTCGGCTGAGGAGCTCGAGAATTTGCGCGAGATTTTTGCCCAAAAGTTGAAGAAGGGGCAAATCGATTTTCTGATTGAGATGGCGAACTGGCTGAATGGTCCGGGCGTGGAGAGGTCCCAACGCCCGATCATGGCCAAAGACTCCGAGTTCAACCGATGGGTGAACGAGGCGGGGCATCCCAATCGCGCGATCGAATTCATGTGCATACACGATGAGGAGGAAATTGCGGCGGCCGTCAAGAAGTACCCCGGCCTGGCGCAACCCGGGGCAGGGTTTGACGATGTGGCCGACCTCTTCTTCACGCCAGATGACGTCCTCAGACTGCTCGTGGCCATGGGGAGCCTGGACCAGGCTGATGCGCTGTCCTTGCAGCACGCGATGGACGGCATCGCGGTCGCGCAAAAACCGGTGGCCCCGAAGCTGGAACCGCTCGCCGGGCCGTCGGCCCAGCCGGTGGCCGTCAAGCACGACGAACCCTCGCCCGTGAACCCTTTTGAGGCTGCCTTGATCGAGGTCTTTGGCCGTCTCAAGGACGACATGGACAAGAACCATGAGACCCAAAGGCAACTCCACGACGCCGAGGGCCGGCTGATCGCCGAGTTGACCGTCGTGACTAAAGAGGGGTTGGGCTACCAACAAGTTTGCCTGCGCGAGGTGGCGCCTTCACAGGCCTATTCGTCAGGCGCGTACAGCGTCATCATGAGCGTGACAGGCAAAAGCTTGTTTTGGCCAGGCATGAAGAAGCAGGCGCAGAACGCGACGGACGTCGAGAAAAAGATGACCCAATGGCTGGCGCTGGCCCAGCAATTCCAGTCCGACGCCGCCGTGCCGCCTTCCGCCCAAGGGCCGGTCGTTGAGGCCCCGGCATCCGCTCTGCAGAAGAGCCAACCAGGGCTGATGGGCGCCTTGGCGACGCTGTACGAGCAGATGATCAACGCCGGTCGCGGCGAGTTGTGGCTGGACAAAACGGGTCAGGTCAGGTACGACCAACGCATCCCCTCACAGATTGCCGCCACCGTCGCCATTTCCGCCACATCGGACGGCACGCCGGTGCTCACCCTCCAGAACCCCGAGGCTTATAGGAGCGAGGGCAAGACGGGTCTGTGGGGCAGCGCGACGATCCCAGTCGACGGTTCCGTCGGCTCGTTCCGCTTGAATCGGACTGGCGACCTGAACCAATTCGACCCGCAGGTCGTGCAGACGCGGATCGAAGGTTTGCTGAACTTCACCCGGCAGTTCCAGGCCGGCGTCTGATGGACAACGGCGGGCGCGATCGAAACGACGTCCCCCGTCGATCGGTCTCTTGCGGACCGCGCCGCACCGGTTCGCGGCCCTGAACGCCCTGTCGGTGCGCCCGCGCGGGCGCACCATGCACCGACGGCGGGCGTTTCGCGCCCAGCCGCCGCCTGCATCGCGCGGCTGGGAATGGGGACAACCCCTATTCATTGAATACTGTATCCAATATAGATTGATGCCCGGTCTGGGACCCTTGGACACGCCGGTCGAAGACCATCGGCCGGGTGTTGCCATGTGCCACGCGCGGTTTGCGCTGCCTCGACGTGGTGTGGCACATCAATTGCATACAGTATTTCAATAAGTCTGCCCCCTCAACGCGCCACAGGAGTTCGCCATGTTCCGAATCCCCCGTCCGTCCCCCTCATCGTTTTGGTCGCGCGCGGTCCATGCCACGGCCACGCTGGCCCTGGGCCTGGGCCTGGTGTCGCCGGCCGCCGCTCAGTCCACCGGCGCGCCGGTGAAGGTGCGCTACGAGGAGGTGGTGCGCTCGGTGCTGTACGCGCCCGCTTACGTGGCGATCAGCCAGGGCTTCTTCCGCGAAGCCGGGCTCGACGTGTCGATCAAGACCTCGCAGGGCACCGACAAGGGCATGGCCGCGCTGCTGTCGGGCAGCGCTGACATCGTGCTGATCGGCCCCGAAGCCTCGGTGTACGTGGCCAACAGCGAATCGCCGGTCAAGCCCAAGATCTTCTCCGGCCTGACCGCCACCGATGGCTTCTTGCTGGTGGCGCGCGAGAAACCCGCGGGCGCGTTCGCCTGGGACCAGCTCAAGGGCAAGGCCGTGATGGCCTTCCGCCCGGGCTCCAACCCCGACGTCTTCCTGGAAACGGCGATGCGCAAGAACGGCCTCGACCCCAAGAAGGACCTCAAGCTGGTGAACAACATCGGCCCGGCCGCGCGCACCGGTGCCTGGCTGGCGGGCCAGAACGACTACGGCATCTTCCTCGAGCCCGAGGCCACCATGCTGGAGAAGACCGGCAAGGGCGTGGTCGTGGCCTCCGTCGGCCGAGTCGTGGGCCCGGTGGACTACACCGTGTTCACCGCCACCGACGTCTACCTCAAGCAGAACCCCGCCGTGGCGCAGGCCTGGACCAACGCCATCGTGAAGGCGCAGAAGCACGTGGCCAGCGCGCCCCCGGCCGATCTGGCCAAGCAGATCGCCGAGTACTTCCCCGCCATGGCCCAGGCCGATCTGGTGGCCGCCATCGAACGCTACCGCGGCATCGGCCTGTGGAAGACCAACCCGATGGTGCAGCGCCAGGCCATCGACAGTCTGCAGGACATGCTGATCGACAGCGGCGTGCTCGACAAGGCCAAGCGCGTGAAGTACGAGCAGGTCGTGGTCACCGACTTCGCCGCGAAGGCCGCGCCATGAGCGCCGTGCTCGAAGCCGAAGCGCCGGTGGCGCAGCAGGTGCAGCCGCGCATCGAGATCAACGACGTCTCGCTGCGCTACTTCACCGACGCCGGCGAGACGCAGGCGCTCGACCGCATCCGCCTGTCGGTGGCGCCGGGCGAGTTCGTGAGCCTGATCGGCCAGTCGGGTTGCGGCAAGAGCACGCTGCTCTCGCTCATGGCCGGCATCCTCGAACCCTCGTCGGGCGAGGTGCGGGTGCACGGCGAGCGCGTCAAGGGCCCGTCGCCGCGCGTGGGCTACATGCTGCAGCAGGACTACCTCTTCGAATGGCGCAGCATCCTGGACAACGCCACCCTGGGCGCGCAGATCCAGGGCCGGCCGATGCGCGAGGCCCGCGAGCGGGCCGCGCACCTGTTGCACAAGTGCGGCATGGGCGATTTCCTGCACCACTTTCCGCGCCAGCTCTCGGGCGGCATGCGCCAGCGCGTGGCGCTGGCGCGCACGCTGGTGACCGACCCCGACGTGGTGCTGCTGGACGAGCCCTTCTCCGCGCTGGATTCGCAGACCCGCCTGGCGATCGCCGACGAGGTGGTGGAGGTGCTGCGCGACGAGGGCAAGTCGGTGGTGCTGGTCACGCACGACATCGGCGAGGCGATCGCCATGACCGACCGCGTGGTGGTGCTCTCGCGCCGCCCCGGGCGCATCAAGTCGCAGCACCTGATGCGCTTTCCCAGCCACGGTGCGGGCCGCCCGAGCCCGTTCGTGGTGCGGTCCCTGCCCGAGTTCAACACCTATTTCGCGCTGCTGTGGGACGAGCTCGACGTCCACGTGGAAGGATGACGCCCATGAACACCACCGCCTCCACGACCCTGGCCGCCATGGTCACCCCCACGCCGCCACCGGCCGGGCGCGAACCCAGCCCCGCGTACCGCGAATGGCAGTCGCGCCAGCGCCGCCGCCGCCAGCGCATCCTGCTCACCCGCCTGGCCCTGCTGGTGGCCTTCCTGGTGCTGTGGGAGGTGCTGGCCAAGACGCACGTGGTCAACCCCATGCTGACCAGCTACCCGAGCGCCTTGTGGCCGACCTTCCTCGATCTGCTGCACAACGGCAAGCTGCTGATGCACACCTGGGTCACCTTCAAGGCCACGCTCATCGGCTTCATGCTGAGCATGGTCATCGGCATCGGCGTGGCCGCCGGGCTGTGGTGGTCGGACTTCGCGCACAAGGTGCTGGACCCCTTCCTGGTGGTGGCCAACGCCATGCCCAAGATCGCCTTCGTGCCGATCTTCTACATCTGGCTGGGGTCCGAGTACTCGGTCTACGGCATGGCCGTGGCGATCGCCGTGTTCGTCACCATCATGGTGGTGTACGACGGCTTCCAGAGCATCGACCCGAACAAGATCAAGCTGGCCCGCACCCTGGGCGCCAGCCGCGCCCAGGTGCTGCGCCTGGTGGTCATGCCGGGCAGCGTGCCCACGCTCGTGGCGGCGCTGAAGATGAACATCGGCCTGGCGCTGGTGGGCGTCATCGTGGGTGAGTTCCAGTCGGCCAGCGCCGGCCTGGGCTTCCTCATCGTCAACGGCAGCCAGGTCTTCCAGCTCAACGTGGTGATGACCGCCATCGTGGTGCTGGGCCTGCTGTCGGGCCTGATGTACCTGGTGATCGCGCGGATCGAGGCCGCCATGGCCAAGCGCTACGCCTGAACCGAGAGGAGCGAGCATGCAGTTCCCCCAATGGGTCGTCGAGCGCGTGGTGGCGCGCCAGGGCCGCCTGCACCCCTATGACACGCTGGCGGCCGAGCGCACGGCCTTCGTCGTCATCGACCTGCAGAACTACTACACGCAGCCAGGCTACCTCGGCGAGTGCGCGCCCGCGCGCGCCACCTTCCCGGCGGTGAACCGGCTGGCGAACGCATTGCGCGAGGCGGGCGGGCATGTCATCTGGGTGCAGACCAGCGCCGACGGCGCCGACGACTTCTGGTCGCACCACCACGCCCACATGCTCACGCCGGCGCGCAGCGCGCGGCGCCTGCGCGAGCTGGCGAGTGCGCACGAGGGCTTCCAGATCGCGCCCGGCCTGCAGCCGCACCCGCAGGACGAGCGCGTGGTCAAGCGCTGCTACAGCGCGCTGGTGCCGGGCTCGTCGCGCCTGGACGAGGTGCTGCGCGAGCGCGGCGTCACGCACGTGCTCATCGGTGGCACCGTCACCAACGTCTGCTGCGAATCGACCGCGCGCGACGCGATGATGATGGACTACGCCACCATCATGGTCGACGACGCGCTCTCGGCCGTCACGCCGGCCGAGCACGAGCACTGCCTGAACAACTGGATGCTGTTCTTTGGCGACGTGCTCAGCACCGACGAGGTGGTGCAGCGGCTGGTGCCGGTGGCCGCGCCCGTCGGCGCCTGAAACCAAAAGCCCGCCGAGGTCGTCGGCGGGCCTGGGCGCTCAGCGGCCGCGTTCGCGGCCGCGGGCGGCTCCGATCAGAAAGACTCCCATTCGCCGACCTCGTCGCTCGCGGGGGCCTTGGCCGCTGCGGGCAGGGGCTTGCCGGCGGCTGGTGCGGCGGCCTTGGGCGCCGCCGCAGGCTTGGCGGCCACCGCGGGCTTGGCCGCCGCCACGGGCCTGGCCACGGCCGCCGCCGCTGGGGCCTGGGGCGCCGCGACCGGCGCCGGCGCCAGTTGGGGCTCGCGGCGCGGGTGCCGCTCGCCCGCCGGCCGCGCGGCGATGCCGTTCGACGCGGCGCTGCCGTCCAGGCGGAAAATGCGCACCACCTCGGCCAGGCGCGCGGCCTGGTCGTTCATGCTCGAGGCGGCGGCGGCGCTTTCCTCCACCAGCGCGGCGTTCTGCTGCGTCATCTGATCGAGGTTGGAGACGGCGGCATTGATCTGGTTGACACCATCCGCCTGCTCGCCCGAGGCGCTGGCGATCTCGCCAATGATGTCGCGCACGCGCACCACGTTCTCCACGATCTCGCTCATGGTCTGGCCGGCCTGGCTCACCAGTTCCGTGCCCACGGTGACCTTGTCCACGCTGGCGCCGATCAGGCCCTTGATCTCCTTGGCCGCCTGGGCGCTGCGCTGGGCCAGGCTGCGCACCTCGCCGGCCACCACGGCGAAGCCGCGGCCCTGCTCGCCCGCGCGCGCCGCTTCCACGGCGGCGTTGAGGGCCAGGATGTTGGTCTGGAAGGCGATGCCGTCGATGACGCCGATGATGTCGTTGATCTTGCGCGAGGCCTGGTTGATCTCTTCCATGGTCGAGACGACCTGGTTCACCACCTCACCGCCTTTCTGCGCGCTCTGGCCCGCCACGTCGGCAAGCTGGTTGGCCACGCGCGCCGAGTCGGCCGACTGTTTGATCGCGCCCGACATCTGCTCCATCGAGGCGGCGGTCTGCTGCAGGTTGCTCGCGGTCTGCTCGGTGCGGCTGGAGAGGTCGTTGTTGCCGGTGGAAATCTCTTTCGCGGCCACGGTGATGTTCTCGGTGCCGCGCTTGACGTCGGCCACCACGCTGACCAGTCGGTCGCGCATGGTGCCCAGCGCGCGGGTCATGGCGCCGAACTCGTCGCCGCGGTCGTTGTTGAGCGTGGCCGTCAGGTCGCCGTCGGCCATGCGTTCGGCGAAGGCCATGGTCTCGTTGAGCGGCTGGCGGATGTTGCGGATGAGGAAGAACGCGCCGACGGCGATGCCCAGGATCAGCAGGCCCACCTGGGTGGCGGCGATGGTGATGCTGGTCACGCGCTCCTTGGCCTGCGCGGCCTGCGCTTCCTGCAGGATGCGGTTCTGCATGCGGCCGAAGTCCTGCACCGCGTTGAGGTAGGGCGTGACCGCGCCATTGAAGTTGGTGGTGATCTCGTGCGCGGCGCCGGCGTAGTCCTCGGCGGCCTTGAGCTTGGTGGCTTTGCCCAGCGAGCTCAGCACGGCGGTGCGCAGCTCGGCGATGCGGGCCAGCGCGGCGACCTCCGCCTCGGTCTTGGGCATGGCGTCCAGCGCCTTCTGCAGCTCGGAGATGCGGGCCGAGCCGGCCGGGATCAGGTCTTTGTACAGGGCGGTGATGGCCGGGTCGCTGGACAGGGTGGAGGCCTGCACGCGGGTGGTGGTGGTCTCGGTCACGCCGGCCCATTCCACGGCCAGGGCGGTTTTGTCGGAGAGCTCGGTCAGGATGCGCTCGGACTGTTCGGTCATGCGGGCCGAACGCAGGCCCGCGCTGATGACGGTGGCCAGCAGGGCCAGGATGATGGTGGCGACGCCGGCCCAGAGTTTGGTGCCGACGGACATGTTGCGGAGGAAGTTCATGGTGAAGCGCGGGGCGGGGGATCGGGTGGGGGCGTGAACAGGTACCGCCCGCGGCCTCCTGGAAGGCACGGGCGTTCGCCGCCACTATCGGCCGGCTGCCGGGAAAACTTGATCGGATAAGGCGGGCAAAACCCGCCCAGTTCGCGAGCGGGCGCGGGCGCCGGGCCGGCGGCGCGCCTTCAGCCGCCGCGCCGCCCCTCGTCCAGCGGCAGGGTGATCACAAAAGTGGTACCGGCCTCGCTGGAGTGCAGGGCCAGGCGGCCCCGGTTCACCCGCACCGTGTTTTGACAGAAGGCCAGGCCCAGGCCGTTGCTGTGCGTGTCGGCGGTGCTCACGAAGGGGCGGAACACGCTGCGCTGCAGGGAGCGCGGAATGCCGGGCCCCCGGTCGCGGATCTCCATCACGCCCTGGCCGCCGCGCACGTCGGTGACCAGCGTGATGTCGCCCGGCGCCGGGGTGCCCTTGTGCTGGCGCAGGGCGACCAGTGCGTTGCGCAGCAGGTTGTGCACCACCTGCGTGAACAGGCGCCGCGTGCCGAGGAAGTGGAAGTCGGGGCCGGGCGCCAGCGCCACCGCGCGCCGCTCGGCCTCGGAGCGGAAGGGAAAGCTGTCGATGGCGTCGGCGATCAGCCCGCGCGCGGCGATGCGCTCGTCGCCGCGTCGCAGGACGAGCAGCTGCGCGTTCACGATCTGCGTGTCGATCTGCTGGTGCAGGTTGCGCATCAGCCCCTCCAGCCGCTGGCCCGAGCGGCGCGCCTGCGGCGACTCCTCGTTGTCGCGCAGGCTTTCCACCAGCAGGCCCATGCTGGCCAGCGGCGTGCGCAGCTCGTGCGCCATCACGCCCAGGGCGTTCATGGTGGCCTGCTGGCGCTGGCGGTCCTGCTGCGCCGAAGACAGGCCCAGCAGCAGGCCGCACAGCCACGACAGACCCACCATGAAGCCGTGCTCGCGCGCCAGCGCGGCCGGCAGCCGGTCGGTGCCGGCGCCGACCAGCAGCCCGCCCGCGAAAGCCAGCACCAGCATGGCGGTGGCGTAGCGCCAGTCGGTGATCACGTACATGAGCAGCGCCACCAGGCACAGGGCCAGCACGCGCGGATCGGTGCCGCCGTTCATGAGGTAGAGCCAGACCTGCAGTGCGGGGCCGGCCAGGGCCAGGTAGAGCAGCACGTAGGCGCGCGCGCCCGGCGACTCCGCCACCTCGTCGGGGTCGAGCAGGAACAGCGGCAGGGCACCGAGCGCGGCGGCCAGGCGCAGGGCCAGGCTGTCGTAGGGCTGCGGCGCGACCTGGGTGTACACCAGCCAGGCCGACAGGTGCACGATGAGGTAGATCAGGCCCAGCGCGGCGAGCCGCGCGCGCGACAGGTGCAGCACGGGCTCGAGCGGGTGGGAGAACAGGGCCTGCAGTGGCGTGCGCGGCATCGGGATCGGGCGAAGCGGAGGCATGGCGGGCCGCGGGAACGGGAATGTGTCCATGCTACGCGCCAGCGGCGGTGCCACCAGGGGGAAGTCCGGCGTGCCGCTGTGGGGGAAACCCGATGGTCGCGCTTCAGCTGGGCGCCCAACGCCTGGCGTGGTGGGCCTCGCCCGCATCCCCCGGCAGCAGGGGCAGCTCGATCACGAAGGACGATCCGGCGGCCACGCGCTCAAAGCGCAGCTGGCCTCGGTTGGCTTGCACGGTTTCGCGGCAGAAGGCCAGGCCCAGGCCGCTGCTGTGCGTGGTCTGGGTGCTGAAGAAGGGCTCGAAGATGGCGCGGCGCAGGTGCCTGGGCACGCCAGGGCCCTTGTCGCGCACGCGGATGGTGCCGCACGAACCCACCGCCGACACCTCGATCTGGATGTCGCCGCGCTCGAAGCGCCCCTGGGTGCGGCGCAGCGCGAACACCGCGTTCTTCAGCAGGTTGTGGATGACCTGGATGAACAGTCGCTCGCTGCCGTGGAAGTGGAAGTCGGCGCGCGTGTCCACGCTGACGGCCAGGCGCTCGCGTTCGCTGAGGAAGGGATAGGACTCGATGGCGTCGCGCACGAGCTGGCCGGCGCGCAGGGTCTCGCGGCCGGGCTGGATGCCCAGCAGCTGCGCGTTGACGATCTGCGAATCGATCTGGTGGTGAATGGCGCGCAGCAGGCCGTCCATGCGATGCGTCAGGCGCTCCACCTCGGCGGGCTCGGCCTCGCGCAGGTTTTCGTTGACCAGGGCCGCGCTGGCCAGCGGGGTGCGCAGCTCGTGCGCCATCACGCCCATGGCCAGCAGCGTGGCGTTGAGCCGCTGCAGCCGTTGGCTGGCCGAGGACAGCGCCAGCGCCAGGGCGGACAGCCAGGCGAAGGCGAAGGTGAGGTTGCCCTCGGTCACGCGCCACCAGGGCATGGCGAGCTGCGGCTCCAGCAGCGCCACCAGCGCGCGCGCGGCGATGGTGCCCGCCGCCAGCGCCGCCGTGGCCACACGCCAGTCGAGGATGTGGTACGCCAGGAAGCACATCAGCGCCGCGCTGGTCATCCACACGGCGTTGCCGTGGTTCATCAGGAAGAACCACTGGAACAGGAACGGGCCCGTGTAGGTCATGTAGGCCAGCAGGTAGAGCCGGATGCCACGCTGGCGCATCACGCGCGACGGCGTCCACCACAGCAGCGGCAGCGCGCCGGCGGCGGCCAGCGCGCGCAGAAGCAGGTTCTCGTAGGGCTGCGGCACGAGCACCGTCCAGAACCAGTGGAAGGCCAGGTGCCCAATGGACAGGAACAGGCCCAGCGTGACCAGCCGCGCGCGCGACAGCTGCTGCAGCGGCTCCAGTGGCTGGCGAAGCAGGGCGATGGCGCGGATGAGGAGGTGGTGGTGCACGACGGGGCGGATTCTAGGGAGCGCCCTCCAGCGCCTTGCGTGAAAAAAGGCGCCAAACCGGCCGGCTCAAGTTCGCCCTTGAAGTGCCGATATGCTTCCCTGGCCCAGACGCGCGTGCGCCGCGTCCCGTCCACCCCGAAGCGAGCCAGGCATGTTGTTCCCCTGCATGAGAGCGTCCTCGCGCATCTCCTTCATCGACGACGACCCGTCGTTCCTCGACGCCATGGCGGACGCCGTGGCCTCGGTGCGGCGCTGCGAGTTCCTGCACCACCCGGGCGAACTCGACCACTCCTATGCCGAGCAGGAAACGCTGCTGCGGCGCGAGCAGCAGATGCTGGCGCGCGTGGTGGGCGCGGAGTCGCCGCTGGCCGCCGCGCTCGACTACTTCGCCTGGGAAGGGCGGCACCGCATCTTCTCGGTGCTGGTCACCGACCAGGTGATGCCCGCCGAGGACGGCATCTCCATCTGCGAGCGCCACGGCCACTTCGGCCTGCGGCGCATCCTGCTCACGGGCGCGGCCGACGCCGACCTCGCGGTCAAGGCCTTCAACGGCGGGGCCATTGAATCCTTCCTGCCCAAGCAGACGCGCAACCTGGGCTTCAACCTGCGCCGCGCGCTGCAGGAGCAGTTCCTGCACAACTCGCTGGAGCGCGGCCGCCACCTGGCCATGCAGATGCGCCACGAGCGGCTGCAGGCGCTGCAGTCGGACGACGTGTCCAACGCGCTGATGGTGATCCTGGGGCGCGGCCGCGTGGACGAATACCTCGTGCTGGGCGAGCCTTTCGGGGTGCTGGGCCTGCGCGCCGACGGCCGCCTGAGCTGGATCCAGATCGAGACCACCGCGGGCCTGCGCGAGTTGGCCGATTCGCTGGCCGAGTTCGGCTGGGACGCGCCCGGCCTGGACCGCGTGCGCGCGGGCCAGGCCCTGCCCAACCTCGAGCTGGTCTCGCAGCTGGAGGGCATCGCGCCGGCCATCGCGCCTGTCGAGGTGCTGAGCGAGGCCGATGGCCTGCTGGCCGCCGAGTTCCTGTTCGACTGGCCCGCCGCGGTGTCGTGGCGCGCGCTGGCAGAGGAACGCGGCGGGTGAGCGAGGATCCCTTGCGCGCCGGCGGCGCCGCCCTCCTGGGCGAACCGCCCGAGCAGGCGTTGCCCCCCAACCCGCTCGATGAGCGCATGGAGGCCTTGGCCTCGCGCCTGCGTGGGCGGGGCTTCGCGGGCCTGGCCTTCGTGCGGCCCGACCCTTACGGCGTGGCCGGCGAGCGCCTGGTGCAGGCCCTCAGCAGTGCCGCGCTGCAGGCCCATGCCGAATGGATGGCGCGCGCCGTGCCGCCGCGTGGCGGCACCGTCGAGCGCCTGTCCGTGGAGGCCCTGGGCGACGAGGCCGTGCGACGCCTGGGCGGTCTGGGCTACCAGCAGCTGCTGCTGGTGCGCCTGCCGCTGCTGGGCGAGGCCTGCGGCGAGTTCTGGCTGCTGTCCACCAGCGCGCACCTGCGGGAGGAGCAGCTGGGCACCGCCGCGCTGGAGGTGCTGGGCGACTGGCCCGCCTGGCGCGAGGCGCTGCGCGCGGCGGTCTGCCCGCTCACCCCGCGCGAGCGCGAGGTGCTGCGCGCCGTGGCCGAAGGCCTGAAAGGTTCGGAAGCGCAGCAGCGTTTCGGCTGCACCGAGCGCACCTTCCGCCTGCACGTGGAGAACGCCAAGCGCAAGCTGCGCGCGGCCAACGGCGCGCAGGCCGTGTACCGTGCGCAGCTGATGGGCGGGCTGTAGGGCCGCGTCCGTTCAGAACGGCAGGCCCGACACCGCCGCCATTTCCAGCCGCACCTTCAGCGCGCCCGTGACCAGGCCCTTGGCGTAGGCGTTCGGGGCGCTGGCCAGCAGGGCCTGCAGCTCCTCGCCGCTGCAGTGCTCGACCGGCAAGGTCTCGTACCGCTCGAACCAGTCCGGGTGCTGCTGCTCGATCAGGCGCATCTCGTTCAGGTTGCTCATCGCCACCTCGGCCTCCAGGCGCTGAAGCATCTCCAGGGTTTCGATGGGCGGGATGCCGAAGGCGGCGGGGCGCATGCCGTGGGTGGAGGGCAGGGTGGTCATGTCGAAGTCCAGGTACATGGTCGCGTCCTTGAAGGCACGAAGGGTCTGTCCCGTGTTTCGACCCCGGTCTGAAGGCCCTTCATCGCCGGCCCTGTCACTTTTGACAGGGCGTGCGACGAAGCTTGGCGGGATGAGGATTCCGTCACGCTCGCGGCCCCTTCCGGGGCGTTTCGCCGTCTTGCAACGCGTCCGCTAACGCTTTTCGGTTCCTGCCCGGCAGGCGAGCACCGCTCATCCCCATTCGGTAACCGCGTGGCGATCGGCGCCGGCCACGGCCTGGCATGGACATGGTTTGGTATTTGAACTTCGCGTATCGTTACAAACGCAAAGTGAAAAACCAATGAGCGCCATCACCCCCTTGCTGCAACGGCTGCCCCCGCCCGCCCGGATCGCCTCGGCCCTGCGTTCCGAAGCGGTGGCCAAGCTGCTGCCGGTCGTGTTCCTCGCGATCGCCATCACCGCGCTGGTCATGATGTTCGTCTGGCAGAACCAGTCGAACTACCGGCCGGTGTTCGGTGCGCGCGAGAGCGTGCCCGCCGCCGACATGATGTCGGTGCTCGACGCCGAAGGCATCGCCTACCGCCTGCACCCCGAAACGGGGCAGGTGCTGGTGTCGGAGTCGAACCTGGGCCGCGCGCGCATGCTGCTGGCCGCGCGCGGCGTGGTGGCCCGCCTGCCCGAGGGCCTGGAGCTGATGGACAAGAGCGACCCGCTGGGCGTGACGCAGTTCGTGCAGGACGTGCGCTTTCGCCGCGGCCTGGAGGGCGAGCTGGTGCAGAGCATCACCGCGCTGGAGCCGGTCAAGAGCGCGCGCGTGCACCTGTCGATCGCCCGGTCGTCCACCTTCGTGCTCAACGCCGCGCAGGCCAGTTCGGCCTCGGTGGCCTTGCACCTGCACCCGGGCCGCGAGCTGGAGGCCGAGCAGATTGCCTCCATCATCAAGCTGGTCTCGGGCAGCGTGTCCAACCTCGCGCCCGAGCGCGTGACCGTGGTCGACCAGGCCGGCCGACTGCTGTCCAGCCGGGTCGACATCAAGGCCGGCCTGGACTCCACCGGCTTCGCGAACGAGGCGCAGCGCAAGGCACAAGAGACCCTGCTGCGCAACGCCCACCTTCTGCTGCAGCCGGTGCTGGGCGCCAACAACTACAACGTCAGCGCCTCGGTCGAGCTGCACCAGGACAGCGTCAAGGAAACGCAGGAGCGCTACGAAGGCGACCCGCGCATCACCAGCGAAGCCTCGCGCGAAGAACTCAACCGCCAGCCGCAGGCCCTGGGCATCCCGGGCTCGCTGAGCAACCGCCCGGCCAACCCCCCGCCAGCCGAGGGCGAGCCGCCCAGCACCGCCGAGCGCAGCGCGGCCACGCGCCAGTACGCCTATGACCGCAGCGTCACCACCATCGAGCGCGCGCGCGGCCAGGTGAAGAAGATCAGCGTGGCGGTGGTGCTGAACAACGCCGCCGCGCCCGCCGGCGCCAGCGCCTGGGCGCCGGCCGAGATCGCGCGCATGGAGCAGGTGCTGCGCGGCGGCCTGGGCATCGACACCGCGCGCGGCGACCAGCTGGTGGTCTCGGCCATGGCCTTTCCGGCGCCGCCGCAGGCCGTGGCCTGGTACGCCGAGCCGCAGTCGGTGTTCACGATGGCGGGCTGGGGCCTGAGCGCGCTCGGCGCGCTGCTGGCCTACCTGCTGATCGCGCGCCCGCTGATCCGCCGCTTCACGCGCGAGGTCGCGGTGCCGCGCGAGGTGGGCACGTCCGAGCTGCTGGAGCTGGGCCCACGCGGCGGCGAGGGCGCCGCGGCGCCGGCCGGCGCCCTGCCCGCCGGATCGGCCGCCGTGGCCGCGCTGCCGCAGCCCGAACGGCCCGCGGGCCAGCGCGACTCCATGGGCTCGCTGCTGGAGAACTACAACCTGCCGCCGCCGGGCTCGCCGGTGGACGTGCTGGTCGATCACTTGAAGGACCTCGCGACCAAGGAGCCCGAGCGCGTGGCCGAGGTCGTCAAACAATGGGTGCAGAAGAATGGCCACCAACCCGCCTGAAGCCGGCGCCGAGGACGGCGCCATGACCGCGATCGAGCAGGCGGCGATCGTGCTGCTGAGCATGGGCGAGGCACCCGCCGCCGCGGTGCTTCGCTGCCTGGAGCGCGAGGAACTGCTGGCCGTGACGCAGGCCATGTCCGCCATGAGCGGCATCAAGGTGGACACCGCGCGCAGCGCGCTGCAGCGCTTCTTCGACGACTACCGAGAACAGAGCGGCCTGCACGGCGCCTCGCGCACCTTCCTGAAGAACTCGCTCGACCTGGCGCTGGGCAGCAGCATCAGCAGCAGCGTGCTCACGCGCATCTATGGCGACGCCATCCGCCCGAAGATGGCGCGCCTGCAGTGGGCTTCGCCGCGCTGGGTGGCCGATCGCATCGCGCAGGAGCACGTGCACATGCAGGCCGTGTTCCTGGCCTTCCTGCCGCCGGCCATGGCCAGCGAGGTCATCGCCAGCCTGCCCGAGGACGGTCGCGACGAACTCATCGTTCGCGTGGCCCAGCTCGGTCACGTGGAGCACCGCCTGCTGCAGGAGGTGGAGGTGCTGGCCGACGCCTGCCTGCAGAGCCTGGAGACGCAGAGCGCCACCATCGAGGGCGTGAAGCAGGCGGCCGAGATCCTGAACCGCCTGCCGGGCGACAAGGCCCGCATGGTGGAGCAGCTGCGCGAGCGCGACCCCGGCGTGGCCGGTCAGATCGAGCGCAGCATGTACGACTTCTTCATCCTCTCGCGCCAGAGCGAGGAGGTGTTGCTGCGCATCATCGAGGCGGTGCCCATGGACGAGTGGGCCATCGCGCTCAAGGGCGGCGACAGCGACGTGCGCCGCGCCATCCTGGGCTGCATGCCGCAGCGTCAGGTCAAGACCTTTCAGGACGCGATCCGCCGCACCGGGCCGGTGGCCGCGCGCCGCGTGGAAGACGCGCGCGCCGCCATCATGCGCGAGGTCAAGGCCCTGGCCGACGCCGGCGCGATCGAGGTGCAGCTGTACTCCGAGGCGACGGTGGAATGAACAGCCCCTACCGCAGCCACCGCTTCCCGCCCCTGGCCGAGCGCGGCCTGGCCGAAGCCCTGTCCTTGCAGGGATCGGCCGAGGCCTTGCAGGCCGCGCTGGCCGATGGCCATGCGCGCGGCCTGGCGCGCGGCCACGAGGAAGGTTTCGACAAGGGCCTGGCCGAGGGCCGCGCCGTCGGCGAGGCGCAGGGTCGCGAGCGCGGCGAAGCGCTGGGCCGCGCCGAGGGCGAGGCGCAGCTGCTCGCGCGCTGGCAGCGCGTGGCCGCGCCGATGCAGGCGGCCACCGAGGCCCTGCGCCAGGTGCAGGCCGACTACCAGGCCGCGCTGCGCCGCGAAATGGTGGAGCTGGTGGAGCGCGTGGCGCGCCAGGTGATCCGCGCCGAGCTCACGCTCAACCCCACGCAGATCCTCAAGCTCGTCGAAGAGACCCTGCAGAGCATGCCGCCGGCCGTCAGCACCGTGGAGGTGTTCCTGAACAGCGAGGACCTGCGCGCGATCCAGGCCATCGAGGGCGCCGACACGCGCGGCTGGAACCTGATCGCCGATCCCGCGCTGGAGGCCGGCGAGTGCCGCGTGCAGGTGGCCGGCTTCGAGGCCGACGCCGGCTGCCGCCAGCGCCTGCAGGCCTGCATGGGCCAGGTGGCCTCGCAGCTGCTCGGGGCGGAAGAGCCCGCACCGGCCGAGGTGCCCTTGAGCGGAGCCGCCGCGTGATCGCCGAACAGCTGCGCCGCATCGCCGTGCCCGAGGTGTCGGTGTCGACGCCCACCGGCCGGCTGGTGGGCGCCACCGGCCCGCTGTTGCAGGCGCGCGGCGTGCGCCTGCACGTGGGCCAGCGCTGCCGCATCGAGTCGGCCCTGGGCGCCGACATCGAGGCCCAGGTGGTGGGCTTCAAGGACGAGGCCGCGCAGCTCATGGCCTTCAAGCGCACCGAGGGCCTGGCCGCCGGCGCGCGCGTCTGGCCCTTGCCCGGCAATGGCCACCTGCTCATCGGCGAAGCCTGGCTGGGCCGCGTGGTCAACGGGCTGGGCGAGCCCATGGACGGGCGCGGCCGCCTGGCGGGCGAGCACCTGCTGCCCAGCGCGCCGCCCTGGGTGGACCCGCTGCGCAAGCGCCCGGTGGAGGGCGCCATCGACGTCGGTGTGCGCGCCATCAACGGCCTGCTCACGCTGGGCCGCGGGCAGCGCGTGGGCCTGATGGCCGGCTCCGGCGTGGGCAAGAGCGTGCTGCTGGGCCTGATCACGCGCCAGACGGTGGCCGACGTGATCGTGGTCGGCCTGATCGGCGAGCGCAGCCGCGAGGTGCGCGAGTTCATCGACCTCTCGCTTGGCGAGGCCGGCCTGCGCCGCGCCGTGGTGGTGGTGGCGCCGGCGGACGAGTCGCCGCTGATGCGCCTGCGCGCCACCGAGCTGTGCCACACCATCGCCGCGCACTACCGCGACCAGGGCCGCCATGTGCTGCTGCTGGTGGACTCGCTCACGCGCTACGCCATGGCGCAGCGCGAGGTGGCGCTGTCGCTCGGCGAGCCGCCGGCCACGCGCGGCTATCCGCCGTCGGTGTTCAGCGCCCTGCCGCAGCTGGTGGAAAGCGCGGGCAACGGCAGCGGCGAGGGCTCCATGAGCGCCATCTACACCGTGCTCGCCGAGGGCGACGACCAGCAGGACCCGGTGGTGGACACCGCGCGCGCCATCCTGGACGGCCACATCGTGCTCTCGCGCGCGCTGGCCGAGCGCGGGCATTACCCGGCCATCGACATCGGCCAGTCCATCAGCCGCTGCATGGGCCTGGTGGCTGGCGCCGACCAGCAGCGCGTGGCGCGCGAGGTGAAGGCCCTGCTGGCGCGCTACCAGCAGGTGCGCGAGCTGCTGCCGCTGGGCGCCTACGTGCCCGGCGCGGACCCGCTGAGCGACCGCGCCGTGGACCTGTGGCCGCGCATCGAGGCCTTTCTTCACCAGGGCACGCAGGAGTCGGCGCCGTTGGACGACTGCCTGCGCCGCCTGATGGAGATCGTCGAATGAACCTGCGCGCGCTGGAACAGGTGGTGCGGCTGCGCGAGCGCGAGCAGGACCGCGTGGGCGCCGTGCTGGCCGAGCAGGAGCGCACGCGCCAGCGTTTCGTCGCCAGCATCGAGCGCCTGGGTGGCCTGCTGGACGAGGCCGGCGCGTCCGGCGCCGCGCCCACGGCCTCGCCCGGGCTGTCGCCCGCGCTGGCCAGCAACCGGGGCGCCTACAAGCTCAGTGTGCTCGACCTGGCCGACCGCCACCGCCACGCCCTGGCCGAGCACGAGTCGCGCATGGACCAGACCCGGCTCGCCTTGCACGAGGCCTTCCGCCGCCGCGAGGCGGTGGCGCAGCTGCACGGGCGCCGCGTCGACGAAGGTGAGCGCGCGCTTCAGGTGGCCGAGCGCAAGCGCACCGACGACATCGCCCAGACCGTGTGGATGAGGGGGCGCGCGTGAGGCCGTCGCCGAAAAAGTCGCGCCGGGTGCTTCAGAAATGCCGCGCCCCGGTCGCCCTGGGCTTCGGAGGCGGCGTTCCGGACCGCCCGCGACCCCTGGAGTAACACGATGGAATTCGATCCCACCACCACCGCGACCCAGCTGGCCAGCCTGCTGGTGCAAGGCCCGCAGCAGCAGATCGACCGCGAGTCCCAGATCGCCAAGGCCACGCAGGCGGGGCTGGAGAAGCTGCGCTCGGCCCTCTCCGGCTTCACCACCGCCTTGAGCGGCCTGAGCAGCGTCTCGGGTGGCCTGAAGAAGAACAGCGCCACGCTCAGCGCCGGTGCCGGCGCCACCGCCACGGCCAGCGCCAGCGCACAGCCCGGCTCCTACAGCTTCTTCGTCGAGCAGCTCGCTTCCACGCACCAGATCGCCTACGCCGACCTGCCGGCGGTGCCGGTGGCGCTGGGCGGTCCGCTGGTGGTGCAGCGCGCCGATGGATCGGCCTTCAACGTCAACCTGCTGGCGGCCGACCAGGACGGCGATGGCAACCTCAACGCCACCGAGATCGCGCGCGCCATCAACCAGGCCAGCGGCAACGAGGGCAAGGTGACCGCCCAGGTGGCCAACACGGCGTCGGGCCCGCAGCTGATCCTGTCGTCCGGCCTGGGCGGAGAGGACGGCGCGATCACCCTCGACGCCTCCGGCCTGCCCGACAGCGCGCTCAAGGCTTCACTGGGCGGCGCGCCCACGCAGCTGGCCGCCGCGCGCGACGCCGTCATCTGGCTGGGCGAGCAGGGCAGCGGCCTGCGCATCCAACAAGGCAGCAACAGCTACACCGGCATCGCCGGCGTGTCGGTCAACTTCACCCAGGCGCACAGCGCGGGCGCGGCGCCGCTTCAGCTCGAGGTGGCGGCCGACAAGGCCGGTACCGAAGAGAGCCTGCGCAAGTTCGTCACCGCCTACAACGCGCTGCAGACCGAGCTCAACAACCTCACGAAAACCAGCGAGGACGCGGCCTCGCGCGGGGCGTTCTCCACCGACGCGGGCGTGCGCAACCTGCGCAACCGCCTCAACGACCTGATCCGCCAGGACGTTGGCGGCCTGCGCATCAGCGACCTGGGCATCGGCTCCGACCGACAGGGCCAGCTCACGCTGGACACCGCGCGGCTGCAAAAGACGCTGGCCGCCAACCCCGAAGCGCTGGACACGGTGTTCGGCTCTGCCGCGCTGGGCAAGCGCTCGGGCGTGCTGGGCGCGGTGACCGATCACCTGGAGATCTGGACGAAATCCGGCACCGGCCAGCTGGCGCGCCGGCTGGACAACGTGCAGGTGCAGCAGAAAGACCTGACCCAGCGCCGCGACCGCCTGGACGAGCTGTTCAACGTGAACTACGAGCGCTACCTGCTTCAGTTCAGCCAGTTGCAGAGCGTGCTGGGCCAGATGAACCAGACCTCCGGGCTGTTCAGCCAGCTGGGCACCGCCTGAGCCCGGGTGGCACACCGACAAGAGGAACCCATTGAGCTACGACGCATACCAGAGCTACCAGGCCGTTGACCTGGGCGCCCAGACGGCGAAGGCCTCGCCGCTGGAGCTGGTGCTGATCCTGATGAACGGCTTGCTCGACGAGCTGGCGCGGGCCCGGGCGCACATCGAGCACGCGCGTTTCGAGGCCAAGGCCAATAGCCTGAACCGTTGCGTCGCCATGCTCAATGGCCTGTCCAGCGCGCTGGACACCGACGCCGGTGGCGAGGTGGTGGGCCAGCTCGCCGAGCTGTACGACTATTGCGCGCGCCGCGTGAACGAGGCCGGCATCCGCATGGACGTGGCGCTGATCGACGAAACCGCGCGCCTGCTGGGCACCGTGCGCGAAGGCTGGGAAGGGGTGCGCGATGCCCGCGGATGAACGCGCCCACGCGCTCGATCTGGCGCGCCGCTTGCACGAGCGCACGCAGGCCGGCGACGTCGCCGCGCTGAGCGCGCTCGACCGCGAGACCGGCACGCTGCTGATCGGCCTGGCCAGTGCCCGACCACTCGACGCCGGCACGCGCTCGGCCTGCGCGCTGCTGCAGGCGGCGCACGAGCGCGCGCTCGCCCTGGTGCGGCGCGAACACGACGCGGTGCAGGCGCAACTGCTCGACCTGTGTGCGCACCGCGGCGGCCGCGACGCCTACGCCTTCGCCGCCGAATGAGAAGGAGAAAGCCATGAACGCCACCTTTGCGCTGGGCGCCACCGCACCCGTCACCCCGGTGGCCGAGGCCGTGCTGGCCCCCGGGCTGTCCGACGGCCCCCGGGCCCTGTTCGCCCAGGTGTTGGGCCAGGCGCCGGCCGCCGACAGTGAAGCCCCCGAAGGCCGCGAGGCGCTGGACGCCGCCTTGTCGCCCTGGCTGATGGCGCTGGATTCGCAACAGGCGCCCGCGCTGCCGTTCACGCAGCCGTTCTCGCGCCTGCTGGGCGCCGCCGCGCGCGAGGCGCCGGGCGAGGACGAGGGCGCAGCCCCCTTGTCGGATGCCGGCGCGGCCGGCGACGCCCACCGCCCCCTGGCGCCCCTTGCCCTGGCCGGGTCCGTCGCCCACGCGCGCTCGGCGGGCGCCGAGTCCGGCCCCTGGTCGCCCCAGGCCATGGCCGCCGCATCGCCCGCCGATGCCGCCAGCGGCGCGCCCGCGGCCGCCGCACCGCCCGCGCGTTCGCCCGCCGATGCCGCCGTGGCGCGCGCGCTGCCGCCCGAGCTGGCTCACGCGCTGGCCATGCCCCGTGCGCGCGAGACCGCGCCCGCCTCGCCGGACGCCTTCGCGGCGGCGTTCCACGCGAACACGGGTCCTTCGGGTGGCGAGGCCATCGAACCGGTCGTTCGCCTGGACCCCGCGCGCAGCGAGCTCTGGCAGCGCCCGCTGGCGCAGGCCCTGGGCGATCGGCTGCAGTGGCAGGCGACGCAGGGCGTCGACCAGGCGCGCATCCGCCTCGATCCGCCCGCGCTCGGCCGCATCGAGATCGTGGTGCGCCAGGAAGGCGGGCAGCTGCAGGTGCAGCTCACGGCCTCCAGTCCCGAGGTGGCGCGCCAGCTCCAGCACATGGGCGAAGGCCTGCGCCAGGAACTGGGCCAGCGCCAGGGCCAGGGCGTGCAGGTGCAGGTGCACGAGGGCGGCGCGCAGGCCGATGCGCGCGGCCAGCCGCGCCAGGGCCAGCCCACCCGCGAGGAGGCCGAACCCGGCCAGGCCCTGCGCAGCGAACACCGCGCCGGCCAGGCCTTCACGCTGGCCTGAACCCACCGAACGAGCCTTCGACATGAGCAAGAAGATCTGGATTTCCCTGGCCGCCGGCGCCTTCGTTCTGCTGGGGGCCGGCAGCGGCCTGGCCGCCTGGCACTTCATGGGCCCGCCCGCCGGCGAGCCGGCCGCGCCGGTGGTCGACAAGCGCGAGTACCGCTACGTCTCGCTCGACAAGGTCATCGTCATGCTGCGCGCGCGCGAGGGCGGGCCGCTGAGCAACTACATGGCCGTGGACCTGGTGTTCAAGACCCCCGTCAAGGCCGAGGTCGTCACCAAGCAGCAGCTGCCCAAGCTGCGCAGCGTGGCCGTGGCCTCGCTGTCCGAGCTCACGCTGGAGCGCGCCAGCATGCTCAGCATCGCCGAACTCACCGACTTCCTGCAGCAGGCCTACGGCGAGAGCTTCGAGCGCGAATCGCGCGAGTCGCCCTTCACGGAAGTGATGGTCGGCCGCCTGGTCATCGAATAGGCGAGGCCCCGGTGCACAGCGGATACGGCGAGATGAACAGCCTGGCCGCGGCGGAGAGCTCCGCCGCGGCGGAGCAGCGCTGGCTCGTCGAGCACACGCCGCTGGTGCGCCGCGCGGTGGCCCAGCTCGCCTCGCAGGCGGGTGGCGCGATGGACCGCGATGACATGCTGCAGATCGGCCTGATGGGCCTGCTGGAGGCGCTGCGCCGCTACGGCGAGCCCGACGAACGATTTCCCGGCTACGCCGCGCAGCGCGTGCGCGGCGCCATCCTCGACGAGCTGCGCCGCCAGGACTGGCGCCCGCGCAGCGTGCGCCAGGAAGGCCATCGCCTGCGCGACGGAATCCGCGAGTTGCGCCGCCGCCTCGGCCACGAACCTTCCGAGGCCGAGGTGATGCAGCACCTCGGCGTGAGCGCCGAGGACTACCTGGCCTACGAGCAGCACACCAACGCCGAGACCCTGGCCTGCTTCGACGAAGTGATCGAGGAGCTGATGCTCACGCCCTCGGCCGCGCGCACGCCCGAGGCCGAGCTGATCCAGCGCCGTTCGCTGGAACAGGCCCTGGCCTGCTTGAACCCGAAAGAGCAGCACGTGGTGCAGCTCTATTACGAAGCCGAGCTCAGTCTCAAGGAGATCGGCGCCGTCATGGGCCTGACCGAGGCCCGCGTCTGCCAGATCAACAAAAGCGCATTGCAAAAGCTGCGCGGCGCGCTCTCGCCCGACTGACCCCCGAACCACCCCCCACCGGCCACCACCATGCAGTTCTTCCTTGGCGTCTTCATCGTGTTCCTCTGCGTCTTCGGCGGCTTCCTGCTCGCGGGGGGCGACCTGGGCGTGGTCTGGGAACCCGTCGAGCTGCTCATCATCGCCGGCGCCGGCGCGGGGGCCATCGTCATCGGCAACCCGCGCCACGTGCTGGCCGAGATGGGCGTGCAGCTGCGCAAGGTGGTGGCGCGGCGCAAGCGCGGCGACGAGTTCCAGCGCCAGCTCATGCTGCTGATGTACGAACTGCTGCAGACCGCGAAGAATGGCCTGAAGGCCCTGGACGCGCACGTGGAGCAGCCGCACGAGAGTCCGCTGTTCCAGCGCTACCCCATGGTGCTGGAGGAGCCCAAGCTGCTGCACTTCATCGTCGACAACTTCCGCGTCATGGCCATGGGCAAGATCTCGGCGCACGAGCTGGAAGGCGTTCTGGAGCAGGAACTGGAGGCCATCCACGAGGAACTCTCGCAGCCCGCCAAGTCGTTGCACAAGGTGGGCGAGGCCATGCCGGGCTTCGGCATCCTGGCCGCCGTGCTGGGCATCGTGATGGCCATGAACTCGGTCAGCGCGGGCGCGGGCGCGGGCGAGATCGCGGCCAAGGTCGCGGCCGCCATGGTGGGTACCTTCATCGGCATTTTCCTGTGCTACGCGGTGCTAGACCCCATCAGCAACATGATGAAGCAGCTCGTGAAGGAAGAGATGAGCAACATGGAGGCGGTGAAGGTGGTGCTGGTGACCCACCTCTCGGGCAAGCCCGAGCTGGTGTCCATCGACGCCGGCCGCCGCCTCATTCAGCTCAACATCAAGCCCAGCTTTGCGCAGCTCGAATCCTGGGTCAACCAGCTGGAGGAGAGCCCCGGTGTCTAAAGCCCACGGAGCCGAGCACGGCACCATCGTCAAGCGCGTCTCGCGCCGCCACGAGGAAGAGGCCCACGGCGGCAGCTGGAAGGTGGCCTTCGCCGACTTCACGCTGGCCCTGATGTGCCTGTTCCTGGTGCTGTGGGTGCTGGCGGCGCGCGACAAGGAAGAGGCCACGCGCGCATTGGAAAGTGGCGGCGGCGCCGTGATGGCCGAGATCTCCGGCGCCAAGATTCCCGCCGAGGGCGGCCCGCGCGGCAGCCTGATCGACCGCAAGCCCATGCCGCGAAAAGGCCAGGGCGAAGGCCCGGACGAGGTCCGCACCGTGCCCGGTCTGATGAACCCCACGCCGCTGCGCGCGCGCTACGACACCCCCGAGCAGATGGCCGAGTTGGCGGCGTTGCTGGCGCGCCTGAGCCTGGAGGCCGGCCTGAGCGCCAACCTGCAGACCTTCGTCACGCCGCACGGGCTGCGCATCATGCTGCACGACACCGACAACGAAGGCATGTTCCAGCTCGGCAGCGCCACGCCCACGCCTCGCTTCGCGGCCCTGCTGGATCGCATGGGCCCGCTGTTTGCCAAGATCCAGAACCCGATGCTGGTCGTGGGCCACACCGACGCCGCGGCCTACGCGCGCAACGACCCCTTCGGCCCTTCGAACTCGCGCCTGTCCAGCGACCGCGCCAGCGCCGCGCGCGCGCACCTGCTGCGCGGCGGCACGCCCGAGGCCTCGGTGCTGCAGGTGGTGGGCATGGCCGAGCGCGCGCCGGTGCGGCCCGACGAGCCCTTGGCCAGCGTGAACCGCCGCATCGAGATCATGGTGCTGACGCTGGACCAGGCGCGCTTGATGACGGCCATGTTCGGCCAGCCCGCGCAGGCCGAGCCCTTGCTGCCCGGTTTGCGGGCCCAGGCGCCCGCGCGCGACGCGCTGGCCGCGCTGCGCGAATCGGTGGTGGCCGCGGGCCGCCAGCTGCCCGGCTTCGATCGCGCGCTGGCGCCGTCGGCCGAGCCCACCCTCACGCGCTGAACCGGGAGCGCGGCATGCGGACACGAAGCACACGAGGCGATCGAATGAGAGTCAACACCCCCCACAACGCTGCCCCCCTGGCGCCGGTGCGCGCGCCGCAGCCGGGCGTCGAGGCCGCCGGCGCGGCCGGGGCCGCGCCGGCCGCGCTGCAGTCCGGCGTGCTGGGCCCCGCCATGCAGGCGCTGCGCGAGATGCCGGAGATCGACGAGGCCCGCGTGGCGCAGCTGCGCGAGGCTTACCAGCGCGGCGAACTGCGCTTCGACGCCGGCAAGCTGGCCGCGCTGATCCAGCGCTACCACGGGGAAGGCCGGTGATCGCCGCCGCCGACGCCATGGCCCTGCTCGACGGCCTGCGCCAGGAGCGCGATGGCTTCGCGCGCATGCGCGCGCTGCTGCAGGCGCATTTCGACGCCGCGCTGAAGCACGACAGCGAGCGCGTGCGCGTGTCGGCCGAGCGCATCACCGCGCTCACGGAGCGCCTGGACGCGCTGTGCTCGCAACGCCAGCGCCTGGTGCAGCGCCTCAGCGGTGGCGCCACGCGCGACGCCCACGAGTCGCTGGCGCTGCGCCTGCCCGCCAAGGCGGCCGACCTGTTGCGCGAGCAGATGCGCGAGCTGCAGGCGCTGGTGGGCGAATGCAAGCGCCTGAACGTGCGCAACTGCGAGCTCGTGGTGGGGCAGCAGGACATCATGGCCCGCGTGCTGAACGACGGCGTCCCCGGTACCTATGCGCCTGCCTGACTTCCCCTCCACCTCGGGGGCCTTCGCGGCGCCGCCGCTGCCGGTGCGCGCGGCGGCGGGCGGTGCCGGCGGCGGTTTCGGCGCGCACATGGGTGCGAACATGGGCGCGGACGCGCTCGGCGGTTCGGTGCGGCAGGAGGTGCAGCGCTTCATCGAGAGCGGCGGCGGAGCGCTGGGCGGGCTGTCGCCGCAGGCGGCCTGGCGGCGCGCCTGGGCCGCACCAGCCTTGCCACCCGTGTCGGGCAGCGCGCCCGACGGCGGCGTTCCCGACGGTGCCAGCCGCGAAGAGCAGCGGGCTTTTCTCGACCGCATCGCGCCGCTGGCGCAGAGAGCCGCCGCGCGCCTGGGCGTGGCGCCCGAGCTGGTGGCCGCGCACGCGGCGCTCGAATCGGGCTGGGGCCGGCGCCCGCTGCGCGCAGCCGGCGGCCAGAGCACGCACAACCTGTTCGGCATCAAGGCCAGCGGCGCCTGGCACGGGGGGGCCGCCGTGGCGACGACCACCGAATTCGAGGGCGGCGCGGCGGTGAAGACCACGCAGCGCTTCCGCCACTACGAGGACCTGGAGCAGGCCTTTGGCGACTACGCCGATCTGTTGCTGAACAGCCCGCGCTACCGCGGCGCCCTGGGCGCGGGCGGCGATCCGCGCGCCTTCGCCGACGCGCTGGCGCGCGGCGGCTACGCCACCGACCCGGCCTACGCCGACAAGCTCGCCGCCGTGGCGCGGCAGATCCAGGGCGCGCGGTGAGGCGCTACTTCACAGGCTCCACTTCGTCGGGGCCCACCACGCGCGCCTCGATCACTCGGCCCGAGGCCAGGTTGCGCACGCGCACCGCGTCGCCGCGCTTGCCCTGGCCCAGGCTTTCGCCCGCGCTCTCCACCGCGATGGCGCCGCCGTGCCGCGCCACGATGCGCACCGGCCGGCCGCGCCGCACCAGCACCGGCTCATGCAGCACCTTGGCCTGCAGCAGCGTGCCCTCGCGCAGGGCGCGCCGCGGCACGAGACCCGCGACCGCGTCCAGCGAGCCGATCGCCTCGGGCGTGGCACCGAGGTCGCGCGCCTCGTACCGCAGGTCCGCTTCGGTCAGCGCGGCGCCGGCCGCGATGTCGCGCGCGGCCACCAGCACCTCGGCGCGCAGCCGGGCGCGCGCCACCACCGGCTCGCGCCAGCGCTCGCCGCAGCGCAGCTCCAGTTTCATGCGGCTGGGGTACCGGCCATCGACCACCACCACCTCGGGCGGCTGGTCACACTTTGGTTCGTGTTCCGGCGCGGAAACCACGCTCACGTCCACTTGGGCGCCGCGCCAGCCCCGCCCATCGGCGTGTTCCAGCCAGTGCGCGGTCACGGTTTTTACAATTCGCGGAATATTATTGGCGCAGAACGCAATTGATGGCGAGGACAGCAGCGCCGCGCACAACAGCAAGGAAAGAGGACGGCTCATGGCAATTCACTTCGGACAGGTCATCGGCGGGCACGCACAGGCCTTGCAGCTGCGCGGTCAGCGGGCCGAGATCATCGCAGCTAACCTGGCCAACGTGAACACGCCGGGCTACCAGGCGCGCGACTTCGACTTCAGCGCGCGCTACGACGCCGCCCTGGCCGCGCGCGACGACGGCCTCGCGCTCGACCTCGACAGCGGCGACTTGCAGTACCGCGTGCCGCACCACCCCTCGGGCGACCACAACACGGTGGAACTGGGCGTGGAGCAGGCCGCGTTCGCGCAGAACGCCACCGGCTTCCAGGCCAGCCTGACCTTCCTGCAGATGAAGCTCAAGGGCCTCGCGCAGGCCATCCAGGGGCAGTGAGCATGTCCTTCGACAGCATCGCCGCCATCGCCGGCTCGGGCATGAACGCCCAGACCGTGCGCCTGAACACCATCGCCAGCAACCTGGCTAACGCGCAGTCCGCCGCCGGTTCCGAGGACGGCGTCTACCGCGCGCGCAAGCCCGTCTTCGCCGCCCTGATGGAAGAGGGCTCCGGCGACGGCGCCCGGGTGCAGGTGCTCGACGTCGTGGAGAGCGACGAACCCGTGCGCAAGGTGCACGAGCCCGAGCACCCGCTGGCCAACGCCGACGGCGACGTGTTCTACCCCAACGTGAACCCGGTGGCCGAGATGACCGACATGATGTCGGCCTCGCGCGCCTTCGAAACCAGCGTGGAGGTGCTCACGCGCACCCGCGCGATGCAGATGGCCGTGCTGCGGCTCGGGGAGTCCTGACCATGCTCGACACCACCATGAACACCGGCGCTGCTGGTGGCGCCGCCGCCGCGGGCGATGGCGTGGCGAAGAACGGCATGTCGGTACCGCAGGACATGTTCATCCGCCTGCTGGTGGCGCAGGTGCGCAACCAGGACCCGCTGGAACCCAAGGACCCGAGCGAGTTCGTCTCGCAACTCGCCACGCTGTCTCAGACCGAGGCGCTGCAAACCCTGGTGAGCCAGAACAACGGCACCGCCGCCATGCTCGACAGCCTGCAGGTGCTGAGCCTGGGGGGCCAGGTGGGCCACACCGTTGCTGTTCGCACTTCGCGGATAGATATTGCAGGAAACAGTATTTCTGGCTCGTTCACGCTCGACGCCTCCAGCCAGACCACGGCCGTGGTGCTCACCGCGGCCGATGGCCGCAAGCACCGCGTCGAGCTGGGTCCGCGCGCCGCCGGCACGGTGGATTTCCGCATCGACCCGGCCGCGCTGGGCCTGCCCGAGGGCCGTTACTCGATCGCGGTCGACGCCGGCGAGGGTGTGCCGGCGCCGGGCGTCGACGTGCGCGGCGTGCTCTCGGGCATCCGCCTCTCGCCCACGGGTGGCGTGCAGATGAACGTGAGCGGGATCGGCGAGGTCACCCCGGCCGAGATCACAGGCTTCTTCGGTCGCGAGACCGCTTCTTCCAACGGATAAAGGAACGCAGCATGAGCATGGAAATCGCCCTGTCCGGCGTGAAGGCCATCAACGCCGAGCTCGAGACCATCTCGAACAACATCGCCAACGCGGGCACCTACGGCTTCAAGTCCAGCCGCACCAACTTCGCGTCGATGTATGCGGACACCTCGCCCATGGGCGTGGAAGCGGCCTCGCGCACGCAGTCCATCGGCATCGGCGGCGGCACGCTCAACACCGGCCGCGGCATGGACGTGGCCATCAAGGGCAAGGGCTTCTTCGCGGTGAAGGAACCCTCGGGCCAGACCCTGTTCACGCGCGTGGGCATCTTCACCGCCGACCGCGAGGGCTACGTCACCGACAGTTTCGGTCGCCGCCTGCAGGGCTATGGCGTGGTGCCCGGCTCCGACGTGCTGGGCCCCATGGGCGACATCCGCGTCAGCAAGGAGCAGCTGCCCGCGGTGTCCAGCTCGCGCCTGGACTATGTGGCCAACCTCTCGGCCGACTGGACCGCGCCCACCGTGGCGGTCTTCGACCCGGCCGAACCCCTGAGCTACAACGGCTCGAACGTCTCGGTGGTCTACGACTCGCTGGGCTCGCAGCACACGCTCACGCAGTACTTCGTGAAGACCGGTCCGAACGAGGTGACCGTGCACTACGGCTTCGACGGCGCGCCGCTGGCCGCCGGCACCGAGACCGTGCTGCAGTTCGGCACCGATGGCCGTCTGACCCTGCCCACCGGCCCGGTGGCCAAGGCCCTGCCACTGCCGGCCACGGTGGACCCGATCACGCTGGACCTGAACTACGCCGGCACCACCCAGTACGCGGGCCAGACCACCACCACGGTGAACGACGCCGACGGCAACTCCTCGGGCGCCTTTCTGTCGGTGAGCATCGACGAGGACGGCGCGGTGCTGGCCCAGTACAGCAACGGCCTGCGCCAGCGCGTGGGCACGGTGGCCCTGGCCAACTTCCCCAACGAGGACGCGCTGGCCAACGTGAGCGACACCAGCTGGACCGTGACCAACGCCAGCGGCGAGCCGCTGTACGACGCGCCGGGCGTGGGCCAGGCCGGCTCCCTGGTGGCCGGCGCGCTGGAGCAGTCCAACGTGGAGATGACCTCCGAGCTGGTGAGCCTCATGACCTCGCAGCGCAACTACCAGGCCAATACCAAGGTGTTCCAGACGCAGAACCAGATCATGCAGTCGCTCATGCAGGCCATCTGAGCGCGCTGAGCCATGGACGCCTTGATCTACACCGTCATGAGTGGCGCCGAGCGCTCGCTGCGCGAGCAGCAGGTGCGCGCCAACAACCTGGCCAACGCCGACACGCCGGGTTTTCGCGCGGACAAGAGTTTCGCCACCGCGATGCGCACGCCGGGCTACGGCTACGACGCGCGCCACATGAGCGAACTCAGCGCCAACGGCGTCAGCGAACGCGCGGGGCCGATCCGCGAGACCGGGCGCGAGCTGGACGTGGCGATCACCGGCGAGGGCTACCTGGCCGTGCGGCACGCGGGCGGCGAGGCCTATACGCGCGCTGGCGGCATCGCCATCGACGCCGAGGGCATGCTGACGGTGAACGGCCGTCCGCTGCTGGGCGATGGCGGCCCCATCGTGCTGCCGCCTTCGGCCCGTGTGCAGATCGGCGCCGACGGCACGGTGTCGGTGCTGCCGCCGGGCCAGGCCGACATGCAGCCGGTGGACCGCCTGAAGCTGGTGAAGCCCGAGCCGGGCGCGCTGGTGAAGAACGAGGCCGGCCTGCTGGTGCCGCGCGACCCGCGGGCCGGCGCCTTGCCCATGGACGAGACCGTGCAGGTCAAGGCCGGCTACCTGGAAGGCAGCAACGTCTCGGCCGTCGAGGAAATGGTGGCCACCATGGCCACCAGCCGCGACTTCGAGATCCAGATGAAGCTCTACGCCGCCGCCGAGCGCATGGCCCAGGCCGGCGACCGCCTGGTGCGCGGCTGAGCCCCCTCCCCATCACGCACACGAGGAATCGACCATGAACGCAGCCATGTGGACCGCCAAGACCGGCGTGCAGGCGCAGGACGCCAAGCTCCAGGCCATCGCCAACAACCTGGCCAACGTCAACACCACCGGCTTCAAGCGCGACCGCGTGGTGTTCGAGGACCTGTTCTACCAGGTGGAGCGCCAGCCCGGCGCCGCGCAGGCCGAAGGCATGAACACGCCCGTGGGCGTGCAGCTGGGCAATGGCGTGCGCGTGGCCGGCACGCAGAAGGTGTTCACCACCGGCAGCCTGCAGACCACGGGCCAGCCGCTCGACATCGCCATCCAGGGCCAGGGCTTCCTGCAGGTGGAACTGCCCGGCGGCGAGACCGCCTACACGCGCGCGGGCCAGCTGCAGCGCAGCCCCGAGGGTCGACTGATGACCGCGCAGGGCTATCCGCTGGTGCCCGACATCACGCTGCCGGCCAACGCCAAGTCCATCACCATCGGCGAGAACGGCACCGTCAGCGTCAGCGTGCCCGGCGACACCGCGCCGCAGGAAATCGGCCAGATCACGCTCGCCGGCTTCGTCAACCCGGCCGGCCTGCTGGCCCTGGGCGACAACCTGTACCAGGAGACCGCCGCCAGCGGCGTGCCCACCGAGGGCATCGCGGGCGAGGAGGCCCTGGGGGCCATCAAGCAGGGCGCGCTGGAAGGCTCCAACGTGCAGGTGGTGGAGGAGATGGTGGACATGATCACGGCCCAGCGCACCTACGAGATGAGCACCAAGGTGCTGAGCGCGGCGGACGGCATGCTGCAGAACCTGGCGCAGGCGGTGCGCTGATGCGCGCCGCGCTGGTGCTCCTCGCGGCCGGGCTGGCCGGTTGCGCCGCCGTCGCGCCGCCGCGCGCGCCGGCGCTGGCCGACGACCCCGCGCCGGTGGTGCGGGTGGCGCCGAGCCAGGCGCGTTCCGGCGGCGTGTTCACGCCGCAGGCGCCGGGCTCGCTGGTGGCCGATACGCGCGCGCGCCGCGTGGGCGACGTGATCACCGTGATGCTGCTGGAGACCACGCAGGCCAGCAAGCGCTCGGGCACGCAAATCGACAAGGGCAGCAGCGCCGGCATCGGCGCCCTGCGCATCGACGGCAAGGACGTGACGCCCCCCATCGGCCTGAGCGCCGACCGCGCCTTCGACGGCAACGCCAGCAGCACGCAGCAGAACGCGCTGAGCGGCGCCATCACCGCCGTGGTGGTGGAGGTGCTGCCCAACGGCCTGTTGCGCATCGCCGGCGAGAAAAGCCTGTGGCTCAACCAGGGCGAGGAGTTCATCCGCCTGAGCGGCTACGTGCGGGGCCAGGACATCGACGCCGCCAACCGCGTGTCCTCGCAGCGCATCGCCAACGCGCGCATCGCCTACTCGGGCAGCGGCACCCTGGCCGACGCCAACTCGCCGGGCTGGCTCACGCGCTTCTTCAACAGTCCCTGGATGCCTTTCTGATCGGGCCATCAGCATGAACTCCCGCACCCTGCGCCAGGGCCTCGCCGGCCTGTTGACCGCCCTGTCGCTGCTCGTGACCGCGCCCGCCGCCGCGCAGAAGGTCGGCGCCGACGCCGCGCGCACCACGCCGCTGGGCCACTTGGTGCAGGTGGAAGGCATGCGCGAGAACCAGCTCATCGGCTACGGACTGGTGGTCGGCCTGCAAGGCTCGGGCGACAGCAGCCAGATCCGCTTCCAGGGCCAGTCGGTGGCCAACATGCTGCGCCAGTTCGGCGTCACCCTGCCCGAGCGCAACGACCCGCGCCTGAAGAACGTGGCCACGGTGATGGTGAGCGCCACCTTCCCGCCGGGTTACCGCAAGGGCCAGACCATCGACATCACCGTCTCCTCCATGGGCGATGCCAAGAGCCTGCGCGGCGGCGTGCTGCTGCTCACGCCGCTGATGGCGGCCGACGGCGAGGTGTACGCGCTGGCGCAGGGCAACGTGGTGGTGGGCGGCTTCTCGGCCCAGGGCCAGAGCGGCTCCAGCGTGACCGTGAACACGCCCACGGCCGGCCGCGTGCCGAGCGGCGCCACGGTGGAGCGCGAGATCCCCACCGACTTCGACACGCGCGAGACCGTCACCCTGAGCCTGCGCCGCCCGCACTTCCAGACCGCCACCAACATCGTTCGCACCATCAACGGCCGCTATGGCGAGATCGCCAGCACGCGCGACGCCACCAGCGTGGAGGTGGTCGCCCCGGCCAACCCCACGCAGCGCGTGGCCTTCGTGGCCGAGCTGCAGAAGCTCGGCGTGATGGTGGGGCAGGAGCTGCCGCGCGTGGTGTTCAACTCGCGCACCGGCACGGTGGTCATCGCCGACGGCGTGCGCGTGCGCCCGGCCGCGGTGGCGCACGGCAACCTCAAAGTCATCATCGGCGAGCAGCCCGTGGCCAGCCAGCCGGCGCCCTTCGGCCGCGGCGAAACGGTGGTGCTGCCGCAGTCCAGCGTGGTGGCCGAGCAGGACCGGGGCCGCATGTTCAACTGGGCGCCGGGCAGCAAGCTGCAAGACATCATCGACACCATCAACCGCACGGGCGCCTCGCCCGACGACATCATGGCGATCCTGCAGGCGCTCGATCAGGCCGGCGCCATCGATGGCGAGCTCATCGTCATATGAAGACGCACCCCCGCCGCGCTTCGCGCGACCTCCTCAAGGGGGCGACACCTGCGGCCCGGCCAAGCCGGTTCCGCGGTGCCTCACGGTTCGACCTGGGCGATTGAGATGGAGCTGCGAATCACGCAAAGCCTTGAGCCGATCAGCGACGGCGCCGTGCAACGCGCGCGCGTCGAGCAGGCCGCCATCAAGTTCGAGGCCTTCTTCGTCGGCCAGATGCTCAAGCAGATGCGCCAGGCCACGCAGGCCCTGGCGGGCGAGGACAGCCCCTTCAAGGACCGCATCCACCAGGACATGCTGGACATCGCCGATACGCAGGTGGCCGACGCCATGGCGCGCCAGCGCGCTTTCGGCATCGCCGACGTGATCCTGCGCCAGCTCCTGCCGCCCGCCATGCCCGTGCCGCTTAAGTCCGGCGCCGATCCGGTCGCCCTGGCAGGACAAGGTGCGGGCGATTCGCCCGCCGACGCCACCGGGCCCACACCATGAAGATCCAGCAGATCGCCCTGAGCGGCGCGATGGCCGCGCAGGCCGCCCTGAACACCACCAGCCACAACGTCGCCAACGCGATGACGCCCGGCTTCACGCGCCAGGGCGCGCTGTTCTCGGCCGTGGGACCCACGGCGGCGGGCGCCGCCGGCAGTGGCAATGGCGTGCGGGTGCCCTCGCTGATCCGATTCAGCGACGGCTACAAGAGCCACCAGCTCTGGTCCGCCGCGTCCGAGCTGGGCCGCCACGAGACCGTGCAGCCCTACCTGAAACAGATCGAACAGGTGATGTCGGGCGAGGGCTCCAGCCTCAACAAGGGCCTGGACGCCTTCTTCGGCGCGCTCAATGCCGCCAGCGTGGACCCGAACTCGGCACCGCTGCGCCAGCAGATCATCACCGAGGCCGAGGCGCTCGCGCAGCGCTTCAACGGCCTCAACCAGGTGCTGCTCAACCAGCGCCTGTCCATCGGCCAGCAGCGCGGGGCCTCGGTCACGCAGATCAACAACCTGGCGGAACAGATCGCCCGGCTCAACGGCGAGATAACCGCCGCCGAATCGATCAACGTCAACCCCTCGGGCCTGGTCGACGAGCGCGACCTGCGCATCGACGAGCTGTCCCAGCTGGTGGGCCTGTCGGTGGTGGACCAGCCGGACGGTTCGCGCAGCGTCTCGCTCAAGTCCGGCGTGCCGCTGGTGGCGGGCGCGGTGGCGGGCCGCATGGAACTCGTGAACCAGCTCGACGGGTCGCAGGCCATCGAGGTGGCCTTCGCCAAGGAGTCGTTCAAGGTGCGCACCGAGGGCCTGGCGGGCCAGCTCGGCGGCCTCTACGAGTTCGAGGACGGCGTGCTCATGCCCACGGTGGCCTCGATTGCCTCGCTGGCCGAGGAACTGGCCACCCGGGTGAACGGCCAGCTGGCGGCGGGTTTCGCGCCCGACGGTTCGCCCGGCACCGACCTGTTCGTCTTCAACGGCGCCGACGGCCTGCTCTCGGTGCGCCCGGGCGCCACGGGCGATGAACTGGCGTTCTCCAGCGATCCGCTGCAGGCGGGCAACAGCGACAACCTGCTCGCGATCATCGGCCTGCAGAACCAGTCGGTGCCCATCGCCGGCCTGGGCTCGGTGCGCATGGGCGACGTCTACACCCAGCTGCTCGGCGGCATCGGCATTCGCAGCCAGCAGTCCCAGGCCTCGTTCGACACGGCCAAGACCGTGCGCGACCAGGCGCAGCAGAGCTGGGCGTCCACCAGCAGCGTCAACACCGACGAGGAAGCCATCAACCTCGTGCAGTACCAGCAGATGTACACCGCCAACATGAAGGTGATCCAGGTCGCGGGCGAGCTGTTCGACGCGGTCATCGGGTCGCTGCGCTGAGCCCAGGGAGCCGGACATGCGCATCGCCAGCAACCAGTTCCACATCACCATGAGCGCCTCGCTGCAGGCGGCCACGGCGCGCGTCGAGAAGGTGCTCACGCAGATGGCCTACGGCCAGCGTGTGCTGCTGCCGTCCGACGACCCGATCTCCAGCGTCCGCCTGGCCCGGCTGGACCGCGAGGAGGCCGCCCTCAGGCAGTACCGCGACAACGTCGGCTCCCTCATGTCGCGCCAGCGCCAGAGCGAGTCCATCCTGGACAGCATCAGCAACGACATGCTGCAACTGCAGGACCTGCTGCTGTTCGCCGCCGACGGCTCCAACAGCAGCGCCGATGTGAACGCCGTTTCGGGCTCGCTCGAGTCGCTGCGCGACAGCGTGCTGGCGTTCGCGAACACGCGCGACCAGGAGGGCCGCTACCTGTTCTCCGGCACGGCCAGCCTGTCTCCCACCATCAGCTTCGATCCCGCGGCCGCGCCCGGCGCGCGTTACACCTTCACCGGCAATACGCAGCAGCAGATGGTGGTGGTGGGCGAAGGCATCACGCAGCCGGCCAATACCTCGCTCGACGATCTGGCCGCGATGCTCAACCAGCTCGATCTCACCATCGTGGACCTGAGCGCCCCCGGCGTGAACCTGAGCGATCCGGGCGTGCGCGCGCGCCTCGTCGCCACCACCGACCTGGCCGACGCCACCTTCGACCGCCTGGGCGAGCGCATCGCGCGCCTCGGGGGCCAGCAGGCCCTGCTGAACAACCTGGACGGCGCGCACGCCAACATCAGCCTCTCCAACCGCCAGGCCGCGCTCACGCTCGGCCAGCTCGACTACGGCGACGCCACCGTGAAGCTGCAGGCCTACAACACCTCGCTGCAGGCCACGCAGAAGGCCTACGCCAAGATCACGGCGTTCTCGCTGTTCGACGTGATCTGAGCGGTACGCCCCCAGCCGCATGCAGATCGCACCGTCCCTGCCGGGCACGCCGGCCCACCGCCTCGACCCCGACGCCCGGGGCGTGGGCCCGGGCGCCGCGCCGCGCGCGGCGGCGGGCACGGCCGACGAGCGCCTGGCGGCGCGCGGCGCGCCGGCGGCCCGCGCGCCGCTCACGCGCGGGCTCAAGGACTTCGACCCGACGCGCCAGAGCGGCGTGGCCGGCGCGCAGCTGGCGGGTGTCTTTCTCGACCGCCTGCAACAGGGGCTGCAGGCCCTGCGCCAGCACTACAGCGCCCAGCTCGGCGCCGACCCGGCCCAGCCCGGCGCCAGCGCGGCCGGCGCCGACGTCCTGCGCGCCGGCCTGAGGGCCGGCTGGTCGCAGCGCGAGCGAGCCACCGCCGGCGCGCTCGATGCGCAGCTGCGCGTCGGCGAGCCCGGCCAGGCGCGCCAGGACTTCCGCGTGCGGGGCCTGTCCCGGGCCGCGCTCAGTGCCGGCGCGCGCGAGGTGCTCACCGTGGTCACGGGCAACGCGCCCGCGCCGCTGACCGCCACCGTCGACCCCGAGCTGCCGGTCTCGGCCAACCTGCGCCGGCTCGACCAGGCGCTGGCGCCCGTGGGCATCCGCGTGCGCGCGGACAGCGCGGGCGAGCCCGTGTTCAGCGTGCCCGAGGCCGAGTGGCCGCGCTTCCAGGACCGCATCCTCATCAAGGGCGAAGGCCGCCGCTTTCCCGACGGCCAGGCCCAGCCCGTGCGCACACCCGCGCTGCCCCCGGTGCTGGGCGAGGCCGTGTTCGAGGCACCGGGCGCCGAGCCCGCCGCGCTGCGCGAGGCGCTGGACCGCGTGACCGTGGGCATCGCCGCCGTGGCCGGCGCGCAGCAGCGCGCGCAGGCCTTGCTCCTCGAACAACAGCAGGGCCTGGCCCAGGCCGGCGGCGCCGCGGTCACCACGCCCGAGCGCGCGCGCGCCCTGGCCGACGGCTTCGCGCGGCGCCTGAGCGAGGCCGGCTACGCGCGCTTCGAGGCCGTGGCCCCGACGGTGGCGGGCATCAGCCGCGAGCGCGTGCGTTCGCTGCTGGGCTGAGCGCGCGGCGCGCAAAGAATTTTCGGCGTCGCGTTTAAGGTTCGCCACGCGGCGGTCGCTCAGTAGGGGGGAGGACGTCGATACCCGACGGACCCGACCAACAGCCCACAGGAGAAATCCACCATGCTGAGTCTGCACACCAACGCCGCTTCGCTGAGCACCCAGAACGCCCTCGGCGGCGTCCAGAAATCCCTGAGCAATTCGCTGACCCGTCTGGGCACCGGCTACCGCATCAACTCGGCGATGGACGACGCCGCCGGCCTGCAGATCGCCACCCGAATGAACGCGCAAGCGCGCGGCATCACCGTGGCCATGCGCAACACGCAGAACGGCATCTCGATGATGCAGACCGCCGAAGGCGGCCTGAAAGAGATGAGCAACATCCTGACGCGCATGAAGGACCTGGCCACCGAAGCCGCCAACGGCAGCTCCACCCAGGAAGACCGCGACGCCCTGCAGGCCGAATACGACCAGCTCGGCGAGGAACTGGGCAACATCATCAAGAACACGGCCTTCGCTGGCGAGCGCTCCTTCTCCAGCGGCACCACCACCGACGGCACGGGCGGCAAGCTGTCCGCCGCCGTGACCTTCCAGATCGGTGCCTCGACGGGCGAGACCATGGAAGTCGACGTGTCCACGGCCCTGGGCGACCTGGCCACGGCCCTCGACGGCCTGGCCGGCTCCTACGCCGCCGGCGCCGACCCGGCCGCTCCGGGCACGGAAATCGCCACCTCGGCCGCCGCCAACACCATCATCGACACCATCGGTGACTCGCTCGACACCATCGGCGCGCTGCGCGCCCAGATGGGTGCCGCCAGCAACCGCCTGGAAAGCGTCTACAACAACCTCGGCAACATGCGCATGCAGACCGAGCAGTCCAAGGGCCGCATCATGGACGTGGACTACGCCAGCGAGACCGCCAACATGACCAAGAACCAGATGCTCATGCAGGCCAGCACCTCGATGCTGCGCTCCAGCAGCAGCATGTCGCAGCTGGTCATGTCGCTGGTGCAGTAAGCGCCGCAGGGGCCGCCTCGGCGGCCTTCGCACAGCAAGGCCAGCCGCGACCCGGCTGGCCTTTTTTTCTTCATTCCCCCGAGTCCTTGGAACGGCGTCGGCCGTTCCCTGCCTGGCCTGACCCATGAACCTCGAGCGTGTCCACGCCGCCCCCGCCCTCAGCGCCCGCGCGCCGGAAGCGCCCGTGCGCCCGGCACCGCCCGAGGTGGGCCAGCGCCTGCGCATGCGTTTCGATGGGCACGACGGCGACGGCGTGCTGCTGAGCGAGGACCAGGGCCGCCGCTGGCGCCTGGCCGATGGCGCGGGCTGGTCGCGCCACCTGCGACTGGGCGACATGCTCTGGATGCAGGTGCGCGCCACCGAGCCCACGCTGGAACTGGAGTGGGTGCTGCGCCCGCCGGTGCCGGCGCGCGGGGACACCGCCGCGCAGCCCGAGGACGTGGCCGCGATGCGACCGGACCAGGCCGCACAGCGCCTGCACCAGTGGCGATTGCCGTCGGCCGCCGAACTCGCGGCGGCGTGGCGCGCCATCCTGTCCTCGCGCCACATGGAACTGGGCCTGCGCAGCCTGGCCCTGATGGAAGGCCCCGCGCGCCTGCCACCGGCGGCGCCGGCGGGCGAGCGCGTGGCCCTGCGCGCGGCGCCCGAGCCGGTGCCGCACTGGGTGTTCCACCTGTACTCGCTGGGCAGCCTGGCGGTGGCGCTGCGCGTGGCCGCGCGCCGGCCCTGGGCGCGCGAGGAGGCGCCGGCCGCGCACCCGCCACAGACCGAAGCCGGTCTGGAACTGGAACTGGGCCTGCCGGGTGGCGGGCAGGTGCTGCTGCAGTTGTGCTGGCGCCAGTCGCGCCTGGCCATGGCGGTGCTGCCGCGCCAGCCCGAGCACCTGGAGCTGCTGCGCGTGGTGCTGCCCGACATCGTGGCCGCCATGGGTCGCGCGGGCGCGGCGCCGGCCATGGTGCAGCTGGGCGCGCCGCTGACGGCGGTGCCCGCCAGCGGCATGGGCTACCGGCCGGGGCCGGTGTCCTCGGCGCTGCTGCAGGTGGGGGCCGAATTCACCACGGCGCTGATGCAGATCTGGCCGGTGGGCATGGGGCCGGTGGCATCGCCGCCCACCCCCGCCTGAGCCCCGGGGCCGGGCCCACGAACCGGCGGGCGCGCCGGCACTGTCAAGCCTGTCAAGGTTGACAGGCAACCGTATTAAACCCCTGTGGGTACGGCCCGGGCGCGGGTTTTCACCCATCCGCTGGCGCGCGCGAAAGGCCTCCGCCTCGCCGCGTGCGGCGGCGCTGCCGGGACGCCTTGCCTGGCGGCCGGGGTCCCGGGCCTGGCGGGTGGGCGCGGGCGCGGATCACGCGAAAGTCATCGAAGCCCGCCAGAGACCGGCCCGGGTATCGGGCCGGCGACGCGCCCCGTTCCCGCTCAGGCCGCCGGGCTGCGCAGGCGGAACACCTGCACCACCTCTGCGAGACGCGTGGCCTGGTCGCGCAGGCTTTGCGCGGCGGCGGTGCTTTGCTCCACCAGCGCCGCGTTCTGCTGGGTCATCTGGTCCAGGTGGCTGACGGCGGTGTTGACCTGACCGATGCCGTCGCTTTGCTCGCCGGCGGCGGCCGAGATCTCGCCGATGATGTCCGTCACGCGCTGCACCGAGCCCATGATCTGATGCATGGTCTCGCCCGCGTTGGCCACGAGTTGGCTGCCGGCCTCCACCTTGTCCACGCTGGCGCCGATCAGCGCCTTGATTTCCTTCGCCGCTTCGGCGCTGCGCTGCGCGAGGTTGCGCACCTCGCCGGCCACCACGGCGAAGCCGCGGCCCTGCTCGCCCGCGCGCGCCGCTTCCACGGCGGCGTTGAGGGCCAGGATGTTGGTCTGGAAGGCGATGCCGTCGATGACGCCGATGATGTCGTTGATCTTGCGCGAGGCCTGGTTGATCTCGT
>NZ_QVLS01000009.1 GCF_003417535.1 Hydrogenophaga borbori
CGGCGGCGTTGAGGGCCAGGATGTTGGTCTGGAAGGCGATGCCGTCGATGACGCCGATGATGTCGTTGATCTTGCGCGAGGCCTGGTTGATCTCGTCCATGGTGTTCACCACCTCGCTCACCACGCTGCCGCCGCGCTGGGCGATCTCGGCGGCCGTGCTGGCGAGCTGGTTGGCCTGGCGCGCGGCGTCGGCGCTCTGGCGCACGGTGCTGGTGAGCTGCTCCATGCTGGCCGCGGTCTCCTGCAGGTTGCTGGCGGTCTGCTCGGTGCGGCTCGAGAGGTCCTGGTTGCCCGAGGCGATCTCGGCCGACGCGGTGTTGATGCTGTCGGTGGCGGTGCGCACCTGGCCCACGGTCTTCACCAGCGATTCGCGCATGCGCGAGAGCCCCCCGAGCAGACGGCCGAGTTCGTCCTGGCGGTCCACCCGCACTTCACGGGTCAGGTCGCCCTCGGCCACGGCGTCGGTGGCGCTCAGGGCCTCCTTCAGCGGTTCGGTGACCGAGCGCGTGATGGCCCAGGCCACGAAGGCGGCCAGCGCGATGGCGCACACCGCCAGGGCGACCAGCAGCGTGATCTGGCGCGTGACCGCCGCGCGGGAGTTGGTGGCGGCCTGCTCCATCAGCGTGCGCTGCCCGCTGATCATCTTCTGCTGCTCGGCGCTGTAGGCCTCGACGGCGGGGGGCAGCTCCTTGTCCAGGATGTCCTGCGCGCCGGCGTAGTCCTCCATCTGCAGCGCGTCGAAGAAGCGCTTGCGCACCTCCAGGTACGCGTTGCGCTTCTCGTTGATGGCGGCGAGCAGGGCCTTGCCCTGTTCGCTGGTGATGCGCTCCTCCAGCCCTTTCTGCAGCTCGGCGACGTCCTTGGACGACTGCGCCATCAGCGGTTGAAAGTGCTGGACCACGCGCGGGTCGTTGCGCGACATGGCCTGCGCCATGACGCGGTTCACGTTCAAGGTGGTCTGCGCGGCCCATTCCTGGGTCAGGTTGAGGCGCTGCTGCACCGCGACGATGTCCTCGGTGGCGCGCAGGGCGGCGTTGAGGCCCACCCAGGCCAGCACGGTGGTGCCGACCAGCAGGGCCAGCACGGTGGCGAAGCCGATCGTGAGGCGGGGGCCGATGTTGATGTTCTTGAACATGGAAAGCAGGTTTCGGGTTGAGAAAGATGTATATCGGTTGCGGGCTCAACCAATTGAGCCCACGACGACCACGCTGCGACTGTCGGGCATTTCGTTGTACGAAAGGACATGGAGGCCGGGTGCGAACAGCCGCGCGTAGCGCGCCATCACGGGGCGCAGCTGCGGCAGCACCATCAGCACGGGGGCCGCGGCCATCTGCTTCATCTGCTCGCGCGCCAGCGGCAGGTGCGATTGCAGCTGGGTGAGCAGGTTGGGCTCGATGGGGAAGTTGTCCAGCGCCGCCTTGCCGCCCTGCGTGGCCTGGCTCAGCGCGCGCATCAGCAGGTCCTCCAAGGGACTGCCCAGGCTGAAGGCCTTGACCTCGCCGGTCTGGCCGCAGGCCTGGGCCACGATCTGGCGGCGCAGGGTCAGGCGGGCCTCGGCGGCGAGCAGGATCGGGTCCTTGGTGAGTTCGGCGTTCTCCAGCAGCGTGGTGGCCAGGGGAACGATGTCCTTGAGCGACACACCCTCCTGCAACAGGGTGCGCAGAACCTTGAGCAGCAGGCTGGGGCTGTAGGCCTTCTCCAGCGCGGCCGCGAGCTTGGGGGCCTGCGCGGCGCAGCGTTCCAGCAGGGCGGGCACGTCCTCGTGCTGGAACAGCTCGGGCAGGTTTTCGCGGATCAGCTTGGTCACGTGCGTGGCGACGACGGTGGGCACGTCCACCACCTGGTAGCCCATGCCCAGGGCGTGCGCCTTGTGCGCCGCCTCGATCCACACCACGGGCATCTGGAACGAGGGGTCGGCGCCGGGGATGCCGTCGATCTCGCCATAGACCTGGGGCGAGGGAATGGCCATGAGCCGCTCGGGAAAGACCTCGGCCGAGGCCATCACGCTGCCGTGCAGCAGCACCTGGTAGTGCGTGGGCTTGAGGCCCAGCTCGTCGCGCGTTCGGATGGGCGGCAGCACGATGCCCAGTGACTCGCTGAGCGTCTGGCGCACGCCCTTCAGGCGCTTGGTCAGCGCCGCGCCCTGGGAGGGGTCCACCAGGCCCACCAGCTTGTAGCCCACGGCCACGGCCAGCGGGTCCACCACGGGCAGGCTCTTCCAGTCGATGTCGGGCGCGGCCTCGGTGACCAGCGCGGCCTGCAGCGCATCGGGCTTGGGCGGCGGCGCCACGGCCTGGCGCTGGCCGAGCCGCCAGGCCACGTAGCCCAGCACGCCCGAGAAGGCCAGGAACATCAGCGTCGGCATGCCGGGCACCAGGCCCAGCACCAGGAGCAGGCCGGCCACGCCGTACAGCACGTTGGGCGAGGCCAGCAGCTGCTGGCCCACCTGCTTCTCGATGTCGCCCGCGTCGCTGACGCGCGTGACGATGATGGCGGCCGCGGCCGACAGCAGCAGCGCCGGGATCTGCGCGGCCAGTCCGTCGCCGATGGTGAGCAGGGCGTAGAGCTTGAAGGACTCGCCCAGGCTCAGGTCGTGCATGAGCGCGCCGATGAGCGCGCCGCCGACCATGTTGAGGATGAGGATCAGGATGCCGGCGATGGCATCGCCCTTGACGAACTTGGAGGCCCCGTCCATGGCGCCGTAGAAGTCCGCCTCGGCCGACACTTCCTTGCGTCGGGTCTGCGCGCCCTCCTGGTTGATGAGGCCGGCGTTGAGGTCGGCGTCGATCGCCATCTGCTTGCCGGGCAGGGCGTCCAGCGTGAAGCGCGCCGACACCTCGGAGATGCGCTCGGCGCCCTTGGTGACCACCAGGAAGTTGATGATCATCAGGATGACGAACACCACGATGCCGACGACGAAATTGCCACCGATGACGACGTGGCCGAAGGCCTCGATCACCGAGCCGGCGGCGTCCGTGCCCTCGTGGCCGCGCAGCAGCACCACGCGCGTGGAGGCGACGTTGAGCATCAGGCGCAGCAGCGTGGCGCCCAGGATGACCGTGGGGAAAAGCGAGAAGTCCAGCGGGCGGCGCACGTTCACGGCCACCAGCAGCACGATCATCGCGAGCACGATGTTGAAGGTGAACAGCACGTCCAGCAGCAGCGGCGGCAGCGGCAGGATGATCATGGCCAGCAGGGCCATGAGCAGCAGCGGCGCGGCCACGCGCAGCTGTTTCAGGTCGTTGAACAGGGTGTTCATGGGGTTCATGTCGGTCCGTCGCCGCTCAGGTGGGCGGGCACGTCGAGGTCATGGGGCAGGTGGGGTTCGCTGCGGCGCTGGCCCTGGCGGAACGCCTTGAGGGCGAGAACGTGGCGCAGCACCACGGCCACCGCCTGGTACAGCGCGGCGGGGATCTGCTGGCGCACCTGGCTGGTGTGGTACACGGCGCGCGCCAGCGGCGGCACGCGCAGCACCTCGACGCCCGCCTCTTCGGCGATGCGGCGGATGTACAGCGCCATTTCGTCCAGGCCCTTGGCCACCACGTAGGGCGCGTCGGCCTTGTGGGTGTCGTACTTGATGGCGACGGCGTAGTGCTCGGGGTTGAGGATCACCACGTCGGCCGTGGGGACGGTCTTGCGCACGCCGCGGCGCGCAATCTGCTGCTGGATCTGGCGGATGCGCTGCTTCACCTCCGGCCGGCCCTCGGTGGTCTTGTGTTCTTCCTTGATGTCGCGCTTGCTCATGCGCTGCTCGCGCAGATAGACCAGGCGCTGCACGGGCACGTCGATGAGCGCGTACAGCACGAACACCGCCACCAGCGAGAACACGGCCGCCTGCGCCAGCGAGAAGGCCTGCGGCAAGGCCTCGCCCAGCGGCAGCGCGCTCAGGCGAAGGAAGCCGCCGAGGCTGCCGCTCATGACCCAATACAGCACGCCGAACAGCGTGAAGGCCTTGAGCGCGGTGGTGGCGAAGTCGGCCAGGTGCTTGGGTTTGGTGATGCGCTGGAAGTAGCTCATGGGGTTGAGCCGCTCCAGCTTGGGCATCAGGTTCTGGGCGCTCAGCACCCAGCCGCCGGGAAACAGCGAGGCGATCAGCACGCACAGCGGGATGATGAACAGCGGCAGCAGCATCTTGGCCAGCAGCAGCATCACCGGCACGAAGGCGTGCGAGAACAGGTTGTCGAGCGCGCCGTCGCCATCGGCCACCACGAAGCCGAGCGCGAACAGGCGGCGGAAATCGGCCAGGTAGCCCGGCGCCAGCAGCACGATGGCCTGCAGGCAGACCACCAGTCCCACGGCGGTGGCCAGGTCCTTGGAGCGCGCGACCTGCCCCTGCTCGCGCGCCTTGCGCAGCTTCTGCGGTGTGGCCGCTTCGGTCTTGTCGCCGGTCTGGTCCTGGGACACCGCTCAGCCTCGCATGAGCTGTTCCAGCATCTCCAGCACCCGGGTGGTGAGCTGAACGTACTGCTGGGGGATGAGCCGCAGCATGCCCGCGAGCACGAACAGGCCGAAGACGATGATGAGCGAGAAGCCCAGGGAGAACAGGTTGAAGGTGGGGGCCACGCGGTTGAGAAAGCCAAAGCCGATCTGCACCACCAGGGCCGAGAAGATCACCGGCAGCGCGAGCAGCAGCGCGGCCGAGAACACCCAGCCCACCTGCAGCGGCAGCACCGCCAGGGCCTGCGCGGGGATGCCCGCGCCCACCGGCCAGGCGCGAAAGCTGGCGCCCATGACGCCGTTGAACACCAGGTGGCCGTCGACGGCGAAGAAGATCAGGATGGTGAGCACGTAGATGAGCGCGCTGACCACGTCGGACGAGGCGCCGCTCATGGGGTCGTTCATCTGCGCCATGGCCAGGCCCATCTGGCTGGAGGCCATGTAGCCCAGCAGCCCGAACACGGCCATGACCATCTGGAAGCCGAGGCCGATGATGAGGCCGATGACCACCTGTTCGACGGTGGTGACAATGCCCAGCAGCGAGAACGGCGAGACCGGCTGCGGCGGCGCGGCCACCGGCAGCAGCACCACGGCCAGCGCCAGCGCCAGCAGCACGCGCACGGTGACGGGCACCATGCTGTCGCCGATCACGGGCATGAAGCTGAGGATGGCCAGTACCCGCACGAAGGGCCACCACAGCGCCATGAGGGTGGCGAGCAACTGGCCGAAGACGGGTTCCATGGTGCGGCGCCCGGTCTCAGAGCGCCAGCTGGGCCGCGCGTTCGAAGATGGCGCGCGCATAGTCCATGAGCTTGCTGGTGAGCCAGGTGCCCATGGCGATGATGGCCGCCAGCGTGACCAGCAGGCGGGGCAGGAAACTCAGGGTCTGTTCGTTGATCTGCGTGGCGGCCTGGAACAGGCTCACCAGCACGCCCACGACCAGGCTGGGCGTGATCAGCACGGTGACGATCAGCACCACCAGCTTCAGGCACTCGGCCACCAGTTCGACGGCGATCTCGGGCGTCATCGCATCGCCCCTAGATCGCGCGCACGCTGGTCACCAGCGTGTTCACGGTGAGGGTCCAGCCGTCCACCAGCACGAAGAGCAGCAGCTTGAGCGGCAGCGAGATCACCAGTGGCGACAGCATCATCATGCCCATGGCCATCAGCACCGAGGACACCACCAGGTCGACGACCAGGAAGGGGATGAAGAGCATGCAGCCGATCATGAACGCCGTCTTGAGCTCGCTCAACACGAAGGCGGCGAGCTTGACGGTGAAGGGGTGCTGGGCCGGGTCGCTCACCTCGGGCGCGCCCGAGAGCGTGGCGATCTGCTGCAACGAGGCCTGGCTGGTCTGCGCGAGCATGAAGCGCGAGAGCGGCGCCTCGGCCCGGTTCAGCGCTTCCTGCAGGCCGATGTTGCCCTGGTCGTAGGGCAGCATGGCTTCCGTCCAGATGCGCTCGCCCACGGGGCGCATCACCAGCAGGGTGAGGATGAGCGCGATGCCGGTGAGCACGCGCGCCGGCAGGCCCTGCTGCAGGCCCAAGGCCTGGCGCAGCAGAGACAGCACGATGATGAAGCGCGTGAAGCTGGTCATCGTCAGGACCATGGCGGGCAGCAGGCCCAGCAGGGTCATGACGATCAGGATCTGCGTGCGGACGGTGTAGTCGGTGGTGTTGCCGTGGGTGGTGCTGCTGAACACCTGCAGGCCGCCGCCCGCGGTGTTCGCCGCCTGCGCCAGCGCGCCCTCGGGCCAGGCGAGGGCGGCGAAAGCGAGCGCGGCGCTGCCGGCGGCGAGCGCCAGTCGCGCCGCGCCGCGCGGGCGGGCGGTGGGGCTCATGGCGCGAAGCTGTCCAGGTCCAGGCCGCTCACTTCGAGGACCTTGAGGCCGTAGTTCTCGCCGCTGACCACCACCTCGGCCTTGCCGATGGCCACGCCGTTGATCTTCATGGTGAGCGGTTCGCCGGCCAGCACGTCGAGCTCGACCACGCTGTCGGGGCGCAGCTGGGCCACGTCTTCCAGCGAGACCTCGGCCGAGCCGAGTTCCAGCGTGAGCGTGACGGGGATGCGGCGCATGAGCCGCCCCAGCCCCAGGGCCGCCGCCGCGGCGGGCGCGGGTGGCGCCGCCTCGGCCTGGCCGGCGCTGGCCATTTCCTGCATCACGGCGGCGAAGGCGTCGTCGCCGCCGGGCGCGGCGCTCAGGGCGTCGAGGGCGGGGGAATCAATGGACATGGTCAGACTTCCTGCAGTTGGGTCAGGCACAGGCGGCCCTTGTGCTCGACCACCAGGGCCTTGAGCACGGGCTTGTCCTGGATGCGCACGGTGGCGCTTTCCAGCGGGATGGGGAGCACGTCGCCGGGCCGCAGGCCGAGCAGCTCGCCCAGGGGCAAGGTCTTCTGCGCGAGGCGCACGTCCAGGCGCAGCGGCAGCGCGCGGCGCAGGGCGGCGCTGTCGGCCGGGCGGGCCGCGCCCTGGCGGCGCGTGGGCGCGAGCTGGCGCAGCGCCGCGGCCAGGGTGTCGCTGTCGAGGGCGAACACCACCAGGCCCAGGGGCGTGGCGCCCGCGAGCACCTGCGCCCACAGGAACATCACCGGCCCGTTGATGGGGCAGCGCGCGCTGGACAGGTTCTGCTCGAGCCGCGGGGCGGGGTCGCCCTCGGCCGCGGGCCCGCCGCCGATGCGGTGCACCAGCGCTTCGGTGAGCACCTGGCCGAGCTGGGCGGCCAGGCGCTGCTCGGTGGCGGTCTCCAGCGCCGGCACGCAGCGTGCGCCGAGCGCCCAGTCGGTGGAGCCGTAGCGGCGCGCCAGCAGGGCGGTGAGGGCAGAGCGTTCGATGGCGAAGGCGCTTCGGCCCAGGTGGCTGCGGTAGCTGGCCCAGCGCAGCGGCGTTTCGACGGGGGTAGACCGGCCGTGCGACACGCCGCCCAGGCGCACCGGCGCGCCCACGCGGCCGGGGAAGGCGGTGGCCAGGCCGTGGTCCAGGTCCTGCTGGGTCAGCTGGAACAGCGAGTCGAGGGCGTGGATGGGGCGGCCGAGTTCGCAGGGGTCGAGCGCGGACAGGCGCGCGCCCGCGGCCGGGGGGAGGATGTGCGAGGCGTGGCCCATGCGGCGCTCAGATCGGCAGCTTCATGAGCTCGTCGAAAGCGCCGACGACCTTGTTGCGCACTTGCATCATCATGTTGAAGTTCAGGCTGGCTTCCTGGCTCTTGAGCATGGCGCCGACCAGGTCGTCGCTGCGGCCGCTCTCCACCGCACCGACGGCGGCCTGCGCGGCGTGGCCCTTGTCGTCCGCGGCGCGCAGCAGGCCGCCCACGTGCTGGGTGAAGGACGGCCCCTGCGCGGCGCCCGACGGCAGCACCTCGGCGAGCTGGGCCTGCGCGGCCTGCATCTGCTGCAGGCTGGCCTGAATGGAGGAGAGCATCGACGGGTTCACGTGGGGTCCCTGCAAGGTTTATTTGTGATTTGTAGAAATGTATTGTCGCGAATCGTAATATGGACGGATGACGCGTCAAGCGAACGGCCACGCGCCAGCGGTGCCGGTGGGATGAACGGTGGGACGCAGGCGCCTGACGGCGGCGGCCGTGCGGCGCGGGGCCGACGCCCGGCGCGGGCTCAGAGCTGGATCTGGACGTGCGGCAGGAAGCGCACGCTCGCGTCCTCGAAGCGCTTCTTGTCGTAGCGCAGGGTGGCGGCCCAGAGCACGATGGAGGGGTCGATGGCCGGGTTGACCGGGTGCACGATGCAGCGCACGGCCTTTTCGTGCTGGAAGGTCTTGGCCACGCAGTCGGGGAACTTCAGCGCCAGATCGACCAGGGAGTCGTCGGCCACGGCGGCGCGGCGCGTGCCGGTGTCGCGCACGATCCATTCCACCCACTGGTCGCGCAGCTCGTCGCGCAGCGCGGCGCCGATGCGGTCGAAGTGGATCCAGCCGGTCTCCTGCACCGTGTCGCGGCGCGCCTGTTCGCGCGTGAGGTGGAAGTTGTCCACGCGGTAGTTCAGGTCGACCATGAGCACGCGGTTGAGCCCGGCCGCGCGCTGGTGCTCCTGCGTCCAGCGCGCGGCGGCCACCAGCGCAGCCTGCTTGGCGCTGGCGCCGTAGACCCCCGTGATGAGTCCGGCCGAGAGGTCGGCGCTCTGGCCCGCGAAGCCCAGGCCGCAGTCGCGCAGGCGGATGCGATCGGGCACGTCGCGCGTGTGGGCCAGAAAGGACAGTTGCACCATGTCGCGTTGCTTGGCCACCATGCGCGTCTCCGTTGTTGTGGGGGCGCTCAGGCCCGGCGGGCCGCGGCCTTGCGCGCGGCGGGGGCCGCCGGGGCGGCGGCCTTCTTCGATTTCACGCCGGGTTTGCGCCCGGTCTTCTCGCGCGTGGGCGGGTGCTCGGGCGTGGGGATGCGGAATTCGGTGTCGAGGTCCACGCCGCGCAGGGTCCAGACCTTCTTTGCCACGCGCTCGAGCACCTCGCGCGGATCGTCCACCTGCTTGAGCTTGCTCAGGATGCACTCGATCACGGCGTAGGCGGGCAGGTCGGTGTCGTTGCGGCGGCGGTCGTCGGACAGCCACTGGTACTGGCGCGCCGAAGAGCGGCCGAAGATCTTGGCGAAGCGCGTGCCCAGGTCCACGCGCGCCCAGGTTTCCAGCTCGGTGCCGAGAAAGGGCGCAAGCGCCGGGTCGTACATGAGGTGGAACAGTTCCTTGATGGAGTAGCGTGCCCAGCCGCGCTCGCGCGGGATTTCCTCGTACAGGCGGATGAGCAGCTCCAGCGCCTCGGGCAGCAGGGGCAGGGCGCACATCTTGTTGTAGTGGTTGGAGTTGCGGAACCCCAGCGCGTACTGCGCGTCGTGCTTGGACAGGTTGTTCTCGCCGCGCCACTCCTCGATGTCCAGCCCCATCATGGGCCGCTGGGCGCGTGGCCGGGACAGATCGACCAGGGGTCGCTTGAGGGCGGTTGCGTTCATGTCTCGTCTCGCCGGGGTGTGGCCCCGGGCGGCTCGGGTCTTGTGGGCTTCACACTTCGCGGAGTTTACTTTCAACAAAGTGAGTTAGTGAGCGCCGACGCCGCGGCCAGGCCGCTGGCGGACGAGCGGCGCGGCGCGCCGGCCTCAGGCGCGCAGGGGCTCGAGCAGGCCGAAGGCGCTGTTGGCGCGCATCTCGAGGAAGCCGCCGGCGCACATGCGGGCGGTGTAGAACTGCTCGAAGCTGGCGACCGGGCCCAGGCCGTCCACGAAGCTGCGGTAGGCGGTCCACAGCTGCTCGAACAGTTCGGGCGGGCAGGGGTAGCGGCGGAACACGTCCTGCAGTCGGCTGCGCTCGTAGCGCCAATGCAGCTCCTGCGGATCGCCCTCGGTGGCCGCGCGCTCGATGCGCGCGCCCAGTTCTTCGAAGGCCAGCAGGCGCTGCAGGTCGAGCCGGATGGTGGGGCCGCCGGGCTCCAGCGGTCGGGCGCCGCCATCGGCGTCACCGGGGGCGGGCACCACGGTGCCGCACAGCTGGCCATGGTGAGCGACGGCGCGGCGCGCCACCACCCAGGCGGCGTTGCCCAGGACCGCGGCGCCGCGCGAGTCCAGGTCGGGCAGCGAGAGCCGGACCCGGCCGGGCAGGCGCCGCGACGGCTCGGCGCGCAGCTCCACCACCAGGAAGAGCACGGCCTCGGCGTACAGGCGCAGCACGCTCTGGCGTTCCCCGCGGGGCGCCTCGGCGTCGGGCATGCCGCGTCCCTGGACCACCTCGCCACTGGCGTCGTGCGGGCGCGTGCTGAGGTGCATGGACAGGCGTTCCAGCGGCACGCGCGGTGGGCGCAGCTGCTCCACGGCCCAGGCCAGCGCGCGGGCAGGCTCCTTCAGTTCATCGTGCATGACCGCCTCCCGGGCGGCGCGCAGGCGCGGCGCTGCCTTCCGAATTTCTAATTCGCGGATATATGCACATGCAAATCATTATTCACCAAAACGGCCGATGGTGCACGGTTCAGCGGCGGAAGTGTTGTTCGAGCTCGGTGAGCACGCCGTCGATGCCCTGCAGCGTGCCCGCGAGGTCGCGACAGAGCTGCAGCCATTCCTGGCGTTGGGCGGCGTGCTGGGGGTCGGTGTCGGCGGCGATGAGCTGCACCGTGGCCTCGAGGTCGGTGCCGGCGCGCTGGCGCAGTCCCATGGCGTGGATGAACAGGCCGCGCGCGGTTTCCTGGGTGTCGCCCATGGCGGCGCGGGTGTCGCCGCTGCTGGTCATCACGTCGGCCATCAGCAGGTTGCGGATGGTCTCCAGCGTGCCGGTCAGGTGGCGCATGCGCTCGCAGACGGCGACGAGCTTCTCGAAAGCGTTTTCCATGGCGCATCGACCTTAGCGCAGTGGGCGGGCGGTGTCCCGTGAAGGGGATCACGGGGCGCGCCGGGCGGATCGGCGGAGGGCGCCCGCGGGGGATCAGTCCTCGCGCGCCTCCGCTTCGCGCGGCACGAAATCCACGTCGCGGCCGTCGCAGAGCAGTTGGCGGATGCGCACCGGTGCGCCGTGTTCGTCGAAGCACACCAGGCCGATGCCGCTGCCATTGAGCAGGCGCCGGCCGTGCGGCGTGCCCTGCGGCTTGCGCGGCGTGACCTTCATGTGGCGCCGCCGCGTGAAGCGGTTGAGCGGCGAGCGCGGCGAGAACAGCCAGCGGTTGAGGTGGTCGAGCTTGTCGAGCAGGCCATCGGGGAAGCTGTTGCGCAGGCCGCTGCTGCAGATCTGCCAGATGTGCGGGCCCGGGTGGTCCGTGGACTGGCGCCGCCCGCGCGGGCGCAGTTCCACGTCGTAGACGAAGGAGTAGTGCACGTCGCCCGATAGCACCACGAAGGTCTGGGGCGTCTTCGGGTGGCGGAAGATGTTGAGCATGGCGCTGGCCGCGCCGGGGTGCGACATCCAGTTCTCGGCGTCCACCAGCAGGGGGTGGCCGAAGAAGCTGAAGACCCTTTGCACCGTTTCGATGAGCTTGACGCCGAAGATGGGGGCCGAGGCCACCAGCAGCACGGCGGGGTGGCCGCGCAAAGCCTGCTGCAGATCGGTGAGGGCTTCCCAGTCCATCAGGCCCGAGGGCCGGCGCGGCGAGACCTCGGAGCGCCAGCGGTGGGTGCGGCTGTCCAGCACCATCAGCGGCGGCGTGGTGGGCCACACGTAGTGCCAGTCGCGCCAGTGCAGCAAGCGCTCGATGAGCGCCTCGTGCGCCTCGCCGCCGGGCTCGTCGAGCGCGGCCTGCGTCTGCTGCAGGAGCGCATCGCCGCCGAAGGCCTCGGGCTGGTTGCCCCAGGCCTGGTTGAGCAGGTAGGCGACGAGGGCGTTGCCGATGACGCGGCGCGAGAAGGGATGGCCGTAGGCGACGTCCTCCCACTCGCGGCTGAGGTTCCAGTCGTCGGTGACGTCGTGGTCGTCGAAGACCATGGCCACGGGCAGGTGGGCGAGCGCGCGCCGCGCGGCGGCCAGGCCTTGCTGGAAGCCCGCGATGGCGCGCGATTCGCGCGCGTAGCGTTCGGCGTTCTCTTCGCCCAGACCGGGCGGTGGCGACAGGTCCAGGCCCTGCCAGGGCAGGGGCGACCAGGCCAGCAGGTACATGGCCATCACCTCGCCCAGGGTGATGAGGTGGTTGTGCGCGTTGTCGGTGGTGAAGATGGGCTTCTTCACGCCTTCGAACACCAGGTCGATCAGCCGCTCGCTCTTGGGCGTTCGGGGCAGCAGCCGCTCGCGCCGGTAGTAGGTGTCGGGGTGGGCGAGCAGGTCGCTGGTGCAGCGCACCTCACTGCCGTCGGCGCCGGCGATGGCCTCTTCGCGCAAGCCCAGGCGCCGCATGAGGCCATGGATGGCGCGCAGCATGGGACCGGCCACGTCGTCGCAATAGACCTGGTCGCCGCTGAGCACGAGCGCGGCGGGCCACGGCGTGGCCTCGCCGACCGCCCCGCCCAGCAGTTGCTCGAGGTGCGCGTCGGCGCGCGCCAGACCGTCGCCGCCGCCCGCGTGGTGCGGCTTGCGGCATGAGCCATGCAGCAGCGCGCGCACCTCGGGCGCGAAGCGCAGGCCCGGGGTGTCGCGGCCGGGGTAGCAGAGGGCGGGGTCGTCGAGTGCGGTCCAGGTGCCGTCGGCGTGGCCGAACTCAAAGCGGTAGCCGGTCCAGGCGCCGGGCACCAGGTCGGCGTCGAGTTCGAGATCGACCAGCAGGATCGCCAGGCGCTCGCCGACGCGCAGCGTGTGCACGGCGGGGCTGTGGGTGGTGGGGGCGCCATCCTCTGGCAGGAGGGTGAGGCGCAAGTGCGCGGGGGCCTGGCTGCAGGCCAGCCACCAGGCGATGCGGCGCGCCTGCACGCGGCGCAGCACGGGGCCGGCGAGCACGGGCGGCAGGGAGTCGGGTGGGGCCTCGGTCATGCGCGGACATTGTGGCGCGCCTGTGTGAAGCCGGCCCTGGCGCTGGCGGCAGGGTGCCGGTTCACACCGCTTGCCGCAGCGTCTGCACCAGCACGCGGTGCAGCGCGTCCACCGCCGGCGAGCCGCGCGAGGCGCGGCTGCGGTAGGCCGCCACGGCCATGGGCGCGAGCGGCCCGAGTCCGTGTTCGGGGCCCAGCACGTGCAGGTGCGGTGGCGCGCTGCACTGCGTGAGCACCGCCACCGCCAGGCCGCTCTCCACCGCCGCGATCTGGCCCGCCAGGCTGGAGCTGTGGTACACGACCCGGTGCCGGCGGCCCTGCAGCGACAGTGTGGTCAGGGCGTGCTTGCGTGCCAGGCTGCTGTCCTCGTACACCGCGATCGGCAGGGGGTCGCGGCGCCAGACGTCGAACTGCGGCGAGCCCACCCATACCAGCGGTTCGTGGAACAGCAGGCTGCCGCGCTGCGCATGGTCGCGCGAGACCAGGGCGAGGTCGAGTTCGCCGCGGGCCACGCGGGGGATCAACCGGGTCGATTGCTCGCAATCGAGTTCGATCTCCACCGCCGCGTGTCGCGCGGCGAAGCGCTTGAGCACGGGCGTGAGGTAGCGCGCGGCGTAGTCGTCCGGCACACCCAGGTGCACGCGGCCCATCAGGGTGTCGGGTCGCAGGGCGGCGCGGGCTTCGGCGTGCAGGTCGAGCAGGCGGCGTGCGTAGCCCAGCAGGGCCTGGCCATCGGGCGTGAGTTCGAGCCGGCGCGGTCCGCGCAGCAGCAACGGCCGGCCCACCGCGCGCTCCAGTTTCTGTAGCTGCATGCTCACCGCCGACTGTGAGCGGCTCACCTCGGGCGCGGCGGCCGAAAGCGAGCCCGCGTCGACCACGGTGACGAAACACTTGAGCCAGTCGATCTGCAGGTCGTCGGCGCGCATGAATCCGGTTATCGAATGAAAGCCATGCGAATTATCCGCTTCTCGAAAATTTGTGCGACATCGACAGTGCGGGCATGGACACCCTTGCACGCACCGAACGACTGGCCGCCTGGCGCATGGCCGCGGGCGGCCTCATCCTGGGCTCGCTGGGCGTGTTTCTGCTGGAGTCGGGCAGCGACCCCGCCTCGGCCGCCTGGTTCCGCTGCGCCTTCGGGTTGCTGGCGCTCACGCTGTGGGCGTGGGCCGCTCGGCGGGCACCGTTGTGGCGACTGCCGGCTGGGACGGTGTGGCGCGTGGCGCTCGCGGCCGGCCTGGTGGTGCTGAGCTGGGTGGTGTTTTTCGCGGCCATCCAGCGCCTGTCGGTGGGCCTGGCCACGGTGGTCTTTCACGTGCAACCGCTGTGCCTGATGGTGGCCGGCGCCTGGTGGCTGGGCGAGCCCTTGCCGCGCGCCCGCCTGGCCGCCGCGCTGCTGGCCCTGCTGGGGCTGTCGCTGGCCACGGGCCTGGTGGGCGGGGCCGGGGCCGCGGTGTCAATGGCCGGCGTGGGCCTGTGCCTGGTGGCCGTGGTGGGCCAGACGGCGGTGGGTCTGCTGCTGCGCGCGCGCACGCCGGTGCCGCCGCTGGCCCTGGCCTGGTGGCAGTGCGCCGTGGGCGCGCTGGCCCTGTGGCCCTGGGTGCTGGTGGCGGGCTGGCCCGCCTGGGGGCCGGCCTGGGGCTGGCTGGCGGCGCTGGGCGTGGTTCACACGGGGCTGGCCTATGTGCTCATCTATGGCGGCATGGCCCGGCTGGCCACGTCTCGCACCGCCTTGCTGCAGTTTGTCTACCCCGGCGCCACGCTGGTGTGTGACGCCCTGGTCTATGGGCGCTGGCTCGCGCCGGGGCAACTGGTGGGCGTGGCGCTGATGGCGCTGGCCCTGTGGTGGGGCAGCCGCCCCGCGCGCGGGGACGCGGGCGGGGCCGCGAACCTCACTCTTCCAGAAGGGCGCGCAGCATCCACGCGGTCTGCTCGTGCACGGTGAGGCGCTGCACCAGCAGGTCGGCGGTGGGCTCGTCGCTGGCCTTGTCGACCAGGTCGAACATGGCGCGCGCGGTGCGCGCCGCGCCCTCGTGGCCCTTGGCCAGGATGGCCACCATCTCCAGCGCCTTGGGCGGCGCGGACGGCGCGTCGGGCAGCGAACTCAGCTTGGCGAACTCGGCGTAGCTGCCGGGCGCCACATGGCCCAGCGAACGGATGCGCTCGGCGATCGGGTCCACCGCGTTCCACAGCTCGGTGTACTGCTGCATGAACATGGCGTGCAGGCTGTTGAACATGGGGCCGGTCACGTTCCAGTGGAAATTGTGCGTGGTCAGGTACAGCGTGTAGGTGTCGGCCAGCAGGTGGCTCAGACCCTTGGCGATGGCGGCGCGGTCCTTCTCGCTGATGCCGATGTTCACGGCCATGACGGGTTTGGCGGTCTTCTTGCTCATGGATGCGGGCTCCTGTAAGGGTGAACGACAGCCGTAGCTTATCGCCGCCGGGGTGCCGCCACGTTGACCGGGGTCAAGCGTGTCTCAGCGTCGCTGGGCCCAGCCGTGGTCGAGCGGACCATGGCCATGGCCCAGGCGCCAGCCGGCCGAGGCCCGCAGCGCCGCGCGCACGTACTCGCGCGCGGCGGCCACGGCCTCGCGCAGGGTGTCGCCGCGCGCCAGGCCACAGGCAACGGCGCTGGACAGGGTGCAGCCGGTGCCGTGGGTGTTCGGTGTGTCGATGCGCTCGCCGCTCCAGCGCGCGACGCCCGAGCCGTCGAGCAGCAGGTCGGTGAGCACCGGGCCGCTCAGGTGACCGCCCTTGAGCAGCACGCCGCGCGCGCCCATGGCGCGCAGCTCGTGCGCGGCGCCTTCCAGGGCGTCGGCGTCGGCGATGGCGTGGCCCACGAACCAGCCGGCTTCGTCGAGGTTGGGCGTGATCACGGTGGCGCGCGGAAACAGCTCGGCCACCAGCACGGCCACGGTGTCCTGAGCGATGAGGCGGTCGCCGCTGGTGGCCACCATCACCGGGTCGAGTACCACGCGCTCCAGGCGGTGGCGGTCGATGGCGCGCGCCACGGCGCGCACCACCTCGGGGTCGTGCAGCATGCCGATCTTCACCGCGTCCACGCCGATGTCCTCCACCACGGCGTCGATCTGCTGTTCGAGCAGCGCCGGGGGCAGGGCCTGGATGGCGCGCACGCCCTGGGTGTTCTGCGCGGTGATGGCGGTGATGGCGGTCATGCCGAAGCAGCCGAGCGCGCTCATGGTCTTGAGGTCGGCCTGGATGCCGGCACCGCCGCCGGAGTCGCTGCCGGCGATGCTGAGGACGCGGGGGGGATGAAGGTTCATGTCGCGGGTTCCTGCCCGGGGTCCGAGGGGACCGCTGCGGGCGTGCCCGATTGTTTCATCTGTTCGGGTTCGCCTGTCGCCACGGCGCCTCAGCCCTGTGCCGCCCCCGTCGCCGCCGGTCCCGGTGCGCTTCGCCGGCCTGGCGCGGCCTGTCCGCGGGCGCGTGGCGGTGATGGGTGTTCCGTTTCGGCACACAACGGGCACAGGTGAGGGTGGGGTATTGCCCCGCCACTTGTGGCGCGGCGGACACCACACCCACAATCGTTCGGCCCGGCACGAGCGGGTTCCACCAACGAGGAGACACATGACGCAAGGCCGAAGGCACGGTCGGCGCGAACGAGGTCGCGGCCAACGCTCGCACGACACCCGGTCCGTGATCGCCCCACCCCTGACCGACGCCGGCATCGACCACCTGGCCGCCTGCTGCGCGGCCATGGCACCGAGTGTGCGGCGGCCATGAGGGCGCTTCGCCACACCGTGCCGGGCGCCTGGCTCTGCTTGTGCAGCGGCGCGCTGGCCCAGGGCGTGCCCTTACCCGATGGCGGCGCGCTCGCACCCGTGGTGATCACGGGCAACGCCAGCGCCGCGCAGCGCTGGCTGGGCAGCGCCAGCGTGGATGTGATCGATGGCAGCGAGCTGCGCGACGGGCAACTGCAGATCAACCTGTCCGAGGGCCTGGGGCGTGTGCCGGGGCTGGTCATCCGCCAGCGCGAGAACTACGCGCAGGACCTGCAGGTGTCGATCCGCGGCCACGGAGCGCGGGCCACCTTCGGCGTGCGCGGCGTGCGCCTGTTCGTCGATGGCATTCCCGCCAGCGCGCCCGACGGTTCGGGCCAGGCGGCCAACTTCCCGCTCGGCAGCGCCGACCGCATCGAGGTGGTGCGCGGTCCCTTCGCCGCGCTGTACGGCGCCTCCAGCGGCGGCGCCATCCTGCTCTACACGCAGGATGGCGCGCGCCCGGGCGAGTGGCGGACCGGCCTGGCCGCCGGGCCGCATGGGCTGTGGCGCCTGTCCACGCAGGTGGCGGGGCAGACCGGCACGGCGGCCTCGCCGGGCTGGTCCTACCTGCTCGATGTGGGCCGCTTCGAGACCGACGGCCAGCGGCCGCAATCGGCCGCGCAGCGCAGCACGGCCAATGCCAAGCTGTCGCGCGCGCACGAGGGCGGCCGCACCACGCTGGTGTTCAACCGCCAGAGCGCCTTTTCGTACGATCCCCTGGGCCTGTCGCGCGCGCAGTTCGACGCCGACCCCGAGCAGACCGATGCCAGCGCGATCCACTTCAACACGCGCAAGTCGGTGTCGCAGACGCAGGCCGGCCTGGCCTGGGACCAGTCGCTGGGCGGCGGCCACCGGATCGAGCTCATGGGCTACGCGGGCCAGCGCCGCGTGCTGCAGTTCCAGTCCATTCCCACCGGCGCGCAGGCCGCGCCGGGCAGCTCGGGCGGCGTGATCGACCTGGACCGCGACTACTGGGGCTTCAACGCGCGCTGGCGCCTCAAGACCGATTGGCAGGGCGGCGCGCTGGACCTGAGCGCGGGCCTGGCCATGGACCGCCAGAGCGACGCGCGCCGCGGCTACAACAACTTCGTGGGCGGCACGCTGGGCGTGCAAGGCACCCTGCGCCGCGATGAGAGCAACCGCGCCGACACGCTGGACCCGTATCTGCGCGCCGCCTGGACGCGCGAGGACTGGACGCTCGAGGGCGGCGTGCGCCGTGTGCGCACGCGCTTCGAGTCGAGCGACCGCTTCCTCGCCAATGGCGACGACAGCGGCAGCGCGCGCTACAGCGGCACGCTGCCCGTGGTCGGCGCGCGCTGGCGCATCGCACCGAACCTGCAGGCCTTCGGCAGCGTGGGGCGCGGGCTCGAAACACCCACGCTCAACGAGGCCGCCTACCGCAGCGGCGGTGGCGCCGGCCTCAACACCGACCTGAACGCCGCGCGCAGCACCAGCGCCGAGATCGGCTTGCGTGGGCGCCACGCCAACGGCGTGTGGAATGCCACGCTGTTCGACATCCGCACGCGCGACGAGATCGTGGTGCAGAACAACACCGGCGGACGCTCCACTTTCCAGAACGCCGGCCGTACCGAGCGCCAGGGCCTGGAGCTGGCTGGTGAATGGGCCCTGGGCGAGTTCGCGCTGACGGGTGCCTACACGGCCTTGAGCGCGCGCTACCGCGACGGCTTCCTCACCTGCACCGCGACCCTGTGCCCGAACGTGAACCCGCCCACGCCCATCCCCGCGGGCCGGCGCATGCCGGGCCTGCCGGCGCAACAGGTGTTCGCGCAACTGGCGTGGACGCCGCGCTGGGCCGCGCCGGTGGGCGGCGTGTTCACGCTGGAGGCGCGGCGCAGCGGGCGCGTGTTCGTGAACGACCTCAACACCGACGCGGCCGAGGCCTACACCCTGTTCGCGCTGGGCGCGCGCTTTGAACAGTCCACGGGGCCCTGGACCTGGCGCCAGTTCGTGCGCCTGGACAACCTGACGGACCGCCGCCACGCGGGCTCGGTCATCGTCAACGAAGGCAACGGCCGCTTCTTCGAGCCGGGCGCGGGGCGCTCGCTGTCGGCGGGCGTCGAGCTCACGCGGCGCTTCTAGGCCGGTCCCCGCCATCGTGCGATCAACGGTCACCCTGGACCGGTGAGCGTGAGCGTTCGCGCGCCAACGATCGGTAGCATGCGCGAGGTCTGCATACCGATATGGGGTACCTGCCAGCCCGCTGGCCGAACCACCCAGGAGGCCCGTCCGATGCGTTCCCTGCCACGCCCTGTCCCCGTCGCTGGCCTGACCCGCCGCGCCTTTGCCGCCACCGCCCTCGGTGGGGCCGCCAGCCTGGTCGCGCCGGCCTTGCTGGCGCAGAGCAACCGCATCGTGCTGGGCCAGTCGGCCGCGTTCAGCGGGCCGGCCGCCCAGCTGGGCATCCAGTTCAACGCGGGCGCGCAGCTGTACTTCGATCAACTCAACCAGCAAGGCGGCGTGAACGGCCAGCGCGTCGAGATCGTCAAGCTCGACGACGGCTACGAGCCCGACCGCTGCGCCGAGAACACGCGCCAGCTGCTCGCGCGCGGCTGCACCGCGCTGTTCGGCTACATCGGCACGCCCACGAGCCTGGCGGCGCTGCCGCTGGCCACCAAGGCCGACACGCCTTTCATCGCGCCCTTCACCGGCGCCATGGGCCTGCGCCAGCCCTTCAACCGCTTGGCCTTCCACCTGCGCGCTTCCTACAACGACGAGACCGAGCTCATCGTGCGCCAGCTCACCGGCCTGGGCCTGAACCATGTCGCGGTGTTCCACCAGAACGACTCGTACGGCAAGGCCGGCCTGGACGGCGTGACGCTCGCGCTGCAGCAGCGCCAGCTCAAGCCCAAGGCAACGGCCACGGTGGAGCGCAACTCGGTCGACGTCGCCCAGGCCGTGGCCACCATCGTCGCGGCCAAGCCGCAGGCGGTGGTGCAGATCAGTGCCTACGCGTCCTGCGCGGCCTTCGTGCGCGAGGCGCGCAAGGCCGGCTTCGGCGGCACCTTCTTCAACGTGTCCTTCGTCGGCACGCAAGCCTTGGCCGATGCGCTCGGCAAGGACGGCGCGGGCGTGGCCATTTCGCAGGTGGTGCCCAACCCCTTCTCCACTGCGCGTCCCATCACGCGCGAGTTCCTCGACGCGATCGCGCGCGGCGGCAACAAGGTGCAGCCCAACTACTCCAGCCTCGAGGGCTTTCTGGCCGCGCGCCTGCTGGCCGAAGGCGCGCGCCGCGCGGGCGGCCGTGTCGGTTCGGGCACGCTCGTGAGCGGGCTCGAAGCCATCGGCGACACCAGCTTCGGTGGCTTCAGCATCTCGCTGAGCCCCGACAACCATGTGGCCTCGCGCTTCTCCGAGCTGTCGATGCTCACCGGCGACGGCCGCGTGCGCACCTGACAGTTCTGACAGGGAACGGGGCGTCAGGATTGACAGGTGCCCCTTGCGGGGCAGGGCTGGTGCCACCCCGCCGAACGTTGCATGATGTTGCAAACACGCCCCAGGGCGAGTTGTCACCGAGCGAGTGCCTGCCGTGTCGAACCGTCCCTTGTTGTCCGTGTTACCCGTGGCCGAATGGCCGCTGCCCCCGGGCGACCGATTGCCCTGCGCGCTGCTGCTCATCACCGCCGACGGGATGGTGCACAGCGCCAACACCACGGCGCATGCGTGGTTCGAAGGCCAGGCCCATCCAATGACGCCGCTGGCCCACTTCCTGGGCATCTCCGAGCACGACGAGCGCGTGGGGGCTCTGGACGGGTTTATCGAGGGGCTGCGGCACACGGGGCAGATGCGCGAGCTGCGGCTGGCCCTGTACCGCCACACCGGTGAGCGCTTCTCGGCCCTGCTCATGGGCATGCCCTTGATCGATCCGGGTGGCCTGTACCTGGGCTTCGACGCCATGGTGCTCGACCTGTCGCGCTGGCAGGACCGCGAGACGCTGGTGCCCTACACACGCGCCGAGAACCTGCAGGCGCAGCTGGAATCGCGCACGCGCTCGCAGGGCCTGGCGCTGCGCGACATCGACGCCTTCGCGCAGATCCTGTCGCACGACCTGCGCACGCCGCTGCGCCACGCCCGGGGCTACCTGCGGCTGATGCGCGAACACGCGGATCAGGTGGACGACCCGGTGCAGCGGGAGTACACGCAATCGGCAATGCGGGCTGTCGAAGGCATGAACGGCATGATCGATGCCCTGCTGGATTTCACCCGCCTGTCGCGCGTGCGGGTGGATGCGCAGGCCGTGCCGCTGGGGCCGCTGGTGCAGGGCCTGCTGGTGCACCTGAACCGGCATCCGCACGCGGCCCGCGTGTCGTGGCGCATCGACCCGGACCTGCCGGTCGTGCGCGGCGACCCCATGCTGCTCGCCCAGGCCTTCTCGCACGTGCTGGACAACGCCCTGAAGTTCACGCGCTCGGTGCAAGAACCCCGGATCGAGGTGGGCTGGCAGGAAGGGGCCGATGGCACGCGGCTGTTCTACGTGAACGACAACGGCGTGGGCTTCGACCGGCGCGCGGCCGACAAGGTGTTCACGCTGTTCCAGCGCCAGCACCACTCGCTCGACTACGAGGGCATGGGCGTGGGCCTGGCGCTGATGCGCCGCATCATCGAACGCCACGGCGGCATCGCGCGCTGCGAGTCCTCGCCTGGCCAGGGCTGCCGTGTGAGCTTCACGCTGCCCCCCGACCTGGCGGACAGCGCCCGCGAGGGCTGAGCGCCCCGCCCCGGCTCAGCCGGCCTGGTGGGCCACCGGGTCCGGCAGCACGGCCGTGACCTCGATCTCCACCTTGGCGCGCGCCTCGACCAGCCGGCTCACTTCCACGCAGGTCATGGCGGGGAAGTGCTTGCCCATGACCGCACGGTAGGCCTCGCCGAGCTCGCGCAGGCGGGCGTTGTACTCGTCGCGGTCGAGGATGTACCAGGTCATGCGCACCATGTGCTCAGGGCCGGCGCCGCCGCTGCGCAGCACGTCGTGCACGTTCTGCAGCGCCTGGCGCGTCTGGGCGATGAAGTCGTCGCTGTCGAACCGCTGCTGGCTGTTCCAGCCGATCTGGCCGCCGACGAAGATCTGCGTGCCGCGCGCGGCGATGCCGTTGGCGTAGCCCTTGGGTGGCGTCCAGCCGTCGGGGTGAAGGTGTTGCAGCATGGTGTCAGGCCTTGGCGGGAGAAGCGTTTTGACGAAGGGCGAAGCGTTGCAGCTTGCCGGTTTCGGTGCGAGGCAGCCGTTCGACGAAGACCACCTCGCGCGGGTACTTGTAGGGCGCCATGCTGGCCTTGGCGTGGTCCTGCAGGGCCTTGACCATGGCCGCGTCGCCCGCGTGCCCGGGCTTGAGCACCACGTAGGCCACGATCACCTGGCCGCGCTCCTCGTCGGGCCGCCCGACCACGCCGCACTCGGCCACCGCCGGGTGCGCCAGCAGCGAGGACTCGACCTCGGGGCCGGCCACGTTGTAGCCCGCCGTGATGATCATGTCGTCGGTGCGCGCCTGGTAGAAGTAGTAGCCGTCGGCGTCGCGCTGGAAGGCATCGCCGGGGAAATTCCAGCCGCCTTGCACGTACTGCGCCTGGCGCGGCTCGTCGAGGTAGCGGCAGCCCGTGGGGCCGATCACCGCCAGGCGGCCGATTTCGCCATCGGCCGCCGGCTGGCCGGCGTCGTTCACGATGCGCGCGGTGTAGCCCGGCACCACCGTGCCGATGGCACCGCGCCGCACGGCCTCGGGCGCGGCCGAGATGAAGATGTGGAACATCTCGGTGGCGCCGATGCCGTCGAGCATCTCGATGCCGCTGGCCTGTTTCCACAGCTGGCGCGTGGCATCGGGCAGGCCCTCGCCCGCGCTCACGCACAGGCGCAGTCGGCCGATGCCGTGCTGCTGCGCGAAGGGCGCCATCTGCCGGTAGAAGGTGGGCGCGGTGTAGCAGATGGTCGCGCCCTTGTCGGCGATGAGCTTGACCATGGCCTCGGGCGTGTAGGCGATCGAGGGGAAGTAGACCGAGCAGCCGGCCCACATCGGGAAGATCAGCAGGCCGCCCAGGCCGAAGGTGAAGGCCAGCGGCGGTGAGCCCACCACCACGTCGTCCGGCGTGGCGCGCAGCACGTGGCGCGGCCAGCACTCGCAGGCGGCGAGCACGTCGCGGTGCGTGTGCACGGCGGCCTTGGGCACGCCCGTGGTGCCGGAGGTGAAGGCCAGCAGCGCGATGTCCTCGCCCGCGGTGGGGCAGGGCGTGGCCTGCGCGGGCTGGCGCGCGGCCAGCGCTTCGAGGCCGTCGGCGGCGTCGGTGTTGAAACGCAGCAGCGGCAGCGCGCTGCCGCAGGCCTCGAGCTCGCCGGTGAGCGCGGCGTCGCACAGCAGCAGTGCGGGCTGGGACTTGTGAATGATGCCCAAGAGCTCCTTGGCGCGCAGCAGCGGCATGGTGGCGACCACCACCAGCCCGGCCTGCACCACGGCCAGCCAGGCCAGCGCCATGGCCACCGAGTTGCCGCCGCGCAGCAGCACGCGGTTGCCGGGCACCAGGCCGTGTTCGCGCACCAGCAGGTTGGCGATGCGGTTGACCTGCTCGCGCGCCTGCGCATAGCTCAGCGTGCGCGCGTCGCTGCGCAGGAAGGGGCGATCGGCGTGGCCCCGGGAGAAGGCCTGGTCGAACAGGGCCTGCACCAGGTTCACCTGCGCGGGAATGGCCTGCAGCTCGGGCGTGTCGAAGCGCAGCTCGGGCCATTGCCCCGGTGGGGGCAGCCGGTCGTGCACGAAGCGGTCGGTCTGGGCGGATGTCATCGGTGTCTCTGGTTCAACGCAGGGCGTTCTTGCCGAGGATCAGGAGCTGCACTTCGCTCGCGCCCTCGTAGATGCGCAGCGAGCGGATGTCGCGGTAGAGGTGTTCCACCACCTCGCCCACGCGCACGCCGCGCCCGCCGAACATCTGCACGGCCATGTCGATCACGCGCTGCGCGTTCTCGGTGGCGGTGAGCTTGGCGGCCGCGGCGGCGGCGGTATAGGCCGGTGTGCCGGCGCCGTGCGAGGCGCTCTCGTCGCGCATCCAGGCGGCGCGGTAGGTGAGCATCGCGGCGGCGTCGATCAGCGCGCTCATTTCGCCCAGGCGCGCCTGAGTGAGCTGGAAGTCGGCCAGGTGCTGGCCGAACATCTCGCGCCGCTTCGCGTGGGCCACCGCCTCGGCGAAGGCGCGGCGTGCCATGCCCAGCGCGGCGGCGGCCACCGAGGCGCGGAAGATGTCCAGCGTCTGCATGGCCAGCTTGAAGCCCCCGTCCACCGTGCCCACCAGCGCGTCGGCGCCGACGCGGCAGTCCTTGAAGCGCAGGGTGGCGAGCGGGTGTGGGGCCATCACGTCGATGTGCTCGGTGGTGTCCAGGCCCGGCGCGTCGGCCGGCACGACGAAGGCGCTGATGCCGCGCGCGCCGGCGTCGGGCGTGGTCTTGGCGAAGACCACGTAGTAGTCGGCCAGGCCGCCGTTGCTGATCCAGGTCTTGCAGCCATCCAGTGCCCAGCCGCCGTCCACCGGGCGGGCGCGGGTTCGCATACCGGCCACGTCGGAACCGGCCTCGGGTTCGCTGAGCGCGAAGGCGGCGATCTGCGCGCCACTGGCCACGGCGCGCAGGCGCTGCTCGCGCTGCGCCTCGCTGCCCCCGAGCGTGATGCTGCCGCTGCCCAGGCCTTGCATGGCGAAGGCGAAGTCGGCCAGCGGCGAGTGGAAGGCCAGCGTTTCGCGCAGGACCACGAGCGCGCGCGAGTCGAGCTTGTCGAGCGCACCGCCGTGCGCGGCGGGCACGCAGTAGCGCAGCCAGCCGGCGTCACCCAGGCGGCGCACCCAGTCGCGGCAGGCGCGGCGGTCGTCGGATTCGTCGACCCGCTGCGCGCCGGCCCAGTCGGCCAGGCCCAGGGCGAGCGCGCGGTGGTGTTCGCCGAAAAAGGGCAGCTCCCACTGCGCCTGCGGCGGGGTCATGCCATGGGGGCGGTCGAAGGCGACCATGGGCTCAGTCTCCCTCGAAGACCGGGCGCTGCTTCGCCGCGAAGGCCTCGTAGGCGCGGCGGAAGTCCTGCGTCTGCATGCAGATGGCCTGGGCCTGGGCCTCGGCCTCGATGGCCTGGTCCAGCGTCATGGCCCACTCCTGGTGCAACATGGTCTTGGTCATGCCGTGCGCGAAGGTCGGGCCTTCGGCGAGCGAGGACGCGAGCTGGAGCGCGGCCCCGTGCAGGGCCTCGGGCTCGTGCAGGGCGTTGAAGAAGCCCCAGGCCAGGCCCTCGTCGGCCTTCATGGCGCGGCCGGTGAACAGCAGCTCGCTGGCGCGGCCCTGGCCGATCAGGCGCGGCAGCAGGGCGCAGGCGCCCATGTCGGCGCCGGCCAGGCCCACGCGCGTGAACAGGAAGGCGGTGCTGGCGCGCGCCGTGCCCAGGCGCAGGTCGCTGGCCAGGGCCATCATGGCGCCGGCGCCGGCGCACACGCCGTCGATGGCCGCCACGATGGGCTGCGGGCAGGCGCGCATGGCGCTCACCAGCGCGCCCGTCATGCGCGTGAAGGCCAGCAGCTCGGGCATGGTCATCTTCGTCAGCGGACCGATGATCTCGTGCACGTCGCCGCCGGAGCAGAAGTTGCCGCCCGCGCCGGTGAGCACCACCGCCTTCACGTCGGTGGCGCGTTGCAGGCCGTGGAACCAGTCGCGCAGCTCGGCGTACGAGTCGAAGGTGAGCGGGTTCTTGCGGTCCGGGCGGTTGAGCGTGACGGTGGCCACGCCACCGGCGATGGACAGGGCGAAGTGCCGGGGCGAGGCCGGGGCCGGCGCGTACTGGCCGCGCATGGGGTTGTGGTCGGGGATGGGGTGTTTCATTCGATGGCGTCCGTCAGGCGCTGGTTGAGTTCGAGCTGGTGCTGCTTGACCTTGCCCAGCAGCTTGTAGAGCTGCTCGAGGTCGCGCGGCGACAGGCCCTCGAAGGCCTCCACGATCCAGTGCTCGTGCTGCTCGGCCATCTGGGTGAAGGCGCGGCGGCCGCGCTCGGTCAGGCGCACGCGGAAGGCGCGGCGGTCGCCCTCGACGCCGGTGCGCTCGACCAGGCCCTCGGCCACGAGCTGGTCGGTGATGCCGGTGACGTTGCCACCCGTGACCATGAGCCGGTGCGACAGCTCCTTCATCTTCAGTCCGTCCGGGTGGCGTTCGAGCTGCGCCATCAGGTCGAAGCGCGGCAGCGTGGTGTCGAAGTGCTCGCGAAGCCCCGCGCGCACGCGCTTCTCGATCAGCTGCGAGCAGGTGAGCAGGCGCAACCACAGGCGCAGCTCATGCGCGTGCTCGCTGTGCGCGCGCGCCTCGAGGTCCAGGTTTTCGAGAGCGTTCATTTGCTGGCCTCCTCTTCTTCTTGCGCTTTCATGGCTTGCTGGCGGGCGATCTCCCGGTAGAGCTGGTCGCGCCCGCTCAGGTAGGGCGCGGGCCAATCGATGGCGCGGGTCTGCAGCTTGGCGGCCTCGTGCAGCGTCCAGGCCGGGTTGGCCAGGTGCGGTCGGGCCACGGCGCACAGGTCGGCGCGGCCCGCGGCCACGATGCTGTTGGCGTGGTCGGCCTCGCTGATGGCGCCCACGGCCATGGTCAGGATGTCGACCTCGTTGCGCACGCGGTCGGCGAACGGTGTCTGGTACATGCGGCCATACACCGGCTTGGCCTGGCGCGTGGTCTGACCCGAGGAGACGTCGATCACGTCGCAGCCAGCGGCCTTGAACAGGCGCGCGATGGCCACCGCGTCGTCGGGCGTGTTGCCACCGGGCGCCCAGTCGTGCGCCGAGATGCGCACGCTCATGGGCCTGTCGGCGGGCCAGGCGGCGCGCATGGCCTGGAAGACTTCCAGCGGGTAGCGGCAGCGGTTCTCCAGCGAGCCGCCATAGGCGTCGGTGCGCTGGTTGGTGAGCGGACAGATGAAGGCCGAGAGCAGGTAGCCGTGCGCGCAGTGCAGCTCCAGCCAGTCGAAGCCGGCGGCGGCGGCGCGCCGCGTCGAGTCGACGAAGGCGGCGGTCATGGCGTCCATGTCGGCGCGGGTCATGGCGCGCGGCACCTGGTTCTGCTCGCCGTAGGGCAGGGCGCTGGCCGACAGCAGCGGCCAGTTGCCGCTGGGCAGGGGTTCGTCGATCTGTTCCCAGCCCAGTTGCGTGGACCCCTTGGGGCCGCTGTGGCCGAGCTGCAGGCCGATCTTCACGCCGTTGCCCTGCTCATGGGCGAAGCGAACGATGCGCTCGAAGGCGCGCTGCTGCGCGTCGTTCCACAGCCCGGGGCAGCCGGGGGTGATGCGGCCCTCGGGTGTGGGGCTGGTCATCTCGACCATCACCAGCGCGGCGCCGCCCGCGGCGCGCGCGCCCAGATGAACGAAGTGCCAGTCGCCCACCACGCCGTCCTGCGCCTTGTACTGCGCCATGGGCGATACGACGATGCGGTTCTTCAGGGACAGGCCGCGCACCGTCAGCGGCAGCAGCATGGGGGGTGTGGGGTGTTTCGCGGCCGCGCTGCCGGCGCGCGTCGCGAGCCAGTTCTCGTAGCCTTCCAGCCAGCGGGCGTCGCGCAGGCGCAGGTTCTCGTGGCTGATGCGCTGGCTGCGCGTGAGCAGCGAGTAGGCGAACTGCTCGATCTCCATGCCGGTGTAGCGGTCCACGTGCTCGAACCACTCGGTGGAGTTGCGCGCGGCGTTCTGGATCTTGAGCACCTCCACGCTGCGCCGGGCTTCGTAGGCCTGCAGCACCGTGGCGACGTCGGCGTCGGGGTGGCGCTCGAACTCGGTGGCCAGGTCGATGGCGTCTTCCAGGGCGAGCTTGGTGCCGCTGCCGATGGAGAAGTGCGCCGTGTGCGCGGCGTCGCCCATCAGCACGATGGGGACGCGCCGCGCTGTGCGACCCGGCGCCGGGTCGCCCCCAGCCGGATCAGCCGCCTCGGAGGGGAGCGACCCGCGCAGCGGCGGCGCGTGGGGGTCGATGCCTTGCCAGTGCACCCAGGTCTTGCAGATCACGCGCGGGAAGCGGATCCAGATGGCCGAGCCGCGCAGGTGGCCGGCGTTGCTGATGAGGCGGTGGCCGTCGAGGTAGGGCGCGAAGAGCTTCTCGCAGAAGGCGATGCCGTCCTCCTGGCTCATCTGGTCGATGCCGTGCGCCTTCCACACGTGTTCGGGCGTCTCCACGATGAAGGTCGAGGTGTCGGCGTCGAACTGGTAGGCGTGGGCCTGGAACCAGCCATGCTCGGTCTGGACGAAGGCGAAGGTGAAGGCGTCGAAGGTCTTTTTGGTGCCAAGCCACACGAAGCGGCACTGGCGGTTGTCGATGTCGGGCTCAAAGGTGCTGGCGTAGCGTGTGCGCACGCGGCTGTTGAGGCCGTCGCTGGCGATGACCAGGTCGGCCTGGTACTGCGCGGCCAGGGCCTGGTCGTCGGTGACGTCGGTCTCGAACACCAGCTTGACGCCGAGCTGCTGGCAGCGCGCCTGCAGCACGTTGAGTAGCCGCTTGCGGCCAATGCCGCAGAAGCCGTGGCCGCCGCTGCGCACGCTGCGGCCTTTGTAGAAGACCTCGATGTCGTCCCAGTGGTTGAAGGCGTCGCCGATTTCCTGGGCCGTTTCGGGGTCGGCCGCGCGCAGATTGCCCAGGGTCTGGTCGGACAGCACCACGCCCCAGCCGAAGGTGTCGAAGGGGCGGTTGCGCTCGACGACCGTGACCTCCAGCGAGGGCTGTCGCCGCTTCATCAACAGCGCGAAGTACAGCCCCGCCGGGCCACCACCGATGCACAGGATGCGTTGCAGCGACGTTTTCATGTTTAATTAGTTTAGACATGAAACATCAGCGAACAACCGGGTAAACCCTTGCCAATGAAGGCCGTGTTACATCAGCGCACTGGCGTGGCCGTCCCCAAGGGAGTAAGGTCAGGTGTTCAGTGTTCGAGAAACGACATGAGTGTGTACCGCTTCAAATCCCGGGAGACCGGCGATCTCGTCATGCTGCCGGCGCACGGCAAGCGCATGCTGGAAATCCTGGGCAAGGACCCGGACAGCCCCGGGGTGCTGCTGCCCGACGACATGCCGCGCGCGATCGACGCGATCCGCGCCGCGGTGCTGAACGAGGAAGCCGAACACAAGCGCCTGCGCGACGAGGCCGAGGCCAAGGGCGAGGTCCCGCCGACGTTCGAGAGCGTGAGCCTGCGCATGCGCAGCACGCCCTTCATTGAAATGCTGCAGCGCGCCCTGAAGGAGCGCGTGGAGGTGGTCTGGGGGGTGTGAGCCCGCCTGCCGCCGTCAATCCACCTTCGCGCCCGAGGCCTTCACCACAGCCTCCCACTTGCGGATTTCCGCGTCGATCAGGGCCGCGAACTCGGCGGGCGTGTTGCCACTGGGTATGGCGCCCTGGGCCAGCAGGCGTTCCTTCACCGCCGGGGCGTTGAGGGCCTTGGCGGTTTCCTGCTGCAGGCGGTTCACGGTGTCGGGCGGCGTGCCGGCCGGCGCGAGCAGGCCGAACCAGGAGCTGGCCTCGAAGCCCGGCAGCTTGCCCGCCTCGGCCACCGTGGGCACGTCGGGCAGGGCGGCCGAGCGCACCGCGCTGGTCACGGCGAAGGCCTTGAGGTTGCCGGCCTGGATGTGCGCCATCGCCGAGGGCAGGTTGTCGAACATCACGTCCATGTTGCCTGCCAGCAGGTCCGTCATGGCCGGCCCCGAGCCGCGGTAGGGGATGTGCGTCATGAAGATGCCGGTGCGCGACTTGAACAGCTCGCCGGCCAGGTGGATGGAGGTGCCATTGCCGCTGGAGGCCATGTTCAGGCGCCCCGGCCGGGCCTTGGCGACCCGGATGAAATCTGCCACGTTGTGGACCCCCAGTTCCTGCGCGCGCCGGGTGCTCATCACCATCACGTTGGGCACGCCGGCCACCAGGGTCACGGGCGCGAAGTCCTTCTGCGGGTCGTAGGGCAGCTTGCTGTACAGCGACTTGTTGATGCCGTGCGTGCCCACGGTGCCCATGAGCAGGGTGTAGCCGTCAGCGGGCGACTTGGCCACCACCTCGGCGCCGATGTTGCCGCCAGCGCCCGCGCGGTTCTCCACCACGAAGCTCTGGCCGAAGGCCTTGCTCAGTTCGGGCGCAAGGGTGCGGGCCAGGATGTCGGTGGTGCCGCCCGGCGCGAAGGGCACGACGATGCGCACCGGCTTGGTCGGCCAGGCACCCTGTGCGAGCGTGGCGGCAGGCAGGGCCAGGGCGGTGGCGAGGGCAACGAGGGATCGGCGGCTGAGGCGCATGGACGGGCTCCTGATCAGTGCGGTGAGTGACCGCCAGCCTATAGGGACCATCTGAGGAGTCAACCGGAGGACTACCACCTGGCGAGCGCAGGTGTCAGCCCAGCGACACCGCGGAACCGGCTGTGCCGGGCCGCAGGTGTCGCCCCCGCTCAGGGGGGTGGCGCGAAGCGCCGCGGGGGGAGCCTTCTGTCAGTCGGCGTACTGGCCGGCCGCGTCGATCACCACCTTGAGCTTGGCGATCTCGTTGGCCACGAACTTCTTGTGGCCTTCGGGCGTGACGCGGTCGTCGGTCACCACGATGGCGCCCAGTTCTTCCTGGCGCTTGATGAACTCGGGGTCCTTGAGCGCGACCTTGAGGGCGTCATTGAGCTTCTTCAGCACGTCGGGCGGCGTGCCCTTCGGGGCGTACATGCCGTGCCAGATGGTGAGGTTGAAGCCCTTGAGGCCCATTTCCTGCAGCGAGGGGTAGTGCTTGAGGATGGGGTGGTTGCTCAGCGGCTTGGCCGTGGTCACGGCGAAGGCCTTCACGCGGCCGCCCTCGATCTGCGAGGTGGTGTTGGTGGTCTGGTCGCACATCACGTCCACCTGGCCGCCGATGAGGTCGTTCATGGCCGGGCCGGTGCCGCGGTAGGCGATGGTGGTCATGGACTTGTCGAGCTTCACGGCGTGCTGCCACATCAGGCCGCAGATGTGCGAGGCCGAACCCAGGCCGGCGTGCGCCAGGTTGAGCTTGCCGCCGTTGGAGCGGATGTAGGCCTCGAAGTCGCGGTAGGTGTTGGCGTTGAGCTTGTTGGAACCCAGCAGCGTCATGGGCACGTCGTTGATGGCGCCCAGGTACTCGAAGTCGTCCAGGGCGCTGAACTGCTTCTTCTTGTAGAGGCTGTCGGTGGCGGCCATGCCGATGTGCCACACGAGCAGGGTGTAGCCGTCCTTGGGGGCGCGGGCCACGCGGGTCGCGGCGATGGTGCCGCCGGCGCCGGCGGTGTTCTCGACCACGATGTTGGCGTTGTTGCCCAGCGGCTTGCGCATGGCCTCGGCGAGCTGGCGCGCCACCAGGTCGGTCGGGCCGCCGGCGGCGAAGGGCACCACGAAGGTGACGGGCTTGCTGGGGAAGGCCTGGGCGAACGCGCCCACCGCCAGGGTTGTGCCCAGGGCCAGGGTGACGAGCTGTTTCATGGTTGTCTCCTGTAGGGAGGTTAATGACCCGCGCATGCTATGCGGGCCCGCAGGGACGGCCATCGCGGGAAATACGTAGCCCCCCACCCGTACAAACCCCTGTCCCGGCGCCCTTCAGCGGTAGCTGCGGGCGTCCTCGATCACCTTGCCGTCGTTGGGCAGGCTGCCGGGCGCCACCAGCTCCACCTCGCCGCGCAGCTTGGTGATATCGCGAACGGCGGCGGCGATGCTCTCGCGCAGCGCCTCGGTGGCCTGGCCGCCCGGCTCGGCCTCTACCCGCAGGCAGAGCTGGTCGCTGGCCATCTCGCCGCTGACCACCAGTCGGGCCTTGCGGATCTGCGGGAAGCGGCGCGCGATGTCGGCCACCTGGGAGGGGTGCACGAACATGCCGCGCACCTTGGTGGTCTGGTCGGCGCGGCCCATCCAGCCCTTGATGCGCGGCGCCGTGCGGCCCGTGGGACAGGCGCCCGGCAGCATGGCCGAGAGGTCGCCGGTGCCGAAGCGGATCAGCGGGTAAGCCGGATTGAGCGTGGTGACCACCAGCTCACCGACCTCGCCTTCGGCCACGGGATCGTCCGTGCCCGGGCGCACGATCTCCACGATCACCTGCTCTTCCAGCACCAGGCCCTCGCGGGCGGCGGTTTCATAGGCCACCAGGCCGAGGTCGGCGGTGGCATACGTCTGGTACACGGCCACGCCGCGTTCGGCGAACCAGGCGGTCAGGCTGGGCGGGCAGGCCTCGCCGCCCACCACCGCCTTCGTCAGGGACGAGAGGTCCGCGCCGGTTTCGGCGGCTTTCTCGATCAGGATGCGCAGGAAGCTGGGCGTGCCGGTGTAGCCCTCGGGCCGCAGCTCGGCCATGGCCTGCAGCTGCTGTTCGGTCTGGCCGGTGCCGGCGGGAAAGACGGTGCAGCCCACCGCGTGCGCGCCCGACTCCAGGATGAAGGCGCCCGGCGTCATGTGATAGCTGAAGGCGTTGTGCACCAGCTCGCCGGCTCGAAAGCCCGCCGCGAACAAGGCGCGTCCGGTGCGCCAGTAGTCGCGCGTCGCGCCCTCGGGTTCGTAGATCGGGCCGGGCGACGCGTACAGGCGCGTCATTGCGGGTCCCCGCACCAGGGTGCTGAAGCCGCCGAAGGCGTCGCGGGCGACCTGGGCGCGCTGGCGCGCCAGCAGGCTGCTTTTGCGCGTGACCGGCAGCTTGGCCAGCGCGGCGCGGCTGTTCACGCCGGACGCGTCCACGCCGCTCAGGATCTCGGCGAAGGCCGGGCTGTGCGCCTGCGCGTGCGCGACCTGCCGCGCCAGCGCGGCCATCTGCTCGGCCTCGCGTTGCGCGGGGGCGCGCGTCTCCAGCGCATCGAAGAACGGATTCATCACGCCAGCCACCTTTTCCTCCGCTTGTAGCTCTTCACGTCCTTGAAGCTCTTGCGTTCGCCGCCGCCCATGCCGAGGTAGAACTCCTTGACGTCCTCGTTGTTGCGCAGCTCGGTCGCGGGCCCGTCCATGACGATGCGCCCGCTCTCCATGATGTAGCCGTAGTCGGCGTAGCGCAGCGCCATGTTGGTGTTCTGCTCGGCCAGCAG